>CAVTTC010000009.1:0-779662 GCA_963737465.1 uncultured Acidobacteriota bacterium
AGCCATTCGTTCTGAAGCTTTTCCCCGAAATTCTCTGATTCCAGACGCGCGTTTTTGCGGCTCTCGGCACCTCGCATATCACCATTTGAAGGCGGGAGATAGGTTGATTCCCGCCTTTTCGAATGGCTTTCCGACATACCGAGCCGGTGTTACCGCGGCAACTGCCGAGCGTAACGTATTCAGTTTTCAATGATCTAGAAGCTACTGTTCGAAAATGGGAATGGGTTCGTTTGGTAATTTCACGTTTGGGTAGCTGATTTACCGGGGCCGATGTTCTGGAGCTAACGCCCGACTTTCGATCGGGATCTGTTAACTCAACTCTCTATTCCCGATTTCATTGTATCAGCCGGTTTCCAAAACCCGGGCGTGCATCTAACAGCCGTAGTGGTGTTTAAGTGTCGAAATTCTAGTGACTTAGGATTGATCGAGACCCTGTGGAAAACTCCAGGAACAGAGCGGACCACAGAATCGGCGATTGGGAGACCGGACACCCCGCCGCTTGGCATATCAACTCCTAAGGATCTCCCCGGTCTGGGGTTAGTACGGAGGACAGGCCTTCCCACGGACCTTCCCACCCTCGGTGCTCAATGACTTAGCTGTCATGATCGGATCGCCATTCTCGGTGGTACGGGTCTTGCCTACAAGAGGTGGTCGCCTAGATGAGAACCCGATTCAACCGTACAGCAAGACGAGGATGAACGCCCTAATGGTGTTCAGATCCACGCTCGTGCTCGCAGCGTTCTGCCTAAGCGCTCCGGCCAGCGGTTGACGATGACCGACGTCTCGCAGGCTCGAGATCCATTCGCGTCGGGGACGTCGTAACCGTGGGAGACCTGAGCGACATCGTGGCACGAATCCGCATGAGGGCCACCACTGTCACACTCTGGGATCGCAGCGATATGGTGGTTCCGAACAAGGAGTTCATCACGACAAAACTCGTGAACTGGACACGCGTGGACCTGAAGGTCGGTGTGTCGTACGACACCGACGTGGAGCAGGTGCGCGATGTGCTGATGCGAATGGTGTTGACGGAGTTCGCCTATAGTGCGATTTCGTTTGAGCTGCGAGTGTTCGTCATGTACGCTTACGGACGCCCCGTATTACTTGACGAGTTGTACCGGGCGGTCTTCAGGGAATTCAGGGAATCGGGGATTGTGATCGCATACCCTCAACTGGAGGTACATCTGAGCCCGGACGAATCCGCGAAGCCGGTGATAGAAGATCATTCAGCAGCAGGTGTGTGATCCGATTCTGGGGAAACCCGCTCATTTAGTGAACCCGCCAACTGACACTCAGCATCATTCGCCGGATGCCGGAGGCTGACAATCCGACGCCCCTGACGGTTGACGTTCGGGCCCCCCGAGGTCTCCCGGCCCCCTTCGCTGAGCGCCTGCCCGACCGCCTCGAGTTTGAGACGTTGATCTCCGATACGTCGGCGGCGCTTTTTACGGCCCCAGCCGATCAGCTTGGACGCGTTGTCGAAACAGCACTGGCGAGCGTGCGGGTCTTCTTCAACGCCGATCGCTGTGCCCTTCTCTCAGCCAGTGCCGATCAGCAGGTTTGGACAGTCCGCTTCGCCTCTTACGCGGCCGGCCTCCCGCCTGTGCCCCCGGACCTCAATCTGGCGCCGCTGTTTCCGTGGACGGCTCGTACTTTGACTGTCGAGCGCAGGCCGATCCGGGTCGCCAGAATCGCCGACCTTCCTCCCGAGGCGGAAATCGAACGGGACGCCTGGATCCAGATGTCCATCCGGTCGGCGCTGAACATTCCAATCGAGACGGTGGGCGTCGTACGGCACGCGATCCTCCTCAATATCGTGCGACATGAATACGAGTGGCCGGACGTCTTTGTCACGCGTCTACGCGTGCTCGGCGAGTTACTCGTCGGCGCCGTGGAACGGCAGGCGATGCTGGCCAGCCTTCGTGACAGCGAGGAGAGCGTGGAACTCGCCGCCGAATCCGCCGAAGCCGGACTTTGGTCTTTTTATTACGAAACGGGCACTTTCTGGCTCACGGAGCGGGCACGCAAGATCTTCGGGTATTCACCGGACGAGGTAGTCACTGTCGAACGCGTCGAAGCCTCGATCCATCCCGAGGATCTGGAACTCGTTCGGCGCGCGATGCAAGTCTCAGGAGAGCAGCATCCCCCGGCGGACGTAGAATATCGGATCCGTCGGGCCGATGGCCATCTACGATGGATCGCCAGCCGCGGTAGGGCTCATTTCAATGCCGCCGGCGGTTTGAGTGTCTTCACGGGGGTCTCGATTGACATTACGGAGCGAAAGCGTGCCGAGGAGGCCCTTCGGACCAGCGAAACTCGCCTCGCTTCAGGCGCCGCCCTAGCCGGACTGGCGTTTTACGAACTGGACTTTACCGCAGGCACAACCTACATCGACGACCGGTTCCGCGCGCTGTGCGGGGTGTCACAAGAGGAGGAGAACCGGGCCCTGAGTTTCTGGATGGAACACCTGCATCCGGATGACCGTCCGCGGATCCTGGAGCAGCGCGAGCAACTCCACTCCGGGAATTTCGACACAATCGACGTTGAGTATCGTTTTCTGCATCCCTTCGATGGCGAAAAGTGGATTCATCATCTGGCCCGCATTAGCCGGCGCGACTCTAGGGGGCGCGCAACCCGCGCATATGGGGTGCTGCGGGACATCACGACCCGGAGGCGGGCGGAGGAGGCGTTACGGGAGTCGCTCGCCGAGATTGAACGGCTGAAGGACCGGCTGCAGGCCGAGGGAGAGTACCTCAAAGCCGAGATCCGGTTAGCCCACGACCACAGCCCGATTACCGGCCAGAGCGCAGGCCTAACAAAGGTGCTGCGCATGGTGGAGCAGGTGGCGCCAACCAATTCCACAGTGCTTGTGTGCGGCGAGACCGGCACAGGAAAAGAACTCATTGCCGCGGCAATCCACCGGCTCAGCCCGCGCCAGAATCAGGTGATGGTAAAGGTCAACTGTGCTGCGATCCCGTCGGGTCTGCTGGAAAGCGAGTTGTTCGGGCGCGAAAAAGGCGCCTATACCGGAGCACTCTCGCGCCAGGTCGGCCGGTTCGAATTCGCGGACCACTCCACGCTGTTCCTTGACGAGGTGGGCGAACTCTCGATGGACATGCAGGCGAAGCTGTTGCGCGTGCTCGAATCCGGCGAGTTCGAACGCCTGGGAAGTCCGCGGACGATCAAGGTGAACGTGCGGCTGATCGCGGCCACCAACCGCGACCTGGCTGAAGCGGTCCGGCAAGGGAAGTTCCGGGACGACCTATACTACCGCCTCAGTGTCTTTCCCATCCGGATTCCGCCGTTGCGCGACCGGTCAGACGATATTCCGATGCTGGTGTGGGCGTTCCTGCAGGAGTTCTCGTCGCGCATGGGCAAGAAGATCACCCGGGTGCCCCGGAAGACAATGGATTCCTTGATCAGCTATCGCTGGCCGGGCAACGTGCGTGAACTGCGGAATGTGATCGAACATGGGGCGATTATCAGCCCGGGCGATACGCTGATCATTCCCGCGCTCGATGAAGGCGATCCGCGCCCGGCATCACGGCAAACTCTGGCCGACTCCGAGCGTGAAATTATCCTCCGCGTGCTCGAGAGATCGGGTTGGCGCATCAAGGGGCCGAAGGGCGCCGCGGCAGAACTCGGGCTGAATCCAGCGACCCTCTACAGCCGCATGAAGAAGCTCGGCATCCAGCCGCGCCGGCAGCAGGATAACACTTCGTAGAAGCCGAAAGCTGTCTGCTGCGCGCCAGCGCTGCCAGGACGAAATATCAACTGAAGGACCGGAATTCGCCCCCTCCGTTTTCTCATTCAGCCCTTGGCTCAATGCGGACTGAATCTTTCGGCCTGATGAATCAATACTCTGGATCGATTCAGGTGTAGGTTTCGCGGTTGGTGTAAATCGTGCGTATAGATGAGGCATGGTCGTCGGAACGCTCAGAATTCCTCTATCACCCGATCGGCGCTCCGATGTGCTCGAGGTACTCCGATCCATCGAAGGGCCAGTCATGGCCCAGCCGGGTTGCGCAGGATTTCACATCTACGAGGAGCAATCCCCGGAATGCGCCCTCGTTCTCGTCGAACGTTGGCAGTCCGAAGCAGCCTTGGAAGAACACATTCGATCGGAAGCGTATCGACGGATTCTAGGCGCGATCGAACTCTCGGGTGGCCCTCCCGACGTGCGCTTCGAGCGCATTTCCGGGAGTGAAGGTTTCGAGTTGATCGAGCGTTTGCGCGGCTCCGCCGGAGCGGGCGGGTCGGGAATCTCATCGAGCCGGAGGCGAAAGACAACACCACATGCAAGCGATCACGACTGAACCAAAGCAGCCAGGGACTCTACGGCTGGAAGACATTCCCGAGCCTGATGTTCAGAGTGGTTCGGTGCTGGTGGAGGCTATTGCGACGGGCGTGTGCGGGACGGATATAGAGATCGCGCAGGGCAAGTATGGTTGGGCTCCTCCCGGCAAGACGCGATTGGTACTGGGCCATGAATCCCTTGGCCGCGTCCTGGAGGCGGGGCCGGCTTCCGGCTTCAAAACGGGTGACCTGGTGGCGGGCATCGTGCGCCGCCCCGACCCCGTCCCGTGTCCTAACTGCGCGGTCGGCGAGTGGGACATGTGCCGCAATGGCCAATACACCGAGCGGGGCATCAAGCAGATTGACGGCTTCATGTCGCAGCGTTGGAGGATCGAGCCCGAATACGCCATCAAGATCGCCCCGGCGCTGGGGATCCTCGGCGTGCTTCTCGAGCCCACCACGGTGGTGGTCAAGGCCTGGGAGCACGTTTTGGCCGTGGGGCGCCGGGCATTTTGGGAGCCGAGGTCTGTGCTCGTCACCGGGGCGGGTCCCATCGGACTGCTCGCCGCCCTGCTCGGCGAACAACTCGGGCTGGACGTTCATGTCCTGGCTCGAACCGAGTCGGGCCCGAAGCCCGAACTCGTGCGGGCCCTCGGCGCGACCTACCATTCCTGCACCGTGGCCAATCTGGGCTTTGAGCCCGATGTGATTATGGAGTGTACCGGGGTGGGCCAGGTGATTGCCGAGTCGCTGCTCAAGATCGCGGCGAGCGGCGTCGTGTGCCTGACCGGTGTTGGCCACGGAGGAGCGCCCCCGAAATTCGCAACGGCTGACATGGCGTCCGCGGCGGTGCTGAAGAACAATGTCGTGTTCGGCAGCGTCAACGCCAATAAGCGGCACTGGTATAAAGGGGCGGAGGCTCTGGCTGCTGCCGACCACGCCTGGCTGGCCCGGCTCATCACGAAGCGGGAGAAGCCGGAGAACTTCAATCAGGCGCTCACCCGAAATTCCGAAGACATCAAGGTGATCATCCAATTCTCTGAGGCGTAGGGCAGAACGCCCTCCGCGGCGGCAGAAGCCGGCGGGATCGCTGGCTAAAACTCAATTCTCAATAACAAATAAGGAGACAGGAATGAACAGAATGATACGTTTCGCTCTATTAGCGATTTGTCAGCCTGGCCCTGGTGGTGACGGCGCAGGATGTGACATACAACTTCGATCAAGGGGCCAACTTTTCTAAGTTTAAGACCTATAAGTGGGTTGATCTCAAAGGGGGAGTGGATCTGGACCAGTTGCTGGATCAGCAGGTTAGGGCGGCATTTGACGCGGAACTCGCCAAAAAAGGCCTGACCAAGACTGACAACGACAGCGCGGACCTCTACGTTGGCTATCAAGTGGCGCTTGGGCAAGAGAAGCAAGTCAATTCGTACACGTCCGGCGGCGCCGGTTGGGGCTATGGGGCCCGGTGGGGCGGCGGGATGACGACGACGACAGCCACAACCTCCACCATCACAACGGGAACGATGCTTCTCGACATGTACGATCAATCTGCGAAGCAGTTAGTGTGGAGAGGCAAGGCATCGAAGACTCTGGACGCCAAGGCGAAACCGGAGAAGAGGCAGAAGAACATCACTAAAGCTGCGACGAAGATGCTGAAGAATTATCCGCCCCCGGTGAAGAAATAGTCGATTCCCAGCCGGAACCGCCGTAATTCGCCATTTTGATGCATCGCCGGGCAGCTAGGGAAGAGCGCGCAATATGGGCGGGTCACGACGCACCGAAAGGTTCATCACCACATTTCTCCTCATGCAGGCGTCGGTGATGATCGTCGCCGCCCAGGCGCCAAGCGATGTTAACCGCGAGTTCTGGCCCGAATTCGACTTCTTCATCAATCTCAACGATAAATCGCGTATCTACGCTTTGTACACTGCGACCAAGCAGGAGAATATGAATACCTATTCAGACGGACAAACGGGTATCCATCTCGACTTCTACGGCATTAAGCCGCTCCGAAAGACAGTTATTCACTATTTGGACCCGTCTAAGTCCAGGTCTTTCATGCTCCGCGTGGGATATCTCTACTCGCGTCCCAAGAATAATTCCAGTTCGGCAACGGAACACATGGCGACCGCAGAAGCCACGGCCAGGGCCCATCTGCCGGCCGGGTTGCTGTTGAGCGATAGAAATCGCCTCGATTTCCGATGGGTGGATGCGGATCCCAAACATCGATACCGGAACCGGCTCAAGCTGGAGAAGGCTTACGACATCGGCCGTTACCAGTTGACACCTTACGCGCACGCGGAGATTTTTTACGATTTCAAGGCGCGCCAAAGCACGCGATTCCGTTATTCGTTCGGGTCCGAGTGGAATGTTACGAAACGGTTCATCGTAGAGGGCTATTTCCTCCGCCAGAACACCTGGGCCTCCGTGCCTCAGTTCGTTGACGCCTTCGGAATGGCTTTCCAGTTTGTTTTCCGTTGAGGTCGAGGGGTGGGAACTCGCGGGTATCCCCAAGACGAATTCGCGACGGCCACTTCACTCTATGGCGGACGCCTAGCGGGAACACATCGTGCCCGCTCCGGAGCGAACCGCTAAACAGGTCAAGGGCCACCCTACCCAGCAGCTGCTAGATTCCGCAGCCTCATCTCTTCCCATTCCGCCATGCTGTTCGGCACGTGGAACCACTCTTCGGCGGACACGGGCTGCATCTCGATGGCTTCACTCGCACAACCAATCACGCACACTCCGCACCCGATGCAGTCTTCCCGCTTCACCCTCGACTTGCCCATTTCATCGTCGGAAATGGCGTTCACCGGGCAACGTTGCTGGCAGATTCCGCACGCGATGCAAGCTTCACCATCGATGGAGGCCCGGAAGTTCGACCGTTGCGGTGCTTCGTGCAGATGGAGATGCGTCGTCCCCCGCAGAACGGCGCAGCAACATCCGCAGCAGTTGCACGTCCCCACGAATTGGGGCGTTTCCGCCGACATGGTGAACCCATAGAATGCGAGGTGAACGTGTCCCTGCTGCTCGAGTTCGGCGAGCAGGTTCGATGCCGCTTCGGCGGTCAGCACAGTCTCGCCCAGGGGTGTTTGCGGCGGCAACCCCACGAATCCGCAGCGCTTCATGGGCATCCAGCAACTGTGGCCGTGCTCGAGTTCCTGCTCGCGCTTGCACACGCAATCGATAACCAGGAACCGCTCGTGCCGTTTGAAATGCGCGTCAATGTCGTGATGCGGTTCCAGCAGCTCAGGCTTTACGGAACCCCGCACCGGAACCACTCCCAGCACTCCGGGTCGCGGTGAGAAGATCCGCTCGCCGCCCCCTTCGGCGACGAACTGTTCGTAGAGGCGGGCGAAGTCGGCATCCAACAGCCGCATGCTGGCTTCGTACCAGCCAACCAGGAATGGACCGAGCCGGTACCTTTTCTCGCCCTCCACCGTGGGCGCGAGCCCGGGGGCGGCCATGCCGGGAGAGTCCAGACGGACGAGCCGCCTGGGGATCAAACTCTCCAGTATCGGCTCCACTTCGGCGATGTCGCGGCCCACCCGCTTGGCGATCGCCTCAGCGGTCTCCGGGAAACGGGTGAGCTGGCCGGCCAACCACACTTCCTCGGGAGTGAATGCCATTTTGATCAGCTTCAGTTCCACTCCTGACGCTGTTCTGGCGAACCCATGGGGAAGAGCGTCCAGCGCAGCCGCCAGTCGTTCGTAAATGTCTTCAAAAGTGGTAGCAGTGCTCATGATGGTCGATTTACACCGTGGCCGCTTTTGCGCTGCGGCCGAAGGCCTCGTCGATAATTGCCTGAAGGTGCGCCACCAGTTCAGGGCTAGGCGACTGATAGTCGTTCAATTCGTACACCCATCCCAGGAACTCGTATTTGCCCAACCCGAATCGGTGATACGGCAACAGCTCGTAGTCGATGACGTTCTTGTGCGGACGGATGAACTTGAGGACCGCCCGGATGTGTTCTTCGTCGGCGTTGATGCCGGGAATCAGCGGTGTGCGTGCGATGAAGTCGATGTTGGGGAACGTCTCGTACGCTTTCTTGAAGTTCTCCAGGATCCGCTTGTTATCCACCCCAACCCACTTCTTGTGGCGCTCCGGGATCGTCATTTTGTGGTCGTGGAGCACGGTATCGACGTGCGGCAGCACCTGTTCGACGAATCTCCACGGGACGTTGCACGCGGTCTCGATCGCCGTATTCATTCCGCGTTCGTGCGCTCCTTTGAGGAGCGCGGCGCTGAAGTCCGGCTGCAGCAGGCACTCGCCACCGCTCAGCGTAATCCCGCCGCCGGTGGAACGATAGAAGGATGCGTCCTTCTCCACTTCGTTCAGCACCTCACTGACCGTCTTTCGTTCACCGAACAAAGACAGCGCCTTCGTCGGGCAGACGGCAATGGTCTCCTCGCCGCAGCCCGCAGCCAGGTCCCAGTTGACGCGGATCTTGTCGTCCGGACCGTCCTCGGCCACGTAAAAGGCGCCCGAGGGGCACGGGGGCTTCAGGCATGCGCCGCAGGCTTTCTTGCCGATGCATAGCCTGGCGTCGTAGGCCAGTTCCGGCTGGCGGTGGATGCTTTCCGGGTTGCCGCACCACTTGCATCGCAGCGAGCATCCCTTCAGGAAAACATTCGTTCGAATGCCGGGCCCGTCGTGGCTGCAGTAGCGCTGTATGTTCAGCACAATTCCGGTCGGCTCTGACTGGTTGACGATCGGAAGCTGGCTCATACTTCCCTCCCTACGAAAATGCCGAGGTTGCAGGCGATCTTCAGGAACTCGCTTTGCACGGGCACAGTCCGGACCTTGTTGATTGCATCCGCGAGCGGGACGAACTTCAGGTCGGGCGGAGAGAAGGATGTCATCACCCCGAAGGCGCCCGATTTCATGGCCTGAATCGCCGCGGCCCCATACACCAGGCCCAACTGGCGATCGATGGACGACGGGGTGCCGCCCCGCACCCACGGCCCCAAAACCATCGGAAAGGTCTCTTCGGCCAACAGCAACTGCAGCCTCTGCGCCACCGTTTCGGCGGCCAGGCCGGATCGGTTGATCACCTTGTCGCCGGTCTCGTCCGTCGCCAGCGGCGAGAGCGACGCCTTCAGCGGATTCTCAACGCGAGCGCCCGTTTGCGCATCCGCGGCGTTCACGAACTTCGCCCCTTCAGCCACCACCACCAACCCATAGGGCCGCTGCGCGCTGACTTTCTGTTTCAATTTTTCCGCTACCTTGCGAAGGTCGCACGGGATTTCAGGAATGATGACGGCATCGGCACACACCGCGATGGCGGATTGAAGGGCCAGCCACCCGGCCTCCGATCCCAGCACCTCAACCACTCCGATCTTGTGCGCGGACTGCGCGGCCTGACGAACCCGGCCCAGCATCTCGATGGTGAAACTCAGAGCGCTGTTGAATCCGAAAGAAACCGCCGTGGCCGCGATGTCATTCTCAATCGATCGCGGTATACAGACGGTGTTGAGTCCTTTTTGTTGGAACTTGTAGAAGATGCTCATGCCGCGGCCGCCCACCACCGCGATCAGCGCATCAATCCGCTCCGCCTTCAGTTTCGCCAGGATCTCATCCGACACATCGGCTTCCCCGATAATCCCGTCCTCATCCACCTGCCGGACGTGAAAAGGATCCACGCGTGCCGATTGGCCCAGCAGTCCGGATCCAGCCGGGTCCAGGTTCTCTATCAGGTGTGGGTTGAGGGTCACCAACCCGCCTTCGGGGTAGCGTTCCGGGTGCAGCAGTCCGTCAAATCCTTCCCGGATGCCGACCACCTCCCACCCCAGTCTGCCCGCCGCCAGAGCAGCGCCCATAATGACGGAGTTCATTCCGGGCACGTACCCGGCGCCCATCAGGATGCCGATGCGTCTCAGGAAATGCGCGTGCCCTACCTCAGTCGACATAGTGTCCCTCCCATGGATATAACCGGCTATTTATCGAATAATCGCCCCGGCACGGCATGGCGCTGCGCCACGCCGTGCCGGAAATGTGAGGCTCAGGCCCGTTCGAAGCTCTGTTCGGTGCGGGCGATGATCTCGTTCTGTACGCCCGGATGCAACCGGGTGAAGAATGCGCTGAAACCAGCCACTCTCACCACGAGGTCGCGGTACTTCTCCGGGTGCTTCTGCGCGTCCCTGAGAGTCGCCGTGTCCAGCACGTTGAACTGGATGTGGTACCCGTCCTGGTCCATGTAGCTCTTCACCAGACTGAGCACGTTCTCCCTGCCCTTCCGAGTCTTGAGCTGGTTCGGAGGGAGCTTCATGTTCATGTGCGTCGCCGTGAACTTGATGGCATCCATGCTCTTCGCCGCCGACATAACCAACGCGGTGGGCCCATTGACGTCGGTTCCGGGCATGGCTGACAGACATCCATCGGTGAGCGCCACTCCGGCCTTCTTGCCGGTCGGCAGGGCCCCCGTCACCATACCCATCAGGTTGTGGATGCTCTTGGTGTAGGCGTCCGGGGCCGACTTGATCTCCGAACTGATGTAATTACCGCCGCCGCCCACGTTCTGGAACGCCTGGAAGATGGTGTCGTACACCCGGTGAACGAACCGGTTGACCTCGGGTATATCGTTGCCGTGCTTGGGAGCTTCGTAGCAGAGCTTTCCAATTCTCTCGTACTCCCCTTCGAAGTTGGCGGCCAAGGCTTTCTTCAATTCGGCCATGGTCACCTTCTTGTTGTCATACACGAGATGCTTCATGGCCCACAGCCCGTTGGCGGCATCCACACCGCCGACAACGATCTGGGCGACCGTGTAGTAGTTGGCGCCTCCGTTCCAAACCTCGGTTCCGGTCTCGATGCAACCGCCGGTGAGGATGGAACGCCAGGTGACGGGCAGATGTTCAGCGCACAGGATACTGGCAATCCACGCCTCGCGCCGCAGCGTGTCCTCGCAGAACTGGAGCTGTTTCTCGAACGCCGTGTACAATTGTTCGAAGTTCTCGAAGGTCTCGGGATCCCCGGTCTGCGGTCCTATCTGCTTCTTGGTGCGGGGATCGAAGCCGTTGTTCAGCGTCAGCTCGAGTACCTTCCCCAGGTTCGGCTGCCCTTCGACAGGGTGCCCGGTCTCGTAGGGGATGTAGCTGCCCACGCAGGCGCCGATGCAGGTGCGACGGGCCTTTTCGAGCGTGAGACCCTTCTTGCTGTTCGCGAACAGGTTCAGGGCCCGTTTGATCATGACGTCGCCGTTGACGAATTGCGGCATGCCGACCCCGGTGTCGATCACATCCAGCACCTTCTCCAGGAACCGTCCGCTCATCTTCTCCGTGTAGATGCACGACAATGGCGGCTGGGGCAGCCGCAGGTACTTCGCCGCGTCAAGAACCAGATAGTCCATCTCCGCGGTGGCGTCCTCTCCATCCGCCGTGAATCCGCCCAGTGAGATGCTCTGGCCGAGGTCGGCGGAGTTCTGGATGGCGACCATCTCTCCGTAGTAGTAACCGATCTCGTTCAGCTTCACGAACAGGAGCTTGAAGGAGGTAGGTAGCCTCTTCCGGCCCGATCAGCCCGGCCGCCTTGTCACGCTGATAAAAGGGTTCGAAGTTCTGGCCCAGGTAGGCCTCCGAGTAGCCGCAGCCGACCTGCTCGATCTCCGCGCAGATGTGGCACAAGAAGTGGGCCTGAATGGCCTCCCGCAGGTTCCGCGCAGGGTGCTCGGGTACCCACTCGCAAGTCTCGGCGATGGAGATCAGCTCCGCTTTGCGGGCTTCGTCCTTCTCCTTCTTCGCCATTTCCCGGGCCAGTTCGGCGTAACGGTTGGCCAGCCGGACCACGGCTCTCATCGTGATGGCGCAGGCTTCGTAGAAATAAAACTTGGATGCGTTCGGCAGCCGCATGTCGAGAGCTTGCTGCCGCTCCTCGACATCTTTGATCATGCTGCCCAGTCCCTCGTTGTAAACCTTGGGATAATTGAGGTTGCCGCCGCCGCCCGGCCACGACATGAACTCCGCAATGAGCCCCGACTTGTAGACCGGGTCAGGATCGAAGCCGTACTTCCGGATGAAGATCTCATCGGCGCCGGGGGCGCAAAGCCCACTTGTCCCAGTACGCGAGCGCCCATTCGTTCGCCTTGCGGTCCTCCGGGGTCTTCGACTTCTCGATCGTCTTCTCCTGCTTCATCCACTCCACGTTCCACTCCGGGTACGTGTAGACCGCATTGGTCTTGCTGGCCATGCTGCCGACGATGAGGTTTTCGTCGATGTAAAGCTTCTTCCGCTCAATCAGTTGTTCGAAGAATTTGGCTCTTCGGATGATCTGCTGGTACCCGGCTGTGCCCTCGTAGACCTCGGCCATGATCCTGACGCGCTCAAAATCGACCTCCTGAGGCGTGCTCATGTGCTGCTCTTTCAGGCGATCAATCCGGTCGGCATCGACCTTGACTCGCCCGGTTTCAATTTTGCTCGTTGTCGCTGTCATTCTCAGTTCTCCTATGATCCAATCCCTTTAGAAGTGGCTCGTCGAAGCCGCCTCAAGCCGAATCGCAGCTCGTGCACAAGCCAAAAAGCGGTTCGCAAACGATGTCCTGAATGAGGCAGTTCGGCTGCCAAACCGGCACTAGGGGAGATGCCGATCCCATTCTCCCTTGCATTGCCGCAGTTAGGGGCGCAGTGAAAACTCAGGCCTGCGGATTGAATGAATGCGCGTGGGACGATATGTCGTCCCCGGTACCGCCCGTCGTCCTCCGCCTCGCGGCACTGGACGCGAGAGCCGAAGCGGGCCAGGCAACAGTTCAATATCTCGTTCGCCGTTCCCGCAGCGGATTCCGCGCTTCAGGCTCCTCATTACTATGATGCGGGCGCGGTTCAAGTGGCCGGAGCAGTACTCGGAACAGCCTCGGTTCCGGGCGGTCCAGTGTTTGGCATGAGCAATGCTACAGAACTGATGGTCCCGGGCTTGTTGCAGATCGAATTGCGCCCCCGAACGAACCGGCGGGGAAAGCGACAGCGTGCTTTCCTGGAGACCGCTCAAGAAAGGAACGATAATGTCCACACCTCAGGAAGATAAGAGATTCAAGACAGTCCCGTTGGATTGGAGCGAGGTATACTACACCAATTGTCCCCTCGTATCCGCCAGCAATGTTGACCAGGAACTCGGTTGGACGCGGGAAGAGTACAAGAAGATTGGAATCAAGTACGGCTTTCTCCGCTCTCGGCCCGAGAACAACTGGTACCCGCACTATATCCACAACCTCGACAACCTGATCCGCTTCGGCGGCTTGTTTCCGCCCGTCCACGTTCACGCCGACATCCGCCGGACCCGGCTTCTTGGAGCTGACGCATGCCCCGCACGAAGGGGGCTGCATGATGGTGCGTTCCCGCGATGACATCTACCGGATGACGGAGCTGAAGGGCAAAAAGATCGGCCTTTCAAAAAGCCTGAACACTCTCAAAAACGACTGGTGGCGCATCCAGGAAGAGCAAGGCATCGAGTTGATGCTCAGACTCAATGGGATGACCAGAGCCGATGTGGAGATCGTCGAGTTTCCCTACCCGGACGATTGGTACGACAACCCGGCCATGATGGGTCCTCCGATGGACAACGCGTCCGAATTGTGGCTGAAGCGTAACCACAAGTACGACCTCGCGTTCCGTCCGCTGGAAACCGCGCTGGAAAAAGGCGTCGTCGATGCGATTTACACGCAGAGCAAACCCTTCCAGCACCTGCAGGAGGCAACCGGAAAGTTCAAGGCTATCGAGGACCTGTCCCGGTATCCGGATTGGACCCTTCAAGTGGCCAACATCCCCGCCGCTATCACCTGCACCGATGTGATGGCTGAAGAGCACCCCGAGTTGGTTGTCACGTTCATGAAAGGCATGATCAAGGTGGGGCGCTGGGCGAACGAGCACAAGCACGCGGCGGCGGCGATCCTTGACAAGCAGACCTTCTACCTGGATGTCGAGGATACCTACAGAGGTATCAAAGACATCGACATGGTGCCCAACCTGTCACCGCAGAACCTGGCTTCCGTGGAGATCGGGAAGGACTTCATGCTAAGCCACGGCTACATCAAGAACGATTTTGATGTGCAGAAGTGGGCCGCGCCGGAATTCCTTGTGCAGGCGGCAAAGGAACTCCTTGAAGAACAATGGCAGAAGGTGACCGGGGCGAAGCTTCCTGAGGCTAACGAGATTCGCCTGGGGTAACTACTCAACACGAGGACGTTGCGTATGCCAGTAACCACTCCCTTACGGTCGTGGCTCAGAAGTCTCACCGAGCCGCGACCGTCAAGGGCGCGGATGCGCAACTGCGTTTTGGCGCACTGTTAAGATGTTCCATCGTGTGCCATTCAGGTACAAAGACATCGGGAATACAACGCTGAGCATCCATGAGTGAACAAGATCGCACCCAATTCCATCTAGTTACCGGCCGCGCTGTTGCGGCTGTCGCCTTGACCGCCTGGCTCCTGGTTGTGGGAGCAACCCCCGCGCGCGCCCAATACCTTGGGCTGAATCTCCGTGGAGACATGGGGATGAAATCGGGTAGCCAGCTTCCGGAGGGCTATTATTTCACTCTGCCCCTGTACTACCGCTCTGACTATGGAAGCCTTATCCTGTCGGATGGGACCCGGTTAGCCCGCGACAATAACCTGGCAGTCCCCATCCTGGCTCCCGTGATAACGGTCACCACCCCCTGGAAGATTCTCGGAGCGAATTACGGATTCCAGGTGGTAACTCCCTTCATGGACAATCGGCTAAGCCTGGCGGCGGGTGGTGGAGTGACCAAGGGTCTCGGGTATGGCTACGCCGATACGTTTGTGCAGCCCATAAACCTGGGCTGGACAACGAAACGCGCCGATTTTCTCGCCGCCTATGGATTCTACGCCCCCACCGGCCCGAGAACCCTCCACATGTGGGGTCACGAGATGACGGCTGGAACCACCGTATATTTCGATAAGGCCAAGAACTGGCATGCCGCCGGCACCATGTCCTACGACATTTATCAGAAGAAGAACGACCAGGATGTCAGGGTCGGCGACTACCTGACCATCGAAGGCGGGGCCGGGCGTTCCTTCCTCCAAGGCGCCGGAGGCGTGGGAGTGGCGTATGTGATGCAGTGGAAGACCACTGACGACACAGGCAGCGATATTCCAAAGCCTTTTCCTGGAGGCAAAAACAAGGCCTACGGAATCGGGCCCGAGTTCAACATGCCGTTCTTCGCCAAGGGGAGCCTTGTAGGCCTGCTTGGATTCCGCTACACCTTCGAGTTCCATAATTCCGCCAACTTCCAGGGCAGAAATCTGTGTCTCACCCTGACTCTGGCTAAACTGGCGCATATGCCATAGGCCCCGCGCTGAAACTTCACCACAGTTCAATTCCACACAGACAACGGCCGACCGTGTGGCGTGCGCACTCTTGCGCGCCGTGCCGGCACTCTTGCCGGCACTGAACATCTCCCAAACTCATCCCGGGACGACAAGATAACCAGAGGACGAAATCTCGACCCCAACGCGGCTCCAGCGGCTACCCCACCAGTTTCGCTGTCGGCCTAACTCTAACTTGGGAGATGGATTTCTTCGCGAGAATGGATTCCACAAACATTGGCTGGTGAGGTGCCCTGACATAGCTGAACTCATCTTCAGATGAACGTCCGGGGCCGATCTGAGTGGACGGCTAGCGGCGAAAGGAGAGCAGGATGAAAGTCGTAATTGTTGGCGCGGTGGCCGGAGGTGCGTCTTGTGCGGCGCGGCTCCGCAGACTCGACGAAAACGCCGAGATTGTCATGGTCGAACGCGGGCCGTACGTTTCGTACGCGAACTGCGGACTGCCCTACCACGTTGGAGGTGTGATCCAGAACGAAGCCAGCCTCCTGGTAGCCAGCGAACAAATGTTTCGGGGAGTGTTCAAGATCGACGTCCGGACGAACTGCGAGGCCATTGCGATCGATCCGAAAAAGAAGACGATCGATCTGCGCAAGGTCACAACCGGCGAGATCACGAGTGAGTCCTACGACAAACTCGTGCTGTCGCCCGGCGCGCCCTCCGTTCATCCGCCGCTTCCAGGAATTGATCTGCCCGGTATCTTCCACGTAAGGACCGTACCGGACGCAAGGACTATCCGTCAGTGGATCGAGAAGGGGACCGAATTCCTGGCGGGCATGTACCGGTACTCGGGGATCCAGGCGGTGAAGCCTGTCCAGCGCGCGGTGGTGGTCGGCGGCGGGTTCATCGGCCTCGAAACGGCAGAGAATCTCGTTCATGCCGGATTTGAAGTGATCCTCATGCAGAAGGGCCCCCAGGTGCTCAATCCGCTCGACCCGGAGATCGCACGCCTGGTTGAAACCCATGTCGAACGGAATGGCGTCAAGCTGGCCCTCGACGATGCTGTGGCCGGTTTCAAGCAACTCGAGGGCGGCGCGCTGGAGGTGCAGTCGGCTTCCGGGAAGACCTACCCGGCCGACATCGTGATCCTCGCGATCGGCGTTCGCCCCGATACGGCACTGGCCAGGACGGCCGGGCTCGAAATCGGTGAACGCGGCGGTATCCGCGTTGACGACCACATGCGCACGAGCGATCCGGACATTTTTGCGGTGGGCGACGCAATCGAAGTGAAGGACTTCGTGACCGGTAAGTGGAGCCTTGTCGCGCTCGCCGGACCGGCGAACCGCCAGGGCCGCATTGCCGCCGATGTGATCGCCGGACGCGACTCACGCTTCCGCGGCACACAGGGCACGTCGATCATCGGGCTGTTCGGCGGAGCCGCCGCCTGGACCGGAGTTTGCGAGAAGACGCTCAAGCGGCTCGGGGACCACGACTACGAAAAGATCTACCTGTTCCCGAACTCACACGCAGGTTATTACCCCGGCGCCAAGATGATCGGGATGAAGGTCCTCTTCCGCAAATCCGACGGGCGGCTCCTGGGCGCTCAGGCGCTTGGCGAAGACGGGCCGGCGGTCGACAAGCGGATCAGCGCGCTCGCCATGGCCATTCAGTTCGGCGCGACTGTTTACGAACTTGAGGAATCGGAACTCTGTTACGCGCCTCAATTCGGCAGCGCTAAGGACCCGGTCAACTTTGCCGGGATGGTCGCGGCGGATGTCCTCCACGGGGACATGCCGCTCGTCCACTGGGACGGTACCAGGGATGCGTTTCTGCTGGATGTTCGCCAACCGGTGGAACTGGCGGTGGAGGCGGTGCCGGGCGCGGTCAACATTCCGCTCTCTCAATTGCGCGCACGGCTCAGCGAACTGCCTCAAGATCGTGAGATTCACGTCATCTGCCGGTCGGCTCAGCGAGCGTATTACGCAACGCGTATCCTTTTGCAGAACGGGTTCCAGGCGCGCAACATCTCCGGAGGCACACTGGCACTTGCCATGCTTCGCCTGCAGGGAACGGGTTTCATGGCTGCGAGTTCCTCCAAGTGACAAACGATTGAACGACATGAGGGAGGGTTAGGGGACAGCATATGAGCATCATGACTTGGTTCAACATCACCGTGGTGGTATTCACGGTGGCGAATCTGCTCGCAGGGGGCCTCGAGTGCGACCTGAAACTGGCGCTCAAGTGGCTGCGGAGCCCTAAACTGGTCGTTTCGACCCTGTTTTGGGGTTGGGTGGTCGGACCGGCGCTAGCCTTGCTGCTCGTCGCTGTCCTGCCGCTGTCGGAAGGCCATTCCGCGGGATTGATATTGACGAGCCTCGCCCCCCTCGCGCCTTTCATGCCGCTCGCTTCCGCAAAGGCCCGTGGTGACATGACGTTCAACGGGGCCTACATCCTGCTGGGGACGGTGCTCACCGTCGCCTTGATGCCGGTGATGGCGCCACTACTCATCAAAGGGTTGACCTTGAACGCCTGGGCACTTGCGAAACCGCTCATTATTCTGGTGCTGATTCCCTTGCTGATCGGTGTTGCGTTCCGGGCTTACCGGCCGGTGCTGGCCGCCACTATTCTGCCGTTCGTGAAGAAAGTCGGCGGCATCTTCCTGCTGCTCTGCCTGGCTACTACGTTGTGGATCTACGGCGGCCAAATGATGGGCACGATAGGCAGCCTGGCGCCGGGCGCCTGGGTCATTTTCATGGTGGTGATGGCGGTGCTGCCGTACGTCATCGGCTTGGGTCTGCAACAAAACCAGCGAAGCGTCCTGGCGCTGGGCATGTCTTCACGCAACATCTCGGCAGGGTTTGTGGCGTTCTATGGGATTACCAGCCCACCTGACGGGATGTTCTTAATGGTGTTGCTTGTGGTTCCACTGCACGTCATCATCGGACTTCTCGCCGTGCCGCCCATCTTTGCCAGGCTGGCTAGCAAGACCGCCGTGGGAGCTGCGGCATGAACTTACTTCGGCGCTATCTGCCCATCCTGACTTGGGGGGCTGAATACTCCCGGCAGACGTTCACGAACGACTTCGTTGTGGCGGTGATCGTTACCGTCATGTTGATCCCTCAATCGCTGGCGTACGCGCTGCTCGCGGGACTGCCGCCGCAGGTCGGACTGTATGCCTCGATAGCCCCGCTCGTCGTGTACGCGATTTTCGGAACGTCCCGCGCGCTTGCGGTCGGTCCGGTTGCCGTGGCAAGTCTTATGACTGCGTCCGCGGCGGCAGCGATCGCGGCGCAAGGCAGCCCCGAATACCTTGGGGCAACGGTTGCCCTGGCTGTCCTTTCCGGCCTGTTGCTGGTCGCCATGGGTTTGCTGCGCCTTGGGTTCCTCGCGAACTTCTTGAGCCACCCGGTCATTTCGGGTTTCATTACCGCCTCCGGTATCCAGATCGCGGCCGGGCAGTTTGCACCGGTGCTGGGAATCAAGGGTCACGGCGAGAATCTGGTGGAACTCCTGCAATCGCTGGTGCCAAACCTGCCGAAAACAAATCTCTATACGGCTACGATCGGTATTGGCTCACTGGTCTTTCTTTTCTGGGTGCGGAGCAGCCTGAAGCCGCTTCTTCGGAAGTTGGGTCTGGGCGAACGGACCGCGGACATGCTTGCGAAGATCGGCCCCGCCGTTGCCATCGTACTGGCCACTTCCGCCGTGTGGGGTTTCGGGCTGGCCGACAGGGGAGTCCAAATCGTCGGTACTGTTCCGAAAGGGCTGCCCTCCATCGCGCTGCCGCCGCTGAACCTTCCGCTCTGGACCAGCCTCCTGGTTCCGGCGCTGTCTGATTTCCATCGTCGGCTATGTGGAGTCGATCTCAGTCGCCCTGACGCTTGCGGCGAAACGCCGCCAGCGCGTCGATCCCGATCAGGAACTGATTGCGCTCGGCGCCGCTAACCTCGGGTCGGCGCTGTCCGGTGGGTTCCCGGTCACGGGAGGGTTCGCACGTTCGGTTGTGAATTTCGAAGCCGGCGCGGAGACTCCGGCGGCTGGCGCCTTTACAGCGGTCGGTATCGCGCTCGCAACACTGTTCCTGACTCCGTTGTTGTTCTATCTCCCGAATGCGACTTTGGCGGCGACCATCATCGTCGCTGTCCTTTCACTGGTCGATCTCGGCGCCCTCAAACGCACATGGAAGTACTCCCGGGCGGATTTCGCGGCCATGGCGGCCACCATCGTCGTGACCCTCGCCGAAGGGGTAGAAGCGGGCCTGCTCGTGGGCGTCGGCCTGGCAATCTTCCTGCACCTATACAGCACCTCCCGGCCGCATATCGCGGTTGTAGGCCAGATCCCGGGGACCGCGACTTTCCGCAATATCACTCGTAACACTGTCGTGACCGACCCTCAGATCCTGTCTCTGCGTGTGGACGAAAGCCTCTATTTCCCGAATGCCCGGTTTATTGAAGACGTCATCAATGCGTCGGTCTCGGCGAACCCGGCAGTCCGGCACGTAATCCTGGAATGTCCGGCGGTGAACGCCATTGACGCATCCGCCCTGGAAAGCCTCGAGGCAATCAATCAACGATTGAAGGACGGCGGGATCACGCTCCACCTCTCCGAGGTGAAGGGCCCGGTCATGGACCGCCTCAAGCGCTCGCACTTCCTCGAGGAACTGACGGGAAAGGTGCACCTCAGGCACTACGACGCCGTGGCGAGCATTAATCCTGACTTGGCGCGGAGTACGCTGGATGCCAGGGAAGCTTCGGTTTGAGCCCGAGTCCCTGCCTCCCAGCCAAACCCCTAAGCGGCGAATCCTAGGATTTCGACCTCGGCGCCGCTCTTGACCGCTGACTCAGACTTCTCCAAAACCGGCGCGGCCACCTCGCTGGAAAGGTAGTACTCTCAGCAGTCTTCACACACGTCGGCGGGTACCTGTTTCACCGTGGTGTCGCCGCGTTGCAGCGCCACAGTGACGGTCCCGCTTCGGGTGGTTCCATTCCTTGCAGATTACGCAGTTCATTTCATCTTCCTCGTTCGGAAGTCGCTGTTCCAATGTTCACGGGCCGGTTCGTATACCGTCACGACGATGCAGAGGCCGCGCAACCGCGTGGGGGCGGCTGACCAGGTCAGAGTTCGAAATACGTCTCCGACGCCCAGGCATCTTTCTACTCGTTCTAGCCCTTCGGATCTTCTCGTCTCAATTCGATATATACTCGGAGCAAATGAAACTGTTTGCTGCTGTATCACTGTGCGTGTTGCTTTTTGCCGGTATGGCCCTGGCCGCATCCATCGACGGAAAGTGGCTGTCGGAGCGTAAGATGGAGCGCGACGGGCAGTCGTTCACCATCATCCAGACCTTCGACCTGAAAGCCGACGGCCCCAAACTCACCGGGAAAATCACCATGCAGTTCGGAGACATGGAGCCCCGTACGATGGATATTCAGGACGGGAAAATCGACGGCAATAAGTTCACGTTCAACGTGACCATGTCCACCCCGAACGGCGACTTCAAGACGGTGTACTCCGGCACAGTGGAAGGCGACAGCCTCAAGGGCACGTCAGAGCGTGAGGGCGGTCCGTCGCGGCCATTTGAAGCGAAGCGCAAGTAGCCAAATCCCAATCGGGTGATGACGGACCGGGCGCTTCCGCCGGCTCTCGGTGGGTTCGTTTGGCTGAACTTGTCTAACAGATAAACAGACCTTTTTTGTCCAAATGCGAATCGCAACAATTGGGTTAAAAGCCGCACTGTTGCGGAATTCTATATGGTTTTCCCACACCCCACCAAATGGCTTCCTCATTTCTCAGCCTTTAGATAGGAAGTACATTGGCCTTTCGCGTGCTTCGCTACTATCGTCTCCTCCAGTCATGTTCATTCGCTAGACGCGAATACCCTGTTCGTCGGGAGCGCATAAATATCATGAAGAATCGCCCTGCACCTGGCAGAAGCGCACTGGCTCTGGTCTGCACTCTGTCGTTCTTTACCGCGTTAGCCGCCAATCCTCCGGCTAGAAAGAACAAGGATTTTAATCCGGCGGCTGCCTCCAAGTATCCGTTCGTCACTACCGGCGTCGTAGTGAAGATCAAGAGCGCCGCTATCGCCCAGGATGGAACCATCACGGCGCGTCTGACCATTACTGACTCCAAGGGTCAAGGGCTGGACATCAACGGCGTGCAGACCCCGGGCACGTTGACCATGCGCCTGGTTGCTGCGTACATCCCGAAAGGTCAGACCCAGTACACCGCCTACACGACAACCGTACTCAAGTCCACCATCAATCAAAATCCACCGCAAACGCAGGCCAGCACCGATTCCGGCGGCGTTTTCACTCTCGTGGATTCGATGACGGGGACTTACGACTACACTTTTAAAACGAAGGCCCCAGCCACTTTCGATGCGAACGCGACCCACAGCATCGGCGTGCAAGCGGAGCGGAGTCTGACCGATTTCGATATCGAAGGCGCTTACTCGGATGACGACGTGTTCACCTTCGTTCCCGACGGTTCCGCCGTCGCCACCGTTCGCGACGTGGTGAGCGAAGCATCCTGCAACAAGTGTCATGACCCGATCAGCGCTCACGGCGGCGGACGTAAGTCTATGGCGTACTGCGTGTTGTGCCACACCCCGCAGAGCGTCAACCCCGATACCCTCAACACCGTGGACATGAAGGTATTCATCCACAAGATTCACATGGGATCCAGCCTGCCCAGTGTGAAGGCGGGTAAGCCGTACATCATCTACCACCGCGGGGCCGTCGTGGATTATTCCGAGATCGTTTTCCCGCAGGACGTCCGCAACTGCGCCAGTTGCCACGCTGCCGGTCCGAAGCAGGCCGACAACTGGAAACTGGTTCCCACTCGGGCGACGTGCGGCTCCTGCCATGACAACGTGAACTTCGCCACGGGCGAGAACCACGTGAACCTTCCGCAGTTGAGCGACAACGAGTGCAAGAACTGCCATACCCCGGTTGCGGAGTCCGACTTCGACGCATCCATTCCCGGCGCCCATGTGGTGCCGAACAACTCCGCTACCTTGCCCGGCGTCGTCCTGCAGGTGGTGAAGGTGGACAACATGGTGCCGAACAACACTCCCACGGTCACGTTCAAGGTGACTGACAAAGCCGGGAACCCGGTGGACATCAGCAAGCTCACCCAGATTCGCGTGCTCCTGTCCGGTCCGAACGTAGACTATCAAACCGGCGCCGGTGGAATCCGTGTTTCCGAGAATCCCGCCACTACCGCGGGCAAGGATGGCGTCTACACCTACACGATGACCAATCGCGTTCCGGCCGCCGCAGTTGGTTCGTACACGATTTCACTCCAAGCCCGGAATTCCGTAACGCTGCTGGCGGGCACCCTTAAGCAAGTGGTCGCCACCGATATGGCCAAACCGGTCGAGTCTTACTACACCGTAGACAAGTCGCCGCTGGTGGAGCGACGCAAGGTGGTTGCTACGGAGAAATGCGCGGCCTGCCACCAGAATCTCGGATTCGTCCATGGTGGCACGCGCGGCAACACGCAGGAATGCGTGATCTGCCATAACCCGACGCTGATCGACGGCACCTCCAAACAGAGCGTCAACCTCGCCTGGCAGATCCACAGCATCCACCGCGGCGAGAACCTGGCGAATCCCTATATCCTGGGAACCACCGACTACCGGGAAGTGAAGTTCCCGGGCGATCTGCGCGATTGCCAGCAGTGCCATCTACCGAACACCTACCAGGTGGACAACGTTGGCGCGGTCGCGATGGTAACCAGCACGGGCAATTTCACGCCCACCACTCCTCCGATTTCGGCGGCGTGCCAGGGTTGCCACGACGACATAGCGACGGCCGCTCACGCGCTCACGAACAATTCGAAGCTCGGTGAGAGCTGCGTCGCCTGCCACGGCATGGCGGCGGATTTCGCGGTGGACAAAGTCCACGAGCGCCACTAACCAGCGTCCCGCACAAACGAAAGGGCCGTCCTGCAAGGGATGGCCCTTTTGGTTATGTTAGTCCTGTCCGGGCCACGGCTTATGAACTGAGCCAGCGAACGATATCCGCCGCCACTTGCTCCCCCGCATCCTCCTGGATGAAATGGCCCGCCGTCTCGTTGCGCAGGGGCGGAGCGGCGTTTCTGAAGATCGAACGGAGTTGCGTCTCGGCCGGAGCGGTAATCGGGTCCGCGCCACCCCACGGCAGCAACACGGGGATGTCCAGTTGGCGCAAGCGATCGGCTGCGATCCGGTTCTCGTACGCACCGGGTTGTTCCGGGCGCACCGGGACCAGCCGCGGAAATGCCAGCGCACCTGTCTGATATTCGGCGCTTGGAAACGGAGCGTTGTAGGCCGCCGCTTCGGCATCCGACAACGTACGAGTGGTCACGGCGCCGCGAATTACCTCTGCCGCATCCAGGTATTCCACGTTCTGCGACAGGCGCCGCCATTTGAGAAACTCGGGCGTTGCGCGCCCGCCCTTTGGAAGCCCGGTATTCATGGCCACAAGCCGCGCGAATCGTTCCGGCAGGTCCGCAAGAACACGCATTCCGATCAGGCCGCCCCAGTCGTGACATACCAGTGTCACACGTTCCAGGTTCAGCTCCGACACGAATTCCCGTATCCACCGGACGTGGGACTTGTAACTGTACGCATTCGCGGCAGCCGGTTTGTCCGATCGCCCGAATCCGATCAGGTCCGGTGCGATCACGCGGCCAGCCCCAGCCAGCGCCGGAATCATCCGCCGGTACACGTAACTCCACGTGGGCTCCCCATGCAGCAGCAGGATCGGATCGCCGGCGCCCTCCTCGACGTAGGCCATGCGGAGACCTTCCACCTCCGCGTACCTTGGCACATAGGGGAAGTCCGGCAGATTCTGAAATCGCTCTTCCGGAGTTCGCAACACGGATCCAGCCGGCCACGTACCCTTCACCCCGGCGTAACGCGCGGCTCGCGCTACATCCGTTGGATTCATCGCCGATACATCCGCCACCCACAGGCAGAACTCCAGCAGGTCCGCGTCAATTTCGTGCTCCGGAGGACGAGGCTCGTACCGGTCCCAGAACCCGTACACCGTGGCTGCACAGGCGAATTCGTGGCCAAAATCTCCGAGTTCCAGTGCGTAGAGATGGTCGTGCGCCGACCTCCAGTAGCGGCGCCCGGCGCGCAGGCCCGTCTCCGTCTCCAGCGCCTCGGCGACGTACGGCCGCACATCCAGTTCCTGTTCCACCAGCAGTGGATCGGGCCTCAGGCGCAGCAACTCATCGTGATTCGGAGTGACGAAATTCACAGGACTGCTCCCACGGTGCGAATGAGAAAATCGCGGACG
Source organism: uncultured Acidobacteriota bacterium (assembly GCA_963737465.1). Lineage (GTDB taxonomy): Bacteria > Acidobacteriota > Terriglobia > Bryobacterales > Bryobacteraceae > TMP-7. The sequence goes on from CAVTTC010000009.1 coordinate 24,853, forward strand.
ATAGCAGCCACCTCCGGGCCGCGATCGTCGGGAAGGAAGTGCCGTGCGGCGCCCATCAACACCGGCCCCTCGGCGTGCGGCAGCAATTGCTTCATGCGCTCGCATGTCTCCAGCGGAAACACATTATCTTCCGGCGCCCACACGAGCAGTGCCGGTACTCCGGCGAGTTCCGGAAGACGCTGCTCGATATGGTGCATATCCTGCCAGCCACGGTCGCCTTCGCGCATGGGGATGGTGCGCGGCCAGGTGAGCACGACATGATCGGAGCCCGGCTCGTCGAAGACGTGATGGTACGCGTGCGCCTCGTCCTCATTCATGGCGCGTGTCGTAGTCACCGAAGGGCCGTGGTGAGAGAGCACCTTGTGCCGCTTCATGAGGAACTGTCCGATCAGCGGAGCGTTCCACGTAGTCCAGGGCTTGGGGGACAGGTGGAACCGGCTGGGGTTTCCGGTGAACAGCCACGTGTTCATCAACACCATTGCAGCCAGCCGATCCACGCGCTGTAATGCCGCTCCCACCCCCTGCGGTCCACCCCAGTCGTGCCCCACAATCACGAACCCGCGCAAATTCAGTTGATCGAGAAAGGACACCAGGTCCGCAATGTGATGCGCGAAGGTCAGGGCCGCGTCTACCCGCGGGTGGTCGGAATATCCGGCCCCGATCCAATCCGGAGCGATCGCCCGAAACCCGGCCTTGATCAGTGGACCGACAAAGTCTCGATAAAGGAAACCCCACGTGGGATTTCCGGAGAGCAGCAGAACGGGACGGCCCGTCCGGCTACCCTCATCGACATAAGCCATGGTGCGGCCGTTCACAACCACGGCCTTCTGCTCCCACGGAAACATGCTCGCAAGCCATTGGGGCTTCGGCGTCCTCAACGATTCCATTGGCGGATTGTACCAACACCGGACCTATCGCGGGCTTACGGGCTCTACCTGTTGGACCGATATCTTCCCGGCGAATACGACGTCGCTGATCAGCACCCACGCGCCTGGGCTGGCACCGGTGAGCCGGATACGAACGATGTTGGCAGTGGCGCGAACGGGAATGTCGATGTAGCGTGCCCGGTGGTCCTTTCGGTCCTCGGGCGTGGGCTCCTGAACGACGAGTTTGCTGAACCGCAAACCGTCCTCGCTGAAACTGACCGTTACAGAACCCCACAGAGGAGCGCCGCGGTCCGGTCGATTCGCCGAATAAATTCGGATGGCGGTGAAGTCGCAGCGGGTTCCGAACTCGAAGGTGATGGTCGAATCGCCGCGCCAGCCCACCCATTCATAGCCGCGCCCGGAGCCACAATCCGCCGCCGGGTCGTCGTCGCAGCCGGTCATTTCATCGCTGAGTTGCCCGAGTCCCGCAGTGAGTGGCGCACGGTCGCGCGTCACGTCTCCCATCCCCTTATAGAGGTCATCGCGATAGAGCAGACCGTCGGGCCCGAGTTCTCCGTTCTGCATGGAATAGGACGACGGAGTGATGGTTTGTGCGCACGACAACGCCGTGGCAACAAGCACTAGCGCCGAAAGCCGCGTGATCATAGTCGCCCTATAGACGCGCGGGGAGGACTGGATTGGTCGGGCTGGGGATGATGAAGGCCGCCGGAAGTTCAGGCGGCCTCCGTTCAAGTCACTTCTTGGCTGGGGCTGCCGCGGTGGTTGCCTTCGTACTTGCTTTCTTGGGTGCGCCGCCTTCCTGGGCAGCTTTGTAACCAGCCTTCTGGGCGTCGGCTTCGGTCATGAATTTTCCACTCTTGGTGGCGCCGTAATAGCGTCCCTCTTTGTGATAGACCTTGGAACTCAGGTTCACCCAGACCAAGCCCTTAGCTTTCGCGTCTGCGATTTCCTGTGCGGAAGGAGCGGTCGCTGTGGCAGTCTTGGGGGCGGCCTTCTTGGTGGTGTCTTTCGCCGGAGCAGCGCCCGTTTGGGCGAAGATCTGGACCGGCACCGTGAACGAAGCAGCAAGAGCTGCGATGAGGATCAGCTTTTTCGAACTTGTCATCGGCTCATCAGTATACTATCCCGCGGGCGTCGATGCTGCGGTCACCAATTTAGGACCAATTTAGATGCCCCCTTGCGAACGGCGGCTGTCGTTGACATAATCAGGCCGGAATATCTTAATTAATCGAATTTCGAAATCCGGCCGGCCCGCGATTGATGATCTCCCGATACACTGCGGACGGCCGACAGGAGGCAGGGCCCGATGGGCAAAGACTCCCGTTCGCACGCCGGCGACGCAGTGATCGAGATCAAAGGGCTCGACGATCTCATTCACGCGCTGGAACGGCGCGAATACCAGGTATTGGGACCAAAAATCGAGAACTCGGCGATCGATTGGGCGCCGATTCGGGGGGTGGACGATCTACCCACCGGATGGACCGCCACGCAGAGTCCCGGGCACTATCGGATCGAACGCCGCGACGATCGAATGCGTTTCGGATACGCCACCGGACCTTCCACCCTGAAACGCTATCTGCACGAACCGGATCGTCGCATATTCACCGTGGAGTCCAATGGTAGTCCGTTCCGAGTCGTCGAATCCCAGGAGCAACCGCCACGACGGGCATTCCTGGGAGTGCGCCCCTGCGATTTAAAGGCGCTTGACATACTGGACCGCGTTCTCATTCACGATCGCTTCCCCGACCCGGCCTATGCATCGCGCCGGGCGTCCGTCTTCCTCATCGCCGTGAACTGCACCGACCCGTCGGGCGTGTGCTTTTGCGACTCCATGGGAGCGGGACCTCAAGCAGCGGCGGGCTTTGACCTCGCGCTGACGGAGCTGACGCAGGGCGATCGCGAGTACTTTCTGGTGGAATGCGGCACCGAGCGCGGCGCCGAAGTCCTGAAGGAGATCGGCCACACTCCAGCCAACAAGGAGATTCGCGAACAGGCTCGGACGGCCATGCAGGCCGCACGGAAACGCATGGGGCGTAAGCTGGAAACCTCCGGTCTTCGCCAGGCGCTCTCAGATAACTTCGAACACCCCGAATGGGAGCGGGTGGCCGCCCGGTGCCTGGGCTGCGCCAATTGCACTCAGGTCTGCCCCACCTGCTTCTGCATCACGTTCGAAGATACCAGCGACATTGACGGCAGCCGCGCCGAGCGATGGCGCAGGTGGGATTCCTGCTTCACGCTGAGTCACTCGTATATCCACGGCGGCAGCGTACGGCAGTCCGTCAAATCACGACACCGCCAGTGGGTTACTCACAAGCTGTCCGCCTGGGAAGACCAGTTCGGCACGCCCGGCTGCGTGGGCTGTGGCCGCTGCATTACGTGGTGCCCGGTGGGAATCGACATAACCGAAACCGCCGCCTCGGTAGTCCGATCCGGGACGAACCAGGCTGCCGCGTCCGCGGAGAACAAAACATGATCAGATCGGCCACCCTGACTGAGTCCTACCGGAACGTCCCCTTCTTTAAGGGACTCGACACTGCCTACTTACAGAAGCTGGAGGCGCTGGGCCACGAGTTAACTTTCGGCCGCGACCAGGTGATCTTCCGCGAAGGCGATGAATCCAGCTTCTTCTATGTGATCCTGACCGGGCGGGTCTCACTGGAAGTAACCGCCCTCGGCAGGACACTGCGGGTACAAACGATCGGCGAGAACGAAGAGTTCGGCTGGTCGTCGTTGCTGCCGAGCCACGGCAAGCAGTTTCAGGCGCGCGCTCTCGAATCACTGCACGTGCTGGCGTTTGACGGGCCGAGACTGCGGGAAGCGTGCGATGAGGATGTGGCTTTCGGCTACGCGCTGATGAAGCGGGTGCTGGCGACCGTATCGCACCGGTTGCTGGCCATGCGTGTGCAGATGCTCGACATGTATTCCCCGGGAGGGAAATAATGGCTGTTGCGCTTCCAACCTCGCCGTTGACGGCAAACATCATGGTGCCGGAACCGGCGCGTGTGGCCCACGCCGAGAAGGAAACCCACGACACCTTCACACTTAAGATTGAGGCCGATGACGAGTCGCGCTCGCTGCCCGGATTCGAGCCGGGGCAGTTCAGTATGTTGTACGTCTACGGAGTCGGCGAACTGCCCATCTCCATCAGTGGCGACCCGGAAGAACGCGGCACGCTGGTGTACACCATACGCTCCGTCGGCAATGCCACCCACGCGCTGGTGACGTCGAAGGAAGGGCAGCGGATCGGGATGCGAGGCCCGTTCGGAACCAGCTGGCCCATGCGTGAAACCCGAGGGCGGGACTTGCTGGTGATCGCCGGGGGCATCGGGCTGGCGCCCCTGCGGCCTGTGATCTTTCACGTTTTGCGGCATCGCGGCGATTACGGCCGTCTCATTGTTTTATACGGCGCGCGCAGCCCGAAAGACTTGCTCTTTCGAAAGCAACTCGCCGCTTGGAACTATGTGCCGGATACACAGGTTCTGACCACCGTGGATTACGGCGGTCTGAGCTGGCGCGGATACGTCGGCGTGGTGACCACGCTTTTCCGTTACACCCGCATCCGGCCGGATCGCACCACCGCAATGATCTGCGGGCCGGAGGTGATGATGCGCTTCGTCGTGCAGGAGTTGAAGAACCGCGGCTTCCCGCCCGAGCAGGTGTATCTGTCCGCCGAGCGAAACATGAAGTGCGGAATCGGACACTGCGGGCACTGTCAGATGGGACCGCTGTTCGTGTGCAAGGACGGCCCGGTGTTCCCGTACAGCAAGCTTGGACCCTGGATGGATCGCTATGAACTCTGAACGGAAACAGAAGCTGCGGATCGCGGTATTCAAGTTCGCCTCCTGCGACGGGTGCCAGCTCAGCCTGCTAGACGTCGAGGACGAGCTGCTCAAGATTGCCAAGACGGTGGAAATCGCCTACTTTCCCGAGGCGTCTCGCGCCATGCTGAAGGGGCCGTACGATGTCGGGCTGGTGGAGGGGTCCATTATCACCCACCATGATGCCGACAAGATCCAGCAGGTACGCCGGCAATGCCGCCTGCTGGTAACGATCGGCGCCTGCGCCACCTCCGGTGGAATTCAGGCCCTGCGCAATTGGCATGACTGCTCCGAGTTCGTCCGCACGGTTTATCCGTCGCCGGACTTCGTGCAGACACTCAAGATGTCCACACCCATACCGGAGCACGTTCCGGTTGACTTCGAACTGCGCGGATGTCCCATCAACAAGTACCAGTTGGTCGAGTTACTGTCGGCATTGATCATCGGCCGCAAACCGAACCTCCCCACACACAGCGTGTGCCTGGAATGTAAGCGCCGGGGGAATGTCTGTGTGGCGGTGGTTGAAGGCGAGCCCTGTCTGGGGCCCGTTACCATGGCCGGATGCGGCGGCCTGTGTCCAGCCTACGGACGGCCCTGCTTCGGTTGCTTTGGTCCTATGGACAGCCCGAACACGGTGGCGCTCGCAAACGATTTTGCCTCCAAAGGGCACAGCCAGGATGAGATCGAGCGCCTGTTCCGGTCCTACAGTGCATGGGCCTGGCAGTTCCGGCGCGCCGTTGAAGAAAGGAGGCCAGCGTGAAAAACGGGGCACAGCAGGACAATAAAGCGGCCACCACCATCCGCGTGGAGACGCTGGCACGCGTCGAAGGCGAAGGCAGCCTCTCCGTCCGGCTGCACGGCGCGCGCGTGGCCGACGTAAAACTGAAGATCCCCGAGCCTCCGCGTCTCTTCGAAGGGTTCCTTCGCGGGCGCCACCTCACCGAAGCGCCGGACATCACTTCGCGGATCTGCGGCATCTGTCCCATCGCGTATCAGATGGCCGCCATCGGAGCGATGGAGAGCGCTCTCGGCATCGCCGTCGACCCGATGATCCGGACACTTCGCCGCCTCTTCTATTGCGGCGAGTGGATCGAGAGCCACGCACTCCACATCTTCTTTCTGCACGCGCCGGACTTTCTCGGCTGCCAGGATGCCTTTGAAGTCGCCGTCAAGCATCGCGCGGTGGTGGAGGATGCACTGCGCCTCAAAAAGATCGGCAACGAGATCGTGCGCGTCATCGGCGGCCGGGAAATCCATCCTATATCGGCGGCTGTCGGCGGGTTCCATCGCGTGCCCGGCCGCGCGGAACTGGCCAGGCTGGTGGACGATCTGAAGTGGGCCGTGGACGCCTCCGTGTGGGCGGCAAAACTGGTGGCCGGCTTCACCTTCCCGAATTTCGAGCGCGACTACGAGTTTGTCGCGCTGCACCATCCCGAAGAGTACGCCATTCTCGAGGGACGCCTGGTATCGAACTGCGGCCTGGACATCCCAGTGGACGACTATGAAGAACACTTCGCCGAACACCAGGTAAAGCATTCGAATGCGCTGCACTCGCGGCGGAAGGCGCGCGGCGCCTACCTGGTGGGTCCGCTGGCCCGCTTCAATTTGAACTTCGATCAACTGCCCAAGCTCTCGCGAGACACCGCCCTGGAGTGCGGGCTCGAAGTGCCGTGCCGCAATCAGTTCCGCAGTATCATCGTACGGGCGATCGAGATGTTGTTCGCCTGCGAGGAATCCCTCCGCCTCATCGACCTGTATGAACCGCCGCCCGTTCCCAAGGTGAAGTGGGAACCGAAGCGGGCGCGCGGCTGCGCGATCACGGAAGCCCCGCGCGGCATCCTGTACCACCGCTACGATGTGGACGAGCGCGGGTTGATCCTGTCGGCGCGCATCGTTCCGCCCACCGCGCAGAACCAGAAGACCATCGAGGACGATCTGTGGGAGTTGACGCCCACTCTGCTCGATCGTTCGCTCGAGGAACTGACCTGGCGCTGCGAACAGGCCATTCGCAACTACGACCCGTGCATCTCGTGCGCCACCCACTTCCTCAAGGTTCACGTGGAGCAGTGCTGATTCTGGGCTGCGGCAATCCGGACCGGGGCGACGATGCGGCCGGTCTGTTGGTAGTCCGCGGCCTTAACCAATCGGGAATTGCCGCCGAGGAGTTCACTGGTGACGGCATTGCCTTGATGGACCGCTGGGACGGTGTCGATGAAGTGGTGGTGGTGGACGCGGTCAGGAGTGGAAAGCCTGCGGGGTCGATCTCGGTATGGGATGAAGTGACCTGCAACCCCGAGACGGCGATGTTCTGTTCCACCCACGCGTTCGGACTCGGAGAGGCACTGCGGCTTGGAAAGACCCTTGGACGCCTCCCGCGACGTCTTCACATCTACGGCATCGAAGGCGCGTCCTTCGCACATGGCTCACCGCCATGCCCCGAAGTGCTGGACGCGGTTGCACGAACCCAGGCCGCTATTGCTTCCTTGAAGTAAAAACGGGGGCGGGATCAGACCCGCCCCCTGCTTCAGGATTGCCTGTGTCCGGTTGTTCGGTTACGGTTTGTGGACTCTCGTGACTGAGAACTCCGAGTTCGGTCCGTGGCAGGCCGCGCAGCTCTCGCCCAACACCGTGGTGTTCGCCAGCGCGTGCGATGCAGAGGCGGTCGAATCGTGGCAGCCTGTGCAAGCCGCTGTGATGTGCGGAATCGGATTTACCGGTCCCCGCGGATTGGCGGTACCGGGCATTCCGTCCGGCATCGTCTGTTCGGAGCCATTCACGTGGCAGGCCGTGCAGTTTCGCAAATCGCCGGGATAACCGACGTCGTTGAAGCTCGTGTTGCCGATGACATACGGATTCACCAGTTCCTTGCCCCGGTGAATGCGGTGGATCATGAACTTGAAGTCCACCGGTGTGGCCGCGGCTCCCGTTCCGGCAACCAGCGTCGGGTTGTGGCACACCACGCAGTTGTCGGTCTGGTTGCGCGCGTCGCCGTGCAGGTAGAGACCCGCATGGCAGACGTTGCACTTGTCAATGGAGACCACCGGACGGCGGGCTACCACCTGCGACGCGTCCACCGTGAAGTGGACGGTCTTGTTGATGCCGGAATCCCGCTGGTTGGCGATCTCATTCACCGTTCCGGGGTTCAGGGTAGCCAGGCTGCGGCCTTCCATCGAAATCGTCCAGCTCCCCTTGGCCGTGTCCGGAATCGCGTTCACGAACGTCCAGGAGTAGATCCCGTCAGCCGAATCGGCGGCCTTGCGGGCATCCTCCGAAAGCGCCGCCATGTTGTATTCGGTGGTGGGTCCGGCCATGCGGAACGACAAGCGGTCCCATTTGGCGGGAGGAATCGGATTGCCCTTCTTGTCCTTGACTGAGAATTGGACCGTCGGCTTGTTGCCTGGCGCGGCATCCAGAACCTTCACGATCTCCATGACGAAACCGGGCAGCGCGGAAGCGTAACGCGGAATTACGTGAGCGCCCTGAATCGATGCGTCGAACTCCGTCTCACCCGACTTCGGGTGGCAACTGGCGCACTGATTGTCCGAAACCTGCGGCAGGTTTACGTGATTCGCGCCGGTGGCGAAGTTCACGTCGTCGTGGCAGGCTCCGCATGCGGCACGGTTGGGCTTGTACAGATTCTCAGCCTGGGCGGCCTTGCCCTGTTCATGGCAGATCACGCATTGGCGCGTATCGGGCGGGAATTCAACCTCTGAGTAATCGTGTGAGGACTGGGCGTTGCCGACGATGATGTACTTTCCGCCTGCTTCTACGCTGGGCAGTCCCGCACCCTGATGGATTTTGTGGATCATCACGGGCAGGTCCACCGAGTTTCCAGTGTCCGGATCCCACGATTGCGGCTGATGGCACAACACGCATACTTCCATGGAGCGGCGCGATCCGCCGTGAAACGCCATCGCCTGATGGCATTTGTTGCACGAGGCTGTCTGAATCACGTCGCGCGTTACGGTCACCTTTCCGCCATTCGGCACGAAGTTGAACACGCCATCGGAGTACTGCGTGCCCATGTCGAATTCGGTCAGATTGCGCGATCCCCATGCCCCGATGGTATGGGTAGCGCCGCGGTTCATGTCGGACGGAGCCTTCGTGGCGAATTTATAGGTGTACTCGCCGTCGGCCACCTGTGTCCAGGTCCCGCCTGAATCCGCGCTCGCCTGCGCGGCCGAAGCGCCGGTAATGGGACTCTTCTGGACGCGAGTGGTGTAGGACCAATATTGCGTCTGGTTGGCCGGGATGGTGGCGCACATCAGGCTGACGCTGATGGAGCCGGGAGTGGTGACACCGAGCCGGTCGAGCGGGAGCCCCTTCGGATCGGTCAGTTTGACGCGGGCCGTGATCGTGCCATCGGCGGCGATGTCGGCGCCCGTTACGGTGATGGTCAGGCCGGGGCGGACGAAATTGATGTCATTCGATCCTGCCGCGGCCGGCGTAGCCTTGAACGCATGCTGCTGCGCCAGGGCCAGCCCTGCGAAGCACAGTAGGATGATCGCCGCCAGACACACCCGCGGCGCTTTGGATTTAACCAATGCTCACCTCCAAAAATAAGAGATTACGATCAGAAGTATATAATAAGACCCAAAGCTCTCGGAATGCTCCGGGGGGCTTGACCGAAAGATAGGATCACGAGGTGGCGAGTCGAGCAAGCCGGCTCTCTGGATGATTGCCTGAGTTCAGGCGGCTGGAGCGAGAGTGAAGTGAACCGTCGTCCCCTTACCTGGCTCCGAGTCTAACCAGATGCGCCCGTCGTGCTGTTCCACGATCCTCTTACAGATCGCCAATCCGATTCCCGCTCCGGAAACCGGGCGGGAATGCAGACGCCGGAACAGTTCGAAGACGCGGGTCCAGTATTGCTCGGGAATCCCAATCCCGTTGTCGGAAACCGAAAAGCGCCAGCGGTTCTCCTCCAACACGGCGGAGACGTGCACGCTGGGATTCGCGCCATTCCGATATTGGATCGAGTTGCTCAGCAGGTTCTGGAATACCTGAACCACCTGTATATGATTCGCCGTCACCACCGGCAAAGGGTCGTGCGTCACGATGACGCCACTCTCTTTTACCGCTCCACGCAGGTTCGCCAGCGCCGCTGCAAGGGCGGCCTCGGAATCCACCGGACTGCGGAGGTGCTCACCGCCTCGTGTCAGCCGTGAGTAGCTGAGAATCGCATTGAGCAAAGTGTTCATCCACAGCGATGCTTCCACCAGGTACCCAATGAACTCGTCGGCATCCGGGTCCAGGTGTCCCCGGTAGCGTTTGGATAGCAGTTGCGCGTAGCTGGTGACGGTGCGCAACGGCTCCTTCAAATCGTGGCTGGCGACATAGGCGAACCGCTCCAGTTCCTCATTCGTTTGACGCAGGGCTTCGGCGGAGGCCTGAGCATCGCTGCGTTCGCGTTCAGCTTCGGCGAACAAAGCGGCATTGTCGATGGCCAGCGCGGCGCTGGCAGCGAGTTGTTCCGCGATGGCCAGGTCGGCGGGAGTGTACTGGCGGTCCGGTGAAGACGTGCAGAACGTGATCACCCCCAAGGTTCGCTCTCTGGCGATCATGGGGGCCAGGATCACCGACCCCAGGTGCATCCGCCGCAGCAGGCGAAAATGAGGGTCCTTACGAGTCGCCCGGTCCAACTCGTCCCAAGGTACTTGATGATGGATTTCGGATCGGCCCGAGCGGAGCACTCCACCAATGCCGTGCAGGTTCTCGAGCGATGGCGGGTAACGTTCCAGAAGACGCCGCGCAAGCTCTGCTTTTTTGGGGTCGGCATGGTGTACGGCTACATGCCGAATCTCGCCGTTGCCTGTGACCAGGTGGACTGAGCACCATTCGGCGAAGTCCGGCACAGACAGGTTTGCCACCCTCTTCAAGGTAGCCCCGAAGTCCAGCGTGGAGCCGAGCAGCACCGACATGTGTGTGAGCAGTTGCGAAACTCTGGCCTGGATCTCCGCATCGGCGCGCAGCCGGCGCTGCTCTTCATATGACTCCGCCGCAGCTATTGCCGACGACGTCAGATTGCCGAGCGCTGCGGCCATCCGGCAGTCCGTTTCGGAAAACTCCCGCGGCGACCGGAAGTAGAAGGTCAGAGCTCCGATCAGCCGTCCGCCCACGCGCATCGGCGTGGCCAGGAACGACTGAATGCCTTCGTTTCGTAATTCGGCTCGCCGGCCCGGAGGGCTCTCTTCTTCCACGTTACGGACGGCGAGCGGCTGGGTTAAGGAAGACGCTGGGCCCGATGTGCCAACTTGAACAAAGGAATCGCTCAACCCGCTCGCGGCTGCGATTCGCCACTGTTCGGTTTCTGTCCGAACGCGCCACACCGCGTAGGCGTCGGCGGCAAAAAAACGCTTGGCCAATCCAAGCGTCCGCGGCAAAACGTCGTCCAGTTTCAGCGAGGCGAGTACAGTGTCCGATGCCTCCACCAATAACGCCAGATTCCGCTCCGCCTCCTGGTGCAGGAGCATCGCGCGTTCGGCAGCCTCGCGTCCCGCCCGCTCCCCCTCGAGCAGCTCTGAGCGTTCGGCTTCGTAACGTTTCCGGTCGGATATGTCGCGTGCGATCTTGGATGCCCCGATGATTTCTCCCGAGGCGTTGCGCACCGGCGAAATGGTGAGTGAGACGTTGATGATTTGCCCGTCTTTCCGGCGTCGGAGGGTCTCATAGTGATCCACGCGCTCCCCGCGGGCAATCCGCGCCAGGATCTGCGGCATTTCGTTCGCCACCTGGGGAGCCGCCAGGACCGCGACCGGGCGTCCCACCATCTCCTCTGCCGTGTATCCGAATATCTGTTCGGCGGCAGGGTTCCAACTCGTGACAATCCCTTTCAGGTTCTTGCTGATAATCGCATCCTGCGATGACTCGATAATGGCCCCGAGATATTCCGCCGGTGAGATCGCTCGCGGGTCGTCAGGCTGGGACGTGACACTCATAAGCCAAACTTGTCACAATGTGAGACGTGAACTCCACGCCGCTTTTAGCGTTTTTTATTGCGGCAGCGATTACAGCCGGATGCGGAGCGCCGCGGAACGTGGATCCACATCTGGACCGCGCCTATCCCGACCGGCTTTCCGGGTGGCGGCTGTTCGCTGTTGCACAGGAAACACTCCAGCCCACCGCCGGCGTGCTCCCCTATGAACTGAATACCACCTTGTTTTCGGATTATGCCGACAAGTCGCGCACCGTTTGGATGCCGGCTGGGCAATCAGCCTCGTATGACGGTGGCGAAGTGTTCCACTTTCCGGTGGGGACGATTCTGACCAAGACCTTCTCCTTCCGGCAAGAAAGCGGAGTGTACCGCCGGATCGAGACCCGGCTGATCGTCCGGCAGCAAAGCGGCTGGGTAGCGCTCGAGTATATATGGAATCGCGAACAGACGGACGCCGACCTCGATGTGTCACCGTTACCCGTTTCTGTGCGCGCGGCGGACGCCTCGGGAAACGAACGGACCATCGACTATTCCATGCCCAATGTGAACCAATGCAGCGTGTGTCACGACGGTGGAAGCGAGGGAGCGATCCCACTCGGGCCGACCGCGCGCAACCTGAACCGCGGCGATCAACTGGCTCGCTGGGTCCAGGCTGGGTATCTGACGGGTCTGCCGGACAAAGCCAATGTACCGCGCGCTCCGGTATGGGACGACCCCGCTACCGGCTCAGCCTCCCAACGCGCCCGGGCCTATCTCGACGTGAATTGCGCCTCCTGTCACCGTCCCGGCAAGAAGGCGGCGAAAAACGGGCTCGTGCTGCGGGCACAGGATCCCGATCCGGACCATCGCGGGATCGAATCGATCATCGCCCGCATGGAGACGCTCGACCCCGAGAAGAAGATGCCCCTGCTGGGCCATGACGTCGTCCACCGGGAAGCGGCCGGCTTGATGCGCGACTGGGCAGCGGGCGTGAAACCCTGATACATCATTAGAAACAACCATGCAGGATTACGAGAAGCTCGGCGTTTTCTATCTGGGACGCCAATACGACATCGACGCCCGCGCTGGGAAACCGGATCTGCTGCTGTACGAATCCAAGGACCTGCTGACACACGCCGTGTGTGTCGGCATGACGGGGAGCGGCAAGACCGGTCTTTGCATCGGACTGATCGAAGAAGCCGCCATCGACGGCATCCCAGCCATCCTGATCGACCCCAAAGGCGACTTGGCGAACCTGATGCTGACCTTCCCGGACCTGAAAGGCTCGGACTTCCTACCGTGGGTGAACTCCGATGAGGCGCGCAACAAGGGGTTGTCTCCCGAAACCTTCGCTGACCAGCAGGCATCGGTCTGGAGCAAAGGACTCGCGGAATGGGACGAGAACGGCGACCGGATCCGCCGGTTGCGCGATGCCGCGGAGTTCGCGGTCTATACACCGGCCAGTTCCGCGGGACGCCAGGTATCCGTGCTGCGCTCGTTCGCGGCGCCGCCCGAAGCGATCCTCGATGACCGTGAAGCGATGCGCGACCGTGTGGCCGTAACTGCCAGCAGCCTGCTTTCGCTCGCTGGAATCGACGCCGATCCCCTGCAAAACCGCGAGCACATTCTGCTGTCGACGATCCTCGACAAGGCTTGGCGCGACGGCAAAGAGCTGGATCTGGCGGCGATCATCCAGCAGATCCAGTCTCCCGGATTCACCAAGGTTGGCGTTCTCGATCTGGAATCCTTCTATCCGGGCAAGGACCGTTTCGGGCTGGCTATGCAAATCAACAATCTGCTGGCCTCGCCGGGGTTCGAATCGTGGATGGAAGGCGAGGCCCTCGACATCGGCCAGATGCTGCACACGGGGACCGGCAAGCCGCGGGTGGCCATCTTCTCCATCGCCCACCTGAGCGACACCGAGCGCATGTTTTTCGTGTCCCTTCTGCTCAACGAGGTGCTGGGCTGGATCCGCTCGCAGCCCGGCACCACGAGTCTGCGGGCGCTCCTGTACATGGACGAGATCTTCGGCTATTTTCCGCCCATCGCCAATCCGCCGTCCAAACGTCCGCTGCTGACGCTGCTGAAGCAGGCCCGTGCATTCGGGCTGGGGGTGGTGCTGGCCACTCAGAATCCCGTGGATCTGGATTACAAGGGACTGGCCAACACGGGCACGTGGTTCATCGGACGGTTGCAGACCGAGCGCGACAAGATGCGCCTGCTCGACGGACTGGAGGGCGCTTCGGCGTCGACCGGCACGAAGTTCAACCGCGCGCGAATAGACCAGATTCTGGCCGGGCTCGGCAGCCGCGTGTTCCTGATGAACAACGTGCACGAGGATGCTCCAACGGTGTTTCAGAGCCGGTGGACGCTGTCCTATCTGCGGGGGCCGCTGACCAAGGCGGAGATCCGGCAACTTGGGCAGGCTCCCGCCGCTGCTGCCGCCGTTGCCGGCGCGCCTGCGGCACCATCCGCCGAGGAACCGGCTCCTGCGCCAGTAAGCACACGTCCCGTCCTGCCTCCCGAAATCCAACAGCACTTTCTGCCGGCGCGCGACCGTAAGGGGCCCCCAGCCTATACACCAGTGGTGCTCGGGGCGGCGCAGGTGCACTATCTGGATCCCAAGAACAGCGTGGACGAGATTCGAGACGTCATTGCCACCACCCCCATCACTACCGCGGCGGTGCCGGTGGATTGGGACGCGGCCACTACGCTCGACCTGGCGGTCTCCGATCTCGAGGCGGAACCCATCGATGGCGGCAGTTTCGTCGAGTGCCCGCCCGCGGCGGCCAAGGCCCGCAGCTACGCTACCTGGCAGAAGAGCTTCCAGACCTGGGTGTTTCAGACGGCCAGGATCACATTGTTCCAGAGTCCAAGTACAGGTCAGAGGTCGAGGCCGGGCGAATCCGAACGCGACTTCCGGATCCGCATCCAACAGGCGGTACGCGAGGAGCGGGACAACCGGGCGCAGGAGTTGAAGCAGAAATACGCGCCTCGACTTGCACGGTTGCAGGACCGGCTCTTGCGGGTGCAGCAGGCCGAGGAGCGCGAGCGTGAACAGGCGCGCTCCCAGATGATGAGCACGGCGGTGTCGGTGGGTGCGACGGTGTTGGGTGCGCTGTTCGGACGCAAGACGCTTTCGGCGACTAATCTGGGACGGGCATCGACCGCGGTCCGGTCCGCCACACGGTCATATAAGGAATCGCAGGACATCAACATCGCGGCCGAGAGTGTGGCCGCGGTCCAACAGCAGATCGCGGAACTCAACAGCGAACTCCAGAACGAGTTAGCCGGTATCCAGGCTTCGGTGGACGCATCGAGCGAGCAATTGACGTCGATTGATGTCAGGCTGAAGAAGACCAACATTCAGGTAGAGTTAGTCTGTTTGGCTTGGGCGCCGAAGTGACTCACTCCATCCTGAGGGCGGCCACGGGCTCGGTGCGCCAGGCGCGGCGGGCTGGAAAATAGGTGGCCGCCGCCGCGACTGATAGCAGCAGCACTGGGGTGCCGATGAACGTAACGGGATCCATCGGGTGCACTCCGAACAGGAGACTTGCCATGAAGCGCGTCAGTCCGGCCGCTGCGGCCATACCCAATGTGGCGCCTGCCAGCGATAGTGTCAGACCTCCGCCCAGAACCATGCGGGCGATGTCTGCGCGGGTGGCGCCGAGTGCCATGCGAATGCCGATATCGCGAGTTCCTTGCGTAACCAGGCCGGACATCACGCCGTAGATGCCCGCTGCCGACAGCAGCAGGGCCAAGGCCGCCGAGAGTTCGAGTAGCCCCGTCGCGAACCGTCTGCGCGCCAGGGACGCGGCTACCCGCTCGTCCATGGTGCGGACGTCGTACACGGGCAGGTCGGGATCGAGACTGGAAATCGCCTGCCGGAGAGCCGGCGCGAGCGCGGTTGGAGCGCTGCCGCGAACCACGATGCTCATCGCCCGCGTGGGTTGCTGCGCGTGCGGCATATAGACGGCGATGCGCGAATCGGCGTCGAGAGCGTCCTGCTTCACGCGCCCCACCACCCCGACCACGGTCATCCACGGGAACTTGTCGTTGATACCGCCATAGCGGATCCGCTTTCTAACCGCGCTTTCTCCCGGCCAGAGCTGGCGGGCCATGTTATCATCGACGATCGCGACCCGGGCCGAATCGCCGGTATCCCGGTCATCGAAGAAGCGGCCTTCGACGAGCGGGATACGCATGGCCTCAAAGTAGCGGCCCGCGATACTGCGTTGGTCGGCATTGATGAAGCTCTCACCGGGCCGTAGGGCGCGCCCTTCCACGGTGACGGGTCCCCAGGCAAACATCTCGCTCAACGGGAGGGCGGACACGCCCCCGGAGGCCTGCACGCCGGGCAATTGCGCAAGTTTATCCAAGAGCAGCCGGTACGTATTCACCACGGACGGGCGGCTGTCGTACTTGCGGCCACTCATGGTGAGGTTGGCAGTGAGCACCTGGTGGGGGTCGAATCCTGCCGTGACTTCGCGTACAGTTGCGAAGCTGCGGATGAAAAGCCCCGCGCCGATCAGCAGCGTCACCGAGAGAGCCGCCTCGAGGACGACCAGCGACCGGCGGAGATAATTCCCGCGTCCCCACAGCGATCCGCCCCCGGCGACGCGCAGGCCGGACTGTTGCAGCCCCACGCCCGCTCCCCAGCGCGAAAGCCTGAGCGCCGGAGCCAGTCCGGACAGGACGCCCGTCAGCGCGGCGATCGCCGCCGTGAACAACAGGACGCGAAGGTCGATGCCGATGGTGTCGAGGCGGGGGACGCTGCCGGGCCCGAGCGTCCGGACCCAGGCCACACCCCATGCGGCCAGTAACACTCCGAGCGCACCGCCGCCGAGCGCGATGAGCAGGCTCTCCGTCAACAACTGACGCACGATGCGAGATCGGGGTGCACCCACGGCAGTGCGCACCAGGATCTCCTGCATCCGTGCCGCTCCGCGCGAGAGCAGCAGATTCGCCAGGTTGGAGCAGGCGATGAGCAGTACAAATCCGACCGATGCCAGCAGAATCGCCAGCGGCCGGCGTGCCCCGCCGGATACCTGTTCAAACAGGGGCACCACGCCGAAGGTCAATCCCCCGTTGGGCGGATAGAGATCCGGATGCTCGCGGCGCAACCGCGCGGTGAGGGCATCCATTTCGGCTTGGGCGGTGCGTGCGCTGGATCCCTTCTTCAGCGAGGCTACGATGTTGTAGTCCTCGTGGTCGCGGAGGTTCACGGCCGCGGCGTCGAGCGGCAGCGGTAGGAACAGGTCGGGCACGGCTGGTCCGTAGAGCGTTGGCAACACCTCCTTGGGCAGGGCGAAGCCGCGCGGAAGTACGCCGATGATTTGGTAGCTCTTGCCGTTCAGGACGATGGACTTTCCCACCGCGCCCGGGTCTGGCCCGTACCAGCGTGCCCACGCGCCGTGAGTGAGAACCGCTGTCCCGGCTCGGCCGGGCGCATCGTCGGAGGAGATAAACAGCCTTCCCAGCGCGGCTCGGGCTCCGAATAACGGCAACAGATTCGACGACACGCGAACGGCTCCCACGCGTACCGGTTCGGCGATGCCGGTCATATTGAAGTTGTCGCCGAAAGCGATGGCGACGTTATCGAAGCTGGCGGCGCTGCTACGAATGTCGAAGTATTGTGCGGTGGAGAACCAGTCCTGGGTGATGTTCAACCCGGGGGAGCGGTTCCAGAGGACGACCAGGCGATCGGCGCTGGAGTAGGGCAGGGCGCGGAACAGGACAGCATTGGCAACGCTGAAGACGGCGGTGGTGGCGCCGATGCCGAAGGCCGCCGACAGCAGGGCCGCAAAAGTGAAGCCGGGGCTCCGGGCAAATCCGCGGAGGGCATAGCGAATGTCCTGGAGCAGAGCATCCATGGCCCCTCGGCGTTTACGGGCGCCGACCCTTGGCTGCCCGCAGATCCTCGATATTTACCAGTTCGGTCGGGTAGTTTCCGGTATAGCAGGCGTAGCAATACTCGGCGTTGTGGTCGTCCACTGCGTCGCGGAGCCCCCCGATGGAGAGATACCCGAGCGAGTCGGCCTCAATGAAGCGGCGGGTCTCCTCGACGGTGTTGTTGGCGGCGATCAACTCGCGCTCGGATGGCGTGTCCACACCGTAGTAGCAGGGGGCAATGGTGGGCGGGCACGAGATCCGCATGTGCACCTCGCGCGCTCCAGCCTGCCGCACCATCCGGACGATCTTTCGGCTGGTGGTGCCGCGGACAATGGAATCGTCCACCAGCACCACCTTCTTGCCTTCCAGCAGGTGGCGGACGGGATTCAGCTTGAGCTTCACGCCGAAATCGCGAATGGCCTGCGAGGGTTCAATGAAAGTACGGCCGACATAGTGGTTGCGCATCAGCGCGTGCCGGAAGCGGATACCGGACTCTTCGGAGTATCCGAGAGCGGCGGCCACGCCCGAATCGGGCACGGGAACCACGACGTTGGCGTCGGGGCACGGGCACTCGATGGCGAGCAGGCGTCCCAGCTCCTCCCGCGACTGCTGCACCGCTCGTCCGAAGACGATGGAATCCGGGCGCGAGAAGTAGACGTGCTCAAAGACGCAGCGCGCTGGCTCGCCGGGGACGGTGTACTGTTCGCGAGTCATGCCCTCGGGTCCGATGATGACCATCTCGCCGGGCTGCACCTCGTTCAGATAGGTGGCATTGATCAGGTCGAAGGCGCAGGTCTCCGAGGCAAACACATAGGCCATGCGGTGGTTCGGACGTTCCATCTGCCCCAGAGCGAGCGGGCGGAAGCCGTGCGGATCGCGGGCCACGATGATGCGGTCCTGGGCGAGAAACACGAGTGAGAACGCGCCTTCCAACTGGAGCAGCGCCTCTCGCAGCGCTCCGGCCAGGGTTCGTTCGCGCGAACGGGCGACCAGGTGCAGCACCACTTCGGTGTCGCTGGAAGCCTGGAAGATGGAACCGTCCCGCTCGAGTTCCCGGCGCAGTTCCGCGGCGTTGGTGATGTTCCCGTTGTGCGCCACCGCGATCTTGCCCTTGTTGCACGCCACCGAGAAGGGCTGGGCGTTCAGGATGGCGGTGTCGCCGGCGGTGGAATAGCGCGTGTGCCCGATCGCCAGTTCTCCCGGAAGGCCGGAAAGCACCGAGGGAGTGAAGATCTCGGCCACATGGCCCATGCTCTTGAAATGGTGAATATCCCGCCCGTCGCTGGAGGCGATCCCGGCGCTTTCCTGGCCCCGGTGCTGCAAAGCATACAGGCCCAGGTATGCGAGATTCGCGGCCTCCGAGTGGCCGTGAATGGCAAAGACACCACACTCATCGTGAAACTTGTCAGGCATGTTCAGGGTGAAGCGATCGGGGCAATGCCTGATCCCAGGCACGGCGCAGGTTATCGAGTGAGCAATCGATCAGTTTCGCCGAGTTGTTACTGATCTGCAATCGCCCTGTTATTGTAACCCCAATACGGGGACTCTCGACCCCGTGGAACAAAGCAATTCTCTTGACCTCTTCGGAATTAGCCGTAGAGATCAAGACCCGCGAGGGGCTTTCGTCGAAGAGAAGGAACTCCGGCCGGACATCCCAGTCGATAGAGATGGACGCGCCGGTACCGTCAAAAGTACATTCGGCGAGAGCGATGCCGAGGCCGCCATCCGAGAGGTCGTGGGCGGATTCGGCGAGGCCCTTACGGACAATCTCGCGAACCGCGGCCTGGACGCGCTTTTCGTAATCCATGTCGAGGGCCGGCGGGAGTCCCCACATGGTATTGAGTACCTGCTTGGCGTACTGCGTGCCGCCGAAACGGGCAGTCTCGGGCCGGCCGAAACCGCCGATCAACAAGATCTCGCGGCCGGGGTTTTTGAACGGTATCGTGACGGGATCGGAGGTTTCAAGCAGGCCGACGATGCCCAGCACGGGGCTGGGGAAAACGGCGTCGCCGAGGGTCTCGTTGTAGAGGCTCACGTTCCCGCCGGTAATCGGCGTCTCAAAGAAGGCGCAGGCTTCGGCAATGCCCTCGATGGTCTCGACGAGTTGAGCCATGATCTCCGGCCGCTCCGGATTGCCGAAGTTCAGATTGTTGGTCGCGGCCACGGGCTGCGCCCCGACGGTGGAGAGGTTGCGGCAGCATTCGGCCACCAGGAGTTTGGCCCCTTCACGCGGATCGAGCGCCGAGAAGCGGCCGTTGCCGTCGAGCGACATGGCCACGCTGGTGTTGGTTTCCTTGATCCGCACCACGGCCGCGTCGCCGCCCGGTCCCTGGGTGGTGTTGGTACGAACCATGTAATCGTACTGTTCCCAGATCCAGCGCTTGGAGCAGACGTCGGCGGAGGAGAGGATCCTGAGCAGGTCGAATTCGAGGTTGGCGCTCTTGAATTCGGGGGCTTCGAGCGGCGCGAGTTGCCGGGGTTTGGTGTAACGGGCGGTTGTACAACGGAGCTTCGTCGGCGAGCGCCCGGTTGGGGATTTCGGCGACCACCGTGCCGTGATCGCGGACACGCAGCAAGCCGTCGCCGGTGACCGTGCCGATGGTGACGGCGTCCAGTCCCCACTTGCGGAACACTCGGAAGACCTCTTCCTCGCGGCCCTTTTCGGCGACGAGCAGCATCCGCTCCTGCGACTCGGACAGCATGATGTCGTAGGGGGACATGCCGGTTTCGCGCTGCGGCACGTACTTCAGATCGAAGTCGATGCCGGTGCCGGCGCGGCTGCCCATCTCGCAGGTGGAGCAGGTGAGGCCGGCGGCGCCCATGTCCTGGATGCCGACGATGGCCCCGGTCTTCATGGCTTCAAGGCAGGCTTCGAGCAATAGCTTTTCGAGGAACGGATCTCCCACCTGGACGTTAGGACGCTTCTGTTTGGACTCCTCGGTGAACTCGGCGGAGGCCATGGTGGCGCCGTGAACGCCGTCGCGTCCGGTCTTGGCGCCTACATAGATGACCGGGTTGCCGACACCCGAGGCTCGGCCAAAGAAGATCTCATCGTGCTTGAAGACGCCGAGAGCGAAGACATTGATCAGAGGGTTTCCGTTGTAGGACGGTTCGAAAACGCACTCCCCGCCCACCGTGGGCACGCCGAAGCAGTTGCCGTAGTGAGCGATGCCGGCGACGACGCCTTCCAGGATGCGGCGGTTGCGGGCGCCGTTCTGGGGATCGTCCAGCGGGCCGAAACGCAGCGCGTCCATCACCGCTATCGGACGGGCTCCCATGGTAAAGATGTCGCGCAGGATGCCGCCGACGCCGGTGGCCGCTCCCTGGAACGGTTCGATAAAGCTGGGGTGGTTGTGCGATTCAATCTTGAAGGCGATGGCGTATCCGCCGCCGATGTCGATAATGCCGGCGTTCTCGCCCGGGCCCACCAGCACCTGCTTGCTGCGGGTGGGAAGCTTCTTCAGGTGCAGGCGCGAGCTCTTGTAGGAGCAATGCTCGCTCCACATGACGCTGAAGATGCCGAGTTCCGTGTAAGTGGGCTCGCGGGCGAGCAGGGAAACGATCTTGTCGTACTCTTCGGCGGTCAGCTGGTGCTGGGCGATGAGATCGGGGGTGATTACGCTCATTTGGCAATTGCGGAGAGTGCGCGGGCCATGGATTCAAAGACGACGCAGCCGTCGGTAGAGCCCATCAGGGGATCGCAGGCGCGGTCCGGGTGCGGCATCATGCCCATTACGTTGCGGCCTTCATTCAGGATGCCCGCGATATTTCTCAGGGATCCGTTGGGATTGTCGATGTACCGGAAAACGACGCGGTCCTCGGCTTCGAGTTGATCGAGAGTGTGCTCGTCGGCGTAGTAGCAGCCTTCACCGTGGGCGATGGGCATCCTGAGAATCTGTCCCTTGGACGCGCCGGACGTGAACGGCGAGTCCGCGGATTCGACGCGCAGCTCCACCTGGCGGCAGATGAATTTCAGCTCGCGATTCCGGAGCAAGGCTCCAGGGAGCATGCCGGCTTCGACCAGAATCTGGAAGCCGTTGCAGACGCCGATGACGATTCCGCCTTCGGCGGCAAAGCGTTTGACCGCCGACATGACTCGCGAGAACTTGGCGATGGCGCCGCACCGCAGGTAGTCGCCATAGGCAAACCCACCCGGCAAAATGACGGCATCGATATCGCCCAGGGTGGCGGAGTCGTGCCAGATCATCTCTGTCGGGTAACCGAGGTTCTTGGCAGGCGCGTACCAGCAATCGTGATCGCAATTGCTACCGGGGAACACTACGACACCGAATTTCATGGGGGATCACTTCCAGTTTAGCAGCGTCGGGCGGCTGGTTACGGCGGCGTGTGATGCGTCCCCTTAGTAAAACGAACCCAGTTGCCTCAACGCGCCTTGCTTGTTCGGGTTGTGAAGGAAGATCGCGGGCATGTGTGCGGCGGGTTATAATGCTCCTAGGTAACACCTTGGAGCACTGGCGGTGGCGACACATTCTACAACCAGCTTAAAGCTTGACAGTAATTTGAAAGAACGAGTACAACGGCTCGCGGCAGCGCGGCGCCGGTCGCCGCACTGGGTCATGCGCGAAGCCGTCGAGCAATATGTCCAGCGCGAGGAGCAGCGTGAGCAACTCCGGCAGGAAGCCCTTGCGGCATGGGTAGAATATCAGGCGACAGGCTTGTACGTCACGGCCGAGGAAGCTGACACATGGTTGGCCAAACTTGAAGCGGGTAAGCGCGCGATCGTCCCTAAATGCCACGCCTGAGGTGGTCCCAGGCGGCCTTGTCAGATGTGGCGCGCCTCTACGAGTTCCTGGCTTCCAAGAACCGGGACGCCGCACAGCGCGCCGTGAAGACGATCCGGCAGGGGGTAAAAGCTCTCAACCAGCACCCGCAGATTGGCCACCCTGTCGAAGACTTGCCGCCAGAGTTCCGGGAGTGGATCATTGAATTCGGGCAGGGGGGCTACCTGGCAATATACCACTACGACGGCAACGAGATTGTGATTCTGGCCGTCCGCCACGGACGCGAAGCGGGATATTGAGCTGATTCGAATTCCCTGGACGCAGATGCCGGACGGACGCAATAGGAACTCAACTCTGGCACCCTCATGCCCGCCTGGGGACGGTGCCGCGGACCGCCCACGCCCTCGCGGGAAGGCTGAACGCCAGGTCATCCGCAGCCGCAGACACTCGACTCTTCACTTCACCGCGCAAGGCACTCAGCTTGCCGGGAGTGAGGCTGGCGTACGAACGCCCCGGCAGGGCCTTGTCCCAGGAGAAAGGCATCCCAGTAATCCGCGAAAGATTGGAACCTCATCGTGATCGACAGGGGCAATTCGATCACGTTCTCCAAGCCGGCTCGTCGCCACAACTCCGACAGTTCACCTGCCCGGCACAGGGGCATGTGCTTCTCGTCCGCCTGGCCGGCTTTCGGATCGATACTCACTGCGGCATCCCAGAATGCGCGGAGCATCCGCATCCCATCGCCATAGTCCCAGACGGCGGCTGAGATTCGGCCGCCGGCCTTTGTGACACGGCACACCTCGCGCAGAGCTTTCCTGGGATCGGGGATGAAGTTGAACACCAGCAGGGAGAGACTGGCGTCGAAGCTAGCATCCGTAAGACTTAACTGCTGGGCATCGCCTGTCTCGAAGGTGACTCGATCCGGGAAGCGATTCTTGCTCTTCGCATATGCTACGTATTCCTTGGATGGATCGATCCCGACGACGCGACACCGGGGCCTTCGTTCCGCGAGAGCGAAGGTCAATGCTCCCGTACCTGCTCCAACGTCGAGGAAGCGCCCGCCATCCGGGAGGCCGGTCAGATCCAGGAGATGCGGCGCCATCAGCCGGCTCCAGCGCCCCATGAATCGCTCGTAAGCCTTAGCGTCGGCGAACATGCCGGGCTTCCGCTCCTCGCCGCCCAGAACCGGGATCACAGAGGCGCCCAGGAATCCCCTGCGCGATAGCATCGCTCCATTCTAGACGTGTTCGAAGATCACCGCCATACTGGTGTCTAAAAGATTGATGCTCAGGCGCCTACAGGCAGGCGTCTTACAGAAGGGATAACTGGCCCGTGATACTCACCGGACAAAAGACACCTGTGTGGCGCAGCCGAAAATGGCGCTGGGCAGCCATCATCGCCGCGATACTGCTGATCACGGGCGCCGTTGCGTATTTTGCCGCAGTCCGGATCGCACGGGGACTCGAGCCCGCGCTTCGTGACCAGGCTGTCCGGTACCTGCGGGAACGATTTCACTGTGACGTGGAACTGGCGGCGCTGAGGATTCAAATGCCCAAGCTCTCCACCATGCAAGTACTGCTAAAGCGGGGGCGCGGCGCGCGGGTGCGGGTGGAAGGCGAAGGCCTGTCGATGCGCTGGAGAGGTTCGAATGACAGGCCTCCGCTGTTTCTGGTACGCCGGTTCCAATTCGATGTCGATCTGGGCATCCTCCTCGAAGAACGGAAAACGGTGGATCGGGTCGTGATTGAGGGCATGGAGGTGCATGTCCCGCCCAAGGGGCAACGGTCGCAGTCAGGCGCATCGCAATCGATGAACGTAGTGTTCAAGCAGATCAACGTTCGGGATGCATTGCTGATGATACTTCCGAAGGAACGAGGGAAAGTACCGCTACGGTTTCAGATCGAACACGTGAACCTGATGGACGCTGGACCGAACTCCGCCATGGCATATGAAGCCCTGCTGACCATCCCTAAGCCGACGGGGAAGGTCCACAGCAGCGGGGAGTTTCGGCCCTTGGCACACCGATGAACCGGGAGACTCGCCGCTGAAAGGGAACTACACATTCGAAAACGCGGATCTCGGAGTCTTCAAGGGAATCGCAGGACGCCTGCAATCAACCGGAACGTTCGAAGGAACCCTGGATACGGTGCATGCAAAAGGCGAGGCCAGAGTCCCGGACTTCCGTCTGACCATGGCGGGCAATCCGGTTCCGCTGACAACGAACTTTGAAGTTCTGGTGGACGGCACCAACGGAAACACCGTGCTGCAGCCGGTGAAGGCGAACCTGGGCGGGACGTTCTTCACCACAACGGGCGCGGTGGTGAAGCACGAAGAGAAGAGAAGGCGCCTGGTGACTCTCAGTGTCTTGATGCCGAATGGGGATCTTCGCGATCTGCTCCGCCTGGCGATGAAAGGAACGCCATTTATGGAGGGGCGGATCGCGCTGAAGACCAAAATCGACATACCGGCGCTGAGCGGCCCTGTCCGCGACAAACTACTTCTGGATGGGACCTTCAACTTGCACGACGCGCGGTTTCTGCGCTCCACCATCCAGGATCAGATTGATCAACTCAGCCGCCGCGGGCAAGGCCAGCCGAGTAACCAGGAGATCGATGAGGTGGTGTCGCACATGAAGGGGGCATTCAAGCTGGCCAATCAGAAGATGACCTTCCGATCCGTGTCGTTCGGTGTGCAGGGAGCCGAGGTGGACCTTGCTGGCGACTATGACATGGATCGTGACGTGGTGGACTTTCACGGCACGCTGAAACTGGTAGCGACCGTGTCGCAGACAATGACCGGATGGAAGAGATGGGCGCTCAAGCCCGTGGACCCGTTCTTTTCGAAGAACGGTGCTGGAACCTTTCTACGCATTCAGGTTACAGGGCCGGCCAGCCATCCGCAGTTTGGCCGGGATAAGCAATAGACACGCGTCAGGCTTCGGCAAGCAGGCGCAGCGCATCCTCGATCTCGTAGATGCGGTCCTCGATCACCTTGGTAGGCTTTCCGGCGGCCTGCGCATCGGTGAGTTTCTTCTTCTGTGTCTGCAATTGCTTGTTGAGGGCGATCGCCTTCGGAGATGGCGCCGACGGTGCAGGGGCGGGAGCCTCGGCTGCACGCGATTGAGCGGGCTTGGACGGCTTGGCCTTTTTGCCTTTCGCAGGCATGGCCACCTTCTCTCCGAAATCCTCCAACAGCTCTCGCTGCAGCTGGAGCAGCTCCGCGGCCACCTCATGGAATCGGGCAATCAGCTCTTTCTTGGCCTGCGTGCGCAGCTTCAAGTAGTTGTTCTTCGCTTCCCGGTACTGTTCGAGTGTCTGGGACATGGCATTGAGTTTCGTGTGGGTCTGGACGAACGCCATTATATTGGACTTTTGCCAAACGCGCTAAGCTCGTTCCAAAACCGGGCCGGGAGCCGGGGCAAAAAAAGACTCCGCACTCTTTTTTTTTGGCCCCACGGCGAACTTTCTTCCATTCTCCACGTATTGAGAAATGAGGCGGCTTGAAGAAGTCCTCAAGGCGGACGGGCTCAAGCCGCAAGCCTCAATCAATTACAATTCAAGCCTCGAAACGAGGAGTTATAGGAGACAGTCATGATCAGCTCGAAAGCGATTCGTACGTTTGCACTGGTTCTGGGATCGACCGCTCTGTTTTCAGCGTCGCAACTCCAGGCCGCTTCCAGGCGCTCGGCACCGGTCACGGTTCCGTTTGCATTCCAGGTTCAGAACACCACCCTGCCGGCCGGCCAATACCGCGTCGAACAGCAGTTCGGCACTGAGATCGCCAGCATCGTCAATGTCAAGACGCGCCGCAGCGTCCAGTTTCTCCGCCCGGCCACGTCGCGGGTTGAAGGCTCGGCCGAATTGACATTTGTGCAGGACCAGAGTGGCTATCGCGTCAAAGTCCGCTAGAATCGCTCCTCAGTTACCGGTCTCCTTCCCTGAACGTGTGGGGCGGTGTGACTACCAGCGTGAGATAGTCCGCGCGAGTCAGTTTCACCGCCCTAACTCCGAATGCATCCCTCCCATCGCACTGTGATCCAATGAAATGGTCATGATGGAACTCGGCGTTGGACTCATCCGGATCGGGCGGGAGTGGGGACACGTCCGCCAGGATGTGCCGTCGGAGCGGGACTCCATCAGGTTTCTGGAACATGCAATCGCGGCCGGAATCCATTTCTACGACACGGCGCCGAGTTATGGCTCGAGCGAAGAACGCACCGGGAAGTTCCTGCAATCGCTGAGCGTGGAAGATCGCGGCCGCATCACCGTGGCCACCAAATTCGGCGAACACTGGGACGCTGCCCGTGAGGAACCGTACGTGGATCACTCCCTCGACGCATTGAAGCGAAGCCTCGATCAAAGCCTGTTGCGGTTGGGCCGGATCGAGGTGCTCCAACTCCACAAGACCACTCGGGCGGTGCTGGCCACCGACGATCTAGCCCGGGCCTGGGACTATGCGCGGTCGGTGGGCATTGAGCGGATCGGCCCGAGCGTGAGCGATCTGGAGTCGGCCGAGGCGGCGATCGAGGATCCCCGGTTCTCGTGCATCCAGTTGCCATTGAGCAAGGTGAATACGAAGTTTGAGGCGTTCGCGGACCGTGCGGCCGCACGGGGAATGTTCATCATTACGAATCGCCCGTTCGCGATGGGAGCGATGTTATACGGCGAAACACCGGTCGCCCGGGACGAGGCGTTCGCGTACCTGTTGGCCCGGGCCTTCGATGGTGTGGTGTTGACGGGCACGGGACGAATCGAGCACCTGGACGAGAACCTGGCCGCATTCCGGCAGGCCGCGGATCACCTGGCCGGAGCAAGATCGGCAAGTGAGATCGGCCGGAGATAGGAGCCGAGAGGCGTACGAGTCCACCAGTTGCCCGTGCGCCGCCGCGTCTCGGGGTCGGTGAAGCGGTATTCCTCCACTTGCGCGCGAATGAACCGCGGAGGCGCTCCGGGGAACGGATTGCCATCCATCAGTGCGAGCACCTCGGGTCGCCCTTCCAGCAAGCGCCCAAGGAATCGTACAAACCAGGCATTCTCGCGATAGGACCCGAGAGCTGCGAACCACATCTGCCAGTCGAGGCGAGGCTGGTACGGAGCCACCCACGGCGGCGCCCGGTCGAGTCGGCCCGGCTTATAGCGGAACTCGTAAGCCTTCCACTCCTGGCCGTCGTTTGAGCCCTCAATGATGATCTCGGGACGCGTGGTGGTCATGTTCGCGAAAAGGCCGTAGCTGTTCACGATCCCGAACGGAGCGGCCATCTCGAGAATGCCGTGGGCGTTGGCCGGCGCGGCACGAAAAGATTCGAGGGCCAGCAGCACGCTGAGGAACCCGACGAGATAGCAGAGCGACCAGGCGACGATGCGCCGGATTCGTGCGGGCACCAACAGCCGCTCCGCTCTGAGCGGGCGCCGTGCCCAGCGCGGCAGGATCGCATCGTCGAGCAGGAATACGCACAGGACGATTGCCAGCAGGTTGAAGAACGCGTAGTTGCCCGTGAGCAGGATCAGCATCTGGAGACCGATGAGCCAAGGCAGGGCGAGCAGGCGCAGCCGACGCGGGCCCAGCACGAGCCACGGAACAAGTAGCTCAATGAAGAAGACTCCGGCACAGGAAAGCTCTTGAAACCAGAACGGCAACTGGTGGGCATACCAGGCCACCGGATTCGGAATGGGCTGTGTCTGGTAATGGAAGGTGAGCGCCGTGAGATTGCGCCAGGTGGGATCGCCGCTCAGCAGCTTGACCAGTCCGGAGAAGAACATCAGGCGGAAAAGCAGCCATCGGAACAGCCATATGACAACCGGTGAGTAACCCAGAAAGATGGCCAGGAATCCGGCTTCGAGCAGGAGATAGTCCCACTGATAGGACAGGAACTCCTGCGAAGCGTTCACCAGGGAAAGATAGAGGACGAACGCCGACACCAGCGCGGCTCGCCACACCAGCCCCGCCATGGCCAGCAGCCCACAGATCGCCCCGGCGGCGCAGACCAGTCGGATGGCCGTATCGCTTGCGTTGATCCAGAGAAGGGAAGGGGCGGCAAAGAACGCCGCCCCGCCCAACGCTTCCCGCACACGAATGAGATACTGCGCGGCTGGCTGGATGCCATGCGATCCGATCAAGCCGTTCGCCTGCCAGCCGAAAGAAGCAAAGGCGATCAGGTAGACCAGGCCCAGAAGTCGGATGAACCACTCCTGGACTCGGGCATGCTCGGATCCCGCCACGGTTGCATGTTAGCAGGCGGCGGTCCTCCTCTCGCAGCCCGGCTCAGCGGTATGCGGCCACGCCGGTGACGCGTTCCCCGATCACCAGCGCGTGGATGTGGTCCGTTCCTTCGTACGTTTTAACCGTCTCCAGATTACAGAGATGGCGCATGATGGGATATTCGTCGATGATCCCGTTGGCGCCCATCAGGTCTCGGCTCAGGCGCGCGCACTCGAGCGCCATGGCGACGTTGTTCCGCTTCAGCATCGAAATGTGTGCCGGTTCCACCCGCCCCTGGTCCTTGATGCGGCCCACGTGCAAAGCCAGCAACTGGGCCTTCGTGATCTCGGTAATCATCCACGCCAGCTTTTCCTGCACCAATTGATGCGAGGCGATTGGACGGTCGTCGAACTGCTTTCGCAGTACGGAATACGCGCGCGCCGTTTCGTAGCAGTCCATCGCCGCTCCCAACACCCCCCATCCGATACCGTAGCGGGCCTGGCTCAGGCAACCCAGCGGTCCTTTCAATCCCTTCGCGCCCGGAAGTTGAGCCGATCCCGGCACCCTGCATTCCGAGAATGCCAGGCTGGATGTGACCGAGGCGCGCATCGATAATTTGCCGTGGATGTCCGACGCAGTGAATCCCGGCGTTCCCTTTTCGACCAAGAATCCACGGATCCCCTCGTGGGTCCGGGCCCAAACCACGGCCACGTCGGCGACGGATCCGTTGGTAATCCAAGTCTTCTCGCCGTTGATAACCCACTCGTTCCCATCCAACCGGGCGCTCGTCAGCATCCCCGCCGGATTCGATCCGAATCCCGGTTCGGTCAATCCGAAACATCCGATCGCCTCGCCGGTCTGCAATCGGGGAAGCCACTGCTGTTTCTGCTCCTCCGATCCGTAGGTCAGGATTGGATACATCACCAGTGCGCCCTGCACCGAGACGAAACTGCGCATCCCCGAGTCCGCACGTTCAATCTCCTGCATGAGCAGGCCGTATTCGACATTGCTCATGCCGGCGCAACCGTATCCTTGCAGGTTCGCGCCGAAGAAGCCAAGGCGGCCCATTTCGGGGATCAGATCGAACGGAAAGCGACCCTCGCGATAGCAGTCGCGGACGACTGGCGTGAGCCGATCATCCGTGAACTGGCGGGCCATTTGCCGGACCAACAGTTCCTGCTCGTTGAAAAGGGAATCAATTAGGAGATAGTCCACGCCCGGGAAACGAGGCATGTAATCAGGATACTGGAAGCGGGAAGGCCAGCCGGATTTTCCGAACTGGCCCTGGAACTGACATTACTTGGTTTTTTCGCGGACCCGGTCAGCGGTCTTTTCGGTTCCCTCAGCCGCTTTGTTCACGGCCTTCTTGGATGTGTTCTTTACCTTTTTGGCGGTTTTCTTTACCGCGTGTCCAGTGTCCTTGGCGGCGTCCTTCACGTCCTCGCCGGCATTCTTCATGTCCTTGGTTTGGGCCATCGCGGGTATCGCGCTGAGACCACAGGCCAAGGCGCCAACCGTCATTATGTATTTGAGTTTCATCATGCCTCCGCCCGGTTTAAAGCACGAGGCATGCCACGCTAGGAATTGCTGATTCTACAGGCGGTTAGTCGTGATCCGTCGCTGCACGCCGGGCAGAAACTACGCGTCCGGCGTGTAGCAGGCCGTTAAGCTGAATTCATCCGCCGCCGAGATCAGAGTTCGTCGGGAATCTGCCGCGAGAGATAACGTTCGTAGCCCACTTCATTGATCTGGTGGACCTGTGCTTCCAACCAGTCCACGTGCTGTTCCTCGTCCCGCAACAGGCGCTCGAACAGTTCACGCGAGGCGTTATCGGCCTCGTCGCGCGCCAGTTTCGCGGCTTCGTTGTACATGCGGACTGCGTTGACCTCGAGTTTCAGGTCGTTTTCGAGCTGCGATTTCACGTTCTGCCCGATGTTGAGTTGCATCAATTCGGTCAGACTTGGCGTACCGTCCAGGAACAGAATCCGCTCAATCAATTCCTCGGCATGCTTCATCTCGTCGATGGATTGCTTCTTGATGAACTTGGCCAGTTTCTTGTATCCCCAGTTCTCGCACATTTCAGCGTGCAAGAAGTACTGGTTGATGGCGGTGAGCTCCTCTTTGAGGGCTTCCTGCAGTTTTGCTATGACTTTTGGATTTCCTTGCATGGATCAATCCAGCATAACGCGGCGGGCAGCAGAAATCACGACCCGGTCCCCGCGAGCCCGGCATTGACGGACTCACCGTAGATTTCCTTCGCGCGGAGAGCCTTGATGCGGTCGCGAAACTGGGCGGCCTTTTCAAACTCGAACTTCCGCGCGGATTCCCGCATGCGCTCCTCGAGTTCGGCGATAAATTGGTCGCGCTGCTCGACGGTCAATTCCTCGGCCTCGTCTTCGCGTTCCAGGGGCACCGTCACGTAGTCTGCCTCGGCAACGGCCACCAGGCTCATGTCGATCGGTTTCAGAATCGACTGCGGGGTAATGTGATGAAGCTCGTTGTAAGCTACCTGGATGGCCCGCCGCCGGTTGGTCTCATCCAGCGCCTGCCGCATGCTGCGCGTCATCACGTCCGCGTATAGAATGGCGCGTCCGTTCAAGTGGCGGGCAGCCCGTCCGATCGTCTGAATCAACGACCCGCTCGATCTCAGAAACCCTTCCTTGTCCGCGTCGAGAATCGCCACCAGCGAGACTTCCGGCAGATCGAGTCCTTCGCGCAGCAGGTTCACGCCGATCAATACGTCGTAGGCGCCGCGGCGCAGATCGCGCAGGATCTTGATACGGTCCAGCGTGCTGACTTCCGAGTGGAGATAGGCGCACTTCACACCCACTTCCGTGTAGTATTCGGCCAGGTCTTCGGACATGCGCTTGGTCAGCGTGGTCACCAGGACCCGCTCGTTCTTCTCGGCCCGGGCGCGAATCTCATGCAGCAAGTTGTCCACCTGGCCTTTAATGGGCCGGACCTCCACTTCGGGATCCACCAGACCCGTAGGGCGGATGACCTGTTCCACGAAGGCGCCTGCCGTCTTGGTGAGTTCGTAGGGGCCGGGAGTTGCGGAAACGTAGATCACCTGGTTTACCCGATTCTCGAATTCCTCGAACGTGAGAGGCCGATTGTCGAGCGCACTCGGCAGCCGGAACCCATAGTTGACAAGGTTCTCTTTCCGGGACCGGTCGCCGTGGTACATCCCCCCCACCTGCGGGACAGACTGATGGCTTTCGTCGATGAGAATCAGCGAGTCGTGCGGGAGATAATCGAGCAAAGTGGGCGGCGCTTCGCCGGGCAGCCGTCCCGAGAAGTGGCGCGAGTAGTTTTCGATTCCGTGGCAGTAGCCGATTTCGCGGATCATTTCGAGATCGAACATGGTGCGTTGATACAGCCGCTGGGATTCGATCAGTTTGCCTTGTTTCTCCAGCTCCTTCATCCACCAATCGAGCTCGGTCTCGATGCTGCGCATGGCCTGTTCCTTGGTCTCGCGCGCCATCACGTAGTGAGTCTTGGGATAGATGGGTAGCCGCGTGTAGGTCTGGCGAACCTGCCCGGTCAGCGGATCGATCTGGCTGAGCGACTCGATCTCGTCGCCCCACATTTCGATGCGGTACGCGTTGTCGTCGTAGGTGGGATAGATCTCGATGACGTCCCCGCGGACGCGGAACGTGCCGCGGCGGAAGTCCCCATCATTGCGCTCATAGAGGATTTCCACCAACCGGTGGAGGATCTTCTGGCGGGTGATTTGCTGGCCCTTTTCGAGCATCAGCAGCATGCCGTAATAGGCCTCCGGCGAACCGAGTCCGTAGATGCAGCTGACGCTGGCGACGATGATGCAGTCGCGCCGCTCGAATAAGGATTTCGTGGCGGCCAGACGCAACTTGTCGAGCTCGTCGTTGATGGTCGCTTCTTTCTCGATGTAGACGTCGCCGGAAGGAATGTACGCTTCGGGCTGGTAGTAGTCGTAATAGCTGACGAAGTAATCAACCGCGTTATTGGGAAAGAAAGTTCTGAACTCGTGGTAGAGCTGAGCGGCGAGCGTCTTGTTGTGAGCCAGCACCAGCGACGGGCGGTCAGTCTTCTCGATGACCTTGGCCATCGTGTAGGTCTTGCCGGAGCCGGTCACTCCAAGAAGCACCTGATGCTTCTCGCCGTCCAGAATGCCCCGGGACAATTCTTCGATGGCTTGCTTCTGGTCTCCACGGGGACGGAAGTCCCCTGCCAGGTGAAACCTCATTTCTACAGTATAGGGATCCGGATCGGCCCGCATTCCCGCTACAATGGGAGTTCCATGAAAGCGCGCGTCTACGTAAGTCTCAAAAGCACCGTTCTCGATCCTCAAGGCGCCACCATCCGGTCCGCGCTGGTCGGATTGGGGCACAGCATGATCTCCGACGTCCGGCAGGGCAAGTACTTCGACATCTCACTTGCCGATGGAGTGGATCGCGAGCAGGTGGCCAGGGAACTCGAGGCGATATCGGTGGACGTATTGTCGAACCCGGTGATCGAGAACTACCGGGTCGAGATTCTGGACTGAGCCGCTTCCTCCCGGCCGGCCATCGGCTGACGGCGTTCCGGACGTTTCAGCAGGTAGAACCGGCGCAGGCACGCTTCGCAGCGGTATGCGCGGAGCCACGGCAGGAACCGGTCGGAAATACGCGGCCAAGAGGTGCGAATCCGCAGACTGCGGCAGTGTGGGCATTTTCCCTGTCCGCGCGTGGACGGCATCAGGATCAGCGCGGATATTCCCCAGATCGAGAGTGTCCCCATCAACAGGCCGAAGGCGAACAAGACGGCCAGCCTGCGGGGGCTCGCCATTCCAGGCGAGATGATTTTGGGTAAAAGCCAAAGCGTAACGGTATCGCTAATCCCAGCAATCATCGGCGCCCCACTCAGATCATGATAAAACATCGATCTTTGCGAGTCACGATTCTAATCGAGTTTCTTGCGAAACCGCGCCGCGCTGAGCAGGAGAATCGTGAGTCCGAATACCAGCATCGCCAGTAGCTGGGGCCATAGTACTTCCAGACCGGCTCCCTTGAGAAAGATCCCTCGGACCACCTCCAGAAAATAGCGGACCGGGTTCAGATAGGTCAGGTACTGCACCGCCACGGGCATGTTCCGGATCGGGAAGGCAAACCCGCTCAGTAGGAGTGCCGGCAGGAAGAACAGGAACGTGGACATCATCGCCTGCTGCTGCGTGCGCGACACGGTGGAGATGAAAAGACCGCCGCCCAACGAGGTAAACAGGAAGACGATCGCGCTCAAAAGCAGCACCCAAACGCTGCCACGGAACGGCACATGAAACACGAGCAAGGCCACCGTGACGACTAGCGCCACATCAAAGAGTCCAACGATGGCAAAGGGGATCGTCTTCCCCAGCATCAGTTCGATGGACCGCAACGGCGTCACCATCAATTGCTCCATGGTGCCGATCTCTTTTTCGCGAACAATCGCCATGGCGGTCAGCGTTAGCGTGACCAGCATAATGATGTTGACCAGGACGCCGGGCACGAAGTAGTTGCGGCTGTGCAGGTCGGGGTTGAACCAGACGCGCGTTTGCGATTGCAGATTGGGGATCGCGATATGAAGGGGCGCGCCGGTGGCCATGGTGCGGCCCACCAGTTTGTCCTTCTGTAACGCCTCGAGCTTTTCCCGGGAGAAACTCGCGATGACTTGCTGAGCGTAGCCCGCCACGATGGAAGCGGTGTTCGAGTTTGTGCCGTCCACCAGCACCTGCACGTACGAGGTCCGGCCACGGTCGATGTCCCGAGCGAATCCTGGCAGAACGCGGATGACGGCATCCACCTCGCTCCGGTCCAACAGCGCCGTCATGCTCGCATCGCTGTCCGGCATGGCGAGAATGTTGAACCGGCCCGATCCCTCGAATCCGGCCCGCAGTTCCCGGCTCTCGGCGGTCCGGTCCATGTCCATCCAGG
Source organism: uncultured Acidobacteriota bacterium (assembly GCA_963737465.1). Lineage (GTDB taxonomy): Bacteria > Acidobacteriota > Terriglobia > Bryobacterales > Bryobacteraceae > TMP-7. The sequence continues at coordinate 59,227 of CAVTTC010000009.1, forward strand.
CGATACGCGCGGTATCCACATCCATGTTGGCGGCATAGCCGAATACGATGAGCTGGAGAATGGGCGGCCCGAACAGGAGGGCGCGCATGCGGGGGTTGCGCAGCGCCTGGATCAGTTCCTTGCGAATGATGACCCGAAGACGTTCGATCATGCGATTTTCTGCCTCATCTTGCGGCTGGCCAGCACGAATACCACCAGGGCATAAGTGAAGAGGAACACCAGTTCCACCCACAGTACGCTCCACCCCACGCCCTTCAGAAAGATGGCTTTCAACAGCGTGACGAAGTAGCGAGCAGGGACAACGTAAGTGAAAGCCTGGATCACCACCGGCATGTTCTGGATCGAGTAAATGAAGCCCGAGAGCAGGAAAGCCGGCAGAAACGAGGTGAGCGTGCCTAACTGATAAGCCAGTGCCTGCGAGCGCGTGGATGCGGAGAGGAAGATGCCCCAGCACAGCGCGCCGAACAGGAACAGGCAACTCGACACTAATAGCATCACCACCGATCCCCTGAGCGGTACGTCGAAGACGAACACGGCGACGATGAGACACACGAGCAGGTCCGTCAAGCCCAGCGCGAAGAAGGCCGACAGTTTTCCGAGCACCAGTTCGCTGGGCCGCGCCGGCGTGGATAGCAACTGCTCCATAGTCCCGGTCTCCCATTCCCGCGCGATGGTGAGCGAGGTCAGCAGGGAGGCGATGATCATCAGGATCACCGCGATCAGGCCCGGCACAATGTAGTTCCGCGACTTGAGGTCGCTGTTGTACCAGACCCGGATCCGCGGCTCAACCAGGTTCTTCAATTCGCCACCGCCCTTCTTCACCTGGGCGTCGGATTTCAGCGTGAATGCGTAGGACTGAACCAGTGCGTCCGCGTAGCCCAGGGCGATGCTGGCCGTGTTGGAGTCGCTGCCGTCGAACAGTAGTTGCACCTGCGCGTCACGCCCGGCGCGAAGATCCTTCCCGAAGTCCTCGCGGAATCACCAGCCCCAGCAAAACACGGCTGCGGTCGATCTCGTGGTCGATGTCCGAGGGGCGCTCCGCATAACCGGTAATCGCGAAGTAGGGCGTGCCGCTGAACTGCCGGATCAGTTCACGGCTCTCGGGAGTGCGGTCGCGGTCGTAGACGATCGTCGGGATCTTGTCCACGTCCAGGCTGAGCGCATACCCGAACAGCATCAGCATGACGAAGGGCAGCAGCAAGGCCAGAATCAGGCTCCGGACATCGCGGATGATGTGGAGGAATTCCTTGCGGGCGATGGCCCGGGTGCGGCGCCAGTTCATCGCATTCCTCCGGTCTTCCTGTTCGATCATGGCGACGAAGACGTCCTCCATCGACGGCGGGATCTGTTCCAGCCGGTGGACCGCGATTCCCTCCGCCGCGAGCCGTTCCCGGATGGCCGGTATGGCCGTTTCCACGCGATCGACATTGACGTGCAGACCCGCGCCGAACACCGCGGATTCCAAAACTCCCGGCACCCCCTCGATAGCCGTCATCGCGCCCAGCACGTCCTCTGTTTCCAGATCCACAATGTGATGCGAAGACAGCGATTCCTTCAACTCCGCGGGCGTGCCGAGGGCGATCACCTTGCCGCGGTACATCAAAGCGATGCGGTGGCAGTACTCGGCTTCGTCCATGTAGTGCGTGCTGACGAAGATGGTGTGGCCCGCGCCGGAAAGCTGGTAAATCAGCTCCCAGAAACTCCGCCGCGCGATGGGGTCCACGCCCGAGGTCGGTTCGTCCAGAAACAGAATCGGCGGCTCGTGCAGGATCGCGCAGCCCAGCGCCAGCCGCTGTTTCCAGCCTCCCGCCAGCAGGCTGGTCATGCTGGAGCGCTTCTCCGTCAAGTCCGGCCATGCGGAGAACGTAATCCTTGCGGGCGGCGCGGCGATCCGCGGGCGACGCCGTAGATGCCGCTGAAGAAATCGATATTCTCCTCCACGGTCAGGTCGTCGTAGAGCGAGAACTTCTGCGACATGTAGCCGATATTCTGTTTGATCTGTTCGGATTGCTTCCGCACGTCGAAGCCCGCCACGGTGCCTTCGCCCCGGTCGGTTCCAGGAGGCCGCACAGGATCCGGATGGTGGTGGACTTCCCCGCGCCGTTGGGTCCCAGGAAGCCGAAGATCTCGCCGCGCTGTACCTGCAGGGTGACATGGTCCACGGCTACAAAGTCACCGAAGCGCTTCACCAGGTCGCGGGTCTCGACGGCAAATCCGTTCACTCAGGCAAGGATCAGCTCCTGTTTACGAACCCGCGCGATGAAGACATCCTCGAGCGAGGGGACAATCCGCTCGAATTGCGCCTCCCCCAGTCCTTGAGCGGCGAGGTCTGAGTCGCAGCCGCTCCGGCGATGTCTCGTCCGGACGGAGAAACAGGTTCAGCACCGGACCCGAGGATTCGACGCTCAGCACACCCGGCCGCCGCTCCAGGAACTCGCGCGCAGCACGGCGCTCCGGCGTGGTGATCCTGTAGCAGACCTCGGAGATCGACGATTTCAGGCGGGCGGGAGTGTCGCACTCGATCAGCCGGCCGTTATACATCAACCCCACACGATTGCATCGCTCGGCTTCGTCCAGGTACGCGGTGGTGATGAAGACCGTCAACCCGTCCTTCACCAGTTGGTACAGGATGGCCCAGAAATCGCGCCTCGAAACCGGATCCACACCGTTCGTGGGTTCGTCCAGAAACAGGATTCTGGGATGGTGCAGCAGCGTGCACATCAGCGCCAGCTTCTGTTTCATACCGCCGGAAAGCTTCCCCGCGGGACGATCCCGGAACGGCTCCATGCGGGTCATTCGGAGCAGCCGCGCTTTCAGGTCGTCGCGCTCGCGGCCCACCACACCGAACAGATCCGCATAGAAATCCATGTTCTCTTCCACGGTCAGGTCGGCGTACAGCCCGAACCGTTGGGCCATATAACCGATGCGATCCTTGACCGCATCTACTTCGCGGGCGACATCGTGGCCCGCTACCTGAACGTGCCCTTCCGTGGGATCGAGCAGGCCGCACAGCAGGCGCAACGTGGTCGTCTTCCCCGCCCCGTCCGGGCCCACCAGTCCGAAGATCTCCCCGGTCGCGATCTCGAGATTCAGATCGTTCACCGCTTTCAACTCGCCGAACCGGCGCGTGAGATGGCTGATGACGATGATGGATTCCGAAGCCTGCATGGCTATAGCTCGATCTCGGCGTCCACCGGCATATTGGATTTCAGTTCGCGGTTCTGGTTGTCCACCTCGATCTTGACGCGGTACATCAGCTTGACCCGCTCCTCCTGCGTCTGGATCTGCTTGGGCGTGAACTCGGCCTGCGACGCGATGAACGTGATCCGTCCGTCGTAAACCTTACCCGGATACGAGTCGGTGGTGATCTTCACCTTCTGGCCGAGTTTCACGCGGCCCAGGTCGGCCTCCCGAACGTAACCGCGCACCCACGGGTGATCGAGGTCGCCGATAGTGACCACCGTCGTTCCGGCCGCCAGCACCTCGCCCAATTCGGCCGATTTCACCAGCACCACTCCATCCACGGGCGACACCACTGACGTGTCCGCAATCTGCGATTCGGTCACGCCCAACTGCTGGCGCTGGCGCTCCACTTCGGACCGGCGAGCCCCCAGTTCCTGCTGCCGCCGCTGAATCTCGAGACGGTTTGCCTCACTGAGTTGCAGGGCCGCCTTCGCCCTCGCAAGTTGAGCCCGGGCGCCCGCGATCTCTTCTTTACGCGGACCTTCCCGGACAATCGCAAGACGCTCCTGGGCCTGCTTCAGGATGGCCGCGGTGCTGTTGAACCGCGACTGCGCCTGATCGCGCTGGGCCGTGGAGATGTCGTCGTTTTTGTACAAGGTCTGCGCGCGCTCCCAATCCAGACGAGCCTGTTCGTGTTGGGTGCGCGCGTCGGCAACGGCGGCTTCGGCCTGCTGGATCTCCTGTGGACGCGCTCCAGCGAGCATTTGGTCGAGGACGGCCGTGGCCTGCGCCACCTCAGCGCGGCGTAGAGCGATATCGCCTTCCACCGTGGCTTTTTGCCATTCGATAGAGGTGGACGCCTGCTCTACCTGCATGCGGGCCGTCTCCACACCAGCTTGCTGCGAGGACTTCAGCCGCTGCGTCTGGACATCGTCGATGCGGGCGATCAGTTGCCCCTTCTTGACGGAATCGCCTTCGTCCACCGTTCGCTCTACCAGTTTCCCGGCTGTCTTGAAGGAGATATCCACCTGTGTGAGTTCGATGTTGCCCGAGAGTCGAATTCGATTCGCATCATCGCCATTGTGGCGGCGCGACCATAGGATTCCGGCGGCCGCCAGAATCACCACTAACAGGACGATCGGAATCAGTCGTTTCTTCATGTTGTCCTCAGAAGCTCTTCACAAACGTCTGGATCGTGCCCATCGCTGTGTTGAGATCGATGCGCGCCAGATTGTGATTGAACAGCGCGGCAATCTGGTTGTCCCGCGCACGCTGCAGGCGCGTTTGTGCGTCCGTGACCTCGATGCTATTGGCGACACCGGCTTCGTAACGGCGGCGCGCCTGCGTCAATTCTCTTTCCGCCAGATCGGACCCTTCACGGGCCGCCGCAACCTGCGCATCGGCCGATTTGAGCGATTCGAGCGCCAATCGCACGTCCAGTTCGATCTGTTCTTTCAGGTCGCCGGTCCGGATGCGCTCCTGCCGCAATTGCGACATTGACTCGGCCCGCCGTGCGTCGCGCCGCCCGCCGTCAAATAACGGCACGCGCAGGGAAACTCCATAGGTGCGAGTGGGAATCGGGGACTCCGCCGGGCCGGTGGACCCGTAATCGCCGAAGAATGCCACCGAGGGAAGCCGCTCCCATTTCGTCGCACTATACGAGAGACTCGCGTTCCGCTCCCGTTCCGCCTGGGCCTTGAGTTCGGCGCGTTCGCCAACTGCGGCTTTCACCGCCTGCTCCACCGAGGGTGGCTCAGCCGGTTTGTACGCCAGTTTGTCGGTCAACACAACCACGCCGTCCAGTTTCAATCCCACCACGCGCAGCAGTTGGAGACGGGCCCGCTCCCGTTCATTCTGCGCCACCACCAACCGCTGCCGGTCATTGGCCAACTGGACCTGGGCCCGGGTCACCTCGATGCCGGTGCCAGTGCCGGCCGTCTTCTGAGAATTGGCCAGCCGCACCAGCGCTTCCGATAGCTCCAGGTTGGCTTGCGCGGTATTCACCGACGCCTCACCCCGCAAGGCGGCCAGGTACGCCCGGGCCACCTGGTCCGCTACCTGGTCTCGCGTGCCTTGAGCTTCCGCCTTCACGGCGCCCACCGCCGCCCCCGCCGCCTGATATCTGCGGATGGCGCTGAAATCGAATATGCTCTGGCTACCGCTCACGCGGATGTCGAAAACGTCGAACGGCCCCACAAGCGTGGGAAAGTGGAAACCCGTCATCGACGACAGCGAGGAGAAGTCGATTCCCACGGCAGCCAGGTTCCGGACTGCGCTTTGCTCGCTCACCGACCCTTCAAAGTTGGGCAGCAGAGCCGAGCGGGCTTCGACGGCGCGGGTTTCGGATTGGCGAATGAGTTCCCCGGCGATCTGAACGCGAGCGTTCCCCTCGGGCGCCAGGGCTATCTCCACGGCCCGTTCCAGGCTCAGCGGCAACACGGAAGGGCGCTCGGCAAGCGGCTTGGCCGCCGGCGTCTGGCCCCAGAGAGCTGCCCCACAAAAGATGATCCAGATTCTACGCATGTCGGGTTCCTTGATGTGATGCGGCAAGCTTGGATGCGGCGCGGTATCCCGCCGCGGCGAAATGCACGATGCGGCCCGCCAACGCCGCTGTGTCGTCTGCGTTTACTTGATTGTTCGTCATCGCGGAGGCCAGCCGCGACCAGGTCAGAGTATGCACCATAATGCCCACGGTGAATTGCATACACCACAGCTGATCCGGTAAGCGCATCTCGGGAAGGGCCCGTGCAAAGGCCGCCTGAAATCGTGATGCAAGTGGCTTCAAGTGGGGCTCGAACAGGCGGCGCAGGAACTCGTCGGGCGACCCGTATAAGCGTCCGACGAGAATGCGCACGTGCTCGCGCTCCGGCAGCAACAGCGCCGGATCGACAAACGCGTGCAATACCCCTTCGAGCGGCAGCGTTCCGGACGGATGTTCCCGCTCCAGCGCGTCGAGCATCTCCAGGCGCATCTGGTTGACGGGTCCGATACGGCGGGCGACGACAGCGTCAATCAGCGCATCCTTCGACTGGAAATGATAATTGACGGCCGCCAGATTGACGGAAGCTTCGGTGGTGATGGTCCGAAGGGAGACCTCGAATCCCCGTTCGGCAAACAGCCGTTCGGCCGCGTCCAGGATTCGCTCCTTCGTTTCAGTCATACGTTCGTTTTAATTATACGCTTGTTTGAATCTCTGTCAAGCGTGAAACACCTTACTGGCGAACACGGTCCATTCGGCATGGCTCAGGACCTAAAACTCGAACAATTAAAACAGAAGTACCAACCTGCCATCGACGCCATGAAGAGCGCCGGTGTTCACCTGACTCACGTTCACGTGCAGGACGGGAAGCTCTTCATTCAGGGAGAGGCGCCCTCGCAGGACGTCAAAAACCGGGTATGGGACCAGATCAAACGGATCGATCCGAGCTATTCGGACTTGACCTGCGACCTGACCGTCAACGCGCAGGAGGCATATACCAGTGCAGCTACCGGCACGAACGTAGGTCAGCCTGGCGGCAGCATGCAGACCTACACCGTACAGCCAGGCGACACGCTTTCCGCGATCAGTAAGAAGGTGTACGGCAACGCGAACCAGTACATGCGCATATTCGAAGCGAATCGCGACCAGTTACAGAATCCCGACCGCATCCAGGCCGGTCAAAAGCTGAAGATTCCCGCCGCATCGGTCTGATATCCATCACTGCGACGCCGGATTCACTTCGCGGTTGGAGCAGGCGGCGCCGGTAGCATATTGCGGATGGCTGCGATGCGCCAGCCATCCTTCGTACGTTTGACAACCAGCGTTGTCCACATGCTCCGGGTTTGCCCACCAGCAAGGCCTTTCAACTCGTACCGGCCGTCGGCGATGGCAACCGTGGGATCGATGAACCGGACTGACTCGACGGTTATGGTGCGCGTTCCGCCCGTACTTTGGGAACTGGCCGTGGTGCCGCGCACTACCGCGTCGAGGCCCTTGCGCCACTCGCCGGACGAGACCAGTTGGTCGGCGTCAGCGGTGAACAGGGCCTCAACCGATTTCGGATCGCGGCGTTCCCGCGCGTCCACATATCTGGCCACCAGTTCGCGAACAGCCGATTCGTCCTTCGACGGGCTTTGCGCCGCGGACGGCACCGCCATTATCAAGATCGTGAGGAACACACGCATCGCTCACCTCCCGTGTTCCTCATGATAACCGTCGGGTCAGGCCGTTAGCACAGCCACGTTTCCTTGTGGCCGCACCAGTTCGGAACGGCGCACGCCCATGATGGAACTCACGGTAGTCAGCGCCTGCGCCACGATCTGGTCCATGTTGTAGTACTTGTAGGTCGCCAGCCGGCCGACAAAATGGACGCCAACTGTGGACTCGGCCAGTGGCTGATAGCGCTGGTACAGGGCAGCATTCTCTGGCCTGGGCACCGGATAATACGGATCCCCCTCTGCTTTCGGATATTCGTACACGATCCCGGTTTTCGGGTGCTCTTGCCCAGTTAGGTACTTGAACTCCGTGATGCGCGTGTACTGCATTGCCTCGCTCGGATAGTTCACCACTGGCGCCTGCTGGAACCGTGGCGTATTCATCGTCTCGTGCCGGAACTGGAGCGACCGGTATGGCAGCTTCCCGAAGCGGAAATCGAAGTACTCGTCAATCGGGCCAGTGAAGATCACCTCACGGCACGGAATCGCGTCGCGCACGTCGGAGAAATCTGCGTTCAGCAGGATCTGGATGTTGTCGTGATCCAGCATATTCTCGAACATTCGCGTATAGCCGTTGAGCGGCATCGCTTGAAACGTGTCCGCGAAGTACCGGTCGTCGCGATTGGTCCGAACCGGAATGCGCGCCGTCACGGACGCGTCGAACTCCGACGGATCCAGCCCCCACTGCTTACGCGTGTAGCCGCGGAACATCTTCTCATAGAGTTCTCGCCCCACGCGTGACAGGACCACATCCTCCGAGGTGCGCAGCGGTTCCCTTTTCTCCGCACGCTGTTCGAAAAACCCCTCTAACTGATCTGTCGTGAGGCTCAGCCCGTGGAGCCGGTTGACAGTGTCCAGATTGATCGGGATCGGCACCAGCTTGCCGTCCACGCATGCACGGACCCGGTGTTCATACGGACGCCACTCGGTGAAACGCGAGAGGTACTCGAACACCTCGCGGGAGTTGGTGTGGAAAATATGCGGGCCATATCGATGCACCAGGATCCCGTGCTCGTTGTAATGGTCGTAGGCGTTACCGCCGATGTGATTGCGGCGATCGATCAGCAGCACTCGTTTGCCGAAGTTGCGCGCCATCTGTTCAGCCATCACGCTGCCCGCAAATCCTGCTCCCGCAATGAGGTAGTCGTAGGCATACCGGTCACGATCGCGAGCAGTTCGAACCGCCGGGAACCCCGATTGCCGGATGCGCCGGGCTTTGAGCTGCTCCTCCATACAAGCCGCCATCCTCGACCAGGTTCGATCCCAGGACATGTGCTTCAGGTGCTCGTCCACCTTCATCAGCCATCCGGTACGAGAGCCGTTCATGGCCAGGGCGGACTCCACGGCGGATGAAAACTCCTCCACGGTATCGCCGATCTGTACCAGTCCCCGTTCGGCCCACGGCCGCACCACATCCCGGATGGAAGTGGAAACCACGGGCTTGCCTGCGGCGAGGTATTCGGGTGTCTTCGTAGGGCTGATGTAGCGTGTGGAATCGTTGTGTGCGAACGGCATCATGGCCGCGTCCCAGTTGCCGATGTAGGCTGGGAGATCTGAATACTGCTTCCCTCCGAGGTAGTGAATGTTGGGCAGCCGCGGCAAGTCCGCCGGATCGATCTTCACCACTGGACCGATCATCACGAGACTCCATTCGGGATGGGCCTCCGCGACTCCGGCCAGAAGATCGATGTCCATTCGTTCGTCGATCACTCCGCACCAGCCGATCCTGGGATGTGGAATCCCAGCCTGGTCGGCGGGATCCGCTGGGCCGCCGCGCGACTTCTCGAAGTGCGTCACCTCCACACTGCTCGGAAACGCATGGACGTTGGGGTGCTGAGTTCGCTTCGCTTCATACAGCGACTCGCCCCCGGTGAAGACGAGGTCGGCCCTCGCGAAGAGATGGCTCTCGCGCTCGCGCAGTAGCGAAGGCGCGCCCTTGAAGAGCGCTAACTCGTCCATGCAGTCATACACCGTGAGTGCCGGCCGAAGGTGGTGAGTGAAGCCCAGCATCATCGGGGTGTAATACCACACCGAAAAGTCAGTGATCGCCTCGCCCGCAATGAAACTGTCCAGCAACTCGCGAAGTAGGGTGTCGACTTCGTAGTCGGCGGTTCCGTGCGGAATGCGCGGCGTGATCACATGCACTCCACTGTGCTCGCACACGGCGGTCTGCAGTCGCGCGTTTCCGCTGTCGAAAACAGGTTCCTCCCAGAAGACTACTCTTCCCGCCAAGTGCCGTGAGAAGCGGCTCATCAAGTGCTGGGGGCGCTGATAAACGAAGCCCCAGCGTAGGTGCGAGAAACAGATTAGGTCTTTAGTTAAGGAATGCATTACTATCTCCGAACGGTTAAACACACTTCCACTTACAAAATCGATGCTGCGCGATTCACTCTTTGTTCGTCAGCCTGAGGTAGCGCTCGCCGCCGGATGCCGCAGTACAGTGACGTGGGACCAAGGCTGGCCGGATCTAGTCAGAATTCCCGGATCGGGTACATTTTCCACGCTGAACCGATTTCTACTCCGCCAGCAGAGAGCTACCATCATCCACTTGTCTCTATCACCGGTCTGCACGTAAGACCCCAGGTTCGGCGAAATGTTTCAAGTCACGTAGCGCCAACGACATACGGGCAACCTTCGGACCCTCATCGTTGGTAAAAAGTACGCGAGATTGTACACTCGGCTGAGAGAGCCATGAGGACCTGGGATGGCCTGCCAGTTGCCTGTTCGACTCGTGCATGTCGTTAGTCGGGGTACAGCAAACACAGAGCCGAAAGTTCCCCCGCCACTTCACCGCCCTGCGGGAGTTGGGCCGCTTGCTACATGCTACCTATCGGGGCTGGATGGACGACAACGCGTCCCGGTTAGGCGCGTCGCTGGCATTCTACACGGTTCTATCCATGGCGCCGGTCATCATCGTGATCGTCGCCATTGCGGGTATCGTATTTGGAAAGGCGGCCGCGGAAGGCCGGTTGGTCTGGCAAATCCGCGACCTGGTGGGAGAACAGGGCGCGGTGGTGATTCAGAACCTGTTGAAATCCGCGCACAACCCCGGGCACGGTTCGCTGGCAACCACGTTTGGAATAGCGGCGCTCTTCTTCGGAGCAACCGCGGCGGTGAATGAGCTTCGCGACGCGCTCAACACAATTTGGCGAGTGCCCGCCCAGAGTGGGAGCTATTGGCAGACGTTGGTTAAGATGGCCCGCCAGAGGGCACTGTCGTTCGCGGTGGTGATGGGAGCAGGCTTTCTTCTGCTGTTGTCACTGGTAGTGAATGCTTCGGTGGCTGCTATGGGCAAGTACTTCGCCACGGCGCTCCCGTTTCCGGCATGGATGCTGGAGATCGAATCTTCTTGCGTGTCATTCGTGGTGGTCGCTTTCCTGTTCGCGCTAATCTATAAGCTGCTGCCGGACGTGAAGTTGGAATGGAGCGACGTGATGGTGGGCGCGGTTGTAACTTCTGTCCTGTTTACTTTAGGTAAATTAGGAATCGCGATCTATCTCGGCCGTGCCGGATTTGCCGGCGCGTACGGAGCGGCGGGATCACTCGTCATGGTGTTGATCTGGGTTTATTACTCGGCGCAAATCTTCTTTTTCGGGGCTGAGTTCACTCGGGTCTACACCTATGAGCACGGGTCGGTGTTCCGGAGCCGGTTGGCATTGAAGCCACCAGAGCAGGAACCCGGCGCCAGTCAACACCGAACACCTCCGAATGCCGGAGCGGGAGTTCATGGATCGAATCGCGGCCATCTCGTTCAACCAGCGCGTTGATGCGGTTAGTTCTCTTACGAGGTTTCTATGGATATCGAACGTGACCCTGGAGAGGTCTTTAAAGACGCGAACGGACCGGAACACACCGCCCCGGAGAACGCGAAGTTTAGCGCATCCTTCGACGAATTCGCCGGATTGTACGCAAGGGATCCAGGCGGGTTGATGGCCGGACGGCACAAAGAGGATTACGCCTTCGCCGCTGACGCCTATGCACTGGGACAGCGGTTGGCGCGGGATCAGCGGTATGTCGGCGCCGATTGGACTTCCGCCCAAGCGGACGCTCGTTCGGAATGGGACAAGACCGGCCGTGGAGGCTGGGACCGGGCCGCTCCACACGCGCAGAACGGTTGGGAAGAAATACGCGGAATGGGTTAGCCGTCAGGCTCCCGGCCTGCGCGGAGCCGGGCAGCAGTCTTCGCGACACACGTACGGTTCCGCCGCGTCAAGTTGTGTCGCGATCATCTCTGCAATCATCGAGACGAACAGCGGGTGAACGCCCGGAGTTCCGGCGCGCACCATGTTCAGGCCCAACTCGCGGGCTGAGGCACGTGCCTCTATGTCCAGGTCGTACAAGACCTCCATGTGATCCGAGACGAATCCTATTGGCGAGACTACGACATCGGCGCCCGGCCCTGACTCGTCACGCACGCCTCGAAGCGCATGCAGAATGTCTGGCTCCAGCCATGGCTGTGAAGGCGGTCCGCTTCGGCTCTGATAGACCAGAATCCACCGGCGGCCTCCCAAACGCCTCGCCACCAGTTCACAAGACTCGTTCAACTGCCGGAGATAAGGGCTGGATGTCGCCATCACCACCGGGACGCTGTGCGCGGTGAACAGCAGTGTGGCGCCATCTCGCCGGCTCTCAGGCAGTTGTGCCAGCGCGTCCTCGATCCGGCTGGCTATGCAGTCAATGAAGCCGGGGTTGTCGTGGAACCCCGGCAGTTTATCGAGCGCGGGCGCACCCGGCCCAACCTCCTCCTGTGCGCGAACCATGTCCTCTATGTACTGCCGGCATCCAGAATACGAGCTGAATGCGGAGGTCACGTACACCAGCGCACGTTCGATACGATCAGCCCGCATGCGTCGCAAGGTCTCGGCGAGAAACGGATGCCAGTTCCGGTTGCCCCAGTAAATGGGCAGGGACACCCCCCGGGTCTGGAGTTCCAGTTCCAGCGCGGCGATGAGTTCGCGATTCTGGTCGTTGATCGGGCTCCGGCCCCCAAAATGGTAATAATGTTCCGCAACCGAGAGCATCCGCTCGCGGGGCACGTTCCGCCCTCGCAACACGTTCTCGAGAAAAGGGATCACATCCTCGGGCTGCTCGGGCCCCCCGAACGAGAGCACCAGCAGGGCTTGGTGACGGTACGCCATTCTTATCTATTTTAGATGGTGCATTTCGGGCGGAGCGCCGCAATACTACCCGGCCTACAGAATATTCCTACCGCCTGGCCCAGTCTGAACAGCCTCAAGCAGGACCGTGCAAACGACGATGAAAGAGCGTAGAGACAGGATCCTGATAAATGCCGTATCCGCCTTTCGCACGCTTCGCAACACGGTGTTGGTTGCTCTGCTGCTGCCTATGTCTGATGCCGTTCGCTCTGGGCCAGACGACGACCGCGACGACGATCACCGCTACTCCCGCGGTATTGTCCTATACATATCAGCTGGGTACAACTACTTTGCCGGCAGCTCAGAACGTGGCGCTGAAAAGCACAACCGCAAACCTGACCGCGAGTCTGTCGGTGACCGGCGATCTTCCGAGCAACGGCGACTGGGTCACCACCTCCATCCGGCCAGGGACCAGTTTCAAGCTGCCGTCCAGTATTACCGTCACCGTCACGCCTACGGGTCTGGCCGCCGGAAACTACTCGGCGGTCATCACCGCGACCGCATCCACCGCCAGCGGAACGGTCCAGCGGACCATTGCCATTACACTCACCATCGCGCCGCCGGCGTCCACCTTGCACTTCAGTCCGCCTGCGCTTCCCGCCTTCACGTACACCACGGGTGGAACACCTCCGGCCAGCCAGCAGTTCCTGATGTATAGCGATGGTTCGCCGATGTCCGTAACAGTATCGGTCGCGTCGGCGCCCTGGCTGAAACTGAACCCGACGGGATCCATTCAGATGGTGGGTCTGACCAGGCCGATTGTGGTCAGTATCGATTCAACCGAATTGGCGAAGTTGGCTCCTAAAACCTATACCGCCAACATCACAGTCGCCGCACCTACGGCGACGAACAAATCCTCCACCTATCCCGTGACTTTGACCGTTAGTGCGGCTACGCCACAGGTCACCGATACGTGGCCCGATGGTGTTGTGATGAACACTGCGGGCACCGGGGTCACCACCGTGCTCATGAATGGCGCCAGCTTCTTTTCGAGTTCGACCGTGGCAGTGTCTGGGTTTACGAGTTCGACCGTCGTCAAGGTGAACGACACCGCGGCCACCCCGCTCGCCGCCTCCGAAACGATTTCGATTCCGGTCTATTCCGCCACGGCCTCTGGTGTCCGGCTCACCCTGGGCTCGCCGCTTCCGGCTGCGCATGCGGGCCAGCCCTACACAGTCGACCTTTCCCCGTTCGTGGCGGGCGGGACAGGTCCTTATTATTGGACCGCGACCGGGCTGCCGGACGGTTTCAGTGTGACGACGGCGGGTCTGCTGACCTGCGTTAGTCCGGTTACTGGAACTTACACCTTGCAGGTAGCCGTTTTGGACTTGAATGGCGCCCGGGCCTACGCACCGCTTAGCCTTACGGTCTACCCGGCCGCAGCCCCTCCCGTTGGGACGGTCTGGCTTACGGTGCCATCGGTTCTGCCTGCCGCGATCGTGGGATCGGCCTACACCGCCAATCTGGCTGCCGTAGGTGGAACCGGAACTTACACATGGTCTCTCGACTCGACCACACCCCTCCCGGTTGGACTGAGCATCGGCGGTAGTGGCACTCCGGTGGTAATCAGCGGAAACCCGACTTCGGTCGGCACAACAGGGTCCGTGGTGTCCAAATTGCTCAGCGACGGCGCCATCCAGGTCAGCATTCCGAATACCTATTTGACCAAGCTGGGCGTACTGCGTATGGCCATAACCACACCCGCGCCGGGCGGTGGCACCTCAAACGAAGCTCAACTCCTGGTGTATGGTCCGGAGCCGCGCGTTCTGGCGGTCAGCAACTCGGCGAGTTACGCATCCGGTTCGGTCGCCCCCGGAGAATTGATCACAATCTTCGGGACCGGCCTGGGTCCGTCCACCCTCGCAATTTATGATCCGAATTCGACGACGCTGCCCCAACTTCTACCCTCGCCAGCCCCTCCAACGGGTGCCACAGGAGTGTCGTTCGTGGCAGGAGGCGTCAGCTATCCGGCGGCGCTCTTGTATGCCGGGTCGGGCCAGATCGGAGCGATGGTGCCATTTGAATTGGCCGGGGCCGCCTCCGTTCAGATGAATGTTGCCTATGGGGGTCTGACGTCGAAGTCCTATCCACTCAACGTGAGCACCGCTGTGCCAGGGATCTTCACAATGGACGGATCGGGTAGGGGGCAAGGCGCAATCTTGAACTACGTCGCGGCGTCCGGGGACTACATCTTGAACTCGAATGCGAACGCGGCGTCCAAAGGCTCCATTGTCGTTCTCTATATTACAGGGTTCGGAGTAACCAACCCGGCCAGTAGCTCTGTGCTATGGGCCGGCACGGGCGTTGACTCAGCCGTGGCTGTTTCGGTGACGATCGACGGCAAAGCGGCCACAGTGGTCGCCATGATACCGCCTGGGTCGTTTCCCGGCGTACTCCAGATTAATGCGACGGTGCCGTCCGATGCGAGCGCGGGGAAAGCCATACCTGTCGCGGTCAGCGTTGGGGGAATCTCGGCGCAGACGGGCGTAACGATGGCCGTAAAATAGACAGCTTTCGTGTTTCAAATCTCCACTTTGTCGGAAACTGTCCATTTGGCGGTTTCTCAAGAGGCACTTCGCCAGACCTGTGAAAATCTAGTTAAGCGACTTATTTTGAGATGCTTACCCCTGGTTTTCGTCTCGCCATAGCTTCACAATTCGCTACTTGTTTGCGATACTGAAATTGGAAAGACTAACTTGGCAATGGCGCAATTGGGCGAGGCGATAGCCCGGTATCACAAAATCCTCGAAAGCGATCCTTATAAGGACCTGGAGTGGGCGAATACCCTCCAGGAACAGATGAAGGCCCGCCACTTGGTTTCCGGAACCCGTCCGGTGTGCCCGGTGCTGCGGCCCAACTTCATTACCAAACGCCAGTATTCGAACCTCGTAAAAGCCGCAGAATCACTGTTTTGCGCGATACATCGAGTGGAGAAACTGGCTCTCGGCACCCCTCAGCTGCTCACCCGGATGCAGTTGCTGCCTGCTGAAAAGATGCTGGCCGGCGTCGATCCGGGATATCGGTCCTTGTCTGTTACCTCTCTGCTCGACACCAACCTGCACAATGGCTCGCTCCGGTTCGTGGACTATAACGCCGAGACCCCGATTGGAGTCTCGTTTGGAGAAGCGCTGGATAGCTTGTTCTACGATGCCCCTCCGGTGAAGGAGTTCCGTAAGAAGCACCCGCTCGCGAAACTTGGCGGTACCCGATATCTCTTGGGTGCCCTGCTCAAGGTTTACACGGAATTCGGCAGATCCGACCAGCCGAACATTGCCATCGTGGAATTCCGGCAGCCGTTCCAGACGTCCGAGTCGGACGAGTACCTGGTTCTGGCGGACTATTTCCGGAACGCGGGTTACCATACCGAGATCGTTTCGCCGGATCAACTGGAATACCGGAACGGCGTGCTTCGAAAAGGCGACTTCAAGATTGATCTGGTGTATCGCCGGATGAAAGTGCATGAGTTCCTGGTGCGGTTCGATCTGAGCCATCCGCTCATGCGTGCGTATCGCGACCATGCCGTCTGCATGGTGAACAGCTTCCGGTCGGAGCTCGGCCAGAAGAAGGCGATGTTCGACCTGCTCACGGACGAGACGATCACAGCCGGTTTTCCTGCCGCCGAACGCAAGGCGATCCGCGAATTCATCCCGTGGACCCGGGTGGTTGCGGCCACCCATACCGTCTATCAGGATCAAACCGTGGATCTGCCGGACTTCATTCTGAAGAACCGGACCAAGCTGGTGTTACGCCCGAACGACGACTCCACTGACCAGCATGCCTTCCGCGGCGCGGAAACCGATGAGGCCGGTTGGGAAAAGGCTCTGAAGCTGGCTATGCGGGCGCCGTATGTCGTTCAAGAGGAGACCGAGCCCACCCGGCTCCCGTTCCCGGTGTACCAGTACGGCAGCGTGCAAATGCGCGAGCTTCGGGTGGACGTCCATCCGCACTCGTTCCTTGGCAAGGTCCAGGGCTGCTCCAGTTACATCCGCGCCGAGACACCGTCCGGATTCACGACGATTACCGGTCTCGCTCCTACGTTCATTCTGGACGCGAAATAGGTTCGTCCCGCGCCTGGTTCAGTGGTTGCCGTAGCGCATCTCACCCGCCTCGATTTTTAGCGGCAGACGGTTCTGTTTGGGGGGTAGCGGACAAGTCGCGAACGGCGTGAACGCGCACGGAGGATTGTACGCCTTGTTGAAGTCCAGCACAACCTTGCCCTCCTTCGGTAAAGCCGCGTAGAGGAACCGCCCCCCTCCGTACGTCGTCTTCGCGGACGTGAGGTCGCGAAAGATAAAGAAGAGTTGGTCTCCCTCGAGCACCGGGTCAAGCCGGTAGGCATGCCCCATCAGTTGGAACTCGGCATACCCTGGACTCGGCTCGTACTCGGTCTGGCCGAGGACATTGGGAACCGCAATCTTCTGCGGACGGTCGTAGGCGGCCCATTTGGCCACCACGCGGTACTGCTCCTTCACCGGATACCAGTGCAGAGTTCCGAACTGTTCGCGCATCTGGCTGTGCAGGTCGCGCAGGCGGATGGCGTACTTGGGCCCGCGCTTAATTACGAATAGGGTGAAGTCGCCGAACTGAAGCAGATCGGGAGAACCTTCGGAATCCGGCTTCAGGACCGCCGTCAATATCGGTTTGCCGTTCACTGCGACGTGCGCGCCGCTGGCCACTCGAAAACTGGTCTTACCGTCTTTGAAGTCGATGACGCCGACTCGCTCGGGTGACCGCTTGGCGGGCAGAACGATCTCGAAGGATGGGTCGCTGCCGACCCGGTTCTCTCCATCGTGCAGCCAGAAGAGGCCCGCGACAGTCAGCCACCCATCGGGCGCCCTCAGTTTCTGTTCGCGCTCTTTCCGCCAGGACTCGACGGAGGCCTGATAAGTGCCCGCCGGAAAGGCCGCGGCGGCCAACACCAACACGCACCAGAAACGCATGTTCCATTCTACCGGCCTGTCGAACCGGCCAAAGCCCTCTATTTCAGTAGCGTCACCGCGCCTGTATCCAGATCGTAACGGGCTCCTCTTATGCAAAGGGCAGTGTTATCGGACCCGCTCGAGAAAACTGCCCGTGCTCGCATCCACGAATACGGTGTACTCGCTGGCGCTCACCGTCTCCCCCCAGAATATCCGCCACGCGAGGTCGGGAAAACGCGGTGTTTGCTCCAGTTGAAAGTTGACCGGCTTGCCCTCGAGTTTCTGCGCGAACTCGGTGCTCTTCTTCATGGCCGTCGCGTAGGCCTCGTCGGAGTCGACCTTGATAGCGGCGGTCAGGAACGGTTGCATCTGACGGTTCGGGGCATAGCTCTCTTCGGGTCCTCCGAACACGCCTTTGTGAAGGTTTCCTTCGGATTCGATGGCGGACCACGAGTAGCTCTTGGCCCGGCCGCGGCCAGGCGATACGAATGTGCACTGCCATGCACCCGCTTGGCCCGCAGGCGCTTTCACTTCGCGCAACTGGATACTCTTCAATTGCAGCGGCTGGCAATCGGGAGCCCAACTACGCGCGGAAATGTACATCTGTTGGTACGCTTGGCGTCCAGTCAAAGGTTCTAGCGCCTTGGGCGGTTCTTTCTTTTCTTCTGTGGCAACCTTGGGTGCTTCGGAGCAACCCGTGAGCGCTACCAGCGCCAGTAGCGTCCATGCGAATCTCATACCTTGAATCCTCATAACTGCTTTGCGGAATTTTATTGAGCGAATCTGCTGGGGCGGAGATTGTGAAATATTTCCAGAAGACTGCAACCTGAAGCGATGCCGGTTCGTCTTCTCATTCAAGAAAGCAGCTAGGCTCCGCTCGGCGACCCTTTCCCCAACAACCCATACCGAGCGGAGCCATCTTTTTTGAACTTCCCCGCTACGCCGTAGTTCAATTGTAACTGATTGGACTCCCATATAATTCAGATGGATGCTTTCCGCACCTGACGTAGCCATTCATCTCTCACTCATACCCGGTGTGACCGTTACTCCGAACGCTCTGCTTAGCCGTTACACACGTTTCGGAATCGGCGGACCAGCCGGGGTTTTGATCGAGATCGACAACGAGGACGCCTTCATCGAGGTGATCCGTTGTGTCCGAGACAGTGGTTCGCCTTTCGTGATCATCGGGAATGGAACGAATCTCATCGTCTCCGATGCCGGATATGCTGGCTCAGTTTTGCGGCTCACGCGATCCGAACTGAGTGCGGAAGGTAACGTTGTAACGGCCAGCGCTGGCGCCGTCCTGCAGGATCTGGTCGATTTCACGATCTCGCGCGGACTGGCCGGCATTGAGGTCATGACCGGCATTCCCGGTTCGGTGGGCGCCGCAGTCTATGGCAACGCCGGCGCTTACGGACAGTCCATTGCCCAGCGTGTTATGGAGGTCCGGTTCTTCGATGGCGTACAGGTCCGATCACTGTCGAATCCCGAGTGTGAATTCCGCTATCGAGAGAGCATCTTCAAGCGGCTTAGGGATTGGACCATCTTCTCGGTAACGCTCGCGCTCGAGCCCGGTGACGCTGCCGAGTTGCACAACAAGGCTGCTGGCATCCTCGATATCCGCAATCGGAAATACCCGCCGACCATGAAATGCGCCGGAAGTATCTTCAAAAACCTCCTTCTGGCTGAATTGCCGGAGGGGGTTAGAAGCCAGCTTCCCGCCAAAGCGGTCATAGAGGGGAAAGTCCCATCAGCGTATTTTCTCGAACAGGTCGGCGCCAAAGGAATGTCCGATGGCGATATCCGGGTAGCCGACTATCACGCCAACCTCATTTATAACCAGGGCGATGGAACCGCGGCTCAACTCTGCCGGATCATCGGAGAGCTGAAAAGCCGGGTCAAGGAACGGTTCGGATTCGCCCTGGAAGAAGAAGTCCAGTACATCGGTTTCTGATCCGGCCACCCCCTTGGGTTCGTTCCCTCAATTTTGATGTACGATTTTGCTTGTATTGTACCAGTAGACTAGTACACTATCATTACAGATGAATGCGGCCTTCCAATTTACCTTGGACCTGAGAAGCGGGGTTCCCGCTTACCGCCAGATCATCGACCAGGTTCTGGGGGCGATAGCAGCGGGTTCTCTGACGCCCGGCGATCAACTGCCGACTGTTCGGCAGCTCGCGGTGGATCTCACCGTGAATCCGAACACAGTGGTTCGGGCCTATCGCGAACTGGAGATTCGGGGAGTCCTGGCGACGCAGCAAGGGACCGGCACGTTCATTGCGAATCAGAAGGTGGAACCCGACGAAGTAGAGCGGCAGCGGCGTCTGAACCAGCTCATTGGCGAGTTCGTGGCCAGGGCCGGCGCGGGAGGCTTCACCGTGAAGGAAGTGATGGATCGAATGGCGGAATTGTACTCCGCCTCCAAAGGAGAAATCTCATGAATGAGATCAGCGGCATTATCCATGCAGTGCGCTCAGGACGGGAAAAGGCCCGCGAGAGACGTCCCGAGGTCAGTGCCGTCGGTGCGGCCCTGTTCGTCATCTCGATCATGGCCTCGATACCGTTTTGTATCTACTACAACAACCCGCTTCCGGCGATTTGCGGCATCGTGGTCGGATTGTATTTCCTGTTCGCCATCAAGGTGGCGCGCCAGTGGGAAAAAGCGGCGCTCCTGCGTTTCGGAAAGTACATCGGACTACGCGGCCCGGGCCTGTTCATAATCATTCCGGTAGTGGATTCCATCGGAAGGTTCGTGGATCAGCGCGTCCGCGTAACCGACGTCACGGCGGAGTCGGCGTTGACCCGCGACACCGTGCCGGTGAACGTGGACGCGATCGTCTTCTGGGTGATCTGGAACGTGGAGAAGGCGATCCTGGAAGTCTCCGATTTCGAAAAGGCGATCACGCTCAGCGCGCAGACCGCTCTCCGGGAATCCATCGGCCGGCACGAACTGGCCCAGATGATTACCGAGCGCGAGACCCTCGGTCATGAACTGCAGCGGATTCTGGACGAGAAGACCAATTCATGGGGCATTACCGTGCATTCGGTGGAAATCCGCGACGTGCACATCCCGCAGGCCCTGGAAGACGCCATGTCGCGCCAGGCCCAGGCGGAACGCGAACGCCAGGCCCGCATCATCCTGGGTACGGCTGAAACCGAGATTGCGGAGAAATTCGGCGCGGCTTCCGCGGTGTACGTCAACAACCCCGTGGCGCTGCATCTGCGGGCGATGAACATGCTGTATGAGGCGATCAAGGAGAAGGGATCGATGGTGATTGTCCCCTCATCGGCCGTGGAGACGATGGGGCTGGGCGGCCTGCTCGGCACAGCGGCTCTGGGCCAGCGGCCGCAGTAATGTCCGCGTGAGTACGGGGCCGGGATGCAATCCGGCCCCACATGGGCCACAGTGGAAGAGATGATCAAGCTTTCATTGTTCAGCCTGTTCGCGGCAGGCCTTTCGATGGCCGAGATCCATAATCACCCCGGCAGCCCGAATCCTCTCCCGCACGACAGGTACATCCGTGTCGTCAGCGAAACGGATTCCCCAGTTCAACGGCTGTACATCAAGACTCGCGACGGCCTCTACGTCGCGGCGGCCCTTCGTAAACCCAAGGGCGACGGTCCATTTCCCGTCCTGCTCCACTTTCATGGCGCGCCAGGCGGCCGCGGGATGGATCAACTCGTGGGCTGGGTACTCGGCACCACCGGCGGACCCGTCTGGGAGCGCTTCCTACAGGAAGGATTCGTAGTTGTTTCGGCCGATTATCGCGGCGGAGCATTTCCGCGCGGCGATGGTTTCAAGCGCGAGGACATCACCTATGTAGACGACGGTCTGGCCGTCCTCGACTACATTCGGTCGCTGCCCTTCGTGGACAAGAACAATATCAACCTTTACGGCGTCAGCCTGGGGGGCGATGTCGTCATGCACATGCTGGGACGGACCAGCGTGCACGCGGCCATCCTGGGCGCTCCGGCGCCCATCAACTTCCTGGGCGCCACGTTCGGCAACTCCGCCGACCGATGGAAAGACGTCCACCTCAATGAAGATCTCGCCAAACGAAATATCGAGCCAGTGCAGACCCCGATCCTGATCCTGGTGGGCACCGCGGATTCCCTGATCAACCTCGACCGGCCGCTACACGAAATGCTGTCGAAGGCCGGGAAAGCGGTCAATATGGAGATCTACGAGCACGGGTATCACGATTTCTGCATGGGTCCGCAAGGCCAAAAAGGGCGCGACGAGCCGCTGCTCGATTCCACATTGGCCGCGCTCGAAACGTCGGTCAAGTTTGTAAAAGCCAACCAGAAGTGAAACGTGGAACCTCCGGCAGGGTCCAAGATTCGTGGTTCGACGCTTGTGGCTTTCCTGTCTGCTGATTTTCCTGTCACTTTCCGCGCGGGCCCAGAGCAACCAGTTTGAAGGCCGGACGATTCTGGACGTCCAATACGACCCGGCGCGGCAGCCCTTGGACCCGCGAGACCTTGCCGCAGTCCAGCCGCTCAAAAAAGGACAACCGCTGCGGGCTTCCGATGTCGCGGCGGCGATTGATGGGCTGTATTCCACCGGGCGCTACGACGACCTCCGCGTAGAAGCCGATGCCGGCGATGGCGGCGTGATCGTCCGCATCGTCACCAAGGAGCGCTGGTTCGTTGGCCACGTGGCGGCGGAGGGCAAAGTGCCCCAACCCCCCAACCGTGGCCAGCTTACGAACGGGCCCCGCCTGAACCTGGGCCAGCCTTTCGACGAAGCCAACCTCCAGGCGTCGCAGCGCTTCCTGACGCGGCTGTTCCATAACAACGGGCTGTATGAATCGAACGTGGACACGCAAATCAACCGCGACCCCGACATTCAGCAGATGAATTTCACCTTTGTAGTACGGGCGGGTAAGCGCGCGAAATACGAAGCCCCCATCGTCACCGGCCATCCGCAGTTGCCGTACGAAACCATCCTTCGCGCCACCGGCTGGCGGATAATCGTCATCCACTGGTACAAGCAAGTAACCGCGGCGCGTACGCGTTCCGGCGTGAACGGAGTTCTGAAGCAGTATGAAAAACGCGACCGGCTGATGGCTACGGCCCGCGTAGCGAAGCTGGACTATAACGCCAGTACGCGACGGGTGAAACCAACTCTCGAAATCGAAGCCGGCCCCAAGGTCACGATTCGCGCGGTGGAGGCCAATGTCTCCAGGGGGAAGCTGAAGAAGTACGTTCCGGTCTTCCAGGAACGCCGTGTGGATCGCGACCTTCTCGTCGAAGGCGCCCGGAACCTGCGCGACTACTTCCAGAGTCAGGGTTACTACGACGTCGATATCGACTTCCGCGAGCGCCAGGAAGGTCCGGACCAGATGGTCATCGAATATGTCGTGAGCCGCGGGCAACGATATAAGCTGGTGAAACTCGTCTTGGAAGGCCATCGCTATTTCACTACCGACATCCTGCGCGAACGGATGTTCCTGGAACCGGCGTCATTCCGCTTCCGCCACGGCCGCTACAGCGAAGCCATGCGCTCGAAAGACGAGGAGAACATCGCCAATCTGTATAAGGCCAATGGATTTCACGACGTGAAGGTCGCTTCCACGGCGGATCGAAACTACAACGGCAAAGCGGGCCAGCTCGCGGTGACGATGCGCATCACGGAAGGACCCCAGTGGTACGTGGACCGGATCGACCTGAACGGGATCAAGCAACTGGATCACGGGGAGATTTTCGGAGTCCTCAGTTCGCTCCCCGGGCAGCCGTACAGTGAATACAACATAGCGGTGGACCGGACCGCCGTTCTCACGCGCTACTACGGCGCTGGATTTCCGAACGCCACATTTCGTTGGAAATCGGTCCCGTCTACCAAGCCGAACCACGTCAACCTGGAATACATCGTCCAGGAGGGCGACCGGAGGTATGTCCGGGATGTCCTGATATCCGGGATCCGCATTACCCGGCCGAGCGTTGTCCAGAATCTTCTGACACTGAAGCCCGGCGATCCGTTATCTCTCAACGAGATGACGGACGTGCAAAGGAACCTCTACAACCTGGGTATTTTTGCCAAAGTGGAAACCGCGGTGCAGAACCCGGATGGGTCCACACGGTACAAGCACGTGCTGTACGACATTGAGGAAGCGAATCGGTACCGCCTCAACGTTGGAGTGGGCGCGGAAGCGGGTTCCATTGGCGGGACAACTACCACCATCAGCGCTCCGGTGGGCGGCACGGGCTTCAGTCCTCGTGTTTCTCTGGATCTCACGCGTCTAAACTTCCTGGGACGGGGCCATTTCGTTACCCTGCGTGGCCGCGTGTCAACTCTAGAGCAGCGGGCCTCCATCGACTACGTCGCTCCTCGATTTCAGAACGTCGATGGCCGGAACATCACCGTGACACTGCTGTACGACGAATCGAACAACGTGCGGACGTTCTCGTCAAAACGCGAGGAAGTCTCCGCGCAGATCTCGCAGCAGTTCACAAAGTCGGTGACGGGACTCTTCCGCCTCACCTACCGTCGCGTCGGCACCAGCAACGTGGTGATTCCCACCCTGCTGATTCCGGCCTTGCTCCAGCCCGTCCGGCTGGGGCTGGTCTCGGCTAACCTTTCGCAGGACCGCCGCGACAATTCCGCCGACGCACATCGCGGCATCTTCAACACGGGCGAATTCAGCGTCTCGGCCGGCGCACTGGGATCCCAGCGCAGTTTTGTGCGGGCGCTGTTCCGAAACGCAAGCTATCACCCGCTAACCCGGAATATCGTGTTCGCGCGCCAGACCCAGATCGGGATCATCCATCCTTTTTCGGTGCCGCCCGGAATCGAAGGCCCGGATTCCGTGCCGCTGCCCGAACGCTTCTTCGGCGGCGGCAACATCTCGCACCGCGGATTTCCCGAGAACCAGGCCGGCCCTCGCGATATCGGTCAGCCCGCAGGTCCGGGAGCGCCCGCCACGCAACCCACGGGCTTCCCGCTGGGCGGCAACGCCGTGCTGTTCAACACCTTCGAGCTTCGCTTTCCATTGCTCGGCGACAACATCGGAGGTGTACTGTTCCACGATGCCGGAAACGTGTACCGCAGCATCAGCGACATCTCGTTCCGGGCCAGCCAGCGCAATCTCCAGGATTTCGACTACATGGTGCACGCCGTCGGAGCCGGCATCCGTTATCGGACACCGATCGGCCCGGTGCGGCTGGATCTCTCCTATAGCATCAATCCGCCATCCTTCAACGGCTTCAAGGGGACCGTTGAAGAACTCCTGTTGTGTAACCCAAACCTGCCCCCGAGCCAACTGCCATCGCAGTGCCAGGTTGTGAAGCAAAGTACCGGGCATTTCCAATTCTTTTTTTCCATAGGACAGACCTTCTGATGTCCCGTCGAGTCACTGCCGTGCTCTCGGTGTGCCTGGCCGCGCAAGCGGCAGTGCTGCTGGACCGCATCGCGGTGGTGGTGGTGGACCGCGTCATCAAGGACAGTGACATCGATAGCGACCTGCGCGTCACCGCCTTTCTGAACGGCACCGCGGTGCCCACCGGACCCGCAGCGCGCAAGCAGGCCGCTAGCCGGTTGATCGATCAGGCCCTGATCCGCCGTGAGATCGAGGTGGCTCAATATCCGGAGGCCTCGCCGGCTGAGGTTCGCGGCATGCTCGCACAGGTGCGCAAGCAGCGCTTCCCCACCGACGCTGCGTTCTCCGGCGCACTCGCCAAGGCCGGCCTTACCGAAGCCCAGCTGCGCGATCAACTCGCCTGGCAGATCACGGTGCTGCATTTCATCGAGCAGCGATTTCGCCCCGCGGTGATGGTCCGCGACGAGGATGTGCAGAAGTACTTCGCCGAACATGCGGCGGAGTTGCGGCGCACTGCCGGCGCCGGTCCGGTCACCCTGGAGACTGAGCGCGGCCACATCGAGGAGCGGCTTGCTGAAGAGCAAGTGAACAAGGAGTTCTTCGCCTGGCTCGATGAGGAGCGCAAGGCTGCCAAAGTCAAATATCTGGAGCCCGAACTGCAATGACCAGGAAGCGAAGGATCATCACCATCGTCGCCGGATGCATCGCTGGTCTCGTCGTGCTGCTGTTCATCACGGCGGTGATTGTTCTCCAGAGCAGCTGGTTCCGGCAATACGTGCGCGACAAGATCATTTCCGTCACTGAAGAGAGCACGGGCGGGCGCGTGGATCTCGCCTCCTTCGATTTCGACCTCTGGCACTTGCGTGCGACATTGAACGGGTTCGTGCTGCACGGAACCGAACCGGCCACGGCGCCACCGCTGTTTGCGGCCAGGACCGTGCAGGTGGACCTGCGCCTCTTCTCGGGCCTGAAGCAGGCCATCGACCTGCGGTCTCTCATCGTCGATCAGCCGCGAGCGAATGTGATCGTGAACCCGGACGGCACCACCAACGTTCCCGAGCCGAAGATCAAGAAGAAAAGCGACAAGACGGCGCTCGAAACGGTGGTGGACCTGGCCATCGGACATTTCGAACTGCGCGGCGGCGGACTGCTTTTTGCCGACCGCCAAATACCGCTCGATGCCAAGGGTGACAACCTGCGCGCACAGCTCGATTTCAACCGTCCTGGACAGCGCTACCAAGGGCAGGTGTCCATGGCTCCCCTGTACGTGGATTATGGCCAGGGCCGGCGACTAGACCTGAAGGTCGAAGTGCCATTGACGGTCGAGCGTGACCGAATCGCGTTCGACCGCGCCCGCGTCTCCACATCGAAATCGGCCGTCACCGTGAGTGGCGCCGTGGAGCATCTCGTTTCACCGAGCATCAACGCCACTGCGAACGCCGATGTGGATCTCGCGGAAATCGACCCTTCGCTGGCCGACGCGGGGAGGGCTGTCGCGAACGCGTCGTTCTCCATCACCGATCAGAAGATCCAGGTCTCAGCCGCGCACGCCGCCGTGGGCGATTCCACCCTGGACGCGTCGGGCGTGCTGAAGGACGCGGACGGAAATCCGCCCGGCGTCCAATTCCGCAGCCACCTTGCGCTCGGGCAATTGGGCCGGATGTTCCACGTCGCGGCTAATCCCGACGGTTCCGTCAACGTAGAGGCTACGGCCAAGATGACCGGGACTTCGGATTATCAGCTGAACGGCCGTATTCAAGGCAGCAACATTGCGCTGAACGCGGGCGCGAAACGCCTCACCGGCATCCAACTGGCCTCCGGCATTCGCGCGGATCAGAACCGCATCGCACTCGAGGATCTGAAGCTGCGGGCACTGGGCGGCGAGTTCGCCGGAAACGCAGACATCGAGAAGATGGAACGGTTCCACTTGGCCGGCGCGCTGCACAACTTCGACCTGGACACCCTGGCTCGCACGTTCATGGACAAACCGCTGGGCTATGGCGGGCTGGTCTCGGGTCCGGTGCGAGCTTCCGGCGACCTGAAAGCGCCGGGCACCTCGGGCATCGAGGGCGGCACCCAACTCTCGGTAACTCCCAGTGGGCGCGGCATTCCGGTCTCGGGTACGATCAACGCGCAATACAACGGGGCCAAGGACACCGTGCAACTGGCCGACAGCCACCTGTCGCTACCGCACTCGCGGCTGGATCTTTCGGGAAAGCTCGACCAGCAATTGCAGGTGCATTTCCGCTCCACCGATCTCAACGACTTTCTGCCCGCGCTGCAGGCCACATCGAAAGAGCCCGTGAAGATGATGCCCGTCGAATTGAAGGGTGGAAGCGCAACGTTCGCGGGTACCCTCAACGGCAATCTTGGCTCGCCCCAGTTGCGCGGCCACCTCGCCGTCACAAACGCCGCGGTGGAAGGCCGGCAGTTCGATCGCCTGGCGGCCGACGTCGAAGCCTCGCAATCGGGAGCGTCGCTTCAGAATGCGGAAATCGCACGCGGCGGCATGCGGATTCAGGCGGCCGCGAACATCGGGCTGCGCAATTGGAAGGCGCTGCCCGAACAGCCGCTCAACCTCAATCTCACCATTCGAAACGGCGATGTCGCGGACCTGCTCGCGCTGGCGGGACAACCGAAGGTCCCGGTGACCGGGACCCTGAATGCCGACGTACACCTGAACGGGACGGTCGCAAACCCGGTCGGTTCGGCACAGGCCACCGTGGTGAACGGGGTTGCCTACGATCAGCCCTTCAACCGGGCGCAGGCTGATATCGGTTTCTCGAACCAGAAGGTCACATTGTCGGCGTCCAGCATCGCCACACCGGCCGGCAATGCGCGGCTGAACGGGGTGTTCCAGCATCCCGCGGACGACTTCGGAACCGGAACCGTGCAAGCGCAGCTCGCGACGGATTCCCTCGCTTTGGGCCGTCTGCAGGCGGTGGACAAACATGTGAATGGCCTCTCCGGAACCATGCAGGCCAATGCGGACCTATCCGCGTCAATCGACAAAGTCAAAGGAGAAACCCAGGTTCTGGTATCGGCGGTGAACGCGGATCTCAATGTTCGTGGACTGCAGGCAGAAGGGCAGAATTACGGTTACCTCACCGCCACCGCGCGAACCTCCGGCTCCACCGTCACCTACCGCCTCAATTCCGACCTCGCGGGCTCCACCATCCGAGTGGACGGCCGGACCGGCTTGCAGACCGATTACCCCACCACCGCGGAGGCCAGCCTGCAGTCGCTACCGATCGAGCGCCTGCTGGTTCTGGCCGGACACCAGGACCTTCGAGTGTCAGGCATGCTCTCCGGAACGGCGCAGGTGAGCGGCACGCTGCAGAATCCGAACGCCACCGTGGACCTGGCAATGACCAAGGCCAACGTGTACGACGAGCCGCTCGATCGTCTCGCCTTGCGTGCTACCTATACCGACCGCCTGATCGACGTACCGCGACTCGAAATCGTGGACGGTCCGGCTCGCATCGAAGGCAGCCTGAGCTACAGCCATGCTCCGGGCGATCTCAATAACGGCCAGGCGAAGTTCCAGCTCACCAGCAGTTCCGTATCGCTGGACCAGTTGCACACTGTACAGAGACTCCGCCCAGGACTGGCCGGCACGCTCGAGTTGATGGCCAAGGGCGCGGCCGACATTCGAACAGCGAACAACGGCGAGCGCGAGGTGCTGCTCTCTACCCTCGATGCCGACTTCAATGCCACGGGGATCGCTTCCGATCACCGGCCGCTCGGGGATCTGAGGCTCGCCGCTCGCACCACGGGCGATCGTTTGGCTTTCAATCTCAATTCGGATCTTGCCGGCTCAAAGATCGAGGGCCAGGGCCAGACCACACTGCGGTCCGGCTATCCCACGACGGCAGAAGTGCACTTTGCCGGGCTCACCTACACGGGACTTCGTCCGCTGATCGCACCCGACTCGAATCCCGACCCGATGTTCGAAGTGGCGGTGGACGGCTCGGTGAACGTGGACGGCCCCGTCATGAACACCTCGGCGTTAATTGCCAAAGCTAACCTCACCCGCTTTGCCATCGACGGCCGGCCGTCGCCGGGCAGCGGCGTTCAGAAGGTCGAGCTTCACAATGATGGACCCATCGTGATCGCTTTTGAAAAAGGGGTAGCCACCGTGCAGCGCGCCCGCATCACGGGACCGCAAACCGAACTGGTGGCGTCCGGGACTGCGGGAACCGAGCCCGGTCAGCCTCTGGATCTCTCCTTGAAAGGCAATACAAACCTGGCCATCCTCCAGCAGATGAGTCGCAGCATCTACTCATCGGGGTCGATCGTCGTAGATGCCACCGCTCGCGGCACCGTTTCCAAACCAGCGGTAAACGGCCGTCTTGATCTGAAGAATGCGTCGGTGAACTACATCGATTTTCCCAACGGCATCTCCAACGCGAACGGAACCATCCTCTTTAATGCCAACAACGCCACCATACAGTCTCTGACGGCGGAGTCGGGCGGTGGAACGATTTCGGCCACCGGCTTCCTGGCCTATGGCGGAAAGATCCCCAGCTATTCCCTTAAGGCGACAGCGCGGGATGTGCGGGTCCGGTATCCACCAGGAGCGAGCGTTGTCGCGCGCGCACGACTGGATCTCACCGGCACCACGGATCGCAGTCTGCTGAGCGGGACAGTGCTGGTCCAAAAGCTCGGATTCAGCCCGAAGTCGGATTTCGGATCGCTATTGTCACAATCCACGACTCCCGCCCAGTCGCCCGCCGCACCCATTGGACCCCTGGCGGGCATGCGTCTGGATGTCGCCATTCGAACGGCATCGGACGTTTCGTTTGAAACCACGCTGGCGGAGAACGTCGAAGCTACCGCCGATTTGGCGCTGCGGGGAACCGCGGCCAGCCCGGGAATGCTCGGACGAGTCACCGTCACCCAGGGCGATGTCGTGTTCTTCGGGAGCAAATATACGGTGAGCCAGGGAAGCGTCAATTTCTACGATCCGTCCCGAATTCGGCCCGTGCTGAACATCGATCTCGAGACCGTAGCCAAAGGTGTCACGGTCAACCTGAATGTATCGGGTCCGGTGGATAACATGAAGCTGACGCACCGGTCCGATCCGCCGCTGCAGTTCAACGAGATCGTGGCGTTGCTGGCTACCGGCCGCACGCCGACGTCCGATCCGAACCTGGTGGCGCAGCAGCCCTCGACTCCTCCTCAATCCATGCAGCAGATGGGCGAATCGGCCCTGGTCAGCCAGGCCATTGCGAATCCCGTCTCCAGCCGCCTGCAGCGGGTCTTCGGCGTAAGCCAATTGAAGATCGATCCTACCTTTACCAGCGGATCGGAACTGCCGCAGGCACGGATGACGTTGCAGCAACAGATCTCTCCTACCGTGACGTTTACCTATATCACCAACCTGAATCAGCCGAACTCCCTGATCCTGCGAGTGGAATGGGCATTTGACCCTCAGTGGCTGGTGGTGGCGCAGCGGGAGGAGACCGGCCGCCTGGGATTGGACTTCTTCTACAAGAAGTCGTTCCGGTAGCGGGGCCGTGGCCTGTCCCACCTTCAGAGGCGGGCTGGAGAGCCCAGTGCGGGTCTCCTGATTTGTCCCAAAACTCGCGCACCCGAAGTGGCGCACGCACTCTTGCGTGCCGCGTCGGCACTCTTGCCGACGCTTGGCCAACCTCAGTCCCGCCCAATTGTCATTTTTATGTAATACCCGCTACAAACCATTCCCCTAAGCGGGAGGCCGGTTCCATAATCGGGATGAAAGGATCGAATTGTCTTCTAAATGGGCCGGGCGAAAGCCACGAATCCTCCTCTCCTCCGTCTTTGGACCTTACGCGCAGGACGATGAGTTCGGTAGCCGTTCCATCAACCCGATGGAGCTGTATCACAATCAGGTGACGCGCTCACAGGGGCCGTTCTCCATCCGCATGTTCCACCGCTCCTGGGGAATCAT
The DNA here is from genome assembly GCA_963737465.1 of uncultured Acidobacteriota bacterium. GTDB lineage: Bacteria > Acidobacteriota > Terriglobia > Bryobacterales > Bryobacteraceae > TMP-7. The sequence continues at coordinate 89,933 of CAVTTC010000009.1, forward strand.
GATGATCCAGGCGAACATCACGGCGCCCTGTACCGTGATGGATTTTCCAACACGCGAAGCGTTCGCCAAGGAACTGAAGGGGCACCAGTACGACATCGTCGGCATCTCGTCCATCATCGTGAACGTAGGCAAGGTTCGCGAGATGTGCCGGATGATCCGCGAGATCTCACCTCAGGCGGAAATCATCATCGGCGGTCATGTCGCTGCCGTCCCTGGCCTCGAGGAGATGCTCGATGCCGATCACATCGTGCGCGGCGAAGGAATCTCCTGGATGCGCCGGCACCTCGGTGAGGACGAACACGCGCCGCTCAAGCACCCCCTGATCAGGTCGGCCTTCGGACGACGGTTTCTAGGGATGCCTATTCCCGATTGGGGAAGCAGCACCGCCGCCACCATCATCCCGTCGGTCGGTTGCCCGATGGGCTGCAACTTCTGTACGACCTCGTCGTTCTTCGGCGGCAAGGGCAAGCACATCGACTTCTTCGAAGCCGGCGACCAGCTCTTTGAAGTGATGCGGGAAGCCGAAGCCGGCCTGAAAACGAAACAGTTCTTCGTCATGGACGAGAACTTCCTGCTGAATCGAAAGCGCGCTTTGCAACTGCTGTCCCGCATGAAGCAGGAGAACAAGAGCTGGGAGTTCAGCGTCTTTTCCTCAGCCAACGCCATCAGCAAGTACACCATGACTGAGTTGGTGGAACTCGGCGTCACCTGGATCTGGATGGGACTCGAGAGCCCCCGCTCCAACTACTCGAAGCTGGCCAATGCCGACACCATCGCCCTCACCAGCGAATTGCGCCGCCACGGCATCCGTGTGCTGGGCTCCACCATCATCGGCCTGGAACACCACACGCCGGCGAACATTAGCGACGAGATCGAGTTCGCGGTACAGCACAACACCGATTTCCACCAGTTCATGCTGTACACGCCGGTCCCTGGCACGCCGCTGCACAAAGAGGTGAAGAGCCAGGGTCGCCTGATCGATGTCGATCTGGCCGACATCCACGGCCAGTTCAAATTCAACTTCAAGCATGCAGCCATTTCGCGGGACCAGTCGAAGACGTTTCTGGATTACGCGTTCCGCCGCGATTTCGAACGGAACGGACCCAGCATCTACCGCATCTGCCGGACCACCTACGAAGGTTGGAAGCGCTACGGTGAGAGCGCGGATTCCCGCATCCGGGCCCGCTTTGAGAATGACAGGAAAGCCTTGAAGCTGCTTTACGCCAGCGGACTTTGGGCCATGGAACGGAAACTGGAACTCACGAATGAGGCGATCAGCGACAGAATCCAGTCGTTCCGCAAGGAGTTTGAGCGCTCGCTCGGTCCGCAATCGTCGGTAGCCGCGCGGGTTCTCGGACCCCTGGTGCTGTGGGCGGCCCAGCGCGAAGAGAAGCGGCTCGAGCGCGGCCAGACCTACGAGCCCCCGACGTTCATTGAAAGGATGAACTGGCTCACCGAGCCCGGCGTCTAGTGAGGGCGGGCCGGTGGGACAGGCTTCAGCCTGTTGCTGGACTTTGGACACCTGCCGAATGTGAAGTGCATGGTGAGACAGCCTGAGGTGGGGTGGCCTTCAGCCCGCCGTGGGACTTCTTCAGTCCAGCTTGGGCAGGCTCTAGCCTGTCGTGGGGCAGGCCGGGACGGTAACCGCTAACTTAGTTTAGGTCTCTGCCGCTTTCCGTAGCCGAGCGCTCTCGAGGGCAGACTACTCTGAGTAGTTCGGTGATGCAACCAGACTGGACATGGCATTTCCGCGGTTTGGGCGTTAGATGGCCAAATGGCTGGCAAAGCACCCAGAACTTCTTGATTCGCGGTTATTTCCGACAGGATGAGTAGAATCTGAATGGGCGGTTAGGTTTAGAATTGGTGATGGAGAAGCCCATGGCTCAGCCCATCACGATTCCGCTTTCTTTCTTCGAGTTGGTCGTCAACTACGAACGGCCCAATGTAAAAGCATTCGAGGATCGAGCCGGCATTCTTCAGACAGTATTCGAAGCACTTTTCCCGTGGTCACCGAAATTGGATGACGTTGAACCCCTTACATCCGGCAAGCTATCTGAGCATGGTCTGATGTTCAGGTTGCCGCTCAAGCAGTCGTCCATGTTCTTCGGCCCGGTATTTTGTCGCTTTAGTCGGGACAATGTTGATTGGGGCGAAGCCGAGGAAACGATCAAAATCTTCGATGCCGCGTTTGGCGCGTTCATAAAGCTGACCGGACTAACGCCTGGCGTGAAGACCGCCGCTGTTGCCATGCATCTTCAGCCGAAGTCGGGCACATTCATGGATATTCTTTCGCCGTTCGCCCCTTCCCAGATCACAGGCATCGAGATGGAAAGTCCAAGAACAATGGCATCTGTCGTCAGGTGGGGTAAGCGCAAGGTCACCCTTGACGGTTCCGCGTCGTTCGCAAATGCTGCGTTCTTAAAATTCGAACGAGAGTTCGACGCCGCAGCCACTTTTCCTGAGATCGCGGATCAAATTTTGGCAGACCAAAAGCAGCTGTTCACCATCCTTGGAGTCGAGGAGATTCCAGCATGAACCCTCAGACCGTTGTTCAAACGTCTGGGAGCAACTGGAACACTTCATATTCGTTCCAACGCGCCTACTACCACGTTCAACCGCACCCCCATATTTCACTATTAGCGACGCACCAAGGCGCGAATGTTTTTGCTGGCTTGGAAGACGAAAAGGCTGGGTACAGCGCATCGCAAGAAGCGATCTTGAAGGAGCTGCAGAATCGCTTCGGAATGGTTTCAGATGGGCTTGTCGCCGCTTTCCTCGCAAACCATCGCTCTCTTCCCCATCTGCTGACAGAAGCATTTGATCGATTGAAAGAGGCTTTCGGAACGAGCATCGTCGTCAACCTCGAAGTGACCACGGACGAAGATGGGCACCAGACCCTTTACGCTATTACTCTTTGGAAAGAAGATGCTCGTCAGGCCGCAACCGCTTTCAATTCCTTCGTCGAGAATTGGTGGATTCACAGGATGAGCGCGGCAACCTCGGACATCGCCTTCGTCTATCAATTAATCTAATGGCTGCCACGTCGTTCAATTGGACTGATTACCTTATGCTTGCCGGCGCTTTGTCTGCAAACGCTGATGAGGCTTCACAGCGCTCGGCCATAAGCCGCGCCTATTATTCTGCGTTTCACGCAGCGACCATTCACGCCAAGCCTAATGGTTACAACGAACGCAATCACGGACGACTTTGGAAGATGTATCAGGCCGATGCAGACTTAAACGCCAGGCGGATATCGGCACTTGGTAATCAAATGAAAAAGTCTAGGGAAGACGCTGATTACGAGGCGCAAGTCCCCCGCATACCTGATGTCATGACCGCACAGCTTGCAACTGCAGCTCAATTTGCCACAGTCCTTGCCCAGGTCCCAGCGACCTCTCCACAACTCTTCCCGCCCAATCCACCACGAACATGCCCAAATTGCGGTGCAGTTCAGCCCTAAACCATCCATGTTATATGCCAAGTCAATGGAGCGTGGTTTCAACTCCAGTCGCAACGAAATCGACGGGGCACGGATGTGGCGAGCTAATCCGGGATACTGCGCCGCACAGTACCGTTAAAAGCCCCTGGGTCCAGCAATCCACATGACCGTGTAGTCGTTCCGTACATCTGGCCTCCATCAGTGCTCTTCTGGTCGGATCGCGAGCCGCCTCCTGAGCTATGTGGGTTTAAGTTAGCGCTTATGAAGGGCCGGCCCCCGGCCTGGGGCGGCCCCTCGGCCGCCTTCTCCCATTCACACCTGCACCGTCAACGACCCGACTTACAGCGGAGGCAGCGCCAGGTTTACGCTCCCCCGCGCCACCTCGACGCTACGATTCTTCGGCATGATCGTATCCGGCACTTCGGGAAAGACGAGCAGCGGCAGCGGTATTGCGAGTCATAATGGTCCTAGTCGCAGCGGCATTCCATCAGACTGCCGCAAGCGTCCCAGTTGTTGCGGGAACCGCGGCCCCTTGAGGCGCGGAGCGTTGGTCCTGCTAATCTGAGAACTGTTCCGGTCATTTACTACATAGCCCCTGGGTGGGGCGGGGCGAATTCATATGGCATCCAGAACCGTATACACCGTTCTTGAAGAGAGTGCAGCTCAGCTGGGCGCAAAACCAGCGCTCTACCAACCGATCGCCAAAGCTGCCGGCGACAAGTACCAGATCTACTCCTGGAACGACTATCGCGATATCGCGCGTGAGGTTGCGCTGGGCCTGCGCTCCCTCGGGATCGGTAAGGGCGATATCGTCGCCGTCCATTCCGAGACGCGCGCCGAGTTCTGCCTGGTGGACGTCGGCATCATGATTAACGGCTCCATCTCGGCCGCGCTGTACACCAGTTATCCCATGGCCGACCAGGTGAAAAACCTGCGTGTGGCGGCGCCCAAGGCCATGTTCGTTGAAAACGAGAAGATCCTGCAAGGGATGCAAAAGGCCTTTGGCGATCAGATGCTAGATACCCACTGGCTGTTGATGACCGGCACCGCGCCCGGAGCCACCTCGCTCGATGAACTGCGCGAGCGCGGACGGCACCTCGAAGCCAACGATCCGGGCCTCTTCGATCGCATCCGCAAAGAATACACGGCCGACGACTACGCCATCCTGTATCTGACGTCAGGCGCCACTGGCGAACCGAAAATGGGTCTGGTTACGCATCATGCCATGGTGTCCAACATCGACCTCGGCAACACGGTGCTCACCGGCATCCTCACGCCCCAGGACCGTGCGCTCGCGTTTCTGCCGTCCGCCCACATCGCCCAGCGCGTCGTGCTCGAGTTCCTCACCCTCCGCATGGGAGTGCCCGTCTGGTTCTCCGAAGGCCTGGCGAAGATGCCCGGTGAGTTGAGAACGGTGAAGCCAACCTTCTTCCTGGCGCCGCCCCGCGTGTGGGAGCGCGTCTACACCACCGTGCTCACGGAGGTGAGAAAGAAGTCCGGACTGGCGCAGAGGATGTTCTACGCCGCTGTCGGAGTCGGATCCGAGGCCGCCCGCCTGAAGCACGAAGGCAAACCGGTTCCCGCGCTGCTCCGCATGGGGACCAGGATCTTCGGCCGGCTCGTGTACAACAAGATCCGCGAGCGGTTGGGCGGCGAGATGAAGCTGGCATGTTCGGGCGCTGCTCCGCTCAGCAAGGAACTGGGCGAGTTCTATGCCTCCATCGGCATGCCGCTGATCGAAGGTTATGGACTGACCGAGGGCGGCGTGGCCACCTTGAATCCTCCCGATCGTCCGAAGCCCGGCAGCATCGGCAAACCGCTGCCCGGCATTGAGGCGCGGCTGACCGAGGATGGCGAACTTCTGATCAAGAGCCCCTGCCTGTTCTCGGGATACTACAAGGATCCGGTGTCCACAGCCGCGGTCTTGAAGGACGGTTGGCTCTACACGGGCGACATCGCCGAGATCGACAGCGAAGGCTACATCCACATTACCGGCCGCAAGAAGGAACTGATCGTCTCCTCCAACGGCAAGAAGATCTATCCCGCCCGTATTGAGAGCCTGTTCAAGTCGGAACCGTTGATCAACCAGATGGTGCTGATCGGCGACAAGATGCCTTATGTCACGGCGCTGTTCACCATCAACGCCGCCGCTGTGGAGAGCATGAAGGGGCTGGAGGAATTCCGCGGCAAGCCGATGAACGAGCTTGCCGCCGCCGCGCCGATCACCGCCCACTTGCAGCAGACCGTCGCGAAGGTGAACAAGCAGTTGGCGTCCTTCGAGCAGATCCGCAAATTTCGCATTCTCGAACGCGATTTCAGCATCGACACCGGCGAACTGACGCCCACCATGAAGGTCCGCCGCAGCCGCGTACTGGAGAACAACCGCCAGATCATCAGCGAGTTGTACATGGGCAAAGAAATCGACTAGGACTTACCAGACCCGCCCCTGGAGTTTGGACATTTTCAGGGTCGATGTGGGGCGGACGTTAGTCCCGCACAAGGCCTGTCACCCACAATCGACGTTCACCAGCGTCATCGGCTGCCGGAATCGTTGCGAGAGACCCCCGAACGAGCGAGACATCCGTTTGGTACCCTGACAAGTCGAGTGGAGTAGTATCGGGAATTGTAGTGCGGCTTCCGGGCCTCGCATCCGAAGGAGTAAAGCTTTGCCGAATCAACGGATCGCTTTGGATACAAGGTCGCCCGCCGAAGTGCAGCGTCTCGCTTGCCTCTATGCGGCGGCAGCCTTCGGAATCGCTCTGTTGGCTCAGGTCGGTTGGCTGTTTGGCGCGCGCTTTCTGGCAGGGAAGTGGGGCGAGCTTCCGCCAATGGCTCCCAGTACTGCGCTGGCCTTTCTCCTGCTCGCGGGCGGCGTATTCAGCCATGCCCGCTGGCCTGCCATTCGGCTGAGCCGGGTTTTTGCACTCGCCGCCGCCGTCCTGCCCGCCTTGGTGGGACTACTGGTTCTCGCACGATTCTTCACCGGCTTCGATTCGGGGGTGGAGCTGGCGCTGTCCCGGACCAGCGAAGTACTTGGTCATTCTTCCCTGGGCCGGATGGCGCTCTTGACCGCCGCGGGACTTCTTCTCGAAAGTGCAGCCCTTCTGCTGGTGCTCCAAGCCGGCAAGTGGCGGGTCGCCGCCTCAATGGGCGCCTTATTCGCGGTGCTCGGGACCGCGGCCGGCCTGGTGGTCCTGGTTGCGTACGCCTACGACACACCGCTGTGGCACGGCAGTGCTCTAATTCGGGTGGCTCTGCCCACGGCTCTCGCGCTCTTGCTGATAGGTCTGGCAGAGAGTCGTCTGACACTGCCCGGCGCACCGGCACTACGCGACTGGAGCGCCGGTTCTACCCGCGGAATGCTGCTGCGCGCCTTTCTGCCGGGCGTGCTGTTGGTCATCTTCTTTGATGGCTGGCTGGAATCGACGCCCTGGACTTCCGGGATCGCAAGCCACCCTCTTTGGCACGCCCTGGAGTCCCTGGTCATGTGTGCGGTGATGATCGCCATCTGCGCCTGGACCGCGCGGCGCATCGGCCAAGCCATAGAGCAGTCACAGGATGCGCTCGAGAAGAGCAGGAGTCTGCATGCCGAGTCCGAAAGGATCGGAAAAGTCGGTGGCTGGGAGTTGGACATAGACACGCAACAGCAGGTCTGGACGGAAGAGGTCTACCGCATCCACGAAGTGGATTCCGCATACAAGCCGACGGTAAGCAAAGCGATCGGCTTCTGTACGCCAACGTCCCGGCCGATTATCGAACGGGCTGTCCAACGCGCCATCCACCATAATGAGCCGTTTGACGTGGAGTTGGAAATCCTCACCGCCAGAGGCAATCTTCGATGGATTCATGCGATCGGTAAGCCGGACCTGAATCGGCGTAAGGTGGTTGGCTTCTTCCAGGACATCACGGAGCACAAGCGGGCGGAAGATGCATTGAGCAAGAGTGAGGAGCGATTCCGGCTCAGCATGGAGGCGACCAGTGACGGGCTGTGGGATTGGACCATCCTGACCGACGAGGCGTATTTCAGTCCGGCGAACTATAGCATGCTCGGCTACGACGACGGCTCTTCCCCTACAAACGTGAGCGACTGGATGGCGCTGATTCATCCTGACGACTACGAGCGTGTGCAGCGGGCGAGAGCGGACTGTATTGAGGGTCGCACTGGGCACATTGAGGTCGAGTACCGTATGCGCGCACGGAACGGGGAATGGCGTTGGATCCTGGGGCGCGGCAAGTGCATTGTGCGCGATTCCGACGGCCGCGCCATCCGACTGGTAGGAACCCAGGTCGATATCACGGAACACATGCGGGCACAAGAGGAATTGCTTCGCAACCAGGCCCTGCTGCGTGTGGTGCTCGATGGGGCGCCGGTCCCGATATACCTGAAAGATCGGGAAGGCCGCGTGTTGATGGCGAACCCCGTCGCGCTCCAGACGGTCGGCAAACAAGCCACTGAGGTTTTGGGAAAGACCAGCCTCGAATACATCGATGATCCAGAGACGGGGCGGGCCATCATGGAGCACGATCTTCGCGTCATGGAGTCTGGGGTGGCTGATTCAATTGAGTATGCTATGCCTGGACCCGCGGGATCCCGCGTCTTTGTCTCGGCCAAATCCCCATACCGCGATCTCGAGGGCCGCGTTATCGGGGTCGTCGTCGTCTCGCGCGACATCACCGCCGGCAAACGGGCCGAGGAGGAACTGCGCGAAAACGAACGGCGGCTGAACTCGATCTACAACACCGTCTCCGATGTCATTTTCCACTTGGCGGTGGAACCCGAAGGGCGATTCCGCTTCGTTTCTGTCAACGCGGCCTTTTTGAGAGTGACCGGACTTGGTAAGGAAGCGGTGGTCGGCAAGACCGTGGATGAGGTCATCCCAAAGCCCTCTCTGACGATGGTTCTGGAAAAGTACCGGCAGGCGATCGAACAAAATGCCATCGTGTACTGGGAGGAAACCTCCGATTACCCGGTTGGGCGGCTCAGCGGCGAGGTCAGCGTGGCGCCTGTCTATGACGAAAAAGGCAGGTGTACCCATCTGGTTGGATCGGTTCACGATGTCACCAATCGCAAACAGGCGGAGCAGGAAGCTGCTAGCCTGCAACTCCAACTCGCGCAAGCTCAGAAGATGGAATCCATCGGTCGCCTGGTCGGGGGCATCGCTCACGACTTCAGTAACCTCATGAGTGTCATTCTGTTACACGGCGATTTGGCACTCCAGGAACTGGCCAGCGGGGATCCCCTTACGGAGCCGGTAACGGCGATGCTCCAGGCTGCGAATAGGGCCGTTGAAATGACCCGGCAGCTCATGACATTCAGTCGCAAGCAGGTGCCGCAAACCGAGGTTTTGAACTTGAATTCCCTGGCGGCGGAGTGCGAAAAGCTGGTGCGGCCGTTGATCGGAGAGGATATACACTTGGCCGTCATTCCAGGTTCCCGGTTGGGCCTCGTGAAGGCCGATGCCGGCCAGCTAAGTCAGATCATCATGAATATGGCGGTGAACTCGCGCGATGCTATGCCTGACGGTGGCAGCCTCACAATCGAAACGGCCGACTTCGAACTGGATGAGGCACATGCCCGCGCGAACCCGGATGCGAAACCGGGTTCCTATGTCATGTTAGCGGTCAGGGACACCGGCATCGGAATGGACAAGGAGACCCAAGCTCGAGTTTTCGATCCGTTCTTTACCACCAAGGAGGTTGGGAAAGGGACTGGGCTGGGGCTCTCAATGGTCTACGGAATCGTCAAACAGAGCGGCGGTTTCGTGATACTCCACAGCGAACTCGGACTTGGGGCCGAGTTCCAGATCTACCTGCCGGCCGTGCTCGATACTCCGGAAGCGGTTCTCGCCGCCGAGATGGCCCCGGAGGAACGAGGAGTCGGGACCATTTTAGTGGTTGAAGACGAAACAGCCCTGCGGAACCCGGTTCGCAGGCTCCTGGAGGGCGCGGGCTATCGGGTGCTCGTCAGTCGAGACACGAACGACGCGATTCAAATCGCCCTGCGGCACCATGGCGCGATTGATTTGCTCCTGACCGACGTGGTGATGCCGGATATGTCGGGCCCTCAATTAGCGGAGCATTTGCATCCGCTCTATCCGCGGATGAAGGTCCTCTATATGTCGGGCTATCCCGAACCCCGCCAGCCGAACTCGGCACTGCCATGGGATGTCGATTTTATTCAGAAACCGTTCACCAAACAGAAGTTGCTGCATCGCCTGCGTGAAGTGCTGGAGGATGTGAAACTCGCCGATTAGCGATCTACTCCGAAATTCGCCACCTCCAAAAACCCCGTTAACGAACTATATTTCGCCTCTTTTCAATCTATTGCAGACAAACAGGCCCGATTTTTTCGGCGCGTCTGATATGTTTAGGGTAGGAGAAGAGTTCATTTCCACTTCGAGCGCGAAGCCGCCACCAGCGGCCCGCGCTCGAAGCTTTTTTGGACCATCTTCCGGAAAGATAAACAGCGATGCTATCCGAAGCGACCATACCAATATCGCCGGTGCCCGATTCCGTCGAGAATCTGGATTATTACCGGACGCGTGATGACTTCATGCGCGCATACGTCCCCGCAACGCCCGAGGAGAAGTTGCTCATCACGCAGGCCTGCCGCGCCTGGATGCACCTCCAGGATTTCTATAATCTGCGCGACTCGCTCATCGCCGGGAAAGGACTGCTCGGGCTGTTCAACGAGGATTACGACAAGTACAAACAGCTCATGCGGGACCTCGCCGCAGCCGAGCGCATGTGGCGGAATGCCATTCAGGAATTCCAGCGCGCCCGCCGCCGCGGAAACGGCAGTCTCACGCCCACGCGATGCACCACCGTTACCGGTATTCGTTCCCTGCGTCCCGAAAGCTCCCGGCCTCCCGTGATTGTCCCGTCCGTCTCCGAAACCGCCCGGCCCCAGGACGAATCAAAGCCAAATCCGTCCCCGGCGCCCGTCAGCGCGCCGTCCAACCCCCATCGATCAGGACGGTGTGACCCGTGATCAACGCAGCCGCCGGCGACGCCAGAAACACCACCGCGCCCGCGACGTCCATAGGCTCGCCGATCCGGTGCAGCGCCGCAATGCGCTCCACCACATCCGCATGGAATGCCGGATCGGACAGGGCCGCCTTGGTCCCCGGAGTGTGAATGAACGTGGGGGCCACCGCGTTGACCGTAATGTTGTACTTGCCCCATTCCACTGCCAGGCACTTGGTCAGGTGTGCAATCCCGGCCTTGGTCATGCAGTACACCGATTCCGTGGGCAGGGCCGCGAATCCGGCCTGCGAGCTCATGTTGATGATGCGTCCGCCGTTCTGACGGATCATCACCCGCCCCGCTGACTGGGCGGCAAAAAAGGTGCCTTTCAGATTGATCGCGATGGTGTGATCGAAATCTTCCTCGGTCACATTCTCGGCCAGGTTGTCCGGCGCGATTCCGGCATTGTTCACCAGGATGTCCAGCCGGCCGAAATGCGCCACTGTATCGTCCACGGCGCGCGAGATCTGATCCAGGCGCGTCATGTCCATCTGGAGCGGCAGCGCCCGGCGCCCTTCGGTTTCAATCTGCGCCGGCAGGTTGCCGTGCGATTCGATGTCTCTCAATCCAAGGGCGACATCCGCCCCCGCATGGGCCAGCGCGCGCGCGATGGCGCGTCCAAGTCCGCGTCCGGCGCCCGTCACCAGCGCCACTTGTCCGTTGAGTCCGAATTCTGGAAAGCTCGTCATGGGTACTATCCCAGTATCGGGTCATCGGAGCCAGATTGACCAGACCGTATCGACGGTGGCATGTGTGATCGACGAAGTCAGCACCCGGCGCTGGCTGAGCCAGGCGCGTCCGTAGAACCATCCGGCGATCGCGGCCAAAATGACGTACCGCCAGTTGAAGAATGCCGTTCGCTTGTTGAAGTGTGCGAGACCGAACAGAATGGAGGTGATCAGCAGTGCCCGACGCGTGTCTGTGTGGCGCTCCAGCAAATTCAGTATGAGCCCGCGAAAGAAGAGTTCTTCGGGGATGGCGATGAAGAACAGTGTGAACAGCCAGCCGGAGCCGAACCAGAGAGGGTTCGCTAGCGTAGGGTGCAAGTGCAGAAAGCCCATTGCGAACCCCAGCACCAACGCCACCGGGGTGTAATAGAGAAACTCGCGAAGTCCGATGCGCAGGTCCGCCCAGCGGGCGCGAAAATCGAAGCCGATCCCATCCAGGTCGCGGATCACCAGGAAGCCGTACAGAGCCGCGTCGAGCAGCAGCAGTTTCGACATTCCGCTCATTCCTGCAACCGGCCAGGCCTTGTCGAACCAGTGCAACTCCACGGCGAGAGCCAACAACAGGAGCGCGGTCCAGTCCAACCAACCGCGTCCGAGCATCAGCATCACAGAGACGGCGAGTATCACGGCGAGCAATCCGGCCAGTAACTCCCATCGGAACTCGCCCCGCGGAATAGCGAACACCGGATAGGGTAGCACCAGCAATCCGGACGCGAGTACCCGCCCCGGTCGATTTACGAGATGACGGCGCAGCCATGGCGCCAGCCCGAATCCGAACGCCCAATAAGGCGCCAGTAGGAGAGCGAAGCTGAGCGTTGCCGCCGGGATGTGACCGCCCAGCTTTTCGGTCACGCCGAAGTATCGGGCCACCACTGTGAACGCGGCAATTAGAACGAAGAAACCCAGGGCGGGACCTGCTGCGCCGCGGCTGACGCTACTCATCATCTGCCCCGTTATGGTACCAACAAGGAAGCCATGCTGAAACTCGGATTTGTCAGTGCTATTCTTCCCGACCTCTCTCTGGACGAGGTCGTTTCCTTCGCCGCCCAGGCCCGGTTTGATTGCATCGAACTGATGTGCTGGCCCAAAGGCAAGGCGGAGCGGCGATATGCCGGTGTCACGCACGTCGATGCGGCCGGCTTGGATTCCGCCGCAGCCCGCACGATCAATCAACGGTTTGCCGAAGCCGGCGTTGCCATCAGCGGACTCGGATACTATCCGAATCCCCTCGCGCCGGATGCGGCCGAAGCCCAGGTCTATATCGATCACATTCGGAAAGTCATCGAAGCGGCCGCCCAGTTAGGAGTCGGCGTGGTGAACACCTTCATCGGGCGCGATTGGACCCGGTCCGTGGACGACAACTGGCCCCGTTTCCTCGAAGTGTGGAGGCCGCTCATCGACTTTGCCGTTGCGCACGGCGTGAAGATCGGTATTGAGAACTGTCCGATGTTGTTCACTCGCGACGAATGGCCGGGCGGCAAGAATCTGGGCACCACGCCCGCCATCTGGCGGCGTATGTTCGCCGACATTCCCAGCCCCTCGTTCGGACTCAACTTCGATCCGTCCCATTTCATCTGGCAGCAGATGGATTACCTCGCGGCGATACGCGAGTTTGCAGGACGCTTTCATCATGTCCACGCTAAAGACGCTCGCATTGACCGTGAGCGGCTGAACAATGTCGGCATCCTGGCCCATCCGCTGGAATACCATACGCCGAAGCTGCCCGGCCTGGGCGATGTGGATTGGGGCAAGTTCATTTCCACGCTCACCGATTCGGGTTATGACGGGCCCGTTTGCATCGAAGTGGAAGATCGCGCCTACGAAGGATCGGTCGAGACGCGCAAGGCATCGCTGGTGCAGAGCGGACGCTACCTGCGCCAATTCATCCCATAGCCCTTTTCACCGGCCGCAGCCGGGAGTACCCTATGAGTGGAGCATTGATCCGAAAGGAGGGAACGATGTCATCCACTGGGATCCAGACACCCGTCCTGAGTGCCGCTGAGTGGCAGTTACTGGCTGAACTCGTCAATCGCGAAGTTCGAAACCTGCCCATCGAAATCCGGCATACCGACAAAAGAGCGGCAAAAGAGGAACTGCACCGCCGCCTGGAGGCTTGCGAAATTCTTCTCGCGAAGCTTCCTCCCATAAAGGAGGTTTGACATGGAACGAGGCCGTCATCCGAATGTTATTCGTACTTGGGCGGTGGACCGGATTCGTCAGGGCCATCCACCGGTACTGCCAGTCCCGTCATCCACTGGGCCGCGAAGACTGCCGAAGCCGGCAATCAAGCTGAAGCTGAAGCCGAAGCCAGGGGCAGTGTGATGGTGACATGCAGCCCCGGATTCGCGTTAACGGCATTGATCTGCCCGTGATGCAGTAGTACTGCGCGTTGCGCGATCGCCAGCCCGAGTCCAACTCCGCCGGTGGCGGTGTCGCGCGACGCGTCAACGCGAAAGAACGGAGTGAAGATCTTCGCGAGCATCTCCTCGGGAACACCAGGGCCCGAGTCGAGTATCGAGATGCTGGCGGTCGAGGCATTCTTGCTTACGCACACCCGCACGGCCGATGAGTCCGGGGCGTAGCGGATCGCGTTCCGCACCACGTTTTCTACCGCCCGCCGAAGTAACTCCGGGTCGCCGAGCAGGGGGACATCTGAGTCGGTGACGGCATTGACGCTGCAATCCTTGGCCGCCGCTTCCAACTCGCAACTGTCGCACACATCGCGAACTAACTCATCGAGAGCTACCGGGACGAGGTTGCCTTGGGGGAAATCTCCTTCCGCGCGAGTCACCTGGATCAGTCCCGCAATCAGGTCGGCCAGCCGGTCGATTTCCTTCCTCAGGCGGGCGACGGCGGCGTTGCGGTCCGTCGCGGTGCGGGTCAGTTCCGCAGCGAAGCTGAGGCGGGCGAGCGGCGACCTCAGTTCGTGAGAGATGTCCTGCAACAGGCGCCGCTCGGCGGTCAGCAGCGTCTGGATGCGGTCCGCCATCTGGTTAAATGCGCCGGCGAGTTCGCCGATCTCGTCGCCCCGCCGCCAGGTGATCCGCGCCGCCAGATCGCCTGCCCCGAACCGTTCCACTGTCTGTGCGAGTTGACGCAACGGCGCGGCGATATTTACCGCGAGCAGCCAGCACAACCCTGCTACCGCCAACAGGACCATCGCGTAGTAAGGAAGCTGCGGCGTGATATCGAATGATGGAGGCGGGACATACACCAGGAACCGGTACCGGCCGGAGCCATCGGACATCGTGAAAATCATGTGGCCGTCAGCCGTCTTCGGCGGCATATTCCTGCCGGGCGTCGTTAACAAGTGGGAGCGATCTTCGCCGGTAACCAGGTCGGTCCCGCTCGCATCCGTCAAATGCAGCCGTACCTGAAAGTAGCTTTCCTGCTTCGCGAGAGTGGCCGCCAGTTTGTCCTTGCCTCCGGATTTGTACGCGTCCAACGCTTCGTCGAGCAGGTACGTGTTAACTCGAAACGGAAGACTGGCGTGGATGTCTCTCCGATTCAGAAAGAACGAGATCGCGACGAACGCTAGCAGCGAAAACAGCAGCGTCCCGAAGGACCACAGCAGCACCTTCGCGTATACCGATCTCATTTCGACTCCTGCTGACCCGGCGACATCATATAGCCGACTCCGCGCACCGTGTGAATCACGGGACCGTTCACCGCTTCCAGTTTCTTGCGGAGATGACTGATGTGGACATCGAGCGCCCGCTCGTACGGAGTGGATTGCCGCTGATACAGGAGTGTGGTGAACTCGTCTCGCGAGATCACCCGTCCGGCCGATCGCATGAGGTGCTCGAGGATCTCGAATTCGATGGACGTCAATTCCAGCGGAGCGCCGTTCTGGACGACCTCGCGACTCTGCGGATTCAGCTTGATATTCCCGCACTCGATCGGGGCCGCGGCCAAGTGCAGCTTCCCGGCTCGTCTCAATACAGCCCGGATCCGCGCCAGCAATTCTTCGGGACCGAACGGCTTCGGGAGATAGTCGTCCGCACCCGCGTTCAATCCGGCTACCCGGTCCCGTTCCTCGATTCTGGCGGTCAGCATGATGATCGGCACCGCACTCCGGCGGCGAACCTGCTCGAGCACCTGGAACCCATTCAGGAACGGGAGCATCACGTCGAGGATCAAGAGGTCGAACGATTCGCCGAGAGCGCGGGCCAAACCGGTCCGGCCATCGTTGGCGAACGCTACCTCGATGTCGTTCTCCTTGAAGAAGTCCGCCATCAGCGCGCACAGGTCGGCGTCGTCGTCAATGAGCAGAATCCGGTTCGATGCCACTGCTCTGTTTGTATCTCATTACGAAGCCGCCGGACAAAGATCGTTACGAAGATTTACACATTCGATGCGGTCAGTTTACAAATCTTAAAGGCAAACGCGGTCGGAATACCCGTTAATGGTATTTGATGACACGAGCACTCTGGATTGCATCACTGGTGTTGGCTGCGTACGCTCAGGCGCCGGCGCGCTTTGTCGGAACCGTCCAGGCTGTGCGAGCGGGTGAAGTCGATGTAAAGCCGGATCAGGGCGATCTTCTCACCACGAAACTGATTCCTGAGACGATCTTCCAGCGCGTCGAGCCAGGCGAGAAAGATCTGAAGCAGGCGAAGGTGATCCAACTGACTGACGTTGCCGTGGGTGACCGCGTTCTGGTGGCGCTGGAGCCCGGGACTCAGGACCTGCGCCGACTAGTGGTGATGCCGGCCTCCGAGATTGCGCGACGCAACGAAGCCGAACGGCTCGACTGGCAGAAGCGCGGCGTCACCGGCGTGGTGGCGGCCGGAAGGGAAACGAGATCATGCTGAAGATGCGCTCCTTGATGGGAGAGACGCAGGCGGTGGTCACGGTTGCAGAGAAGACCGCGTATCGCAGGTATGCTCCCGATTCCGTGAAGTTCAGCGATGCCAAAACCAGCAGCCTGGCTGACGTCGGAATCGGCGACCAACTCCGCGCACGGGGCGTGAAGAGTGAAGACGGGTTGAAGGTGACCGCCGACGAAGTTGTATTTGGAACGTTTGTAACCAAGGCCGGAAAGATTGCTTCGGTCGATGTCGCGGCGAAGCAGATCAAAGTGCTCGAGTCGGGCACGAACAAGCCGCTGCTCATCAACATCGCCGAGGACTCACAGATCAAGAAGATGCCGAACTTCCCCGCCATGGGCGGTGGAATGCCAGGCAGGAGTATGCCGGGCCCGATGCCAGGAGGGACTGGCGCACCGATGGGCGGCATGCGGGCTCCGGATATGTCGCAAATGCTGGAACGCATGCCGTCCTCGAAGCTGGAAGATCTCAAGACCGGTGAAACGATCGTTGTGTCGAGCACGAAGGGGCAACAGCCGGCGAAATCACGGCGATCACGTTGCTCGCCAACGCCGATATGCTGCTCCAGATGGCCTCGATGCAGAACTCCGCTCGACGAGCGCAGCAGGGCGCAGCCGGGGGTATGGGCGCGATGGGCGGCTCGGGCAGCGGAATGATGGGCGGTATGACCGGCGGACTGGAAGGCATGCAGTTGCCGGGAATCATGCCGTAACGAGAACTCAAAAGGAATAAGAGAGAACGACGATGCGTATGAGAACGCTGTTAGCACTATTCGTGTGTCTGATCGGCCAGTTAGTGGCGCAGGCGCCAGTCAGTCTGAAGGGAACGGTGACAGATCCTTCGGGCGCCACCGTCCCTGGGGCATTAGTACAAGTTCGCGGACCACAGGTTGAGTTTCGCGGGCACTCCGATGCGACAGGGCAGTATGTCATCAGCGGGATCCCGGCAGGGAAGTACCTGGTACGAGTGATCGCCAAGGGCTTCACGGTGAGCCAGCGTACCGACTTCGAGATCAGCGGACAGACGGCACTCGATGTGCAACTGACCATCGAAGCGGAGACGCAGGTGGTGAATGTCGAGGCCGAAGCCAACAAGGTAACTACCGATCCAACTCAGAACGGTGGAGCGCTGGTGCTGGGACAGAAAGAGTTAGCCACGCTGTCCGACGATCCCGACGAGTTAGAGCAGCAGTTACAGGCGATGGCCGGACCCGCGGCGGGGCCGAACGGGGGTCAGATCTATATCGATGGCTTCACCGGCGGCAATCTTCCCCCGAAGTCGTCGATTCGCGAGGTCCGGATCAACTCGAACCCCTTCTCGCCGGAGTACGACCGGCCGGGGTTCGGCCGCATCGAGATTCTCACCAAGCCCGGCACGGACAATATTCGCGGCCAGGCCTTCATTCAATACAACGACGAAAACCTGAATTCGCGCAGCCCGTTACTCGATTCGGCACTGCCGCCGTATAGCCAGAAGTTCTTTGGAGTGAACCTGAGCGGTCCCATCAAGCGCCAGAAGGCGTCGTTCGGGTTTGATTTCGAGCGCCGCAACATCGATGAGAACGCCCTGATTATCGCCACAACCCTGGACAACAATCTGAACCCCGTGGATGTGAACAAGGCGGTTCTGACTCCGCAGATGCGGACCAACCTGTCCCCTCGAATCGACTATTCGATCAACGAGAAGAACACCCTGGTTGTGCGATACCAGAACACGCGCAACGAGTTCGATAAGGAAGGGGTTGGGAGTTACAGCCTGGAATCGAAGGCCTACGATCAGAATCGCACCGAGAATTCGGTGCAGGTCACGGAAACCGCGATCCTGAGCGCGAAAGCGATCAACGAGTTCCGCTTTCAATACCTCCGAAGTTCCTCTTCCAACAATGGCGACAACTCGGTTCCCGCGATCAGCGTACAAGGCGCCTTCGATGGCGGGGGCGCTCAAATCGGAGTTTCCGGCAGCACCAGTAACCACTGGGAGTTCAGCAACCTGACCACCTATAATCGCGGCGCTCACACAATCAAGTGGGGTGGCAGGTTCCGACGGGTATCTATTGACGATACGTCCGTGAGCAACTTCGGGGGCACCTATACCTTCTTCGGCGGAGTCGGACCCGTCCTCGATGCGAATAACAATCCAGTTGACGGGACCTCCATCCAGTTGTCGGCTCTCGAACGGTACCGTCGCACGCTGCTGTTTCAGCAACTCGGATATACCCCCGCCGCCATCGCCGCCCTGGGCGGCGGCGCATCGCAATTCAGCATGGCGGCCGGCACCCCGCTGGCGACGGTCGCGCAATTCGACGCCGGGCTCTTCGTCAACGACGATTGGAAGATCCGCCCGAACCTGACCTTGAGTTATGGTCTGCGATATGAAACCCAGACCAACATCAGCGATTGGGCTAACTGGTCTCCGCGGGTTGGGATTGCGTGGGGTGTGGACGGAGGCGCAGGTAAGTCCGCCAAGACCGTCGTGCGGCTTGGGTTCGGCACATTCTTCGACCGCGTCGGCGAGAACACGATTCTCTCTTCGGAACGGTACAACGGGATCAATCAACAGTCCTACATGATACTGAATCCGACCTTCTTCCCCATCATCCCCAGCATTGCTATCCTTGAGGCGAGCGAGCAGCCCCAGCAACTTCAATTGATTGACGCGGACATCAAGGCGCCCCGCACCTATCAGTGGAGCGCCGGCGTGGACCGTCAGATCAATAAGTACGTGCGCTTCAGCGCGAACTACATCGGCAGCCGCGGTGTTCACATCCAACGCTCGCGCAACGTCAACACGCCCATCGACGGCGTCTATCCTTACGGCGACCAGCAATTGCGTCTGCTCACCGAATCGACCGGCTTCAGCCGCAGTAACATGCTCATTCTCAGCCCGAGCGTGAATTATAAGAAGCTGTTCCTGTTCGGGTTTTATGGCTACTCGCATGGGAAGACCGACGCCGAAGGCCAGCCGGCTGATCCGTACAATCTCCGGAACGAATGGGGACCGTCGTCATTCGCCGACGTGCGACACCGGGTAGTGATTGGCACGAGTGTGCCGATGCCGTGGAAGCTGAGTTTGAGTCCGTTCGTGATGATGAGTTCGGGTTCGCCGTACAACATCACCACCGGCCGGGACACGCTGAACAGCGGATTCACCGCTGAGCGTCCAGCGCTCGTTTCGGGAGTTAGCGCGTCACAGTGCCAGGGCGGCGACCTGATCTACGAGAGTGGTTATGGGTGTTTCAATCTGAATCCCGCGCAGGGAACTTCGGTAATCGAGCGGAACTATGGGCGGGGGCCCGGCAACATCAGCACGAATCTACGGTTGGCGCGGACCTGGTCTTTCGGGAACCGGGGCGAGTCCGGCACGCAGGACGGAGGCCCGCCTCCTGGTATGGGAGGGATGCGTGGAGGCGGGCCCGGCGGCGGCGGACCTCCTGGTGGTGGGCCTCCCCCGGGCGGCGGTCCCGGTGGTCCGGGCGGCCCTGGCGGCGGTATGTTCGGCGGATCGAGCGGGAAGAAGTACAACCTGACGCTGAGTGTCTCGGCCCGTAACATCCTGAACCATCCGAGTTATGCGGCGCCCAGCGGAGATCTCTCTTCGCCCTACTTCGGCGAATATCGCAGCCTGGCGGGGTTCGGACCGTTCGGCGGCAACACGACCTATAATCGCAAGATCGACATACAGTTGAGATTCACGTTCTGAGGACGCAGCCATGATCACGCGACGCAATCTGATACTGACCGGCGCCGGCGTTCTGCCACTGTTCGCCGCCGCCGATTTCTGGAACAGGAAGAAGCCCTCCGAGTGGTCCGAGAAAGAGGTGCAGACACTGTTGACGAAGTCGCCCTGGGCCAAGGATGCCTCGGTCGAATTCAACATGCAGGGTATGGAAGGCGGCCCTGGCGGAGGGATGGGTGGACCTCCCGATGGCGGAATGGGCGGGACCTCCGGGTGGCGGCATGGGCGGCCCTCCGGGAGGAATGGGCGGCGAAATGCCGGAAATGCACGCCGTCGTCCGCTGGGAGAGTGCCATGCCGGTTCGGGCGGCGAATAAGACCGAGGCAGGGGAGCAGGCTGCCAACACCTACATCATCAGCCTGAGCGGTATGCCAATGATGGGAGGCCGCAGACGCCGTAGTGAAGAAACGTCCGATGATAGCGGCGAACGGCGGCGTCCCGACCCGGCGACGATGCAGGCGCGCATGAAGGACGCCACGCGACTGGAGCGGAAAGGAAAGGATCCGATCGCTCCCGTCCGTGTGGAGATGAAGGAGAACGGGGATTCTCGCGAAACCTGGTTCTACTTCGAGGGCGGAGGCCAGCCCATCGAACTCGCCGATAAAGACGTCACGTTCGTCACCCGTATGGGCCCCATGCAGATTCGGGCTAAGTTCACTTTGAAGGAGATGGTTTACCAGGGGAAGTTGGAGCTGTGAGGGTTAGCCAAGTGTAACCTCCGGCTGGGATCTTGACTTCCACGGTGAGGCCGAACTGGCGATCAATGTTATAGCGTCGAGCCGGGCTATCTTTCTCGCTGACGAGCGCGGCGTGAGTTAGCCCGGTGTAGTAGACGGGAAGCCGGATAGTTCGCGTGACCGGTTCATTCAGCGGGTTATAGATCACCGCCAGTCCCTTCTCGGGCAGGCTGGGATTAACGTGCAGGATTGCATCGTAATCCCGGCCGTCGGGCCGCCTTATGTGGATGATGTCCGATTCGAGAATGCCTCGATGCCGCTTGTAGAAATCCACACTCTGCTTGACGACTACCCGCGTCTCCTCGGAATCGTATAACCGGGGTCCGCGGTAACACGCCTGTACGCCGGCGGCGAAATTCTGCATCAGGTGCTGTCCGTAGAAAGCCAGGTGATCGCGCAGCGGTTCCAGGGTGGCCGCCGCTCCGCCGCCGTGATACTGCACCAAGGGGACGAACATCCACCCCATGCTGGGCGTCTTTTCCCAGGTGCCGTCGTAGATATTCTGCCGGGCGAGGATGATCTGACGCTCGCGGGGAAGCGACCAGTTCACCTCGCGATAGCCCATGGCGGTCTTGTTCGCTCCCTCCAGGAAGTACCAGTCCGGCACATTGAGATAGACACCGCGAGCGCGGCACCACTGGTAGAAGTCCGAAATGGTGCGCCACTGAGTCCATTGGGAATCATCGAGGCCTCGATGCCCCGGGTGGGACTGCGACGCGCACACATCGCCCGGGTAGGACCCGTCATGCTCCAGCACGCCGAGTCCGGTGGCGTCGATGAAGGTCCGTAACTTGCGGAAATATTCGATGCCCCACTTGCTCCCGAGACAAGGAGAGTTATCGAAGATGGCCCCCCCCGTGGTTCCAGTCTTGGGGTTGATCACATCGTCTAGCGGTGAGATAGAGCGGCTCGCCAGCAGAGAGTAGCCACCTAACTCCACGCCCTTCCCGCGAGCGTAATCGACCAGTGACTTGACCTGGGCGAGATAGGACGGATCCTCTTTCTCGATGTCGAATCCGCTGCCGAAAGTCATTATGACCATTTCGAAGCCAACCGCGGCGCACTGATCCACGGCCAGACGGACGGCCTCGGTGTCGGCCTGGCGGACGTGCATGAGAATGGGATTCTCCAGCGCCCAGGGCGCGATGGTGCGATACATCCTTCGCTGAGCGAGCGACTTCCGTTCCCGGTCCGTGCTGTCGTGGACGAGCTCGAAGATTCGAAACGTCTCGAAGGTTGCACTCGCGTCAATGGACACAGCGGGGCCGAGCGGGGGATAACACCGCAGCAGCACCGGACTCTTGAGTAAGTAATTCACCTGCGTGGTGTATTGTGGATCGGGCTCCCAATGGGCGACCCGGTTTTCGTCGGGCCGGGCGTGCGTGGCGATAAACGAGTAATCGCTCTCCACTTGCAGGTTCGGAGTTCTCCAGGACCCCGGTCCTTCGACGATCGACTCCGATTCGACGACAGCCAGCACCTCGCTGGTAAACGTGTCCAACTGGACCGGTTTTCCCGTGCCGTTATGGATGGTCAGCCACTTCGAGAGCAGGGGAATGCCGTCGTACATCTCATAGTGGATGGAGACCACCAGGCCTTTCCATTTCTCGTGCTCATACCGGAACGTGACGGATGCTCCCGGCGGCGGCCACGGCCGGTCGCTCGAGAACTTCTTGCGGCGATACGGGAATCGCGCGGCGGTAGTTCCGATCTCGAAGCCCCGCAGCCGGAACGCGGCGGGGTCGGCCTCCATCCGGTCGAGCCACTCGCGCCGAAGGTAGGCGTATTCGACCTGCCCGGTGAGTCCGCCGATCGCATAGCGAACTCCGTCGAGGGTGATCTCCGCTTCCGGTTTGACGCCGCGCAGGATCGATTCGCCGGTCATCAGGTTGTCGAAGGCGACGGTGGCCCCGTCCGGCTTGAGCCGCCAAACCCGCCGGATCAGGCCATTTTCGGCGATTACTTCGTCGCCCTTCCGCTGAATCGTGGTTCGCTGCGCGGGAGGATGGATGAGCCAATCGGCGTGGCACGCGAGGGAGATGAGGGACAAGATGAACAGGCGCATGAGCGGCACGCTCGATGTTATCAGGAACGCAGTTTTTGCGGTTCGCCTTCCAGTGCGGGAGAATTCGCTGTATGGCTGGGGACGTGATCGGCGGGACGGCGATGTGGCGCCGGCTTGCGGAGGCCTTCTATTCCCGCGTGGCGCGGGATCCTCTGCTTCGTCCTTTGTTTCCGGGAAAGACCCTCCGCTGCGCCATTGAGGAGTTCTCGGCCTTCCTCGCGCAACTCTTCGGAAGCCCGAGCGAAGATACGCAGCACCGTTGGTGGTTGAGCATCCGGGAATCGCATCTGCGCTTCAAGATCCGGCGCGAGGAGAGGGAAGCCTGGATGAAGAACATGGTTCAGGCGCTGGACGATGTGGAGATGGACGAACCCCTTCGCGGTGCGTTGCGGGAGTTCTTTGAGCGGTCGTCCGCATACGTTGTCAACAGTGGGAAACCAGTTCCCGTGGCGCAGCCGTCGGACGATGCCGTCAGTCGTGAGATTGCGGAGCGCTGGGAGGTCCAGTGCAAACTCGACGAGGCTGTGGCGGCCGTGCGCGAAGGCGATGCCGATCGCGCGATCGCCACCGCGGAGGATCTGCAACAGCGGTGCAGTCGCTCCGTTTTCGCGGGCCTGCTCACGAAGATGATGGGCAGCGGCAACGCGGCGATGCTGCGCTATGTCCAGGAAAGGCTGACTCACGATCCTGCTCTTCTGGGCGAACGTTACGCCGGACGCACGCTGTTACACGAGGCTTCCGCACAGGGCAATCTCGACATGGTGGAGTTGCTTCTGCGGCTGGGTGCGGACCCCAACGCGCGCGATGGAGGCGGTCACACTCCGCTGTATGGCCTGGCGAATGAGTACCGCGGCGCGAACGGCGGCGCCGTGGTCCGCGCTTTGGTCCGGAGCGGCGCGGATGTGAACGCCGACGACGGTGCGAAGCGTTGCACGGCGCTGCACATGGCCGCCCGTCGAGGCAGCGCGGAGATCGCCGAGGCATTGTTGGATTGCGGCGCGGACATCGATGCCCGCGACTCTCTCGGAGATACGCCGCTCCGGCGTTCGGCCAATTGCAACAAGATCCAGGTAGCCGCTTTATTGCTCGCGAGAGGAGCGGATGTCGATTCGATCGGCAATAAGGGTCTCACTCCGCTGCTTGCGGCTCGAACCAGCGCGATGCGGGAGATTCTGCAGTCTGCCGGACGCATCATGACAGCAAGAAAGTTGATGCTATGATAGCAACATGAGGACGACGGTCACTCTGGATCCCGACGTAGAGAGATTGATCCGGGACGCGATGAGGGAGCGTGCTATCTCCTTCAAGGAAGCGCTGAACGAAGCCGCCCGAACCGGGCTTCGGGGACAAGGGCCCAAACGCGCCAAGAAGTTCTCTCAGCAATCGTTTCGGATGGGAGAGGGACAGGATTTCCGCTGGGACAAAGCGCTGGCTGCTGCCGACGCAATCGAGGACGAGGAACTCAGCCGAAAGCTCACGTTGCGTAAATGATACTTCTCGATGCGAACCTTCTGATCTACGCGGTCAACGCGGACGCCCCATTGAACCGGAAGGCGAAGTCCTGGCTGGCATCGGTCTTGTCCGGACAGGAAGCTGTGGGTTTTTCGTGGAATGTGCTTCTGGCGTTCCTCCGGCTCACCACTCGGCCCGGCATGTTCCGGCACCCGTTACCCGTCGATACAGCATTCGCTCTGGCGGCTACCTGGCTGGATCAGCCGTGCGCGACCATCGTGCATCCCGGTCCGCGCCACTTGGAGGTATTCCGCAAGTTGCTCGAGCCTCTGGGCACCGGCGGGAATCTCACATCCGACGCCCACCTGGCTGCCCTGGCCATCGAGCACCGGGCGGAACTCTATTCCTCTGACGGCGATTTTGCGAGATTCAGTGGCCTGAAGTGGTGTAACCCTCTGTCCTGAGTGCTCCAGGGAGCCGTGCTTCCGAACGCATCTTGACAGCCCGATAGTTACGGGTTGTTGAAAGCCTCGATGAGTCAATCGAAACGCACTCAACTGTGCTTGCCACCGATTTCACATGCATTTTGATAAGTTGATGGTGCGCAATGCGGCGCAATCCTAACCAATAAAGGGGCGAAGTGAGTTACGACATCATTGGAGATATTCACGGTCATAACGAGAAACTGGAGGCGCTGCTATGCAAGCTCGGCTATCGCAACGCAGACGGTGTCTGGAGCCACCCGGAACGGCAGGCCATCTTTGTTGGAGACTTCATCGACCGCGGCCCCGCACAGGTACAGACGGTCAATACCGTGCGCCGCATGGTCGAGGCCGGGGCTGCGCTTGCGGTCATGGGTAACCACGAACTGAACGCCATCGCGTGGCACACCGCCGATCCCACAAACCCCGGCGAGTATCTGCGCCCGCACCATAGCGCAAAATACGGCGAGAAGAACCGGAAACAGCATGCCGCTTTTCTGGCGGAAGTAGAGGACAAGCCGGAGTTGCACGCCGAAATCATCGATTGGTTTTTGACTCTTCCTTTGTGGTTGGACCTGCCGCATCTCCGGGTAGTGCATGCTTGCTGGCATGGATCGTTCATGGCTTGGCTGTCGCCCCAACTCCGGGAAGACCGTTGGCTGACTTCCGATGTATTAGCGGCAGCGACAACCGGGCCGGAGAACGAGTCCGAGAAGGACAACGCCGAGCCTACCGTTTTCAAGGCCGTGGAGGCCCTGACCAAAGGCATCGAGATCCAACTGCCTGACGGTCACTCCTTTTGCGACAAAGATGGCATCCGGCGAAACCGCGTACGGGTGCGTTGGTGGGATGACCAGAGCACAACGTACAGATCGGCGGCGATGTTGTCCCCCGCCGAACGGGCGTTACTGCCGGACTTGCCGATCCCCGAGCATGCGCGGGTTGAGCACGTTCTCACACCGACCTTCTTTGGGCATTACTGGCTCACGGGAACACCCGTACTCCAGTCCAACAAGGCTGTCTGCATTGATTATAGCGCCGGAAATGGCGGACCCCTCGTGGCCTATCGCTTCGACGAAGAGCAGGACCTGTCGCTTGACCGTTTCGTTTCGGTGGGGTAGGTGACGAGAGATCGTTCGCGGCCTTCAGGCGAAGAAGGTGCCTGTGGCCGAGGCTCAACACTCACGCGAACTTGACCAGATCAGGCCGCGCTCGACTTGAGTTCCTCACGAATGATGCGACGCAGCGCATCCTCGAACCGGGGTGCCTTTCCGTCGAGGTACTCCCGAAGCGCCGAGTTGATCAATGTCTGATACCCGGTCGAGCCTCCGGATTCTTCCGCCATTCGAAAGAAGCGATCCACAATATCCTGGTCGAGTCGAATCGTGATCCGGGTTTTGCCCTCGGGTTCAGGCGCGGGCGGAAGAATTCTGCCCCGCTTGCCCTTGCTGAAATCGTATCGATCTTTCATCGTTCTGCCTCGTACTCCTCACACGAGCAACCGGCCCACCGCACCCATCCCGAGCGTCACGAACCGCTGCTCGCCCCGGTCGGATACGTGATCGGTGATCGTGATGGCGTAAGGATCATCAAAGACCGGAATCGCCTCCGGCATTCGGACGCCGTGCTTGCGAAAATTGATCCCGGCTTTGCTCTCTTCGTCCCACTCGAAACTCACAACCTCAGTGTACGCACACTGTGTGCATACGTCAAACGGTCATAGGATCGGGGGGGCGGGACGAACAACGATCTGTCCTCCTAGACGACGAAGGACGGAGATCCTGGGCAATCGCGCGAACTGAACTATGAGGCCACACGCAGCGCTCGCTGAACGTCACTGGGTAAACGGAGCTTCTGAAACAGTCGAGCCGGATAGACGTAATCCTGGCCCGATTCGTCGATCACTCGGAGTAGGTCGTTCGCCTCAGCATCCGGGTCTTTCAGGACCATGTACAACTTCCGAACCTCCAACGAGGCGGCATAGCCGGCATTCCGCAGGCAGACGGCAAAATCTTCAGATGTGGTCCGCTGGGATGGCATGACCTAATCCACGAAATCTCGAAGAACACTCATCGGCATTCTATCAGGGGCGAATTGAGCGATAGATCTCCAGTTCACCGTGCCGACGTGGTCAGCGCCCCCGCGTTCTTCACGTGCTTATCGAACCACGTGATCATCTCCCACAACGTGTGTTCGATCGACTCGCGGGCCGTATAGCCGTGGGCCTCGAACGGCAGCGTCACGTAACGCACAACGCCGCCGTTGCCGCGGATGGCCTGATACATTCGCTCCGATTGAATCGGGAACGTCCCCTGATTGTCGTCCGCCTCCCCGTGGATGAGCAGGATCGGCCGCTTGATCTTATCGGCGTGCATGAACGGCGACATCTTCATATACGTATCGGGGGACTCCCAGAGGGTCCTTCGTTCCGATTGGAACCCGAACGGCGTCAGGGTGCGATTGTAGGCGCCGCTGCGGGCGATGCCGGCGCGGAACAGGTCGCAATGGGCCAGCAGGTTGGCGGTCATGAACGCTCCGTAGCTGTGGCCGCCCACGCCCACTCGCTCCGGATCCGTGACGCCGAGTTCCACCGCCTTGTCGATGGCCGCCCTGGCGTCGGCAACCACCTGCTCGACGTACGTGTTGTTCACCGTTTCCGGATCGCCGATGACGGGCATCGCCGCGTTGTCCAGAATGGCGTATCCCTCTAGCAGGAAGAACAGGTGCGACATCCCGGTTATGGTGGTGAAGCGCTGGGTGGATCCGCTGATTTGTCCCGCCGTCCCGGCGTCGTTGTATTCGAGCGGATACGCCCACACCACCGTCGGAAGCTTCGTCCCCGGCTTGTAATCCGGCGGCAGATAGAGCGTGAATGACAACGGCACTCCATCCGCGCGTTTGTAGGTCACCAGTTTCTTCTGGATGGACCGCAGCCGCGGCGCTGGATCGGGGAAGTTCGTCAACGCGCGAGCGTCAGTGGATCCGGCCTGCCGGATGAAATAATTCGGCGGCTGGGTGGGCGACTCGCGGCGGGTGATCCAGCGGGTTCCATCGTCGTCGAGCAGGGCTTCGAACACCTCATACGAATCGCCGGCAGAACGGAACAGGCGTTCGCTCTGGCCGGTGCGGACGTTGTAGCGGTCGAGAAAGGGACGGTCGCCTTCACCCGATGCGCCCATGCCTGCCAGAAAGATGAAATCCCCTTTCTGCAGAATTCCAGTGGCGCGCCCGGCGCGGGTCACCGGCGTTCCGGGATCCTTGTAGCGATCCTGCAGATTGCGCTCCCACAACAGCCGCGGCGGGTCACCGGGCTTGGCCAGATTGATAGCGAAGGTACGGGTCCAGCGGCGGGACCGCTCGTAATCGCTGATGAGGGCCAGGGAAGTGGAGTCGCTCATTCCCAGGCCGCGTGCGCGTTGCTCCATTCGCACTACTTCCACCGGCTCGCCGCTGAACGGCGCACGAAACATCATCAGCCGGTCGCGAAAGGGCGTTTTCTTTTTCGGATCGCCGCCGTCCAGCGCTTCCAGCCAGAGAATCGAGGCCGGAGCCGACGGTTCCCATTGGTAATTGCGCGGACCGGTCGGGACGCCTTCGATGGGGACGCGATCCTCCAGGGGAAGGCTGGCGATCTTATGTTCCAGCTTGCCGGACCGTCCCCAGATCTCGACTTCCTTGGGGAAATCGCTCACCGGATGGAGGTACGAATACGGCCGCTGGACCCGCACGGTCAGCACGTGCTGATCGTCGGGCGATGGACGGGCGGTCAGATAAACCTCCGGCGCTCCCACCGGGGTGATCTTGCCCGTGACCAGATCGACATAGGCGAGTTGAGCTTTGGCATAGTAGTCGAAGACGTCCTCGTCGTGCGGACTCTGCAGCATGTCCTCATAGGTGCGCACCGGGCCGGCCTTGCCTGCGCTCTCCTGCACGTTCGGACCCTTCGGCACCGCACTTTCCACGGGCACCGCTGTACGATTCGCAGGAACCAGCGGGACCAGGACAGTCCGGCCGCGATCCGCCCATTCCATACCGGCGCCGCCTCCGAACAAGCCGCCTAGCGCCAGGTTCAGCCGGACTTCTTCGATGCGGCGGGCCTTGCCGGCCGGCAGATCCAGCACCCAGAGCTCGATACGGTCGGCGGCGGTATTCGTGAACACGGCTCGGCTACCGTCGGGGCTCCAGCGCAGGTTGCCGGGCTTAGCTCCAGCGGGCAGGGCGATGACGGTCTCGGCGCCGTCGGAAATCCGTTTAAGCGTCATCCGTGTGGCATACATTTCGCGGTGGGGACCGTTGGTCTTCGGATTGATTCGCACTCCGGCGAGGCGCAACACCGGGGCAGCCAAGTCTGCGATGGGCGGATAGCGGAGCGGCTCAGACAGGATCGCATGGGTCCGGTCCGGGCTGACGCTCAGGGCCGGAGTGGCCGGGGCGTCCAGGATGTCCTCTACCGCCTTGGGCGGCTTCTGGTACAGGGTTTCCGAGTGCAAAGGGATGGAAAGTAAAAGAGCGATGGGAATGTAACCGAGTTTCATCGGGCCTCCCGGAATGTCTGATTCATTACAGGCACAGCGTATCACCCACGGGCTTCGCGGCAAAACCCTTGAGAGCCTACCGCAATGAGTGATACTCTCCAAGTGGTGACAGATGGTGTAACACGTCGTATCCTTCTGGTTGACGACAACGATCTGGTGCGAGAAGTTCTGCGTGCAATGCTGGATGCCGGTGGTTTCCACGTCCAGGAGGCGCAGGATGGCGCCCACGCCCTGCGCGCCCTGAAGAACGAACCTTTTGACGCGATCGTCACGGATCTGGTGATGCCCGACTGTGACGGGATTGAGCTGTTGCGCAACGTGCGGCGCTCGTTCCCCGGAATCCGTGTCCTGGCAATGTCCGGAGCTTCTGCGGCGACCCTGTACTTAGAGGCTGCGCGGGTGCTGGGGGCGAACGGAATCCTGCCCAAGCCGATCACCCAGGATGCCCTGCTCGGGGCGATCAACGGTCTCTTCGAGAACGCGCCTGCATCGTAAACGCCACACGCGTTCAAGCCCCGATATCCCCACTCCCCACAAGCCGCCCGTAACTTGAAATAATCAGGCTTTACCATCCATGAATCCCAATCCACTCCTCGGCGTGGTCTTCCACTGGCTCGGCGGCCTCGCTTCCGGCAGCTTCTATGTCCCCTATCGCGGCGTCAAGCGCTGGTCGTGGGAAACCTACTGGCTGGTGGGAGGCGTGTTCAGCTGGATCCTCGCACCCTGGATCATCGGCTACTTCATGACCAGCGACCTCATCGCCGTCTTGAAGGAAGCGCCCGGCAAGAATATGTTCTGGTCGTATTTCTTCGGCGTGCTCTGGGGACTCGGCGGGCTGACCTTCGGCCTGACCATGCGGTATCTGGGCTTATCGCTCGGCATGGCGGTGGCGCTGGGATACTGCGCTGTGTTCGGCACCCTGATGCCACCCATCTTTAATGGCGAATTCTTCACCAAGGTGCTGGCCACCGGATCCGGACAGGTGATTCTGGCGGGCGTGGGGGTCTGCGTGGCGGGCATTGCGCTGGCTGGAATGGCCGGAATGTCGAAAGAGCGCGAGATGTCGCCGGAGCAGAAGAAAGCCACCATCCAGGAGTTCAACTTCCGCAAGGGGCTGATGGTGGCGACGTTCTCCGGGATCATGAGCGCCTGCTTCTCGTACGGACTGGCGGCCGGCGATCCGATCAAGGAGATTTCGCTCCGGCACGGCACGTCCACCTTGTGGCAGGGACTGCCGGTCCTGGTGGTCGTCCTGTTGGGCGGCTTCACCACGAACTTCATCTGGTGCGCCATCCTGAACTGGAAAAACAAAACGGCCTATCAGTATTTCAGCTCCACCGTGCGCAACCATCACCCGTCGCGCACCGAGGAAACCATCATCGAATCCGCGTTCGACGCCCCGGGCGAGGAGATGGCGGCCCAGGCGGCGGTGGCGGTCCGCGAACCCGAGCGCGTCCCGATGCTGGCCAATTACTTCTTCTCCGCCCTGGCCGGGGTCACCTGGTATTTCCAGTTCTTCTTCTACACGATGGGTGAAACCCAGATGGGCCGCTTCAAGTTCTCGAGCTGGACGCTGCACATGGCGAGTATCATTATCTTCAGCACGCTGTGGGGAGTGGCGCTGCACGAGTGGCGGGGCGCCAGCAGCCGGACGGTGCGGCTGGTGGTGTTGAGCCTGGCCGTCCTCATCGCTTCCACCATCGTGGTGGGGTACGGCAACTACCTGGGGACACTGCAATGAAAAGAGTCTGTTTCTGTTTGCAGGTGAAACGCGACCGCCTGGAAGAATACAAGGAACGGCACCGAGCCGTGTGGCCGGAAATGCTGGCGGCGCTGAGCCAGGCCGGGTGGCACAACTATTCTCTGTTCCTGCGCGACGACGGCCTGCTGATCGGGTATGTCGAAACGCCGGATTTTGACCGCGCGCTGAGCCAGATGGCGGCCACCGAGGTGAACGCCCGCTGGCAGACCGAGATGGCCGGCTTTTTCGAAGGGATCCCCGGACGCAAGGCCGACGAACAGATGATGCCGGTTGAGGAAGTGTTCCACCTGGCCTGATCAGGCCGGACGTTTGGAGGTCCCCGTGAGCCGATTCCTAGCCCGCGCCCTCGGATTGATCCTGCTGGCGATCATGCCGGCCCAGGTCGGGCCCGCGTGGCAGAATGCCGCCCAGCCCGCCGCGGCCATCACGGTGGACTATCCCCTGAATGGCTCCATCTTTCCTCCGGAGTTTCCCGCGCCCACATTCGCCTGGCGGGATCCGGATGCGTCCGCTGTCGCCTGGACCATCGACATCGATTTCGGCGGCGCCGCTCCCCCGCTGCGCGTACGGTCGTCCGGGGCGCGCATGCGGACCGGCAACATCGATCCGCGGTGCATCGCGCCTACCAACCAGCCGCCCAAACTCACGCCCGAGCAAGCCGCCGCGCATACCTGGACGCCGGATGCCGCCGCCTGGAGCGCAATCAAGAAGGGATCCGCGGGGCGCACCGCCACGCTCACCATCACGGGCTACCGGGACGCAGGACTCACCCAGGCGGGGTCGCGCGGCGCCACTACCCTGATCACCTCCACCGATCCGGTGGGAGCGCCCATCTTCTACCGCGATGTTCCGTTGATGCCGTCGGAGACGGAAAAGGGCGTGGTAAAGCCGCTGGCGAAGAGCGCGATCCCGCTGATCGCGTGGCGGCTGCGCAACGTCGGGGAGACCAGCAGCCGCCTGCTGATGACTGGCATCCACTCGTGCGCCAACTGCCACTCGGTCTCGGGCGACGGCAAGACGATGGGCATGGATCTGGACGGGCCCCGCAACGACAAGGGTCTCTACGCCATCTTCCGCATCCAGCCCCAGGCGGTCATCCGGGACGAAAACGTGGTGGCCTGGAGCACCTTTCGGGGAAAATTGGGCGGAAAGCTGCGCGTCGGATTCATGTCGCAGATGTCTCCGGACGGGCAGTACGTGGTGACGACGATCAACGATCCGGGTCCGCCGCAATCCGACTACGCGCACCGGAAGAATCCGCGGGATCTGGTCTCGAACTACTTCGTGGCGAACTTCAAGGACTACCGGTTCCTGCAGGTGTTCTATCCAACGCGCGGAGTGCTGGCGTGGTACAGCAAAGCGGCTGGGAAGTTGGAACCGCTGCCGGGCGCGGACGATCCGCGCTATGTCCACACCACCTCGACGTGGAGTCCGGATGGCAAGTACCTGATCTTTGGACGCGCCGCCGCGCGGGACGCGTACCCACCGGGCGCGAAGACGGCCGCACGGGCCAACGATCCGAACGAGATGCAGATCCAGTACGACCTGTATCGCATCCCCTTCAACAACGGCAAGGGAGGTACGGCCGAGCCGGTGGCAGGCGCTTCCGCGAATGGAATGAGCAACAGCTTCCCGAAGATTTCGCCGGACGGCCGATGGCTGGTCTATGTCCGGGCCCGCAACGGCCAGCTCATGCGTCCCGACAGCCAGCTCTACATCGTTCCGGCCGCGGGTGGAGAGGCCCGGCGGATGCGGTGCAACACCGCGCTGATGAACTCCTGGCACAGTTTCTCGCCGAATGGGCGCTGGATGGTGTTCTCCTCCAAGAGCCGCTCGCCCTACACGCAGATGTTCCTGACGCACATCGACGAGAGCGGGAACGATAGCCCGGCCATCCTCATCGAGAATTCGACCGCGGCTAACCGGGCCGTGAACATCCCCGAGTTTGTCAACATCCCGCCGGACGGGCTGATGTCGATCGCGGCTCCGGTGACCGAGTATTACCGCTTCATCGACACCGGCGAGGAGTCGCTGGAAAAGCGCCAGTACGACGCTGCGGTCCGCGACCTCGAGAAGGCAGTGGCGCTGAATCCCGGGGAGGCGGTGGTCCACAACAGCCTGGGACTCGCGCTGGGCCGTGTTGGCCGGCCGGCTGAAGCCATCGCCCATTTCCGCAAGGCGATTGAATTGACTCCGGACTATCCCGACCCGTACAGCAACCTGGGCACGGCGCTGGCCGGCATGGGTAAGGGCGAGGAAGCCATCGCGCAATTTGAAAAAGCGATTCAGCTGAATCCCGAATATGCCGAAGCCCATGCGGGACTGGGGACCCTTCTGACGGCGGCCGACCGGCTTCCGCAGGCGATCCCGCACCTGGAACGGGCGGTACAGCTCAAGCCGGACGATGCCCGCGCGCAGGCCAACCTGGCACTGGCGTTGGCTCGCGGATGGAAAGCGAAGGACGCCATTCCGCACGCCGAACAGGCCGTGAAGCTGACCGGCGGACAGGAACCGGAAATGCTGGATCTGCTGGGAAGCCTGTACGCCGAAGTCGGCCGTTTCCCCGAGGCCGCGAAAACCGAGCGGAAGGCGCTGACGGTGGCGACGGAGAAGAACAAGGCGCAGTTGGCCGAGGCGGCGAAGGCCAAGATCGGGTTATACGAGGCGGGGCGGGTGGAATGACAATCGGAGTATCTCGCCGGATTTGCCGATAAGTATTCTCAGGTGAGTGCGCATCCATCTACGATTGCCGTACCTGAGGAACTGACTCCGGAAGAGAAACTGTCTTTGTGCGCGGATCGCATCATGCGCAGCGAAGGCGTACCCCCGTTTGCCGTCCATGCCCGGGAGTTGCTGGCTCGCTCGATGGATCCCGATACCGGATCGGCCGGTCTGGCCCGGGTGATTCTGAAGGACCTTGGCCTCACTTCTCAAATCCTGAGGACTGCCAACTCGCCCGCTTACAACCGGTCCGGACGCCCGCTGGGGAGCATCGCACACGCCATCAGCATGCTGGGCTGGGATGCGGTGCGAGACCTGGTGAGCGCGATGCGGTTCGTGGAGCATTACGCGCGGTATTCGCCCGGACTGCGGGAATTGATCATGTTCTCGCTGCTGACGGCCACGCACGGGCGTCAGGTGGCCTGCCTCCTCGGCTATCCCCGGCCGGAGGAGGCCTACATTTGCGGATTGTTGCGCAATCTGGGGGGAGTGTTGCTGGCGCGATTTCAGAGCATGGAATATTCCGAAATGCTGCTGCTCATGGAACAGGAGCATCTGCCGGAGAAGGACGCTGCGAAGCGGATCTTCGATTTCGACGTGGATGAGTTGGCCGGGCGACTGGCGGTGGCATGGAACCTGCCTGATCCTATCTGCGAATGCCTGAAGGACGGTGTTTCGGCCTCCACCGCCGAACAGAAATGCCTGGCCTCCATCACGAGCTACGGGCATCAACTGACGAAATCGCTATATGGGCAGGCGAAACGGCTGGAGGCGCTGCGACTTCCGCCGCTCGTGAATCCGCACGGGCGGCCCTGTCTGATTTCGCCGTGCGATCTCCGCGGCATTGTGGACTGCGCGGTGGAGGACACCGCCGGGACATTTCAGACGCTCCGGATTCCGCTGAACTCCCTCTTGCTGGCGGAACAGGCCGAGAAGGCGCGCGAGAAACTGGCGGGGGCGGATGCTACACCGGACGGTAGCGTGTGTCGTGACACAGACGTCGAGGTCAGCGTGGCCGAACTGCAAGTTCAGGCCGGGAATTTCGAGATCGGCGAACTGATTTGCCGCCTGCTGGATCTGCTGACGGTTCGCGGAGGCTTCCGGAGGGCGTTGTTCGCTTTGATGACGGAGGACCGCAACTTCATCCGCGGAAAGCTGGCCAGCGGTCCGACGGCGGAGGCCGACACCCGAGCTTTCAATCTTCCGCTGCTCCGAAACGATGCGGCGCTAACCGCCGCAATCTCCCGCAAGCAGGATCTCTGGATCGACCGCCGGACGGATCGCCGTTATGACGGGTCCAGGGTGGTGTCGATGTTCGATCCGGTCCGGTTCTTGCTGTTGCCGGTGGTTGTGGACAATGTGGTGACTGGGGTGATTTATGCCGACCATAGTACCGGGGGGTGGGACGAAGGCCGGGCGCTGGTGAACCAGGTTCGGGGGCTCATCGGGGCGGCGATTGCGAGGAAACGTTTGAGTTGATTCCCTGGCAGGCTACACTGGCTGATATGGAGCTGCATCTTTCGCCTGAAACCGAGGTCAAGCTCAACGAACTCGCCGTACGCACACGCCGCGGTACGGACGAACTCATCCAGGAGGCGGTGGATCACTTGGTTACTTACAACGAGTGGTTCGAACGCAAAGTGAAGGATAGCCAGGCTGCGGTGGAGCGCGGCGAGACGGTTTCCGACGATCAGGTGCGTGCGTGGCTCGACAGCCGCGAACGCGTGACGCGGGGCCTCCGTAATTGAAGCCATCCGTGTGAATCCTTGTCCATCGGTGGCCCATTCCTTCCGGTGGTGGTTTGCCGGCGGGCTCTCACCATCTACTGGCCCCGGTTGACATACACGAACCCACCGAACGCCTCGCCTCCTGACACCGGCTGCCCGACCGACACGAATCCCACATCCCACATAGTGAAAGCGGCGGCGCACACGGACGATGTCGAGCAGGCGAAGTTATTCACCAGCGTCGCAGGCACCCGCAGATCCACGCGTAAGACAAACGGACTCTCCGCCGCGAAACTGATCACCGACCAGCCATTGTTCGCAGACAGCGCGGGCGGAGCCTGGATGAACCGCGGATCGGGCGTGAGTCCGTTGACGAACACCGAGACAATCGAGCCCAGTGCCGCCGGGTTGCTCGGCGAGTTCATGGATCCGTCCGCGTTCGTCGCCAAGGCCAGGGATCCGAACGAAGACAGCCCAGGCTGCCCGGTGTTTATGAACAGGCTCGGAGTTGCGGAAAAGCTCAAGGGGAGTTGGCGCTGCGTGGAGCCAACACCGTTGACCGTCACCTCCATCGTCGCGAAGTTCGAGTTCGGATCGACCAACGGCAAGGCGAAGTTGACCTGAGTCGCGGAAACGTATAGTAACGGCGCCGGAAGCGAGCCCACGTCCACACGAACCCCTGCCAGCGTCACGGTGGTATTGTCCCCGGCAGTTACGCCGGTCGCAGGGCCCAGTCCCGTTCCAAAAGCCGTCAACAGCCGGTTGCGGGGAGACGCCCCAGCCGGCGCCAGGTCCGCCGCGTCGACGATACAGAAGATCTGAGGAGTCCCGGCCACAGGCGCCGGTTGCGAGAAGTCGACTGCGCCGAGATAGGCGCCGGCAAGCGGCAACGGTCCAAAGCCTGGAAGTGTAAGGGCGTCGGGCGTGAGAGGGAAATCGGGAAGGGTCGCGGCTCCGGCCACCCATACACGGGAACCGGACAGAGCGAGAGCGGAGGTGGTGAGCGTGGAACCCCCGATGAACTGCGATCCCACGAGATTTCCCGAGACGGCATCGACTTGGGAGACGTAGGCGGAACTGCGAATGCCGGCGTTGTCAGGCAGACACTGGGAAGGGATGTTCGCCAGCGCCGGCAGGTTGTTGGCGACGCCATAACTTCCCGCGAAACCCACGCCGGATCCGCCGCTGACATGGACCGAGCCAAGCGAGTCAACTTGGACTCCGGCGCCGCCAACCGGCACCGAGAAGAGAAGCGACTTACCCGCAGCGTCGAGTTTGGAGAGGAACGGTAATTCGAAAAAAAAGATCGAGTTAACAGGTCCGACCGGAATCGTCGGAGGAGTCACGGTGTAGGGATAAGTCGGTCCGGCATACCCGGTGAGATAGACGTTTCCTGTGGCATCTAGAGCCAGGCCCCCGTTGGTGGTGTTTCCATTTCCTGACACCGCGGTCGAATAGATCAGCTTCGATCCCGTGGGATCCACCTTGCTCACATATTGGTTAGCTCCCTGAAAGGTCGCGGAGCAGGGAGCCGAGCCGCAAATCCGGAAGGCCGGGAAGGTGGGCTGATAGGTGCCCGGAGTGGTGGGATAGTCGAGCAGGTAGGTAGTGCCCGCGACATAGATGTTACCCGAGGGATCGAGTACGATGGCAGTGCCGCCGATGCCCGTGGCAGAAAAGACCAGTTTCGTGCCCGTGGGATCGAGTTCGAGCAAATAGGGATGATTCGCAGTGTTCGCGACGCTATACGCGCCCGGCGTGGAGGGGAATGCCGGTCCCGGGCCGTCGCTGACTGAGCCGGTGACGACGATCTGGCCGGACGCGTTGAGCGCAACCGCCTGGGCGGCGCTCCCGGCCGAGCCCCCGAGGAGATCGGAGAACATAAGGTCGCCGTCAGGATCGAGCTTGAAGAGAAAGGATCGCTGGCTTGACGCCCCCGGCGTTGTCCCGAGATTGCCGCCGGTAGTTACCGGAAAATCGGGTGATGCAGTGACGCCGGCGACATACGCATTCCCGGCTGTGTCGACAGCAATGGCGTTGGCGGAATCCTTCACAGACCCGCCGATGTAGCGCACATACAGGTACCGGCTGGCGTCCGGGCTCAACTTGATCACCAGAACGGTACTCTGCGAGGTGGCCGGATCGACGATGGCGGCTCCCGCGAGGTAGATATTACCGGAGGCGTCGGTGGCGATCGCCTTGGGTGTGAAGCTGTCGCGCAAGTAAGTGGAATACGCGAGCACGGGGTACGCGGATGCCGCGCCCGTCACTCCAAAGAAGAGACACAGTAGAAACGCACCAGGGAACATTCAGCAACTTCTCCATCGCACTCGGTTCGATTGTAGGACGTCAACGACCGGCCCTTGTCACCGAATCGGGTTCCTTTTTTAAGTTTGTCAATATTTCATGTCTTTCAGGTAAGAATCGTGTGACGCTATCCTCACGTTACTCGCGGAACGGATCTCAAGTACATTGGAAGTATCTGTGCTCCGAATCCTGCTTGCCTTGTTGCTGGCCACTTGCCCGCTCGGCGCCCGCAAACCCGCGCAGCACCGGAGCTATGCGGCCAAACGGCAGTTCAAGAACACGCATCCGTGCCCGTCCACCGGAAAAAGAAAAGGAGCCTGTCCCGGTTTCATCATCGATCACATCGTTCCGCTCGCATGCGGTGGCCCCGACCGCCCGTCAAACATGCAGTGGCAAACCCAGGCGGAAGCGAAAGCCAAGGATCGGTGGGAACGGAAGGGCTGCGCGAAGTAGCACGCGTCTTATCAAGACGTCGCTTCCTCCCGCGCGAAAGCTCGAAAGGCCAACTGGAGCCCCGGATGCTGCAACGCCCGCAGTCCCGTTTCAAACAGTGTGATGGCCAGCGGCTTGTTCTTCCACAACTGACAGACGGGTCGCGATTCGCCGTCATCGCAGACGTAAAACACACGGTCACTCCAACGCACCCAGCCGCGCCCATGATTCTTGTGATCGGCCATCACGTCCTGTACGTTCTGCAGAATCCGCGCCGCATACGGTTCGAAGTAGTGCCGTGTGAACAGGACCTCGCTGTGGCCGTCCCGCACCTCGTCCACGAACTCTTCGAAGGTGGACGCGTTCGTCAGGTTCAGCGTGGCGTTCGGCTCCAGGCCGTGCCGGTCGCCGCCGGAAATGATGGGCTTGAAAGCGTCCTCGGCCATTGTCATCACTTCCCGATTCTCTTTCCAGGGCCGCAGTCCGTTGAGTTCCAGCGCGTGAATGATACCGCTGAAACGCTTGCAGAACGCCACGGCCAGCGAGCAATGCCGCGCTCTTCCGATCTCGCCTTCGTCCCAGCACGGATGGTTGAACACGATCAGCGTCGCCGGGTCGTACGCGGCGCGGCTGAGCAACTCCGGCAGCAGTCGCTCGTCCGGCGCGGCGGTGAACACGGCGAAGGCCGCCATCATCTCTCGCGCCCGCTCTGGCGGAAGGTTATGTACACCCAGATGGAAGAAGGTCTCCCGGTAGGGCACGGTCCATTCCACTGAGACCGGGAGGTCATGAAAGGAGTCGAGCACACGAAGGGTCATGGGCCCATCGATAGAGTCGTGGTCCGTCAGCGATACCATCCCGTTGAGACCGAAATGCTTTTCGATTTGATCCATTTCCAGCTTCCAGGCGTCGTGCGCGGCCAATGGAGGTGTCCAATAGGCGCGCGAGAGATCGATCGAGCGGTCGTTGTGATGGCGGCGATAAGGCTTCGCCGCATTCGACAGCCCAGCGCAACGGCCCCGCCCGGGCTGCGTACCTGTAGATGAACGACAAAGGTTCCCGAGAGTGGAGCGTATGGCTGTGCAGCGATACACCAGTCCGGAATCGCCCGGCGGCGATGCCATCTTTCTCGAGATGGATGTTCGTTAGCAGTCGGGGGGTCTGCATGCTCTCAGCATGCGCGCCGCCCTTTAACACGGAATATATTACAAGTGAATGTCGCGTGAATCGGAACAATTTTGTTCGATTGTGTTCTGATCGGGGGAGTACGCCGCTTGGCGTCGCCGCCCGGGGTTCGATAGTCTGGGTGCGACCCCATGTTCGACGAATTCAAGGCCCGGGCGGAAGCGGTCAGCGCCGAGGTCTTCCGCTTCCCTCCCTCGTCGCCGCCATCGAGCACATCATCACCCTGCTCAAAGCGTCGGGAGTGGACGACGCGCCCGGCTCGTACGCCGTCTGGGCCCGGTGTCCGATGCTCGATGGAATGGACATCGCGGCGCTCGCTGGCCGGGTCCCCGGCCTTCGCTTCGACGTCACGCGCGAACTGGCGGCACAGGCCAAAGCCGGCATCAGCCAGTTCGAGTGGGCGGCGGCCGGAACCGGAACACTGCTGCAGGACGCCACCGCTGTCGATCAGCGGCTGGTATCGTCGCTGCCCCTCCTTCACATCGCTATGGTGCCGGCGGCGCGAATCGTGGCCGACGTCCCAACCGCGCTGGCCAAGTTCGACCCCAAACAATGCGGCTACCTGGCCGCCATCACCGGCCCCAGCCGCACCGCCGACATCGAACGGGTGCTAACCATCGGCGTGCACGGGCCGGAGCGCCTGGTCATCGTGTTCGTGGACGAGTGTGCAGCATGAACACAAGAGTTTCGAGCCTCGATCGACCGGGCACTGAAGAACCCGAACCTTGCGGGAGCGCTCGGCCGGTTCTCCGAGGCCTACCGCATCAGCCGCGCCAAGGCCTACGAAGGCATCGATTTCGAGGCGCTGCGGACCCGTATCGCCGGGCTGAAGTCCTATGCCGCAGCTCATCTCGACCTGCTGGCCGAGCACTTCACCATCGCGCCCCGAGGCGCGGGCGCCAAGGTCTACCGCGCCAACGATCCTCAACAGGTCCGCGAATACATCCTGAACGTGGCCCGCGAAAAGGGCGCGAAGGTCATCGTCAAATCGAAGTCGATGGCCACCGAGGAGATCCACCTGAACCGGTACCTGGAGCAGGCGGGTATCTCGGTGAGTGAGACCGACCTGGGCGAGTGGATCATCCAGCTCGCTGGGCAGCGGCCCTCGCACATGGTGATGCCGGCCATCCACATGACCAAGGAGGAGGTGGCCGAGATCTTCAGCAAGGAGGTGAGCGAGCGGCTCGCGGCCGACATCCCGCGCCTGGTGAAGGTGGCCCGCAATGAGCTGCGCCCCAAGTTTCTCAGCGCCGACATGGGCATCTCCGGCGCCAACATCGCGCGTCGCCGAGACCGGCAGCCTCGTGCTGGTCACCAACGAAGGGAACGCCCGGCTGGTCACCACGCTCCCGAAGATCCACATCGCCATCGTCGGCATCGAGAAGCTGGTGGCGGTCGTTCGAGGACGTCGCGCCCATCCTCACGGCCCTGCCCCGCAGCGCCACGGCCCAGCTGCTGACCAGCTATGTCTCCATCATCACCGGCCCGGTGCCCAACGACCGACGGCACGCCTGAAGGAGCTGCACATCATCCTGATGGACAACCGCCGCACGCGAGATGGCGCGCGGATCCCAAGTTCAGCAGGCGCTCCAGTGCATCCGCTGCGCCTCCTGCCTGAACGTCTGCCCGGTGTTCCGTCTGGTGGGCGGACACGTCTTCGGCAAGGTCTACACCGGCGGCATCGGCACCATCCTGACCGCCTGGTTCGACGAGCTGAAGAAGTCCGAGGAGATCCAGGCGCTCTGCATCCAGTGCGGCACCTGCAAGGAATACTGTCCCGGCGAAGATCGACATCCCCGAGCTGATCCTCGAACTCCGGCGCCGGCTGGCCGTCGAAACCGCCACAGCCGTTGGTGCAGAAGGCCATCTTCGCGGTGGCGGACAATCGCAAGCTGTTCCACTCCATGCTGCGCGCGGCCTCGCTGGCTCAGAAGCCCTTCGCCAAGGATGGGTTCATCCGCCACCTGCCGTTGTTCCTGGCGGATCTGGCGGAATCGCGCAGCCTGCCGGCCATCGCCGAAGTCCCGTTCCGCGACACCTTCAACACCATCGCGCAGCCGCCGGCGGGGCGGAAGGCGATGTTCTTTGCCGGCTGTCTCATCGATTTCGCCTATCCCGAGATGGGCGACGCGGTGGTGAAGGTCCTGAACAAGGCCGGCATTCAGGTGGTCTTCCCGATGGGACAGACCTGCTGCGGCGCTCCCGCCCGCTACAGCGGCGCGTACGAAGTTGCCGCCAGGAACGCCATGGACAACATCAAGGCGTTGCTGGCCGAAGACGTGGATACGTCGTCTCCGCGTGCCCCACCTGCACCGTCGCGCTGAAGCACGAGTTCATCGCCACCTTGAAGAGCCTGGGCAGGGAAGAGGATGTGCCGCGTGCCGAACTTCT
The DNA here is from genome assembly GCA_963737465.1 of uncultured Acidobacteriota bacterium. GTDB lineage: Bacteria > Acidobacteriota > Terriglobia > Bryobacterales > Bryobacteraceae > TMP-7. The sequence continues at coordinate 131,486 of CAVTTC010000009.1, forward strand.
CGCCGCCAAGGTAACGGATTTCTCGGTCCTGGTGAAACAGCTGGTGGACGAGGGCCGGCTGACGTTGAAAGAGGGCGAGAGCCTCGGGCCACTGACCTATCACGACTCGTGCCACCTGAAGAGAACGCTCGGCGTGCACCGTCAGCCCCGCGAGTTACTCGAGCAAGCGGGTTACGAGCTAGTGGAGATGTTCGAATGCGACATGTGCTGCGGCATGGGTGGATCCTACTCGTTGAAGCTGCCCGAAATCTCGGCGCCGATCCTGGAGCGCAAGCTGACGAACATCGCAAAGACCGCCGCGCCGGTGGTGGCCATGGACTGCCCCGGCTGCGTCATGCAGATCCGCGGAGGCCTGGACAAAAAAGGGTCAGCAATCGCCGTGAGGCACACCGCCGAACTGCTGGCGGAACGCCTGCACTAGCCGCCCGTGGCCGGTTTACGCCCCGAGCGGCGTGAGGCCGTACGCCCTCGCAAGGTCGTTGATATTGTTGCGGAGCGCGGCCCAAAGCCGGGCGACCTCGCTTCCGTAACTCCCACGCGCGACTGCTTGATTGATACGGCGTCCATCGTCCAGCACCCGCTCAACCTCAACCCGGGTTTGCTGCCAGTTGTCGGTTGGATCGAACTTCCGGCGCAGGCGGTTCGTCGATCGGTTGAGGTCGCCCAACGCGTCGTCCAACTCGTCTTTCTTCGCGGTCGCATTCGCCTGCGGTGTCGTGCTCGCCGTCTGCCTTTTACCCTTGCGTGATTGAGCTTGCGGCGAAGAGGCCGTCGAGCGCGCGTTGTCGCCGCGCTTTTCGAGATAGTCGCGGAACTGGTCAACGCCATCCTCGACGCGGCGGATCTTCTCGCCCACGGCGGCCTTCGTCAGTGACATCGGCTGCGCCATTACGCCGGCCGCGGCGACAATCGACGTCAGCAAAGTGAAACGCAGCAACGTCATGGCGGTCTTTCCGGACAGGACAGGTACATTCATGTGTAGCTCCTGGCAATCAAATCATCGATGCGCGTGCCACGGGCACGATTTATTAAAAGGACGGCTGGGAATCCAAGGCAAAAAGAACTGAATCGCAATGCCGAAAACGCACATCGTGTCTCTGAAAGTGGAGTGCAAGGGTTGAACCGGTCCGGCCCGCGATGTCGATGATGCAGCCGGGGCCGCGTGAGATATGAAGAACAATACCGCTCCTGCCGCCATCCGGCAGCTCCTGGTGCTCGTGTGCGCAGGCCTGGGCCTGCCGCTCGTGGCGAGTGCGCAAGACCTCAGTCCACGTGCGTACGTTGTCACCCCCACGGGGTCCAACGCCGTCATTCTGTCGTACGGCTACAATACGGGCGCCATTCTCCTCGACCCTACCATTCCCATCACGGATCTCACCGCCCAATTCCAGGTCCCGGTCGTCAGCGCCTATCGCAGTTTCGGCCTCTTCGGCCGCTCGGCCAATATAGTAGCCTCACTGCCGTACGGCTTCGGCCACTTTGAAGGAAATGTTGGAGGCGCCCAGACCCGCATCTCCCGGTCCGGCCTTGCCGACGCACGAGTACGGTTCTCCATGAACCTGTACGGCGGCAAGGCCATGAACGTGCCTGAGTTCATGAAGTACCGGGAACGCCTGGCCATCGGCGCCAGTCTCACCATGATCGTGCCTATCGGCCAGTACGATCCGGCAAAACTGATCAATCCTGGAACGAACCGGTGGGCCGCCAAACCAGAGATTGGACTCGCCCGGAGATGGAACCGGTGGGTCTTGGATGCCTACGCCGGGGTTTGGCTGTTCAGTTCGAATTCGAAGTTCTACCCCGGCGCCAGTCTTCGCACGCAGAATCCCATGCCCTCGCTCGAGTTCCATCTCGGGTACTATTTCCGCCCCAGACTGTGGGTCTCGTTCGATTCCAACTTCTGGGCCGGCGGCAGCACGGTGATGGATGGGCGACAGAACGACGACGGAGCCCGGAATTCTCGCCTCGGCGGCACCGTGTCGTACCCCCTGAACCGCCACCAATCGCTGAAATTGAGTGTGAGCAGGGGCGCTATCGTCAGGGTCGGCGGGAACTTCACCAGCATAACGGCCGGCTGGCAATACTCCTGGATTACCAAACCGCGTTAAGGCGCCCGCTTCGCCGTAAACTCAACCGTTCCGCCCTCATAGACGGCGGTCATATCGATAACGTCTCCTTGCACCTTCCCGGTAAACGAGATCTTCACCTCGCCGAACTCGATATCCACCATGATGCTGAAGGAGAGCGTATCGCCATCGATCTTGCCGTTTTTAATGGTGGATGGCCCGAACCGGTCACTGACGGACTTGCCGGTGAGTTTTGTGCCGTCTTGCTTTAAGACGAATGTCCGCTTGATGGTCCCCTTCCCCACCTGCTTGCTCGCCTTCCACGTCCCCGTGACATCGGCAGCAGACAGGGTCATCGCGAATACTGCGAAAAGCAGGATTAACGTTTTCATCGCACGGCCTCCCGTTGGCGTGTCCATCGAACTCAGCCACAGCGTCTTTTCGTTGTCCTCAGTCTGGCTGGCAGCCCGGTGGTAGAACGGTAGATGCTGCGCCCTCGATTTCCGTCTAAAAAATAAACAAGCCGCCGCCAACACTCCGCATCTACTCCGAGCTAGCGTTGGACGATGGGTAATCGCTCAATGCGATTGGGTTACAAAGGTGACATCGGCTATCCTGTCGCACATCGATGTACCCAAATGGCCAGAAGAAAGCAATCGAGGCTCAGCTTGGACGCTGACGATACGAAAGAGGAACTATGGCGAATCCAATATCCGTGCCGGTGACCGACGAGCTATCCGCAACCGCGACTAAGCCATCCCCGCAGGTGAGCGAGAAGGCGCCTGAACCGGAGGCCAAGAAATCATCTCCGGCGGCAGCGGCACACGAAAAGCCAGCCCCGCTCAAACCTGCGGCCAAGAAATCATCTCCGGCGGCAGCGGCAGCCCGAAAGCCAGCCCCGCCCAAACCGGTAGCCAGGAAATCATCCCCGGCCTCCGCATCACCCGAGAAGCCAGCCCCGCCGTCGAAACCGCATATCGTAATGAGCTATGCCGAGCGTTACGCCTCCGGCAAGGCCCTCAGGGAAGCCTGCCCCCGTAAGGCTCACGCTGGCTGGAAAGCCCCTTCCGGCCGTCCTGACGCAGTCGAGTTGGTTCTGAGCGCCGAGGTGGGACGGTACCCCGACCTGCTACCGCTGCGCCACGGGCGCATGGTCCGCTCCGCGTTCACGTTTTACCGCGGGGCAGCCCTCACCATGGCGACGGACTTGGCGACAACGCCGTCGTCAGGGGTCTACGTCCAGTGCTGCGGGGACGCCCACCTCTCCAACTTCGGCGGCTTTGCCACTCCGGAGCGGAGGATCATCTTCGCCATCAATGATCTGGACGAGACCCTTCCCGCTCCGTGGGAATGGGACGTCAAGCGCCTGGCCCCCAGCTTCGTCGTGGCTTGCCGGGACAACCGCCTGAGCGACGCTGTCGCCCGAGACGTGGTCCTGTCGTGCGTCCGCAGCTACCGCGAGTCCATGGCCGAGTTCAGCCACATGAAGACGCTGGAGCTGTGGTACTACGCGCTGTCGTCCGAAGAGTTGATGGCAAACGTCAAAGATCCCGCTATGCGCGAGAGAGCGGCCAAACGCGTCAAGAAGGAACAAGCGAAGAGCAGAGGGGAGGAACTTTTCCCCAAGCTCGTTGAGCATAAAGGGGACATACCCGTCATCAAGGACCAGTTACCCACCATCTTCCACGTCAAGGGCCACACACCCGGCCAGGCCCATGAGACCGTCTTGGAAGCGATGCACGGATATCGCGCCAGCCTCCCTCATTCCCTCCAGTCCCTGCTGGATCGGTATGAACTCCGGGACGCCGCCGCCAAAGTGGTCGGGGTCGGTAGCGTTGGGACTTTCTGCTTTGTACTCCTGTATATGGCCGGAGAAGGCGATCCACTCTTCCTCCAGGTGAAGGAGGCCCGTAACTCGGTGCTGGAGCGTTCCGCGGGAGCCAGTGCCTTTCCCAACCACGGCCAACGCGTCGTGAATGGCTACCGGCTCATGCAGCCCTCCAGCGACATGTTTCTCGGCTGGACCCGTGGCAGGGGGGGACGCGACTTCTTTATTCGCCAACTCCGGGACGTCAAGATCAGCGTCATGGTGGAGACCTTCGGCACCCCCGAAATGACCCAGTATGCCGTTTGGTGCGGCAGGGCACTGGCCCTCTCCCACGCAAGATCCGGGCACCCTGCCCAGCTCAGCGGATACATGGGCAAGAGCGACGTCTTCGACCAGGCCATCGCCGACTTCTCGATGAAATACGCCGACCAGAACGAGAAGGACCATGCCGCCCTCGACCGCGCGGTTCGCAGCGGGAAGGTGAAGGCCGTGTTCGAGGAAGAGAAATGACATGAGCTTGCCGGCAGCTGGCGGGCGGGTCGAATCCGCAGTACGCGTGGAAATGCTCTCAGAGACCACCAGGGATTTTTCCTTGGTCTTGGGAGGCCCGATTTATCAGTACTTGATCCGTATAGGGGTGGTGAAGCCACCCCTCGATCTCCTGCGAGGGCGGTTGATCGTCATTACGCTCTTCGCATGGGCCCCTCTGCTGGTGCTCACAATTCTGAGCGGCGATCTGCTTGGCGGTGTCAAGATTCCCTTCCTGTACGACCTTGAATCGCATGCCAGGTTCCTGGTGGCGCTCCCAATCCTGATTGCCGCGGAAGTGACCATCAACCGGAGAATCAGGAATATGTTGCTCCAGTTTGTGGGGCGGCAGATCATCACGCCGGCGGTCCTCCCGAAGTTTGAGCGCATCACCGAGTCGGCGATCCGGTTGAGGAACTCTGCGGCGATCGAACTGGGGTTGCTCGCCTTCGTTTTCATCGCTGGCTTCTACTGGTCAAAGGGTGTTCTGGCGGTCCAATCCGATACCTGGTATGCCATAGGGGCTGCCAATGGGAAGGTCTTGACGTCTGCCGGCTACTGGTATCAGTTCGTCAGCCTTCCAATTGCCCAGTTCATTGGGCTGCGCTGGTATTTCCGGCTGTTCATCTGGGGCAGGCTGCTTTGGCAAGTCTCCAGGTTGGATCTCAATCTGGTGCCGAGCCATCCCGATCGATGCTGCGGCTTGGGATTCCTCGGCGACAACGCGTTCGCACTCGGGCCGTTCCTGATGGCGCACGCCGTCCTGCTCGCTGGATTTCTAGCCAACCGGATCCTGTATGAAGGCACTCGATTGCCGGACCACAAGATGGAGATCGTGGTGGTGGCGGTCTTCCTCTACCTGCTTGCACTGGGACCGATTTGCGTGTTCACGCCTAGCCTGGTGCGCCGGCGTCGCGAAGGATTGGCCGCCTACGGTGCTTTGGCCAGCGAATATGTGATCGGGTTCCACAGGAAATGGATCGAGGGCCAACGTCCTGTTGATGAGCCGTTGGTGGGGACCTCCGACATTCAGTCGCTAGCCGATTTGGCGAACAGCTTCGACGTGGTTCAGAACGTTCGACCATTTCCATTTGGAAGACAGGCCTTCATTGTCGTTGCCGCATGCGTCGCACTGCCGCTCGCGCCATTAGGCCTCACCATGTTCTCCTTCCAGGAATTGGTTGTACGGCTGCTGAAGGTGCTGTTGTAAGTACGGCTGGGCGCGGCAACTTTCTCTGAATCCAGACTGTCACGGTTCTCATCATCATCCTGATCTGAACGAATTAAGGATAGAAGGACCCATGAAGCTTAATATCGTAAGCCTGCTCGCGGGTGCGATTTTGATGGTGGGCTGCGGGAAGGTGCAGACCACGCCTGAAGTGACGGCGGGATCCGCACTCGATCGGACAACCCTCCCCATTCACGAGCCCCAAATTCCGCACAGCTCGGTCCTCGATGCCCGGAACGCCACGGCGCCGCCCCGGTTCCAGGTCAAGGCCCCCGACGGAGCGCCAAACGTACTCATCGTTCTCATTGATGACATGGGGTTCGGCCAGCCCGGCGCTTTCGGCGGCCCCTTGAATATGCCGACGCTGGAGCGTTTGGCCGGGAACGGTCTGCGGTATAACCAGTTTCACACCACTGCCCTATGTTCGCCGAGCCGGATGGCTCTCCTCACCGGACGGAATCACCATATGGGCAACACCGGATCCATCATGGAGACCTCCACCGCTTTCCCGGGGAATACCGGGCAGCGTCCGGAGAGCGTCGCCCCCGTGGCAATGACGCTCCGATACAACGGCTACACCACCGCTCAATTCGGGAAAAACCACGAGACCGCTGCGTGGGAAGTCAGTCCCTCCGGGCCCACTGACCGCTGGCCCACTCGCAGCGGCTTCGACAAGTTCTACGGCTTCATGGGGGGAGAAACGAACCAGTGGGCGCCCGCGATCTATGACGGCATGACCAAAATCGAGGTGCCGAAAGATCCGAAATACCACTTCATGAACGACATGACGAACCAGGCCATCAAGTGGATGCAGTCCGTGAAGTCGTTGACTCCCGACAGGCCGTTCTTCATGTACTTTGCGCCGGGAGCGACGCACGCCCCGCACCAGGTGCCCAAGGAATGGATCGCCAGGTACAAGGGGAAGTTCGACCAGGGATGGGACAAACTGCGGGAAGAGACTCTCGCCCGCCAGATCAAACTCGGCGTGGTGCCCCCGGGCACGAAGTTGGCGCCGAAGCCCGAAGCCATCAAGGATTGGGACAAGCTCAGTGCGGATGAGAAGAAGCTGTTCGCCCGCCAGATGGAGGTGTTTGCAGGTTTCGGCGAGTACACGGATACCGAGATCGGTCGGCTCGTCAGCGCGATCGGCGATCTGGGCCAGCTCGACAACACTCTGATCTTCTACATCGTCGGCGACAACGGCGCCAGCGCGGAAGGAGGCATGAGCGGCCTCTTCAATGAAATGACGTACTTCAACGGTGTGACCGAAACCGTGCCCGACGTGCTGAAACATTACGATGAGCTCGGCGGCCCCGGCACGTTCGGCCATTACGCCGCCGGCTGGGCGGTTGCCGGCGATACGCCGTTCACCTGGACCAAGCAGGTTGCGTCTAGCTACGGCGGGACGCGGAACGGGATGGTGGTCCATTGGCCCAAATCCATCAAGGCCAAAGGCGAAGTTCGCTCGCAGTGGCACCACCTGATTGACATTGTCCCAACCATATTGGAAGCCTCCGGTCTGCCGCAGCCGAAGCAGGTGGACGGAGTGGTCCAGACCCCGATCGAAGGCGTGAGCATGCTCTACTCTTTCAATGATGCTCAAGCCAAGGATCGCCACCTCACCCAGTACTTCGAGATCTTCGGCAACCGCGCCGTTTACCACGACGGCTTTCTGGCTGGCACCGTCCACAAGGCGCCTTGGGAATCCAAACCGAGGACTACTCTCGAAAAAGATAAGTGGGAACTCTACGACACGCGCGCCGACTTCAGCCTGGCTAACGACCTGGCGGCACAGAACCCGGCGAAGCTGAAGGAGATGCAGGATCTTTTCCTGAGCGAAGCGATTAAATACAACGTGCTTCCCATTGATGATCGCGTCGTCGAACGGGTCAACGCTTCACTGGTCGGCAGGCCGGACCTCATGGCCGGACGCACGTCGCTCACCGTCTTTGAAGGAATGGCTGGGATGTCGGAGAACGTCTTCATTAACACGAAGAACCAGTCCCACTCGATCACGGCGCAAGTGGATATTCCGGCCGGCGGCGCCAAAGGCGTGATCCTGGCCCAGGCCGGCCGGTTCGGCGGCTGGAGCCTGTATCTCAAGGACGGCAAACCGGCCTACACCTACAATTTCCTTGGGCTGAAGCGCTTCACCGTCGCCGCCAAGTCACCACTACCCGCCGGGAAGGCAACCATCCGCTTTGAATTCGGCTACGATGGCGGCGGCCTCGGCAAGGGTGGCACGGGGACCATCCTGGTCAACGGCCAGAAGGTCGCCGATGGACGGATCGACGTCACCCAAGCCTTGCTCTTCTCGGCGGACGAGGGCACCGATGTCGGCGAAGACGGAGAGACCCCGGTAGTGGAGGACTACGGAGTTCCGGCACCCTATCGATTCACCGGGAAGATCGAAAAGATCACCGTTGAGATCCAGGGGATGAAACCGGCCGAAAAGGCAGCGGCGGCCAAAGCCGTTGCGGAAACCGCCAGGAAGAAGGCCATGGTCGACTGACCCGTCACGTACTCGAGTTCCCGGCCCGTAAGGCGGCCGAAAGCGCCCGCCGAGCGGGAACTCGAGATCTGTTTCGGCTGACAGCGTAAGAGCAATCATGAATTGCGGTATGCCGCTTCGAAGTGATGCCCGGCCGCTCAGCTTGGCCCGCCCTTTATAGCTTTCCGTCGCCCCTGCGACATACGCTTGTGAGGGCAGAGCGATTTTGGACCCGCTCCGCTGCACAATTCTCATAATTCGGAGCAGGAGGTCTTCTTGGACCTCGAGGAAATGGCCCCAGTCGCGGGCGAGCAGGTGCACAAAGACTTCGTTCTCGAGAGAGAGGACGCTCCAAACCAGATCAGGCGCGCCTCCGCCGAATCCGTCTCAACTACGGGCTGGTGGGCAAGAAGAGATCGGTTCGGGCCGTAACCACCATCGGCGGACGACAGTGCGATTCCCGAAAGGGCCAACCTCGGTCCCTCGTCATCTCGTTCGTCTCCGGTGGAACCTCTAAACTAAGTGGATGGACTGGATTACCTCTCCAGAGGGTTGGATTGCGCTGATCACCCTCACCGTTCTCGAGATCGTGCTCGGGATCGACAACATCGTTTTCATCAGTATCCTGGCGGGCAAACTGCCGGCCCACAAGCAAGCCCGCGCGCGCAACCTCGGTCTCGCTCTGGCGATGATCACGCGGATTCTTCTGCTGATGTCACTCACCTGGATCATGCGCCTGACAGCACCGCTCTTCGCAGTTTTCGGGCGCGAGATCTCGGGCCGCGATCTGATTCTCCTGATCGGCGGTATGTTTCTGATCTGGAAAAGCACTCACGAGATTCACCAGCGTCTCGAAGGCGAATCGGCGGCCGAACGGACGGCCCGCGGCGCCGTCTCCATGGGAGGAGTGCTGGCGCAGATTGCCCTGATCGATATCGTCTTCTCGCTCGATTCGGTGATCACGGCTGTTGGAATGGCGAATGAGGTCGCGATCATGATCGCCGCCATAATGCTCGCCGTGGGGTTTATGATACTCGCGGCCGGTCCCGTCAGCACGTTCGTGGAGCGGCATCCGACAGTGAAGATGTTGGCTCTCAGTTTCCTCTTACTGATCGGCGTCACCCTCATCGCGGAAGGCCTTGGCCAGCATATCTCGAAAGGGTACGTGTATTTTGCTATGGCTTTCTCCGTGTTCGTCGAGGCGCTGAACCTGCGCGTGCGGAAGGGGCGGGGCGCGCCAATTGCCGGGCACGGCGTGCCTTAACGGCTCAAGGACAACAACGACCACGGGCCGCGCGTGTATCTCCCTCCCTCGTTCCGGCTCTATTGTTGGACACCCGCGAACTCCGCCTCTCCACCTTGGGCTGGGCGCCTTGACGTCCACTTGGCCGGTTTGTGGCGACTAACCAGGAGTTTTAGGCACATAGCGAGTCCCCCAAGGTCTAGGTCAATTGTCAAAGCCGCGAGGGTGCCGTGCTGCCTCCCGCTCAACCTGATCGACTATAGCGGGTGTGAGGGCCTGCAAAGCGCTTGGCAGTCGGACGGCGACGATCAGCAGATCGGGTTCCGGCCCAACGAGGATCGCGGCACCTATGATTGGACGGTCGTCCCTTTTTAGCCCCGAAGACGTTCCCAAGCCATCTGCGTGCGCCTGGGTGACGTATTCAACCGCCGCCTTACTCTTGTAGGTCAGCGCGTCAGCAGGATACGGGCCAGACGGAAACGTCATATCAGGCTCACGTGCGATCACGCCCTGAACGAAAGCAGAATGGGCCGGAAAGACGCGAGCTATGATTTCCGCGACCTTGAACCTACCCGATGTACCGCCGAACGTGTAGGACAGCACGATTGCCGCTCCCGAAACGCTGGGCCAGTCCGAAGAGAACAGGCGTGCTGGGTTAATCGGCTGCGGACTCACCAGTAGGTTTCGCCGCCGGAGCCACAAACCCCAAAACAATACCAACCCCGCGGTGCGAGTACACCGGGTCCCTGCGCGGCTTGGTAATACGCGAGCTTTTCTGCTGCGACTGGCTCATCCATGCGGACGGGTTCGTGTGGTTCGGTGCCTTCTTCGGTCCAACTTGGCCATCAGAATTGCAGCCCACGAAGGGAATGGAATTCGGTGCTCGCTTCGGAGCGGAACCAGATACTTGCTCCCCGCGCATTGGAATGGGAGTAACAGCCAGGCTTAGGACGCTCATAGCGCAGATAGACAAAGGAGCCAGACCGGCTTTCCCGATTCACTTCTATGGCTTCCTGCCCATGGATCGTGAACCGACATTTCGCACAATGGAATAGTTCTGGTCCAGTGCAAGTCCCGGTAATGGACCGGAACCGACTCTTCGTCCGTCAGGGAACCAAAAGCGGCTGCTGTCGATGGTTTAAACTGAACACATGGCAACGGTGGACGTGTTCGATAGAATCACGGTCGAACCCGGAAAGTGCGGCGGGAAGCCATGCATCCGCGGAATGCGGATCACCGTGCGTCGGGTTCTCGAACTACTGGCAACATATCCTGACCGAAGTGCGCTGTTCGCAGAGTACCCCTTTCTTGAACCCGAAGATCTGCAGCAGGCTTTGGGGTACGCCGCCGCAATCGTAGACGATGAGCGAGTGGGAATTGATCGGGTAGCGTGAACCGCGTTCTGCTCGATCAGGGGCTTGCGCCGCTTGCAGCCTTGATCCTTCATCGACACGGGTTCGACGCGATTCATGTCTCCGACATAGGAATGGAGCGGGCGGAGGACACGGAGATCCTGGATCGTGCGGCCAATGAACAGCGCGTCTGCATCACGTTGGATCATGACTTTCATGCGCACTTGGCGACTACTGGGCACGGTTGGCCTTCGGTAGTATTACTGCGCGTTCAGAACGTCGATGCCGAGGGACAAGCAGATTTGATTCGCGCCGTCTTTGCCCATTGCGCTCCTGCGCTCTCGGAAGGCGCTGCCGTTTCTGCGGATCGAAACAGCATTCGTGTTCGGCGCCTGCCGCTCAGGAAGTGAACAGATCCGGCAATGTGTCCGTAAACCCAAGCTGGCCGACACTCTAAGAAGCGAATCAGACATCACGCGATACAGACGTTCGACTAGATCGGGCGCTCCACCCGTCCACGACGTCCCGGGGACGACCACAAATGAAACGACGCTGCCAGCCACCACGACACCGGCGATGCGCAAGAACCGGTGGATTCGCAGCCGAAGGCGACCTTCTCCAAGGCGAACCCGCCGTCCCAATCGGGTCGCGCTTTCATTATCGAACTGCGGCTTGACCGTCATCTCACCGTGGGTCATCCCGAGTCCGCCGCGCGCAAGCAGCAACCACCACCCAAGCGCGATATGGATCGCCATGAGCGCAACCGCCCCTGACGCCCTGAGCAGTCCCGACCAACCCGCCCCGCAACCAAACAACCGCTCTTCGATCATGATACTGTCTTAGGCGTCGGATTCGGCGCACATTGCGGAACCGAAAACGGCTGCCGGAGGGCTAACATGCGACTCGCCGGATCACAGGAACGCGGCTGGCTGAGTGCGAAACGCGACCCGGAGTCCGAAATGGGAATTCCAGATGACCATCTCCAATCAACGCCTGCTCGCAAGGGCGGCCGTAGCCGGCGTGATTTCCTGTACCTGGCCGGTACCATCGCGGTCGGGATCACTCGTGGGCAAAGTCAGGTGAAGGCCGTGGATCCGGAATCTCCCCAGATCGGTATCCTGCTCGCCACCACCTTCACCACGGGCACGCTCGAGGAGCGGCTGGATGCCGCCAAAGCCTGTGGGATCGCCTGTGGGCAGATGAGCATGGCATGCGCCAACCTGCCGGAGATGCCCGATGAAATCCCTCCGGAACTGCCTGACAGGATCCGCCGTGAAGCAGCGGCTCGCGGGATCACGATTGCCAGTGTGACGGGCACATTCAACATGACTCACCCGGATCCCGAACACCGCCGGACGGGGTTGCGGCGGCTACGGGTCCTGGCCGAGGCGTGCCCCGGGATGGCCACATCCAGGATTCATGTGTGCACCGGCACCCGTGACCCGAACAACATGTGGCGGCGTCATCCGGACAACGGTTCCCCGGAGGCGTGGCGGGACATGGTTGCCTGCATACGTGAGGCGACCGGCATCGCCCGGCAGGCGAACGTTGTCCTGGCCTTCGAGCCCGAGGTGAACAACGTGGTCGATTCAGCCCGGAAAGCCCGGCGCCTTCTGGATGAGATAGGCTCCCCCCACCTGAAAGTCACCATGGATCCTGCGAATATCTTCCACGCGGGTGAGCTGCCTCGGATGAAGGAGATGCTCGACGAGGCTTTTGCACTCGTGGGCAAGGACGTCGTGCTGGCTCATGCCAAGGATCTCGACCACGACGGGGACGCCGGTCACTTACCTGCCGGCCACGGCGTGCTCGACTACGACCGGTACGTGCGCTTGTTGCGCGCCTATCACTTCAAAGGGCCGCTCCTGCTTCATGGACTGAGCCGGGAACAGGTGCCGGGCTGCATGGCCTTCCTGCGGGCGAAGCTGGCTGCCTCTTCGTTGCCAAACAAATAGTGGCCTCCGTCTCCCCCACCGTGAACCCCGTGTGAAACTCAGCTCTACTCCTGCCCGGTTCACACCGACTTATCCACAGCCCTCAACCCAACCCCTTCAACAACTTAGTGAGAAATCCCCCGGCTTGAGATTTGGTGCGGTCCGATACGCTGAAGGTAGGGAGAGACAAATATGAGTTCAAGACGTCAACGCGCCGCTAACCGGCGCAACGCCCAACATAGCACCGGCCCGAAAACCCCGGAAGGAAAGGCCGCGTCCGCCCAGAATGCGACCACCCATGGACTGTCATCGTCCTTCACCGTCCTCCCGCACGAGGACCACGACGCCTACGCCCAACTTTGCGAAACTCTCCAAAAGGAACACATACCCACAACCGAACACGAAAGATTTTTGGTCACCCAAATGGCCGAATCCCGCTGGCGACTTGATCGTACCCACCGCTTCGAAGCCGTCGCCTTCGATCAGTTCCTCGACGAATACGATGAAACGAACCCAGATCACATCATCGTCAGGGAACTCACCAACCGCACATCCAACATCATGGACCTGCTCCAAAGATACCGGACGGCCGCCGAACGCTCGTATTACAAGGCCCACCGCGAGCTTACCCAGGGCCGCAAGGACGAAGAACGAAACGAAGCCAAAGTCGCCAATGACCCGATGGCCTGGCTCAAAGAACAACTCGCCCAGAACCCGACTCCGCCCAATCACGACTCCTTTTGGAGTCCTCCCATTCATCCGAAAACGCAAACGAACGAAACGAACCCAACTCAGCGCCCGGGGACGGGGCCGGCGGACGTTGTCGATGCCGGCTGAAACTCAATACCCGCTGTCCACTTGCATTCAGTGACCAGTTGATATATAAACAGGCTGTTCCGTCAGTTGGGGGTCTTGAACTTGGGCTGTACTCTGCACGCTCAAAGAGCCGACGGCCGTGAAGTGTCGGCTGTCATCGCCGGAACTGACTTCGGGCGCGCTCTGATGGCGTCTCTCCAACACCAGCCTGCAACGCAACCTGTACGTTCAACGAGGCATTTTCATGTCCGGTAGAGACCTACAACGACGTCAGTTTCTGGCTGGAATCAGCAGCGCCGCCGCGCCTCTGATCGGTACCAGCATGGCCGCCGCCCCGTTCCAGGCTACCCAGATCGCCGCTAACAAGGGCTCCGCCAAGTCGGTGGTAATTCCGACCCATGAGTTCGCAGGCTTTCTCGATGAGCGGCTGGATTTCCCCGCTGATTGGGATGTCAACGTGATGAGGATGAAAGGCGAAGGCGCCGCGACACTCGCGCCTCAGCAGATCCTGGATGCCATCCGGAAGCCGGTTGGCGCCGCGCCGTTGCGGGAATTGGCGGCCGGCAAAACCACCGTCGCCATCACCTTTGACGACCTCACCCGCGCCACGCCCACGTACCTGATTGCGCCGCACATTGTGGCCGAACTGAAAGCAGCGGGGATTAAGGACGAGAACATCCTGTTCCTGGGCTCGTATGCCACGCACCGGCCCATGACCAAGGAAGAGGTTGCCGCCAAGCTGGGAAGCGAGATCGCCACGAAGTACGCGTGGCTGAATCACAGCTGCTTCTTCGGCTGCAAGGAGATCGGCACCACCAGCTTCAAGACCAACGTCCTGATCAATCAGACGTTCCTCGCGGCCGACCTCAAAATCACGTTGAGCGGCATCAAGGTCCACTACGACGCGGGTTACGGTGGCGGGGCCAAGGCGGTCATGCCCGGTCTGGCACACATCGACAGCATCGAGCACAATCACAACGTGCTCCTGCGGGAAACCAAGACCTCCGGGCCTGTGCGTGTGTTCAAGAACGAGATGCGGCTCGACCTGATCGAAGCGGCGCGCATGGCCAAGGTGGATTTCAGCGTCCAGACCATGTACAACCACAAAGTCCACCCCACGCACGTTTTCGCCGGCGACATCGTGGACGCTCATCACGCCGCCGTGCGGGTAGCCGCCAGGACCTACTGCACCCCGACTTTCAAAAATGCCGACATCGTGGTGTCGAACGCCTACCCGCAGAATGCCCAGGCCTTCCACGGTGCGCGGTGGATCAATCTATCGGTGAAGGACGGCGGCACCGGCGTGCTCATCATCCAGCACCCGCGGACGTTGGACCCGATTCATTTTCTGAACAACCGGTCCGCAAGCCGTAGCGGTATGAGCTACTACCACTCAACTGCCCGTCGAGTGGCCGCGCCGCTTCCGAGGAATACGGGCTTGATCGTGTATTCGCAATACATGGATCGGACGTTGATGAATAACTACTCCAAAGGCACTCAGTTCGCAACCAGGTGGGAAGAAGTAATCAAGATGCTGCAAGAGCGGCACAAGGGTCCCACCGTGCAAGTGGCGGTTTATCCCTACGGGGGAATGCAACACCAGGAGATCGAATTGGACGGCTAGACAGGGCGACTTAACGAGCCACCTCCGTAAGGGAGTGGTTCTTGAAACACTGTTCAGCCGAGCAAATTTTGTAGGGCAAGAACACAGTCTTTTTGATGAAGGGAGCTATACAACATGCAGCGATGGTTAATCCTGATTGTTCTGATGTGCGCTCTCGCCGGAGGGGCGTTGGCCCAAACGGCCGGCGAAATCACGGGCGAAGTGCAGGACCAGAGTGGTGCTTTGGTCCCGAACGCAACCATAACGGCCACCAATACGGCGACCAATGTGGCCCGAACCACAACCAGCAACTCCGCCGGGATCTATAGTTTCCCCGGCTTGACGCCTGGAATGTACCAGGTCAAGGCCACGGCGGCGGGCTTCCAAACCGCTGTGACCAGCAACGTCCAGTTGCAGGTGCAGCAGACTGCCCGCATCGATTTCGCACTGAAACTGGGGCAAGCCACGGAAACCGTGCAAGTCGAGGCGAATGCGGCTATGCTGACCACCGAAGACGCGACAGTCGGCACCGTGATTGAGCAGGCGCGAATTACCGAGCTGCCCCTGAATGGCCGGAGTTACTTCAGCCTGGTCGCCCTGAGTCCCAATGTGACCACTGGGTTCGTTGCCGCCGCTCAGGCGGGTGGCCGGTTGGGTGGCTCGCGCGGCAATATGACCATCGCTGTTACCGGTGGGCGCTCGACGTGGGAGAACTTCACGTTGGACGGAGTCACCAACACCGACATCGACTTCAACACGTACATCCTCCAGCCGTCGGTGGACGCCCTCCAGGAGTTCAAGGTCCAGTCCGGGATTTATCCGGCTGAGTTCGGCCGGGCAGCTCGGACAAGTCAATGCCGCCACCAGACCAGGCACCAACGAATTACCACGGAACTGCCTCCGAGTTCCTGCGCAACAACGTGCTCGACGCCAGGGACTACGACTTCGCCTCGGCTGGCCGTAGCGCAACCAACCCCTCTCCATCGGCAAAGCCGTATCGCCAGAATCAATACGGCTATACGATGGGCGGCCCCGTTCAGATTCCGAAGATCTTCAACGGGAAAGAACCGGCTGTTCTTCATGTCGAACTTCGAGGGGTACAAGTCCCGCAAAACCAGCCAGAGCCTGTGCTACAGTGCTGACGCCGGCCATGCGAACCGGCGACTTTTCCGCCATTCTGCCGCAGTATCCCTTGGCGGACCCGTGGTCGCGCGCCGGGACGTACCCCAACATCACCCAGACGCTCTTTCCCAATAACATCATTCCCACCAGCCGTCTCAACTCGGGCTCCACCTACCTGCTCAAGTGGATGCCGGCGCCGAATTTACCCGGCGCTGCCGGGTTGCCGTTCCAGAATTATCAATTGGGCTTGACCGTTCCGGTGGACAAGGACACCGTTACCGAGCGCATCGATTTCAACGAGAGCGCAAAGTCGCAGTGGTTCGGCCGTTACAGTTGGAACGAAGAATCCACCTTTGCCGCCAACCCCTCCATGGGGCTCATTGACGGGAACGTCCTGTACACGCGGGCCAGCCAGTGGGTGTTATCCAACGTCCGGACCTTCTCCCCCACCAAAGTGAATGAGTTCCGGTTCGGCTATAACTCGCTGTTCAACAACATCACCCAGCAGTTGGCGGGCATGGAGAACGTGAGCGGAAGACTCGGCATGCCGGTAAAGGTGACGGATCCGAACTCCTGGGGCATTCCGAATATCCCGCTTTCGCAGAACCTGACCAGCTTCGGCAACCCCACCAGCAGCCCCTTCCAGATCGACGACAAGTACTACCAGTTTGTGGACAACTTCTCCTGGGTCGATCGGGCAAGCATTCGCTGCGGTTCGGCGGGGAATACCGGATCAACCAGTTTCCGCAGATGGGAACGAATTCCCGCGCGGCCAGTTCTACTACGATAACCGGTTCACTCAGGTCTACACGCCCACCAGCGCAACCGCCGCTCAGGCATCGGGCGGATACACGGGCGCCGACTTCATGCTGGGAACGACGTACAACGCCATCATCGCGGTCGCGTTGGCCTCGGCCGATTTCGCGCAATCACGAATGGGCCACCTACATTGACGACACCTGGAGGGTGATCTCGCAAATTGACGCTGAGCCTCGGGTTTCGGTGGGAGGTTTCCCAGCCGCTTCTCGACAAGTCCGGCAACGAGGTGAACGTCCAAATCAACCAGCCGCTGCCGTACATCGCGAACGTGCCGGATATGAGCAAGCACCCGGTATACGTCCGCACCGGTAGTGGGAATTTCTACGACGGCGTAGACTTCCGGTATCAGCCCTACTGGCAGAGTCAGTCGGCGCAACGTCGTCGGGACGGCCCCCGCACTTCAAACCGTCCGGGACGGACGATTGGGCGACCGCCTGATCGACACCGACTACTTCAACTTCGCGCCGCGGATCGGGATCGCCTACAGCCCCTCGGAGAAGTGGTCCATCCGCACGGGCTTCGGCATGTTCTACTCGCAGGAAAGCAAGAACTCCATCTTCGATTTCAATCGCGGATTGGGCGGCCGAACCGGAAATCTCGTCTCGACCAACTACCAGCGTCCGACGTTCGACTACACGAATTTCATCAACACCTCTTCACTTCCGGTGACTCAGTCCCCATCGGCCTCACGTGGGGCGGGAACCGGCACTTGCCCAACACCTACACCATGCAGTACATCCTGAATGTCCAGCGGTCGCTCGGCAAATCGACCTCCCTCGAAGTTGGATATGTCGGATCGCAAAGCCGTCACTTGCTGTACCTCGCAAATCAGAATCAGGGCATTCTCAACCCAGCCTTACCCACGGTTCAGCGGCTGCCCTATCCGGAATGGGGTGCCTCGGGCATCCAGTGGGTGAATGCCGACGGCATCGGGAATCACAACGCCCTCGCCGGGAAGTTCACCCAGCGTTTCGGATCGAACCTGAACACCTTGCTGGCCTACACGTGGGCTAAGTCCCTGGACACCACCAGCAACATCCGCGGCACTGTGGGAAGTGACTTCTCGCCCCAGGATGCGCGGTGCCCCAATAGCTGCGAATACGCCGCGTCGGACTTCAATATCCCGCACCGTTTCGTGGCCTCCGTGATCGGCACTCTGCCGTTCGGAAAGGGTCAGAAGTGGCTCAACAAAGGCGGCGTCAGTAATCAGATTGTGGGCGGCTGGCAGCTCAGCACCATCACCACGTTGCAAAGCGGCGGTGTGGTCAGCACGTCATCGTGGGATTCCGGCGGCACCAACTTCATTTCGAACGCCACCCGGCTCAATTGCGCCGCCGGCGTGGATCCGGTTCTGCCCGGCAATAACCAGAACGCTTGGTATAATCCGGCGGCATTCTACAACACCGTCGCTGGCACGTTCGGCAACTGCTCACGCAATCCCTTGCGGGGACCATGGCTGGGCAACCAGGACTTTTCGGTCTTCAAGTTCTTCCCCATAACCGAAGGGACAAACCTGGAATTCCGGACGGAGATGTTCAACGCTCCGAACCATGTGCTGTTGAACATCAACGAGCTGTTCTGGAACAACGGGTCGAGCCCGAATCCGAACTCGTCTTTTGGAAAAATCACGAGCGCCAGGTCGATGCGCCAGATTCAGTTTGCCTTGAAGTTCAACTTCTGATCTGGAACGGACGGGGACCCGACAGATCGCCGCGGTCCCCGTCCTTGCTTTATTTTGCCAGGAGTCTAAACGAATGGATAATAATTTATCTTCAGCCTCGCGCCGGGCCTTCCTCGGCGCGATGACCGCGGCTTCTTACTCGCGCATTCTGGGCGCCAACGAGCGCCTGCGCATTGGATTCATCGGCTGCGGTCTCATTGGTTTGCGGCACATTGCCGATTTCAAGAAACTGCCCGGGGCCGAGCTGGTCGCGGTCAGTGACATCTATGATCCGCGTATTGAGCGCGGCCAGGCCGATTGCGGCGGTTCGAAGGTGAAAGGCTACAAAGATTTCCGCAAACTGCTCGACGACAAGAACGTCGATGCGGTGGTCATCTCGACGCCCGACCATTGGCATGCCTGCAGACCATAATGGCCTGCGCGGCGGGCAAGGATGTCTACGTCGAGAAGCCCATGACCCTCTTCGTGAAGGAGGGCCGGTGGATGACCAGTGCCGCGAGGAAATACAACCGCATCGTGCAGGTCGGTACCCAGGGACGCAACGGACCGCACCTGAAAGAAGTGATCCCGCTGATCGACGACGGCCACATCGGGAAGATCACCAGCGTTCGGATCGGCGCTTTCCGCAACATCATGCCCGGATTCGGCAAGACACCCGTGTCGGATCCGCCGGCGGGTCTCGATTACGATATGTGGCTGGGTCCTGCGCCGAAGAAGCCGTACACGCCACATCGCTCGCCTGTACCATTTCCGCTGGTTCTGGGATTACTCGGGCGGTCAGATGACCAATCTCGGCGCGCACGACATCGACTTCGTCCATTACCTTCTGAAAGTGAAGGGGCCCACCGCGGTGTATTCGAGCGGCGGCCGCTTCGCGCTGGAAGATGATGGCGAAACTCCCGACACGCAGGACGCAATACTCGACTACCCGGGTTTCACGGTGGTGATCTCGCTCCGCGAGGCATCGTCCGGACGCCAGCGCGGCGGCAACGAGTTCTTCGGCACCAAGGGCAGCATGCAGGTGGGCCGCGGCGGGTACGAGGTGTTCCCGGACATGAACGTTTCGCCGGAACGGCAGATTCCGCCATGGTCGGATCCGCCCGGACATCCGAAAGGGACCGACGTTGCCGCGGGATCCCCGCACCGAAGCGCGCAAGGGCGGCGAAATCGGCGGTGAGCCGATGGGCGCTTCACGCTCAGCACTTCATCGACTGCGTGAAGTCGCGGAAACGGCCGGTGGCCGACGTCGAGGACGGTCACCAGGTGAATTCAGCCTGCCACCTTGCGAACATGTCCATGAAACTCGGGCGCAAGCTGCGCTGGGATCCCGATGAAAGAAGAGATCATCGGTGATAAGGAAGCCAGCGCCATGTTGGTGCGGCCTTATCGTAAGCCGTGGGACCAGGTTCTAAGGAGTTTTAATCTATGACACGCCGGACGTTTTTTGCGGCGGCATCGGCGATGGCGGTCCGTGCGGCCGCCGCCCCGGCGTCCGCTCGGCAATGGGTTTCTCACCGGATTGTTTCGTCATCGGACGACCGTCCCGGACCAGTGGGACGATCCTTGATTATTTGAAGTACGCGTACGAGCGAGGCGCGGGCGGCATCCAGGGCTACCTGGCGCCGAACGCGATCGACCCGGCGCTGCTGAAGAGCATCCGGGAGACATGCCGAACAGCTCGGCATGTACGTCGAAGTCACCGCCATGATGCCGAGAGACGACGCGGGCATCGCCGACTTCGAGAGAGTCGTAAAGGCGCCAAGGAGATGGGGGCCGAGTGCATGCGGTCCGTATGCCTCAGCGGCCGCCGGTACGAGACGTTCAACGATCTGCCCGCCTGGCAGAAATTCGCGCAAGGAATCCAAGGAAAAGCTGGCGCGCACGGTTCCGATTCTCGAGCGCAACAAGATGCCGCTCGGCTTGGAGAACCACAAGGATTGGACGGTGGAGCAGATGGTTCCGCTGTTGAAATCCTATAGCAGCGAGTACCTGGGCACGTGTATCGACTGGGGCAATAACCTGTCCCTGTGCGACGATCCCATGGATTTGGTGGAACAACTGGCGCCCTTCTGCATCAACTCGCACATCAAGGACATGGCGGTGGAAGAGTACGCCGACGGGTTCTATCTTGCCGAGGTTCCGCTGGGCCAGGGCATGCTGCCGCTCGCAGAAGATGCTCGATACGATTCGTGGCGAAGCGGCCGAACGTGAAGTTCTCGCTGGACATGCTAACCCGCAATCCGTTGCTGATCCCGTGTCTCACCGAGAAGTACTGGTTAACGTTTACGGATCGCAACGGCGTCTATCTCGCGCGTATGCTGCGATCCGTGCGCGCTAACAAACCCAAGAAGCCTCTGGTGTGGGTTGACAAACTGGACCAGGCGGCGAAGTTGCAGTTCGAGCAGGACAACATCAGTCAGTCGGTGGCCTTTGCCAGGGACGGACTGGGTCTGAAGATATGAGACTGGCAGTACCCGGGCAGGCGGCTCTGGCTGCCTGCCTGCTGCTCGCTGCCGCGGCGCCGAAGTGGCAGCGGGTTTCGGTGGAGCCTCCCAACACCGGAAAAGAACAGACCTCCGCAACCGTATTCGACGCCAACAAAGATGGCGTCAACGACTTCGTCATCACGGAACGTACTTCGCCCGATTCCGTGGTGCTATTTCTGCGCAACAAGACCGGCTGGATCCGCCATGTCATCGAGAAAGAGCCGCTGCACATCGAGGCGGGCTCGTTGGCGTTGGACGTGGATGGCGACGGCGACCTCGACTTCATCGCGGCGGGAGATTGGAAGAGCAACCAGATCTGGTGGTGGGAGAATCCGTACCCTGACCTGGATCCGAACACGCCTTGGAAGCGGCACCTGATCAAGAACTCCGGGAAGCCGAAACACCACGATCAGGCGGCCGCGGATTTTGACGGATGCGGCAAGGCGGAACTGGTGTTCTGGAATCAGGACGCCCACGGGCTGTTCATCGCCAAGAGTCCAGCCGACCCGCGCGCTTCGGGCGAGTGGCCACTGACCCAGATATACTCCTACAGCACCGACAGTGAACCGCTCCATCGCGGTGAAGCGGCGAGTTTCAAAGGAGTCAACGAGCACGAGGGGCTGGCCATCATCGACGTCGATGGCGACGGCAAGCTGGACATCGTCGGCGGTGGGCGTTGGTTTCGTAACCTTGGCGGACTCCGCTTCGAGATGAACCTGATCGACCCGAGTTACAGCTTCTCGCGCGCCGCCGCGGGACAGATCAGGAAGGGTGGACGCCCGGAAGTGGTGTTCGTGATCGGCGACGGCACGGGACCGCTGAATTGGTACGAGTGGGTGAAGGGAACCTGGATTCCGCACAAAATCGCCGACATCCACTTCGGCCACAGCCTCGCGCTCCTCGACGTGGATGGCGACGGGAACCTGGACGTGTTCTGCGGGGAGCAGCGGCTGAACGGCGCGAATCCGGAGTCGAAGATTTACATCTTCTACGGTGACGGGGCTGGGAACTTCCGCCAAACCGTGGTGGACACGGGCTACGACCTGCACGAAGCGAAGATCGCCGACCTGGATGGAAATGCGACACTGGATATCCTGGGCAAGCCGTACAACTTCGGCACGCCCGGGCTGAACGTATGGCTCAACATCGGACGGGATTAGCTGCCGCCGTCTGCCTTCTTTCCCTCTGGACCATCACCGCGGAAACCCTGTTCTTTCGCGGGAGAGTCTTGACGGAGAATGGCCAGCCTCCGGCGGGCGCCGTTGCCATCGAGCGGGCCTGCATCGGTACGCCGCCAGTTCCCCAAGGACTGACGAATAAGAAGAATGGCTCGTATGTATGGCGCGCCGAAACGGACGCTTTCGGTAATCTGGCTATCGCCACCGGCAACGGGCTGACGTCACAGATTGAGCGGCAGTGCATTCTGCGGGCCTCGCTCCCCGGCTATGTCTCGAGCATCATCGATCTCTCGGACCGCCGCCTCCCCGGGAATCCTCAACTGCCCGACCTGATCCTGACCAAACGCACTGCCGACATGATCGACGCGGGGACCGCCGACACCGACCTGCCCAGGGGTGTTCAGAAGTTGTGGGATCGGGCCATGAGCGCCACGCAGGAAAGGAACTGGGCGGAGGCGGAGAGCCTGTTGCGGGAGATCACCAGCAAGGCGCCCAAGTTCGCCCAGGGCTGGAGCGCGCTTGGCGTGGCCTATCAGAATCAAAAGGATTACGCCCATGCGCGAGAGGCGTTCAAGCGGGCGGTTGAGGCCGATTCGCACCTGTTACTGCCGTGCCTTCTGCTGATCCGCGTGGACATGCAGATGAAGGACTGGAAGGCGGCGGTGAGCGACTCCGACGAACTTCTGAAGCGCGATCGTAAGTACCGCTACCTGGAAGCCTACCTCCAGCGCGCCGTCGCTTTCTACCATCTCGGCGATTTCGACCGGGCAGCCGAAGCCGCTCGAGAGGCGATCCGGCTGGATATACGGAACCAGGTTCCGCGAGCCGAGTTCGTACTGGGCTCGATTCTCGAGGTACAACACGATCTCGCGGGTGCGCGCGAGCACATGCTGAAGTATCTGGAGCGGAGTCCCCATGCCGCCGATGCCGCCGAGGTCCGGGCTCGCATCGAGAACCTCGGCAAGTCGCCGGCGCCCCAGTTCGCCTTCGACACCAGCGCCGACGATACCGAACTGGCGATCGACGGAGAGACGTCGATCCCGGGCGGAATCCAGGTGCTCTCGGCGCTGGCGCACCTGAGCGGGACCTCGTATTCGAACTTCTTCGCGGAGTTCTCGCGCGCCATCGTCCATGAAACGTCTCCGTGGAACCAGGAGCCCGTTCCGGACTTCCTGACGGGGTTGCGGGAGTTCATGGGAACCGCCGCGGAACTGGCCGGTTCCGGAGAGCGGCGCGACGACACTTCGATAGTGCGCATGTCGCTCGCCGATGCGGCCAGCCGTGAGAAGACGTCGCGGATTCTTCCGCTGCTCGGCTGGAGAGTGGTGGACCGTGAAGGCAGCCCGCGAGTCGAGCCCGGCGATTCGCCATCCGACGGCCCGCGACAGCTGGTCCCGCGGGCATTGGGCATCGACGAGATCGAGATGCAGGAGTCGCTCGAAGCGGGCCGGACCTATGAGTTCAAGGTGCCCGCGGGAAGTGCGCGCCTCTTGGGCGGCGCGGGTTGGAATGTGCTGCTCAAAGGAGTCCCGCCGTTTCCAGGAGGAATCGCGGAGTTGTTTGCCCGCGACTTCCGGTTCGCGCGCACCTACGCGGGTCTGAGCGCAATGCCGGTGGAGGCTGCGGCGGCACTGGTGAAGGGTGCTGGTTTGCGAGCTCTGGTAACTCGGGACTCCGACGCGCTCGCCCTGTTCGGCGCGGCGATACGGATGGACGGCGGCCGCATCGCTATTCCCGGCGGTGTCGATGCGGAACCGGTGTGGGCGGCGTTGGCCGGAGCCCAGCCGCGTGACGTCCCGGCTTTTCTCCGCGACTTGATGGTGAAGGACAAAGGCCGTTTGGCGGCGTTCTACTCCGCGCTCGCCGGCGCCGACGCCGGGCATCAGCGGTTCTTCCTGAAGACGACGAAGCGGGCCAGCCAGTTCTATGCCTGGTACCGCGATTCCGACGAACTGCGGTGGGGCATCGGACGTCCCTTTGAGGCTTGGCGCGCCGGACTGTTCAAAGACCTTCCGCTCGATTCGGCGGGTAACGTCGCATTTCCCGGCGGGAAGAAGGCGTGGGGCGAAGTTTCGTCGCCGGACGAGGAAGTGCTGACCGGCTCCGAAGCGACGGAAGCGCTGGTTCCGATCGCCAGGGTGGAACGCGTGCGGAACGGCCGGTTGGATGAGGAATCCGTTCGGATCATTGCCCGGCACTACGTCGATTGGCGCTTCCTGTTTCCGTATTTCGAACAGCTGCATGGCCTGGGTCGGGCGGAGTTTCAGGCGCTCGAGAAGTTCACGGAACGAGTCACCGCCTTGCCGGTTTCCGGGCGCAATGCGGCGTTGGGAGAGTGGTTTTCGGTGGTGGGGTTGACCGCTCTTGGAACACGGTCCGGGGCCATAGATGCAGCCGCCGGGGCGAAGGCGTTTCGCCGGGCGAGCGATCAGGCGCCCGTCCTGGACATCGTTCGTGAACTGGCGGGTACAGCATCTCCACTGGACGAGGCGGTGATCGGCCTGCTTCGACTGAGCGCGGAACGGCGTGCCGCCTTCGACCGGCTGCGTGCCATGGAAAGGGCTCCGCACCTGGATGCCGGGCGGGCAGCCTTGGTTGGGATCTTATATGCAGCCTTGCTCGATCCGGATAGCTTGCTGGTCTCCGAGGATCCGAGGCTCTTCAGCCGGCACCGCTTCGCCACCGGGCCCAACTTGCGACGGCCCGCCCTGTTCCTGCCCACAGCATTGATCCCCGCCGCCCAATCGTCGAATGGAGCCGTATTCACGGGTGGATTCATGACCCTGGCCGAGGTGGCCGCCGGATTGGCGCGGCGCGGCGGAAGCGCGTCCGCTGCTTCGACGGCGCCGTTGCCTATGCCCGCTGGCGGGGATTCCAGCGTGACGCCGGAGCCTGCGGCCGAGATGGGTCATACCGATGCCATATTCCACGCCGATGGCCGCCTGGTGGAAGTCCATGCCACCGTCCGGGACAGCCGCGGCCGGTATATCGACGATCTCGAGCCGGGCGACTTCGACGTACTCGAAGAGGGAGAACGCCGCGACGTGATTGCGTTTGAGCCGCGCACTTCGAAGGTGTTGTGCGCGCTGCTGCTGGACACGACGGGGAGCATGCACGACGCGATCGCGGCACTGAAGAGCGCAGCCTTCTCCCTGATCGACGATCTGCGGCCGAACGATCAGGTTGCGGTCTACAGTTTCAACCAGACTGTTTCCGAGTTGAGCCCGTTCACATCGGACAAGGCGGCGGCCAAACGTGCGGTGATGCGGACGCGCGCTTTCGGCGAGACCGCCCTGTACGACGCGCTGGTCAGAGTCAACCAGGACCTCGCCGGCCAGGTGGGCAAGAAGGTGATCGTGGTCTTCACGGACGGAGTGGACAACCGCAGCATGCTGACCACCGAGGCCGCGGTTCTGAAGGCGAAAGCGGCAGGCATTCCGATCTACACCATCGCGCAAGGACAGGCTCTGAGCGATGCCGATCTGCTGAAACATCTGAGCGCCGTGTCGGGCGCCACCGGCGGAATGGCTTTCAAGATTCGCGATCCGAAAGAGATCCGCGGGGTCTTCGAGAGTGTCTCACAGGACCTGGCGCATGGGTACCTCCTGGCCATCCGGCCACGGCCGGGTGAAAGCCGCGGATGGCGCAACATTACCGTCACGCTGAAGAATCCACGCCGGCGGATTGTCAGGGCCAGGGAAGGTTTCTATTCGGAGTGAGCTTCTACTGGAACATTTCGCTCAGCACGCGCCCGATGGATCCACTGGGGAATTCCACGCCCAGCATGACCGACAGCGTCGGCGCGATGTCCACCACTCCCACCTTCGCGTAATACTCGCCGGCCTTGACCCCCGGTCCCAGGAAGATGACGGGCACATGCGAGTCGTAGTTGTAGGGCAGTCCGTGCGACGCCCCGGTGCGCCCGAACACGTAGTAGGGCTCCGGCAGGATGAAGATGTCGCCTGAGCGCACGCCGTTAAAGCCATTGAGCACGGCGCGGCTGATGAAGTCGTCCGGGACTTGGCCGCTGAGCAACTGTTGCCGGGTGAAAACGCGGGCGATGTGCGGCATTGCAGCCAGCGCGGCGGCGGCAGTCCGCTCCACTTCGGCTTCGTCCAACTGTTTGGACCGGATGAGATCGCGATTCAGATAGGGCGTGGGACCGGATGTGCCCGACACCCACTTTCCGGCGCCGTACTTATCCGTCAGCGCCTGGTTGACGGCTCCCAGAAGCGCCGGTTCGGAAAGACGCCCTCCGGGGAGATGGCGCGATTGGTTCACTTCGGGCAAGGGCGAGACGCCGTGGTCGGCGGTGAGGACCATGAGCGTATTGCCCGCGCCCACCTGGCGATCCACGAAATCCAGCATTTTGCCCAACAGCCGGTCGGTACGGATGGAGATGTCGCGCACTTCGGGCGAATCGGGCCCGTAGGCGTGCCCGACGTAGTCGTTGGAAGAGAAGCTGACCGTGAGGACGTCCGTGCCCGAGTGCTTGCCCAACTTCTCTTCCGTCAGCGCGCGCTCGGCGAATTCTTCCACCAGTTCGTTACCCCAGGGAGTGGCTTCGAGGGAGCGGCAGGCTGGGATTTTCGGATCGTTCTTCAGCATGGTGCAGAACGGCGCCGCAGTCTTGTCGGGCGCGCCGAAGGGAAGCCACCTTGCTTCGAGAAAGCGCGAAGCAGGATCCTTGTCGTTGATCGCCGCCACCCACTTTGGCAACTCCGTCATGTAGTAGGAGCTGGACACCCAGTGTTTGGATCCCGAATCGAACCAGTACGCTCCATCCGCGGAGTGGCCGGCCGGAAGAATGGCGGCGCGGTCCTTGATCGAAATGCCGATGATTTTCGATTCGCGGCCCTGCAGTTTGAGTTCGTCCGCCACTGTAGATACCAGCAAGCGGTGCGGTGAGGAACCGGTCTTGCCGGGAGCCCCGCCGAGAAGCGTCACGGACGGGTCTGAGACGCTGGTGACGGATTTGCCGGTCTCGCGATCATACCACTCGTTGCCGGCGATCCCGCTCGTAGCCGGTGTCGCTCCGGTGAGAACTGAAGAGTGTCCGATGGCCGTCACCGTTGGGAAACTGACCTGATGGGCGTTCGTGAACACGGCTCCCTGGCTCATGATGCGGGTGAATCCGGAGTTGTAGTCGTTCTGAAAACGGCGCAAGTAGTCGAACCGGAACTGGTCGATTACGATAGTCAGGAGCAATTTAGGGGGCTTGGTGGCCGCGAACGCGGCTGTCGTCAGGCTGCACACGAGCAGCGCGCGGAGCAATCTTCGCATGGGCTTTCTTCTATTATGACTGGTAGCCGGGGGCTTTGGCGAACCTGCTAAACTGAAGCTATGGCAATTCCAAATGTAAAACGGTTCCGTCCCTTTTGCCCGACCTGCAACGATAGTTTCACGTTGATGGCCGTGTTGCCGAAGGATACGGATATCGACGCATATTTGGCCGATGCCGTGGCGCGTCACGATCACAAGGCGTGGCAGGAAGCCAAGCAGCAGCACTTCAAGGTGCGCGTCGGTCAGCAGAAGCAGAAGAAGGCGAAATAACCTCTTCTGTCCACACGGGTTTTGTCCGCCCGGCTGGGTTTTCACTCGCCGGGCGGTACGTTCCCGAATCCCACCTGAATTTTCAGAGCCTCGCCCGAAGCACTTTCAACGACTTCAGCCCCTGTTCGGCCACAGCTGTGTCCGGATCCTTGGTGAGCGCCTCCAGGTACTGAATCGTTTCCTGATCTCCGGTGCTCGCAAACACCTGTCCCAGGTAGATCTTCTCGTCGCGGGTGGCGCCTCCCAGAGCTTTGTACAACGTGCGGCGAATGCCCGCATCCCGCGCGAGTTCCGTCAGGAACGGCTGGGCGATGCCACGATAGGCACCCGAATTGAGCGTGTTGACCAGGTATCGCAGCGGGCTCAACTCGCCCAAATCGTTGTGTCCCAACGCGACCGCCGCAAAGGCCAACGATAGGCGCGGATTCATCTTCGATTCGGAATCGAACGCTTTATCGACCACGGGCAGGTCGGAGGGTTGTTTCAGGCGGGCCAATCCCTCGGCGGCCGCCGCGCGGAGTCCTTCGTCCTTGTCGGAGAGATACTGCAGGTAGAGAGGGCGGCTCGATTCCTCGGGGATCATCGCAAGGGCGGATAGGGCTGCACGCCGTACCTTAGCGCTCCGCGCGCGATTGAGCGCGTCGCGCAGATCCGGGACGGCCTCCTTGGTACGCAAGAGCCCCACGGTTTCGATGGCGGGCACTTGCACGTCTTCATTCAGATCGTGAAGCAGGAACATGATTCGCGGACCGGCGCTTTCATCGCGGATCTTCTGGATAGCGATCAGCGATTCATGGAGTACCTGGTCGTCTTTCGTGTGGAGCGCCTTCACAAGATCGTCTATCGCCGCCTTGCCCCGGAGTATGCCGAGGGCGCGCGCGGCTGAGGCCCTGGAATCCAGGCTGGATCCTCCACTCGCCAGCTTCCCGATAGCTGTGATCACCTCGGGCCGTACTTGTATCCACGGATCGATGACGAGGTCATTGGTATCGGTGAACTTCCCTCGAATGGCGGTGCCCGCTCTTTTGAACGACCCGCTGATGCCGCCGGACTTGACGTAACCCGGAGCGTAGAAATTCACCAGTCCCTCGGTGGCACGGATTTGCACTTCCGCATCGTTGTCCCTGGTGGCGGTCACCAGCGGGTCGATACTGCGGCCGGTGCCGATTTCGACGATCGCCTTCACCGCTTCGACGCGCACTTCCGTGATCGAGTCGGAAAGGTACGGCTCGAGTTTGGGAATGGATTCCGAGCCACGCTTACCGAGTTCACGGATGCTTTTGACGCGCTGTTTGGTGTCGGGAGCCTGACCGGAGGCACAGCTGACGAAGACCAGCAGGATGGCGAACGAAGTTCGGAGCCAGGTCATATACTCCGAGCGTAACAAAGCAGTGCGCGCAGCGAGAAGGTCAGCGCACGAATTCGAGTTCGACGCGCTTGCTGACGATTCCCGCTTCGAAGCCCATGTCGAGCAGTTTCTGCGCGGCGCGCGGCACGATTTCGCCGCAATCCACGGTGTAGTGGTTCACGTACATGCCCACGAACTTCTCAGCCAATGCAGGCTCCATATCCCGTGCGAATTGGAGCGCATAGTTCAGCGCCTCTTCGTGGTGGTCCAGCGCGTACTGGATGCTGTCCCGCATCAGCCTGCAGCATTCGGTCTGAACCTCGGGCGTGAGTCCACGGCGAAGGACGTTGGCTCCAAGCGGAAGGGGCAAGTCGTATTTCTTCTTCCACCAGCGGCCGAGATCGAGTACGTTGTGAAACCCGCTCTTGCTGTAAGTGAGTTGCGCCTCATGGATGACCAGCCCGGCATCCGCCCGTCCCTGTTCCACGGCATCCAGAATCTGGTCGAACGGTGTCACGACCGCTTCAAAGTCCGGCTGGAACAGACGGGCGGCCAGGTAGGCGGTGGTCCATTTGCCGGGAATGGCGATCTTTTTCCCCTTTAAATCCTCGGGCGGCATAGCGCGCTTGGTGACGATCATCGGGCCATAGCCGTCACCGACGCTCGACCCGCTCGCCATCAGCACATACTTGTCGGATACGTACGGGTAAGCATGGTACGAAACCGCAGTGAGTTCGTACACGCCTTCCGCGGCTTTGCGGTTCAGAGACTCGATATCTTCCAGAACGTGCCGTAGAGTGACCAGCGTGGACCGGATCTTCTTGGTGGCCAGTCCATAGAACATGAATGCGTCATCAGAATCAGGACTGTGCGCACAGACGATTTCGGTTTCCGGGTTGGAACTCATACGAAGGAAGAATACATAACTATATCAGAGCGCGGCTGGCGATAACGCTTCGCGAATCCTGTTTGGCATTCGCGACTCTGGGGCGACGCTGGATTTCCCGCGGTCTACATGCCCGCGGTCAACTCGCGAAGGTCTTTTTCGAGTTGAGCGATTTCAGATTTCAGGGACCGGTAGACCGCATCTACATTGGTTAGATCACCCGATCGTCCCATGCGTTCGAGTGCGAGAGAGTAGTCATACAGCCGTTGCGCGCCGAAATTCGAAACACAGCCTTTCAGCGTGTGTGCGGAGTAGTCAAGAGCCTTCGGGTCCCGAGCCTCGACCGATTTCTGGATTTCGCGAGCCATTCGCTCGGAATCACTCAGGAAGAGCAACGCAATTTCCTGAAGTAGCACCAGATCGCCTCCTACCCGGGACAGAGCGAGATCACGATCGAGAGAGCCAGGCGCATCAACGTGAATTTCGTCTGCCATCATTCATCCTCAGTAGCTGCCGCACAACTTCCATATCGGCAGTCTGCGCCCCGAGTGTGACCGGCAGTGCCGTTCCCGGCGCTGGTCACAGTCTTTTCACTCGCAGATTACGGAATTCCACCCGGGAGTCGTGGCCGAGCAGTCCGATGTGCCCGGTGGTGCGCGCGAGTCCCGGATGCTGTTTGAGAACTTCGGGGTCTTTCACGGTATCGAGATCGGCATCGACAATGGTCGCTCCGTTCAGTTTTACCGTAATGTGGCCCCCACGGGCCGTGATCTCTTCCCGGTTCCACTGCCCCACCGGTTTCAGATGGCCGGTTTTGGCCGGAACCACGCCGTAGATCGAACCGTGACGCTGCCACGGCTTAATATCTTTGTACATGGGATCGCCGTCGTCCAGAACCTGAATCTCCATTCCCTGATAGGCTGGGTCGCCGCCGCCCGCCGGAGCGCGTATTCCGATTCCGTTGTTGCCCCCCGGAGTCAACTTGAACTCGAACCGCAGAATGAAATTGTCATATTCGGCGTCGGTGAACAGGTTGCCGCCGCCCTTGGCCGGGCAAACCAGGCTGCCGTTCTCGACGACATATCCGGGAGGAGTTCCGCGGTCCAACTTCCATCCACTGAGGTCCTTGCCGTTGAACAAAGGTGTAAACCCGCCTTCGGCGTAAAGCGCGCCCACGGCCAGGGCAAAGAGAATCATCAACCTGTGCATCGATTCAAATCGTAGCACCAGTGATGCATGTGCGGTTGCGTCCATGCCCGCTGCCCGTGAGCATGTGGCAACGGTCCGCCAACCAGTGTTAGTATAAGAATACCGACGTTAACGAATCGGGGACGTAGTTCAGTTGGTTAGAACGCCGGCCTGTCACGTCGGAGGTCGCGGGTTCGAGCCCCGTCGTCCCCGCCATTCCTTTTTCACCGATACCCTCATTCTTTCAGGCGTTCCCGGCCCTTCCTGCTTCGACACGCTGCGACAGGAACCGCCACGATCCGCCCCAAC
Source organism: uncultured Acidobacteriota bacterium (assembly GCA_963737465.1). Taxonomy (GTDB): domain Bacteria; phylum Acidobacteriota; class Terriglobia; order Bryobacterales; family Bryobacteraceae; genus TMP-7. The sequence goes on from CAVTTC010000009.1 coordinate 163,145, forward strand.
AGGACACGAGCGGAACCTGCCCATCGGAAAGGTGCGTGCCGGTACTGCAGTAAGCGGAACCGCGAAGGCGCCTGACAATGCACCGAGCAAAGCCATCCCCACATGAGCCGGTCCGCGGAGGTCAACTCAAGCCGTTTGACGCTCCAGTTGGAGCGTGGCGCGGGACCGAAACGAGGTTGGCGTCGATTGTAACCTACCGACCCTCGCGTCGCTGGATGTCCGCGATCGCGGTTCGCACAACCTGCCGCACGGGATCGCTTGCGCTGCGGCTGAGTCGCTCGAGCGCCGGGATGTGCGCCTCGCTTCCAACCTTCCCGATCAGCATAACCAGAGTAAGCTGAATCTCTTCATCGGTTTCCTTGTTTAGCCACTCGCTGACCGGGCGCACCGTATCCGGATTGCTCAAGTTATAGAGCGATGTCGCGGCTGCGCGGCGCTCCGGCACGTCCCGCCACTCCTCGCGCAGCGCAGCAAGCAGCGTGGCGGCGGCTCGTGGATCTGAGAACTGGTGCAGACTCCGTAACGCCGCTGTTCGAACCGAGACGTCGTTCTCGCCGGCGGCAGTCGCGCGAATCACATCGGGGAGAGCGTCGTTGCCTAGCGCCGCAAGCGCCAGGACGGCGCCGCGCCGCCACACCGGATCGAGCGGTTCCTCCAAGATTCGCCGCATCGGTCGCAACGCGCGCGAGTCCTTAAGGACGGCCAACGCTACGAATAGCGCGGCGGCTTCCGAAGACTTGATTTCGTCGGGCGTCTTCCAGAGCAGTTCGAGTATGCGGGGAACGATCCGCTCGCCTAAAGCGGCCACGGCTTGTCCACGCACCGGCGCCGTGAGACCCGTGACGGGCTTGGGTCCGGGAAAGTCGTTGCGGAGCAGTTCCAGGCATTGGTTGAACGCGCCGGCGTGGCGGATCCAGCCTTCGAGGATGTCGGCGGTGAGCTGCGATTCCCACTCGCGGGAGGCGCGCAGAGCCTGAATTCCGGCGGCGCGCCGCGCGTGCGGCCACGACAGGATCGTCGATCGGGCCTCCCGGTACTCCGCGCCGGTCTTATTCACCGCGATGTTGAATTGGGGATCGCCAGTCGCCTGAGGCATGGCCGTCAACACTCCCGCCGAGGCAACCGCCGTGAGAAACAGGATGGTGGTCGTACGGCTTCTCCCATATCAGATGCTGTAGGTCGCGTCGAAATCCGGATCGTAGATTCCCTTGTCCCACCAACGCGTTTTGAATTCGGCGGCGAACTCGGGGTTGCGCCGGATCGTATTGGTGCCGCAGTGAACCTCGCCGGACAGGCTGTGCAGGGTTTCGAACGAGCTGACGAAGTGGACGCTGTTGCCGGTGGGCTCGAGCACCGAAATCAGGTACGCCTCCATAACGTCCACCGTATCATCCGGTATTCTGATGCGCATCCATTCGTCGAAGATGAAGTCCGCTCCGAATGGCGTTGCAATCGGGGTCAGGTTTTGAAGGATGCCGCCGACGGCTGGCGTCACTCCGCTGCCGACGTTCTCGCGGAGGATGGCGCGCACCATCGTGCGCACCGCGTCCACGGCGGGTCGGCCGAGCGGTTGTAGGTTCCAGTTCGGGTTGTTCGGGTCGAAGTTCGCGGCGGTCAGCTTTTGCAGTTTGGCCATCAGTTCGCGACGGATGCGGCCCGCGGTTTTCGCGTCCGTTTGAGGACGCGCGAAGTACATCCCGATCGCTTTGAGACTTTCGCCTGGCCGCGCCCAGAAGAAGTGCTCCTTTTCGTCGGGCAGTTTGACATCCGGGACCGTCGAGCCGAAGAGTTTCGCCGAGAAGATCTCTTTGAAAGCCTGGGTCAGGACCTTGGTTGCCTCGTCGACGGTCATGCGCGGACCGAACGGGCGCGGGATGATGAGGCTCTTGTCGACGACCAGCATGTTGACGGTGTCCACGGATTCCGCGAGATGGCGGACCTTCGCCGAGGGGTCTTCGGGATCGGGCGTCTGCGGCTTGAAGTAGACGGGGATCGGGACGCAATCGTCCTCGGCAAGGAGCAGGGCTTTGTTCAGCCGGTCGCGGATGGGGACGAGTTTCGTGGAATCGATCAGGTTCGCGTCCGCGGCGTTCAGCAAGCGGAACATTTCCACCGACACTTCGGCGTACTCGGTGGGTTTGCCGGGGATGGCGTGATAGCAGCCGGCGTGCATCGTGGCATCGCGATTGACGTCGATGACGGCGTCGAGGAACTCGTTCATGGCGAACGCGCTGGCGAACGGGACCTTGAAGCCCGCCGCGGTATTGGCGCGGACGAAGCTCATGAACTCGTCCACGTGCCCGACGGACAGCCATGAGGTGTCGAGCGGCAGGACGGGCTGCACTTTTTGCGCCTGGAGGAAACGGCGCATCGGATCGGTGACCGGACGTTCTTTGGAATCGCCCAGGATCATCTTTCCGAACGGCGCCTTGCGGTGCTTCTTCATGGCGGGACCGGCCGCGCCCGCGGGAAGATCGGCGGCCATGGGTTTGAGGATCGGCGGCGACACTTCGAGATTTCCGCCGAACGTAACGCCGTCTTCGGGGAAGTTGATTTCGAGGTTCGGTCCGTTCTTGCGCGTGGCGGCGAGTCCGTTGTACAGCGCGAGGCCGGCGTGCGGCAGGTCTTCGAGTATCCAGATGGACATTTCGCGCCGGGTGGTGGCGCCGCCGAGATCCATGACGCGCGGCAGATTCACGGCGACATGCATCGAGTTGTGGGGCGCGAAGCAATACCCGACCTCGAATTGATCTTGGATGAAGGCGTCGTGACCGCTGCGGTCGCTGGATACAACCCAAAAGGCCGCTTCATTGAGGGTGCGGATCTGCTTCGCGTCGGTGGCCAGGATTCGCTGACGCGTGTCGCTATCCGGGGGGAGCGTGCGGCCCGCGAGGAATAGCGCCATGTTCAGATCCCAAAGCGTCGAATGATTTTCGAGCCGCATGGAGTCCGTGAAATCGATTGGCCTGGGAAGGCGTTCGAAGCTGACGACGTAGACGCGTATGGTGGGCAGGGTATTCCAGAGCATGATCCACGGCGCGATGGTGATCAGGCCGGCGTCGCGCAATTCGGGGCTCGGGGCGCCGCCCGCCTCATGGATGAGATTCAGCCAGACATCGCCGGCCACGCGCGCCGCTTTGTCCTTATCCTCATGCCGTTTGTCATTCGGGTAAGTGGATTTGCCCGTGTCGGAGTTGTTGACGTCGGGCTTTTCGGCGGAGCCGCCGGAGGTGTCGGGCAGGGGCGTTCGCCGCGCGCCCGGAGGAGGCGGGGCGAGATCCTTCGGGGCAGGACGGAAATCGGCGCCCGAACCGGAATCGACGTCGCCGCCGAGCGTCAGCGCTTCGACGAAGAACTCCTCCTCCCAACCGTTGGGCGGCATCTTCTTGGCGCGGTCCTGCACGACGAATCGATTGCCCTTTCCGGGGCCGATGACCACCACGCCCTGTTTGAGGGTCTTGCCTTTCGGGACATGCCAGATACGGATGCGCTTCGAGTCCGCCTCATCCACTTCCAGAACGATGCGGGATGCGTTGCCGACGGGCGTGCCGGGTTCGGCGATTTTGAAGTTCGTGGGCTCGGTTTCGTCGTCGCCGTCGTTGATCTTCTCGTCGTCGATGGCATCGAGTTTGCCAAGGCGCGCGCGGGGCTTCGCGGGATCCTCGTCGATGTCGAGATTCGGAAGCAGGATGGCGCCGGGGCGGAGGATTCTGCGTTTGCGGCGATCCTCTTTTTTATCGACGTTCTGTCCGCCTTCGATGAGATCGAAGTTCGCGAAGATGTGTCCGGCGAGCGGCAGCGGGGCGACCCCTCCCTCGCAGGGCGAGAAGCGAGCGAACTCGTCGTAAAAGCGGCAGGCGAAGGTGTTCTGCTTATCGGAGTACTTGCGGCGAGTGGTCCCGGCTGCACGGCGGGCGTCGCCGTTGGCGAAGAAGCGTTTGCGGCAGGCGGCTGTTCCTTCCTTCACGCGCGGGCACGGCCAGGCGCCGACGCTCACCGGGATTCCGGGGTGGAAGAGGAAGATGACGACGCGGCGGTTGGGGGTGTTGTCGGCGTCGCGGACGTCCTTGGGCCCTTTGTTGTCCTCCACCGTCAGGACCATCATCGGGTTGAACTCGCTGCATCCCTGGAAGTCTACCTTGCCGCCGCCGTCGGCGCCGCGCCCGAGGAAATCCTGCTTGGCGAGCGTGAACGGGCAGATCGCGTCCATGTAGGCCTTGAAGGTCTCTTCGCGCGTCGCGGGCGCAGGGGTTCCGGGAGGAAGGTTGTCCTTCATGAAGGCGACGAAGTTCTTGGATTTCCAATCGTCGCCGCCGGCAGGTTGCTGATGGAGTTGTTCCCAGAGGTCGGTGCGGCGCGTCAGCAGCGCGTAAATCGACGTGGCGCGGCGTCCGCTGAGCTTCTTATTGTATTCGTCGTCGCCGGTGGGATCGGCGTGTCCGAACAGGGCGAGCAGCGGCAGTTTTCCGGCCTGCTTGTGTTTTTCGCGAAGCGCGGGCAGGCGAGCGAGGATCGGGGTGACGTTCGGTTTCGGGAACGATGAATCGAACTCGAAGGCCGCGTCCTTCAGGCTGGAGCAGGCGAGCGGGCTGAGCGAGAGGCTGAGGGTGTTGAACTTGGATGCGGTCGTTGGGGCGACGAGCATCGGCGGACGTTCGAGCAGCGCGTGCGACGCGACCAACCCCGCTTCCGCATCCGCAATGATTTCGGCCGGTGTCTGTTGCTTCATCGGCGCGCACGTGGGTCAACTTCCGTGAACTTCGAGTAGCTTGGATCGGGTCGCCTCATCGAGTTGTCCCGTCACTTTCAAGCCATGGTCGCACTGGAACTCTTCGATAGCAGCCGGCAATAGTTCGTCCGAAAGGTCTCCAACGGCTCCGCCGTGATAGCCGAGGTTAACCAAACGGGCGACCCAGCCGCTGTCCTCTTCAGACGGATCCATGTGCCCAATCTTTAGTGGCACGTCGATGCCGATCGTTTCATTGCGGAGGCGTCCTTCTTTGGCGGCACGGGGAATGTCGAGGTCGAGGAAGCCGTCGCCGTCCGTTGTGACCTGACGCGTATCGCCGTCGATCTCGACTTCGCACGCGAGGTTCGGGATCGGGTTGTTGTCGAAGTCTTCGATGCGGAGGCGGAGTTTGAGCGGTGCGGCGGGGACTTTGAAGACGTGGACGTTGCCGGTTTCGCGCGATTCGGTCTTTGGTTTTTTGTCTGGGATGACGATTTCGTCGCCGGGGAAGAGTACGTCGGGGTTGGGGCGTTTTTGGCGGAGTTCTGCGTTCTGGGGGTCGTTCCAGATGATGCGCCAATTGAAGAAGCCGTAGCGTTCGGCAATGCTGGAGATGTGGTCGCCTTGTTGAACTGTGTAGACGATGGCCACGATTTGCTCATCTTCGCATGTGAGCGGGAGGTTCGCAAAGGACGCAAAGCATCTCGCAAAGGGTTCTCCAGCGCGCTGCGAGGAACTCGACGGCCGCGATCAGATCCTCGACGCTCCGCAAGGAGTCGCCGTGGGAACATACCATGAACCGGGGATGGCGTTTGAGCCACGCGCCGTGCGGCTGACCAGCCGTCATAGTGGTCAGTCCCGCAGGCGCGGCCTCAGGCAGAGAATAATGGAGCATATGCTCTCGCGAAGGATGTTTTTGGGCAGCGCGGGCGCCGCGGCGCTGGCGGCTCCCACACGCGTCCGGTTGCGCGAGTTTGCCTACCACCAAGTCCGGCTGACGGGCGGGCCGCTGGCCTTGATGTACGATCGGCTTCGCGCGCACTTTCTGGCGCTCGACGAGGATCGACTGTTGAAAGTCTATCGTCAGCGCGCCGGGATGCCGGCCCCGGGACGCGACATGGGAGGCTGGTACGATGCGGACGGGTTTGTTCCGGGCCACCTCATCGGACAGTTCATCTCGGGGCTATCGCGGATTCACGCTGCCACGGGCGATGCCAATGCCGCGGCGAAGGTGCGGCGACTGGTGGCGGGCTATGGGGCCACATTCGAAAGAGACGGCAATCCCTACGCCGGCAAAAAGGCAATCGATACCTGGGCCTGTTACATTCTCGATAAATACGAAATCGGCTTGATCGACGCCGCCCGGTTGGGCGGAGCGGCCCAGGCACGCTCCCTGCTGCCGCGCGTGATCCAGGCCGCACAGCGCTTCATTCCGGATCACACGTTTGACCGCGTGGGCGTCCGCAACCCACCCTACGACGAGCCGTACGTGCTGCCGGAGAATCTGTTCAAAACCTATGAAGTGACCGGCGACCGCCGCTTCCTGGATCTCGGCAAAACCTATTTGCTCGACAAAGGATTCTTCGATCCCCTCTCCAACGGTGAGAACGTCTTGCCCGGCAAGCATGGTTACAGCCACGTGATCGCCCTGAGTTCAGCAGCGAAGGCGTTTGAGATGCTCGGCGATGACAGGTATTTTCGTGCGATCCGCAACGCGTGGGACATGCTCGAGCAAACGCAGCAGTACGCTTCCGGAGCCTGGGCTCCTCGAGAGATGTTCGTCAAACCTCACTCGGGCGAACTTGCCGCGAGCCTCACCAGCACCCGTGATCACTTTGAAACACCTTGTTGCTACTACGCGCATGCCAAGCTTGCTCGTTATCTCACGATGTTTACGGGCGAAGCGAGATACGGCGACGGTCTTGAGCGCGTGCTGTACAACACGATTCTCGGCGCGCTCCATCCCGACAGCGATGGCGGCTATTTCTACTACTCCGACTACCAGGCCCAGGCGCAGAAGAAGTACTACCAACTCAAGTGGCCGTGTTGCGCCGGGACGCTGATTCAGTCCGTAGCCGATTATCCTCTCAACATCTACTTCGAAGATCCGCGCGGCATTTCGGTCAACCTCTACGCAGCCAGCGAGGTCAACTGGAAGACCAGTGGCGTTCCAGTGAAACTGGTCCAGAACACAGACTATCCGGAATCCGGCCACATCGAGCTTCGGGTCGAGCCGTCGGCTGCGGTGGAGTTCGATCTTCGTTTGCGCATCCCGGAATGGCTCGATCGGCAAGCGCAACTCACAGTTAACGGCCGCCCGGCGCGCGTCAGTCTGGAACCGGGCAGGTTTGCGACGCTGACTCGCCGCTGGAGTAAGGGCGACTTTGTCGAACTCACGCTGCCGTTCTCGTTTCGGACGGCGCCGGTGGACGACCGTGACCCGAACACGGTGGCGTTGATGTATGGACCTTTAATGCTGGTGGCGGTCGATCCGCCGCCGCTGCTCCGCTCCGCTTTCGGGCCGATGACGCCGGTTCCGGGAAAGCCGCTCGAGTTCGATTGCGCGATCCGGGGCGGCAGCGTCCGCCTGCGGCCTTTCTACCAGGTACAGCACGAGCCCTACAGCACCTATTTCACACGAATCGCCGGACTGGGCCGTGCAAATTCCGGTGAGCCAGCTATACTGTTGTGAAGCAATCTTTCAGGGGTTGTCTTTTGTTTGTGGCCTGATGTGCATAATTATGCATATCGGCATGAACCCCCTGGCAGGTTGCCGAAGAAAGGTGACCTCGAATGTCAAAACGATTGCGATCGGTCCAACCCGTCCTACAGGCCGCGCTCATGCTGCTTGTCTCCGGCATCGCTTACGGCCAAGGCTTCGGAACCATTGTTGGAACAGTGACGGATGCAACCGGCGCTGTAGTCCCCTCGGCCAAAGTCCGCATCACTGACGAACGCACATCCGCGTCTCGTGAAACCGCAACCAATGAGCAAGGTTACTACGTGGTACCCTCGCTGCGCCCGTCCAGCTACACGATCGTCGTCGAGGGCGCCGGATTCAGCCCGGCTACCCGCAAGGGCGTCGAACTCCAGGCTGACCAGAGCCTGACCGTTAACCAGACGATATCGGTCCAACAAAACGTCGAGAAGGTGGAGGTGAGCGCAGCCGCGATACAGGTGGATACGACCACCGCGACTACCAACGCGGTGGTGGATCAACGGCGCGTGGTCGATCTTCCTCTGAACGGCCGCAATGCCGCCTCGCTCCTGTTGGTTGTCGCCGGTGCGATCCCCGCTCCCGGCAACGATGCGGACCAGGGCAACACAAAGACATTCCCCGCCGTGGTTACCGTTTCCACAAATGGCAGCCGGCAGAATCAGATCAGTTTCCGTCTCGACGGCAGCTACAACAACGATATCTATACGAACGTAAACCAGCCGTTCCCGTTCCCCGACGCGCTGCAGGAGTTCAGCGTTCAGACCTCGAACTACTCGGCTAAGTTCGGCGGCAACGCCGGCGGCGTCGTGAACGTCGTCACCAAGTCGGGCACAAATGAGTTCCACGGCTCGGCGCTCGAATTCGTCCGGAACGCGGAATTCAACGCCCGGAACTTCTTCGCCGCCAAGCGCGACCAATTGAAACGCAACCAGTACGGCGGCACGTTCGGCGGTCCGGTCATCATTCCGAAACTCTACAACGGAAAGAACAAGGACTTCTTCTTCTTCGGTTATCAGGGAACGCCGATTCGGAACGTCGGCAACACCTCCAGCGCCTACGTGCCGTTGGCCCAGAACCTCAAGGGGGATTTCTCAAACACGCTCAGTGCGTCGGATCCCGCGAACCCGTTCGGCAAGGCGACCCCGGTGCTGGACCCGCAGACCGGCACTCCCTTTGCCGGCAATATCATCCCGACGTCCCGCCTGGACCCGGCGGCTCTCAACTTCATGAAATACCTGCCGGTGCAATCCAGCGGCAACGGGCGCATCTTCTATTCCACGCCTCTCGCGCAGAACTTCAACGAAATCCTCGCCCGCGAGGACCACAACTTTTCCGATAAAGACCGGCTTTCGGTGCGCTACTTCATCGACAAGTTCCAAAACCAGGCGTTCCTCGAGGACACCAACTACCTCGCGAACGCGAATTTCTCCGAGATCTACTCGCAGAACGCGATGGTGAGCGAAACGCACGTGTTCTCGCCAACCCTGCTGAACGAATTCCGCGCCAGTTACGGCCGCGAAACGTCGAATCGCGGCCCGTCGCCAACCACCATCAACCTGGCCGACCTGGGGGTGAACATCTGGCAGCCCGGCACCAAGGCACTAAACGGAATCTCGGTTTCTGGCTTCTTCAGCCAAGGCCAGACCGATCCGGCCCAGTTCATTCGCAACCAGTACAACATCAACGACGACGTGAACTGGGTAAAGGGCAAGCACAACATCGCCTTCGGCGGTGCGGCCATTCGCGGGCAGGTGCTTCTGCGCAACCTGTTCCGTACGTCGGGCTCGTTCGGCTTCACCGCCGACAACACCAACAACGCTCTCGCCAGTTTCGAGCTTGGCTATGTCCGCACCTTTGCACAGGGCTACGGCGAGTACAAGGACAACTCGTTGTACAGCTACAGCCTGTACGTTCACGACGACTACCACGTCAACAGCCGGCTGACTCTCAACCTCGGCCTGCGCTGGGAACCGTTCTTCCCCTGGAAAGAAACGCAGAATCGCATGGAGCAGTTCTCGGTGTCGGACTTCAACGCCGGCGTGCGCTCTAAGGTCTACATCAACGCCCCTCCCGGCCTGCTGTTCCCGGGCGACTCGGGAATGCCGTTCTACGGCCAAACTCCCGCTTACGACAACTTCTCGCCGCGCGTCGGCTTCGCTTACGCTTTGACATCCGACAACAAGACCAGCTTGCGCGGAGGCTCGGGGATCTTCTATGACGCGCTGCAGCCGGGCGTATTCAACAACCGCTTCGTGGACCTCACGCCCTTCAGCCCGCAGATCAGTCTGACGCAGCCGCAGGGCACGTTCTCGAACCCATACTTGGGGATCACGAATCCCTATCCTGCTCCATGGCCGCCGCCCAAGGACTCGGCGTTCCCCGGACCGGTCCTGGTGATCACCTATGATCCGGCGAACGGAGGCAAGGCATTCACACCGGTCATCTACAATTGGAATCTCATCCTGGAGCGGCAGGTGGCCAGCGACTGGGTGGCGCGCGTGGCTTATGTTGGCTCGCACGGTTCGCCGCCTGGGGGAGGCGATCGAGCTGAACCCGGCCGTTTACACCGCGGGCTCGAAACTCTCCACGGACGCACGGCGCATGTTCCAGCCCTACGGCTCAATAAGTCAGGCTGGTTTCGACATCAACTCGAGCTTCAATTCGCTCCAGCTCACAATGCAGAAGCACTATTCGAAGGGCTTCACGCTGATGGGCAACTACACATGGTCGAAGTCGATCGACGACACGCCCGCCAACATGGGAATCACCGGCGTGGGGCAAGGCAGCAATTCGCCGATTCCGTGGAATTGGTCTGGCCGTCATCAATACGACCGCGGCCCTTCGGAGTTCGACCACCGCCATCGCTTTGTGCTCTCCTACGTATATGACCTGCCGAGGCTGTCACATACCAACGCCTTTGTGCGGACGGCGATTGGCGGCTGGCAGATCACCGGCATCTTCACCGCTCAGAGCGGCGGGCCGTTGACGATCCTGGCCGGCAAGGACCAGACCCAGACCGGCATCGGCAGTGACCGTGCCAACTATCTCGGCGGCGAAGTTTACGGCACCGGTGCTTGCACGGGCGCCAGCACCTGCGTTCCTTTCCTGATTCCATCGTCCTTCGGTCTCCCCGCCATCGGTACCTACGGCAACCTCGGCAAGGGCGCGCTGACGGGACCGGGCCTGGTGAATTGGGATACGGGCATCTTCAAGGAGTTCCCGCTGAAGGGGGAGCACTTCCGCCTGCAGTTCCGCGGTGAATTCTTCAATACTCTCAATCACACTAATTTCAACAATCCGATTGTGAGTCAGAGCGCGAGCGGCTTCGGGAGCATCACCAGTGCCATGGATCCGCGCATCGGCCAGTTGGCGCTGAAGCTCCTGTTCTGATCCGAAGCGATCTTTGGGCCGGCTCTGCTCCGATGGCGGAGCCGGCATTCATTTTGGATACACTGTCACGATGATGCGGCGGTAACGGGTCAGCGGCGGCGTGCCGCGATCGGTAACCGCCAATATGAAGTGCATCGTTTCGGGCTTGGCGACCATTGGAGCGGTGAACGACGCATTTTTCTCACCCGCGTTCTCAATCGTCAACGGGGCGCCGGTCCGGCTGGTGGGCAACGGCAGCGTCCCGGGTTCGCCGTAATAGATCCACTGGTACGACAGAGCATGGCCGTCCGGATCGCTGGAACCTTCCGCGCTCAGGTTTACTCGTTCGCCGGACCTGACGGGTAACTGGGCGGCATGCGCCAGCTTTGGCAACAGGAGGATGGTTTGCCTCCGCGTAGGGTTTGATCGTCCAGTCCATGCGGGCGGCGAAATCGTTTTGGTAGGCTGACCGCCAGCGCCAGATGGTGGCTTTGTTGCTCTGGTGCCACTCTCCGTCCACTCCCAGCACCTCGTCCTCGGCATCGCTCCAGAACGGGCGCGTCTCCGGCTCCTGGAACCACTTGCGAAGCCGCGGCGTGTAGAACTCGTAGCGTCCGCCCCAACTGCCCCAATCAGGATGCTCCGGACTGCCCAATCCGTTGTCGATCAGGTACAGGAAAGTCGGCGTATCGCCCTCCATCAGGAATTTGGCCGCGGGATATTCGGCGCCCAACGGTCCTTTGCTGCGGATGTTCTTCTCCAGCCACGGATTATCTACAAGGCTGAAGTCCGCGCCGGTGAAGCGGCCATGAAACCGATCGCCGCTGATGCCGCTCCAGGTGGCTTGATGGTAGGCTCCGCCGGAATGGATTCCCGGACTCGCGATGTAGAACAGTTTCGGAAAGGTCCTGCGAATCCACGGTCCGCTGTCGTCCTGGTCGGAGATGGTGTATACGCGCAGGCGCGAAACGAACCGGTCCGCGTCGTCCGGCGAACGTGTAGCCCGCACCTTCCAGAGCGCTTGCGCCAAAACGTTCGGCCCGCCCCAAACCAGCACCCAAACCGGCCGGGGATCGTCGCGATCCACGGCCTTAATCACCAGTTCCGAGCCCGGCGAGTCCTTCCCCGCGCCCACCGCGGCCATTCCGAACGACGTAAGTCCTTCGCGCAGCACCGAGAGCAGATAGGAGGCTTCAGGAAAGCCCGGCTCGTGTTTGAGCAGATTGTCGCGGACCTTCGCGTATGCCTCAATGGTCTGCCGGATTCGCCACGCGGCCGTCTTGTCGCGCTGGTGTATGGAAGTGGTGGCGACGAGTCCTTCCACATCCCACTGGTTCGAATAGGTCAGGAAGCGGACCAGCGATTCGGCATCGTCTGGCTCGTTCTCGATGTCGGTGAGAACGATGATTCGCGGCCGGTTTTGCGCAGCGAGAGGGCCTCCACAGAGCAGCACGGCAAGGAGCAGGTTTACGGGCAAACGCATCATGGTCATTTTCCCTTCTTTGGATTCTGAGAGGCGCCCCGCTGCATGGACCCGCCTACAACGTCCCTTGCATATTTATGCGACTACTCAGGATCATGCCACTGGCACAATATCACATCGTATCTCTTCCCCTTCGAGCCCGCTGGAGATAAACTATTTCACGTCCGCGATTACGCGAGGTGAGCATGATAATCGCATCGCAGTTACGCCCCGGAATGGCGATCAAATACCAGGGCCAGGACTACAAAGTGGTATCCGCCGAATACCATCCCGGCCAGGGCAAAATGGGAGGCGCTACCCACGCACGCCTGCAAAGCCTGTCCACCGGAACGTTTTGGGAGCATAGCTTCCGTTCCGACCTGAAACTCGACACCATCCCGGTGGAACGCCAGACGCTCGAGTTCCTCTATGCCGATGGCGAGCAGTGGGTATTCATGAATCCTGACACCTACGAGCAGAGCGAGGTACACCAGGACAAGATCGGCCCGCAAGGCCAGTTCCTCGAGGCCGGCATGCGTCTTGGTGTCGAGTTCGCCGGCGGCAGCCCCATCGGGGTGCTGTTCCCCGATTACCTCGAGGTGAAGATCTCCGACACCGCCCCCGCCATGCACCAACAAGTGGACAGCACGTTCAAACCCGCCAAGCTCGAAAACGGCGTTGAAGTGATGGTGCCCCAGTTCGTCAAGACGGGCGACATGATACGCCTCGACCTCCGTACCCTGAAGTACATGGACCGGGTCAAGACCGACACAAAGACGAAGACAGCCTGATCCGTTTCTAAACCTCGCGGATCGTCGCGCTCACCGGCTTGGAACCCACCGGGATAATCGTGAACAGTCCCGCCGATTTCGCGCGGTTGGCGATGTCCGCATGGATCCGCAGCACTCCCATATCGCCCGATTTGCGGTTCAGCACCAACGCGAATTGCTGGTCCGGCGTCACCGCCACGTACCCGGGTTCGGCGCCCACGGCGGCCACCGCCAGCGCCCGTCGAGTAGTGATGCTGAGAATGGTCACCTCGCCCGAAGGCGGATTCGTAACGAACAGGTACGGCGGCTTCGTGTTCGAAGCGGCCATCGCCGCGGGCCCGTGTCCCGCAAGCACCGTCTCGGCCACCTGCGGCGTGTGATAGGGATACACCACCACCACGGCGTCCATCCCGTCGCCGGTGACGAAGAGCTGCCCGCCATCCGCGTTGAAGCAGAGGTTGTCCGGACGCACCGCCAGCGGCAGTCGCGTGATCAGCCGGGCCGTGGCAACATCGTAGATCAGCAGCATGCGCCGGCCCAGGTCGGCGGCGATGAGTGCCCTCCCGTCGAATTGGAATCGCACCGCCCCCATCTCCGTGGAGGTGGTGATCGGTCGGACCTTGCGGGTGGCCGTGTCCATCAGCGCGATGCGGCCCTCACGGCCGAAACTGATCGCCGCGGTCTTCCCGTCCAGGCTGACGTCGAGGTCGTAGGCCTCGCCCGGCAGGGCCGCTTCCCACTCGGGCTGCAGGGTGTCCAGCCGCAGCGCGGATATCTTGCGGGGCGAGCGGTACACCACTACCAGCGTCTTCCCGTTCAGGCGCATCGACACGGCCGCCGATCCGCGCTGTACCTTGCGCGAAACTTCCAGGCGGTCCGTCGGAATCTCGTGGATCGTGCCCGTATCCGGAGTCAGCGCGAATACCGAGTGCGTCGCCGGCCCGGATACCACCTCGGTGGGTCGTCCGTTCAGGCGGATGTGCCGGATCACCGCGAACGCCGTCAGATCCACTGCGGCGATGGCTTGGCCTTCTTCGTTGGCTACGAAGGCATAGCCCGGGAATCCGGTGCTGCGCTTCTTCTGGCAGCCGGCCAGCGCAACCCCGGCCCCCAACAGGGCGCGGCGGGAGATCATGCTTCTAGTATCACAAGATCAAGATCTGATGGACAGTTTTGTAGCACCATGGCCTCCCCGTTAATAGCGGCTTACAAGGCTCGCCGTAGCGGCGAAAAGGCCGCGTAAGTCGCCATGGCGCAGGGCCGCTCCACTCCAGCCATCGTCTCCACCCCACATCGAACAATCCCCAGCCTCGACATCTCAGTGTGGATGTTCGCGGACTACTGCGGCTGCATCGAGTTGGCGACGCGCATCAGGTTTTCCGGCGATACACTAATAACGCCGTGCGCGGGACTCTCCATGTCGGCGATCAGAAAGAATGAGACTGCTACAATCGCCGGGAGGATGAACACCAGCCGAAACCTTCCCGTAAGCTGATGTGTGTTGTACCCGACCATCGTGTTGCAGGCGATAGCAATGAGCACCATGAGAAGCCACGCTGCGACGGGTATTCGGTTCTCCCACGCGGCGTGGGTATATCCTTGTGAGTTCAGCACGTCGTTCATGCCCGAAGCCACCATGGCTGTTATAGGGGACGGCTGCGCGGTTGCTGACGACCGAACGGCGAACCAGAGTTCGTGCCGCAACGCCGAAGTGGAAGTATCGATCTGCGCAAGCTTGTCCGCATCGGCGGTGCTATAGAACAAGACACGCTGCTCAGTGTAGGCTTTCAAGAGTTGGCGCACTCGGGCGGCATCAGCGGCCTGTAGCAGGTCGGCCCGAAGATATTCCGTGCCGATTGAATTCGCTTCCACTTCCTCGCAGTTCTTGCGCTGATCGTACCGCCCGACGGCCATGGAAAAGGTGAATCCGATCAGCAGTGCCAACAACGTGAGTGCAGCACCCTGGATCGTGCCGAGATCTTCGCGCTCAGCATTGTCCTCGGCGTTCCTCATCCGGCGAATTCGAGTACCCATCCATGCCGAGGCCCACATCACTACGAAAGTGAATGCAAGAACAACGAAAGGGTGTCGCGTAAGGTTGGACACTATGGATCTCCAATGTGCTTATATCAGACCACGCTCATAGTCGGTCATGGGCGAGGCGGCCTGGGATGCTGATGGTTGGGGCGCGGGAAGGGCGCAGAGCAGTGCGGCGGCGACCCAGGGGCAGTGCGTCGAAGATCGCCGCGCTGGAGGAGACCCTCGCCCGTGCGGATTAGCGCGAGAAGAGCGCCTTCAACGGCAAGATCGCGCCGAGACTCATGAGGAGTACACATCCTGGCCCGCTTCACATACGACTCAAAAGTGAAGCCTCGGCGGACTGTCTCGACTACAAGATCAACATGCAGTCGCCGTAACTGAAAAACCGGTACCGCTGCTCCACCGCGTGGCGGTACGCCGCTAGTGTCAGTTCGCGGCCGGCGAACGCACTCACCAACACCAGCAGGCTCGACTTCGGAAGGTGAAAGTTGGTCAGCATCGCGTCCACCGCGCGGAAGCGGTGACCTGGATACAGGAAGATGCTGGTCTCGCCGGAACAGGCCCGGACCTCGCCGCTCGCAGCTGCGGCTGTCTCCAGCGTCCGCGTGGTGGTGGTTCCAACCGCAAGGCGCCGGCTCGCCCCACGGATCCGCGCGGCGTTGCCTTCGTCGATCTCGTAGTCTTCCGCATGCAGCCGGGCTTCCTCGACCGTCTCGGTATGAATGGGTTGGAACGTTCCCAGCCCCACGTGCAGAGTGACGTAGGCGGTCTCGGCCCCGGCCGCCCGGCATCGTTCCAGCACCGCCGGCGTGAAGTGGAGCCCAGCCGTCGGCGCCGCCACTGACCCGGTCCGCGACGCAAACACCGTCTGGTATCGCTCGCGATCCTCGTCCCGGTCGGCCCGGTGAATGTAGGGTGGCAGCGGCACGTGCCCGATCCGCTCCAGCACATCGTAGAGATCGCCGTCGCATTCGAATCGGATCGTCCGTTCACCAAACTCGCCGCGCCCCACGATCTCGGCCCGCAGCGCGTCGCCAAAGTGGACCCGCTCGCCTATCCGCATCTTGCGTCCGGGCCGGACCAGCGCCTCCCACGTCTTCCGGTCCGCCGAGATGGGATGCGTCAGGAACACCTCTACACGCCCGGTCAGGTTCTGCCAGCGCTTGGGATTGTTCTTGCCCACCGGCAGCGAATGCGTGCCTTCGCGAGTGCCGAACAGCCGCGACGGAAACACCCGCGAGTTGTTCAGCACCAGGCAATCGCCCTCCCGCAGAAACTCGGGCAGTTCCTCGAATCGCCGGTCCTCCCACCGGCCCTCGCTGCGGTGGAGCACCAGCATCCGGGAAGCCGACCGGTCCGCCAGCGGCTGCTGCGCAATCAGGTCCTCTGGAAGGTGGTAGTCGAACTCGGATAGCTGCACTCACTGCCACTGTAAACCAACGGGTAGCGCGGGATCCGCTTTCCCCTCTCTTCTCCCCCGTTCCAGGGTTCCTCCACAGGGCCGTTCACACCGAGTTTCCACAGCTCAAGCCGGATTCCAACTATCATTAATTCAACCACTTGCGCGGAAACAACCGCCGCACCACTTCGCCCGGACACTTGACACCCGACTGATACAGTGAGGATGGAATGAGTCCTACTGCGACAGTATCGACGCCCCGGCAATCCGCCGTCCTGCCTCACGAGAGCCAGGAGTCCTTCGACCAACTCGCCGCCCGCCTCCGCGCCGAGTTCCTTCCGGAAGGCGAAAACCAAGCCTTCCTTGTCGATCGTATGATCCAGGCCCGCTGGGCCCTGATCCGCTTCGAGCGCCTCCAGGCCGAAGCCTTCGAGGAAATCCTCACCGCTCCCGATTCGTCGGACGCCTCTCCGGATGGCCGGCTGCTCGCCGTCTACACGCAGCGCTCCAACGTCCTCGAAAAACTCGAAAAGCACATCAAGGAAGCCGAGCGTTCTTATTACCAGGCGCTCCGCCAGTTCCAGGCTACCCGCGTCCGCACTGCCCCCAAGCTGGCGACCGCCGCCAGCACCACCGAGCAGCCGAAGGCCGCTCCAATGACCGCCAAGAAACTCGAAGAAGTGGCGGCCGAGGTTCGCGCCTACATCAATCGCCGGTCCCAAATACCGCTCCCGTCGCCGCTGTCCGCCCTCACCATGAAAACAAAACCGAACGCGGATCTCGGCAACCCTGCGCTCCGGCTCTGAGGCGGCACTTCCTAGCCCGGAACGGTGTCAAAAGGAACAAAGATAATGTCAGCCCTCATACAGGACCTTCGGTTTGGCGTCCGCATGCTCTTGCGCGCGCCGAGCTTTACTACGCTCGTGCTCCTGACCCTCGCCCTCGGGGTCGGCGCCAACAGCGCCGTTTTCAGCATCGTGAACGCGGTGCTCCTGCGCCCGCTTCCATTCGCGGATCCGGCCAGCCTCTACCAGGTGGACGAGGTCAATCCCCGCGGACAACCTTCCGGTGTTTCCGCAGTCGATCTGGATGCATTCGTGCAAAGCGGCAACGTCTTCTCGCAGGCTGCCCTGTCCCGCTGGCACAACGCCACCATCACGGGTCCCGAAGGCGCGGAGAACGTCTATGGCGCCAAGATCGCGCAGGAGATGATGCCCCTGCTCGGCGTCCGGACCGTGCTTGGCCGCTCACTCCGTCCCGATGAATTCCGGCCCGGTGCACCCGGCGCAGTTCTGATCACTGACCGTCTCTGGAAACGCCGCTTCGCCCGCAATCCCGCCGTCGTCGGCACTCAATTGATGTTGAATGGGGAGGCCCACACCATCGCCGGAGTCCTGCCCACCGACTTCTTCCTCAGTCAGCGCTACGAATACTACATCCCCTGGCAGCTCACGGCCGCCGAGAAAGGAAATCGCGAAGAGCGTTGGCCCTGCCTGGTCCGTCTGAAACCCGGCGCGACCGTGGCGCAGGCCCGCACCGCCCTCGAGGGTGTCTTCCGTAGCACTTCTACCGGCGATGTTAAGAAGGGCTGGACCGTCCGGATCACTCCGGTCCATGACCAGGTCACCGCGCGTGCCCGCCCGGCCTTGCTCGTCATTCTGGGAGCCGTTGCCTTCGTGCTCCTCATCGCCTGTTTCAATATTGTCAACCTGCTGCTGGCCCGCGGCGCCGGACGGACTCGCGAGATGGCCATTCGCGCCGCCCTCGGCGCCGGACGCATGCGCGTCGTCCGCCAGTTGCTCACGGAAAGCGCCGCTCTTGCGCTGCTCGGCGGTCTGGCCGGATCCATCCTGGGCGCAGTCGCCGCCTCCGCCATCGTTCGCGCCTACCCGGACCGCTTCGGGATCCCGAGACTCGATCAGACCCGCCTGGACTGGGCCGTCCTGCTGTTCACGCTTGTCTTGTCCGTGGCCACTGGACTCATCTTCGGCCTGGTACCGGCCCTTCAGGCCGTGCGGCTCGACCTTCAGGGCGCCCTCAAACAGCGAAGTCGAGGTTCCGTGTCGCACTCGAACTGGATTCGTCACGGCCTGGTCATCGCCGAAACGGCGCTCTCACTGGTGTTGCTCGTCGGCGCCGGCCTCATGCTCCGAAGCCTCGTGCGCCTGATGGCGGTCGATCCGGGTTTCAAGCCCGATCGCGTCCTGACTGTGCGCGTGCCTCTGCCGCCTACGGTCACGGATCGGAAGCAGCAACCGGTTTACTACGCACGCCTCCTCGAAAAGGTCGCCGCCGCTCCGGGACTCAACTCCGTGGGCCTCATCGCACCGCTCCCGCTGGCGGGTGTGGACGCGAATTCCCACTTTGCCGTCGAGGGCCGGCCCGCTCCCCAGGGCGAACGTCAACTCGTCAAACTGCGAACGGCCAGCCCGGGCTATTTCCGGGCCATGGGAGTCACCCTGCAAAGCGGGCGTGTCTTCAACGAATCCGACACCGCCGATGCGCCGCAGGTTGCCCTCGTCAACCAGAGCCTCGCCCGCCGCTACTTCCCTGGCCAGGACCCCATTGGAAAACGCGTCACCATGGCGCCGGTCGAGAAGGGACTCTGGCTGGAAATCGTCGGCGTGGTCAATGACATCAAGGCACTGAACCTGGCCGATAAAGCCGAGCCCGAACTCTATCGCGACTACCGTCAGTTCTCGTTCGCGCCGTTCGCGACTACCATCGTGGTGCGCGCGCAATCCGCCGAACTGTCATCCGCATCCGTCGCGCTCCAGTCGGCCATCCGCGCGGCCAATCCCGATCAGCCTGTCGTCGATCTGCTGGCCATGCCCGTCATCCTGTCGAACAACCTTGCCCAACCCCGGTTCTATACCTTGCTGTTGGGCGCCTTTGCCGCAATCGCGCTTCTGCTGGCGGCAGCGGGCGTTTACGGGGTGCTGTCCTGTTCGGTGAATCAGAGGATTCGCGATATCGGTATTCGCATCGCTTTAGGCGCGTCGGGTATCCGCATACTGACCGACGTGGTGGGCAGGGCGATGATCCTGTTATCGATCGGCTGTGCCATCGGATTGGCTGGAGCCGTCGCTTTGACGCGGCTCCTCGAATCCCAGTTATATGAGGTCAGGCCGATGGACCTGCCCACCTTCGCCGCTGTGACGGCCACATTGATGTTGGCGGGGATCGCCGCTGCCTGGATCCCGGCTCGACGGGCCATGCGGGTGGACCCCAACGTCGCCCTGCGCTGCGAGTAATTCAGCAGCTTGCCGCAGAGGTCCGCTGCCGGCACTTCACTTGAAACGCCGACCGCTTGGTCCTCTTCGGCTTCCCGGTATTGGTTCGCAGACTGGCCAGCAGT
The DNA here is from genome assembly GCA_963737465.1 of uncultured Acidobacteriota bacterium. Classification (GTDB taxonomy): domain Bacteria; phylum Acidobacteriota; class Terriglobia; order Bryobacterales; family Bryobacteraceae; genus TMP-7. The sequence continues at coordinate 182,991 of CAVTTC010000009.1, forward strand.
TGCTCCAGCCGGCGCATGCTCTCTTCGGTTTGCGCCACTTCACTGTCCACCGTCGTGCGGTAGTTCGTATAGCCCCTGCGCACGGCAGGATCCTTGCAGCGCTCGATGGTCCGGGCAACCAGTTCCAACCGTTCCCTCAGTCGGGACAATCGCGACATCAGGTACGGGAGTTTCAGGGAATCCGACTGCGTGGCGTTGTGTGCGGCAGACCACAACACGTGTTCGGCCGTGCCTAACGGCACCGGCACCGCAAGTATCTCGGAGAGCATCAGTACCCGCTCCGGCGATAGCAACAACATTTGCAGCAGATCTTCTTCCGGAAGGTCCCTGTACAGGTCCAGACCGGCGTGCGGCGCCGAGTTCCGGATCTCTTTCGCAAGTCGCTCGAGAAGACTGGGATACTGCCCGCCGGGCAGCGTTCGAACCAGGGTAGCGGCGATGGTTGGGCGCCGGTACAGTAGGTCAGTCAACAATTCGCAGCGCGCCTGAGCCGTTCCGTCCCGCCAGATGTCCAGGAACCTGCTCCAACCCATCTCTATCTTCAGCGCCGCTTCAATTTCCTCAGTGGTGCTTTCGACAACCGGGCTGACCACAGGATCGCCCATGAGGTACGGCATGGCTGTCGCGGCGATCTCCGTCATGTAGTCCATTGCTAAAACCTTTATTCTACTGGTTGCGCGAGAGCCAGATCTTTCTCTTGCCGAATTGACGATTCTTCCTTCCTGGCTGCCCATTCGGCACCCGCCAGCACCAGCATAGCCGCAAAAAACGACCAGAAGATGATCGTGACTGAATAAATAAACGGTCCGTACTCCCGCCGGAATTTCACCTGCAGCCAAGGCCACAGCAGCAGGTTCAAGTACTTCAGCAGTTCGAGCAGCAGCCCGACGCCAACAGCGGCAGGAAGGGTCCGCTTCACCGGCATTTTGCCGTTCGGCAGAAACGAGTAGACCAGAAACAGCATTAGCATCGCCAGCGGAATTGCCGCGATCTTGAATGCGAACGCCCCCAGAAACGCCTGCAGTCCCGCGTCCGTCCAGCCCATGCTGCGCATCATGGCCTGGTTCAGCGCCGTGGCTGTCGCCGACACGAGCGCCAGGGTTCCGCAGGCGAAGATCAGCATCAAGCTCACCGCCTGGTTCCTCAGGTACGACCGGTTCTCTTTGATACCCCAGATCCGGTTTAACGCCACCTCCATCGGCTCGAAAACGCCGTTGGCCGTGAACAGCAACAGCAGCAGCGACAACCACTCCAGTCTCTGTACCATGGCCAGGTTGGGCCGGATGAAGTTGATGATGTCGGCGGGAAAATAGTCCTTCAGCGCGAGTATCAGGGCGTCGATCGCCGCCTGCCAGTGCAGCACGTACTTGCAGATGGACACCATCACGATCACGAACGGGAAGAAAGAGAGGATCACGTTTGCCGCCACCGAGAAGCAGTAGACGTGAACCTCGGTCTCCATCCAGAAATGGAATGTCGGCGCGAGAAAGGCTCGTAGGCGTTTGGCCCGATCGATCACTAATCGGTCCCCTCCGTCAGCTCGATATAAGTGCCCCAGGGATCGAATATGAACGCCAGCGAGATGCCCAGGTCGGGGCGCTTGGTGAACGGCCGGTCGAACTTCACGCCCGCCGCCTCCAGTTTTTTGCAGAACGCTTCCAGGTTCTTCACCTCGAAGCCGATGTGATCCAGCGCGCGGCCTTTGGTTGGCGCCAGTTTGGTCTGGGATGGCGAAAACGAAAGGTTTGCCCCCGGCACGTCGGCCGCTTCGAAGATGTCGCGCTTACCCGGGACCGCGCCGAACGTACGCACGTACCAGGCGCGAATCTCTTCCACCGGCGACACGTAAAAGTGGACGTGATGGAAAGCGATCGGGACGGAGAGCGACGCATCGCCCACCAGTTCCACGTTCACCGAGTCCGGCCCCATCACGTTCGCCTTGAGATTCTTGGCCACCGCTTCGGGCGCCGTGATAATCCGGATGCCCGCTGCCTTGCACTTGGCCAGCGCGCCGTCGAAGTCGGCCACCTTGAAGCCGATATGGTGCACTACCGAACCTTCCGATCCGCCGGCCGATTCCTGCTTCCGGACCAGGATGTTCACATTCTGGACTTTGTAGACTTCATTGGCGCCGAGCGGCTTCGCGGGCTTCGCGCCCAGCATGGTCCAGAAGCGCCGGTGTGCCTCGGGATCCTGCGTGAGGAAGTGAATGTGACCCATGCTGACTCCGGCCGCATTCGGCGGAGCAAGCTGCGCAAACGCGCACAGCGGTAGTACGAGGGCAAAAAGAGCCGGGCGGTTCATGATGCTTCCAGTTTAGCTATTAAGGCGTGCTCTGACCTATTTCCGGCTCCGCAGAAAGCTTCCCAACTCCGCGGGATGGTCCGTCTGGATACCGTCGGCTCCGCGCCGGATAGCCTCTTCCCACGACGCGGGTCGATCCAGCGAACCGAGCCGGTCAACAAACACCAGCGCGCCAGCCTGTTTCGCACGGGCGATCAACGCGTCCGTGAAATCGCGCGCATCGAAGGCCATCACTGTCGGAGCAAGCAGCGCAAGCGCCTTCTCCAGGTTTTCGAGGCTCACCGCTTCGGGCATCACCTTCCATTCCGGCTCCAGCCGGTGGAGTGCCGCGAGCGTTTCCAGACCGCCATAGAAGACCGTGTGCCGCTCCATGCCCGCTGCCCGCACCTCGCGGACAATGTCCTTTGCCCGAGCCTGCTTGATATCGACGTACACTCCGCAACGGCCCTTTGCCAGTTCGAGCGCTTCGGTAAACGTGGGGACACGTACCCCGCGAAACTCGGGATCGCGCCGGATGCCGGCATCGAGCGCCCGTATTCCATCGAAACTCATACGCGACAGCTCGCCGGCGCCGTCCGTGGTTCGATCGACCCGGGCATCGTGCATCAGCACAAGGCGGCCATCGCTGGTGGTGCGCACGTCGAGTTCGAAGAAGTCCGCTCCGGCGTCGATCGCGGCGCGAAAGGCCGGCAGCGTGTTTTCGGGATGGCTCAGGTGCTCGCCGCGATGCGCGATCACATGCACGGCCATCGGCAACAGGCAAAGTATAGTGGCGATCATCTACCCTGTTGATTATGGAACAAACACGCGCCGCAAACGATCTTCGTTACCCGGTCGGCAAGTTTCAGCCCCCGGCGACCGTAACGGCTGAAGATCGCGCACAGTACATCGGCGCCATCGCTGAGCTCGCCGGCCAGCTCCGCACGGCGGTGGCAGGACTGAGCGAATCGCAACTCGACACTCCCTACCGCGAAGGAGGGTGGACCGTCCGTCAGGTGATTCACCACCTCGCCGACAGCCATATGAACAGCTTTGTGAGGTTCAAGCTGGCCTTGACGGAAAACGTTCCCACCGTCAAGCCGTATCACGAGGGAGCCTGGGCCGATACCGCCGATTCGCGGCACATGCCCGTGGAACCGTCGCTTGACCTGATCGATGGCCTGCACAAACGTTGGGTGGTCCTGCTGCGCTCGTTGAGCGACCAGGAACTGCAGCGGACCTTTACGCATCCCGAACGAGGAACTCAGATGCGGCTGGACCTGACGCTGGCGCTGTACGCCTGGCACTGCCGTCATCACCTGGCCCACATCACCTCTCTGCGCGACCGCATGGCATGGAAGTAGTTCGTCCGTTCCACTGAATACTCCCCACCGGAATTCAATCCCCTCCCGATTCCGGCTTATACTGATATCCACTGGGAGGGGCCATGAACATACTTGGCCGCTGCATTGTCGCCTTCGCAGTCTGGGCTTTTCTGGCATTGCCGGCCATCGCGCAGTTCGGACCGCACCAGACAGACTTCCGTACTTCAGTGGCAAGCTGGACCGGCACCTTGGACATCCACGGGGTCGGCTCGGGAACCGTCTCCGGTCCGGTGGCCGGAATGAACTATACAACCGACCAGCACGTCACTGGCGCCTTGGTCCTGGACCATTTCAACTCACTCACCTACGCCTGGATCGGCACTCTCACGGGCAAAATTACGATCTCGGAAAAGTCCGTTCTGTCGTTCGGGTGCAAGGTGACAAACACGTACACCGCGGACACCAGCGCGCAGGTCGACTTCAGGGGGGCCCCCCTCGTCTGGAACCTGAGCCTGGATATTGGCTCGGACACCTGGAGCCTCTGGCCATCCAACGATTCGGTGAACGGGACCGTCACCTCCGTCCAGGATTGCGCCGGCCAGCAGCAGACCAGCACCGCCACCAACCCGTTACGGTTCGCGCCCATCAACTTGAAAATGGGTTTCCCGTTTCCAGCCTCCGGACACGATCTCAACGGTACCCAGACCGTCACATGCGACGGTTGCGGCAACACCGGTGGAACACCGGTCACCTATACCTATGTTTACAGCCTGAAGCCGGCGGGCCAGACGCAGGTAACCGTCGCTACCGATCCGCCCGGCCTCGGAATTACGGTAGACGGCGCCAACATCACCGCCCCGCAGACGTTCAGTTGGGATCCTGGCTCGTCGCACTCGATCGGCGCAATCTCGCCACAGGGGGCCGCAACGCTATACACGTTTACCGGCTGGTCCGACGGCGGCGCGCGGACTCACACGATCACCACCCCGAACAGCAACACCACCTATACGGCCCGATTCACGCCGCAGTACCTGCTGTCTGGTACGGCGTCGCCGCCCGAAGGCGGGACGCTGACCGCCGATCCCGGGTCGGTCAACAATTACTATGCCCCCCAAACTGACGTCAAGGTGACCGCCGTCCCGAATTGCGGATTCACCTTCGCGAGCTTTAGCGGCGACCTGACCGGCGCCACCAACCCACAGACCGTCACCATGACCAAGCCGCGCGCCGTCACCGCGAACTTCAACGCGGTGAATGGCGCCGTCTGCCCTCCCAACATCACTCCCAATGGCATTCTCAACGCCGCCAGCAATGCCAAAGGCCAAGGCGTGTCGGCGGGCGGATTGGTCGCGATCTACGGCACGAACCTCGCCGCGGGACAGTCGAAGGCGGACCATATTCCACTTCCGAACATTTTGGGCGGCGTCTCGCTCACTATTAACGGCACCCCTGCGCCGCTATTGTTCGTCGATAAGGGCCAGATCAACGTCCAGGTTCCTTGGAACGTGCCAAACGGCCTGGTCCCCGTGGTCGTGAAGAACAATGGCGTAGTATCGTCCCCCGCCAATGTCCAGGTAGTGAGCAACTCGCCGGGCATTTTTGCAGTGCAATACGGCGTGGGCCAGGCGATCGCCGTCAACCCGGACGGCACCCTCGCCGCGCCGGTTGGATCGATCCCCGGCCTGATCACCCATCCGGCCAAGCGCGGAGACCCGATCATCGTCTACGCGACTGGGCTCGGGGCCGTGACACCCGCCGCTACCGACGGCGCCGACTCTTCCGACCAACTGCGGAATACCATCGTAACGCCGGCGGTCCTGGTAGGTGGCGTCTCAGCGCAGGTCCTGTTCTCTGGCCTCGCCCCGCAATTCGTCGGTGTGGACCAGTTGAACGTCGTCGTCCCGCCCGGCGCCCCAGTCGGCGACAAGATCCCCCTCCAACTCCAGATGGGAGGCATCACGACTACCGACCAGGTCACCATCGCCATCCAATAACACGCCGGCATTAGTTGATCCGTTCCAGTGAGTACTTCTCGCCGGGGGTGGTCGGAAATTCAAAACCGCCCTCGATCCTGGTGGCGGGAACCGGCTGGCCTCCCCGCGTGACGGTGAACGATCCCGGCGTCCGGATGCGGCAGGTCATTCCGAGATGGGAGACGATGGCCGCCTTCCGCAAGCGCCCGGAGTCCCAACTGAAATCCAACTCGAATCCGCCTCGGGCGCGCAGGCCGGCAATCTCTCCCGCATTCCAGGAGGCCGGGAACGCCGGCAGGAACTGGAGTTCACCCCCGTCCGACTGCAGGAGCATTTCAGCGATGGCCGCGGTCATTCCCAGCGCTCCGTCCACCTGCATGGCGTTCGAGCAGATGGAGAAGAGGCTGGAGGTCGTGTAGTTCCGGACGGCGTACCGGATGTTCTCCATTGCCTGGGCCCCATTGCCCAATCGCGCCCAACACGCCGTCTTCCAGGCCGAGGACCAGCCGTTTCCGGTGAGACCGCGCTGCTCCAGGACCACCTGGCTGGCCTTGGCGAATTCGGGCGTCCGGCGCGGCGAGATCTGATGGCCAGGGTAGAGGCCCCAAAGTCCGGAGATGTGCCGGTGGCTCTTCTCGGTCTCGTCCCAGTCATCCATCCACTCCTGCAGATTTCCCTTCCGCCCGATCTGCATGGGTGCGAGCTTGGACCTCGCCGCCAGCACGCTGCTCCGCAGTTCGGGATCCACGCCCAGGATCTCCGCCGCGTTGGCGACGGCGGTGAAGAGATCTCGGAGAATCTGCATGTCGATGGTGGATCCGGCGGTGAGCGTAGTTCCGGTGGTGAAGGTAGTGATCTCGTCGAAGAAGCGTAAGCTGGCCGGTCCCGCCGGGAAGTTCTCCGGCGAGGTGGAGGGATTGGTCACCAGCCAGCCCTTTCGAGGATGGGGCCGGAGGAAGTCGAGGAAAAACTGCGCGCTGCCTTTGAGCACCGGGTAGTATTCGCGCAGAAACGCTTTGTCTCCGGTGTATAGATAGTGCTCCCACAGGTGAGTGGAGAGCCAAGCGCCGCCGGTGGTGAAGGCGCCCCAACTGGGTCCGTCCATGGGAGCGGTCACGCGCCAGAGATCCGTGTTCTGATGGTGCACCCAGCCTCGAGCGCCGTAGAATTCCCGGGCCGTTTCGGCGCCCTGGTCCGTGAGCTCGCGGATCATGCGGAACAGCGGCTCTGCGCATTCGCCCAGATTGGCGACGTCGGCGGGCCAGTAATTCATCTGGGTGTTGATGTTGGTGGTGTACTTGGAATCCCACATGGGATTCATGTCCTTGTTCCAGATCCCTTGCAGGTTGGCAGGCTGGCCTCCGGCGCGGGACGAGGAGATCAGAACATAGCGGCCAAACTGGAATAGAAGCCCGGCGAGCGCGGGATCGTTAGAGCCGTCGAACGCCTTCAGCCGCTCATCGGTAGCCAAGGCCGAATTCGGTCCAGCGGGAAGATTCAGCGAAGCACGGCGGAACAACCGCTGGTGCTCTTTGATGCTGGCTGTCCGGAGCGTCTCGAACGGAAGCCCGATCGCGCCTCCCATCGCGGATTCCGCGCTCGCCGCAGGATCCCCGCTGACGTCCTTGTAGTTGACGAAGTTCGTAGCGGCCGCGATGATCAACGTTACGGCGTCCGCGTTGCTCACCGTGAGCTCGTCGTCATGGACGCTGACGGACCCGCCGGTGGGCACGGCGCGGAGACGGGCTTCGTACCGGAGCTTGCCCTCGACGCCCATGTAGTCGGCCGACTTGCCGCGGAGAACCAACCCATCCGAGCCGTAGCCGTCCATGCGGAAGTAGTCGGTGGCGTAGTTGGAATGCGCGGTATTTCGATAGCCTCGAAGCCGCGCCGAGAACGACACACGCCCGGGCCTGTCCGCCGTCAGCCGCACCACGACAACCTGGTGAACGGGACTGGCGAACACCTGGCGGACGAATCGCACCCCGCCCTGCATGTAGGTGGTGGTCACTACGGCGGTGTCCAGGTCGAGCTGATGGCGATACTCGGAAACGTCTCCACCGCTTGGCAGAGACAGCAGGAGATTGGCGAGAGCCTGGTATTTCTGCTGCTCGACGGGATAGCCCATGAGCCGGCGCCCGAAGAGCACGTGCGCCTTCCGGTACTGTCCTTCGAAGATCAACCTTTGGATCTCGGGGAGAGCGTCCCGTCCCCCCTTAACGACTGTTGAATAGGGGCCACCAGACCAGTAGGTGCTCTCATTGAGTTGGATCTGTTCTTCGCCGGTAGCGCCGAAGACCATGGCTCCCAGGCGCCCGTTGCCGACTGGGAACGCATCCTCCCATCGTGCGGCGGGATGCTGATAGAACAGGACCGTCGAGGATTCGGCAGCGGCGAGACCGAGGGCCACCGCCGCCGCAAGCAGCACCGCACGCCGAACTGACATTTCTACGCCGGAGCGCCCTGCTGAGCCGCCAGCGACCCCGCGATTTCCGAGGCCTTCTCGAACAGCATCCCGGTTTCGCTGGCGCAGCCCAGGAATCGCATGCCGCGCTCGCGCCAGAACTTCGCCAGCGGCAGCGTGCGGGTCTGGGTGCCCGGGGCGACTCCGTGCTGCACGCAGGAATCGCGGATCGCTTCCATCGCCGCCACCATCTTCGGATGCTGGAAGTCGCCGGTAACGCCGAGCGAAATCGAGAGGTCCACCGGCCCCACCATCACCGCGTCGATGCCCGGGACCGACAACAGTTCATCGCGCATGTCCACGGCCCGCTGGGTCTCGATCTGAAGCACCACCAGCGTCTCGCGATTCATGTGGTCCAGGATTTGCGAAATGGTCGCCTTCTCGTAGTTCACGTGGGTGGGGGTGAGCCCGAATCCGCGGATTCCCTGCGGCGGAAACTTCGTCCAACTGACCGCCTGTTCCAGCAGTTCCACGGACTCCACGCGCGGAAAGATCACGCCTTGGCCGCCGCAATCGAGCGCCCGCGCCACCAGGTCGTACTCCATGCTGGCCACGCGCACAATGGGAACCAGGTTGTTATCTGTGGCGGCGCGGCACAGGTCCTGGATGGTCTCGGTGCTGAATGCGCCGTGTTCGGTGTCGATGAAGATCCAGTCGAATCCCGCGGCTGCCAGGATGCGCACCGCTTCGGGCGAACGGATCTGTCCGTAGCCCGTGCCGATCTGCGTGCGGCCCTCGGCCAGGGCCCGTTTCACTCTATTGATGAACATGAGAACTGACCACCATTAGACCACCAGAACCTGGTGATCCGGGCAGTCGAATTGGACATGGTCGTGGATTGTGTCGATGAGCGCGGGGCCGTGCTTGGCCAGGAACGGCAGGATCGTGTAGAGGCGTTCCTGCAGGTGCTTGTTCGGATACAGCAACCCGGCGAGGAACGTCGCCTCCTGGCGCGCTCGCGTGTTGCGCCGGAGCGCCTCGTGAGCCGTCTTATGATCGATCTTGGACAACTGGAACACGATCTTCTGGCGGCTCTTGGCGAGCGCGCTCGCTAGAGTCGGATCGAACGCGGTCAACTGATCGCCGTAGCGGTCCAGCAATACTTCTACATCGGTGAGGGTCGATTTCGCCTTCTGTTTCAACTCGGGCGGGACCAGGCGGTGGGCGATATGTTCACGGATGCCATCCTCGCCTTCGAACACCACCGGCCAGTCGATGGCATTGCGGGTCATCAATTTGGCGGCGCGGGCATCGAGCAGCGTGAATCCCGCGCGATGCACCACCACCGGCATGCGCCCGAGCAGGGTGCGATAGATGGCCTGAGCTTGCGCGAAGTAGGCCAACTCCGCGGGTCCGCCCACGTAGGCGATGGTGGGCAGCAGGTAATCCTGCATCACTGGCCGCAGCAGCGCGTTGGGCGATAGCTGGTCGGCCCGATCCATCAGTTCCTGCGGCGTGTAGCGGCGATCTTTCGACAGGTACCCGCCATTCTGCGCTCGCAGGGTGATGCGCCGGCCGCCGTCGAGCAGAAACACGAGCGATGTCTGAGGTTCCAGGTGAACCTGTGCGTGATAACCGGCCGCCTGCAGTTCGGAGTTGCGTTCCGCCAACTGTCGCTTCAGTTCCGGCGACAGCCGCACGGCGTCCCGCAAAAGCGGAGCCCCCAACTGGCGGATGTGCTCGTCGAGAGGATCCAGGAAGAGCAGGTCGTACTTGGCCAGCAGGCTCTTCAACAGTTCGCGGAACGCCACTCCCATCGATCGTTCGGGCGTGTACGCGCGGGCCACCTCGGCGGCCACTTCTTCGCCGAACGGAAAGCCTCCCAGAATCTGCCGGAGTTCCTCCACCGGCACGTCGGTGAGGCGGATGCCGCCCACCGGTTGTTGAGGCAGTGGACTGGCTTGGGCGCGCAGGAGCACCGGCTGATGGCTGGGCCCGAAGATCCAGCTGTGGTCCACCTCGGCGAAGTCGTGATCCTCGGTAGCCAGCCAGAATATGGGGACGGCGGGGATCCCCTGCTCGCGCAGGCGCGCGGCGATTCGGACCGCGCTCATAGCCTTGTAGATGGTGTAGGCCGGACCGGAGAACAATCCCACCTGCTGGCCCGACACCACGGCCATGGTCCCGGGTTTCGCGAGTTCCCGGAGCGAGGGGGAATCGTCGTTCTGGTGCCGCAGGGCCTCCACCAGCGCGGCGCGGCGTTCGTCGGGATAGTTCATCTCGGCGGCCGCTTCCCGAATCGATTCGTCGCTATGCGGCGAATGGCCGTAAAACTGGGCTACCCGGTCGAAATGGTACGTGAAATCAGCGAACAAACGGGTGGTGTGCGGGAGTTGGGTCTGGCGTAGACAGGCGGCTTCCATCAAACGGTCCAAGGTTAGCAGATGACGGCCCCCCGCTGGAGGATGCAACGGAGTGAACGGGTCTCAGAACTCGCACCGAAGCCGGAAACCGAAGCTCCTGCCGGGGGCCACGGCGGTTCCGGAAAACAGGCCAGCGAAGTTGATCACGTTCAAACGATCGGTGATGTTGATGGCGTCGGCCTGCAACGTGACGGATCGCCGGTCGTGTTTCAGCAGGGTTACGCCTACCGACAAGTCGATGGATGAGGACGGACGAACGCGTCCCCGGCTGAAGTTCACTCGCTCCAGCACCTCCGGCCCGTATTGGGCGGCGAGAAACTCGGGCGGCTGCAACTCGGTGGCCTCCACCGGAAGGCCGCTATTGTAGGAACCCGTCGAAGCGATCCACAACCGCGGCGTCACCTGATAATGCAGCATCACCCGGACGGTGTTCCGCTGATCCTGGGTAATCGCGAACTGCTCGGTTGACTGGAGCAGATCGGATTCTCCGCCTTCCAGGAATAGTCCTCCGGCGATCGGCATCCGGCCCAGGCCGATCATGTTCGAGTAACTCACGAATCCCGAAAACGGTCCCCAACCAGGTGTATCCACTTTCACTTCCACGCCGCGAGCGACTGCACTCCGGAATGCAATGGGGAAACTCACGCCGGTGTTCAACAACAGGTCATCGTCGGCGAAGTTCGTCAGGTCCCTGCGGAAGTAACTGGCGCTGACTCGCAGCTTGCCGGCGAGTCCTTTGACGAAGCCGGCATCGTAGTAATTGCCGCGCGAGGCATGCAGCGGGAGGTACAAGGCATCGTCATTCAGGGCGCGAGTGGCCGGCGAAGCCGAGACCAGTATGTTCTCGAATGCGGGAGTGCCGAAGATCCGGTCATAAGAAGCGTGCAACACCAGCGACTGGGACGGCCAATACCACGACAGCGCGAGGCGGGGACTGAATGCCGTCTCATCCACCAACAGGCGGTAGTGATCGAAGCGCAGCCCGGCATTCACCGTGAAGTTCCCTAACCGGATGGTGTCCTGAAGGAAGGCCGCCTGTTCGCGATCGTTAGCCGTACCGGCAAACCGGAAGGAGGGTGGTGTGGAAGGGTCGAAGACGGGCACTCCGTTCAGCTCGTACGCGACGATGTCATAGCCGAAGGTCTCGCGAATGGACGCGAAACTCGCCTCCACGCCGGCCTTCCACTCGTGACGCCCGCGATGCCCCGACAGGCTTCCATTTAGATAGACCTCGCGGAAGCCGCGGTCCTGGTTCGCTGCAATCGGTGTGGCCAGCGGGTTCGACCACAGCCGTGCCGACACATCCCGAACCATGCCGCGGAGAGCGCCCACCAGCTCCGGAGAGAACACGTGCTGGTAGGAAACATCCCCCTCCGTCTCTCCGTCGCCTCGATCCTGCCGCTGCCCAGCCGCTTGTTGCAGTAACTCGTTTGGAACCAGGAACCGCGTCCGTCGAGTGACCGCCGATACGCGGAGGCGGTCCGAATCTCCCAGATCGCGTTCCAGCGAGCCGTTGGCCGAGGCGCCGGAGGCATGGTTGGTGAAGTTATCCTGAACGGGCGGATCCAGAAACCGGTCGGTCACCAGACCGCTGGCTCCGAGTGTCGCGGTGGTGCGGCCGGCGACGTACTGGCCAGAGAGAAAGCCGTCCAGGGTTCCAAAACTTCCCCCGCTGACGGCGGCGATACCGTGAAATCCGGGCGAGGTGTTCCGCTGTGTGGTGACCTCGACCACTCCTCCGAGTTTGCGGCCGTACTCGGCGGGGATGCCGCTGGTGTACACTTTCATGGACTCGACATCGTCGGCGTCCATGGCGGGAGCAAACGCCGGAGACCGGTTCTCGAGTTCGGGAAATCCGTTCACCAGGTATTGCGTCTGGTATTCGGACAGGCGCGGATGCAGCACGCCGTTCGCTTCGAGCAGCCACCCAGGTTGCGCGTTCACCAGGTCGATGATGCCCCGGCCGGCCGTTCCGCTTTGACGTTGGCGCACCTGCCGGGCTCCCACGTAGTAGGCGGTGCCAGTGCGTTTTGGATCCACCAGGGTGTCGATGGATGTGACCTCGACAGTGGTCCCCACGGGTGCGATCCCGAGTGTCACCTCCAGACTTTTGGGAACCTCCGATCGAACCTCGACGGCATTCGTGTACGGCTGGAATCCGGACGATGCGACTTCCAGGCGATAGACGCCGAAGGGCAGATTGCGGAACGCATAGCGCCCGTCGGATGGAAGACTCAGCTTGATATCGGTTCCGGTGGAGGCATTGGCCAAACTCACCGAGGCCGGCAAACCGGCGCCCGACGCATCGTGGACGCTGAGCCGCAACTCTCCGGTCCCCCGCTGCGCGTGCAGATACGGAGCCAGCAGCAACGCCGCGAGCGCCGGCAAACAGACAACTGGAGCCGTTCGGAACAGACTGTGATATTGTCCCACACGGCTGTTGCAACTAGCCTTCAGTGGGCCTAACCTAAGTAGACCGAACCGTAACTGGCAGGACATGATCCAGGGACCAGGCGACGAACTCTTCATGGATTTGGTGGATTCAGCGCTCTCGCGGCCTCGCGAAGAGCGCGAAGGCTACCTGCGCGATGCCTGCGGCGGAGACGGACGCCTGTTCGATGAGGTTTGGGATTATGTCGAAGGTCAAGAGCGGATGAGGAGTTTTTTGAGTACGCCGGTGCTCGCCCGCCCGCCATCGGAACACCCCTTCCAACCCGGAGACATTCTCGACGGGCGCTTCCACATTCTCCGCGAGGTGGCTCGCGGCGGAATGGGCATGGTTTACGAAGCCTACGACTCGAAGCTCGACCGGCGAATCGCGCTCAAGTGCGCGAAGTTCGAACACCGCCGGCATCTGCCGCGGGAAGTACGCAACGCGAGCGAAGTCAGCCATCCGAACGTCTGCAAGATCTTCGAGATTCACACTGCGTCAACGCCCGCCGGGGAGACCGACTTCATCACGATGGAGTTCCTGGACGGCGAGACGCTCTCGTCACGGCTCCAGCGCGGGCCCATTCCCGAGCCGGAAGCCCGCGCCATCGCGCGACAGTTGTGCGAAGGGCTCGCCGAAGCCCATCTTAAACAGGTGATCCACGGAGATCTGAAAAGCGGCAACGTCATCCTGACCACCGATGCCGGCGGCACGGTGCGCGCCGTCATCACCGACTTCGGATTGGCGCACCGGCCGGATGCGGCGCCCGGAACGGTATTCGCGGGACAGGCCGGTGGAACGCCGGCCTATATGGCCCCGGAACTCTGGCGCGGCGAGAAGGCCACTGTCGCTTCCGACCTGTACGCCCTGGGCGTGATTCTCTTCGAACTGATCGCGGGCAAGCGGCCGGATGAACTCGTCAAACCGCTGCCCCCGGCGGCATCGACGGTGACCTTGGAGGCGGGCGCGGACGCGTCACGGCATACAGGACCGCTGCCTTCCGTACATCCGAAATGGGACCGCATCGTGGCACGCTGCATGGATCCGGATCCAGCGCGGAGATTCGGCTCCGCCACCGAGGTGCTTCGCGCGCTGGCGCCCTCGCGAACCCGCCGGAGGGTTCTGATGGCGACGGCCGCGGTGCTGCTGGCGGTGGTGCCGGGGGTCGTGACGTACCGGCGCGCCACAGCCCCTCAGTCGGTCGTGCGACTGGCGGTTCTCCCGTTTCAGCCGGGTCCGGGGACTGCGGCGCTCACCGGCGAATTGACACGGAGGACAGCCGGGGAGTTGTCTCGGCTCAAAGGCAGTTCCCGGACCGGCTTCGAATTTGTCCCGCTGAGTGCGGCATCGCGTGGAGCCACGCACGTATTGCGAGGATCGCTTCTCAATGAGGACGGACGCCTGATGGTGCATGCCTACCTGACCGACACGCGCACCGGGGTGGACGCGAAGGAATGGAGTGCACAGTACGCTCCCGCAGAGATCCGGTTCGCTCCAACGGCTTTGGCCGGCATGGTGACCGGGGCGTTCGAATTGGCCCCTGTCGCGAGCGGCGAGGTGAATGCGGCCGCTCGCCCGGACTATCTCTCCGGCCTCGCGGAGGTCCGCCGAAAATCAAGGATAGACGCTGCTTTGGCTGCGCTGGGCCGGGCCGAGCAGGCCGACTCGGACTCGCCGCTCACTCATGCCGCTTTAGCCGAAGCGCAGTGGTTCAAGTACTTCGACACGCGCGACAAGTCGTGGTTGGACCGCGCCACCGAATCCGTCCGCCAAGCTGAACTGCGCAATCCCGATCTGGCGCCGGTACGCCGTGTCGCGGGGTTGCTGAAAGCCAACGCCGGATGGTACCAGCAAGCCGAGGCGGACTATCGAAGAGCCATTCAGCTTGACCCAAAGAACGCGGATGCTCAGAGGCGTTTGGGGCAAGCCTGCGAATCGAACAATCAGCTTCAGGAAGCGCTGGTGGCCTACCAGCAGGCGGTGGAACTCGAGCCCTCGGACTACCGGAATCATCAGCAAATGGGAGCGTATTACCTGGAGACGAAGTCCGATTTCGAGGAGGCCGCAAAACACTTCCGCAAGGCCGTCGCGCTGGCGCCGGATGAGCCCGAAACTCACCGCGTGCTGGCGCGCGCGCTGATGGAAATGGGACGCTTCGCCGAGGCGGAAAACGAGATGCGCGCCGCCCTTCGCCTGGCTGAGAGCCCGGTCTCCATGAATACCCTGGCCGTGATCCTGATGTATCAGGGCCGCGACCGGGAGGCGATTCCTTACATCCGGCGGGCATTGGGGATCCGGCCCGATATGTACCTCTGGTGGCTGGATCTCTGCATCGCGTACCGGCAGTTGGGATTGACCACGGAATCCAAGAAGGCTTGCGCCCGCGGACTCGCCCTGGCGGAAGCTGAAATGGTCAGAGACCCGCGCGATGGCTACGTGCGGTCCGCGCTCGGGTATCTGACAGGGCGGCTGGGAGACGCAAGGCGGGCGGAGTCGGAGATTTCGCAAGCTTTACGGCTATCGCCCGCGGACTCCGAAACCCGTTTCTTTTCGGTGCTTACTTACGAAGCCCTGGGCCGGCGGGAGGACGCACTCGCCGTGCTGCGGACATCGCCAAAGGACGTCGTCGCCGACCTCAGCCGGTGGCCGGAGGTGGCCGACTTACACCGGGATCCTCGCTTCATACAGTTGTTGGCTTCGCATCAAATCAAACAGGGAGACAAATAGTCCGATGCTGATTGAATACAAGATCCGCTTTGACGAAGACGGTGTTACGATTTCCCAGAGAATCGAGCCCGGTGAGGGCCCGGTGGACGTCCGCGTGGATGCCGATGGTGATGATGGCTCCGTCACGGCCAGGGAGCTTCCCGCTTCCTTTGCGATGACGCAGGCATCCGGATCCACCACGGATGACTCCGGTCACGGCGGGGGCCCCACCAATAAAGCGGGTGTGGGCGGTGGTCCCACCACCAAGTCCGGAGTCGGCGGTGGCGAACCCGGTACGGTTCCCGTCATCATCTTCGGGCCGATCATCGTGGGCGCCGGGAAGGCTCGGCCGAAGCTCAGGCCGGATGCTCCAGCCGAATAGGGTTTGGTTGCGGCGCCGGAGAAAACTGGAATGGCGGAACGATTCGAACTCGATACCCAACAGAAACGCCAATGGTGTTGGGCGGCGGTCTCCGCGGGCGTCCACGGCTATTTCTCGGGGCAGGCGGCCCTCAGCCAGTGTGACGTAGCGCAGCGCCTGCTGGGCAAGAACTGCTGTCAGGATCCGGACGCGTGTGACTCGCCTCAAAGGCTGGAAGCGGCCCTCGAAGCGATCGGCGCCAAGGTGCACGTCCAGCCCGGACGGTTGGACTTTCAACACCTCAAGGCCGAGATCGATGCGGGCCGGCCGGTCTGCGCACGGATCGGTTGGTTCGACGGAGGCGGCCACTTCGTTGTCCTCTATGGTTACCGGGAATCGAAGAGCGGAGGCCGCCAGGTGCTGGTGTCGGATCCGCTCTTCCCGGATTCCATCGTCGAGTACGACGAGTTCGTGTCGGCCTATCAGGCCGGCGGTCACTGGACCGGCAGCTATCTTCTGCAGCCGCCGGAGGAGAGATAAGAATGCAATTAGTGCGACCTGTTCCACCCGATGCGGTGCAGAAAGCAGCGGACGACGGCGTTCACCGGTTCTTGTCCTCCGACGATCGCCGGTTGGCCGTGTTGTCGGGATCGAGTGAAGCCGAGCGCTGGAATCAGAGGGTGTTTCTGCTTGGGATCAAGCCTGTGATCGGCGGGGTTGCACTCGAGAAGGCCGCCATGGCCGTGGGATGGCGGTTTCTGGTGAGAGACAGCGCCGGCGAATCTGTCGCCAGTTACATCACGGAGCCGCCCCCGGGTGGCGCGCCGCGGCTGGCAAGCGTGTCGCATGGCCGCAGACTGGCGCCTTACTTCGACGCGGCGCAGAAGATCGAGCAGATCGCTTCGGCCCAACCTCAGACAGGGCTACATGAACTCAGAACATTGACCATCCCCTGTCTGCTCATCGAGGCTTTTTGGCTCGTGCCGGAGACGGTCGCCGGGGGGCTTATTGTCCCATTCATTTCCATGGTGCCGGAGTTCCGGGGCATGCCGGTCCTGACTGTCGAGAGGTTCCTGGAGGTCTGCAAGCCCCTGGCGGCGGAACGGCAGGAGGCGGACGACCACATCCGGCCAGGACAGACACAGGCTTACGGTTGGCCGCCCAAGTGACAGCCTAGGTTATTTCCCGAAACCCAGGTCTTCGCCCTCGTGAAACACCAGTCCAATCTGCTCCAGGCTGCCATGCCGGCCGTTGTACCATAGCCTCCAACGGCCTGCATCGAAGATCGCGAAGGGCTTGTAGCAGGCGTCGTGATCCCATGAGTCCTGCCCGGTGCGCACGATCGGGTTGCCCGGATGCCGCTCCCATCCGCTGATGCCATCGCGCGAGCGGGCCACTCCGATTTGGGCATGATCGATATCCCGGAAGCCGATGTAGAACAAGTAGTACCAGTCGCCGTGGCGGATCACCTGCGAGCCAGTTACTCTGGCTTGGTCGAAAACATTGCCGGGGTCCGGCCGGAAGATTGGGTTCGACGCATGCCGGGTCCAGTGCAGACCGTCCGGACTGGTGGCGTATCCGATGGCATCGGGTTCGTACTGCTCGCCGCCGGAATACCACATCCGGAACTGCTTCGCGCCCTCGTCCCACAGCATGTGCGGACACATCACCGCTACCTTCTCCCACGCCTGCTCGGCCGACAGCACCGGCTCCGCGCTCATCCGCTTCCACGTTTTCCCATCCTTGCTGGTGGCATAGCCGATCCAGGAACGCCCCTTCGCCTGGCCCGTGTACCACATGTGATAGCCGTCCTCGCGTTTCAGGACGACAGGGCGGTTGATGTCCTCTTCCCAACCGGTGGCAGTGTTCGGACTCAGAACGATTTCGGGTTCGCTCCAGTGCTCGCCATCGGCGCTCTCAAACAGCGCGATGCTCTTCTTCGGCCTCCACGATCCCCACATCCGGTACTTGCCGCCGTCCTTCAGAACTGCGACGTCGAACACGGTCCCGTACTGTCCGCCGATGATGGGATTGCCCTGGTACTTGACCCAGCCGGCTGCGGTTTCGGGCAGTTTCGCGGTGATGCGTCCAATGCGCGGCGACGATCCGATCTCCACTCCACCGGCGTATACGCGCAAGCCCGCGCCCTTCTTGTAGCGGCTACCGTCGCGATCGAACAGGATGGTCAGCAGCGTGCCGTGGTAGGGGATGCCGTCGATGCAGAAATAGGACAGGCCGCCCTCGGGAACCAGCGGATTCACTTCCACGATCTGGTCGATGCGCGGACGCAGGCCCACCAGTCCGGTGATGATGAGGTCGTTGAACCCGGAGTGGTTGTAGTCCCGGCCGCGATCCTTGTTCTTGTCATTGGCGGCTTGGAGGATGTTACGAGCGATCGGCTCTCCGGTGTCCGGATCGTAATCCTCGTCAATCCACGGAATCCGTTTGCCGTTGACCTGGAGATAGTGAGTCCGTGCATAAGTGCGGAGTAACTCGAGATAGCCGGCCTTGCCGACATAGCTCTGCTGATAGTGATTCAGCAGGTTCTCCATGGCCACCAGTGTCTGGGTAGTGGCGAAGGGCCAGGACGGTCCATTCCACAAGCACTCATGATTGTTGGCGAATCGAAATCGCGGGTGACGCCGTTCCGCCGTGGTGGGGCCGAACGGGGCGCGAAATCCCTGAGGATCCATCAGTTGCTTCCACGCGATCTCATGGCCCGGGTCCGGCAGGTTGAAATACCATGGCACGTATCCGTGGAGCTCTCGAACATCGGCCAGCGGCGTGTTTTCGCCCCTGGGCAGGACTTTGTAGAAACCAGACTGCTGGTCCCATAGTTTCGCCTCGAACAGTGACTTCAGCTTCTCGGCCTTGCCGCGAAACTCCTTCGCCGTGTCCTGCTTGTGCGCCCAATCGGCGATCTCCGCGATGGCCATCGCGTCGCCGTATTGATAACTATTGATGGTGGCGCGGTAGCCGCTGCCACCGATGGAGATCTCCATGCCGTCGCGGTCGTCGATCTGCCAGTACAAGCCGTTCGGATCCCGATGAGTCTTCTCCCACTGGCGGTAGTTATCCACCAGCGCGGGTAGCAGATCGATGGCTAACTGCTGGTCCTGAGTGACGCTGGCCAGCGCCAGGATGGAATCGGCCGCCCAGAAGCTGTAACGGCGCGGCTCGCCGTTTGGGCCGAACCAAAAGCGCGCGTAATCGTTCAGGTAATCGCGGGTGCGCAGCCAGCGGCCTTCCCGGAAGTGATGGGCGGCCGCGCAACTGATGGTGTTCAGTTTGCCGGCCCACGGCACCGGCGGAAGAAACTCGGTGATGACGAACCCGTCGGGAGTCTTCTTGATGTGCTTGCGGAAGGTCCACCAGCGGAAGTAGTAGATCTCCTCGAGCGTCTTGTCGGATGACTCGAACAACGGAGCGTTGTCGCGCATCCACTCCCAGGCGGACCGGTTATCGATGTAGTTGACGGTCCGCTCGTCGTCGTTGCGGTTGAACTGCTCGACGTAGTGCTGGTAGGAATCGGGCTTCAGAACCAACAGGCCGTGCGGCCCGGCGAGTAGCGGCAGTGCCGCGGCCAGCAGGATGAGTTTCACCACCGCTACTATATCCCGCGCGGAACCTAACTGATGGGGGTCGCCGTCAGTTCCAACTGCATCTTTCGTTTACCGGAGGAGTCGTCGGAGGAGAAGATCACCGTCGGTTTGCGAAGCGGAACGATGACATTCGAGCCCCATCGATTCTGGCGGATCATCGGGGGTGCGTTGGTGACGCCCTCGGGGGTCGGAAGGACGCTGCTGATGTCGGCGTTTATCATGAGCGCCAGCTCGCCTCCGCGCTCCCGGGCCGACCGGCAATCGATGTTGACGCCGACATCAAAGAAGTTGAACTGGCCGGGGCCGCCCATAGCATATGCCATTTTGCCGCCCGTTCGCAGCTGCGCCGGATTCGATTCCGTCGAAATCATCAGATAATACGAGCGCCCGTTTACCACTTTCCCGGCTTCTACTTCCTTCACCTGAAACTCGAGGTTGTAGAACTTCGGCTGTTCCGCGGGCGAAGCTGCGGGGTTAGTTTGGCCCGAGGCCGCCGCCGTGAGAAGCGTGAAGACACCGATTGCGTAAATAGTTTTCATTGTTGTAGTCCTTTCAATTTCCGTTCTGTAATGGCTCGATGTGAAGCTCTCCGATTTGGATCGGATCCGCGGTTTTTCGGAGATCCGCCGCCAACTCTGTGACCTGCTCCGGATGCCTGGCGGCGAATGTCAGCAGGGCCCGCTCTTCCTCGCTCAACGGCGATGGCGTGGGGAACTGCCGGCGTCTCGGAGTAGGTGGGGCAGGCTTCTTCCGTTTGCGCGGGACTTCCCTCACTACGGAAGGTTTGGACGCACCCACCCTGGCGGGACTGAAGTCGCGCGCGGACTGAAGTCCGCCCCACCCAGGTGCAGGTGCTTTGCGCGCCGGGACCAACAATAACGCCAAGACTGCAACCGCCGGTATCAACCAGGCCGCCATCCACCATTTCCGCCGGTCGTTTGTCAGCACCCGCCGAAGCACCCGCTGTTCGAGTCCCGGCCGAGGCTCCGCCCGCGTGTAACTCGCCAGACCTTCGTCCAGCACCCGATCCAGATCGTCCCATTCATCGTTTCTCATGACGACCCTCCCGGAGCGCGGTCAACTTCTCTTTCAGCATTTTTCGGGCGCGCATCAGGCGCGTCCGCACGGTGCCTTCGGGAATCCCCATCAACTCCGCGATCCGCTGCGAACTCAACTCCTCGATCGCCGACAGTGCCAGGGGTTGTCGCAACTCCTCGGGCAGCGCGTCCACCAGCCGGTGGATCACCGCGTTCCAGTCGGCCATGATGGCGGCCTGTTCCGGATCGACGCCCCCGAACGCGGCGCTCGGGTCCAGTTCGTCCGGCCGGCGCCGCGGGAGTCTTGTCCGTGGCCACGCGCCAGGCCGTCCGCGCCAGAAAGGCCCGCTCGTCTTCCATGCGCGACCACGCTTTCGCCTTGTACACACGCAGAAACGTCTCCTGCACGGCGTCCTCGGAATCGTGAACGTTGCGCAGAATGACGTAAGCGATCCGGAACACGAATCGCGAGTGCCGTTCCACCAGGGACGCAAACGCGTCGTCTGACGCGTCGGCCTGCTCGCGGGCAGTCAAGACCGGCCCTCGGATTGCGATCTGCGTCGAGGCATCCATCATCCATTGAGGCACATTCACCAGCTAAGACCGGCTCATCCCGGCGGAGTGTTCATCTATTTCTGGAGTTCGGTAGCCTGGTTCGTTTGACTCCGGCCGCCGTTAACGATAAAGTGATGCATTCCGAGGTGTGCGCCGGCAGAAAGGTGGACGCTAGTCATGACGGTACGGATGAAGGACATTGCGCGGGACTTGGGGATTTCCGTGGTGACCGTCTCCAAGGTGCTGCGCAACCATTCCGACATCAGTGGAGAGACTCGCGAGCGCGTGCTGAAGCGCATGCGCG
This sequence comes from uncultured Acidobacteriota bacterium, assembly GCA_963737465.1. GTDB lineage: Bacteria > Acidobacteriota > Terriglobia > Bryobacterales > Bryobacteraceae > TMP-7. Next base: position 204,395 of record CAVTTC010000009.1, read on the forward strand.
ACCTGAACTATCAGCCCAACCTGGCCGCTCGCGCACTGGTGACCGGCAAGAGTTTCGCGATGGGACTGGTGGTTCCCGACCTGCTCCATCCGTTCTTCGCCCAGGTCGCCATATCGCTGGCGGGGACCCTGCGCGAGAAAGGCTACTGTCTGATTCTGGCCTCCTCGGAAGAGGATCCGGCTATTGAGCAGTCCGAGATCCAGCACCTGTTGTCCAGGCAGGGTGGATGCACTGCTCATTGCTTCGTGCCAGAATAGCGCCGCCGCGCTGCGAATGGTGGAAGAACAGCGGCGTCCGTATGTTCTGATCGACCGGTCATTCACTGAGTTGTCCGCCAACTACGTCGGCGTGGATGACCGTATGGCGGGACAACTCGCGACCGCTCACCTGCTCGATCAGGGGTGCCGGCGGGTGGCCCACATTCGTGGACCCGAAGTCAGCACGTCCATCGGCCGCTGCGCTGGGTATTGCGCCGAATTGGCCCGCCGCAACCTTCCTGTGCTTCCCGAACTGATTACGCCGATCGGCTCCTTCGGCGACGGACGCGGTCCGGAGGGAGGCTACGAGGCCATGCGGAAACTGCTGGAACTGAATCCTCCGCCGGACGGCGTGTTCTGTTACAACGATCCCGGCGCTCTCGGTGTGATGCGCGCCGCCCTCGAAGCCGGTCTGGACGTGCCCCGAAACCTCGCCATCATCGGCTGCGGCAACGTGCACTATGCCGAGTACCTGAGAGTTCCCCTGTCGTCCATCGATCAGCAGGACAAGGGCATCGGGGAACAGGCCGCGGAACTTGCGCTTACCCTGGTCAGCTCCAAGCAGGCCGGCCGCGCGCCGCGATCGATCGTGCTGGAGCCGAAACTGGTGGCGCGCCAATCCAGTGTGCGAGGTTAAGACGCTCCCTGACGAGTCGCTGGCTCCGTTACGGCTGGATCCAGTTCGAAACCGGCGGTTCGACATTGTCGTGATCGGCGGCGGCATCGCGGGAGCGGGAGCACTCCGCGACGCGGCGTTGCGCCAGTTCTCGGTGGCATTATTCGAACGGGAAGACTATGGCAGCGGGGGTACGTCGTTTTCCTCCCGGCTGATCGACAGCGGGCTCGACTGCTTCGGGAACGGCGGTTTCCGGCAGATCCGCGACGAGTTCAGAGAGCGCGACACGCTGCTCCGCATCGCTCCTGACCTGGTGAAACCGGTGGAGTGCCTGGTCCCGTTCCGCGATCTGATGCTGTACCGGCTTTGGAAGGGGCGGGCCATGATGCGGATGCTCGCGTCATCCGGGCGAAGAATCCTCAGCGATTCGGAACTTCTGCGCGAGGAGCCGTGCGTGCGCCCCGGAGGACTGGAGGGTGGACTCATCTACCAGGATGCCTTGTTGGAATCCCCGGAGCGGCTGACTGTGGCGAACATCACGGACGCCCGGTCACTCGGTGCGGTGGCACTGAACCACGTGGAAGCGGCTCAATTCAGATCCGATCCGGCGGGGACTGCGATTCACGTGCGCGATCTGCTCGCTGGAGATGAAGCCGAAGTCCGCGCTCGTGTGGTGATCGATGCGACATCGAGCACCGGTCCACTGAACTGGTTTCGTTGCGCGATGCCTGCCTTTACTCAACGCGCGATCTGTGTGTTCTCGCGGACCGGACGGCGTCTGTTCCAGTCGGCGCCAGTGGTAGGCATCGCCTATTCGAGTCATGCGGGCGGGGGCCTGGAAGAGCTGCTCGAGACGGCCGCAGCTCTACTGCCGGACACCGCGGCCGCACCGGTGTACTGGACTGCTCTCGAACCGGAACGGCCCGCGCCGCTTCGGGCATATCCCGGGCCTGTGAGAATGGAGTGCGGAAAACCTGGTACGTACCGGCTGCGAGCCGAACGCGCTGTGGACGCCGCGGTCCGCAGGCTTGGATCACAGGCCCGGTGCACGACGGCCGAGCGGGTTCTTCCCGGCGACGAGTGCGGCGATCTGGAGCGCCAGGTGAATCGGGCAGTGGGTCAGGAACAATGCCTGTTTCTCGACGACTTCATGCGAAGGCGTTCCACGCTGTCACTCGGCGAAGACCAGGGATTAGGATCCAGCAGCCAAGTAGCGCGTTCGATGGCACAACTACTCGGTTGGAGCGCCGGCCGGATGGAAGCTGAGTTGATCCATTATCGGCAGTGGGTATTGCGGACGCGTGAGCCCATGCGCAGACATCCGATTCAGGTAAGAAATACCGCAGCGGGCGGCTAACTCCCAGCGGATTCCCGCGTAAGTCGCTCATAACGCTTCGCTGGCAGGGTGCGTGCACCAAAGGGGCTCGTGACCACCCTGGAACCTCCGCCCATCGTGCACGAGCAACAACCCGAACCATCCAGAATCCAAGTTGTTGCGCAGTACCTGAGAAAGTACCGCTGGGTTGTCGCGGCCCTGATGATCCTGCTGCTGGCGCTGATACCGGCGATCCTTGTCTATCGCAGCTACAGCCGGACCGTTGCCCGTACCCTTCGCACGGGACCTTTCGCCAACAGTTCAAACATTTACTCGGCTCCGCGCGTGCTGACCCCGGGCGAGGAAATCACGGAGGCAATCATCGTGGCTGGGCTCGAGCGTTCGGGTTACTCCCGGTCGCAGTCTAATAAGAAAGGTTGGTACCGCGCCACTGCCGGCGGGATCGAGGTCCATCCCGGTCCTCAGTCGTACTTCCAGCCGCGGCCCGCCTCGATTCAATGGCAGAAGGGACTCATCGCGCGTCTGGTCAGCCTGACCAACGGAGCCAAACTCGACCGCTACGAACTGGAGCCGGAGTTGATCGCGAATTTCGCCGGCGACGGCCGGGAGAAGCGACGGCTGGTGACCTTTAGCGAACTTCCGCCCGTGTTGGTGCACGCGGTGATTGCCACTGAAGACAAGCGCTTCTTCGAACACATCGGCTTCGATCCGCTCCGCCTGGCCAAAGCCGCTTACATCGACGCCAGATCGAACCGCAAGCAACAGGGTGCGTCCACCATTACCATGCAACTGGCACGATCGTTATGGCTGAATCCAGAGAAGCGATGGAAGCGGAAATTCAGCGAATTGATGATCACGCTGGTGTTGGAGCACCGCCTGTCAAAGCAGCAGATCTTCCAGCTGTATGCAAACCAGGTGTACCTGGGCCGCGCGGACAGCTTCAGCATTCATGGATTCGGCGAAGCGGCGCGCGCTTACTTCGACAAAGACGTATCCCAACTGAATCTGCCGGAGAGCGCGCTTTTGGCAGGCATGATCCAACGGCCCAGCTACTTCAATCCGGAACGCTACCCGGAGCGGGCGGCGGAGCGGCGCAACCTGGTTCTCCGCCTCATGCGGGACAACGGCTACATTACCGCCGCCGAGTACACAGCCGCATGCAGCGAACCACTGCGTCTTTCCCCGCGCAAGGTGGACCGGGGCGACGCGCCCTACTTTGTGGCATTGATGAACGACGAGTTGCAGGACCGGATGCCGGACACGGATGAAGTACCCGGCGGCCAGGAAGTCTACTCCACACTCGATCCCGATCTGCAGCGCGCAGCGGTAGAAGCGATCCGGACTGCCATGCCGAAAGTAGATGCGCTGGTGAAGGCCAGGAAGATCGCCAAGGACGGGGCGCTGCCGCAGGTGGCGCTGATCGCGCTCGATCCGCACACCGGCGAAGTAAAGGCGCTGGTGGGCGGCCGCGACTACGGCGCCAGCCAGTTGAACCACGCGCTCTCCATGCGGCAGCCGGGCTCGGTATTCAAGCCGTTCGTCTACGCGGCCGCGCTCAATACCGCCATTGATCATAGCGGCACTGTATTCACACCGGCCAGCGTCGTTGACGACGAGCCCTCCACCTTTCAATTCGGTGCCGAGACCTACGAGCCCTCAAATTTTGAGAAGCAGTTCTATGGCCCGGTGACACTGCGGACCGCGATGGCGAAGTCGCTGAACGTCGCCACTGTCGCTCTAGCCGAGCAGGTGGGTTACGGACGGGTAGTGAACCTGGCGCGGAAATGCGGGCTCGACAATGTGCAGCCGACGCCCGCTGTGGCGCTCGGATCTTACGATGCCTCGCCGCTTCAGATTGCCGGGGCCTACACCGTTTTCGCGAATGGCGGCGAGTATGTGCGGCCTACGTTTCTCGCGAAGGTGAAAGGCAACGGACAGGTGGTGATCTCGGGTACCGGTGAGCGCCGCCGTGTGCTGGATCCGCGCATCGCCTTCATGATTGACGACATGATGCGCGAGGTAATGCGCACCGGCACGGGAGCCGGAGTGTACTCGTACGGCTTCAAACAGGTTGCGGCTGGAAAGACCGGCACCTCACGCGACGGCTGGTTCGCGGGATTCACGCCCGACCTGCTGTGCGTCGTGTGGGTGGGCTTCGACGACAATCGGGAATTGAAACTCGAGGGGGCCAAGTCGGCGCTACCCGTGTGGGCCGAGTTCATGAAGCGGGCTTCCCGCTACCATCCGAATGCGGGCAAATTCCCGGCGCCGCCCCGCGGAGTCGTGTCGGCCACCGTCGATCCGAACACTGGAATGCTGGCGTCCTCCGAATGCGGCCCCGGACAACTGGAATACTTCATCGCCGATACCGTGCCAACCGCCACCTGCCAGGATCCGTTTGCAATGCCGGGTGCGGCGGTGACGATGAGCTCCAGCGCGGACCCGGCTCCGGTCCGGGTGGCATCGCCCGCTTATTGAACAGAGCGTCAGGAGCAATCGCGCATCCGCTCCCTCACGGTCGCGGCTCGGTGGTGACTTCTGAGCCACGACCGTGAGGAAGTGGTAACCCCTACCGCGCGGTCCGCACGACAACGTGCCGGTACGTTTCCTTGGTTTGCGCCAGGTTAGCGAACGTCATGCCGGGGAGCGCGGCGGACGCGGTTCCGGCCGCCACGCCCCAGCGGATGGCTTCGGCGAAAGGCCGCTTCTTAGTCATCGCCCATGTGAACGCTGCCGCCAGTGCGTCGCCCGCGCCGATGGGGCACAGCGCGTCGATCCGCGGCGGCAAGGCCTCCAGCATCTCGTTTCCATCGGTAGCCACCACGCCCCGGCTTCCCAGCGACAGGATCACGCATTCCGGTCCCATAGCCTTGATACGCTGGACGGCCTCCAGGAACTGCGGGCGCGTCAGCAGCGCGCGGTTCAACAGCCGCTCGGCTTCGTGCTGGTTCGGCGTGACCACGGTGGGGCCGCTCTCCATTCCATGCAGGAGCGCGTCGCCGTCGGCATCCATCAGCGTGTGGACCCCATTCTCGCGCGCCAGCTTGACGAGATCGCGATAGAGGTGCGCCGGGACCCCCGGCGGCAGGCTTCCGCAGATCATCAGCCAGGTGGCCTTCTTCATCCGGGATTCCACCAGCGCGGTCAGCGCCGCCACCTCAGGCTCTGTGATGGAAGGCCCCAGCTCGTTCAGCTTTACAGTGAGCCCTTGTTTGTCGGAGATGGTGAGATTGGTACGGCTCTCGCCTTGGATTTTCACGACATGGCTGTGGAATCCGTCGCCCCGGAGCAGTTCTTCAATCTTCTCTCCGGTAGCTCCTCCGGCGGCGAGAATCGCGGCCGTCTTGCCGCCGAACGAATGGATGACACGAGACGCGTTGATGCCGCGTCCGCCCGCGGCCTCCGATCGCGAAAGTATGTACCCGCGATCTTCAAACACGAGATGATCGACAAGCACCGTCCGATCGACGGCGGGATTAATCGTGAGAGTGAGGATCAAATAACCATTGTAGTGATACGCTGCATAGTTGCGAGACCATCCGCTGTGGAAATCCTACCTGGCCCTGGTAGCCGTGTGTTTCTTTTGGGGCACAACCTATCTCGCCATCCGCATGGCGCTGGAATCGTTCCCGCCGCTAGTGCTGGTGGCGGCACGGTATACCATCTCGGGCGTCATCATGCTGGGGGCCGCGTTATTGTTGCGCATCCAGCTTCCCTCCGGACGGGACCTGGCCCGCACGGCGGTGAACGGACTGCTGATTCTGGGTATCGGGAACGGGTGCCTGGCATTCGCGGAGCAATGGATTCCCAGCGGTCTGGCGGCCCTCTTCATCACCACCTCGCCTTTCTGGATGATCGGGCTGGAGGCGTTGGTGCCCGGCGGTGAGACCCTGCATGGGCCCACCATCGCGGGGATGTGCATCGGATTCGCGGGAGTGGGAATCCTCGTATCGCCGGGTGGATTTGGGGGCATCAGCAGCGCGGTGCTGGCGGGATTTCTCGTGCTCCAACTGGGTTGCGCGGGATGGTCGGCCGGATCCATCCTGCAGCGACGCGTTCCCATTACGGCTCACCCGATTGTCAGCGGCGCGGTGCAGCAGTTGGTAACCGGACTGGTGTTCATCGTGCCGGCCATGCTGGTGAAGTCGTACCCGGTGCACTGGTCGGCGCGAGGCGTGGGGGCGGTGCTGTACCTGGTTGTGTTCGGCAGCATCGTCGGGTACAGCGCGTATATCTATGCTCTCAGCACGCTGCCTGTGGCCGTGGTGTCCATCTATAACTACATCAATCCGGTGGTGGCGGTGTTTCTGGGCTGGCTGTTTTATAGGGAGGCGTTCGGGTTGAGAGAAGCGCTGGGAATGGCGGTGATCTTCGCGGGTGTGGCGATCGTGAAACGGTACGGGCGGAAGACGGATTTCACACGGAGCTGACAAAGGGGCGGAGCTCACTATCGGAATCCTTTGTGAAGGGCCGGGATCACCAAACCTTTTCAGATGGTTGCAGATGAGTTTGGCTCGTCTTCGGAAGCATCGTCCATGAGCTGCTCAAGCTCGTCAGCGGCGAGTCCACGCTGCGCCCAGTGCGACATGAAAAATCTGTACGGTTCCAGGTTTCCGACGCTCGTCCTGGACAGCGAAATAGACCTTGTACATGCGGGTACGCCTCCCATGAGGGAGACTCCTCGGCCAGGGGGCACCGTCGGGGCGCTTCTTTGAGAGACGCCATCGCATCGATCATCTCGTTAAACCATGTCTGTGCTCGTCCGAAGCTGCCGTGCTCCGTGATGTATTCAGCAATCGCGGCGAGACCTCAACGCGAAAACCCATGTTTCTTCCTCAGCGTTCGTTCAGCGTCTTCCAGTGGCATGCCTTCGCCGCGCTCGACCTGAGCGATGCCTTGACGTATTGCGGCGACGGCCTCGGCCCGTTCGAGCCGATCCAACAGTTCCTGATAGCTCTGTGCGTCCTGAACCACAAGTTCCGCTCTGCCGTTAACGGTGAGTACCAGCGGCGCCTTCCTCTCTTTCAGCCGGCCGACATATTCTTTCACGTTGCGCTGAAACTCGGTCACTGAACGGACTTCTCTGAGGTCAATCATCACGTGTCGCCAAGCATGCTTAAAGCAAACAATTCCATGATAACGGACCTCGCACTGAGCCTTGGGCCCGGGCTTGAGGCTCCGTCTAAAAGTTAGCGGGAACGGAGGCCTAACAGCTTCGCCCCGATGGCGCCGCCGATGGTGGGGAAGAGGGTGAACACCACGAAGGACATGATCACGATCTGGACAATGCCGGCTGGATTCCGGAAGGCCTCCACCACGGTCTCCGCGTTCACGTCCGCTCCCCTTGCACGCATCTCCTCCACCAGCTTCGTCGCGATGCCGGGATCGGAAATGGCCAGAACGACGGTGGTCAGCAGCACCAGCAGGATAATGAACGCGAACAGCCCCGTCATCCAGCCCATCCGCGCGCCGCTGGTGGTCGTGAGCAATTGACCGGTGCGGCGGCGGTACAGGTAGACCGACAGAAAGCCCGCCCCTAACAGCCACACCAACGGAAGCAGCACCACGGGTCCCGATAACACGGATGCGAAAAAGCTCAACACCGCTACCATGAGTCCGATCCGCACGGCCTGCGGATTTCCGAAACCGACTTCAGGTGGTGGCGGCGGTGCAGCCGCTAGCTCCGCCCGCACGGTTTCGAGTGGGACCTCTTCGGGTTCGGGTCCCACGAATTCGAACTGAGGCTTTCCACACTTATGGCAGAACCGGGCATCCGGCGGAAGTTCGGCTCCGCATGTGCAACGTTCGGGCACGCTTACAGTTTCGCATAAGGCTATCCTGGTGAGTTGACAATGGATTCAGCCGTACACGTTCTGGTTCTCTCAAAGCCCGAGGCGAAGCACCTTCGCACGCTCGAGCCGCTGAAATCCGCCGCCCGTTTCACCACTGGCACGGACCCCGAGATGCTGCGCGAGACCGCTCCGCTGGCCGACGTCATCCTTAACGGGATGTTCACTGGCGACCTGCTGCGGTTGACGTTTCCACTCGCTGCCAGGGTACGGTGGGTGCACACGCTCTCCGCCGGGGTGGAGCATGTGCTGTTCCCGGAGATCGTGCACAGCCCGGTGCCGCTCACCAACGGCCGGGGAGTGTTCCGGCGGTCGCTCGGCGAGTTCGTCATCGCCGCGGCCCTGTTCTTCGCCAAGGACATGCGACGGCTGGTCCACAATCAGGAAGCTGGTGTGTGGCAGCAATTCGACGTCGAAGCGTTGCACGGCCGGACTATGGGCATCGTCGGTTACGGCGAGATCGGACGATCCGCCGCGGCGCTGGCCAAGCCGTTCGGCATGCGCGTGATCGCGCTCCGTCGCCGGATTTCACTATCCAGCGCCGACCCGCTGCTCGACGCCGTGTACCCGCCCGAAGCCCTGCATCAACTTCTGCGCGAAAGCGACTACGTCGTGGTGGCCGCGCCGCACACTCCGGAGACACGAGGGTTGATCGGCGCTTCCGAGTTCGACGCCATGAAGCCGGGCGCGGTCATCGTCAACGTGGGCCGCGGCCCTGTCATCGTCGAATCCGCACTCATCCGCGCGTTGCAGGATCGCCAGATTCGCGGCGCCGCGCTCGACGTCTTCGACCAGGAGCCGCTTCCGGCCGGGCATCCGTTCTGGCACATGCACAACGTCCTCATCTCTCCCCATAGCGCCGACCATACCGCCGGCTGGCTGGAACTCGCCATGAACATGTTCGTCCGGAACTTCCATCACTTGATGAACAACGAACCGTTTGAAAACCTGGTGGACAAACACGCGGGCTATTAAATGATCACCGTTACCGACATTCTCCAAGCGGCCGGGCGCATACGGCCGGTCATCCGGCGCACTCCGGTGATGACCTCGCGCAGTGTGGACGAGCGCTGCGGGGCATCCGTCTTTTTCAAATGCGAGAACCTGCAGCGCTCCGGGTCGTTCAAGCTGCGCGGAGCGTCGAACTTTGTTCGCTGCATTCCGGCAGCGGAACTCGCGCGCGGAGTGGTGGCGTTCTCCTCTGGCAATCACGCCCAGGCGGTGGCGATGGCCTGCCGTCAGATGGGCGCGAAGGCCACCATCGTCATGCCCACTGACGCGCCGCAGTCCAAGGTGGAAGGAACTCGCGCGCAAGGAGCCTCCATCGTCACCTACGATCGCCTGAAGGAAGACCGCGAAGCCATCGGGGCCCGCATCGCGGCCGAGACCGGCGCCACTTTGATACCCCCTTACGATCACCCCTGGACCATGGCGGGTCAGGGAACCGCGGCGCTGGAACTCATCGAGGAAATCCCGGATCTGGACGCGTTGATTGTTTGCGTGGGCGGCGGCGGGCTCATCTCCGGCAGCGCCACCGTCGCCAAAGCCATGCGCCCCTCTACTCGCGTGTTCGGAGTGGAGCCCGAACTGGCCAACGACACCTGGCTCTCGCTGCAGAGAGGCGAGCGGGTCGAGATACCGCCGCCCCCGACCATCGCCGACGGACTTCGCTCGCCGAAGCCCGGCGCTCTGACGTTCCCCATCATCCAGCGGCTGGTGGAAGGGATTCTATTGGTCAGCGAAGATGAGATTCGCGAAGCCATGCGCTTCCTGGCCATGCGTATGAAACTGGTGGTGGAGCCAAGCGGGGCGGTGCCGGCGGCGGCGGTCCTGAATCGCAGATTTCCTTCGGAGCTGAAAAGAATCGGCGTGATCCTGTCCGGCGGGAACGTCGATTCCGGCGTGCTGGCCGAAGTCCTGGCCGCCCGGTGAAGCCATGATAACCCACCTGTTTCTGATGCTGTTTCTGGCTGCCGTGCCGTTCTGGGAGACAAAGCCGGCCGAAACCTGGACCCCCGAGGAGGCGCGGGCGCTCCTGACGGACTCTCCCTGGGCGCAAACGGCGGACGCTGACCGCAATGGAGCCGAGGTGCCGGTGCTCGTCTACTTAGCCAGCGCCGATCCCGTGATTCTGGCCGAAGATCGCCTGCGCGCCAGCCGCAAGTTCACGGGTGAAGATCCCGCCTGGACGGAGTATCGCGAATATCTCGTCGAAAACACTGGTAAGTACATCGTGCTCGCGATCTTGGTTACCAAGCCCCAGGCGCTCCTGGATAACTCCGAAACCCATCATATGGAGGAGGAGAGCCTACTCAGGATAGGAAAACGTAAGTACCGTGTAACTGGTCATTTTCCGCCTTCCCGCACTGATCCATTTGTGCGTCTGGTGTTTCCGCGCGAGGTGCTCGACACAGATAAGAGCCTGAGATTCGAGCTATACGTTCCCGGCACGGGCCGCCCATACCGCCAAGCCGAGTTCCCTCTCAAGGACATGGTGTATCGCGGCAGGAAGACCTTCTAAACCAATAACCACTCCCTAACGGTCATGGCTCCGAAGCCGGCACCGAGCCGCGACCGTCAGGGAGCGCTCTGGCTACCAAAAATTAATGGCGCAAAAGTAAATCCACCGCAACTTGGTGTACGTCTAAATGGTAGGTCCCCATAGAATTTAGGATATGATGTCCCGGTCGATCTGATCGCCTGAGATTCCAGCCAGGGTGGCGCTACCTAGAAGGTGGGCAATGACTACCAAATCCTTGTTACTCGATCCTTGCAAGCTCGACGCGGACGCTCTCTCGACCGAGTTAGTGCCGCGTCCTGAGTACCCGCAGCCGCAGTTTGAGCGGACGGAGTGGATGAATCTGAACGGATCGTGGGAGTTCGAGTTCGATGACTCGAACCAGGGTTTGGACGAGAACTGGGCGGCCGGGCGGCCCCAATTTCAACGGTCCATTATGGTGCCGTTCTGTTTCGAGAGCCCTCTGAGCGGAATCGGCGACCACGCGTTTCATCCCTACATCTGGTATCGCCGCGAGTTCCGGGTCCCCGAGCAATGGGATGGCCGGCGCCTTCTGCTGAATTTCGGAGCCGTGGACTACAAGGCCACGGTGTGGGTGAATGGACTGCTTGCGGGCGAGCACGAAGGCGGACACACACCGTTCCGGTTTGACGTCACCAACCTCCTCACCGACGGTTCGAACGTACTTACGGTGCGTGCGGAAGATCCTCCGTCCGACCGCTATCTCCCGCGCGGGAAACAGCACTGGGAAGAGAAGAGCGCCAGCATCTTCTATACACGGACCAGTGGAATCTGGCAGACCGTGTGGCTGGAACCGGTGGGACACAGCTACCTGGAACGGGTCCGTGTGAACGCCGACATGGACGGGAACGCGACCTTCGAGGCGCGCATCGCACGCCCGGCGGCCGATCTGCAGTTGGTTGCTACCGTGCGCTACGAAGGCAGAATGATGGCCATGAGCATGGCCCAGGTGCTGGGCCCCCGCGCTACGGTTGCAGTGGTGGTGCGCGATGCGCAACAGTGGTCTCCCGAAGAGCCCTGCCTCTACGATGTCGAGTTCGAACTTCGCCGCGGCGCCGAGGTGATCGACAGGGTGAAGTCGTACCTCGGGTTCCGCACGGTAACCGTGGACGGTGGCCGGGTATTGCTGAACGGCGTTCCCGTCTACCTGAGAATGGTGCTCGATCAGGGATACTGGCCGGAATCAAACCTCACCCCTCCGTCCGATGAAGCCATTCGCGAAGATATACGCCTGACCAGGGAAATGGGCTTCAACGGCGCCCGCAAGCACCAGAAGGTGGAAGATCCCCGCTATTACTACTGGGCTGATCGCATGGGGCTGCTGGTTTCGGCGGAGATGGCCAACGCCTACCTGTTTGACGACTTCTACGTCGCAAGCGTCACCCGCGAATGGAGTGAGGCGGTGGTGCGCGACTACAATCACCCGTCCATCATCATGTGGGTCCCGCTCAATGAGAGTTGGGGTATTCCGAATGCGGCCGACCCGCGCCAGCAGGCCCATTTGCGCGCCATGTACTGGTTGACGAAGTCGTTGGACTCCACTCGTATCGTCATCGACAACGACGGCTGGGAACACACCGGCGACACGGACCTGTTCGCCATCCACGATTACACACGCGCCGGCGCCCAACTGTTGGAACGCTTCCAGGCGGTTTCCGGCGACGAGATCCCGCTGCCGCTCATGGGTAAGATGTACCTCGCTCCGGGATGCAGATACAACGGCTCGCCGCTCTACTTGTCCGAGTTCGGCGGGGTCGCGTACGTCATCCCGGGCGAACGGGCCCTCCCCGAAGGCTCGTGGGGCTATTCCGGGATTGAACCTTCCACGGATGCGGCTTTGGACCGGATTCGGGGATTGTATGAGGCCATCGCGAAGCTCCCGCGCATCGCCGGCGTCTGCTACACGCAACTCTACGATGTGGAACAAGAGGTCAACGGCATTCTCACATACGACCGCCGGCCCAAGTTCGATCTCGGAGAGATCCGCCGCATGAACGAACTACTGCGATAGTCAGGTCGGCTTGATCTGGGACGTAGCCGGTGCTCTCAGTATCGCCCTCCCTGCCAGCGCCGATATCGTGTCGTAGTCGGCCGGATCGTTAAGATGCTCCTTGACGATCTGTTGTTTTCGATGGTCTCGGCAATCGCTCCCTTGTCGCTCTTAATCCCCTCCGGCATGCGATTGATCGCCTCCGCAATGCCCGTCTTGACGATCGGGTCCAGCAGAGACAGGCCGTCGAACGGCCAGATCTTCCGGGGTTCCGCGGCCTCGATATACGTATCGAGAAGGTGGCGCATCTCGGCCTCATAGGCCTTCAAGTCGAGATTCTCGCCGCTGGCGTTGCGGATGATCTCGCGCAGCTTGACGTACCGATCCACCGCCAGCCGCACGCGGACGGCCTCCGGTGGACTGTAACCGGCGGCTTCCAGTTCGCCGGCGATGTTTGCGAAGGCCCGCACCAGCGCCGCGGTGGTCTTGTAAAGAGCCGTGCGCTGGGGCTCACGCTCCCCGAGGTCATCCGCGTTCTCGGTGTCGCCGCAGAAATAGTGGATATGTTCCAGCTCACCTCTTGGCGGATCCACCGGCTCGCACAGCAGGGCCATGGCTTCGAGCGAGTTGTCCAAACGTTCGCGCCCCTTCTTCAGGCGGTCCTGCAGGAGGATTTCGGGATCGGCGCCGCCGCTCGTGCGGTCCAGTTCCGAAGTGTAGACCGCGATGGCGTCTTCCACCTTTTTGAAGAGGTCCTTGTAGTCCACGATGTAGCCGAAATCCTTGTCCTCGCCGTCGAGCCTGTTGGTGCGGCAGATGGCCTGAAACAGCCCGTGGTCCTGCATGGACTTATCGATGTACAGATAGGTGCGCGGTGGAGCGTCGAAGCCAGTCAGCAGCTTGTCCTCCACGATGAGGAGCTTCTTGTTCGCCGGCTCCTTCTTGAACAGCGCCTTGGCCCGATCCTCGTAGGTTTCGGTCCTGGTCATGCCCGGCGAGGCATCCACGTCCCCGAGCAGTTCGGCGTACGTGTTGTAGATGAACTGCTTATCGGTTTCCGTAACGGCGCCGGTTTCCTCCAGGGTGATGTCCCGGGTTTGCGGGTTGTAAGAGGTGACCACGGCGCACCGGCGTCGGAAGGGCGTCTTCTGGAACAGCGTGAAATACTTGCAGGCTTCGTAAATGCTCGACGCCACCAGGATGGCGTTACCTCGTTCGCTGCTGAGGCGCGGCTTGGTGGCGAAGTCGAACACGACATCGTTCACCACCCGGTCCATGCGGCCCTTGGAACTGAGTACGTTCTGCATGGTGCCCCATTTTTCGCGCAAGGCCCCCTTCTGCCAGTCGTTCAGGCCCCTGGTCTTCGCATCGAACCAGGCGTCGATCTTGCCCTCCGATCCCAGGCGCTGATCGATGTCGCGAGCTTCGTACACCAGGTCGAGGACCACCTCGTCCTCCACCGCTTCGCTGAACTTGTAAGTGTGGATATAGCGGCCGAAGACTTCCAGGCTCGTCTGCTTGTCCGTTTTGAGCAGGGGCGTGCCCGTAAAGCCGATGAAAACGGCATTCTTCAGAATCGCGTTCATCGTGCGGTGCAGCTTGCCGCTCTCCGTCCGGTGGTACTCGTCCACGAAAACGAAAACCTCGCCCACCGCGTGGCAGGGCTGTGCCTCCATCTCCCGGATGAATTGGTCGAAGTCGTCCACTCCCTTGCGCCCGAACTTGTGGACCAGCGAGCAGATCAGCCGTGGGGTGGCCTTCCCGAGCAGGTTCAGCAGATCTCACCCGCTGCTGGTGCGCTGGATCGTCTCGCCCGCGGCGGAGAACACTCCCTCGATCTGTCTATCGAGTTCGTCGCGGTCGGTTACCACCACCACGCGGGCGTGCGGCCGGTTCTCCAGAATCCACTTGGCCAGCAGCACCGTGACGATGCTTTTGCCGCTGCCCTGCGTGTGCCAGATGATGCCGCCCCTGAGTTCGCGCACATGGCGTGTGCTGCCTTGATGCCGAAGTACTGGTGGACGCGCGGCAGCTTCTTGACCCCGCCGTCGAAGAGCACGAAGTCGTGCATGAGTTCGATGAGGCGCTCCTTGGAGCACATCTTGAGCAGATACTTGTCGAGTTTGAACCGGCTATTCTCCTCTTCGTCTTCGTTCCATTTCAGGAAGTATTTCTCTTCGGTGAGGATGGTCCCGTAGCGCAGCCCTTCGGAGTCGTTGCCCGCGAACACGAACTGCACCGTGCTGAAGAACGGGGCGTTAAATTCGGGGCTTTGATTGGAGAGGTTCTGGCGGATGCCGTCGCCGATGGAGATGCGGCTGTTCTTGAGTTCGAGGACGCCCACCGCGATGCCGTTGACGTAGAGCACGATATCCGGCCGCCGTTCGTAGTGGCCGCGTAGCGTCACTTCCTCGGCAATGGCGAAGTCGTTCCGAAGCGGTTCGTCCCAGTCGATCAACTTGATGGTATCGGTAGGCCGGCCCGGCTCGGCCTTGATTTGAACGCCGTAACGGAGAAGGCTGTAGGCCGCCTGGTTATTGCCGTAGAGTCCGTCGCTGTGGATTGTCGGCCTCGGTCCGGAGGATGTGGAGAGCCCTGGCGATCTGGGCCGGAGTGTAGCCCGCGCGGGTCAGGTAAGCGCTGAGGTAGGACTCCTCGATGTTAGAGTTGCCATCCCGGTCCCGCCAATCGCCGAAGTGCCGATAGCCGAGTTCATCGCGGAACAGGGCGACGATGCGGTCCTGCGTGACGCGTTCTGGTTGGCCGACATTGGATGAGTTCTTCACGGTTTGACTTCGTGTACTTGGTGGGAGTTCCGGGATCTTCGCTGCCCGTGTATCATTCCAGTTCGGCCCAAGCTGAATCATCAGGCCGTCAGCGAAGACGCTGACCACCCTCTCTTCATCGGGCTCCAGCCTGCTGACTCGTTCACGCCCGTGCGCGAAAGCCAGTATGACTTCGGAATCGCGATCTCGGAGCGCACCGAGTATCTCGCGGTGTATTCCGACAAATGCGTGAAGCCCTGCAATGTATTGCAGCTGGCCATCGGGCTTGACCGACAGCTTGCCACCCTCGCAGGAGTGCGTGCGCCACTTTACCGGACTAGAACTAGACGTGCCCGGCGTGCCGCTTCAGGAGCATGGGTAAATTGGTGGAGAAGGCCGACCGCGCCAGTACGATGTCGCAACCGGCATCGTGCGCCTTCTGCTTCAACTCGCCCTGCACGTGCGAAACATACCCAATCAGGCTAATGTTCCGGGTCTCATCGTCGCCCTTGAGCCGGTGGATGAGTTTCAGTGGCTGAACAGAGTTAGAGTTCAGGTCCAGAATAATGAGAAGCGGCTTGTGCTTCGCCTTCTCAAAGGCGTCCGTCTCCGACTTCACGAACTCGACATCGAGCCCCGTCCGCTTCGCAAGGTCGTTGATCTTGACCGTAAACAAAAGGTCTTCGAGTACCGCCAGAATCTTCTTCTTTTCGTTTTTCCCCATATACAGGTATTGCGAACTACGTTATAAGCTGGCGCGAGCCGGTAAAAAATATCCAGGAGCGTGGTGCTGGGCGGAAGGGTTGTTACTGTATTCGTAACCGCCAGAGATTACTGAACTTAAGCATAGCACACGCGCAACTCATTCAATCCGGCCGCTCAGGCCATGCATGTCTCGGGTATCGCCTGGACAACTCTTTTCGCACCTGGGGATACAGGCGCTCCCAAAACCCCGCCAGATCCGAGGTCGTCTGTACCGGCCTCTGGTTGGGCGCTAACAAGTGGACGACAACGGCGATCCCGGCGATACGCGGAGTTTCACGCATTCCGAAAAAATCCTGCAGGCGGGAAGCGATCCAGGGCGCCCGATCATGCTCATAATTCACCCGGACCTGACGGCCGCCAGGCAGCCGGATCCGAGCCGGTGCGGTCTCCTCTAACCGCCCCAGCCCGGGAATCCGCGCCCGTAGCGTCCCGATCAGATCCTCTTTGGCCAGCTCGGCGAAGCTCCGCTTCCCGACGCACAGCGCCCGCATGGCGTTCCGCACGTCCTCATCGCCAATGGAAGCGATGCCGGTGTGCCGGGCGGCGAACGCCACCCGCGCCCGAAACGAATTCAGCTCGTCCACATCGACAAATCGCGACAGTTCCGTATCCAGCGCCTTAGACGCCAGTAGCTCCGCAGCCTGCTGATCGTCCGCGCGCCCTCCGCGAGTCTCATCGATGATGAGCCCGTCATAGACCAGCGCGCTCACCGCCTCCACGCGCTCGCCGGTGCGATTCCACTCGACACCGGTGCGCTCCGTGACCCGGTCGGGAAAGAGGTCCAGCAGCCAGTCAGGACGGATCGCGCTGGCGATACGGATCAACGGCAACCCACGATCGCGGCGGGACTCGATGTCCACCGCGGTCAGAAACTCCTCACCCCGCACCCCGCTGTACTCCGCCAGCAGGGCCGACCCACCGCCTGCCAGCAGATACTCATCCACCTGTCGCCGCCGCGCCACCCGATCCGGGAAACCGCACAGGACGGCCATCAGCAGGCCCTGCTCATCGCGCCCCCACGCGCCTCCCGAAATGCTGCGCCGCACTTGGTCATAGATCCGCTTGGTGGTTCCCTGCCACTCCCGCTCCATCAATAGCAGCAGATCGGAGGGAGCCGGATGCGTCGGGCGCTCCTCCATCCGTTCTCCCGCGCTCAGGACTGCCGCCGCCGCGCATGCCGATTCGCCCGCCCGCCGCCGCTGACCCTCCACCACCATGCGAGCCAGACGCGGATGGAGGGGGAGGCGCGTCATCTCGCGGCCCGTTTTGGTCAGCCCTGCCGCATCCGTCGCGCCCAGCCGCGAGAGCAGTTCCCGAGCGGCGGCCAGCGCGGCCTCAGGCGGCGGTTCGAACCATTCCAGATCCGTGGCGCCCATGCCCTCCAAATCCAGCAGCACGTGCGACAGCTCGCGCCGCGAGATCTCCGGCGTGTCGTGTTCCGGGCGCCGCGCATAGTCGTCCTCCGGATAGAGCCGGATCACGCGGCCGGGCCGCACTCGTCCGGCCCGTCCCGCGCGTTGCTGCGCGGAGGCCTGGCTGATCCGCGAAACATTGAGCGAGGGGAGCCCGGTCCACGGCGAATCCAGCGCCACCCGGGCCAGACCGCTATCGATCACGGCCGTCACGCCCTCGATCGTGATGGAACTCTCGGCGACGTTGGTGGAGAGAATCAGCTTCGGCCGCGGCCCCGGAAGCACGGCGCGATCCTGCTCGGCGGGGGAGAGGTCGCCGTACAGCGGAACCACGTCCATTCCCGCACGCTCAGCCGCGCGCTGGCAGAGCCGCTGCGCGCGCCGGATCTCGGCCGCTCCCGGAAGGAAGGTCAGTATGTCGCCATCGAGTCCCGTTCGGATGAGGCGGCCGAAAGCAGCCGCTACCTGCTCCTCGACGGGACTCGCCGAATGGGGAGTGTATTCGATCCGCACCGGGTGCAGCCGCCCTTCGGATGCCAGCACCTCGGCCCCGCCCAGAAACGCGGCGACCGGTTCCGGGGCCAGCGTCGCCGACATCACCACGATGCGCAGGTCCGGCCGCGCACCACGCTGCAAGCGTCGCAACAGAGCGATGGCCAGGTCCGTATCGATGTGCCGCTCGTGAAACTCGTCGAGCACCACCGTGCCTGTCCCGCGCAGCGTGGGATCGGACAGTAGCCGCCGCGTGAGCACGCCCTCGGTCCAGTACCACAGGCGAGTCTCAGGACCCCCGCACTCTTCGAACCGGACCTGGTAGCCGGCGGTCTTACCGGCCGGTTCTCCCAGTTCCTGGGCAACGCGCCGGGATGCCATGCGAGCGGCCAGCCGGCGCGGTTCCAGCACCACCACCTGGCCCCCTCCAAGTTCGAACAGCGCCCGTGGAACGCGGGTCGTCTTACCCGCGCCCGGTGGCGCCTGAATCACCAGGTTCGGGCGCCGGCGCAGAGACTCGACAACGTCCGGCAGAATGCCATCGATAGGAAGGGCCTGCACTCACTCGGATAGTAGCAAGCCCTGCTCGCAACGGAGCCAACGTCAATCCGGAATGCCGGCCAAGTTCTTGGCGAGCTTCTTCTTTTCGTCCAATTTCATCTGTCGCGCAATCTGGATCCGCTGGGCCTGGGGACTTCCGGCACCGTGCATCGACTCCGTGAGATACCCGACCGCGTTGCGTCCCAGGGTCATGTTCTCAATCAACCGCAGGACCCGCGCCCGGTCCTCCACCCGGACCCCTTCACGGCCCTTCAAGTACTTGCGCAGCAGCGGACCCGTCTCGGGATTCTCGAAGTCCTTCTCGGAGGGCATGGTTGCCACCAGCCCACCGGCCAGATCCTGCGCCAGCCGGGCCAGCTCGTAGGGAAATCGGGTGACGTTGTGCTTGCAGACATTCGACAGCAGATCGTCGGGCTCGTAGTTACCCGCTGCCGTGGCGTGCGATTCGTGTGACGACGCGATGCCCGCGCCGTAAATCGTCTCGTTCAGGTGGGCCATCTCCACCAGTTTGTCGCGGACGTGCGAGGCGCCCGCCACACCGTTGTAATCCGCAGCCAGCGCCGCAGCGCCAATCAGGACGTCGCCCAGACCGGTCTTGCAGACATACGACCGGCGGTGATAGGCCGTAAACCGTTCCACCAGCATCGCCGCGTACTCGGTCTCCCCGTCCATGAACAGCCGCTCGGTGGGGACGAACACGTCGTCCATCAGGATCATCGCTTCCTGACCCGAATAGCCCGCATTGCCCTGGTCGATGGAACCGCCTTCCATGGCCCGCGTGTCACAGGATTGCCGTCCGTAGATGAAGGTCAATCCCGGATCGTCAACCGGAATGGCCGCCACCACGGCGTAGTCGCGGTCCTCGGCTCCCAACCGCATCGTCGGCATGGCCACAATCCAGTGCGAATTGATGCACCCGGTCTGATGCATCTTTGCTCCCCGCAGCACCACGCCATCGGCGCGTCGCTCCACCACTCGGACGAACAGATCGGGATCGGCCTGTTCTGACGGACCTTTGCTTCGGTCCCCCTTTGGATCGGTCATGGCGCCGCCGATCACGTAGTTGCACTCCTGCATGCGGATGGTGAACTGCTTGAAGCGTTCGTGATACAAGGTGCCGTGCACTTGGTCCATCTCGTAGGTGACGGAGAACAGCGAGTTCAGCGCGTCCATCCCCACGCATCGCTGGAAACAGGTGCCGGTCAGCTGTCCCAGCCGGCGCTGCATCCGGTTTTGCGCCACCACGTCCTCCACGCTCTCGGTCACGTGCAGGAACCGGTTGACGCGACGGTTCGACAGGTTCGACCATGCCGTGGCGAGTTCGGGATGCTCCACAGCCAGATCGTAGGTACGAGCCACAGCCTGGATCGACGGCCGGATCACCGGATGGTCCACCGGCTCCGCTACGCGCTCGCCCAACAGGTACACGCGCAGGTTCCGTCCGCGCAGGCTGGAGATGTAATCGGCTCCAGTGACGATCATATTGTCAGCGAGTGTAGCAGAACGGTGAAGACAAGAATTGTCGGACCGAAGCGTACTCTTTTAGGGATTTGTACGCTTGCCTAGGGATAGCGGCCCGACAATCAACTTGTCCTTTGAGTTCATCATGGCCGCCACTTCGAGCCGGGGCATCCTGTTTGGTGTGAACGGCAACCGGGAGTCTGTGAACGACGCTCACAGCGGTGCGAACGTTCCGGCGTGTGCACTCGCGGACATCAAGCACCGGCCTTGAGCAGTTTGCGGATGCGGTCCGCGTACTGACGGCCCGTGCCGACCCGTGCGCCGCCTTCGAGTTCCAGTTCGAACACGCCACCCGCGATCGGGTGCACCGCAACGATGCGGGACAGGTTCACCATATGGCATCGATGCACCCGAGCAAACGCGCCCGGATCCAATATCCGCTCCAGGGTACTCAGGTTCTCACCAAAGAGGTGGTCCTTGGAACGGCAGTGCAGCAGGGCGTAGTTATTCGCCGATTCGATCCAATCGATCGAGTCAACCAGCACAAAGTCGAATCGATCGCTGTTTCGCACCACCACCTTCTCAGCCCACTTCGTCACGCGCACTTCGATCAGCGCTTCGAGTTGCCGCACGAGATCCGATGGCCGTGACCCGCGCCGGCGAGCGCGATCAATGCTCTCTCTCAACCTGAGATCATCGAACGGCTTGAGAAGATAATCGACCGCGTTCACGTCGAACGCCTGGATCGCGTAGTTGTCGTAAGCGGTCACGAAAACAACCGCGGGCATTCGTTGTGGTCCGACTTGGCGAATGACGTCGAAACCGGTCCCATCCGGCATTTGCACGTCGAGCAGAACCAAGTCGAACTCCTGGGCCTGGATCGCATCCACGGCTTCCGCGACGGATCCACACTCGCCGGCAACGCGCACGGACTCCATTCCCGCGAGGTCGCTCCGGATGCCCGCCCGGATCAGCGGTTCGTCATCAACGATCAACAACTGCAGCGTGTTCATCTGGGAAAGTTTCGCCGCCGTGGTCCGTCAAGCGAAGCGGAATCACGACGCGAACCTCGGCGCCGCCCTGTTCGGGTCGTCGCATGGTGAGGGAATGGCGCTCCGGATACATCGCCGCAAGACGCTCGCGCGTAGATCCCAGCCCGACGCCGATCTTCAGGGTATCCAGATCCTGTCCGGGCGGGCCGATTCCGTTGTCCGTGACGGTCAGCGCGAGTTCACCACCCTCGCGGAGCGCCGATACCGTGATCACGCCGGCCTTCCCCACGCCGCGCAACCCGTGCGTCACCGCGTTTTCGATCAAGGGCTGCAGGAGAAAGCTCGGGACCATCGCCAATCCCGTGTCCGGAGCGATGTGGAAGTGTACCGCGAGACGATCGCCGAACCGCATTTGCTCGAGCGCGACATAGGCGCGCGTCAGGTTGATCTCCTCGTCGAGAGTCGTCTCGGGTTCTGAATCGTTGCGAAGGACGGCGCGCAAGAGATCTCCCAAACGCGCGAGCATCCGGCTGGCTGTCTGGGGATCTTGTTTGGTCATCACCGAAATGTTCTGGAGGCTATTGAAGAGAAAATGAGGGTTGAGGCGAGCCCGCAACGCATCGAGTTGCGCCTGCTTCAGACCGGCTTCGAGTTGCGACTTCTCGAGGGCAAGACGCGCCGCCTTCTGCTCCTGCTCCCGCAACTGAAACACGGTTCGGATGAAATACCCTCCGGCGACGCTGCACCAGAACGCGGTTTCGGACATCGGGAAGTGGGCAAAGAACGAGAACCGGGCCGGCCGCGCCCACGTTGCACCTAACCCGGACAAGATGAGCGCAAAAATCGCCGCGGTCAGCGGGGACGCAAGGAAGCAAATCGGGACGCTCAGCAACGCCAGCAGCGCCGCATTCCGTAACCAATTGCGGCTCCCCAGGGGGAAGCGCTGTTCTAAACGAAATACGACGGGCGTAAGTGCGACCCACGGGTAATAGCAAGCGGTGAACGCGGCGGTGAAGGCCAACTCGTTGACCTCTATTCCTGGAGGACGCAGAAACCGGTAGCGCAACGACGTGAGAACGCCGACGGCTGTCCAGATCAGGAAAAGTTTCCCGAAGCCGGGGTAGTTAGGGTGCCTCTGCGAATCGCTCACCGGGTATTCCAACCGTTATTCTTGCATCTTCGTCGTCGCGCCATCGATTGACGGGAGCTGCGTCTCATCTTCGGGGCAAGAGCGCGCCGGCATCAACGGTGTGCCCGGTGAGGTTTTCACGGGTAGATTCGTCCTGAATCCGCCTGGCCATCGTGCTCAGCCTGCGAGCTTCGGACCTGTTGCCGGTTTCGCGCAGCAACTCGGCATATCGCTCGAGCGATTTGCCGAGAACCGGGTGAATCGGCCCGAGCCGCGCTTCCGCGACCGCAATTGCCTTCTCGTACAACCTTGCGGCCGTCGCTCGATCTCCAACACGAGCTTGAATTAGCGCAAAGTCGCACAGCGTTCCGGCCAAAGTTGCAGGCGCGGCGTTCGGTATCATTTCCATCATCGTGATAGCCTGCCGGTACGATGCGATCGCATCGTCGCCGTGGCCTATGAGCACCTGTAATCCCGCAAGATTCGCGACCGCGATAGCGCCGACTTCATTCGTCTCCGTGTCAGCGGCGTTCAAACACATCCGCGCAGTGTTGCGGAGAACCTGCTCGGCTTCCTCGAATTGGTGCTTCTGAATCAGGATGACCCCGAGATTCCCGAACAGCGTCGCCTTGTCCGGCGGGGCGCCTGCTCTGTTCTCGGCGAGCGCCCGGCGGACCATAGCCTCGGCTTTGGAGTACTGCCCGTTCTGGATGTAGATCGCGGACAGTCCTGCCGTGGCGCGAACCAGGAGCCTATCGTCTCTGCCGGCTCGAGTCAGAGCATCGACCGCCCTTGCGTACGCCTTTTCTGCCTCGAGCATGCGCCCCTCGCGCTCGAGCAGCCTCCCAAGATTCTGCAATACCGCGCCGGCGCGTAAGTCGTCTCCGGCGTTCTGAGCCTCTTTCGAAGCTGTCCTGTAGATCGCCTTGGCCTGAAGTAGCTCTCCACGATCGACCAGAGCGTTGGCGAACTGAACCTGCCGCATCCACTCGGCAGGCGGCTCCGAAGCGTATGACCACTGAAAGAGCGACATCAGTAGCGCGGTTCGAATGAATGGTGCAGCGTTCATGCCTGGCTGAAGCAATCATCGGGTGGAACCGCGCAAACCACAGCCGGGTTTTGGTGAACGGCACTTTTGGGGTGGTGAACGGCCTATCACCGTACGCCGTTCTGCTCATATACTGTAATCGGCTCTCATTATCCGCAACGGAGACTCATATGAATTCCAGCGCTTCACGACGAAACTTCCTGACGACCGGCCTGGCACTGCCCGCGGTCGCGCTCGCCACGCCGCAGAAGCCGGCAGCCGCGCCAGCAACGGTCAAGCCGGCGG
Source organism: uncultured Acidobacteriota bacterium (assembly GCA_963737465.1). Taxonomy (GTDB): domain Bacteria; phylum Acidobacteriota; class Terriglobia; order Bryobacterales; family Bryobacteraceae; genus TMP-7. The sequence continues at coordinate 227,892 of CAVTTC010000009.1, forward strand.
CACAGACACTCGCCTTCCGGACTTTGGGCAAGACGGGATTGAAGGTCACATCCGTCGGTTTCGGCTGCATGGTGACCTCCGATGCGAGCGTTGTATCGCGAGCCGCGGACATGGGCATCACCTACTTCGATACGGCGCGCGTCTATGGCGGCGGCAATAATGAACGCATGGTCGGCGGCGCTCTCAAGGGCTCTCGCAACAAGGTGATCCTCTCAACCAAGTCCACGGCGAAGAATGCCGCGGAGGCGCGCGACCATCTCGATACGAGCCTCAAGGAACTGGGCACGGACTACGTTGACATCTGGTACATGCACTTCCGAGACGACCCGGGAACGATAACCGACGAGTTGATCGCCGTCTGGGAGGACGCGAAGAAGCAGGGCAAGATCCGGCACATCGGCGTCAGCACGCACAACCCGAACGCCATTGTGGATCGTGTCCTGGAGGTCGGGAAGATCGAAGCCGTGCTGAGCGTTTACAACTTTGCGGTGGGGAACGCGAACGATGCGGCGTTCGAGCGCCTGGACAAAGCAGGCATCGGGCTGGTGGCGATGAAGGTGATGGCGCCGGCCAGCCGGGCGTTCGGGTTCAAGACCAGCGGCAAGCACATGAAAGAGCCCGGCGGCGCGTTGGCCGCGTTGAAATGGGTGTTGCGGAACAAGCGGTTCGGGGCAACCATCCCGAGCATGACGGATATCGACCAGTTGGAAGAGAACCTCCGCGCGATGTCCGAACCGTTTGGAGCGACGGACGAGAAAGTGCTGGCGGCGATGAACGAGGAGATCCGGCCGTTGTACTGCCGCATGTGCTACCGGTGCGAAGGACAGTGTCCGAAGGAGGCCGCGATTCCGGAGACGATCCGCTATCTGTCCTATGCCGATTTCTACGGCCAGTTCGGACTCGGACGTGAGCACTTCACGTCGCTGCCGGAGCAGGCGCGCGCGATCCGGTGCGGCGATTGCGAATCATGTTCGGTCTTATGCCCGAACGGCGTCAGAGTGCACGATCGGATGATCCGCGCTCAGGAGTTGTTCGCGTAGAAACAAGGCGTCATGCATGAAGCCATCGCACATCCGGCACAGTTATTGGCCAGCTAGCCTGCTGAACGACAGCTGAACTAGCTTCCAGGCCCCGCCTTGCTGCAGATACACTTCGGTCACCATGAAGGGATTGGTAACCTCGTTTCCCCCAACCACGGCCAGCAGGCGAATCTTGCTCAATACGATCGCCGTCGAGCCAACGATCCGCGCCGACACATCCTGGATATCCGCGTGCTTGTAGTGAATCCTCCCAGTCCTGATGACATCGAGTTCCTGGCTTCTAGACATGTTTCCGCCCATGTGGACGAAGACCGCTTCTTCATGAAACAGAGGTTCCAGCGAATCCAGCTTGCGCTCCGACATCCACTTCCATTTTTCGTTCGAGAGGTTAATGATTTCCTGTTCCACGCTCGGGTGGCTGGCGCCGGGTGATGTGGCTGGTTTCTCTTGTGCGGAGGACGTTGGCATCACTGCCAACAACGCCAGTCCTGCTAGGGCGACTTTCATTCGCTCAGTTCCTTTCTTATCTGTCGAGCTCGCCCAGCGCCGGCCGGGCGGCGTGCTGAGTGAACGTCGAGCTGCACGTAGGCATGGCGTCGTTCGTTTATCGTCGCCCCGCGTAGCCGCGGTAAGAAGCGCAACGTGCTCTATTTGAGCATGATCCTAAACGTGCAATCGGGCATCCCGTTCCTTGCCAGCGACAACTCCTGGATGGTGAACGGCACGGCCGGTCGGGTAAGCGGAAAACCCGAAAAGACGCTTCTGTCAGACGTTGCATGCCGCCTACAAGCGCCGCGGTTACGGCTCGCGATGGCAGAATTCTCATTGGTCGTGCATTAGATTCACATCTGCCGCTTCCCGGAAATGACTCACGCAAAGCGAAAGCCCTGTTTCGTAAAGGGTAATGTGTGAATACGCTCTCCTGTTGCCTTAAAGATCGCGTTACATATAGCTGGGAGAATCGGGGGCAACCCGGGTTCGCCCAGACCATTTGGCGTGTTGTTTGTTTTCACGAAGTGAACCTCGATTGGGGGCGCCTCGGGCATTCTCAATACTGGATGCTGATGAAAATTTGATTGCACGACCCGGCCGTTCTTCAGGGTGATTTCCTGTATCAGTTCGCTCAGACCATCGATCACAGCGCCCTGCAGCATATGCTCGGCTGCGCCAGGATTGATGGCGTGACTGCCGACATCTGCAACTACCCAAACTTTGTTGACCTTTATCTTCTTGTCAGCATTCACAGTGACTTCGGCAACTTCCGCAACGTGGCCGCCATGATCAAAATGGCATGCGATGCCGAGAGCCGTGCGCGGCTGCAACTGCCGTTTGCCCCAACCGGACTTCTCCGCGACCAGCTCGAGTACCGCTCGCATTCGAGCCGGGTTCATTGGCGGGCGACCGGGTCTGTCTCCCGCCGCAGGCACTGGGGGCGCGGGAGCCGATGCGAGCAATTCCAGCCGAAGCGTTAGCGGGTCTTTGCCGGCGGCGTGGGCGACCTCATCGAGAAAAGACTGAACAACCCATGCGCTACAGTTGGATCCTGGTGCGCGCAACGCGCCGGTTTTCAATGCCAGCGGCAATACCGACGACTGCACCTGATAGTCACGGATCAAACCTGCCGGAAACTGACCGGCATCGAATCCGCCCTCCGCTATAAACGAATTCCCTTCGCCGTAACTAATAAAATGATCGTGCCATGCGGTGATCTTGCCGTCCTGGTCAATCGCGGCTTTCAGGTGCTGAAATCCTCCCGGACGATAGTAGTCGTGCTGCACGTCGTCTTCACGAGTCCACAACAACTTGACGGGTGCCCCGACCGTCTTGGAAATCCAGGCGGCTTCAGCCATGGTGTCGTTATAGCACCGGCGTCCGAAGCCGCCACCGGCGCGCACCATGTGGACGGTTACATCATTCACGGGAATGCCTAGGACTCGGGCCACCAACTGGCGCCCCGTCTGGGGTAGCTGACTGGTGGACCAGACTTCCACCTTGCCATCCCGGTAGTGCGCCGTAGCGTTCTGAGGTTCGAGGGTGTTGTGAGCGATAATCGGAAAGCGGTATGCGCCCTGGATCACGCGGACGTCAGTTCGCTGAAATACCGCATCCGCGTCTCCGTCCTTTCGAAGGGTCCGTGCCGGCGCTTGTTTGGACAGTTCCTCTGCCTTGGCAGCGTTCTGATCGCTGTCCTGCGACGCCCACTGGCCGAGATCCCATTTCACCTGTAATTTCTTCCGCGCCGATTGCGCAGCCCACCAGCTATCCGCGACAATCGCAACGCCGGCCTCGAGCCCCGGATCCCCAAACAGGTAATTCGGATAATTCCCAGTCACGGGTATGCCTTCCACGATGAAGGCATGCTTCACGCCCTTCATCGTCTTGATGGCGTCGAGGTTCGCGCCGATGACTTTGCCGCGCGACACAGGAGTCTTTTCAAAAACTGCGTACAGCATTCCGGGGACGGTTACGTCGATGCCAAAAGTAGCCTTGCCCCGGATGATGTCTTTCGTTTCTCCGCCCAGGGTTGTGGTGCCGATGATTTTGTAGTCCCTCGGGTCTTTCAGCTTGAGCGTGCTGAAGTCCGGCACGGGCATGGTGGCGGCTTTCGATGCCAGTTCCCCGTAGTTCGCAGTCCGGCCGGAGGGGCTGTGAACAACCTGGCCCGGCGTGGTGGAACATTCCGCAGCCGGGACGCCCCAGTTCTGCGCCGCTGCGGCGATGAGCATGCCTCGTACCGCGCCGCCGATCTGACGCATGGGCACCCAATTCCAGGGAGTCGCGGTGCTGCCGGCAGTGAACTGAGCTCCAAACTGCTCGCCCACGCCTGTGCGCACAATCTTGACGTTCTTCCAATCGATGTCCAGTTCTTCGGCCACCATCATCGGCAGAAGGTTGAACGATCCCTGTCCCATCTCCTGGTTTGCCGTACCGATCGAGGCAATGCCGTCGGGCGAAATGCTGACGAAATTGGCCGGCGACAGCGGCGCCCGAGCGCCACCGCCGCGCCCCGGCGGACCTTGTGCTGGCTGTTGGGCTGGCGCCTGAGCCCTCACGTCCCGCTGGGAAAAGAACCCGAGCATCATACCGCCGCCGGCCATCGCAGTAGCCCGAAGTATCGAACGCCGGCCGAGATTGATCTTCTCCCTGGGCTCTCCTTGTGTCCGCTTCATCGATTCGTGGCCCCGGATTTCATCGCTTCCGATGCTTTGTGGATCGCGGCGCGAATCCGCCCATATGTTCCACAACGGCAGATGTTACCTGCCATCGCTGCATCAATGTCAGCGTCCGTTGGATTCCTTTTCTCCTTGAGCAACGCAGAGGCCGCCATAATCTGGCCTGTCTGACAGTACCCGCACTGCGGAACGTCGAGCGCTTCCCAGGCAACCTGCACGGGATGCGAGCCGTCCGGCGAAAGGCCTTCGATCGTCGTGATTTTCTTGCCCGCCGCTTCGGATGCCGACATCACACAAGCGCGGGTAGGCTCGCCGTTAACGTGAACAGTACACGCGCCGCACAATCCCATGCCGCACCCGAACTTGGTGCCCTTGAGATTCAACTCGTCCCGAAGCACCCAAAGGAGCGGCATTTCGGGATCGCCGCCATACTTCTGCGGCTTTCCATTGATGGTGAGCGTGATCATCAAACCTCCAGCGGTGAAATCCCAGAATTCTTCATGACTGCGTGAGGGCAGACCTCACGCGTTCTAGAGATTTTGCCCTCCCAGGCGGCCACTGACATCCGATTCCTTGCGAACCGCTCAACCCACGTGGCCAACGACGCCTCTGGATCGGTGAACGGACGAGGATTCAGCAGGATCGACCCGTCATCGGAGACCGTTCCAATCCCGCGGATGCGGGGGTGCATGGCCGGGCTAGCCTTTCCAACGTGGGCAGAAGTATGCGCTCAACCCAGGGCAACCCTCAAGCGTTGTTGATTCGAGGAGCGTGCCGACTGCCGACAGTCTGGGGTATTTGCAGGTACCTCTGTCACTTCCGATACCGATCCGTGTGCATCCGTGTCCATCCGTGGACGAAAGTCTCAGGAACGGGGCGCAGAATCAGCCACGAATGCATACGGATACTGTCCAGCTCTTTCGTGCACTACACGAGCGGCCTGTCCCGGTCCGTACAAAGTCGTCCCACAAACGGACACCGTGGTCCGAAGCTCACGGCCCAAAACGGGTCCAATCGCCTCGTTTTCAGTCATTTGGGCGTCGAATCCGAAGTGGCCCCGCATTTGCCCTCTCAATGCCGGAAACTGTCATGGATATCCAACGTAAGGGCGCGGGACGAAGGAAGCTCATTCGCCGCCTCATCATTGCCGCAATCGTACTCATCACTGTCCCGCTGATCACTTGGGGACTCTCCCGGCTAAAGCCCGCGGCTCCCACCGTCGAGCGTTCCACCGTCTGGGTAGACCAGGTCAAACGGGGACCCATGCTTCGACAAGTGCGAGGATTGGGCACACTGGTGGCCGAGGAGCCCGTCCAGATCGCGACGCAGTTCGACGGGCGGGTGGAGAAACGTCTCCTGCCAGGCGTGGACGTAACGCCTGACACCGTTCTGCTTGTGCTCAGTAATCCTGACTTGGAGCTGTCGGCAAATGACTACGAATGGCAGGTCAAGCAGGCCAAGGCTGCCTACGAGGACCTCAAGGTGAAGCTCGAAAGCCAGAAACTGGACCAGGAAAGCATGGTCGCCCAGCAGCAATCCACCTTCACCCAGGCCAAACTGACCCTCGAACGCGACCGGGAACTCCAGAAACTGGATCTCAAACCCGATCTCGAGGTGAAGCTGTCGGAAGCGAAGTACGAGGAGTCCAAGGGCCGCTTGGCCAACGAACAGAAGCGGTTGGCCATTCTCACCGACTCCACCAAGGCGCAACTCGACTCCCAGACTGTCCAGATCGAGAAGCTCGAGGCGGCCTACCATTTGAAACGGAAACAGTACGAGCAGATGACCATCCGCGCCGGCACCAGCGGTGTGCTGAAAGAAGTGAACGTGGAAGTGGGGCAGCGCGTGGCGCCGGGGGCGGTACTGGCTAAAGTAGTGCAGCCGTGGCGGTTAAAGGCGGAGTTGAAGATTCCCGAAACGCAGGTGAAGGACATCGCCCTGGGCCAGGACGCGGACGTCGATACGCGGAACGGCATTATCAAGGGCAAGGTGATGCGCATTGATCCCGCCGCGGTGAACGGTACTGTAACCGTGGACGTCAAACTCCTGGGAGAGCTTCCGAAGGACGCTCGTCCGGACCTGAGCGTCGATGGAACCATCGAGATTGAACGGCTGGCCGATGTGGTGTACGTAGGCCGGCCGGTGTTTGGCCAACCGAACAGCCAGATCACGCTGTTCAAGCTGGAAGTTGACGGAAAGAACGCGGATCGCGTGCCCGTGAAATTAGGGCGCAGTTCCGTAAACACCATCGAGATAGTGGATGGTCTAAAGGTGGGTGACCAGGTAATTCTCTCCGACATGTCCACCTGGGACGCTCAGAATAGAATTCGATTGAACTGACGAAGCGCGCGTTTCGTATTCCTTAACGAAACAGGCTGCCACGAGGAGACAGTAAATGAACCCGAACGGATCTTTGATTCACCTGGAAGGCGTTACCAAAGTTTTCATGACGGATGAGGTAGAGACGCACGCGCTCGCCGGAATCCATTTAGACCTCAAGAAGGGTGAATACATCTCGATTGCCGGACCTTCCGGCTGCGGCAAATCCACACTGCTGGCCATACTTGGCCTGCTGGATTCGCCGAGCGACGGTACCTACATTCTGAATGGCAAGCCCGTTCAGAACCTGAAGCTGTCGGAACGCGCCCGCATCCGCAACCGCGAGATCGGGTTCATCTTCCAGGCGTTCAACCTGATCGGCGATCTCACCGTTTACGAGAACGTCGAACTGCCGCTGACGTATCGGGGGATGCCCGGCGCCGAACGGAAGAAGAAAGTGCACGATGCCCTGGAACGCGTCGGCATGTCCCACCGCGTGAAGCACTATCCGTCACAGCTCTCGGGCGGCCAGCAGCAGCGCGTCGCTGTGGCCCGCGCCTTGGCCGGCGATCCTTCCATCCTGCTCGCCGACGAGCCGACCGGAAACCTCGATTCGGCCAATGGCGAAGCGGTGATGGATCTACTCCGCGAACTGCATCGCGGCGGGGCCACCATCTGCATGGTTACGCATGACCCCCGTTATGCGCGCTACGCCGACAGGAACATTCACCTGTTTGACGGCCGCATCGTCGAGGAGAACGTGGAGGCGGCGTAATGGTCCGGCGGAATCCCGATGCGGTCGCTCTGTGCGTCATCGGCCTGATCCTGTTGATTGGCAGCGTGCCTAGCTTCCTGATCCGCCAGGCCGAGTGGCAGGTGAAGCCGCTCAAGATGGAGATGCAAATTCCGAAAGAGGATCTGCGGGCGTTACACGATCAACTGCAGGCCCAAAAGGACGAGATGCGTCGCCAGGCCGAGGAACTTCGCCGTTCCCTCCACCAATAGGCTCTTCTACTTCTGCGGGGTTTTGACCAACCGGCTGGTGTCAAAACCCTGCTGCTGCGCACTCTCCACAATGCGCTGATAGAAGCCGTCGGCCATTTTGGGCTGGCGGCTCAGGATCCACAGGTAGTCGCGGCCCGGTTCACCCACCAGCACCCATTGATAGTCCGGATCCAGGTCGAGAATCCAGTAGTCGCCGCTGAACGGCCAGAAGAACGTCACTTTCAACTTACTGTTCGGACCTTTCGCGTCAGCCAGGCGGGCCGTTCCCTTGGCCGAACTCAGCTTTCCATCCGACTGGCGACATTCGTTCAGAACGGCAATCTTGCCGTCGGGCCGCAGCGTATACGTGGCCGTGGTGTCGCCCGCGCACTTCTTCTGGAACCAATTGGGAAAACGGGCGATTTCGTACCATTTCCCGACGTACCGGTTCAGATCTATGGTGGGTACGGACCGCACCGGTTCGGCACTGTAGGTGGCCATCGCCGAAACGAACAGTAGAATTGGCGTCACGTTTTTTAACGTCAGACCCGGTTGGCTTCGGGGTGTACCCAGGGCTGCCGGTACGGACGGCGCAACAGGCGGTTCGCTTCATCGTCGCCCTTGATGCGGCCCGCCGCCTCGTCCCAAGCCAGGGTGCGGCCCAGCTTGAGCGACATGTTGCCGAGAATGCAGCAGGCGGTGGAAATGTAACCCTGTTCGATATCGGCGACGGGTTTGCTCCGGGTTTGCCGCGCTTCGAGGAGGTTCTGCATGTGGCCGCGAATGGCGGGCGCGACGTGTTTCTCGAGCCTGGGTTCGGTGTTGTCCTCCGGGTACTTATCTAACTCGTAGGTAACATCCTTGTGGACCGCTTGCCCGCCGCTGGTAGCCGGCGTGAAGTCATAAGCGAACACGCCCGCTTTCAGGGTCCCGCTATCTCCGTATAGGGTCGCCGCCCACGGATATTTGGGATCCGGCGGTATTCCCCAGTTGCGATGCTGCCAGACAACAGTCAGGTCGTCGTACTCGAATGTAACGGTTTGCGTGTCGGGGATGTTCCCCAAACCTTTGTTCACCCGAATGCCGCCGCATGACGAGATCCGCTTCGGCCAGCCCAGATCCAGGAACCAACGGGTCATGTCGAACATGTGGATTCCCATATCGCCCAGAGTTCCATTTCCGTATTCCATGAAGGCGCGCCAGGCCGTCGTGCGCATGCGGTTGTAGGGGAACATCGGCGCGGGCCCGGTCCAGAACTCGTAATCGAGTCCCTCGGGAACCGGACCGTCGGGAGGTGGCTGCATGCCGCGGCGTCCGCGCGAGTATGAACAGATCTCCACCAGCCCCACCTTTCCGAGTTTGCCGGACTTGATGATCTCATTGCGGGCCTCAATCAGGTGCGGAGTGCTGCGGCGCTGCGTTCCCACCTGGACCACACGCCCGTACTTGCGGCCGGCGGCCAGCATCGCCTGGCCCTCGGCGATATCCACGCTGATCGGTTTCTGAACGTAAATGTCGGCGCCGGCCTGGCAGGCGGCGATCATCGGCAGCGCGTGCCAGTGGTCCGGCGTGGCAATCTCGACCAGGTCCAGGTCCTTCTCTTTCAGCATCTCGCGATAGTCCTTGTACAATCGCGGCCGCTTCTTCGAGGGCTGCTTCTGTTCCGACCATTGGGCCGCCGTGTCGAGGGCGCGCTGATCGACGTCGCATAGGGAGACAATCTCGATGGGCGCAATCTGGTTCAGGCGGAAGATGTCGCTCTTGCCGTACCAGCCTGAGCCGATCAACCCGACTCGCAGGGGCTTCTGATCCGCGAAGGCAGCGGCGTAGCCGCCATAGAGGGCCGCGCTGCCCGCAGTTTGAAAGAAACATCGACGGTTCACACGTCGATCTTAATACAGACCCGAAGCCGATTCGTAGTCCAGGGCACTAAGGAATGCCTGGAGCGCGTGTATTCGCGGGCCGGCCAGGGATCGTGTCGATTCCAGTTGGATCTTCCCGGGGAGCGTTTCGAGCGCTCTCCGCAGCGTCGGCACGAACAGCCGAGAAGGTCGGAAAACGAGTGTCGCGCCCGATTTTCGCAACCTGCCTCAGGATCCCAATGGCGCCGAGCTGCTCCAGGATGTCCGCATCCCGAACGATGGCGCCTTCCAGGGTGGCTGGTTGCGCGGACGGCTGGTGCGTGCGGATTGCCTCCACCACCGCGGGGATCTTCTCGGGCGGGAATCCAGCGGATGCAAGCATCTCCGGCGCGCGTTCCATCGCATAGGCTACGTTGTCCCAGCGCGCAAGCTCGGATGGATCTTCGGGACGGTGACCGACGAACACTCCCAGATCGTGCAGCCAGACGGCGGCGTGGACCACGTCATCGTCGTAATCGAGCCCGGCGCCGATCTGGCGGGTCAACGCGTAAAGCCGGGGTTGGTGTCCGAACTTGTCCACGGGACGGGCTTCCCGGGCGATGTAGGATTCGATTGCTTCCCGGTAGCTCATTCGTATCGCAACGCCTCCGCGGGCGCGATGCGGGTGGCGCTCCGAGCCGGGTACAGCGTGGCCACCCAACTCACGAAGATGGCCGCCGCGGCGATCCACAATCCGTCGAACCACTGCGGCTCGAAGGGGACGAAGCTGAGCGAGTACACGTCCTCATCCAGACGCAGCCACCGGTAGTGTCCCGCCAGGAAGCTCAGCCCGTAACCCAGAACCAGTCCGATGGCGGTGCCCACGCATCCGATCAGCAGGCCCTGGAACATGAAGATTCGCCGGATCTGTTCTTTGCGGGCGCCCATCGACATCAGCACCGCGACGTCCTTGTATTTTTCCATCACCATCATCACCAGCGTGATGAGAATGTTCAGCGCCGCCACCAGTTCGATGAGTCCGATGGTGACCACGGTAACTACTCGCTCCATCCTCAACGCGTTACGGAGCTGGCGGTTCTGCTCCATCCAGGTGGTGGCGCTCAGCTTCGGACCAACCAGACGGTCGCACGCCTTCGCTACTTCGTCGGCCAGGTTCGGATCGTCCAATTTGAGTTCGATGCTGTTCACGACGTCGCCGAGCGAGAGCACCTTCTGCGCGGATTTGAGATCGGTGAAGGCCCATGCGTTGTCGAGGTCGAAGAATCCCGACTCGAAAATTCCCACTACCCGGAATTTGTAGTAAGCCGGCCGCGGTCCCATCGGCGTGAGTTCGCCTTGCGGACTGATCACCGTGATCATGCTGTTCATCAGCATGCCGGTATTCTGGGCCAATTTCGAACCCATGATGATGCCGGGATAGGATCCCGGGGTGGCCAGGTTCGAAAGCGATCCCTGCTTGAGGTTTTTGAGCACGTCGGCGGCGGCCTGATCGGATCCGAGCGGGATGCCTTTGAGCACGCCTCCCGCCGCCTGAATGGGACCGGCGAAGAACTCCTGGCCGTAGAGTCCAGGGCTGGCCTTCACTACGTGTGGGATCTTCCGCAATCGCTGGACGATGGATTCCCAATCCTGGATGCCGTTGCCCGGCTCCTTTTCGAGGATGGTGACGTGCGCCGTCGCGCCCAGCAGGTTCCGCTGCAGCGTGTTGCGGAAACCGGTGTTAATGGCGAGCGCGATGACCAGCGCCATCACGCCCGCCGCGACGCCGCCGATCGAGATCACCGTGATGACGGAGGCCACGGCCTGTTTGCGCTTCGCCCGCAGATACCGGCGCGCGACGAACAGCTCAAAGACGTTAGCCACTCGCGTTATCCCTGCTCCGCCTCGCGCAATCGGGCCGACATTCCGATGTCGCCTTCGGGCCGCAGCAGCGGGAACAGGATGACGTCACGAATGGATTTCGAGTCGGTCAGAATCATGGTCAGACGGTCGATGCCGATGCCCTCTCCGCCGGTGGGCGGCATGCCGTAGGACATCGCGCGCAGATAGTCCTCGTCCATCTGGTGCGCCTCTTCGTCGCCGCGTTCGCGCATGCCGAACTGCATCTCGAAGCGCCGGCGCTGCTCCTGCGGGTCGTTCAACTCGGTGTAGGCGTTGCCGATCTCCATGCCGGCGGCGTAGATTTCGAAGCGCTCGACAAACTCGGGTTCGTCCGGCTTGTTCTTCGAGAGCGGCGAGATCTCCACCGGGTAATCGTAGATGATGGTCGGCTGGATCAGCTCCTCTTCGGCGACGCGTTCGAAGATGTCGGCCAGCGCCTCGCCCGCGGTCGCTTTGGCGGAATGTCGCAGCAGCCATTCGGGGTCCTTCACGTTGTCGAGCGTCGGCTTGCCGTCGCCCTTCCAGAACTCGATGACCGCCTCGCGCATGCGACAGCCGCCGGATGGTGCCGAAATCGAGCTCCGCGCCGTCGATAAGCGACCTTGGTCGAGCCGGTCGCGTCGAGGGCCGTCTGCCGCGAGCAGTTCCACGGAGAAGTCCATCAGGCCGCGGTAATCGGTGTACGCCTGATAGAACTCGAGCATCGTGAACTCGGGGTTGTGGTGCGTCGAGATGCCTTCATTGCGGAAGTTGCGGTTGATCTCGTAGACGCGCTCCAGGCCGCCGACGATCAGGCGCTTCAGGTACAGCTCCGGCGCGATGCGCAGGTACAGGTCCATGTCGAGCGTGTTGTGGTGCGTGACGAACGGCCGGGCCGCCGCGCCGCCGTAGAGCGGCTGCATCATGGGCGTCTCCACTTCGACGAAGCCGCGCGCTTCGAGTTGCCGCCGCAGGGAGGCGATGATGCTGCGCGCGCGTGACGAAGACCTTCTGCACGTCGCGGATTGGCGATCAGGTCGAGGTAGCGCTGGCGGTAGCGCGTCTCGACGTCCTCCAGGCCGTGCCACTTCTCGGGCATCGTGAGCAGCGTCTTGGACAGGAAGTGGAGCTTCTCGGCGTGCACGCTCAACTCGCCGGTGCGCGTGCGGAAGAGATAGCCCTCGCACGCCGACGATGTCGCCGATGTCGAGCAGTTGGTAGAGCTGGTAGTCGGTTTCGGAAACGGCGTCCTTGCGGACGTAGATCTGCAGCCGTTCGCCGTTCTGCGACAGGTGCGCGAAGCCCGCCTTGCCCATCCGCCGCAGCGTCTGGATGCGCCCGGCGATGCGCACGCGCACGTTCTCGGCCGAGTTCCTCGGCGGTCTTGGCGCCGTAATCGGCCAGAATCCGGGGAATCGTGTGGGTGAAATCGAACCGGTGGCCGTACGGCCTGAAGCCCAGCGCTTCGATCTCGCGTACCCGTTCGCACGCGCTGGCGCATCAGATCATCTTCAAGGGACAATAGTGCTCCTTAAACTTTGATTATAAGGATAGCTGTCTGGCTAGTTGCCGGAACACTCAACTTTCTGTTTCGGGATCCTGCTGCCTCAACGCATCCTTGAGGTGAGCGATGTCGCGATCCGTCCGCTCCAATTCGTCCTGGCATCGGTGACAGACAAGCAAGTGCTCCTCAATTGCCGCGACCTCGGTATCCGAGAGGCGGCCCAATGCGTACAACTCCAACTTATCCGGATTCACATGCGTTGGCATGGTGCGAATGAATTATGCCGGATACAGAGAGGAATTCGGAAGCACGGACACTGATGTGCAGTCACTCTCTCCTGCGTGGCCGGACCCCACAGGGGACCGGCCCGCCCCTTTCAGGCCTGATAGACGCGCTCTCCGCCCAGCCATGTCTCCCGGATCCGGAGCCCTCCCGTCGATTTGTCCAGGTCGAATAGCACCAGGTCGGCGCGCTGGCCTACCCCGAGTCCGCGGCGAGAAGCGATCCGCCCCACGCGGGCGGGGTTCACCGTCGCCATGGCGATTGCGTCGCGCAGGCTGACCCGGGAGAATCGCATCACGTTCGAAATCGCACCGTCCATGGTCAGCGCCGATCCGGCCAGCCGCGTTCCACCACGGAGCCGCACACTCTGATCCGCATGCAGTTCCACCTCGACTTCGCCGAGCATGTACGGACCGGGTTGGCAACCCGCGGGCATGACGGCATCGGTGACGAGCACAGAACGCTCCACTCCCTTCGCGCGCAGCGCAACCGTCAGGAACGCGGACCCAGGTGGATGCCGTCCACGATGAAACTGGCGGCCAGGCGGTCCTCGCGCGAGTTGTTCCCAGATGTAGTTGGGATGGCGGGCCATGGTGGAGTGTGCCCCATTGCCCAGGTGAGTGGAAAGCGTCGCGCCGGCACTCACCGCCGTCTCGATCTGATCCGCCGAGGCCTTGGTGTGCCCGATGGAAACAACTACGCCTTCCCGCACCACCTTTTCAATGTACGCAGGTGTTTGCGGCCATTCTGGGGACACGGTGACCAGCTTGACGCCGCCGCCCGCCGCCTCCTGCCAGCGCCGGAACTCATCGAAATCGGGCGGCCGCACCCACCGCTGCGGATGCGCGCCCCGCGGTCCATCCTCGGGCGAAATGTGGGGGCCTTCGACGTGAAAGCCTTCCATCGCCGGGCCCTCGGGAATGGATTCCTTGGCGCGCGCGAGATTTTTCAGAGCGCCCAGCCATGTTTTCCGGCGATCCGGTAATGACCGTCGGGAAAGAAGCGCGTGACGCCCGTGGCGAACATCGCGCGAATCGATCGTCCAATCTCCTCGGCGGGTGCGTCCGGGGAACAGTAGTCCACCCCGGCGAACCCGTTCACCTGGATGTCGATGAAGCCCGGAGCCACATACGGCAATCCTGCCGGGGCGGAGATCAGGTGATCCACAAGGTCGATCACATTGCCCGAGGAAACCTCCACCGCCTCCCCGGTAAAGGCATCGATTCCACTACATTTCATGACGCCACCGTTTTATGCACACCTTTCTCACAGACCACTGCTCGTAAACCATTGCAGACAAGGGCGAAAGAACTGTTGAAATCGACCCCGCAGGGGCCATTTCGTTCTGGCGCAAACTCGCCGCGGCTGTTACAACTATTCAAGATCCTCCGTAGGTGCGATCCGAGCGAAGAATCTCGGGGGAGGTGGACGCTTGGGTCGTCACCTGCGGATCGATCGAAGTCCACCGGCGCTGCCTTTAACGAGCGGCGACGGTTTCCGGAACCGGGGTCAGCCACCCGAAACGATCTTCCTTCGTGCCTTCCACGATCGCGAAGAACTCACGCTGCAATTGCTCCGTGACCGGTCCGCGCTGGCCCTTACCTACCACAATGCGATCCACCGAACGGATCGGCGTCACTTCCGCCGCCGTGCCAGTGAAAAAGACCTCGTCCGCGATGTACAGCAACTCCCGCGGAACGGGTGCTTCGCTGATCGGAATATTCAGCGCTGTGGCGAGTTCGATGATCGACTGGCGGGTGATGCCCGGCAGCACCGACGCGCCCAGCGGCGGGGTGATGATCTTGCCATCGCGCACCACAAAAACGTTTTCGCCCGACCCTTCGCTGACGTAGCCGGAATCGTCGAGCGCGATGCCCTCGGCGTATCCGTTGATGTGCGCTTCCATGCGGATCAACTGCGAGTTCATGTAATTCGCGCCGGCCTTGGCGAGCGCGGGCAGGGTATTGGGCGCGATGCGAGTCCAACTCGAGACGCACACGTCCACGCCGTGTGACATGGCCTCCTCGCCCAGGTACTTGCCCCATTCCCAGCAGGCCAGGTACGTCTCGATGGGGTTATCCTTGGTGGCCAGCACGCCCACGTTGCCGTAACCACGCAGCACCAGCGGCCGGACATAGCAGGACTGCATGCCGTTCACGCGAATCAGCTCGAGAATCGCATCCACCAGTTGGCCGGCGCCGAACGGCAACTCCATCCGATAGATCTTGGCCGAATCGATGAGGCGGCGCATGTGTTCGCGGACGCGGAATACGGCGGGTCCGGCGGGGGTCGCGTAGCAGCGAATGCCTTCGAATACCGAACTGCCATAGCTGGTCACGTGCGCGAGAACGTGGATCTTCGCATCGTCCCACGGGATAAATTTGCCGTTGTGCCAGATCTTCGGGGTGGGCTTGATCATACGTAAATTATAACGTACGCGCGCTGTAACGCTTTCAATTACAAGGGCATCATGTCGCCCCTACCGTGACACATAAGGACTGCCCGAAACGAAGAAGCGCAGCGGCCAGTCGGCGCACTTCGTGATTCCGATGCGGGTGGAGCTGGCGATCTCGACGGGCGATTCCACCGTCATGCCGCGGACGACAAACTCACCCGGAGCGGTGACATCGGCGCCGTTCAACTGCCCGAGTAATTCCCATGGCCGCCGTGAGTTTGCCGGGACCGGAGCACAGATCCACACGGCGCCGGGCGGCGGGACGGCGGCGGCGCATCGCTTCCACCCCGCACAGCGGTTCCAACGCGCGGATCAGGACGCACCCGGCCATACCTTCCGGTTCAGCGACGAAGTTGAGGCACTCGTGAATCCCATAGATCAGATAGACGTAGGCCCGGCCGGGCGGGCCGAAGATCACGCGCGTCCGATCGGTGATACCCGCCGAGGCGTGAGCCGCCAGGTCGGACACCCCCAGGTAAGCTTCCACTTCCACAATGAGTCCTGCTACGCCGCCGTGGACGATCACCTTCCCGAGCAGCGATTGCGCCACCTCCACGGCCGGGCGGACGTAGAAAGGGGCGTCGAGGATGGAGGAGGTCTCCACTAACCGCGAGAGCGGCATCGCGTCGTTCCACATGCGATACGCTAGGAGGTTACCACTTCCTGGGTATGCGGCTCTTCACCGGCATCGATCTCCCCAAAGCCACGGCGGACCGGCTGGACCTCCTGATTTCAAGCCTGCGCACACTCGCGCACCTGAAGTGGAGTCCGGCGTACAACCTCCACATCACCACCAAATTCATCGGCGAGTGGCCGCAGGACCGGCTGGAGGAGTTGATTGCGAAGTTGAGGACGGTGCCCGCTCGGGATCGCCTGGACATCCAGGTTCGCGGACTGGGCTGGTTCCCGAACCCGCACCATCCGCGAGTCTTCTGGGCCGGAGTGCATGGCGGACCTCCCCTGGCCGAACTCGCGAGTGCCACCGATCAGGCCTGTGTGGAGTTGGGAATTCCCGCCGAAACCCGACCGTTTTCGCCGCACCTGACACTGGCGCGCATCAAAGATCCGGTTCCCCTGCATGGATTGCAGAAGGCCATCGCGGAGTTAGACTCGGTCGAGTTCGGCTCTTTCACAGCGCCATCCTACATTCTGTATCTCAGTAAGCCCGGTCCGGCCGGTTCCATCTATACCCCGCTCGCGGAATTTCCGTTACCCCTCGCATGAGCCCCTATCTCATTCTGTTACTCGACTACCTCATTGGCGGCATTCCATTCGGCTATCTCATCGTGAAACTCACCACCGGCCAGGACGTGCGCGGGTCGGGCAGCGGCAATATCGGAGCCACCAACGTGCTGCGCACAACCGGGCGCGCCGCCGGCGTTGTGACGCTATTATTGGACATCTTGAAAGGCTTCGCCGCCGTCTGGCTGATGGCGCGGTTCACCGGGGACGACCCGCTGTGGACGTCACTGGCAGCGCTGTCGGTGATGGCGGGGCACGCGTTCCCGATCTTTCTCGCATTCAAAGGTGGTAAGGCCGTGGCCAGCTTTATCGGCGCGTTCCTGTACCTGGCGCCCCTGCCGCTGCTGGCCGTCCTGGTTTTGTTCGTCATCGTGGTGGCCGTGTCGCGATATATTTCGCTCGGATCCATCATCGCCGCAGGCACGTTTCCGCTCGGCGTATGGCTGATCCAGCATCCGCCGGCCCCGGTGTGGCTGGCCGCGCTGATCGCGGGTGCGTTCATCGTGTACCGGCATCGCGCCAACATCGAGCGCATCCGGAACGGGAATGAAAACGTGTTCTCGTTCGGTGGGAAGAAGGCACGGCGATGACGAAGCTGGCGATTATCGGCGGTGGCAGTTGGGGGACAGCGCTGGCCATCGCACTCGCGCCGCGCTTCGACGAAGTCCGATTGTGGTTCCACGAACGGGATATCGCGGAACGTGCGGCCGCTACTCGGGAGAACGAAGTATTCCTGCCAGGTTTTCTGCTCCCGGCAAACGTCGTTCCCGGCAGCGACTTGGGCGAGGCGCTAGAGCGGCGCGGAGGTGGTGCTGGGAGTGATGCCGTCGCATCACGCGCGGGCGCTCTATGAACGAATGCTGGACTACCTGCAGCCCTCGATGCACTTTGTTAGCGCGACCAAGGGAATCGAGAACGGAACCCTGCTGCGGATGACCGAGATTGTCGCCGAGGTGGTGGGCCGGAAGTTCATCCCGCGCGTGGCGGCGCTATCGGGCCCCACCTTCGCCCGCGAGGTTGCGCGCGGCGACCCCGCGGCGGTGGTGATTTCGTCGCGGGATGCGGAACTCGCCGAGGAGATTCAATCGCGCTTTGCCGGCCCGTCCTTGCGGCTGTACACCAACGACGATCCGGTGGGCGTGGAACTGGGCGCCGCGCTGAAAAACGTGATTGCGATCGCCGCCGGTGTTTGCGCCGGTTTGAGCCTGGGATCGAACTCGATGGCGGCGCTGATCACGCGCGGATTGGCGGAGATCACCCGCCTGGCGGTAGCAAGGGGAGGGAAGCCGCGGACATTGGCCGGGCTGGCCGGGCTAGGCGACCTGGTGCTCACCTGCACCGGAGATCTGAGCCGCAACCGCCAAGTCGGGATGGAACTCGGAAAAGGGCGCAAGCTGTCGGACATCGTGAGTTCCATGCGCATGGTGGCGGAAGGAGTCCACACCACGCACGCAGCCTACGACCTCGCCCGCAGAGAATCCATCGAGATGCCGATCACGGAACAGATGTACGGAATCCTCGAGTTAGGAAAGTCGCCGCGTGAGACCATCCGCGAGTTAATGGAGCGGCGCCTCAAAGCCGAGTAGCGGCCCCTCGGTTAGTGAGTGCCCTCCGCGTGCAGCGCGCTCCATGCATCCGAGTAACGCTTAGTCTTGGCTTCCGTCACATTCCATTTGGGAACATGGTCGGAGTCGGCCAGCATGATCAATCCCAGCGCGACCATGCGGTCCACCTTGGCCATATTGTCGTAGTCGATCTTCTGCCATTCGTCTCCCACCCCGTGATAGTCGGGAAACTCAAACGCCACACAGAGGGTGTGCGCCGGAACGCCCAGGTCAGCCAGCGCCTGGTTGTCACTGCGGGCGAAGAAGGAGTCGCTCCGCTTGTCGTCTTTGTAGACCTTCACGCCCACCTGCTCGCCCGCCTTCTGAAACACTGCTGGCATATCGGAATAGTCGTAGCCGGTGAAGGAGGCCGAGGCCAGTTGCTTGCCTTCGGTCGCATCGGTGCGGCCCATGTGCTCCAGGTTGACATCGGCGATGGTTCGCGCCAGCGGGACCAGCGGATGCCGGCCGTAGTATTGCGAGCCCAGCAGCCCCAATTCCTCACCGAACAGAGCGATGAACACGATGGAGCGTTTCGGTTTGGGCGACATCCCCGCGAGTGCCGCGGCGATCTCCATCACCGAAGCCGTGCCGCTTGCGTCGTCGTTGGCTCCGTTGTAGATGCGGTCTCCGTCTCCGGTGTCTTTCATGCCCATATGGTCGTAGTGACCGGTAACCAGCACGTAGGAATCCTTCAGCCAGGGATCGGACCCGCGCAGGATGCCGGCAACGTTGCGCAGGGTGACCGTCGTTTCCTTCGGCGCGCTGACCGTTACGGTCAGCTTCAAGTCCGTGGTGTCGTGCTCGATGGCTTCGACGATCTCGCCTTCGCGCACGCCGATGGTGGGCGTCTCCGAATTCCGCTGGTCGGCGGAGATCAACTGTGCCCGGCGCTGGCGTCCGGCGCCAGGTCCCACGGCTAGCAGGAGCGCCGGATGAAGCCGGCGGGCGGCGCCGAACAGCCGGAAAGTGTCGCGGTCGAAGCCTCCCTTCACGTAGATCGCAATTACGGTGTTCCGGACGTCATCGTGCTTCAACTTCTCCATCTCGGCCAGGTCGCCGGATAATTTGCGGATAGGCGCATCGGTCAGGGAGAGCGGCCCGGTCAACTGGATGGTCAGGTCGTCGGGGTTGGCACGCAAGCGCCTTCCGCCCACCTCGACTTCCAATTTCAGTCCGGTCTTGTCGGGCTCGAAGGTGAGGAACTTCGCGGTCTGGAAGTACCCGTCATCGCCCAGCGGTTCCAAGCCCGCGCGCCGGAACTGGGCCGCCACGTATTCGGCCGCTACGTCCAAGCCGCGCGATGGGGTCGCGCGTCCTTCCAGCAGATCGGAGGCAAGAAACGAGACGTGTCCCTGCATGGAAGCGGCCGAGATCCGGTTCAACGCTGCCACTATGTTGGGGTCAACGCCCAGTTCGGCGGCAGTGGCGGCGGTGGCGAGCGCGGCCGTCAGAATCAGGCGGCCGAGAAAGCGCGACGAGTGCATACATCCATAGTGACGAGTTTCGCCGGTCTTTAGTTATGGGCCGTAATAGAACGTCCATCTATCCCCTGGGCGGCCCCGGGGACCGGATACGGACCAGTCGAACTCAGCCGCCTGATGCTCCAGACTTTCACCGACCGTTGGCGAGTTCGAACGGGAGATGGTCCGGACGAAGCCAAAGCCAATCAGACCGGATATGACGGCACGGACTTCCTGTTCGTGCGCAAAGGCGCGTTCGGCTCCCGGTTTTCACCTCACCCGCGCCTCAACCCTTCCCCGCCCCAGCACCCGCTCCGCCGTATCGCGCCCTCAACACCGGCTTCTGCACCTTGCCCGTGCCGCCCTTCGGCAGGGCGTCGATGAATACCACCGACGTCGGGCACTTGAAGTGCGTCATCCGGGCCCGGCAGTGCTCGATGATTTCGGCCTCCGTGCAGTGTGCGCCGGGGCGTAGCGCGACAATCGCCCGTATGGATTCGCCCCAACGCTCGTCCGGTACGCCTATCACCGCCGCTTCCAGCACATCGTCATGCCCGACCAGAACCGCCTCCACCTCGGGCGAATAGACGTTCTCGCTGCCCGTCTTGATCATGTCCTTCTTGCGGTCGAGGATGTAGAGAAAGCCGCGCTCGTCGAACGCCCCCATGTCCCCTGTGTGCATCCAGCCGCCGCGTAGCACTTCGGCGTTGATCCCGGGCCGCTTCCAGTAGCCCAGCATCACGTTGTCGCCGCGCGCGACGATCTCACCCACTTGGCCCACCGGCAGCGGACGGTCGTCGAAGTCCACCACCCGGACCTCCATTCCGGCGATCGGGCGCCCCGCCGAACGCACCGGCGCGAAGGTTGCGTCCAGGTCCTCCAAGCGGTGATCCTCGGGCGCGAGGATCGTTAGTACCGGACTCGTCTCCGTCATTCCGTACGCCTGTTGGAACTTGCAGCCCAGCGCCTTCATGGCGCGCTCGAGTAGGGGCAGTGGCATGGGCGATGCGCCATACAGGATTCGATCCAGGCTGGAAAGATCGTACTTGCCGAGGTCAGGATGATTCACTACCGCGTTGATCATGGTCGGCACCAGGATGCTCGAGGTCACTCGGTAGCGCTCGATGGCGTTCAGTACCGTCGCTGGATCGAATACTTCCACGAAACAATGCGCCGCCCCGAGCAGCGTCGATACGTGGGTGCCCCCGCCGTCCGCCAGGTGAAACATCGGCGCGGCGTGCAGGTAAACGCGACCCACCTCCAAGCCCGCGGCCATCAGCAGCACGGCGTTCGAGTACAGATTGCGGTGCGTGAGCATCGCGCCCTTGGGGCCGCCCGTCGTGCCGCTCGTATAGAAGATTCCAGCCAGTTGACCGGCATCCGGCTCGGGCAGCGCGATTGGCGTCGATGCTGCGACGCCCGCCCGGTAGTCCACCATGTCCGGCGGGCATTCCCCGCGTCCCGCCCAGATCAATTCCAGCCCAGCTACTCGATCGCGGATCTGGCGTCCGGCGGCCGCGAAACGGTGGTCCACCACCAGGGCCCTGCTGCCCGAATCGGTGATGGAGAATACGAAATCCTCAATGCCCCAACGGATGTTGAGTGGAACGACGACGGCCCCGGCCATGGCCATCGAGTAATACAGTTCCAGGAACACCGGCCCGTTCGCCAGCAGCAACGAGACGCGATCGCCCGGCGCGAAGCGGCTCGCGAGAAACGAGGCCGAGCGTTCAACTCCGTCATAGAACTCGCTCCATGTCGTGACGGAGCCGCCATCCAGCACGGCGGGCCGGTCGCCGTGCAAGTCTCGCGCACGGCGCAGGGGATACAACAGGTTCAAGCGATCGCTCCCAGTCGGAAATAACCGTCGATGTCGGGTTCCGGGATGCCGGCTTCTCGCAACACCTCGCGCGTGTGTTCTCCCAGTTGAGGCGCGCCAGATCCCCGATGGCCCGGAGTTCCCGCCAGCCCGGGCGCGGGTTGGTCAACCGCCAACCAGTCGCAACCGGCCGCCCCGGCGACGGATCGGACCAGTGTAGCGCAACAATCATGAGGATGGAGCAGCTGCTGCCACTCCTCCCCGCTGCGCTGCAAAAACAAATCCTGCAGGATCTGTTTCAGTCCGATCTGGCCAGGCTCGAACTGCCGGGCTATGAGATCGGGCCGCCCGAACGCCCGGCACAGCGCCGCCCAGAACTTGGGCTCCAGCGCACCGATCGCCATCGACGCCCCGTCTGCGCATCGGTACACGCCGTAGCAGGCGTATTCGCCGCTCAGGATTCCCGCGCCGCGGGCCGGAGCCCGTCCGGTCGCCTGGAACTGAGCCAGCGGCAGCGTCAGCAGGTTGGCGGCGCCGCGAGTCATGCTCACGTCCACGAACTGCCCCTCGCCCGTTCGTTCACGGGCCGCCAGCGCCAGCAGCACCCCCATTGCCGCCTGCATCGCGCCACCCGCGATATCGGCGATCTGGACGCCCGGAACCACCGGATTGCCTCCCTGCTCGCCGATGGTATCCAGCACGCCGGAAACTGCCAGGTAGTTGATGTCATGACCCGCGGCATCGCGCATCGGCCCCGATTGTCCGTACCCCGTCAAGGCCACGTAGATCAACCGCCGGTTCACGCTGCGAAGCGCTTCATATCCCAGGCCCAGTCGGTCCATCACGCCGGGGCGAAAGCTTTCCATCAGAACGTCGGCGGTGCGCGCGAGTGCCAGCATCGCCTCACGCCCGGCCGGATGCTTGAAGTCGATGGCGACGCTCCGCTTGCCGCGATTGGTCGCCGTAAACACGGGACTCTCGCCGTCCGACGGCGAACAGTTGGCGCGCGTAATCGCCGGTGCCCGGCTGCTCCAACTTCACCACACTGGCGCCGAAGTCGGCCAGGTACTGCGTGGCGAGCGCCCCCGGCAACAGCCGGGTTGTGTCCAGCACGCGGAGTCCGTCAAGTGCCTGCATCTACTTTTTGAGAAAGCGCGCGACTCCCTGGCGGAAGCCGGGCGTCATGCGCGAAATCGCGTTCGTCTGGACGCCGGCTTCAAGCGCCGCTTCAAACGGCAGGGCGTCCGAGCGGTAGAGCAACTGCTTCGTGAGTGCAACGGCGTCCGGCGCTTTCGCCGCTAACTTGCGCACGAAGGCTTCGGCTTCCGCGGGGAAGCGGTCGTCCGGATACACGGCGTGCACCAGTCCCATTTCGCGGGCGCGTTCCGCCGTGATGACGTCGCCGGTGATCGCGAGTGCGAAGGCCGTCTTCTCGCCCACTGCCCGGCGGAGCAGCGCCATTACCATGGCGGGCACGAAGCCGACGTTCACTTCGGGATAGCCGAACTGTGCGGATTCGGCCGCCAGCACCATGTCGCAGGCCGTGGCCAAGCCGCATCCGCCGGCGAGCGCGCGCCCGTGAACGGCTGCCACCACGGGCTTCGGCATCGCCCGGATGGCGAGAAAGACCTCGGCCAGGTTCCGCGCGTCTTCGATGTTTTCCAGGATTCCCGCCTCGGCCACATGAGCGACGGAGGCGAGATCGGCGCCGGAGCAGAAGTCCTTGCCGGCGCCCGCCAGCAGCACCGCGCGGACCGTGTCATCAGCGCCGGCAACCGCCAGCGCGCCCCGGAGTTCGGCAACCATCCGGGGATCGAGGGCGTTGCGCTTCTCCGGACGGTTCAGCGTAATGCGAGCGATGTCACCGGCGGCTTCGTAGAGGATTCTGCTTTCCATGTTTAGCCTGTGGCCCACGCACTTGTGCGTAATGCCACTTGGTTTTCCCAGGACTGGGCTTTGCCAAAGGTTGTGGGGAAGGTTGTCAACCTGCGGCGGGTTGCCAACCCGCCTCCAACTGCTTTCAAACACAGGCCGAACAGCGCCGGTAGCCAACCTGCGCGCAGAATGCCATCCTGCCCCACAAGACGAAGAGCGTTCGGTTCTGGGAAAACTAAGTGGCATTGCGCACTCGTGCGTGCCGCGCCGGCACTCATGCCGGCGCCCAACTGTCGTCTAATACCGGTGTCGAGAGTCTCGACACGGCACGCGGGAGTGCGTGCGCTACGACGATTCATATCTCGATTTCCATTCGCAACAGGGCGGCGCTGTAAGTCTTTCCCTGCGCGTCCAGGCGAAGAGAAATGGTGCCTCCCCCGTCCAGGCTGTCATGCAGCAGGAAATTCAACGCGTGCAGATTGGGCAGTTCGAACCGCTCCACGCGCCCTTCACAAATCCCGGCGAAGTGCTCGCGGACACGTTCGGCCGTCACCTGTGCCACCAACACCGGATACAGCCCGGGATCGAACGCCATCAG
Source organism: uncultured Acidobacteriota bacterium (assembly GCA_963737465.1). Lineage (GTDB taxonomy): Bacteria > Acidobacteriota > Terriglobia > Bryobacterales > Bryobacteraceae > TMP-7. The sequence goes on from CAVTTC010000009.1 coordinate 251,972, forward strand.
CCCGATGTTCGTCGTGTTGCCCTTGTCGCCCGACCGCGCGTGGGCGATCTCGCGTAGCTGGACTCTCCGCATCACTCCTCCGTCACCGAGACTTCCGGGCGCACGGCGCTCTTCGGAATCAGCGCCGGCCAGAATGCCACCACATCCTCCACCTTGGGTCGGCCCGCCGACATAGGTCACCACCGGCGGACCGTTCAGCGCCAGCGGCGCGATCTCCTTCGTGAACCGGTCCACGGCCGCCTTGTCTTCCGAACGGACGCCGATCCGCAGGAAAACTTCAGCGCCAGATCCGGCGACGGTTCGCCTGAGAGGCGCTCGCCGTGGCAGGCGTTCGCTCCCACGAACTGCGGTGTGAATGGAGTCGAACCGCAGCCCCAGCCGGTCCAGCCGCGCGCGTAGAATCCGGTCGGCCGCCTGCGCCTTTCGATACGCGTCGGGCCACCCATACACCAGTTCGCCGGTGGCCTTGTAGCCCGCCGAATAACTGATCGAGACTTTGTAGAATTCGTGGGAGCGCGGCCCTCGATTCCGCTAAAACGAACCCGGTCGGGTTCGGCCTGTTCGAGCCTGATGGTGGTGAAATCGGCGGTAACATCGGGTGTTAGAAATGTCTTGGGATCGCCGATCTCGTAGAGCAGTTGCTCGGTAACTCCGGCCACCGTCACTCTCCCGCCTGTACCGCGGTGCTTGGTGACCACGAACGTACCGTCTGGCTCGGCTTCCAGGATGGGATAGCCGATATCCGCCAGGTCGGGGATGTTCTCCCAATCCACCTGGCAGTTGCCGCCGGTCACCTGCGCCCCGCACTCGATGGCGTGCCCGGCCACCACGCCCGCGGCCAGGTGATTCCAGTCGTCGGGCTTCCATCCGAATTCGTGGATCTCGGCCGCCAGCGACAGCGCGGGATCGGAGCATCGTCCAGTGATGACGATCCGTGCCCCGCGGCCGAGCGCTTCCACGATGGGCCATGCGCCCAGGTAGACATTCGCGCTCTGCACCCGGTGACGGATAGCCGCAAGCGGCGCGCCGGTGTCCAGGTTCGCTAACTCGATACCGCTCTCGATCAACTCATCCAACCGCGACAGGATGTCATCGCCCGTGATCACTCCGATGCTCACCGGCGCGGCGGCCCCGCCCTTCGTCAGCGCGGCGCGCACGGCAGCTCGGCAAGCTTCCGGATTCACGCCTCCGGCATTGGCGATGACTTTGACGTTCTTCTCCGCCAGGTCGCTGGGCGGCACGTTCGATGAAGCCTGGAAAGTCGCGGGCATAGCCTGTGCGGGGATCGCGCGAGCGCTGCTTCTGCAGGATCGACATCGTCACCTCGGCCAGGTAATCGAGGGTGAGATAGTCTACCGGCCCGCGCCGTATCTGTTCGAGCGGCGCTTCCAGCGAGTCACCCCAGAAGCCTTGTCCGTTAGCAATGCGGATCATGGTTTGCTGCCCTGACAGTCGATGTTACTCCTTCACAAGGCGGAGCGCCCGGCCGACCTTGGTCCACAGCGAGGCATACACGCGGGCGAACCGGGCATGCAGGTCCTTGTTCTCGGCGTCGAGTTTCAGGGCCCACTCGGTGCGCTCCTCCAACTCCTTCTGGAAGTTTCGCGCCAGTTCGACATGATTGAGCACGTCCTTTTCCAGGCTCATGGCCCACTCGGTGCGCTCCTTCAACTGAGTGTCCAGGTCCATGGCCCACTGAGCCCGGGCGGCCAGCTCCTTGGCGTCCTCACTGATTTTATTCTTGGACCAAGCGGTCAGTATGTCGTATTTCGACGTCATGTCCCTCCACTGCTCGATCAACTCGGTGAGGGCGCCGTCGGTGAGCCCGAAGGGCTCTTTTCGCGCCGTCATCGGGAGCGACCAGTTCTCCGGGCGCACAATTCCGAACGGCGCGTAATTGTTGCCGTAGATTTCTACGGTGCGGAAGCCGGCGTTGAGCATCAGCGATCGCAAATCGTCCTCCGTGAAGACGCGCAACTCCAGCGTCTCACCACCGCCGCCGTGGAATACCAGATCCTCAAACACCTGAATCTTCCCGTCGCGAGTCCGGTTAACCATGACGAAGCGCCCCGCCAGTTCCACAATGCGATAGTCGTGGAGATCGGGGAAGTGCTCGGTGGTCTTCGCCGCCAGCGTGTACGGGACAGTAAAGAAGAACAGGCCGCCCGGTTTGAGCAGCCGGAACGCGTTCTCGAACGGAACAGTGGCCGGAGCGGCGACATGTTCGAAGACTTCGCTGGCAATCACGAAGTCGTACGTTCCCCACTCGGAGTCCGGAACGTCCAGGATGTCGAACTTCGGCTCCTTGTGATAGTACGTGTTCCGATAGGTGAATTTCGCGGCCAGCCGCTCCGCATAGTCCGGCGAGTCGCTGATCCCCATGCCGAGTACGTTCTTGAGCACAGGGAAGTCGGGCACGGTCAGATCGAGCCCGAACATCTCGCGCGAAATCATCTGCGCGACGGCGCGTGTCCGGACCGTGGACTGGCAGCCGTCACAGCTTCCCACCTCCCGGTCCAGGCGCGATTCCGGAGTCCGGTTCTTGCGGCCGCAGATATTGCACACGAACTCCATCACGGGTTCGGCCCGATGTTCAACCGGCTCGCCGGAATCGGAAGATCTCAAAGATGGGTCTGCCATTTCGATCCTGTATGGACTGAAGTAATTCCGGCGAATAGCCCAGCGTGGCGGCGTAGCGCACCAGACGCTCGTACGATCCAGCCCACTGCTCGTAGGGCAGCCCGTGCGCGACAAAGATCGCTCCCTCACTGGAGATGAGGCTGCGGATCTGGCTGCCGTTGCGGGTGTCCCCGGCGGATTTTAACGGAACGCTGACGTCTTCCACCGGTAGTTCGCCTTCCGACAGCAAAACCAGCGTTTCGAGAATACCCCAGTCCACTGTAACAATCCGGGGTGCTTTTGTCTTATCCAGCCAGAGGCTCAGCGGTTTAAAGGCGTCTGTCCAGCGGACGGCCGTGCCGTTCCGCAACAGCGAGACATAGTAGGAGTTCAATACAAGCAGGTCGGACGCGCAGAGCAAGACCGTCACGGCCACAAGCGCGGGCATCGCATAGCGGCCCATTCTGGCCGCGACTTCGCAAAAGACGGCGGCGATCACGATCAGGTGGAACGGCCACAGCAGGATAACGTGATGGATGGCCCCGCCTGCGCCGTTGGTGAAGAACATCAGGAGCCATGTCACGGCCATTACCGTTAACGAGAATAGCGCCGGACGGCGCGCACGAGTCTGCCAGACCAGGGGAAGAGCGGCCAGCGCCGCCAGGCATGCCCACGGCATCAGGCTGGTCCACGGTTCACGGAACACGGTGCAAATCGCGAAAGCTGCGTGCTGCGCGAACCCGTGCGCCGTTCCCGGATGAGGGCCGAGATCGGGAGCGGTGAAGTAGCCGAACGCTCCGCTGCCATTAAACGTCCGCAGCGTCACCACTAATTTAATGAATGGATTGTCCGGAGCCAGATGCACTGTGGAGGTGAACGTCTCCAGCGGCCGTTCGATGTTGTAGATCACCAGCGGCAGAGCTCCCACCAGGAAAGCGCCGGAAGCGGTCAGCAGGTTGCGGACGCCGATATGCGGCCGGATCTCCCGCCAGATCAACGGGGCCGCGCAAACCAAGCCAACCAGGATCCAGACGAAATTGGCCTTGTCCCACATGGCCAGCCCGAACAGAAAGAATCCGCCGGCGAGTCTGGCGGTGGATGGCCGCTGATGAAACATCACCAGCAGCAGCAGCGCGCCGAGCTTGAACAGGTGCTGGAGCGCCACCGGCCCGAAGTCCACCGCCTCGGTTAGGACGAAACTCGGATCTGCGGCCAGCAGTGCGGCGCCTACCCACGCCGCGCGGCGTCCCAGAATGCGGTCCAGTAAAGCGAAGAACAGCACCACCGTAACTGCGCCCATCAAGACCGTCGGCAGGCGCAGTGAGATCGGACCCGGTCCCCAGATTGCGAAGATCGGATTCAACAGCCAGGTCTTGACGGCGCCCAGATAGGTGAGCAGCATGATCGGAATCTCCTGGCCGAACAGGTGCCAGGAATACCACGGGGCGGTGCGCTCGTAGATGCCGGCGGTGACCATCGCCTCATCCACTTCAATACCCATGCGTTTGACAAAGGGCCAAGCGACCAGCAGGAACGCGAGCACCAGCGCGCCCAAGCCGAACAGCGTGCGCCAGCGCGGCGCGATGGTGTAGTTCGAGTGGCCGGGCGACGGAGATGCCAACTTCCGATTTTACGCGACCGCGCCGGACAGGTTACACTTGCCTACCATGAGGAAGTTGGCCGGACTGGCCCTGATTGCCATTGCGTTCGCGCTCAGCGCGGCGCCTGATGCTCCCCGTCCCATCGTACTGAGGGCGGCGAGGCTGTTTGATGCCGCTGCGGGAAGGATGGTCGCGCCCGCCTTCGTTCTTGTGCGCGGCGCCACTATCGAGTCGGCCGGATCCACCGGTCAGGTTCCCGAAGGCGCGCAGGTCATCGATCTGGGCGAATTGACGCTGCTCCCCGGCTATATCGATGCCCATACCCACATCACCTTCGAACATCCGGTGGACTTCAAACAGTCGGAACTCGACAGCCTCAAAAAGACTACTGCCGAGAAGGCCATCGACGCTGCGGGAATCGCCAAGCGGACACTGATGGCGGGATTCACCACCGTCCGCGATCTCGGCTCCAACGAGTTCATCGATGTGGGTCTTCGCAACGCCATCCGTAACGGGAAGACTCCCGGCCCGCGGATGCTGGTCTCCGTGCACGCCATCGGCGCCACGGGCGGCCACTGCGACCCGATGGGCGGTTACCGGTACAACGAATTTGGCCACGAGAGCGGCATCGCGGAAGGGATCGGTACGGGTCCCGACGCCATGCGCGCCATCGTGCGCTTCAACATCAAGTACGGCGCCGACGTCATCAAGACCTGCGCCACCGGCGGCGTGCTTTCCGAATCGGATGATGTCGATTCGCCCCAGTTGACCCAGGAGGAGTTGAACGCGTTGGTGGACGAGGCGCACGCGTTGAAGCGGAAAGCAGCGGCCCACGCCCATGGCGCCGAGGGCATCAAGCGCGCCGTCCGCGCAGGCATCGATTCCATCGAGCACGGCACCTTCGCCGACGACGAGGCATTGAACCTCATGAAGGCAAGGGGCACGTTCCTGGTGCCGACCCTGATGGCGGCTCAAGGATTGCGCGAGGCTCTCGCCGCCGGCCAGTACATCCCGCCCGCCATCTTGCCCAAAGCGAAGGCAGCCATCGCGGCACTGGACGGCCTGGTGGATCGGGCTGTGGCGAAGGGCGTCCGCATCGGCCTGGGAACGGACGCCGGAGTATATCCGCACGGCCGCAACGCCGAGGAGTTCGCGCAGTTGGTGGGACGCGGGATGCGGGCCGTGGATGCCCTGCGCGCCGGCACGTCTGTGGATGCGGAGTTGCTCGGCATCGCGAATCGCGTGGGGTCGCTCGAAGCCGGAAGATTTGCCGACATCGTGGCGGTGGAAGGAAATCCGCTCGATGACATTCGCGCTACACAACGCGTGAAATTCGTGATGAAGGAAGGCACCGTCTACCGCAATGATCATTAGCGGGACACTTCTCACCGTTCTAACAGTTGCAGTCGCCTGGGGCGCTGATTCGGATGCCGTCCGCTTGGCCCAGCGTGCCGCCGGAGAGACTCCGCTGGCCCAGGATCTCCAGGAATTGTGCGACGGCATCGGCGGCCGGCCCACAGGTTCCGAGGCGTGCACCCGCGCCACCGCGTGGGCTGCAAAGAAGTTACGCGAAGCAGGTATCGACAACGTCCAGTTGGAATCCTTCACGGTGCCGGGCCTCTGGTTGGCCGAGTCGGCCGAAGCGTCGGTGATCGCACCCGCAAAGTTCCCGGTTCGCGTCGCGGCGGCTCCATTCACCGCTTCCACCAAAGGGACGCTCGAGGCAGCGGTGGTGGATGCCGGCGAGGCAACCCCCGGCGACTTCGACAAGATTGCGGGACGCGGCCGCGGAGCGATCGTACTGGTCCACAGCAAGGAAATGAAAACCTTCGACGACCTCTTTGCGGAGTACATGCGCAACCCGGTCATCCTGGCAGGCGCCAGAAAGATTGGCGCGGCGGCGATTCTACTCCAATCGACGCGGCCCCGCGGGCTGTTATACCGGCATCCGCTGAACACTACGTCCGCGATTGAGGCCTTGCCCGGAGCGGTGATCTCGCGCGAGCATGCCGATCGGATCGCGCGCCTGGCGGCCGCTGGACCGGTCCGTATGCGGCTCCGGTTGACCAATCGCACCGGAGGGCCGTACCAGGCGAGCAACGTCGTCGCCGAGATTCGCGGACGCGAGAATCCCGACGAAGTCGTGCTGATCGGCGCGCATCTCGATTCGTGGGATTTGGGCACCGGCGCGGAGGACAACGGCGTGAATGCCGCAATGGTGATCGACGTGGCGCGCGGTTTCCAGCAACTGGGAATCCGGCCCCGGCGCACCGTTCGTTTCGTGCTGTTCAACGGCGAGGAGCAGGGGATGTGGGGATCGGCGGGCTATGTGTCGCGCCACCGGGCCGAGTTGGACCGCCACGCTGCCGCGGTCGTGTTCGACACGGGTTCCGGGCGGGTCACAGGCTTTTTCCTGAACGGCCGCGAGGACCTGCGGAAGCCGGTGAACGACGCCCTGGCTGCCGTGCCCGTCCTGGGCGGCAGCGAGCATCTGCTGGACGCGCTGGACGGTACGGATAACTTCGACTTCCTGATCTCCGGTGTTCCGAACCTGGTGGCGAATCAGGATCCCGCGCCGTACCTGCCGGATTACCATGCGGAATCGGATGTTTTTGAGCGGTCGAATCTAGCCGAGCAACGGAGGTCGGAAGCCATCGCCTGCGCGGTAGTCTACGCGTTTGCCGAGTCGCCCAAACGTCCGGCTGCGCGCCAGAGCCGCGATGAAGTGGAGAAGTTGATGATCCGAACGAAACTCGATGGGCAGATGAAGCTGTTCGGCCAATGGGAGGATTGGAAAGCCGGCCGCCGCGGTGTTTTCTAGCCGCAGCCGGCCCACGGGGCTGCTGCTCTGCAGAATTACCAGGCGAGCGTCTTCAGTCGCGGCACCTGGGCGAAGTGCGAATCCCTGGTCGCCAGCGGCAGATCGTATTGCCGGGCCGTCGCGGCAATCCAGAGGTCGTTGTCTGGAATAGGCTTGCCGATCCGAGCCAGTTCAGCTTTGAGGTCGCCATAGTGTTCGGCCGTTCCCTCGTCGGGCAAGAGCAATGCAACCGTCCTCAGAAAGGCGCGAACCTGAAAGAGGGCTTCCTGCGGTCGAACCGCTCGCTGTGCGCCGAAACGGAGTTCCCCGAGCACCACCCATGGCATTGGAATGCTCGCAACCAAGGCTAGGCGCGCGGACAGCGATGGGTCGCCGCGAAGATGAGGAACCACGACGCTCGTGTCCAATAGGACACTACCAGCCGTGTTCATTGATCTGTTCGCAGCCTTCCTCGATGGCCTTCTCCATCGCGTCGGCGTCTTCCGGAGAAAGGCTTCCGGCGGTCTGGGCGAGAACTGCCTGGCGCTCTTCCTCGCTGATGCGCTTTAGCCGGTGTACGAAGTCGGCGGCCACTTCCAGTCTGGCTGGCGGCAGCGATCTCAGGTCCTCGACAATGTTTTCGAGCCGGCTCACAACTTCAAAGTACACCGCCATGATCGCGGGTGGCAAGCATCAATAGTCCGACGACCCAAATCTACTTGCGCCGGAACGGCCGGTACGAACGGTGGGATTTTACGGAGGCGCGGCTGGCCAGAAACTCCAGCATGTCGTCCTCGGTGATGGAGTGATGGACGGGCACCGACGGGGACGGGTGGCTGATCAATCGAAGGCAGATCGCCGGACCTTCCTGAATCGCGACATGGTGTTTCAAGAACAACCGTAAGTCGGCCGTAATCACCACCGCGTGCGACGGCTCCCCGTTCAAAGAACGTTCGAAGCGAAAGGTGCGAACGCCGTTGTTCTGCTCGAATCCCATGTACCGCACCTGGGACTCCACACGGCGGTCGATCGGAAACGGGTGCTGCTGATCGCGGGATACGTTCACCGCTGTGGAATGGCGGCGGTCTAAATCGAACGTGACCGAATGACCGACGCTGAGCCGGCCGACGTCATAGGCTAGAATTCCCGCCATTTCGAACGACACCCGGGAGCCATCCTCAGCGAGGATTTGCCCCTGCATGGCTTCAGCGCGAAGAGCTTCGATCCTGCCTTTCATCGGAAACCTCCAGGTATCCCGCGGGCGGTTCGGCCCCGCCTTCCGCGGGAACTTCAAACGGTGTTCTGAGTTTAACAGCTTTCTCCCGCCCCCATGGACGGATCAGTCGCGCTCGACGATGTTAGAGACCTCGGCTCGCCTTACTCCATAGCTCTTTATCAGTTGGCGGCATATCTCGGCGGCCAGCTTCGCCGGGTCGTCCTTGTCATCCAGATGGAGTTCGACTTTAAGGTAAAGATCCACTCGTTGCATCTATCCCCGATGATACGATGAAGGTATCGAACGGATACTTTGCAAACTCTGTGAAACACGCAAGCCGAGGCGGTACTGCCCCGGCACAGCCGGCGACATCTGCAGCATTTGTTGCGGCACCGAGCGCGAGCAATCGGTTCATTGTCCGTTGGATTGCGAATACCTCCGCGAAGCGCGCCGCCGCGAGCCACTGCCCGACGTCGATCCGGACACGTTCCCGAATCAGGACATCCAAGTCACAGAGTCCTTCCTGCGCGAGCACGAACAGGTTCTGCTGTACCTCAGCGTCCACCTGATGCAGGCGTCGCTGGAGATTCCGAACGTCGTTGACGCCGACGTGAAGGATGCGCTGGACGCCCTGGTCCGTACCTACCGTACCCTGCAGAGCGGACTGATCTACGAGTCGCGTCCGGATAACATGCTGGCTGCGGCCATCTGCGAACACATGCAGGCCTCGGTGGAGGAACTGCGGAAGGTCTCGGCGGAGCGCACGGGCATGCAGACGGTTCGGGATGCCGATGCTCTCGGCGTTTTCGTGTTCCTGCAGAGGATGGAAATCCAGCAGAGCAACGGCCGGCGGCTGGGACGCGCTTTCATCGACTTCCTGCGAGACCAGTTCCCAGTGGCGCCGCAGGCGCCCGAAACCACGTCTTCCCTGATCGTGTGAGTACCTCCAGGACAGCTCTGATCCTGTTCGCCCATGGCTCCAGCGTGGAGTCCGCCAATGAAGCGGTCCGCGAAGTCGGACGGCAGATGGCGCGGTCCGCTGGGTCGGTGGTGGAGGCGGCTTTCCTCGGCGGCGGAACTCCTGACCTGCCTGGCTCGGTGGCGTCCCTGGTAGCGCGGGGTATCAACCGTATCGTGATCGTGCCCTACTTCCTCACCACTGGCCTGCACTTGCAGCGGGATCTGCCAATACTGGTGCGGGATGTCATGTCCAGTCATCCAAATCTACGGGTGCACGTGACGCCGCCGCTGGACGGACATCCGGCGCTGGTCGACATCTTGCTCGACCGGGCGGCCTCCGCGCTCGCCGAGGTGGATTCTTGAACGCAAGGCTAATCGAATCTACGGACATAGGGGACGAAGTCCGACACTTCGTCTTCGAAGCGGAAGCTCCCGATTTCAACTTCATCCCGGGGCAGTTCGTGTCCCTTTCAGACCTCGTCGGCGGGAAGAAAGTGACGCGCGCCTACAGCATCGCCTCGCCGCCCGACGGGACCCTCTTCGAACTCTGTTTGAACCGGGTGAAGGAAGGGCACCTTTCGCCGCGTCTGTTTGAACTGCAGGTGGGCGAGACCATCGAGATGCGGGCGCCGCTGGGGTATTTCGTGCTCCGGACGCCCCCCGCCGATTCCGTGATGGTGGCCACCGGCACTGGAATCGCGCCATTCCGGTCGATTCTCAAGACCCATCTTGCCGACCACCCCGGGTATCGCTTCACGCTCATCTTCGGCGTCCGCTACGAGCGCAATCTGCTGTATCGTGAAGAGTTCGAGCACCTGGCAGCCCAGCACCCGCACTTTCAGTTCTGGCCGACCCTGAGCCGCTCGGACGACCGTTGGAAGGGCCGCGGCGGGCATGTCCAGGCACATTTGGCCGAAGCGATCGGCGATCGGCGCGATATGGATATATATATCTGCGGGCTGAAGGCGATGGTGGATGACGTTCGCGGTAGGCTCAAAGAGTTGGCGTTTGATCGCAAGCACGTGATTTACGAGAAGTACGATTGACCATGAGCACGCGATATTGGGCGCCGGTCACCGGGGCGGCGTTATTGTGGGCGTCGAGTGCGGCCGTCATCGTCGCGTTCCTGCCGGAGCCGTTACGCCCCGTGGACTATTTCCTGGCAGGAGCGATCGGAACCCTGATCGCAGCCGCAGCCGTCTTCGCCGGGTTCGCACGACTCTCGGGAATTGGAAACATGTTCTACAAGCGCCGCCACCACGAAGTCAGGCGGAAAGCCGCCGGCGCATCGGGAATTCTGGGAATCTGACGGCGCAAAGCGGAGAGATCAGGGCTTCTTAAAAAGCCGCAATTCGAATTTGTTCGGATCCAGCCCGCACTCAACCAACTGCCGGATGCACTCGGCGGCCGAACTCCCCACCGCCGCGATGCGCTTGGATGGCTGCGTATCGCGATGATAAATCTCCATCGCGATCCACTTGCCGGCCAGAGCCAGCATTTCGTCTAACCGGAGCCGGTCCGGTTCAGCACCCACGAAGTCGCGCGGCTTCAAAACTTTCGCAGTTCTTCCGCCAGAGCCTTCGGGCCCTTCTTCTGATAGATCTGCATCAGCCGCTGCTCTTCGCCCGACGGCGCTACAGCGCTATTCAGCGGACCTGTGGACATTTGGTCGCGGCTGGGAATCCAGAAGCGCCCATCGGTGTACTCCACCGAGTTGACGAACGCGGTCATACTGCGAATGCCGGTTCGATCCGTAAACCGAAGTCCCGTTTCCTGCAGCACTTCGGCTTTCTGGCCCGGAGCCAGGTTCAGTTCGGCGGGAACCGATCCGGCCAGGAATTGCCGCCCCCGTTCATCCTGAACCAGCCACCCCATCTCGAAATAGCGGACGGGTTTGCCGCCGCGATTGCGCACTTCGATGCGGGGGCTCGGGCCTCGTTGCCCGAGACCTTGGCCATCCCGGAGAGCGGTTCGATCGGCGCGTCCGGAAATTCCAGAAAGGCAAACTTCACTTCGTGTTCCGGTTCGTAGGTGGTGGACCGGCCGCCGCGCACCATCTGGACCCCCGGCTGGGAGCGATCGCCATTGCGGGCTATGGTCGCCAGCATGGCTTTTTGCATCCCTTCCACTCCCGCCTGTTCCAGGATCGTCTTGAAGTACTTGCGGTCCCGCTGCGCCTCCAGTTCCCACACCATCATGGCGCGTCGGGATTCCAGGCGGTTCGGTCCGTAGAACGACAGGTCATCGAACAGTATCCCGTCCAGCGCCACTTGCACCACCGGGGTCTCGCTGCCCTGGATGGGACGCAACAGGCGCAGGTCGATCCGTACCGGAAAGGTCTCTCCGGGTGGAATGTCGAGGCTGGGCACGGACACGGATGCTTTGCCGCCCGGCGTCACCTCCTGGGCCAGCACCATCAGGGTGACGCCCCGGATCTTCCGCTGTCCCGAATTGCGCAGCGACAACGAGGTATGCAGATCCAGTACCATGGCGCCGCCACGGACCACCGGACGCGACTGTCCCCAATCGGCCGAGACCACCGACACCGGGGAGTCCTTCGGGAAGTCGATCTTGAACGAACCCCGGGTATCTGCCTGACCCCACGCGAGCGCGGCAGCAAACACACCGGAGAGTATGGCGACACTACTGCGCATAGACATTGGTAATGGTCACCTGGCCCGTATCGTCATCTACGTAACGGGCGCGAAGCGATCCCCTCGTGCTCACGACTACCACCGGCGGCTGCGTTCCCGGATTCATCACCGTCATCGCCGATCCATTCTCGGACACCTGTATTCCGGCGCGCGTGGCTTCGAGCGAAACGCCCGCATCCACCGCCGTGGCGGGCGGCGCGCTCCACAGGCGCGCGATCCCTCGTCCCAGCGTCTGCCGATCCTGGGCCGGGAAGTTCAAATACCAGGCCCCCAGCAGCACCAGGGCCAGGCCGGCGCCCGCAAAGGCAGGACGCCAGAAGAGGCGGATAGACCTGGACGGACGTTCGGAAACACATTCGCCGGCTTCCAGCCCAACACGAATGTTGGCAGTCATCTCGGCAGCCAAGCGGTTCCAATCCAGGTCTGCCGGCAACTCCGCCATCTCCTGACGCAATGCTTGCCGGTCCCGGCGGTACGCTTCCACCAAACTGGCGCAACTCCCGCACCGGGCGACATGCCAGCCGATCGAAACGCGCTCCACCCAGCCGGCGTCTCCGCCGGCATACAACGCGATGTGCCGTTCGTCCGGATGTCTCATGACTTCCTCTTTTCCATGTAACGGCGGAACTTGGTTCGGGCATTGGCGATGTGCGACCGCACCGTCGCCTTTGAGCAATTCAGTTGCGCGGCCACTTCCTCGGCGGGCATGTCTTCCACGTCGCGCAGCAGCAGGGCCGTGCGCTCACGTTCGGTGAGCGTTTGTAAGCCACCCTCCAGATGTCGTTCCCGTTCAGCCCGCAGGACCGCCGCTTCCGGACTTTCGTCCGTGGATGCGGTGATCGGATCGGGCACGTCGTCGATATCGCAAAAGCTCACCCGGCCGTGCCGGCGCAAGAAATCGATGGCCGTGTTGGTGGCCACCCGGGAGAGCCAGTGCGCGGCCTTGTCCAGGTCGCGGATCTGATCCTGGCGCTGCAGCGCCTTGATAAAGACTTCCTGCGTGAGGTCCTGGGCGTCGTCTACGTTCCCCACTACCCTGTAGACCAGCAGGAAGATCCGGCGTAAATTCTCGGAAATAAAGCGGCTTTGCGCTTCCTGGCTGTTGTCCAGGCCGAGTTCGGGCAGGAACGGGCCGGCGTTCTCGCTCATCCGGAAGACCTCGGCTCTGATGGTATCAACTGCCATCTAAGAAAGCCTGACGCCGCCAACTGGCTGAGCGTGCAAGGCGGATTGAGGGTGACGGCAACCATTAGGCCAGATTCTGCTCCCAGTTTACGACCGTTCGAGCGCAACCGTTCACCCCGCCGCCACTTTCGTTTGCGCCACCCGTAGTCCCGTGCGAACCTGTTCTAAGTATGAGACCCGTCGCCGTGATCGGGACCGGCATGACCAGATTCGGCGCCTTCCCCGATCGCGACCTTCGCGTGCTGGCTCTCGAATCGGGTCACAAGGCCCTGGGGGATTGCGGCATCGATCCCGGCCGGGTGGAGGCCTTCTACCTGGGCAACTTTGCAGGGCCTCAGGTCTCCGGACAGAGCCACCTGGCGCCGTACATCGCCGCCGAGATGGGCATCACCGGCACGCCTGCCACACGCATCGAGGCCGCTTGCGCCTCCGGGGGATCGGCGTTCTTTCATGCCGCTTGCGCCGTCTCGGCCGGATTCTACGATGTTGTGCTCGTGACAGGGGTCGAAAAGATGACCGGCCAGGCCGCCGCGAAGGCCGCCGCGATCCTGGCCACCGCGGCCGATGGACAGGGGGAGGTCAAGGCCGGCGCCACCTTCCGGCCCTCTTCGCCATGATCGCCCGCCGCCACATGCACCAGTACGGAACCAAACGCGAGCACCTCGCGGCCGTGGCGGTGAAGAACCACTCGAATGCGCTCAAGAACGAAAATGCCCATCTCCGGAAAGCCATCACCCTGGATCAGGCACTGATGGGAAAGCCCGTGGCCGAGCCTCTTACCATCTACGATTGTTCCATCTTGAGCGACGGCGCGGCCTCCGTGGTGATCACGGCTGCGGACATGGTCCGGCGTTTCAGCGGCAAGCCCGTGCGGGTGCTCGGTATCGCTCAAACCTCCGACCACGTCGCCCTCGATCGCAAACCGGATATCACCAGTTTCATGGCCGTCCAGCAGGCCGGCGCCAAGGCCTACGAAATGGCCGGCTTGACCCCCGAGGATATACAACTGGCCGAGTTGGACGATTGTTTCACCATCGCCGAAATCATGGCCACCGAAGACCTGGGCTTCGTTAAGAAAGGGCGCGGCGGTGTCTTCGCCGGCGACGGACTGACGGCTCTGGATGGTCCCATGCCGGTGAACCCCAGCGGCGGCCTGAAAGCGAAGGGGCATCCTGCGGGCGCCACGGGCGTCGCGCAAATCTGCGAGATCGTCCAGCAGATCCGTGGTGACGCCGGTGAGCGGCAGGTCGCCCGGCACGACATCGGCCTGGCCCAGAACCTGGGTGGATCGGGAGCCACGGCAGTCGTCACCATTCTGGGGGCCGCATGATCAAGACCACGCTACTGACCGAACCCACGGCGCTCGAAGCGAAGGCGGTGATCGAAGCTCTGGAGCCGCCCGCCGGAACCGTATATACCGACACCGTGGTCTTCTCCGCTCCCGAGGCATTCGTGGCCGAAGCTCCCTACCAGATCGCCATCGTCGATCTGGACAAGGGCGGGCGCCTGACGGTCCGGATCGACGGCGACCCGGTGGCCATCGGCGACCGCGTGGAACTGCTCGATCACCGCAACGGTATCCCTTTCTTTCGACGAATCCAATGACCATAGCTCAGCGAGTCGGACGCCTTGGCGTCGAGAGCGCATTCGACGTTCTCGTGCGGGCGCGAGCCCTGGAAGCGCAGGGACGCAACATCGTTCACCTGGAAATCGGAGAGCCCGATTCCGAAACTCCGGCCCACGTCGCCGAGGCCGGAAAGCGGGCCATTGACGAGGGGTTCACCCACTACGGTCCGCCTCAGGGACTGCCGGAAATGCGCGAGGCCGCTGCCGAGTACATCGCGGCGTCGCGGGGCATTTCGGTCGATCCCGCGCGTGTGTGCGTGACGCCGGGCGCCAAGCCTATTCTCTTCTTCACCATGCTGGCGGTGCTCGAACCCGGCGACGAGGTGATCTGTCCCGATCCCGGGTTCCCCATCTACGAATCGGTGATCCGGTTCTGCCAGGCCGTTCCCGTCCCCGTGCCGCTGGTGGAGGAACGCGGCTTCTCCTTCGACCTGAACGTGTTCAAGGAACGGATCACGGACCGCACCCGGATGGTGATTCTCAACTCGCCGCAGAATCCCACCGGCGGCGTGATTCAGGCCGCCGACATTCGTGAGATCGCCGAACTGATCCGCCACCGCGACATCCTGGTGCTTTCCGACGAGATTTACACCCGCATCTACTTCGGTGACCCGCCGCTCTCGATTGCATCGGTTCCCGGGATGGCGGAGAAGACGGTAATTCTCGACGGATTCTCAAAAACCTACGCGATGACGGGGTGGCGATTAGGCTATGCAGTGATGCCGAACGACGAACTCGTCTCAGCGGTGAACAAGCTGATGGTGAACTCGAACTCCTGCACGGCCAGCTTCACGCAGCGGGCCGGAATCGCCGCCCTGCGCGGACCCCAGGACCAGGTTGAGCGGATGGTGGCCGAGTTCCGGCGCCGCCGCGATGCCTTCGTTGCCGGACTCAACACCATTCCGGGCTTCCGCTGCCCGGTGCCCGAAGGTGCGTTCTATGTCTTTCCGAACATCACGGGAACCGGCAATGCCTCCAAGGAACTAGCAGATCTGCTGCTCACCGAAGCGGGCGTGGCCTGTCTCAGCGGAGCCAGTTTCGGAGGCCACGGCGAAGGCTACCTCCGGTTCAGCATCGCCAACTCGTTTCAAAACCTGATGGAGGCCGTCGAGCGCATTCGGTCGTTCATCGTCGGCGGACTCCGAAGGTAAGTTGCTGATTCTACTGAGCCGCGCGCGTCAGGAAGCGGTATCGGAACGAACTATTCCTGCCGCAGGGTCGCGGCCGGATCCAACTTGGCTGCGCGCAGCGAAGGCAGAAGCGCCGACAATAGGGCGACCGAAATCAGCAACAGCGCAGCCGTCGCGTAAGGCGCCGGATCCGCCGGCGAAACGTGAAACAGCAGGCTTCTGAGCCACCAGGCCGCTGCCCCCGCCCCGAAAACGCCAACCGCGATGCCACCCGCAGTCCACCTCAAAGCGTCTCCGAGCACCATCTTCACCAGGCTCGCAGGAGTGGCTCCCAGCGTCAGCCGGACGCCGAACTCGCGTTTGCGCTGGGCTACCAAAAAGGCCACGAGTCCGTACAGCCCGAAAGCCGCCACCAGCAAGCCGGTTCCGGCAAACAACGCCAGCAGCCAGGCCTGGAATCGCGGACGTGCGGCGAGTCCACCGACGTGCTCGTCGAACGTGCGGATCACTGCCGGCAGCGCTGGGTCCAGAGCCGCGATTTCTTTCTGGAGCCAGGCTTGCATCGCCGCCGGCGCAGCCGAGCCTCGCACAATCAACGCCGTCGTCAGCGGCGCATCCTCGTATGCCGAGGTCCCGTGCCGGCGAACCAGGTAATACTCGGGATCGATGCGGTCCGTGAGACCGTTGTTGCGGACGTCCGAGGCCACGCCCACAATCGTGTACCATGGCGCACCCTGCGTGCGGCTGAGCCGGCGACCCACGGGATTCTCCACGCCGAACAGCCTGCGGGCGTAGGCATCGCTGATGATCATGGCGCGCTCATTGGGGCCGCGATCCTCTTCCGTGAAAGGACGTCCACGTACGATCGCGATTCCCAGCGAACGAAAATACTCGGGGCTGACCGCGCGCCACACCACCACCCCCGGTGTGCCCTCATCGAACGGCGTCTTGCCTTCCACTCTGGGTGCGAACAACGGCTGTGACCGCGGTACTCCACCGGGCGGCAGAGAGTCGCTGAGAGCCACAGTCTCCACTCCCGGGAGCGCGCGTACCCGCGCCTCCAGTTTCTCGTACAGCGCCGCGCGGGCGGCGGCCTGCCCATAACGCGCACCCAGCGACAGTTGCGCGGTCACCACGCCGTCCCTGCGGACCCCCAGCGCCACCGCCTGGCGATTCCACAAGCTCTGCAGCAGGATGACGGCGCTCGTCAGCAATACCAGCGATACCGCCAGTTGCGCTCCGACCAGTATTCGGCGGGCGGAGAGGCTCACTCGTCCCGTGGTTCGCACACCGGTCAGCATGCCTGCTCCGGGAGCGTCCAGCGCTGGAGCCAGCCCGAACAGGGCGCCGCAGAGAATCGAAGCGGCCAGCCCGAATACCATCACGCGCAGATCCACTGTCGCTTTGGCCAACTGGGGAATCCCGTCCGGAGCGATCAGTACAAAAAACCGGAGCAATCCCCAGGCGAGCAGGCATCCCATCACGCCTCCGGCGAGGCTCAGCGCCAGCGTTTCGGTCAACGTTTGCCGCACCACGCGCGAACGCCCGGCGCCCAGCGCGATCCGGATCGCCAATTCGTGACGGCGCGCTACGGAGCGCGCCAGCAGCAGGTTCGCCGCGTTCGCGCAAGCAATCAGCAGCATCGCCAGAACAGCCGCCAGCAGCGTCCAGGATGCCAGCCGGAAGTCGCCGGTCTGGAGATCGCGAATCGTCCGCACGTGAAATTGAACTTGCTTACGCATGTGCGGCGGAATCTCCGTGAATAGTTGCTGGGCCCGTGCGAGTAATACGTCTCGCACTTGGACCACGCTTTGGGAGGCTGTCACGCGGCCGTAAACGCGCAGCGGCCGGGTTCCGGGCGGTGGATTGGCCGGAAGGGCCAGCGGCATCAGCAGATCGGCCCGATCGAGCGTCGGAGTTTCGAAGTCCGCGGGTAGAACGCCGATGATCTGCACCGCTGTGCCGTCGAGTTCAATGCGCCGGGCCAGGATGTCGCGCTGGCCGCCGAAACGTCCCTTCCATAGGGAGTGGGAGATGAGCGCTACCCGGGGCGCGCCGGGCTGATCCTCTTCCTTGTTGAAGTTGCGTCCGATGGCAGGCTCTACCCCCAGTACGGCCAGGAAGGCGGCGTCCACGCTCGCGCAGCCGAGCCGGCCCGGGTCGGCTCCGGTAACATCGCAATCGGCCACGCCGGCCGACGCGGTCACGCTCGAAAGCGGCGCGGGATTCCTGCGCAGTTCTTTGTAACTGCCCGCTGTCAGGAAGTCGTATTCGAGCCACGGGATTCGAATGCCCAGAGACACCAGTTGATCCGGCGCCGCGTACGGCAAGGAACGGAACAACACGCGATCCACCACGCTGAACACAGCCGTGGTGGCCCCGATGCCGGCGGCCGTGAGCGCGATGACGGCTAGCGCGAACCCCGGGTTCCGGCGGCAGTTGCGGAGCGTGTAACGAAGGTCCTGGAAGACGTGGTCTAGCCAGTCCAGGCCGCGTGAGGACCGGCAGGCCTCTTTGATCGGCTCCACTGCGCCGAACTCGCGCAGAGCGGTATATCGCGCCTCTTCTTTCGACATGCCCGCGGCGATGTTCTCTGCGATCTGGTGATCCAAGTGGAACTGAAGCTCTTCGTCCAACTCACGGCCCGTCTCGTCTTTACGGGTCACGACGCGTAATCGTTGGAACCAGTTCATGCCAGTGACTCCTCGGCTGTAGCCCGAATGAATCGTGAAATGGCCTTCGACAAGCGCTCCCAATTCGCCTGCTCGTCGTCCAGGTGCTTGCGTCCCTCATTGGTAAGCGAGTAATATTTGGCCCGCCGGTTGGCTTCGCTCTCCCCCCACTCGGCGGCAATCAGGCCCTGCGTCTCAAGCTTGTGGAGCGCGGGGTACAGGGATCCCTGCTGTACCTGCAGTACATCCCGCGACCGGGCCTTGATCTGCTGCGCGATGGACCAGCCATGCATAGGCCCGAGCGTCAGGGCCTTGAGGATCAGCAGATCCAGCGTGCCCTGCACCAGATCGGTCGGCTTGCTCATATCTTTACCTTGGTTACCTACAAGAGAGCATACGCCGACTCTTGTAGGTAATCAAGGGGAAAATGAGGTCCGTCTCCTACAGGCAATGCGTCTGGAAGTATTTAGTGGCGTTCTTCGTGGCAGGTGGTACAGTCGGTGCGGGCCTTTTTCGCGGCATGACACGCCATGCAGGACTGCATGTCATGCTTCACTTCCCTGGTGATCACGTCGCGCTCGCGGACCGGTCCGTGGCAGGTCTCGCATGTTGCGCCTGCTTGAGTGTGTACCCGGTGACTGAAGTAAACGTACGTCGGAAGCCTGTAGACGCGGACCCAGGCGATGGGCTTTTTGTCTCTGGCCGCGGCAGCCACCTTCTGAATGTCCGGACTGTCGGCCTTTACCGTCTGGTGACAGCCCATGCAGAAACTCGCTGGCGGAAAGCCCATAACTTCGCCGGGGTCAGGACTTTTGTGGCAAAAGTTGCACTGCAGGCCCAGCGCCAGGTGCGTTTTATGACTGTAGGGAACCGGCTGCTGTTGGCCGTGTAATCCCGCGGCCAACAGCAATATTCCGACAACTCTCAAGCTCCAAAGCATCACTTCGGGGTCACATGGATCAAGGCGCCGGGATTGGCGTCTTCCAGCATCCACAGCGAACCGTCGGGAGCTTCTTCCACGTCGCGAATGCGTTTGCCGATGTCCCAGCGCTCGACGGCTTTCGCTCCGCCTTTGCCGTCGAAGGTGATGCGAACGATAGCCATGCTCGCGAGACCGCTGACGAAACCGCTGCCGTCCCATTTCGGAAAGGTCTTCGTGCCGTGATAGAACATCAGGTTGCCTGGCGCGATCACCGGCACCCAATAAAGCACCGGCTTCGCCAAGTCGGGCCGTGTGTCGGGACTGGGAATCGGCACCCCATCATAGTTCTTGCCATAGGAGACCAACGGCCAGCCGAAATTCTTGCCCTTCTCGATCAGATTCAGTTCGTCGCCGCCTCGCGGGCCATGTTCCACCTCCCATAGTTCCCCGTTCGGCGCAAACGCGAGTCCGTACGGTGCGCGGACGCCGCTAGCCCAGGTTTCGGCTGGCGTCAGGTTGGGACCGGGAAAGGTGTAGGTGCTCACCGTCTTCGCTGTCTTGGCCTCTTCGGTGTTGCGTGGCGGATCGATCAACGGAATAGTGGCGGCGCCGGTTTTGCCGAAGTTGGGATTGCCAGGGGCGGGTTTGCCATCCAGCGTCAGATGCAGGATCTTACCTACCGGCTGATTTGGATCCTGGGCCGGGGTCATGCGCTGGCGGTCGCCAACGGACATGAACAGATACTGGCCGTCGGGCGAGAACGCGATCTGCCCGCCCGCCTGGCCGCCCTTACCCCTGGGCATCTGGCGCCACAGCACTTCGAAATTCTCCAGTCGAGGCACTCGCCCTAAGTTCAGCTTGGCGCGCGCCAGCGCCTGGCCTCCGCCATAGTCGCCCGGCTCAATGTACGTAATATAGATCCTTTGGTCGGTCGCATAAGTGGGCGATAAGAAGACGCCCAGCATGCCGCTCTGACCTTGCCAATAAACGGGTGGCGTACCGCTCAAGGGTGCGATCTTTTCTCCCGCGGGGGATACCAGCCAAATGGGCCCGATCTTTTCGGTCACTAGCATGCGGCCATCCGGCAGGAAGGCGATCCGCCAAGGTAGCTCAAAGGTGGCCGTTGTGGTCATATTAAAGGGCAAGGTGGGTTCGGGTTTCTGTTCGCCCACATTGACCTGGGCCCAAACCGCCACCGCCAAGGGTGAGAAGCAGCGCCGCTCTCTCCAATTTCATCGTCAGTCTCCTCGCTTCATTTTTATTCAACAGATGTAGTTCAGTATACCGGCAACTATTTCGCCATCTCACCCCGACGCAATCATCCGGTCCAGGCCCAACAAACACAGCATCAACTGGCGCAGCGGGTGGTAGTTGTCCTGCCGGGCAGTCTTCGGAACCTAGTTCATCCGCCGGTCCGCAAACAGCATGTACCCCGGCTGTCCGTGCTTCTTCGCCGAGTACTTATCCTCGATCAACTCTTGCGCCATCCCGAAGTACCGAGCCGCCCATTCCGCTGGATCTGCTCCAGAATATGGAGCGTGGCCACCAGGATTTCGTTCAAGGCCCATAGCGGCTTGACATAGAAGAACTCGCCGGTGGAGCGGAAGACCAGATTGGTCCCCACGGGAGTGTACGGGGCCACGCATAGCTGCCCTGATCGACGTTTACCCACTCGGAGAATCCCCCGAAGACGTGATCCCAGCCCACATCCAGGTGCTTGCGGATACGCTCCGTGCAGGTGTTCCACAGGCTCCGGTCTCCCCGCCGCAAAGCCTCTTCGCCGATCATCCAAAGCGTCTCCACGGAATGGCCCAGCAGGCACTTCGTCGCGTGGTCCGCCGGGCGGCTGAAGTCGCGGTTCAACACTTCGTTGTTGAGTCCGATCTCCGGGTTGTAGTGCCGGTGGATGACGTTGTCGATGGCTTCGTCCACCAGCGCCTGCATCTCGGGATCGGGCCAGCGGGCCACCATCTGCCGGGCCGTGTTCAGGTTCACCATCCACAGACCCTGGGTGCGCTGGCCCGGTACGTCCGTGTCCATGCACCGGAAGTCGGGCTCCTGAATGCGGCGGTGAGGCGACGCATCAGCGCGAAGGCGAGCTCCCGCGCCGAGCTCGTCCTTGGCGGCCCAGGCGTACTCCTGGAGCCCCTCGGCGGCGAAGTACATGCCGTACAGGTCTCCGCTGAACGGGCGAATCACGTCGCCTTCACGGGTGAACTCCTCCGCCCACCAGCCGTCCGGCTGCGGTGCGTGCTTCAGCAGGAAGTCCTTGGTCCGGCGCGCGATCTCCAGGTGTTCCGGGTTCTGTCCGAAGCGGTTATAGAGGAAGCTGTAAACCCAGATTGCGCGGCCCTGGAACCAGCTCACCTTGTTGCCGGACACCACCGTGCCGTCGTAATCGAGCGAGTGGAGGATTCCGCCGTGCTGGTGGTCGATGCCGTGCCGGTCCCAGAAGGGTAGCAGGCGTCCAAACAATTCGTCATGATACTGCTTGCGCAGTTGAGGGAGGTCCATGCCAGCGAGTTGCATAGTCGGCCGTGCAGCCGGAGGCGTCGCCCCTGCGGCAGGCAGCAGAGCACCGGCCCCCGTCGCCGATCGGAGGAAGACGCGACGTCGCATGGTGGTTATGCTACCACCAGTGCTGATCATTCAGGCTCAATAGACCGTCGTCTCAGGCGGCACGGTTACCGGGTCGCGCTCACATGCCGTACGAGCGGGTCGGGGGCGGCGCCTTTCTGACCCCCGATGAGCCAGTCGAGCCGTTCGTACAGTTCGCTCTTGGTAATCTGCCCAAGAACTCGTGCCGCAATGCGGCCTTGGCGGTCAAGGAAGACGGTGGCAGGCAGCGCCGGACCCAATTTCAGGTCATCGAGGTCCATAGTGCTGGCGCCAGTCCAGATGCGGAACCCAATTTTGAATTCGCCAACAAAATCGGGGATCTTCGGCCTGGTCTGGCGGTCGTCCAGCGATACGGCGACGAATTCGACGCCGCTGGGTGCGTACGCTTTCTCGGCTTCGACGAGCAGTGGCATCTCTGCTCGGCAGGGGACGCACCAGGTGGCCCAGAAATTCATTAGGACGATTTTGCCGCGAAGGTCGCTCACGCGCACCCTATTGCCATTCATGTCCTTGAAGGGCAGGTTTACAGGCCGCGAGTCGGCTGAGAAACCGGCCGTTGTAAACAGCACAGGGAAGAGAAGCAGCACTACGGCAGCCAGCCGGGAGGAGCAGTTTACGTCTTTGAACACCAGGTCCCTCGTCGAAGAAAGTGCGTTGGAGGGAATATTATCACCGCTGGCCAGGTGCGGCAATATTAGAAAGATATGATCGATAGACCCGACCCCTCGTGCCCGCGGCTGACTAGAGGAAACATACTATTGTCTCCTCGCCGGAGGCCCGAGTACACTGGCTCAGTTCACTCTGGGGAGAGGGGAATGTTGGCCAAAACCATTCTGAGGCAGTTGCCGCGCGTGACGGCGGCTTTGATCGTTCTTAGCGCCGGACAGCGGGCCTTCGGCCAGGGTTGAGTGGCCGCGAGACAGGGCGCGCCCGTGCTTGGCGCGCTATGCAACGGCACCGAGACTGCCGGCCCCGGAATTCTCACGGGCATCAACCGGTTCTTCACCGGTGCTGCATCCCCGGGAAAGTGGACGGTCGATATTGGCTACCGCTGGCAGGATTCGTTCCGGCACTTCGTCGGTGATGTGGAGCAGCCGCAACGGGTCGCACAGGACACCCAGCAGGAAAACAAGATCCACCTCTTCGATGTTACGGTGACTTACCGCGTCAGCCGCCGTTGGACGCTTGAACGTCAGCGCGCCCTTCATGGATGCCGACCGGATCAATCACCGGACGGATGGATTGACCCAAAGCACCGGGCTCGGCGATATGGTGTTCGGAGCCAAGTTCTGGATCTGGCGGCCGCCGACGGAGTCCCGGCAGAACATTCAGGTTGGCTTTTCTCTCAAGGTTCCCACCGGCAAGCCGAACGTGACGAGTTTGATCACCGGTACCGCCACGCCATCGACTACGCCCACAACCGTAGACCAGTCCATCCAGCTGGGCGATGCGGGCACTGGCTTTGCGCTGGATTATCTGGCGTATAAAGCGCTGCCGGCCCGGTTCACTCTGTTTTCGACCGGAGTTTATTTGGCCAACCCGAGGAATACGTATTCTGCGACCACGCCGGGGGCGCGCACTCTCTCGGTTCCCGATCAATACCTGTGGCGGGCCGGCGTAGGATATACCCTACCCAAATTCCGGGGCCTCGCGCTGAGCGTCGCCATGCGCGACGAAGGCGTTCCCGCACGCGATCTCATCGGCCGGGAGGACGGGTTCCGGCGTCCCGGGTATGCGGTATCCATAGAGCCCGGTCTGGAGTTCGCGCGAGGACGGAACCTTTGGTCGTTCAGCTATGCGATCGCGCTGCGCCGCGACCGAACCCGCAGCGTGCCGGATGTCGCGGCGGGGACGCACGGCGATGCCGCATTTGCCGATAGTGTTCTGTTCCTCGGCTATTCGCGCAGCTTCTAGACCAGCGCTGCTTCGATCTCACCCAGCCTGAGGCGCAATTGAACGCTAGGCCGCTGAACTGGACACCCGTTTCGGTGCCGATCTGTTCACGCGCCAGTCTCCGGAAAGCCCATTCAAGACCACAATCGCCAGGGCTTGGCAGGAACCACCTCGACAGGTTACAGCTATAGACTGATGATGGTGTCATCTCCAGGCAGACGCGGTTCGCTATGGTTTAACGTCACGTTGCGGACCCTGTCGGTCGTCTTCGCGGCCGCCACCGTGCTCTACACCTATTTCTGGTTGAACGCTACCTGGTTCGACAGGGTCCCCACCGTCGAACTCGGCATCGATCTTCCCTACCAGCCGTCTGAGCATGCCAATGTCGTGACCAACGTGTGGGCCGGCAGTCCGGCGGAGCGGGCAGGATTGAAACCGGGGGACCGGGTGATCGCGTTCGACGGCCGCCGCGTCGAAGACGCGACGGATCGGGCCAGAGTCTGGCTGCTTCACAATCCCGGCGATTCGGTTCGGCTGACCGTGCTGCGTCCGGGCCAATCCGCGCCACTCGAGTTAATCGGCATTTTCCGCCCCAACTCGGAGCTCGGCGGGACTGCCGGCACTCTTCAGTCGGCCGGCCAGTTGGTGCGGGCCTCCATGGTCCTGGCTTTCGCTGCCGTCGGTCTGGTGATTCTGTTGCTTCGCCCGCAAGACCGCAACGTCTGGCTGCTGGCCTGCTTCTTCGCCGGAGTGGTTTCATCGGCCGGTTTCCCCTCCGACTACCAGACGGTGCCGGCGCCCCTGCGGCCCTGGATCGAGCTCTACAGCGGCGTCTTCGTAGGCGTGGTCGGAGCCACGTTCTACTTCCTCTGCGCGGTGTTCCCGGCCCGCTCTCCCATCGAACGGCGCGTTCCCTGGGTCAAATGGGTTGCCCTGATCCTTGGCTTGGCCGGGGCCGGCGAGATGAGCCGGACGGATGTCTCGCAGCCCTTCCCTTCTCTCTCGCTACTCATCGGCCACCAGCTTGCCGACCGGGTCGATTTCACCGTCTCCCTCACATTCCTGGTACTCGGGCTGATTTCATTGACGGCCAGCTATTTTGACTCCAGCCAGCCCGAATCGCAGCGCAAGATCCGCGTGATCTTCTGGGGCACCGTGGCCGGACTTGGCCCGCCGTTGCTCCGCGTGGGCGCGCAGCAGTACACCTCCTTCCGGGCGCCCAGCTGGCTGGACATGATGCTCAACGCCCTCCTGCTGCTGGTCCCTGCTTCCTTCGCCTACGCCGTTTTCAAACAGCGCGTGCTCGACATCCCCGTCCTGCTGCGCCGCAGCGCGCGCTACCTGCTGGTGCAGCGCGGCTTCCTTTTCCTGCTGTGTTTCGTCTGCTTCGGATTAACCCTGTTGTTCGCGGCCTCGCTGTCGAATCTGCCGCTGTGGCCCGGAATCGGCCAGTCCACCAACACCGCCCTGGGCGCGGTCTTCGGCACCGCGCTGGTCTGGGGCGGATCGCGCGTTCACACCCGCGTCAGCGGGAAAATCGACCGCGCCTTTTTTCGCAGCGCCTACGACGTCCGCGTCATCCTGGAGAATCTCGCGAAATCCTCCCGCGCCGCTACCAGCCGCGAAGCGCTGGCGCACCTGCTTCATCACCAGCTGAATGCGGCGCTCCAGCCGGTCTCTCTGGTGGTCTATCAGGTGGACGGCAACAGCGAGCTGGCAGCCGTCGCCGGAGCCGTGCCCGCAGAGCTGCGGACGGTTCATCCCGAGTCGCCCCTCCTGGTCGAGCTCGCCCGCCGGGGAGAGCCCTGGGAACTGCCGGCGTCCGGCCTCGAAAGCAACGCCGACACGGCGGTGCTCGCCCCTCTCCACTCCGGCTGCCTGGTCCCGATCGTGGGTCGTGAAGGTCGGTTGGTCGGACTGCTGGCGCTCGGCCCCCGCCTCTCCGAAGAACCCTATTCCGGCGAAGACAAGAGCCTCCTGGCTTCCGTTGCCGCCCAGGCGGGAATGGCCCTGGAGAATTTCCGCCTCGCCGAAGACATCGCTGCCAGGCTCGAAGAGGAACGGCGAACCACCCGCGAAATGGAGATCGCCAAGGAGGTCCAGGACCGCCTGCTCCCTCAGGCTGCGCCCAGTCTCGAGACCCTGGAATGCGCGGGACGATGTCTCCAGGCCCGGCTCGTCGGTGGAGATTACTATGACTTTCTTCCCCTCGGCCGCGGCCAACTGGGACTCGTCTTGGCCGACGTCTCCGGCAAAGGCGTGCACGCCGCCCTGCTGGTCGCCAATCTCCAGGCCAACCTGCGCAGTCTCGGCCGCCTCACGCATGGCGCAGCCGGACCCATAGCGCCGGACACGCTCGTAGACACTCTGCGGCAGGTGAACCGCATCCTATGGAAATCCACCGCCGCCGAACACTACGCAACCCTTTTCTTCGGGGTCTACGACGACAGCACTCAGCGCCTCACCTACATGAATTGCGGCCACAACCCGCCCCTGTTGCTGCGCTCCGACGGGAGTGTGGACCGCCTGGAGTCCACCGCCACCGTCATCGGCCTGTTCGAAACCTGGGAGTGCGTCGCCCGCGAAACTCAGATGGGCCCCGCGGATCTCCTGGCCATCTTCAGCGACGGTGTCACCGAAGCCATGCTGGGCGAGGAGGAATTCGGCGAATCCCGGTTCCTCGACGAGCTCCGCCGCACACGCCGCCTTCCGCCGGATCAGGTCGTCACCGCGGTCTTCAACGCCGTCCAGCAGTTTAGCGCCGGTAATCAATCTGACGACCTGACTCTGGTCGTCGCCCGGGTGAAATCGGAACCGGTACCCAACGGCTCGAGTCAAGCAGCCCGGCCAAGTCTGACCTTGGCGCCGGCACCCATCCCGGGATTTGAGCCGTGAACCCCATTAGTGCGATGCTGAGGGTCCGACATTCATGCCGAGAAGCTGGTTCAGGCACAGGACCGCGACGCCCGCACGTTCGATGTATACTGACAGTCGCCGGATTTTTCGCACCGAGAAATCTGGCGGAAGAGGGTTGAGGTATGCCCACCTACATAGTCGAAAGAGAAATTCCGGGAGCGTCCAAGATGACCGAAGCCGAGCTTCGGGAGGCATCAACACGATCGATTGAGGTGTTGAGCCAACTGGGGCCGGAGATTCAGTGGATTCACAGTTACGTCGCGGACGATAAGATCTACTGCATTTATTTCGCTCGCGACGAATCGCTGATCCTTGAGCATTCGCGAAGGTACGGTCCTCTAGCGCGCATCGATCGTATACAAGCAGTCCGCTGGATGCTCGATCCAATCAACTACGTCCAGAAAGCGCCTGAGCCGGCGGTCAGTTCAGCGCAAAGCGAATAGCAAGATCGAGTGGCGTGCGCGCCCCATCTGCCCAAATGGCGTTGCTGGTTGATTGATCGAGCGCCCGCCAAGCTGGTTCGAGGATACGATCAAGCCTCGCTCGTTCAGCCTTGCGCTTCAGCGCACCGATTCGCTGGCGGAGACCCTCCGCGGCGCCACAGAGCCTGAGTGCACGCTCGAAATCGTCTTCGCGGACTGCGAGGCAGGCCAACTCCTCTAATACCCTGGCGACACCTCTTGTGTGCGCCAATTCCGCGAATGTCCTGAGTGCCTGCTCGAGAAGCGCACGCGCGTCCTCGTGATCGTTCCGTTCCGAGGCCAGGCGGCCCAGGTCGGTCAACGACCTTGCGATAGCCCAGCGGTCGCCCAAGCCCTGGAGGATATCGTACCCCGCGTGGTAAAGACGGGAGGCCTCAGCGAACTCTTTCTCTTCAAAGGCGATATCACCCAACTGGTTCAGCGACAAGCCGACATCCCTTGCATTGCCAAGTTCGCGGAAGATCGCCAATGCCTCCTCCAAAAAGGAGCGCGCCAGTGCATACTCGCCTTGCGAGACGCTGAATTCCGCGAAATTACTCAGGGCACGCGCAAGCGCTGTTGCGTCGCCCAACTGCCTGCAAACACCAATCGATTGCTCGTAGTACGTCCGCGCTTCCGCCACATTACCGGCATTACGCAATGCGATACCCATATAGCCAAGCTGAGCGGCGATGCCTTTGCGATCGTCCAGTTCGCGATAAATGTGCAGGCTCTCTTGATGTAACTGGATGGAACGTGTGAAATCCCCCTGCTGGTAAGCGAAGATCGCGGCGTACCACGCGGCCCTCGCGCGTTCACCTGTAGATGACGCCGTGCTTTTCATATTCAGGACGGCTTCCAGTCGCTGGCGGCCTTCCGCGAGATGCTCGCGTCGCTCCCAGAAGGCGAACAGCGCCGTCGCAAGACGCAGCGCCCATTCGCCGCTCTCGGTTGCAATCAACCAGTCCAGCGCATACCGCAAATTGCCATATTCGGCGTCCCAGACGGCCAGCCAGGCCGCCCTGGCTTCTTCGGCTACCTGCGCCGCGCCCTCTTGAGCGAGCACAACGCAGTAAGCTGCATGCGCACGCCTTGTGAACTCTTCCTCGCCGCTGGCTCTCAACTGTTCGAGCGCAAACTCGCGAACCGTCTGCAGCATCGTGAACCGGCATTCCGCACTGTTCTCCTCTCTGGGCTGCAGCAGACTCTTGTTGACCAGCGAAGATATGCCATCGAGTACAGCCATGTCGAGGTCACGGCGTGTATTGCACACGGCCTCGGCGCTTTCCAGGGTGCAGCCGCCCGGAAAAACAGCGAGCCTCCGAAACAAGGTCTGCTCGGCTGCACTCAAAAGACTGTAACTCCAAGCGATCGTCTTTCTAAGGGTTTGCTGCCGGGACGGCAGATCGCGGCGGCTAAAGGTAAGAAGGTCAAGTGAATTACCCAGCCGCGCCAATATGGCTATCGGCGGCAGAATCTTTACGTGAGCTGCGGCCAGTTCGATGGCAAGGGGCAGACCGTCGAGCCGGAAGCAGATCTCAGCGACGGCGCGCGCATGGTCGTCGTTTGCAGTAAACGCAGGATTGACCGCCGTGGCGCGCTCCAGGAACAAAGCCACCGCCGGGTTCTGAACCAACTCCTCCAGGGGTGGGAGTTGCTTCGGATCCGGTGCCGGCAGAGGTGGCACGGTAAAGTCATACTCCCCTGACAGATCAAGCACAGACCGGCTGGTTACAAGCATTTTCAGCAGCGGAGAACTTGCGAGTATCGCGGTCAGAAGTGGCGCCGCCGCCACTACTTGCTCGAAATTATCCAGCAACAGCAGTGTTGGCGCTTGTACGGCCGATCCTACATAGAGCTGCAGTGCCTCGGGCAACGGCATGCCACCCGTATGTCGAAGCCCAAGACTCTGAGCAATCGTGGAGACAACCGTTCCCGGATCCATGACCGAGGCCAGCGACACGAAATACACCCCACCTGGAAACGTCTCCTTCATTTCCGCTGACGCACTCAGTGCAAGCCGGGTCTTACCGCTGCCGCCGGCGCCGGAGAGGGTCAGCAGCCGTACGTGCTCACTGCGAAGGAGTTGCTTTACGGCCGCCAGTTCCATCTCTCGCCCAATAAAAGAAGTGCATGCGGCCGGCAGAGGAAGAGGAGGCGGCAGGCCAGTTCTCACCAGCGGTAGTCCTTCGATCCAGTTACCAAGGTTTGAGGGATCGTGGTCGAGGCATTGCGGTGAACCGGGACCTTCGGCAGGCGCAGCGCGAAACACGGCCGTGTAACCACCCCTGGGCACCTCAATGACCAGAGGATCCACCTGCCCTTCGGATGCATAGTACTTCTCGAGTTTTGAGCGCAAACGCCTGACTTGAACGCGGACAATATTGTCGATATTCGGATCGAATGACTCTCCGCGGTCGAAGACGTCGACACCTAGCGTGTATTCGCCCAGCGGCGCGGGATCGTCCTGCAGCGCCTGCACTACCAGATAGCTCAGAAACCGGCTCAGGCTCGGGGCGTTGGCGAATGCCGGGCTCCGCAGAATGCGCGCTAATTGTTGCCGGACGGATCCCTGAAAAGTGGTGCTGTCGTCCTGAGCGGCAGTGTTAGCGTTTGGAGATCTGTCTTGTGCCGGCACGAGCGCCTCTCCAGTACAAGCCAGTATACACAGGCGAAGACTCCAGCGTTTACATTGCATTCACGCCCATTTACTTCTCCTAGCGGGCCGAACATAACACTATCAATCCATGGAATCCGAGAGAGTGGCCAGTAACAAACCGGTGCATCGCACCTTGCCCGCGAGTTATGCACGATCATTGCCCGGACGCCTGCGATCGCTGATCACGGTGGCGATTCTGGCGAACCCGGCGGCAGCATGGGCAGACGGACTGCCCGATCAGCACAGCCTGGATCCGCCAAACCGGGTCATCATTCGCACAACGGCGCTCAATTCCGCTTGTCTCCCGACCAGTAGAGAAGGGGTGGAGGGCTACCTTTTGATGCAGGAGGGGCGCTTTGCTGAAGCTCGACCAAGACTCCAGTCGGCCCTGACGATTGCGGAAAAAGATGGCCCAGAACCGAGTAGACGTGCATGCCTGATGGATATGATCGGAGTGGCCGCACTGCAAGAGCGGCATTCGGACCTCGCAGTCCAGTGGTTCGAGCGAGCGCTCGAGTTGAAGCCGCTATCCGACGCCGTGGTATCTCTTTTAACCAACAATCTTGCGAGCGCGTATGCCGATCTTGACCGGCTGGAGCGTGCGGAAGAACTTGCTCGCCAGGCGATTTATCTCTCGAAGCGGGCCTTCGGTCCAGATCATCCGGAAACGCTGTTCCCTCAGACGACCTTGGCTTTTATCTACGCAGCTCGTGGAGAGTACGCAACTGCGGAGCCGGTTCTCCGCCGTGTTCTTTACCAGGCGGAACGTAGCTGGGGCCCAAGTTCCTACCAGGTGACCCTGGCCGCCGGCAATTTAGCGTTCATACACTTCGCGCAGGGCGAGTACGCTCTTGCCCGGGAGCTGTTTGAGAAAGCACTTTCTGGTTTACAAAGCAATCCGATGAGGGCAAAGGACGAGATTCCGCTTACCCAAGCGGCCCTGGCCGTATCCTGTGCCGCTCTTGCACGGAGGCAAGAAGCCAATATGTGGCTGGAAAAAGCGCTGGTGTACGCTGCCGAAGAGCTGAGCACGGAACACCCCGCATTCGCGCAGGTTCTCGAACGTGCAGCGATAACGCGATTTTTCCTGAATGACTATGATTCAGGCAAAAAGTTGTTCGACCAGGCGATTGCGATCCTCGAGTCACGGCATGGCCCTGAGTCCCAGCAGGTCCGGGGTGCCCTCGAGCGTTACTCCGGCCTCGTACGCAAAGTTAAGGACAAGTCTCGAACCGGGCAGCTCAAAGAGTACCGGAAGGAGCTCGAGGCGCGGCTAAGAGCATTTGATAAGCGCTGAG
Organism: uncultured Acidobacteriota bacterium; assembly: GCA_963737465.1. Classification (GTDB taxonomy): domain Bacteria; phylum Acidobacteriota; class Terriglobia; order Bryobacterales; family Bryobacteraceae; genus TMP-7. The sequence continues at coordinate 283,203 of CAVTTC010000009.1, forward strand.
TCTGATTGCCGCCCGCGTTTACAATTTCTCACGCAGCAGGCTAACACGGGCGTTCCGCTTGCCCGCGGTGCCAAGGATGCAAAGCCTGGGACGCTTATGATGATTCGGGTCTGTCTATTCGCGGTTCTGGCCAGTTCCCTACTTGCGGCCAATGAAGTTGCATCTAAGTGCGATCGCTCGCCGCTCCGATCCGTACGCCGACCGCACGCTACAGGCTCCACGAACCGTCGGTCGGCTGGGCGAGCCGGTGAGAACGTTCTCAAAGCGTCTCGCCAGTCAGGTCGATCTCCGCTTGCACTTGCGTAACAAGGGACAGCGGCGTGAGTGCCCGGTCTCCCGCCACGCCATAATTAAACCATGAGCCCCAGCGCAACCATCCGCGCCAACCTGGTTCGCCGGGGACAACAACTCGAGTACTTCACCATCGCCTACAACTGCCTGGAAGGACTCATCTCCATCATCGCCGGAATCATCGCCGGCTCCATCTCCTTGGTCGGCTTCGGCCTCGACAGTTTCATTGAGGTCACCTCGGGCGCCGCCCTGCTCTGGCGCCTCCACCACGATCGGGACCACTCCCGCATCGAGCAACTGGAGCGCAAGACGCTTCGAGTCGTGGGCGCCTGCTTCATCGCTCTCTCCTTGTACATCCTGTGCGAATCCGCGTCCGCGCTCATCGGCCGCCACGCCCCGGAACGCAGCCTTCCGGGAATCCTCATCGCCGCCCTTTCGGTGGTTGTAATGCCGCTCCTCGCCCGAGCCAAACGGCGCGTCGCCTCCGGCATCGTTACCCGTCGCGGCCGATGATATAACAGTTATATCGATGCGCATCGATTTCGATCAGGAGAAGAGCCGGACAGTCAAACTGAAGGACGGTGTCAGCCTGACAGAGGCAAAGGAGATATTCGATCAAACGTACCTCGTCGATCAGAAGAACGACAATCCTGAACAATTCCGCGCTATTGGCTGGTGCCGCGGGCGGCTATGTTCGGTCATCTTCGAAGTCCGGCGCGACAGCCGGGGCGAGTACTATCATCTGATCACGGCTTGGAAGGCAACTAAGGAAGAAGAGAAGAGCTATGAAGAAAACGTCTGAACGCCGGGCTGATTCCGCTGTAACGACGGCCGACCAAATCGCCGAAATGGCGTCACGTGGTGAGAATGTATCCCCGTTTTTCACAAACAAGTTCACTGTGGTAAGACCGATCCGGCGGGTGAACGTTGATCTCACGGAAGGGATGTTGCGGGCGCTCGATGAACGCGCCGCCCGCCTCAACATCAGCCGCCAGGCGGTAATCAAAACCTTGTTGGCACAGGCCTTGAACCAGGAGACAACTGAAAAGCGACGCGGCAAAAGAGGCGGGTGAAAGCTTGGGTTCTGGTGCCGGGCCGCAAGACGCGCACCCATCGAACAGTACCGCGTCCAGGCGCTCGCCATCTTGCATCCCAACGTCGTCAGTCCGATTGTTCTAGGCGGCCAGTTTCCCGAAACGCGACTTCGCGCTCGGCTGAAACGAATCGCGTTGGCGAGATTGGTTTGACACGATCAAGCAGAATGTCCGAATTGCACAACGCTCATGCAGGCGGGGCTTGGGCACGACTGGGGCTGCGATACGCTGGATCGATGTCAGCGTTGTGGCGAAGATTCTGGTGGTGATAGCCTTCGATCTGCTGTTCGCGGCGGCTCGCGTCGCAATTCGGGGTCGTCCGCCAGAGTACATTCTGGACCACGCCGTTATAGGTTTACCTTCGAGCGTGATTTTGGCCATATGGTGGCACTGGATGCGCCAGCGAAACCGGACCGTCAGTTGAGGCGCAACTCCGCGTGTGTTCATTGGGCCACTCTCCGGTAAGACGACTTCCCAAGAGTTAGCGCAACACACGCGCGTTTGAGTTGATTGGCTAAGAGCGTTTTCGCAAGGACAGGGAGGGTCGCCGAACTCCTATCGTTGACGTTTCGCGATCAACTCCCGCACCTCAGGTACCAGTTCGTGCGGGATTGCCATGACGGTTTCAGATGATTGAACGCCGGCCTCATCTTCGGCCATTGCGTCTTCTTCGCTCTGTTCCTCGTAATTGGCAAGTACTCGCCGGATCTTGCCCTCGTCCCATCCTTCAGGGAGTTTCGTCTGGTTCATTGTTGCTTATTCTTTCTTCGTCTGCGGAACGCCGCAAGCGGTTTTCCGATCAAATCGTAAGCCGTGATAACGAACACGCTGTCCAGTTCCGTGTCTGGAACATAGATCACGCGCAAATACCTGCCTGACGTGGTCTGGCCCAGCGCAACCCGCGATCCTTCCCGACCATTTCGGTCCTCGGCCGGCCGTTCAGGAACTTCGATTACCCCGGCTTCGGTAACATCATGGTTCCAGATGTGCGGCGATCCCGTGGCCGGGTCGATGTAGAATCGAGCTCGCAACTCTTCTCCGAGCCCATTCTACTGCGTGCGCAGCGAAAGCAGGCTTCGACGGCAGCGTGCGATCGCCACTGTACGATAAGCGCACATCGCGCCCGGTGACGGCGTTCCGGCCGTTCGGGAAGACGCAGATCACGGCTTCGGTTCCCCGGCTGGACACGGTAAAATCAGGAAGAGAGGAAGAAGAGAAGTGGACGTACTTGCCGAAACCCTCGACAACCGATTGCGGCAGTGGCGGCCGGAGATGGCAGCGGAAGCCCGAGTACGGATTTCCGAGGTTATCGAAATGGCGGATGCAGACGTGCTTGACCTGGGTCGTGCCCGGACCGTTGAGCAGGAAGTTCTCGATTTGCTCGATGAACCCCGGACCCGGTGAGGTTTGGCTGGCCGACCTGGGTCTGGCAGCCAAGACGCGGCCCATCGTGATCGTTTCGAGACGCGATCCAGAGCCTCCGAGAGCGCTCGTGGTTTATGTGCCGCTGACAACTCAGTACCGTGGCAGCCGGTACGAGGTGCCAATTCCCCGCCTCCCCTTTTTGAATCAAGACTCGTACACCAACATACAGGGAACGGCTTCCTTACCGACGGTCCGGCTGGAGCGCAAGCTTGGGCGCGTGTCGGATCAAACCGTAGACGAGATCAGAAGAGCGTTGATCTATGCCTTTGATCTCGACGCGAAACTCAGTTGAGCCGCTGTCAACTTCCGAGAAGCGCACTTTCCTTGACCGTGGAACAGCCCTCTTGATTTCCCTCTCTCCCGATCCGCTTTCGACACCGGCTTCGCTGCTCAGTTGATTTGCCCCGAAGGGCCAGGGGCCCGTATGCCTCCTAACCGGACCCCACATCTTTGGAGTGTTCCATAATCAATGCGGATGCATACTCACATGTTTGAGGTCGACCGGGAATTCACGTCTATGCGCGAAGCGTCGGAGTTTCTCGTTCGTGAATTTGGTCGAGAACTGCCTCGTCGTGTGTGGAGAGAAGGCGACTACGGCATCGCGACTCCAGAATGGGCTCCGAGGTACCTGTTTCGAGGCGAGTGCGGACACTATCCGACAACCGTGCCAAGCTTGATGCGTCCGGATGCCTACTGCCTCCGCAATGGTCAGCTGCTGCGGGAATCGGATCGGATCGCATTCGCCACATTGGCAGTGGTACTCATGCGCCGTTTTTGCAACGACAATGACTATTCCTTGGAACGAGGATAGCGCAACCGGGCTCTTGCAACATTACGGCGTTCCAACGCCCTTCATCGACTTCACGATGAATCTTAGGCACGCCGTTGCATTTGCTGCTAGCGGTGGCGGGAGCAAGCGAGTTGGTAGGATCTGCGTTTTCGACCTCGACCCGGCCAAGGTTCCATCGAGCGTGTCAATTGTCGACTTGGCAAATCATCGATGGTGCGAACGTCCACGTCGCCAGGATGCCTACGCGGTCAACTTGAACCTGCCAATCGAGTGGTATCTCCGTGGTCACGGGGGCCTCAAGGCCAATGACGTTCGAGAGGCGTTAGCACTGCGGTGGTATCAATTCCGAGTTACGGATGACGACAGCGCGCTTTTGGCGGCGCAAATGACGGAACTGTTGCGGCTGGACAACGATCCGAGCGCCGGATTCATAAGACACCACATAACCGATTACGTTGAAGAGTGCGGGAAGTTCTCTCCGGAATTAGCAGACTGGCTCTTGGAGCGCATTCCTATCATGCCGCGATGCTACGAAGTCATCTCGTTCGAGGACGATCAAGTCCACATGAGACACCTTCCGCCGTCCAAAGTCGGCGTCACCGACTCTGCACTGGAGAGAGATAGGTCCCGACGATATTGGTCCACTACGTTCCAGGACTCGAGTCGGGACCGCACTAAGGACTGGCCACCGCCCATCGGCGCGATCTACGTCGATCCCCGCACGTTCCATGGTGATTCTTGCCTCTGCCATTGATACGCGTGGGCGAGTGTGGTATCCATGCCGCCGGGAAGCGGGCGGTCGCCTCGATTGTTGTCTGCTGAATCGCTGAGAGGTGTCTTCCTATCGATTGAGTGTGCGGCACTGAGGGGCGTGGCATGGGCCGAAAACCGCATACCGGAAAGTGGAAAGTGCGGGCTTCTCGCCGTTCCCAGAGCGTCTCGCCAGTCAGGTCGAACTCCCCTCGGACTCGCACAATAAGCGCCAGCGGCGTCAGTCCCCCCGCCACGCCATAATGAAACAATGACTCCCAGCGCAACCACCCGCGCCAACCTGGTCCGCCGGGGACAACAACTCGAGTACTTCACCATCGCCTACAACTGCCTGGAAGGACTCATCTCCATCATCGCCGGAATCATCGCCGGCTCCATCTCCTTGGTCGGCTTCGGCCTGGACAGCTTCATTGAGGTCACGTCGGGCGCCGCCCTGCTCTGGCGCCTCCACCACGATCGGGACCACTCCCGCATCGAGCAACTGGAGCGAAAGACGCTTCGAGTCGTGGGCGCCTGCTTCGTCGCTCTCTCCTTGTACATCCTGTACGAATCCGCGTCCGCGCTCATCGGCCGCCACGCCCCGGAACGCAGCCTTCCCGGAATCCTCATCGCCGCCCTTTCGGTGGTAGTAATGCCGCTCCTGGCCCGAGCCAAACGGCGGGTCGCTTCCGGCATCGGTAGCGGAGCCATGCGGGCCGATTCCCGGCAGACCGACTTCTGCACCTACCTCTCGGCGATTCTGTTGGGCGGCTTACTGCTGAACGCGACCGCAGGATGGTGGTGGGCCGATCCGTTGGCGGGCCTGGTAATGGTGCCCATAATCGCCAGGGAAGGCATCGATGGACTCCGCGGCAAAGCCTGTTGCGAACAGTGCAGCTGCGCCTTCGCTGATTCTTCTCCCCCATCCGCGCCCCTCGAAACCTGACCTTTCCCACCGAGTTTTCCACAGCCCTACAAAATCATTAAACCACTATAAGTCAGTAGCTTACAAGAAAATATACGCCGCGTAGCACATCCGGAAATTTGACATCCGCCCGATACAATTAAGGTGAGAAGGACATGATGACAACCGGATCACCAGTTAAACAGCTTTCCGATGCGTGCATTCGCTTCTGTTGGTTGCGCGAAACCGCACCTGGCCACCTCGAACATGACGGGGGCCTTCGCATCGCCAAGTCCGATATCCTCGCTGCGCTTCTCGGGATCCATCCCGCCCAGCGGCGAACTTCGACAGGGCCGGACGTCTCTACCGAGACCGCCCTCGCCGCCATTTCCGGCGCCGTCGATATGCGCACCGTGCCGACTTGGGCGCGACGCCGCCTTTCAGCCATTCTCGGTCCGCTGGCCCACCCTGAGCAGCGCGCTGTTGCCGTAAAGAACGTGGCTGTCATGATGGACCTTGCAGCCCGGATCGCTGAAGCCGTCGGATCCTCCAACGATATTGAGGTCCATCTGCCCTACATCGATCGCCGTAACTATGCCAGCCGCTTCGAAACGCTGGCTGGCGTCCGCTTTGTCCGCTGGCAAGGCCGCATCATCCCGGCTTCGCTGCTTGCTCCCGGCGCACTGCACCAGTACAACGCACAGTGGCTCGCCGTTGCATCCGTGGACCCCGCCGTCAGTACTGAAATCACCTTCGCTCACGCCCGGAACGTCCCGTCCGGCCTCGTCCGGAGTCTTCTTCCGGTCGCGGCGGATTATCAGCCAACCACCTCCGCCGAGTCGGTCGTGGAGATCCGGCAGACGCTCGCGCCCATCGCATGTCGCGGTTGGAACTCGGCTCCGCACGAAAGCACCGGGCCATACTATGACGTACACTTGCACGCCTCCATGGCCATGCAGGCCTCCGTTCGCCGCTGGTTTGCCTGGCACTGGTTCTCTGACCTCAGCCGCTTCGGAGATGTCTCCACCGCCTACATGGTGCTTGCGTACCTCGTCATCCGCCCCTTCCCCGGGCGCAAACGAACGGACTTCAGTTACGACACACTCAGAAGCGATTGGACCACCCAGGCCTTTCTGTACTCCCGGCGTCCCTTGAGGCAATACTTGCGGGCCATCTACGCCGCCTTGAAGGCCACCGGGAATGTGAAACTCGCGCGCAAGTACCAGCCGGAGCAGGCGCGGTTCATCATCGATAGAGCCAAGAAGGACCAGAAGACGATACGAAACATGATCGCCAACGAAGCGCTGCTCGTCGATCAGATGCTTAGATTCGGGGTTGAACTGCGAAGCGCTACGAGCGCTTTCAAGGTAGTCAACCTAGCGCCCGATCACGCCCAGCTCATGTCGTCACGGCTCCGGCATATCTTCCGTGAACAGGATCTGTCCTACCTGACTACGGCCGTGATGATGGAGGCCACCAACGCCCTCTGGACGGCTATGGGCGGTTCGCCGGCAATCTCCACCACGGTGAAGGTGAGCCCGGCCCATGCCGCGGCCGCCGCGGTCAGCCCGGCGCCGATTGCTCGAGTTCCCGGTCAATCGCACTCCGTACCATCCCAATGCTGATCTCTGCCATCGACCGCGCGCGAACAATCCGTACCGACGCCCCGCGCGGTCCCCAGATCCCTGCGTCCGAGGGCCCGAACAGTGCGATCACCCGGGCCCCAGCCGCAGCCGCCAGGTGCGTAATCCCCGAGTCGTTCCCCACGTACACTCTGGCTCCCGCCATCCAGCGCGCCAGTTCCATCAGATTTTCGAAACGAACCCAATCCGGCTCCGCCGCCCATTCCACTGGGTACCACCGCTCCAACTCCCGAAACCGCTCGTACGGCCAGTTCTTGCCGGGGCTTCCCGAGAACGGGTGCAACACGACGGTCGGTCTCCGCTCAACCGGTCCGAGATCGATCCGCGGCGTCGCCGGAACGCCTCCGCCCGCCTGTCCCATAAAGAAATCAGCGGCATGTACGGACCCGCCCGGCGGCAGCGCTTCCAGGAATCGCACGTTTTTACAAAACGAACCCAATGCCTCGCGGAACTCCGGGCGGTTCGCTCCATACCAGGAGACGATTTCGCGAAACGAAGCCAACTCGCTCACCAGGCTGGCGGGAGGGTCCACGCCCGGGATCCCCAGCAGGTCGATCCCGGTGGCCGAAATCGCCCGCGTGCGGTCCGCGAATCGCACCAATGGCAAAATTTCAGAACGAACCCAAATCTCGGTTGGACCACCGGCCGCCAGGTGCTCCATTGCCGGGAAACCGAGAATCGTGTCCCCGATCGCCCCGGGCCGGATGATCAGGCGGCGCTTACTTGAAGCCGTACAGTCGCCGGGCATTGTCTCGCAATACCATCCGCGCCAGCTCGAGGCTTCGGTCCCGGCTGATCTCCCGGTCTCGCAGCATCCCGGTCAAGGCCAATCCGAGCCCGTCCCGCCCGGTCGTGTTCGCCAGCCAGCCGGATTCCTCCCAGTTGATCTGTTCGTTCCAAGGGCTGGCGTCGGTTGCGAACAGGACCTTGTCAGGCACGAACTCCAGCCAACCGCGGATCACCTCGGAAAGCGCGCGCGGGTACAGGAACAGGCTCTGTGCCGAAAAGTCCACATAGACGTTCGGAATCATCAGCATGGCGGTGGTTTCCCGGATGTAGGGCCATCCCCCGTGCACCAGCACGAAGAGGGTCTTCTTCATGGCCGGATCCGTGATCACCGGCGTCAGCAGGGTGGGATTGGCGCCTGGAATGTCATAATACCGGCCCGCCCCGGCGCACGAATGCAGGTGCATCGGCAGACCCAAACGCCCGCACTCGCGGGCCATGTGGCGGAACACGAAATCCTGGAGAGCTTTGTACTCCTGATCGCCGGCCGCACCCGACTTGGCGAATGCACCATAGGTGCGCTCCACGTCGGTCCGGTTCGGGTTGCCCACGTCGAAAGAGCGCAGGTACGCCATTTCCAGCTTCATCGCAACGGCGCCCTGTCCCTTCCACCGCTCCAGAGTCGCCGTCACAAACCGGAGATAGTCGTCGAGCGTCGCCGGCATCGCATTCAGCCCAGCCTCGCCCAGGTATCGCCGAAGCAGTTTGTCCTCCGCTCCGAAAAAAGCCTTTCGGTCCGGATCACGCCGAGCCGGTCCTTCGTTGTTCAGCGGATACATGAGGGCGTCCCCGTAGGGGACCCACTTGAACCGCGCCGGATCCAATCCGCGTCCCATCGATACCCGGTTGGCCAGCATCACGTCGATCTTCAACTCGTCCAGGATCCAGGTATCGTATCCATCGCCCCGCTCCTTCATAGCGCGGCGCTTCAGATCCATGGCCTGCCGGACGTATTCCGGCCGCATGTCTTCGTGGCGGAACCGGTACAATTGCCGCCACGCGCCGGTGAAATCGGGATTATCGGGTCGCGCTCGTATCGGTACGCTGTCGTACGCTTCCATCATTTCCACCGGCAGCGCGTCAAACTCGGTGTCCTTTTCTCCCGCGTTCACTACCCGCACCGGATGCGCGTGATTGTCCACCGCGCGGATCGAGTCGATCTCCGCGGCCAGTTGCGGATCGATCTGCTGTCGCGGTGTGTGTTGGGGAGGTGCGCAGGATACCAGCAGTACAGGCGCCAGCATGCCTGCTGCCCAGGCGGAGCGAAATGTCATTAGCTGAGAGTTTACTGGATATCGACGGTCAGCGGTACTTCGATCGTCTTCGGCGGCAGGCACATGCGGTCGTTGCAGGCCTGATATCGCAGCTTGCCGGTCAGGATCGCCATCCCGTTGGGGGCCGTGGCCGGCGCTTTGAACCGGGTCTGGATTTCAAAGCTGCCCGAAAACACGCTCACCGGCTTCGGCGAGAAGTCGGTCTTTTCCATCTGTGGCTTCGGATACACTACCTCGGCGGCCTCCAGCGGATTGGCAGTCCAGGTCAGCTTCAGCGGGATCAGGTAGTCGTCCGCCGGCTTGTCGCTGTTTACGTGATAGCCGGCCTGTAGCTGCGCCCGGATCTTCGCGGTGGCCGTCTCGCCCCGCTTGATCCTCAGCTTCTCGCCCGGAGCAACGGTAAGTACGTTGGTCTGCGCGAAGACCACTCCGGCCATGATCAGCAGCAGGGCGATTCTCATTTGCTCTCCTGGACGAACCCTTCGGGTTTCTGCATCATGTGGTCGATCTCGGTAGAGTAATCCTTCTTACTGACCAGCCCGATGTGGACCGACGCCACCCGCCCGCTCTGGTCGATCAGGAACGTGGTGGGCAGCGACTCGATGCCGCCATACAGGTTCCCTACCGTGTCGTCGCCCAGCACCACCCTGTAGTTCACTTTCTTATCAGCGATATAGGGCTTCACGGTTTCCCATCCGTCCTCGTCCATCGAGACGCCCAGGACGGCAAAGCCCCGGTCTTTATAGGTCTGTTCGAACTCCATGAACCAGGGGATCTCGATCTTGCACGGCCCGCACCAGGTGGCCCAAAAGTTCAGCAGCACCACCTTTCCGCGGTAGTCGGAAAGCTTCACCACCCTGCCGTTGGCATCTTTTAGCGTGAAGTCGGGAGCGGCTTTGCGGTCCTTCTCGGGCTTGACGGCGGCGCGAACCGACGTTCCTGGGCTGGAACACGCTGTAAGCAAGATTGCGGCGGCGAGGACGGCGCAGCCCGGCGCCCGATTTGCCCAGTTAGACACGGAATTCTCCTCCCTCAATTATACGGGCCAGCCATGCGGCCCGTCTCTTCCGGTGCCGCTCGCCCAGGGTCCACTCATCGTGGGATCGTAAGCCCCCGTACTTCCATGCGCCCGTGTCGCAGAAGCTCTCGCAGGCATATTCCCGCCAATTCCTCGATCGCTGCCTTCGGTCACATTCGACCAGTTGCCGCTTGCGGGTCTCCGCCGACCAGCCCAACTCGCCGCGCGCCCCGGCCTCCATCTCGCTCTTCAGCAACTCCTCGAAAGAGCGCCGCCGCGGGTTGCCCAACCGGACCCACGCGAAGTGGAACACCTCATGCAAGAGGATGCGGGTCAGTTCGTCCCGGTTCTCCAGCAATTCCGCGTCCAGCAGGATCTGGCGTAAGCGCATGTTGCTGCCCGCGTGCACCGGCTTGCCCAGCCGTCCGCTCAGATCCTTCACGAATTCGATCTTAAGAGGTTTCCCGGTGAGTCCCGGCAGGATATCCAGCAGGTCTGGCGGCAGGCCGAGAAGCCGCATGAATCCTATTTTGCTGGACCGGCCGGAGCGGCGCCCTCTGCCGGTTTCGGCGGGGTCATTCCGAAGAACTCGGGACTCTCGATGGTCACCTCGAACGGCTTTCGCACTTCCGCCATCCATTTCTCGAAGCGTTCTTGTTTGATCTCGTTCACGATCCCGGGCTTCGCATCGTCGAACGGCATCGCCCCGCGCTCCTCCAACTTGATGACGTAAAAGCCGAGCGGTTGTCTCACCGGATCGCTGATTTCGCCCGGCTTCATGGTGAACACCACGTTCTTGATGCCGTCGGGAATGCGGTCAGCCAGACGCAGAGGCGGAAATAGCCCGCCATTTGCGCCCGTTTGCTGGTCGTCCGAGAGCTTTTTGGCCAGTTCTGCGAAGTCGCCTCCGTTGCGCGCCTGCTTGACGATCCCAACAGCTTTGGTCCGAGCTTCGTTCTCGGTGGGAAGCAGTGACGCCGGTTCGGGCTTCGGCGCCTTCGGGTCCGACATGTTAATAGCCGTCTGAACGATTCCGGCATCGGCGTACTTGATCACGATCGCTCGAATCCTGGCTTGCTGGTACCTCTGATCCCGCCCCGCTTCATAGCGCTTGCGCGCGTCCTCATCGCTCACCGCGATGGATGCTCCGTGCTGGCTAATTAGCGCACTCGCCAGTGTCTGCAGGCGCTGTAGTTCCAAGGTTTCTTTCGTGGGACTGGTTTGGTCCAGTTTTTGCTCCACGGCCTCCTTCGCCAGGCTCTGCATCAGAAAGTAGGATTGCATCACCTGTTTAGGATCTCGGGCAGCTTGGGTCTGGACTTCCTTCGAGAACGTGGAAACCAACTTGTTGAGTTCCGCGGCCGTAATCGACTTTTCGCCGACTTTCATCACCACTGTTTCGGGAGGAACTTCGCCCTGCTTGGGAACGGCGGGCTTGGCGGGCAGCGCCGTTTGGCCGAGCGCCAGCCCGGCGGTTACGAGAAAAGTGAGAATTGGATACGTCATTGCTGAGTTGAGTAGGAACTTCCAGTTTATCGAACTGCGCCCGCCCGCCGTGTCACTACCCCTTCCGCCAAGGCGTCTAACGGGCGATGAAGTACCGCGTCGCTTTCAAGGAACGAACCGACGGAAACGGGAGACCCTCCGAGAATCCCCCCGACTACGTCGAACTCGACCTGCTCGACGGCGTGGTGTTAGACAAGGCCTTTGTCGAGCGCATCGAACCTGCCGCTATGCACAGTCAGGAAACGATGGACGAGGACGACAGCTTCGAAAGCGTGGGTACCGAGGTCTGGGAGTACGACATCGCGGAAGGTCGCGACCAGGAGTTCATCGATGCGCTGGTGAACTCCGGCATGGTAATGGAATACGAGCCGCTGGAAGACGTCGATATGATCAGCGGCGGGACGGACTGACCCGCACGGTACAATATAATCAGTGCTGGTCACACTGGAAAGCAAGCCCCCGCGTCCGGATTGGCTCCGCGCGCCCGCGCCCGTCGGAGAGAACTACCGCGAACTCAAGACTCTCATCACCGACTTGAAACTGCACACTGTGTGCGAGAGCGCTGCCTGTCCCAACGTCGGCGAGTGCTGGAACAAGCGCACCGCCACATTCATGATCCTGGGCAACGTCTGCACGCGCCGGTGCGGATTTTGCGCCGTCCAGAAGGGCGGACCGCTGCCGGTGGATTACGACGAGCCCCGCCGTGTCGCGGAAGCCTGCGCCATCATGGGGCTGAAGTTCGCGGTGGTGACCAGCGTCAACCGCGACGACCGCAAGGACGGCGGCGCGGAGTTGTTCGCCCTGACCATCCGCGCCATCCGCGAGCGTATCCCGGGTTGCGGAGTTGAAGTGCTGGTCCCCGATTTCCAGGGCTCGCACGCCGCCATGGACATCGTGCTCGATGCCGCGCCCGATGTGTTGAACCACAACACCGAGACCGTTCCGCGCCTGTACCGCCAGGTCCGCCTCGGCGCGCGCTATGAGCGCTCGCTCGACATCCTGGCCTATGCAAAGCGGGTCCGTCCCGATATCCCATCGAAGTCCGGCATCATGCTCGGGCTTGGGGAGACGCTCGACGAAGTGCGGCAGGTGATGCGCGACCTGCGCGCGCACTCGGTGGATATCCTCACCGTGGGCCAGTACCTGCGCCCGTCGCCCAAGCACCTGCCCATCATTCGCTATGTCACCCAGCCCGAGTTCGCCGAATTGAAGCGCTACGGCTACGAACTGGGCTTCCGGCATGTCGAATCCGGGCCGCTGGTACGCAGTTCCTATCACGCCTCCGAAGCCGTTACCCCGTGACCCATATCACCGAGGCCTCTCCAGGCGTCCGGGTCATCCGCCTGCCGCTGCCGTTCGAACTGCAGCACGTCAATGTCGGGCTGGTCGATCTCGACTCCGGATACCTGCTGATCGACACAGGCATGGCCGGCCGGACATCGTTTGACGCGCTGTCGGCGTCGCTCGATGAACTGGGCATCGCGTGGCCCGACATAAAGACCGTGGTGGCCACCCACATCCACCCCGATCACATCGGCGCGGCCGGACGGGTGCTGCCCGCTTCGGGCGCGAAGTTCCTCATCCATCGCGCGGAGTTCGATTACTTGAACCAGATCCGCACGGGTGATACTCCCTGGGTGCTCGCGGCATTTACCGAGGGCGGCGTTCCCGCTGAGTCCTGGCCGGCCATTCGCGATTCGCTCGCAGGAATGCGCGGTGCGCTACCCACCTTACAGCCCGACCAGTTGCTGGAAGGCGGGGAGATCCTTCCCACCGCGATCGGCCCCGCTACCGTGGTGGCCACACCGGGGCACTCGGCGGGACACATCTGCCTCTACTGGCCCGACCGCCGCCTGCTCTACGCGGGCGATCACATGATCGAGTTGATCACGCCGAACATCGCCTGGATGCCCGGCCGCGACATGCTCGGCGAGTACCTGGAGTCCCTCGACAAGGTGGCCGCTCGATGTGGACGTCGTCATTTCGTCGCATGGTCCCCCGTTCGGCAATCACCGTCAGTGGGTGAACCAGACGCGCCGGCACCACCAGGAACGCTGCGAAGACATCCTGCGGCACCTCACGTCCGAGCCGCGCACCGCCACCGAACTGGTGCCCGCGTTGTGGGACCGCGACTTCTCGTCCTTCCACTTCTACTTCGCGCTGTTCGAAGTGCTGGCCCACCTCGAATACATGCGCCGCCGAGATCAAGTCGGTTACGACACCTCCCCCGAAGGCGCCCGCCGCTGGTTCAACAGCCGCGCTGCAGCCGCCGTTTAGCTTCATTCGTTCGATATACTGCCCACAGCCATGAAGCTTTCATCGATTGCCCTGTCTGTTGCGGCCATGCTTCCCCTTGCGGCCCAGATGCCGCGGCCGCTGATCTCACCGCAGGTCTCGCCGGAACGCACCGTCACCTTCCGCCTGCGCTCGCCCAATGCCAAGGCGGTGCTGCTGCAACTCGAAGGAGTTCCCAAGCCCTCGCCGATGACGAAGGACGAGCAGGGAGTCTGGAGTATCACCACCGGCCCGCTCGATCCGGACTACTACGGCTACTCGTTTATCGTGGACGGCGTGGGCATCATGGATCCTTCCAACCACCTGCGCAAGCCCAACTATCTGTTCGGCTCCAGCGAAGTGCACGTGCCGGGAACGGGACTCCCGTGGGAGCTCTCGGATGCGCCGCGGGGCCGCCTGCACCGCCATTTCTATCACTCCGCCATCGTCGGCGACGATCGCGATTTCTACGTGTACACGCCGGCCGCCTACGATGGAAAGTCGAAACAGAAGTTCCCGGTGCTGTACCTGCAGCACGGCTTCAGCGACGACGCCAGCGGCTGGACCGCGGTGGGCCGCGCCAACGTCATCATGGACAACCTGATCGCTCAGGGCAAGGCCAAGCCGATGCTGGTGGTGATGAGCCTCGGCTACGGGGCGCCCGAGATCCTGAAGCCCGACTTCTCCGGGTTCCGTGACACCTCGATCCGCGACCGCAATTTCGACCGGTTCCGCGACGCGCTGCTCCAGGAAGTGATTCCGCAGGTGGAGAAATCCTACCGTGTGATTGCGGATCGCAAGTCCCGCGCGCTGGCCGGATTGTCCATGGGCGGAGCGGAAACCTTGCTCACGGGCCTGAACTCGCTCGACAAGTTTGCTTGGCTGGGCGCCTTCAGCTCCGGCGGCATGACCGAAGAGTTCGACAAGCAGTGGCCGAACCTGGACGCGAAAGCCAACGGCCAGCTGAAGCTGCTGTGGATCGCCTGCGGCACCGACGACGGGCTGATCAAGATCAACCGGCAGTTTCGCGAATGGCTGAAGACCAAGGGTGTGAAGCACGAGGACATCGAGACGCCGGGAGCACACACCTGGCCGGTTTGGCGCAGGAATCTCGCCGCGTTCGCGCCGCTGCTGTTCCGGTGAGGAGCGCGCCGCGCCAGTGCGGCCGGGACGTGCGATAGTAAGTTCAATAATGGATGAACGCAATTTTTATCGCGAATCCCAAACCACCAAGCCGGCAACCCTAAATTGTCCGTACTGCCGGACTGCGGAAACATACGATCTCCGCTGGCTGGTGCGCAAGAAGATCGACCGGCTGCCGGGCAACGCCGACGAGCGGGCCCGCGCGATTTTCAAAAAGGCTCAGAGCTACATGGTGCTGCTGGACGACAAGGTGTCGTGCAAGAACATGCGGTGCCGCAAGCCCTTCGACATCTCCGGCATTCGGACGACGGCGTTCCTGACCGAGGTGTAGGCGCAAGGGATGAACGAGTCCGTCGAAGCCTTCGAGCTTCCTATCTCAATTGAGCCCGCCGACATCGACGAGCTTGGACACGTCAACAATGTGACCTACGTGCGATGGGTGCAGGATGCCGCCGTCGCGCACTGGCGCGCTGCGGCTCCATCCGAAGACCAAGCCAAACTGGTGTGGGTGGTTCTGCGGCACGAGATCGACTACAAGCAGCCCGCCTTACCGGGCGATGAGATCGTTGCCAGAACGTGGGTGGGGTCCGCCACCCGGGTGCGATTTGAACGCCTCACCGAACTCCACCGCGCCACCGACCGCGCGTTGTTGGCCAGCGCCCGCACTCTCTGGTGCCCGCTCAATCGCGAAACGGGCCGGCCGGCAGCGGTCAGCCCAGAGGTCCGTGCGCGGTTCTCGCGTCAGGTGTAAGCGGCCCGAGCATGGCGAAGGCACAAGCGGACATCCGACCCTTCCCGGCGTGACCTCGTACGGGCGCACCAACAAACAAGCCACCGTCGCCGTGCAGGCACTCGCGTTGCGACACATCGCCCACGACTGGAACACGGCGAAGCAGTTCCGGCCCGATGTTCTGTTTGCGTACCACGATCGCGTCACCCCCGGTCCGGCGGCGATGAGAGTCTACACGAAGAATGCCGGTCTGAAGCTCGGCCTCATGCGTGAGCCGCGCGCGCCAGGGTCAGTCCGAGCTGATTCCCTAACGCTCCTAATTCGTCGCCGTAGGCGGGCAGACAGGATGTCAGCGTCGCTGCGTGCCCGGCGATCCACGGGTCGGTCTGCGCCGTCGCCCGCAATCCGCCGTCGAGGTTGTGCAACTGGCGCCAGATCGCTGTCCAGCGCTGATCATAGGCGTCGAGATTCGATTGCGGCTCGGATTTCCGCAGAATGCCGCTGAGTGTCTGGGCCAGGTCGTGCGCTTCCTCGAGGCCCAGGTTCATGCTTTGAATGCCGACGGGCCCCGTGAGGTGCGCCGCGTCGCCCGCCAGCCACAACCGCCCCCGTCCGAAGCCATCGGCGAGCCTTCGCTCGAAACGGACCACCGACTTCCACACCACCTCGCGGATGCTGCCCTTGAACCACGGCGCCCGCTCAGCGATCAAGGCGCGGAAGTTCTGCTCCTCGAGCACCGCCGCCGGCGTGCTTTCGCTCAGAAACAGCCGCTCCTTCGAACGTTCTGTGGGAAAGTCGAATCCCGCCGCCAGCAGGTTGTTTTTCAGACCTTCGATGTTCGGGTCGTGATAATCCGGGAGTTGGAAACTCCACCGGCACGCTCCGTCCGGCAGCGGCCACAACACGTCTGTGGTCCGATCGCCGAGCACGATCCGCATTTCCTTCTCAGCGGCGTCCGTCTTGAACTCGAAGACGGCGAAATACTGTGCCGGACCCACCTCGTGGAAGTCGAGCTTCAGACCTCTCCGCACGCGCGAGTTATATCCGTCCGCGCCGATGACATAGGGCACCTGCAAGTCGGTGGTTTTCGAGATCACCCACTCGGTGTGCGCTACCACGTAGCCGCGCGACTCCTTCTCGAACTTGTCCACGGTGACATCCACGCGATCATCCGCTCCCGCCAGCCGCGACACCTCATGGCGCCACTCCACCTGAACACCCTGGACCTTCAGAGCATCTTCCAGCAGACTCTCGAGCGCATCCTGCCGCATCACCGCGACACCGTTGCCGCCCGGTTCCGCCAGTTGGATGGTGGCGCGCCGTTCGCTGCCGTCATAAATGCCGAGGCTCGGTACCATCACCGCGCTGTCGAGAACCGAATCGAGCAGGCCGAAGTCCGCCAGCAGTCCGAGCGATTTCGGATGCAACGCCAGCGCGTAACTTTGCGCACACGGCCACAGGCCGCGATCCACCACTCGTACGCGAATGCCGCGGCGGACCAGGGCCAGGGCTGCGAACTGCCCAACTGGTCCCGCACCGACGATCAGTACCTCAGGCGTTTCTTCGAACATGGGAGTGCCTCCACCATCAGCGGATCTTTCGTTTGAACCGATTCCGTTTATATCACAGGCTATCGCTACGGCAAACCAACCCTGTTTAACCTTTTCCGCGGAACAGGTAAAACAGCTCGATCAGCAGGATGGCCACCACCATTGCTTCCAGCACGAAGGCCCTCGACTGGTGGAACTCGTCCACGATGGACCGGTACAGATCGGCGGCGGTCTTCAGCTTCTCGTCTACCAGGTCCCGGTAGTCGATAACCCCGACTTTGCGAGCCGCCAGGCGGTAGGCGCGGGCGTAGTACATATCGCTCAGAAACTTGATGGAGTTATCCACCCGTTCAGTGAGTTCGATCACGTCCAGACGAATCCGGTTGAGCCGCTCCGCTTCCCGAGCCATGGTCCAGCGGCCCAGCAGTTTGCGGCGGCGCTCGAGCCGCCGGTACACGTCGGCCAGCACTTTGGTCAGCAGTTCGTCATAGTAGCGGAACTCAATCAACTGGGTATTGGCGTATTCGAGCAGTTGAAGCACAGGGGACGCACCCTCCGGCGTGTCGTACACGAACGCCGCCATCCAGGCCACCACCACCAGATCGCTGGGATAGTAGGAGAGCCACTGTTGAAGAATCTCGTGAGTTTCCGGGTCTGACAAGGGGGCGGTTTCGCCGCGCACGATCTGAGCGATGCGGCCTCCGTGCCGGTCCAGCATCTCGCGCGCCTCCATACGGCCGCCATCCCCGGAAGCCGCTTCGCGAATGTGGATGACATAGTAGTCTTCCGAAGTCCAGTTCTCGTAGGGTTTGACCAGGGCGCTTCGAACCAGCTTCAACTGGCTGCGGGCGATTTCGAGCGTCTGGCGCTCGATTTCAGGGGAGGGGATGGAACGGCCGCATAACTCCACCAGTTCCTCCCAGTCGCCTTCAAACGGGATTTCCAGCGCCACGCTCACAACGCCATAGTCGTAGAACTTGATCAGGCAAGGGCAACCGCGCGCGCTTCCAATGGAGACCTCCCCCAGGGGGCGAGCTACGGGCGGCCTGGCAAACCGCACATAATCGGGTGCGGCGCCGCGAAATTCCGGCTTTGGGGCGGGCTGACCCACTCCCAGCCGATCGCGTACCTTGTCGAGCTGGATCTCCTCGGATACGTCGTACAGGATCTGCGCCCAGAGCGAACCTTTGAGCAGCGGCATGCCGGCAGGCACTCCTCTGCTATAGTATCCTCCGGGTGTTGGGCCGCGGAGGCCCAAGAAATTAGAACGGGCGCTCCAGTTTCGGGTGAAAGGGGTTGAAGCGCCCGCCGTCGTAACGGGGATTGACTAAATAACGACGGAGAGCGCCGGATAGTTACCGGTTGACGTAAGATTTTCTTAAAAGAGTGTAACGAAACCGCGGCCGTCTTCTTCGATCACTTAGGCGTCCCCAGGCGTCCAACTTGCGGGTTTTGTAACGTTGCCGAACTCTGCCGACACTCCAGCCGCTGTCCTGCGCCGTTTCCTGGCCTATCTGCTCCCCGAAGGTGCGGAGCAGGACCCAGGTTTTCGCCATGAGCTGGCGCGTCTGACCGGCATCTCGCTGCTGGTCACCGGCGGTGTCCAGATCAGCGTGTCGGTATTCATGCTGGCTTCCCGCTTTCTGATCGATGGGGGAAGCTCCACGCTCGCCCTCCGATCGACACAGGGGATCGCCATCATCCTGTGCGGGATTGGCACCATCGCCTGTTCCCACATGCCGCGATTGGCGGCATGGTGGAGGGCCATCGCCATCCTGTCCGGTCTGGTGACCGGGTCCGTGCTGATTTGGGCCTCACTTTTGGCCAGGTCACAGACCTCCAACCCGGACGATTTCATTCCTGGCCAGATCACGCTGGTCATGCTGCTGGCGGTTACGGTGGTTCCGTTGAAACCGGCTCAGACGTTCGGGTTAGGGGCGGCGCTGGGCGGCATTTACGTCGCCTCCTCCCTGGTGCTTGCGCTGCGGTCCGGCGAAGCCTATGTCCCGGATGGAAGTTATCTGTTGTTTATCGTCATGCTGACGTTGCTCTGCACCGGGATCACGGCTGTGGTCTACCGTCAGCGCCACGCGAACTACGAACTCCGCCAAATCCAGGCGCGGGCCCTGCTCGCCGAGAACGCTACTTCCGTGGCCCGGCTGGCGGCCGCGCTCAGCCACGAATTGAACAATCCCATGGGTGCACTGTTGAGCGGCATCGATACGCTCCTGCTGCTGACTTCCCGCCAAGCCGCCTGCGGCCCGTCCCAGGAGCAGACCCGGCTGGTGATTCTACAGGCCGATGTCCGGAAATCCATCCAACAGTCCGCCACCAGGCTGAAGCGGCTGGTGGCGCGTATGCAGCGATTCACGAATCTGGACCAGGCCGAAGTTCAGAACGTCGATCTGAACGAACTGCTCACCGATGTGGCGGCATTGCTGGAACCTCAACTTACGCCCGCCACGAAACTGGAACTCGACTTACAGCCGCTCGAGACAGTCGTGTGCCGGCCGCAGCAGATCAGCGCCGTCTTCAGCAGCCTGTTGACGAACGCTGTTCAGGCCGTGAACGGCGAGGGTGGACGGGTCGTGGTGTCCACGCGCCAGAAGGCCCGTGAGATCGAGATCGCGTTCCAGGACAACGGACACGGCGTGGACAAAAAACATCTGGAGGACATCTTCGAGCCTTCGCTTGAAGCCAAGGGTTCCCGTGTGCGAAGCGGTAACTGGAGTATGTTCACTTCGCGGCAGATCATCCGGGAGCATGGCGGCGAGATCCGGATCGACAGCGGTCAAGGGAAAGGCACCACGGTCTGGGTGACGCTCCCGCTCGCCGCCGAAGCACTCACCTGAGGATCAGGGGATGGTCACTGTAATCGGGAGGGGAACCATGCCGCCGGAGGGATCGCGCACGACGATCTCACGCGGCCCCACAGGCGTGATCCTCATCGTCTTGCCGTCGATTTCGACAACCAGGAAGTGATTCTGGGCCGCCCAGCCCGCGATGTTCTGCTGCCTCATCCGACTCTGTACCGCGCCCAACCGCAGCTCTCCGCCGGCACCGCTGGTGACGAACCGGATTCCACCGGATTGATCATCTACCTGGCTCATCTGGAAGTTGTGCTCGTGGCCGTTGAACACCACCTTGACCCCCGCGTTCTGGAACAGCCGCAGCCAAGGTGACAGGTCGCGATAGGAGGAAATGTGCCTGGGTCCGGCATTGAACATCGGATGGTGATAGTACGGAATCTTCCAGGGCAGCGAAGACGCTGGAATGACCTGCCGCATCCATTGGAACTGCTGCCCAGATTCGAGAAACGCCGGCCTCGCAGGCCCGCTCTCGGAATTCAACGTGCTGTCCAAGCCGAAGAACTCGGCCAAATCCGCGTATTTGAAACGGTAATACCGGGCCGGCTGATCCGAGGGGAAAAAGAAGTTGTCGAGATAAGCGGGTAGATCGCCGCGCGATTCCGTCTCATTGCCGTCGTGGTTGCCCAGCGTCGGATAGAACGGGATGCGAGTGAGCAACGGCGCATAGGGCTCAAAGAACTTATACGTCCAATCGGAATCCGACGCGCCCGTATGGCGCACGCCGAAGAATACCGTAGCCACGTCGCCATAGATGTTGTCCCCCACCGTCAGGACGAACCGAACGGGATTTCCGGAGGCATTGCGCTTCTCGAACTCGTTCCACATGGCGCGCGCCACGTCGTACTGGGCACGATTCCCGGTTCCGTAGTCGCCGATGACGAAGAAGACGAGCCGGGTGGACTTCTCCGGCCAGGTTCGGATTGACCCCTGGCCAATGGGCTTGCCACCCAACGAGATCTGGTAGGGATATTCGGTATCGGGCTTCAAGTCGCCGACTACGGCCCAGTTTTGGCGCGAAGTGAACTCCTTACCGTTCACCCTGACGGTCGCTTCGCCGTGCGATGCAGAGGACCGGCCGATGGTGTTTACGCCATCGGTGGTGCCCCAGGCAATTAAGGCCGAGTCCGAAGCGAGATTGCCGACGTAGGTGTAATACTTCTGCGCGGCGGCAGGTCCCAACCCGGCAACCATCAGAAGTAAGAGAGGGTGATCTTCACCAAGTACGATCAATACCTACCACGTCATGGCCCCGCAGGTAAACCAGGACGGACTTGGCGGTGTCTTCCGAAGATGTGATCCGGGCAGCCAGATAACCGGACGCATCTGGCACACGGAACGTTGCCGCGCCCGGCAGCGGCTGTTTCGTACCGGTGGCGTTATCGAAACGGAACCACTCGATCCGGTAATCCCGCCGCGGTGCGAATCCGTGCCGGGCGGCCAGGTCCACGAACTTGAGTTGACCGTCTCCGACTTCGAACAGGTCGAGCGGCAACACCTTGGCAAAGAACTTTCGCCCGATCTTGTCCCGGCGTTCCATGAGCACGCGCGTGATATACTCCACCGCGGCCGGATTCGAGTACTTCGCAGTCTGCACCATGGCTCGGATCTCGTTTTCATTGAAGGCCATCACCTGCTTGGCGGCCCAGAAGGTATCGTCCGGCAGGCGATTTAAGAACGCCGGATTCGGGTAGTTCGGCGTCCAACGGTCCGGGTCGAAGGTCTTGGCTTCGAATCTGGCCACTGAGGGAATGTGCGGGTAGTCCGCACGCTCCCAGTCGGGCGAATACAGCCCGAGACTGAACATTTTCAGCAGGACCTCCTTGTCCTTCTCGATCATGTACTCGTGTCCGAAGCGGGCATCCTTGGGCATGTCGCTGTCGCTTCCGAGCATGGAGCCGAAATCGATCAGGTGGTGCCGTACGGCGGGAACGCCATTCACATCCACCACCGAATCGTACGTGTTCCCGGCCTTGATGTCGGTATGATTCAGCCACGCGCAAAACACATACAGGCCTCGCAGCTCGCGCCGGTGTTCGTGCAGGACGATGTCGTTCGGATCGTCAGTGCGGGTCCCGGTCCATCGAAAAGGCCCGATAAACTTACCTTCGATCTCCAGGCTGGCCACAACACGGTAGCGGCCATCACGGTCTCGAGGCATGATATCCAGCACCTTCTCGAGATCGGAGGCCACCATTCGCCGCTGCTTTCCGCCCTTAGGAGTGATCATGGTGGAAGGTTCGATGGTCAGTTCGTTACGAGTGAACCAGGCGATGTAGTTTTCCGGAACGTTGTAGCCGAGGGCATAGAAGAACTTCGATCCAATGACGTCGGCCGAAGTGGCCATTTCGGGGTTCGACACCGGATCGGGTTTGCAGAAGTAGTGCCGGTTGCGAGCATCCCGAATCTGAAATCCCGGTGTGATGCCCTCCGTCTTGGCGCCAACCACACGGAACGGCAGCACCGGCTCATGATCGCGGTGGGTGGGACCGATCTGCAACTGCTCGATGGACATCGGATGACGGTAGTGACGGTTGGTGTACCACAGACCGTCCGGCACCTCGCCCAGAGAGTTGACATCCTGGGCGCGTATGGGATCGGCCGGGTTCTGTTTTGCTGCTGAGTTCGCCACGAAATCGTACAGCTCATTGATCTTGCGGCGTGTCGGCGTCTTGACCGGTACCGGCGGCGGCATCGTCCACAGCGGATCGTCGGGATAGAATCGTGGAGAGCCGGAGGGTTCCGAGGCGCCAAGCATCGCGACTGCCGCCACGGTAATCAGAACACGTTGTTGAACTTGATCCAAACCTGAAATCCCTCGTGGCTGAACCCGACATCCCAGCGCATGAAGACGGCGTCGCGCGTCTTGAAGCGGAGGCCGAAGCCCGCCGAAGTCTCCAAATCAGTGAAGTCGAGGTCCGCATGGCGATGAAACACCTTGCCGGCATCGCCGAACACCGCCATATCGAACCCGGTCATAATCTCCCACCGGTATTCCGCCGTCATCACCAGAAGATTGTTGTCATAGAAGCGAAACGGGCGGAACCCTCGCAGATCTTCCGATCCGCCCAGAACCGGTTGCAGGTAGAACGGGACTACCTGGCCGCCGCCGCGGTAACTCAGCTCTGTCTTAGCTCTCAATGCAATGACTCGTTTTTCGTTAAAGAACGGGATGTATTGCTGACCCTCGCCATACAGCTTTCCATGACTGCCGGTGCCAAGTCCGATATCGTCGTAGTAAATGTAGCTCGCGACATAGTTGCCGCCGCGGTGAGGATCAGCCGGGCGATCGCGATAGTCGTACTGAATGAAGGGGCCTGCCCGCAGGAAATCCGACTGGACATGGACGCCCGGCGTCTGCGCTTCGGTGTAGGTGCTATCCGTGGAAGCGTATTCATCGGCCGTGCCCGGACCGACGTTCACACGCAGATAGCCTGCGGTAGCGCCGATGCGCAAGTGCCGGAATGGCATGACGCCGACGGTGACATTGGCCGAGGTATCCTCCAGGCGATAATCCGTGCGTCCCGTCTTTACCGAGTCTGGCCCGGGGCCGTAATAATTTATCGACGGGTAGTTATGATAAGCGCCGTAGAGATCGATAAACATGTGTCCGCCGGCCAGATGGGGAGCCGTTAGTTGCCCATCCAGCGACTCGTACTTCCATATTGATACCCGGGCGGAGCTGCGAAAAGCGAGATTTCCATCGTGCAAGTCGGGTCTGTAATACTCTAGTCCCCCAGCGAAACCCGATCCCGTGACCATGTTGCCGATCACCGGCCGGAAGCCGGCGGTTGTCCCAAACAGCCGGCCAGAACCGACCTGGGCCTCATTGAAGATACGCTCCAGCCGGCTGGGAACGTCGGGTGTAAGTTGGGTGGCTTTCGAGCGTTGTTCGGCTTCAATCTGCTCCGCCCGCGTTTGCGCGCCGGCGACGGAGGCCAGCGAGAGAAAGACAATGCAGAGTAGCTTCGGGTTAGGGCGCATTCGTCGATTACGGAATGGTTACAGAAGGTGTCTTACGCGGAAGGTCAAGATAGACGGCGTCAGCGCCTTTTTCGGTCACCGCATCCGCAAAGAACTTGAGCAACAGATCGCGCCGGACGAGCAACGTGCGAATCTCCTCGTCGGTCAGATAGGGCTTCAGCCCGGCGTTACAGCGTTTAACGTTCAGGTCGCGCATCGCATTGAGCATCCGCACACTCACACGCTTCAGCACGTCGGGCCGGCGCAAGGCATAGGTTACCCGAAAAGCCCGGCTGTGGTCAATCATCCAAAGATTCCAATTTCGATCGATGAGGAGATTGCCCTGGTTCCGGTCTGTATTGTCGATCAATTGATCGAAGACCCGGACCAGGTTTAACTGGCGTGTCCACTTTTCGCCATCCGGGGGCTCGAGTTTCCGCTCCCGGCGCGTGAGTTCGTCGAACTGGATGTTGTCTACCCACCAGCAGAAACTGGCAGGCTTGGCATCCACCTCGCGATAAACGCACGGCGGCATCATCCCCAGCCCCAGCATCCGATCCACGCGCCACGCCGCGATGTTGTACTTATACGAGTCGTGAAAGTTCTTTTCTACGAATTCCTTCGTCCGGTAAACCGGCTTGAAAATGTCGATGGTCTGAACGTGGGCGTCATGGGTTCGTGAACCATCCGTCAGAGTAATTCGGAGAGTATGAGTAATACCCTGTCCGACCGGCTTCTCGGCGGCAATTCGGGCACTAATAAGAAACCGTTCCTGTTGTTCCGGCGTCCAGCCAGCGGATGAGAGTTTGGTTGCCGGCTGTGCGCAGACGGGGGCAATAGCCGCAACCGACAGCAGTATCGCCGTGCAATAGATGGGAAGTCCAGGCCTCATCCGTCCTCTTCGGTTAGACGAGCAGACGGAGAGATTCTTTCAGGCAGTACGAACAAAGGCGCTATGTTGTTATACCAACAAAAACGGACGCCCGAAGGCGTCCGTCACGGTGACAGGACTCGCTTCCTGACGGGTCGCGGCTCGGTTCCGATTTCTGAGCCACGACCGTTAGGGAGTGTCTAGGGCTTTTCCCGGGTGGGCGGGTTTTCCTTGGCCAACCGGACCTTGGCGCCCTCCAGTTTCTTCTGAACCTTGGCGATTTCGACGGGTTCCTGCTCCGCGGCCGCCGTAGTTTCCCATTCCTTCAGCGAGGACTGCCACTGGCTGATTGCTTCGCGGATCTTGCCCTGTTTGTAGTAAACATCGCCCAGGTGATCATGCACCGTGGGATCGCGAGAAGTCTTGTCCAGAGCCAGTTTCAGCTGCTGTTCAGCCTCGGGATATCGTCCCAGACGATAGTACACCCAACCCAGGCTGTCCAAGTAGGCGCCGTTGCCGGGATCATTATCCAAGGCCTTGCTGATCAGGTCGAGGGCTTCCTGCAGCCGGACGTTCCGGTCCGCCAGCATATAGCCCAGATAATTCAGTGCGGCGGCATTGTCCGGACTGGCCGAAATCACCTTGCGGAACTCCGCCTCGGCCTCGTCATAGCGCTTCTGCTTCTCATACATGGCGCCGCGCAGGAACGTGATGTTGTCCTTCTCTTCCTTGCTCTGGGCCAGTTTCTCGGCTTCGTCGATCGCCTTGGCCATGTCGGGATAGCGCTTGGCTTTCTCACACACCTGCGCCATGCTGATCCACGTGTCACGGTCGGGTTTCTCCGCGAGCAGTTTCTTCATCTCGGCGATGGCCGCATCGCCCTTGCCCTGGTCAGCCAGGAGGGACGCGTGCATGCCGCGCAGCGCACGATCCGTCGGGTTCTTCACCAGGGCGTCGCGAACTTCGGACTCGGCCTTCGCGAAATCCTTCGCGATCCGGTACGTCTCCACAATCTGAAGCGTGCCGCGCGAGGCCATGTCCGGATCCACCTCGCCGATCTGCTTGAAGACCTCGATGGCCGGAGCGTACTGCTCATTCGCCCGGTACATGGAACCGAGCCGCTCCAACAGAACCACCCGGTTGCCTTTCTCGCCTGCCGTG
Organism: uncultured Acidobacteriota bacterium; assembly: GCA_963737465.1. Classification (GTDB taxonomy): domain Bacteria; phylum Acidobacteriota; class Terriglobia; order Bryobacterales; family Bryobacteraceae; genus TMP-7. The sequence continues at coordinate 309,243 of CAVTTC010000009.1, forward strand.
TAGTTCTTCTTCGCGGTGCTGTCGATGATCTCCTTCAACGTCGCGATGGCTTCGTTCGGTTTGCCTTCCGCCTCGAGCAGGTTCACCTCGCTATAGCGAATCTCCAGGCTGTTCGGATCCAGTTCCTTGGCCTTGTCACTGGCCGCGCGGGCCTTTGCGTAATCCTTCTTCTGACGGTAGATCTGGGAGATGCGCAGCTGCACCTCGGGATCTTTGTCTTCTTCGGCTGCCAGCGCCTGGTAAGCCTTTAGCGCCTCATCCAACTGGTCTGAGAGCATCAAGTCCCGGGCCATGGCACGCTTCAGTTCACCGGCGTTTGAGGGCGAGAGTTCGATGGCCTTCTTCAACGTCTCGGCGGCCAGCGCATACTCCCGCATCTGCTCGTAGGTGCTGGCGAGTGCGGCCAGACTTCGTCCGCTGGGGTTCTTCTCGGAGGCGCGCTTCAACATGTCCGCAGCCTGCTTGGAATCGCCGAGATCGGCATAGACCATGGCCAGGCCGGTAAGCGCGTCTTCGCTGTTCGGATCGTTCTCGAGCGCCTTCTTGTAGGCCTTCTCCGCCTCGATCGAGTTCTGCGCCAGCTTCTGCAGCCGGCCGAGCATCAGCCAGGACTCCGTATCTTTCGTGTCCTTCTCGGTAATCTTCTGATACTGCTCGATGGCCTTGCGCAGGTAGCCTTCATCCAGCCGGTTCTGCTGGTTGTCTCCGATCAGCCGCGCGTAGATCCGGGCAAGAATACGCCGGGCGTTCAGGTCGTTCGGATTCTGCTTGAGAATGTCTTCGGCATCGGAAACGGCTTCCCGCAGCCGTCCCGACTGTATGTACAGATCCGACAGCTCTTCGCTCAGGAAGCTGGCCGAGGGATCCGCCTTCATTGCCAGGCGGTAATTCTCAATGGCTTTGTTGAAGAAATCGCCGCGGTTGTTGTACGAGGCTGCCATCTCCGCGTACATGTGGCCGAGAGCATAGTGGTAATAGGCGGCGGCCTTGTCGCCTTGCGAGGCGTCGTCCCGCCCCTTTTTCGCAGCTTGCGAGGATTGCCCGAAGGCGGTCCCTGCGAGCAATGCACAGGATACAGTTATGGCTTTCCAACCGGAGACCATCCGAAACGACCTCTTTTCGATTCGCGCGCGAATACCCAATCGCCAGACCGGCATCGAGCCGGATTCGCCCTCAATCTCAGTATAGCGCCGGGTCCATATTCATCTGAGGCGACACCAATACCCGGGAAACCGGCGTTCTCAATTATGTAAATGCTTTGCCGATGGAGAAGGTTGCGTTAAATCTCTCGGATGGGTCAGATCACGGCCGAATCCAACGGCGGACGATCGCTCCCCCGGAGAATTGTCTGGTTCCCAACAGTGGTATTCCCTTCAAATTGCGAGTAGACCGCTTCGAATTCCGACTTCAGGTTCGGATCCACAGCCGGAAAGCGGTCCACTACCGCCTTGGCCCATTGAAAGTACTGCCGGCGGCGTTCGTCGCTCCAATCGGCCGGCGGATCGGAAAGAGTGCTTCGCAGATTGCTGATCTTATCGGCCGTACTGAGGTTTTGGGCCCTGGGCGACATGTGCGGCGCATTTTGGATCTGAAGCGTCTTCCGGTCGTCCCGGGGCAGTCTCTTATCGTCGCTGACCTGCTCCACCAGGGTTGCGACATCCTCACCGAACCGGTCAGCCAGTTCCGACCGGGTCACCGCCGTATCCTCCAGAGTGTCGTGCAGCAGTCCGGCAATCACCAGGTTCAGGTCGAACCTGGAAGGTAGGTCCGCTAGCAGGCGCGCGACCTCGAGCAGGTGGTTCACATAGGGTTCGGCGGATTCACCTTTCCGCCGTTGCGAGGAGTGTTTCTGGGCAGCAAAGTGCGCCGCTGACAGCATCGCCGAATGCGGGGCGCGCGGAGCGTCGTTTGGGCTCAAGCGTCCTCCAGTCCTACGATTGTATCCGAGGCGGTTCGGCGTGCGTTGGCAATGTTCCGGCACAGAAGCCTTGTGTTGACCATGTGTGGAGATGATTCTTCGACTCGGCGCCGACCGATCTCTGCGCCACGTCGGAACGGGGATTCGGGACAATAGAGAATCTGGGAGGTGCTGAATGACGGCCGGAGCAATGTCCGTTCAGATCGTTCGACCGTTACTGCTGGACCGTAGGGCGGAGCTGGAGGCGGCGGTGAGGTCCATTGGGGATCTTCACCTGCGCGAACTGCTGGCCGAAGTGGATGCGGCCCTGCACAAGATCGAGGTGGGGACGTACGGCCGGTGTGAGGTTTGCCACGATCCTGTCGAGGCGGATCGCCTGAAGGCGGATCCGCTGGTGCGATTCTGCCTGGATCATCTGGACGCAAAAGAACGGATGGCTCACGAGCGGGACCTGCAACTGGCGACACAGATCCAATCCAAGCTGCTGCCTCCGGCGGACTTGGCGGTGGGCGCTTGGGAGACGCACTACTGCTACGAAGCCGCGGGGCCGGTTGGCGGAGATTACTGCGAGTTGATCCCGGCGGAAGACGGCGGATCGCTGTTCTTCGCGGTCGGGGACGTGGCGGGGAAGGGCGTTGCCGCGTCCTTATTGATGACGCATCTGAGCGCGATCTTCCGCAGCCTTCTCTCATTACACCTGCCGCTTCCGGAAGTGATGGCGCGGGCGAACCGGCTGTTCTGCGAGGGGACGCTGGCGTCTCATTACGCCACCATGGTGTGCGGGCGCGCGGCGGGCAATCAGCTGGAAGTGTGCAACGCGGGACATTGTCCGCCGCTGGTGGTGCGGCCCGACGGCGTGGAGCGTTTGGAGTGTGCGCGATTGCCGCTGGGCATGTTCTGCGCGATCGAGTATCCGGTGGAGCGGGTCAGCCTGGGCGTTGGAGAGAGCCTGGTGTTGTATTCGGACGGCGTCACCGAGGCATTCGACGGCGCCGGGGCGGAGTTCGGAGAGGAACGCCTGCTGGAATGCATCCGCGGGCACTGTGGAGATTCGGCGAAAGGGCTGGCTCGGGCGGTTTTGGCGAGCGTGGCGGAGTATCGCGGCGGCGGAGCGGCGACGGACGACTTGACGGTGCTGGTGGTGCGGCACTGTGATTAATCCACATTCGCCGTGATGGCGAGGAAGAACGGTGCCGGCATGAGTGCCGGCACGGCGCGCAAGAGTGCGCACGCCACATTGAGTCCAGCGGATGCTCCTAAATCCCGGGGAGGAGTTGGTTCAGCAATAGCACGCCCGCTAATCCTACGACTCCGATGATGACTTCCATCACGGTCCAGGTTGCCAGGGTCTGCTTGATGCTGAGGTCGAAGTACTCCTTGAACATCCAGAAGCCCGAGTCGCTGAAGTGCGACAAAGTGATGCTGCCGGCACCGATGGCCAGGACCAGAAGTTCGGGCCGGACCCCGCTCACCGGCACGATGGGTAACACGATTCCGGCGGCGGTTATGGCCGCCACGGTGGCGGAACCGACGGCCCCGCGCAGCAGCGCCGCGGTGCCCCAGGCGAGCACGATCGGGCGATACGTGGACCTGAGTCGTCAACTGCCTCACCGCTTCGCCGGTACCTCCGTCCAGTAGCACCTGTTTGAAAGCGCCGCCGCCGGCGATGACGAAGAGCACCGGCGCCACGCTGCTAACGGCCTCGGTGGACTCCTTCATGAGTTTCTCGAGACTCCGTCCACGGCGCAGACCCAGCGTGTAGAAGCCCAGTACCACGGCGAGGAAGAGCACGACATTCGGTTCGCTGAAGAACCGGACCGCGGCCATCAACCCGCCTCCGGCCGGGATCGTGAGCGTGACCACCGCGCCCGCTAGCATGATCAGCACCGGGAAGAGGACGGAGATCAAGCTCACTCCGAGACCGGGGAGTTCCCCGGGTGAGAAGGTGCGTTCGCGAAAGAGGCGCGCGGGCGGCTTGACGCGGAGTCCTCGGAAAAGCATCGCCAGAAGAGGTCCGGCGACGATTGTGGCCGGTATCGAGATGATCAGGCCGTAGAGCAACGTGCGGTTCACATCCGCGTGGAGCACGACGGCCACCGCCGTCACACCGGGGTGCGGCGGAAGGTAGCCATGCGTCACCGAAAGAGCGGCGCAAAACGGGATGGCCAGATACATCAGCGGCAGTCCCGTGGTGGTGGAAAGCGTGTAGACCAGCGGGATCAGGATGAAGAAGGCCGGCTGGAAGAACATGGCCAAGCCGACCAGGAACGCTGTGATGACCAGGGCCAACTGAACACGGCTCAGGCCCAGCAGTTTCGTGAGCGCGTTGGCGATGGTGTGAGCGGCTCCGCTTTCCTCGATCAGCTTGCCGAGCATGGCCCCGAACAGGATGATCAGGCCGAGACTGCCAACGGTGTCGCCGAGGCCCTTCAGCAGCGACTTCAGCGCGGCCTCCGGTCCCATGCCGTTCAGAACCCCGGTGATGAATGAGGTCATCAGCAGCGCGATGAACGCGTCCACCTTGAGGCCGATCAGGACCAACAGAATGACAACCGCGATGGCGAGAACGATGAGGGTCATAGGGATTACTTCAACGAGGGCTCATGCACCACCACACTCTCCACCGGCACCGATCCATCGCCATTGGGAATGATCTCCAGTGAATGACGGCTGTTCGCCAGCCCCTTCGCGAGGGTCACCAGGCGAACCTTGGACGGATCCGAGTCTGCCGGCGCGGCGATGGTCTCCGTGAACAGCGGGATGGCTTCCCAGGTGGCTTCGAAGCCTTCCGGGCACGGTTTCTTCGAGTAGGTGCGGGCCCACGGAATCTTGAAGTCGCGGTAGTCGATCACGACGCGCCCGGAGTTGGAAACAAATATGTCCGGGTATGGTTCGGAGCCGGTGTAGTCGAGCATGTCGCCATACTGGCCATATTTGTACTTCGCACCATCGAACTCTCCCCGCCCGTCGAATCCGGTCTTCGATCCGTAGACTTCAAATGTGAAGTGCGAGGCATCCTCATTCAGCTTCGAGAACACGACCTTCCAGGTCTCGGCGATCAGCGGCGCTCGGTGCGTCACGCGGCGGATGGCGGGCTGCCAATCTGTGCCGAACGCGGGGGACACCGTCGTGAAGGCCCACAATTCGTTCATCGCCGAGGGCGCTTGCCCGTCGATGCGCACGGTTGCCGTCCCCGGCTTCAGGTCCTTTCCCGAGCCGAGGATGCAATCCACGCGATTTCCCGTGAAGGTGAGTTTCAGGGCGCTCTCGCGGGTGGAGCCGATGGCCGAACGGCCCGCGAATCGCCAGGGCGTTCCGGTGAATGTGACTCCATCCGATGCGCCTTCGTCCGGCCACCGCTTCGGCTCGTAGTTCCGTACCGTCCGCATCCAGTCATTGGGCGCCATCGGGTTGACCCGGAAGTGCCGCAGGAGCAGACCCACGAGCACGTCCAAGCCCCGGGCATTGGGATGAACGGCGTCCTGGAGCAGGTCTCTCGGCGACAGGTTGTGCGCCTTGAGGTAGGCGCGCCACTCCTCGTGCACGTCGGCCAACTCGCAGTTGTACTGCTGGGCCAGCATCCGGATCACCGGCATGGCGGGATTCGCGTCCGGGGGCGCATCCACGTCTTCGCCGTCGCGGAAAGGATCGGTACACAGCACGATCTCCGCGGTGGTGTATCGACGCATGTTCTCCACCATGCGCTCGTATTCCGGGAGCGAAGCTCCCATGTCATGCAGGATGACGAGGTCGGGGTCGAGAGGGTACACATCATTCAGCATCGAGCGCACGAGTTGCGATGCCGAGAATCCGGAGATCGACCGGTTGAGAAAAGTGATTTCCGCATGAGGGAACTTCTGTTTCAACGCCTCACCCATCCGCGACTCCCTCAGACCGGCCGTGATGGATTGACCGTAGATCAGAATCGTCACCGGCCAGCGGCGGTCTCTCGTGCTGTTGGCCAGCAGCGACATCGTGCGCTGGATTCGCGATCCGTAGAACTCTTCATGCGGCGCCGGTGGAAGCAGACCCACGTACCGATCGAAGAGATTCTGCTCTCCGGATGGACTGACGAAGAAGGGAATGTTCGCCGTGGCGCCGTTGCCCTGGCCATCCACGGCGAAGACGAACACGCGGTAGGCGCCTTCCTGTTCGGGCGCGGCAAACGTAATCTCGCGGGCGCCGGTCTTCCGGATTAGCGCGGGCATCGGTTTCGACCGCTGCTCTCCCATGCCGGCGTAGCCTGCGCGCGCGACCTCGGCCACGACTTCCCATCGCAAGGCGATCGGGTCTCCTTCGGGATCGGTTACTTCGAGCGTCGCCGTGTGTTCGGCGCCGGGCTTGACGGTGACGTTGTCGCGGGCGACCTTACCATCGATGGACAATCGCTCGATGCGCGGCGCCCGGTTGAGAGGCCACTTCCCAGTCCATAGATGCTGCATGACGTTGACAGCCTCGGTGCGCTCGCCCGACTCGAGGAACATCCCGTACCAGGTGTGGGTCCGCTCAGGGTGCCAGCGCCAGAGGAACACGTATGAGCCGAGGCATCGCTCCGTGTCCTTAAGGATGGTGTTTTGATAACGTTCGTTGTAGCGCTCGGCCTTCTCCGTGCTGGTTTCCTCGATGGATGCCTTCCACGCTGTGCGGACCACCTGCCAGTCGCCCGAGGGACCCCACTCGGTGATGACGTACGGCTTGGTCCACCCTTCGGCGCGGATCTTTGCGGGCACCTCTTCCACACCTTTGTAGAAATTGATGCCGAGCAGGTCCAGGTCCGGGCAGCGCTCTTTGAGTTCTTTGAAATCGCCGTTGTTGACGGTGACGAAGCCGTCTCCAATCACCGTGAGAACGGGATGGTTCGGGTCCACTTCATGGATCATTCGCGCAACATCGTTGACCGCGTTCCACATATTCTTATTCGTGTAGCCGACGGAGAGTTCGTTGCCGATGGCCCACAGGAGGACGGCAGGGCGGTCCTTCAGCTCCAAGACGCGCTTCTTCACTTTTTCAAACTGCTCCCGCACAGCCTGCTGGTTGCTGTAATCGAACTTGTGCGCCGACTCCATCCGCATGGGAAGGTTGACCAGGGCGGTCATTCCCAGTTCCTGTGCGGCCTCAATGGTGCGGAGATCGCTGGTGCGAACCGAATTGGCTCCGCGGGCCGCGAGGTCCGTGATGGGGAACCGGCCGGCCGGATCAACGGAGTAGACCGCTCCCTTGATGAAGTAGGGCTGTCCGCCGCGGTACAGCCGGAACTGCCCGTGTTCTTTTCTGATCTCGACTTTGATGGGACCGGGGCCGGCCATGCAGTGACCTGCGCTGATCATCCAGACAGCCAGCAGTCCGTGGCAGAACCGCTTCCTGACGGTCGCGGCTCGGTAGGACGCTGGTTCTACAGAGCCGCGCACGTCAGTGAGCGGTATTGGCAGAAACAGCCGGCGGCCGCTTGTTAGCATCGGAGGGAGTTCTCCATTCTTGTGTCCGTAGCATCAGTGTATCTATGAGCAATGCCAGTAGTGGACCGATCTGCCAAGTCCTGAAGGATGCCGTGATGGCGGGGGCGGCGGAAGTGCTCGCCGTGAAGCTGAGCGGCGATCTCGCGGCGCGGTTCAAGGACGCGAGGGAATTGGTGACCGCCGCGGATGAACGATCCGACGCTGTAATCCTGAAGGTTCTTGGAGAACGCATTCCCGCGATCGATTCGGAAATCTCGTTCCAGCTGGAGGAATCCGGCGTGACCGGAACCGGGGACGACAAACGTGTGGGGGCCGATCCCCTGGACGGCACGACCCACTTCGCCGCGGGCGGCAATCTGTACTCCGTGCAGGCGCACTACGTGGAGTATGGTGTGCCGATGGTGGGTGTGGTCTTCCAACCGGAGGTCTACTTGCCGATCGATGAGAGCGAGCGGTGTATGGGAAGGATCGTGTGGGCGATTCGTGGACAGGGGGCTTGGGTGATGCGGACGGAGTTTGACACAGTGTCATTCCACTGTTCCGTTGTACGCCCTCTGCGGAAGCGGCCGGCACCCGAGACGCGCGCGTTGTTGTCGTGCGTTCCTCTGAGCACGAAGATGTCTCCCGAGGAGCGCGCTCGCGCGGTTCGGGTTTACACGAGCGGCATCACCTCAGTGACAACGGGCACTGGGGGCGCCGGGGGGAACGTCATGATGACGATCTTCGGCGGCCAGCACGTGTACGCGAATTTCGGGGCAGGAGAAGATCTGGACCTGATTCCGCCACAGGTGATCGCGGAAGAGGCGGGGATGACGGTCTGGGGGGTGGATCGCTGTCCGCCGGTATGGCATGTGCGCAAGCAGCCGGTTGTGGTTGCACCGTCGCCGGAGATCGCCGAGCGGTTCCTGGCGGCGGCGGGGTTCTGAGGGGAGGCTACCGAAGAAGACTCATCCGCGCACGAGGCTGGCGATGTCCACAAGGTATAACTGCCGGCCGTTGCCACCGTGGGTGGAGTCGATGGTTACGCGCGTGCCATCGGGACTGAACCGCGGATGCAGGTCGCACCTCCACTCGCCCGTGTATACCGGATCCGAATGGAAATCGCCAAGCGGCACTCGCCGGCCCGTGGCCACCTGGTACAGATACAGGTGCTGGAGCCGCTGTGCATCGGGGTAGGTGTCATTGAGGATCCAGCGATTGCCCGGCAGATACGTGCAATGGCCATTCACCGTCATGACCTGCTCGCCGATCACCTCGACATTCTCCGTCCGGTCCTCATACAGATAGAAGCGCTCACCGTGCGACGGGTGAATGGCCCAGGCGAGTACGTGCCGGGGGTCGCGCCAGATGAAGTGGGAGGTGCCACCATAGGGGTCGAGCACGAACAGATCCGTCCCGTCGGCGCTGGATGTGAACATGCGTGTGCCGAAGCCCTTGCCCTGCTTAGGACCGCGCCAACGGTGCAGGAAGATGAAGCGCGAGCCGTCCGGCGAATGCAGCAGGTGATTGAACCAGTGCGTGGCCGGCGGCTCCCAGGGCGAGTGGCGGTTCGGCACGCGGGAAGCCTGATCGAGCGAGATCAGCAGCCGCTGTTTCCCGGTTTCGAGATCGATGCGCCAGATGCCGGCCTGATCCGGGGCAGTCCGCTGTTCATAGGGATCGGGCACTCCGGCGTAGCCATAGCCTGGACGCGTCCGATTGAGGCGGCGGAAATCCGGATACACGGCCCACTTGGCGTCGGGGCTGATGCTGTAGACGGGCCCGGGCAGGGTCCGCTTCCGGCCGGTCTTCACGTTCAGGACGTGCGACACGAACTGACCGCCCACGCGGTCATTCCAGATGACGTCGGTCCGCGAACCGGGCAGCCACTGCAGCATCGAGCCCTGCTGCCAGTTCCACGCGCGGGAATCGCCGAGTTCGATCCAACGGTCGCCGTCCTCGAGGTCCACCATGCCGACCCGGATGACATCGTCCGGACGCGGAGACCGGTGCTCGAAATCCACCTCGTGGGCGAGCGCGTACCGGCCGGCGGGGTCGAACTGGAGCTTGTCGTAATAGGCGAACCAGTGGAACCGCGGCCCCCTTGTGATGGCGCGGATTGGAACGGTCCCGGCGCGCAGGGAACCCGCGAGCAGGGTGCCGAAGAGACCTCTACGACTCAGCATATTCGATCCCATTTTCTTTGCACCAGTCGATCGCGATCTGGCGGAGCGCTTCCTTTCGAAACCGATACCAGTCCTGCTCGATGTGGTGCCGTTCGATCTCACGCCGGAAGTGCCGGAAGGCTCCGGATCCGTGAATCGCGTACGACAGATCGTCCCGAACCTTTCGGACTCAACTGCCTCTATGAACTCCTCCATGATGCCCCATTCGTGGACTTCAAACTGGTCGGGGAGGCGAACGAAACGGTCCGTGGTTACGATCTTCTTGCAGATCTCCCATTCGCCTTTCTGCCATTCGGGCAATTCCGGCTCCTCGTTCTCATCGGCGTCCTCCACCTGGCTGAGCAAGTCACGTGAGACGACCTCAACCTGGCCGCTGTCGAGATCCAGGAACGATGGCTGTTCGTCGAACTGCATCTCCAACGCATCGACGATGTCCTTCAGAAGGACTTTGGCGGACATGGCTGTTATCATAATGCGGCGGGCAGAGCGCGACTGTCCGCCCCACATGGACGTGTCACCTTAAACCGATAAGTCGGCGAATAGGACCGTGCTCAGGTAGCGCTCGCCGAAGGACGGAATGATCACGACGATGAGTTTGCCCTCGTTCTCCGGCCGGCGGGCCACCTGCACTCCGGCCCACAGCGCCGCACCGGAGCTGATGCCTACCAGCAGCCCTTCCTCGCGAGCGGCACGGCGCGCCGTCTGAATGGCGTCGTCGTTCTTGACCCGGATGACTTCATCGTAGATTTGCGTGTTCAGGATGTCGGGAACGAATCCAGCGCCGATCCCCTGGATCGGATGCGGTCCCTTGTTCCCGCCCGAGAGGACCGGTGAAGCGTCCGGCTCAACCGCGATGCACCGAAACGACGGTTTCCGCGGCTTGATCACTTCGCCAATGCCGGTGATGGTGCCGCCGGTTCCGATTCCCGAGACCAGGATATCGGCCTGGCCGTCGGTGTCGCGCCAGATTTCTTCGGCCGTGGTCTTGCGATGGATGGCCGGATTGGCGGGGTTCTTGAACTGCTGCGGGATGAAATAGCGCGGATCGGCCGCCGCCATCTCCTCAGCTTTGCGGATGGCTCCGGCCATGCCCTCGGGGCCGGGCGTCAGAATCAACTCCGCGCCGTACGCGCGGAGCAGCAGACGGCGCTCCTTGCTCATGGTTTCGGGCATGATCAGCGTGCAGCGATACCCGCGCGCGGCGCAAACCATGGCCAGAGCAATGCCCGTGTTGCCGCTGGTGGGCTCCAGGATGATGGTGTCCGGACCGATCTTGCCCGCCGCTTCCGCGGCATCGATCATGGACACGCCGATGCGGTCCTTAACGCTGTGGGCCGGGTTGTAGAATTCCAGTTTGGCCACCAACTGGCCGGGAGCGCCTTCGGTAAGCCGCCGGATGCGCACCAGCGGAGTGTTTCCGATCAATTCGGTAACGTCGTTCGCGATTTTCATGGGGTTGGGTGTGGGCGTCCGTAGCGATAATTACCCACCTTCTCTATCAAGTATCAGATGTTTGTTCCTCGGACGCAACCGGCGATGCCGAACGCTTCCCAATACTTCCCGGGAAGCTTGCGGCGCTGCATGTCCCGGTCACAGAAAACGTGAGTAGTGCCGCCATGGGCCAGCAGGCGGCTGTCTTCGGCGCGGAGGATGCGATACCCGAATTCCACCAGGCGTGCGTGGACCTTGGTGATGGTGGTCTCGACGATCAGTTCTTCGTCATAACGGGCAGGGGATACGTACCGGCACTCGGCCTGGGCCACGGCGAGCAATACACCATCTTGCTCCTCCATGTCGGAGTAGCGAATGCCGGCCGCACGGCAATAATCGGAGCGGCCCATCTCCATCCAGACGTAATAGTTGGAATGGTGCACAATCCCCATTTGGTCCGTTTCCTTGTAGCGGACACGGAGGCGCGTGTGGGTGGTCATCTATACCGCGATTATATCGGCCAGGGCCTGATTAGAATCGCACTCCGACGCTCCCAATGAACAGGAGGTTGTTCCGCCAGTTCGGCTGGAAGGCGCTAAATCCGTTCAATATGTCTGACGGGTTCTTGTACGTATAACTGCGGATCTCGCCACGGAAAAGCAGGAACGGGAGCGGCCGGATGTCCAGGCCTCCAGCGGGCGACAGCGCCAGCGCCCAGCGGTCGCTGGAAGCATTAATGACGGAACCGGACGAGGGATACCCGGCGGCGGATTGCGTGAAGCGCGCGGTACCGGCTCCGAACGATACCCATGGAGACAGCAATCCCAATCCCACGCGCGCCTTCAATCCCGGCGTCAAGGCGAACTGCATACGCTCGGCATAGGCCGCGGCGCCTCCGCTGCTGGCCACCACCTGCGCCTGCGCCGGACCGCCGAACGCCAGGGGGACATCCAACTGCAGCGATACCGGACCGAACCCGATCAGCTTCGTCGCTCCATCCACCAGAACCGTCGCCGTGGAACTCTCGCCCGAAAAAGTTCCGGTGGGAACCGTCACCGATGACGTCGAGGGTCCAATGCCGACGCCGATGGAAACATCCGCAGCGAATACGCTGCCTGTCACGAAGAGGCAAACAAGAAAAGATCGCATAGGTCTCGCGTAATTTGAGATGCGCTTTCACCCGTACCAGGGTACAACTCTGGGATCATGAAAGCGTGTTGTTCCGTTGTTCCCTGATCCTGGGCCTGGGTCTGTCACTCCTTCCGTTAGACGCAGCCACAACCGTCATCCGCGACGTAACCGTCATCGACGGCACGGGCGCGGCAGCGGCGCCGCACACGACCATTGTGGTCACAGGCGAGCGGATCGCGGCGATCGGCCCGCTTGCGCAGGTGGCGGTTCCGCCGGGAGCCCGCGTCATAGATGGACGCGGCCGGTTTGCGATTCCAGGGCTGTGGGACATGCACGTCCATCTGTGGTACCCGGAGAATCAACTGCCGGTGTACGTCGCGAATGGGATCACTGGAGTCCGCGACATGGGCAGCGACTACGCCCGCACCAAGGCGTGGCGCGCCGATGCGGAATCCGGCAAGGCCGTGGGTCCGCACGTGGTCACCTCGGGTCCCCCGGTCGCCGGCAAAAAGTCGGACGACAGCAAACTACCGGTGTTGGTGGTGCAGAGCCCACGAAGACGCGCGCCGCGCCTTCGACAGGCTCGACGAAATGGACGTGGACTTCATCAAGGTACTGAGCGACGTACCCCATGACGCCTACGTGGCCCTGGCCGAGCGGGCCCGGAAATGGCGCGTAGCGTTTGCCGGGCACCTGCCCTCGGCGGTAACCGCTCGCGAGGCCATCGACGCCCGCCAGGGAAGCATGGAACATCTGTTCGGGCTCTTTCTCGCGTGCTCATCCGAGGAAGCAGCCATTCGCGCGGGGAAGGCTCCGGCATCCATTGTCACGGAAACCTTCGACGAACAGAAAGCCCGGGAATTGTTCAAACGCTCCGCTGTTTACGAGACCCGGCAGGTTCCGACACTCACGCTCTGGGAACGGATGGGCCATATCGAAGCGGCGGCGCGCGTCGGCGATCCCCGCCTGCGGTACGTGCCGCGTGCAAGCCGCACCACGTGGCCCAAGCCCGCAGAGGAATTGAAGCCGCTGGAGGCCGGGGAGGCGGCTGCCATGAAAGCCCAGTTCGACCTCGCGATGCGTATGGTGAAGCTCATGAACGACTGCGGCGTGGAACTCATGGCCGGCACCGACACCGGAGACCCTTACACCATCCCCGGCGTTACGCTGCACCGCGAGTTGGAACTTCTGGTGAAGGCTGGGCTCACCCCGATGCAGGCGCTCCAAACGGCTACAACGATCCCGGCCCGTTACCTCGGCTGGGAGGATTCGGTGGGGACGTTGAAACAGGGCAAGGTGGCCGACCTCGTCTTGCTCGACGCGAATCCGCTGGCCGACATCCGGAATGTCTCCAAAGTGTCCGGCGTGGCCGTCCGCGGCCGGTATCTTTCCAAGCCCCAATTGACCGCGATCCTGGATTCGGTCCGGTAAGCAACGGGTCGAAGGTTTGTGGGTGGATGTTACTGAACTCCCAGTAGCCCGCGCGTGCTTCGGACCACTTGGAGCCACGCCGAGCCGCAATCGATGAACACGAAGTGTCCAGCCTCGGCCGAAACTACCGAGTGCACCGCATCGCCGGCGAAACATTCGCGGGTGGCTGACCTTATAATTACTGCAATCGGGGCGGTTGTTCGAGATGTTTCCGGAAACGCAGCAGACGACACCCAGGGTCTTCATCAGCTACAGTCACGATTCGTGCGCCCATCAGGATCGGGTTCGTGCTCTGTCCGACCGGCTCCGAGCCGACGGCGTTGACGCAGTTCTTGACCAATACGGCACCGCCCCACCGGACGGTTGGCCGATGTGGATGGATCGCGAGATTCAGGCGGCTGATTTTGTCGTTTTGGTGTGCACCGATGTATATCGAATGCGCGTAGAGGGACGGGACGCGCCACTCAAGGGCCGCGGCGTTCTCTGGGAAGCCAAGCTCATTTACAACCATCTGTATCAGACCGATACCGTCGTTCAGCGATTCGTGCCGATCTTGATGGAGGGTGCTGTTCCGTCCGACATTCCCTGGCCCATTCGAGGACTCACCTATTATCAGGTCGATACCGCGGAGGGCTACGACGAACTCTACCGACACGTGGCCGGTCAGCTTCGCCTGGAAAAGCCCGCACTCGGCACACGGAAGGCCCTGCCTTCCATTGAGCCGCACAGCTACCCGGCGTCCCCCGATGCCCGGACTGGAGCCGTGACTCCAACGAGTCTCGACTTGCGCAACCGGGCCCAAATGCTCAAACGAGTGCGCCTGGATTGGATTGACGGGATTCTCAACCGATCGCTGTATCAAGTGGCGAGAATCGAGCTTGACCTGGAGTCGAAGGGCGATGCAGTGGACCAGCCGCTGAACGCCATCGTCCAAGTTCCCGACAGTCCGCCTCTCCCAATACCAAGTGCCACCGACATCAGCCAGGTTTTCGACGCCCACGCCAGTTCCCTGCTGATTCTGGGTGGGCCAGGAACAGGCAAAACCACTCTGCTGCTCCAGCTGGCACAGGAACTCCTGAACCGTGCCGGACGAGATCCGGGTTACCCGATACCGGTGGTGTTCAATCTCTCTTCGTGGGCCACACGCCGGCAACCCCTCGCTCAGTGGTTGGTTGCCGAGTTAAACGCACGGAGCGATGTCCCCAAGGGGGTAGCGCTGAGATGGGTGGAAACAGAGCAGATTATCCCCTTGCTTGACGGCCTGGATGAAGTCGCCGAAGAACATCGCCAGGCCTGCGTGGAGGCTATCAATACCTTTCGCCGGGGCTACGGGCTTGTTCCCATCGCGGTTTGCAGCCGGATCGCCGATTATGAGGCGTTGGGGAGAAAGCTGCGTTTACGGACCGCGGTTGTCGTTCAACCGCTCACTCGACAACAGGTGAACGCTTACCTGGAGCGAATTGGAGAACCACTCCACTCATTGCGGGCTGCGCTCAACGAGGATTCTTCCCTGGGGGAGCTTCTGGAAACACCGCTCATGCTGTGGGTGGCGATGCTTGCCTACCGGCATGGTCCTGGGGGAAGCCCGCTCGAGGGCACACTCGAGCAGCGGCGTAGACAACTCCTCGCGAGCTTTGTAGATGCAATGTTCAAGAGGCGATCGCCCGCCATCGCTTACGAGCGAGGGCGAACCATCCATTGGCTTGCATGTCTGGCGTCCGCGCTGACACGCAACAACGAGACGGTCTTCCGACTGGAGAACCTGCGCCCCGGGTGGGCGCCGACCCGGATGCAAAGATCGCTGGCCAGAGCAGGCACCGTGGCTGCCAGCGGACTGGCCGGTGGTCCGATCCTTGGACTGGCCCATGCCCTGATCACCACTCTCCTCATCACGCTGCTTTCGCTCCGGCATGCGACCCTGACCTGGGTGTCTTCTCTGCTGGGTGTTAACGTGCAATTTGGAATTGACTTTGCGCTTACTTACTGGTTGAGCCCTGCACTGTGTATTGGACTCCTTGGCGCGTTCATGGACCTCCGGCCAACTGAGACGATGCGCATCACCGTAGCCGGGGTGTCCTCCCGGTTAGGACGGGCGTCTCGCACCGGGCTGCTGCTGGGGTTGACGGCCTGGCTGGGCCTGTGCCCTTTGGCGATTTCCGCCTCGGGAGAGGCAACTAAAGCCATGATGGCAAGCCCGAACTTCGCGGTATTCGTGTCGCTGGGGTTTCCCGAGATTCTCATGAGGTGGAGCCTGACACGATTTCTAATCTTAGCTGTCGGCTTTGGGCTGTTTGTTGCGCCGGTAGCCGGCCTGTTGGCAGGAGTGCTGGCCCTGCTGTCGGGCGAAGCAGTGGAGGCCCGAGTGACTCCGAACCAAGGTACCCACCGATCGGTAAAGGCGGCAGTTTCAACAGCGTTGACGCTGGGTCTGTGCGGCGCCTTGCTGGGCCTACTTGTCTCCAGGCCGTTGGTGCGTGCCGGTGGCGGAGTAGACTGGCGCGGGTTGATTATCGGGCTGCATTACGGGCTCAGTTGCGGCCTGATAGCCGGCATGGTTGCCGGCGGGTTGTTCTCGCTGAGGCATTTCGTCATGCGCTTGTCATTCTGGATCAATGGGCAGGCCCCACTCGACTATGCGCGTTTTCTCGACTGGGCAGCGGAGCGTCTCTTTCTCCGCAAGGTTGGAGGAGGCTACGTGTTCACGCACAGGATGTTGACGGAGTACTTCGCTGAGTTGACGGAGCCGGCCAAATAGAATCGCCCTGACAAACCCTCGAGGCTGCCCGAGCAGCACCCTGGAGGTTCCCTATTCTGTGTCTATGTGGCTCAGCAAAGAGGTAGAGCCTGCCTATCCCTTACTCACCAACGCGGTAACGGTGGACGGGGGCCGGCATCGGCGAGCGGGCGCCTTTGATGCTCTTCCAGAGGATTTCGTTCAAGGCGTACATCGGGGCTCGGTCCACGTCATCGAAATCCATCTCGCGGGACTGCTTCGCTCCATAGGCGCGCGCCGTGTTCTTGGCGTTCACGTCGATTTGCGGGCCGATTTTGACGTACGGCTTCAGATCGGGCGTGTCTCCGAACGCGGCGTACATCGGCATCGCGGCGGCATCGTACTGCGTCATCGGAGGCAGCCCGAGCAGCAACTCCATGGTCCGGAGAATCGAACTGGTGGAGTACATGGTGCTGTCCACGATGCCGCGATGGATGTAAGGACTTGCGGCGAGCGCCACCGTCCGGCGCGCATCCACATGGTCCGGACCGTCCTGGGCATCGTCTTCCACCACGAAGATCGCCATCTCCGGCCAGTACTTGGAGTGCGTCAGGCGTTCAATGATCTGTCCCAGGGCGTAGTCGTTGCTCGCCACCATTGCCTGCGGGGTGAAAGCGCCCGGCGTGGTGCCGCGGGTGTGGTCCTCAGGCAGGCTCATGATTACAAAATTCGGGAGCCGCAGTTGGGCATTGGTCTTGTCGAAGTTCTTCTCGTAGCCATCGAGTTCACGCAGGAAGACCTCGGCGTTGTCGGTGTCGCGCATGCCGGGCTGGCGGTAGCCGGGGGCCGAGTGCCCGTTGAGAGCACCGGCCCCGGGGGCGTCTTCCAATTGGGAGCCGCCACTCACCTGAATCCCGTACTCACCGTAGGTCCGATAGGTCAGTCCTTTGCGCGCACACTGGTCCCATATGAAGCCCGCGGCCGGGACGTACGCATTGGAAAGGTCTACGTGGCTGCGCGCGCTGTAGACCACCGGCCAGCGCTTGGTGGCGAAATCGGTGGCATAGGCGGCGTCGGCCCAGGAATGCCCCTCGGCGCTGACTTCCCCGTCCGAGTACAGGTTGTCGAACAGCACGAACTGCTCGGCGATGGCGTGGTGGTTCGGCGTCACATTGCGGCCGAACAGGACCAGGGAGGGATCTCCGTTGCCCTGCTTCAGATCGCCGAACACCTGGTCATAGGTGCGGTTTTCCTTGATGATGTAAACGACGTGGCGGATGGGAGATCCGGCGCCGACCTCGCGGGGAATGACGGACGGAACGCCGGGACTCTTGGCGCGGGCCAGTTGCTCGTCCTGATACGGAGTATTGCGGTACACCTGCTTGGTCCACTCCGGCAGTTTGGCTTCCAGTTCCTTCAGCTCGACGATGTTGACGCTGCCCTGGCGGAGATCTTTCGACGTGGGCACGCGGCCGCTGGTGCGCGTTCCACCCGCGGTCTGTTTCTGCCACGGATAGGATCCGAAGCCCTTGCTGTTTCCGATATAGAGGCGAGCCTTGGCGGGATCGACGGCGAGCGCCGAGGGGTACCAGCCGGCGGGAATGAAGCCGAGCACTTCGCTGCGCCCGGCCTCGGCTACCCGGATGACGGCCACGTCGTTGTTGTCGGCGTTGGCGACGAACAGCATCTTGTTGGCGCGGTCGAGGGCGAGGGCGTTCGGCGTGGAACCGGGGGGCGAGTGCGGCGTCAAGGCGGTGCCGATGCGCTCACGCACCAGCCGGGTCTTGACGTCGATGACCACGACGGAATTGTCGTTCGAGCAGGCCACGAACAGGCGGCCCTCGGAATCGAGCACCAGGTCATTGGGGTTTCGGTCCACGGGAATGGAGGCGACTACCTTCATGGCGGCGGTATCGATGACGCTGACCGAGGCGCTGGCCCAGTTGGATACAAACAAGGTCCGTCCATCGGGGGTGATGGCCACCGCGTACGGGTTCACATCCACGGGAATCCTCCCGATCAGCTTGCCAGTGGCGGTGTCAAAGGCGACCACCGCACCCCGGGCGGAACCGGTGCCTCGATTGGCCGCGAACAGGATGTCCTTCGACGGGTGATGGACGAGACCCGCCCAAAACACCAGATCGGGATTGATGCTCTCGTTGTACTCGGCCGACGGCGTGTCCGCGATCGTGCCGTCGTGGTATTCGAACATGCGGATGGGCGCGGGAGAGGGGCGCGATCCGGTGCCATTGCCGCCGGAAACGAACAGCCGCTTGCCGTCGGGATGCCATGCCAGTCCATACCAGGCTGTGGGAAGCACACGCTGGGTGGCGGTGTCGAGGGCTGTGTCGATGATGAGCAAACCCTCCTCGTTGTAGCCGCCCTGACTGGCGATGACGGCGCGCCCGTCGGGGGCCAGGGAGAGGCTCAGGACCATGTCGCGGGCCGGAATGCTCTTGCCGGCGGGAGTGATGTTCCAGCCGTTGGGTAGCGCATAGCCTTCGGGGGTGGCATGGGGCTGCTGCTGGGCTTGGAGGGTGAGGAGGGAGAGGGTTAGGAGAAGAAGGCGTGTCACTGTCCCCATTACAACACTGTGCTTGCGGAGCGGGACTGAAGTCCCGTGCGGGCTAAAGCCCACCCTACACCAGCATTACGGGGGGAGGCGGGGGCAGCACCACGATGCCGGTGTCGGTTACGGTGTAGCCTTTGGCTCGATCGGCCTCCAGGTCGAAACCGATGACGCTGCTGTCCGGCACCTGTACCTGAGGCGGAACAATGGTGCGCTGGAGCCGTGAAGAACGGCCGACCTCGACGTTGTCCATCAGTATGCAACTGTCGATTTCGCAGTAGCTGTTGACGCGCACGCCGGGAGACAGAACGCTGCGGGTGACGCGGCCCCCGGAGACGATGCAGCCGTTGGAGACGATGGAATCGAGCGCCACTCCCATCCGGCGGCCCTCGGACGCAAATACGAACTTGGCCGGAGGCGCCTGGAAAGGGCGGGTGCGGAGCGGCCAGCGGCGGTCGTACAGATTGAACTCCGGGGTTACCGCCACCAGGTCGAGGTTCGCTTCGTAATAGGCATCCAGGGTGCCGACATCGCGCCAGTAGCGGGCGGTTTTGTCGTTCAGATCGTGGAAATCGTAAGCCACCACCTTGGCGGTGTCGAGCATTCCGGGGATGACGTCCCTGCCGAAATCATGGGATGAATCGTCTCGCCCCGCATCCGCGAGCAAGGCTCGGATTAGAAAGTTAGCATCGAAAACGTAAATGCCCATGGAGGCGCTGACCATTTCCGGATTGAAGATGGACCGCACCGGATTCCCGTGCTTGGGCTTTTCCTCAAACCCCCGGACGCGGTGGTCACCGTCGATCTCGGCGATCCCAAAACGGACGGCCTCCGAAGGATGAAGCTGGATGGTGGCGATGGTGATGTCGGCACGGTGTTGGCGATGCCAGTCCACCATTTCGTGATAATCCATCTTGTAGATCTGATCGCCGGCCAGGATCATCACCAGTTCGGGCGCGGCCGCGGCGATGCTTTCGATGTTCTGATAGACGGAGTCGGCCGTCCCGAGATACCAGTCCTCGTGGATGCGCTTCATCGGCGGAATGACTTCGATATACTCGCCGATTTCGCTCGAGAAGATGTCCCAACCCTCGCGGAGATGCTTGGCCAGTTCCAGGGATTTGTACTGGGTGAGCACGAGGATTTTGCGGATATCCGAATTCAGGCAGTTCGACAGCGTGAAGTCAATAATCCGGTACGTTCCGCCGAATGGCACCGACGGCTTCGCCGTGTACAAGGTGAGCGGAAAGAGGCGTTCTCCGGCGCCCCCGGCGAGAAGAATCGCTAGGACGTTTTGCATCTCGGGTCTACCCGCAGTATCCTGTAAGTTGGTGTGTTTTTACGCCAAACAGTTTCAACCTGAGCTACGTTGCCGCGAGGTCTCAGTCCATGGTACCCCAGAGACTCGGTCGAAAAGCGGAAACGTCACCGGGAGGAGGTGAGTTTTAATTGGCTGAAGTGCATGTCCAGGAGGGCGAGACGCTGGAAAGCGCTCTCCGGCGCTTCAAGCGGAAAGTGCAGCAGGAAGACATCATCAAGGAGATCAAACGTCACTCCTTCTACCTGAAACCCGGCGAAAAGCGCCGGACCAAGGAAGCCCTGGCTCGCAAGCGCAACCGCAAAAAACGCAATAAGGAAATCGAGTAACCGGAAACGGTTCTCACTCGAAGTAAGAAAAGGGCAGGCCGCATCCGTTGCGAGCCTGCCCTTTTTGTTTTCGAACGCGCCGGCTATTTGCGGCGTTTCTCCAGATCGGACTGCACCTGCTTGAAGCCGGAGGGGACGTCGAACTTCGAACCATCCACCGGGGCGGAAGAAAACGAACCCATCTCCGTGGTGGTTTCCATCAGCATTCCGGCGCCCGGGGCGGCCTTGGCCTGTTGCTGCTGGGGCTGCTCCTGGGTCTGCTCCTTCGGCTGTTCCTTGGGTTTCTTGCGTCCGAATCCACCCAGGCCAGGCAGGCGTCCGAGAACCGCGCCCGCGGCAGCGCCCGCCGCTGCGTCGCCGGCGGCATGTCCCGCCGCGTCGCCGACATTCACCTGTGATTGCTGACTCAACTCCGGGGCTTCCGAAGCGGCCGGGAGCGGCTTGCCGTCGGGAGTGGAGCCCATCCGAGTGACCTGCATCACCGGGATGCCTTTCAACTTGGACATCTGTTTGGCCATCTCAGCCATTCCCGCACCCATCCCAGGACGCATAGAAGCCAGCGGATTCGACTCACCGAG
Source organism: uncultured Acidobacteriota bacterium (assembly GCA_963737465.1). Classification (GTDB taxonomy): domain Bacteria; phylum Acidobacteriota; class Terriglobia; order Bryobacterales; family Bryobacteraceae; genus TMP-7. The sequence continues at coordinate 330,282 of CAVTTC010000009.1, forward strand.
CCCGATGCCCAGCTTCTCCGCCATCCTGAGCTGGAAATCGCGGACTTCCTGATACCCCGGAACCTCCGGAGCCATCCACATGTCGTTGGTGATGTTGATCGCGCCGCTCTGGCCGCTCTTTTGATCGGTGGCATTCATCGCCATGGTCAGGATGTACTCGTTCGCGTTCATCCCGTTGACGGCCTTCTTCTGGCCCGTTTCCTTCACGGTTGCAGTGAAAGTGACGCTGGCGTCGCTGGCGCCTTCGCGCTTCTGCATGGCCTCCATGGCCTGCTGCATCATTTCCTTCATCTGCTGGAAGGTCATCACGGAGTAGGTCTTCTTTTCGAAATCCACGTGGGTGATGGTCTCTTTGTCGAGATCGGTGATCTGCGCCGATTGAGGGGACAGGTGAACCATCCGGTTCCCCTTCACGGCGATGGTGCTGGTCTGGGGTTCGGTCAGCCGCTTGCCGCCGAATCGGGCCATGCTCATCAGCATGCCTCCCGTAATCTTGGTGGTCTGCTCGTATTGAAAATCGGCCATCAATACGGAAGCAGAGGCCAGCAGGACTCCTGCTACAAGCGCGAAACGAAATCTCATCTTCACCTCCGAGTTGATGTTATCAGAGCGGGGCCAAGCCGGATGGTTCTATTACTCCTGCAACGTTTGGGCCTACGGGCTGTGCGTCAACTGTCCCACGGCCAATGACCACTCCCTGACGGTCGTGGCTCAGAAGTCGGCACCGAGCCGCGACCGTCAGGAGCGGATGTCCATTACTCCTGAAACGCTTGGGCCTACGGGCTGTGCGTCAACTGTCCCACGGCCAATGACCACTCCCTGACGGTCGTGGCTCAGAAGTCGGCACCGAGCCGCGACCGTCAGGGAGCGGATGTCCATTACTCCTGAAACGCTTGGGCCTACGGGCTGTGCGTCAACTGTCCCACGGCGTGAATGGCGATTTTGACGTTGTCGTCTACGCGGAGAAACAGGGTGCTGGGGTTTTTCATGCCCCATTTCTGGTAAGGCACGGCAAACTGGATGGTCGCCTGCAACTTCTGCTGTTCGATGTGGCATTTCGCCGGCACCGTGACCTCATGGCCGGCTCCATGAATGGTGAAGGTGCCGTGCAACTGAACATCGGAGTCGCCCTGAAGGTTCACCGTGCCCACGACTCGATCGGGGACGAAGACGATCTCGGGGTACTTGCCGCTCTCCAGAATGTTCTTGTGCATGCGGCTATCGCGGGCTCCGCTGCCGCTTTCACCGCTGGCGGCATCCACCACCAACTCGCCCGAGGCCTTTCCAGTAGACATGTCAAAGTGAATGTCGCCCCGCTTCAGCTTGAACGTGCCGTGCACGGTGTGCAGCACGTCGCCAAGAGTCCATTCCACGCGGGTGGCGGCGGCGTCGAGGTGCGCCTGCTCCTCCTGGCTGAATGCGGGAAGCGCCGGTAACAGCGCGGCCAGGCATAACGGAAACAATCTCATGCGGTGACGATCTCCCATCCCAGGTGGAGTCCGGTTTTGAGAAAACCGGTAATGCTCAGTTTGCCGACGTGCATGGCGAGCAGGTTCGCGAAGAGGTCGGGACGCGACGCGAGCGCGCACAGGGCGCGGGACTGCAACAGAGGCCAGCGGTCCATGGTGAGCATGAAATCCGCCATGAAGACAGGCCGGCGAGAGAGCCGCCGGTGCGCCGCCTCATAGCGGGTCAGCTCGCCCGCTTCGAGCGCCCCGGCCAATACAACGGCCTGCTGGAACGCCAGACACAACCCTTCCCCGGTGATGGCATCGACCGTCCCCGAGGCATCGCCGACCAGCGCGACATTCCCTTTCGCCACCGCCTTCAACCGGCAAGTGGACGCCAACTGGCCGCGTTCGGGCGCGGTCGCCGGAGCGTTCTCCAACCGTTCTCGAAGGCGGGGAAAGCGGGGCAGTGCTTCGTCGATGCGCAGGTGCTGATCGCGAGACATCAGCACCACACAGACCTCGCCGGCTGCCACGGGGGTGATGTAGAACTGGCAGCGGTGGCCCCAGTGGATCTCCATGTGATCGGTCCAGGGCGCGATCTGGTAGTGCCGGCGAAACCCGAAGCGGCGGGACGCGTGTCGGACGGCGCCAAGTCCGGCCCATTGCCGCACCAGCGATTGGCCGCTATCGGCGCCGACGATCCAACGCGAGCGGACGATCTCGCGTCCGAGCGCCACCGTTCCGTCCCCAAGCCCGGTTACCGGCGCACCCCACATCAGTTGGACGCCGGCTCGGGTTGCCGCGTCCACCAGCATCGGATGCAGCACAGTCCGCCGCACCCCGAGGCCGGCGCCTTCGGGGAAGTGCCCGTCCACGGATCCATCCGCCCCGAGGAATCGGATGCCGCGGAAAGGGAATCCCGCGGCTGAAGGAATCTGGATGCCGATTTGCGCGGCGGCAGCCAGTGCGTCGGGCATGAGGCCCTCGCCGCAGGCCTTGTCGATGGGAGGGTGGGCGGCATCGGCCACGGTAACTCGAAAGCCCTTGGTGCGGGCCGCGATGGCCGCGGCCAGTCCCGCGGGACCGCCGCCGATGATGAAAACGTCCGAATCGAATGACATGTTATCGAGCGGGACTGAGAGTCCCGCAGTGACAGGCTGAAGCCTGTCCTACCTTGCTTACCAGTGGAGCAGGATGAGTTCCGAGCAGAATCCGGGACCCATCGCCGCCAGGATGCTCCAGGTTCCGGGCGCCGGCCTGCGCCGGGTCATAAAGTCTTCGAGCACTACCAACACGGAGGCCGACGAAAGGTTCCCGACCTTGCGCAGGCACTCCCAGGATGCCGCAAGCGCGTGGTCGGGCAAGTCGAGCGCTTCCTGCGTCGCTTCCAGAATCTTCGGTCCACCCGTATGCAGAATCCAGGTACCGATGTCCGAACGTTCCAAATCGTTTTCGGACAAGAGGGCATCCACGTCGCGCCCCAGGTTTTCGCGGATCACATTCGGCACCTCGGGCGAGAGCACGATCCGAAAGCCCTTCTCCGATATCGCCCAGCCCATCACATCCTCGGTGCCGGGATAGAAGGTTGAACGGGTGGCGATAATTCGGGGGCCGGGCGCGGGGCATTCGTCACCTGCTACCAGGACGGCCGCGGCGCCATCGCCGAATAACCCGGATGAAATCAGGTTCGCCACAGACAGGTCGTCCCGCTGCAGCGTGAGCGAGCAGGTCTCCACGCTTACGAGCGCCGCCACCTGCTCCGGATACGCGCGAACGTAATCCGCCGCGCGCGAGATACCCACCGCGCCGCCCACGCATCCCAGCCCGAATACCGGAAGCCGGCGGATCTGCGGCGAAAGTCCCATACGGTTGATCAGGCGGGCATCCACCGACGGGCTGGAAACGCCCGTGATGGACATGAACAGCAGGGCGCCGATACGCGACCGGTCGATTCCGGCGCTTACCAGCGAGCGGCACAGTGCTTTGCTCCCGAGCTCTTCGGCTGCGGCAAACCAAGCGCGATTGGAGTCGCCCCACGTCTCCAGGCCGTAATAATCGCCCATGGGAAGAGCCAGGTGCCGTCCTTCGACGCCCGTTCGCGCGTGCAGGCGGTCCAGCATCTGAGGGTTTTCGAGCCGGCCGTTCCAATAACCCCTTAACGCCGCCAACATTACCTCTTGAGAGTAGTAATTCTCCGGGAAAGCGCTTGCGGCGCTAATGATCTTCATTCATTCCTGTCTTGATAGGGCCGGCGCTGTTTACTACTTCAGCTTGGCCAGTTCCTCGCGATACAGCTTGTTTTGCGGATACCGGTTCGACAGCCACTCGAGCGTCCTTACGGCGGTGGCTTTGTCCTTGTCCCGCAATGCCGCCACGCCCAACAACAGGCGCGCGTACGGCAGCAGGAAGCGTCCCTTTTCGGCGGTGATGCGCAAACGCTCCAGGCCTACCTGCTTGTCCGTCTGCGCGCCCGTCAACTGCAGAAACCAGCGGAGCGGCGCCGCCTTGAGGCTGAGCATGTAATTCTCAACGCCCACGGCAAGGTACGCGTCATAGCAGGTAGGATGCTTGGTGATCAACTGTTCCGCCATGACCCGGCTCGATTTCAGCTCGGTAAGCGCGGCCGAATTCCGCTTCTCGATCATGGCGAGGTAATCCGCGCGCAACCCGACGCTCATGACGCTGGCGAACATGGCGTTCTGATCGTCCGGCTGCTTGGATAGGACGGCGCCGGCCAGTTTCTGGCCGCGGTCGAGCGCCTCTTCAAACGATCCCTTGGCGGCTTTGTCCGGCTTCAAATCCCGCTGGCGTTTAAAGAAACTGTTGTCTTCGGTAAAGAACTCCGATTGCAGGACCCGCAGACGATCGAATTCGGCATAGAGATAGCCGGCCGCGTCGGAGACCGGCGCCATCGGATCGTCAGGATGCTGGCGACCCCACTCCTGGAAGCTGCGGTGCGCACCTGCAAAATCGAGGTTGTACAAATTGTGATACCCCTGGTCGAGCAGGGTGTTCTGCGCATCGGCTTTCGGTGGCGCGGCGGCCGCAACCAGAGCCAGTAAGACGGTCAACAACATCCGGTATCAGTCCTGGTCTAAATATTCACAACACGCCGCGCGAGCGAGAGCGCTTCAGTCCAAAAGCGGGGCGACGCATGCAACCGTTCTACCACTTCTCCAATCGCTTCCACAAAGCGGTCCAGCTCAGGCTCGCTGACGGTTAGCGGCGGCGCCGCTTTCAACACCATGAAATTGTTCCCGCACATCTGGGTCAGGATGTTCCAATCGCGGAACAGGCTCATCACTATCACCTGTCCGAACATACCCGGATGGATGGCGCGAAACGCTTCGAATGGAATGCGCAGAAGCATGTGAGACGACGGCCGCTGGAACTCGATTCCGTTGAGCAGGCCCAAACCGCGGATCTCGCCGACCATGTTGTAGTTCGACAATCGCCCGCGGAGTTTCTCGCGAAGATAGTTGCCGCGAGCGGCGGCCCGCGTACCGAGGTGTTCCTCGGCCAGAACATCGAGAGTCGCCATGGATGCCCGCATGGAAAGCGCGTTCTCGCTGAATGTGGAAGTGTGTACGATGGACCGCTTCAGGGAATCGTACACGGAATCATAAACCTCGTCCGACATCAGCACGGCGCTGGAGGGCACCAATCCACCACTGAGCGCTTTGGCCAGCACCACGATGTCCGGCCGGACGTTGAGTTGGTGAGCGGCCAGAAACGTGCCCGTCCGGTACATTCCGGTTTGCACTTCGTCCAGCACCAGGAGGGTTCCGTAACGGCGGCATAGGTGTTCCACCTGCTCGAAGTACCCGGGGTCCGGAATACGAATACCCGCTTCGGACTGCACCGGTTCCACGAAGAAAGCGGCGAACGAGCGTGTGGATAGCTTTTTCTCCACGGAAGCAATGTCGTTGAACGGGACGGCTTCGGTGGAGGGAAGCATGGGTCCGAACTTGTCGCGCCAGAAAGCGTCGCCCATCAGCGACAAGGCGCCGCAGGTCAACCCGTGGAATGCGCCGTCGGCATACAGCAAAGCGGTGCGGTGCGTGTGCTTGCGGGCGAATTTGATGGCCGACTCCACGCCTTCGCTTCCGGAGCAGGCGAAGAACGCCTTGGCCATCTTGCCGCCTGCCAGCGAGCACAGTCGTCTCGCTAGTTCGCCCGCCAGATCGGGGACATGACTCTGGAGCATGGCCGGCCCGCGGCGGTCGAGCTCATCTTTAATGGCGGCGATTACACCAGCGTGGTTATGTCCAATGTTGTGGACACAGTAGCCGGAGAGGAAGTCGAGAATTACTCTCCCGTCGGTGGTGAACAACTCGGTACCGACGCACCTCTCGTACGGGACGTTCATCTCCAGCAGGTTCAACAACCGGACCCACTGCGGATTCACGTGTGCCGAGTAGTCAACAGTACTGCGCTCAGATCCGATCACAGTGGTCGCCATCGTAGAGTTGATCAAAACGACGAATGCTGCCTATCTTTCGGGTACGCAGATCTTTGTGAAATTTTAACCAACAGGGATGCGTCAATCGGCGGAATGAGGCCCAACCCGTTCCCGCTGCACCATGATAGGAATCACATAGATATGCGCCAATTCTCTCGATGGGTGCTACTGGGACTGTTTCCGATGGTCGTCTCCGCCGCTACGGACGGCTACATCGGAAGCGCCGCCTGTAAAACCTGTCATCCGGACGTCTGGTCCACGTTCTATAGGAACCCGCACTATAAGTCCATCGCTTCGGGCGAGGAGCCGCCCGAGCGGACCGGGTGTGAAAGCTGTCACGGTCCGGGAAAGGCGCATGTGGAAGCTCGCGGCGGCAAGGCGACCATCGTCGCGTTCTCGGAACTGCCCGCCCAAAAAGTGCTCGATAATTGCCTCCGGTGCCACAGTCAGACGATTTCCCGGGCGAACATCCGGCGGTCCGAACACACTCTCAACGGGATGGCTTGTAACAGCTGTCACTCCATCCACAAAGCCAAAACCCCAAAGACTCTGCTGGCCAAGCCGCAGACGGATCTGTGTTACCAGTGCCACGCCACAATCCGGGCACAGTTTTCGATGCCGTTCAAGCATCGCGTGAACGAAGGGTTCATGAACTGCACGGACTGTCACAATCCGCACGGCTCGTTCTCGCCCACCTGGCGCACGGGAGCCCGCCCGCGCATGACGGAGCAAGCCCTGGCCAACGAGGAGCCCTGTTTGAAGTGCCATTCGGAGAAGCGCGGCCCCTTCGTGTTCGAGCACCCGGCGGTACGCGTGGACGGATGCGAGACCTGTCACATGCCGCACGGGTCAACGAACTCGCGGCTCCTGCGTCGTCCCGTGGTGTTCACGATGTGCCTGGAATGCCATAACGGCGCGGGCAACTTCGGACGCCAGGGGGACGGCGTCCAGTTGCAGTCGGCCTCGCATAATATGGCGGATCCCCGCTACCAGAATTGCACCGCCTGTCACGTGCGGGTTCACGGATCGAATGCCGATCAATTCCTGCTGCGCTGAGGACCTGCCATGAGAACCACTATCACTGCAATCCTCATGCTTGCCGGCGGCAGCGTACGGGCAACAGACCGTGGCGCCCACTCCGGAGTTGGCGGGAGTGCCGCGGGGCGAGAACCGCGGCGACTACAACATCGTCAATTCCATTGAGACCGGGTATCGCCTCGCAATCATCGGCGGCAACCTGCCCCAATATCGCAGCAGCGTGAACTTCGGCAACGGGATCCGGCTCCTGTCGAGTTACTTCACGATGAACTCGAGGGACGGCCACGGCAAATACTTCGACGAGATCGTGGTCACCACGCAGGGGCTCGGCAACGATCCTTACGAATCGGCCGTATTCCGGATTCAGAAGAACAAGCTGTACCGATATGACGGGTCGTGGAGGCTGAATAACTACTTCAATCCCGGTCTCACTACGAATGGAGCGGCGGGCCAGCACTTCCTGAACACGCAGTATCAGTTGCAGGACCACGATCTCACGTTGTTCCCGGACTCGAATCTGAAGTTCTTCGTCGGCTACACGGGTGGGGTCCAGACGGGTCCTGCGTTCTCATCGGAACAGCTGTTCGATGCGCGGGGCGAGATCTCGCCCCTGTTCTCGGACCTGCGACGTGTTCGCCACGAGTACCGGGTGGGCAACGAGTTTCGCCTGCTGGGTGTCCGCGTCAACTGGATGCACGGTTGGGACAACTTCAAGGAGGACACGCAGACCAGCCTGGCTACTGACGGCGTTCCGGGTATTGTAACTCCCGTAGCGGAGCTCACCTCCTACCAGCAGAATGCGCCGTACCACGGCAATAGCAACTACTGGCGCGTCGCCATTTTCGCCGAACGCAAATTGTTCAACGTGAACGGGCGATTTACGTACACCTCGGGGCAGCGCGCGTTCGTCGTGGATGAGACCGCCACCGGGCCGGGCCGCGTTGGCGCGGACCAGAATCGCCAGATCGTAACGTATGGAAACGGAGATCGTCCCGTGGCCACCGGCAATCTCAATGTCACGCTGCAGGCGAGTTCCAAGCTGACGGTGGTGAACTCCACGTCGATCTACAATGTCCGAACGAGCGGCGATTCATACTACGCCCAGTTCGACAATTCGACTCAGAGCTCAGAGTTACTCTACTTTAACTACCTGGGAATCCGGACAGTTTCGAATGACACGGAACTCACTTACCAGATGTCGCCCCTGTTTGGGGCTTTCGCGGGTTACCAATACTCGAATCGGCGGATCAGCTCCGTGGAACAGGTGACGGCCTTCGACACCCCGACCCGGGTTCCTTACGACCAAACCAACCAGTTGCATGTTGGACGGGTGGGGCTTCGGTTCCGGCCGCTCAAACCGCTCAGCGTGATGCTCAGCGCGGAGCTAGGCCGCAACGATCAGCCCTTCACGCCGGTTGCGGATCGCAATTACCACGCGTTGAACGGACGCGTCCAGTACCGGACGAAGTCGCTGCTGCTGACGGGCGGAGCAGAGACTTTCTACAACGTGAACGGAGTCGCCCTGTCGTCCTACAGTTCACAGGCGCGTAAATATTATGCGAGCGGCGCGTGGACGGCGAAAGACTGGCTGACGTTCGACGGGTCGTTCTCACGTTCGCACCTGTACACGATCGGCGGAATCGCATACTTCGCCGACTTCAACCTCGTCGAAGGCGACCATTCCATTTATTTGAGCAATATCAATTCGGTGGTGGTTGGTGCGCGATTTGCCATCCGCAATCGCGTGGACTTATACGCCGGATACACGCGGGTGCAGGATACGGGCGATGGGCGAGCTACGCCCACCGGCGACGGCACCGGGTCATCACTGCCGGCCTTTCAGGCCGCACAGACATTCCCGATCCTGTTCCATTCGCCGATCGCCCGAGCATCCGTCCGCATCACTCCGAAGCTGCGGTGGAACGTCGGCTATCAGTATTACGGCTATCGCCAGGATTTCTACAGAGACCAGGGTTTCCGGGCGAATACCGGCTACAGCAGTATTTCATGGTCGTTTTAGGCGTGGTGCCAGGACTAGGGCCGTTCCTTAGTACGTCGTAAGGAGGTCCGCGTGAGGCGATACCGTCTGCCAATTAGGAACAACGCCCGATTGGGAGTATGCCGCGGCGCACCTTACAATGCCTGTGTTAGCACTGATACACTCTATGAGCACGTACATTAAACCTGGCAAAACACAATACACGGAAGCTGAAGTTGCGGGAGAGTTGGGCCTCTCCGTGGACGTTCTGCGCGCGCTCATCAAAGAGCGGATTATGGACAACGAGGATGAAGTGCGGCAAGCCGCGGAGGTCACCTATCAACCATCCGATCTGCTTCTGCTAAAGCTGATGACGGCAACCCTCCAGCCCGAACCGGCCGAGTCTTAACGCAGCACTTCCGGGTTCACCAAGTTCGGTGGGCGCTTTCCCTCCACGGCGGCCGTTGCGTTTTCCGCGGCCATCATCGACATTCTCCGGCGCGTTGTGTGCGATGCGCTGGCTATATGCGGCGCCAGCACCACGTTGGTCAGCGTCAGCAGTTCCGGGTGCAGTTGCGGCTCACGCTCGAAGACATCCAGTCCCGCGGAACGGATGACGCCCTCCTTCAAGGCTCGCACCAGCGCCGCTTCGTCCACCACCGGCCCCCGGGCCGTGTTGATCAGGATCGCGGAACGCTTCATCAGCCGCAGTTCAGGCTCGCCGATCAGCTTGCGTGTCGAATCGAGGAGCGGGACATGCAGGCTGACGTAATCCGATTCCCGCAGCAACTGCTCCCGATCGACAAACTCCAGTTTCAACTCGCTCTCGATCTCCGGATCCGCACGCCGTTCATCGTTGTATAGCACGCGCATGGAGAACCCGCCCGCGCGCCGCGCCATCGCCTGGCCGATCCGGCCCATGCCAAAGATCCCCAACGTGCGGTGGTGGATGTCCTCGCCGACGAGCAGGTCGATGGTCCATTGCCGCCATGCGCCCGAATGGACGAAGGCGTGCCCTTCCACGACGCGCCGGGCGGCCGCCATCAGCAGCGCCCACGCGAAGTCCGCGGTGGTCTCGGTCAGGACATCGGGCGTGTTTGTCACCACAATGCCGTTTCGGGTGGCTGCCGCTACATCGACGTTGTCGTACCCCACTGCGACATTCGCGATCACGCGCACTCCGTCGAGTTGCTCGATGACCGCGGCCGGAAACTTGTCCGTGAGTTGGGAAACAATCGCCTGCTTCCCTTTGCAGCGCTCGAGCAACTCACCCGCCGCCAATCCGTCGTCACTGTTGACGTAATCCACCTGCTCAAACTGCGTCCGCAAGAAGTCCACCGCTTCGGGATAAACCCGCTTCGTCACCAGGACGGAGCCATTCATTGGTAAACTGACCTTTCTCTCGCGCGGTTCACCCGCGCGGACATCTTTCAATTAGAACGCAAACCGGGAGGTGAAATGGCGAAGCTTGGGTTCATCGGGTTGGGGATCATGGGGATGCCGATGGCTCGGCACCTGATCGATGCCGGGCATGACGTAGCGATCTGGTCCCACAGTGCCGGCAAGGCGGCTCAATTGGCCGGTGAAGGCAAGGCGAGACTGTGCGCAACCCCTCGGGACGTGGCCGCCCATGCCGAGTACATCTTCTATTGCGTCGGGGATAGTGAGATGTCCCGCCAGATCGCCACCGGCAAGGATGGGTTGAGCGACTCCATCCAGCCCGGCGCCGTTGTTGCAGATTGCAGCACTATCTCCCCCGAGGTCAGCCGCCAGATCGGCGATGAGTTCTCGGCGAAGGGGGCCTTCTTCCTGGATGCGCCGTGTACCGGATCCAAGCCGGGAGCCGAAAACGGGACCCTGACCTTTATGGTCGGCGGCGATCAAGCCGCGTTTGAACGAGCGAAACCCTACTTCTCGCTCATGGGCAAGCTACTTTACTATTGCGGAGGCCCTGGGTGTGGACTGCAGGCGAAGCTCACACAAAATCTGATCCTGGCCAACTTCCTGCTGGCGTTCAATGAAGGTATCGTGTTGAGTACAAAGGCCGGAATTGCTCCAGAGCTGATGCTCGAGATCCTCAACAACAGCGCCGCCAAGAGCGGCTTGATCGCATTCAAGGCACCGTACATCCTTGATCGAAACTTTGCGACGCTCTTTTCCACCAAGTGGATGCACAAGGATGTTGCGATGGCTCTCGATTCTGGAAAACAGTGGGGCGTGCCTCTTCCACTAACGGGATTGGCTCAGCAACTCTTCCAGATGGCTCTTTCGAAAGGCCTGGGAGAAGAGGATTTCTGCTCTGTTATCAAGGTCTTAGAGGAAATTGCCGACGTGCGGGTCGAAAAGACTTCGACGTGAACTACAAAAAACTGTTGCATTTCTAAATTTCATATCCTAGAATTGGAATTAAGCCGGGGAGGCAACTCCCACCAAAGCGAGACTAACCTCATTTAAAGACCCCTGAAGCAATCCTCCCCGGCGCCCGAAAGGGTTGGGTCTTTACCAAAAACACTGAAACGAACCCAAGCTTGCCCAGTCGCGATATGATCGTCTCGGTCCTATGTTGCGGCGAACCTTTCTCGGGAGCATTGCCGGTGGACTCGTATCCGCTGCCGCTTCCTCCAAACCGAACTTTGTCTTCATCCTTGCCGATGACCTCGGTGCGCACGACCTCGCCTGTTACGGGAACCGTCACGTTTCCACGCCGAATCTCGATCGACTGGCGCGCGAGGGCGCCCGTTTCACCAACGCCTATGCCGCCTGTCCGGTCTGCTCGCCCACCCGGGCCAGTATCCTGACGGGGCGCTACCCCGTGCGTACCGGAGTCACCGATTGGATCCCCGGCCGCCCCAGTGACCCGCGTGGCCCCATCACCACCCCGCGCACCGCCACCGAACTGAAGCTCGCGGAGACCACGCTGGCCGAATCGCTCAAGCCCGCTGGATACCGCAGCGCGAGTGTCGGCAAATGGCACCTGGGCGGAGAGGGCTTCTTTCCAACCGATCAGGGCTTCGACATCAACATCGGCGGCAACTCCAGCGGGAGTCCTCCACGCAGCCCCAAGCCGTACTTCGGACCGTTCGATCTTCCCAACCTGAAGGCGGCGCCGGGCGAGTTCCTGCCTGAGTTGCTGACCCGGGCCGCTACCGGGTTTATCGAACAGAACCGGTCGAACCCGTTCCTTCTATATCTGGCCCACTACTCGGTGCATATCCCGCTCGGCGCCCGCGATGCCGACGTGGCGCGCCACCGCGACGCGAACGGCCGCTACGATCCCGTGTACGCCGCCATGATCGAGAGCCTGGACCAATCGGTAGGGGGCGTGATGAAGTCCCTCGATGCAGCCGGTGTTTCCGATCGGACCATGCTGGTGTTCTTCTCCGATAACGGCGGACTCTGTTTCGAAGGTTCATCGAAGAATCGGGTGACGGACAACTCGCCGCTACGTGCCGGCAAAGGCCATCTATACGAAGGCGGCATTCGCGAGCCGCTCATCGTCCGATACCCCGGTGTCGTCAAGCCGGGTTCCGTGGTGGACACGCCGGTGATCAGCGTGGACTTCCTGCCCACGTTCCGCGATGCCGCGGGGCTCGCTCCGGCGCACGTGGACGGGGTCAGCCTGATGCCGCTGTTGCACGGCCGGCGAATGGCGCCGCGCCCGCTGTTCTGGCACTACCCGCACTACTCGAACCAGGGGGGCGTGCCCGCGAGCGCCATCCGCGATGGCGACTGGAAACTGATCGAATTCCTAGCCGATGGCCGGCGCGAGTTATTCAACCTCCGCGACGATCCGGGTGAGCAGTCGAACCTGGTGGAACGCCGTGCTGACATCGCAAAGCGACTCTCGGGCCGCCTGAATACCTGGCGCAGAGACACCGGAGCCATAATGCCAGTGAAGAACCCGAACGCGGATCCTAACTGGCCGGGTTTCGGCCAAACCGGCGCGCAGCAACCGGTCTCGCCTTTGCGATAGTCTCAAAATGCGCAGAGACTCTCGACATACGCCGCGGAGCCGTCGCGGAGCCAGCCATCGAGTTGGGCCGGCTCTTTCAATTGCTGTCCCCTGACGCGCGGCACGGCGACAAATTGGGAATTGACCTCGGGGATCGCGGTCATGTCCACCCACAGCTTCTCGAACTGGGTGACAGGATAGATGTCCTCCTGCCCCTTGCCCCAGCGCTTCTTCACGTCCTTCAACGTGATGTAGGTGGGCATGCGCGCGGCCATGTCTCGCACGGCGGCCGACACCTTCGCGGCGTTCGTCAGATCCGTCCGCTCCAGTCCAAAGACCCGCAGCAGCGCGTCGATATCGATCCAGAACGTGTTCGAGTTGTAGTAGGACAGCTCGAACTCCTTCTCCTCGCGCGGCAAAGCCATACCTTCGATGAGACGGACGTGCCCATCGACGCGAGCAAGCCCGCCCCCGCGGTCGTCGATCTTGCGCGTGATCACTTCAACAGTCATCGCCGCTCCCTGTTCCATGTGATAGCCCAGGATGGTGGGGTCGAGATCGGCGCCCATGGTGTCGATATTGTGCACCATCAGGAAGCGCACCTGCGGCCGTTCGTCGAGAATCTTCGCCAGCACTCCGTTGCGGAAGAGGTTCGGGACTTCATACCAGTGCCCAACCGGGTGCAGGCACTGCTGCGGCAGATTGTCCGTGTAGTTGCCGCCCTCACCCATCTGCTTGGCCCAACCGATGAGGGCCGCGCGGGAACTCTCGCGAACCTTCTGCGCCTGGGCGTCCAGCATCTGCTGCGGCATCTCCTCCCAAGCAAACCGGAGATCGCGGGCCATGGGAATGAGCCGGAGACCGACCGTCCGGCCAGGAGATAGATAGAGCGGGCCCTCGTAGCCGTAGTTGCCAGCGGCGCAGAGATAGCGCTCCACCGGATCGTGCGTCATGTAGCTCGTCGTGACGACATGCGGCACCGGCGCTCCGAACGTTTGCGCCGTCTTGCGACTCTTCGCGAGATGGACTTCGACAAAGCTGCGATGCTCGCCGGAGAGCTTGCAGAACGGATTGAGCGCCTTGACGACACCGGCGCCCTTGGTCCAGCGGCTTCCGGCGCCGCCCGCCAGGCTGATCACGGCGACCGCGCCATCGGCTAGCGCGCGAGCACCGACGGCGGAGTACCGGGAAAGATCCGCGGAGTGCGGCACCTCGTCCACATCCTCAATGGTGCTCGACACGGGCAGCCGGTTCTGCGCCAGGCCGATACGTCCGGCTCTCAGATCGGACTGGATGCGCTCATGTTGAACGGGATCGAAACCCAGCTTGTCCAGCAACGATTCCAGCGTGTCGGTGCGGCGTCCACTGTCATCGTGTCTCGGAAGCAGGTGCTCAAAGAACGATTGGATCCGTTGTTCGGAATCGCCGCGGCACAGCGCGCTGAACTGGTGCAGATCGGCACGCTCAGAGGCGGAAAGCGAACGCGTCTCTTTACGGAGAACTCCGGGCAGCACCAGGTTGTAATAACCCGCCGGGAGCACCTCGGCGAGTTCCGCCCAGGTACCGCGCTCGTTGATCGCGAAGTCGTAAACCACCGGTTCCATGGCGAAGGGAACCCCGCCTTCGAGCCGGCGCTTGGACTCGCGCATGATGGCCTGAAGACGGTGCTGAGCGTCGGCCTTGCGCTCGGGTGCGAAGATGAATCCCATGCCGCCGCCCGACATTCCGCCCAGCATCCAGAAGCCCCAAAACGCGTCGCCGAATTCGCCGCGGACGCGTCGGATCAGGGTCTCGGTGTAGAGGTTAGTGGCCCACGGAATGATGGTCTGGATAGGTCCTTCGAAATTGCGCTGGGTGGCTGCGCCGATACCCGGAACGTCGCCGGCCTCGAGCAGCGCCACGATGTCGATCGAGAATACCGCACGCTTCCTGGCGGCCGGTCCACTCGGCTTCCGAGCGAAGCAGGTACTTCTCCGTGACCATCTCGAGAATCGGACCGACGTCCTGAGCCATCCCGCCGTGCACCAGCACCAGGCTGTCCTGCAACTTCGAGCGCGTAGCGGCGGACACATCGTCGTGGCCGAGGATGCGATGGTTCGGCAAGAGGCGGCCACGGCTGACACCGAACTCGATATCGCCCTCGGCGGACGGCACCCCCTGGATCAACTTGATGCCGGGCCATACGCCGCCCGAATCCTGCCATCCGCCGCCCGAACCTCCCAGCCATTCGCCGAGAATGGCACGCGCGGCCACCAGGCGGCGCTCGCTTTCCTGGAGTTGTCCGGTCAGGGAGCGGGCCTGTCCTGTGGCGCGCATGCAAGCGGCGATCAGGCAGGCCAGCAGGTTGGTGGATACGGCCAGACGGGAACCCTTGGGGATGTCGTTCACATGGCTGACGATCTCAATGCCATACCCGGGCTTTCCAATCAGCACGCCAAGCACGGCTGCCAGCGGCTGTCCGGAACCTTCCATGCCGGGCGGCACCAGGCCCGAGGCGATGACCGCGGCCTTCAGCAATCCGAGATAGTCGCGGCCGAAATCGAACAGCTCATTCAGGTCCGAGATCTCGGCCGTGGCTTCGAGATCGACGCTGACCAGGCGCAGCACGGGCCGGTCGATGACGCGGAAATAGGCCTCGACGGGCGGCTTGGGATGCGGCGACGCGGACCCTCGGACGGCCAGATCGATGGAGACGTTGAGAACGCGTGCGCCCTCGGGGTAGTCCATTCCGAGGAAGAAGATGTCGCTCCAACCGCTATGGGTAAGGTCCATGCGGACCGGCGTGGTTTCGTGCAGGATCGGGAAGGCTGCGTCCGGACCGCTCCGCTCCAGGAGTTCCCGGCGGATCCGCAGTGGATAGTCATCGGAATGGCCGGTGCGGAACATCCACTGGTTGCCGCGAACCGAGCGCACACTGCGGCGGACCTGGTCGGCCAAGGTTTGAAACGCGAGCCCACGATAGGCGGCGGCCAATGCACTGGAGATCGCTTCGCTGGGTCCCGATGCGGACTGCTCGGCGACGAAGATGCCGATGGCCTCTTCGTAACGGCGCTTCAGCAGGTTCTCGAAGCCGTGGAAAGGAATGAGCGCGCGGCTTCGAATGCCTGGCTTGTACGGCAAATGAAAGCGGTGGATGGCATACAGGAAAAAGAGGGCCCGGACGCGTTCATAGAGGTTGGCGCTGGAGCGCCGGCGGCGTTCGAGTTCGTCGCACTCAGCTAGCAGCGATCCGGCAGTGGCGGCGCGGCAAAAGGCGTCGAGCGACCGGTTACGGACTTCCGGGGAGTCTGATGCAATGATCGACCAAAGCTCGCTCACACGCTGGCTCCCGCGGCAGAATCACGGCTGGCCAGCACCTCCAGCAGACGGGCCAGCACGAGGTCGCGCTCGTCGCCGGCCAGGGCCATGGCGAGCTGCGCTTCGAAGAGTCCGTATTTCACGCCGACGTCGAAGCGCTTTCCGGATTGCAGCAACGCGAGGTATTGCTCCTGCCGCGCGAGTTCGGCCAGGGCATCCGACAATGTGACGCGGCCATTCCCGCCGGTCTTCAAGAGCCGTCCCAGAATATCCATCACGGCGGGCGTCAGCACGTGCATGCCGTAAAAGCACAGGTACTGGCCGCTGCGCAGGCCGGGGACCACCAGGCTCTGCTCGGCTTCCGTGGGAGTGGGCTTTTCAATGACGGTCTCGATTCGATACAGCCCGGTGCGGCCCGCTATGCGCTGTCCGCCGACGGTGCCGTAGTACGGGAGCAGGTTTTCACGAGTCACCTGCACGGCGGACACCGAGCACTGCTCGGCGGAGGCGATCTCCACCAACTGTTGGGCGGATCCAGTGGCGCCGTCGCGGACGTAGATGTGGTCGCCCACCAAATGCAGAAACGGGTCGCCGCCGGTGAATTCGGAGGCGCACCACACGGCGTGGCCGTAGCCGCGAGGCTCGTTCTGCTCAATGAATCGGATGCGCGCGCGGCTGTCTTCCACCAGTTTGGCGTAGGTCTCGGCATCGCCCGGGTGGACAATGACGCAGATCTCCTCGATTCCGGCGCGGACCGCTTCCTGCATGATGACGGCGAGCACGGAGCGCTCCGCGCCGTGCCTGTCGATCAGGGTTTGCATCGGGAGGTTGCGCTGGGCCTTGGCCGCGGCGGTGATGACGGCCTTCTTGATGTGCATTTCGATCTTCAGTTTACGGCATACGGATTTCACACGGTGCTCACCAGGGGAATAGAGCGCACGGACCGGATACAATGCTGAGGGATTATGACTACTGCACTCGTTTTGGGATTACTTCTCTCGTTGAACGCGGCTGCGGAGCCGATCCGGCTTCACCCGAGGAATCCGCATTACTTTCTGTTCCGCGGAAAGCCGGTGGTATTGGTCACCAGCGCCGAACATTACGGGGCCGTGATCAACGGCGCGTTCGACTACAAGCGTTACCTCGACACGCTAGCCGCCGATGGGTTGAACTACACCCGCATCTTCGGCGGCAGTTACGTGGAGACGCCCGCGAAATCGTTCGGGATTCGCCGCAACAACCTGGCGCCGGAACCCGGCCGGTTCATCGCGCCCTGGGCTCGCAGCGATACTCCGGGATATGAGGGCGGTGGCAACAAGTTCGATCTGGATCGCTGGAATCCCGAATACGTGCGGCGTTTTCGCGATTTCCTCACGGAGGCATCCCAGCGCGGGATCGTGGTGGAAGTTACCTTGTTCTCGTCGCACTACCAGGAGATGCACTGGAAGATCAGCCCCTTTCATCCGGCCAACAACGTCAACGCGACGGACGCAATCGACTGGAAGAAGCTGCACACGCTCGAAAATGGAAACATCCTGGCCGCGCAGGAACGGTACGTGCGAATGCTGGTTCGAGAGGGGAACAGCTTCGATAACGTGATCTTCGAGATCCAGAATGAGCCGTGGTCGGACCGGACGGTCCTGGCGGGAGTAGTGAATCCATATTTACCAGCAGCGTCGCGGGACCGCTATCCCAACTCGATCGATGTCGCGGACCCGATGTCACTGGCCTGGCAAGCGAAGGTTGCCAGTTGGATTACGAGCGAGGAGACGTCGCTCGCGAACAAGCACCTGATGGCCCAGAACTGGTGTAACTTCGGATTCCCTGTAGGTGAGCTAGCTCCCGGCGTCAGTCTGGTGAATTTCCATTACGCCTACCCGTTCGCGGTGGAAGGCAACTACGGGTTGGGCAAAGCCCTGGGCTACGACGAGACCGGATTTGTCGGCCGCGACGACGACACGTACCGCCGTCAGGCCTGGAACTTCCTGTTATCGGGCGGAAGCCTGTTCAATAATCTGGATTACTCATTCAGTGCCGGCCATGAGGATGGTTTGGATGCAGAACCGAATGGTCCCGGAGGCGGGAGCGCGGTACTGCGGAAGCAGCTCGGGATCCTGAGCCGTTTCCTGCATTCGTTGCCGCTGGCTGATCTGGCGCCGGATACCCGAGCCGTGAAGCACGTCACGGGCGCCTATGCCCGTGTGCTGTCGATCCCGGGGCGGGAGTATGTGGCGTACCTGGACGGCAACGGTCCAGTGACGGTGACGCTGGATCTGCCGCAGGGCGAGTACACGCTGCTGTGGATGGACACCAGAACGGGCGACATGCCGAGGCCGGTGGCAGTAAAACACTCGGGTGGCGAGCGGACGCTCAGGTCAGCCGAATTCCGGAACGGCATAGCGCTGCGGATTTCCCGGAAATAAAAAAAGACCTTCCGTGAAGTGGTCCACGGAAGGTCTCGCTCGTTTGTCCCCCACGGTGCTTCGATCAACACCGACCCTCACAAGGAGGCCATCGTCTCTGCTCTCACTTGTACAGACGACTACCGCGAGGGTTTTGGTTCAGCAAATCTTAAGTATTTTTCACGACGCAGGTTTAACGGCCACACACGCCTGACACTACTGAACCTGTCTGCTGCAGGACACTGGGCTTGAGGAAGGGGGAAAAGGCAGGCCGGAATGGCCTGCCCGTTACGCTACTTTCTGAACCTTGCCGTTCTTAATGCAGGACGTGCAAACTTTGATGCGCTTGTTGGCGCCTTTGACGATTGCGCGGACGCTCTGCAGGTTCACGTTCCAGCGGCGGTTGGTTACGTTATGGGCATGGCTGACGCGGTGGCCGAACACTGGGCCGCGGCCGCACAGCTCACAAGTCTTTGCCATTTCGAGACACACTCCTATCGGTTGGCTTACAAAACAACAGTTTAGCAGGAAGGGGACGGTCCGCGCCACTATGAAGGGCCAGGTTTTGGCCAAGGAAAAGGGGAGCCCGAGAGCTCCCCTTCGTCGCGTCGTTCGGATTTGACCCTAGATCTGTTATTTCCTGGTCCCCTTCGCGTCGGGGTGAAACCATCCTATCACAGGTGGTCACCCCCTGACGGCGTCAGCGCGCGCCGTAGGAGTCATGTCTTGCCCGGAAATCACGCAAGCGCTCCAGGTCATCCATCAGCAACTGCCGGTCGGGCCGGGCCAGGCGGTTATCCTGAACTACCCTCTGCAACGCCGTGGTCACCTCGTCGAGTTGCCGTTCATCGTAGTGCCCGGCAGCCAGCTTACGCTGCAACTCATCCAGTTCCTGCACCGTCCTCGCTAGCCTGTATTGGTCACCATGTGAGAAGGCGGTGGTTCGAAGATGCTCGACATCCACGCGGATGTTTTCAAACATTTGCTGGCGCCAGTTGTTGCGCCGCCAAACGTCTTCCCGATCGCGATGGTAGGCATCGTTATCGGGGTAGTGACTACCGCGATCATTGTAGCCGCCACCATAGCCACCGGCGTTGCCGCCGGGATAGCCAGCGCCCGACCAGGTCAGGTCGAACGTGTATCCTTCGGAGCCATTGTCACGGTCCTCAATCCGGACCACCGCAACTCCGCCGTTGCTCGGGCCGCGGATCAACTGCTGCCTACCCCGGCCATCGACGCCTTGAAACCGGAAGTTCGCCGGATTGGGCGGCATGATCGCATTGCATTCGAAGCGGCGCCATTGGGGGCGGTTCCCGGATACATTGCGAAGGAACGCTCGGTCCGACCGGACTTCCACGTCCGCTACGCCATCCACAACGACCTCGATGGTGCATTTGCCGTGGTCAACGGAGCCGCCACCCCTGAGAACTGCCCTTCTCTCCTGGACGTCAGCGTGCATCAATTGCGTGCCGGCTGCTAAAGCCGCGACCGTCAGAATCACACGTGCATTCATGGATGCTCTCCTCTAAGCATTCTACTGTCCGTTGGATGCAAACAATCGGCGTGGGTGTACATTCCCACACCTGAACTCTCGATGAATTTCGATTCATGAGAGCGGGATCAGTAGCGGCCCGGACCCTGGGCGTTCTTGCCCTCGACGCACTCGTAGGCGCCGGCCTTCAGACCCTTAAATTCATCGGTCCGGCCGCTGGGCCACTCGATCACCACTCGATCCGCGGAGTCGCGTTTGCCGATTCCCAATGTCAAGGCGAGTTCCGATTGTGACAGATAACTCGAACCCGTCTTTACGACGCGTAACTGGGCGCCATCCGGCGTGAACACGCGCACCACCGAGCCGATCGCGTCGCGGTTTGATTTGGTGCCGACCAGCCGGAACCGGATGGAGCGGTTTCCGTTCGCGACATCGTTCCGGTACAAATACGCCGGCCCCTGATTCGTGGTGACCAGGACATCCACGTCGCCGTCCCGGTCAAAATCGCCGCAGGCCACGCCACGCGCGACCTTCGGAGCGGCGAACTCCGCCCCCACCTCGCGCGCGACATCCCGGAACGTACCGCCGCCCTCGTTCTGGAACATGTGTGGGGGCTGCGCGTAGCCGACATTGCTGCGGATGTTCCGGACCGTGGCATCGATGTGTCCGTTGGCAGCCACCAGGTCGATGCGGCCGTCCAAGTCGGCATCAAAGAACACACATCCGAATCCCAGGCTGCTGCGCGACAATTGTCCCACCCCGGCCTTGAGTGCAATATCCGAATAGTTGCCCGACGATCCGCCCCGATAGAGGGCCATCATCTCGTTGTCGAAATTCGTGATGGCGATCCCGGACACCCCCGAGTTCTCGAAATCGGCGACGTCGATACCCATGCCCGCTCGCGCCTTGCCGTCCTCACTGAACGCCAGTCCCGCCCGCACCGCGATCTCCTCGAACGTGCCGTTCCGGGCGTTGCGGTATAGCTTGTTGGGCTGAGTATCGTTCGCCACTACCAGGTCCGGCCAGCCGTCGCGATCGTAGTCGATCAGGGCGACACCCAGCGACTTGGAACTCGCATCGAAGATACCGCTCTTCGCGGTGACGTCTTCGAAGGTCCCGTTGCCGCGGTTACGAAACAGCCAGCAGGTGGATCCGCGATACGCTTCCGGGGTGCAGTACGACTTGTGTTTCCCGTCCACGCTGCAGAACACATCATGCTCGGGCGACCACTTCACGTAGTTGCAGACAAACAGGTCGAGCAAACCATCGCGGTCAAAGTCGAACCACATCGCCGAGGTGCTGAAAGCGCTCCGGCCGCCCAGCCCGGCTTTGTCAGTGACATCGATGAAATGGCCCTTCCCGGTGTTCTGGAACAGCCGGTTCTGTCCGACTCCGGTAAAAAGAATGTCGGGCCAGCCGTCGTTGTTGTAATCGGCAACGGCCACTCCCATGCCGTACATCTCCAGCGCGAGCCCGGCTGCGCGGGTCACATCGGTAAACGTTCCGTCCCGGTTGTTCCGGTAGAGGCGCGGGGTGCTCTGCTGCTTCTTCTGGCCGGGCCAGTCCATCCCGTTGGCGATCAGGATGTCGAGCCATCCATCGCCGTCGTAGTCCAGAAACGCGCAACCCGGCCCCATCGTCTCAGGCAGGTACTTGGCGCCGAACGCGCCGCTGTTATGCCGGTAGTTGATGCCCGCGCTGGCGGTCACATCCGAGAGGCGGAACCCCGGGCCGCCGGGCGCAGCCGCTGCCGCAACACCAGACGCGAGAAATGTTCTGCGAGTCACGCGATGCTTACCAGTCCGTTCCGGATGGCGTACACCACCAGTTCAGCCGTATTGTGCATGCCGAGCGTCTGCATGATCTTGGCCCGGTGCACCGCGACGGTATTGGCGCTCAACCCCAGCACCACCGCGATATCCTTGTTCGACTTGCCATGCACGATCAGTTGCAGCACCTCGAGTTCGCGGGTGGTGAGCGAGGGCGCCGCGAATTTGGGAGAGCCCGGATTGATCCCCAAGCGCGGATCGAGGATCATCTCGCCGGCCGCCACCTGCCGGACAGCCGCCACCAATTCCAGGTCCATCGCGTTCTTCAAGAGATAGCCGCGCGCGCCCGCTTCAATACAGGTCTGTACGTAAGTAGGCTCGGAGTGCATGCTCAGAATCAGCACAGCCAGATCGGGCAGCGCTTTTAACATGTGCCGCGTAGCCACGGCGCCGTTCATGCTGGGCAGGGCGAAGTCCATCACCACCACGTCGGGCCGGAATTCGAGCGCCGCTTCCACCGCCTCATGGCCGTCGCTCGCTTCGGCGACAACCGAGATCCCCGGGTCGTCTTCCAGCATGCGGCGAAAGCCGCGGCGCACCAGCCCGTGATCGTCCACCAGCAATATCCGGATGATGTCAGGCTCCGGCATGCGCTTCCTCCAAACGGACGGGAACGCTGAGACGCACCAGCGTGCCTCCGGCGCGGCCCTTCAGAAACTCGATGTTGCCCCGCATCATCTCGGCCCGCTCGCGCATCGATATCAGTCCCATCCCTTTTCCGCTGCCCTCTTTGAACCCGATACCATCGTCCTCCACTTCCAGCACAACGGAGGCAGGCAGGAAATTCAAGCGGACCTCGGCCTGCTTCGATTTGGAATGACGCGCGACGTTGTTCAGGGCCTCCTGCATCACCCGGTACAGGTGAATGGAAAGCTCGCGGTCCACCGCGCTGCCATCGCCGCTTTTCTCGTAGCGTATCGCGATCCCGGTACGTTTCTCGAAAACCGGCATGTACGTGTCCATGGCGCTTTCGAGGCCGACCTCGTCGAGGATGACAGGATGCAGCGCCTGCGACAGGGCGCGCACTTTTTCGAGGGCCTCCTGCACGATCTCATGGACCTCGCGCAAATCGTCGCGCAAGCGGGAGTCGCCAGGGTCGGCGCGCCGGTGGAGACGCTGCAGCATGGCTCCGATCCCGGTCAGAATCTGACCGAATTCATCGTGCAACTCGCGGGAGATGGAACGGAAGGTACTCTCCTGCATCGAGATCAACTGCTGCGCCAGTTCGCTGCGCCGCTCAGAGAGCGCGGTCACCTGGTCAAACACGCGCCGGTTGTATTGCAGCAGGTACGCGCTGGTGATGGCGACGACCAACAGAATGGCAGCGAGAAAGACGTAGACGTTCCGTTCCACGCGGGAGTAAATCTCCTGAATCTGACCGGCCGCCTGCTCCTCACTCTCGTTGTTCTGCACCAGGAGTCGCGCCACGGCGGTGCTCAGGGCGGCCTGGCGGGCCTGCAGGGAGAGCTTGATACGTGTCCGGGCTTCGGCCTCGTCGTGGCCGGCCAGCACGAAGATACGATCGAGCGCGTCCCAGAACTGATCCATGGAACTCGCCAGGTACTTGCCTTGGTCGGTAGTGCGGCCCGCCGGCGCGAATTTCCGCTCGCGGTCGATAGCGTCTTCCAGATCCACGCGAATGCGCTTGAACTGGCTCTGCCAGGCTGTGAGCGGATATGGCTCGCTCGCGTCCAGCATGTCGCGCATGGCCATGCCCAACCCGTCGAGATTGTTCTGAATGCGCAGCAGCAGCAGGGAATCCTTGCGGTTACGGTCTATGATCTCGGCCTGTAACTGCCGCAGGCTGCGCATCTGCACGATGGTGTAGCCCGAGTACACCGCTACCGCCGAGAGCGTGACTACCAGTCCCGCCAACAACCGCGCGCTGAGAGATCGTCTGGATTCCACGATTGGTTCAGGTTAGAAATTCGAGTCTGAAAGCTGGTGGGGCAGGATGGCATCCTGCGGAGGGTTGTTAACCCGCCTGCCACTGCTTCCAAACAAAGACCGACCAGCGCCGGTAAGCCAACCGGCGCGCAGGATGCCATCCTGCCGCCACGAGGCGCAGAGCTTTCGGTTGTTGGAGTCGTTAACATCGATTTCCTCCTCGCGTCTCGCTCTCAGACCAAATCCTGGCTGCGCGGGCTCACGCGACTTCTGCCACGGGCTGCTAGTATCTTCCTATTATTGTCGCTCGGACATTAACCTCGTATTCTTGAATCACTGAGTGACCGAATCCCCACTCCAAGTCCCAGGGATTCAGAAATTTGAAGACCCCCCTTGGTTATTTGGTGGCCGGCTGACATACCGGCCACCAATTGCTTTTTCAGGGCAAAGGTGTACGATACACACCGATGCTTATGGAAACCCACCAGGTATTCAATCAGCCGCCTCCGCTCGCCGGTTATAACCTGTTCACAACCGATTCAGCCCTGGGTGAAGCAGTCGAGCGCGAGTGTGCCGGATGGGCGGCCCCAATGCTCGAGGAGTTTGGAGCCACGCTCGGCACCGAAGAAGTGATCCGCCAGGGGTTTTTTGGCCAACGAATATCCGCCCGTACTCGAAACACACGACCGTTTCGGCCATCGTCGCGACGAAGTGGAATTCCATCCAGCCTGGCACGATCTGATGGCCCTCTCCGTGGGCAAGGGACTCCACAGTCTGCCATGGAGCGGCCCGCGCCCCGGGGCACATGTAGCCCGCGCCGCAATGATGATGCTGGCGGGGCAGAACGAGGCGGGACACCTGTGTCCGCTGTCGATGACGTATTCGGCCGTGCCGGTGATGCGGCTCGATCCCGACCTGGCCCGGGAATGGGAGCCCACGGTGCTCTCCCGCAACTATGATCCGCGCCTGCGCCCGTTGGGTGAGAAGCGCGGCGCGATGATCGGCATGGGAATGACGGAGAAGCAGGGCGGCTCCGACGTGCGGGCGAATACCACCCGCGCCGAACCGCTGACCGGAATCGAGTACCTCATTACGGGGCACAAGTTCTTCTGCTCAGCGCCGATGTCGGACGCCTTCCTGGTACTCGCACAGGCGCCCGGCGGGCTGACGTGTTTCTTCCTGCCGCGTTGGACACCCTCGGACACCATCAACGAGTTCCACATTCAGCGGCTCAAGCGCAAACTGGGGAACCGGTCGAATGCATCGAGCGAGGTGGAGTTCCACGGAGCATGGGCGCGGAGAATCGGCGAAGAGGGCCGGGGCGTGGCGACGATCATGGAGATGGTGCAACACACGCGCCTGGACTGCTGTACCGGCTCGACAGCACTGATGCGCCGCGCGCTGGTGGAGGCCGTCCATCACGCCCGCCACCGTTCGGCTTTCGGACGGCTGCTGTCGGATCAACCACTGATGCGGGCCGTGCTGGCGGATCTCGCAATCGAGTGCGAAGCGGCACAATTGTTGACGATGCGAGTGGCGCGGGCCTTTGACCGGCGGGCCTCGGATCCGGCCGAGCACGCATTTGCGCGCCTGGCCGTAGCGGCAGCGAAGTTCTGGATCTGCAAGCGGGCCCCCGTGCACATCGCTGAAGCACTGGAGTGCCTCGGCGGGAGCGGCTATGTCGAGGAGTCGATCCTGCCCCGACTGTACCGCGAGGCTCCGGTCAATTCGGTGTGGGAGGGATCGGGCAACGTAATCTCGCTGGACGTGATGCGGGCGATCCGCAAGGAACCGGAGGGCGCAGCCGCCATACTGGGCGAACTGCGCCTGGCCCGGGGCTCCGATCGCCATTTCGACGCTGCGCTCGCGCAATTCGAATCGGCACTCGCTTCGGCTCCCGGCGAGGAAGCCGCCCGCACAGTGGCCGAAACGATGGCCGTGCTGCTGGCGGTGTCCCTGGCATTACGGTTTGCCCCAGCGGGTGTCGCGGATGCGATGTGCGCCGGGTTGTTGGTGGGTGGAGGGAGGAGGTTCGGCACGAGGATTGGAGGCGCGAACACAGCGGCCATTCTGGACCGGGCCTTCCCTGGCTGAGAGTCTTACTGTTACGCCTCTGTTTCATGCGAAAATAAATCAACCGGACACGATGCTCCCACCCCGAGGCTGGGATTCTCCGTCGAAGCAGGCGTTTCCACTGGTATTCGTGAAGGTTTGCTGTCGTTTGTCCGATTGATTGAGGGAGGCGACCCGCGCCCTCTAAAGGGCCGTAAAACGGCTACGTATCAAAGTGATGGTTCGCACGTAGATGCCTTTTCATATACAGCCACTGAAGGAATTCCTGGTCCGCCCGGCACTGCCGGCGTCCCTTTCCCGCATGCCGGAACTGGCGTTCAACCTGTTCTGGAGTTGGGACCACACGGTGCGATCGCTGTTCCGCCGCCTCGATCCGGTGTTGTGGAAAGCAGTCAATCACAATCCGATACTGCTGTTGGGCCGGGTCTCGCAGAACACCCTGGCGAGGCTCGGATCCGATCCCCGCTATCTGGCGCTGTACAGACGGGCTTGTGAGCACGTTGACGCGTATCTGAACAAACCTCCCAGCGATGCCGCTCCGGAGGAATTGATCGCGTACTTCTCTATGGAGTACGGCCTCATCGATTGCATGCAGATCTATTCGGGCGGCCTCGGCATGCTGTCGGGCGATCACCTGAAGGCATCGAGCGACGCCGAGATTCCGCTGGTCGGCATCGGACTGCTGTATCAAAAGGGCTACTTCCAGCAATCGCTGAACCCGGACGGGTGGCAGCAGGAACGCAACCCGGTCAACGACTTCTATACCCTGCCGGTACAACCGGTGCGGAAGCCGGACGGCTCCGAAATCGTCATTTCGGTGAATCTGCCCACCGGGCCGGTGTACGTGAAACTCTGGCATATCAATGTCGGGCGCACCAAGCTGTATCTGCTGGACACGAACATCCCGGAAAACGAACGTCCGGAGAATCGCGACATCACCGACGAGTTGTACGGCGGCGACGCCCATACGCGAATCCGGCAGGAAATCGTTCTCGGTATCGGGGGCATGCGGGCCCTGAAGGTTCTAGGTCTCGAACCGACCGTATTTCACATGAACGAAGGCCACTCGGCCTTTCTGGCGATCGAACGGATCCGTGTGCTGATGAAAGAGCAGGGCTTGACCTTCGACGAAGCCCTGGACGCCTCTCGCAGCAATAACGTGTTCACCACGCACACGTCCGTGCCGGCCGGAATCGACCTGTTCGATCCGGGTTTGATGTACGAGTATTTCCACGATTACTGCCACGAAAGCGGGATCAGCTTCGACCAGTTGCTGTCGGTAGGCCGCAGCAACCCATACGACAATCAGCAGCGGTTCTCGATGGCGGTATTGGCCATCAAGACGTCGTCCTTCCGCAATGCCGTGAGCCGCCTGCACCGCCGGGTATCGCAGGAGATGTGGCAGGAATTGTGGCCCAAGCTGCCGGTGTGGGAAGTGCCGATCACCTCAGTGACGAACGGCGTCCACTTGCCCACCTGGATTAACGGTGATCTGGCCATGTTGTACGACCAGTACCTGCAGCCCGACTGGCGCGAGCAGCATCCCGACCCCAAGGTATGGGACCTGATAAAAGAGATTCCCGAGCAGGAGTTGTGGGAGGCGCATAAGCGCCGAAAGCGCCGGTTGGTACAGTTCGTGCGCGAGCGCGGGGTGGCTGCGGCGCTGAATCGGAAGGCTCCCGCAGCGGAGGTCCGGCGGGCGCAGGACGTGCTCGATCCAGAGGTTTTCACCATCGGTTTCGCACGTCGCTTCGCAACTTATAAGCGCGCCACCCTCCTGTTCCAGGATTTAAACCGGCTGAAGCAGATTCTCACGAATCCCAAGATGCCGGTACAGATTGTGATCGCCGGTAAAGCGCATCCGAAGGATCATCCCGGAAAGATGTACATTCGTGAGATCGTTCGGTTCTCGCGCGATCCGGAACTGGCCAAACACGTCGTCTTCGTAGAGGACTACAGCATTCAGGTAGGGCGTGAGCTGGTGCAGGGTGTCGATCTATGGCTCAACAACCCGCGGCGCGGCGAAGAGGCTTGCGGAACCAGCGGTATGAAAGCGTGCCTCAACGGGGTGCTCAATCTGAGTATCCTTGACGGCTGGTTCGATGAGGCCTATGAACACTCGGGCGGCTGGGCCATCGGCGACCGTGAACCGTATTCCGAGGATCAGGACGAAATCCACGCGCGGGCCATTTACTCCATCCTCGAGAACGAAATCGTGCCCATGTATTACCAGGCGCATAGTGACGAGGCGCCAGAGGAGTGGGTGAAGCGGATGCGGCAATGTCTTATGTATGTCAGCCCGCACTTCGCCTGCCAACGCATGGTAACCGAGTACATGTCGCAGTTATACGAGCCTGCTCACCGCGCCTATACCGCGGTCCGGCAGAATGGCTTCCAATTGGCCCGCGAACGCGCCCGCTGGAATCAGGAAGTGGAGCGGGCGTGGGGGAGCGTTGGATTTGTCGACATCGGTCCGGGCCCCGACAATTCGGTAGTGAGTGGCGAAGCGATTCCGCTGCGGGCCGCGGTGGAGTTGGCCGGGCTTCGGCCGCAGGATGTGCGGGTGGAAGCGGTGGTTGGCAAAATCGGCGTGAATGGCCAATTGGAGGACACGCAGGTACTCACCATGCCGGCTGTGGAGCAGAACGGATCCGTGGTGGTATTCTCGCGGGAATTCGTTCCTCACCAGACAGGCAGGCTCGGCTATTCACTGCGGGTTAGCCCGAACCACTACGACGATCCGTTAACACGCAGCTGTAACCCGTTGCTCAAATGGAGCGGTGACGGAAGATAGTCTGGTACCGGCAGAGGATTCCATAAGTGGTACGAAGATTTCAGTGGATTCGGCGGCCGGTTCCGTGTTAAATAGTGATTTAGATAGCCACGGTGTTCTGAAACCCGTGAGCGGCATGCCCGGCCATGTCGCGGACTCCTCACCCGAAACAGAAAGGGGACGCCGTCCGGCGTCAGGAGGAGTTCCGAGAGTAGTCTCAATAGCTCCCTTTGCACTTTCCTACATTGATTGGAAACCCGGTCGCGCCAAGCCTGCCAGAGCAGGCGAGGGATCCAGGTTTCTCTAAGGAGTAAGCGGTCATGGACGAAGATCGCAAATACCGGCAGCGTGGATACCAGGATTCCGGGCGGGATTTCCGGCCGGACCGCGAACGTCCGCGCCAGCAAGGTCCGAAGCTGCCCATCGATGTGACGGGACCGCGGTTGCCCCGCCTGGTCCAGGCGGTCACCGCCTCACGTTGTTACAACTGCTCGACCACGCTGCCCGCCGATGTTGATCTTTTCGGCAATTGTCCGAAGTGCGGGGCAGCCCTGCACTGCTGCAAACAATGCGCCCATTTCGAGCCGTCCACCCGGTTCCAGTGCCTCAAGCCGGTTCCGGTGAGGATCGCCGTGAAGGATCAGGCCAATCAGTGCGACTTGTTCAAGGCGCGCGTCACGGTTGCGCGCGAGGCGAGTCCCGCACAGAGCGCCACCAACGGCGCGCCAAAGGTGCAGGAACCGCGTTCGCCGAGTGACGCGAAGACAGCGTTCGATAGTCTCTTCAAGAAATAGGCGCAGGAGCGCCTTCCCTTCCTATGCGTGTTGCAGAACTCCTGGGCGTTCGTAATTTCCGATTGACCGAACGCCCTGAACCTGAGCCAGGACCCGGCGAAATTCGAGTGAGGGTGGGCGCGGTTGGACTGTGCGGCTCGGATCTCCACAACTTTGCCGAGGGCTCGGTTGGCGATACACTTTGCGTGTATCCAATGGTGCTCGGCCATGAACCGGCCGGCATTGTCGATCAGGTGGGCCCAGGCGTGACCGGATGGTCGCGTGGCGACCGGGCGATCTTCGAACCGGCCTTGTACTGCTACCACTGCGAGTTTTGCATGACAGGCCACCATAACGTCTGTGCAAAGCTGCGTTTTTTGAGTAGCACGGAGGACCCCGGATTTCTGCGGGACTTCGCCGTTCTGCCGGCCCACAACGTCTTGCCGCTTCCCGATCATCTCAGTCTGGACGAGGGCACGGTGGCGGAACCGCTG
This sequence comes from uncultured Acidobacteriota bacterium, assembly GCA_963737465.1. Lineage (GTDB taxonomy): Bacteria > Acidobacteriota > Terriglobia > Bryobacterales > Bryobacteraceae > TMP-7. Next base: position 360,183 of record CAVTTC010000009.1, read on the forward strand.
GCCGTGGTTCTGCACTCCATGAAGTTCGCGCGAGTGGACCCGGGCGAGACGGTGGTGGTGTTCGGCGCGGGGCCCATCGGGCTGCTCACCATCGCAGCGCTGAAGCTCTGCGGCGCGGCACGGATCTGGGTCTTTGAGCCCGTGGCAGCCAGGCGGGAACTGGCACTACAGATGGGCGCAACGGCCGTATTCGATCCGCGGCAGGTAGATCCCGCGGCCCAAATCGCCCGTGAAACCGGCCGGCGCGGGGTGGACGTTTCAATTGACTGCGCCGCCAAGGGCGGATGCATCAACCATGCGCTACATGTGACGCGGAACGCCGGCCGGGTGGTGTTCACCGCCATCCCGTCGGAAGCGAAGGTGGAACTCGAGTTCCACGTCGCTCGCCGCAAAGAACTGACTCTGTACAACGTCCGGCGATCCAACCACGAGACCGAAACGGCGCTGCAGCTACTCTCCGAACGCCCCGAAATCTTCCGTCCGATGCTGACGCACGCGCTTCCGCTCGAACAGGTGGATCGCGCTTTTCAGATTCTCGAAAAGTACCAGGACGGCGTCGGAAAGATCATCATCCGTCTTTAGACGCGCGTTCTGGCGGTCATGCGCCCCTGCCATCTCAGGAATCGCCAAAAATCGGCGCGATGCCCCCAGGCGAATCGTATGAACTCCGCGGAGCTGATCCGGCCGGCGGGCAGTCCCCAATAGGTCTCAACCCGCCAGAGCAGGTAGGGGCTTTTCCATGGGCGCAACCGGTATCCCTTGGTCGCCTTCAAAAGGAAGCCGATCATGGGGCCAGAGGTTTCACTTCGGAAAGCTTGGCCCGCTTGGGTATATCCGGAGTGGCGTAGTAACCGTTGCGGGTGCGGACCACGGGACGGCCCGGACCGTTCACCATGACTTTGATCTGCCGGAAACTGCCGTCGAGCGCCTGCGCAGTCGGAGAGTAGGCGATGATGTACTGGTTGCGGATCTCGTGCGCGACCTCGAGCGACATCTTCTCCACTTCGGGCAGAGCCTTGGGATAGTACACCATCCCGCCGGAGGCTTCGGCCAGCGCCCGCAACGCCCGCTGCGCTTTCTTGCTTTCCCGGGGCTCTTCTTCGCCGAGCACACCCATGGCGTAGATCAGCACTTCGCTCTGGCGGGCTTTGGCTACCAGCTTCTCCAGAGTCTCCATGCTGGCGGTGTCGTTGCCATCCGTGACCACGAAGATGACCTTCTTGTCCTTCTTGGCCTTTTCCTTCATGTAGTCGATGGACATGCTGATGGCATCACGCATGGCCGTACCGCCGCGCGAATCGATCTTCTGGAGGCCTTCCTCCAGTTTGTTCATATTATTGGTGAACGGCACGTCCAGGTACGCCTCGTCATTAAAATTGACGATGAATACCTCGTCCTGTGGATTGGATGCCTTTACAAGCGCGAGTGCCGCAGCACCCACCTTGGCCCGCTTCTCGCGCATGCTTCCGCTGTCGTCGATCAGCAGGCCCATCGAGACGGGAACGTCTTCGCGCTTGAAGATCTTGATCGACTGCTCGGCTCCGTTTTCGTAAACCTTGAAGGCATTCTGGCCGAGGTCCGTGACCAGTTTTCCGTTCTTATCGATGACGCTGGCGTGCAGCACCACCAGTCGCGTATCGACACGGAAGATTCCTTCGTCACTCGGCACCTGGGCGCCGGCCGCCGCCGCGAACAAAAGAGCGGCGCTAATGAGTCGGTGCATAATAACCTAACCGGAAAAACGCTTTGAGGGGGGGTAGGCCGCGCGGCTGCACCAGCTTCACGTTGACCCGGCGGTACTTCCCATCGCGTTCCTGGTTTTTCGGACTGTACCCTATGACGTACTGATTTCGTAATTCGATTCCGATTTTTGCTGCGATGTCGGGCAGTTCATTCAGATTCTCCACCGGGAAATGCCTCCCGCCGGTTTGCTCGGAAATCTCCGAGAGCAGACCCGGGCCAGACATTTCTTCAGGGGTGCGGCCGCGGCCGCCAATCGGCTCAAAGATCCCGATGGCATAGATCTGGACATCGGCCTCACGCACGGCATTCTTGATCTCGCTTTCCGTGTACCGGCTGCTGTTGTCGCCTCCGTCGGATATGACCACCAGCGCCTTACGCGGATTGTGCGCCTTCTTCATCTGGTTCATGGCCAGGTAAATGCCATCGAGGAGAGCCGTCCGGCCTTTGGACTGGGTAAAGGTGAGCTGATTCTGAATGTCTTCGATATTCCTCGTAAAAGGAACTACCAGCGTCGGCCGGTCATTGAACTGGACCAGAAAGAACTCGTCTTCCGGGTTCGCCGTCTTGAAGAATTGCGCCACCGCCTGGCGGGATTTCTGCAACTTGCTTCCCATGCTGCCGCTCGTGTCGAACACCAGTCCTACCGAAAGCGGAGCGTCCTCGCTCGAAAACTGACGGATCTCCTGCTCCACTTTGTCTTCGAACAGCTTGAAGTGCTCGCGTTCGAGTCCCGTCACAAAGCGGTTCATGGGATCGGTTACAGATACGGGGATGAGCACCAGCGTCGAATCAATGCGGATGTTCGAACGGCGGTCGAGAACATCCGATTCGGGCGCTTTTGGCGTTCGGAGGCGTGGTTCGATGTTAACGCGGGCATCTGGCGCAGTTTCGGTTGGTTTGCCTGGAGTCTGTTTCGGTTTGTCTTCGGAGATCCCGGGGAGCGCGAGGAGCACCAAAGAGATGCCGCATAAGAGGCACTTCGACACAAGCTTCGCCATGTTGCGCCCTCTCCGTCCGACTACGACGATTATATCATCCGGCGTCTGGCCGCCTTTTACAAGAGCCATCCCGTTCATCACTGTTCGTTAGACGTGATCGGCGGCCAGGGTGTGATCAGATACTGTGACCGGAACAGAGAGGCCGGGGGAACCCCACGCGGCGGTCTGGCCCCGGCGATCGTGTCAGGCGCTCGCCCGGGACCCCCGAAGATTCGACTGACGCCAGGCCGAGGCACCGACACGTACCACTTCGGGCTGCTCCGGCGGCATAGCGAGCAGGTCAAAAGCTCCCCGGTTCAGGACTTCCGCCCAAAGTGCCTCATCGGCCACCCGCGACATCACCACAACCTGGGCGCCAGGGACATCGGGAGTTACTGAAGGAAAGAATGTCCCGCCAGTCGCCATCTGGCAGGGAACTCTCGGTCAGGATGACACCGGACCAGAGTGGTTTCAGAGAGTTGCGAAATGCGGCTACCGCCCGCCTTTCGCAGAAAGTCCAACCCATCTCCCGAAATATCCGCCGGAGCGCCGCGCGGTTTTCATCATCGTGGGAGATCACTACAACAGCGCCGTTGCCGTTCGGCATAAGGTCACCTTTGCTACCAGCATAGGTAGACCTGCGGAGCGGAGATTCTCAGCGAATCGGTTCCGAACCCTCAACCCAATATCCAGAACCGGCTATTCGGCGTCCGCCACGCACCGAAAACCGACCGCTCCGGAACGATCCTTGCTTGGAGCGATCAAAAGATATTTGCCGTGTTCGTTCAGCTTGTAGGCCTGCGGAAAGTACCAGTGCGAGCCTTGCGGCTGGTAGTGGCTGCCGCCCTTCAGGATTCCCGCGCGGGTGTGATCGTCGAAGTACTCATCGGTCCATTGCCACACGTTACCCACAAGATCTTCGACGCCGAACGGGCTCGCGCCTTTCGGGTGCGTCGAGACATCGGCCGGAGCCGCCATGGTGTGGCCTGTGTCCGGCTTCGGCACGGCCGCGCCGTCCCACTCGTTGCCCCAGGGATACGTCCGGCCGTCGTTGCCCTGGGCGGCATACTGCCACTCCCACTCGTGCGGGAGCCGCTTGCCCGCCCATTTGGCGTATGCGCGGGCGTCCTCGATCGAGACCCAGGTTACGGGCTTGTTGTCCCAGCCCGCCGGATACATGCCGGCCTTCCAGTCCTTCAGGAAGTTGTGGCCGTCGGGCGGCCGATAGTTCGTGGCGTCCAGGAACTTCTTGAAGAGCGCGTTGGTGACCGGGTAGCGGTCGATGTAGAAGGACGTAACCGCGATCGGGTGCGCATGGTGCCGGCGGGGCGAATTCTCCCACGCGTACTGCACATCCACACCGACCTCATTGCCGCCTTCGATCATGATTCCGGAGACCTTGAAGTCGTAGATCGCGCCGGGGATTCGAATCATACCGGCCGGCGCCGAGGCCGGTTTCGGGGTGGAGGCGATGGACACCACCTGCTGCGGCAAAGTCCGCCTTTCGGCCGAGTAGCTTCGTAGCGGTGTCGCGGCGAGAGCGGCCATCTGGGACAGGAACGCATCGAGCCCGGCCACCGGGGCAGCCGAGGCGAGCAGCGCGCCGTAGCCGTGGGCCTCCATGGCAAAACTCAACATCGCGTAGGCCGCCTTGGATCTCGGGTTTCAATTCGACACCGTTCCAGAGATCGTAGTAGCGGACGCCGGATGCGTGGGGAACACGGATCTGGCGGCCCGCGACGTCGTATTCGTTGCGGTTCACGAATGTCCAGACGGTACCGTCTCCGGATGGGAATTTGCTGGCATAGACGGAGGGCTGCAGCACCGGCGTGTGCGGCTCCCATTCGGGACTGATCAGCGCACCGGCGAACTTTCGTTCGATCTTCGAGATCCGGCGGAGCGCTTCGGCGTGACGGTCGGGAATTTGATTCCAGATGCCCCAGATGTTCTCCCAACTCTCGTACCCGACCCCGTTGAAGAAGGCATGTTGAAGGTCGTCGGTCTTGTCGCGCGCCCAACGGCGGCAGATGTTGACCATATGCCGGGTCTCGAGCCACTTGTACCTGCTGACGGTCGGCGGGCCACCCCCCTGTGGCAGCGACGAGTAGCGCCAGTAACCCCAGGTCATGTTGTTCCACATCAGCATTTCGTCGGAATCGAGGCCGTTCTCGGGTTCGAGGATCAGGGGATGTCCCGCGCGGTCGCTGGCGTCGCGAAAAGCGCGTGGAACGCCGCGCATCGTATCGCCGTTGAGTCCGTCGGCGCCGGCTTCCTTGAAGAGCTGGGCCGTCGCTTCCCAATTCGACATGCCGTATTCGTGCGTCCCCTGGTCCCACAACATGATCGGGAACAGGACGCGAACGCCGCGCCGGTGAAAATCGGCGACCATCTGGCGGAGTCCCGCCAAGCCTCCGGGCATGTCACGAAGCAGATCGTTCTGGTTGCGGTCGTCCAGCCCGATATTGGGATAGGTATGCCAGACCAGGACGCTGTCGATGCCTCCGTAGCGTTTCTCGAGGTCGTCCAGATAGCGGTCCACGGTGTACTTGCGGGCCACCGGATCGTAGAAGTAGCGATCTTCCACCATCATCTGTGGCTGAATGAAACTGCTTTGGGCCCACTTGAACTCCGGACGTTCGTACTGCGATCCGTCGTACCCAATCCGGATGCGGCGCTCATTGCGCCAGTGCTGGATGTCTTCGAGCCAGGATGCGAAAGCGGCCGGATCGGGAGGGCCCGGCAGTTCCTCGTTCTGGGGCTGATAGCGAGTGTCCTGAGCGGTGACAGCCAGGGTCAGTGCCAAGAGTAGAAGGGATGGTCGCATGTTGTGCCTACCGGAAAACGATGAGGCTCTCGATGGAGATATCGCTGCCTTTCGAGCCCGGGTACGGCTCGCCCAGCACCACCAGCCGCACGGTGTGCTTGCCGTTCTTCAAACCGAAACGATGGAAAACCGCTTCGCCACTCTTCGACATGTCTTCGTCGGGATACACGTCCACTATCCGGTCGAGTTTCCCGTCGAGATAGACCTGGGCCTTGCCGCCCGATGAAAAGTAGGGCCCGGTCACGATGGCTCCGGTGCCTTCGAACGCGATGTTGGCCTCTGCGCCTTTGGTGTTGGCCGATTTCCGTACCGCGTTCTGCCGTTCGGAAGGCTTCGCGAGAGTCCAGGCGCCGGTCCAGGACCAGCGCGGATCGTCGATCGCAATGCGCTCCACGGGTGATCCGTAATTGTCCCAGGTCTTGAGTTTGGCGGCCTTGGGCGCCTGAGTCTTCACCGTCAGCCGCTCGCCGTTCAGACGACCGCCGTTCTTTTCCACCAGTGCGACGGTGCGCTTCACCGTGCTATCCACGATCGTCTTGAAAGAGAAATCGGTGTATTGGAATTTCTTGTCGGCGATGGCCGGGATACCGGACTTCCAGACATCGGGAATCTTCTGGTACCCGAGCACCACGCCGATGATGCCTGCCGCGCTGGCCGGGTTGCAGTCCGAATCCTGTCCGCAGCGGGTAGCGATGGCGATCGTGTCGCCGATGTTTCCCTTTCCGTAGAGAAGACCCAGGGCGACATAGGCGCCGTTCAGTTTGGCGTCGATGTTGAACGGGAGCAACGCGCCTTCCGGACACGGTTCGCGCTTGTTCCATTTCTCCTCGATCTTGTTCCACACGCCGATCCAGTCATCCGGTGTGGCCTTCGACCAGGCGAGCAGGTCGGAGACTACCCGCGCGTACGGAGACTGCGCGGGAATGCAGGCCAGCCCGGCTTCGATAATCCGGCGAGGATCGCTCTCGAAGAAGGCCGCGGAGTACATGCAGGAGATAAACATGCCGCCGTAGATTCCGTCGCCGTAGTTCATCACACGGCCGGCGCGCCAGCCCAGGTCTACAGAGGCTTGTGGAAGCCCCGGCGCCATGAGGCCGATAAAATCGGCTTCGATCTGAAAGTCGATGTCGTTGGCGTGAACGTTATATCTCGGGGTGCCGGACAGCGTTGCGGGAACGCCTCGCTTCAGCGCGCGCCGCGCCGCCAGGTTGGCGTGCCATAGTCCATATTGGGCGTTCTTGAACATCGCGCCGAAGTCTTCGGTGGTGGCGTTCAGGCCTTTGTCGTCGAGCACCTTGGCGAAAGTCATATCGACGTACAAGTCATCCTGTTCGAGCGAGTTGCTCACGCGCTCGGGCGTCCAGGCGGGCACTTCCTTCTCCGTGCCGATTCGATTGCGAAACCGGAACTCCGTGGGTGCGCCGTAGCTGACACCGATCATCTGTCCGGCCCATCCGCCCGCGATCTTGTCGCGCAGATCGGCCATGGAGATATCGCGGGTTCCCCCGGTTGCGGAAAGCGCTGTGAATCCTACAGCGATAGAGATTGCCAGTACACCGAACGTAAGTATGGGAATGCGTTTCATTGAGAGCCTCCGGCTCGCGGACCGGTTCAACGAACGCTACGGTATCACATCGCTCAGAACGACAGCGATACGATGTGCTGTCCACGAGGCAGCACGAGCGTGGAGTCCATGAACTCGGGCTTGGCCTGAGCGCCATCAATCTCCATTGCGAGGGGCGTGCGGTCCAACCTGGCGAGAGCGCGGGAACTGCTCTGGTAGGCGAACTCGAAACCGTGAGCAGTGGGGGACGCGGATTGCAGGGTTCCGTTGAAGTCCGTCAGGTGGGCAGCCATCTCGGCGGCGCCTGGTTCGATGGCATGCGGACCTGCTGGTAGCCAAAGGGTCTGCCCATCGAAGACGGGCCACTGGCGGCCGTCGACTTTTGCCGGACCGTGCCAGGGCACCCCCACGCCCCGCTTCGAATCGATCATCAGTTTCGGACCCACCTGCTCCAACCGGGTCACGGCCGATGCCGCCGCCGGCAGAAACGGGAGATCCTCCTTGCGGATCGAGTTTTCGAAGTACAGCGCGACGCGCGGGAATGCGCCTGAGGAAAGGTGCAGCAGTTGGAACAACTCGGTTCCGGTCTGCTGCTTGGTGGGGTACACATCCTGATAGCGCTCGACTACGTTGATGTCGATGGCGAGTTTGTCACTGCGTGGGGTCAGCGGGGCATAGGCTTTGGCGATCTGGGGATAGCGCTGAGGCCCGAGGTTCCATATAGTTGCAGGGTCCTCGATCAGGAACGTGAAGTCGTGCTGGTTCAACAACGGGAGGAGGCGCCCGGCATCGGCGCCGATCAGGTCGCGCATACGTGTGTCGAATCGATCGTCGACGTGCGTCAGGACCAGGTCCAGGTGGGAACGTGTGCGGCGGAGAGTTTCGATTTCGGCGATCCACTCCGTCTGCTGGCGGCGAGCCAGGTCGGCGCGGTACTCGAGCAGGGCGCGCATGCCCGATGCGTCCTTCGATGGATGACGGGGAGAGTTCGTGTCGAACAACTCGACGGGATCATAGCCGTTCTTGGCCTGGAACTCGGCCCGGATGTCGGCGTTCATGGGCGTAAAGCGTGCCGGGTTGAGGTAGCCTTCCAGAGACTCGAAGTACAGTTCGGCAAGGTTCACACCGTCCCAATCGAACCGGCCGATGAGATCGCGGACACCCGCCGATGCGGCGCGGAAGGCGTCGCGATTCGTGAGATTCATCAGCTTGCGCCAGTCCAGCGCGGCGTCCTGTTGGAGCGCCGTCTTCTCGCGCCACTCGGGATGGTCGCTCCAGAACTTCTCACTGACATGCGGGAGTTCCAGCCAGGCGTACACGAGGATGGTGCGTCGGTGGCAGGCCTTGATGAGCTGCTTCAGGTACTCGTCGCGTTGAGGATCGGATTCGTAGTAGTGCCAGGCGGCAACGTGCAAAGCGCTGATGCCGGCCTTGCGCCACAGGTCCGCAAAATAGCCGGGATCGATGCGGGAGCGGTATGCGGAATCGAAGAAGGCCCACAGGTGAGCGGAGCGAAAGGGCGGTTGAAAACCGAGATCGGCCAGGGCCTGCACGACATACGGAAAGCGTTCGTGGCCTTGAATACCGGGGGAAACGGCAAGCCAGAGCACACCTCCGGATCCGCGCCGGAAGCCGCCCATCAGGGGCGCACGCTCCCAGCGTTCGCGGACGAACACACGCGCGGCGGCGGGCAGCGCACACACCGGGATGGTGAGCGGCTTCTCCCAGACGATTTCGAGCTTCGGCGCCCGGAGGTCCTCCACTCCGCGCACCACGACGTTCTTCTGCGACGGAACGAACCCAATTTCCCGGGCCACGGGCGAGTCACCTTCAAGAATGACGAACGCGCCCCGCTCGGCCCGCTCGAGCCATTGCGTTCCCGTCATCGGCGAGTTCGAGCGGATGACGAAAACGCTGGCGATTCCGGTGGACGACGACGTCAGGCCGACCGACGAGAGGATGCCTGGCCACGGTCCGGGTTCGTCGCCCACCACGTGGTAGGAGAAGGTGGCCGCGGAGGCGGCGGCACCGAAAATCGCGAAAACGAACCCAAGACTAACGGGTAAACGCATACCAGAACCCCGCTCGCAGATCGTAAAAGACCGGTCCGCGTGGATTGCCCTCATTGACCAGATAATTGCCGCGCATCGCACTCACCGTGAAGGTCATGGAGGGAGGCATAGGTTTCACGTGCAACTTCAGGCCGGGCCCTGTTTCTATGTAGTTAGCCCAGTATTGTCTTTTTGAGTCGACGGTGAGATTCCAGTTCCAGAAGAGCTGCGCATGAAACCCGCTGGTTTCGGCAGCGGGCAGCGTGTAACCGGACCGGTTCTGGGAGTACAGCAGCATATCGTTCTGGAAGCGGCTGACGTAGATGCCGTCGTCGTTGGTCTCGGCGAAGAACCCGTGCCCGGAGGGTGTCAACAGGCCACCGATGCCACGGGCGAAGGAAATGCCGCCCCGGTAATCCGGGATCATCGTCCCCACGTCTTTGCGGGAAGTGACGTACTTCATCGCTTCACCCGCTTCGAACCAGCCCGTCACACCGTGCCAGGGGTTGGAGATCACGCCGGCGCCCACGATGACCGCGCTCTCCGATAGATACTGTGGAGCGATGACCATGCCGCCATTCACGGTTTGCCGCGTATCCCCGACGAAGCGGACCGACAGGTACGGACGAACCGGGAGCCTGCCGATCCGGATCTCGGTCTTGGCCTGGGCGTAAGCGAAGAGATCCTTCCAGCGGGTGGAGTAGAAGGGGAAGGTCCAGACGGTGGTCCGGAATCGCGCATAGGCGGGGCGAAGATTGTGCCAAGCCTGATTGGCTTCCGCGGAGACCGCCGGGTCCGGACTCTTGCGGGCCAGGTTGAACCACTTCAGCGCGTCGCGATCCTGTTTGAGCACGTTGTAGGTCCAGCCGAGCTTCAGCATCACTTCGAAATCCACCGGATCGGCTTCGTGGGCGACAGTGAGATACTTCAGCGCATCTTTCAGATAACCCGCGTTCAGGCTTTTGTAGGCGAGTTCCTTGGCTTCACGGCCGACCCGATCCCGGGTGGTGTCGTTACGAGATTTCAAAGTCTGCGGCATCTTCAGTGCCGCGCGCACGCGGTCGGCGAGTTCCGGGTCGCCTTTCTCGAGCACGCGATTGAGCAGCGGGGTGGCGCCGGGAAGGTCCTTCTTGGCAAGACGCAGAAATCCGAGCTGCGCGGTGGAGAGCATGTCTTCCGGAGCGGCCTGGACGATGAGTTTGAATTCGGTCTCGGCAGCGTCCTTGTCCTTCATCTCGAGCAGCAGGTACGCGAGTTCCCGGCGCAGATCGACGTTCGCCGGGTCCAATTCGAGCGCTTTGCGGAATTCGTAGACATAGGGATAGCGCTCCGGGCTCAATGCTTTAGCACGCTCAGCGACACGCGACTGCGCGCCTCGCGAGGCGGCCAGCAGTGCGCCGCGCGAGTCTTCGGCGCGGCCCATGGTCTTCCAGACGCGGCCGAGATCCAGCAGGAGCTCACGCAGATCGGGACGAAGCCGCCATGCGGCCTCGTAGTGTTCCGCGGCGAGAGTCCATTCGTCGCGTTCCTCTGCCAACTGCGCGAGTTCCTGGTGCGCACTGAAGTTGTTCGGGGACAGATCCACCGCCTGCTTCCAGCGGGCTATGCCCTCGGCCAGCGGCTGGTCGATGTTCCGGAAGGCTTGTTCCGCCGTTGCACGGGATTGCGAATCGGCGCTTCTCCGGAGCCGGTCGAAGATGCGGCGGGCTTCCGCCTTCTGCTTCGTCTCGTAGCACAGGAAGGCATATTCCAGGGCAAGGTGGTGGTCAGCGGGATCGAGCAGCATGGCCTCGCGGAACTGATCGCGGGCGGCTTCACTTTCACCTGTTTTGAGTAGCGTGTAGGCGAGATCCTTGTGGATGGAGGGCCGCTTGGGAGCGATCTCGATCGGCCCGCCCGAATTGGGCGATGGCTTCGTCGTAACGTCGCGCATGAAGTGCGTCGTACGCTTTCTGGAGCATCTCGTAAGCCGGATCGGATGGTTGGGCGGGTGCAGACACCGCCAGCAGCAACAGGGATAGAAGCCGCATCAGAATCCTCGATCTCGGGAAGAGAGTGCCAGAGATCCGGATCTCGTCTCAGTTATTCCTTGATCGACGCGGACGACGCGGCGAAAACGGGGCTACCATCCCCTGACGGCGAGCCGTATACTCGTGTATATGGCTCGTGGCTGGGAAAGTAAGTCGGTCGAGTCGCAAATTGAATCGGCTGCCGCGGCACAAGCGGTCCGCCTCGCAGAGCGAAAACGGACCCAGGCTAACGAGGAGGAGGGCAAGCTTCAGGGTTTTATGCTCTCCCGCACTCGCGTACTGAACGACATTCACAGCGCGTCCAACCCGCGCTATATTCAACAACTCGAGCGGGCGCTGGCCTTTTTGGACCAGCAAATCGCTGCGCTAGGCCAGGGCAACCGATCCTGAGCGGCGGGCCGGGAAAACCAGGCTTTCCGGCGTAGCTCTGAAATCGGCGATGGCGGCGATGCACAATAGAGGTGTGTCACCGTCGGTGTCGATGCTACATTGAAGAGTTACGCATGCAAAAGACCTCCAACCCCGCTGATCTGCAGGCCGTGGCCAAGCAGACACGCCGTCTCATTATTGAAATGATCACGGCCGCGAAGTCCGGACATCCGGGCGGTTCGCTGTCGGCCGTAGAAATACTAGTCACTCTCTTTTACGATGTCTTGCGCCACGATCCCGCCAACCCCCACTGGCCCGATCGCGACCGTTTCATCTTGTCCAAGGGACACGCCTGTCCGGTGCTCTACGCCGTAATGGCGGAGTGCGGATACACTCCCATCGACGAGTTGAAGAACCTCCGCAAGATGGGCTCCATCTACCAGGGACATCCGGATGTCCGCTTCATTCCGGCGCTGGAGGCTTCCACCGGATCGTTGGGAGAGGGCCTCTCGCTCGGACTCGGCATGGCGCTTGCCGCGCGGCTGAACCAGAGCCCGTCGCGCACCTACGTGGTGCTCGGCGATGGCGAAATCCAGGAAGGGCAGATCTGGGAAGCGGCGATGTTCGGCTCCTATCACCACGTGGATAACATCGTGGCCATCGTCGATTACAACAAGATCCAACTGGATGGCTTCGTCAAGGACATCCTGGACCTGGAGCCGCTGGTGGACAAGTGGAAGAGCTTCGGCTGGCATGTCATCGACATCGACGGCCACAGCATCCCAGCCTTGCAGCAGGCTTTCGCGGAAGCTGCCGCCACGAAGGGGAAACCCACCGCGATTATTGCGCAGACCATCAAGGGCAAGGGCGTCTCCTTCATGGAGAACAATCCCAAGTTCCACGGTATGGCGCCCACTAACGACGAAGCGAAGAAAGCACTCGAGGAGCTTGCGTAGACGATGCCGGCCAAAACGAAATTTGAACTGAAACTTGGCCTAGCCACCCGTGAAGCGTTCGGCAAGGCGGTGGCGGAACTGGGCCGCGAAAACAAAGACGTGGTGGTGTGCGACGCGGACCTGTCCAAGTCCACGATGACCACCTACTTCGCCAAGGAGTTCCCCGACCGTTTCGTCGAGTGCGGCATTGCCGAGGCCAACATGGTGGCGATCGGCTCAGGCCTGGCGGCGGCGGGGAAAGTCCCGTTCGTGTCCAGTTTCTCGGCCTTCGTCCTGAACAAGGGCTTCGAGCAACTGCGCGTGACGGCAGCGTTCCCCAACGTCAATCTGAAGGTGGTGGGCACGCACAGCGGCATCAGCATCGGCGAGGATGGCCCATCGCAGATGAGCATCGAGGATATCAGCCTGGCATGCTCGCTGGCCGGATTTACGGTGATCTCCCCGGCCGACGAAGCCGCGACTAAGGCTCTGGTAAGGGCTGCCGCCGCCCATGTTGGCCCGGTCTTCATCCGTTGCGGCCGCGTGAAGGCGCCCATCATCTACGGAGCCGATCAGAAATTCGAGATCGGTAAGGCGATTCAGGTTGTGGATGGCACCGACATAACCCTGATGGCTACCGGGCTGCTAGTCGCCGAATCGATCCGCGCGGCCGAGGCGTTGGAGAATGAAGGCATTTCGGCCCGCGTGGTGGACATCCATACGGTCAAACCGCTCGATCGCGACATGATCGCCAAGGCAGCCGCCGAAACGGGCGCAATCGTCGTCTCGGAAGAACACCTGGTGGATAGCGGCCTGGGCGTTCGAGTCGCGCAGGTGGTTGCCGAAACGAAGCCATGCATCATGGAGTTCCTCGGTATCGAGAACACCTATGCGGAATCGGGCACTCCGGACGGTTTGATGGATAAGTACAACCTGGTGGCGCGCGGTGTGATCGCGGCGGCGCGCAAGGCCCTGGCACGCAAGAAGGCCAAGTAGAAGCGCGGGGCATATAAATGCCCGACCTTTCGGGCCAGCGCCAGCGCGGCTCCTCCATGACGCAGCGGGCCACTGCTCAGTGCGGCACAGCGGGGCGATCTGGCCTATGGCGTCTCCGCCCAGGCTGGATGATCTGACGCCCCGGGGAACTCCAAGTGCTACGGATGGTTGCGGAAGGCAAGACTAGCCATGGAGATCGCCGTCCTCCTCGATTTGGGTTTGCAGACTGTTCGCAGCTATCGTAAGACCATGATGAAGAAGTTGAACGTCAAGAATGTCGCAGGCCTCACCAACACCCTCGTGGGGAAGGGGCATAGCCCGACATGGTAACGTCGCCCTGGGGCCCCATGCGGGTCGCCGATGCCCACGTTCATTTCCTTTCGCACCACTTCTTTGAGCTGCTGGCTGGGCAGAAACCGGGACTGACCTTCGAGGCCATGGGTCCGCTGCTGGGCTGGCAGATGCCTCCCGCGGATCCGGCCGCGCTGGCCCATACCTGGATTCAGGAACTGGATCACCACGGTGTGGAGCGTGCGGCGCTGATTTCCAGCTTGCCCGGTGACGAGGATTCGGTGGCGGCGGCAGTGGCTGCGTATCCGGCCCGGTTCTGGGGCTATTTCATGGTGAATCCGCTGGCTCCGGATGTAGTTGTACGGGTGCAAGGCGCCCTGGATCGTGGCATGCACGCAGTTTGCCTATTCCCGGCGATGCACCGCTACACGGTGCAGGACGACGCCTCGCTGGCCGTGCTCGACGTGGTCGCCGCGACGCGTCCCTCGGCCCTGGTGTTTGTCCATTGCGGCGTGCTGAGCGTGGGTGTGCGTCCGAAACTCGGGCTCGCGTCGCCGTTCGACATGCGATATTCGAACCCGATCGACCTCCACGCGGTAGCGCTCCGGTATCCGCAGCTTCGCTTTGTGATCCCGCATTTCGGGGCCGGATACCTGCGCGAGGCGCTGATGGTGGCCGAGTTGTGCCCGAATGTGTTTCTGGACACGTCGAGTTCGAACCGGTGGATGCACTTCGAAGGACTCGACCTCCGGGGCGTATTTCGCCGGGTTCTGGACCTGTTGGGGCCGCGCCGGCTGCTGTTTGGCACCGATTCGTCATTCTTCCCGCGTGGTTGGAACGGGGCCGTCTTTGAGGCCCAAGCCAAGGCGCTGTACGAACTCGGGCTCAAGGCGGAGGAAGCGTCCCTGATTTTTGGCGAGAACCTGCGTCACCTCGCCGGTGTCTAATCCCGTTGATGAAACTCCGGCATGTCATTTTACTCGCCATTGCCCTATTAATATTCATGATGCGCATGCGGCCGGCCCGCTTCCTGGGCGGCCCGCGGCCCGTGGATGCAAAAGCGCCGCAGGCAGTGCGGATCACGCAGTTCTATGCAGCCTCGCCGAAGATCGGCCGGGGCGATAAGACAGTGCTCTGCTACGGCGTGGAAAACGCCAAATCGGTCCGGCTGAGCCCGCCCATCGAGGAGTTGTGGCCCACCGTTGCCCGGTGCTTCGACATTGTGCCCCCGCACACAACCACCTATCATCTGACCGCCGAAGATGACAAGGGACAGGCTGCGATCGCTTCCGTGGCCGTGGAAGTGGGTCCGCCCCGTCCGAAGTTGGTGGATGTGTCGGTGAACAAGCTTGAGGTGAAACCCGGCGAGTTGGTGACGCTGTGTTTCAAAGCCCAGAACGCGACCAATTACGATGTCGGCGATCTGAAGCCCGTGACGGTCCAGGCTGGAGGCGGGCTGGGGCAGACCCTCGCGTCACCGGAGCGGGGCTGTTTCGGTGACCATCCCCTGAAGACGCGGAGTTACGTGCTGAAGGTGACTGGCCCGGGCGGTGAGGATTCCGAGAGAGTCACGGTGGTGGTGAAGTAGGCGACGAGCGCACTGCACTTCTGATACTCTGCTCAAGGGCCTATCGCCCGCTCGGCGAAGTCCCGCAGTCGATGAGGAATGAGATCAACGTGACGCTCACAAAAACCGGATATTCAACAACGGCCGGGCCATCGCTCCTGATCGCGGCGGCTTTCGGCATCCTTTCACTGGCGCCAGCGTCCCAGGCGCAGGTCTTCCAGTTGTCGCGCGACCAGATGATTCGCTACACGCCGCAGAACCCCTTCGACCGATTTCCCGATGGGCGGCCGAAAGTCCCTGACGAACTCCTGGAGAAGTTCAAGAAGATGTCCGCCGAAGAGGTGCTCCCCATTGTCCGGCGCGGCTATCCGAACCAGTACGTGGATGGGTTCCATATCCTCTCACCGGGCAAGATCATGGTGGGCCGGGCGATGACCCTGCAACTCATGCCGTCTCGCCCAGACGTGTCGGACGTGGACCAGGAAGCGTGGCGGCAGAAGAATCCCGGCCGCCTTTCGCATCAGACCGCTCTCGACATGCTGCAGAAGGGCGACGTCTTCGTGGCGGACGCCCTCGGTAACGTGGACGCGGGCGGCATCGTCGGCGACAACCTGGCGTACTACATCTGGAAGACAACTGGAGTCGGGTTTGTCATCGATGGCGCGATCCGCGATTTGCAGGGTATCGCCGAGTTCGGCATGTCCGGTTACTACCGCGCCGCCGTGCCGCCCGCAATCATGAACCTCATGGTGACGGGCATCAACGTTCCTGTGCGCATTGGCCACGCCACTGTGATGCCCGGAGACGTCGTATTCGGGGATCGTGAAGGAGTCTACTTCATCCCGCCGCACCTGGTAAAGGAATTGATCGAGGAAGCCGAGATCACCCACGTTCATGACGAGTGGACCAAGAAGAAGTTCGACGAGGGCAAGTACAAATCCACCGACATTTACGGTTCTCCGCGAGATCCGGCTTTGATCAAGGAATACAACGACTACCTGCGCGAGAAAGTCGGGCAGCAGGCCTACGACGAATATCAGAAGCGCAGACAGCGTGCGCCTGGTCCGCAGGCTCGCCCGCCCCAGCGCTAACTGTGCGGGAGGCGCTGACTCAGTCCGCCCCCCATTAAACTCGACAAGAGGCAGCAAGTGACGATACTAGTCGGATTTTGCATTGGTTTCTTCGCATGGTTCCTGTTGCGCGTGGTGCTGCTCGGGGTCTACACCATCGATCAGAACGAGCGCGCCGTCAAAACCGTATTCGGGCGGGCGGAGCGGGTGGCGGACGGGAAGACGACGCTCGACACACCGATGGGTGAGTTCCTGACCGAGGAAGAACGAACGCGCTACCGTTATCCGCTGGTTCGCGTGATCCCGCCGGGCGGCCCGTATCTGAAGATGCCTTGGGAGAAGATCCATAAGGTATCCATCGCGACCAATACCATCAACATGGCGCTGGACCTGGAAGATCCACAGGCGAACGAACGCGGAACGCGGTTGGAGGCGGTGACCAAGGATCAATTGAACACCGGGCTGACGGGCCAGATCCGCTATCGCGTGAGCGAAGCCAACCTGTATGCGTTCCTGTTCGGCATCAAGCGGCCGCTCGTCCACGTGATGGGCTACTTCGTATCGGTGCTGCGCCAGCGCATCGCGAACTTCGAGGCGAAGGCGGCACCCTTGGCAGGCGGTGGCGCGGTGCAGGCCACTATACCGGGGAGCGAGGTGACCGGGGTTTCCATCAACGATCTGCGGAAGAACCTGCGGGACCTGAACGAGTACATGGACCAGGAGTGCCGGTCGGCCCCGGCGCGCTACGGCGTGGCGCTGGACGCTTCGCTGATCACGGGCATCGATCCCCCGCCAGAAGTGGAATCGGCCCTGGCGGCCATCAACACCGCCCACAACCAGGTATCCAGCGACATCAGCCTGGCGCAGGCGTCAGCCGATCAGAAGATCGAACAATCCAAGCGCGCCGTGGAGATCGAGACGCTGAAGGCGCAAGCGGAGGTGCAGCCGATCAAACTGATGGCGGCGGAACTGGCGGAACTGCACCGGGCGGGTCCGGGCGTCCTGGACGCCTACCTGCGCAACGTCCGCCTGAAACTTTACGACAAGGCCGAGAGGGTCTACCTGGAGGTGCGGCGATGACGGCGCTATTGGCTTCCGCAGTGGCCACGTTCCTGACGATGCTGATCGGGCTTCCCGTGTTGCTCGGGTTTGCCCGGGCTTTCGGCTTGTACGCCGTTGTAAATGAGCGCACCTGCCGCGTCTACGTTTTATTCGGACGGGTGGTGAAGGTACTGGACGAGCCGGGACTCCACTTCCTTCCATTCGCGATTGGGCCTTCGGCGTTCGTCATCAACCTGCTCGGCCAATGCCATATTTTGGACCTCCGGCTGGATCAGGAGTATCGCCGCAGCGAACCGGTGAACTCGGAGGAAGGCGCGCCGATGGGAATCGGGATCTGGTACGAGATGTGGGTCAGCGATCCGGTGTCGTACCTGTTCAACAACACCGATCCGCGCGGATCCCTGCTGGCCAACATCAGTAACGCGACGGTGCGGTGTCTGAGCAACATGCCGCTGGCGCAGATGCTGGAGACGCGGCACACCATGAGCCAGACGGTACGCACGGAGGTGTCCGGCAAATCGCAGGCGTGGGGATATCAGTTGGGGTCGGTATACATCCGCAAGGTGCATCTTCAGAGACGCGGGTATGATCCGCCAGATCGAAGAAAAGGTAGTGAACCGCCTCCGGCAGGTGACGTCAGCAATCAAGCAGGCGGGGGCGAACCAAGTGAGCGTCATCACCAGTTCGGCGGAGCGCGAGGCGTCCATCGAATTCGCGAAGGCGGCTGCGATCCGGCCGAACACGCTGGGCCAGGCGCTGCAGGAGATCGCGCGCGAACCCGTGGTATGCGGAGCGCTGTTCGAAATCCTGGAGACGCAGAAGGTAGTGGAGAGCGGCGCACGCGTGACATTGCTGCCAGGCGGATCGCACAGCCGCGTGCTGGCGGACCTGCTGGCCGCCGAGACTGGAAAGGGAACGGCCAAGTCGTCCGCGAGCGCCTGATTTCGAAACGACTCAGTGCAGCGCCTTCCAGCGCCTTTACCGATGACGTTTTTCGTTCCGGCACTTCGGTAAGCCGCATGATACCGGCGCGGTCGGTTGTTTGCTTCGTGAAGACCGCCAGCCGGCCGCCGCGGTGGAGAAGACCGTGCGGAAGGGGATTGCCGGCTGATCACGATGGTATGTCGTATTCGCCCAACTGCAGCGGATACTTGCCGAACTCACGCACCATCTTGACAACGTAGTCGTAGTTTTCGCCCGACACATTGCCCGGCACAGAGTGATCGGACTGGAAAATGAGCCCGCCGCCCTTGCCCGCGTTCAGCTTGCGGAGGACAGCAGCCTTCAACTCTTCCTTCGTACCAGCGGCCCAGATCTGGACATCCATGTTTCCACAAAAGCCGATGCGATGGCCGTACTTCTCGCGGAGGTCTACCACGTCCAGACCGGCCTTGGCCTCGAGCGGATTGTAGGCATCCACGCCGATCTCGATGAAATCCTCGAAGATTCGGCTGACATTCCCGCAGCCGTGATAGATCACCGGAAGTCCGTGGCTGTGGCACTCGTCGATCATCGCTTTCACGCCGGGCTTGAAATGTTTCCGCCAGAAGACTGGCGAGAACAGCATTCCTTTCTTGTAGGCGACGTCGCCCCAGATCACGACACCGTCCAGCCGGCCATCCGCAGCCTTGATCTGCGCCCTCAGCAGCCCGAGGTTGAACTCGTGCAACCGCTCGACGAAGCGCGCGATCACGTCGGGGTACTCACCCATCCACAGCATGACGTTCTCGGTACCGATAACGCGCCAGATCATCTCATGTGCCTCGCACACCGAACCGAACGTGGGGAAGTCCTCCCAGACGGCGTTCAGGCGGTCCACCCACGGCGCCAGGTTTCGCGCAAACCCGTCGCCTACGCCGTTGATCTGGTCGTCGCCGCCTGAATGATACCGGCGATCGTCCCAGGGATCATCGAACTGAAACGCTTCGAGTTTCTCCGGCGTGTTCGTATCGAACGACAGAAACGCCGGCATGGCCTGGTCGAACTTCTTGCGGATCACGGCTTCGAAGCCTGTGCGGACGGTCACTTCGTTCTCATCATCGCGGATGATTTCGAACGGTTTGATGTGCGGGTCCATGTTCGGACTCACCACCTGCCAGTCGAGGTCGTAATGACGGTAGATGTCGGTATCCGCCGCGAGGCCGAGTTCTTCACGCCAGCGTTTCAGAAAACTGCCCCAGAAGAAGTCGCTGATCGGAACACGATCGGGCTCCTGGTGGGCCAGCGCCTTCTTCATACGGTCAAGCTTTGCGAGGCAGTTCGAGTTGCGTTGCATCTAGTTTCCCCGGGGCGGGTGCCCCTTCTCATTCGAATACTCGTGCATGGTTGCCAGCTTGCCCTTGGGCACTATCGGATCCCACAGGGTCAGTGGCTTGGGCTCTTCCACGCTGGAAGAAGTCCGGAAACGCAGTGTGACGATCTGCTGCGCGCGAACCGGGAAGGTGTAACGCGGAGTCCGCGACAAGGGTCTGGCATTCCCGCCGTTCAGATCCGTCAACGCGGCCGATTTGTGCGGGAGAGCCAGCGCCACCTCGGCGGTCCCGGCAATGCCGAGACACTCCGCCAACCGAACTTCGATCTGATCGCCGACGCGCCGCATCGATTCCACGATGACGTTCTCGGAGGTGGTGAGAATCGATTTGGCGGCAGCTGCCGCGCGTCCCGGCACCAGAACGGGCGGACAATTGTACTCCCAGGCCATGTGCGGGATGCGCGCCTTTTGCCAATCGCCGTTGTGGAACACAACCGCGTATTCCAGGAGGTGCTTTCCTTTGCCGCTCAGCCAGGGATTCGGGTAGCCGTAATACTTGTCGGTAGCGTTGTAGAGATAGATGACGGGTATGTTGCCGTTGATTTCGCGGCCGGTCACACCGCGGTCGAGAATGGCCGCGCCACCTCCCGAAGCCAGCGCATAATGGGACCAACGCACCGCGGGCGTGATGCCCTTGGTCCAACCATGCAGGTCCGGATTCGGTTTCGCCCAGGCTCCGTGCGAGAATCCGTACGGGACGCCGCGCCGCACTTCGTTCACGTCTCCCGCCAGCGGGAATTCAGCCACCACGACCGTGAGGTTCGGCAGATCATTCAGTTCGGTCTCGAAATCGATGCGCGGGTGTTCATTGTAGAAGCGCATCGTACGCCGTGAAAGCCCGCCTCCGAAGAAGGGCCCTTCGACATGGACGATGGTGGCCACGGGGCCCTGTTCCACACGAATGGCCTGCTCGTGATCGTTCGATGAGTCCAACCGGTTGCGATCGGGACGGTCGAGGATGAAGTCACCAGGATCGCCCTGCTTCTGCGATTTCGGCCTTTCCGCCACCAGCACGTTCGCGGGACCGCCCAGCATCTCACGTCCGCCGGGTTTCAGTTTCAGGCTAACGATGGAGCCGCATTTCGGATCGATGCGAGCGCTGTAATGCCGGGTCTCGATGGTTGCGGGCAGCGTAACCGAGGCCGCCGCAGCGGGCGGCTTGGACGCCCGGCGCCAAGCTCCGATCGCCGAGGACGGCAGATTCGGAATGCACAACGTGGAGCCCTCACCCGCAGCCTGGCACACCACGGCTTCAATCCCGTCGGATATCGGCAGCATCACCGGATCCGTTCGCTTCCAGTTGGCCGGATTAAACAAGCCAATCCCGTCGCCCGCAGCCAGCGACGCCTCGCCGGCCGATTGCAGCATTGCGGCCGAATGCTGTTCCACCCAGCCCAGGCGATCCTTCACGTCCCACGACGTTGCGTGCTCGAAGACCATGCCGCCGGCCGATCCCCACAGCGTATTCCGATCCATGCTGAGGAACGTCAGCAGCCAGGCGTTATACAACTCCTGCGCGGGATAGGGATGCCGGCCCTGAAGGCTGGCGGCGGTAGCCAGCATCTCGGCCGCCTGCAGAGCGTGCTCATTCCTACGAAATCCGGCCTTCACGCGGGGACATTCGATCCAGAACGCGTTAAAGTCGTACGCCGTCCCGCCACGCATCGTGGGAATCTTGATCTTGCCGGACTTCACGCCGGGCATAAGCTCGTCGAAGTACTGGGTGAGAGTAGTGAAACGGACCTCCGGATGGGCGGAGTCCTGCTTCCACTGTTCTAAGAACTCGCGCGGATTCTCTTTCCGCTTCGGCGCGAGTGCGTAATCGCCTCCTCCGGCGAGCACCAGGATCGGCGCGCTGTCAGGCGTGATCTTCAATTTCTCATCAAGAGCTTGCTCGATCTCCTGAAACTGCTTCGGAGTAAGAGGATCCGCGCTGTTCATCAGCGCGCCGAGTTCGCTGTAGTGGCCCGGCGACAACGTAAGCACTCGCGTACCATCGGGCGATTCGCTCCAGTGCACAGCGCTGCCGGTGGGATTCTTACGGGTATAGATCATGGCCTCCAAACCAAGGCCGGTGGCGATTTGCGCCATCTGATCGTGGGTGCCGCACACGTCGATGGTCCAGGCGAAGCGCGGACGAATCCCGAGCATCTGCTTCTGCCACCGCAGACCTTCGATGCCGAGCCGGACCAGGGCTTCGCCGCCGGACAGGTTGATGGTGGATTCCAGAAAAAACCCGTTCACTGCCTCAACCCGGCCTTCCTTCAACCGCGATTTGAGCTCCTCAAACCGGTCCGGTTTAAAATTCAACATCGCGATCATGTTGTTCACTTCGGAGATGACGAAGGCGTAGTCCGGATCGTCGCGCACGCGGTCGAGGTGATCGAAGTAACTGTTCGCGCAGTAGACGCGTTCCTTCGCGAAGTTCGTCAGCCATCCGCAACTGGCGGGGTGGAAATTGGGCACCACCCGAACTCGACGTCCCGCCAGGGATTTTGCACCCGTGCTCTGAGCAAGTAACGGCAAGCCGGCTGAGGCCGCCAGGAACTCGCGCCTTCCGATGCGCCTCGACTTCTTGCTCATGATCGGTTCTCCTATCGCAGTCCGGCCACCGATGCGTTTTCGCAATAAAAGGATATGTCAAAATGCGATTCGAGTGTCAGTCTCAATCCGGGTTCCACGACCCTAGCAGACGCCGCAGCAATACGAGTTGCCCAAGGTGGTAGGCATTGTGATCCGCCACCAGTAGTGCCTCACGGAATATCGTTTGTCCGTCGCCGTGCGGGATCTTGGACAGGAGGTTCGTGGACTTGTCCGCAACCAAGTCTGCCATTGCCTGAAGGTCCGAACGAAAGGCCGCTACGGTCTGATCCCAGGCTTTCTCATCGGGAGGAGCCTGGGTCGCGGGCCAGTACCCGTCAGGAAATTGGGGCGACACGTGCTTCGCGTTCCTCGAGAATTCGAGAATATCCCACTGGGCAATGCGCATATGCTCCAGGATTTCCCAGGCAGAATGATCGGCTCCCTTCGGTCTCCTGCCGCGAAGGGATGGCTCCAGGTTCTTGATTGCCGTCTCGAAATCGACGTGAGCTCCGCCGCCTTTCAGCAATTCGAGCAGATGCTTTCGGATGGACTCCTCGTTCTGTGGATTCATGACTTCAGGATGCACACAAAAATCGGGAGCGGTACCACCGCTCCCGTCCAAAGTCTCAGGATGAACGTGACAGTCAGAAGTTGAATCGCACGGCGAACTGGAAGCGGCGCATGGTCGCCACCGGCGCGAAGATGTTCGTGATCTGACCCACCTGCGGACTGGTGATGTCGTTATTGGGATCAGCCAGGTTGGTATGGTTGAACACGTTAAACGACTCCCCTCGGATTTCGAAGTATCGACCCTCTCCAAACGCGTTGAAGCGCTTCATCACAGACAGATCCTGCTGAACGAAGATCGGCCCCCAGAGCGAGTAGATCGGGTAGTTCCCGAACGTATTATCGGCGGGAATCCCGAACGCCCCCGTAACCGTTCCCAAAATGTTGCCGAACACTTGTTGTCCGTATGCCGGCATCGAAATGAAGGCTACCAGCAGACAGACGAAGAAGAAGAAACAGACACCCCTCGTACGTGCGACTGAGCACATGCGTAATTTCCTCCTGAAGTGAGGCGAACTGCGGCCGAGTCCCAGGCCCATAGTTCGATTCAGTCTGGGAAGTTTGATTGGAGATCATCCCGCTTCGTAACTAGGTCACAGTGAAGGGTCCTCAGTCGGACGGCCCCCCAAACCATCACGTGCAACGGCGTTATAACCTGAAACTAGAAACATCTTCTGGAATCCCAACCAAAATGAACAAAGACCAACCTACTCAGGACCGCCGCGCATTTCTGAAAGCATCGGGAGCGCTGGGCGCTGCCGCAATCACTGGGTTCCCGGCCATTCTGTCCGCCCAAACCGTGACTAACGCCATCAAAGTCGGATTGGTGGGTTGCGGAGGACGGGGGACGGGCGCCGCTTCGCAGGCGTTGCGGGCCGACGATCTGAACGAACTCGTGGCCGTCGCCGATGTCGATCAGGAGCGGATTGACCAGTCGCTCGCCACCTTGAAGAAGATCCAGCGGATTTCGGATCGCGTCAAGGTCGAATCGTCGAAGCAGTTCCTCGGCTTGGACGCGTACCAGAAGGTGGTGGACAGCGCCGACGTGATCCTGCTGGCGACGCCGCCCGGGTTCCGTCCGGTCCACCTGGCGGCTTGTATCGGAGCCGGCAAGCACGTCTTCTGCGAAAAGCCGGTGGCCACCGACGCGCCCGGAATCCGCTCCGTGCTCGGCACTGTGGAAGCAGCCAAACAGAAGAAGTTGTCGCTAGTGGCGGGTTTCTGCTGGCGGTACAACAACATGATCCAGGACACGTTCCAGCAGGTGAAAGACGGAGCTATCGGCAAGCTCATCGCCTACTACGCCACTTACTATACGAGCCCGGTAAAACCCATGCCGCCGGCCAGCACCCGTCCCTCCGGTATGAGCGACATCGAGTGGCAGATCCGAAATTGGTACAACTTCGTGTGGTTGTGCGGCGATTCGCTGGTGGAGCAGGCAGTCCACAGCGTGGACAAGATCGCCTGGGCGATGAACGACGAGCCACCGGTAAGTTGCGTCGGGGTGGGCGGACGTGTAATCCCGGCCGAGGGCGGAAACATCTATGACCACTTCGAGGTCAACTACCTGTATCCGAATGGAGTCCGCGCGTTCATGGCCAACCGGCAGATCGAGAACTGCTACAACGAGAACTCGGACTACATTCTGGGCAGCGAAGGCTCCTGCACCATTGGTCGCGGTCCGCGGCCCCGCATTGAAGGCAAGGTCAACTGGTCCTGGAGTGGCCAGCCGTATGACATGTACCAGCGGGAACACGACGTTTTTTTCGCCGCCATCCGCAAAGGCGATCCGATCAACGACGGAAAGCGCATGGCCACCAGCACTATGCTCGCGCTGATGGGACGAATGGCCGCCTATACGGGCCAGACTGTCACCTGGGACCAGGCGTTGAACTCGCAGGAGAAACGGGTGCCCGACGTTATCGATTGGAAGGGCAGCCACGAAGTCCCACCTCTGGCTCGTCCGGGTGTGAACAAGGTGGTGTAGAGAGTGGGAAGGGCTATCATACCGCTGCTGCTCGCCGCCGGTGCGAGCATCGCCGGCCGTGCGCAAACCATCGACTTTGCCAAGGACGTTGCACCGATCCTGGAGGAGCAGTGCCTTGCGTGCCACAGTTCCACCAAGGCGGCCGGCGGCGTAGCTCTCACGTCCCGGGCCGCATTGGTGGACCGAAAGGCGATTGTGCCCGGGAAACCGGACCTCAGTCCGCTATATCGACTGGCCACCCTGCCGCGGTCCAACCAAGGCGCGATGCCGCCTGGCGGTCCGCGGCTTTCCGAGGAAAGGCTCGCTGGTGCTCAAGAACTGGATCGCCCAGGGCGCCGTATGGCCCAAAGGAATGGGACTGCGGAGTTCTGTCGACGTCTCGCCCATCGACGAGCACGAAACGGCCCGGCGTCTTCACCAGCGTATCGTCGAGCATCAGCAGGGCGCCGCGCATTCGGGTAAGTACTCCCTCACCATCCCGAACAGCACCGTGACCTATGACATGGTTCCGATTCCCGCGGGAGACTTCGAAATGGGATCGCCCGCGTCGGATCCGGAGCGCAAACCCGACGAGCAACCGCAGCACAGAGTCCGGGTGGATGCATTCTGGATGCAGGCCCACGAGGTGACCTGGGATGAGTACCGGCTGTTCATGTTCTCGCATCAGACGGGGAAGGTGGCCACCGCCGATTCCCTGGTGGACGCTGTCGCGGGTCCCACACGGCCTTACGTCGAGATGAGTTTCGGAATGGGCATCAACGGATTTCCCGCCATCAGCATGACCCAACATGCGGCGAACAAATACGCCGAGTGGCTGAGCGCCAAAACCGGGGAGTTCTATCGACTTCCGACGGAAGCCGAATGGGAGTACGCCTGCCGCGCCGGGACTACGACGCCGTACTTCTTCGGCGCCGACGCCTCAGCGCTTCCCGAGTACGCCTGGTTTTCGGGCAACAGCGCAGGCAAGTACGAGAAAGTCGCCACGCGGAAGCCGAACCCATGGGGCCTCTACGACATGCTGGGCAACGTGATGGAATGGACCCTCGATCAATACGCGCCATATAAGCCCGGTGAGAGCAGAATTAATCCGCTGGTGAAGGCGACGGCCCCGTATCCGCAGGTGGCGCGCGGTGGTTCCTGGAACGATCCGGCCCCGGCGAATCGTTGCGCGGCCCGGGTGGCGTCAGATGCGTCGTGGAAACAGCAGGATCCGCAACTGCCGAAGAGCATCTGGTACATGACCGACGCGCAATGGCTCGGCTTCCGATTGGTCCGGCCCGTTAAAATCCCTGCCGCCGAGGAAATGTATCAGTTCTGGAACAGCGGCGTAGAGCACGACGAACAATAATGGTCGGTCCGTTCTTCAGTTCCCGGCAGACCTATGACCTCCCATCCCGGTTGCCGGGAACGGAACCGAGATGATCGCGGTCCGTTGATGCCGCGCACCCGCCCGGTGGTATCCTCCGGGAAAGGGCGGGCGAATGAACTGGGGCCGCGTATCGCGTTCTATGGTGGGCCTGTTGGTGGGGGGAGTGCTGTGTGCGCAGCGTCCGTTCCATCAGTATCACGGCGTCGAGTACTCCTCTTTCGAAACACCCGCCGACTGGCAGGAGCGGACGGAGTGGGCCTTCGCCCGGCTCATGTTTCCACCCGGCGAGAACGACGGTTATCGAGGGCGTTTCGATGGTGACTGGCGACTGGGCCTGTCGCTCTGGACCCAAGACTACCCCCGCGCCGACCGGCATTTCTCGCTTGCTGTCCGGCGTCTGACCCGCATCCACGTGCGGTCCGTCGAACAGCCAATCAACCTCGACGAAGGGGAACAGTTCGATTGGCCCTGGCTATATGCCGTCCAGGTGGGTGAGTGGGGCATTACACAAGACCAGGCCAAGGCGCTGCGCGAATACCTTCTGCGCGGAGGGTTCTTCATGGCCGATGACCTCCACGGCACCGTCGAGTGGGAGGTCTTCGAGAAGTCCATGAAGATGGTCTTTCCGGACCGCCCCATCGTCGAGATTGACGATGCCGACCCCATCTTTCATACCGTTTACGATTTGAACGATCGTTACCAGATTCCCGGGGAAGCCCACCTGCGCCTGGGCTATAAGAACAACGGAATCGGAGCGCATTGGCGGGCCATTTACGATGACAAAGGCCGGGTCATGGTGGCCATCTCGTATAATTCCGACATTGGCGACGCGTGGGAGTGGGCCGATGCGCCGCACTATCCCGAGAAATTCTCGGGTCTTGCCATCCGCGTCGGCGTCAACTACGTGGTGTACGCCATGACCCACTAGCCGAGGTCCCGGGATTTATGCGCCCAGGACGCTCCCGGCCACCCCTGTCTTCTTCATCTGCAGACGCTGGCCGTCGAAGCTGTATTCGGTGACGTTGGAAGGATCTTCGTCCTCGACGAGGAACTGATCGATGGGACCGAATACGGTCCGTAGTTCCTCTTTGTTGCAGGTGGGAAGATAGATGCGCAAAACGCGAGGATCGTAATACCGGAAGACCAGGCGCCGCCCCGCCTCGTCGCGCACCCGAAGAAACCCCCGCAAGTGGTGGCGGAGATTCCGAATGGTGGTCTCACTGCGAAAGAACACACCCCAACTGTTGCCCCAGCCGTGATCGATGAAGTAGCGGGTGAACCGGTCCTCTTTGTCGAGTTGCACCAGGTACGGCGCGGCCATCTGCAGCTGCCAGGGCAGGTCGCCGCTGTAGAGGCAACACTTGTCCTGGTAGGTCCGGTCCACCGCGCTGAAGATCTTCTCATCGCGAGCCCCGTCCAGGATCATCCATACATTCACGCGGGAGGATAGCCCCTCCGGCCACAAGGTTTCGATAATCCGATCGCGGTTCGGGTTTGCCATGGCTATTGGTCCATTTCCTCGTCGGCCGGCGCCTCCGCGGAACTACCCCCCGACCCTTGCGCCTGTTCCTGTTCCGCCTTCTTCTTCGCTTTCTCGCATTCCTCGCAGAACGGAACGCCGTCCTCAGCGGCTTTCTTCAAAGCCTCGGCCTGGGCTACGGCGTCGTGGTCTCTTGGGAAGGTCGCGCGGTCCACTACCGAAGCTGTGGATCCCCCGCCGGCTGCGGCAGCGGGCGCCGGCCGATCCGGTTCGTCCGCTGGCCCACTCTTTGAGACGGGCGAGATGTTGCTAAGCGATATGCTTTTGACCGGCGCGACGTGAGGACTCGCGGGCGATCCGGTGGCGCCAGGGTCGGCGTTGTCCGCCGCTACGGGATCCGTCGGCGCGTTCACCGTCACGGGCTGGCCGGGAGAACCGGAGAGCGCTGAGCCGCCGCTGTTGATCTGCACCATCGGCACGCCGCTGATCGCGATTCCGGACGGGTCGAGGGTGATGAAATTCGGACCCATCTTGATAGTCAGGCCCGTTAACGCTTCAATCACCACCTGCATGCCTTTGATGTAGAGGTTCTGCGTTACTTCAGTGCTCTGGTTGCCCGTGACCTTCTCGACGACGTTCCCGGTAACTTCCAGCGAATGGTTGCCGGTAATCTTGATCCCCTCGTTGCCGGTGATATCAAGCTCGTGGTTGCCCTCGATCTTCTCGACCCGGTTGCCTACCGTATGGTTGTGCTCATTGCCCTTGATCTTCTCGTATTTGTCTTTCTCGACGGTGAGTGACCGGTTGTTGCCGATGTTTTCCATCCGGTCGTTCTTCACCTGGATGTCCAGGTTCTTTTCGCCGTGCAGAAAAACCTGTTCGCTGCCCTTCTTATCCTCGAAGCGAAGCTCGTTGAATCCGCCGCCTCCCTTCGAACTCAGCGACTTCAGCGTGCTCTTGGTCTGCTCGTCGGGCAGGGTGTAGGGAGGCATCTGGTCGGCGTTATAGACGCGCCCAGTTACGATGGGCCGGTCCGGATCTCCCTCGATGAAGCTGACAATTACTTCCTGGCCAATCCGCGGCAGGTAGATGGTCCCCCACATCTTCCCCGCCCAGGCATGCGAGACGCGAATCCAACAGGTGCTATTCTCATCGTCGGTCCCGGCGCGGTCCCAGTAGAACTGGACCTTCACCCGGCCGTACTGATCGGTCCAGATTTCTTCACCGGACTTGCCAACCACAACCGCCGTCTGAACACCGTCGAATCACCGGCTTCTTCGCGATCCGCGGCGGCCGGAACGCCACTGTAGCCGGAATCGCTTCGAAATGGTTCGAGTACTTGAAAGCGGAGAGATCGGCGTTGGAACGGTAGCTGGGGTTCTGCCCCGATTGCGAGAGGGACGTAATCACGTAATCGATATTGGCAGCGTCGCGATAGAAATCCTTTAACTTGAACTTGTACCCGCATTCCAGGCCCATGCAGTTGCCTTCGGCGCGAATCGTCACCAGTTTGACTTCCTGCTCCTCCAGTCTGACCCGGGCGTAGCGATCGCCCTCGCCTTTTACGGTGTAGTTGCCAGGAAAATCATAGAACTCGCCGGCGGTTTCCGCATCCTGGGATTCCTCGGTGGCCGACAGGTCGCTCGCGGGCTTCTCGAAATCGTAGTCGGTCAGGGAAGCCTTGCCGGTGTGGACCTGAACCTCCTGTTCCAGTTTGTTGATGGTGTCCTCTGCCAGAACCCCGCCGGTGGCTGGCATGAACTGGACCGTGCCCTGATGGGGGCATTCCGTGAACTTTTCCTTGACGTCCGCCAGGACCATCGTGGCTTTTTCGTTGTTTTGCTCGAAGTAGTAGAAGATCCCTTCCTGCTCCAGCAGCCTGGAAACGAAGTTGAAGTCCGTTTCGCGGTACTGAACGCAGTATTCCACGGGCTGGTACGAACCTTGCGTGTCGTCCCGATAATCGGTGAAGCCCCGGTCGCTAAAGACCTGCTTTACGATGTCGAGAACGCTCTTGTTCTGAAAGATACGGCAATCGGAAAAGAGGTGCAGAAACCAGAACCACGGCGTCATCTCGATCTGGTAGGCAGCCAGGCCGTCATCCCCGGTCGCGAGGAGCTTCATCGACCGGATATTGCCGTGAATATGACGCTCTTGCTTGTCGGTCAAGACGATGGTCACTACCAACGGCTTCTTCAGAAGCCCGATGATGTCGAGGTCCGCGCTCTCGGCCAGCACTCGTAACACGTAGTGGTAGGGCGTGGAGATGCGCTCGGAACCCGTGAAGCTTTCGAGCAGCAGCGCATCGTCGCCGAGCGTGCACTTCAGCCGGAATGGGCGGTCAATCTGAGTCCGAGCCAAAGCTACTCCTCCAATAAGACAGCCGGCGCCGCCTTTCGGCGCGTCAGACCGGTTCGCGGCCCCGGATAGCTACCGGGGCCGCTGCCAGCGGCATACACCTGATGTGCTCTCCTAAGAATACGCGAAGGATCCGTCCTCGCCAATGCCAACTCGGATGGAATCGGGCTTGAAGACCCTCCACCATTTTGCCGAGCAACTGGCGGGAAATATCCGGCAGCAGCGTATTGGTGAGAATGTTGTCCACGTTGCGGGCGCCGCTCTCCACTTCCGTGCAGCGCTTCGCCACTTCCTCGATCAGCGCGGGGTCGTAGGTCAGTCGATGTTGTGCGTTTCCTGCAAGCGCCGCTGAATCTTCGCCAGCTTGAGCACGATGATCTTCTTCAGGGCTTCGTCGCGGATCGGGAAGTACGGGATGATCACCAGCCGGCCCAGGAACGCCGGCTTGAAGATCTTGTTCAGCTCCGGCTTGAGCGCCTTCACCAGACCCATGCGGGCCGGGCATGGTCTCCGGATCGGCGCACAGCTTCATCATCGTATCGGTGCCGGCGTTGGAAGTCAGGATGATGATGGTGTTCTTGAAGTCGATCTCGCGGCCTTCGCCGTCTTCCATCATGCCCTTGTCGAACACCTGGAAGAACAGTTCGAGCACGTCCGGATGCGCCTTCTCCACCTCATCCAGCAGCACCACCGAGTAGGGGCGCCGCCGCACCGCTTCGGTCAGCACGCCGCCCTCGCCGTAGCCGACGTATCCCGGAGGCGAGCCCTTCAGCGTCGAGACGGTATGCGCTTCCTGGAACTCCGACATGTTGATGGTGATGACGTTGTGCTCGCCGCCATACAGCAGGTCGGAGAGCGCCAGCGCGGTTTCGGTCTTGCCGACGCCGCTCGGCCCCACCAGCATGAAGGCGCCGACCGGCTTGTGCGGATCGTCCAGGCCCGCGCGCGAGGTGCGGATGCGCTGGCTGATCCCTTCGAGCGCATGGCTCTGTCCGATGACCCGCGCGCCCAGGTGCTCTTCCAGCTTCAGAACGGTGGCGATCTCGTCCTTCAGCATCTTGCCCACCGGGATGCCGGTCCAGCCGGAGATGACTTCTCCCACAATCTGCGCGTCCACGCAGACGCGCATCAGCGGATTCTCGCCCTGCAGCGTCTCGAGTTCGGTGTTGAGTTTGTCCAGTTCCGCACGCAACTCCACCGGATCCGGAGGGAGCGCCGGAGGAGCATCCAGCGGCGCTACGGCCGCCGCGCTCGCTGTCGCTGCGGCAGCCTGCGGAGCGGCAGCCGCCGCTACCGCTCCTGCCCGAAGCGTGTGCGGCTTCGAGTTTCTCGCGAATCTCGCGGATTCTCGTCACCAGTTCGCGCTCGCTTTCCCAGCGCACCATCAGCGCGTCAAGTCCGCTTTTGCGTTGGCACGCTTCTCCGCGATGGCGGCCAGACGCTCGGTGTGGTCCGCGCCCGACGGCGGCTTCGCGCTCGAGGATCGGCTCTGCACGTCCAGATCGTCGATGTCGCGCTGCGCGTCCTCGATCGGCCGGGCGTCGCGTTCTGCCCCAGGGCCAGGCGCGCGCAGGCCGTATCCAGAACGCTCACGGCCTTGTCGGGCAGCTGGCGGTCGGCGAGGTAGCGGTGCGACAGCCTCACTGCCGCCGTGAGACCTTCGTCCAGGATGCGCACGTTGTGGTGCTTCTCGAGCGCCGGAACGATGCCGCGCATCATCAGCACGCACTGCTCTTCCGTCGGCTCCTCCACCTTCACCAGCTGGAAGCGGCGCGCCAGGGCCGGATCCTTCTCGAAGTACTTCTTGTACTCGGACCAGGTCGTGGCGGCGATGGTGCGCAGTTCGCCGCGCGCCAGCGCCGGCTTCAGCAGGTTCGCCGCGTCGCCCTGTCCGGCCGGGCCGCCCGCGCCGATCATGGTGTGGGCTTCGTCGATGAACAGGATGATCGGCGTGGGCGAATTCTTCACTTCTTCGATCAGGCCCTTCAGCCGGTTTTCGAACTCGCCCTTCACGCCCGCGCCGGCCTGCAGCAGCGCCAGGTCGAGCGTCCGCACTGTGACGTTCTTGAGCAGCGGCGGCACGTCGCCCTGCACGATGCGCAGCGCGAAGCCCTCGACCACGGCCGTCTTGCCGACGCCCGCCTCGCCGACGAGAATCGGATTGTTCTGGCGGCGGCGCGTCAGGATGTCGATACCTGGCGGATCTCGAAATCGCGCGCCAGCACCGGATCGATCTTGCCGTTCCTGGCGTTCTCGGTGAGGTTGACCGTGTACTGATCGAGATTCGGCGTCTTGCCGCCCAGCCTTCGGCGCTCCGCCGCCCGCCGTCGGTTCGTCGGCCAGCGCCGCCTGCGCCTCTTCGCTCGACCGCGCCACGATGGTCTGGAAGTCTTTGCGCAGAGCATCGGCCTGGATCTTCTGAAATTCGCGGCTGGCGTCGCGCATCAGCCGCGCCAGGTCCTCGTCCGACGGCCAGCGCCAGAATGGTGAGCCCGGTCCGGATCTGTCTGCGCTCCGTAGTCGATGGAGCCGAGAGTCCAGGCTTCCGTCAGCATGTTGCGTAGTGTCGGGCTCAAGCCGGGGTTTCGCGCATTGCCCGACTTCAGCTTGTCCAGGCTGCGCGTCAGTTCCGCGGCCAAGCGTGATTTGTCTACTTCGAAGTGCTTGAGGATGATGGGAAGATCGCCATCTGTCGAATCCAGCAAC
Organism: uncultured Acidobacteriota bacterium; assembly: GCA_963737465.1. GTDB lineage: Bacteria > Acidobacteriota > Terriglobia > Bryobacterales > Bryobacteraceae > TMP-7. Next base: position 393,023 of record CAVTTC010000009.1, read on the forward strand.
TTCATCAGGTAGTGTTCAATTTCGACGTCGTAATGCGTGCGCGACAGGCACAGCCCGGCCGCCGCCTCCACCGCATTTCGCGTGGTGTCGTTCAATTTGCCGATCAAAGATCTTAGGTTTACGCCCATATTTGTACTCGCCTCCCCGCTCTGGCTTCTCTAGTTCAACAACAATACGGTATCACCCGGGTCCCGGCCAAACGCGGCCCCGATTTCATCCAGGTTGTCCAACCCAGGAAAGAGACGCCACCCTCGCGGCCCATCTCGCAATACGGAACGTCTTCACGTTTCAGGATCAATTGCACTTCGAACTCCAGTTCGTCACCCGAAAAAAACCGCAGCAGTCTTTCGAGCGGTTCGTATGCCCGTCCCGTGGGCAGGAAATCGAGGTACTGCTCCATTGTCATCGGCCCCAGCCTAACGCGAGCCCGCGATTGATGATCCCAGATTTCGTCGCCCGCAATCGCGCCCAGCCCTAACTGCTCGGAAAACTCCTTCCCGGTGTCCAGGCTGCATTGATCGTCCGCCGGGACCGCGTGCCACGCTCCCACGAACTGTTCCACTTCGGTTTCCACGTCGAAATAGTCCGACAGAATCTGTTCCAACGCCTGCGCCGACCGGGGCTGCAGCGCCAGCAGCCCGGAGTAGTAGAGAAACGATTCATCCAGCACCGGCCCCTGAGCTTTTTCCAGCCCCTTAGTCCCCAACCCTACGAAACTCGCCAGATACTTGGAAAAACGATCCTTCTGGTCGCGCTCGTAAGCGACGGAAAACCGGTACTTCTCCCACGCCTGATAAAACAGCGAGATCATGCGGTGGTTGAAGAGATCGAAGAACGCCTCTAGTGTTCGGTCCTTGCCGCGCGCGCGATCCCGAACCAGCTCCGTGTAAGCAAACGGCAGCAGGCCCATCGGGCCGGTCAGCCCCATGAAGTTCAAAATGATCTTCGCCGGCCCGCTCTCGGGCCAATTCGAGCGCATGGATCTGGCTGGGCGGAAACGCCAGAGAATTGTTCACCGAGAATCGCACGCTTTCGCGCGCCGGAGGACCCCACAATCCCGGCGGGCACGCTTGCCGGGTTCAGCCGGACCAGCAGCCGCACCACCTGGAAGAACTCGAATCGCCCGGGATGCTCGCGAAGCGACCGTCCCAGAAAGCGATCGACTTACATCAAGACTTTTCGGCCGGCTCGTGGTGGCCATTGATGCAAAACCTCCTTTCTCTGACGGCTCGCAGCGGTGAGCTGGCTGAAGCTGTTCAGGGACGTATACATGCCCAGGAAGTGCTCCAGCACGGCTGCGAACAGGTAGGCGCCGCCGCCCACGAACTGGTCTTCGTCCAACTCGATCTCCACCCGCGTCCCTCGAGCGAAGGCGATGCCATTCTCCGAGACCACGCGCGCGAAATGCGGCGCGCTCTTCACATTGGTGATACCGTCGATCACCTTGGACGCAAAAGCAGAGTCGCGTGAAATTGTACAGCTTCAGGATCTCCTGCAGCGCCTCTTTCCCGCCTTCCACCAGCGACAGGTAATTCAGTGACAGATGCGAGACCAGCCGCCACTGAATGGCCTTGCCGATGGGCGGACGCGTGGGAACCGTGGGCTTTTCGAGCGCCACGATGCGACTTCACAGGACGCTCCGCTTTCGAGTTCGAAGTCGCCCGCTTCGTTTCCGAATGGAAGCCGGGCGGGAAGATCGCGATTCGTGCAGGTGGTCCGCACCGTCAATGTATCCACGCCGGGCTGCACGGGGTGCAGCGTCAGATCCACCAGCGCCAAGTCGATTTCGGTACCCTCGTCGTGAATGCGGTTCGACGGCCGCCGGTGCGCAGATCCACAGTGCTTGCTGTTTCTGCGTCTTGGTCGAATGGCGAAACGAGTAGAACGGCTCGAAGCGGACGATGTCCTTTTCGTTGGAGCTGCAGGCTGAGCACTTCATCCACCGAGAAGATCTCCGTGGCCAGCGTTCGCCGGACGTCCGGCACCACCCGGTACTCGTACTTCTGCTCGTTCAGCAGAATGGGTTCCGCCGTCTGCGGGAACAGGTTCACCACCGGCGAGCAGTCCAGACCGGAAGCTCCGTGCGGCGATTCCCGATCTCCAGGCGTTGCCGCCGTTCGCTCTCCTTCGAATTGCGAGAACAGGAATATCACTTCGACATTGCTCTTGAATCCCGCCGACGCCATCTGTTCCAGCCCGGTCAGGTCGATGAAGAAGAACTTCTCCGGGAAACGTGAAATACTCCTGCATCAGCCGGTAGCCGATGAACGAGCGCGCGGTCATAGGGAAGCATGCCCTCGTCGGCCTCGAACCCCGCCGGCCGCAGCGCCGACGCCGGCAGAATCAGCGGCGCAACACGGATTTCGGCGTCAGGTCGCGAATCACGACACTGGACAGGTTCGCGCACAGCAATTCGTACAGAGTATTCACTAGCCGCGCTCTCACCGGTCAGGTGAAAGCGCAAGCTGTCGAGCTCGAGCTTCGCGAATTCCACGTCCGGTGGCAGTGCGCAGTTCCATCCGAATGACGGCCGACGGCGTCACCGGACCTGGATGGCTGGCGTCAGCCGGTCCGGCGTCTTCCATTCGGCGTTGACTACGGTGATCGGCCACAGCGTCGTGTCGTAGCAGGTGCGGAACTTGCAGGGCACCCCGTCCACCGGCCGCGAGTATAGGGTGGAGTTCCGCTCCACGCGTAGCCCCGTGGTCAGCTTCCCCTTCTCCGGATCGAGGTTGAACTGCACAATCGACATCGACGGAATCGGCCGGATGAAGTGCGGATAGACGATGCTCAGCAGCGACTCGGTGATCTCGGGAAACTCGTCGTCGATCTTCAGGTGGACCCGCGCCGCCAGGAAAGCGAAAGCTTCCAGCAAGCCGCTCGACATGCGGATCCTCGCACTTGTCCTGCTCCAGCAGCAGCCGCGCCGCGACCTTCGGGTATTTCTCCGCGAACTTCGCGCCGATCTGCCGCAGGTAGGTCAGCTCGCGCTCGTAGTAGAGAAGCAGATCATCTCGCATCCGCGTCTCCCTTCACGTTGTACTCCCCGCGCGTCAGTTCCAGCACCGTGTCGAAAGACACGTGTTCGGGCGCCGGGTCCATGATCAGTAGGCCTTCGATTCGAAACGCCAGCATCTGCCGCGAGCCGGTGATCGCCTCATCGAGCGGTACAATCCGCACACTCGCCAAGCGCGGCTCGAACAGCCTCATGGCGTTTTGCAGCGTGCGCAACAGCCGGGCCCGATCCTTTGGCGACGCCATGGCGAATCCTGTCAGGTCCGGCAGCCCAAACATGTACAGGGACCGGTTCAGTTCTTTCAGCGACTCAGAGGGCTCCACCGCAACGCGCCGTGTGTTCAGCAGCCACTCGAGGTCGACGGCGCACGGCGGCCTTCACTGCCCGTACCGATTCGGCCCGCGTCAACGGAGCCTCGTACGGATTCGTCGGCTCGGGGTCGATCAAGCGGTCGAGGACCGATACGGTCGCGCTGGATTCGGCAATATTGCGGGCCATGCGGAGCTATCCTAAACCTGAAGCGCCTGCACGGGATCCAGCCGGCAGATCCGCTCGAACATTTTCTGCTTCTCTTTCGCGTCTCCCTGAATCTTCTTACTCGCCTTGAGAATGGTCACAAGCGCGGCCGCCAGTTTCTCGCGGTCTTCCCACTCCTCGAGTTTGTGAGTATCCAATGCCGCCATCAGGTCGTCGAGGACGGTCTGCATGATGGCTTCCTTACCCGTGGACTGGCACAACTGAATGAACTGGAGCCGCTTTTCGAACCGTCCACGCCCCGAACGCTGACGCAGGATCTCCTGCTGCAGCAGTTCAAAGGCCTTGGTCTCCTGGCCCGCGCGCACGGCTTGCACCGCCAGCTGAAAACTGTCAACAAACTTCTGTTGCCAGCCCGCGGGCGGGTCACCGTCGAGCGATAGGGGCTTTGCCGGCAAGGGCTTCGGGGCTGCGTCCTGCGGTTCTTCCCCGAGCTTGCGCAGCCACGCCTGGGTATCCGCATTCGCAGCCGGAGTATCGTCCATCAATGTGATGTCGATGATCTCGGGGGACTCGCGAACCAAGGCGCGCAGTTCGGACTGGATGGCTACGGCGATGAACTGATAGTCGGAACCCAGGGCAACGCAGGCATCTACCACGAACCGCTGCAGGTCGAGCCAGGCCCGGCTGCACGGTAGCCCCATCACGGTCTCTGCCACCTCGATCAGGTCTTTCCACCTCGACGCCAGAGCCAGTAGCTTCACCTGCCGCCGGACCTCCGTGGGAGGCGCTTCGAACTGGGTGGGATCCTTGGCTGCGAGCGCCAGCCGCAGTTCGCCCCATCGCAGCCCGCGCAGCATCAGGTACGGCGCCGGACTGGTGGGCTCACGCTTGCGGAGGAAGGCCGCCGCTGCCAAAACGTTGGCGATGGCATCGCGCCGGTCCGCGGGTTCAGCAGCCGCCTGGATGGCGATGTTGACTCCGCTCGTCGCGCCCCCGCCCAGCGCCGGTGCAGCGCCGCCGGCCGCAACTTCTTCCCCTTCGGCCGGCGTCGCTTCCGCCACGGGTTCCGGTGGCGTTTCTTCAACGGGATCGGGCTCCAGTTCCCGCTTCTTTTGCAGAAACCCGTGGACTACGTGCCGCACCTCCTCAAGTGCGGTTCTCACTTTGCCGAACCCGGGCGCGACCTCTGCGAACTTCTCCTGGCAGATTTCGTCGAGAGCTTTCAGAGCCCCCAGACACCCATCGAGGGCCTTTTCACGCTGGGCATAAAATACTTTGGGTGTTTCGCCGAACGACTTATCGAAGAGTTCGGGTGTGAGTTTGCCGGCCTTGATCGCCGCATCGCGGGCGGTCTTCTTGTCCTTCTCCTTGGCCTGATCCTCGTAGCCGACTGCTCTCGATTCCTTGTATCGGTTGAAATCGTAGCCGTCCTGGCAGAGTGGGATCGTCTTCACCGGAAACTCGAACTTGGTTCCAATCCACTCGAGCGGAGCAGCGCGGAATTCGGCGTCACCGTCGTCCAGTTCGGGATAGAGATGGTCCCAAAAGGTCTCCAGCAGGTTGCGGCACAGTGTCAACCCTTCGCTGAACCCGTCAAAACCGTTCTTCTTGAGCAGCGACTCCGTCAACCAGGCCGCCAGCTGCAGATCTTTGCTCTGCTTGGCGATCGCCTCCTGGGTCAGCTTGATGACCTGGAGGTGATCTGCAACCTTGCGCTCATGCTGCCAGGCACCCTGGTTTAGTTCGTCGTCTTCCCGGCGCGCCTCTTTGATCTTGTCGTAAATAGGCGCGTAGCGCAGGTCCTGTCCGGCTGGATTATCGCCCGGTATCGGAGTGAGGATGTCTTCACGTAGCGGCATCGGATGCGAACTCTTCGGATGCAAACTCGATCGTCTGGATCTCCGCCAACGGGATTTCCTGGCCATCCACCACGAACATTTTGTGGCCGACCGGGAATTCCTGCCCCGTGTCGTCGGCTACCCAATCGGTGGTGCGCCCGAGCCAGACGGTTTCGTCCGCAGAGTTCCACGAGAACGGATAAACGGCGGGGATGATGACTTCGCCGATATCCGTGCCCTGGAATGTCGGGCCGGTAATGACGGAAGCCGGAGTCCACAGAGTATCGCGCAGCCGTTTCGGGCGCTCAATCGCGATGGAGGAGATGTGTTGAAAAGGCAGCCACAGGTATGCGCCCGCGGCATAAACTTCCAGCCGGGCGCCGATCTGCGGGTCCGCGTCGCTGATGGATTCGAACGGCTTGCCGTTGAGAGTGCCTTTGGGCGATGGAGCAGCGGCCACCTTCGGAAACTCCTGTTTCCGGAACAGATCGTGGCGGGAACGTTCGGCATGCAGCGCGGAATAATACAGCACCGCGCCCATTTCGTTCTCCTTGCTGCCTTCGGCCAGGATTCTCAGGTGCTTCTCGGCACGCTCATACTGGCCGGAGAAGCAGAGCAGTTCAAAAAGAAAAATGCGGTTCTTGACATCGGTCGGGTGATCACGCAGGAAAGCGGCGAGAGAACTCGCCGCTTCCTTGACCTTTCCGGAATCGAAAAGTTCTTTAGGTGTCATTAGTCGGTCGGCAGCGGATCGTCAGCGGCGAACTTCGCTGTCAGCAACTCCAGGTCGTAACCCTTGCGGATGGCGGCATCGAGAGTCCCGTCGTCCTTCTCCGGAGCGTAGGCGATTTCGACGCCCTGGAACGCGAAGCTGACGGATTCGCTCGGATTCTCGCTCGAGCCCGACAACTGCACCGAAGTGATCAGCGCGTCCTTGAGCCAGATCCGGAAATAGGCCTGCTGATGGTCCGCCACCGGCTTGTCATAAAGAATGTAAACCTTCTTCAGGATGTCGCCCGTGGCGCAATGATCGCACAGAATGGGCGTGGTCTTGTCGAGAACCTTCATGATGCTCAGGTTCGAAAAGTCCGCCCTGCCCGCCTTGGCCTCCATGCCGGATGCTCCCGCGCCATACGTCGAAGTCTGGCTGACGCCCCAGCTGAATGAGAGAATGTCGATGTGCTTCTTCCGGCTTGTGCTGGGGCCTTCGACCCCGTCAATAAACAGATACGCATTAACTGCCATGAGAGTCTCCTATCCTTCTGCTGATGTTTCTGAAATTGGGTTTGTCGGTTAGGGCGCCGATCAGAGCGCCCCGGTCTTATTTTGCGGGCGCTGGCAGATCGGCAACCAGACGCAGTGAAACGGTCAGTTCGTCCAACTGGAAGTGTGGCCGCAAGAACGCCACAGCGCGGTAAACGCCGGGCTTTCCGGGGACTTCGCTGACGTCGATGCGGGCCTCCCTGAGCGGGCAGCGGGACTTCATCTCTGCCGAAGCCGTGTCGTCCGGAATCACGTACTTCATGATCCACCGGTTGAGGAACGTCTCGGCATCCTGACGGGACATAAAGCTGCCGATCTTGTCGCGCATCATGGCCTTGAGGTAGTGCGCAAAACGGGACACGGCCATGATATAGGGCAACTGGGCCGAAAGCCGGGCGTTGGCGTTTGCTGAATCGGTATCGTACAACTTGGGCTTCTGTCCCGACTGCACGCTAAAGAAAGCCGCGTAGTCGGTACCCTTACAATGCACCAGCGGCACGAAGCCGAGGTCAGCGAGTTCTTTCTCGCGGCGGTCCGTGATGGGAACTTCGGTGGGGCACTTCATGGCGATATCGCCCTCGTCGGTGTAGAAGTTGTGCACCGGAAGACCTTCCACCAGTCCTCCGCCTTCCACGCCGCGCATGGCCACGCACATACCGAACTTCGAGAACGAGTTCGTCATGCGGCTGGCGAGCGCGAAGGCCGCATTCATCCAGAGATACTTCGAGTGGTCGGTACCGTCTACATGCTCTTCGTAGTTGAAAGCTTCCACCGGCTTGGTGTCCTTGCCGTAGGGCAGGCGTCCCAAGGTGCGGGGAAGGCAGAGCGCCACATACCGCGAATCCTCAGTTTGCCGGAAGCTCTTCCACTTGGCATACTCGGTGGTGTCAAAGATCTTCGCCAAGTCGCGGGGCGCGTCCAGGCTGGTGTAGCTGGGCAGGTTGAACAGATCGGGATTCGCGGCGCTGAGGAAGGGCGCGTGGGCCGCGGACGCAACGTTCGAAATCTTCTCCAGCAGTTCGATGTCTTCCGGATGCTTGCCGAAATCGTAATCCCCGACAAGGGCGCCGAACGGAGAACCGCCGAACACGCCGTATTCTTCCTCGTAGACCTTTTTGAACAAGGCGCTCTGGTCGAACTCAGGCGCGCGCTGCAGATCCTTCAACAACTCCTTCTTGCTGGCGTTGATGATCTTGATCTTCAACATGACGCCAGTCTCGCTTTGGTCCATGAGATACTTCACACCGCGCCAGGTGCCTTCCAGCTTCTGGAACGACGCGTGATGCATGATCTCATTGAGCTGGATGGAGATGAGGTGATCGATCTGCGCGATACGCGCGTTGATCATCATCTCCGCATCCCGCGCGATGGTCATCGAACCGTCCAGGAATTGGGCAACGAATTCCTTGACCAGGTTCTTGCCGCGTTCGACCGACGCCGGCTCCTTACCGAAACGGCCTTCTTCTACGATTTGATCGAGCAGCCCCTTTTCGAGCACCTGCTCGGTTGCTGCGGCTTGTGCTTGTCCCAGTTGTGGATCAGCCATTGGGTTAACCCTCCTGTCCCATTTCCTTCTTCAGCTTCTCCAGCTTGTCGGTGTTTCCGACAGCATCCAGGAGCGCCTCCTCGAGCTTGTCGTTGCCCTGAAGGCTCCCACGCAGATCCGAAAGACGCGTGCGGAGGTCCAGAAGTTCCTTGAGAGGCTTCACCTGCCGGGCAACATTCTCCGGCTCGAAGTCGTCCATGCTCTTGAAGTGCAGATCCACTTTCAGGTTCGGGGCATCTGGCTCCTCGCTGAGCTTGTTCTCGACCGCAAAATTCAGGTGCGGCTTCATTCCTTCAAGAACTGTATCGAAGTTGTCGGGATTCACCTCGACGAACTTGCGATCTTTCAGCTTCGGTAACGGCTGCTCCGGCTGGCCGGTGAAATCGCCGAGAACACCGACCACAAAAGGCAATTCTTTCAATTCAATAGCGCCTCCGACCTCGACGTCGTACGTGATCTGGACGCGCGGTGACCGGACCCGGTCAAGTTTGTGCTGTGTGCTATCTCTGCCCATACGGACATACCCTCCGTTCGTTGTACAACTATAGTCGTCCCACGGGTCGCGGTCAAGTGGGATTTCAACCGCATACGGTAAATCCTATGTTTCTTTTCCGCGGCGCCGCTCACATTACCTACTTAGATATCGCGATGTTACCTCTCTCACTCTGCTCAGTTATTTTGCCCTAGGAAGCCCAGTACTGCAAGCGGGTGGGGGCAGGCCATCGGGACTGCCTGCGGTAAGGTATAACGAGGAATTCATCATGTTGACTCTTCTCTCGCCGCCCGATGCTCAAACAGTTCGCGATTTCCTCTGCACTACGGGCTACACTGACACAGAGTTCAGATCCCGGCCCGGACTGAGAGACCTCGGCCCCGCCAGCCGGCTCTATCTGCTGGAATACGTTCGTGAGCCGAACCGTCTGAACGTTCTGCTGCGATTGCTGCTGTTCGGGCTGAAAGTGGAACAGAAAACGGTGGCCTCAGTGGTTCCGCCATCGATTCTCCAAATCCTTCTGCAGGCGCGAATCGTGACTTCTGAAGGGGACTGGCTGGTTCCCAGCGTAATGCTCACGCCTCTGGACGGCTTTTGGTTTGCGGCGGATCCGATGGGGCGCCTGCTGTCGGAAGATTCGGGCGATATCGTGCTCTGGGCCAACCCGACGACGCGCATTTTGAACCTGTTCTCCATCCGCCGGCGGGTGTCGGAAGCGCTCGATCTCGGTTCCGGGTGCGGTGTGTTGTCGGTACTTGCGTCTCCGTACAGCGAGCGCGTCACGGCTACGGATCTGAATCCTCGCGCTGAAACATTCACGCGTTTCAACGCCAGCCTCAACGGGGCAGAGAACATTGAGTGTTTCACGGGCGACACTTACGAGACCGTTAAGGATCGGACGTTCGATCTTATCCTGGCAAACCCTCCTTTCTTCGTGACTCCGTCCTCCACGCAGATGTTCTGCGAGAATCCGATGGCGCTCGATGGATACTGCCGCCGGGTAGTTCGCGAAGGTGCATCCCGGCTGGCCGAAGGCGGCTACCTGCAGATGACCTTCGAGTGGGTGCAGATCCACGGACAATCCTGGCAGGACCGGGTGGCCGAATGGCTGGAGGGGACTGGTTGCGACGCCTGGGTCCTGCGGAGCTACGTTCGCGACCCGGCCGCCTACGCCCAGGATCGCATCCGAGATGAGTTCGCGCACTCGCCCGAGAAGGCCCGGCAGAAGTTCAACGGGTGGCTGGCCTACTACCGCGAAAACGGTGTTGAGCAGATTTGCGGGGGGATGCTGGTGATGCGGCGGCGCTCGGCTGCAAACTGGCTGCGCATCGAGGAATTGCCTCTCGATGTCGGTGAACCGGTGGGCGACCAGGTAGAGCAAGTGTTTGGCACGCAGACGCTGCTCTCTCAGCATCCGTCGGACGCGCAACTGCTCGCGCTGAAGCCGCGCCTGGCGCCTGAAGCCCGCCTGGAGCAGCAGTTGCGGCAGTCAGGAACGAAATGGGCGCCCGCCTCGCTTCGGCTCGCTATCAGCAAAGGACTCCCGGGCACGATCGCGGTCGAATGGCCGGTAGCGGAGTTCCTCGCCCGCTGCGACGGTACTCGGACGCTGGAAGCCTTGGTGCGGGAGACAGCCACTGCGGCAAGCGCGCCGGTGGACCAAGTGGTCGCGCAGTGCTCCGCAGTGGTGCGCAAGCTGGCCGAACGGCGATTCCTGGCGCTCTGAAAAGGTGTCGCGGCCTCGAAGTGCCGCCAGCCCTCCAATCCGATCACGACGCTGCAGCATCGGGCGCGCGTGCCGCGGTTAGTTGATCCGGGAAATGCCCGCGATACGCCGGTACACGTCTGAGAACTGGCCGGATCGAAGAATTTCAACCGAGGTCGGCGAACCAGTCTCGGACGTAACCCTCCGGAGAGGTTTTGCCCCGCCCAGCCGTTTCTGCTACTTTAAACTGCGATGCCCCTACTTGAGCCGGTCATATGGGCCAAAGGTACCTTTCTGAATCCCCAGCACCTTCAGATTCAGGATCGTTACCTGGAACAGTCCATGCACTTCCATCTCCACGCGCTGAACTTCCGGCCGTGGGGGTTCCAGGAGTTGCGGATTGATCAGGAGGCGCTCGCCGCTGGGATCTTCTCCATCTCGGAAGCCTCAGGCATCCTGCCGGACGGGCTGATCTTCGACATCCCCGTTTCCGACGCCGCCCCGCCGCAACGCCCGCTGGCTGACCAGTTTGGCCCCGACCAGGAAACCCTCGACATCTACCTGACCGTGCCCCATTATCGTGAGCGCGGGCTCAACGTGGCCAGCGCCCGCCGCGAAGGCGACGCCCGATACCGCGCCGAAGTTGAAATGGTTCGCGACGACAACACTGGGCAGTCCGAAAAGCCGATCCTGGTTGCCCGCAAGAATTTCCGGCTGCTCTTGGAGGGCGAAAATCGCGAAGGTAGCTCGCACCTTCGCGTCGCCACCGTCCGTAAAACGCCCGCCGGGCTGTTTCAGTTGGAGCCCCGGTTCGTCGCACCGCTCCTGGACCTGAGGACCAGCGACTATCTCACCTCCATCGCACGGCGACTCGTGGAGATTCTCGCCGCCAAGAGCAGCACACTGGCCGGGACCCGCCGCCAGAAGAACCAGAGCCTGGCCGACTTCACCGCCGCCGACATAGCCAGTTTCTGGCTGCTGTATACGATCAATTCGTTTTTTCCGATGTTTCGACACATTTTCGAGACCCGTGGCGGCCATCCCGAGGTGCTGTATTCGGCCATGCTCTCACTGGCCGGCACGCTCACAACCTTCTCCCTCAAGGTGCACCCTCGCGACCTGCCCGTCTACGATCACGACAATCTCGGCGCCTGCTTCACCGATCTGGACGAAAAGCTCCGCTTCCTGCTCGACACCGTGGTGCCCAGCAACTTCGTCTCACTTCCGCTCAAGCTGGTGCAGCCGTCAATCTACGCCACCTCCATCGATCGTGACGAGTATCTGAAGAACACCAAGATGTATTTGGCCATCAGCGCCGAAACCACCGCGGCGGACCTCATCGCCAGGGTCCCGCATCTCGTCAAAATCTGCTCGGCTGATTATATCGAGCACCTCGTTCAGCGCGCTCTGCCGGGCGTCCTGATGGCTCATGTCGTGACCCCACCGGGGGCGATCCCCATTAAACTGAATTACCAGTATTTCAGCCTGAATCAGAGCGGAGGCCCATGGGAAGCCGTGGTGCGGGCGCGAAATCTCGCGGTCTACGTTCCGGGAGACTTCCCGAATCCTCAGATGGAGCTGATCATTCTGCTTCCCCAAGCAGCGCAGTAGTGGCCGGGCGCCTACGTACGCAGCGCGAAGATCAGCACAACGATAATGGCCACCACTAACAGCGCTCCCAGGATGATGATCAGCATCAGGTAGGAGTTCTTCGCCTTCTTCGCCGGCTCCGCCACGGCGGGCGGCTTTTTCGCGGGGGCCGGTGCGGGCGGGGCAGCAGCAGGCGTGGCAAACATGCGCGTATACTCGCCGGGACCCTTTGGTTCCTCGGGTTGCGGCGTGGAAGGCGCCGGCGCGGGAGTCGAGAACACTCCGGTAGCTCCCGTCCCCATCGGCGACGGTGTCGAGGGACCCGATCCCATCCCTCCCGGCCCGAACATCCGGGTGAAATCTCCAAGGCCCGCTCCGGCCGGCGGCGTACTGCTCTGCGGGGCCGGGAACGGGCTGGGAGCGGCACTTCCCTGCGACGAGAACGGGTCCAGCATCCGCGTGAATTCACCCGCCGGCTGCGGCGTGGCCGGAACCGGTGGCGATGGCATGCCCGCCGGACGCTGCGACTGCGGTGGCTGGAAGATGCGATCGAAATCGCCGGCGGGTGCATCTTTCATGGGGGGCTGAGGCGGCGGAAATGCTGGGGCTCCCCCGAATGACGGCGATCGCGGCTCCACCGGCGTCTGGAACAATTTAGTGAACTCGCCGGGGTCATCCTGGCGGGGAGCCGGTGGTTGCGGATGCATCGGCGAACCGCCCGATAGCGACTCTGAAGGTGATTGGAACTGCCGCGTGAATTCACCCGGACCCGATGTGGGAGGCGCGCCCGTCTTGGGTTGAGCCGGGGCCTGGAACTGACGGGTGAACTCTCCTGGCGGTTGTGTGGGCACAGAAGGCGGAGGTTGCACAGTGGGGGGCTTAGTGGGTTTCTGTTCGACCGGAGCCTGGAACAACCGCGTGAATTCGCCGGGAGGGCCCGGTTTCGGCGGCCGTTGGATCGCGATCTTCCGCGGCGTTCCCGGCACTGCGATGACGCCGCCTCCGGCCGGCTTCGGCGCGGGAGCGGGAGGAGATGGAGGCGCAGCGTCCGGAATGTCCGCCTGCGGCTGCGCTGGAGTCTGGAACATCCGCGTAAACTCCCCGGCCTCGGCCACAGGAGTGGCGGGAGCAGGCGGCGCAGGCGGTGGTACCGCTGCGACCGAAGGTGGCGCCACCGGGACATCCGCCGTCTTGTGCGGCGCCGGTGGCGCAAACGTTCGCGTAAACTCACCCGCCTCGGCCCTTGGAACGGTGGGAGCAGGCGGCGCGGGCGGGGCTGCTGCCACCGGAGATGGCGCTGCTGGGACGGCGGCGGTGTTTTCCGGTGCTGGAGCCGCAAACATCCGCGTGAACTCACCGGCCTCGGCCGCCGGAGCGGCGGGAGCAGGCGCCGCGGGCGGCTGGGCGGCTGGGACCGGAGGTGGCGCTGCCGGGACGGCGGCGGTTTTTTCTGGTGCTGGAGCCGCAAACATCCGCGTGAACTCACCGCCCTCGGCCGTTGGAGCGGCGGGAGCAGGCGGCGCAGGCGGTGGTGCCGCTGCGACCGGAGGTGGCGCTGCCGGGACAACGGCGGTTCTTTCCGGTGCTAGAGCCGCAAACATCTGCTCGAATTCACTCATGTCTGAGGCGGGCTCGTGCGCAGGTGCAGGAGCAACCGGTGAGGGCGGGACGACGGCAGCCGGTGCGGGAGGCGCTGCCGCAACGGGCGGGGTAGCGACCGGTACTGCCCGGGTCGAGCCCGGCTCGGGCGGAACTACGGCCTGGAACAGCCGGGTGAATTCCCCGGGTTCATCCACCGAAGGCGGAGCCGTGGCAGGCTCCACGTCGGGAGCTGGAGGAACCATCGGAGCCGGGGCGTTCGGCGCACCGGCCAGGAACTGCTGCGTGAACTCCCCGGGTCCCGATGCGGGCGCTGCGGGAGCCTGGGGCCCCGGAGCCTTCGGCGAACCGGCGAGGAACTGTTGCGTAAACTCCCCGGGTCCCGACGGCGCTGCGAAACCGGGCACTTCGATCGCTTGCGTCGCGTCCGGGTCCGCATCTCGCGGAGCCGGCACCTTCGGAGTCGCCGGCGCCACGCTCGGCCGGGAAGGCGGAGCTGCCGGAGTCTGGAACATCTGCGTGAAAGGTCCAGGCTCCTCTTTCGAAGTTGGCGGTGGAGTGGACAGGGTGATTGGAACCCGGAACGCGGTTGTACGATCCAGCGTCTGCGGCGCTGCCGGTTCAGGGGCTACGGAATCCAGCCACTTCCGGAATGGCGCCGCCCCCGGCAGGATCTGCGTAACCACGTAGGTGTGGCCCTGAAATTCCCCGCTGTCCAGCACCAGGGCACGGTGCTCCGCCCCGAGAGTCGTAATCCGCCGCAACAGCCCTTCATTTTCGGCGCGACGGCCCGGAGCAAGCACATGAACCGTAACCGGCCGTGCGGTAGCGACTTCCCGCCCGAGCAACTCCTGGTCCTGGCTCGGACCTGCTTCCGATATTCCCTCCAGGAGCTTGTAATCTTTCTCGAAGCTCACCCTTGCCCTCCAGTTGGTACTCGCGCACCCAGTTGGCCCTTAATTTTCGCCGGGCTCCATGATACAGTATCCAATACTGGCGCGCGGGGTGTTGGGTGCCCGATACCATAGTTCTTACATGAGATTTCTGTCCAGAGTCGTTTGGTCGGAGGGGATGTATCTTGGCCCACACCAATTTCAGGCGCAGAACCGCTACTTCGAAGACTCGATTCAATTCGCGACTTCGACGCTGTGGTACCGGAGCTTCGGACTTACCGGCATCACTCTGGACACCGAGGCGCTTCGTAACGGTACGGTGAACGTCGTCCATGCCCGTGGAGTTCTTCCGGACGGTCTGCCTTTTCACATGCCCCAGTGTGATGTAGTCCCGCCCGCTCGTTCTGTCGCTGCCGTGTTCCCGCCAACCGCGGACGGCGTCACCGTCTACATCGCGATTCCCGAACACCGTCCCCAAGGCGCGAATTGCGCGCTTTCAACCGAATCCGCCAACGCGCGCTTCGTGGCCGAAGTCCGTAATTTCGGCGACGAGAACACCGGTGCCGATGAACGTCCGGTCCGTATCGGCCGCAAGAACATCCGCCTTGTGTTCGGAATGGAGCCGCTCGATGGCTTGGTTTCGCTGCCCATCGCCCGTGTCAAACGGGATGGTTCGGGACAGTTCATCTACGATCCGGAATTCGTGCCGCCCTGCCTCCAGATCAGCGCCAGTGAGTACCTGATGCTGCTGGTGCGACGTCTCATCGAAATTCTCGAGGCGAAAAGCAGCACCATCGGACGGTCCGCGGGAGGCGCGGATTTCTCTTCTCGCGAAATCGCCAATTTCTGGCTGCTCCATTCCGTGAACTCGGCTCTCGGCCCCCTGCGCCACCTCTTTATGGCTAAGCGCGGGCATCCCGAAGAACTGTTCCTGGAAATGTCGCGGCTTGGCGGCGCGCTCTGCACATTCGCCCTCGAATCGCACCCCTCGACACTTCCGCAGTACGACCATCTCAATCTGGGCGAGTGCTTCGACGCGCTCGACCGCCACATCCGCGCGCATCTGGAAACCATCGTTCCCACCAACTGTGTGTCCATCCCGCTTCGAAAGACCGCTGACTATTTTTACGAAGGCGAAGTCACTGACACGCGCTGCTTCGGCCGCTCGCGTTGGGTTTTCGGAATCCGCTCGAATATAGGCGAAGCGGAACTTATTCTGAGGACGCCCCAACTCGTCAAGGTCTGCTCCAGTAAGTTTGTCAGCGAGTTAGTGCGGCGTGCCATGGCGGGACTGGCCCTGACGCATCTTCCAGTGCCTCCAGCCGCGATTGCCACCAGGGTCGAAAGCCAGTATTTTGGAATTTCCAGGGAAGGTCCGTTCTGGGATCACGTTACCCAGACTCGCCGCGTCGGGATCTACGTGCCCGGCGATTTTCCCGACGCCGAGTTGGAACTTCTGGTAGTCCTGGAAAGATGAATTAGGGAGACCGCCGTATGACACCCACAAACACCGCCGTTGCCCGGCCGGATAACCTGGCTCTGCTCTTCCAGGAGACGCTGACCGCGATCGTTCGACTCCGGTCGAACCGCCAGCATCTCACCGACGCGGAGTCCTTCCGGTATCACATGCGTGAAGCCCTCAAGACGGCGGCTCAGGAGGCCCGTAACCGCGCGGGATACACCAGCGACGATATCCGCATGGCCACGCTCGCGGTGTGCGGGTACCTGGACGAGTCCGTGCTGAACACCCACAACCCGATCTTCGCGGACTGGCCGCGCAAACCCTTGCAGGAGGAGTTATTCGGCACTCACATGGCCGGTGAGGTCTTTTTTCAAAACCTCGACCAGTTGCTGGGCCGCAACGACTCCGCGGACTTGGCCGATGTCCTGGAAGTTCACTACCTGTGCATGCTGCTCGGGTACATGGGCCGCTACAGCGGCAGCCGTAGCGGCGAGCTCCAGAACTACATGAATTCCTGCGCGGAGAAGATTCGCCGGATTCGTGGAGGCATGGGGGAACTCTCGCCGGGCTGGGCGCCCCAGGGCGAAACCGTCCGCGTCGCCAAGGATACCTGGGTCCGGACGCTGCTCATCGCCGCCGTCGCCTGCTTTGTGCTCACATTGATTCTGTTCGTCGCTTTCAAGTTCACGCTCGGATCCGGCGCCTCCGACGTCCGGACCATCGCCGCCGGCCGGGCGTAACCAGGAGAACATCATGAAGAAGGCCCTTCCAATTGTCGCCGTCCTCCTGCCGGTGTTCTGCGTGGGCGCATGGTTCATCGGCCCGTTGCTCGGCGTAACCGGTTCGAAGTTGATCATTCTTCGGACATCACTGATGTTCATTGGACTGATCGCCGCGGCGGTCGCGCTTCTGTTTGTCGCAAACAAAGAGAAACAGGAGAAGGCGGCGAGCGCCGAAAAAGCGCCCGAAGAGCCCGCCGGGACCGACGACATCTCCATCCTGGTGAAGGAAGCCGAATCCAAGCTCGCCGGCACCCAGACCGGGAAAGGAGTCAAACTCGGATCCCTGCCGGCCGTGTTCCTGGTGGGTGAAACCGGCGCGGCGAAAACCAGCGTCATGCTCCACTCGGGACTCGACCCCGAACTGCTTGCCGGGCACGTCTATCAGGAAAACAACGTCGTGCCGACGCGCGGCGCCAACATCTGGTACGCGCAAAAAGCTGTGTTCGTCGAGGCTGCCGGTTCATCAGTCGCCGAGACCGGATTGTGGGGCAAACTCGCGAAACGCCTGCAGCCCGGTCGAATCGGCTCGGCTGTGGGCTCCGGCGGACAGGCCCCCCGGGCGGCCCTGGTGATGATCGACGCCGAGAGCCTAATCCGGCCCGGGGCCGCCGAAGCGCTCGCGACAACTGCCCGCGCCTTGCGCGCCCGCCTTGGCGAGGTCTCGCAATCGCTCGGCATCAATCTCCCGGTCTACGTTCTGTTCACCAAGATGGACCGTGTGCCGTTCTTCCTCGAATACGTCCGCAATCTGACCAATGAGGAAGTTACCCAGGTACTCGGCGCCACGCTCCCCATCGTCGAGAATCGCGGCGGCGTATACGCAGAACAGGAAGCATCACGCTTAACTGCGGCGTTTGAGGACCTGTTCCGCTCCCTCGCCAACTATCGACCTCCGTTCCTCTCGCGCGAGCATGAAGCCCCCAAACTGCCAGGCATTTACGAATTCCCCCGCGAGTTTCGGAAACTCCGCGCCACCGGAGTCCAGTTTCTGGTGGACCTCTGCCGTCCCAGCCAGCTCACTGTCGGACCGTTCCTTCGCGGGTTCTATTTCACCGGCGTGCGCCCCGTTGTGGTCAGTGAAGTCGCTCCCGTGCCTCGCCAGCAGCAGGCCAAGAGCGAAGCGGCAATGGCTGCTACAGGCATCTTCCGCGCTGACATGGCCGCCAAAGCCGCGCAGGCCGCTCCGCAGGTGGTCGGTTCCAAACGTGTGCCGCAGTGGGTCTTTCTCAGCCGGTTTTTCAACGAGTTGTTGCTGAGCGACCGCGTCGCCATGGGCGCCAGCGGCTCCAGCACCAAGACCAGCCTGCTGCGCCGCATCCTGCTGGCCGCCGCCGCTTTACTGTGCCTCTTCTACAGCATTTTTCTGATCGTGTCGTTCGTCAAGAATCGCGCCCTCGAAACGACGGTGAAGGAGGCCGCGCAAGGGATCCAGGGTGTTGAGCCCGGTGGTGTCAAACTCGCTAACCTGGATTCGCTGAAGCGCCTGGAAACTCTGAGGCAGTCGCTCGCCACGCTCACCGATTACACCCGCAACGGATCTCCCATGAGTTATCACTGGGGGCTCTATGTCGGTGACGAGCTATATCCGCAGGTCCGCCGCATCTATTTCGAGAACTTCCGGAAGCTGCTGTTCGGGCAGACCCAGACCAAACTGCTGGACACCTTGCGCTCGCTGCCTCAGTCGCCCGACGGCGGTCCCGAATACGCTCCCACGTACGACACACTGAAAGCGTACCTGATTACCACCTCAAACCACGACAAGAGCACCCGCGAGTTTCTGTCCCCCGTGCTGTTGAATCGCTGGAGCGCCGGACAGACCGTGGATGCCGACCGCCTGCAACTCGCCCAGAAACAATTCGATTTCTATAGCGATGAGCTGAAGGTCGAGAATCCGTTCTCCTCGGTGAACGACCCCGCCGCCATCGCCCAGGGGCGCCGGTATCTGAACCAGTTCGCGGGACTGGAGCGAGTCTACGCGGCCATGCTGGCCGACGCCGCCAAGAATACGATGCCCGTCAATTTCAACAAGACATTCCCGGGATCCGCCGAGACCGTGGTCGATACCTACGAGGTGTCCGGCCCCTTCACGAAGAAGGGCTGGGACTTCATGCGCAATTCCTTCAAGAATCCCGACAAGTACTTCGCCGGCGAGCAGTGGGTGCTGGGCGATCAGGGCGCAGCCAGCATCGATCGCGCCAGCCTGGCTAAGCAACTCGCTGACCGCTACTACGCCGATTTCATCAAGCAATGGCGTAACTACATCAGGGCGGGATCAGTGGTCCTCCCCTATGCCAACATTCAGGACGCTGCGAAGAAGTTGAACGTGTTGTCTGGCAACACCTCGACGCTGCTGGCCCTGTTCTCTCTCGCATCCACCAATACCGACGTAGACGAACCAGATGTCAAAAAGGCCTTTCAGCCCGTGCAGACCGTGGTTGCTCCCAATTCCGACCGTTTCATAGGTCCCGGCAACCAGACCTACATGACCGCGCTGCTCACGCTGCAGACCTCCGTCGAAAAAGCGGCGAATGCGCCGCAGTTGAACGAGGCGGTGGCGGCGCCCGTATTGAACGATGCCAGCAACGCCCGGGTCACCACCAAACAGGTGGCCCAGGCCTTCCGCGTCGATCCCCAAGGTCACGTGGACGCGATGGTGCAGAAGCTGATGGAGGATCCCATCACCGGCGTGGAAGCGCTGCTCAAACGCCTGGGTCCCGATGAACTGAACGGCAAGGGCAAGGACCTATGCGCCCAGTACCGCCGTCTTTCGCAGAAATACCCATTCAATCCGAGCACCAGCGCGCCGCCGGCGAGCATCGCCGAGGTCAACTCGATCTTCGCCAAGCCGGAAGGCGCCATCTGGAAGTTCTACACGGAAAGCCTGCAGAAGATGCTGCCCAAGCAAGGCGACCGCTATGTGGCAGTCCCCTCACCAGGGATGTCTTTGACGCCGGCCTTCGTGAACTTCTTCAATCAGGCCGCGGCCGTTTCCGAGATGTTCTACGCGGGCGGCACAGCGGATCCCCACGTCACCTATGCCTTAAAGCCGATCCCCTCCGAGGGCATCCGCGGCATCGGACTCAAGCTCGACGGTCAGTCCTGGACCTACGCCGGCGGCGACGCGCCACCGAAACAATTCACCTGGCAAGGTGCGGGCACGCACGGTGCCCAGGCGACCGTGAACCTGGGAGGTCCGGACCTCACCTGGTCCGGCAACGAAGGCCTGTGGGCCACGTGGCAGTTTTTCGCCGAAGCCGAGACCTGGCAAGCCGCCGGCAGCGGCTACAACCTCGAATGGGTGGTCGCGTACGGGAGGCAAGCCGTTAACTCTCCCCAGTGGCAAGGCCCTAACGGTGAAGTTCCAACTGGACATGGGTGGAGGCCCGCCAGTCTTCCAAAAAGGCTATCTCTCCAGGATGGTCTGTATCGCAGACGTCGCGAAGTGATTCTGGGGGTGGTTCGATATGCCTATTATCACCGTATCCTCCAGGGGGCAGATTGCAATCCCGAAGAAGATGCGGGACCAACTCGGTCTGTCACCCGGGACGCGGCTGTCCGCCGAGATCCGGAACGGCAAGTTGATTCTCGCCAAGGCCCAGGAATGGCGGATGCTATGCGGAGCGGCCCAGGGCGGCGACCTTCTATCCGCGCTTGAACAGGAGAAGCAAGACAGCCGTCGTTGACTCAATGGACGGTTCTCGACTGGATGCAGCGAGAAAGCCCCAGCTTGGCCTGGGACGGTCATCACATTCGCTTTTAGCCCACGACTGCCGAGCGGTTCAGCCGAGTTCGGGGACGATCCCGATGTCGGTAGACATGCCCGGTCTCGACGCAATCTTGGGGTGCGGCGGAGCTGAAAGCTGCGCATGGTATATCCAACGCCGATGGGTTTCGCAGCCAGACTGGCGCTTTCCAATGACTGCGAGCTATACACGGGGGATCCGGAATTCGAGAGTATCGGCTCACTCCAGCTTCACCGTCTGACCGATCCATCTAAGCGATCAGTGCCCGCAGCGATGCCTCGTAAGGAGCTCTGGCGATCCCGCGTTCGGTAATGATCCCCGTCACATAGCGGGCACGGCGTAACATCGAACGCCGGATTCTCCACTCGAATCCCCATCGGCGCAACCGGCACCCCGAAGACCTCTGTTACCTCCACGGCGGCCCGCTGCTCGATGGGAATCAGGTCCCCTGAGGCTAGCGTCAAATCCAGGGTCGAAATCGGAGCCGCAACATAAAACGGAACGCCGTTTTCCTTGGCCAGCACCGCCACCGAGTAGGTTCCTATCTTGTTCGCCACATCTCCGTTGGCCGCGATCCGGTCCGCGCCTACCACCACGCATCCGATCCGCCCCGACCGCAGGAAGTGTCCCGCCATGTTGTCCGTAATCAGCGTGGTGGGGATGCCATCCTGATCAAGTTCCCAGGCCGTCAGCCGGGCCCCTTGAAGAAAAGGCCGCGTCTCATCGGCGAACACGTCGATCTTCTTTCCCGCGCTCACCGCGGCGCGAATCACGCCCAGTGCGGTGCCGTACCCCGCGGTCGCCAGAGCCCCCGCGTTGCAATGTGTCAGCACGGTCTTTCCGTCCGGTACCAACGCGGCGCCATTCTGACCGATGGCCTCGCAGATCGCGATATCGTCCAAACGGATCTGCTTGGCCTCAGCGACCATCCGTTCCACCACCGCCTCGCGGGGTGCCCCGGCCAGGGACGCCCGGAGCGCCTTCATCCGGTCAATGGCCCAGAACAGGTTCACCGCCGTGGGCCGGGTCCTGGCCAGCGTGTCGCAGACCGTGTCGAAATCCGCATCCTCCATCACGCCGAGCGCGACGCCCATCGCCGCAGCTACGCCGATGGCAGGGGCACCACGGATGATCATGGTCTTGATCGCTTCCGCTACCTCGACGTAGGTGCGGCACGTGACATAGACCTCTTCCCGCGGAAGCCTTGTCTGATCGATCATCACTACGCCATCAGGCGTCCACTGAATCGTTTCCACCATAGATTGTTTTCTCAGGAACTAGTGCGCGAAATCAGGGCGGCGAAAAATGTCAGGTTATAGGTACTGTGCATGATGGCGCTCGCCAGAGTCGATCGCGTGTAATGCCGTACAGCGCCGAAAACCGCCCCGGCAAACCCGATCAGCACTACATACTGCCACGTCCATGCGTACTCCGGACCGTGCAGAACCGCGAACGGCAGGGCCGCCAGCACGATACCCGGCAACACCCCGAAGGAACGAATCGCCAGCGGCATCAGGAATCCACGAAATGCCAGTTCTTCGGTAATCGGACCCAGCACGATGCTGAACAGGCCGAACATGGCCATGCCGGCCGGCCCCTCGATCAGTTTCTCGAGCGGCATTTGCTTCAGCGGAGTCTTGAGCAGCATGCCCAAGGCGCCCACCGTCAGCGCCACTAATGGGCCGCTGAAGAGACAACCCCAGGCCACGCTGCCCGGATAAACCCAGCCGAGCGACGTCCAGAACGGCCGGTCGTAGCGCGTCTTGAGCAGCGCCACTAAACCACCGAACCAGAACGCGTAGAACAGCCCCATCGATGTCCAGACTTTGGTGGCTTTGAGCACTGGCGAAAGCAGGCCCAAAACCTGCGCCCCAACTGCCGCGAGCAGCAGGCACGGTAAAGCCAGACCGGCGAACACCGCCACGTCCTGCCAGGTCCAGAAGGGCGACTCGGAGGGCTGCGGCGTGCTCATTCGCCCCGCTCGATCAACGCCGCGGCCAGCAGCGGAATCAGAATCTCATGGTGTCCGGTGATGGCGTAGCCGTTCCCGCCCGCACCCGCGTGCGGACGCTTCACTACGTTGACCGTGGGCCGGTAGTGTTGGATGAAGTCGAAGTTCGCGGTGGTGAACCCGGCCAGGGGATGTCCCAGGTTCCGGACTGCCGATACTGCCTTCAGAAATACCTCCGGCATGACCACCGCTGATCCGGCGTTCAGGAACACGCCTCCGTCGTTCAACTCCGAAACCAGGCGCGCGAACAGCCGGAAGTCGTGATGGGCAGCCGCGCCGAGCGCCTCCGCGTCCACCGCCGGGTGAGTATGCGGGGTGTCCGTTCCGATGGCCACGTGCACAGTGACCGGGATGTTCATCTGATACGCCCCGAGCAGCAGGCTGCAGGATGCGAACTCCGGCCGGGCCAGCGTCTGCAAACGCCGTCCCAGGGCCTCGCCCCAACCGATCCCGTCCCGTGCGCCTTCGCCGATGGCGAGGTTCATCTCGCGGCCGGTCTCTTCCGCCGAGCCGAACCGGCCATCGGGCAGCACCGCTTCGACATCCTCGCTGGTCGCGCCCGCAATGGCGATTTCGAAGTCGTGGATGGCCGCCGATCCGTTCATGGAAAATGCTGAAACGAACCCAGCGCGGGCCAGGTCCAGCAGCACCGGAGCCAGGCCGCACTTGATCACGTGCCCGCCCATACCGAAGATAACGCGACGCTTACGGGCGCGAGCGGCGCCGATGGCATCCACTACAGCGCGGAAGGAATCGCCCGCGAGTATGTGCGGGAGGCTGTCGATCAGTCCGGCGACGCCCGAACCCCGCCGGTACACCCTAGCGAAGTCCGCCGGCTGCACCTTGCCGCCTCGATCGGCGATGGGAACGGTGCGCAATCCTTCGAACGACAGCGGATCCAGGCCGTATCGGCTCACGCCGCCGCTCCGTTGCGCAGCACCTTCGCCAGCGCCTTGGCCGTATGGCTCTTCCGGTTGCGCACTATTTGTTCGGGAGTTCCGGACACCACGACCTGCCCGCCTTTCTCCCCGCCTTCCGGACCTAGATCGACGATCCAGTCGGCGGATTTGATCACGTCGAGATGATGTTCGATGACAACTACAGTGTTGCCCAGATCTACCAGCCTTTGCAGAACATCCAGCAGGCGGCGCACATCTTCGAAGTGCAGCCCGGTGGTGGGCTCATCCAGGATGTAGAACGTCCGCCCCGTCTGACGTTTGCTCAACTCCTTGGCCAGTTTGATGCGCTGCGCTTCGCCGCCCGACAGCGTAGTGGAAGATTGCCCCAGGTGCACGTAGTCCAGCCCGACATCGTGCAGCGTACGCAGCTTGGCCTGGATCTGCGGGATGTTCTCCAGCACGCCCAACGCCTCTTCCACCGTCGCTTCCAGCAGGTCGGCGATCGAATAGCCCTTGTATTTCACCTGCAGCGTCTCGTGGTTATACCGCCTGCCCCGGCAAACATCGCAGGTCACATAGACGTCCGGCAGGAAGTTCATCTCGATCCGCTTCAGCCCGTCGCCCTGGCACGCTTCGCAGCGCCCACCCTTCACGTTGAAGCTGAATCGGCCCGGCTTGTACCCGCGCTCGCGCGATTCGGGCAGCATCGCGTACAGGTCGCGAATGGGCGTGAACAGGCCCGTGTACGTGGCCGGGTTCGACCGCGGGGTGCGCCCGATTGGCGATTGATCGATCTCGATGATTTTGTCGATGAACTCCAGCCCGGAGATCGAATCGTGCGCGCCCGGTTCATCATGTGACCCGTAGATCTCGCGGGCCAGAGCCCGGTACAGGATATCGTTGATGAGCGTCGATTTTCCGCTTCCTGAGACGCCTGTCACCACGATGAACTGGCCGAGCAGGAACTCCACATCGATGTTCTTCAGGTTGTGCTCACGGGCGCCGTGCACGACGATACTCTTTCCGTTCCCCGGACGCCGCGTATCCGGCGGCGTGATCTCTTTGGCGCCGGACAAGTACTGACCGGTCAACGAGTTCGGGTTGTGCATGATCGCCAGCGGCGTCCCCTGCGCCACCAGTTCCCCGCCCAGGCGTCCCGCGCCCGGCCCCAAATCGATCACGTAGTCGGCGCGCTCGATGGTCTCCGCGTCGTGTTCCACCACCAGAACGGTGTTCCCCATGTCGCGCAGGCGCGAGAGCGTGTCCAGCAGCCGGTCATTGTCGCGCGGATGTAATCCAATGGACGGTTCGTCCAGAACGTACAAGACACCGCGCAGCTTCGACCCGATCTGCGTAGCCAGCCGGATGCGCTGCGCTTCCCCGCCCGACAGCGTCGCCGACGAGCGTTCCAGGCTCAGGTAGTCCAGACCGACGTCGGACAGGAACTTCAACCGGTTGCGGATCTCCTCCACCACACGCGCGGCGATCTGTCGTTCACGGTCATTGAGTTCCCATCCAGCGACAGCGGCCAGCGCATGCACGATGGATTTCTCGGTGAACTCGAAGATGGACATACCCTTCACTCGAACCGCGAGACTGCTCGGCTTGAGTCGCTTGCCCTTGCAGGACGGGCATGTGGATGGCGACATGTACTCCATCAACCAGTCGCGATACCCGTCCGTGGCATTGTCATAGGAGTCCTGCAGAAGTCCCAGGATTCCTCCGAACCAGTTGTTGCCCACCACCAGCGCCGCCCGGGCCCGCTCGGTAAGTTCATCGAATGGCGTGCTGAGATTCACCCGCAGCTTGGAGGCGGCCTCGGTCAGCGTGGTGATCACGTAGCTCGAGTTCGCCCCCGGCCCCAGCGCCCCTTCCAGCAGCGGTTTGGACGGATCGACAATGACCTTGGCCGGATCGAAGCTCCACTTGCTGCCCAGTCCGTGACAGTCCTCGCACGCACCGAATGGGCTGTTAAACGAAAAAGACCGCGGCTCCAGTTGCGGTACGCTGGCGCCGCAATCCGGACACGCCAGTTTCTGGGAGAACAGCCGCTCCTTGCCGTTCACCACCGCCACGATCACGATGCCGTCAGTGAGTTTCGTGGCCGTTCCAATGGAGGCTTCCAGACGCTGCTCAATTCCCGGTTTGATCAGCAGCCGGTCCACGACCACCTCGATGGTGTGATTGCGCCGGCGGTCGAGCACGATGTCCTCGTCGAGCGAGCGCAGCGTGCCATCGATCCGCGCCCGCACATACCCCTGGCGGGCCAGCTTTTCGAGTTCCTTCTTGTACTCGCCCTTGCGCCCTCGCACAATCGGCGCCAGGATCATGACGCGCTCGTTCTGACCCAGGGCCAGAACCTGCTGCAGAATCTGTTCGGTGCTCTGGCGGGAAATCTCGATGCCGCAGTTGGGGCAGTGCGGCACTCCGATGGATGAGTAGAGCACGCGGAGATAGTCGTAGATCTCGGTAATGGTGCCTACTGTCGATCTGGGGCTCCGGCTGGTGGTCTTCTGCTCGATGGAGATGGCCGGACTCAACCCATCGATGGAATCCACCTCGGGGCGTTCCATCTGATCCAGAAACTGGCGCGCGTACGGCGACAGCGTCTCCACATAGCGGCGCTGGCCTTCGGCGTAGATCGTGTCGAAAGCGAGCGAACTTTTCCCCGAACCGCTGAGTCCGGTGATGACGGTCAGCGTGTTGCGCGGGATCTCGACGTCGATGTTCTTCAGGTTGTGCTGGCGTGCGCCATGCACCGTGATGCGGTCGAGCATAGTCCGGATATCGGGAACAGGGAAGGTGTTAAATTCATTGTCCCATGAAGGCTTGGAGCCGTGTTTCCCCGATCGTGGGCGGCCGCCGATGGCGGCCGGTTGCGGAACTGAAGAAGATTGCCACTACTCGGCAGCCGGCGGCATCCAATAAAGATGCCTCTCAAAGAGAATGATGCCGCGCCCGATTTCGAAGTCCTTGATGATCGGGGTAACCGTTTCCGCCTCTCCAGCCTGAAAGGAAAGCGCGTAGTCTTGTACTTCTATCCGAAAGCTGACACTCCAGGCTGTACGAAAGAAGCCTGCAGCTTTCGCGATGCGCTCTCCGAATTCGAAAAGCGCAATGCGGTGGTCATCGGCGTTTCACCGGACGAGCCGACCGCCCAGGCGAAGTTCAAATCGAAGTACGAACTCACCTTTCCGCTGCTGGCCGACGCCGACCACAAGGTCGCCGAGGCCTATGGCGTGTGGAAGGAAAAGAGCATGTACGGCAAGAACTACATGGGTGTGGAACGGACCACCTTCGTTATCGGAGCAGACGGGCGGATCGCCAGGATCTTCGAGAAAGTGAAGGTGGACGGGCACTCCGACGAGGTATTGGCGGCTTTGGCGGGCTGACCGCCAGGAGACGGCCGGGCCGCCTCGCAGTTGGTGTGAATTTTCAAACACCTTCCGCCCCGGAGTTTGCTAAAATGGAGTTGGCGAAACGAATTGGTGGGCGAAAGCCCACTTTTTTATTGGTCTCGACAATCAACAAAGCTGACTGTAGGATGCCCGCAACCTCAAAGGAAACCGTGGTCGAGAAAATCCGCGAAATCGCGGAGCGGGTAGGTGCGTCTGAGGGAATTGAGATTGTTGAGGTTGAACTTCTCGGCGGCGGATCACATCGCCTCCTGCGGTTATACATCGACAAGCCCACCGGCGTAACCCACGGTGATTGCGAATACATATCCCACAACGTAGGCACCATTCTGGACGTCGAGGACATTGTGCCGAGCGAACGTTACACGCTCGAGGTCAGCTCGCCGGGTGTGGAACGGAAACTCGCCAAGCCGCGCGACTTCGAACGGTTTATCGGTCAGAAGATCAAAGTCGCACTGCGTGAGCCGATCGATGGGCAGCGGCGATGGGAAGGCACACTGGCTGCCTTTGAAGAGGACCAGATCACCCTTGAGTTCGCGCCATCGAAAAACATCCGGTTCCAACTCAGCCAGGTCGAAAAAGCGAATCTGAAGTTCGAGTGGTAAGAACTTCTCGAAGCTGATCCAAACAGAGAAAACTAGGGGGAGCAATTGGCAAGCATCTATCAGTCCATCGAGATCCTCAGCAAGGAGAAGGGCATCGATCCGCAGATCGTACTCGACGCGGTGAAGGATGCGATGCTCGTCGCGGCGCGGAAGCACTTCCGCACGACCGAGGATCTCATCGCCGACCTCGATAAAGCGGGTTCCATCCAAATCTTCGGCGTACGGAAGGTGGTGGAGCAGGTTCAGGATCCGGGGCGGGAAATCGGCTTGGACGATGCCCGGAAGATCGATCCGGCAGTGGAGTTGGAAGGCGAGATCCGCATTCCCAAACCCACCGAGGCTTTGGGCCGCATCTCGGCGCAAACGGCCAAGCAGGTGATTCTGCAAAAGGTCCGCGAAGCCGAGCGGGAGACAATCCATTCGGAATACTCAGGCCGCGTGGGAGAACTGGTCAACTGCACGGTTAAGCGGATTGAAGGCCAGGACCTGGTAGTGGATCTCGGCAAGACCGAAGCCCGCCTACCCAAGAAGGAACAATCGCGGCTAGAAAACTTCAGCGTCAGCGATCGCGTCCGGTGCGTGATCAAGAGCGTGGAGAAGGCCGGCAAGAACGCCGGTGTGATCGTGTCCCGCGCGGCCCCCGAACTGGTGATGCGCCTGTTCGAACAGGAGGTTCCGGAGATCTACGACAACACGGTAGTGATCAAAGCTTGCGCCCGGGAGGCCGGCGAGCGCACCAAGATCGCCGTGGTCAGCCGCGACCGCGATGTGGACAGCGTCGGCGCATGCGTGGGCATGAAGGGCATGCGAGTGCAGTCGATCATCCGGGAACTTCGGGGCGAGAAGATCGACATCATCGAGTTCTCGGAGGACCCGATCGGTTTTGCGACGCACGCACTCAGTCCCGCCAAGATCTCGAGGGTGTCGATTCTGGACTTGCCCGGCAAGCACATGGAAGTGATTGTCGACGATACGCAGTTGTCGTTGGCGATCGGCAAGAAGGGCCAGAATGTTCGGCTGGCGGCGAAGTTGCTCGGCTGGAAGATCGACATCAAGAGCGAAGAAGAAAAGCGCCAGGAAGTGGAGTCGCAGATGGCGGCGCTAGTTGTTCCGGGAGCGCCCATCTCGGTGTTGATGGACCACGGTCTCACGGAGAACAGTTTGGAGCGGCTGGTGGAAGGCGGCATCGGCACCGTCGAGAAACTGGGCTCCATGACGCCAGAGCAACTCGAGGCCATCGAAGGGATCGGACCCGAGTTGGTAGAGCGCATCCAGGACGCGGTGAACAGCTACTACGGCCAGTTCGAAACGGCTGGACCCACGCAGGAAGAAGTGGTTCAGGAACACTGGAACACGCCGGAAGGAGAGGCCGAATACGCAGCCAACACGGAGCCCAGTCCGGATGAATCGGGCGAGCCGGAAAAGGTAATGGTGGTAGGATCGGTTGAGCCAGCCGAGGAAAGCGTACCGGCCGCGCCCGCCGACTCTCACCCGGAGTAGGGTCGCAGGCAGCAGCGGGACAGCCCCCCAACTTGCGGCTTCAGCGTCTATCAGGAACGTAAAACAAAGGCAATCTGTTACGATAGGAGTCACGGATAGGCAGGAAAG
Organism: uncultured Acidobacteriota bacterium; assembly: GCA_963737465.1. GTDB lineage: Bacteria > Acidobacteriota > Terriglobia > Bryobacterales > Bryobacteraceae > TMP-7. Next base: position 421,969 of record CAVTTC010000009.1, read on the forward strand.
GCAGCGCGGTCAGCTATTGAATTCGACGACGGGCACTCGTTCCTTGTTTCAACCACGCTCCGTCATGAGACCGCGAGAGACTCCAATAAATGATTTCGAAATGGCCCAGTCCAATCAATCAGAGATCGGCCAAGCTGGTCCCGTAAACGACGGGCAGCGGCGGGTTTGATCGGCACCATGGGCATGTCAGGCGGATTCTGTGAGCGAGAGGTTTATCCGGTAAGCAGTCTCTCTTATGAAGAAGATTCGAATTAATGAGCTGGCGAGGGAGCTCGAAGTGAAATCCAAAGAAGTTCTCGATGCGCTCCCCGACTTGGGCATTACTGAAAAGTACACCCATTCCAGCTCGCTGGATGATGACGTTGTCTATAAGATCCGAAAGCACTTCGGTTTCGACACCGGAGAACCGCCTCCGCCTCCGGCACGCCCGGAAAAGACGCTCCCGATAGAGTCACGGCATGAACGAGAGCCGGAACAGACCGTCGCGGAGCCCGTTGCGCCCGCTTCGGAGTCCAAACCCGCGGTGAAGGAACCGGAAGCCGCCGTCGAGCCGGCCCGAATCGAGACCGCACCCGTGGCCCCGCCGCCTCCAGGACCGGTCAAGCCGAAACCGATCCGTCCGCCGTTGGCGGGCCAGCGTTTTGAGCCTCCGGCTCCGCCCGCTCTCCATCCCATCCCATCTACCGTGGCCGCTCCCCCGGCCGCACCGGCGCCGCCAGCCGCGACTCAACCTCCCGTTCCGGGCCCGGCCGCCCGTGTCCCGTCGCCGCCCGCACCGCCTGCACGGCCCGCCGTGTCGATGCCGGCGAAGCCGGTTCCGCCCGCGCCTCGTCCCGGCCAAATCCTGTCTGGTCCACGTGCGCCGCTGCCATCCGATCTCGCGAAACCTGCCCCCGCAGTTGCGGCGCCTCCGGCGCCTCCCGGGCCCCCGGTTCAGATGCCTGCGCCGGGTACGCCGGTTGCAGCAGCGACTCCCGGACCGCCCAGGCAGGCTCCGCAGTACCCGCGTCCGGCGGGTCCACGGGCGCCGCATCCACCAGCCCACCAGCAAGGAACGCCAACCGGGTCTCAGTTGGGCCGTCCACCCGCGCGCCCAACCCTGGTAGGCCAGCCCGCAGCTCGTCCCGTGGTGCCGCCGCGTCCGGATTTAGTTGCGAAACTGACTCAGACGCAACCCAAAGCCGCTCCGGGCCAACCCACTCCGCGCCCGCCAATGCCGGGCAGGCCGAGCGCGTCCCCGGTTCCGGGACAGCCGATTTACCGCGGTCCTATTCGTCCGGGACAGCCCGTAATGCGGGGACCGGGCATGCCAATGCCCGGTGGCCCTCCTATGGGACCGGGCGGACCGCGTCCCATGCGGGGACGTCCGGGAATGCACCCGACGGCCGCGCCGCTGCCTCCTCCGGGTCCGGTACCCGATTCGCGTCGCCCGCGGCCCAAGGGACATGGAGTTCCTTACCGCGAGGAGCAGGAAGGCAAGCTCAAGACCGGTCCGCGCCGCGCTGCGCAAACCGCGCTGCCGACAATCGACCGGGAGATCACGGTTTCCGAAGGCATCACGGTCAAAGAGCTCTCTGAAAAGCTCGGCGTGAAGGCCAACCTGGTTATCAAGAAACTGGTGGAGAAGAAGGTGTTCGCCACCATCAACCAGGCGCTCGACGGCAAGCTGGCAGAAGCAGTAGCGCGCGAATTCGGCGCGTCCATTAACAAGATCAGCTACGAGGAAGAGTCCACGCAGGGTCTGGAGATGGCCGAGGTGGAGGCTGACCTCCTGACTCGTCCGCCGGTGGTCACCATCATGGGCCACGTCGATCACGGCAAAACCAGTCTCCTGGACGCCATACGGCTGAGCAATGTCGCCGAGAAAGAAGCCGGCGGCATTACGCAGCATATCGGCGCCTACCAGGTGGAGAAAAACGGCCGGAAGATCGTGTTTATCGACACGCCTGGCCACGAAGCGTTCACGCGCATGCGCGCCCGCGGCGCTAAAGTGACGGATCTCGTAGTACTGGTAGTGGCAGCCGACGACGGCGTCATGCCGCAGACCATTGAAGCGATCGACCACGCCAAAGCAGCGAAGGTCCCCATCGTCGTTGCCGTTAATAAGATCGATAAACCGAACGCGCAGCCCGAACGGGTCAAGCAGCAACTGGCCGATCGCGGCCTGCTGTCCGAAGATTGGGGCGGTGACACCACCATGGTCCCGGTGTCGGCCAAACAGAAGGTGAACCTCGATCTGCTGCTCGAGATGATCCTGCTGGTGGCGGACATGCAGGAGTTGAAGGCCAACCCCGAACGGCCCGCCGTTGGCACAGTGCTCGAAGCGCAGTTGGATCGCGGTCGCGGTCCGGTGGCTACGGTGCTGGTGCACAACGGTACGCTGCGCACGGGCGACTACTTCATTTGCGGCTCCGTGTTCAGCAAGGTGCGCGCCATGTACGACGATCGTGGCGCTCCGGTGAAGGAAGCCGGCCCATCGATGCCCGTGGAAGTGCTGGGTCTCGATTCGCTGCCCGACGTCGGCGACACCTTCCAGGTGGTGACCGATACCGCCAAGGCCAAGCAGATCGTCATATACCGGGAATCGAAAGACCGCGAAGCGGCCATGGCGAAATCGAGCCGCATGACCCTCGAAAAGCTGCACGAGCAGTTGAAGGAAGGCGAGGTCAAGGAACTCAACATCATTCTGAAGGCCGATGTCGGCGGCAGCGCCGAGGTGTTGAGCGATACGCTGCAGAAGCAATCCACCGACAAGGTGCGCATCCGCGTTCTACGTGCCGGCGTGGGAGCGATCAACGAGAGCGACGTGCTTCTGGCATCGACATCCGATGCGATCGTGATCGGATTCAATGTCCGGCCCGAGCGTAACGCGATGTCCCTGGCCGAGCAGGAGGGCGTGGACATCCGCCTGCACACGATCATTTACGACCTGGTGGACGAGATCAAGCGCGCCATGACCGGCATGCTTGAACCCGTGTTCAAGGAAGTGTACCGCGGACGCGCGGTGGTGCGGGAGGTGTTCCGCATCTCCAAGGTGGGCACGGTGGCCGGCTGCCTGGTGCAGGATGGAGTCATCAACCGGGACAGCCAGGTGCGCTTGCTTCGTGACAACATCGTGGTCTTCACGGGCCGCATCGAGTCGCTCAAGCGTTTCAAAAACGATGCCAGCGAAGTGAAGCAGGGCTTCGAATGCGGTATCGGCATCGCTAATTACAACGACCTGAAGCAGAATGACGTCATTGAAGCCTTCGCGACGGAAAGGGTGGCTCCCGAACTGATCGCCTGACGTGAATCCTACGATCGGCGTTTTGACACTGGAGTTGCAGATCAGCGAGGCGCACTCGCTCAAAGAGAAACGGCACGTGGTGAAGAGCCTGAAAGACCGGCTGCGGACGAAGTTCAACATCTCCGTGGCCGAAATCGATGGTCAGGACACCTGGCAGCGGTCAGTGATAGCGGCCGTTACCGTTTCCGGCGATCACGAGCGAGCGGAGCAGGTGCTGCAGGCCGTGGAGCGGGAGGCCGAGTCGCTGCTGGGCGGGATGCTCACTTCCACCGGTATCGAGTGGCTTAGCTGAAACAGACATGGACCCCTATCGCGCAGAGCGAGTTTCCGAAGCACTTCGGGAAGAACTGGACGAACTCATCGGGTACGAGATGTCGGACCCCCGCGTCTCCGGATTGACGGTGACCGAAGTACTCCTGTCACCGGACATGAAGAAGGCCCAGGTGCGGCTGGGAATGCCACCGGAAGAAGAAACGCGGAAGCAGGCTCTGGAGGCGCTGGAACACGCGCGCGGCTTTCTGAAACGTGAGCTCGCCGCGCGCCTTCAGCTATTCCGGATCCCCGAGCTGTACTTCGCCGAAGATTTGTCGGTAACCCTCACCAGCCGCATGGAGCATCTACTGAAGCGAGTGAAGAAGGGCCGTCCCCGCGAGTAACGCAACTTCAGAACCCCGCCCAGCGGCGAGTTTCCTCATAGTTCAGCAAACCGGTCGTACCTCCAGGACTCTGGACGCTCAGGGCGCCGGCGGCGTTGGCCAGCCGCGCAGCCCCATCCGGGGCTAGCCCATGGCGCAGTCCGGCGAGGAAGGCTCCCGCGAAGCAATCTCCGGCGCCCGTGGTGTCCACTGCCTGGACCGCGAAACCGGGAATCGAAAAATCGTCGTCTGCCATCGAACACCCGGCAGCCTTCGGCGCCGAGTTTGACGACAGTGGCGGATGCCCCGTGCTCGCGAAAGAACGCCGCCGCTTGTCGAGGACCGGCGCATCCGGTCAGCTTCTCCGCTTCATCTACGTTGACGAATACCAGGTCCAGATAGGGCAGGCACGGCCCGACGACCTCGATCCATTCCCCCAGCGCGTCCCAGCCGGTGTCGATGGAAGTGGTCAGGCCGGCGGACCGCGCGCGCCGGAGCGTACCGGCGGCCTGCGGACGCATCTTCGGCATCGCGAACGGGTTCGCCAGGTGGAAATGGGTGCATCCCTCGATGAGGTCCGGCACGAACTCGAGCGGCTCCGCGAAAGACTCGTTGCTGGCGCCCGGGCGGTGGAGGAAGCTGCGGGCGCCATCGGAGCGAACCACTACCACGGTGGCCGGCGTGGGTAGTCCGCAGCGGTTCACACGTAAATCGACGCCCGCGTCCCTCAGTTGGCGCAGGATCTTATCGCCGGTAGGATCAGCGCCCACCAATCCGGCAAGCCGGACCTCCGCACCCAGGCGGGCAATGGCGTACGATGTGTTGGCGCCGTTGCCGCCAAAGGAAGTAACGATGTCTTTTACCCAGGTAGTGGTATTGAATACGACCGTTTCGACGGGCCACACGAGGATGTCCTCAGTGAGGTTTCCCGCGCACAGGACCTTGCCGGCTACGGAGATCAATTGACTTTCCCGCCCGCAAGCGCCTCGATGAAATCGCGCTGCAGGGGCCAGCTGCCGACCACCTGCCGGTTCTCACGCCGGAACGCGCCTGCCGTGAGGATGCCGCTGAGGTCTTTGGGGCTCGGCTTCACGTTCTCCCGGGCCAGCAGTTTGCGGAGCATGTTCGTGGCGCCCTCCAGACGGGTCACGACGTCGGAAGCCACTGTGTCCGACGGGCAGGAAACTTTCAGATTGATCTGGAAGCGGTCGCCGGAGGGACCGATGGAAAAGATCACTTGCTCGGCGGATTCGAGAGGCGAGATGAACGATCGCGCTCCAGCCGGCAAACTGGTCACTTCTTGCAGCGCAGGACCGGTCACCGAAATCCAAATGGGCTGATCGGGCGGCGATGCGCCATCGGGCGACTGGTGCGGGGCGACGTCGAGAGCAGCCCACTCATCCGTGCTCACCGCGAGCGCCATCGCTCCGGACCGAAGCGGGTAGAAAGAAACGAAGCGGCCATCGCTTGAAGCGGCCCGGCAGACTGAATTCGCGTTGCACTTGCCCCCCTGCTCGACGGCGTAGGCCTGGAGCCGTTTCCAGTCGAAAGCGCCACCGCAGAACCATGTGGGAGTTCTTGCCGGAGAAGGCAGCGGCGACGGCCTCCAGATCGTTTCGATAGTCGAACCCGGTGGCTTGGACGAACTTCTTGTACTCCAGGTCCTCGGTAGCTTTGGACCCGGCGATGGCGTCGAGGATGCCGGACCGGCGCAGGCCAGCCATGTCCAGGTACACGGTGACCGCGCCAGTGCGGGGCAGACAGGCCAACAGCGCCTGGGGGGACGCCAGGCTCCGCGATCGGATGACGTACCAGGAGGCCAGTGCGCCGCAACCGGCCACGACCACGACGGCGGCAGCCGCGTGCGCACGTTTGAGTTGGAAGGGCATTCAGGGCGAATCCCCATCATCTCAAATCGCTGCGTCACGACGGCGCCGGTCGAGGGTCCACAGTGCGCCGAGGATGCCGAGTCCCAGAGTCGTGAGCGCCGCGCCGAGATAAACCGGCCACGGGCGATAGCGGAAGTCCACCTCGTGTGCTCCGGCGGCGACCACAACGCCGCGGACGACTCCATAGGCTTCGTGGATGACGGCGGGCTGGCCGTCAACCGTGGCTTTCCAGCCCGGGAAGAACGTATCCCCCAGAATGACCATTCCTTTGCACGCCATCTGGGCATGGATTCGAACGTGTGAAACGGCGTGCTGGGTGAGGTCGATCCGATCGGCGGTGGGGCATTGTTCGAGTCTCGGTGCATCGCCGGCGATGAACGTGCCGGCGCGCAGCGTTTCGAGCGGCTGCTGAAAGCGTTCGAGGACAGCCGGCCGCTGAATCGACTCGGCGGTATGAACCGACCAGGCGCGCGCAAACGCTTCGGGGCTCCGGTAAATGTTCCATCCCGCGGCCCCCGTGAAGACCTGCGGCCAGCCCGGACGGATGGGCGCCTTGCCGATCCAGTGATTCACGCCAAGCACGGCCTGCACGTGCCCGTCGGCGAAAATGCGGGCGATGTTGGACGTGAGTCCCGCCTGATAGCCCTCATACTGCTCGATACCATACCAGTCGCCGAAGTTGAACGGGATCAGGGTGCGGTCGATGGAAACACGGACAGGCCCGGTCTGGCGCTTCAGGTATTCGGCCAGATCGGTGGTGGCGGGCATCCTGTCGAGCAACGGCCAGCCCAACTCGCGGCTGGGATATGCATAGCCTGCCACGTTGCCAAGCTCGAAGGTCGTCAGCAGGACCATCAGAACCAGGGCAGCGCGGTTCGAGATTGCGGACCGCCGCCAGGCGGCCAGCAGCATGGCTAGCAACAGGCAAACCAGAGCGGACAATCCGAGCCGCCGCAGGCCGCTGGTCTTCCCCGAATCCGCAATCCACATCCAGAGCAGGATGGAGTAGAGGACAGCCGCAACGGCCAGCGCGGTCCGGATAACTCCCAGCGTGACGGCGCTCGTTCGGGATTCCGGGATACGTAATCGATCCACGCCGAAGGCCATCAATCCGGCGAGTCCGAGGTGGCAGATGAAGATGGCCACCCCTGGGCTCCGCGCCTTCTCGATGAACGGGACTGTTGCATACAGGAATCCGTGAAAGATGGAGTCGCTGCCCAGTGCGAAGAGGAGTCCTCCGACGGCGATGCCGGTAAAAACACGTACTGGCCGCTCGGCCCAGCCCAAGACCGCACCGGCCACCGCCAGCGACAACGCCGCCACCCCCACATAAGGAATCGTGCTCCCGTGGATTCCCGGGAGGATGAGGCCGAGCACGGCCACGGGATTCAGCGAGTAAGCGTCGTGGACGGAGTAAGGCACCGGATCGCCCCATCCAACCGGGTTCGCGGCGCCCACCCAGCGCAGGGATTGTCCCCAGTACTCGTAGGCGGGAAGCATCTGCAATGCACTGATCAGAAGGGCCAGCGTGCCGAGCGTGCCGAATGCCAAGATAAGCTGGCGGGCTCGTTCGCGATCCGTGAAGAGCTCGTACAACCAGAGACCTGCCAGCATCAGCGTGATATAAATCGGGATCTGGTGGTGTCCGCTCAGGAACGCCAGACCCAGGAACGCTCCGGACAATCCTGGCCACAGCAAGCGGGCGGGATCGCCCATGGATCGGCGGAAGTACAGTAACACCAGCGGAGCCCAGACCGCTCCATTGATCATTTGGGGCCAATCGCAGGTGCCGATGTAGCCGCCGAATCCGAACACCGTGCCGGCGAGCACGGCGGCGATCCGTGACGTATTCAGGCCGCGGCAGAGCAGGTAGCAGAACAGCGCTGCCATGAATCGGATCAGCGGCAGGTACAGGTTCAGCAGGACGCGCGATATATGGCCGTGATCGAGGGGCGCAAGGAACAGCAGCCAATTCAACGGATAGGCCGCACCTGGCTGGTTCTGTCCGATCAGGGACTGGCCTCCCCAGTGATAGGGATCCCACATTGGGAAGTGCCCCTGATGCCACTGCTGGGCCTGGAACTCGAACCAGGGCAGCACCTGGGTGGCGAAATCCGGGGCCCTCGAGCCAAGTGTATTGGGAGGGTAGCAGAAGTTTCCAGGACAGCACGAGCCCGAGCACTAACAAGGCGGCGATTGCCGAACGGCTCGTGGCGAGAGGTTCGCGAGGAGGCATGTGTGCGGTCAGCTGCCCAGCCTGCGAATAAGTTCCAGTAAGACGTTACCTACTACTTCCAGGCTGTGGGCGCTCACTTTGTCCATCGTGTCCTGGTCTGTGTGCCAGTACTGATTGTCCGGACCGTAGTCGAAGTCGATCAGGTCGAGGGCGTTCACGCCTAAGTGAATGAAAGGGATGTGATCGTCTTCAATAGCGCCGCCCGAGTCCAGAAAGTACTTTCCGTAGCCCAATTCCTGCGCGATTTGCCAGACGAGTCTGAGTAATCCCGGGGAGGAGTTAGTCACCTGCATGATTCCCAGGTTCTTGTCGCCGATCATGTCGACGTTCACCAGAGCTTTGACGCGGGACAACGTTCCATCTGCGCTCCATCTTTTGGCCAGATGGCGGCTGCCGTGGATGCCGTCGGTGGCCGACCATTCACCGATGGCTTCTTCGCCGTCGTACCACACGAAGTAGATGTCATCGGGATACGAGCGCGTCGCCACCACCCGGGCCAGTTCCAGCAGTATTCCCGCCGATGCACCGCCGTCGTTAGCCCCAACGAAGTGCCGGCCCGGGAACAACTTGGTGTCGTAATGTCCGGTGATCACAATGGCACGTCCGGATGAGCCGGGAAAGCGGCGCGATGATGTTCTTCATCGGCATGGGACCCTTCGGGGTCTGGGCCGTGAACGGGTCTTCCGATACCTGGCACTTCGGGAGTTTTTTGAGTTCGGCCTTCATCCACACCTGCTGGTTGAGGTTGGCCTGGCTCGCGGGTGGGCGCGGGCCGAACGCCACCGCTTTTCGCGTGAACTCCAGCGCGGAGGCACCGCTGAAATCAACGGCCAAAGCCGGAAGCGATGCTGCCAGCATCAGGAGGGCTTGCGCGCGGTGCATATATATCCCAGTGTAAAGTTTCGTTGACGATCCAGCACATCGAGTACGGGAAGCAGCAGGGCCGGAGGCGCGAAGATGATCGCGGCCAGGAAGAACAGCGGGCCGGGAAAGAACTGAAGGGCGTTGAGCATACGCCTGGAAAGAAGCCGGAAGAACCCTCCCGACGGGCAGGATTTCAATGCCGGTAAATCCGGCTTTTTCCAGCAGATAGCGGGCGCCATAGCGCGTGTATCGGAAGTAGTCATGCGGCACCTGATGCTCTTCCCACTCGTGAGGCACCACCAGCAGCAGGCGTCCCCCCGGTACGAGCACGCGGCATAATTCTGCCAGGACGACAGCCGGTTCGCGGACGTGTTCCAGCGTCACGATGTTCAGGGCGGCGTCAAAGGAAGCGCCCCGGAAGGGCAATGCAATGAGATCGGCGATCGCGTCCAACTGGCTGTAGTTCCAGTGCGCATCGCCGATGCCGAGGTCGACGCCCGTGTAACAGTGGCGGTCGAACTTCTTTTTGTAGGCACATTCACCAGCGCCTGCATCCAGCACTCGAACTCCGTCGGCGAGAGCGGCCGCAAAGGCATCCACCGCGTCCCCGATCATGGCTTCGAAATGCAGGATATAGCGGCGCAGAGGCCGGGGGAGCCTCTCTCCAACGGTCCGGTAAGTCAATTCTTTTTCCGCGCTTCAACCATAATGGTCGAACCGGCACGGCACGCAGCCTCAACGATGGTGAAAGGCAGCGCCGCAATTACCAGGGCCATGTAGATAAGATTCCTGGCCAGCCGGGTGCCGGGCGACTCCTCCAGGCGACGGACGCGTCGGGACATCGGGTCCAGCGTTGGGGCCAGCGTGGTGGCAAGCCCGGCGGGATTATCACGCAGGGAGAAATGCTTCCAGCGCACCGGCTCGAAGCCGCAGGCGTCGAGCAGATTCTCGATGTCCCTCTGCTTGAAATCGTAGAGGTGCCGGGGGACATCGTAGCCGTTCCACCGTTTGCCAAACAACAGAGCCTGCCAGGAATACGCGTTCGGCACCTGGATGACCAACCGGCCTTTGGGCTTGAGCAACTGATGTGCCGATTCGAGATAAGCGGCAGGGTCGTACAGATGCTCGAGCAGGTGGAACATGGTCACGACGGCGCAACTCTGGGCCGGCAGAGCGGCCTTGGGCAAGAGTCCGCAGAGGGCGGGGACTCCATTAATGTGAGTGGCGACTCGGGCAGCCTCGAGCGAGATCTCGTGTCCGATAACCGGCACGCCGTTCTCCGCCATCAGCCGAAGAAACAGTCCGCCGCCGCACCCTACGTCGAGCACTGGCCCGGATTCATCCGAGTTCTCCAGGGCACGCGTAACAAACCGGACGTGATCCGCCAGAACCAACCGCCGATAGGCTTCTTCCAGGCGCTCGGCGACCGTTTCGCCAGGAGCAAACCAGTAGGCTGGCGGGTAATATTTCGACAGAACTCCCGGGTCCGGCTGCGGATCGATGCGGATCAGGCGGCAGCCGTCGCACTCGACGATTGTGAATTCCTCGCCAGTGGTGGCGTACAGCCGGTCGGTTGAACGGAACAGGAGGACACCCTTCTCGTGAGAGCAGGCGGGGCAGGGCTCAGTGTCCACGCTCTGGGCGCGAGGGGCAATCTGGGCGGCGGCGAGGATCCAGCGGAAGGTACAGGATTCAGGCCGATTGGTTCGACAACTCCCGCAGACTGATCCGGTGATCCAGGATAAGGCGGCGGATCTGGCGGGGCGTCAGCTTGTGTAGCTTGCGGAACGCCCTGCGCCGGGAGAACATCCTGGGCAACAAGGGAATCGCGGACAGGTTGCCTTTCAGCATCGCCGTGGCGATCCTGAGCTTGCCTCCCATTCCCGGAAACCGGGCGGCTTCGCCCTTTCCAGTTGTTCCTGCCCATATTCCCGCTCCCATTCTCGCCAGCCAGTACACCCCGTTCAGCCACAACAGGCTCCAGGGAAACAATTTGACTGCGAGCAGAACCCTATTCCGTTCAATCAGCTGTAGCCTGCGCGATGACAAAAGACCCAAAGTGGAGGCGCGGCGATGCCGAACTACAGCGCTAGGAACATAGATACACCGCCAACCTGCGATGCGCGCCCGCAGCCCGAGTTCCGCGTCATCGGCATACGCAAAGAAATCCTCGTCGAAATTGCCGACCTCATCCAGCATCGCGCGCCGGTATATCGCGGCGCAACCGTCAGGCCAGATCACCTCCTCCACGCGGTCGAACTGTCCCTGATCCAACTGGCCCGTCCCGCGTCCACGATTCTGGCCGTCGAGGTATATGAGGTGGCCTACCTTGTCGATGCGGGAAGGGTCCTCGTAGACCAGAATCTTGGAGGCCGCCATTCCGATATCGGGAGCCGTTGCAAATACCGGCACGAGTTCGCGAAGCCAGTTGGGGTCGGCGACGGCGTCATTGTTGAGCAGAGCGATCAGATCTCCCCTCGAACGTTCGATGCCGCGATTGTTTCCAGCACAAAATCCGAGGTTAATGGGGCTGCGAAATACTGTGAGAGCCAGGCGTCCGCGAAACTCCGATTCGGCCATTTCGGCGGAAAGGTCGGTAGATCCGTTGTCCACCAGAATCACTTCCAGCGATGGGTAAGTCTGACAAACCAATGATTCGAGGCAGTCCCGCAGAAGGTCGCGGCGGTTCCAATTCACCACCACGATAGAAACCAGGGGCGGGGTATTATTCATGAGCAGACTGAGCGACCGGGATCCCGGATCGAGCCGATCTCGCCGATTTTCACGGTTAAAGAGCGAGCAAGTAGTGTAAAATACGGATACACGGAGCTATAAAGGCGGACCAGACATATGAAGTCCGTGGGCGAAAAACTACGTCGCGAACGTCTCCAGCGTGGCATGGACATAGCGAAAGTTGCAAGCCTGACTCGCATCAGCCAGAAATACCTGGAAGCCATCGAAGCCGGAAACAAAGACCAACTGCCAAGTGGGTTCTTCTACAGGAGCTTTGTCCGCCAGTACGCGGACACGCTCGGGCTCGATGTCGCCGAGATTGAAAAGGAACTCGAGCGTGTGCGCGAGGCGGAGGCTCCTGTCCTGAGCGCGGCGCTGGAGCAGGCGCAGTTTCCGATAAAACCGTTGGACCCCATTGTGACTGAGGGAAACCGCCGCGGGAAAGGGCGCTTGGGCGCCTATGTGGCCCTTCTGGCGGTGGTTCTGATAGGATGTTCGGCATTTTACGCCTGGTGGCATCGCCTGGAGACTGCAACGGCCAACCGCGAAAAGGGTATCGTCATCGAGCAGCCGGTATCGCCGCCCCACGTTCCCGCGGCCACCCCCGAGCCCGTACCCCCTCCGGTTGAAAAAGCCGCTACAACGCCAGACGCGGGAATTACGACGTCAGACGTAGGTGTTACGATGACCCCTGTCGATAGTGCTGCCTCGTCTCCGAAGGCTCCGGCCATCTCTCCGGACGACAAGGTGGTGATCAAAATCGCGGCGACCGAAGTCACCTGGATCGCGATCACGGCTGACGGCAAGACAATCTTCTCGGGGCTGCTGCAACCATCTCAGGAACTTACGCTGGGTGGCAAGGAGCGGGCGATGATCCGGGTGGGGAATGCCGGCGGGCTGGCGCTTTCCTGGAACGGGAAGACGATCGGTCCCGTGGGTGCGAGAGGCCAGGTACGGAATGTCGTGCTGACTCCGGAGAGCTACCGCATCACGGCGCCGGACGGGTCCCTGTAGACGCCGTTCCCCTTATGTAGTTCCGCTGCCTTCGAAGCGCCTCGCGCTGCTTCTGACGTTCCATGATCAGCAGCTCACGGCGGCGGCGGTTCTTGATGCTGTCGTCTACCTTGCGCCAGAACTTGTTGAAGTAATCCACCGCCGAACCCAGGCCGAAAATCACCACTCCCCACAGCGCCAGGCTGGTGATACCAGTCAGTTCAGGCCAGTGCGAGTTCAGCATTACCAGCGAGATGGCCACCACCTGAAAGACCATCTTGGTCTTGCCCAGTTCGCTGGCCCGAATGGTGTATCCCTCCGCTGCGGCAATGCTGCGCAGGCCCGAAACCGCGAACTCGCGTCCTACAATCACTACCACCATCCAGGCGGGCACACGGTGGATCTGAACCAGCGATATCAGAGCCGCGGAGATGAGGAGTTTGTCGGCGATGGGATCCAGCAGAGTTCCCACCGTGGTGATCTGCTGCCAACGCCTGGCCAGGTATCCATCGAGCAGGTCCGTGGCGGCGGCAGCCAGAAAAATCGCCAGCGCCCAAAAATCCCTCCACGCGTCCAGGAAGGGCACGCCGACGCGCACGTCCTGCTGCACCAGCACCGCCACCAGCAGCGGCACGAAAAAGATCCGTAACAGCGTCAGGAAATTGGGCAGATTCATCCGGACACTTTCAAATATATCAACGGTTCACGACGAACTGGGCCAGCCGCCTCAGGATTGATTGGGGCACGGCGGCTTCCACTTCAACATAGTCGCCAGTATATTCCGTCCGTGACACACGCGCACGCTCATGCAGCAGGTGGACCGGCCCCCCTTCGCCGGCCGGAAAACGGAATCGCGCGTCGGTGATCGGGTCCAGTGCCAGCATCCGATCGACGGTGTCAAGCAGGCGATCGATGCCGTCTCCGGTACGGGCGGAGATGGCTACCGCTTTCGAAGGCGAGTGGCGGTCGCCCTCCCCGACCAGCCTCTGTGCGGTGGCATCAATATCAATTTCTGGATCAGGCAGCAGATCGGTCTTATTCAAGACCAGGATCTGAGGCGTAGCCTCAGCCCCGATCTCACCGAGAACCTTGAAAACGTGAGCGACATCGTCAGTGGCGTGCAGACCGGAGACGTCCACCACGTGCAGGAGCAATTCGGCTTCGACGACTTCTTCCAACGTCGCGCGGAAAGCCTGTACCAGGGTGGTGGGCAGGTTGCGAATGAATCCGACCGTGTCGCTGACCAGAATGCGACGGTTCGACGGCAGCTTGACGTGCCGGACCGTTGGGTCGAGTGTGGCAAACATCCGCTGATCTACCAGAACATCGGCGCCCGTAAGCCGGTTGAACAACGTTGATTTGCCGGCATTGGTGTATCCCACCAGGGCAACCGTAGCGAGCGGGACCGACTGGCGCTGCCGGCGCTGGATGGATCGTCCAGCCCGCACATGCGCGAGGTCCTGACGGATGCCTTTGATCCTCCGCTGAATTTTCCGGCGGTCGGTTTCGAGCTGGGTCTCGCCCGGTCCACGGGTTCCAATTCCGCCGCCCAGACGGGACATTTCGATGCCGCGTCCCGTGAGCCGCGGCAGAAGATACGTGAGTTGCGCAAGTTCCACTTGCAACTGGCCCTCGCGGGTTCTGGCGCGTGCCGCGAAAATGTCGAGAATGAGTTGCGTCCGGTCGAGCACCTTCAGGTCGAGTGCGCGTTCGAGATTGCGCTGTTGGGTGGGTGTCAGTTCGTTATCGAAGATGACGGTCTCGGCTGCGGTGGATTGAGCCAGCGCGCGCAACTCGTCCACTTTGCCCGATCCGATGAGGGTGGCGGCGTTCGGACGTTCGCGGCGCTGGACCATCTCCTCGACGATCTCGGCTCCCGCGCTACGCGTGAGAGTGGCGAGTTCCGAAAGTGACTCCTCCACCTCTGGGACAGGGGTATCCCCGGGAATCCGAGAGCGTGTGCCCATGGCGTTCAGTTCCAGGCCGACGAGGATCGCGCGTTCCCGGCGGGACTCTTGCAATGGCTACCTACTCGGATGGCTCCGTGATGGGCGCTCCGGGTGCGGGATGCGGTCCGGAAGCCGTGGCCGTGCCCACTGTGTGGGGTCCTCCGGAATGGAACGGCTTCGAGACCACCACCGTGGAGATGGCGTGCTTGAAAATCAACTGCTCCTGATTGTTCGTTTCAAGAATGACCGAATATTTGTCGAAGCTCTTAATCCGGCCTGATAGCTTTACTCCGCTCATCAGGTAAATAGTGAGAAACGTCTTTTCCTTGCGGGCGTTATTTAGGAAAGCCTCTTGTATATTTTGAGCTAGTTTTTCCATCGGCTGTTCCCTTGTCTCGCGTCCGGCTCGGGCATCCGAATTGGGTGGAACACTCATAGTGACCTCGCGCGGGTCTTGTCCGCGCACTTCCTCAACGCGAGAACCATCAGTTATTTTGGCCATGCACCTGCCCCATGGTTACCATCATCATAGCCCAAAGGCCATGTCTCCGGTGCGACACAAGTGAACTCCGGTTGCCGGGTACACTATAGAGATGCCGAAGCAATACTCCAATCCGCCAGCGATGTCCATCGACGCGGAGAAGAAATATACCGCGACATTCGACACCACCCGCGGGACGATCGTGTGCGAGCTGTTTGCCAAAGACGCTCCAGTGACGGTCAACAATTTCGTGTTCCTGGCGCGGGACGGGTTCTATGACGGGACCGTCTTCCACCGCGTGATCGCGGACTTCATGATTCAGGGCGGCGATCCCCAGGGCACCGGTCGCGGCGGTCCGGGTTATCGCTTTGAGGATGAACTGAAGAACAATCCCCGCCGGCACAAGGTGGGCAGCCTTTCGATGGCAAACGCCGGGCCTGACACCAATGGGAGCCAGTTCTTCATCACCCACATCGTGACCGATTGGCTGGACGGGAAGCACACCGTGTTCGGACAGGTGACCAGCGGGCAGGACGTCGTGAATGCCGTTCGCCAGGGAGACAAGCTGACCAAACTGACCATCGAAGAAGCCTGAGTTTCTGAAGGGCCGGCGCGTACCGGCCCTGGATTCCACGTGCTACTTGGCGGGAGGCAGCGCCACCGGCTTTCCGGTCTTGATGGACGCTTTGGCAGCGTCGATAATCTCGTTCACCGATACGTTGATGTCGAGCGCGGTCATCCCTTCGATCGCCTTCCCGCTCCGGAGCGACTCCACCATGTAGACCACGGGTTTCGATCGTTCGGCCGGGAGCGGGTCAATCTGCACCTGCTGGGTTTCACGTCCCTTCCGGAGCTCCACTTTGCCGTTCTGCATGTAGATGCTTCCCTGCCGCCCGAAAACTTCCAGATCCTGAAAACTCCGCGGCAGATCCCAGCTTCCCTCGAAGATCCCCTCCGCGTTCTTGTAGTGCAGCAGGATGCGTGGCGTTGTCCTCCACTTTGGGGAAGCGTTCGGGCTGCAGGTGGTTCACCTCGGCGAAGACCGATTCGGGACGGCCCGAGATACCACAGGCTCCACAGCGCGTTGTAGCATCCGAAATCCATCAGGGCGCCGGCGCCGTTCTTCTCCGGATCCGTGAGCCATTCGAAGAAATATTTGTTGCGCGCGCCTTCGGAGCCAGGGCCGCCGTGTCCGACAATCCCGCGCAGGCGGTAGACCTGGCCGACGCTCCCGATTGCGCCTGCTGAATGTGCCGCGTAGTTGGCGGGCCACCATGCCATCTGGTAATTCGTCATCACCTGGATGCCGCTCTTGCGGCCAGATCGCGAATGTCACTGCGTCCTTGTAGGTGGATGCCAGCGGCTTTTCGAAAATCACGTTGATCTTGCGCGGCGCGCAGGCTTGCACGATTTCCAGGTGGCGGTTGTTCTCGACAAAGGCCCATACGATATCGGGTTTGATCTCGTCGAGCATCTTCCTGTAGTCGCTGAAGATCAGGTTGTCGGCGACTCCGGGTTTCTTGGCTTCGTCCACCAGTTCCTGAACGGGTTCGGCGACGCCGACCAGTTGAGCCGGTTCATTCTTGACCATCTCCCGGAGGTGTCCCCAGACGTGGGAGTGGACCAGTCCGACGACGGCGATTTTGTACTGCTGCTGAGCCAG
This sequence comes from uncultured Acidobacteriota bacterium, assembly GCA_963737465.1. Lineage (GTDB taxonomy): Bacteria > Acidobacteriota > Terriglobia > Bryobacterales > Bryobacteraceae > TMP-7. The sequence goes on from CAVTTC010000009.1 coordinate 438,698, forward strand.
GGAAGGAAGAGCTGCGACGAGCAGAAGCGGGATCGACAGGGATTTCATAGTCGACCACGATTGTATCAACCGGGGATGGCGGCGACGATGCCGGCGAACCCGCTACACTACCAGAGTGTCGATGCAGGTTGCGATACGTACAGGGGCGGAGGAGAAGACCGCCTTTCGAATCCTCGGGGCCATCAGCTTCTGCCACCTTCTGAACGACATGATGCAGTCGGTGATTCCGGCCATCTATCCGATTCTGAAGACGTCGTTATCCACTGGATTTCGGCCAGATCGGGCTCATCACCCTCACTTCGCAGTTGACCGCTTCGCTGCTGCAGCCGGTGGTGGGCATCTACACCGACCGTCGCCCCACGCCATACTCGCTGCCGACCGGAATGGGGTTCACGCTGGCCGGGCTGCTGCTGCTCGCCTTCGCCCCGAGCTTTCCCGCCATCCTGCTTGCCGTCGGCGCTGGTGGGCGTCGGCTCGTCGGTGTTCCACCCGGAATCGTCGCGCGTGGCCCGGATGGCCTCCGGCGGACAGCACGGTCTGGCGCAGTCGCTGTTCCAGGTCGGCGGGAATGCCGGATCGGCGCTGGGTCCGCTGCTGGCGGCGTTCATCGTGCTGCCGCACGGACAGCGCAGCATCGCCTGGTTCTCGCTCGTCGGCGCTGCTCGGCGATCACTGTCCTGATGCGCGTGGGTGCCTGGTACAAAGCGCACCGGCACGGCACGGTCGAAGTCGCGTGCCGGCGCGCAAGGCGCATCGCGCGCAGCTGTCCCGAAGCAGGATCGTGCTGGCGATCGCGGTCCTGGTGGCGCTGATCTTCTCCAAGTACTTCTATCTGGCCAGCCTGAGCAGCTACTACACGTTCTACCTGATCCACAAATTCCACGTGTGCGTGCAGAGCGCGCAGCTGCACCTGTTCGTGTTTCTGGGCGCGGTGGCGGTGGGGACCATCGTCGGCGGCCCGGTCGGCGATCGCATCGGCCGCAAGTACGTCATCTGGTGCTCCATCCTGGGCGTGCTGCCGTTCACCCTGATGCTGCCGTACGCGAATCTGTTCTGGACCGGCGTGTTGACGGTGCTCATCGGGTTGATACTGGCGTCGGCCTTCTCGGCCATCCTGGTATACGCACAGGAACTGGTGCCGGGGAAAGTGGGCACGATTTCCGGGTCTGTTCTTCGGGCTGGCCTTCGGCATGGGCGGTGTCGGCGCCGCGCTACTGGGGCAGTTGGCCGACCGGACCAGCATCGACTTCGTCTACCAGGTGTGCTCGTTCCTGCCGTTGATCGGACTCCTGACGGCGTTTCTGCCGAACCTGGAACCGCCGAGACCGATAGCGCGGTGATACGCTGATAATCGCTCGTGCCCACCAGTGACGCTCCATGTTCATTCGAATCCTGCCCGTTCTCTTTTCGCTCAGTGCCTCCGCGGCGCCCGCTTGCCACTTTGCGTACCGGGGCGCCGATCCCGTACGCTGGACCCCCTCGCCGCTCATCGCGAGCACAGCAGCCGTCACCAGCGATTTCAGCGTCTACCCGTGCCGCGCGACCACCTGCACCGTGGCGCGCATCATCTCGGATGCTGCCGGCAACACCTATGCGGTGGGTAGCCGGAGCGTCACTACCCAGGCGACCGAGGTCTTCGTCGTGAAGCTCGATCCCGCCGGATCCACGGTGTTCCTCGCCACCTTCGGCGGCAGTGGCAGCGATGCGGGCCAGGCCATCGCTCTGGATCCCGCCGGCAACATCTACGTGGGCGGGACCACGTCATCGCCGGACTTCCCGTTGCGCAACCCTCTTCAGCCCGCTCCCATCAAGGACCTGACATTCTCATTCTCGAACGGCTTTCTTCTGAAACTCAGCCCCGACGGCAGCCAGATTGTCTACTCCACCTACTTCGGCGGACAGGTCCACGCGCTGGCCGCCGATGCGGGAGGCAATCTGTACGCTACCGGCGCCACCTCCTACCGCGACTTCCCGGCCACCAGCGGACTGCCCAACGGACCGGTCGGGGGCGGGCTTTCCGGCGTAATTGGAGCGTTCGTGACGAAGGTGAGTCCAACCGGCGATAAGATCCTCTATTCCGCACGAATCTCCGGTACTGCCGTGGCCTGCGGTGGCGGCAGCAGTTGCTTTCTGAGTACCCGGTTCATCGGCGGCGACGCGATTGCCGTGGACCGCGCCGGTAATGCCTATCATCGGTGGGGACGCAAATGTCACGGATCTGCCCACCACGCCGGGAGTCCTCTCGCCCACGGGCTTCGGGGGATGGGTCGCGCGAGTGAACGCGGCCGGAACCGCGCTGGACTACCTCACGTATCTCGGCCACGCAGCCTATGTCATTCCCCCCTTTGCGTCTCCGGGCAACGTGGTTCACGATCTGGCCGTGGATGATGAGGGCAACGCCTATGTTGTGGGCGCAACCAGCGATCCGGCTTTTCCGGCGACCGCAGGCGTTCTGCAGTCCAAGTACAGCGGTCCGGCCGCCCCTCCTCCGTATCCGGAGCCCGAAACCGATGCCTTCGTGGCCAAGTTGAACCCGCGGGGAACGGCCATGGTTTGGGCGACGTTTCTGGGCGGATCGTCGGACGATTCGGCTGCCGTCGGTGGCCATCGATTCGAAGGGAGCGGTGTACGTGACGGGCACCACTTCGTCCGCCGATTTCCCGTCGACCACCGGCGCGGCTCAGGGCGCGGACTTCGCCGCCGTGTTGAACGCCGCCGGATCGGCGCTGACCTTCTCGGCCCGCTTTCCGGCCGGCTCCGTATCCCGAACGGTTGCGATCGATCCGGATGGACGGCTGCGGACTGCCGATCCCGCGGGAGTCATCTCGTCTCTCACTTTGTCCCAGCCCCTGGCCGCGCGCATTCTCGGAATCGGGAATGCGGCCGGCGGAGCGACTCTCTGCGGCAATCGCGCCCAGTGAGGTCGTGTCCGTATACGGAGTTGGGTTGGGCCCGGCAAATCCGGCTATCGCCCAACCGGACAGTCAAAATCAAATGCCGGTCACTCTTGCTGGAACGCAAGTGCTATTCGATGGCGTCGCCGCACCGCTGCTGTACGTATCGCAAGGACAGGTGAACGCCGTCGTGCCAGGGGCAGCTCTCCGGGAAATCGGTGAAGGTGCAAGTGGCGACGGGAGGGAGCACGTCGATCGGCTACCCGAACCTGGTGGTGGAGTCTCAACCGGCGATCTTCATGAACGGCGAGGCTGCGGCTGGCCCTGAACCAGGACGGCAATCCGAATTCGGAAGCAAACCCGGCCAGGTTCGGATCCGTTGTCAGCATCTGGGCGACCGGCCTCGGCCGCAATTACCTGGCCCGCGACGGGCAAGTAGCGACTGCGGCCCAGGACTTTGGGCAGGGCGCAGTGCTTGTGAACGGTGAGTCGGCGGAGGTGGTGTATGCGGGCGCGGCTCCAGGAATGGTCTCGGGCGTGGTGCAAATCAACTTCCGGGTGCCCGCGGGCCTGAACCCCGCTACTCTATTCTGTGACCCTCAGCCTGACGCCGTCGAGTCCGACGGCCACCCTGTACGTAGCGCCGTAACTTGAGTTCCAAAATGGTTTGATGAACATCACTCTGAAGAGCGTTCCGAAAACGCTCTATCGCGTGATGAAAGGAGGCGAAAGAACAAGGTCGCAGCCGTAGCGCGCAAATCATCCGCCTCCTGGAATCCGAAGCGGCCGAAATTGAGCGTCGAGGGCGGCTGGCGGCGGCGCGTACGGACTTGGCCCGTTTCGCGGCCTCGCTGCCGCCGATGTACGATAGCACGCCCATGATCCGCCAGGACCGAGAATGATAATCAGGACCGGAACTACAGGTCTCAGACTGCTTTGCAGTGTCGCGGCGAAATGGTTTTTCCTGGAACCCGATCACACGCCGGCGCTCCTGTTACTGAACAGTACGGTCCGGTAAGGTCCGCTACACGCCCGACCTCCTGCGGCGGAATCCTAAGCTCTCGCTAGAGGAACCGTCGGAAGCAGATTTCGAATCAGCAGCCCGCGACGCGTTCCAGTTAATGCAGCGATGTGCCCCTCGGCTTGCACGCGCCCGTTCTCCGGAGGCAAAAGGAACCGCCGGAAGCATGACCGGCGCTGCTCACATGGGGCCCGCTGACGCGGCCGTCTTCTTCGAAGGTTCGGGTGGACGCCACTCCAACGTCCGCCTGCTGCAGAGTGCAATGTGATCGGCCCGGACCCAAGTTCCTGAAACCCGGCTGCTTCGGGACCAGTCTGGTACATTTGAGACGTGCGCGTGAAAGTACTCTTCTTCGGGCAGCTGAAGGACATTACCGGACGCGCCGACGACACTCTCGAAGTGGCGGACGGCGGGACCGTTGCGGCTGTTTTCGAGCACTACGCACGGCTTTTTCCAAGATTCGGCGCCCTGTCGGACTCCATCGTGGTGGCGCGCAATCATGCCTTCACCGCTCGATCGGTGGAAGTGACGAATGAGGACGAGATCGCCTTTCTACCGCCTGTCAGCGGAGGATCCGCAAGATATACGCAGACGATCCGCGACGAAGATACCGGTAACTTCTTCGCCCTCACCCGGGATCCCGTGGACACCCGCCAGATCGCCCGCCAGTTGCTGCGTGGAGAGGATGGCGCCATCGTCGATTTCGAGGGCGTGGTGCGCAACAACACGAAGGGACGCCCGACTCAATACCTCGATTACGAATGCTACGAGCCGATGGCGATCCAGGTGATGGCCGAGCCTGGGACGCGAGATCGCTGGCCGGCACGCTATCGGCCGCATCGCCATGGTACACCGGCTGGGACGCATGCTGATCGGCGAGACGAGCGTCGCCATCGTCGTCACCGCGCCGCATCGCCGGCCCGCGTTCGAAGCCGCGCTCGAAGCGATTGACCGGCTGAAGCGCACGGTCCCCATCTGGAAGAAAGAGTACTTCAGCGACGGCGAGGTTTGGGTCGAGGGCGAGTGGGACGAATCCTTAAGACACTGATAGTCCGCATCCCGCTGATGGCCGTGGCTTCTCTGTTCGCAGCGGCCGCGCAGGAGCGCCGTGTTCCGAGCCGAGGTGCGCCTGGTCCGCCTGCTGGTCACCGTGAAGGACCGCCAGGGAGCGCCCGCGCTCGATCTCGCGAAACACAACTTCCGGGCCTGGGACAACGGCGTCGAGCAGCAGATCGCCGTTTTCGAGCGGCACACCGAACAGCCGCTGTCGGTGGCGATTCTGATCGACACCAGCGGCTCCACCGGCAAGGAATTGAAGTACGAAACGGATTCGGTGATGCGCTTCACCCGCGCACTGTTCGCCGAAGGTAATCCCGATGACCGGGCCACTCTGTACAGCTTCAATTGGGAAGTAACCCAGCGCACGGCGTACACCCGCAGCGTCGCGCAGATCGAGAAAAACCTGCGGGGTCTCAAGGGCGAAGGCGGGACGTCCCTCTACGACGCGCTTTGGTTCGCTTCGCGCGACATGGAAGACCGCGAAGGACGGCATGTGATCATCGTGGTGACCGACGGCGGCGACACCACCAGTTCCCACACCTTCCATCAGGCGCTGGAGGTGACGCAACTGGCCGACGCCGTGATCTATCCGATCGTGGTAATGCCCATCACCAACGATGCCGGACGCAACATCGGCGGCGAGAACGCCCTGACCACATTCGCCGAAGGGACGGGAGGGCGCGCCTTCGCTCCCAGCGTCGGGCTGCAACTGGACGAGGCATTCGCCTCGATTCTGCACGACCTGCGCACCCAGTACCTGATCGGATTCTATCCGCGCAATGTCCCGAAAACGAAAGATCGCTTCCATCGCCTCCGCATTACCGTGGACCAGCCTGGATTGCGGGTGCAAACACGCAGTGGATATTATGGTGATTCTGAACGCTAGCGGTCGATACTTTTGCCGCTCGACGACAGACTGCCTTTGAACGTGGCCTCAAGCATCCGGCGGCTACCAGACACGGTCCGCCACGAAAGGTCCTAATGAACGTCAAGCCCCCGGCCCCGCGTGCCAACGCTCCGGCCAAATCGAAGGTGAAACCGCAGGAACAGACCTTTGAAGAGCCCAAGTATCTCAAGCGGCTCATCGAGCAGGAGACGCCGGTCCAGGTGAAGCTGAAGAATAACGAAATAGTGTCCGGCATTGTCGAGTTTTATGACGCCGAGTTCATCCGCATCACGCGCACGGACGGTCCGAATCTCTTCATCTTCAAACACGACATCAAGTACCTGATGGAGATCGGTAGTGATACCGGTGCGCCCGCTCCGAGCCCGCGGAAGGACATCGGGTAGCCCTTTGGAATCATTTCTCGAAACCGGCATGGAGATCGCGCGTGAAGCAGGCGCGCTGATCGCCGCATACTATGAACGCCGCATCGGCTTCGAACTGAAAGGTGAATACGACCTGGTTACGGAGGCCGACCGCAACTCCGAGAAGATGATTGTGAGCCGGCTGCGCGCCTGCTATCCCGACCACGACATCGTGGCGGAGGAAGGCGGCGGCCACCTCAGTGGAGCCGACTACCGGTGGTACGTGGATCCCCTGGACGGTACCACCAATTTCGCCCACGGCTTTCCCGTGTTCGCCGTGTCCATGGGTTTGGAACGTAAGGGAGAGCGGGTGGCGGGCATCGTCTTCGACCCGACCCGCAACGAGATGTTTGCCGCCGAGCGCGGCGCGGGCGCAACGCTGAACGGCGCACCTATTCGTGTATCCCGATGCGGCCTCGCTGGAGGACGCCCTGGTGGCGACCGGGTTTCCCAGCCGGAAGCGCCACGAGAACGTCAACGTCCACTTCTTCTACGAACTGGCTATGCGGACCCACGGCGTCCGCCGGGCCGGTGCGGCTGCCATCGACCTGGCTTATGTCGCCTGCGGAAGACTGGATGCATTCTGGGAATTTAAGTTGAACTCGTGGGATATGGCCGCGGGGCTACTCCTGGTGGAAGAAGCCGGGGGATGTGTTTCGGACATGGAGGGACATCGGGCAAAGCTCGACGGACCTCACATTTTGACGGATAATGGTTTTGTTCACGAAGAGATCCTGGCTTTGTTTGCCGGTATTTTTGCCGGCAAGTTCGTTCATTCTCTTCCCCGGCTGAACGGCTGATGCAGATCACGCCGCGCAGCCAGGACAGGCCGTACCGCAGCGCTCGACGCCGGGTAGCGCCGCAGTAGAATATCGTCCGCTAACAATAACTCCTCTCTTCCTTTACTTTCAGTCAGATAAGGTGGTACCCTGTGTTCTTAATGCGTACTGTTGACCTGATTCACAGAAAGCGGGACGGCGAAGAGTTGTCTCCCGAGGAAGTCATTCATCTGGTTGAGGGTTATACCCGCAGTGAAATTCCCGAATATCAGATGGCTGCCTTCCTGATGGCCGTGTTCTACTCGGGCATGTCCGACCGGGAAGTTTCGGCGCTGACCGAATCGATGGTTAAGTCGGGCGTCTCCTTGGACCTGTCCGGAATTCCGGGCGTCAAAGTGGACAAGCATTCCACCGGTGGCGTGGGGGACAAGACCAGCCTCATCGCAGCGCCTCTGGCGGCCGCCGGTGGGGTCGTGGTCCCCATGATTTCAGGGCGCGCACTGGGACACACGGGCGGTACGCTGGACAAACTGGAAGCCATTCCCGGTTTTCGCACCAATCTCACGACCGACGAGTTCCGCGATCACCTGGTGAAGCACAAACTTGCCTTCATCGGACAATCCGACGAAATCACGCCGGCCGATCGCAAGTTGTATGCGCTCCGGGACTCCACGGCAACCGTGGAATCCATCCCGCTGATCGCCTCTTCCATCATGTCGAAGAAGCTGGCCGTGGGCCTGGACGCACTGGTGTTGGACGTGAAGGTGGGTTCGGGCGCCTTCATGAAGCGGCAGGTGGATGCTCGTCGTCTGGCGCAGTTGATGGTGGGGATCGGCCGTCGCATGGACATGCGCGTGCAAGCTCTCATCACCGACATGAACCAGCCGCTCGGCTACGCGGTGGGCAATGCGCTGGAGATCATGGAGGTCTCTCAGACCCTGCAGAACGCCGGCCCCACGGACCTTACGCGGATTTCTCTCGAACTAGCGGCTCGCATGATCTTCCTCGGCAAGGCCGCGCCGACGCTCGATGACGCCCGCGAAGTCGCCCAGGCAAGACTGCTGGACGGCTCCGGTTACAAGAAGTTCAAGGAAGTGATTCAGGCCCAGGGCGGTAATCCGCAGGTACTCGATCGCTTCGAACTGCTGCCCAACGCCACTGGCGTGCTCGAGATCCCGTCGCCTCGCGCTGGGTTCGTGAGCGCCATCGACGCGGAGTACATCGGTCTGGCCTCTGCCATGATCGGCGCCGGACGCGACGCCAAAGAAGATTCCATCGACCCGGCAGTGGGCGTGATCCTCGAAGTCAAGGTGGGCAATAAGGTGGATTCGGGCGGCGTCCTCTGCCGTCTCTACTACACCAGCGACGAGCACCTGGAAGAGGCATCGCAACTCGTGGAAGACGCCTTCCGAATCTCCGGCCAGCCTGCGGATGATCGCGAATTGATCCTGGAAGTGGTAGGCTGAGTCTTCCAGTGGATTCAGTGACGTGTTGCCAGGCCTGAACACCGCTTGCTGACGCGCACGGCTCGAATGAGCCGGAACTGGCTGCTGGCGTTAGATCGTCACCAACCAATCATGTCTCGCTTCACCGGTGTCCTCGGCCTTATTGTCATTGTCGCGGCGGCAGTGTTGTTCTCCGCGAATCGCCGCGCTATTCAGAAACGGGTCCTGTTCTGGGGACTCGGCCTTCAATTCGCATTCGCCTTCCTGGTCTTGAAGACACCATTCGCCTGGGTGTTTCAGGCCATCAGCCAGGGCGTGAATCACATGCTGTCGTACGCCGATGAAGGAAGCCAGTTCGTATTCGGCAAGTTAGGCATAAACCAGGATCCGGTAGGGCTGGTGTTCGCGTTCCAGGTGTTGCCGATCGTCATCTTCATCGCCTCCTTCTTCGCCATCCTGTACTACTTCGGCATCATGCAACTGCTGGTGCGCTGGATGGCCATCCTGATGCTGCGCGTGTTCGGCACTAGCGGCGCGGAATCCACAAACGTCGCTGCCAGTATTTTCATGGGACAGACCGAAGCGCCCCTGACCATCCGGCCGTTTCTGGCCAATCTGACGGAATCGGAATTGTTCACCATCATGGCCTGCGGAATGGCGCACGTGTCCGGAGCGGTGATGGCGGCGTACGTCCGTGTGGCCGGGGTGAGCATCGTCCACCTGTTGACGGCGGTCATTTTGACAGCGCCCGCCACCATCATGCTGGCCAAGATTCTGATACCGGAAACCGGGAAACCGGCCACTACCGGCAACGTCCACATCGAAGTGGAAAAGCCCGGGGTGAACGTGATCGATGCTGCCGCGCGAGGCGCGGGCGATGGCTTGCACCTGGCTCTGAACATCGGGGCCATGCTGATCGCCTTCATCGCCCTCATCGCTATGGTGAACGGGATCTTCGGATGGATCCACGGGCAGCCCTACCTGGGCTGGTTCCCGGCGTCCATGCAGACCATGTTGGGCTGGGTATTCGCCCCAATCTCCTGGCTGCTGGGAGTCAGTTGGAAAGATAGCGCGAGCGTCGGCAACCTGCTCGGAACGCGCCTGATTCTCAATGAATTCGTGGCCTTCATCGATCTGGGCAAACTGAAGGACACGCTGGATCCGAGGTCTTTCACCATTGCTACCTACGCCCTGTGCGGATTCGCTAATTTCGAGTTCGATCGCCATCCAGATCGGCGGCATCGGGGCATTAGCGCCGAACCGCAAGAGCGATCTGGCACGCCTGGGACTGAAGGCCGTGGCCGCCGGAACCATGGCCAATTTCATGTCGGCGTGCATCGCCGGAGTGCTGCTCTAATGCGCGCCGCCATCGACCTCATCCGGAGCCGCCGGATGGCGCAGCCGCGGATCGCTGTCGTTCTCGGCAGCGGTTTGGGAGCTTTTGCCGACACCCTGGCGGACCGGGTCGAGATTCCGTACGCCGGGATCCCGGAGTGGCCGAAGTCCACCGCCGTGGGCCACGCCGGCAAACTCGTTCTGGGCCGCTGCGGCGACGTTGAAGTGGCGGTGATGTCGGGACGGTCCCATTACTACGAGGGCTACACGCCGGCGCAGGTGGTGTTCGGCGTTCGCGTGCTCGGCGGACTGGGCGTGCGGACGGTAGTGTTCACCAACGCAGCGGGCGGCATCAACCTGAGCTACCGGCAGGGCGGCCTGGTGCTGATCTCCGACCACATCAACCTTCAGGGATTCAACCCGCTGATAGGCCCGAACGACGATGCGCTCGGCCCGCGCTTCCCCGATATGTCGGACGCTTACTCGGCGGGTCTGCGTGCGATTGCGCGCGCCACGGCGGCCGAACTTGGCATCGCTCTGAACGAAGGCGTCTACGCCGCCATGTCCGGCCCGAGTTATGAGACCCCCGCCGAAATCCGCTTCCTGCGCGCGATCGGCGCTGACCTGGTGGGCATGTCCACCGTACCGGAAGTGATCGCCGCCAATCACATGGGCATGCGGTCGCTGGCAATTTCGTGCGTCACCAACATGGCCGCCGGCATTTTGCAGCAGAAGATCAATCACGAAGAAGTGCTCAAGACCGGGCGCCGCGTCCGCGACACGCTCATCCGCCTGCTGACCGCGCTTCTTCCCAGGCTCGAACATGGACCCACTGCTTGAAGCCGCACTCGAGAGCCGCGCTCGTGCGCACGCGCCGTATTCGCATTTCCGGGTAGGCGCGGCCATCGAGGACGAGACGGGCCGGATCCACACCGGCTGCAACATCGAGAACTCCACCTTTGGCCTTACCCTCTGCGCCGAACGCCTGGCCATCTTCAAGGCGATGTCGGAAGGCGCGCGCAAATTCCGGCGCATCGCGATAGCCGCCGATACCCCGGTCCTCACGCCTCCATGCGGGGCGTGCCGTCAGATCCTGTGGGAGTTCTGCGGGGACATCGAGATCACCTTGGTGAACCTGGCCGGCAACACCGAAACGTTCCAAATGAAAGACCTCCTCCCGCGAGCCTTCGATGAATCGTTCCTCTAAAATCCGTCCGATCCGTGTTCATCTGCGTTCATCCGCGGCCATTGTTCTTTGCTTCGCGGCATCCCTCTCCGCCGCGCCCGCCGATTGGATCTGGACGGCCCGCTACGTCATTACCATGGATCCGCAGCGCCGGGTGATCGAGAACGGCGCCGTAGCCATCCAGGGGAACCGGATTGTCGGCGTGGGCACGCGTGCGGACGTGGAACGCCAGTTTCAGGCCCGGCACCGTCTCGACCGCCCCGACGCGATGATTGCTCCCGGCCTGATCGACACCCACACGCACGCCCCCATGTCGTTGTTGCGCGGCATTGCCGACGATAAGCGGCTCCAGGAATGGCTCGAACACTACATCTTCCCCGCCGAAGCGCGCAACGTGAATGCCGAATTCGTCCGTTGGGGGACGCGACTGGCCTGCATGGAGATGGCTCTCTACGGCACCACCACGTTCACCGACATGTACTACTTCGAAGATGCGCTGGCTGAAACCACGAAGGAAGCGGGACTCCGTGGCGTGCTAGGCCAAACCATCATCGGATTCCCTGCCCCCGACTACAAAACGCCTCAGGACGCGCTCGCCGGCACGGAGAAGTTCCTCGCGCGATTCCACAACGATCCTCTCATCGTCCCCGCGGTGGCTCCCCACTCCGTGTACACAGTCCCCGAAGACATCCTGAAAGCCTCGCGCCAGTTGGCAAACAAGTACGATGCTCCACTCCTCATTCATCTTTCCGAGACGAAGAAGGAGAACGAAGACATGCTGGCAAAGCGCAACATGACGCCGACCCGATTGCTGGAATCATTAGGCGTTCTGAACGGCCGCACGCTGGCAGCTCATGGCATCTGGCTGGATGACAAGGACCTCGACATACTCCAGCGAAATCACACCGGTCTGGCGCATTGTCCAACGAGTAACACGAAACTCGCCAGCGGAATTGCGCGGGTCTTCGAAATACTCACTCGGGGGATGAACATGGGACTCGGCACGGACGGTTTCGCCGGCAGCAACGATGGAGCGGACCTCATGCAGGAAATGGGCTTGGCTGCCAAACTGCAAAAGGTGACCAGGATGAATCCGGAAATTCTGCCGGCTTGGCAGGTGCTCGAGATGGCCACCATTATTGGAGCCCGCGCACTGGGAATGGAAAAGCAGATCGGCTCCTTGGAGGTCGGGAAATTGGCCGATCTGATTGCCGTTTCACTGAGCGGCCCTAATGCTGTACCCATGTACAATCCCTACTCTCTCCTGGTGTACTCCCTCAAGGCTACCGACGTTTCTGATGTGATGGTGAACGGGCGTCAGATTGTTCTGAATCGCCGGATGTTGACTCTGGATCGGACCAAGGTGATGGCTAAGGCTTCGGAATATCGGGGTAGTATCTCAGATTCTCTCTTAAGGACAAAATAGTCCGAGACTCCTGTGTTTTGACCCCCACTTACTCGCTTGATCGCGAACCGGAGGTACCAACACAGGTGAGACTCCTGTACAAATCCTACATGCTCACGGCCCTCGGCATGGTCATCATGCTGTCGCCGGTCAACGCAGCTATCATCACTGGTTATACCGATAGCTCATTATTTTCGCTCGTGTCGCCGGACATGACCGCTGTAGACTTCAGCTCAAACCCGTGCTTATCGGGTTTCGGCTCAGCCTGTTCCAGTTCCAGTTCAACAGGGTTCGTCTTCGGTCCGGCAGACAACCAGGTGCGTTTCACGGGAACCAATGGCGACGGCAGTTCAGCCACTTATCTCAAGTGGGCCGTTTCACCGCTTGCCGATTTCTATCTGACTTCCTACATCTATTCGTCTGACGCCAGCCGCCAATTGCGCATTGATCTCCCCAACGGCGGGGCGACTGCTATCGCTTTAAATCTCATGAGTTTGTTCACTCCGGATTTTGGCTCCACCTATCAAACCGGCGCCGACATCACGGTGACGACGTCCGGCGGTACGATTGGACCCATCACCACCCAGGCATGGAGCTCAGCCATGGGAGGCTCGCCGCCTCCAACTTGGCTTGGCATCACGTCCGACGTCCCAATGACCACCCTCAGCCTGAAATCGACACAGGGTGGCGTGGCGGTGGACGCCTTTAGGTTCGGCATGGCAAAGACGATTGCGGATCCGGCGCCCGCGGATACGCCTGAGATCTCGACCATGTTGATGATCGGCTTCGGACTTCTCGTGTTTCGAGCGGCGAGGAGGTTTCGTCGCATCGAGGCATAGCTCCCGGGCATCGGGGCGCGCGGCTCGATAGGCCGGGCCGCGCGCGGATCAGTCGTGGATCAAAGCAGCCGCTCCGGCATCCATGAACCATGTGACTCCGCGGCCATTGTGAGAGCCCAATTGGGCTGGATACCGTTTGGGATCATAGGGTTCTTCAAAGACGTTCCGAACGGCTTGGGCTTTGTCTTTTCCGGTAGCCAGAATCACCGTATTGTGGGCCGCGAGCAGAACCGCAGGAAGTAGGGTGATCCGCCATGAGGACATCTTCTCCACCCACACTGCCGCGGCGATTCCTTCGCGGTCGGTAATCAGCGGTTCGCCCGGAAACAGGCTGGCAGTATGGGCGTCGGGACCAATGCCGCGGTGGATCACATCGAAGTGCGGCATATCGCCCGGGTCAATGCCGAAAAACTCACGGATGTCGGCGGCATAGCGCTGCGCAGCCTGCGCGGGGCTGAATTCGGTTTGAACGCGATGTACGTTGCGGCGGGGGAAATGAGCGGGAACGATGAAGTTCTCCTCCGCCAGCCGGTAGTTACTCTGTGGATCGGTAGGAGGCACATCGCGCTCGTCCACCCAGAACAAGTGGACGCGGCTCCAGTCGAACGGCTGCTTGGCCATTTCGCGGAACATCGCCGCCGGGCTGGAACCGCCCGATACGGCCAGCGTGGCCGTTCCGCCTCCGGCCGTTGCCGTGGCCAGGTGAGCCAGAATATTATCGGCGCAGGCTTCCGCGGCGGCGCCCGCGTCGGCGAACTGGTTACGATGCACCGGCATGTCCGTCACCCTCCCGGCTCAGCCCGGAGTTGTTCGGCTCTCGTCCAGACATCCTCAAACGCCGGATCGGCGCCGGATATGGTCAACTCCTCTCTCATGGCCCGATAGTCAGTGGCGTGCGGGAGAACGACAACGTTCTCCGCAGCTCCCGAAATGCGCACAGTATCCCCCTCCACGCGTTCGAACGCCAGGTGAAACTCTGGCCCGTCCAGGCTGATACCGGCGATGTGTCCAGACTCACCCGCCACACGGCGAAAGCTCGCGGTGGCGCGCAGCGCCCGGGAAAGCCACGCCGCCATGTAGTAGCACGACGTGGAAGGCGCTTCGCCGAAGTATTGCACCTCGATCTCCCGGATCGAGGCGAGCCGCGGCCCCTGAGCCGCCACCTCCAGCGTATAGGCGATCATCTCTCGCCACATCGTGAGCCGGGCCCAGGCCAAATCGGCGACGCGCGGGCGCCGCCTGGCCCGCAGCCGCCGCATCGTACTCAACTCCAAAGAAGAATCGTCAAATTCGCAGGTGTCGAGGACGATCTTGTCAATCAACGGATAAATCTGTTCGAAACCGGTGCGCTCGAACCACGCCGGACCGCGCGCCCATAGTACCGTTGGCAGATCCGGCGCCAGCAGGCCGAGAATCACGCGCGCGACCTCGTCCAACTGTCCTTCCGGAGTAGTGATCTCGATCTGCTCGCAGCAGATCTGCTGACGACTGCCGAACGGCATCCAGCACTGAGCATACACGCGCGAACCCAATGCCTCGCTTCCGGCCGCTGGCTTCAGCACGATAGCACGGCTGGGGTGCTCGTGCATCAGTTCGCCCACGGTTTCGCCGATGGTCTCGGCATCGCGCGCGTCCTCGGCGGCCACGATCAGCGTCATCGAACACGCGCGCAGAACACCCGACGCGGTGGACGCACCCTGGTCGGGTTGGGCCAGCGACGTCCACAGTTCGGCCAATTCGCGCAAGATTCGTTCGGGTTGAATCGCCACTGGCATTTTACGGAACCCTCCAGGTGTGGCCGTTCCGGGCCAGCATCTCGTCCGATTCCTTCGGCCCCCATGTTCCCGGCGTCGTAATTGGGGAAGTCGAACTTCCGGCCCGCCCAATCGTCCAGCACCGGCTGCACGGCCTTCCAACTGGCTTCCACCATATCCTGCCGTGTGTACAGTGTGGCATCACCGCTCATCGCGTCCACCAGCAGTGTCTCGTACGCCGTTGGCGTCCGGCTGCCGAAGCTCGACCCGTAGTTGAAGTCCATCGATACCGGACGCAGTTGCATGCCTTTGCCCGGGTGTTTCGAGAGGAACCTCAGCGAGATGCCCTCTTCCGGCTGAATCCGCACGATCAGCAGATTCGGCGTGGTGGCGGGCGTACCGTCGCCGTCGCTCGGGAAAAGGGACAGCGGAGCGGCGTTGAACCGTATCGCGATATCGGTGATCCGCTTCGGCATGCGTTTGCCGCTGCGGATATAGAACGGAACGCCAGCCCAGCGCCAGTTGTCGATGTGATACGTGATGGCGGCGTAAGTGTCGGTCTGCGCGTTAGGATCCACCCCGGGCTCCTGACGGAACCCCGGGACATCCGCGCCTCCCACCCTCGCCGGTCCATACTGGCCGGCCACGCTATTGAGGGGCGCCTCCTCGGGTTTGAGGATTCGGATGGACCGCAGCAGCTTTGCCCGTTCGTCGCGCACCGCATTCGATTCGAAGACCGCCGGAGGCTCCATGGCGATGGTCGCCATCACCTGCGAGAGATGATTCTGGATCATGTCCCGCAGTGTGCCGGCTTCCTGGTAGTACGCGCCGCGTCCCTCTACACCGATCGACTCGGCCGCCGTGATCTGGACATTGTTGATGTAGCGCCGGTTCCACAGCGGCTCGAAGATGCCGTTGCCGAAGCGGAACGCCAGAATGTTCTGTACGGTCTCCTTGCCCAGGTAGTGGTCGATGCGATAGACGTCGTTTTCGGGCAGCACTGCGTGAATGCGCCGGTCGAGTTCGCGGGAACTCGCCAGATCGTGCCCGAAAGGCTTCTCGATTACAACGCGCCTCCAACCACTCGCGTGCTGAAGTCCCGCCGAACCGAGCCCCTCCACCACCGTGGCGTAGAAACTGGGCTGTGTCGAGAGGTAGAACAATACGTTGCCCTCGGTCTTCTGTGCGGCCTCGATCTCCGCCAGCCGGCCCGCCACGTTCTTGTACATCGCCGGGTCATTCACATCTCCGGCAATGTAGAAGAGTTTCTGGGCGAAGGAATTCCAGAGATCCTCTTCGAACGGGCTGTTCTCCAGAAACTCCTTAACCGATTCGCACATCTTCGCGCGAAACTGGTCGTCGCTCATCTCGGTTCGCGAGTTTCCGAGCACGGCGAACGCAGGCGGCAATCGACGTTCGTATGCCAGCCGGTAAAGGGCTGGAAGCAGTTTTCGTTTGGTCAGGTCTCCGTTGGCGCCGAAGATAACCACCGCACAGGGTGGTACCCGGCGTTCAAAACGAAGGGGATCCACCAGTAAGTTGGGCTCAGCCATTGGATTCAGGGTAGCAAGCCCTGCCCTGCCGCGTTTATTTGAAACGGTAAATCAGGATTCCGTACCCGACTCCGGCCTCATCGGCCGTATTGGCCGCCTGGAACGCCATGAACCGCCCATCGGTGGACACCACGGGATTCGACGCTTTGCCGCCCTGGTAATCGTTGAAGTGCGTCAGGCGGGCCATGTCCTTCCCGGTCCCGTCCATACGCAACTTCCAGATATCGATGTTACGGAAACCCGGCTCACCGCCGAGTTGAGCTACTTGGCGGTCGGCTTCGACACACGTGTACTTGCCATCCGGAAAAATGCCTTCCACTTCGTTGTACGTCCCCGGCGCCTTGGACTGGTTGGCGACTGCGCCGCTCGCCAGTTCGAGGGTCATTACACTGGCCAGTCCCTTGGGTTCGTAGCAGGTGAAAGTCATCTTGGCGTCGTTGTCGTAGAAATCCTGGGCCTCGATCGTGCATCGGTTGTCGGGACTCTCGTAGACCACCTTCTTGTTCACCAACCTCGGTTCACCGGAAAGGTCCACTTCGGCCACAATCAGCCGCGAGGCGCCCTTCGGCAGTTCCGGGTTCTGGCCCGATGTCTCCGAGTAGGAGATCCGTAGCGACTTCTTCGAGATCGCCGCGCCTTCGCTCATCCTCTGATTGAAACGGACCGGCTTTGAACCAGGCTTCCGCGACAGAAACCACAGTTCGTTGTCCTCATGGCGGCTCGTGCGGATGTCCTTGAACTTTTCCGGACCGATCAGGATGTAGTCACCGTTAGAAAGGTGCATTACCCGCAGGAACGCAGCCCCTGGCACGTTGCAGGTGAGGCAGCGGATGATGTGGGAATCGAGTTCGATGGTGAAGGCGTCACCGAAGCTCCCGCCCATAAATGCCACCCGGCGGTTGTCGGGAGAGATGTCGGCGCGCTCGCCGAAATAGGTGAGTCTCGTGATCTCGGGCGGAAGGTGATCGAGCGGACTTCCCGGTTTGCGCTGGCCAAAGCCGGCAAGCGACGCACACAGTAGCAGCAGGGCGGGTTTCATCGCTGCGATTATATCGGACCCGCCCTGCTCGAAACAGAATCCCCTACATGTTGTAGAAGAACTCTTCGTAAACGATCTTGCCGTCGGCTACTTTGTACACGGCCACCTCTTCCATGGTGAACCGTTTCGCCTGCGGCTTGAAGGTGACGTCCAGCTTGAACACCACTGAGAAATGCGATCCGGCGACCAGCGGGCCTTCAACCTTGGCGGAGTGTACGTCATGATTGTTGGTCCACCATTCGCCCTTTGCCATCACGGCGTCGATACCCTTGCTCTCCCGCGATTGTCCGGGAGGCGCGCCGGCTTCCACGCTGACGATGTCCTTCGAGTAGAGTTTCTTCGTCGCCTCTTCGAATTTGCCCTGCGAGCAGAGCTTCACCAGTGTATCCGCAACTTCCTGTGTAGTCAGGATTGGTTGTGCAGTCATCACATGTCCCTCCTCAACACATTTTCCCATGCGCCGGCCGGAGCAACATGCCACCGTTCACTCGGCCCGCAGAACCTCCATGGGGTCCAGCCGGGCCGCGCGCAGCGCTGGGAGCACCGCCCCGGCCAGAACCGCGCAGATCGTGATCACCGCTCCCGCGCAGATCGCGCCCCCATCCATCGGCCGGTCTCGCAGGAGTGTCGTGCCATAGTAGTGGTACACCGCGACGAACAGTCCGATTCCCACGGGCACACCTGCAATGCACAGCACCGCGGCCTGGCGCACCACCAAAGCGGCCACCTGCCTGGACCGTGCGCCAACCGCCATGCGCACTCCAAACTCTCGCATTCGCCGCTCGGTGGCGTACGAAACCGCCCCGTACAACCCGCCCGCTGCCAGCAGCAGTCCGACCACCGAGAGGAATCCGCCGAGTACAGTCGGGATCCAGTCTTCGTACAGCGCGCCCTGCAATACCGAGCGGAGCGTGCCCGACTCGTAAACCTGGACCCCGTTCGTCTGGGCCGCGGCTCGCGCGAGTTCCTTCACGATAGCGGCCGGATCCGTCTTGGTCCGGGCGATCAGGATCGTCTCACCCCATTCGATCCGCGACGCCGGCAGGTAGACCACCGGGGCTGGCTTCTCGTGAAGTCCGCTGATCCGGCCGTCTGTGGCGATGCCCACCACCTGGTAGCTGACCTTCTCGGTTCGAAGCATCTTCCCCAGCGGGTTCAGCCCCGGCCAGAACCGCCGCGCAGCCTCGGCATTGACGATTACCGCCGGAGCCCCTCCGTCATAGTCGGAATTCGCAAAAACCCGGCCGGAGGTCATCCGTGTGCCGGTGACCTCAAAGAATTTTGGACCCACCAGGTTGAAGTACACCTGAGGTGGTGCGGCGTCCGGCGGAAGTCCTTCCGGAGTAACCGAGAGGGTGGCGCCTGAGCCGGAACCCACCAGTGGAAGGTGCCGCGCGTACGTGACGGCTTCTACTCCGCCCACTGCGGCCATCCGGTCCGCAGCCTCCCGGGACAGCAGATTCCCGGGTTTGGTTTCCGACCGAAAACCGGCCCAAACCAGCGCCAGGGGACGCGACGTGTCGTACCCCGGGTAGATGTCGTGGGCCTCGCCCAGCGCCTGTACCAATACGACGGCTCCGCCTACCAACACGACGCTGAGCGCTACCTGGCCGGTGACCAGCGCATGGCGCAGGATGAACCGCGGAGTCCGGCCCGCAGTCCTCGCGCCCGAAATGGACTCCACCAGAGAGACTCGCCACGCGTAGCCGAGCGGAGCCAACCCAAACAGGACCATCGTTGCCATCACGCTGGCCACCGTGTACAGCAGCAGCCGCAGGTCGATGTGGAAGTCGAAGTCCAACGGAACCGGGCTGGGAGGCGCCAAGACCGGCGCGAGACTGAGCAGCCAGTTCGCCAGGAGCAATCCCGCGCCCCCTCCCAACAACGCCAGGACCGAAGTCTCCGCGAGAAACTGCCGCGCCAACGCCATGCGGCCCGCTCCCAACGACAGCCGCAATCCAATCTCCCGGCGCCGCGACTCGGCGTACGCCAGAAGTACCGCCGCGACGTTCGCGCAGGCCACGAGCAACACCAGTCCGACCACCGCCAGCACTAAGACTGCCGGCCGCAGACGGCTGCGCATCTCACGGGCGAGCGAGGCTGCCAGCAACCGCCGTCCTTTGGCCACCCGCGAATCGGTGGCTTCGATTCGTTTCGAGAGCAGATCCAACTGCGCCTGCGCCTGTTCCGGCGAGACTCCCGGCCGCAGCCGCGCGATCGCTTCAAACTGACCGCTGCCGCGCTCCAGATCTCCGCGGAAGTACCGGGCCCAGCTGCTGAGAGGAATCCAGATATGCCGCTGACCCATCGCGTTCAACCCGCGGAATTGCGGCGGCAAGACGGCGGCGATCCGCCACAGGTGATCGCGAAACTCCATCCGCTGCCCGATCACGTCGGTCCGGCCGCCCATCCGCTCCCGCCACAGCCAGTATGAGAGCACCAGCGGCGGCTCGGAATCGGCGGAATCTCCGCGCTTGGCGTCTGGTAGTTGGCCGAGCGCTGGCTTCACTCCCAGCAGGTCGAAATAGTTGTCCCCGACGGCGTCCACCAGAAGCAGCGTCGTCTCATCGCCATTCCGCCACAGCCCGCCGCGACCCATCGAGGCCGTAACACCGGAGAAGGCCGAAGTCTGATCGGCGATGCTCTGGCAATCGGACCAGTCCAAAATCGCGTGTCCGCTGTCTGTAAAATGGCCGGCGATCTGAACCAGGCTCTGCGGATCGCTGACGGCCGGAGGCCGCAGGAACATCGTATCCACGATGCTGAAAACCGTTGAGTTGACGCCAATCCCAACGGCGAGGGAGATAATCGCGACTGTGGCTACCGCAGGCCGGCGGGCCAGGGAACGGACTGCAATCCGTAACGCAGCAAGCATGGGCAACTCGCAGCACGTTTGTTTCCAGAGCTACATGTCCGAAATTCAACGAATTACGGATTCCCAGGCGTCCTGAATCGAAGCCGCCCGTCCGCTTTCGAGACAGGGGACGCCTGTCTAGTCGAAGATCTCCGGGGCGGAAACCTCGACGCCAAGCGCGTGGCTGAAGAACAGTCCACGGCAGCGGACGGAGCCGGAGTCAGCGTGCACGACGACACTTCGCGTCTTGTCGTACACGATCCAAACTTCCTGGGCGCCGTTGGCCAGGTAAAGGTCTTTCTTCCACTCCAGGTCCTCGGGCGTGTTTCCGCGCGAGGCGACCTCGATTGCAACCAGCGGCGCACCGTCATACCAGCCTCGGTCTCTCCCCTGATCGCGATGAATTACTGCGACGTCCGGCTGCACACAGTTCAGCCCGATCACAAACCCTGTCTCGGCCCAGACCCGCGATTTCGGGAGATGCCGTTCGAGGATCTTCGTGATTCGCTTTACTAACGCGCTGTGCCGGAGTTTAGGCGGTGGAGTTTCGACGACGACTCCGCCAAACAATTCCTGAATGCCCTCAGTATCGGGCAACTGCTCGAAATCATCGAGGGTCACGGCGCCTCCATCCTGATGTTACTCTCCACGCCACATACGACAATAAGGACATGACCGGCGTGAGAGTGGACAAGTGGCTCTGGGCGGCCCGATTCTTCAAAACCCGTTCCATCGCCGCCCACGCCTGCGAACTCGGCCGGATCGAAGCCAACGGACATCCCGCCAAGCCCGCCCGCGAGGTCAAGGTCGGCGACCTTCTACAGATCAAGAACGACAGCGGCGAGTTCCAGGTGGAAGTGCTGCTACTCAGCGAAATGCGCGGCCCCGCCCCCGTCGCCCAGACCCTGTACCGCGAGTCGGAAGCCAGCCGCGAAGCGCGCCGGACAGCGGTCGAGGAGCGCAAAGCGACACCGGAGGCGTTCCGTGAAGGCAAACCGTCGAAAAAGGACCGACGCCAACTTGGCCGTCTACGCGGCAGGCTGTAGCGTTTATGATGGATACTGAGTCCGTCACCGGTACGCGGATGTGGCGAAATTGGCAGACGCGCCAGATTTAGGTTCTGGTTCCCAAAAGGAGTGAGGGTTCAAGTCCCTCCATCCGCACCACCCGACTCGACGGATCGACTCGATACCGGCCCTCCCCGAACCCCATGGACGAACAAGAATTCAAACGCCGCGCCGACCAGGCGCTCGACCAGCTCTACCGCAAGCTCTCCACCGCCGGGGACCAGTACGATTTCGAGGCCGACTTCAACGCCGGCGCCCTAGCCATCGAATTCGACGAACCGCCCGGCAAGTTCGTGGTCAGCCCCAACTCTCCGGTCCGCCAGATCTGGGTCTCGGCCCACTCGCGCAGTTTCAAGCTCGATTGGGACGCCGCCCGCGACGCATTCGTCTATCCCGAAACCGGCGAGACCCTCACCGAACTCATCGCCGCCGCCATCGGAAAACAACTTGGAGAAGAAGTCCGGCTCTAAGCATGCCCGGCGTCTACATCTCGTACCCGTTCTGCTCGCAGAAATGCACCTTCTGCAACTTCGCCTCCGGCGTCCTGCCGCGCGAGTTGGAGGAGAGCTACCTGCCGGCGCTCCAGGCCGAGATCGCGGCGCACGAATGGCAGTGGACGCCGGACACCGTGTACCTGGGCGGCGGCACTCCCAGCCGCATGGACCTCGGCGCCCTCGACCGCATACTGGACACCGTCCCCGGACGTCCGTGGATCGAGGCCACCATCGAAGCCGCGCCCGGTTCGATTACGGCCGACGCGGCGGCAGCCTGGCGCAAAGCTGGACTGAACCGCGTCAGCCTGGGCGTCCAGTCGTTCGTGGCACGAGAGCTCGCCCGCACGGGGCGCAAGCATCGCGCCGAAACCGTGGCCGCCGACGTCGCGACTTTGCGCGCGGCCGGCATCGCCAACCACAACATCGACCTGATCGCGGGATTGCCCGGACAGACTCGCGAGAGTTGGAACGAGTCCCTCGATTGGATCGAACGCCTCGCGCCCGCGCACGTCTCCGTCTACATGCTCGAGGTGGACCAGGACAGCCGCCTCGGCCTTGAAATCCTGAATAACGGATCGCGTTACGGCGCCTCCGACGCCCCCACCGACGACCTCACCGTCGAGTTGTACGAAGCCGCCGTGGACCGCTTGCAGGTGATGGGCATCGAGCGTTACGAGATCTCGAACTTCGCGCGGCCGGGGTTCGAATCGGCGCACAACCTCAAGTACTGGCGTCTGCAGCCGTATGTCGGTTTTGGCGCGGACGCCCACTCTTTCGACGGCGCCGACCCGGTGGCAAAATGTCGAGGATGCCGCGGATTACGTCCGCCGCGCCGCTGCCGGGATTCCCGTGCGCGAGGAGAGCACCTCCGCGAATCTCGACGAGGAGCGGTTCTTCGTGGGGCTCCGCCTGATGCGCGGCATCCGGCCCGATGCCTCCGAATGGATGCGCTTCGAACAGCCCATCCGGCGTTTTCTCGACAACGGCCTCCTCGAATCGGATGGCGTTGTGCTGCGGCTCACGCGCGCCGGAGTCCTGCTGTCTAATGAAGTCTTCAGCGAGTTTATACAGACATGAACAAGATCATCGATCTGCGCAGCGACACGGTAACCCGACCCACCGCCCAGATGCGGCGCGCTATGGCCGAAGCCGAAGTCGGCGACGACGTCTACGGCGAGGACCCCACCATCAATCGACTGGAGGAGCGGGCGGCCCAGATACTCGGAAAAGAAGCCGCGCTCTTCGTGCCCACGGGCACTATGGGGAACACCATCGCCATCAAAGTGAACACCGAGCATGGCCAGGAGGTGATCTGCGATGCCCGCGCCCACATCCTCGATTGGGAACTCTCCATGACGGCGTGGTTCTCCGGTTGCCTGGTGCGAACCATTGAAACAGACGACGGCATCCTCGATTGGGATCGCATCCAGCGCAAGATCCGATCCTTCGGACCGCACAACGCGCCCACCTCGCTCATCGAAGTGGAAAACACCCACAACATGGCTGGCGGCACGGTGTACGCGCTCGAGAATTTGCGCGACATCTACGCCCGGGCTCACGATCGCGGCCTCAAGGTGCACATGGACGGAGCGCGCATCTTCAACGCATCGGTGGCCAGCGGCGTGCCGGTTCACGAGTTTGCGGCCTGCGCCGATACGGTGATGTTCTGCCTGTCCAAAGGGCTCGGCGCGCCGGCCGGTTCCATGGTCGTCGGGCCGAAGGACACCATCGCCCGAGCCCGGCTCTATCGCAAGCGGCTGGGCGGAGGTATGCGGCAGGCGGGCATACTCGCCGCGGCCGGATTGATCGCGCTCGAGCAGATGCCGTCGCGCCTCGATGAGGATCATGCCAACGCCCGGTATCTTGCCCAAGCCCTCGGCGGTCTGCCAGGCGTGAGCACGGTACCAGAACGCGTCCGCACGAACATCCTGATGGTGGACGTGTCGGGCACGGGCCTCGCGCCCCAGGAAGTCAGCCGGCGGCTGAAAGCCCAAGGCGTATTGATGAACGCCGCCGGAGCCGTTATTCTGCGAGCCGTCACCCACTACGACGTGACGCGGGCGGATTGTGAGCAGGCAGTGGCAGCCTTTAGCAGTGTTCTAAGACAGGGCAGCAGCGCCACGGCCAACTGATTGGGACCTTTAGCTCCCGGCGGTCCGTTTCCTGGCGGCCCGGGTCTTCTTCCGAGGCTTCTTCGCGTCGGAAACCTCGTTCAGCCGCGCCTCCAACTCCGCCACTCGTCGCCGCAACACCTCCACCTCCGACGCCGGTTCCGCTTCAGCCGCCTCCGGCGCCAAGGCACTCGAAATCAGGCTACGCATCTTCTGGAACGGGGCGAAAGCCGCCGAACCCACATCCGTTAAGCGGCTCTGGACCGTCTCCTGAAGCTTGTGGTATGTCTCGAACGCCGTCCGCAGATACCACGTCAGAAACTCCTGCCGAGCGTGGTCCGTGGCCAGGATCATCTGGCGTAGCAACTCGACCGGCAACCCCGCCGGCTGACCCTTCGCGTCCTCGGTGATGATCTGCGTCAGCACCACCCGGGTCAGGTCCTCGCCAGTCTTGGCATCCACCACCTGTACGTCGCTTCCCTTACGGATCATCGCCGCCACTTCCTCGAGATTGACGTACCGGCTCGAGGTTGTGTCGTATAGTCTACGGTTTCCGTACTTCCGGATTATGATGGGGCCTGCCGTCATCCGCCGCTCTCCTTGCTGCATTGCGAAATCTATGAACCATCTTGACACGGATTACCAATAGATCTATACTCATTTCGGATGCTGCATTGCAGCAAAACGAAGGAGTGAATATGCCAGTTGCAGGTCGAACCGCCGCGAAGAGCGCCGGAGCTACCTCTCCGCTCGAACTGGTGTCCGGCATCGTACAGCAGGGCACCGAGAGCTTTTTCGCCACCCAGCGCATCCTGCTGGACCTGGTAATGCGCCAAAACTCGCTAACCATCAACGCGGTCCGCGATGTCCTGTCCTGGAAGCGTCCCGAACCGGAATATACACTATCGGAACTGGCCGGCCAAGCCACTTCGAACTTCATCGCCGCCCAGCGCATCTTTCTGAATCTCGCACAGAAGCAAACGGAACTGATCGTTTCCGGCGTGAAAGATCGCGTCGGGTTCTCAAAGACCGTGTACGCCCTGGCCGAACTGTTCGGTAAGAGTGTAGACAACCTGATCGACATGCAGCAGCACTTCCTCACCACTGCGGCGCGCCAGGCCGACGCGTGGGTGGAATCCGCCAAGACCGGTGAACCCTTTGCCGGAAAGAGCGTTCCGGAAGTGGCCCGGGAGGCCATGGAGACCTTCATCCGTGCCCAAAAGAAATTCCTCGACGTAGTCGCTACCCAAGTCACCAAGATCACCGAAGGGACCAACGGCCATGAGGAGACGGAGCCGATGGAACTCACCGAACTCGCGCGGCAGGCATCGGAGTCGTTCATTGAGGCCCAAAAGAAGTTGCTCGACGTCGCCGGCTTGCAGTCCGAAGTGAACATCAAGGCGGCCTTGCGCACGGTGGAGTTGATCACCCCAGCCCCCAAGTTGAACCTGGGGAACTTCACTCGTGAAACCGTGGATAGCTTCGTCACCGCCCAGAAGGCCCTGCTCGATGTGGTGATGCGGCCCCGCCGCGCCGCCGCCCGTGAAGTTGCTGAAGAACCGGCATCGCCGCGCGCCAAACGTCCGGTACGTCCCAGACTCACCAAGCAGCCCGCGTAAGTAGTTGATTCGCAAACACCGCACCCGGACGGTTTACTTCGCGTCGTTTTTGAGTTAAAAAGGTCCGTTGATCTGTAACACGCACGACACGAATCACATCTATCCGGGTGCGGCCCCTCTTGGGACCGTACACTCGGAGTGTGGACGCAACTGCCCGGGCTGTGCCCTGATACCAAAGGAAGTACCGCACCATGTCGAACTCTGCCGGCGACCGCCTGTCGCCCCTGGATGCCCTCTTCGTTTACTTGGAAAAGAAAGAAATGCCGCTCCACATCGGGAGCGTCGGCATCCTGGATGGCCCTGTCTCGCTGAAGAGGCTCAAAGCGGCCGTCGAGGCGAAACTGCCGCTCATTCCACGCTACCGGCAGCGTTTGGTCTTCCCGCCCCTTCACATCGGACTCCCGACCTGGGAATGGGACCCCGAGTTCAATATTGATCACCACTTCAACCACGCCCGGTTGAAGCATGGGACCGAGCGCGAACTCGAGACTCTGGCTGGCGAGTATTTCTCTCACATGATGGACCGTAGCCGCCCCCTCTGGGACATCCTGGTGGTGGACGGACTCAAGGGCCGCCGCAGCGCCCTCATGGTGCGCGTTCACCACTGCCTGGTGGACGGCATCGCCGGCGTTGCGCTGATGAACGCCCTCTTGGATCAGAGCCCCAAGCCGCCGAGGCAGCCGAAAAAGCAGCCCTTTAATCCCCCGCCCCTCCCCGACACCGGCAAGCGCTTCATCGATGCGCTTGTGAATGCGTATGAGGAGTTCACCACCCGGGTGCTCTCTGCGCACGCCGAGGTGATCAACGTCGCCCAGGCCATGCTCGGTCAGCCGCCCATCGATTCGCTCGGACAGTTCCCGGGTGCTATGCCCTTCGCCGCAGTCGAACGGCTGCCATTCAACAAGCCGGTGCTTGGACCGCGCCAGTTTGCCTGGACGGAGATCGCGCTGTCCGAGATCAAGACCATTCGCCAAGCTGTCGGCGGCACCGTCAACGACGTCGTCATCATGATCGTGACCTCCGCCGTCCGGCGTTACTCCGAGTTCCACGGCCAATCGATGCAGGGCCGAATTCTGCGCATGATGGTGCCCGTGAATTTGCGGCGCGATACCATCGACGCGGGGGTCGGAAACTCCATTTCGTTTATTCCCGTGAATATCCCGCTCGACATCGCCGATCCGGTCGAACTGTTGCACACTATCCACCGGATCACGGACAGCGTCAAACGAGCCCACATCGCCGATGTCATTACGCTTACGGCCAAATGGTTCGGTGCGGCGCCGGCTCCACTCCAGGTTGCCTTCGGATTGCTCGGCAACTACCTGCCTCTCCCACCATGGAACATGGTCTGCACCAATGTGCCCGGACCTCAAGTGCCCCTCTATGCCCTCGGAAGGCAGTTGTTGACCGCGTATCCCTACGTCCCTATCGGCAATGAGATGGCGGTCAACTGCGCCGTTGAGAGTTACAACGGTAAATTGTTCATCAACTTTGCCGGCGACACGGTGGCCGCTCCCGACCTGGGCCGCATCAGGGACTTCCTGATCGACTCCTTCGAGCAACTCAGAGCGAGAGCCGCGGCTGCGTCCGCCGAGGCTGAGGAACCGTCTGCTGGCTTGCCTCCTACCCCGGAAAAGGCGAAAAAACCGGTTCGCCCGCGCGCCCCTCGCAAGCGTCCAACCCTGGCCGTCACCAACCTGCCGGAAGTGGTTCAGGTTACAGTGCCAGCGACAAACCCCGAACCGGAGCAGTCTGCGCCCATAGCAGTCGCCAGACCGGCGAAGAAGCCGCGCCCGCCGCGTAAACGTCCAGGGGCCGGTAACGGATCTGTCTCAGTCCCGGTTACGCCGCCGTCCGAGCCGACGCCAGTACCCGAGACGGTCCCAGAACCGGAGATATTTCAGGCCGCCGTTACCGCCTCCGACCAATTGGCGCGTTTTTGCCGTCGACTGTAGAAAGAATCTGCAACCGTAGCTCGCTGACTTGTGCGAAAATCGGTCAAACTTCCACTGCAACGGTAACGTAACATAGGCCAGTGGTGTGCTTGTCAAACAAGTGAGGCGGCGTTAGATTAGATGGCTGGGAAACCTATGCCGGCGGTGCCGATCGTAAATCCGATTGCGGATGATATGGAAGCGCCCGACGTCCAGATTTGGCAGGAAGCCCTGGTGGGCGTCGAGATTCTGCTGCTCCGCGCCAGTCCCGTATATTACGGCTGGGGCGCCCCGAAGGGCGACGGCTCGGCTGTCATCGTCATACCCGGATTCCTTGGAACCGACTTCTTTCTGACGGAGATGCATGCCTGGCTCAAACGAATGGGCTACCGGCCATATTTCTCCGGTATCGGGCTGAATGCAGAATGCCCGAACCTCCTCATCCGTAAAAAGCTCTCCGAGACCCTGCATGCGGCGCGAAAAGACACGGGCAGGAAGGTCCACCTGATCGGACATAGTCTCGGCGGCATCATCGCCCGATCCCTGGCCGGAAAACGTCCCAAGGATATCCGGTCAGTGATCACCCTTGGATCCCCATTCCGGGGCACCGTCGTGCATCCCAGCGTTTTAAAGGCGGCGAACATGGTGAGGGATCGGATCCTGCAACGGAATGGCCGTGGGGTACTGCCGGATTGCTACACGGGACGGTGCACCTGCGATTTCCTCCAGCGCCTCCGCAACGAATTTCCGCCCAGCGTTAAGGAAACCGCCATCTACACCCGCAGCGACGGCGTCGTCGACTGGCGCTACTGTATAACCGGCAATCCCGAGGTGGACATCGAGGTCCCCGGCACCCACATCGGCCTCGCTTTCAATCCCACCGTTTACGGCATCATCGCGGACCGCCTTGCCGATGCCCAGGAACGCGTCCCAGCCGCCAAAGCGTCTTCCCGCCGCGCCTGATTGTTTCTCCTCCGCTACCCCGGTGCTACGATCGAGATTCCATGACGCATGGTCCCGGTCTTGTTGCGCTGCGGCGCATTGTCGCCGCTTTGCTCGCGACGGTCTCCTGCGTCAGCGCCGCGATGCTGGCCGTGCGCGCCGTCGTGGGCCCGTTCCGCCTGGTTCATAACCCCATCAACCTCGAGTGCGCTCTCGCCGTCTCCTTATTGGCGCGATTACTCATCCACCTCTCGCCCGCTCCTGAACCTTCTTCGCAGGTTACTCCCCGCCGCTGGCCAGTGTTGTTGGTGGTACTGGCCACCTTGGCCGCATATTGGCCCATTCTGGACATGCCGCTGGTCACGGACGATTACACCCACATCCGGCAGATCGCCACCGGCGAAGCGCCCACTCCTCTCGGTTGCCTCACTCAATCGTGCGGAGGACCGCACGTCTACCGACCGCTGGCATTCGCCACTTTCTGGGCGGAATGGGAGTTGTGGGGCACCGACCCGATGCCCCGCCACGCGCTCGATCTCACACTCGCCGCCGCTTCCAGCCTCCTCTTCTTCCTGCTCGCCCGTAGCCTCGGCCTACCGCCTCCCTTCGACCTGTTGGCCGGACTCCTGTTCGCCTTGAACGCCCTGCGTCCGGAAACCGTGGCCTGGCCCGGCGCCCGGTTCGACGCCCTGGCTCTTCTGTTCTCCCTGCTTGCCGCATTGTCGGCACTGGGCCGGTCGGGACTGGCACTGGCCGTCACCGTAGCCGCCACCATTGCTGCTTGCCTGAGTAAGGAATCCGCCTACGTCTTGCCGTTCCTATTGGCCATTCTACTGGCCCCGCAGTGGCGCGAGCGGACCGCCCGTCTCCGGGTCGGGGCCACTCTTGCCGCAGCCGCTTTCGTGTTCGTCTGGCGGTGGTGGGTCCTGGGCGGCATCGGCGGCTATCTGGCAGATAACATCGGCGCACCGACGATTCTCTCCGTCCAACCGCTGACCTTCGTAAAGTCCTTCTTCTGGCGCATCTGGGGTATTCTCTGGTTCCCTTTGAACTGGTCCGCCGGACTCGAGTGGTGGGTGGCGGCGGCCGTCCTCGCCGCAGTCGCCGGATCCTTAGCGCTGCTATTCTCCCATACCGATCGCCGGCTGCCTCTATCCCTCCTGGCGGTTGTCATCGCCTGCGTCCCGGTACACAACATGATTCTGATCGGCCCGTCGCTCCAGCCCGCCCGGTACCTCCTGATCGCTTCCGCCCCGTTCGTTCTGGCTGTGACGTTTGCCGCTCGTGGACTCCCCCGGCGGCCCGCGATCGCCGCCCTCGGGCTACTGCTGATCTTTCATGCCGCCGGTTGCGCGCACAACCTGCGCCTCTGGTCCTCGGTCTCAAAGGAGCGTCGCGAACTCTGCCGCCGCATCGCCGCAATCGCACAAACCTCGCCTGCCACGGTCGCCATTACCGGCCTCCCCCTTACCCTCGATGGCGTGTATTGGCGCAACGGTCTGGAGGAATGCCTCTATCTCGATTTCGCCGTGCCGATGGGCAAAGTCCTGGTGAACCCTCCCGAGCCACCCGCCCAAGCCCTCCATTTGACCTGGGACCCCGCCACTCGATCGCTCCGCCCCTGACCGTATAAGCTGTAACTGATGCAGATGCTCCTGCGGGCTCTTTTCCTGGTGCTGCTCATGACTGACCTCACTCCCGCTGCCGATAATGCCCAGCTCATCATCGTCGATCCCGGCCATTTCCACGCCGCCCTGATCCAGAAGGATATGATTCCGTTTCTGTCGCCGCGCGTTTCCGTGTACGGCGCGCTATCTCCGGAATTACTCGACTACCTGAACCGCATCGCCCTCTTCAACTCGCGCCCCGATCAGCCCACTCACTGGGAACTCGAAGTCCACACCGGCCCCGGATTCTTCGACCGCATGCTCCGCGAACACGCCGGGAACGCCGTCGTCTTTACCGGCCGGAATCGCGGCAAGATCGACCGTATTCTGGCCTCGCTCGAGTCCGGCTATCACGTCTTCGCCGATAAACCCTGGATCGTCACGTCCGCCGACCTGCCGAAACTCGCCACTGCCCTCGACCTGTCCGAAAAGAAAGGACTCGCCGCCTACGACATCATGACCGAGCGCTTCGAAATCACCTCCATCCTGCAGCGCGAACTCGTCAACAGCCCCGACATCACCGGCGCCGTTCAGGCCGTCAAAGCCAGAAGCGTCCACCACATCATGAAGATGGTGGCCGGAGTCCCCATCAAACGTCCCGTGTGGTTCTTCGACATCAACGAATACGGAGAGGCTCTGGCCGACGTCGGAACACACGTAGTGGACCTGGTCCAATGGACCCTGTTCCCAACTCGCAAGTTGGACTACCGGACCGACGTCCATGTTCTCGATGCCCGCCATTGGCCCACGCCCGTCACTCGCGCTCAGTTCAAGCAGGTGACCGGCGAGAGCGACTTCCCGGCATCACTCTCGGCGTGGGTGCGCGCCGGCCGGCTGGAGTATCTGTCGAATAACTCCGTGCGCTACACCGTGGCCCGCGTACCCGTCGAACTCGACATCCTGTGGAATTGGGAGGCGCCCGAAGGAGCGGGCGATGTGTACGAAGCCTCCTTCAGCGGCGCCCGCTCGCGCGTGGAGATCCGGCAGGCGGCCGTCCCTGAGCTATACGTCATCCCCGAACCCGCCGCGGCGGCCGCTGTATTCGCAGCCCTGGAGCGCAAGATCGCGGATCTGCGGACCACCTATCCGGGAATCGCCGTTGACCGGCGCGGACCCGAGGCGAGAATCGTCATTCCGCCCGCGCTCCGCGTCGGCCATGAAGCTCACTTCTCCCAGGTAGCCCGCCAGTTTTTCGACTACATGAGAGAACCCGCCGCACTCCCGGCCTGGGAGAAAGCCAACATGATGGTCAAGTACACGATCACCACCAAGGGCGTCGAGAGCGCGCGTTAATCTGCGCGACGGCTGTGGCGCAGGCACTTTGGTGACCGTGCCGGCACTCTTGCCGGCACCAAATCAGTCCCCCAAGAAATCCTCGCGGATCGGATTGAACGTATCCACCAGCCGCGCCGATTCCGACAGCAGTTGGATCGAATGCGGCACACCGGACGGCACCGCGAACAGGTCCCCAGCCTTCAGCCGCGCTGGTGCCTGCCCAGCCGCCAAAAAGAAAACCTCGCCTGAAGCGACGTAAGTGGTCTGCTCATGCGGATGCGCATGCATCGGATCCGCAACCGCCCACGGACCACCCGTGAAGTCGATCACCACCGTCATCAGATCGTGGGTGCGGATGATGCGCCGTTCCAACCCCGGCTTCACCACTTCCACCGGCGTAGCATCCGCGTGCAGTACCGAAGGTGCCTCGAGAGCATTTACCATATCCTCATTAAGGTATCACCGGCCCGGAGTAACTAATGACAGATCAGACCATCCGCAACAACATCGCCAGGCAATACCGCGGCGCGCTAGCCATGCTCGGCCAGGCCATCGAAGTGTGCCCCGACTCTCTCTGGCTGGCGCCGGAGTACCCGAACCGCTTCTGGCACATCGCCTATCACGTCCTGTTCTACACGCACTTGTACCTACAGCCCGGCGATGCCGGTTTCCAACCCTGGCCTCATCACAGACCGAAATCGCAGTATCTCGGGAAAATCGATACTCCCTATTCGAAAACGGAGGTCCTCGAGTACCACGAGTTCTGCTGCGCCGAAGCGGAAAGTAAAGTCCCCACGCTCGACCTCGAAGCCGAGTCGGGATTCTCGTGGCTGCCCTTCAACCGCCTGGAAGTGCAGCTCTACAACCTTCGCCACCTTCAGCATCACACCGGGCAACTGGCCGACCGGCTCCGCACCGCCGCCGGCATCGGCCTCGGCTGGATCCGCCCGGAGTGAGACTCATCTACCAAATCTGCCGGTTCTGTTTGTTCGACATAATGGCAATGTGACGGCGCAAACAGTACGAATCGTTCTTTGGCTCGTCGCCGTTGTCTGTTTCTCATTGCCCGCCACAGCCCAGCAGGCGTCCCTGCGAGGCCAGGTCACAGACGAGAGCGGCGCCGTAATACCCGGTGCCACCGTCACCCTCAATGGCCCCTCCGGACTGGTCAAAACGGTCCAGGCCGCAAACGACGGGACCTACGCGTTCAACGCCCTGCCTTCGGGCGACTACACGGTGCGGGCCTCTGCCCCTCAGTTGTCCATGCTCCAACCGGCGACGATCTCGCTGACGGCCGCCCCTCAAACCCTGAACCTCACGCTGAGCGTTGTGGCCGAAAAGCAGGAGTTGACCGTCCAGGAGAACGGCCAGCCGGTGGTCAGCACCGAAACGTCGGCCAATGCGAGCGCCCTGACGCTCCGCGGAACGGACCTGGACGCGCTCTCTGACAACCCGGACGACCTCGCCGCCGATCTCCAGGCCTTGGCCGGTCCCGCCGCGGGCCCGAATGGAGGAACCGTCTTCATCGACGGATTCAGCGGTGGCGAACTGCCGCCCAAGAACTCCATCCGCGAAATCCGCATCAACCAGAACCCGTTTTCGCCCGAGTTCGACAAGTTGGGCTTCGGCCGCATTGAGATCTTCACCAAGCCAGGGACCGACAAGTTCCACGCTGACCTCGGCTATAACTTCGCTAACGACAAATGGAACTCCCGCAATCCTTACGCGGAGCAGAAAGCCCCGTTCCGCCTCAACGAACTCCGCGAAACCGTCAGCGGCCCGCTCGGTAAGCGCGCCTCGTTCAATCTCAATTTCATCCGCGAGTGGGTGGACAACGGCAACGTCGTCAATGCAGTGGTTCTTGATCCACAGACGTTAGCCGTCACGCCATTTACGGACACGCCTGTTTCGGAATTGCGCCGCACGGGCGTCACCCCGCGCGTGGATTATCAGCTGAGCGCCAATCAATACCTGAGCGTGCGATACGCCTATAACCGTGACATCGTGCGAAATGCCGGCGTCGGCGGATTCGACCTGGTCTCTCGCGGTTATCACAATGACGCGCTCAGCCAAACATTGCAGGTCACCGAAACCGCCATCATCGGCGCCAGCGTCGTCAACGAAGCGCGGTTTCAGGTCTTCCACCCCAGCGTTGTGTCGCAGGCCAATTCGCCCGATTCTGCGATTCAGGTTCTCGGCGCCTTCAACGGCGGCGGGAACCCGCTCGGCCGGTCCACCAATAGCCAGAACAACTACGAGTTTCAGAACAACACGTCCGTGCTTCGCGGCAGCCATACCATTCGCTTCGGCGTTCGACTTCGCACCACGGCGGAGACCGACGTTGCGCCGCGAAATTTCGCCGGCACATTCACGTTCTCCGGGGGCCTCGCTCCGGAATTGAATTCCGTTAACCAACCCGTCCTCGACCCCTCCGGCCAGCCCGTGCTGATCAATATCACTTCCATCGAGAGCGATCGGCGGACTCTACTGTTCGAGCACCTCTCGGCCGCCCAGATTCGCGAACTCGGCGGAGGCGCTACCCAGTTCAGCATCGGCGCGGGGAACTCCGCAGTAGCCGGAAATCAGTTGGACCTCGGCGCATTCATCGGCGATGATTGGAAAATCCGGCCGACCCTGACGTTAAGTGCGGGCCTGCGTTACGAAACGCAAAACAACATCCACGACGGGTCCGGCTTCGCGCCTCGTATCGGAGTCGCCTGGGCGCCGGGCAAGGCCTCGGGCCAGAGCCGGCCCAAGAGCGTCATCCGCGCCGGCTTCGGCATTTTCTACGATCGCTTCAGCCTCGGCAACATCCTCGATACCTACCGCTACAATGGCATCGCACAGCAACAATACGCCGTCACGAATCCGGATTTCTACCCGGCGATTCCGCCCCTGGGATCGTTGGCCGGTCCGGTGTTCAGCACCATCGCAAAACTCAGTCCCACTCTCCGGTCTCCGTACTTGATGCAATCCGCGGCGAGTTACGAGCGCCAACTGCCTTTCAACACGACACTCGCGCTCACCTACGCCAACTCCCGTGGACTCCACATGCTGGCGTCGCGCGACATCAATGCTCCCCTTCCCGGCACGTTTGATCCCGACAACCCCTCGAGTGGCTTGTTCCCGCTCGGCAGAAAAGGCCCTGTGGACCTGATGCAGTCCTCCGGCGTGTACAACCAGAATCAGCTCATCCTGAACGTGAACTCTAAGGTGAGCAGCAAACTCTCGCTCACCGGATCTTACGCTTACGGCCGTGCCATGAGCAATACCGATGGACTGTCAACCTTTCCGGCCAACCCCTACAGCATGGAAGGGGAGTACGGTCCCGCCGCCATCGACATGCGTCGGCGCTTCTCCCTGAGCGGGACCATCAACGCCAGGTGGGGCATCCGCTTCAACCCCTTGCTCACCGCAAATACCGGACCGCCCTTCGACATCACGGCCGGACGCGACTTGTACGGGACGACGCTCTTCAACGCCAGGCCCGGCATTGCCACGGATCCCGGCAAGCCTGGCCTCGTCACTACCCCATATGGGCTGCTCGACCCAAATCCGTCGCCCGGCGATCCCCTGCTCCCCCGCAACTACGGCCGTGGACCGGGACAGATCATGCTCAACATGCGAGTCAGCAGGACCTTCTCGTTCGGCTCGCGCGACGAAAAGGCGCCGGAGACCGTGAGCCCCAGCGGCGCCCCCGGAGGGAATGCCCGTGGTGGTCCAGCCAGCCCCTTTTCGTTGGGCGGGGCATCATCCGGCGGAGCCTCCGCGAACCGCCGTTACAGCCTCACGGTGTCGATGCAGATTCGCAATCTGACCAATCACAACAATCCCGGACCCATCATCGGCAATATCACGGCGCCCCTCTTCGGTCAGGCCAACCAGCCCGCCGGAGCCGGAAACGGTATCTTTTCCGAAAGTGCCAACAACCGGCGGTTGGAGTTGCAGACCAGGTTCACGTTCTGACTCACTCGCCTTCCGCCAGCAGATCGCCTAACCGGTCCAACCTCCGTTCCCACATCGAACGGCGTTCCCGAACCCACTGCTCCAATGCGTCCAGCCCCGCCGTTTCGATCCGGCAGGTGCGGACTCGCCCAATCTTTTCCGTACGCACCAGTCCGGCTTGCTCCAGCACCTGAAGGTGTTGAACTACCGCCGTCAGCGTAATGTCCAGGGGCGTTGCCAGGCGTGAAACGGAGAGAGGCCCTTCACTGAGCCTCTCCACCATGGCCCTGCGCGTGGGATCTCCGAGAGCGTGAAACACGCGCCTCGATCTTCACCTTGGAACTGGGCATTGCGAGTGCCGCTTCCCTAACTCGCCAGTTGCTTTGCCAGCCGGTCGAACAGAGCCCGCCACCCTGCCTCGCGCATTTGCGGGCCGTCGGCACCCTCGAAAAAGGCGCCCTGATGAGTGCAGATGAGGTCGGTTCCTTGGTCTGTCGGCAATAACTCGATCGTCACCAATGACGCGGAAATACGGCGGTCACCCAGGATCATCGTGGATGCGCTGACGATTCGCCGGTTCGGCACAATATCCTGATAGCGGCCGTCGTTGGTGAGCGCGACGCCCGGGAAGGGTGTGCCTTCCCGGAACCGGTACCGTGCCCGCTCACTTCCCCCCACCCGAAAATCCATCTCGAACTCCTCGATGTCGTGGTGGTCCCCTTCCCCGAACCAGCGGCGCTTCTTCGCCGCATCGGCGAACGCCGCAAACACGCTTTCAACCGGCTTCGGATAGCTGCGCTCGATGACGAACGTGCTGTGTATCGCGGATTGTTCCATACCTTTTCACCTCCCAGTGATAGTGAAGCTGCTACTTCAGTATTATCCGAGTGGTCTCGATTGTCAAGTCTGCACTTCAGTATTCACCGTGATAACGTTGTCCACGGATGTTCGCCATAAAGCCCTCTCGACGGATTCTGCTGGCCGTCGCACTCATAACCACTGCCGCTTTCGCCCAGGTCTCGTACCTCGATCAACTCCCCACCGGCGACCGTTGGATCCAGCACCTGAATCAGGACCTCCTGCCGTTCTGGACCGTTCCGGCCGCCCTCGGAAATCCCCTCGGCGCGTTTCCCTCCACGCGCTGCGACGATGGATCGCTGCTCGATTTCCGCAATCCCTGCTCGCCCATCGCGGGTAACTCGTACCTCATGACTCGCGCCCGCTATCTCGTCCCGCTTTCCCGCCAGAGCTACGGCTACGGAGTCGCCTATCATCTCACCGGCGATCCCAAGTACTTCGAGTACATGAAGGCGGGTATCGATTACATCCGCCGGAACGCCCTCGATCCCCCTGGCGGCATGTTTACCACGCTCGATCTGACCACCAACACCTGGGGTCCCCGTCGCGAGTTCCGCAATCCCCAGGAACTCGGTTATGGCTTGCTCAGCCTGGCCTTCTATTACTACCTCACTCGCGACGACTCCGTCCTCGCCGACTTACTGGCAGCCAAGAAATACATACTCGACAGCTACTACAATCCGTCGCTTGGAACGATGCAGTGGCTGCTCCAGAATAACGGGAGCCAGCGCTTCGATCAGAAACAACTCGTGGCGGACCTGGATCAGATGAATACCTATCTCGTCCTGACTGCCCCGCTTCTGCCGGAACCCTATCAATCCGAATGGAAGCAGTCACTCACAACCCTGTCCCGATCGATGTTGGGCACCTTCTACTCGCCGCTCGACAACCTCTTCTTCACTGGCGCCACCGCACCCAGCGAAACCGACCTCGCACTCACCGGAGTGGACTTCGGACACACCAGCAAGGCCCTGTGGATGATCCGCTGGACTGGACTGATGACTGGCGACCAGGGACTCGTACAATTCGTCGAGACCGCCGGCAAGCGCCTCTTCGATCGCGCCTTCCTCACCGACGACGGATCGTGGGCCCAGGGAGTACTCGCCGGAGGCTCCCTCGACAGGAACAAGAACTGGTGGATCTACGCCGAACTCGATCAGTACGCCGGAACCCTGGCCCTGGTGGACGCCGCCGCCGGGCGCTACCTGCCGAGCACCACCGATTACTACTTCAAGTACTTCATCGATACTCGTTACGGCGAGGTTTGGAACGGAGTGAACTACGGCACGAACACGCCCCAGCGCGACTATCCCAAGTCATGGCAGTGGAAAAGCACCTATCATTCTTTCGAACACGCCCTGGTGGGATACATTACCTCCCAATATCTGCACCAGCAGCCCGTGCGGCTCTACTACGCATTCCAGAAAACACCCGATCCAACCCTGGTCCGTCCCTACTTTTTCCCGGGCGAGATCCAATCCGTGGACTTCACAACCGGGTCCGATGGCGCACAATACCAGGCCGTCACCTTTCGCGGCGCCGCGCCTCCGCCTGCTCCGGCCTTCTCCGTAACCTCGGCGGCGAGTTTCCTGCCAGTCCCCCTGGCGCCCGGATCCATCGCCTCGCTGTTCGGAACCATCCCCGACCAGCCCTCCGTCACTATCCGCGACATGAACGGCACAGTAGCTTCCGCAAAGCTCCTATATGTCTCACCATCTCAGGTGAACTTCCTGGTCCCAGAAGGAATCGCCGCTGGCAGCGGGACGCTTACACTCGCGACGTTCGGTAGGGAAGCCAGCATGGCCGTCCAACTGGCAACGGCAGCGCCCGGCCTCTTCCTCTCGAACGCCGCCACCGGATTGGTGGCAGCCTACGCCATCCGAGTAAAGGCCGATCAGAGCCAGGCCGTCGAGGAGCTCACGGCGCCTCTCGATCTCGGGCCCGCGACGGACACTGTCCACTTGTCGCTCTACGGGACTGGCATCCGCAACGCTTCGAACGTCACCGTCACCGTGGGCGGCCAGCCCGTCGCGGTCGGCTACAAAGGAGCGCAAGGTACGTGGCCCGGACTCGACCAGGTGAACGTCGGTCCCCTACCGCGCTCGCTCGCCGGCCGCGGCCGCGTCACGGTAGTGCTCAACGCCGGCGGTCAAACCGCCAATCCGGTCCAGTTCGCCATCAAGTAGGGATCTACTGCTGTTTGACCACCTCGCCTGGGCGCCGCAGCGTCGGCACCTTGCGTTTGGTCTGCTCGGCTTTCTTTTCCTCGGCCTTCTTCTGTTTCACTTCGCTATCGGCCGTCATCGATTCCAACTCCGCTTTCTCTTTCTTTTCGCGTTCGGCCACCTGCCCGGCGCGAGAGTTCAGGTCCGCCGACGAGAGGTCCGCGCTGTCCCGCGTGGTCTCGATCGCCTGCTGCATGGCGAACTCGTATCGCGCATAGTCCTTCGGGGGAGTGCTGTTCAGCTTCTCCAGCCCCTCCACCAGTTGCTTCTCGGCAGCCGCCACGTCCTTCATTCCGATCGTAATATCGAGCTTGCGCTTGAGCGCGTCGTCGGCCACTGTGTCGATCGCCTCGATGATCCGCGTATAGTCTTCCAGCGTGTCGTGGATCAGCAGCGTGCGGCCCGGCTTCTCGCTCTTCATCAACTGTCTCAGCAGTTCCATGCGTTCCTGCGCAAACTTGACGTACAGCAGCAGGCGCGCGTTGGGTTCCTGAGCCTCTCGTACCTGGTCGGCTTCGTCGGCCGTCAGGAAGTCCCGATCCTGCGCCAGAGCCACCAGCGCCAGCGCCATCAATGCCAGTGCGAAACGCATCCGACCTCCTACTTCTTCTTACTCATGATCTGCTGGATCAGGTCATCGTGGATTTCCTGCAGGTGCTGCTCTACATCCAAAATCGTCGTCCGGTCGTCGATGCTGAATTCCGTCTCGGCCGACTTCAACCGGCGCAACAGCTCGCGGATCTCCATCTCCGCGCGCTTGAATGCTTTCGGATTCTTGCGCGCATCCTTTCCGGTCGCGCGTAGCGACTCTTTGCACAGATCCACGGACTCACCCAACTCTCCGATAGCGGCCATCGCACCCCTCACATCGCCGCCCGAATAGGCCTTGGTCGCCAACGGCAGTTGCTCGCTTGCGTGCTCCATCGCCAGCTTCGCCCGCTTCTCCGGGTTCGGCTCAGACCGTATACCGCTCAGGTCCGAACCCGCCAGAGTCATTCCAATCGCCAGTGTGATTCCTAACAGGCGCCTCATCGCTTGCTGAGCTCCCTCTTGATGATGCGGGCCCGCTGCCTGGCTTTGAACTCTTCGTCGGGAAACTGGTCGTGACTGGCGGCCAGGAACCTCTGGTAGTAGTCGAGCGCTTCGGGCAGTTGTTTCAACTTATCCAACATGATTGCTCGGAGGTACAAATGCGAAGAAGTCTCCTTCCCCATGGCCTTCAACTTGTCGAGCGCCGCCAGGGCTGGTTCGTAGTGATCACCCAGTACCAGGGACGCCGCCAGTTCGTTCCAGGCTTCCACTGAATCGGCCTTGATCTGGGTCGCCGCCAGGAACTGTCTCGCGGCGTTCGGGTACTGCTTCTGGTCCCGTAGTGCCCGCCCCGCCAGCATTCTCAGGTCGAAATTGGATGGATCCGCCGACAGCGCCTCATTCAATACCTGGACACCCTTCTCAATCTCCTTGTTGCCGAGATAGGCGGTGGCAAGCGCCAGGCGATTGGCCGAGGTCGGCGACAATTTGACGGCTGCCAGCAGGTACGGGATTGCGTCAGCTCGGTTCCCCGCCAGCAGCAGGATCTGTCCTGCCCGCTCCTGGGCGGCGGCGTTGTCCGGGAACCGGCCGTACACTGCGGCCGCGTCCGTGGTCCGCTTGGCCTGCTCGTACAACTCACCCAATTCCAGCAAGGCATTTTGATACGAGGGATCGGACTTCACCGCCGTTTCGAAATGCGGAGCCGCCGCGTCCAGTTGTCCCCGGCGCGCCAGTGCGCGCCCCAGGCCCAGTTCCGCCGCAGCCGATTTCGGGTCCACCTTCAGCGCCGCTTCATAGGCCTCGCCCGCAGCTTCGGTTTTCCCCGCGGCAAGCAGCGCATCCGCCAGGTACAGGACCGGACGGAATTCATTAGGCTTGGCCGTCCGCGCCGCCTCCAGCACCGGTATCGCCGCTTCCGCCTGCTGGTTTCGCAGCAGGAGGATTCCCAGGTTCAGGTTCGCCTGGTACAAATCGGGCTTGAGCTCGAGCGTCTTTCGATACTCCCCGATGGCGTCACTGTCCTTCCCGGCCAACGATTCCGCCAGCGCCAGGTTGAACCGCGCCGAATAGTCCTTGGGATCGGTCTCCACCGCCTTCGTCAGCGCATCGATCGCCGCCGCATAGTTGTTCTGTTCCAGCGCACGCAGACCTTCGGACTGCCAATCCCGGTGTGGCGCGGACTGGGCTTGCAGCAGGAAAACGGCGACAACAGCGCCGGCGGACCACATGCTTGTCCGATTCTAGCAGGGCCCTCAGCCCCGCTCCTCGGAAACCCCTCACGACAACCGCGTTATACCCAGCCAGAACGACAGCGTTGTCTCCACCATCCCAACAAACGATCCGGGTTCCTTCGGCTTCACCACGCACGCATTCGCCCGCAGATTGTAGGCGTCCTTCACCGCCTTGGCTGACTCGAGTTCCGCCAGCACGATCACCGGAATGCGCCGGAGCCGGACGTCTTCCTTGATAGTGCGCAAGGTATCGCAATGCGCATCATTCGCGAGATCCAAATCCAGCAGAATCAGGTCCGGACGAAACGGCTGCGGACGCTCCGCCACGTCCCGAAGGTACTCGAGTATGTCGGGGCACGTCCGCTCTATTTGTACTGTATGAGTCCCCGCAGCGCTCTTTACCAGCGCGATCTCTTCGTCCTTGTCCGCGAGGAGCAGCACTCTCGCGACCGCGGTCGCCTCCGCAACCAAACTCTCCATCGTAAATATAGATCCTGAGCTCGCCCGTTGATCTTTATGATTAATCGAGGAGTACCGCACCGGTACCCTGAATCTGATAGGTGACCGTCGGGCCTTTCACGGACTTAGGATCGAATCTGCGCCCCTGCTCTTCGGCCTCATGCTTGGCCTGCTGCACCGCTTCTTCCTTGGTCTTGGAGATCTTCACCAGTTTGCCCTCGGCGATGGCGGTCTTCCCTACAGCGTCCTTCGGGAATACGATCTCTCCGTCATTCACCTTAATCCGAATGGATTTATTGGTGGCAGGATCGACAATAGCCATCCAGCAGCCCATCATTTGACAGACTTCGGTGACCTTGCCCTTTACTTGCACGGTCTTGTCCACGTGGTCGGCCGCGTTGGCGGTAACATCCGCCACCGAAACAGGCTCTTTCAATTCCAGCGGTCTTCCGAGCTTCACTTCGGCTGCGAAGAGAGCAGCGGAGAATAAGAGGGCAATGAAGGTTCGCATCACTCGAATTATCCCATGCTGCAGTCGCGCGATCGTCAGGTCCCTTACCCCGTATTCGCCACACTATCGGGATTCTTCGAAGACGTCCCGTTCTGCAAGCGCTGAGGGCCGAGTTCCAAGTGGTCACCTCCGTTACCGATGACGGTGCTATCCTGGGCAAATAAAAGGCGAAGCGCGGTGAGCGACATCCACGAACAACTGGCTGACCTTCGAAAGCGGGTCGCCCGGATTAACGACAGGTACGCCGACGGGCCACCCACGCCCGCCCCGGTGGAAACACATCGCCGCCCAGCGCGCTACTTCGTTGAGGAGTGGCTCAGCGGCCAGGAGGTGGAAACCGCCCACGGTAAACACTTCGAGACCGAGCGCCTCTACGATCGCCACCGGCGGCACGGCAGCCTAGATATCAGCGACCTCAACGAACTCCCGCACGATCTACTGGACGCCATCTCGCAGGGCGCCGTGCCCTCCTGCTCACCCGAAAAATGGGCCTTTCTGGACACCGAAACCACCGGTCTGGCCGGGGGCTCAGGCACTTACGCGTTCCTGATCGGGGTAGGCCGCATCACACCCGAGGGATTCCGCGTCCGGCAGTTCTTCATGCGCGAGCACGGCGAAGAGCCCAGCCTGCTCACCGCCCTCGCCGACCATCTGGCCCAGTTCGACGTGCTTGTCACCTACAACGGCAAGACCTACGATCAGCCTCTGCTCGAGACGCGCTACCGCATGTCGCGCTTCCGGCCTCCGTTTGACCGCATGCCCCACCTCGACCTCCTGCACGGCGCGCGCCGGCTCTGGAAACTCCGTTTCGACAGTTGCCGCCTGGTGGACCTCGAAAACCAGATCCTCGGCGTCGAGCGCGAGGGCGATCTGCCGGGCGAGATGATCCCTTACGTCTATTTCGAGTACCTGCGAACCGGCGAAGCCTTCCGCCTGGTGCCCATCCTCCACCACAACGCCCTCGACATCCTTACCCTGGCGTGCTTCACCGGCGTCGTGCCCTGGGCCTTTCGCGATCCCAAGCAGGCCCGTCTCACCCACGGGGCCGAAATGGTGGGCCTTGGCCGCTGGTTCCGAAAAGCCGAACAGAACCAGCGCGCCCTCGAACTCTTCCGCCGCGCCGTGGACCTCGGGCTAAAGGACCATCTTCTCTTCCGGACCCTCTGGGATATCTCCCTGCTGGAACGGAAATGCGGCCGCGAAGACGCCGCCCTCGCCGTGCTCGCCGACCTCGCCGCGGGCCGCAACCCCTTCCGGATCGC
This sequence comes from uncultured Acidobacteriota bacterium, assembly GCA_963737465.1. Taxonomy (GTDB): domain Bacteria; phylum Acidobacteriota; class Terriglobia; order Bryobacterales; family Bryobacteraceae; genus TMP-7. The sequence continues at coordinate 481,802 of CAVTTC010000009.1, forward strand.
CGCCCTGGAAGAACTCGCCAAACACTACGAGCACCGCGAGAAGAACTACGCCATGGCCCTCGAGATGACGCGCGCCGCCATCGCCTACGCGGACACCCCCGCGCTCCGCAAACGCGAAGCCCGGCTCACCAAGCGGCGCCCCACCACCGCCATCCCCCGCCTGCTCTAGTCGCGCTCCCGCAACACCCAGCGCGCAATGTCCCGGATCACTTCCCCATCCACATGCCCGGGCATCCTATACTCGGCCGGAGTACTCTTGCCCACACCCGAAACGAAAAGGTGGTTCAGCGCCGGATAACTCTTTAGCACCACATCCTTCCTCCCGCCCAGCGCCGCCTTCCAGTTCTCAAAATCCGTCATCGTAACCTGGTAATCACGTTCACCCTGCAAAATCAGCATGGGGGCCTTCAACTTCTTCGCTTCCCCCGCGGGATCGTAACCGCGCAGGTCCAGCAGGTAGCGCGGGGGCATGCCCATGATGGCCGGACCTTCGTCGTCATCCGGCTTCAACGCTTTCACCGCCGCGACCATCTTCCGGATTTCCTCCAGTCGTTTCCGCCCCGCGCCCGCCGGATCCGCTTCCTGCGATGCCAGGTACTCGGACTGTTCCAGAATCAGGTCTTCGAGCGGCCGGGTGTTACCCGCCAACACAATGCCGCCCATCACTTTGGGGTCCTGATTCAGAATCCGCGGCAGCAGATATCCGCCCAGGCTGTGCCCCAGAACGTAAACCCGCCGCGGATCGATCTCCGGCAAGCGCCGGGCAAGCGCACTCGCCCGCAACGCGTCGTCGATCGTCTCCTGCTGCACCGTCAGGTCCGGCATCGACGCCATTCGCGCACTGAAAACCTTCGTACGCTTCTCGTATCGAACCACGGCGATTCCCTGCGAGGCCAGCCCCTCCGCCAGATCCTTGAACGGTTTGGTGCCTCCCACGGTCTCATCGCGATCGTTCGGCCCCGATCCGTGCACCAGCACCACCGCCGCGAAAGGCCCTTTGCCCTTTGGAAGCGTCAGCGTCCCCGGCAACTTCCACTCGTCTTCCCCAACCGTAATGTCGCGCTCGGTAAACGTGTCCGGCTTGCTGTACGCAGGACGCTCCCATGCGGGCCCCTCCATCTCCGCCGGACGGAGCAACATACCGGCAATGCGCCCGTCCGGATTCACCGAAACATGAATATTCACGTTCGCCGCATCGAACTCCACCGGCACCACCGCCACCCGGTTGGCTCCCGCCTGGCTCAGCACGGGCGCGCCAATCCGGATCACCTTGCCCATCGGTTTCAGCGACGGACCCACGCTGTTCCGCAGCACCTCCAACGGCAGCGTTTTCTGCATCTCTGCGCTGAACGCCTGAAACAGGTCTTCGTATTTCTCCTGCAACAACCAATCGACAGCTTCTCTCGCCCGTTCGGCCGTATTCTTCTCGGCCCCGGCACACAAAACCATTCCCACCAACAATCCAGCAAACGCCGTCTTTTTCATACGGAAGGGTACCTGTTTGCATTGTAGGTGGTGGTGCTGGCCGAATTCAGCCATCTCACAATCACCGGCCACTCACGAAAGCCCAATCGAATCAGCGATTCCGAACAAAACTTCATAGGGCCACCGGTGTGCATTAGTCAAGGTGCCGCAAGACGCGGCGAGGAGGCACCCAATGAAAAATATAGTCAGGTTCCACGGATTCCAGCTAGCGGCCGTCGTGTTACTGGCCGCAGTGCCCGCGGCCGCGCAGTACGATCCAGCGCCCCGTTTGCTTGCACCCCAGGAACTGGATAACCTGGTCTCCCGCATCGCGTTGTACCCTGACCCGCTGCTCGCCCAAGTGCTCGCCGCCGCAACCTTCCCAGGCGATGTACCGGAAGCCGCCCGCTGGGCCTATGATCACCGTTCTCTCCGCGAGAACGATCTCGCGAACGCGATCGCCGATGCGAACTTGCCCTGGGATCCGAGCCTGCAGTCTCTACTCCCGTTTCCCGACGTGCTCGACACCATGGCACGCGATATGAACTGGACCGCTGAACTCGGCGACGCCTTTCTCGCCCAGCGCGACGACGTCATGGAGGCGGTACAGCGCATGCGCCGTCAGGCCCAGGCCTATGGATATCTGCACAGCGGCGATCAGGTGCGCGTCGTTGACGAGCCCGGCTACATTCAGATTGTGCCGTACAATCCGGCGGTCATCTATGTCCCGGTCTACGATCCGTATGTGGTCTATGCTCCTCCGCGGCCCGGCTTCTACGTCGGCTCCGCCATCGGCTTCTCCCATGGATTCGTCCTGGGCGCAGCCTTCGGCCATTGGGGCTGGGGCGGTGGCTTCGATTGGCGCCGGCATACGGTCATCGTTCACGACCGCGTCTGGGACCGGAACTGGTCGAACCGGCGCGCCTGGGTCAACAACTCCGGCAATTGGAATAATCGCCAGTATCGGCGCGAACCGGACCGCACCGTGGTGATCGACAATCATAACGGCAACGGATACCGTCCTGCGCCGCCGCCGGCCAACCATCGCGATAACGGCGGAAATGCGTACCGCGCAACGGCGCCAGCGGTGCAGGCGCCCGCCCAACATCGCGAAAGCGTCGGCAACGCCTTCCGCCCGACGGCCCCGGCAAAGCCGCCGGCCAGGATCGAAAGCCCGGTCCGCCACGAAAACGTCCGTCGCGACCCAGCGCCGACCCACGCAACCCCGGCCCGCGAAAGTCGCGGCATGGACCGCAGCCGCTAAGCCTCGAAATCCATGGTGGACTTCGATCCGCGCGGGAAACAATCCCGCGCGGATTTCCGTTTCTGCCCGCCGAGGTGAGAAATGAATCGAGGGCATCCCGCGCCGCGAGATTCCTGCCGTGAACCCGAAGCCCCCAGCAACAGCAGCAGAGCCCTCTGCATCAGAGCCCTATGTTGACGGAACCCGAGCCGCGATGGTAGCATACAATCTCAAACGAGCATAAGTATGCGCTCACCGGATCCGGCCACACTCGACACCGACGCCGCAGCGGCGTCCGCTGAAGCCATGGCGCGCCGGGTCCGCCGAAATTGCTTGCGGATGGTCCATGCGGCGCGGGTCGGTCATCCAGGTGGCGACCTTTCCGCCGCGGACATCCTCGCGGCACTGTACAGCGGCGTCCTCCGCATAGACCCGGACCATCCGCGGATGCCGGATCGCGACCGCTTCATTCTCAGTAAGGGCCACTGTTCGGCGTCTCTCTATGCGACCTTGGCAGAGGTGGGCTATTTTCCGCATTCGCTCCTCGATGAATACATGAAGCCGCTATCCCGGTTGAGCGGCCATCCCGATCGCAACAAAGTTCCCGGCGTCGAGGCCAATACAGGACCGTTGGGGCACGGACTGCCGATCGCTGTCGGGGCCGCAAAGGCGGCGAAGATCACCGGCGCCTCCTGGCGTACGTTCGTACTGACGGGCGACGGCGAATTGCAGGAGGGGAGCAACTGGGAAGCGGCTATGGCCGCATCGCAGTTCCGTCTGGATAATCTCACGGTGATCGTGGATCGCAACCGGCTGCAACAGGGCGACTCAACCGAGAGCACGGTCAGTCTGGAACCACTCGCCCAGCGCTGGACCGCATTCGGGTGGAGCGTCACGGAAGTGGACGGCCACGACCTCCGGGTGTTGATCCGCACTCTACGCTCCGTGCCGTTCGAGGACGGCCGCCCGAACTGCATCATCGCCCACACGCACAAGGGCCGCGGGGTCGGTTATATGCAAGACCGCGTGGAGTGGCACCATCGTGTTCCCACGTCCGAGGAATTGGCGCGGGCACTGGCGGAACTCGACGGAGAGGCTCGATGAGTCCCCTGCACGACTGTCGCAAAGCGTTCTCCGAGACGCTGATCGCGCTGGCGGAAGCGGATCCGCGAATCGTCGCCGTATCCAACGATTCCGTTGGATCCTGCAATCTGAAAGAGTTCAAGAAGCGTTTCCCGGATCGGCTGGTGAATGTCGGGATCGCCGAGCAGAACATGGTGGGAGTGGGCGCCGGGCTGGCCAACGGCGGGCTGATTCCGTTCGTGTGCGGCGCTTCCTGTTTTCTCACCGGGCGAGCGTTGGAGCAGGTGAAAGTGGATCTCGGATACAGCCGGTCAAACGTCAAGCTGTGTGGGATGTCGAGTGGTGTGGCCTACGGCGAACTGGGCCCCACGCACCATTCGATCGAAGACCTGGCTTGGACGCGCGCGATCGCCAACATGACCGTCGTGGTACCAGCCGATCCACTGGAAACGGCATCCGCCCTGCGCGCAGCGGCCGTCTTTGATGGTCCGGTGTTTCTGCGACTGAGCAGGATGCCCGTGCCGGACGTGCATCCTTCCGATTACATCTTTGCCTTTGGCCGTGCGCCGCGGCTTCGCGCGGGCACAGATGTCACGCTGATTGCAAACGGCACCATGGTGTGCCGGGCACTGGAGGCGGCTGAACTTCTGGACAAGGAAGGTATTCGCGCGGCCGTGGTGAACATGTCGAGTGTCCGCCCGCTTGACCGGGAGGCCATTCTGGACGCGGCGAGGATGGGGCCCATTGTGACCATCGAAGAGCATACCGTGGCCGGCGGACTTGGAGGTGCTGTGGCCGAAGTGGTGGTCGAGGCCCACCCGGTGCGCATGCGGATCCTCGGTTTTCCGGGCGAGTTTGCACCAACCGGTTCGCCCGACTTTTTGTTCGAGCATTTCGGTCTTACGCCGGAGGGCATTCGCAAAGCCGCTGCGCAATTAGTGGAGGAGAGTGCCGGTGTCACGCACCAAACTCATCCTGTCCATTGATCAGGGCACGACCAACACAAAGGCCCTGCTGATCGACCGCGCCGGCACTGTACACGCACGGGCGTCTCGTCCCCTCGCCATCACCTTCCCGCAACCCGGATGGGTGGAACAGGACGCGCGCGATCTCTGGGAGTCCGTGATTGAAGCTGCGGGCGATTGCCTGGCCCAGGCCGGCGATGTGGAGATCGCAGCAGTAGGAATCTCAAACCAGCGCGAGTCCGTGATTGTGTGGGGTCGCGAGACCGGCGAACCATTGGGCCCGTGCGTGATCTGGCAATGCCGCCGCACCGGCCTGGTTTGCGAAGACTTGAGCCGGCGCGGCTTGGGGGCCGATATTCATGAACGGTCGGGACTTCCGGTGGATCCCCTATTCTCCGGCTCCAAGATTCGCTGGCTGCTCGATCATATCCCCGACGGCATGTCGCGCGCAGAGGCGGGCGGCTTGTGTGCCGGCACCGTCGATAGCTGGCTGCTCTGGAACCTGACCGGCGGCAAACGGCACGCAACGGACTTGAGCAACGCGTCGCGCACGCAGTTGCTCAACCTGCGGGAGTGCCGGTGGGACCGGTGCCTGCTCGAGCTCTTCGAGATTCCGGCACCCTGCCTGCCCGAAATCGTGCCTTCAAGCGCCATCGCCGGACTCACTGCCGGTTGCCGCATACTGCCGGACGGCGTGCCCGTCGCTGCGATGCTGGGCGACTCTCACGCGGCGCTGGTGGGACACGCGGCGTTCGAACCCGGTGTCGTGAAGGCGACCTACGGAACCGGTTCGTCGCTCATGTCGCCAGTGAATGCCCCCATCCTCTCGCAGCGCGGCCTTTCCACAACCGTGGCGTGGTCAGACCCGAATCGCGTCCGCTACGCTCTTGAAGGCAACATCACGAACACCGGCGGAACGGTGCAGTGGCTCGCCGAGTTGCTCCGTGTTGCGGATTCCGATGAGATTGCGGCGCTCGCCGGGACGGTATCCGATTCGGGCGGCGCATACCTGGTGCCTGCTTTCGCGGGCTTGGGCGCGCCGCATTGGGATGCCAGGGCTAGAGGCGTGATCTGCGGTCTGACACGCGGCACCCAGCCCGCCCACCTGGCTCGTGCGGCTATCGAATCGATCGCGTTCCAGGTGCAGGATGTCTTTGCGGCGATGCGGCAGGATGCTGGAATGCCTTTGCCGGCGCTCTTTGCCGATGGCGGAGCCAGCCGCAACTGTCTGCTGATGCAGTTCCAGGCGGATTTGCTCGGATGCCCGGTGATCCGCGGCGACTCCGCGGATCTCTCCGCGATCGGAGCCGCCTTGCTCGCCGGACTCGCGACGGGCTTCTGGAAATCGCTCACTGAGTTGGAGGAACTGCCGCGCCCTTACACGCGGTTTGAGCCGAAGATGGATTCGTCGCGCCGGGACGATCTCTTATCCGGCTGGAATGAGGCGGTTCGGAGGACGCGCTCCGCGTAGGACCATGCATGGCTCGAATTGACGAACTGCGGCTAATGGCGAAGATCGCGCGGATGTACTACTCGCAGGGGTTGCGACAGACGGCGATATGCGAGCGCCTGAACATCCATCAGTCCACGGTGTCCAGGGTTCTGAAGCGTGCCGAGCGGGACGGTATCGTGCGGATCACGGTCAGCCTGCCGCCAGGCACCCATACCGATGTTGAAGAGGCACTCCAGAGCCGCTACGGGTTGGATGAGGCCGTGGTGGTCGACTGTCTCGATGATGACGCGCAGATCGCTCGGGACTTAGGCGCTGCCGCGGCCTTTTATCTGGAGAACGCACTCAAACCCAGCGACGTGATCGGCATCTCGTCCTGGAGTGCGGCTCTGCTCGCCATGGTGAATGCCATGCACCCCAGCCAGCGATTCAAGGGCGCTCGAGTGATCCAGATCCTGGGCGGCGTTGGCAGTCCAACCGCCGAGGTGCACGCTACCCAGGTCACACGCAGGCTGGCCGACCTGATCGGCGGAGAGGCCACGCTGCTGCCGGCACCCGGCATCGTAGGCTCCCGCGATGCTCGCAGCGTGCTCATGAAAGACCGCTTTGTCAGGCAGGCGCTCGATCTGTTTCCGAACCTTACACTAGCGCTGGTGGGCATTGGCGCAACGGAGCCTTCAAGCGCCCTGGTCTCCAGCGGCAACGTCTTCTCGCCACAGGAAATCAAGTTGCTTGCCGGAAAAGGGGCCGTGGGGGACATCTGTCTGCGCTTTTTCGATGTTTCCGGCCGCCAGGTGATCACCGAACTGAACGATCGCGTCATCAGCATTGAGTTGGAGCAACTGCGCACAGTCCGCCGCGTCGTGGGTGTCGCCGGAGGACGACGGAAGGCCGCAGCCATCCGCGGCGCACTGGCGGGAAAACTCATCAACGTTTTGATTACGGACCTGGCGTCCGCCCAGGAGTTGCTGCAACAGGCCGGTCCAGCAACGGCCACGGCCGATGGGACGCGAGCCACCAGGCGGAGCCTGAAGAAGGGATGACCTTGGCACGGACACTCACCCTGATTGTCCTGGTGATTGGCGCTGGGCTCACCGCATGTGCACCCTGGACGGTTCGTCCCATCGAGGAAGAGAAAACCGCGCCGGCTAACGCGGCGGCTTATGTCGAGTCTGTGTGGTCAGGCAAACTGGCGCCGGCCGTAATCAATGGCGCCGTGGACGCTCGCACGCTTCTCGACGCCCTCGCCGCCGCACCCGCCACGGCACGGAACCGGTATGCCCGCTGCGATGCCGGAGGCTCCTGCTATTTCCTGGTGAAGGGCTCGGGGACAGTGATCGCGGTAGACACCCGGTCGCGCGTCGGCTTGGCTGTTATCGACATCGCTCCTTTCGATGGCAAACCCGACGTCTCGATCCAGATCGGACCGGTTCTGCGCGGCACCGCGCTTCGGGATGCCACGGGAATCGTGCGGTTCACGGACTTCGTCAATCAACTTCAGTTCGCCGACGCCGGCAACGAGATCAACAACCGCGTCCTCAGAACAGTTCTTGCTCCTCTGGACCACAACGCCCTCAAGGGTCGCACCGTCGCATTTGCCGGGGCTCTGAAGGCGGAGGACAAATCATCGCCGCCGCTGGCCGAACTGGTTCCACTCGAGTTGACCGTGGAGGATCGGCGTTGACGGGCATCGTGCTGGAAGCTCGGGACGTTTCCATGCAGTACCCGGGAACACTGGCGCTCGATCGCGTCAGTTTCGGGCTACATCGCGGCACCGTCAGCGCGCTGATCGGCGAGAACGGCGCGGGCAAATCCACGCTGGTGACGAATACTCGCCGGAATCGAACAGCCCACCGGCGGAACCTTGCTGCTCGATGGCGTCGAGATTACTCTCGGTTCCGTTCGCGATGCCGATGCCCACGGAATCGGCATCATTCACCAGGAACTGAATCTTTGTCCAAACCTCAGCGTCGCGGAGAACATTTTTCTGGGACGCGAGTTGACCGTTCATGGTGTTCTCGACAAACGCCGTCAGGAAGAAGAAGCGAAGCAATTGTTGGAGCGATTGGAGCACCCCATCGACCCCGCCACTCTGGTTGGCGAGTTGCCGCTCGGCCAACAACAGATCGTCGAGATCGCGAAGGCGCTGTCCCGTGAGGTGCGGGTTCTGATGATGGATGAGCCGACTTCCGCGCTCAGCGCAGAGGAAGTCGGGGTCCTGTTCCGGATCATTCGAGATCTCAAGTCGCGTGGCGTGGCGATCGTCTACATCTCGCACCGTTTGGAGGAATTGCTGGGTATCGCGGACACGGTGTCTGTATTGCGCGACGGCCGCATGGTGGCGGAAATCGCGGCGGCGGATGCGGACACGGCCTGGATTGTCGAACGGATGACCGGGCGCGCGGCTGACTCTTCGGAGCGAGCCCAACCCGTCGAACCGGGACCGGAGTTGTTGCGCGTGGAAGGGCTTTCGCTCCGTTCAGGGAACGGGCGCGCGCTACTTCGCAGCGTTTCGTTCAGCCTGCGGGCGGGTGAAGTTGTAGGCATCTATGGTTTGCTCGGGCGCCGGCCGGACGGAACTGCTGGAGTGCCTCATGGGGCTGCATCCCGAAATGGCGGGCAGCATCTTTCTGGATTCCAAGTCCCTCGGCGCTATTCCCACATCAGTGCGCATCGAGCACGGCCTGGCGATGACTCCTGAAGACCGGCAGGTCTCCGGGTTGGTTCAGAGCCTGTCGGTAATGGCCAACATGACTCTCTCGAGCCTTGGCCGGTTCGTCAAGGGTGTGCGGCTATCACGGGCGGCCGAGAAGTCCGCCGCCGCGGGGGCGGTCGCGGACCTGCGGATCAAGACCCCGGTCTCGACGAGAGCATCGAATCGCTGAGCGGCGGCAACCAGCAGAAGGTAGTCATCGGCAAGTGCCTGCTCACCCAGCCGCGGGTACTCCTGTTGGACGAGCCGACGCGTGGCGTGGATGTTGGCGCGAAGGCGAAATTCACTCCATCGTCCGAAAGCTGGCCGCGGACGGAATGGGAATCGTCTTGGCCTCCTCCGAATTGGAGGAGATCCGCGCCACAGCCGACCGGATCCTGGTGATGTGCCGCGGCTGTGTAACGCAGGAGTTCGATGCCGGACTGCATCTTCCGACGCTGCTCTAGCGGTGCCGCGTCAGGGCCGGAGGATCTCGAATGAATCGCGCGCAGGCTTCCCATCGGCGCGCTGTTGTTCCGGTTGCGCGCGCTGATTGTCCTGGTCGTCCTGGTGAGTTGCTTTCGCTACGCTTTCCCCTGCGTTTCTCACCACTGGCAATCTCACGATCCTGGTGAAGCATGTCGCCATCAACGCCATTCTGGCGGTGGGAATGACGTTCGTCATCCTGAGCGGAGGGATCGACCTCTCGGTTGGATCTGTCGCCGGACTCGCGGGCATCATTGCGGGAGGTCTCATCCACACGGGGCTTGTGCTGCGGTAGTTTCGGGGTGGTCGTGTACCTGCACACGTGGCTGGTAATCGTTGTGGCCTTGGCCGCCGGTGCGCTGGTCGGGTCGCGTGAACGGCGGCATTGATTTCTTTGCTGCGCGTTCCTCCGTTCATTGCCACGCTGGGGACGTTGTATGTCGGCGCGCGGCGCGGCGCTCCTGATTTCGGGCGGCGCCACGTTCCCGAACCTCACCGGAAAACCGGATCTCGGCAACACCGGGTTCCTCTCACTGGGAGCGGGCACGGCGCTTGGGACTGCCCATGCCAATCTGGCTGATGGTCGCGTTTGCGGCGGCCGGAATGTTCGTAGCCGCGCAGTACGCCTTTCGGACGCCGTGTGTACGCCGTGGGCGGCAATGAGCAAGCCGCCGAACTTTCCGGCGTGCGGGTACTGCGGATCAAGTTTTCGGTTTACCTGATTTCGGGCGTCTGCGCGGCGATGGTGGGATTGATCATCGCGGCGCAATTCGCTGCGGCGCACCCGGCTACCGGCGAAACTTTCGAGCTCAATGCGATCGCGGCGGTGGTGCTGGGCGGCACTTCGCTGATGGGCGGCCGCGGCGAGCGTCGGGGGAACGATCATCGGCGCGTTCGTCATCGGCGTGCTGGCGGACGGGCTGATCCTGTTGGGGGTTGCCGAGTTTTGGCAGATCGTCATCAAGGGTTTGGTCATCATCGCCGCCGTCATTCTGGATCAGATGCAGCAGCGGTATATGCGGCGCGTTGCGGCCGCCAAGAGGAGTTGAAATGCGAATTGCAAGCGTCATCGTCCTCGGCATCGTCGCGGCGCCATTGCGTTGCCGGCTGCGGTCCGGGCGCGAAGAGCGGCCCGAAGCTGATCGCGATCATCACGCCTTCCAACGACAACCCCTTCTTCAAGGCCGAGGCCGAGACCGCCGCGGCGCGAGCACGCGAACTGGGCTATCAAGTCTCGGTGAACTCGCACGACGATGACGCGCACAAGCAGGACCAATTGATGGATGTGGCCATCGCCAACAGCGCCGCCGCCATCGTGCTCGACAATGCCGGAGCCGATGCTTCCATCGCCGCCGTGCAGAAAGCCAAGGCTGCGGGAATCCCCAGTTTTCTGATCGATCGCGAAATCAACGCCAACGGTATCGCCGTATCGCAGATCGTGTCGAACAACTATCAGGGCGCCACGCTGGCAGCCCAGGAGTTCGTCCGGCTCATGGGCGAGAAAGGGCAACTACCTGGAACTCACGGGCCGCGAGTCCGACACCAACGCCGCGATCCGCGCGCGCGGATTTCACGATGTGCTGGACAAGTTCGATGGCTTGAAGCAGGTGGGCCGTCAGAGCGCGAACTGGAGCCAGACCGAGGCCTACCAGAAAATCGAGACCATGCTGCAGGGCAACCGCGACATCAAGGGAGTGATTGCGGCCAACGACACGATGGCGTCGGCGCGGCGGCGGCGCTGAAGACCGCCGGCATGGAGAAGGTGATCGTCGTCGGGATTCGACGGAAGCCCCGATGCCATCGCCTCCATTCAAGCGCCGGGCGGATCAAGGCGACGGTGCTGCAACCCGCGGCGCTGATCGCGCAGCATGGCCGTGGACCAGGCGCACAAGTATCTGACCGCCGGCTCCACGGGACTGCCGGAGAAGCAGTCCATCGATTGCGAACTGGTGACACCGGCCAACGCGGACCAGTTCGGGTTATTTGGCAGGAAGTAGTGAACTGGGAGGATTCGACATGGACGAGACTGACCCTGGGAGTGATCATCGGGAACCGCGACTTTTTCCCCGATGTGTCTGGTCGGCGAGGCCCGGCGCGATCTGCTGAAGGTCTTCGCTGAATGCGGCATCGACGCGATCCTGCTCGATGAGCAGGCGACCAAACTGGGTGCTGTCGAGACCTGGGACCATGCCAAGCGCTGCGCGGAGTTGTTCCGCGCCCATCGCGACCGCATTGCCGGCGTGCTGGTGTGCCTGCCAAACTTCGGCGATGAAAAAGGCGTTGCGGATACGCTCAAACTCGCCGGCTTAAACGTGCCGGTGCTGGTGCAGGCGTATCCCGGACGATCTCGACCAGTTTTCCGTGGAGCGCCGCCGCGACGCGTTTTGCGGCAAAGATATCGGTCTGCAACAACCTCCGCCAGTACGGCATTCCCTTCAGCCTCACGCAGGATCCCACACCGTCCATCCAGACTCCGACGAGTTCCGCAAGGACCTCAACGAGTTTCGTCGCACAATGCCGCGTGGTCGGCGGTCTTGCGGCGTGCCCGTATCGGCGCGGTGGGCGCCCGTCCGAACGCGTTCAACACCACGCGCTACAGCGAGAAACTGCTGCAGGCCGCCGGAATCAGCGTGAGCACAATGGATCTGTCCGATGTATTTGGGCAGCGCCGGCGCGGATTGCGGACGACGACGCGCGGGTCAAAGACAAGATCGCGGAGATCACCGGCTACGCCGCCGCGGCGCAGGTGCCCGGGCTCGGCGCTCACCCGCATGGCGAAACTCGGCGTCGTGCTGCTCGAGTGGATGGATCAGAACGACCTGGACGCCACCGCCATCCAGTGCTGGAGTTCGATGCAACAGAACTTCGGCGTGAATGTCTGCACGGTGATGAGCATGATGAGCGAGCGTCTGATGCCCAGCGCATGCGAAGTGGACATCGCGGGAGTGGTCGCGATGTACGCCCTGCAATTGGCGTCAGGCCGGCCCAGCGCACTGGTGGACTGGAACAACAACTACGGCGGAGATCGAAACAAATGTGTGTTCTTCCATTGCGGCAACTGGGCAAAGAGCTTCCTGCCCGACATTCAAATCGGGACCGCGCCGATTCTGGGCACGACGCTGGGCGAAGAGAACACCTACGGTGCGGTGGCCGGGCGCACACCATCCGGCCCCGTTACTTTCGCCCGCGTCAGTACGGATGACGTGAACGGCTGTCATGCGCGCCTATGTCGGCGAAGGCCGCTTCACCGACGACCCGCTCACGACGTTCGGCAGCCGCGCCGTGGTGGAGGTGCCGGAGCTGCAGAAGCTCATGCGCTACATCTGCAAGAACGGATTCGAGCATCACGCCGCCATGAACGCTTCCCACTGCGCCGAGATATTAAGCGAGGCATTCGAAACTTATCTTGGATGGCCCGTGTACGTTCATATTTGACCCGTTAACCATTCTGGTTCATCGAAACTCGATACGCCCGATGATGTTTCCGTCACATTCCAGGGTACCCACTCGAATTAAGCACGGCCCACCGGTGAGAGTGACGAAGAACTCTCCGACTGATAGAATTGCCCAGCGAGGTTCTCCACCACACCATGAATCGAAGAAGTTTCGTCCAGACTGCTCTTGCGGCGCCGCTGCCGCTGGCAACTCAGGCGGCTGAGACGCGCGCCCCGGGAAACATCAGGATCACGGGAGTCGAGGTCATCGTTACGAACCCCGAACAGTCCCCGATGGGCAACTACGTTCTGGTCAAGATCGTCACCAACCAGGCGGGCCTGATCGGATGGGGCGACGCCACTTGTACGGGGAGCGAGTTGGCGGTGGCCAAGATGCTCGAGGAACATCTCGCGCCCGCATTGATCGGCCAGAACCCAATGCAGTCGGAGCGGTTATGGCAGCGGCTCTTCTATCTTCCCTACTATCGGTCGGGCTCGGTGCAGATGTCGGCGGTGAGCGGTGTCGATATGGCGCTGTGGGACATCAAGGGAAAGGTGGCGGGCCTGCCGGTTTACGAACTGCTTGGAGGCAAGGTTCGCGACAAGCTTCTCACTTACTGGAACGCGAGCGGGCGGGATTTCCAGCAGGTGGAAGAAGGTGTCCGGCGCATGATGGCGGAAGGGTACAAGGTAATCAAAGTCCAGGTGTCCACGCCGGGCATGGAGGGCGGCTATGCGGTTCCGCCTTCGGAGAAGCAGCGGGCCGCGACGCAATCGGCGTATGAGAAGGGGCAGCCGCCGGACGAAGTGTGGGAGCCGGAGGCATATGTCAGAATCCTGCCCAAGCTCTTCGAGCATCTGCGCAAGAATGTGGGCGAGGACATCGGGCTGTTGCACGACGTCCACGAGCGAGTTACCACCAACCAGGCGGTGGCGCTGGCCAAGACGCTGGAGCCCTACCGGCTGTTCTATTTGGAGGACCCGCTGCCTCCGGAACATCTCGACACGTTCCGGTTGATCCGGCAGCAGGCGTCCACGCCGATTGCGATGGGAGAGGTGTACGTCGGCGCCTGGGAAGGGCACTCGCTGGTGACGGAGCACCTGATCGATTATGTGCGGCACGACCTGGCGCACTGCGGCGGTATCACAACGGGGAAGAAAGTCGCCATTGCGGCGGAACCCTACGGCGTGTTGACCGCATGGCACGGGCCCGGCAACATCTCTCCGGTGACTCACTTTGCGAACTGCCACGTGAGTTTGTCGGTTCCGAATTTCGGGATCCAGGAAGAATCGCGCGGTTGGGGGCCGAAGGCGCGCGAGGTGTTCTCCGATTTCCCGGTGGTGAAGGACGGCTATGTGACGGTGAACGACAAGCCGGGGTTGGGGGTAGAGGTGAACGAATCGGCGGCGCGCAAGTATGCTTATGTGCGCCGGCTGAGGCCGGGTATCCGGCGCGGTGATGGGACTCCCTGGCCTTATTAAGAAGGCGGGAAATGGGTTGATTCCCGCCTTTTCGAATGGCTTTCCGAGAGGCCGAACCGGTGTTACGGCGGCGATTGCCGAGCGTAACGTATTCAGTTTTCAATGATCTACGAGCTACTGTCCGAAAATGGGAATGGGTTCGTTTGGTAATTTCACTGTTTGGTAGCTAGTCCAAAGCCGGACCCGATGGTCTGGAGATTACGCGCCGACTTCGATCGGATCTGTTAGCTCAACTCTCTATTCCCGATTTGATTGTATCAGCCGCCTTCCAAAACCCGGGCGTGCCTTTAGCAGCCGCTGTAGGGTTTAAGCGTCTATATTCCATTGACTTAGGGTTGGCTAAGGTCCTGTGGAAAACTCCAGGAACAGAGCCGTGCGGAGATGCCGCTGGGGCCGCTGGCGCCGCTGGCATCAGAATGCCGCGAAGGCGTCGCTGACGATACCCTCAATGACCATCACCTCGTCGTCGGTCAACGCCTTGAATTCGCCCTCTCTGCGCTTCTTCGAGAGGGCGCCATTGTTCTGGCGGATGAACATGACCAGGTCTTCGGCGATACGGTCGGGCATCTCGACGGCTTCCATGATCCGGCGCATCGCCTCGTCATGGCGCGCCAGATAATCGATCTCGCGCGGAAGATCCTGCTCGACCGTGCGCCTGACACAGGCATACAGGAACTCCGCCGCAGCGGTCGCATCGAAATAGCGGTACAGGTCAGCAGTGTCGTTGAGAACCTCAACGTTTCGAGCAAACGTCGCCCGCCAGTCGATGTACGGCATGAGCAGCCCCGAGTGTGATTGGAGGATCGTCCGATAGTCCTCGATGCGGTCTAGCATGACCGAAGAAACGGGGAACACCATGCCAGGCGGCGCGAATTTCCGCTCCGCAAGAACGTGGTGAATCAGGCAGCGGTGCATACGACCGTTTCCATCCTGGAACGGGTGGATGTAGACGAATCCGAAGGCGGTCGCGGCCGCCTTGAGCACCGCGTCGAGACCGTCTTCGCGCATCCTGTCGTTTGCGGCCAAGAGCGCGCTTATCAGATCCTGAAGATCATCGGGGCGCGCCCCGATGAATTCGGGCAGGGGATCGCCCTGTTGGTCACGTTCGCCGATGAAGACGCCATCCGGGCGCAGGCCGGGGTTGATGAACCGCGTATCCTCAATGAGGATGCGCTGCAAACGGAGGATCTCGTCGAGAGTCAGCGGGTGTTTGCCAGCCTGCAGCACGGCGCGGCCCCACCGCTCCAGCCGGTTTCGCGGCGGGCGCTCGCCCTCGATCTCGAAGCTGGCGCGACTGTCGGCCAGCAGCATGAAACTCGCCGCGCGCGCGATCAGGTGGGCGCCCGTGCGACCGACGGTTTCGAGCGCTTTGGAGGCGAGGTCCAGCTCGATGAATTCCGTTAATGCCTTCGTCCGCCGGATGATCGGGCAGAAGCGACCGTCGCCCAACAGGTTATCCCGGACACGGTGACGGCGGGAGAGGCGGGGCGCGCCGGTGAAATACCGGGCAGGGTCGAGAACGTCGATGGCGGCAGCAGCGGGGGCATCGCCGACGTCGAGCATGCGCCCGGTCAAGTGCTCATAGAGGTACCACGTCCGACGCGACGGGTTTCCGGCGGGCGTTGCACGGACCATCTCGGCGAACGCACCCGCGGGCGAAGCTTCGCACAGGCGCTTGAATATCAGGAGATCGATGTCCTCGTGCCTTAAGGCGAAGCCGAGATGGTCGGCGAGGTTGTCGCCGGGCCAGTAGCGCTTGTCGAAAACGGTCCAGCCTCCGGAATTCCGCTGACTGCCGCGCACATGCAGTTCGGCGACGCAAGTCGGGTTCCGAACCGGCGCCTGGATCTTGAAGGCGCGGACGAGGGCGGCCCATCCAGCGAGCTTACTGCCCGACGGGACGGTCCGTTCCTGAAAGACACCGAGGGGCTCGGTTTCGATTCGCACAAGTCGAAAATCCTTCTTGCTTGTCGAAAAGCGCAATAGTCTTGCGACTATCGTCGAAAGTCAATATATCGCGAGACAGGGTCGAAGTCCATCCCTTTCGGTCGAGAAACTCCCCCACTCGTCTACAAGCGTCGAAAACTGGTACGGACCAGCCGCTCATCCTGCTCAGGCTTGTTATCCCATCCCTTCGCCGTCGGCAGAGGTCATGCATCTGCCAATTCCCAAATTGTTTGAGGATGTGTGAGGAGAAACGCTGTAAGTCATTGAAGAGCTGGCAGCGCTAACGGGAATCGGACCCGACGGCTGCCAATTCAGCTCAGTCTAATTGGGTCAAGTGGTTGCGGTTTCAGTACAGTCGGTTTCCGGGCTGCTCCGAAACACCGCCACGAACTGCCAACGTTTCAGCGCAATCACAGCGCATTGTGCACAGACGGGCGCGGGACCAGCACGCCGCTGATGTCTGGGACTACATCGTTGGAACCAAGGTGCAGTAGAATTCCAAGTATGAAGCTGCTCGTGACGCTGGAGCAAGACGAGACCGGCATGCTCGTCGCTGAGTGCCCTTCCATTCCTGGCTGCATCTCCCAGGGACGCACCGAGGCCGAGGCCCTAGATAACATACGCGAGGCCATCGCCGGTTGTCTCGAAACACGCGCGGCTCACGGCATGCCTCTGACGATCGAAGTGCGCGAGGTTGAGGTTCGTGCATAGATGGCAGCGTTGCCCTCCGTCTCGGGGGAGCGGGCGGTGCGAGCTTTCCAGAAGGCGGGCTGGATCAAGGACCGCCAGCGCGGAAGCCACGTGATTCTCATCATGCCGGGACACGCGGCGACCTTGTCTGTGCCCCAACATCGCGAGGTAGCTCCGGGAACGCTGCGGGCGTTAATCCGCGCAGCGGGAATGTCGGTGGAGGAATTCGTTGCTCTGGTCTAAATCGTGCCCATATCCGGCGTTGAATAATCCCCAGATGTTATGGGATGTCTTGGCGAGCCTGCCGTCATCCCAGGGCCATAAGCTCAAGGGAATGAAAAGGATGGATGGTAGCGCTGACGGGAATCGAAGGCGCTAAAGGTCAGTTCAGCCCAGTCCACCTGGGTCTAAGTCTTTGAGTTTACGTACACCGAGTATGTGACCCCCGGCGCATGAGGCGCTACGAATGGCTGGCGTCCCAGCGCGGTGCCAGCGCAACAGATAGTTAATCACTTTAGGGCGGGCGGCAGGTCATACTGCTGTCCGCCCATTCTTTTGCATTCCTCCCTTCGAATGATCCCCGAAAAACTGATTGGAGGTGCGGCCATGACCGTTCCTGCCGTGACGCCCGTGGACCAGCCGAACTGTCTGGCCGGCGCAATCGAATGCGGTAAGCGCGGCTTCCGGGTGTTCCCGGTGCATTCGGTCCGCGGCGTAGTAGGCACTTGCCAGGCTTGACGGGACAAAAACGAGATGGGGCCGTGCGAGCATCCCGGTAAGCATCCGCGCTTCCGTAACTGGCAGGAGCGCGCGACCAGCGATCTGGAAGCCATCGAGGAATTCTGGTGGAACCACAAGGGCGCGAACGTGGCCATCGCCACGGGCGCGGGTTCCGGCATCTTCGTGCTGGATATCGACGCGCGTAATGGCGGCGACGATTCCCTCGATACGCTGATCCACCAGCATGGCATGCTGCCGGATACGCTGGAGGCCGTCACCGGCACCAGCGGCCGTCACTTCTATTTCAAGCATCCTGGCGTGCCAATCCCGAACACCGTAGGCCTGCTCCCCGGCATGGACGTGCGCGGAGACGGCGGCCTGGTAGTCGCACCGCCGTCCATTCACGTATCCGGCCAGCAGTATTTCTAGGACGGCATGGACGGGTTGGCGTCGGAGATCGCCGTCGCGCCCGACTGGCTCCTGGACATGATCTTCGGTAAGCATCCGGCCAGCGAGAAGGCTCGCTTTGACCTGCCCGCCGATATCCCCGAGGGCCAACGGAACGAAACGTTGCACCCGATACGCCTGCTCGCTCCGCGGCACTGGCGGCGGGCTTGAGTTCGCCGAGATCCTGGAGGCGGTGTCGGCGGCCAACCGCACGCGGAACCGGCCGGCCTAGCGGGAAAACTGGAACGGCGACGTGCAGTGATTTCTGGCGGGGAGTTTATCCAAGTTATCGAGTCGCCTGCGCGCCACGACGCGGCATCGCCGCTGCTACCGCCCGCGCAGCACGCCGTTCACGGTCTCGGCGCTCTTGAACACCCGCGCCACGTCAGGATCGAGCATTACGGCAACGGCCCCAGGCGTGATCCGTGTCGCGAACCGGTTGGGTTTGGACTTTGTGTAATCGAGACGATACTCGGCTCGAAGTCCATTCACTCTTTTCGTCTTGGTTCTAGACTCTGAGATGTTCTTCATAATCGCGTTGTTCCATCTTGGTCGCGCAGCGCGCGCTGATGATTGCGGATATGATCCATCACCGGTTCCGTGAAACAAACCAGCAAGAGGTGCTTCGCGGTGGAGTGCCCGATAATGATCTCGCGGACCTCGTTCTCGGAGTGTTCCTCGTCGGGAAAAATCCGAGCCATTGGATCGCTGAACACCGAGGCCGCCTCGGTGAACCGTACCCGATGCTTCCTGAAGTTCGATTTTTCCTTTCGGTTGTCCCATTCGAACACCGGCGACATTGGAGCTACCTACAGAATACCGGAAATGGGCACGTTGGTTTCCTGGCGCGGATTTTGTCCCAGCGCAAGGCCCGTAAGTGTATGAGGAATTGGTAGCGCTAACGGGAATCGAACCCGTATTTAAGCCTTGAGAGGGCTCCGTCCTAACCGTTAGACGATAGCGCCGTGGTCGATCTCTTCTCAGTATACGCGCCTGCGCGGCCCATTTTCCACATGTGTGCCGGGATTCTATCGGTCGGACACGGACCAGATACCATGGCATCCACTGGGTCTCCGACCGGCAGTGTCCACTCGTCGCCCATTTCGTGGCGTGCCGTTCAAGGCTGTTGCACCATCCAGCGTGCTCCCTGATCCCGGGTTTCGTCAGCGTGCCTTTCACCGGCTCGATCAGCATACCGGGCATGCCCGGATCCACGGCCCCCGTCCGCTGCTCGCCCGCCAGACCATCTCGTACGGTTTCATTTCGGCGGCTGTGGAAACTACGGCGAAGGCATCGGAGCGCAACGCCCCTCAGGTCCGCTGCTTCTGTTCTTGCGCGGCGGTGTAGAGGGCGCGAATATAACCCATGCTGTAGGACCAGGCGGCCTGGCGGCCTCCGGCCATGGCGGGCACGTGATCGGCGATGAGGTTGCCGCGGAAGTCAACGTCCACCAGGGTCTTCATCAACTTCCACATGTCGGTGTAGCCGTTGTCGATGTAGGTTTCGACGAAGTCGGGCGTGGGCTCGGTCACGTTGCGGAAGTGGACTTTCCAGAGTTTACCCATCTTGGCGAAGGCCCGCGCTGCTTCAAATACGTCCTTTCCGGTGGATTTCCCACCTTCCATCCACGTTCCCGCGCAGAGGCAGACACCGATGTTCGGCGAGTTCGCGATCTCGAGAGCGCGCACGTATCCGTCGAAGGTCCCGAAGATGTGCCGTGGAATTCCACCCAACTCGGGAACGGGCGGATCGTCGGGATGGATTCCGATGCGCACGCCCGCCTCCTCGGCAACCGGAGCGATCTGGCGGATAAAGTAGGTGTAGTTATCCCAGAGCTCTTCCTTGGAGTACTTACGGCCGTGGGTTAACGGTCCTTCGTAGACCTTTCCGTTCCAGAAGCCCTTGGCGGTAGCGAGATGGAACGCTCGAGACTCGCCGCCACCGCGCGTGGTTTCCGCAGTGCTTGACCAGATGCCGTTGGCCATGTGGGCATAGGTAATGTAGCCGATGCCGGCCTTGCCCGTGTTACGGATGTACTGTTTCAGCCACTCGATCTTCTGGTCGCGGCCTGGCAGGTTCAGGGTGATCTCCTCTATGTTGCGGTTATCGTTATTGGAGATGTTCCAAACCTTCAAGCCGGCCGCTTCCACGCGCTTCCTGATGGCGAGGAAGTTTTCGAGCGTCGCGCGTCCTTTCCCGGACTGGACGTTCAGGTAAGCGACGCCCATCTGCTTGATCCAGGTCAGGTCTTCGTCACTGACGTTCTCGCCAACCTGCATCGAGATCTTGATTCCCGGAGACAATGGTTCCGTAGGCCGGGCTGTTCCCGGTGGGGTGAAAGCGGCGGCCGCCGCCGCTGTGGAGAAGGCCCGTCTTGTCATGTCCATAAACGTGATTGGCTCCTGGTTAATGATGATATACCGGAAGCCCGGATCAGGTGCGGCCGCGTATTCGACAACCTGGGCGTGCTTGCGGCTACTGATCTTTTGAGTCCGGCGCTCCCAGCGCCCACGCTCAGAGTTGGGGGAAGCGCTTGGGCCAAATCGCGCAACAAGTCGTGTTTTCGACGCAAGCCTGCGGCACACGGGTAACAAAGGGCTGCACACTCGCTAGTCCCGGAGCGATCGCAAGTACTTGCTTCTGCGGGACGGAATCCCCTGGATTCAGGTTTTTCAGGTCTGAATAGCGCGGATGTACCCAACCTCCGTCTTGGCATTCGGGTTGCAGTCGAAATCGTCTTCTCCGACATGGTGGCTCTTTAGGGGATCCCGTTCCCGAAGCTATTGGTTTGGCCGGGCGGGGGCCTGATCTCGCTGGCCCTCGCGCCTGTGGACACAAGCATGAGCGGCGGATCGCCTGGCTTGTCGCCACGCTTGGAGTGCGATATGAAGGACTCGGGCCGCAGTTTGATCGCGGCTCGTGAATGGGACTAGTCGGGGTGAAACGGCGTACTAGAACTTTCTAACTTTGACGTTGTTGGACATTGTTTTGCTTATGTTAAAGCCGTTTGACAATCTGTCCGGACTAACTTACCCTTGTAGCAATTCCAACAATTTGGGGTTGTATTTCTAAGTCGCTTACGCGACTCACAGACCCACCTATGAGTGGGACTGCCTCATGGAAAGGGAGATTGTAAATGCTTTCGAATTTTAAGTCACCGGCAGGCCGTTTATTTGTTCTGCTGTGTGTTGTACTGCTTGGCTTGGCGAGTATTTCGCTAGGCCAGGAAAACAAGGGAAAAATCCTGGGGGCCGTCACCGATTCCTCAGGCGCGGTGGTGCCGGGCGTGAAACTGACCGCCACTAGTGACGTTATGCCGGTTCCGGTCAACGCAACCACCGATGGCTCCGGCCGCTACGTCCTGGACGCGCTCACGCCGGGCACCTACACGGTCACGGCCACCAAAGAAGGTTTTCAATCGCTGAAGCAAGTGAACCTCTCGGTGGGGGTCGGTGCTCTGGTTGATCTGAACATCAAGCTTTCCGTCGGACAGGTGACGCAGACGATCGAGGTCGTCGAAGCGTCAGTTTCCATCGATGTCACCTCCAGCCGAACGGCCACCAACATTTCCACAAAGGAAATCGACAAGCTGCCCACCAGCCGCTCGTTCAACAGCCTCCTCCAACTGGCGCCGGGCGTCCGTCAGGAGAATAAGAACGGTAGCCAGGGAGTCGGCGGATACCAGGTTGATGGCGCGAGCGCCGCTGAGAACTCGTTCGTCATCGACGGCGTGGACGTCAGCGACATTCGCCGCGGCTCCCTGCGCCAACAAAATGCGATTCCGCCTGAGTTCGTCCAGGAAATCGAAGTGAAGAGCAGCGGCTTCGAAGCCCAGTTCGGAGGCGCGGCCGGCGGCGTGATCAACGTTGTAACCCGTCCCGGAACCAACGACTTCCATGGCCAATTCATGCTGCAGTTCCAGAACGATCAGATGGTCCCGCGCCCGCGTGGTTACTGGCAGCGCTCGCCTCTGAACGCCGGGGTAGCCGACTTCTTCGCTCCGAAGAAGAACACCTTCCGCAACTTATGGCCTGGCGGCATGCTGAGTGGTCCGATGGTAAAGAACAGGATGTTCTTCACGGCAGGCTACATGCCGACCTTCAACCGGGTTGAGCAGGTTAACGCCTACGGTGGAACCCTGGGCACGCGTACCTACACGCAGGAGAACATCAACCACTATTTCCTGAGCCGCCTCGACGTCGCCCCGACATCGAAGCTACAGGTGAATACGTCCTATTTCTGGACACCCCAGCGGCAGAAGGGCGGAACGCTCCCCACCACCGATATTCGCGTCGCCCCGCCTTCGAATGACCTGACCATTCAAGGAGGCTGGCAGCCGTCGCAGGCTTATACGGCTTCGGCGAACTACGCCCTTTCGGCGCGAACCTTGATCAGCGCAAGGTATGGATACAAATTCCAGAACGACAAGATCGGCAACTACGGACTGTCGGGCGCGCCTTACCTGACCTACCAGACGGCGTCGTCTGCATCACCGATTCCGGTTCCGCCTGATGTGGCCGCCGGCACCGGCTTCCACAATGTGTCGAGCACTTTTCTCACTCAGAAAGACATCACCACCCGGCACAACCTCTATCTTGACGCGTCCCACGTCCTCAACATCAAGGGCCAGCAGCACACGTTCAAGTTCGGTTACCAACTTGCCCGAGTGGGCAACGACGTGAATTCCGACTACACGAACGGCGCATTCTCGATCTACTGGGGTGACACGTTCTCTCGCGGCCCGATCAACGGCGCCGGCGGCGCATACGGCTATTACATCTGGGAAGACGGCGTCCGGCAGAATTCAGCCGTGCACGGGCGCAACCAGGGACTCTATTTCCAGGATACCTGGCGAGTGAGCCGCAGGTTGACCATTAACGCCGGCCTCCGGACCGAAAACGAGTACCTTCCACCGTATCGCGCCGAGCAGAATGGCAAAAAGATTGCCAACCCGATTTCCTTCGGTTGGACCGAGAAAATGGCTCCCCGTATCGGCGTCGCTTACGACGTCCTGGGTGATGGCCGATGGAAGCTGAGCGGCAGCTACGGTGACTACTATGACGTCATGAAATACGAGTTGGCCCGCGGCTCATTCGGCGGCGACTATTGGGTCAGCCACGTCTACAAGCTGGACAGCCCGAACGTCAACTCGCTGAGCAAGGCGAACCCGGGTGTGCTCGGCGCGGTGATCACTGCGTATGACAACCGCACCGTTCCGATCAACGCCAACGGCGAGCTCGACGGAATCGATCCCGACATCAAGCCCTTCAAAGAGCGCCGCTATAACGTGGCTCTCGATCACCAACTCGCCAGCCGGATGACGGCCAGTTTCCGCTATACCCACACAAACGTCCTCAAGGGTATTGAAGATATCGGCGTCCTTGACCCGTCGGGCAGCGAAGTGTACCTGATTGGGAATCCCGGCTTCGGCCGTACGCGGAATGACCCAGGTGACGCCACCAGCCCGCCGCACACGTATGACGCCAAGACTCCCGATGGCAAAGAGTATCTGGTTCCGGAAGCGACCCGTGTATACGATGCTGTCGAATTCCGTCTCTACGGGCAATACAAGGCCCTGAATTTGATGGGTTCTTATACGTGGAGCCGGCTGTGGGGCAACTGGTCCGGTCTGGCCAACTCGGATGAGTCCGGGCGGCAGGATCCCGGGGTGTCGCGCGCCTTCGACTTGCCGTACTACTACTTCGACGCGAGCGGCAGCCAGAGGAACGTTTTCGGACGGCTCGGAACCGATCGTCCACACGAAATCAAGGCTTTCCTGAGCTACGACTACAAGTGGAAGTTCGGCTCGACGAACTTCGGTCTCAACCAGAGCGCGTTCAGCGGGACTAACGATACGACGACGTTCATCTACCTGTCGGCGCCCACCAGCCCATACGGACGGGGCGATCTGCCGCGTACTAACTTTTTCACGCAGACGGATCTCTCGATCGTCCACACGATCAGGTTGAGCGAACGCACGAGCATGCGTTTAGAGGCGACCGCACTGAACGTGATGAACCAGAATGCGGTGATCTCGCGAGTCACCCAACTCAACCGGTCCGGTGCGATCACGGAGTCGGCCTTGCCGCTGAGCAAGTTCTTTGCCGGCTACAACGTTAGCGACTACGTCGGACCGACCAAGACGATTGCCCCCTACAACTCGATCTACGGGCTGCCGGGCGGCAGCTATCGTGCGGGTGGCACGGGCGCTTATCAGGGTCCGCGCGACGTCCGTGTCGGCGTCCGCCTGGTGTTCTAGTCCGCCAGTAGGCTTCACCATTAGGGGCTGGGAAACCGGCCCCTTTTTCTTTTGCCGGTTCAACAATACCGCCAGCGTGAACCAGTTCACCAGCGGAAGGCCAGAACGGGTTCCACAACCCGGCGACCTGCCTCTTGTGTTCACCACGGAAATGGCGGTCACGCCGGACATCTGCCCTTATCCATCGCCGTTTGCCCGCCCTAATCCTCGAAGATCAATCCCATGATTTAGGCGGTTCGCAAAGGATGAGATCTCGTGCCCATTGAACTACCGCCGAGGCAATTTCGATTGCCTCAGTGCACTCAGTCTCTGTCACTTCCTTGGCCACTGACGGGTAGCGAGCTTCAAACGCAAACCGGGTCAAGTCCTCGGCGCGTCCCACTTCGGGCGGAAAATGGACACCCGCATCGCTCAGGACCTGGAGTAAGCGGGCTAGATTGTGCGTGTACGGAAACTGTATTTGCCTTTTCAAGAAGACGGCTTTGACCGCCTTCTCCGCTGCCTGCTGCGCGTTGTAGCAGAGTTCCTCGAGATAGATTGCGGGATCCTCTGATTTGGCTAACCGCAGGTTGCTGTTCGCCCGATTCAACCACTCGCGAGGATCATCAGCCTCGTAGCGGGGTCCGTTCATAAACGACCTTTCCCTCCTTTATGGCGGGATGGATCACGAGACACGAGCTATTCCCGAAGCGCTCGGCCAGTGCTGTAGTCGTCAAAACGATGTCCACCTCGACCTCCGCACGTGCCACAGCCCGATAGATGGCGCTGACGACACGATGGTAGTCGTAATCGCCATCTTTGATGACCAAGAAATCCAGGTCGCTGCGCGGAGTCATTTGTCCTCGCGCCGCTGAGCCGAACAGGATGATCCGGTCCGGATCTGCAGCTTCTACCACGCGTCGTACCACGTCTTCAAGCAGTTCAGCCCGTACGCCGACGTTCGCCCGGCGAACCTGCTCGCGAACAGTCATATGAGTATCCTAGCGCGGAATCCGTTTGATCCTACCCAGGTAGTTGATCAACGTAATATGATGACCCTTTTTTCGGTCGAGGCGCCAGCGAACCTGCTAGCCTCGGCAAGCTCGCGACTCCCGACTGGAGACCCGTGTGGGCCAGATCACCGGTGGAAGGCCAGAACGGATTGTACAACGTCTCGGTGTCAGCGTCCGACAAGGGACGGCCGGTGTTCTTCATGGGGCCGGCGATCTGCCTCTGGTGTTCACCACGGAAGTGGTGATCACGCTGGAGACCCACCCACATCCGTCGCAGTTCGAACATACGTTCCGAGGTCACGGAAGCGCTGTTTTGGCCTCTCGATCCTACAATAATCGAAAGCCCATCTCCGCAAATACGGATTGGCAGTCCACATTCTACTCGTAAGTTGATGTAAACGGACCTTATAACGTCCTTTTCTGATGGTACTAGGATTGCACTATCGCCGTTACAGGATCTGGGGCGTAGCCCTGCAAGTGTAGTTTTGATTACGCTTGCATTCGGCCATGACGTGTTTAGCGTCCGCTCGGATTATTAAAAAGGGCCTGCTGCCCTTCAAGAAGTCAGCAGAAACGGAGGTTCATGTGCATTTCAGAAGCAAATGGCTGGTCTTAATCGCGGTCTGCTTCGTGGTTTCTCAAGTGTCCGTTCTCGCGCAATCGGTGAGCGGCGAGCTGGTGGGTACCATTTACGATTCCACCGGTGCGGCCATCCCGAATGCGACGATTACCGCCAAGAACACTGGCACCGGTATCGAGACTGTGGTCACCAGTTCTTCGTCGGGCGGTTACCGCATCCCCAACTTGCCGGTCGGAGTATATGACTTGAAGGTCGCCGCGCAGGGCTTCAATGTGTCCCAGGTCCGGAACCTGGAAGTGAGGCTCAACGCGACCCTGACCTCGAACGTCACGCTCCAGGTTGGCGAATCGAAGACCGTAGTGGAAGTCACGGGCGCCAGCGTGACGATCGATACCACCACGGCGCAGGTCGGCAGCACGTTTGAATCCAAGCAGTTGGCGGATCTGCCGACCACCAGTTCGGGTTCCGGCGTGTTGAATCTGGCGTTGTACACTGCGGGCGTCTCCACCAGCGGCGCGACGGGCGTCGGTACGGGACCCTCGGTAGGCGGACAGCGTCCTCGCAACAACAACTTCACCATTGAAGGAATCGACAACAACAACAAGAGTGTCACCGGACCCTTGGCCACCATCCCGAACGATGCGGTGGCGGAATTCTCGATTCTGCAGAATCAGTTCTCGGCTCAATACGGCGCATCCTCGGGCGGCCAGTTCAACCAGGTGATCAAGAGCGGTACCAACGAGTTTCATGGGGCGGCGTATGAGTATCTGGAGAACCGGAACCTCAATGCCGCGGACCAACAGACGATGGTTAACGGAACGGACCCCCATCCGCGCTTCGACAGAAACCGTTTTGGCGGCAACATCGGCGGGCCGATCCTCAAGAACAAGCTGTTCTTCTTCTTCGACTACGAATACAGTCCGGTGGGCCGGGCAGGCTCCGGCGGGCAGATTTTCGCCCCGACCCAGGCCGGCTACGATGCCTTGGCGAGCGTTCCCGGCATCAACCAGAACAACCTGTCGGTCATGAAGCAGTACCTGCCGGCGCAGACCACCGCGGTGGATCCATCCATCACGCCCAACGGCGAGTTCCCGGTGGTGGGCGGAAAGACGATCCCGCTCGGGCAGTACTCGTTCCTGGCGCCGAACTACTATAACAACTACACCTACCTGATTTCGGCCGATTACAACCTGAGCAGCAAGGACAGCCTTCGCGGCCGGTACATTCGGAACAACTACAGCGGCACGGATACGGCAGCGAATCTGCCGACGTTCTGGGTTCCGCTGGTGCAGCCGAACTACGCCGCCACTCTGACGGAGTTCCACAACTTTACGCCCTCGCTGACGAATGAGTTCCGGTTGGGTTTCAACCGCTACTCACAGATTTACAACGTCGGAGACCAGAAGTTCCCGGGTCTCGATGCTTTCCCGAACGTCACCCTTGACGACCTCAATGTGAATATAGGCCCGGATCCGAACGCTCCGCAGGAGACCATTCAGAATCTGTACCAGGTAACGGACAACGTCAGCTGGCTGAAGGGCGCGCATACGCTGAGCATGGGCGGCGACTTCCGGAAGTACATCAGCCCGCAAAGCTTTACTCAACGCGCTCGCGGCGACTATGAATGGACCACCATGGAGGACTATCTCAAGGATCTCGTCCCGGTACTTCGGCGAACGCACCACAGGAAACTTCATCTACTATGGCGACCAGATCCTCTTCGGCGCCTACGTCAATGATTCCTGGAAGGTGAAGCCCAACCTGACTTTGAACCTCGGTGTCCGCTATGAACGCACCACCATCCCGTATGGCGAGCGACTGCAGACGGTGAACTCCATTTCGGATGTTCCCGGTCTGATCACCTTCGGCGAGCCGCAGGTTCAGAACCTGAACTTCCAGCCCCGTATTGGAATCGCCTGGTCGCCGGGGAAGACCGGCACTACGTCGGTTCGCGCCGGATTCGGCATGAACTACGACAAACTGTTCGATAACCTTGGCATTCTTTCGGCAGCGCCCCAGTTCCAGCAGACGGTGGACGTCGGCGGCAACCCCGGCGGCGACTTCCTGAAGAACGGCGGTATTCCGAACAACGCCTCGTCAGGCACTTTGAGCCAGGCCGAAGCCCGCGCAGCCACGGGCGGCTACATTCCAGACCAGAAGACTGCCGAAATCGATCCAGTGGAATCTGGGTGTCCAGCGCGTCTTCCACGAGAACTACACGGTGGAACTCCGGTACCTCGGCACCCGCGGTCTCCAGTTGCCGATCCAGGACCGCATCAACGTCGGTTCGGTAGTGAACCCGTCGAACGCGCTGCCAGTTTACCTGAGCGCGCCGTCGCAGGCCACATTAGACGGGCTTACCAGCAATCTGACAGCTCTGAATGCCGCCTATAATACGCCGGGCGCGGGATTGGGCAAGTTTCTCCCGCAATATCTGAATGCCGGCTTCCAGACCAACATCGTCGGCTTCATGCCCATGGGCGCCTCCACCTACCACGGCCTGGCCGCCCAGATTAACCGCCGCTTCAGCAACGGATTGCAGTTCGTCGGCGCCTATACCTACAGCCACAACATCGACGACTCGACGGCTGAAGTGTTCAGCACGTATACGAACCCCCGCCGTGTGCAAGACTTCCAGAACCTAAGAGCTGAGCGCGCCAGCTCCGCGCTGGACCACCGCAATCGCTTCACGATGGCCATCCTGTATGACCTTCCGTTCTTCAAGACCAGCAACAACTGGATGATGAAGAACGTGGTGGGAAACTGGGAGATCGCCCCCATCGTGACTTATGAGACGGGCACGCTGGTCACTGTTCAGAGCGCCATCGATTCCAACCTCAACGGCGATAATGCCGGCGATCGCGCCATCGTGAACCCGGCCGGAACGGTCAATGTCGGTTCCGGCGTAACTCAGCTCAAGAACAGCCAGGGTTTGGTGGTCGGTTACTTGGCCAAAAATCCGAACGCCAGGTATATCCAGGCGCCTGTCGGGACCATCCCGAACGCGGGCCGTCAAACCGCCCACCTGATGCCGATCGATAACCTCGACCTCAGCCTGGTGAAGCGGATCGCCGTAACGGAGCGCTACAAAGTCGAATTCGGCGCCCGGTTCTTGAACGCCCTGAACCATCCGCAGTACACCGGTAGCTACATCAACGACGTGGCATCCATCGGTTACACGGGTGCCGAAGTCCATAACTTCCTGAATCCAACGAGCACACTCTTCTATCATCCGGATTACGTGTTCTCGAGCAACCCTCGGAGCATCCAGCTCACGGCCAAGTTCATCTTCTAGCCGGACCGCTGGGTTCATTTCGTTCGCAAGAAAAGGGGAGCCTTCGGGCTCCCCTTTTCTATTGGTGTGTCAACCGGATCCCCGATCGTGCAAGCGCGGCGAAGGGGAAGCTGAACGCCGGACAAGTTGCATCCTGTAACAACTCCGGTACGTACGGTCATGACGTACAGAATCCCCCACATGTCACCGTTCGGAGAGGCGACTGTATCGGCCGGCAAACGGGGAGGCTACAATGGTCGCGTGATACCGAAAGTTCGCAAGGCCGTATTCCCCGCAGCCGGTTTGGGCACCCGCTTTCTCCCTGCCACAAAGGCACAGCCGAAGGAGATGATGCCCCTGGTGGACAAGCCCCTCATCCAGTACGGAGTCGAAGAGGCGATGCATTCGGGCGTCCAGAACATCATTATCGTCACCGGGCGAGGCAAGACCGCCATTGAGGACCATTTCGATGTCAGCTTCGAACTGGAACAGATGCTCGAGTCGCGGGGCAAGAAGGACCTGCTCCATATCGTCCGTTCCGTCTCAGACATGATCAACGTTGCGTACGTCCGGCAGAAGGAAGCACTGGGACTCGGGCATGCCGTCCTGCGGGCCCGTGAACTGGTGGCATCCGAGCCCTTCTCGGTGATCTTGTCCGATGACGTCATCCAATCCGAAGTCCCGGCCCTGCGACAGTTGTTGGACGTCTACGATTTTTACGGAGCTTCCGTGGTGGCGCTGATGGAAGTCCCAGTTGATGCCATCTCCGCCTACGGCGTGGTCGATGCGGAGCCGGTGTCGCACAACGGCGGAAAGGACCGCCTGTTCCGCATCCGAAACATGGTGGAGAAGCCCAAACCCGCCGATGCTCCATCGAACCTGGCCATTATCGGGCGCTACATACTCACCCCCGAAATCTTCGATTCCATCGAATCGGTGGAGCCCGGAAGCGGAGGAGAACTCCAGCTGACGGATGCGCTCAAGCATCTGCTCCGCAGCCGTCCCATCTACGGCTACAAGTTCGAAGGCACGCGCTACGACGCCGGTGACAAACTCGGATTCCTCAAGGCTACCGTGGAGTTCGCCCTCAAACGAGGCGATCTCGGGGCCGAGTTCCGGCAGTATCTGAAGACTTTGGCGCTCTAGCGGGTAAACGCCGCCTCACGTAGTGTGCCTCGTGACATACTGAATCCTTCATACATATGCGAATCACGAAAATCTCCACCGCGGTTATGGAAGCGAACTTCGATTGGACCATCGTCAAGGTGGAAACAGACGAGAACATCACCGGCTACGGCGAGGCCTACTTTGCACCCGGCCTGACGGCCGTCATCCGCGAGTTCTCCGAGATCCTTACCGGCGAAGATCCGACGTCCATCGATCGCCTGCTGCGCCGGATGCGGTCGGGTGTCGTGTACACCTCGGCTGGCGTAACCTGGCACGCCATTGGGGGCATTGAGACCGCTTTGCTGGACGCCATCGGCAAGCGTCACGGCATGCCGGTCTGGCAACTGCTCGGCGGTAAATATCGTGAATCGGTTCCAATCTATGCCGATTGCCATGCCGGCGATGCGCTCGAAAGCATCAGCCCTCTGCTGGTCCCTCGCACTCCCGCATGGATGAAGGACCCCGAGCAGTCCGCGCAGCGAGACAGTATCGTCAGCCTGAAGCACCACGGCTGGAATGCCGCCGAGGGCGGACATCTCTCGCCCGAACAGTTCGCGGCGCGTGCCCAGCAGATGGCCGCTCAGGGTTTCCGGATGCTAAAGTTCGACGTCGATGTCCCGACGCCTTACGAAACCGATGAGTACAACCGCGACCTGAGCGCGCAGGAGGTGGACTATGCCGCGGCCCTGGTGCATGCGGTCCGCAACGCAGTGGGTATCGGCGTGGGACTGGCCATCGATTGCCATTGGAATTACAGTGTGGACGCCGCGATCGCGCTGGCCCGGGCCGTCGAGCCCTTTCGCCTTCTCTGGCTGGAGGATCCGGTGCCGCCCGACAACATCCGTGCTATCGCCGAGGTCCAGCGCAACACCGAAACCACCATTGCCACCGGCGAGAACCATTACACGCGATCGGATTTCGAACGTCTTATGACGGAGGCGGAACTCCGGGTGATTGCTCCCGATGTCCAGAAGCTGGGACTGTGGGAGGGGCGGAAGCTGGCCGATCTCGCCGACATGCACTACGTGAACATCACTTGGCACAATGTCAGTAGTCCCATCGGAACCATGGCCGGCGTCCACCTGGGTGCGGCGGCGCCGAATCTTCTGGCGCTCGAGTGGCACGCCGCTTCGGTGCCGTTTTTCGATGCGCTGGTGAAGGGGGGCGGGGAGCCTATGATCCGCAACGGCCGGGTTCGTGTGCCGGACACTCCGGGGCTGGGCATTGAACTGGACGAGGACGTCGCGTACCGCTATCGCAAACCCGGCGAGACCTTTTTCGAGTAACTCATGAGCGATCCATTACCGGAACCGTGGCTTCGTGGACCCGACCTGGCGGTACATCCAGTGGCGCGTCCGCTGGTGCATTCGATGACCCAGGTGCGGGAGGACGTGGCTCGTTGGACCGAGGGACTCACTCCCGATCAGATGTGGGCGAGGCCGTTCGGGCTGGGGCCTGTGGGCTTCCACATCCGACACATCGGCCGGAGTGCGGACCGCCTGACGACCTATATCGAAGGTGGGCAACTCAGTGCTGAGCAAATGGCGGAGCTGAAATCGGAGATGGAGCCGGGCGCGTCGCGCGAGCAACTGCTGGAGGAACTCGAGCTGAACATCCAGCGCTGCCTGGCGGTCGTGGAAGCGCTCGATCCTCGCAGTTGGTTCGACGAGCGATGGGTGGGCCGGAAGCGCCTGCCGACCACCGTCGCCGGGTTGGTGACGCACATCGCCGAGCACAGCCAGCGCCACGTCGGGGAAGCCATCGTCACGGCCAAGCTCGTTAATTCGGGGACAGCCTGTTCCCGAATTTGACGATGGCGTAGGCGGTACACGCGATCAGGGCTGCCGCCACCCCGTTCCACTCCAGAAACGGCGATGGTTGCCGGATCAGTTGCACCGCGCGCCCCAACGCCGCCAACCAGAAGAACGCCACCCCCAGCCCGATCAGGTCGGCCGAGCAAGTCATCGCGATTAGCACCGCCAGCCCGATCCACACCGCCGCAACCGCCGCCTGAGCAGCGAATTGCGGGACCGTCAACGACTGCGAAATCGCCACCGCCGTCACCGCCAGTGCCGCCGTCATCCACCGGCGCGGCGGACGCATGTACCGGATCACCGCGAAGGCCAGAATCCCCGCCATGCTCACTCCGAACACACCCGCCAAGTAGCCTTGCGCCAGCGCCCCCCATCCGGGCAGCCAGTGATCGAGTCCCGGGAGATTCCACAGCCGCACTGACGGATGCGGACCCGGAACGGCATCGGCCAGCGCCTGCATGGACCGGCTCGCGCCCGCCACCAGCACCGCCACCGCCGCAGCCCGTGCAAGCGAGGGCCGGTTGAGGCTGGCCCTCCCTAATGCCGCCTGCCGGAACACATCCATAGCCAACACTGCCGCAAAAGCGCCGGCGCCCGCCAGAATCACCAGAACGGTCCGCCCGATGATGTATTGCGTCAGGTAATTCTGCTCAGGGGTGGAGGTATCGTATCCGGTCATCGCCACCACCGATTGGTTCGCCATCGATATTACCGAGACAACCAGCGCACCTAATCCGACGAGCGAGTAAGCCCGCCAGTGAAATACGGTCTCGTGCGAGGCGAGCCGACGCACCAGGAGAACCAGCAGCGGCATCCCCAGCGATCCGATCAGCGCGGGGATTACGAAGTTCCGCAGCGCCGGCTTCTGAAAATCGCGCACCCATTCCTCGGGCAGTTTCAGGAAGCGCCGAACGTTCGAGATCTCGCCCCCGTGCAACTCCACCGATACGCGGGCACGGGCCTCGCCGACCCGAAACTGCGGATCCTCGAAAACCAGCGACCAATCGGTGCGATTCTCGCGGCGTTCCTCGTTCGATTCCACCAGGGACATTCCGGACCAGGGAAGGGCGGTCTCGGCGCGCCGTTGAGCCTGCTCCGGAGTCAGCCGGTCTCCCGGCGCGCGCTCGTCGAGAAGATGGTCTCTCCGGGCCACCGCACCCGACTGATCCACATAGACGCGCCACTCCTCCTTCACCAGCGGCTGAAAGAACCGGGTCCGCCAGACCGCACTCAATTTTCGTTCACGAACAATGCGGGAGGCCGCATCGGCGCCCACCTGACGGCGAAGATACTCGAACTCCGCGACGTCCAGATTCGCATTGAAATCCGTCGAACTGCGCCAGCGCGCCACATCCGGCACGTTGCGGCGAGCGATGGCTTCGGCCTGGCGGGCAGTCAGCCGCACCCGGATCCAGTCGCCAAACGTGCGCGGCGTAACCATCAATCCGGCGATTCCGGCCACCAGCGCCGCTCCGTACAGCCAGCGCGGATTCCAGCGCGGACGGACCGCCTCCACCACCTCCTGCGCCGGCGCTTCGGCGGTTACCGTTTGCGGTTCGGGCACTAGCGTGTCCTCTATCGCCACGAAGCCCTGATTCCGCCGGTACAGAACAACGGAAACGATCAGCGGAGCGAGAATGGTCAGCGCCACCAGACCGCCGTTCAACCGGAAATACCACGACGGCGAATCGAACAGGAACCCGCCCATGAGCGCCGCATCCACCGCGAAGTGCCATACCAGGGTCGCGACAATGCCGAAACGCAGCATCAGGAAGCCGGCGGCCACCCCGATGAGCCCTACCTCGACGCCCCGGATGTAGGCGGGTTGCTGTGGATAGTTCGCGTGGAGGAATCCCCAGACGAAGGCCGGGATGACCACGGCAATCCACCGGAAACGGAGCAGTTGCTGGAGCAGCGGGATGGCCAGCAGACGGAACCAGAACTCCTCCGAAGTTGCGGCCATGCTGGCGATCGCCACCGGAGAGATCCATGGAAGGGCCGTCGAAAGCAGGTTCGAATACTGCACGTCTTGAGGGCTCCAGACTCCGAACCGCCGGCCCACCAGGTAAAACGCCACCAGGAACGCGATGTGAAC
Organism: uncultured Acidobacteriota bacterium; assembly: GCA_963737465.1. Classification (GTDB taxonomy): domain Bacteria; phylum Acidobacteriota; class Terriglobia; order Bryobacterales; family Bryobacteraceae; genus TMP-7. The sequence continues at coordinate 516,086 of CAVTTC010000009.1, forward strand.
AGCGGCAAACCCGTAGCCGGCCAGCACTCCCCGATAGAAGCGCCGGCTTCCGAGTCCGCCGGGAGTGAACATTCCGCGCAGTGAAAGGGGATCGCCGGTGCGCGACCGATAGAGCGGCTCTCCGGCGGCAGCAGCGATGACGACATAAAAGAATACGCCGACCCCCGCGCCGAGAGATTCGAGCACCACCAGCAGCAGCGTCTGCGCATAGGGCGAACTGGTGGGAAACGCGTCCACCATCAGCGGGATCATGTTCAACTGGCTGGCGATCACCAACGCTCCGACGGCGCCCGATATGGCCAGCACGGGCCTCCACGGAATCTGGCGCCGACGCAACCCTCGCACCAGCAGGAACACCGCCGCCAGCGCCAGCGGCAGCCAGACGGCTTCGGCAATGGACGCCAGCGTCTCGTTCTTCGAACGCATGGCCGAAAACTCGCGCCGCCATCCTTCGGGGATGTACAGGAACTCGCGATAGCTTCCGATGCGATCGCCCTTCACCACGACGGTCCGTCGATAGGTTGCGTCCTTGGCCTTGAATCCTTCCTGCTCCCAAGTGAACAGGTAATCGTAGCGGTTCGGCCGCTGCTCCAGGCGATCTTCCACCAGTCGGGCGCTGGTATTGGTGCGGCTGCGGACGAAATCCTGCGCCAGTTGAAAGGCCTGGTCGCGAGAGAGGCGGGCCCCCGCTTGCGCCTCCGGCACCACGTGTTCGAACCCGCCGATGCGCCCGTCCGGACTTACCGACACCAGCATCTCTTCCTGCTCGGGCGGACGGTACCAGCGCGCCCTCCAACGCCACACCGGGAGGTCGCGCTCCATCAGTTGATTCGCACGTTCCAACCCCACTTCGCGCTCCAGATACAGGCGCGCGTCGTCGTCGGGATCGAAGACCGTCAACTGCCGGAACCCCGAGGTCTTCAGGCCTCGAGTCTCCAGGAAGCGCGCGGCCACAGCCGTCACCTCGGATTTCGACAGCACGAGTTTTAACGATGCTTGGGGAAAGGCCCTGTCATATTGCGCGCGGACGTAGACCGCGCAGAGGGCAATCAAGACGACCACGGCGAGAGTCAGACGCCGGTCGGATTTCGAAAACCGTTCTGGATTCATTCCAATGCTGGAACCACTATGCTATGATCCCGTCGAAATGTCACTATCACCGGGCCTGGCGCTCATCTTCGACCTGGACGGCGTCATCGTGGACTCCATGCCCCTGCATACGGAGGCCTGGAACGCCTATCTCGCCCGATTCGATATCCGTTGCGACAACCTCGAGCAGCGCATGCACGGTCGCCGCAACGACGACATTGTTCGCGATTTCTTCGGGAACCATCTCCCCTCCGACGAGATCTTTCGCCACGGCGCCGCTAAGGAGGAGTTATTCCGCGAGATGATGGGTCCCCGCCTCCAAACTTGCCTGGTGCCGGGCGTGGTCTCGTTCATCGAGCGCTACCAGTCGGCGCCGCTAGCTGTGGCGTCCAACGCGGAGCCGGCTAATATCGACTTCACTCTAAACGGGGCTGGATTGCGCAGTAGTTTCAAGGTAATTGTGGACGGAATGCAGGTGAAACATCCGAAGCCTTACCCGGATGTCTACCTAAAAGCAGCCGATGAACTCGGTATACTGCCAAAGAACTGCATTATCTTTGAGGACTCCCCGGCCGGGGTGCAGGCAGCACGCGCTGCAGGCGCGCGCGTAGTGGGCGTGGAGACCCACGACAAGCTCGATGAGGTCAATTTCAAAATCGCCGATTTCCGGGAACCCGAACTGGATAGATGGCTGACCTCACAAAGGCCGGTTTAGCAGCAGGCCTGGTAGCTGACCGTGTTCGGAGGGGGCTACCACCCACTCCGGCCGCGCCATTGGGCGCGATCACACGGGGCAACAATGCAAGCATTCTCAATCCGGTCAATAGGTTAGCGTTGGAAGACGAATTGCTCTAATAGGCGAAGAGGGGAATATCGCCGTACATGTCCGATACCCAGCCTGTCGATTCCACACCTGCGCCCCGCAAACGTAATCACAAGGTCCCGCGCCAGATCCTGCCTGTCCGCGACCCCGATGAACGCGCCGCGGATCATGAGGAAGTAGCCCTGGGCTTCAACGTCGATCATGCCCAGACCGAGGCGTTGCGCTGTCTGCAGTGCCGCGACCCGAAGTGCTCGCAGTCCTGCCCCATCCACACGGACGTCAAGGCCTTCGTTGCAGAGGTTGCCAAGGGCGATTACGACAAGGCGTACGAGGTGATCGAGCAAACCAACCCCTTCCCGGGCATCTGCGGGCGCGTCTGCCAGCATGAGTTGTATTGCGAAAAGACCTGTTTGCTCGACAAGAAGTTCGAGTCGGTAGCTATCGGATCGCTGGAGCGCTTCGTCGCCGACTACCATCGCGAGCACGACAGCGGGTCGCGCCCCCCGCTTCCCAAGCCCAATGGCCTGCGGGTGGCGCTGGTGGGCAGCGGCCCGGCATCGCTGATCTGCGCCAATGACCTGGCGCGTAAAGGGTACAAGGTCTCCGTGTTCGAGGCGCTGCACCAACTCGGTGGAGTACTCTCCTACGGCATCCCGAACTTCCGCCTTCCGCGCGAGATCATTGCCGAGGAAGTCGAGCGGCTCCGGTATTACGGGGTGGAGTTCTACACCAATTACATCATCGGGAAGACCATCACTGTCGAAGAATTGTTCGAGCAAGGGTACGCCGCCCTGTTCATCGGCACCGGCGCTGGGCTTCCCCATATGATGGGCATCCCCGGCGAGAACCTGATCGGCGTGTACACCGCCAACGAGTTCCTCACTCGCCTGAACCTGATGCACGCCTATGAGCCGGGCGCCGCAACGCCGGTCCGCACGGGGCAGCGCACGGTGGTGGTGGGGGGCGGGAATTCGGCCATGGACGCGGCGCGCTGGGCCAAACGCCTGGGCAGCGAATCGATTGTGATGTTCCGCCGCGGCAGAGTGGAAATGCGCGCCCGGCTGGAGGAGATCGAGCACGCCGAGGAAGAGGGGGTTATCTTCGAGTTCCTGGCCGTTCCGGTGCGCTTGATTGGCGATGAGAACGGCGTGTTGAATGAGATGGAGTGCATCAAGATGGAACTCGGGCCGCCGGACGAGACGGGGCGCGCGTCTCCGATTCCGATTCACGGCTCAGAGTATCGGGTTCCGGTAGACACGGTGGTGATGGCCATCGGCCAGAGCCCCAACCCCACCTTGCAGCAGGCCACTCCGAAACTGCTGACCAAGAGGGGCAAGATCGTCGTCAACGACGATGGGGAGAGCAGCGTGACGCGCGTGTTTGCCGGCGGCGACGTGGTTCGCGGCGGCTCCACCGTGATTTTGGCCATGCAGGACGGCCGCCGTGCAGCCGAAGCGATTGACAAGGCGCTGCGCGACGAGCACCCCCGGAACTTCGCCCACGATCACCTGGTCACGATGCCTTCCGTGCGGTTTCGCATTATCGAGAAGATGGTCATGTCACCCGTGGTCACCTCGTTCATCGTGGAGGCTCCGGCCATCGCTACGCGTTGGAAGCCCGGGCAGTTCGTGATCGTCCGCCCCACCGCCGACAGCGAGAGAATCCCGCTCACGCTCGTGGCGGGCAACGCGGAGGCCGGCACCATCCGGCTGGTTGTACAGGCCATTGGCAAGACCACGAAACAGCTGGCAGCGCTGAACGCCGGCGATGCCCTGGCCGATCTGCTCGGCCCATTAGGAAGGGCCGCTCACATCACCAAGCTTGGTACTGTTGTGTGCGCGGGCGGTGGTGTCGGCGTCGCCGAGCTGCTGCCCGTGGCCAGCGCCTTCCGCGAGGTGGGCAACCGGGTGATCGCGATGTGCGGCGCCCGCACCGAGTCTCAGTTGATCCTCACCGAGGAGTTGGAACATACCGTCGACGAGGTCCTTTGGGCTACCGACGACGGCTCGTTCGGATTCAAGGGCAACGTCGTACAGTTGATGCGCGATTGGAAAGCCCGCACCGGCATCCAGCCCGACGCGGTCCACGTGATCGGGCCGATTCCGATGATGCGCTTCACCGCGGAGCTGACGCGCGAATGGGGTGTCCCCACGCAGGCCAGCCTGAACCCCATCATGGTGGATGGCACGGGCATGTGCGGGGGATGCCGGGTAACGGTGGGCGGCAAGTCCCTGTTCGCTTGCGTGGACGGTCCCGAGTTCGACGCCCATGCGGTGGACTTCGACGAACTCGTTCGGCGCAACCGGGCCTACCACGATCACGAGCAACTTGCCAGGGAAGCGCACGAGTGTCTCATCGGGCTGGGGCAGTAGTTCCAGCCGATACAGGATAAGCTGAAATTATGACGCCCAGCGAAACTCCGGCGCCCGAGCAGGCGAAACCGGATCCATTATTGGTTACCACTTTGAGCGACGGCACCAAGGTGAAGCGCCGCATGCTGCGGATGCGCGCCTGCAATGAGAAGAACGACAAAGGCAAGCTGTGCGCCGGACATCTGAAACGGTGGTATTTTTTCGGTGGCGAAGTGCTGGAGAAGTTTGGCAAGGACGCTGAGATCTATCGATGCGAGCACTGCAAGACGCTGTACTTGCCGAATCCGGACGAGCAGCCCCGCACGGGCACGCTGGCGTATTGACTTAACCTCATCCGGCCGGGATCCGGGCCGTCGGGCGCTATGCCCGGACGGCCCGCTTGCCGACATCGGTCAGAAGTGGAACTTCATCCCGAGCTGAATGATCCGCGGATCAGCCGCGCTCGTGATTTTGCCGAAGTTCGACGAGTTCATGGCGGTCGTTGGACCGTTGTAGTTCACGTGGTTGATGGCGTTAAAAGCCTCGGCACGGAACTCCACCCGGTACCGTTCGTGGAAATTGAAGTTACGGCTGACCGACAGGTCGATGTTGACCCTGCCCGGCTGACGCAACGCGTTCTTTCCTAAGTTGCCGAAGGTCCCGGTTGCGTTGAGCGAGAAAGCCGCGGGGTTCAGCCAAACCCTCGGGTTCGGGTCAGTCGAATCCGTGTCTGTCAGCACAAGGTTCGGACGGTCGAGCCCGATCCCTGTCAGAGAACGATCCGTGCCCGAAGTCACGTTCATGGGTATGCCGTCGCGAACCGAGATGATCGGCGCCACCTGCCAACCGCCAAAGAGCAGTCCCACCCAGTTCTTGCCTTTGAGCGGACTGGTGGCGATCAGCGAAGTATTCAACAGGTTGCGAACATCCATCAGGCAGTCGCCTTTGTCACGAGCCCGGTTGTTCGGATCCATGTAGTAGTTGCCGGCCAACTCTCCGTTGAAATCCCCATCGCTGGTGCAATGGGACCAGGTGTAGTTGAGCAGCAGCGTGAAGTTGCTGGCCATGCGGTGCTGGACCGAGGCCAACATTGCGTTGTACCGGGAGTTGGCCCCCTGGTCGGACTGCACGATGCTGGCGTAGGCCGACCCGGTCGTAGGATTCTGCAGATACAGTTGTCTTCGCTGGTTGGTGTTTCCGGTGGTGGCTCCCGTCATGTATGTGGCGGGGTTGACATCTTCACCTACCCACACGTGTGTGGTCTTATTGCCGAGATAAGCAACCGATGCCATCCAGTTCTGGGATAGCTGGCGCTGGTAACTGACGTTCCACTGTCCCGTGTACGTCGGACTCGTGTTAATCGGCATGTTGACGAAGACGCTGTAAGGAGCGAACGTGAAGGTCTTTGGAGGAGGCGCCGCCATCGGGAATGGATTGCCGCCCGGATAGCCCTGATACGGATTCGACATTCCGCCGGCAGGCGTCGGAATATCGATCTGCGAGCCGTATGGAGCATTGGTGGTCAACCGCTCACTGTAGAACAGTTCGGCGGTGTCGCGAAGGATGGCGCCGGAAACGCGGATGGTCTGTTTGCCGTTCCCGCTGGGATCCCAGACAACGCCGATCCGCGGAGAGAACAGACCCAGAACGTCGTTGAAATACCCCTTCGGAATGCCTTGATCGCCCCAGAAGAGCAGTCCGGGAGGCGCATTGGTAAACACGGAACTCTTCTGGCCGGAGTCGAAAGCGGCCTTGGAGAACGAGGTTCCCTTTCCAAAGTAGTCATAGACCGCAAATGCCGGCTCCCACCTCAACCCGGCGTTGATCGTCAGGTGCGGCGTCAGGCGAATGCTGTCCTGGGCATACAGGGCGAGCACCGGAACGCGGGCGGCCATTTCCAGAAAGTTGGACTGGGTGAAGTCGTTCGGCAGGCCCAGCATGTAGTCCGCGAGGGCGTCCCCGGTGAGAACGCCGTTGAACGACCACGAACCGTTCGCGATCCAGCCGTTATTGAAATTGAACTGGTCCTTCAGGAAATCGACACCAAACGAGATTTGGTGCTTTCCACGAATGATATCGACGTCGTCGGCGAAGTGCCAGGAGTTCGAGTTGAAGAATCCGGCGGCGCAGGTGCCGCAGCCGATGCTCCAGTAATTGCTGACGCTCATCTGCAGGAAGTTGTCAATCGGCGCATAGATGTTCTTCAACCCGATGGTCCCGGGATTGATGTAGTTGTCCGCCACGCCGCGATCGTCCCGGCGCCTGCTGAATGTTGCGTGGAAGGAGTTCAGAGTGGTGGCGCTGAACGAGTACGTGTCGCCGAGCGTGACCGCCTGGGCTCGCTCCCAATTGCCCGCCACCGTGGTGGTCAGCGCATTGGTGCCGTCGAAAACCGGCGTGATCTGGTATTGCGCCAGGAAGTATCGTCCGTACAGGGTGTGCTTTGCGTTGTGCACCCAATCCACTCGGCCGATCACCTGTTCTTCATCCCAGTTGCGCGGGATTCCATAGGTGATCTTGCCGCACGGGTCGGTGGCTTGAGGAATGTACTTGCTGGCGAGATTGATGGCCTCGGGGTTGAACCGGGAGACCGGAATCTGGTTGTTCGGGAATGGTGTCTTGCTGGAGGGGTCGGTCAGCGTTTTCCCCTTCCCACCGGCGACGCAGTTGCCGGAATCGATCGCGCTGAAGTCGCCGGCCATCACCGCCGCGGTTGGGACGTAGCTGATGGTCTGGGGCGGATCGCTGCGCTCCTTGGTTCCCTGGAAGCCGCCGAAGAAGAACAGTTTGTCGCGTATGATCCGGCCGCCGAACGTTCCGCCATACTGGTTGCGTTTCAGCGAGTCGTGCTGGGCGGCAAAGGTGTTGCGGGCGTTCATGTTGCCGTTGCGAAGGAACTCGAACAGGTCGCCGTGCCAACTATTCGAACCGGATTTGGTAACCGCGTTGACCACCGCTCCGGGATGTAGTCCATACCGCGCCGGCAGGGCGCTGGTCTGTACGCTGAACTCCTGCAGCGCGTCGGGGAACGGCATCGGCATGTTGACGTTCGTCATGGCGTCGTTGTGGTCACCGCCGTCCAGCAGGTAGTTGACACCGTTCTGCTGGCCGCCGGCCACTGAAATGGTGACAGAGCTGAAGTAGTTCTTGCTGCCCACCATTCCGCCGCCGCCTGTCTGGATCGCCGCGCCCGACAGCAGGATGAGTTGGGTCGCCTGACGGCCATTCAGCGGAAGGTCCATGATGCGCTTTTCGTCGATTACCTGCGCGATGGTGTTTTCCTTGGTCTCCACCATACCGGCGCTGGCGGTGACCTCAATATGCTCGGACATCGCGCCGATCTGCATGGGGACATTAATAGTGACGCTGTTGCCGACCTGGAGCACAATCCCGGACTGGACATGGGCTTTGAAACCGCTCGCCGCGACTTCCAGACGATACGGCCCCACAGGCAGGTTCGGGAACGTGTAACGACCCTCCGAGTCGGTTACGACGGTTCGCATAAGTTGTTTGTCGGTCTCTGTGATCTTCACTTGAGCACCCGGGACCGGGGCACCTGTGGGATCGCTCACGACGCCAGCAACTTGAGCGATTGCGACGGCTTGCGCGTAAGAAGCGGGTGTCAGAACACAGGCACAAACGGCGAAAACAAACGAGAAAGCAAGGATCCAGCAGACCCCTTGCTTGGCTGAGGTTGGAAACATGCCAACTCCTTCGACGGGAAAGTGAGACTGTCCAAACTATATTATCCTTACAATCCATCGGAGAGCTTTCTTTTGGTTGCTCGACAACCATCTTTCGGACAAACACACCTGCAAAGCATGGTACTTGTCACGTTACTCGGCTGCAGCGGCACCCATCCTCGAAGGCGCCAGGACGAACCGGTCGATGCGAACTCCCGCTGAACGGCTGAAGAGCCTGATAGTATGCCGCCCCGCGCCGAGGTAGAGCGTCGCGTTCAGTTTCTGAACTGCCCACGACTCGGGAGATCCGCTTGCGGGTGGGCGCAGGCTGTAGCTTCGTGTGTTGCTCTCGTCCACCAGCACTGACAGGGTTCCCGAGCGCTGCGGCCAACTGCACCGTACCCATAGCGCGTACTCGCCGTCGGCGGGGAGGTCGATGCTGTATCGGGCACTGGCGGCGTCGGAAATGAACTCCCGAAACCCGGTGATGCTCTCCCGGGCTTGACTTGTCGCCTGGGCCGCCACCACTACGTATTTGCCGCCCGACGCCGCGGTATCTCCGGCGATCGACATCGGCGGAGTGACGGGCTGCGCCGATTCCGCTTCGATGCGCAGCGGAACCGGTTCAGCGCCGGCCGCTTCGCCGGAGCGCCGTCCCAACCGCGCGCCGGTGTACTCCAACCACGCGTGCAGTCCCTCGAGCGAATACGTCGAATCCTGGCGAAACGGAGTCGCCTCTTCCGCAATGCGAATGTCCCCCTCAACGTCTGCGAGATACCGTTTCCAATCGAACTGGCCGAACAACCATACCTCGTGCGTCACATAGTGGTTTTCCGTAGCGGCGACCACTCCCCTCCAGGCCTCGAGGGCGCGCTCCAGGTGCGTAATCGCTTCACGCCGTTCCGCCTCGCCGGCGCCGAACAAGAAGCGCGCCAGGTGCGCGGCAGCCTCCAGTTTCTCGCCGTAGTAAATGCCGAGTTGTCCGTAAGCCAGCATGTCGGCCTGCGTGCACTCGAACTCCTTCTGCCCACGCTCCACCCGGGTCCGCGCCCGCCCGATCGACTCCAGCGCTCGGTGGCCGAATGTCTCGAGCCTCGCCGCCACCTCGAGCGGCCCAGTGGCCTTGGATCCCGCGAGGAAATCCGGGATGCTGGCGAATTCCTCGTCAATGGTGTTGTTAAAGATATACGTGCGGATGTCGTGATACATCGTGGCGCGACGGTAGTTGGCGCGTGGTTGTTCGTAGGAAGTGTTCCAGGTTCCGATGGACCCCTCGGGGTACCAGTCGCCATTCATGTAGTTCCAGTGATAGGACGTCACCAATGGGACGATCTTGCCGGCCTGGTGGATCGCCTCGAACGTATCGTCGCCCGCCGGACCGAACCTGCGCCGGAAGTGCGCCCGCCACATGTCGTCCGGCTCGGAGGCGAAATAGCCGAGCCGTCCCCACAGCATATAGCGAAACCAGTGCTTCTCGAATTTGTACTGCCAGTCCATGTGCTTGCCGGCCGCTGCGGTGTGAATGCGGTCAATGCCTGGAATGTCGAGTTCCGAACCTTCGACAAAGCCAGCCGAATCCGGGCCGGACATACTGTGGACGGTCTCGCGCACGAAATCCGGATCGCCCCAACGCAGTATGAAGATATCGTCGTTGCGCAAGTGCCACAGCAACCGGTAACGGCCGCGTGCCATGTCCATCCACTTGCGGTCCTGCACATGCGGTTTCGTCGATGAATACATGTGCTCGCCGTTGAACTTGATGTCGAGGTAGACCGGGCCGGGATACTTCACCGAGGCCAGCATCGCCGCCGTCTCTTCGGGTTGGGATTGCCAGTAGCGCAAGATGAACGGCGGCGGCGCCGGACGCCCCACCTGCCGTAGCGCGGCGAAGTACGTGTCGGCGATCCAGTCCAGCTTCTGCCTGGTGGTCATGGCGCCCATGCGCTCGCCGGCGGTCGTCCCCAGACCGGTCAGCATCGGGTACGTGGCAAAGAGGGCCTTGATCGCCTCGCGTTGGTAGTCGCGCACCAGCGGCGAATCGAAGGCCGAGTCCGGGATATTGTGGCGGGCCGCGAAGGCGCGCGATACGTGGATGTTCCAGGTAATGAGGTAGGTGTCGATGCCGCGGTCGGCCGCCATCTGAAACAACTGCCGGAAGAATGCGATGTTCTGGTTCAACTCCGCTTCCGGCAGGCCGCTCGCTTCGGGGTACTTTGTGTTGCGGACCATCCGGTCAAATGGGTGCGCGCTCCAGAACGTGATCGCGTTGTACCGGTTGCGCGCCGCCATGTCCAGGAACGCCCGCCAATACTCGAGGCTCCAGAACCACTGGTTGTGCGCCAGGTCCTCTTCTGAGAGGTATCCTGTTCCGGGCAGCGGAATGTTGTACTTCAACGCCCGCACGGAAAGCGTGGGCTGTTCTTCCTTTTCGTGCAACCCGCCCGACAACTCGAGCTGTTCGGCGGCGTCGAGCGCACCGTACATGGCTCCGCGTTGGTCCCCCCCGGTCACAATCCAGCCTTCACCGGTATTGCGAATCCGGAATGCTTCCGGTTTCAAGCGCGGATCGATGGAGATGACGACCCGTCCAAGCGGCGTCCTGGCGGCCGCGTCACGGAGCGCCGCTGCGCCGAATTCGCCGGGGGCGCTGCCGGAATTGTTAACGACGAAGGTTTGAGCGGCCATCGCCAGCGAAGCCGAAAACAGCGAAACCATCAGAGTTCGAATCGACACGCATACCTCCAGACCGGAAACTCGCAAACTGGAGTATATATCCTCTCCACCCCTGGCCGAGTGAACGACGCCGAGATTCTCAAACCATCAATGACACCAGCGATCCCGCGCCCACCTCAGCCGGATCCTGATAACCTCGAGCGCGCTGATTGCTCCCCAGCATCGCGGCTTCCTGCAACTGTGCCAGTTGGCGTTGGGCCTCTTGCTCCATGTGTCCCGCCTGGGCAGCCACGGCACGGTCCTGCGCGGACGGGTCCGAGGGCGCCAGGGCCGCGGCACGGATGGTCTCGGCTTTGCGAATGGTTGCCTCAGGGTCGCCGTTCACCGGCGATGCGTCGATCCCGACCTCGCCGGCAACCGCGTAGAACTGGCCGTCCGGCCCACGCGTGTAAGTGAAGGATGCGCCGCTCCGCGCGTACCCGCCCGCCGCCGCCAGATGCGCCTGCTCATGTGACCGTACATGCTGATCGGTGGCTGCCAGTTTGGCGACGATCGCCTGATGCTGCGCGGTCTGCCGGGCCGCGACGACGGCGTCCGGGGCTCGAGTGGATTCCACACGCATGTGTACGTCTTATCGGAAGAACCGTATCAAACGTGAGCGGGATTTCAAGCCGGCTCGAAGATCATGCCGCGCACATCAGCCGGCTCACACAATCGATCAATTCGGATGACCGGAACGGCTTTGCTAACGCCGCGTCAGCCCCGAAAGCCCTGGCCGCAGCCAGAAACAGCCCGTCGAATGCTCCCGAAACCGCCAGAATCTTCGACTGTGTTTGAATCTGTCGGATGGCCTGAATGGCCTCCAAGCCGTCCCGGTCGGGCATGCAGATATCGGTGATGATCAGATCGATTCGCCTCCGCTCGACGATGTGCTGCGCGGAGCGGCCGTCTACCGCTTCGATAAACTCGTAATCGTTGCCGGCAAGCGCGTCCCGAATGAAGCACCGCATTCCAGGTTCATCATCGGCAATCAAGATCGTCCTTCTGCCAAACGCGGATCCGCCACTGACGGAATCAGCCATTCCTGTTGCAACCTCATGGCTCTTATCGGCGGAGCGGACGGAAGATCCGGTAATCCGGCGCCGTAGCCGGGACCCGGGAGATGATAACCTGAGTTTGGTATGCCTTCAGGTTACATTCCGATCTTTATATTCCTGGCAGTGGCGATCCTGTTCCCAATTGTCCTCATCGTTGTGGCAAAACTGGTCCGGCCGTCCGCGCCGTTCCTAACGAAACTCGAAGCTTACGAGTGTGGCATCAAAGCTGCATCGAACTCCCGCGGCCGCTACACAGTCCGGTTCTATATCATCGCGATTTTGTTCGTGATTTTCGATGTGGAAACCATCTTCCTGTTTCCGTGGGCGGTCCGATACAAGCAACTCGGATGGTTCGGCGTCGGTGAGGTCGGAGTATTCCTCGCCTTCCTGGTGATCGGATACATCTGGGCATATAAAAAGGGAGCTTTGGAGTGGATTTGAGATATCGTTCAACGCTGGTTGCCTCATTCGTCATTCTTGCGTGTTCCCCGCTGTTCGGTGCCGCTAAATTGCGGCTGCAGACAACAGCAATTCCCCCGATTTCCGTCGCCGCCGGTTCAAATGGACCAGACCAGGTGGTGAATGCGATCAGCGCCGGTGACGCCCCGCTGAACCTTTCGGTTACTTCTTCGGTGAGTTGGATGACGGCCTCCGCTGGCGCGCTCACCAGTTGCGGCCCCATCGGCAGGTGCAACCCCATTACCATCAAACTGGCCACATCGAGTCTCGCTAAAGGGTAGCTATACCGGCTTCATAACCGTCTCCGACCCGAATGCCATCGATGCCCCGCAGAATATTTCGGTGACCGTGGCAGTCGGTGGCGGTGTTCCCGACTCCATGACTTTCTACGTGCCCGTCAACGGCTCGGCCGTGCCGCAGACCTTCTTTACGGGAGGCCGCGCCACGGCAACGGTGACGCCACCAACCGGTTCGGCTCCCACGCTGACCGTCGATCCCCCCGCGCTGTCTTTACCTGGCGGCGGGAGTTTCCAGGGCACTTATACGTTTACGGTGAATTCGAAAGCGGGTCCGGGCGTTGCCGAGAAGGCCTATAACGGCTCCATCGTCGTGAGTGGATCCCCTGTCTCAGGGGAAAACAGGACTGTGCCTGTGACCATCAATGTCACCTCACAGCCGATCGCGAACCTGTCCGCCATTCAGGCGTTCCGCATCGCGCAGAACGCCGCCAAGCAGGTTCAGAACATCATCGTGACGAACGCCGGCAGTGGTACGCTTACCATCGCCAAAGCCGATGTGACCACCGCCAGCGGAGGACCGTGGCTCACCGCGACGCCTGGAGCCAATTACGTCTCAGTCACCGCCGATCCAACGGGTCTCGCTCCGGGCAGTTATCAAGGCTCGGTAGTCATCACCACCAACGGCGCGAATGCCGCTTCAACCGTCCCAGTGAGTCTGACCGTTATCGCCCCCGGGGCGCCCTTTACGATTTACGGCGGTGTGGTCCATAATGCGACATTTACCAACGACCCGCTTGCATTGGGCGACTTTCCGGCCATCTTCGGCGAGCAGTTCACCACCGGCGGAGCGGTGCTTCAGACAAATGTCCCTTACCCGACCACAGTCGGCGGAGCGACGGTCTATCTGAACGATCAGCCTGTGCCCATCTATTATATTTCGGCCAACCAGATCAATTTCCTGCTGCCGTTTGATGCCAAGACGGGCGACGGTACCCTGCGTGTGGATCGGGATGGACAGCGGGGGAACACGGTGACCGTTACCATCACTCCGCGTGCGCCAGTCTTGCTGACGGCTATCAATCAGGCCGGAACGCAGGTGACTTATGCGCTGTCGAATCCGCTGCTGCCGGTGAAGACAGGCGATTACATCACCCTCTATGGGTTCGGTTTTGGCCAGACCCTTCCGGCCACGACCACCAATACGGCCGCCCCTACAACGACCCTGGTCAACGTACCCGGCACGAATACCGCATACTTCGGGAAGAGCCAGTTCCCGATCACGGCGGTGCCAGTCAAACCACAGTTCCTCGGTCTGGCTCCGGGCTTCGTCACCAGCTTCTATCAGATCAACGTCCAGATTCCTGCGAACGCGCCGAAGGGTCCGGCCGTTCCGGTGTACCTGCTGGGCGACGCCGGCAACACGAACCAGTTGCTGCTGAACATCCAGTAACGTGTCCGATCCGACCGAACGACTCTATTACACGGATGCCTACCTGCGCCGGTTCACGGCGCGGGTAGTGGCATCCGAAGGCAATCGCGTCTACCTCGACCGCTCCGCCTTTTACCCCAACTCCGGCGGACAGCCCCACGATCTCGGCTCTATCGGCGGCATCGCCGTCGAGAGCGTTGAGGATGAAGAATCCCGCATCGCCCACCTGCTGGCGGGCCCAGCGCCATCGGGAGAACTCGAGTGTGAGATCGACTGGACGCGCCGCTTCGACCATATGCAGCAGCACAGCGGACAGCACCTGCTCTCCGCTGTGATGGTGGAGTTATTCGGGATTGAGACCATCAGCTTCCATCTCGGCTCCGACGTGTCCACCATTGACGTCAACGCCCCCTCCATCGACCCGGACCGCCTCGCTCGCGCGGAAGAGCGATCGAACGAGATCGTTTTCGAGAACCGATCCATCGCCGTCGCGTTCGCGCATCAATCCGGCGACCTGGGGCTCCGTAAAGCCTCCGAGCGCGAAGGCGAACTCCGCATCATCGCCATCGAGAATCTGGACCGCAGCGCCTGCGGCGGCACGCACGTGCGCTCCACAGCGGAGATCGGACCGGTCCTGATCCGCAAACTCGACAAGGTTCGCGGCTCGGTGCGCATCGAGTTCCTGTGTGGAATGCGCGCAATCCGCCGGGCTCGCGCCGACTACCAGGCGCTGCTGGCCACCGCTCGAGCGTTCTCCGCAGCAGTAGATGACGCACCCGCCCTGGCGGCGGCCGCTGCGCAGCGCAGCATCGAACTGGAGAAGTCCTACCGGAAACTCACCCTGGAGTCCGCCGAACGCCAGGGACGCGACCTGTACGCGTCCACCGTTCCCGGCCCCGACGGACTTCGCCGCGTAACCCGAACGGGCCGCATTGATGATGAGTTGCGCACGCTGGCCCAATCGTTTGTGGCGGGATCGAAGGCGGTACTCGTAGCCATCTGCGAGGATCCTCCGTCTGTGCTGGTGGCGGCATCCAAGGATGCCGGTCTCCACGCCGGCAACCTGGTGAAATCCGCAGTTACGGCGCACGGCGGGAGGGGCGGCGGAAGTCCCGTTCTCGGACAGGGCAGTGTACCCGGCCGCGAAGCGCTCCAACAGGTCCGGACAGCCCTCTTGTAGCCAAGCAGAGTCTCCCTGACCGTCGCGGCTCGGTGCCGACTTCTGAGCCACGACCGTTCAGGTAGTGGTGTCTAATTCGCGTATAGCGGCGCTACCGACACCATCAAGAGTCCTGCGGCGAACAGTACCAGCATTACGGCCAGCAGCAGCCGTACGCGAGGAATCGCTCCGGCGAACTCCTTCCACACCAGCAGACCCCAAAGCGCGCTCACCATAGTGGCGCCCTGGCCCATGGCATAACTCACGGCCGGGCCCACCTGAACCTGCGGAGGTGCGCTGGAGGCAACGAAATTCGAGATAGCACCCACACACCAGATCAACCCGCCCGCGACACCCAGCAGGTGCTGCCACTTCGTACCGCGGAAGAAGTCCGGCAGCGACACAGGGTTGCCTTCCACCGGCATCATCATGAAGAAGAAGTTGAACAGGAACGTGGACAGGAAGACCCCAGCGGCAAACAACAGCGCATCGGCGTAAGGCTGGACACCATCTTCTCCGGACCTCGCGATTTGTACCAGCGGGTAGAACGATCCCATCAAGACCCCGCTGATCAGGCTGATCACGATTCCCTTAGTGGGTCCGGGAGCGCTGGAACTCGGCGACCTGGAAGATGAGGACCGGCTGGACCGTTGACGCCCGAACTTCTCCGCGGCCGGCGCGGGCGCTGGAACTTCGGCCCCTTTCACCTTCCGCAAGGAGGCTGCGTGAGTCTTGTACGCGACGGCATCCACAATGATCGCCATCACCACCAAGGCCGCCCCGCCGAACAGCAACGCCGGATTCCCTTGAGGGTTCAGGCGGTAGTTCCACACGACTCCGATCACCAGCGCCAGGCCAATGCCCACGGGGAATGCCACCGCCAGTCCCGCGATGGAGATGGCCGCCACCAGCAGCATGTTCGCGAGATTGAACACCACGCCGCCCGCAAACGCCCAGACCATCTTGCGCTTCGCGGTGAGCGCAATGGTATCCATTATTCCCAACTCGTGCGAGTTCAAGGACCCAAAGGTAATCGCGGCCAAAATCGCGCACAAAAGGACGCCGAAGGCGTAATCGAAATAATACAGCTCGAAACGCCATTTACCGGTCAGCTTTTGAGTGTTGGCCCATGACCCCCAGCAGAACATCGATAGCAAAGTGAGCAGCAGGGCTGCCACGTAAGTCGTTGGAAGAAACATAAAAAGGTTCTGGAGTAACCCGCGAAAATTGTATCATGGACACCCCAGCCGGATACCCCTCATTTTCGGTGACACTCATTTTCGGTGAACGAATCGCCTACACCTGAGTTTCAGTATCCTTAAGACCATGAACCGCCGCGATTTTCTCGGCGCGGCTGCCGCCGTTACTGCCCTGGCCGCGCCCGCCCGCATCCGCTTCCGCCACAACCCCGGTTCGTTCATTCGGGACTTCGAAGATCTGGCGCGCGCAATCCGGACTGGCTCCGAGACCCGATACTACTGCGATCATGAACTGCTGGTCCAGGAAACGCTGCTGCGGGCTTCTGGCGAGATAGGCTAGAACCATGCGCCGGCTGTTCCTTTTTCTTCTTTGCCTGCCCGTTGCGGCGGCCGGGTTCTTCCCGGTGTCGGTCTGGTACGGCGGCGGCAAGGCTCGGGCTCCCATGCTCGAAAAGAACGCGCGCGCCAAGAAGGAAGTCTGGCGAAAGGATATTCGTCAGATCAAGGCGCTTGGATTCAACACAGTCCGCACCTGGATCGATTGGGCATCCGGCGAGCCCCGCGAACACCAGTATGATTTCGAGAACCTGGACGTGATCCTGGAACTCGCGAACGAAGAGGGGCTGAAGGTGTTTCTTCAGGTCTACATGGATTCGGCTCCCCAATGGGTGGGCGCCAAGTATCCGGATTCCTACTTCGTTTCATCGAATGGCGCGGTGGTGAAGCCCGAGACATCGCCGGGCTATTGCATGGATCACCCCGGTGTCCGCGCAGCCGATCTGAGATTCTATTCCGCTCTGGCGGAACGGGTCCGCGCCAACCCGGCCTTCGCCGGCTGGGATCTGTGGAGTGAGCCGCATGTCATCAACTGGGCCAACCCCACTTACATCTCGAATCCCGAGTTCTGCTTCTGCAAGAACACGGTGGCCAAGTTCCGCTCCTGGTTGCGGGCCAAGTATGGCGCCCTGGACAAGCTGAATGAGGCCTGGTATCGCCGGTTTGGAAGTTGGGACGAGGTGGAGCCCAGCCGCCTCAGCACCATTCTGTCTTATACCGACTACATCGACTGGAAAACGTTCATTGCCGCCAAACTGGGCGGCGATCTGCATGACCGCTACTCGGCCGTGAAATCGGTGGCGCCCTCCACCATCATCACCAGTCACGCGGCCGGCGTCGGACTGTTTGCCTCTCCCCATCACTGGGAAGGCCAATCCGACGACTGGACCATGGCCGAGCAGGTGGATTACTACGGCACATCCTTCTATCCGAAACACTCGGCCTTCGTCGATCGCGACCCGGTCTGGCGTGCCGCGCTGTTCGATTTTACCCGGTCTTTCGGTTTCGCCGGAAATCGCGGCGGGTTCTATGTCGGCGAGTTACAGGGCGGCTTCGGGACTATTGCTCTTAACGTAAGTCCCACCGTAACTCCCGAAGACATCCGTATCTGGACCTGGACTGCCCTGTCCCGCGGAGCGAAGGGAATCCACTACTACGCCTGGTATCCGATGAGCTCCGGCTACGAGAGCGGCGGCTTCGGACTCATCCAGTTAGACGGGACTATTACCGAGCGGTCGCGAGTGGCCGGGTCCATCGCCCGTCTGGTGGACCAGAATCAACAACTGTTCCTAGACGCCCGTCCTCCCAAAGCCCAGGTCGCCGTCGTCTACAACCCCCTGGCCCATTTCGTCGGCGGACGCCAGCGCGCCACTGCGTACGCGGGACCGCAGGGCGAGGTGGCCGGCATCGAACGCGATTCGCTGCTGGGCGTCTATGGCGCGCTTTTCTCGCGGAATGTCCCCTTGGACTACATCCACATCGATCGCCTGACGCCGGAGAACATGCGCCAGTACCGGATCGTGTTCCTGCCCTACCCTGTCATGCTGCCCGAGAAATCCGCCGCTGCGTTCCGTCAATATGTCAACGATGGTGGAACGCTGGTCGCCGAGGCGCGTCTGGGCTGGAACAACGAGCGCGGCCTCGCCGCCGATCGCATACCCGGAATGGGCTTGTGGGAGGTGATGGGCTGTCGCGAGACGGACGTCCAGACCGGAGAAAAAGGGCGAACGACTCTGCGATGGCTGGCTACCGGTGACCAACTCCCCGCCCGCTGGTATGAAGAGACACTGGAACCGCTGTCTCCTTCGGCAAAGGTGACCGCACAATTCGCCGATGGACGTCCGGCCGCCATCTCCTCGAGTTATGGAAAAGGCAAGACGCTGATGCTGGGCTCGTTCATCAGCGCCGCCTATCAAACGACCCCCACCGCAGAGGTGGAACGCTTCTACAAAAGTCTATTGGACTGGGCCGGGGTGGAGTTACCCGTGACCGTCGAAAGCGGCGGTGTGGAAGTGCGCTATCTCGAGTCCGGGCCGGCGACGCTGGTCTTCGCGTTCAACCACGGCAAGCGGCCCGTGGATGCCGCGTTCCGCCTGAAGAACCGGCGCCTGGAGCATCGAATCGACGCATCCGGGGTCTGGTTCACGACGCTAAACCCGTGACCTAGGGGGCGGCACGGATCAGCCAAGGAACTCGGCAACGGAAAGAACGAATGGGTTCACAACTCGGATATCGTCATATAGGCGATCGGCCTGAAGGTCTTCCGAAAGCAAGTACTGTGCCCCGGAACGATGCGCAGCGGCAATGATCAATGCGTCCCAGTACGCGATTTGAGCCGTATCCATCCAGTACCAAGCCTGCTGAACAAGGCCGAACGTCGTATCCACCGGTCTCCAGCGCGTCAGATCTTCGACAATCTCGCGCCCTTGCGCGGGCTTTAGACCCATCTTTTTTACCGCATTCCAGTAGAATTCGTGAAGGACCTGCCAGCTCAGGCGTCCGACTCCCGCCGTCCACAAATAGTCCAGCCACTCGGAGGCCTGCTTTCGTTTGGAAGGCGCCGAGGCATCTATGTAATACAGCAGAACGTTTGAGTCCACGAAGAAGAGGTCACCGGCGTTCATGCACGTCCTCACGGCTCATCCGACCAGCCGCCCCAATCTCGGTTATCGGACGGATTGATTTCCAGTGTTCGAACGCGCGCCAGTATTCGTCAGTCAACCTCATCTGCCGCTCCAGCATCTCCCCCACCAGCCTCGACACGGAAGTGTTCTCTTCGGCGGCCTTCCGCCGCGCCCACAGGGCCGCCTCAGCCGAGATTTTAATGGTGATGTTCTTCTGCACGGAAATAGTGTAGCACGAAATAAGTGCCGGCGGGTCAGGCTCTCTGGGGAGCCGCTCCGTGAACCAATCCGACAATCGTTTGAAGCAATCGGGATTTCACGCCGTATCGCTGCGCTGCGCACGTAACATACCGGACCCGCACATCCAGTCCGCCCACCGCAGGCCGGAGGTCCACCGCCGGTTTGCTGAAAATGGCCGGGACCCGTATTGCTTGGTCACTCGCTCCCAGTCCTGTTCCGCCATTTGGGCCTCGGTCTCGGTCTCCGCATCCACCACTTCGCGGATCTGCGTAGCCACCTGGTATGCGCTGCTCGTGTCCGGCGCCGTCATCCGTAACTCGTTCCACAGCCACTGGCCGGCTGTCGAAAAGTTGAAGTAGTGGTTCTCAATCGCGTACTTGTTCACGAATTCAACCTGCCGGCGCGCGCGTGAGCACGATTCCCGCAATGCTGGCCAACAGCGACAACCCGATCAAAACGGCCAGTAGGTTTCGTCTCACCAATCGGGTCATCTTCCTAGACGCGGTTCAAGGCCTGCTCGAAGTCGGCAAGCAGGTCCCGCCAGTCCTCAATGCCCACGGAAACACGCACCAGTCCGTCGGTCACACCCGCCCACTGGAACTCCTCCTCCGTGAACCCGGAATGCGTGGTCGTCTTCGGATGACACACCAGGGTCTCCACCCCACCCAGGGAGACCGCGTTCCGGCCGATTCTCAGATTCCGCAGGAAATCGAATGCGCCTTGCTTGCCCCCGCGCACTTCCATGGAGAACATCGCGCCGGGATAGTCGCATTGTGAATGATAGATCCCGCGCTGCTCTTCGTCCTTGAACAGGGTCGGATAGTACATCCGCGCCACCTTTGGATGTCCCGCCAGATGCTCCGCGATGCGCTGACCGTTCTTGCTGGCTCGATTCATGCGCAACGCCACGGTGGGCAGCCTGCCATCCAGCATCCAGCACTCGTCGGGTTGCAGGATGTTACCGAACAGATTCCGCCTCGCTCGCATCAGGTGCATGAACTCGGGATCAGCCGATAACGCCGCCCCCGCGATCATATCGCTTAAGCCCGACAGGTATTTCGTCGCCGAGTACACTACCATATCAGCGCCTATCGCCAGCGGATGCTGGAACGTCGGACCCATCAGGGTATTGTCCACCATTACCAGCGGACGCCCGTGGCCGTTGGGCGCCGGCAGCGATCTCACGGTCTCGCACGCACGGTGGATATCGGTCATTCGCAGCGTTGGATTGGCCGGGGTCTCAATCAGGATGATAGCTGGATGCGACGCCCGGATGGCCTCATCCAATTGCGTGCCGTGGCCAGCCCGGATGGGGATCCCGTTCACTCCCCACAGGGGAAGAAAATCACGGATCAGATGCTGCGTTCCGCCGTAAATGGGTACCGTGTACACCACGGTCGAGCCAGGACGCAGGAACGTGAACATCGCCGTCATAATGGCCGCCATGCCGGAGTTGAACACCAGGGCGGCGCCGGCGCCCTTCTCGAGCGGAATGATCTGGTCCTCCAGAATCTCCGCGTTGGGGTGGTTCAGCCGCGAATACACCAGGTCGACCTGCTCACCCGGCGCGGCCTGGGCCCGGTCGCCGATGATATCGAAAGCGCGCTCGGCCGCTTCGGGACTCGAAAACACATACGTGGAACTGCGGAACACGGCGGGACGCGCGGAACCGACCGAGAGCTTCGGGTCGAAGCCTCGGGTCAACACTTCCGTCGGTGGACGAAGGCTGGTTTTGTGCTCGGACATCGGTACATCTCCCTGCCTCGATTCTACGCGCAAAGATCGCCGCGAATCGCTAGTCTGGGGCACTTTGACCGAGCGTGATTCGAAGCTAGAGTCCGCCGAGGTGCGCCTTGAAGCCCAGGGCGATCGCAGTCAGGGCCTTCGAAGCAGCTTTCGGATCGCGCGCCTGCAATGCTTCGAGTAAAAGCCGATGCTTGCGGACTTCCTCCGGCAGGCTGATGGCGGCCTCCGAGGTCGTCATGCCTGACGCGAACAGGCTCCCGATGGCGCTTTCAAGCGACCTGGCTGCAAACCGGTTACCCGAACTCTCCCAGATTCGCTTGTGGAACAAGAGATCTTCGTGAAAGAACTCTGGATAGTTGCCAGTCTCGGCGGCGGTGGACATGCGCTCCAAGTGTTCGCGCAGCCGTTCGAGTTGCTCCCCGGTGATCCTGCGTGCGGCCCACTCCACCACTTTGGGCTCCAGCACGCGCCGGAGTTCAGTGATGCGCTCGACGTCTTCGCGAGTCAGTTCCACCACCGAACAACCGTGGTTGAGTCGTTTGGTGACCAGACCGCGGCTTTCCAAATCCTGTAGCGCTTCCCGAACGGGAATCGAGCTTACTCCAAACTGGGCGGTCAGGTCGCGCTCAACCAGCCGCTGCCCTGGACGATACATGCCAGTCATGATGGCGCGCTCCAGGTGATCCACGATCACCTCGCGCAGAGAACGCGCTTGGATTGGGGTGGTCCGGAGAATCCTGCTTCCCGTCGCGGACATTTCGTTCCTCTAGAATATATAATATCAGGGACAGTGCAAAACCGTCGGTACCCATGAACCGCAGACAATTCATAGCCATGCCCGCAACGCTGGCTTGGCGCCCTGCCCGGGCGTCCGCCGCCCCCACCCGCACCGAAACCGCCATCGACTCAGATCGATTCCTGATCAACGGGAAGCCAACCTACGCAGGACGATCTTACAAGGGCGCGCGAATCGAAGGGCTCCTGCTCAACTCGCGCATGGTGCAGGGCATCTTCGATGACCGGAATCCCGAGACTCGCGCCAAATGGAACTACCCCGATACCGGAAAGTGGGACCCGGACCGGAACACCAACGAATTCGTCGCCGCCATGCCCGAATGGCGCAGACACGGACTGCTCTCTTTCACCATCAACCTGCAAGGCGGAAGTCCGGAAGGCTACTCGAAATCACAGCCGTGGGATACCGGAGCCATTGGACCCGGCGGCGAACTACGCCCGGAGTACCTGAAGCGGCTGGCGCGCATTCTCGATCGGGCGGACGAACTCGGCATGGCGCCTATCGTGGGCGTCTTCTACTTCGGCCAGGACCAGCGCGTGCGCGATGAAGCGGCGGTGAAGCGCGCAGTGGAAGCCGCGGCCGGCTGGATCCTCGACCGGGGCTACCGCAATGTCCTGTTTGAAGTGGACAACGAGTGCGACGTCAAATCCTACGACCATGAAATCCTGAAACCGGGGCGGGTACACGAACTGATCGACCTGGTGAAAGGAATTCAGAAGCAGGGACGGCGCCTGCTGGTGGGGACAAGTTACGGCGGCGGCTCGGTCCCGCTGGCGAATGTGGTGAAGGCTTCGGATTTCCTGCTGATGCACGGAAACGGCGTAAAGGATCCGGCGCGGATCCGCAATATGGTCATCGAGGCCCGCAAGGTGGAGGGTTACCGTCCGATGCCGATCCTCTTTAATGAGGATGATCACTTCAACTTCGATCAACCTTCGAACAACATGATGGCGGCCATCGGAGAGTATGCGTCCTGGGGATATTTCGATCCTGGGGCCAGCGACTACTCGGATGGATATCAGTGCCCTCCGGTGAACTGGGGCATCAACACTGCTCGCAAGAGAGGGTTCTTCAACCTGGTGAAAGAGGTCACGGGATCGTGAGTGGCGAACTCAAAGGAGAGGCGGCCTGCCGATGAAACGCTTCAAGATCGCGGTGCTGCCCGGCGACGGCATCGGCCCGGAAGTGATCGCAGAAGCCGTGCATGTGCTGCAGGCCGTGGAACACCGTGCCGGGGACGCCGGCTTCGACTTTGACGAGTTCTCGGTTGGCGCAGGGGAGTATCTGCACAGCGGCGACCCGCTGCCCCCGGCCACTTTCGAGAAGATCCAGACGTTCGACGCAATTCTGCTGGGCGCGATGGGCCTGCCCCACATCCGCTGGCCGAACGGCGTCGAAATGACTCCACAACTCGACCTG
This sequence comes from uncultured Acidobacteriota bacterium, assembly GCA_963737465.1. GTDB lineage: Bacteria > Acidobacteriota > Terriglobia > Bryobacterales > Bryobacteraceae > TMP-7. The sequence goes on from CAVTTC010000009.1 coordinate 539,448, forward strand.
CGTGAAAAGCTGGAACTGTACAACGGCCTCCGTCCCTTGTACCTGTTTCACCCGGATGACTCGCCCCTGCGCGGGCGGGTAGCGGGAGATATCGACTTCGCCATTGTTCGTGAGAGCACGGAGGGGTTGTTCTCATCGCGGACGACGGCCCTGCGCAAACCGGACAGCGTGGAAGATCGGATGCTGATCACTCGCCGCGGCTCAGAGCGGGTGATCCACGCGGCGTTCGAATACTCCCTCAAACGGCGTCAGCACGTCACGCTGGTGGACAAGGCCAACGTGCTCCCGTCCATGGCGTACTTCCGAAAAATCTTTGACGAGATCAGCCTGGAGTACCCGCACGTGCACACCAACCGCGTCTATGTGGACGCGGCGGCCCTGTACTTCGTGCAGAGGCCCGAGATGTTCGACGTCATCGTGACCGAGAACATGTTTGGAGACATTCTGTCGGACTTGGCGGCAGGGCTGGTGGGTGGCATGGGCATGGCTCCATCCGGAGACATCGGCGACAAGCATGCGGTGTTTCAACCCTCGCACGGGTCGGCGCCGGACATCGCGGGGAAAGCGTACGCGAATCCGGTAGCGACGATTCTGTCAGCGGCGATGATGCTCGACTGGTTCGATCATCCGGCCACACGGCTTGGCGCGGAGATGATCCGGACCGCCGTCCGCGCGGTGTTCTCGGACCGCAAGTCGCGGACGCGCGACATGGGAGGACGAATGAGCACTCAGGAGATGGGTCAAGCCATCATCGGCGCACTTCCGGATGCGTCTTGATCGGGTCGAGTGACCGGGATTGCGCCCCGCACTCCACACCACCGGACGTGCGGTCCGCACTCGGCGGTTGAACCAAGCGGTTTAAGTTTCCGCCACCGGAATATCTACGTAGGCAACCCACAACTCAGGACCGCGTCTCGAGATACGCGCGGCCTGCCTGCCCTGCCCGAGCCGGCGACGGCTGGAAGGCGGCATAGGCTACAATCCAGCTATATGTTTCTCGGTCTGGAACACACGGCGATTGCCTCGCCGGACCCCGCGCGTCTCGCCCAATGGTATGTAGACACGCTGGGGTTCCATATTAATTTCCGGTACGGTCCGAACATTTTTGTCAAAGCTCCCAACAGCACAATTCTCGAGATCATTCCTTCCGAAGGCGAGCGCGGACCCAATTCGCCAAAGGATCCCGGCATCCGGCACCTGGCTATCGCGGTGCAGTCCTTCGACCAGGCCCTGGAGCGTCTAAAGTCCATGGGTGTCCGCATTCTCGGTGAGCCGGTGGAGAGCCAGGGCAACCGGCTGGTCTTTTTCGCCGACGCCGACGGCAACCTGCTGCACCTGGTCTCGCGCGAGACGCCGCTGCCGTGATCGGATTCCGGCCTTGCTGAGCAAAGTATTCAAGGCATTTCAGTATCGCGATTTCCGCGTGATGTGGATTGGCGCATGCACGTCCAGCATCGGCACGTGGATGCAGAACCTGGCCCAGAGCTGGCTGGTTTACGAGATCTCCGGCTCGGCGTTCTATCTCGGACTGGACGCGTTTTTGGGACAGATTCCCATCATCCTTTTTTCGCTGGTGGGCGGTGTCTTCGCCGATCGGACCAGCCGCCAGAAGCTGCTGATCATCTCCCAGGTGGTCCAGATGACCTGCGCGTTCACGCTGGCCGTGCTGGTCTTCTTCGGATTGAAGACGATCTGGCCGATCCTGTGCCTCTCCTTCGTGGTGGGCACGATTCAGGCCTTCGGTGGTCCGGCGTATTCGGCCTTGGTCCCCAGCCTTGTAGAGCCTGAGGACCTTCCCAATGCTATCGCGCTGAACTCGATTCAATTCAACCTGGCGCGGGTGATCGGACCGGTGATTGGCGGGCTGGCTCTGAAAAACCTGGGCGCAACCTGGTGCTTCGGCCTGAACGGCGTGTCGTTCATAGCGGTCATCATCACGCTGGCCATGATCAGGGTCCGTTTCAAACCCACGCCCAACCAGGGGCAGAGCGTGCTGGCCAGTATTCGGCTGGGGTTTGGCTTCATCAAGCAGCGCGAGTCCATGACCACGCTGATCTTCCTGGCCTTCGCGATGACCCTGGTGGGCTTCCCCCTGATCGCGTTTCTGCCCGTCTTCGCGCGGCAGGTGTTCCACGGCGGTCCGGAAGCGTACACGGCATTGCTCTCGAGTTCGGGGCTGGGTTCGGTCGCCGGCGCATTGATTGTGGCCGCGATGGGCCGTAAGAAGAACCTGGGCAAGGCCGCGCTGATCATGCTGCTGGCCTTCGGAGTCGCCATGTCGAGCTTCGCGGTGTCCACGAAGCTGGCTCTGAGCTGCTTCTTCCTGTTTCTGGCAGGCGCCGCCATGATCGCCGTGTTCGCCATGGTCAGTTCGCTGGTGCAGTTGATTACCCCGGACGATATGCGCGGGCGAGTGATGAGCGTCTATAACATCGCTTTTCGCGGCGGGATGCCGATTGGCAGCATCATCCTGGGTGGCATCATCCAGTCCATCGGAGCTCCGCCGGTGATTGCCTTCAACGGGGTGCTGCTGATCGTGCTGGCGTTGTGGTTCCTGCTCGTGCAGCGGCGCGTGGCGGCCCTTTAGAATAGACTGTAGATGCGATTCCCGGTGGTTGTAGCGTTAGCGGCGTCGGTACTGTCAGCGGGTACTCTGGAAAAGGCGCGGGATGCCCAGGATCGTGGGGCGCTGGAGCAATCCATTCAAAAACTGACGGAAGCCGCCGGCAAACAGCCCAGCGACGCGGCTGCGCAGTACCGAGTGGCGCAGGCCCAATCGTACCTGGCCGAGGTGGCCATCGAGCAGCGGGACAAGGGCGCGGCGCGCGCCGCGGCGGAGAACGGAATCCGGGCGGCGGAGAAAGCCGCCAGTCTCAAGGCCGAGAACGCGGAATATCACCGGATGCTGGGGACGCTGTGCGGACAGGCCATCGCGGGCGGCAATCTCCTCATCGGGATGAAGTACGGCAAGTGCGCGCTGGACGAAGTGAACAAGGCGATTCAACTCGATCCGAAGAACCCGCTCGGATATCTGAGCCGGGGGGTGGGTAACTACTATCTGCCGCCGCAATTCGGAGGCGGTGTGGACAAGGCCATCGCAGACTTCGAGAAGACCATCGGGATGGATCCGAAACTGGCTGAGGCGCATCTGTGGCTGGGCATCGCGCTGCGAAAGGCGAACCGGAATGCGGACGCCAGAAAGGCGTTCGAGAAATCACTACAACTGAATCCAGGCCGTATCTGGGCGAAGCAGCAGCTCGACAAGACACCGGTGCAATAGTGAAGCCCGGCGCTGTCGCGCTGTTCGTCGTCATTGTGACGGCGTTGACGTTCTTCGTGTTTCCGGGCCACACGTACCTGCAGCAGGACACGCAGATCTACGTTCCAATGCTCCAGAAACTGGAGAACCCCGCGCTATTTACGAACGACCTGATCACGTCGCGTCCGCACCTGAGTTGGACCCTGTACGACGAGATCACTCTAGCGCTGCGGCGGCTTACCGGCCTGGAGAATCGGACCCTGCTGACCGCCCAACAACTGCTGTTCCGGGCGTTGGGCATCTGGGGAGTCTTCCTGATTGGAACGTCGCTGGGATTCACCCGCCGGCTGGCGATGTTCATCTCGGCGCTGTTCTCGCTGGGGGTGATGGTGATCGGGCCGCAGGTGCTCACCATCGAATACGAACCAGTCCCGCGAGGTTTCGCGCTGCCATTGGTGCTGTGCGCTATCGGTCTCTCGCTGCACCACCGCTGGATCGCCGCGGGAGTTGCCGCTTCAATCGCTCTGCTGTACCACGCCCCCACCACCGCCGCATTCTGGCTGGTGTTCGCCGTGCTGTTGTGGCGGAGCCGGGAATGGAGACCCGCGGCGATCGCCGGGGCGTGCCTGGTTCTTTTGTTCGTGAGCTCGCGGCTGCAGCCGGGACTGTTGGAACGCCAGCCGCTGCTGTCGATCATCAGTCCGGCGGTGGAGCAGTTGCAGCGCCTGCGCGCTCCCTACACGTGGGTGTCGCTCTGGTCATGGGACGTGTTCGGCCACTACGCCCTGCTGACCGGCGCGAGCGCGCTGGCCATGCGCCGGCTGAGATCGCGCCTGACGGTTGAACACCACATCGTGTTCTGGGGGCTGCTGGGCGCGGGCACGCTGAGCGTTCCCTTCTCGTTCGCCACGCTGGAAGGCATGCACTGGTCGATGATCCCGCAGTTTCAGCCGGCCCGGGCGACGTTGTTCATCACGGCGCTTTCCATTGTCCTGGGGGCTGCGGCAGGCATCCACGCAGGCCTCCGCCGACAGTACCCGGAGACGTTCGCCTGGATGTTGATCCCGTTCCTGCTGCCGGTGCACAAGCTCATCATGCCCCCGTACACGATTGCGGACGCGGCCCTGATTGTGTCGCTTTCGGCAGCGGCCACCGCGGCCGTCGCCGTTCACGTGCTGACGCCACGCCGGGCTGCTGCGGCGCTGGCCATGGCGGGTCTCATCGCGTATTTCTCCATCCCACTGGTCGGCGGCGTGCAAAACTATCCAGCGTTGTGGAACCGGAATATCGTGGAACTGGCCCGGTGGGCACGGACTTCCACCGCGCGGGAGGCTGTGTTCCTGTTCCCGAAATCCGGCAAGGACTTGCATCCCGGAATGTTCCGCGCGGAAGCGCAGAGGGCCATTTACGTCGATTGGAAGGGTGGCGGGCAGGTCAATTACTTCGAGGATCTCGCGCTGGAGTGGTGGGCTCGATGGCAGGGGACGATTCTGCGAGAGGCGAGCGATGCCGAGTTGGCGGCTCGGGGTGTGGACTACGTGGTTGTGGAACTCAAGAACATCCGCCATGGGCCCTTGCCGGTGTACAGTAATGCGGGCTACGCGGTGTATCCCGTACGCTGACCCGAACAACCTGAAGTAACGAACTTGGACGGGGACACGTACTTATACTGAAAGCTGACGTTTCCGGCCGGGGTTTTACCATGATCCGCATCGGTCTACTTTTCACAAGTCTTCTGGCGGGCTCGGGCCTGATTGCCTCGGCGGACGACACCGTTGTGTTTCGCAGCGATGTGGCCCTCATTCGGGTGGACGCGCAGGTGGTGGATCGGGACAATCGCACCATCACGGGACTCCGGGCCGAGGATTTCGTGCTGCGCGACGAAGGGAAAGTTCAGGAGATCCGCAACTTCGCCCGCGAAGAGATGCCGGTGGACTTCCTGTTCCTGCTGGACGTGAGTTCCAGTATGCGCCCCCACGTGCAGCGGATCGCCGACGCCGCGCACGACGCGCTGCGGGTGCTCAGCGACGAGGATCGTTTCGCCATCATGGTTTTCGACCGGTCCACCCGTGTTCGCATGCCGTTCCGGAAGGGCCGCTCGAGCCTGGAGCGCGAGTTCGACGCCGTCCTGCGGCAGGAGTCGTTCCACGGCGGCACCGATATCACGCGGGGAATGTACGACGCAGCCGCCTACATCGCCCGCGAAGGCAGGCGGGAGGCGCGGCGGGCGATCGTGATTCTGACGGACGACGAAACCGAACTGGGGCGCGATGACGAGGGAGTCCTGCGGTCGCTGGAGCGGGGCGATACGGTAATGAGCGCGCTGATCGCTCCTGATGCGATGCACACGCGGATGGGGCATCCCGGCGGTGGAGGGGGCGGTGGAGGAACATGGCCTGGAAGCGGGCCCACTATTGGCGGTCCGCTGGGCGGAATCATCCTCGGGCGGCGTGGAGGTTACGGGGGCCGCGGGCCCGGTGGCGCGGGTTATCCCCACACGCATTCCGCCGGAACGCCGGAGATCGCGCAGCGTTCGGGCGGCGATAGCATGCCGGTGGACAGCGCCTCTGCGCTGGAGACGACGCTCGCGCGAATCCGGCAGCGGTATGCACTGCACTTCTACGCGCCGGCCGGTGTGCGGGCTGGGCAGCAGCGGAATCTCTCGGTGACGCTGGCCAGTGCGGCGCGGCAGCGGTATCCCGACGCGGAAGTGAGGTTCCGGCGGGTGTACATGGTTCCGGACGGCGTTGCGCCGGCGCCGCCGGCAGGTACGGTGGTCGCGGCGGGTACCGAGGAGCCGGTGGTCGTGCGGAGTAGTTCGGCGAGTGAACCGGCGCCGGCTGTTACGTCGACGAATTCCCGGCGCCGTCGTGCGGTGAACGAGGACGGGTCTTCGGTGGCGATTCCGGCCGGTGCGGCGGAGAACGATGCTCCGGCCCCGGGTGTCCTGAAGCCAGAGCAAGGGTCACAGCCGCAGAGCCACGTGTGGCGGCGTGTGGACGAGCCCGCGGGTTCCACGGCCGGCCCGATCACGAGCAAGGACGCGAAGGACTCGGCGAAGGATGCTCCTGCGGCGAAGGACGCTCCTGCGGCTGCGCCGGCTGATGCGAAAGATGCGTCGAAGGATTCCTCCAAGGATGCTAAGGACCCGGCGAGTTCCACCGGGGGCTGGCGGCGGGTTAAGCCAGACGACAAGTAGGTGTCGGCATCATCAATCTCCGCTTCGCGGGATTGAAATCCAGATCAAGCTTCGTCGCCTTCAAGATCCGTGAGCCGGCGTTCATGCGCTTCGGCGATACGAGCCAGAGCGGCGATATTCGCCCCGTCGCGCGTAGCGGCTTCAATTAACTGGGCGATAGCGGCTTCGTGTCGCTGGCTGGCGGCGTGGAGTTCACTTGCCGAGGCGTGCAGCGATTCGATGTTGACGTGCTGTACCTCTTGCCGCTGGGCAAGCGACTCCAACAGACGCTCGATGCGATCCAGGCGGTTCTCGTTTCCGTTCGGCTGGCTCATGCTCTTCTAGTTTAATTATCGGTTATGGTCTTTGATCGCCGCGCTGATTGTGGAGGATTCACTCTGGACGCCAATCCTCCGCGCCCGTTCGGGCGGCTCGCACCGGAATCGCCACCAGCACCCAGGCGACGGCCGCGAATCCCACTAGCGACAGCCACCCGCCTGCGGCGGGGAACCAGCTGAACTCGGTGGCGCCTCCGCTCAGGACTCGCGTCAGGGACGGCACACTTGCCACTGCCGCGACCGCCAGCAAGATGCCGAGGATCGCCTCCCCGGCGATGAGTCCGGATGCCAGCAGGGTGCCCGTCTCTTCGATTTCCGCCTTGCGCTTCGCGTCGAGGCGCGCGGAGATCCGGTCCACCACCCACTTCAATACCCCACCGACGAATATCGCCGAGGATGTGTCGAACGGCAGATACATGCCCACCGCGATCAGCATGGGCGATCGCGCGCCGCACAGGATCAGGGCGACGCCGAAGGCTGCGCCGATGATCAGCAATCCCCAGGCCATCTGGCCCCCGACAATCCCCTTGGTGAGCTGCGCCATCAATCCCGCTTGCGGCGCGGGCAGCGAGCGACCGCCGATGCCGCCGTCGGCGAGGTTCGCCTCATGCAGGGCAATGATGGGTCCCATCAGAAAGAACGCCAGCATCACCACCGCGATAATCTCCACCACCTGCATCTTCCACGGCGTGCCGCCCAGCAGGTGGCCAGCCTTCAGGTCCTGAATCAGCGATCCCGACACGGAGCAGGCCACGCACACCACTGCAGCCACACCCAGCACAGCCGCCACTCCGGCAATCCCCGTCACCCCGATGCTGACCATCAGCAACGCCGCGATGAGCAGCGCCGAGAGCGTCAATCCCGACAGCGGCTGATTGGAACTCCCCACAAGTCCCACCAGGTAGCCGCCCACCGCCGCCAGCAGGAATCCCGTGACGGTCATTACAAGCGCCGCGGACAGAGCGGGAATCCATCCCTGGGTGAAGTAGTAGTAGATGAACGTGATGGGGACAATCAGCGCGGCGATGGAGAGCAGCACCCAGCGCGCGGGTATGTCGCGATCGGTACGCTCCATCGAGGCGCCCTCGTGCGAGGCCCGCGCCGACGCCGCGAACGCACCGCGCAGCGACGCCGCAAGAGAAGACCGCATCGAGAACATCGTGTTCGCCGCGCCCACCAGCATCATCCCCACGGCGATGGGGCGGACGATGTTGAACCATAGCGTGTAAGCGGCCATGGCCGGATCGTTCGAACCGATGCGGCGGGGAAGGTCGGGATCGAAGAACATTAGCAGCGGAATGAGAATCCACCACGCCAGCACTCCGCCCGAGAAGTTCACCGCACGAAAGGGTCGGGCCGATGATGTATCCGATGCCGATCAGCGCGGGCGACAGGCTGGGCGTGGACCAGGGGATGCCGCCGTGATGCGTGACGTCGCCCACCGGCTTGCGTTCGAAGTCGAAGTGGCGCACCACGGATTGCGGGAACGCCGCGAAGCCTTCGGTGTATTCGCGGAAGATCTGGATGCCGAAGGGACTCTTCAGGAACTGGATCAGCCCGGCGAATCCCATGGCGCCGAAGATGTACTTGGGCGCATCGCCCGCATCCTGACCCGCACGGACGATCTCAACGCTGGCCACGCTCTCGGGAAACGGCAGGTCGGCTTCCACCACCAGCGCCCGGCGCAGCAGGATGATGAAGAACACGCCGATCAGACCGCCCGCCAGCAGAATCAGCGAGGCCTCCCAGTAATGCGACCGCAAATCGGTCCACAGACGGGTGCCGTTCAGATCCACCATCATGAACGCGGGAATGGTGAAGATGGCGCCCGCCACCAGCGCTTCCCCCACCGATGCCGCCGTGCGGGCGATGTTCTGTTCCAGCAGTCCGCCGCGAAATGCGGGCAGTTTGAACAGTGCCATGGCAATCACCGCGGCGGGAATGGTGGCCGCCACCGTCTGGCCCGCGCGCATGCCCAGGTAGGCGTTGGCCGATCCGAACACGAGGGCGAGGAAGAGCCCGAGTGCGACCGCCTTCACGGTCATCTCGGGAGGATTTGGTTGTGGGCCGGGGTTTGTTGACACTACACGCGATTGTACAGTGGGCGCGCCGGTATCAACGGAGGCGTTGGTGATCCACCATCAGGCAGCGGTCCTGCACCACCAGAATGCCCGCGCGCGCAAACTGCTCGGCGGCTTCGTCATTGCGAATGCCCAGCTGAAACCAGACCGACTTGGGCTTCTTGGCCAGAATATCGTCCACGTGCTTGGGGATGTCGCCGGGACGCCGGAACACGTTCACCAGGTCGATGTCGCCGGGAATCTCGGAGACGCTCGCGTAGGCCTTCAGGCCCGCAACCTGTTCGAGTCCTGGATACTTGACGGGCACCGGGATCACCTCGAATCCCGCCTTCATCATGTAGCTGGGCACGTAGAACGCCGCGCGATCCGCGTTTTGCTCCTTGTCCATGCCCAATACCGCGATCCGCCTGGTCCCCGCCAGCAGATCGCGAATGCCGTCGCGGGAGGTGATGAGATTATCGTGCCAGTCCATTGTGCCCTTCCTTCAAGGTGGCACAACCGGCCCGTTTCATGCTGATCGGGTCAGAAGGACGTGATCGCTGAAGGGGCGTTCGATGGCGCGGTCCACATTCCAGCCGGCGCCTCGCACGAGATCGCGGAAGGCGGGCAGTCCACGGGGATGGAGAGCGGTCGGGTTGTCCTGGTGGAGTTGTCGCGTAGGCCCATCGGCTCGCGTTACCGAACCGGCGACGGCCAACACCTCCGGGGAAGAACGCAGGGCTTCGAGGTTTGTCTTCACCTCGTGGTCCGATCCGTACTCGAACAGACCGCCCTCCGATTCGGCGAAGGTGATTGGGCCGTTGGCCTGCGAAGAATTTAACAAGCGTTTGAGCTCCGCCGCGTTGGCCCAATCGTAGCGCACGTGCCGGAAGTCGATCGAGAGCCCCCGCAGCGGTCCTCCCGCGGACGTCAGCGCGTTCACGGCCGCTCGTCCGAAGGCGGGGCCGGCATCGTCGAGATCGAGCACGTCAATGGACACTGGACGCCCGTCGAGAATGCCGGGATGTTCGCTGTTCAGCAGGATCAAGGCGTTCAAGCTGTCGATGGCGGGGCCGCCGGCGATATTGACGAAGTGAAGCGGACGGCCGCTCGCGGCTGCCAGTGCGGGGCTCAGGGTGTCGGCCGCGAGACGGGCCATGTCCTGCAGTCGGAGGCGGACGCCCAGTGCCGGAAGGGATTCGGCGATTTTTCGATCGATCGGTTTGGAATACGCACGGCCCAGCATCTCCGGCCCCAGTTTGAGCAAGTAGGTATCCATGCCGTTCATGAAACTACCTCGGGACCGTTGGATGCCGTCCGCGAGAAAGGATCCGCGGAGAAGCAATCTCAGCACAAACGAACGGATCGGCTTTGGCAATCTGCCAAGCGGAGGGCCCTCCCGCACGAAGTTCTCGACGCGAGTACGGAGTTCGGCGTCGCTGATGGATAGCTGAAATGCCGGGTGCGTGACATCCACCACCGGCAGTTCGATTCCCTGGCTGGTCACGGCATAGCAGACTCCGGCGCGCTTGTTCTCTTCGGGCATCGATAACTTCGCCATCACCCAATTCTCCGGAACAGCGTCTGCCGCAGGCAAGAGGGATCGACTCCGCGATACGCTGTTCGTGGACGAGACGACATGAAACTGCAAGCGCGGCTTCAACGATTCGGTGCATTCCTGGCGGGGATGGTGATACCGAACATCGCCGCCTTCATCGGTTGGGGCCTGCTCACGGCGCTATTCATCCCAGCGGGCTGGTATCCTGACGCGTGGCTGGCCAGACTCTCGGAGCCATGCCTGATGATCCTGCTCCCGCTCCTGATCGGCTATACGGGCGGCAAGGCTGTTTACGGCTCGCGGGGAGCGGTGGTGGGGGCGGTGGCAACAATGGGGGTGGTCGTCGGCAGCAGCATTCCGATGTTTCCCGGCGCCATGATCATGGGGCCGCTGGGCGGCTGGCTGACGAGGGAACTCGACATTCTCCTGCTACCGAGAACTAGAAAGGGATTCGAAGTGCTCGTGTCGAGTTTCTCGGCCGGCATTCTGGGGCTGGGGCTGATGCTGGTCGGCTACACTCTGGTCGGAGATGTAGTGACTACAGTGACGCGGACGTTTGGCACGTGGGCCAAGACCATCACCGATGCGGGCTTTCTGCCGCTGATCGCCCTGGTCATCGAACCGGCCAAGGTTCTGTTCGTGAATAATGCGATCGGCCAGGGTGTATTGACTCCGCTGGGGCTGTTGGCGGCGAAGCAATCCGGGAAATCGGTGTACTTTCTGCTGGAGAGCAATCCCGGCCCGGGTCTCGGATTATTGGCGGCCTACTCGTTGTTCGGGAAGGGCTCCGCACGGAGTTCGGCGCCGGGTGCGCTGTTCATCCATTTTCTCGGCGGCATCCACGAGATGTACTTCCCGTATGTCCTGATGAACCCGCTCACGATTCTGGCCGTGATCGCCGGCGGGCTGGTGGGAAACGCCGTCTTCGTCGCCACTCACGCCGGCTTGGTTGCGGTAGCGCTGCCGGGCAGCATTTTCGCCGAGATCGCCATGTCGCCGCGAGGTGGACTCGTCCCGGTGCTGATGGGCATTAGTGCAGCGGCGGCGGTGTCGTTCGTGGTGGCGGCTCCCCTGGTGGGACGCGCCCGGGAGTTGCGAACGGTCGATCAGGCGGGGCCGGACCGTACGGTGAACAAGGTTGTCGTCTTCGTGTGCGAATCGGCGACCGAGTCAACGGCTACCGCGCAAGCCATACTGGCCCGACGGCTGAAGGAGGCCGGGTTGAAGGCGGACATCCGGGAATCGACGCTTGCCGAGTTGTCTGGCGCTGACGTCCTTGTCACGCCGGACGGGCTCGCACCGGAAGCGATGAAACGTGTTCCCGGCGCAGAGATCGTCCTGGTTAACGACCTTGGCAAGCCGGCGACGTTGGATGCCATCGTGGCTGCCCTGAACAGGAGCCACTGATGTCGATTGTGGCCGGAGTGGATTTCGGCACCCTCAGCGTGCGGGTTTCGATCTTCGACAGCCAGCAGGGCTTTCTCGGCTCGGGTGTCTCGGAGTATGCACTGCGCCGCAAGAACGAAGATCCGAATTTTGCGACGCAAAGCCATGCGGACCACGTCCGTGGGTTCGTCGAGGCCATGGGAAAGGCCCTTGCAGCGACCGGAGTGAGAGGCACTCAAATCGACGCGATTGCCGCAGCCGCCACGGGTTCGACTGTCGTACCGGTGGGCGGCCATCTCGAGCCCCTGGATGACTACTACATGTGGTGCGACCACCGGGCTTGGCGCGAAGCTGCGGAGTTGACGGAAACAGCGCACCGGATGGGTGTGAAAGCTATCGAGTGGTGCGGCGGAGTGTATCCTCCCGAAGGCGGATTCTCGAAACTGCTGCACTGGCTCCGCACCAATCCGGAGCGGCGCCACCTGCTGGCGACGGTCCTCGAACACGCCGACATGTTTCCCGCCATGCTCTGCGGCATTCGGAACGTCGGCGAGCTGCCGCGCTCGATCGGCGTCTCCGGACCCAAGTGGATGTGGGACGCGAACCTTGGTGGACTACCGCCCGCGGAATTTCTTGCCGCCGTCGATCCTTTGCTCGAAGGCATCCGCGAAAAGCTGGCAGGACGCTATGCCAGGTGCAACGAAGTCGCGGGCAGGCTGACAGCGGAATGGGCGGACCGGCTTGGCTTTCGCGAAGGCATTCCGGTTTCCATGGGAGGTCTCGACGGGCATTGGGACACACTCGGCGCGGGCATTCGGGAAGGCGATGTGGTGACAGTGCTGGGTACGTCGGCGCCCGTCATGGCTCTGGCGAGGGAAACGAGGCCCATTCCGGGCACCTGCGGCGCGGCCTTCGGATCCGTCCATCCGGACCTATACGGCATCGAGGCGGGCCTGGGTGCGAGCGGCGATATCTGGGAGGCCATCGCGCGGCGGGCGGGAACCAGCGTGGGTGCGCTTTCGCGCGGACTCGAAGGTTATCGCGCCGGACAGACGGGCCTGCTGCGGCTCGCCTGGGACAACGGGGATCGCAGTGTCCTGGTGAATTCCGAACTCGGCGGCATCACGTTCGGGTGGAACCTGACGCATACGGCTCAGGACGAACTCTTCGCGGCCTTCGAAGGCACGGCGCTCCACACGCGCGTGATCCTACAGCGCTTCGAAGAGTATGGCGTGCCGGTCCGGCGGCTGATTCTGGGCGGCCGGGCGCCGCAGAAGAATGAGGTGATCAACCGGGTGTACGCCAACGTGCTCGGAAAGACGGTGCTGGTGCCGCTGGCGGAGGCCACGGGTCTGGGCGCGGCCATCTTCGCCTTTCTCGCGGCGGGGACGTTCCGCACGGTGGAGGAGGCCCAGGATGCGCTGTGCCCTCGCTTCCGGATAGTGGAACCGCATCCGGCCGCGGTGGAGGTATATGACCGTCTTTATGGGCTGTACAGGCGATTGTACTTCGGATTCGGGGAGCCCGATGGCGAGGCGATAGCCGCCGCCGGAGTTCTGGCGGCGCTACGGCGGAGCGGTTAGTCCGGAATTGCCAGCAGTTTCCGTACTATCTGGCGTTTCGCGATAGATGCGCTCGTATCTTTTGTCGCGGCTACCCGCGTGGCGGTGTTCTGATCATCGGTGGAGACTCTGGCGTAGGCGCTCAGCATTGCCCAACGTCAGCGCTTGAATCAGTGATGCGACAACTTTGCGCAGCACGCACCGGGGGGCGACACTCCGGCGGTTATCTCGCCACCCATTAAAACACGGCGCTATCCTGCGTTTTCCGAGGCGTCCCCATCATTCATGACATTAAACCCTGCCGCCGAATAAGCGTCTCTTTGCGACAATCACGACCAGGCCTCCGAGAATAAGTGCAACCGATGCCGGCTCGGGCGCGCTGACCCCGGCCGCAGTCAAAGTTCCATTCCCCGATACCATGCTGCCAGTACTCGTTCCTATACCCCCGCCCGAGGCCGATCCACTCGCACCGGCGAATTCGCCGGTTCCTCCGGTGAAAGTGAATGTCTGCGTGAAGGGACCAATACCGCCAGTTGCTATGAGAGCGGAGACATCTTCAAAGAGCTTTCCGGATAACATGTCACCGTTGGCGAATGTGATGCTAAAGGTTCCGTTAAGCAGCCCGGTGGTCAGGTCCGCCACACTGTGATCACTGTACGTAACGGGATTCCATGCAGCGTTCAAGGCCGGATTCCCTGAAAGAACAGAACCGGTGAACAGGCCATCCAGGAGTAGAGTCGTACCGGACACAACCGGAGGCCCAGTGGGCCCCCCACTGAGATTGTAAGAAATGCTAATCGTACCAGCCTGAGCCGAAACGCTCACGATGCAAGCGGTCAACAAACAAGCCGCTCTGACACCGATTATTTGATGTTGCCCTGATCTTCCTGCAAAGGGCCGCTTGAGCGAAGCTATCAGACTCATGCCCATATTCAGTATCGACTTCATCTATTCCTCCAGCCAGGATGATTTCCTGTTGCCGGTATAGGCGGAACAGCGAGCTGAAAGCGGCCATCGGTGCGATACTTTTTTGGTGGACGCGGAAATCACCAATCTGCTCAAAGCCTGGTCGACCGGCGATCCCGCCGCGCTGGATGAGTTGTCCAGGCAGGTTTACGACGAACTGCGCCGCATGGCTCGCCGTCATATGAAAGGCGAACGGCGGAACAACACGCTTCAAACTACCGGCCTGGTCCACGAAGTCTATCTGCGAATGGTCGATGTAACGAACGTTGAGTGGCGGCATCGCGCACAATTTTTCGCGATCGCGGCGCAAATGATGCGGCGCATTCTGGTAGACGCCGCACGCGGACGGGCCTCGCACAAACGCGGCCGTGGCGCAGTACACCTGAATTTCGACGAAACCGCTCTCCTGTCCCCGGAACTGGACCGTTCACTGGTCGCTCTCGACGAAGCGCTCGCCGCTTTCGCCGATCTCGCCCCGCGACAGGCCAAAGTCGTGGAGCTGCGCTATTTTGGCGGCCTTCAGGAAGAGGAGATCGTCGAGGTCCTCAAAATATCGCCCCGAACTGTCCGCCGGGACTGGGACTTCGCGCGGGCGTGGCTGGCCCGCGAGCTGTCCCGGTAGTCATTCGTGCCATTATTGAGGGCTAGGCATGACCCCGGATCGATTGCAGCAGATCGAAGAGCTCTATCACTCCGCCCTCGAAAGCTCCCCGGATCAGCGTGCCGCCCTGCTCGCCCGGGCCGATCCCGAATTGCGTCGCGAAGTCGAATCCCTGCTCGCGCATCGAGGTGGGAGCCTGCCGTCGCTCGAGCCACGTTCGATGGCGCCCATGCAGTCCGGCACTCGCCTCGGTCCCTATCAGGTGGAGAGCCAACTCGGGGAGGGCGGAATGGGCCAGGTGTTTCGTGCCATCGATACGCGGCTCGGACGCCCGGTGGCGATCAAAGTTGTCGATCAACAATTCAGTGCGCGTTTCGGGCGCGAGGCACGAGCGATCTCATCGCTCAATCATCCTCACATCTGCACTCTCTACGACATTGGCCCCAACTACCTGGTCATGGAGTTGCTTGATGGCGAGACGATCGCGGCCAGATTGAAAAGCGGCCCGCTGCCGGTGGATGAGGCGCTCCGTCACGCTACGGAGATCGTCTCCGCACTCACCGAGGCGCATGAGCGCGGGATCGTCCATCGCGATCTGAAGCCCGGTAACATTATGCTGACGAAAACGGGCGCCAAGGTTCTCGACTTCGGATTGGCAACCTGGGAAGGCGACGACACGGTAACCGGTGGCCGAATGGTCATGGGAACGCCGGCGTACATGTCGCCGGAGCAGCGCGCAGGCCAGCCTTCCGACGCGCGCACCGATATTTATTCGTTCGGCTGCGTCCTTTGTGAAATGTTGACCGGGGCGCGCGCCACGGCGCATCGGAAGCCCCTGCCGTGCAGCGCGCTCGAGGCCATCATCGTCCGTTGTCTTGAAACAGATCCGGCACGGCGCTGGCAATCATCGGCGGAACTGTTGCGCGCACTCGAAGCAGCGCACCCTGGCAACTCAAACTACGCGAAAACCAATCGCAAGTGGTTCGTTCGGGCCGCCGCGATCTTAACGATTATCCTCGTCTCGGGCTATTTCGCTTTCCGGTCCGGGTTGAAGCTCCTTGAAGCGCGGAAACTGACAGACCGGGACACGATCATTCTCGCCGACTTCGCCAATTCCACCGGCGATCCGGTTTTCGACGGCACGCTGCGCCAGGGGCTCGCCATCCAGTTGGAGCAGTCCCCCTTCCTAAGAATCACGGATGACGCGCAGATACAACAGGATCTGCGGCTGATGAGGTTGCCTCCCGGAACGCGCATCACCAACCAGATCGCGCACGAAATCTGTCTGCGTGACGGAGCCGCAGCCACGATCGACGGCTCCATCGCCCGTTTGGGTGAGAGCTACGTCGTCACAGTCCAGGCGATTACTTGCCAAGGTGGCGTAACCCTCGGCCGGGAGCAGATCGAGGCTGACGACAAGGAGCATGTGTTGAAGGCAGTGGGAACAGCGGCTACGGCCCTGCGCACCAAGCTTGGAGAATCTCGCAGCTCGATCGAGAAGTTGAATCGCCCGCTGGAGCAGGCGACTACAGGTTCGCTGGAAGCCCTCCAGAACTACACCGCGGGCTACTCCGAGTGGAGTCAGGGCCGGTTTCTGGCTGCTCGTCCGTTGATGGAGCGGGCCATCACGCTCGATCCGAATTTCGCGTTGGCTTATGTTGGGCTTGCGGCCTCTTACGACAATGCAGGAGACAGGGGGCGGGCCGCCGAATCCTACGGCAGGGCGTTCGCGTTGATCGAACGCGTCTCCGAGCGTGAGCGGGAAATGATTGTTGCCCTCCACTACGAGTCGACTGGTGACCTGGACAAAGCGATTGACGCGTATCGGCTCGGAATCGAGAGCTATCCCCGCTGGTGGCTATTTCATAACAACCTGAGCGAAAACTACATCCAGTTGGGCCAGTTCGAAGAGGGGCTCAAAGAGGGACAGGCAGCGGCTGAGTTGCAACCTGGCGCCGAACCACCCTGGCGACGGCTCCTGGACGCCTACATATGTCTGGACCGGCTGGATGAGGCCAGGAAAGTCGCGGACACCGCGCGTAAGTCGGGTGTCGCCGCTGCTCGGGTACACCAGCGCTTACTTGAATTGGCGTACGTTGAGGGCGATCAGGCTGCGGTCGCCAAAGAGATTCAATGGTACGCGGGCAAGCCGGAAGAATACCTCAGCTTTGGCTTGCAGGCGTCCAATCTAAACGTCTTGGGGCAGCGTCGCGAGTCCAGCAAATTGTACAAGCGAGGCGCTGAGATATCGTTACGTAGGGGGCTTCGGGACGTCGCGGCCGGCCTTGAAGAAGCCGATGCGCTTGCCGACGCACTCTCGGGTAACTGCCGGACTGTGCGTCGCCTCGGGCGTCCGGCATTGGCGCTGGCCATATGTGGAGATGCGGCCGGGGCGGAAAAGCTCGCAGGGGAAACATCGAAGCTTTTCCCAAATGGAATCGTCTGGAATGCAGTGCAACTCCCGGGAATTCGCGGAGCTATCGAACTCCAGCACGACAAGCCCGCCAAAGCCGTGGAACTACTGGCTTCAGCGTCGCCTTACGAGCGAGCTTATCCTGAGGCGGTGTACTTGCGAGGCTTGGCGTACCTGCGTCTGCGGAAGGGCGCGGAAGCCGCGGCCGAGTTTCAAAAGATCCTGGATCACAAAGGCGCGAGCTGGGGTAGCACATGGAAATATCCGAATTCAGGACTGTACTATTCGATTTCCTACCCGGGTGTGGCGCGCGGATTCCAGCTCGCCGGCGATACGGCGAAAGCCAAGACAACCTTTCAGAACTTTTTCGCACTCTGGAAGGATGCAGACCAAGATCTTCCTGTCCTCATCCAAGCAAGGAAAGACTATGCGGCATTACGCTGACGTCCACGTCCGGACTCCCTTTCTAGTTTGCTCGCAGCCACAGCTTCAATACCCGTAGCGAATAGCCGAGATACCCCCAGCGTCGCGCGGCGAACGGCGAAAACGGCAAGCTGGTGGTTATGCGGCGGATACGAGAGCCGGATAGATAACGGGAAAGCGTGCGCCTCGATTGACCATGGTCGTTAACTGTGGGACAAATTAGTTGCATGGCCAACGAAATCCCGATCTCAATATTCAAGGCAACGTGCCTGGCGGTGCTCGACGAGGTGCACCGCACGGGGGTGCCGGTTCGGGTGACGAAACTCGGCAAACCAGTTGCTGACGTCGTGGCGGTTCGCATTGAACCGAAGAGCGGATGGTTGGGGTCAATGGCGGGGTCGGTCGAAATCCTGGGTGATATCCAAGGTCCGGCGGGGACGTTCTGGTCTCAACCGTAACAAGCAGGAACCCTAACTCACCCGCCGCAGCACTAACGCGGAGTTCTTACTCCCGAACGCGATGCAGTTGGCCACGGCCCACTCCACCCCAGCCTTCCGCCCGACATCCGGGACATAATCCAGATCGCACTCCGGATCCGGACTATCCAGATTCGCCGTCGGGGGTAACACGCCATCGCGCATGGCGAGCAGCGTGGCCGCTACCCCTGCCGCACCGCAAGCGCCCTGCGGATGTCCGATCAGGCTCTTGAGCGACGATCCCGGAACACGGTACGCGTGATCGCCGAAGGCCAGCTTCATGGCCCGGGTCTCAATGCGATCGTTCAAGTCCGTCGAGGTGCCGTGGTAATTCACGTAATCGATATCGGAGGGTGCAATTCCGGCTTCATCCATGGCCATCGACATCGCCCGGGCCGGCTCCTCGCCGCACTCCTCCAGCCGGACACGATGATAGGCCTCGCAAGTGGATGCGTAACCCGCGATCTCGCCATAGATGTGCGCGCCGCGAGCCCGGGCACGCTCACTGTCCTCGAGCACGAAAAACCATGCGCCTTCGCCGATCACGAATCCGTCGCGATCCCGCGAGAACGGGCGCGAAGCGCGTTCAGGAGTTTCGTTCCAGTGCGTGGACAGGATCCGCATGGCAATGAATCCCCGCATGATCAGCGGCGCAATCGGCGCATCCGCGCCACCGGCCACCACGCAGTCCAGCGCTCCCGCCTGGATTTGCCTCACCGCATAACCGATGGCGTCGGTGGACGAAGTACATCCCGTTGACACCACGTGGCTGAAACCCCGAAAGCCGAAGCGCATTGAGATCTCGCTCGCCAGTGTGCCGATGGTGGAGCTCGGCACGACGTACACGCTGCACTGCCGCCAGTTGCCCGTGTGGTACAGCCGGTACTGCTCCTCTGTGAACTCCTGGCTGCCGCCGCCCGACCCTAGAATCACGCCAATTCCGCGCAGCTGCTCGCGGCTGAGGCGGCCGTATTCGATCCCGGCGTCCTCAAGCGCTTCGCCGGTGGCGGCGATGGCCAGGGGCGTCACACGTGACACGTGGGGGCGGTCCTTCGGCGCCACATAGCGATGCTCGTCAAAGTCACGAACCTCGCCGGCGATGCGCACCGCGAGTTCGGAGGCGTCGAACCGTTCGATGGGCCCCACGCCGCTTCGGGCCTGGCGCGTGGCGCTCCAGAATCGTTCGCGGCCGATGCCGTTCGGACTTACCGCACCAATCCCTGTCACCACCACCCTGCGTCGCATATGTTCCGCCTGTGTCGAGACTCCGAACCGGTTCTTTCTGTTGCAGAAATCACCTTCACCCGGCTGGAAACCCAGTCGGGCGGCCTGTGCTAGTATAAGGCAGAACTCGACTCCGCTCCGCGCGGCTGTCCCAGGTCCTTCCGCCCCGATGATCCAATCCAAGCTAGAGCGCGGCCTGGCCGGATTGCAGGCTGGGATGCTCGGCGGCATTGCCTTGCTCGTCGTCATGACGGTGGTATCCCTCCTCGATCACCGGCACTGGTGGAGCTATCCGAATACGATCGCGGCGGTCTTCTACGGCGCGCGTTCCATCGGCGCTGGGCTGGGCTGGCACACTGTATCCGGTGCGGCCCTTCAACTGGTGATCGCGGGCGTTGCAGGACTGCTGTTCGGGGCCCTTTTCG
Organism: uncultured Acidobacteriota bacterium; assembly: GCA_963737465.1. Lineage (GTDB taxonomy): Bacteria > Acidobacteriota > Terriglobia > Bryobacterales > Bryobacteraceae > TMP-7. The sequence continues at coordinate 559,317 of CAVTTC010000009.1, forward strand.
GGAGCGCTTCGGCCGGACGGCGCAATCTTGCTTTCGGGCTGGCGTGGGGCGTCCTGGTGTACTTTTTTTCCGGCCAGTTCTACCGTGTTTTCAAGCCGGTGGTGCTCGTTTATCTTCCGGGCAGCGCGGCCATGGTGGCACATCTGGTGTACGGCGTGTCGCTCGGATGGACGGGCCGGCTGGGAATGGCCGGGCCCGACGATGAATTTGGACGGGGACTTGCTAATTCCGACCCTGGAAATCCGCCGTTGGGTGCCGGGCCCCGATCGCCCGCGCCGGCTACGGACGTCACTCTGATAGCCCCAGGAACCACGCCGGCACAGGACGACGGTAATGCCCAGGAAGGACAGAAAGATGGACTTCAGACCTAAATCGCACGAACGCCTGCTGGGATTCGGTAGAATATAAGCTTCAAGCCTGTGTCTGACCTCATCTTGGAACCCTGTAACGCAGCAGTACGTCCGAAGGATTGTTCAAGGCGCAGAGTAGAAAGGAACCAGCTCTAGAATGAAGTTTCACAGGCGGTTACGCCTGCATGCCATATCGGTATGTCTGCTCTGCATCGGCGGAACTGGTCTAACCTCATCATCATTACTGAAGGCGCAGCAGACGGCTCAGCAGCAGCAGCCTGCGCCCGCTCCCGCGCCGCAGCAGCCTAAGCCCGCAGCTCCGAAACCCGAAGCCCCCAAGAGAGCAAATCCATTCGAAACGGTTCCCGAGGCGACCGAACCCGCCAAGCCCGAGCCGGCCAAACCGGAGGCAGGCAAGCCCCCAGCACCGGCCGCTCCCGCACAGGCCGAGGCCGGCGCGCCTACCGAAGACGTGATCGAGGCAATTGAGTTCCGAGGCGCGCGACGCGTCCCGCAGGATACCTTGAAGGCCCTGATGATGACCAAGAAGGGCGACAAGTACGACGAGGAGACTCTTCGCCGGGACTTCATGGCGTTGTGGAACACCGGCCGCTTCGACGATATCCGCCTGGAGCGCGAAGCCGGAAAGACCGGCTGGATTCTCCGCTTCAATCTGGTAGAGCGCCGTGTGGTTCGCACCATCAAGTACGAAGGCAATAAATCCATTACAGTTTCGGAAATCCTGGACCGCTTCAAGGAGCGCAAGGTCGGCCTGTCCGTGGAAACGCAGTACGATCCGAACAAGGTGCAGCGGGCGAGGAACGTGCTGCTGGAGTACCTGTCCGAGCGCGGCCGCCAGTTCGCCACCGTGGAGCCCGTGATCCGGCAACTGCCGCCCTCGTCGCTCGAAGTGGTGTTCAGGATGGACGAAGGGCCCAAAGTCAAAGTCGCTCAGATCGATATCGAGGGTAACAAGGTATTCAACGACCGCATTGTACGGCGCGCCATGAAGAACCTTAAGCCCATCGGAATCCCGTATTCGGTCTTCTTTGAAGACCTCTTCGCCAAGACCTACGATGCCACCAAACTGGACGAGGACCAGGAGCGCATCCGCCAGTTCTACATGGAAAAGGGCTATTTCATGGCCAAGGTCATCGACCATTCCGTGAGCATTCACGATACCGGCGGCAAAGGGTTCCGCTTTCCGATCTTCAAGACCAACAAGCCCGGAAAAGGCGCCGATGTCAGCGTCACGGTGGACGAGGGCCGCCTGTACCGGTTGAACAAGATCAATTTCCAGGGCGTGAAGCTGTTCCGGACCCCCGAAAGCCTGATGGGTCCTTTGTTCGGAATGAGGGAAGGCGACATTTTCTCCACTGCCAAACTCCGCAAGGGCCTCGAAAGCCTCGGCAAGCTGTATGGAGAATTCGGTTACATCGACTTCGTGGCCGAGCCTTCGTTCGATCCGCTTCCGAACTCCGCCAAGATCGACCTGACATTGTCGTTCGACGAAGGGAAGCAGTTCTTCGTACGCCGAATCGATTTCTCGGGCAACACGACCACGCGCGACAAAGTGATCCGCCGCGAGTTACTGATCGACGAAGGCGACATGTTCAACAGCCGCCTATGGGAGCTGAGCATTCTGCGCCTGAATCAGTTGGGCTACTTCGAAGCTCTCAAGGAGAAAGAAGCGGCGGATATCAAGCGCGACACCAAAACCAACACCGTGGACCTCACGTTGAAGGTGCGGGAAAGAGGCAAGAACTCCATCCAGTTGAATGGCGGCGTGTCCGGTATCGCGGGCAGCTTTATCGGCTTCTCCTATTCCACGAACAACTTCCTGGGCCTGGGCGAGACACTCAGCCTTTCCAGCCAGTTAGGCGACCGCATCCGCCAGATAGAGTTCGGCTTTACGGAGCCCTACTTTCTGGGCCGTCCCATGCAGGCCGGCTTCACGGTCTTCACCACGCGATTCAACTACGATCAAGGCCGCGAGGTTTCGTTGCTGTCGGGCCGGAACCTGATTCCGCTATACGACCAGCTGGGGTCGGCCAACCTGATGAACTACATTTCCAACAGCCGGGGTTTCACCACCTTCCTCAGCTACCCGCTCAAACGCAGTTTTGCCCGGGTGGGCCTGACCTACGGCTATAACATCCAGGACATCCGGACTCTGACCGACGCGTCGAAGACCTACTTCGATTATCTGTACTTCCAAAACGTGGGCGGGCCGAACCCGCTGGACGGGATCAAGACCAGCCAGATTATCCCATCGTACAACTACAACACGGTCAACCACCCGATCACGCCGACTGCTGGAAAGCGGCTGTCGGCGACCGTTATGTTTGCGGGCAGCTTCCTCGGCGGAACCGTGAACACAATCGAGCCGGTGATTGACGCCGCGTATTTCCGGTCGGGTTTCAAGAAGAGCCACGTCATCGGCATGCACTTCAGCGGCCGATACATCAGCGGCTACGGCGGTAAGGTAGCTCCTCCATTCAGCCGGTTCTACATGGGCGGCGAGAATGACATCCGCGGATTCGAAATCTGGGGAATCAGCCCGTTCGCCTATATACCCAGCCAGGCGACAGTCAACGTTCTGAACAACGATGGGACCATCCGATCACAGAAGATCGTGAACGCCGATGGCAGCGTTTCGCTGGCCGGCGTCACGCAAACCATCCCCATCTACCAGTTCGTGGCCCCTGGCGGAGATACCTCGCTGGTAGCGAACTTCGAATACCGAATTACGATTTTTGGCCCGGTGGCTCTGGCTCCGTTTTTCGACGCGGGTGTCAATAAAGTACTCCAGAAGAGCCAACTGCGTCTGAACCCGGATCGTGTCACTCAGCTGAACGGTACGTTCCCGGAGGCGAGTTTCGCAGGTACCGCCGTGGTCGCGCCCGGCACCGAGGGCCTGCGCACCTCTACCGGCCTCGAATTGCAGGTGATGATGCCGGTGGTGAACGCGCCGTTCCGCCTCTACTGGGCGTACAATCCAAATAGGGCCCGTACAGTTCTCCAGCCGCCGATCGTGGCAGACCGCTCGTACTTCCCAAATGCGACCACTTTCAACAGCGCCGTACTGCAGTTCGGCAGGCCAACACCGTTTTTCGAGAAGGCATCCACCTTCCGATTCTCCATCGGGCGCACATTTTGACGTGTCGGAGAGTGCAACGAGCCACTTGGAGTGTTGTCAACGTCGTGGTTTCGTTTCGTAGCGGACAGCGGCGACCAATATAGATAGTTGATAGGAGTGAATCGTGAGAAAAGAGTTAATGATGTGGGCGGCGGTTGCCGCCGGCACCGTCGCCTTCGGCCAGTCCGCCCCAACCAAGGTTGGCGTGATTAATATTCAGAGCGCGATTGTGAGCACCAAGGATGGCCAGAAGGCCGCCCAGGAACTCGAGACCAAGCGTGCTCCGAAGGCCAAGGAATTTGAGAAGCGCCAAGCCGATATCCGGCAGCTCCAGGATTCCCTGAACCGCGGCGGGAATGCGATGGCCGATGCGGCCAAACAGGAACTCGTCCGCAACATCGACGCCAAGACCAAAGCCTTCAACCGCGATCTGGAAGACGCGCAGGCCGAATGGGACCAGGACCAGCAGAAGGTGCTCCAGGAACTCGGCCAGAAGATCATGGTGGTGATCGACAAGTACGCCAAGGATAACGGTTACTCGCTGATCCTGGATGTCAGCAATCCCCAGACGCCGGTCCTATATGCATCGAATGCCATCGATGTGACCAAGGACATCATCGATTTGTACGATAAGAACGCGCCGTCCGCCAACCGCGGCGCCGAGGCCCGCCACGGGGACGCCGACCACCGCGGCGCCGCGCCGGCGCAGACCCCGGCATCCGTGAAACCGATGACACCGCGGCCGACGGCTCCCGCGACTCCCGCCACCAAGAAGTAGATCGATTCGAGATTGGGGCAGTGATAGACCTGCCCCATCCCATTCTGGTTCAATATCCGCTGGTTCGGATCCAGTAACTTTCCTTCCACGTACTGCGCGGAGCGACGGAGTCCAGTTCTCCGTACTTGCCCTCGTGCGCCAGGTTGAAGGCATTGGTCACTGCCGTCATCGGCTCGAAGCAGATGAAGTCACGGCCGGGCGGCGCGTACACCACAGCCACTTTGTACTTCGGTCCGTAGATCACGGAAATCCGCTGTTTGCCGTCATCCACCCAGAACTCCGCCCTTCCATCCGCGGCTCGCACCAGGTTGGTGAAGACGTCATCCAACTGGCTGGTGGCCAGCGGCACCGGATCGGCCAGCTCCACGGGTTTCCGCTCCCCCGTAGGGATCAGCACGCTCGACAGCACCACGTGATCGCGCGCGGCCAGATGGACTTTCCATGAGTCCCGGTGCGAATCCGGAAGCCGGAAGTAGGGATGGAACCCGATGGCCAGCGGCATAGGGGCGTTCGAAAGATTCTCGATTGCCGTCTGCACTTCCAGCGCGCCGTCACGGAGGCGGTAGGTCATCTCGATGTTATGCGCGAACGGGAACTGCGCCATGAAATCGGGATAGCGCCAGAACTCCAGGCGGCTGGTGACCCACGCGCCGCCATCGTCGGCTCCGGTTGCCGCCACTTCCCATTCCTTCGCGAACACCAGTAATCCGTGAATCGGTTTCTGGTTGCCATCCTTGCGGTAATTCTTGAGCGCCGGGTTCAGGGCGTAGCTCTGGCCGTTGGCAAAGAAGCCCTCGTGGTCGAGACGGTTGGCCCACGGCTCGAGGAAAGGGTTCCCCGCCATGGCGGGTTTGCGCGCGGCGTCGCCCGCGGTGGCATAGGGCGACCAGAACACAGGCTTTCCGTTCACCTTCATCTCGAAGGCGTTGTTCCCCAGCTTGGGAGCGATGGAGACCTCGGCTTTGTGAGCGATGTCCGTGAGCCGGACGATATCGACGCCGTCAACGGTCATTTTCCTGGCAGCGTAGTTGGGTTCGGCCATAGCGGAGAGGGAAGTACAGAAAAGGGTCAGCGCGATGGTTCGGGCTCGACCGGATCGAGAGCAGTGTCTTTTTGGCAGCACCAGCATTTTCCTGGAGAAGAGGTACGGATATAGCATACATCGCACCAGTAGCTGACCTGCAGACGCTTCCCATCGCGATAGACGAAGAGCGAAGGTAAGTGAATGTGGTTGACCTCGAACCGGCCCTCGCCGGAGTAGTGGCCCAGCGCCTCGAAGTCGGAGTCCTTCAGGCGCGGGTCGTTCAGAACTCTCATGGTGGGATCGTCGCCCGATAGGACGACGCGCTTGTGTTCCGCTGTTTCGATTACGGGAGGCTGCCCCGGGCTCTGTCGCAGGTGGCCCCGTACGGGCACGGTCGCTACATCGTCGCCGGCGGCGAAAGCCATCGAACAGAGGGAAAGAAGCAGTAAACCAGCCCAGTAGCGCACTAATTCCAGTTTACGCCGCCAGCCGGCGGCCGACTACGGGACCAATTTCAGCACCTCCGCGCATCCGACGAACCTGGCTACCCGGTATGCCGCCGAGTCGACCCTTAATTTCAGGTCCGGAGCCGCCGCGATCAGCGCTCGGACGGCTTCCGTCTGACAGTGTCCCACCGTGAAGCGGTCGATGTCGGCGGCTCCTCCGACGGCGGCGTGGAGCGCGTCGGTACCGTCCGCCGCCTTCAGGTACGGACTCGCGCCGGCGTCGAGCAGCAGGTTCACCGAGTCCGTATAACCGTATCCGGCGGCCATGATGAGGGCGGTAACGCCGGCGCCGCCACGCTCGTCCGGGCGCGCTCCGTGGGCCAGCAGCACGCGTACCGAACCGAGCTGGTTCTTGTGGATGGCGTGCATCAACGGAGTCCAATCATTGACGCCGGCGCGGACATTCGGATCGGCTCCGGAAGCGAGCAGCTGTTCGAGTAGCGCCACATTTCCGTCGCGAGCCGCGCCGATGATGGGTGGCATGGGGCCGCCGGGGATCCCGCACGCCGCCAGGAAAATGGCGGCCAACGCCAGCCAGCGCATGGTAAGCATCTCCTCGGACATAGTCTATGCGAAGTACTCTTTAATGTAAAGTAATTGTTCATAAATATTCTGAAAATACCTCCGCCGCGCCGATAAGCAAAACGGAGGACATATGCGCTGCCGGGAACATGCAAGAACGATTTTGTCTGCCTGGAAGAAGGGCGACCAGGAGCGCGTGGGAAGACTGCTCGAACAGCCGCTTGGAACGTGGGGGCAACGGGAGACTACCAGCGACGAGGAGGAACGGGAGGAACTGCTCGTGGGGATCAAGGCCCGGCTGCGAGTCTCGGGAAGCGCCGAGCCCGCGGCCGCCGTATCGCTCCGGCTATTGCGCCATTTGGCCACCGCCCGAAACTGAACCACCGCGGGTGGTCGTCTAATTGAATAAGGACACTGATATCCTTAGAAATTATGCACGACGAACTCTCCCGCCGGAATTTCTTCAAGTCCGCTGGCGTGGCCCTGACTGCCGCCCCGGCCGTTCTGCCCGCGCTCGGCGCCGATAAGAAACTGAATGTCGCATGGATCGGAGTCGGCACGCGCGGCAACTACCTGATGCAGCGATTCTACGCCGTCCCCGGCAACAAGGAAGACGCGGACGTGGTGGCCGTGTGCGACGCCTACAAAGGCTACCAGGCCCGCTCCAAGGATCTGATTGAATCCAACGGAGGGAAGGCGCCCAAGATCTACGACGACTACCGGCAGTTGCTGGCGGATCCCAGCATCGATGCGGTGGTGATCGCCACGCCGGAACATCTCCACTATCCGATGTTCATGGCCGCCATCAAGGCCGGCAAGAACATTTACGTCGAGAAACCGCTGGCGCACACCATCGAAGAAGGCGCGGAGATGTTGAAGGCCGGCGAGAAGTCCGGCAAAGTCGTGCAGGTGGGCACCCAGAATCGCAGCAACACGCTGTACCAGAAGGCGAAGGAGATGATCGAGCAGGGAATGATCGGCGACATCCATTACGTTCGCGCTTTCTGGTATCGCAACTCGCTCGACACGGATCCTGCCTGGCGCTACGCCATTCCGGCCGACGCCAGCCCGGACAACACCGACTGGGATCGGTTCCTGGAAGGGGTGAAGAACAAGCGCCCGTTCGACAAGCAGCGGTTCTATCAGTGGCGGCTGTATTGGGATTATTCCGGCGGTATCTCCACCGATCTTCTGGTGCACCAGACGGACATCACGAACTTCGTGTGCGGCAAGACGGTCCCGCACTCCTGCGTCGCCTCTGGCGGCATCTACCGGTGGACCGAACGACGACCGCGATGTGCCGGACACGTTCAGCGCCATCTACGAGTATCCCGACAGTTTCCACATCAACTACAGCTCCTATTTCGGCAATGACCATTACGGCTACGGCGAGAACTTCATGGGCAACGAAGGCACTATCGAGGTGCTGAATCGCCAGCAGCTGAACTTCTACCCGGAGAAGTTCCGCGGCAAGGCGCCCGAGAAGATCAAGGCCCGCCAGGAGGTTCACCTCGACCTGCCGGGCAACGACAACAGGGCCGTGGAAGCCCACATGCGAAACTTTATCGAAGCGGTCGAGGGTAAGGCGAAGGTGATCGCCGACCCGGTGATCGGGCAGCAGGCAGCCATCGGCGGGCACATGGCCACGCTGTCGTACCGGAACAACAAGAAAGTGATCTGGGACGACAAACTGCAGAAGTACCACTTCGCATAGGCGACACGGGATTGCGTCCACAAGCACCGCGGGGTCCGCCGAATCTCCGCGGTGCTTCATTCCCGAATCAGACTAAGCCAACTCACTGCGCGTAAAGTCGTGATACATGCGGTACGGCAGGCCTTCCGGCGCGGCCCAATACGGGAAGAAATGTCCCGAGCGGACTACCTGGCCGGGCGGATCCAGCACTTCGAATCGAAGCGGATGGCCCGCTTCGGGGCGCAGCCTCGCCTTCAGGTCGGCAGGCGAGTGATGCCCCGGCGCCATTTGCAGCCCCAGGTTGAATCGCAGGTCCTCTACCAGCACCACCGGCCCATACAAGATCGCGACGCGATCCGGGTGCTGCGCATCCACAGCGTCCGCTCGCACCTCCAGCGGAATCCGAATGGTCATGCGATCGCCATTCTGCCAGCGGCGCTCGACGGCGGCCCAACTCGAAGGCCGCGCATTCACTTTCACCGGCTCCCCGTTCACTTGTACGCTGACCGAGGTGGCCCAGTCCGGCACTCGGAAGCGGATGGCCACGTTGATCGGGCTGGAAGTCTGCATCCGCAGGCGAGTCTCGCCGTTCTCCGGATACTCGGTTTCCTGGGTCAGCTCTACCGGCTGGCCGTCTTGAGTCCAGGTCACCTCGGAAGGGATGAAGAGATTAATGTAGAGGCCCTTCGGGTCTCGGAAGTAGATCAGGTTGACGTAATCGGCCACGGCCTGAATGTAGCTGCCCGAGCAGCACGGCCAGCGGTCCCACAGGTACGATCTTGTTCCGCTGCCCGTATGATAATCGCCGTAGTAGAACGTCTCCCCATCCCCACGCATGGGCAGCGCCGCGCTGATGCCGTTATAGACGAGACGCTCGATCCAGTCGCCAAAACGCGCCTCTCCGGAGTAGTTCAGCAGGTAGCGTGCCAGTTTGAATCCCGCCCAGGATCCGCAGGGCACCTCGGCTGTATCGGCGTGCAGTTCCAGCGAGCGGCCCAGATCGCCGTCATAGCCCACCAGTCGCTCGCCGGGACCGAAGCCGCCGGTGGCGAACATCTGCGAGCCGTGTACGAAATCGAAGGCGTTGCGCGCCATTCGAAGATACCGGTCGTCGCCGCTCGCCGCGTAGGCCAGCGGCAGGCCGTTGAAGGAATTCACATGGCTGTAGGCGTGCACCCGGAGCACTGCCGGCCGCGAGGTGTCGAGGAACCGGGACCAATACGCGTCGTAGCGCCAGACGTCGCCGAAATCACGGAACATCGGGTCGCCCGTTGCGAGGTATGCGCGGTACAGATTCTCGCTGAGCGTGTACCATTCCTCGTTGCCCCCGGCGGCAGCCTGCTGATCCGCCGGCGTGGCTAATTGGCGCGCGCGCGGCAGGCTCTTGGCGGCCGCCGCCGTGAGCCGTTTGAGCAGCGGCAGTGCTTCGGGAACGCCGGCATACAGGTGCAGATCGAGTAAGCCGCAGAAGGTCTTGTCAAACGGGTAGTGAGCACCGGGCTGGCCCGTCCGGTCAAAGCACTGAGCCCACGCGGTCATCATCCTGACGGCCTTGTCGCGCAGGTCGGTGTCGGCAGTGGCCTTAGCCATGCGCGACATACCGCTCAGCCACTGGCCGAATACCAGCCCCGTCCCGGATTTGCACCATCCGCCCGGATTCCGTCCCGGCGCCGGCAGCCCCGCCTGGACCCGAAAGCCGTGGACGGCGTTTTCTTCCGAAAGTCCCAGATAGAAATCGCGCGTCGCACGGTTTTGATCGAGTAAACGTCCCGGCAGCAGCCGGACGCCCGAGTAGTCGAAGCTTTCGAGCACCGGGCGCGGGTCCGGCGCCGGGTTTGCATACAGCGCCGAGGCGACGGGCGGAATCGCTGCCATGGATTTCAGGAATCCCCGCCGAGGCAGATCTGCGGATGACATACTCCGTATATATGCTTCCGCTGATGCGCGCGTCAACCGATGCGCGATCTGGAGGCTACCGGCCGCACACACCGCATCTAGGACGGGTGACTCTGTAATAGGCAATCGCGGCGGCTACCAGCCCAAGTACCCACACCAGGTAGGCGGGCATTGCGACCCAAAAGAACGCCAGCGGCAGAGGAGTGCCGTTCCGGCTCCAGGATCCGGTCAACGTGGCCACGGCGAAGCCGACCATGCTGACCCCGAAGTACACCGTCAGCACTCCCCCGATCCCGAACACTGGTCCAAGCAGCAGCCATCGAGGCACCCGCCCCCGTGAGTGGACCAGCGCCAGCGGCAGCACCGTGCCGGCCAGGACAAAGCAGGTCTCGAACGCGAAGAAGGTCCCGCGCGTTCGTAACAGAAAGCCGAATCCCACAGCCGCCTAGGCGCCGCAACGCGCCGCACACTCCCCAGCCACCAGCAGCGGCCACATCCACCCCGCGGTCCTGAGCGCGAGTGCGACCGCCGCCGCTCCAAACGGCGGGGCGCCGTGGACCGCCCACCAGACTCGCACCGACCCATAGGCAAAGCGCCCACAGCACGGCCGCCTGTGGCGTCCATGCCATCCACCCGGGCGCCGCCGGCGCCGCGGCCGCGACATCCGCTGTGTGTGGCAAATCACACCTCCAGGCCCCGTATAAGGTCAACACGGAACAGACCGTTGCCTTTTCGGACCGGGCTTCAAGAATTATTACGGGCCTGTTTATCTGATTGTTCCGGCTGCTGCCATCGAGCCCAACGGCGAGGTTAGTCGGCGTCGCAGCCGAGGGCGAAACGTAGGGCTGCACATATCTCGCTCATCCGCCCTGGGGCGAGTTGCGCCACCCGCTTACCCAAGCGCTGTTGCGAAACGGTAACCGCATTGTGAAGATTCACAGCGCAAGGGTTCTTTACACCATCTTCTTCGTCCAACCTCACTTCCGAAGGAACCCCTCGGATACTGGAGGTGATCGGAGCCACGGTCGCAGTGGACAAGTATCGAAGGGCGCTGTCGCGGGTCAAGACTAGGACTGGCCTGGCTTTGTCCGGAGGAGCAAAACGGTAAAGCCGGATATCGCCTCTGGCTATTGCTCCGGCCAAATCGCCTCCGTTTCCCAACCGGACAGGTCCCCGGAGTCCTTCGGGCCGGCCTCATAGCCCTTGCGGTCGCGCAGTTCCCGTTCGCGGATCTCGAGATTCTTCAAGTGGGCTCGGAGAGCCTCACGAATCAGCGCGGAGCGATTCAACTTCGTTCGACGAGCCGCAACTTCCGTAGCGTGCAGTAGTTCGGAATCAAGGACAACCTGGATCGTTTCCATATGCGGAGCCTACTACACAGTCTACTCCACAATCGATCACAGGGCTGGTACTGGGGCCATTCGAGGATTACAGAAACCATGATCCTCGTGCCGCGAATGCAATCTTTGCCGTGGCAAACAGCGGGCTCTACGCAGACCTGCCACCGCCCTCAGCTCTTCGTCGCCAGCTTAATCCCCAGTTCCCGCAGGACCTTCTCCGGCACCGGCGACGGTGCGTCGCTCATCAGGTCCGTCCCGCGCGCCGTCTTGGGGAACGGAATCACCTCGCGAATCGACGACTCGCCCGCCATAATCATTACCAGCCGGTCCAGGCCCAGTGCGATGCCGCCGTGCGGCGGAGCCCCGTACTCGAGGCCGTCCAGCAGATAACCGAACTTCTTCCTGGCTTCCTCGTCACTCAAGCCCAGCGCCGAGAAGACTCGTGCCTGCACGTCGCGGCGGTGGATACGAATCGAGCCCGATCCCAGTTCGGTGCCGTTCAACACCAGGTCGTAGGACTTGGCCCGGCACACGCCCGGATCCGAGGTCAGCCGTCTGAGATCCTCGTCATGGACCGACGTGAACGGATGGTGCGCGGCATTCCAGCGCGACTCTTCCTCGTCCCATTCGAACATCGGAAAATCCACCACCCAGAGAAAGCGGAAATCGGTGGGATCCAGCAGCTTGTGCCGGTCTGCGAACTTCTGACCCACGTGGAGGCGAAACTGGCCGCAGTTCTGAAAGAAGGCTTCTTCGGGAAGCCAGGACCGCATCGGTCCCGTGTGGCCCACCACCAGGATCATGTCGTCGGCCGCCGCAGCCGATTTCTCGCGCGCGGAGGCGTACATGGCTTCGGTCTTCGCACCCTCATCGAACAGGACCAGGCTCCGCTCGCCCGCCGCCACCTTCATCTCGTCGCGTTCCTTCCGGCTGGGCTTGCCGATCTTGGGAATCCGGATGGCCACGAACGGCATCGAGGTGGAGAAACCCGGGAACTCGAATTCGAACGGAGTCATGGGGGGCAGTCGCAAGTCAGGCTTGTCGATGCCGTACTGCCGGATGGCATCGGCGTAGGTCATCCGTAGGAAGGGAGCCGTGGGAGCCGGATGGCCCGACACCTCGCACACATGCTGAATCAGCGGCTCGATGACGCCGAAGATGGTGTCGGGTTGCGGGAACGACATCTCCAGATCGATCTGGGTGAACTCGTATTGGCGATCGGCGCGCAGGTCCTCATCGCGGAAGCAGCGGACGATCTGGAAATATTTGTCGTAGCCGCTCACCATCAGGAGCTGCTTGAAAATCTGCGGCGACTGGGGGAGCGCGTAGAACATGCCGTGCTGAACCCGGCTCGGCACCAGGAAATCGCGAGCGCCTTCGGGCGTGGACTTGGTCATGAAGGGCGTCTCGATCTCCAGGAAGCCCAGGCCGTACAGCACCTCGCGAACCGCGAACGACACCTTCGAGCGCAGCATGATGTTGCGCTGCATGTGCGGACGGCGCAGGTCCACAAATCGGTACTTGAGGCGCACGTCTTCCTTGACGTCCACGGTCTCTTCGAGCGGGAACGGCGGAGTGCGCGATTCGTTCAGGATCCAGATGCGGTCCACGGCGATTTCCACCTCGCCGGTGGGGATGTTCGGATTGATGGTTTCCGGCGACCGCTTCTCGACAATGCCTTCCGCGGCGATGACATACTCGGCGCCCAGCGCCTCGGCGCGGGCGTGGATCTCCGGCGAGACATTCTCATGGAAGACCAGCTGCGTGACACCGTAGCGGTCGCGAACGTGAATGAAGATGACGCCGCCCAAGTCGCGCCGGCGATGGACCCAGCCCATGATGAGGGCTCTCGATCCAGCATCGGAAGCGCGCAATTCCCCGCAGGTATGCGTGCGTTTCAAATCTCCCAGGAAGTCCAGTTGTAGGGTATCCATGTTCTATATCGATTGGACAGCGGCGGCGATCTGGTCGCGCGTAACGGCGGTCTGCTCGCCGCTGGTCATGTTCTTCAGTTGATACGTTCCGGCCGCGAGTTCGTCGTCGCCAACGATCAAGGCGTATCGTGCACCGGTTTTGTTGGCCACTTCGAGCGCGCGTTTCAGCTTGGGATCGGCCGAGAGTTCCACGCTCACGCCGAGCCGCCGCAGATCGCGCGCCAGGACGCCGCACCGGCGCCGGGCCTCTTCGCCGAGCGGGGCGATGAACAGATCCGCAGTCTCACGAGGCCAATCCGGATGGGTCTCTTCGGCGCTCATCACCAGGCGATCCTCTCCGATGGAGAAGCCGATGCCGGGCGCCGGCACCTTCGATTCGAGCGATTCGGCCAGGCCATCGTACCGTCCCCCGCCGAGCAGCGAGTTCTGGGCGCCCAGGGCCCCGTGGACGATTTCGAAGGTCGTGCGGGTGTAGTAGTCGAGGCCGCGGACCAGCCGGGGCTTCACCTCGAACGCGATCTCGCGATCGGTCAGGTACTGCTTCACAGCATCGAAGTGCTCGCGGCACTTCGGGCAGAGCGAATCGAGGATCGAGGGCAGGCTGTCGATAATGGGCTGGTCCTCGGGAACCTTGCAATCCAGCACGCGCAGAGGATTGGTTTCGGCGCGGCGCTGGCAATCGCCGCACATCCGCGGCACGACGTCTTTCAACCGGTCGCGCAGGGCGGCAACGAATGTCGCGCGGCACTCCTTGCAGCCAACCGAGTTGATCAGCGTCCCGAAGTGCTCGATCCCGACGCCTTTCAAAATCTCGACGACCATCTCGATGACTTCGGCGTCCACCAGCGGTGACTCGGAGCCGATGGCTTCCGCGCCAATCTGGTAGAACTGTCGGAAACGGCCTTTCTGCGGCCGTTCACGCCGGAACATGGGCCCGATGTAGTAGAGCTTCTTGAGCCCGGGCTCCTGGTCCAGGCGATGTTCGATGTAGGCGCGCATCACCGATGCGGTGGCCTCGGGACGCAGCGTGAGTGAGGACTGGTCGCGATCCTCGAACGTGTACATCTCCTTGCTGACGATGTCGGTCTCTTCGCCGACACTGCGGGAAAACAGCCGCGTTTCCTCGAAAATGGGCGTGCGGATTTCGTGGTAGTTGTAGGCGCGGAACACACGCCGGGCGACGGTTTCCACCCGGTTCCATAAGGCGCTCGCGGGCGGAAGGATGTCGCGTGTTCCCTTGACGGCTTTGATCATTTTCGAATGCTTAGCTTGGCTCTTCCCGGTAGATGCGGCAGGCATCCACGTAATGTTGCGCGTTCTCCCGAAACCGGCTCTTCTCCGCCTCGGTGACCTCCCGGCGAATTTTGCCCGGCACACCCATCACCATGCTCCCGGGCGGCACCTGCATCCCCTCCGGAACCAGGGCCCCGGCGGCGACGATAGAGCCAGAGCCGATGACCGCGCCATTCAGCACAATGGAACCGATACCGATGACGCATTCATCGCCGATAGTGCATCCGTGCAGGACCACGCGATGGCCCACTGTGACACGGCTCCCGATGGTGAGGGGAAAATCCGGGGCGTCACAATGCAGCACGGAGTTGTCCTGGATACTGGTCTCGTCGCCGATGCGAATCCAGTGGACATCGCCGCGGGCCACGGCGCCGGGCCAGATGCTGGAACGTTCGCCGACCGTAACGTCTCCAATCACCTGGGCACCCCGATCGATGTAAGCGGAAGCGGCGACTTTCGGCACTGCGCCGCGGTAAGCACGAATCATTCCGACGTAATCTTTCTATCGTAACATGGGGTGTTTCGGGGACCTGCTCGGGCAGGATTCGTGGCTTGCGGCAGCGCTAGCGCGAGCGGCGCACAGTGAGGCGCGCCACGGCGCCGCTAATCTCTGCCGCTCCGAGTTCATAACACTCCTTAACACTCCAACTCATAACCATTGCATCCCGGGCGGACGTCTCTCCATACGACCCCTTCGTCGTTTCGGATGCGCTTATCCTGAAGCTGAAGACGGCAGGGGCAGGAGACCCGATGAGAAGAAACGTTGTTCGCTGGTTGCTCGGCGCTGGGGCGGCTGCGACGCTGCTGAGCGGCGCGGATGATCCGCTGCGGTTCCCCAAGGATGCCTTCACGGTCGAAACCAGGACCGTGAAGACCTCCAGAGGAGAAAGGAAGGTCGTCTATCGCTCCTACAAGCACCTTCCCTACGTCGCCAGGCCCGTGGACAAGGCGTACCAGAGCCTGGATGTGAATGTCCCGATTGAGGTGGATGGCCTGGCCCTGGACGCTTCCAAAGCACCCATCCTGTTCTCCATTCCGGTGGGCGGCTACATGTCGGCGAGCAACGCGCGGAGCGGTCCCGGCGGACCCGGTATGGGCGGCCGTGGACCGGGAGGTCCCGGCGGTCCGGGCATGGGCGGCATGAGAACCCGGAACACGGATCTGGCTCTGGCGGCCGGTTATGTTGTCGTCATCCCAGGCGTCCGCGGCCGGGACAACAAGGCCGCCGACGGCGCCAACTACGGCAAGGCGCCGGTAGCGATCGTGGACCTGAAAGCGGCAATCCGCTATCTTCGCCACAACGCCGGTGTCTTGCCCGGCAACACTGACTGGATCGTCACCACCGGAGTCAGCGCGGGCGGCGCGCTTTCCGCGCTGGTCGGTGCTTCCGGCGACAGCCGACTCTATGATGCCTATTTCAAGGAGATCGGCGCCGCCGATGCAAGCGACAGCGTCTTCGGCAGTGCCGATTTTTGCCCGATCATGGACCTGGACCACGCCGACATGGCGTACGAGTGGATGTGGGGGACTGTTCCTGGCCGGGACGGCAAACTGCAGGACCAGGATCTGTCCAAACAGTTGAGGGACGCCTTCGCCGCCTACCAGTCTTCCCTGAAACTACAGGGCCGGAACGGCTTCGGGGCACTTACTGCGGCCAACTACGACAAGTACCTGCTCCAGATGTACCTGTATCCGTCGGCGACCCGGTTCCTGAAAGCCCTGACTGAACAGAAGCGGCAGGAGTACCTCGCCGCGAACAAGTGGATCACGTGGTCCGCTGAGAAGGGGGCCGCCTTCGGCTTCGCGGACTATCTCACGCACGTGGGCCGCATGAAGAACCTGCCCGCGTTTGACGATTTCGACATGAGGCAGCCGGAGCCCAACGAATTCGGCAACAAAACCACGGACTCGCGGCACTTCACCGATTTCAGCCTGCGCCACTCCACCGGCGATCCGAAAGCCGCCATCGACGCGGAAATGCGTCAATTGGTCAATCTGATGAATCCGATGTACTTCATCGGGCAGAACAACCAGGGCATGGCTGGCCATTGGTGGATCCGCATGGGCACATCCGACGCCCACACCTCGCTGACCGTCCCCATCAATCTGGCGGCCAGCCTGGAGAACCGCAAGAAGGACGTGAGCGCCCTGTTGTATTGGGACGCCGGACATGGCGCCGACGATGATGCGGAAGATTTCATCGCGTGGATCGGCAGGATCACCGGCTATACGGGCGGCAAGTAGCGCGGCGGCATACTCTACACAATCCACGTGTTCACGGTAAGCTTGAACTTATAGATTGGCTGCATGCCGGAAACCTGGACCGACTCCTCTGAAGCGCCTTCTGCCCGCGACCCGGTAGTAAGCGAAATGGTCCGTCGGCTGTGTGACGTCTATCACCCCGTCCGGATCTATCTGTTTGGTTCGGCCGCGCGGGGAGATGCCGGGCCCGACAGTGACTATGACCTCATGGTGTTGGTGCCCGATGACACCCCCGCAGACTTGCGGAGAAGCAGGAAGGGATACCGGGCCATTCGCGATCTCGGAGTTCCGAAGGACATCTTCGTCTCCACGGTTCGGGACTTCCAAATGCAGTTGCATCTAAAGGCGTCCTTCCCTTCCACCGTCGTTCGCGAGGGCATACTCCTGTATGCCGCTTGATCCCGTCCTTCTGCGGAATACGGCTGCGTGGCTGGCCAAGGCGCTGCAAGACATGGAGCGAGTCGATAGATGCCTGGCTGTCGATTCACCCGACGTCGAGGACGCCTTGTTCCACTGCCAGCAGGCCGCGGAGAAAGCTCTCAAAGCGTTCCTGACCTTCCATGACCAGCCCTTCCGCAAGACTCACGATCTTGCCGCACTTGGCGCGCTCTGCGTGTGAGTATCGACTCTACTTTGGGAACGCTTGTCGATCGGCTCGACGACTTATCCGAATATGCGTGGGTCTATCGCTATCCGACCGAGCTCTCTGAGCCTGCTCAGGACGACATTGAGGACGCGCGTAGGGCGGCTCAGGACGCGATCGTCGAGATCATTCGACGGCTGCCGGACGAGGTGCGGCAAACCTTGGAGTGTCGCAAAGCGGGGATCGATGGTCCAGGATCGAACCCCGATCATTGAACTGAGCGACTCGTCATGTTCTGGACCGCCCGCTGCGATCCGCTAAAATTACTTATGTAAATGAAGTTAGTCGTGTGCCTCTGTTTCGGCACCCTCCTGCTCTCGGCCGCGGAACCGTCGAAAGTCGTCTTTGACCAGGCCGTGCGCGCGCTGGTGGCTGGCGACTACCCGGCTGCGGAGCGCGGCTTCCAATCCGTCCTGCACGATCAGCCCCGCCACGTCGGCGCCCTCGGCAACCTCGGCATTGTCTACTCCCGTACCAACCGCGCCGATCAGGCGATCACTGTCTATCAGCGCGCGCTGCAAATCAGCCCCGATGACAAAGCCATCCTCCTGAACCTCGGGCTCGTTTACCTGAAGCAGGAATCTCACAAGCGGGCGCTGCCTCTGTTCGAGCGCGTTGTGGCGATTGATCCCCAGCATCGCCAAGCCCGGCAGTTGCTCGCCCTTTGCCGCGTTTATACCGGCCAACTGGCCCCTGCAATTCGCGATCTCGAGATACTGCGCGCGGCCAGCCCGAAGGACGAGCAGGTCCTGTTTCTCCTGGGGTTCGCCTATCTGAAGAAGGGCGATGCCGCAATGTCGAAAGCCGTCTTCGAAAAGATGTTCGCTGTAGCGGGTCCGGCGCGGGCGCAGTTCCTGCTCGGCAAGGCTTGTTACGAAGCTGCGGTATTCGACCGCG
Organism: uncultured Acidobacteriota bacterium; assembly: GCA_963737465.1. Taxonomy (GTDB): domain Bacteria; phylum Acidobacteriota; class Terriglobia; order Bryobacterales; family Bryobacteraceae; genus TMP-7. The sequence goes on from CAVTTC010000009.1 coordinate 577,594, forward strand.
CCGAGGAGAGCTTTCTCGAAGTCCTTCGCCTCGATCCCGATTTCCCGGGTGCGCACCTCGAACTGGGGAAGGTCTACATCAGCCAGCGACGGACTGGCGATGCGATTCGGGAACTCGACCTGGTGCTGAAGAAGAACCCCGTGGACGAGGATGCGAACTATTTTCTGGGCAGTCTGCTGGTGCAGGAATCGCGTGACTCGGAAGGGATCCCCTACCTGGAGCGGGCCCGAAAGCTGAAGCCCGACACGTGGACGGTCTTGTTCTATCTGGGCAAGGCCAAACTCCAGCAACATCACGCAGAGGAGGCCGCCGCACTGCTTCAGAGAGCGGTGGACCTGAACCCGGATGACGGACCCGCGCATTACCAGCTTGCGCGCGCCCTCCAGGCCTGCGGGCGTCAATCGGACGCCAGCCGGGCATTCCGCCGAGCCCAGGAACTGGCGCACTAAGCATCGTTGCGCACGCACTCCTACGTGCCGCGTCGAGACTCTTCTCGACGCTCGGCTTGCACGCTATTTGCGCCAGGCGATGATGCGGGTCTGACTCGGCGCTCCCGCAAGTACCTTGGTCTCGAACAGGAATTCGAAAAAAGGATGTGGGCGGCTGCGCTCTGAGATACCCGCCAAGGCCAACATTTCGCGAGCCGATTGGGGATCCAGGATCATGCTGCCGGCGGCCTCGGTGCCTTCCATGTTCGTACCCTCGATGATCAACACGTTACCGGCGTCCTCCGAGGGGGAAAACGCGATCAGGCCGTAGGTGACGCCAGGCACGCCGTCCTCACCTATCATCAGGTACGAACTGCGCTCCCCTGCACGCGGATTCTTGTTGATAACCGAACTCTGCTTGGAAGCCGCATCCACCTGGATCCGGAAATTCCGCTTCCGGTCATACAGCGCGACCCACGGGTTGGAGTAGGAACTGCCCAGGAAGACGAAGTTACCCGAGTTCAGTTCGCGCGGATGGAGGTCGCGAGCGAAGCGGATGGAGATCTTGGAGCGTGGGTCCATGAGACGGAGGATCCGCGTAGTCAGCAGTATGTCGGCATAGCTGGTCAACTCGCGCGATCGGATGCGCCGCATCATCCGTTCACCCTCGCTCCCGGCGGGCGGGGATGGCTTGAGCTTCCGCCAGAACTCGGGATTTACGTACTCGTCCAGCGACGCCGGCCTTCCCGACAGATCTTGAATCAGTCCAAAACAACTATCAGCGATCACCAGCGATCCCGAGCGGTCCGGCTCAAAAACCCATGCCAGAGGGGCAGGCACGGGGCCAGGCGTGGCAGCTACCGAAGTCGAAACCTGACGCCTGAGGTCCCGGTTTTGAATAGCCAGGTAAGCCGTCGTTCCCAGTAAGCCAACTACTCCGATGAGTAGTCCTAGTTTGCGGACACTCGGCTTGGGCTGAGCCAATTGCCCAAGGGGCTCCGGTATCGGGGTGGGCGGCGGAGCGCTCGCCTTAGGAAAAAACACCGGGGCATAGCTTCCCTTCGGGATTTCCAGAATTAGAATCTCATCTTTTCCAGTGGTGGCGAAATATTCGCTCAGTTTCACTCGTAATTGTCGGGCATGGGCTCGGACAACGTTGTCCTCACTGGGGCTATAGTCGGCCGCACGGCCGAACACAGCCCGCCCGATCTGTTGTTCGCTGAGCGATTCACCCTGGCCATGCAGTGCCTGTTCCACCACGTAAGTGAGAAAGTCACGAAGCTTGGCGGCGCGCCGGAACTGCGGGCTCGAGGAGATGCGCAGCAACAGGCTCATTCTCTCATCCGCAGGCTGGCCTGTCACGGTTACGGAGGACACTTCGGAGCCGGAACTCATTGTGATTTTATCGTTATTCACCTGTGGTCCCACACTGTTCGCCCCCGGTTTAAACACTTGAATTATAACAGCCGAGACGCCTATAGTGACGTAAGCCGTGAGACTTCAGTTACTCCCTGGCGGAGCTACTAACTTAAATGAGGTAACTTCCATGAATTCTAAAATCTGTAGAGGGGCGAAAAACGCAATTGCGATTCTCTCGCTCTTTCTGCTGGCCTTCCTCGCACAACCGCTGATGGCGCAATCGCAAAATATCAGTGGTACCGTCGTAGACACATCGGGAGCTTCTATACCCGACGCCACAATCAAGATCACCGATGTGGCAAAGGGAAATCTAACACGCGAAACCGCTACGGACGCTGCAGGGCGCTTCCAGGCCATCAATATACAACCCGGCAAGTACACCGTCAGCGTCGAAAAGGCCGGTTTTAAAAAGGCCGAAGTCGCGCTCACCCTGGATGTGAATGCCAAGGTGGACGTCGGAAAGATCCAACTCGAAATCGGTCAGTTGGCTGAAATCATGTCCGTGACCGCTGAAGTCGCCCCTGCGATTCAGACCAACACGATGGAAAAGGCCTACCTGGTAGACCAGACTCAAATCGCCAGCCTGCCCATGAACGGGCGTAACTGGGTCGCCTTGATGAACACCGTCCCCGGCATGTCCAGCAGCACCCGCAGCGACTTCGACACGAACTTTAATGATGTGTCGGGGTTCCATGGACTCGGCGGACGCGGTTCGCAGAACAATTTCTACCTGGACGGATCACCCAACCTGGACGTCGGCGACAACCAGTCGCAGTACACCCAGCCCAGTATCGACTCCATCGCCGAGTTCCGGGTCCTCCAGAGCAGCTTCAATGCCGAGTACGGCCGCAACGAAGGCGTGGCCGTTGCCGTGCAGACGAAGTCGGGGTCCAGCCAGTTCCATGGCGCTGCCTACGAGTTCTTCCGCAACAACGCGCTCGATGCCAAGTGCGTCCTGTGTAACACCCTGCAGCCTCAGTTGCGATACAACCTGTTCGGCGGAAACGTCGGCGGCTGGCTGCCGATCCCGAAAGTCTCTACGCCGAAGAATAAGAAGGTGTTCTTCTTCTATAACCGCGAGATGACGCGCCGCAACCTGCCGTCCAGTGCCTATGCCGACGTCCCCGATGCGAGAATCCTGTCGGGTGACTTCAGCGCATGGCTGACGAACACCAACATGCAGTACGCGCCGCAGTTCAAGAACGGAACCATCTTCCAGCCCGGAACCGTCCGGCGCGACGGCGCCGGTAACATCACCAACGGCGTGCCGTACCCCGGCAACGTGATTCCCGCGTCACAGATGCAGGCGCTCAGCACCTCCCTGCTGAAGCCTTATCTGAATATTCCCGGCTATACCGGCCTGCCCGCCGCTCCGAACCCGGGTTACGTTCGTTACTACTACAACAATCCCGACGAGTTGGAGAAAGACCAGGATTTGGCCCGCATCGACTACGCGGTCAGCAGTAAGATGAATACGTTCTTCCGCTGGGTGAACGACTACCAGAAAGAGACGATTCAGAACGGTATCTGGACTGGCGAACCCTTCCCCATCCAACCCCAGGCGCGTCCCAAACCCGGCAGTTCCTGGTCCTGGAACATTGTCAACACGTTCACTCCCGCGCTGGCCGCCGAGACCATCCTCTCTTACAATCACCAGTCGCAGTCGTTATCCATAGTGGGGACCAACCCGCTCGACCGGAATACGATTGGCGCCACTTTTCCGGAACTCTATCCGCAAACGAACCTGACGAACTCGATTCCGAATGTGACTACGAATTCTGGCGTTGGCTACAGCCTCGGCAACCCGGGCTGGCATAACGATGGAAAGGACTACGCCTTCACCGAAAACGTATCGTTGGTGAAGAGTGCGCATACGTTCAAATTCGGCTACTACTACAATCGCGATAACAAGAAGCAGACCGCCACGTGGCCGCAAAACTCGAACATCGACTTCAGCCCATCGAGTTCCATGCCGCTCGATACCGGCAACGGGCTGGCTAACCTGATGCTCGGCAATTACCAAACCTACGGCCAGGCCAGTGCGGCCGTCTACCCCTATTTCCGATTCCTCGCACACGAGGCGTACGCCCAGGACAGTTGGAAGGTGAGCAGGCGCCTGACGGTGGAGTACGGGATCCGTTTCGAGCACCAGGTTCCCACCTTCACCTACACGCGTGGCGGTACCCCCGGAGGCGAAGGTACCTGGACTCTCTACAGTGTGGACCTCTCGAAGTACAACTCCGGCGCCAAGCCGACCATCGATCTGAGCACAGGGAAAATTGTGGGCGATCCGATGAAGGCTCTGTCTCCGCTGGGCTTGGTCTGCGATCCATGCGCCGGCACACCGCGAGGATTCTCCCCAACCAAGAACCTGTGGGCGCCTCGCCTCGGCTTTGCCTATGATGTCTTCGGCAACGGCAAGACGGCAATCCGCTCCGGCTTCGGCGTCTTCCACGAGCGACTGCGCCAGAATAACTTCTATTTCGGCGCAGGCGGGAATTGGCCGAACCTCACCAACGCCTCGGCCCTCAACGGCAATGTCGCAAACGTGGATACCAGCGTGACGTCCGGTCCGGCTCCGCCCATCACACCGCCGGGACTCGGGGTTTGGCCAGCGGACAATACCGTCCCCTCGGTCTACTCCTGGTATTTCGGAATCCAGCACGAGTTGCCGGCCAAGTTCATCCTGGATGTCTCCTATGCCGGCAACCACACCACTCACCTGATGGACCAGCGCTTGGTGAACGGCCTGCCCGCGGGTACCTTTGTGACTAACCCGGACCTGAGCGCGTCAGTCAACTATCGCAACGACGCACTCCGGCCCTATTACGGTTGGGGCTCCCTGAACGCAGTCGAAACACTCGCTTACTCACGCTATAACGCGCTGATGTTCCGTCTCAGCCGCCGCTACGCCAACAACCTGTCGATGAACATCAATTACACCTACTCAAAGGCTATGGACATCGTCGATAACGACTCCGATTCGATCATCAATCCGTTTAACATTCGCCAGAACTACGCCCCCGCCGGTTACGACCAGACGCATGTATTTACAGTGGACTGGGTCTATGACCTTCCCAAGGTCCACGGCAAGCTGGACAACGGTTTCGGGCGAACGGTTTTGAATGGATGGCAGTTCAACGGCTTGCTCAGGTCTCAATCTGGAACTCCGTTTACCGTGACCTCGAACGGCTCCACCATGGGCGTGGATGCCGGTCCCCAGTATGTCAATCTGATTGGCGATCCGTACGCGGGGCAGAACAGCGGTCAGTGGATCAACCCCGCTGCTTTCGCTCGTCCGCTGGATGGCCAGTACGGCAACCTCCACCGCAATGCGCTGCGGCTTCCCCACATCACCAATGTGGATGCCAGCTTGTTCAAGAACTTCGCCATCCGCGAGAACATGCGGCTGACGTTCCGGGCGGAGTCGTTCAACCTGTTCAATCACACGCAGATCTGGGGCATCAACACCGGCTTTGTCGGTGATAACCCGGGCAGTCTCATCTCGGCCACCGACAAGAATCTCGGGCAGCCGAATGCGTTCCGCGATGCCCGAATTCTCCAGTTAGCTCTCAGATTCTCTTTCTGAGTCCGAGTTTGAGTCACTCAAACGGGCGGGCGGTCGCCGGACCAGCCCGCCCATTCTATTTACGCCAGGGCCAGATTCAGATTCTCGATCGCTTCGTCGATCTCGGCAGTATTCTTGTAACCCACCGTCACGCAATCGACGCCCGCGTTCTTGAACGCGAACCGCATGGCGGCCTGACGATCTTCACGCTGGGTGAACCTGCCTTCTCCCGCCAGCTTCATGCTGATCACGCCCATGCCCTCCTTGCGCGCCTGCTTGACGTGCGTGACCACTTCGGGTACGTCGCCTAATCCCTGGGTGGCAAAGTCCTCAGCGTCCATGGCCACGCCTTTGTGATTCATCCGGATCATCGCCACCTGCAGCCATTTGGTTTCGGGCACCTGGCGCAGCGCAGGCAGCCCGTGCACCGACGCGCCGTGCACAATGATGGCGTGCTTCGCTTCGGCTTCCTCAATTCCGTCCTGCCACGGTCGGCTCTCGGCGGGCCACGAAGCCGTGTGCTGCCAGTGCAACAGCATCACATCGAAGTAGTCGGTGTTGGCCAGCTTGCGGAGCTCATCAATCTTATCCTGCGGTTTGACGTCGCCGTGAGTCGTGATCTTCGACATGAGCTTGTAGGTGTCGCGCGGGATTCCCTTCAAAGCGATACCCAGTCGCCGGTGCATGTCACCATACGACTCCGCGGTTTCGAAGAAGCGAATCCCTCGGTCATACGCATAGCGGACCGTCTTCGTGAACTCCTCCTGTCCCAGTTCCCGCTGCACTTGCCCGCCGTGGCTTCCGGTGCCGAAGGCAAGCCGCGTGACCTTGACGTTGGAATTGCCGAGCGTTACCCAGTCAGTCGCCTTGGCGGGCGCCGCCCGTAAGGGCAAAGCTCCGGCGCCGGCCAGCGCTGCGGCAAACCCAGTTTTTAAAAAATCACGTCTCGAATGATGATTCATCGAGCCCTCCCAGTTGGCCGAATGTTACCACGGCGAGCCTGGTAGATGCTGGCCTCCGAATTGCACCAGGCATCAGGGGACAATTACGGCCGCGCCGTCAATGGAGTCGTGCTTCAGCGCCTCGAGTGCCTCGTTGGCCTGGCCGAGCGGGAACTCAGTGATCCGGGGGCGCAGTCCAATCGCTGCGGCGATCGCCAGGAAGTCCCGGGCGTCGGCCCGCGTCATGTTCGCCACGCTGCGGATCTGGCGTTCGCCCCAGAGCAGCGTGTCGTAGTCAAACTGCGGAATGCGATCCAGGTGGATGGCGTTGATTGCGACCACACCGCCCTTGCGCAGCGCGGCCAGGGCCGCCACCACCACGTCGCCGCAGGGGGCGAATGTAACGGCGCGGTCGAGCGGCACCGGCGGATGGTCATTCTCCGCCCCCACCCAGCGCGCGCCTAGCGATTCCGCCAGCCGGCGATGAGATTCGCCGCGGGTGGCCACGTACACTTCGCAGTTCCAGGCGTGGAGGACGGCGATGGCCAAGTGGGCGGAAGCGCCGAAGCCATATAGTCCCACCCGTTCGCCCTCCTGCACTCCGGCAACGCGCAAACTGCGGAAACCGATGATGCCCGCGCAAAGCAGCGGTGCGGCGTGCCGGTCCTCCAGTGAGTCCGCCAGAGGAAAGACGAAGTCGCGGCGCGCGGTGGCGTATTCGGCGTAGCCCCCGTCGATGCTGTATCCGGTGAAGGTGGGAGAGTCGCACAGGTTCTCCATACCGCGGCGGCAGTAGAGGCAGTCGCCGTCAGTGCCGCCGATCCAGGACACGCCCACACGAGTCCCGAGCGGGAGGTCGGCGGTCGCGCCTTCCACAATCTGCCCTACGATCTGGTGTCCCGGAATCAGCTGCCGGCGCAACGGCAGCAGTTCGCCTTCCACAATGTGAAGGTCTGTCCGGCATACGCCACACGCGCCCACCCGGAGCAATACTTGACCCGCTTGCGGCGCGGGCGTCGCCCTGTCCAGGAAGCGCAGAGGCCTTTGCGTGACCGGATGTGGAAGGTCGAGAACGGCTGCCCGCATGTGGACGCCCCCCCACAGGTAAGTCTACCGCCGCCCGGACCAGGTGCCTCGCGAGGGCAGTCAGCGGACTCAACCATAAAACGCCGCTGATCGCCGGCAGGCGCGTCATCGCGCGATCACCCGCCGGGCCGATCCGGAACAGCACGTACTGCGTCCCATCGCCCGCCAGGGCCCAAACGTTCGGCACACCGGTAGGCGGCAATCCCCACGCAACTCGACGGTTGCCGTTCTTCTCCTTGCTGTCGAAAGCATGTCGAGCTTCGTGTCAGAAGATCAGCTGTCGACTGTACTTGCCCACCGCCGTACAGACGGCCAAGTGAGCGGCTTCCATCGGCATCGAACGAGACCTGACTGGCGACGAATTGCTCGCCGCGGACTGATTCATCGTCTCCAGATTAGTCGGATTGATAGACGCGCTCAGCGGCAGTGACGGAGCCGATTCGGAAAGATTCATTCCGCCTGCTCCTCCCGCTTTTCGTACAGGCGAGCATCGCATAATCCATCAGCAGATCCATCCGCGCCGGGGGCCGGCCTTTGCCAATCAGACTCTGCTTCGCCCAAGGGTACTTCGGGTTGGTGTCGAACTGCAGTCCGAAAATGAACATCAGGTTGAGATACCGGAAGAAGTCGTGCTCGCGTTCAATTCCATAGTGCCGCGACCGGCGCCGGCCCCAGCGTATGATATCCCTCAACTCGTCATCGCTCAGCAGAGCGCAGGAATCGGGAATACAGCTCTTGAGGTGAGCCCGTGCCCGATCCTCCATTTGAGAATCCCCCAGTGCCGCCAGAACCGTCATCTGGCCTGCGCGAATTGTCAGCAATGGATTGGATTCTGCGCTCAGATGCGATGAAAACCTTTCAGGATGTCTCGCATTGCATAGCGCAGCGCAACCGGACGGCCGTGCGGACAGCTCATGGGATACTCGGTGGCGGCCAGGGCGGCTAACAGCCATTCCATCTTCGCGGCGTCCAGGCGCATGTTGATCTTGATCGCCGCGCGGCACGCGACCGAGGCGGCGATGGCACGCCGCTGGTCCTGGAGTGAGACCGTGCGCAGTTCCTTGTCGGCGATTTCGAGAATCTCGAACACCAGCTTCTCAATCTCGCCCAGACCGACTCCGGCGGGAGCGGCCTTCACCGCAATGGTCCGATTGCCGAACGGTTCGAGCTCGAAGCCGGTCCGGTTCAACTCATCCGCAATCCTGGCGTATTCCACCTGCTGCGGCGGCGTCAACTCCAGCACCATGGGCATCAGCAGGCGCTGCATCTCGACGCTGCCCGCTGCCTGCTGCTTCAGGACTCTCTCAAACAGGATGCGCTCATGAGCGACGTGCTGGTCCACAATCCACAACCCGTCGCGGCCCGCCGCGATGATGAAGCTGTCGTGAATCTGCCCCAGCGGCCGCAGATCGCGCAGAGACGCCATCGTGGGTTGATCGTACTCCGCCGTGACGTTCGGAAGGGCCCCGTGCGTATCGGGGACCGGTAGTCGCATAGGCGATGGCGACGGCGACGGCGGACTCTCCTGCCGATGCACCGTGAACTCCGGCAGATCGGCGAGCGATTCCGAGGCCGCCGGAGCGGGCGGCGGATCGAAAGCTGCTTCCTGGATCTGCTGCGTGAACTCCGAAAACGGCAGCGCCGCCCCCGGCTGCGGCGTGGGAGCTGGCGGCGCGGGTGAGTAGCGGGCCGGGACGCTGGAGGCCGGCCGCTGGCCGATCAGGACCTCGCGGATGACGTCGCGGATGAAATCGTGCACAAACGAGGGGTGCCGGAAGCGGACCTCGGTCTTGGCCGGATGGACGTTGACGTCTACTTCTTCGCAGTCGCAATCGAGAAACAGCAGCGCGAAAGGGTAGCAGGCCGAGGGCATCAGGTTGTGATACGCCGTGGAAATGGCATGCATCAGCAGCTTGTCGCGGATCAGTCGGCCGTTCACGAACAGGAAAATGGAGTTGCGGTTCGACTTCTGCACCTGCGGCCGCGACACGAACCCCCGCAGGCAGAACGCGCGCAGCGGCCCTTCGGCCTCCTGATCGGCTTCGGCCTCGAGTTGGGCGGTCACGGACGCGCCCGGGGGCAAATAGGGCGCCGGCAACTGAAGGTCGCGCTCCTGAACGCCCAGGTCCACCAGATCCTCCATGGCCTGGCTTCCGAACACCTGGTACACCCGGTCGCGGATTTCGGCTACCGGAGACACCGAGAGCAGTTCGTTGACCCCGTGGTGCAGCTGGAATCCACGGTTCGGATGGGCCAGGCTGTAATGCGTCACCAGTGACGCGATGTGGGCGAGTTCGGTCTGCTCGGAGCGAAGAAACTTCTTGCGGGCCGGAACGTTGAAAAACAGGTCGCGCACGCTGATGACGGTGCCCCGGGGCAGGGCCGCCTCTTCGCAGCGCAGGAGTTTGCCTCCCGCGATCTCCACGCGGGTACCGACGGGATCCTCTTCGGCGCGGGTTTCCAGTAACATGCGCGACACGCTGGCGATCGACGGCAGCGCTTCGCCCCGGAAGCCCAGCGTGGCGATGGACAGCAGATCCTTCACGTCGCTGAGCTTGCTGGTAGCGTGTCGTTCGAAGGCGAGCATGGCGTCGTCCCGCAGCATCCCGCACCCATCGTCGGCGATCCGTATCAGCCGGCGCCCCCCGGCTTCCACCGCTACCCGGATATCCATAGCCCCGGCATCGAGCGAATTTTCCAGCAATTCCTTCACGACGCTCGCCGGACGCTCCACCACCTCCCCGGCGGCTATCTTATTGGCCACGTTGTCGGAAAGAATGCGGATGCGGCCCATGTACCCTGAGTGTACTACCCGGTCCGGGTCACCTGAACCGTCTGCCACCGGTCAGTCCAAATGGCGAGATTAACACTTCTTATGCGTCAAGGGACTTGTATTTACGGAACTACTCGGGTATCCTCAACCATAGAGGAAAGCGACGAACACAATGGCCCAACCGGTAACCAGTATGCTCATCGCTGATCCTCTACTCGAGGTTCCTCAGGTATCCGTTCAGATTATTATTGGGGTCATTGTAGCCGGCCCCGCCTGAACGGTCCTATCGGAAGATTACGAAAAGGCCACTGGCGGGGTAAACAGCCCGGCCCAGTGGCCTTTTTCATTTCCTGTACCATGGATTAAATAGACCCTCTGGGAACTGTGGCTCTCCCAGCCATGCCGTTTTAACAAAACGAACCCAAATCCGGGTAGCCAAGCGGATCGAAAAATACGCAAAACGAACCCGGCAAAAGACAGGAGAAGAGTACCAAAAGCATGTCGGCACAAATCGCACCGCTCATGAGCGGAGCCCGTATCTTGTTGGATTGCCTGGTTCGCGAAGGCGTCGATTGTATGTTCGGCTATCCCGGCGGCGTCACCCTGCCGTTCTACGATGCCCTCTACGATCACCCCATCCGGCACGTCCTTGTACGCCACGAACAGAACGCGGCCTTCGCCGCCCAGGGCTATGCCCGCTCAACCGGCAAGGTAGGCGTCTGCTGCGCCACCTCCGGACCCGGCGCCACGAACCTGGTCACTGGATTGGTAGACGCCATGATGGACTCCATCCCGGTCGTCGCCCTTACCGGTCAGGTCACCAGCAAGCTCATCGGCAGTGACGCGTTCCAGGAAGCCGACACGTTCGGGATCACGCGGTCCTGCACGAAGCACAACTTCCTGGTCAAAACGGTGGCCGACCTTCCCCAGACCATCCATGAGGCATTTTACATCGCCCTTTCGGGCCGCCCGGGTCCGGTGCTGGTGGACATCCCCAAGGACGTCTTCCAGGCCCAAGCCCATTACAGCCCGGTAACCGCCATCCACTTGCCCGGCTACAAGGTCAACACCGAAGGGCACACCGGCCAGATCCGCCGCGCCGCCCAGATGATGTGGGAAGCCCAGCGGCCGTTCGTCTACGCCGGCGGCGGAATCATCCATTCCGGAGCCTCGCAGGAACTGCGTGAGCTGGTGGAGTTGCTCGACGCTCCCGCCGTCTGCACGCTCATGGGACTCGGTGCGCTGCCGTCCACCCACCGCAACTTCATCAGTATGCCCGGCATGCACGGCTCCTACGCGGCCAACATGGGGATGACCCACGCCGACCTGCTCATCGCCCTCGGCGTCCGCTTCGATGACCGCGTCACCGGACGCCTGGCGGCCTTCGCCCCCCATGCCAAGGTGATTCACCTCGACATCGACCCCGCCGAGATCGGCAAGAACCGCGTAGCCGACCTCCCGATCGTCGGCGACTGCAAGCGCGTGCTCGGCCGCTTGAACAAGTTCCTCGAAGAGACCAAGGAATCGGAGGGCGCCAAGACCGCGTCCGCACGGTCCGCCTGGTGGGATCAGATTCGCGGCTGGCGCGATCAGCACCCGCTGGTGCCCGAATTCTCCGATGAGGAGATCAAGCCCCAGCACGTCATGATGGAAGTCGACCGCCTCTCCGGCGGCGACGCCATCGTCTGCTCCGATGTCGGCCAGCACCAGATGTGGGCCGCGCAGTTCATCCGTTTCAACCAGCCGCGGCTCTGGCTCAACTCCGGCGGCCTCGGATCCATGGGATTCGGATTGCCGTCGGCGCTCGGCGCGCAATTCGCCAATCCTGACAAGCTGGTGTTCGCCATCGTCGGCGACGGCGGCTTCCAGATGTCCATTCCCGAGCTGGCCACGCTGGCCAATCATGGCCTGCCCGTCAAAATCTGCATCGTCAACAACGGCTATCTCGGAATGGTCCGCCAGTGGCAGGAGCTGTTCTACAACAACCGGCTCTCCTCCGTGCAGCTCGACACCTTCCCGGATGCCGAGAAGCTGGCCGGCGCGTACGGGTTCACCGGACGCACCGTCGAGCGCCCCAGCGAACTGCGCAGTGCGCTCGAAACCGCGGTGAAAACGCCCGGACCGTACCTGCTGAATATCCGTGTGTCGCCGTTCGAAAATGTGTACCCCATGGTCCCGGCCGGCGCCGCCATCAGTGAGATGGTGCTGCGTCCGCCGCAGCCGGTTCCGGTGGGCAAGTAACGCAGAAGGATTATCCGATGCTCCAGATCATATCGCTCCTAGTCGAGAACAAACCCGGCGCACTCATGCGGGTCACCGGAGTACTCACCGCGCGCGGCTTCAATATTGAGAGCCTCACGGTTGCCAAGACCTTCGACCCCACGCTGTCTCGCATCAGCATCGTCGTGGACGTCGAGCCCGTGCTGCGCGCGCAAGTAGTGAAACAGATGAACAAGCTGGTGAACGTGCTGCAGGCCGTGGACCTCACCGACGGCCCGGCGGTGGCGCGCGAGCTGGTTCTCATCCGGATCCGCGCCACCATGCCCAACCGCACCTCCATCCTGAAGGAGGCCGAGATCTTCGGAGCGCGGGTGGTGGATTCCTCCACCGAAGGCTTCGCTCTAGAAGCCACGGGCGATCCGGAAAAGATGAATGAGTTCATCGATATCATGCGCACGTACGGCGATATCGAAGTGACCCGTTCGGGGTTGGTCGCAGTCTCGCTCGACAGCAAGAAATTGCGCCTCTCGCCCCCGATAGTACGCGAGAAGGCAGAACCAGCAGTAACAAAATCATAAAGGGACTTCTAATGGCAAAACGCTACTACGAAAAAGACGGCAGCCTGGCGCCGCTCCAAGACAAGACCGTGGCCATCATCGGCTACGGCAGCCAGGGCCACGCGCACGCCCTGAACCTGCGCGATTCCGGACTGAATGTGGTTGTCGGCCTCTATCCCGGCTCGAAGAGTTGGTCGAAAGCGGAAGCCGCGGGCCTTCGCGTCCTCACCACCGCGGAAGCGGCCAAGGCCGCCGACGTGATCATGATCCTGGTGGCCGATCACATCCAGGGCGATCTCTACAACAACGAAATCGCGCCCTCCATGACGCCCGGCAAGACGCTGATGTTCGCCCACGGCTTCAACATCCACTTCGGGCAGATCAAGGCGCCCGCCGGCATCGACGTGTCGATGATCGCGCCCAAGGCCCCGGGCCACCGCGTCCGTGAGCTGTTCACCGAAGGCGTGGGAGTCCCCGGATTGGTGGCCATCCACCAGGATGCGTCGGGCAAGGCTCTCGAGAACGCGCTGTCCTACGCGCTCGCGCTCGGCTGCCTCAAGGCCGGCGTCATCCAGACCGACTTCCGTGAGGAAACTGAAAGCGATCTGTTCGGCGAGCAGGCCGTGCTCTGCGGCGGCGCCAGCGAGTTGATCCGCGCCGGTTTTGAAACCCTGGTGGAAGCCGGCTACGCTCCTGAAATCGCTTACTTCGAATGTCTCCACGAACTCAAGCTGATCGTGGACCTGATCTACGAAGGCGGTCTCGGCTACATGCGCTACTCGGTATCGGATACGGCCGAGTATGGCGACTACACCCGCGGTCCCCGCGTCGTGAATCAGCAGACCCGCGCCGAAATGAAGAAAATTCTCTCCGAAATCCAGTCCGGCGAATTCGCCAGTACCTGGATTAACGAGAACAAAACCGGCCGTAAAAACTTCCTGGCCATGCGGGAAGAAGCCCGCAACCAGAAGATCGAAACCGTGGGCCGCGAACTCCGCGAAATGATGACCTTCCTGAAGAAGAAGAAGGAAACGGGCATCCCGCAGGAACAACCCGCGGCGGCTAACTCATAACTCGTCACTCGCCACTAGCCACTCGCCACTCGTTATGCGCATCTTCACCTTCGACACCACGCTCCGGGACGGCACTCAGGGAGAGGCCGTCTCCTTTTCGGTAGACGACAAACTCTTGATCGTCCAGAAACTCGATGAGCTGGGCATCGACTACATTGAAGGCGGGTGGCCCGGCTCCAACCCCAAGGACCGCGAGTTCTTCGCCCGCGTCCGCGAAGTCAAGACGAAGCACGCCAGGCTGACTGCGTTTGGCTCCACCCGCTTCAACAAGTTCGCGGTTGAGGACGATCCCAACGTTCGGGGCTTGATCGAGGCGGAAACGCCCGTGGTGGCCATCTTCGGCAAGAGCTGGGATTTCCACGTCCACCGTGCTCTCGGCATCACCGAAGAGGAAAACCTGAAGCTGATCTCGGAGACGGTGGCGTACCTGAAGGCGCATGGCCGTGAAGTGGTCTACGACGCCGAGCATTTCTTCGACGGCTACACGGCGAACCCGGACTTCGCGCTCCGCACGCTGGAAGCGGCGAAGTCCGCGGGCGCCGATGTCCTGTGCCTCTGCGATACCAACGGCGGCACCATCACATCCCGCTTGATGGAAATCTGCGCCGAAGTGCGGAAGCGCTTCGACGGCATCCTCGGCATTCATCCCCATAACGATTCGGATCTCGCGGTGGCCAACGCCCTGGCGGCCGTCGAGCAGGGCTTCACCCACGTCCAGGGCACCATGAACGGCTACGGCGAGCGCTGCGGCAACGCGAATCTGTGCTCCATCATCGCCAACCTGGAATTGAAGCTCGGTCACACCACCATCGGTCAGGAGAACCTGGCGAATCTCACCGGCGTGGCCCGGTACGTCGCCGAACTGGCCAACCTGCAGCTTCCCAACAATCAACCCTACGTCGGCCACAGCGCCTTTGCGCACAAGGGAGGCGTCCACGTCAGCGCCGTTCTCAAGGATTCGGCGACGTATGAACACACGCCGCCGGAGACGGTCGGAAACCGGCAGCGAGTACTGTTGAGCGATCTCTCCGGCCGCGGCAACGTCCTCTACAAGCTGAAGCAGCACGGGCTCGCCGACCGGCTGAGCGAAGACGCCCGGAAGGATCTGCTCGAGCGAATCAAGGAAATGGAGCATCTCGGCTACGAGCTCGAAGCGGCTGAGGGCACGTTCGAACTGCTGGTCCGCGATGCGCTCTATCCCGGAACCCGCTTCTTCGACATCCTGGGGTTCGACGTCACCACGCGAGTGTACGGCTCCATCCACAGCCACACCACCGCGACCGTAACGCTGAAGGTAGGCGAAGATGTGCAATCGGCGACCGTGGCCGGAAAAGGCCCGGTGAACGCCCTCGACCTGTGTCTGCGGGAGTGCCTGAAGCCTTTCTATAAGGCGATCTCGAACGTGCGGCTGACGGATTACAAGGTCCGGGTGCTCGATTCAAAGAAGGGGACCGCGGCCAAGGTCCGCGTGCTCGTCGAATGGTCCGATCACCAGCGCAGCTGGTCCACGGTAGGCGTCTCGGAAAACGTGATCGAGGCCAGCTGGCTGGCCCTGATCGACGCCATCCGCCTGGAGCTGATGAGGCTCCACGAAACGGACCCCGAGGTGGCCAGGGCCGTTGAAGCTTACTGCTGGGGCACGTAATGCCGGATGGGCTCCCACTCTGGAATTTGCAGCAATTTGGTCTGTGAAATCCAAGGAACGCAAGCGTCCCTCCCACTGGAACCGATGGCAGCAGAAAGCCATGGCAGCGAAGCCGCGCCGTATCGGACGGTGGGACACCCGGTAAACCTTCGCGACAAGTTGGTGATACAACGGTAGCGCGCGAACCCGCGCTCAGGAGATCGCCGAATGGACCGCAAAGAGTTCCTTGCCGCTTCCATGAAAGGGAGTCTGGGGTGTTGTGGGCTGGCCTTGTTGAATCCCCAGTCAACCGCCGCGGAATCCACCGAAGCCGACCGCGAAAAGGAGTTTGTGAAGAACTGGCTTGCCGACCTGTTCGACTCCATTGATGCCGAACTGGATGAGCCGACAAAGGTGAAGCTCATGGCAGGCTGCGGCCGGGGCTGCTTCCGCAGGTTTTCGTTCAAACAGGACATCGCACGGCTGGGTCAGGGGAGCGTCGACAAACTGGTGGACGCCTACAAAAAGAACTTCGAGGTCTGGCGCGAAGAGGGTACGGTTCACGTTCGTTATGGAGCCGTGAACAAGCAGTGCTATTGCCCGGCCGCCCGTTATCACCCGGTGAAACCGCACGACCTCCATTGCGAGTGCACTCGCGCCACTCATCAGACCGTGTTCGAGACAGCGTTGGGGCGGCCCATTCGCGTCGAGGTGGTGGAATCCCTCCGCCGCGGCGGCAAGACGTGCCACTTCGTCGCTCACGTTGCCTGAACTCGGGCAGGCTTCTGTCTACGGAATGATCGACTGCAGGAACACGATCCTTCCCACCAGTGTGATGTGGTAGCTGATCCGGTGTAGCGTGGCGTTGGTGTTACGCACGGCCACGTCCACATCGATGCCTTGAAAGACATGATCGAGATGGTGGCCGCCTACGTCGTTCGTGTGAAGGAATGGAGTGGGCCGCCAGACATCCACCGCAACTCCGAAATCCACACCACCGCTCTGCATCTCGAATCCGGAACTTACCGCGGAGTATGGCGCCCACTGTTCGAGATCGAAGTTGATCAGTGTGTTCGGCGGCTGGGGAATCCCGTACTTGTTCGCCGCAAAACTCAGGGGGCTGGCAATGTCCGGGAATATGCTCATCGTTTCGCGCCGCCAGTCGTGGGGGAGACTCCCCTTCAGATTGATGACTCCAACACCCGTCAGCACGAGAATGAATTTCTGTGCTCCGATGCTGGGCTTGGCCTCGTTAACCGCCAACGCCTCGGGCGTGATGGTCCAGTTCTGTCCCGCGAAACTGGTGACAGGTATCGACATGTTGTTACTCCTCTAATTCCGGGTTTCTTTGGTTGATCCCCAGACTGTGGATAGTGTTTTGAGCCGACGCGGCGTTTCAACGTCGGCTGGCCGGCGCTTGGCGCGGGCGTAGAATAGCAGCAATTGCCATGACTCTCCGCAACCTGGCCCTACTCTGTGCCGCCATTCCGCTGGCGGCCGCGACACCCGATGAAATTCGCGGTCTGCTGGTCAACCGCGTTGACGAAGCGAAGAAGGCAGTAGGGATCGTCGTCGCCACTATCGGGCCGAGCAGCCGCGAACTAGTCGCATACGGCAAGACGTCCAAGGAGGGATCGGCGCCGGATGGCGATACGGTCTATGAGATCGGGTCCATCACCAAGGTCTTCACTTCCCTGCTGTTGGCCGACATGGTGGAACGCGGCGAGGTCTCGCTGGATACACCCGTGGAGAAGTTACTACCCCCGGATGTGAAGGTCCCATCCAGGAACGGGAAGCAGATCACGCTTCTCGATCTGTCGATGCAAGTCTCGGGGCTGCCGCGGATGCCCACCAACTTCAAGCCCGCCGACATTTCCAATCCATATGCCGATTACGATCCGGAAAGGCTGTACGCGTTTCTCTCGGGCTACACGTTGCCGCGTGACATCGGCGAGAAATACGAATACAGCAATCTCGGCGTGGGCCTGCTGGGCCAGGCGCTGGCACGCAAGGCCGGGTTGAGTTACGAACAGTTACTGCGCAAACGCATCCTCGACCCTCTGGGGATGACCAGCACCAGCATCACGCTCACGGACGCCCAGCGCAAGCGGCTCGCGGCCGGCTACAATTCCGGGCTCCAACCGGTGAAGAATTGGGATCTGAACGCACTCGAGGGAGCCGGCGCCATCCGGTCCACGGCCAACGACATGTTGAAGTTCCT
This sequence comes from uncultured Acidobacteriota bacterium, assembly GCA_963737465.1. Taxonomy (GTDB): domain Bacteria; phylum Acidobacteriota; class Terriglobia; order Bryobacterales; family Bryobacteraceae; genus TMP-7. The sequence goes on from CAVTTC010000009.1 coordinate 595,504, forward strand.
GGCCGCCAACATGGGGCTCATCGAGACGCCGCTCGCTCCGGCTATGCGGCGCATGCGGTCCGTCCGGCGCGCGACGGGCACGCCGGATCTCGACATCATGATGGCCTGGCACGTCTGGAAGAAGTACGACACGGAGATCGTGTGGCACAACGGTGGAACAGGGGGCTATCGCACATTTGCGGGTTTCGATCCGGCGAAGAAGACGGGTGTTGTGGTCCTATGCAATACATCATTCGACATCGACGACATCGGGCGTCATGTGCTCGAGCCAAAGTGGGAGGCGGGCAAAATCGCAGCGCCGAAACAGCGGACCGAGATCCAGCTGGATCCGAAGATCCTGGAGGGCTACGTGGGCGAGTACCGGTTTGCTCCCCAGTTCAGCATCCAGGTAACGCGCGAAGGCGGACGGCTGTTCGCGCAGGCAACCAATCAGCCCCGCATCGAGCTGTTTGCCGAACAGGAGACCGAGTTCTTTCTGAAGGTTGTGGATGCCCAGGTCACGTTCGTGAAGGACAGCTCCGGCAAGACCACGGCGATGATCCTGCATCAGAACGGCGGCAATCCGAAGGGCGAGAAGGTCCAGTAAGTCAGGCGCCTGCGCCGAGAAACTCGAGGATGGCGCCCAACGAGATCTCGGGCTGGTCAGTGGGAAAGATGTGTCCCGCCCGCGGCACCATCACCAGCCTGGCTCCGGGGATCCGGCGAGCCAGGAGTTGCGCATTCCCGGGCGGTACCAGCCGGTCGTTCTCGCCGTGAATCACCAGCGTGGGTGCCTGGATCTTCGGCAGACGCCCGTAGGAACTCCATCCGACGATGGCGCCGAGCTGCTTCAGAACGGTTCTCGACGGGGGATAGTGTCGCCCTAGCACTTCGAGATCGCGGTCAATCCGCTCCCGCGGGGTATGCGGGTCGTACAACCACTTCAACAGGCATTCGACCCGCTGTTCCGGAGCCTTGGTGAATCGCGTGACCAGCAGTTCCAGCGCCTTCGGATGCGCATGTACCGCTCGGAGCGCTCCGCAATTGGTGCAGCCCAACACCAGTCTCCTCACCCGTTCCGGAAACCGCAGGGCCAGTTCCTGGGCGATCATTCCCCCCATCGACATCCCGATCACGTGAGCGGCGCGAACTCCGGCTGCATCCAGAACGGCCGACGCATCGCGGGCCATCGTGGCCATCGAGAACATTCGGTGCGGCACATCGCTGGATCCCACTCCACGGTTGTCGAAGACCAGCGTTCGGAAATGCCGCGCCATGATGGTCCGCATTTCCTGCCACATGTGCAGCGAATAGCCGATCCCCATTATCATCAGCAGCGGATCGCCCTGGCCCTCTTCTTCCCAGTAGATCCGGGAGCCACCGTTCAGGGCGTACGGCATAACCCGATCATCGCACCCGACGCAGGTCGTAAATCCAAATCGACTCGCCGGCCTTTGCGATCGGACTCAGGTTCCGCAGCCAGGAGAAATCGTAGCCTGGCGGGAGATACAGGTCATTGAGGGGTGTGAGGCTGATGGCTGCAATGCAATCCACTTTTTCTCGATCCGCAGTTTCCGTGGTGGTGGGTAGATTTCGTTCCTGGATTCCGTAGTACGCCGCCGGCGACGTGCCGAAGTAGTACAGACAGACGGTCCGCGTGCCGGTCCGATCGAGATAGCGCTTCAGCCGCTTGAGGTCCTGGCCCCAGTCGAGGTTCGAATCGAGCAGATAGCGGTGCCCGCGGGCAGGACCGCCCGATATCGTGTTGAAGAACGCCAGGTGGCCGGGATAGCTCGCGGCAGACTCAGCCCCCTGCGTTATCAGAATCGCCGCCAGCAGGTACGGTGCGAATCGCCCGGCGCGGGGAACCAGAACGCGGAACACCACCGCGCCCGCCAGGACGAACAGGAACGGATACACGGGAAGCAGGTAGCGGATGCCAAGGGCGACACGGCTGCTCATCGCCACCGCTCCATAGAGTGCTGCCGGCAGAATTGCGGCGATCCAGGGGAACGGCAGACGGCGGAGACGTGCGACCACCGGTTCGCGGCGGAACAGCCACAGGGCCGCCATTACCGCCGCAGCGAACAAAAGGGCGAGTACGACGGTTGGCGTCTTCACTGCGAAGGCGACCGGCATGTAATACCACCACCCGGTCTCCGACCGCTGTCCCAGCAGATAGGTGGTATGTCCGGACTCCTGGTGTCCCGACTGCATGAAGAAGCCCACCAGGTATGGATGATCCGGCAGATGGAACGCGCGTGCCGCCTGCAACAGCATACGCCCGGTTCGCGACTGAGCGGCAACCGCCTCCCGCAGCGTGCACGGCACGGCCAGCCCGCCGCCCGAAGTGCAAAGCCTCGGGCGGAATTGGTAGGCGCAGCAGGTGAGACCCACAAACATCGTCCCCATCACTAGGGCGGAGGCGAAGAAGCGCTCCACCGAAAGTTTCGGCCCGGTCTCGCCCTCCTCCTGCCAGGCACGGATCAAGTACAGGGCGACGAAGATCGGCAACAGCAGCACCGCGGAGAACTTCGTCAGCAGGGCGAGACTCAGCGCAACTCCGGCCATCGTCAGATTCAGGAACCCCTTGCGGGCCAGGAAGCGCGACCACGCCACCACTGCCAGAAACATGAAGAGAGTGACGGGCACATCATTGGTAACCAGGCGACCGTGGGCCAGAAAGTTGGGGTCCGTCACAAAGAGGAAGAGGGCCAGCAGGGCAGCAGCGGATCCGAAATGGCGCCGTGTCCAGATCGCCAGTGCGAGTCCCAGAATCGCGGTCAGGCCGATGCTTACCAACCGCGCTGCGAACAACATCCGATCGGCCGGCACTCGATTCGTGAATAGAAACTGCCTTGCGAAGATGTGCAAATTCGCCTGGGCCCAAGTCGGGTGGGTGACTGGTAGGTCGGGACGCAGCAGGCGGAGCGGGAGGGCCGCGAGTAGCTTCGCGAGCGGCGGGTGCTCGGCATTCATCCGGTAGTCGCCCGTCTGAAGATACGTGTATCCGGCCGTGAGATACATGGGTTCATCGAAGGTTGCGCTGTCTTCGAGAGCCGCCGTTGCGGCGACGACAACCAGCGACAGGATGCAGGCCGATACTGCCGCCGGGAATCCGAACCGGTTCAAAATCAGTTGGGCGCTTACGGGCAAACACCATTCTAATGAAGTCCCGGCGGTTGTCTTGCCGAATCTCAGTCGGGTATTGTGGGATCACAACTGATGATGAGTGTCGACACAATGAGGTTGGTGGACCGCGTCGCGGGCGTTCCCCTCTGCTGCCTTCTCACGGCGGTTCGGTCGGCGGTCTCGCTCGTCTCCCGTGCGAAATCGCCGCGTCCACGCAAGATCCTCATCATTAAGTTCTCCGAAATGGGGAGCACCGTGCTTGCATACCCGGCCCTCGAGGAACTTGCACGGCACATCCCGGATTTGGAGTTGCTGTTCCTCACGTTCGGCATGAACCGCGCTTTGTTCGATGCCATGAAGGCGCCTGGACAGGTGCTCGACATCGACGTATCAACACTGCCGCGCATGCTGCTGAGTACCGCGAAGATGATCTGGCGCCTCAGGCGTGAACGAATCGACACCACCATCGACATGGACTTCTTCAGCCGGCTATCGGCGATCATCGCGTACCTGGTGTGCCGCGGAAATCGCGTCGGATTTCACCGGTTCACCAGCGAAGGGCTGGGCCGGGGAAGGCTGCTGACGCGTCCGGTCATGTACTCTCCGCACGTCCACACCGCCGGGGCCTTTCTCGCCCTGGCGAGAGCCGTCACATCGCCCGATCCGGCAGGGCTGAACAGCCGGGTGGCGATCGACACGGAAGGCCTCACCACGCCGGCGTACCAACCCGAACCGGAGGCACTGCAGGCGGTCCGGAGCCGTCTCGAGCAGTCCGGGATCCCGCCTGGCGCGTCAATCGTCCTCATCAATCCGAACTCGTCGGACCTGTTTCCCTTGCGGCGCTGGCCCCTCGCCTCTTTTGCCGATCTGTGTTGCCGGTTGGTGGAGGAGTACCCGGAGGTGTACCTGGTCATCACCGGCACTGCTTCGGAACAGCAGGATGCCCAGGCGATCCTCGACCGCGTGAGAAGCAATCGCGTGGTCAGTCTTGCCGGACGCACCACGTTTCCGGAATTGCTGGCGCTCTACGCCATCGCCGCCGCGATGGTCACCAATGACAGTGGTCCCGCGCACTTTGCAGCGCTGTTGAGACTACCGTCGGTGGTGCTGTTCGGACCGGAAACCCCCGCTCTATATGGACCGTTGAACCCCAACGCCCGCTGCCTCTACACGCACTTCGCATGTTCGCCCTGCGTCTCGGTCTATAACGCCAAGAAGTCGCCGTGCACGCGCAGCCTCTGCCTGGAAGCCATTTCGGTGGAAGAGGTTCTATCGAACGTTCGCGACATCCTCCAGAGCTTCCACCAAGCTGCGCTCTACCGTATCGCACAGTAGATCGATCTCCTCATCGGTCGCCACCAGTGCCGGCGACACGGCGAACCAGGACGGATCGATCCGCATGATGAGGCCGTTGTCGAGGGCGGTGCGCTTCAGCGCCGTACCTAACTCGGGGAATGGCTCCATCGTGCGCGTGTCCTTTACCAACTCGACGCCGCGCAGGACACCCCGGCCGCGGACCTCGCGCACCACTCCGTACTTTTTCAAGCCCTCGAGTTTCGCGGCGAGACGTTCACCGAGTTGCGCGGCGCGCCGGTCCAGTTGCTTCTCGACGATCTCATCGATCACGGCGATCCCCACGGCGCACGCCATCGGGTTTCCGGCAAACGTGTGACCGTGGGCGAACTGAACATCGTCCTCCGGCTTTCCCCAGAACGCGCCGGCCATGTCTTCGCGGGCCACCATCGCCGCGACCGGAAGCACGCCGTTCGAGAGTCCCTTGCCGCAACACAGGAGATCGGGCGTCACCCCGAACGTCTGCGCCGCGAACATGTTTCCGGTCTTGCCAAATCCGGTGATGATTTCATCGAAGATGAGCATCACGTTGTAGCGGTCGCAGATCTCGCGGATGATGCGGAAGTACTCCGGAGTCGGCGTGATAATTCCGCCGGTATTGCCGATGGGTTCCAGCATCACTCCGGCCACTGTCGCCGGATCTTCGTTCACGATAACGTCCTCAATGGACCGGGCGGCGAATCGATTGCATTCGTCCCACGACGAGAAATATCGGCGATAGTGCGTGGGCGGGAAGACCTTCAGGAATCCGGCCATGTGCGGCTCGAATTTCGTCTTGCGGGTTCCGGTGCCGCTGGCCGCCATCGCCGCACCCGTTCCGCCGTGATAGCCCTGATAGCGGCTGATGAACTTGTACTTGCCCGGATGTCCGGTCTGCTTGAAATACTGGCGGACAAACTTCATGGCCGCTTCGGTGGCTTCCGATCCGCCGCTGAAGGGCTTCACGTACTTCAGGTTCCCGGGAGTCACGCTGCCCAGGCGCTCCACCATGTCCAGGGTGACATCGGCCACGGCGTGCAGCGGCGGTGCGAAGGTCATGACGCTCCATCTGCCGCTGGGCTGCTTCCAGCACGCGCGGGTGTCCGTGACCGAGCGTGGCGACGAAGATCCCGCCGATCGCGTCCAGATAGCGCTTGCCTTCGATGTCCCAGTAGTACAGCCCCTGGGCGCGATCCATCACGATGGGGTTTTCCAGGAATTCGGAGGTCTGGCGATAGTCGATAAAGGTGCGCTTCAGCAATCCAGCGCGGCGTGGATCGATCTTCATGAGTACACCCTATCTGATTCCGATGGCTCGCGGGGAATAGAATGGGCGCGAGGAGTCTCACTTGTTCCGATCGTTATTGTTCGCCCTCGCCACAGCCGTGTGCGTCGCACAGGTTCCGGCCACGTCCAATGTTCCGGGCGCCGAGTACCCGCGTATTCAACCCGACCTGCGGGTCACGTTTCGTATCAGCGCTCCTGCTGCGCAGAAGGTGCAACTCGTGCCCGGCGGCGACGACAACGGGCTCGGCAAAGGTCCCATCGAAATGGCGAAGGACGACAAGGGTGTCTGGACCGTCACCATTCCACCCGCCGTTCCAGGCTTCCATTACTACTGGTTCTCCATCGACGGCTTTGCCGCCAACGATCCGGGCACACAGACCTTCTTCGGATGGAGCAAGGACTCGAGCGGCATCGAGATCCCGGACCCCACACTCGATTTCTACGATGTGAAAGATGTGCCCCACGGCGATGTGCGGACCCGGTGGTATTACTCGAAGACCTCGGCCATGTGGCGCCGGATCCACGTCTACACGCCCACCCGATTATGACACCGCCGGGTCGCGCTATCCGGTCCTGTATCTGCAGCACGGGATGGGTGAGAGCGATCGCAGCTGGCCGAATCAGGGGCGCGTCAATTTCATCCTCGATAACCTGATCGCCGCGAAGAAGACGGTGCCGATGATCGTCGTCATGGAGAACGGAATGGTCGCGCCGCGGCCCGGCGCCATGCCCGATTCCGCCCAGCGCGGGCCGGTCCGCCGCAATGAGGCCTTCGGCGATGTGGTAGTGAACGATCTGATTCCCATGATCGATGCGAGCTACCGGACTGTGGCCGATCGCGAGCACCGGGCGATCGCGGGGCTGTCGATGGGGGCGGGCCAAGCCATGCAGATCGGCTTGGCCAATTTGGACAAGTTCTCGGGCATCGGCTCGTTCAGCGGCGGCGGGGCACGGAACTTCGACGCCAAGACATCGAACAACGGAGTGTTCGCCGACGCCGAATCGTTCAACAAGAGAGTGCCGGTCTTCTGGATCGGGGCTGGTACGGCGGAGGCCAGTCGCGTAACTGGGGGTAAAGAGATGGTGGCGGCGATGAACCAGGCCGGCATTCACGCCGTCTGGTTCGAGGCTCCCGGCACCTCGCACGAATGGCAGACCTGGCGGAAGTGCCTGTACGATTTCGCACCGCGGCTGTTCCGCGTCGCAGAGAAGTTGGGCTATCACGAACCGAAGTTGGACGGGTCGGGACGGATCGTGCCCTGGTATGGATCGGGACCATCGGAAAGCTATGACCAGGTGGTCCGGCTGACTTGGGATTTCTGGCGGAAGATGCGTAACTGTCCCAACGGCGTTCCCATGTACCTGCAGCACCAGGTATGGAAGCCGGACCAGGAAGACCCGCGCGGATTGGGCGGCGATCAGATCAGCATGGCGCTGTCGTCGTGGAATCTGCTGTACGGCTACCTTGGGGATCCGGCAGTCAAGCAAAACATGATTCTCATGGCCGACTACTGGCTGGCGCACGGGATGAGCGATCCGAAACTACTGTGGGCGAACCTGCCGTATCCGTACAATCTCACCCTGCACTCGGGCCAGTACGACGGCGATATGCGGGCGGGCAAGGGATTCGTGCAGCCCGATAAGGCCGGTAGTTTCGCCTGGGAACTGGTCGGCTTGTACAAGATGACCGGCGATCGCAAGTACCTGGACGCGGCAGTGTCGATCGCAAATACGCTGGCGGCGCGAGTCCAGGCGGGCGATGGGGATCACTCCCCGTGGCCCTACCGCGTGCACGCGGAGACCGGGGCCGTACACGAGGAGAAGTCCAAGGACGGCAGGCTCTTCGTGGCCTCTTACACGACTAACTACACTGGGACGCTGAGCCTGTTCAACGCACTCGTAGCAATGCGCCAGGGTAACACGGCGAGTTATGCCCGCGCGAGTAAGATGGTAGCGGACTGGCTCAAGAGCTATCCGGCCAGGACGAACAAATGGGGGCCGTTCTTCGAGGATATCCCCACCAGCGCGTGGTCGGATACCGAGATCAACGCGGATACGCTGGCCATGTACATCCTGGAGCATCCGGATTGGGATCCGGGTTGGAGGCAGCAGGCGAAAGCGATTCTCGGGTGGAGTTATGACACGTTCCAGAACCACGAGTACGACAAGCTGGGCGTAATTCCCATAAATGAGCAGACCGCCTACAAGGTGCCGGGTAACAGCCATACCTCCAGGCACGCTTCCGTCGAGCTGCTGTATTGCGAAAAGACCGGGGACTGCGCCACCAAGGAGGACGCCATCCGGCGGTTGAATTGGGCCACATACACCGTGGATGCCGATGGCAAGAATCGCTATATCCGGGATGATAACTGGCTCACCGACGGCTACGGCGACTACGTCCGGCATTACTTGCGTGCGATGGCCGCCGCCCCCGAACTCGCTCCCGAGAATCAAAATCACTTGCTTCGCACCAGTTCGGTGATGTCGAACATCGAGTACGGAACCGACCGGATCGTCTACCGGAAATTCGACCCGTCGTCCACCGAGCGCTTCAAGATGGGCGCCTGGAAACCGGTCCGCGTCGAGGGCGGGCAGATGACATGGGACGACAAGGCGAAGGTTCTGACGGTGCAGGCAAAGGCCGCCCAGGTGGTCATCCGGCGCGGTGCGAGTCCCGGACCTCGCTGAGGGTCATCAACAGCGTGCTGGCCAGTACCAGCATGCCGCCGGCGATCATCGCTCCGGTCAACTTCTCGCCGAGAATGATGGCGGCCAGCACCAATCCGAAGAACGGGATCAGGTAATTCGAAAGGGCGGCCTGCGTGGCGTCGAGGCGCGTCAGCACGTTCAGGAAGATCACCATCGAGAGGAAATACTGGAACAGTGCCAGGATGGCGAGCCCGATCCAGACCGTAACGCTGAAATGCGGTAAATCGCCGAAACTCGCCGGTTCCATCGCCGCGGTAATCGGCGCCAGAAAGGCGATGACGGCATAGTAACTGTAGAGCAGCACCTGCAGCGGCGAATAGCGTTCCAGCAATTTCTTACTGTACGCGTTATAGAACGCGCTTCCGTTCACGCTGACCAGGATCATGAGATTGCCGGCGAGATACTGGCCGCTCGAGAGATTCAGCGAACTCCAATCCACTCCCGAACAGGCCGCGACGCCACAAATGGCCAAGGCGAAACTGACCCAACGCATGCGGGTCATCCGCTCGCCGAGCAGGAAGTGCGCCATGACCGCGGTGGAGACGGGCAGCACCAGCGACAACAGCGCGGCGTTGGACGCGAGCGAGAGGCGAGTGCCCCAGGTAATGAATAATTGCGCTGCCACCTGCCCGGCAACGCCGATCAGGATGAACCGTCCGATGTCCGCGCGCGACACCCGGGGCCGAAACTCGCGCTGGACGATGGGGATCAGCAGCACGGTGGAAATCGCCATCGGGAAGAAAACGGCGAACAGCGGTCCCATCTGCTCCTGAACCAGTTTCACCATCGCGAACTGGCTGGCCCAGATCAGGTTGCAGACCAGCAGAAGGGTCCAGTCGTAGAATCGCCTTCTGGAGAGCATCAGGCGTTTAAGGGTAAGCCCGAGCCGAAACCGCCGTCCACCACAATCGCCGATCCGGTAACAAAGGAAGATTCGTCACTGGCCAGGAATATGGCCGCGCGAGCCACCTCGTCCGGTTTTCCGATCCGTCCCAGCGCGTGCAATTGCCCGGCGGCGGAGCGTGCCGCGGCGGGATCGGGCTGCGCCTGGAAGTAACCCTCGGCCAAGCCCGCGTCGATGTAGCCTGGACAGATACAATTCACGCGAACGCCGGAGCGGCCGCAGTCGATTGCCAGCGCTTTGGTGAACGCGATGATGGCTCCCTTGGTGGCGCAATACCCCGCGCACATGGGTTCCACGAAGAACGCGTTCACCGATGACATGTTCACAATGGCGCCGCGGGTCTTGCGCAACTCGGGCAGGAAGTACTTCGAGCACAGGAACATCCCGCCCACATTGACGGCCATCTGGCGGCTCCACTCTTCCGGAGTGGTGTCTTCGATGAACTTGTTCACCTGGATGGCGGCATTGTTCACCAGAACATGTACAGCCGAGAATGTCTCAACGGTCCGGGCCGCCAAGGCCTGGACCGAAGCAGGATCGGAAACGTCAACATGGACGGCCACGGCCGTCCCACCTGCATCCACGATGACGGCAGCGGTGCGGGCCGCGCCGGCATCGTCGATATCGGCGACCACCACCTTCGCCCTTTCAGCGGCGAAGGCTAACGCACAGGCGCGCCCGATGCCGTTTCCAGCCCCGGTGATGACAACTGTGCGGCCGTCCAATCGCATCTTGCTCAGCTCCAGATCGAGTCGCGGCTGCCGAGACGGCTCCACAGCCGGTCGTTAATCCTCTCTTTGTTATCCCACTGAGGCGTCGGCTCAAAGTAGCCCGGTTCGCGGAGCTGCTTCTTGATCTGTTCCTCGTTGAGCTTGAAGCCCAGACCCGGACCTTCCGGAACCGTGATGTAGCCCTTGTTGATGATGGGCTTCTCGACGCCGTCCACGATGTCGCCCCACGTCGGGACGTCCACCGAGTGATTCTCGAGCACCAGGAAGTTCTCCGTCGCCGCAGCGACATGCACGCTGGCATAGGCCGAAACCGGTGAGTTAGCCATGTGAAGCGCCATGGGAACGCCGTACTCCTGGATCGCATCGCCGATCTTGTGTGTCTCGAGGATACCGCCCGAGGTGGCGATGTCGGGATGCAGGATGTCCACCGCATGCTCCTTCGCCAGGTTGATGAAGCCCTCCTTCAGGTAGATGTCTTCACCCGTGCAGGTGGGCACGTCGATGGCGTCGGTGATCTTCTTCAGCAGTTCGGTGTTCTGCCACGGAATGATATCTTCCATCCAGGCCAGGTTGAACTTCTGGAAGGCCTTCCCGAGACGGATAGCGGAGTTGATGCCGAAATGGCCGAAGTGGTCGGTGGACAACGGGACGTCATAGCCGATGGTCTCCCGAACTTGAGCCAGATAGTCGGACATGAGCCCGATGCCCTTGTCGGTCAGTTCCAGGCCAGTGAACATGTGCTGCACGGGAAGGCCGCGCGGCCCCGCGGGCGTCGGACCGCCCTGTCCGGGTTGCTGCCCCGCGGGACGGCGGAACACGCCGATATCAGCGCCCGCCGGATAGCTGATGGCGCCGGGAACATTCGCGATCATGGGCACGCCCACGTCGCACTTGAACCAGGTGAAGCCGTCTGCTTTGCGCAGCTTGACGCGCTCGGCGAAGACCTTGGGATCCGCGGGATTCCGGCGTGTCGCAATAGATCCGGATGCGGTCCCGGTACTTGCCGCCGAGCATCTGGTAAATCGGGACGTTGTACGCTTTGCCCGGCCAGGTCCCACAGCGCCATTTCGACACCGCACACTCCCCCGCCCTGCCGCGCGTGGTAGCCGAACTGCTTGATCTTGCGGAAAATCTTGTCAATCGAACAAGGATTCTCTCCCACCAGGAGCCGCTTGAGTTCCATCACGTAGTTGCGGCTGGCTCCGTCACGGTTCTCGCCGATGCCGTACACGCCCTGATTGGTGTCCAGCCGGATTAGACCACCGCCCACGCGGATCATCGCCATACGCACGTCGGTGATTCTCAGCTCCGAAGGCTTGGAGGCTGTCTGGACATTCTGCTGATATGCCTCGATACTCTCGTCCGCCCAAAATCCCGCGCCGAGAACACTTGCAGCCGAGGTCAGAAATGACCGCCGGCCGAATCCATGTTTCATGTATTCAGATCTCCTTGTCGATTTGAAGAGGTTGTCTGAGTCAACTTTACTTCAAATTGGAGGCTGCGCGCCGGATGAGAGGAACGGGTCCGCTTCCGATGGCTCGAAACAGACCCTCCGGGGACTACTTCCGACTGGAGTACTTGTTGAGCAGCGCGATCAACTGGGTCGCGGCTCCGGGGGCCGGGACTGTGCCACCCAGGATGTCCTTGTTCGTGCGCGTCTGGCCGTAGAGGTCCGCGTTCGTGTCTCCGTCCTCCCGGAGCGTCGCACCCGTCAGCGCGATGCCGGCAAATACGCCTCGCTGCCGGGACCATGTCAGGATCTCGGCGTTCATAAAGGCGTCGGTCTGGGCACTGGAGTCGCGGCCCACAGGGCCGGCGGCCACGGACGCATCGCCGCCGAGAGTGAACTTGCTGGTCAGCAATTTCTTCATGCCTCCCTTGTTCATCACCAGCATGACCACGTCGGTTTCCGCTCCACCGATCTGGAAGCCAAAGCTACCGCCTTCGAGGCGCACCGCGGCGGGAGATCCCCAACCCACGTCGTTCGAGTTCCGGCAAATGGCGAAGCCGCGTCCGTATTTGGCCCCAATGATGAAGGCCCCTTTCTTCAGGTCCGGGATAACAATGGCGCATTCGGCCTTATTGAGCAGATCCTGCGGGATCGACTTATCGGGAGTTCCCATGACCTCGTTCATGGTGTCAGCGGCAGCAGTCAGACGCTTCTCCGTATCCTTTTGGGCAGCCCAGGCCGGGATCAGCAGGGCAGTCATCAGGGCAATTCTCAGTGTTTTCATCTATTCACTCCACAGTCAAAACAGTTTTTCCGATGACCTTCCGGGCGGCGATATCCTGCATGGCTTTCGGCGCTTCCGGCAGGCGGTACGTACAACTGACAGACGGACAAATCTTCCCTTCAGCGTACAGATTTTCCAGCGCGTTCTGCGTTTCCCGCACGTACCAGGGATGGGAGTTCGCGTAGTCCCCCCAAAAGACGCCAACCACGGACATATTCTTCAGCAAGATCCGGTTGGCCTGAATGTTCGGGATCCGGCCGCTGGCGAATCCGATGACGAGCAACCTGCCTTCCGAGGCGATGGAGCGCATCGAGAGGTCGAAGATATCGCCTCCCACCGGGTCATAGATGACGTCGGCGCCACGCCGTTCAGTCAGTTCCTTCACGCGATCCACCCAGGACGGATCCGTGTAGTCCACGACATGGTCGGCGCCTTGGCCGAGCGCGAACTCGAGCTTCTCGGGACCGCCGGCCGTGGCGATGACGCTGGCGCCCAGCGCCTTTCCGATTTGAATGGCCGACATTCCGACGCCGCTGGCGCCGGCATGCACCAGGAGTGTTTCGCCTTGCTGGACGGCAGCCCGTTTCACCAGCGCGAACCACGACGTGTGATAGACGATAGGCATGGCAGCGGCCTCGTTCCATCCCAGCCCATCTGGAATCTCGAACGACCGGTATGCGTCGGCCACGCTGTACTCGGCGTACCCGCCGCCGGTGGTCATCGCCATTACGCGGTCCCCCAGAGTCAGCGTGCTGACCTCCGATCCCACGGCATCCACAACGCCGGCAACCTCGGCGCCGGGAGTGAATGGGAAGACCGGCCGCACCTGGTACTTGCCCTGGATCTGCAGCAGGTCGAAGAAGTTGAGCGATATCGCGTGATTGCGGATGCGGACCTGGGTGGGTCCGGGTTCGGGCAGTGGTACGTCGACGAATCGCATGCCTTCGGGCTCACACCAGTCAGTCACTTGCCAGGCTTTCATGAATCCCCTCTTAGTTGGTTGCGTCCGGCGTTCGGGCCTTTTTCCCAGAGTCCCTCACGCGGTTTCGGGCCTTCGACGTTTACGGGCTAACCTTTCGCCCTGAAGTCGCGAAAAACGGGTCAGGCTCGGGTATCGCGGCGCCATCCTTACGCGGCGACGAACCTCCATAGTTTACCTTCGTTTTGGAATTGTGCAGGACCGCCTGTCCACCTCCCACCATCCCCGAATACTCGCCGCCAACCGCCAGGTGATGGCCGCGACGCTTCAATTCTTCCTGGACGCCGGGCGAAACGCGAGCTTCAATGAGCGCATCGCAGCCGCCCAAGTTCGCCTTGGTGAACCGCGGCGCCTCGAGAGCCGCCTGCACGTTCATGTGGTGATCGACGACATTCGAAACGAACTGGGCCTGCGCCTGGGGTTGATTGGTCCCGCGCATGATGCCGAAGCCGATATGAAGTTCGCCCTTTTCCATGAATCCCGGAATGATGGTGTGAAACGGCCGCTTGCGGGGCGCCAGGGCATTGGGGTGCGATGCGTCGAAAGAGAATCCGCCGCCCCGGTCTTGCAAATGAAAGCCCATGCGATCCACCACCACGCCCGAACCGAAGATGTCGGAAATACTCTGAATCCAGGACGCAATATTGCCCTCTGCATCCACCACACTGAGGTACACGGTGTTGCCGTGGCCCGGCGGCTCACCGGGAGCCGAATCGCAACGCGCCTGCTTGGGATCCACCAGTTTCGCGCGCTCGCGGGCGTATTCCTTCGAGAGCATCCCCTTCAGTGGGACCTTGACCAGACGAGGATCGCCCACCCAGTGGCGCAGGTCCTGGTACGCCAGTTTCTGCGCTTCGATTTTGAAATGGAATGCCTCGGCGCTGTTCTGTGCGTACTCGGGAAGAGGGAACTGCTCCATGATGTTCAGCATTTCCAGCGTGCCCACGCCCTGTCCGTTGGGCGGGAGTTGGTATACGGTCCAACCGCGGTAATCCGTCGAGATCGGCTGCACCCATTCGCTCTGGAATTCCGCGAAGTCCTCGACCGACAGCGTTCCTCCGAGGCGCTTTGACGTTTCCAAAATGGCCTGGGTGATGGGTCCGCGATAGAAGGCCGCCGAGCCCTGGGATGCAATCAGTTCGAGCGCCGCGGCCAGTTCGGGATTTCGAAAGATGTCGCCGGTCTGTGGAGCGCGCCCGTCTTTCAGGAAGACCCGGGCGGCGTTGGGGTCGCGTTTGAGTTTCCCCGTGCTGGCCTCCCAGTCATATTGAATGATCTCGGTCACCGGAAAGCCGTTGCGGGCGTAATAAATGGCGGGCCGGAATAAGATCGCGCCAGGGCAGCCGGCCAAAGCGCTGATGCATTTTGGCCCATCCGTCAACCGCTCCAGGAACCGTAACGGTATGGATTCCGGTGGAGGGCATGGCATAGGAGTCATGCGCTTTCAGGTACTCGATCGAGAGGGCTTTCGGCGACCAGCCGCTGGCATTGATGCCGGTCAACTTTCCGGAGCGGGCATCCCGGTAGATGGCGAAGAGGTCACCGCCGATGCCGCACATCATGGGTTCGACGACGGAGAGGACGGCGTTCGCGGCGATTGCCGCATCGACGGCCGATCCACCGCGAGCCAGGATCGCCGCGCCGGCCTGGGACGCGAGGGTCTGGCTGGTGGCGACGATCCCGCGCTGAGTGATGACCATGGACCTCGCCTGCCACCGTTCCTGGGCGGCGGCGAGCGAACACACGAAGAGTAAGGCGACGAGGGCTTTCACGAGCCATCATTCTAACGCACGCCGGAGTTTCACACAGAGGCCAGAGCACAGAGGCCAGAGCACAGGCCCCGGCCCGGGGCTCAAGGCTCTGTGTGAACTCCGGCTTCGATGGATGATGGATCATGGACGGTATGACTGCTTCACTCGATTTCGGCTATCCGTGGTGGCTGGGCTATGGGCACCTGGCGGTGGCCGGCATGGTGGGCGCGCTTTTGCTGTTGGGCTATTGGCGCAAGTGGTCAAAATGGTCGCTTGTTCTGCTGGGCGTTGTCACCTTGTGGGCGGCAAGCGTATTCCTTCTGATTCGATTCGGCGTGAACATCAACTCGGTTGCAGCTTTGCCGACCGAGAACTTCCTCCGCACCGGAACGGGCCGGGTATTGGACCTGGGGGCGGGGACGGGACGATCGTCGATCATGCTCTTGTCGGCACGGCCGAAGGCGACACTGGTAGCGCTCGATCTCTTCGGAGAGTCCTTCGACAACCACTTCGGTCACAGCGAGACTCCGCAGCAACGGCTGCTCGCCAACTTGAAGGCCGCGGGTGTCGATCAGAGGGCGTCCATCGTCACGAGCGACATGCGCAAGCTGCCCTTCGAGGATGCAACCTTCGACGGCGTCGTCAGTTCCTACGCAGTGGACCATTTAGGCCGGGACGGAGCGAAGCAGACGCTGGCGGAAGCGTCGCGTGTTCTGAAGCCGGGTGGTGAGTTTCTGATGGTGATCGTCAACGGCCGGGATCCCTGGCTGCGGTTCGCATTCGGACCGCTGTTAGCGCACGGTGGTTTTCGGGGAGCGCCGTGGTGGGAGGCGAGCGTGCAGGAAGCAGGCCTGAAGGTGACCGAAACGGGAACCGTCCCGGCATCTTTCTATATCCTGGCCAGGCGATAGTTCACCCGCGTCCTATAATTACTGCCAATGAGCAGTACTCCTCTGCGGGGGCCGCAACGGCAGAGTCCACATCTTCGTATTCACGCGGTTAACATCTACGTTCGCGACCAGGGGTTTTTACGCTTATACAATATCCGCACCCCCTCATTCGTCTACAAGCGTAGATAGAGGGGCCGGTGAGGCTCGAGCGGATGGCACTTGAACAGGATCAGCGGATCACTGATGTGGTGGAGCGGGAGCAGTCCCGGCTGCTGAACTTCATCCGCCGGCGCGTGCCCGACCGGCTCGACGCCGAAGACATCCTGCAGGACGTTTTCTACGAGTTGGTAGAGGCGAACCGCCTGCTGATGCCGATTGACCACATCACCGGCTGGCTGTTTCGTGTCGCGCGCAATCGCATTACGGATCTGTTCCGGAAGAAGAAACCGGAGAGTTTCAGCGATGCCGCGATCACGGACGGACACGACGAATCACTGAGGTTGGAAGACCTGCTGCCTTCAGCCGAAGCGGGACCGGAGGCGCTGTACGCCCGCGGTATGTTGCTGGATGAGCTCCGGCTGGCGGTTGACGAACTACCGGAGGAGCAGCGCGCCGTGTTCGTTGCGCACGAACTGGAAGGGCACAGCTTCAAGGAGATGGCTGCGGAGACCGGCGTGAGCGTGAACACGCTGCTCTCGCGAAAACGCTATGCGGTGCTCCATCTCCGCGAGCGGTTGCAAAGCTTGTACGACGAATTCGGGAAAGCATGAGGGACTGAACATGAGAAGGAAATGGATTTACATTGCGCCGTTGGCGATTGTAGGTATTCTGCTGTTTATCGCTCTAGGCGGCGAAGTGGTGCGGCAATTGTGGAACTGGCTGCTACCGCCACTGTTCGGCTGGCGCGAGATTACGTTCTGGCAGGCGCTTGGGATGCTGGCGTTGTGCCGGATCCTCTTCGGAGGCTTTGGATGCCGCGGTTCCGGCCGCTCCAATATGCGCCGCCGGATGGAAGAACGCTGTGAGCGCATGACCCCTGAGGAGCGGGAACGAATTCGGGAAGCTGTTCGGGGACGTTGGGGCGCTGGCCCGGTTTCTGGCGAGAGCAAGAGCTGAGAGGTGGCCTACAGCTGAGAGTCGCTCCGTCCGCCCATGTCAACCTCCCCAAGTGGGTAGAAGCGCCGTGTCCCGAACTGCTCAGTTTTCCGGGTTTTCGCCCGAGGGTGGATGCTATAATCAAATTGAAAACTCGGACGGTTGTAGTTTGGTGACTTTTCATAGTCCCGGAGAATCCGTGTGAAGCGCGCTGGGTCAGACGATTCCTTACGTTGTTCTTTTTGCCATAAGAGCCAGGACGTTGTTGGAAAGTTAATCTCTTCGCCCAGCGACTATCCTCGCGCCTATATCTGTGATGAATGCATTGCTGTATGCAACAGCATTCTCGAGGATGATCGTCATGATCAGCCTTATGGGTCGCCGCATAAGCTCCCTAAACCATTGGAATTGAAGGAGTACCTGGACCAGTACGTAGTGGGACAGGAGGCTACCAAGAAGAAGCTTGCGGTGGCCGTCTACAACCATTACAAGCGAATTCAGATGAACAAGCAGCGGGGGGCGGACGTCGAGCTGTCCAAGTCGAACATCCTGCTGATCGGGCCCACCGGTACCGGAAAGACGCTTCTCGCGCAGACTCTGGCGCGGATTCTGGATGTGCCCTTCGCGATCGTGGACGCCACCACTCTGACCGAAGCGGGTTATGTTGGTGAGGACGTTGAGAATATCATCCTCCGGCTGCTGCAGAATGCCGACTGGGACGTTCAACGCTGCCAGCAAGGTATCATCTATATTGACGAGATCGATAAGATCGGGCGGAAGGACGAGAACCCGTCGATCACTCGCGACGTGTCGGGCGAAGGCGTGCAGCAGGCGCTGCTCAAGATCCTGGAAGGGACCATCGCCAACGTCCCGCCGCAAGGCGGACGCAAGCACCCGCATCAGGAATTCACGCCGGTGGACACAGCGAACATCCTGTTCATATGCGGCGGTGCGTTTGTAGGCCTGGAGAAGGTGATCGCTCGGCGTGTGGGCACCCGGACCATCGGGTTCACGCCGGACGATGAGAACTCCAAGAAGGTCTATTCGAGCCGCCGGGACACGATGATGCTCGACCAGGTGCAGCCCTTTGACCTGATCCGTTTCGGGTTCATTCCGGAGTTTGTGGGACGGCTTCCGGTGGTGGGCGTGCTGGAGGATCTAAGCAAAGAAGCGCTCGTCCAGATTCTGTCCAAGCCGAAGAACGCCATCATTCGCCAGTATCAGAAGCTGTTCGAATTTGAAAATGTTAGACTGAAGTTTACGGACGAGGCGCTCGAAGCCATCGCCGCTTTAGCCATGGAGCGGAAAGTGGGCGCCCGCGGGTTGCGGATGATCCTCGAAGATCTGATGCTGGACCTGATGTACTATCTCCCCTCATACAAGAAGGTTCGCGAGTTCCTGGTCACCAAGGAGATGGTGCTGTCGCAGAAGATCAATATGGCCCTGCTCGAAAAAGCCGGCTAGTCGGCTTTTTACAGTGGTCGGTGGTCAGTGGTCAGTAGTCAGTTCGGACAGGGAACTGGCTCGGGCGCTGTTGAAACTGACTACTGATCACTGACCACTGACCACTTTCCAAATGCTTACATCCAAAGAAAAGTCGGACACACGGCGCTTGCCGATGATGCCCATCCGGGACGTCGTCATATTTCCGTTCATGATGACGCCGTTTGTCGTGGGGAGGGAATCCAGCGTTCGCGCGCTGGAGGAGGCACTGGCCTCCGACAAGAAGATCTTCCTGGCCACCCAGCACGACGCGAGCATCGACGAACCGCGGCCCGACGAGATTTACACCGTTGGTACGGTGGCCAATATTGTCCAGAGTCTCCGGCTGCCTGATGGGAATATCAAGGTCCTGGTGGAAGGCGTCGAGCGCGGCAAGATCGTCAGCGTGAGCGAGGACGAAGGCTTTTTCAAGGCGGTCGTCAAGACATTCCACTTCAAAGTGGAGGCCGGTACTCAACTCGAAGCTCTCACGACACGCGTGACGACGCTGTTTGAACAGTACGTCAAACTCAGCCAGAACCTGAACTACGAGACCATGATCGCCGCCATCCGTGTGGACGAGCCGGGTAAACTGGCCGACACGGTGGGCGCCAATCTGCAGCTGACCATTGAAGAGAAGCAGGAACTGCTGGAAATCTTCGATCCGATCGACCGGTTGACCCGCGTCGCGGAGATGCTCGACATCGAGATTGAGAAGCTGAACGTCGATCGCACCATTCAGGGCCGCGTGAAGCGTCAGATGGAGAAGGCGCAAAAAGAGTACTACCTGAACGAGAAAATCAAGGCGATTCAGAAGGAGCTCGGCCGCGGCGAGAAGAGCGAGTTCGATGAACTCAAGAAGAAGATCGAAGCGGCCGGGATGACCAAGGACGCCTATGACAAGGCGATTGCGGAACTGCGGCGGCTGGAAAACATGCCGCCCATGTCGGCCGAGTCCACCGTGTCCCGCAACTACCTGGACTGGCTGCTGGCAGTGCCGTGGAAGAAGAAGACCAAGGAAATCCGGGATCTGACTTTCGCCCAGCAGGTGCTGGAGTCGGACCACTATGGCCTGGAGAAGATCAAGGAGCGCATCCTCGAGTTCCTGGCGGTCCGCCGGCTGGTAAAGAATCCCAAGGGTTCTATTTTGATGTTCGTCGGCCCTCCGGGCGTCGGCAAGACCTCGCTAGGCATGTCCATCGGCAAGGCCACGGGGCGGAAGTTCATCCGCATGTCGCTCGGCGGAGTGCGCGATGAAGCCGAGATTCGCGGCCATCGCCGCACCTACATCGGCGCGCTTTGCCGGGGCAGATCATCCAAATGATGAAGAAGGCCGGCACGCGAAATCCGGTCTTCATGTTGGACGAAATCGACAAAATGTCGATGGATTTCCGCGGGGATCCGTCGGCGGCGCTGCTGGAAGTCCTGGATCCCGAACAGAATTACATGTTCGTCGATCATTACCTGGATGTCGAATACGATTTGAGCCAGGTGTTCTTCATCGCCACGGCGAACGTGCTGCACACGATTCCGCCAGCTTTGCAGGACCGCATGGAAGTGATCCGGCTATCGGGTTATACGGAACTCGAGAAGATGGAGATCGCCAAGCGCTTTCTGGTAAAGAAGCAGACCGAACAAACCGGTTTGAAGGGCGACCAGATCGAGTTTCAGGACGAGGGTCTGCAGACGCTGATCCAGTCCTATACGCGCGAAGCGGGGGTTCGCAACCTGGAGCGCGAGATCGGGAATATCTGCCGCAAGGTGGCGCGCAGTGTCGTCAACACCCTGCCGGAGGACGGCAAAGAAGCCAAGCCCGCCCTTGACAAGGCGGTTATAACAGGCAAGACGGTGGTGGATTATCTCGGACCGCAAAAGTTCCGCGACCTGCAACTGGAGAAACAGAACGAGGTGGGTGCGACGGTGGGGCTGGCGTGGACGGAGGTGGGCGGTTCCATCCTGACCACGGAAGCCACCATTATGGAAGGCCGCGGGAAACTCACAACCACTGGCAAACTGGGCGACGTCATGCAGGAATCCGCGCACGCCGCCATGAGTTACGTCCGGTCCCGCGCCCATACGCTAGGTTTGGCGCGGGATTTCTACCGGCATCTGGACATTCACGTGCACGTTCCGGAGGGAGCCATCCCGAAGGATGGTCCGTCCGCGGGAATCACCCTGGCCACCAGCATCTGCAGCGCCTTGACGAACATCCCGGTCCGCGCCGATGTGGCGATGACGGGTGAGATCACGGTACGAGGCCGGGTGCTAGGTATCGGGGGGCTGAAAGAGAAACTGCTCGCGGCACACCGGCACGGCATCCATCAGGTGATCCTGCCGAAGGACAACGAAAAAGATCTTCCGGACATTCCTGAGAATATCAGGAAGGATATGACTCTAAGTTTTGTCACGTCCATGGATCAGGTTCTGAAGCTGGCGCTGGAACGGGAAGTGGAACCGCTGCCGATGCCCATACCGGGAACGGAAGCGAGCGCAGCAAAAACGACGGAAGAGAAAGTGACCCACTAGTTGTCAGTGATCAGTGGTCAGTTGTCAGACACGAGCGCACGGTGGGTCTCGGGCCGAACTGACAACTGACAAACTGGCAACCGACAACTGAATGGAAGCTCGGTTTATAATAAGTGCAGCCAGGCCGGAACAGTTTCCGGAAAATGCTCGCGGGGTTCCTGAAGTCGCGTTTCTGGGCAGAAGCAATGTTGGGAAATCCAGCTTACTGAACGCGCTGGTCAAACAGAAGGAACTGGCGTTCGTAAGTAGTCGGCCAGGGTGCACGCAACAGATCAATTTCTATCAGATTGGCGACCAATTCGTTTTCGCCGACCTGCCCGGTTATGGTTTCGCAAAGGTTCCCAAGCACATACAGGCGGAGTGGAAGAATCTGATCGACTTCTACCTCTTGGGACGGGAACCGCTCCGGTTGTGCATCGTACTACTGGATGCGCGGCGGGGTTGGATGGAGAAGGACCTGGAACTCAAACGATGGCTGGAGTTCCACCGGCGGCCGTATTTGGCTGTCGCGACGAAAGTAGACAAGCTGACGCAACGGGAAGAACGGAACGGCATCACCGCCATGCGCCAGCAATGCCAGGAAGGTGATTTGGTGCCGTTCTCGGCCGTGACAGGCCGGGGAGTGAGGGAAATTTGGCAAACGATCTGGAAAATCAAGGAAAACCGGGAACCAACCCTGGGGTAGTAGAGGGCGAAGCGGAGCCCAAGCCGGAAACAAAACCGGAGCCCAGACCCGAGCCCAAACCGCAGAACCGGAGCGCCGAAAGGGCGCAGGGTGAATCGAAGCCTGACGGCCGGGAGACTCGCGTCCAAACCGAGCCGAAGGGGGAAACCAGGGCGGAGGCCAAACCGGAGCCAAAAGCGGCGGAGGTGCGTGCCGCCGAGGCGAAAGCAGACGGGCGTCCGGCTGAAACCCAGCGGACCGGTCAGTCGAGAAGGGGCCATAATCCTGGCGCCGCCCAGCGCGAGCAGCAGAAGAACGGAACGCCCACCCTCGACCTGGTGGAGCTGAAGGATATGAGCATCCAGAAGCTCAACCAGATCGCCAAAGACATGGGCGTGACGGGAACAGCTGGCCTGCGGAAACAGGAGCTGATTTTCAAAATCCTGCAGATGCAGGCGGAAAAGAGCGGTCTGATCTTTTCTGAAGGCGTGCTGGAGTGTCTGCCGGACGGATTCGGGTTTCTCCGCGCGCCGGAGTACAATTACCTCCCCGGCCCCGACGACGTATACGTCTCACCGTCACAGATCCGCCGCTTCGACCTGCGCACCGGCGACACCATCTCGGGCCAGATCCGGCCGCCGAAGGAAGGGGAACGGTACTTCGCCCTCATCAAGGTGGACGCGATCAACTTCGAGCCGCCAGAAGAAGCGCGCAACAAGATCTTCTTCGATAACCTGACGCCGCTCTATCCCGACGAGCGCCTGCGCCTGGAGACCACCAAGGAGAACTACTCCGGCCGCGTGATGGACTTGCTGACTCCGGTCGGCAAGGGACAGCGTGGGCTCATCGTCGCTGCGCCGCGTACGGGCAAGACGATGCTACTGCAGTCCATCGCCAACTCCATCACCACCAATCATCCCGATGTCACGCTCATCGTGCTGTTGATTGACGAGCGTCCCGAGGAAGTCACGGACATGCAGCGCTCCGTGAAGGGTGAAGTCATCAGTTCCACCTTCGACGAGCCCGCATCGCGGCACGTGCAGGTGGCTGAAATGGTGATCGAGAAGGCCAAGCGCCTGGTGGAGCACAAGCGTGACGTGGTGATTCTGCTCGACTCCATCACCCGTCTTGCGCGCGCCTACAACACCGTGGTGCCGCCGTCCGGCAAGGTGCTCTCGGGCGGCGTCGATTCCAACGCGCTACAGCGTCCCAAGCGCTTTTTCGGCGCGGCTCGCAACATCGAGGAAGGCGGATCACTGACCATCATCGCTTCGGCGCTGATCGACACCGGCAGTCGCATGGACGACGTGATCTTCGAAGAGTTCAAGGGAACCGGCAACATGGAAGTCCATCTGGACCGCAAGCTGATGGACAAGCGTGTATTCCCGGCCATCGATATCAGCAAGAGCGGAACCCGCAAGGAAGAACTCCTGATTTCGAAGGAAGAACTCAATCGGGTGTGGGTGCTGCGCAAGGTGCTGAACCCGCTATCGCCGAGTGAGAGCATGGAGTTGCTGCTCGACAAGCTGAACCGGACCCGGAGCAATTCGGAGTTCCTGGCGGCGATGAGCGGCTGAGTTCTCACGGCGGGCTTTAGTTTCCAGGATTGGCGGGCGCGGGTTAGCGCGCGCGGGTTACTGACCCGCGCGCGCTTTGATTGTGTACCGAACGCGGAACTACTTCCATGCCCCGGAAACGACGTTGCTCGTCGCAACCGGTGGAAGTGTCGGTGTGGTCGGCGCATTGGCGGCGTAGCTAATTTTGACGCTGCCCAGGATTTCGTCCGACAGCTCAGCGCCGGTGGATGCGAACCCCGGATCCTCGTTCAGCGCGGACTTCAGAAGGTTGATTGTTCGCGTGCGGGCGACGTTCACCGTCGCTGACGACACTGCGAACACCTGGGCCGGCAGGTTCGCTACCGTGATGTCGCTCAGAATGCCGGGATCGTCCCCGACCAGCCTGATGCTCTCCGAAAACACCGTGCCCGCCAGCTTCTCGATCGCGCTGGGGGTAAGTGTGTACTTGACTGTCGCCGATACTGTTGTCGCATTGAGGCCCACGATGCTGAGCGTGGTGCCTGATATGGTTGCCATTTTTGAGTCACTCCTTTGGTTTGACGCGGACCTGCGCCCCATCGTCCTGAGTCGGTTGGAACGCTATGACCGCTGTACGCGCGCCGGTTTTCCAGCCGCGCGCGGATGGGTAGTGACTCTCCCTGCTTTTCCGTTTCAGGCGATTCGGCGGACCACTCTCGCCGGCAAGGTGATCAGCGCCCAGATCAGCTCCAGTACGCCGCCTACCGCGATTCCCACAATCCGGAAGGGTAGCAGGATCAGCCAGACGATCGGGTACAGGATCAGCGCCAGCATCGCCAGCGGCCAGCAGAAGATGAAAAGGACGCACCAGATCAGAAATGTCAGCATGAGGATATTTCCCCACCACACGATACGCTGATCGCGCCGGGAAAGTTCACTCGGTCCGCCCGGCCGGGGCAGTTTGAATTCCCTGGCCAGACCCGATAGACTCAGAATTGTAAAGACTCTAGGAGTTCTCCCGGACATGCCCAAAAACGACGATCTGACCCGTCGAGATGTCGTCAAAATGGCGGGCGCAGCCGGCCTCGCTGCCGCCGCCGTGTCGCAGATCGATGGTTTCCCAGCCATCCAAACCGTTAAGGCCGCCAACGATCAGGTGCAGTTCGGCATGGTCGGTACCGGCAGCCGCGGTTCTTACCTCTTGAAGCACCTGGCCAAGATCGACAACGGCCGCTGTGTCGCCCTGTGCGACCTGCAGCAGGACGCTCTCGACAAGGGGGTGAAGACGATCGGCGGTAGTCCGAAGACCTTCAAGGACTACCGGGAGTTGCTGGCGCAGAAGGACGTCGATGCCGTTTTTGTTACGACGCCCCTGTTCATGCACTATCCGATCACGACGGATGCGCTACAGGCCGGCAAGCACGTGTTTTGTGAAAAGGCGCTGGTGTTCAAGCCGGAAGAGGTCCACGGGCTTCGTGCGCTGGCCGCGCAGCATCCCAAGCAGACCCTACAGACCGGACTCCAACGCCGGTACAGCAAGTTCTACCAGACCGTTAAGGACATGGTGGACAAGGGCGTCCTGGGCCAGGTGAAGTATATCCACGCCCAGTGGCATCGCAACATGATCAACAAGCCCAGTTCGCTCTGGACCATGAAGCCGGGCGGCGACACGAACCTGGCTAACTGGCGCCTGTACCGCAAGTACTCGGGCGGACTCGTGGCTGAGCTGACGTCGCACCAGGTGGACGTGGCCGACTGGATGTTCGGATCCTCGCCGGAGTGGGTGCAAGGCTATGGCAGCCTTAACGACCTGACAGACGGCCGGGATGTCTACGATAACGTGCAGTTGATCTATCACTACCCGAAAAACCAGCAGTTGACGTGGTCGGGAATCAGCACCAACCAGCACTCGACCCTGTTCAACGCTAGCCGCTCCGAGATGGGCGAGATCATTATGGGCACCGACGGCACGGTGCATCTGACGGTGGGCGAGGATATCCATCACGCCGTCGCCTGGTGGTACCGGGAACCTCCCAAGGAGACCCAAGTCGAGAAGGAAAAGGCGAAGAAGGAAGCCGCCGCGGTAGCGGGCGCGACGATGGTGGCCGGAGGCGCGAGCCGTCCGATTCCGCTGATGTTCGACGATTTGAACATCACCAAGAACGACAGCTTCCTGGAGCGCGAAGTGAAGTTCGCCCGCCGGTGGTTGTATTCGAAGGGCGTGATGGTTCAGGAAGAGGACACCAATCCGGTGGACACCGAGCTGAGCACGTTCTTCCAGAACTGCCGCGACGGCAAGCGCCCGCGTGCGGATCTCGAGGTGGGCATGGCCGACTCGGTCGCCGTAATGTTGTCCAACAAGGCCATGGACGAGAATCGCCGGGTGTATTTCAACGAGATCGACAAGTTGGGCCTGCCCGGCGCGAAACCGGCGGCTGCACCGGTGAAAGCGTAGAAATCCAAGGTGGGACAGGCATTCAGCCTGTCGTTCGCGGGACTTCAGCCCAGCCTGGACTTCGGGCATCTCTGGTCACTCGAGTCCGCGGTGGGGCAGGCCCCTCGGCCTGCGCGGGACTCTCAGTCCCGCCATTTTGAAACGACGATATCGGTGTAAATGCGCTCCATCGCCTTCTCGGACGCCGTCAGGACGTGAAGGAGAAGCGTATTGGCAAGCCATCCGTTAAACCACTCAGCGACTGGAATCGAGTCAGTTTACTGACTGACGACCAACTTCGGAGAGCGATCAAGACCGATGCGGACGCGCGGCCAACCGATCGACTTTTGGAAAACCACACGGGTGGTCATGCCGAAAGCGAAGCAAACCGTAACGACCACCTCGCCAGCGACGTTGCCCTCCTCCTAATTCCCCAACACATCGACGATCGCCTTCACCTGCTCCACCGGAAACTTCGGCTTCCGGTCATACGTCATCAGCCCGTTCACTTCCTGCTCCACGTCCGTGATCTGCGTGTAACACACCCCCGCAAACCCCAGCCGTGCGATTGCGTCGAACTGGCTCTGCAACCTCGCCAGCGCCGATTCCGCTGTCTTCTCCACCCCCGAATATCCCCACGATTCGCCGGGCACCTGTGCACCAGCCGGTATAAACGCGATCCCGCCGAACTCCGACAGATAGATCGGCGTCCCGTTGTACTTGAACCCCGGCGCCAAGGGCTGCCGTGAGTTAGACGGTATCAATCCGGTCTTCACGGAATCCTTGTATTTTTCCCACAGCAACTCACCGTTGCGCGCGTAATCGTGAATGGCGAACAGATCCGTCATGTCCGTGTGCTCCCAACCCTCGTTGTCGATCACCAGCCGCGTCGCATCCAGCGACTTCGTCAATGTGTACATCGCGCGCAAATGCTGCTGCTGGCGGGGATCGCGGATGTTCGGGACACCCCAGCTCTCGTTGATCGGATTCCAGATGATGATTGACGGATGGTTGTAGTCGCGCTGGACGGCCTCGGTCCACTCGACCGTGAATCGGCGCACGTACTCATCGTCGAACTCATAAGCATTGGCCATCTCGCCCGATACCAGGAACCCCATCTTGTCCGCCCAGTACAGAAACCGCGGATCTTCCACCTTCTGGTGTTTCCGCGCGCCGTTGAAGCCCATCGCCTTGGTCATGCGGATGTCGTACTGCATAGCCTCGTCGGTTGGCGGAGTGAGCGTGCTCTCGGGCCAGTAGCCCTGATCCAGTACGAACTTCAGGTACACCGGACGCCCGTTCAGCAGCACGCGCCCGTTCTCCACCGACACCGACCGGAACCCGAGGTACGAACTCACGCGATCCAGCGCTTCACCCTTCGCGAGCTCGAACACCGCCGTGTACAAGTTGGGATTGGCCACCGACCACAGCTTCGGCGACGGGACACCGGTGAGCACCGCCACGCGGGATCCGCGAACGGCCACGGTCGCCGTCGCCACCGTGGTGGTCCCATCCAGGATCCGCGCCGTCAGCGTAGCCTCGGCAGACGGGTTCACCACCTCGGCGTCGATCCGAAGGGTGCCGTCAACCGCGGGAGTCATCCGCACGCGCTCCAGGTAGCTTTCGCCCGCGGCCTCCAGCCATACCGGCTGCCAGATGCCCGTCGTGCGTGTGTAGAAAATGCCTCTCGATTTCGGCTCCCAATACTGCTTGCCGCGCGGGATGAAGCGGTCCGTCGGAGGATCCTCCACGCGGACCGTAATCGTGTTCGGCCCGGCGTTCAGCAGCGGCGTGACATCGAAAGAGAACGGAACGTTGCCGCCTTCGTGAAATCCGAGCGAGCGACCGTTAAGCCACACCCAGGCCCGGTAATCCACTGCGCCGAACTTCAGCAATACGTGTTTGCCCTTCCAGGCCGGGGACAGCGTGAATGCCTTCCGATACCAAACCTCCGAATGGAACGAGGTATCGCCAATTCCACTCAACTTGCTTTCAAAACAGAACGGCACGGTGATGTTACGGCTGAATTTCCGGTTCGAAGCGGCCCAGTTCCTGGCGACGCCGGCATGGGAGTCGTCGAATTCGAACTCCCACGGCCCGTTGAGAGTCATCCAGAGCTCTCGCTGGAACTGCGGCTGAGGATACTCGGGCCGGGGCACGGCGGATTGGCCGAACACGGAAATCGCGGCGAGGAGAACTAAAGGCAGGCGCATAGGTCGATGGAAGAAAACTATACTGAGCTTAGCAGTATGAGACCTGTTACGCTGCTTGTCGCCGTTATGCTGACTACCTCAGCCGCAGTCCCTGATTTGCCCGACTTGAACCGGATGGCCGCCCGCTTCGCCAAGGCAGAGATGCGCGTCAATCTATCCACGCTGGACGCCGGAGATCGAAAAGCTCTCGCCAAACTGGTCGAGGCCGCGCGCATCTACGACTTCATCTACATGGATCAGCTCTGGAGCGGCGATCGCGCTCTCTACGAAAAGCTGACACAGGACACGTCGGCCGACGGCAAGGCGCGGCTGCATTACTTCTGGTTGAACAAGGGCCCGTGGTCCGATCTCGACGGCCACACGGCTTTCGTCGCGGGTGTGCCCGCGAAGAAACCGGCGGGCGCGAACTTCTATCCCGAAGACATGAGCCGCGAAGAGTTCGAACGCTGGGCCAAGGCGATGCCGCCGAAGGAACACGCCGCCGCGCTGGGCTTCTTCACCGTGGTGCGGCGGGATGCGCAGAGTAAGTCGCTGAAACTGGCCTGGTACAGCGAGGCGTACAAGGCGGATCTCGACCACTGCGCAAAGCTTCTACGGGAGGCCGCGGCGCTCACTGCGAACGCTACGCTAAAACGGTTTCTGGAGCTGAGGGCGGTCGCGTTCTTGTCCAACGATTACTACGCGAGCGATGTGGCGTGGATGGACCTGGACGCGCCCATCGATATCACCATCGGCCCTTACGAAACCTATACGGATGAGTTGCTCGGGTACAAAGCGGCCTTCGAGGCCTACGTCAACATCCGTGACGACGCCGAGACGAACAAGGTGAAGTTCTTCGCCGATCACCTGCAGGAGATCGAAAACAACCTGCCCATCGACCCCCGGTTCCGCAACCCCAAACTGGGTGCATCGGCTCCCATCCGGGTAGTGAATGAAGTGATCGCCACCGGCGACGCCGCCCATGCGGTTCAGACCGCCGCCTACAACCTGCCCAACGACGAACGTGTGGTCCAGCAGAAGGGCAGCAAGCGGGTGATGCTCAAGAACGTGCAGGAAGCGAAGTTCGATAAGATTCTAAAGCCGATCGCGGCGCGCATGCTTCCGAAAAATGCACAGGCGGAATTGAGCTTCGACGAGTTCTTCACTCACATTCTGGCGCATGAGTTGAGCCATGGAATCGGTCCACACCAGATCCAGGTCGCATCACAGGCCACGACGGTCCGGCACGAGTTGAAGGAACTGTATAGCGCCATCGAAGAAGCGAAGGCCGATGCCACGGGCCTGTTCATGCTGCAGTACATGTATGACCACGGCATGCTGCCCAAAGCAGAGCATAAGCTCTACACAACATTTTTAGCTTCCTCGTTCCGCAGCCTGCGATTCGGGACGAAGGAGGCGCACGGCCGGGGCATGGCGCTTCAGCTGAACTACCTGCTGGATAAGGGCGCCTTCACCATGGCTCCCGACGGGACATTCGCGGTCCGCTTCGACATCATCAAGAGTGCCGTTACGGACCTGACTCGCGATCTGCTCACCATTGAGGCGAAAGGGGATTACGCGGGGGCGAACCAAATGCTGCAGAAGCTGGCCGTAGTGCGGCCTGAAATCCAGAAGGCCATCGACCGGCTGGCTGATATTCCCACCGACATCGAGCCGGTGTTTGTCACTGCGGATAGCTTGCGGTAGAGAGCGAGTCGGGGACAGGCCGCCAGGCAGCCTGTCCCCAACATGCGTCATTGTCCGTAATACGAGATGGTTGTTATCGCTGTACTACTTTGTCCCGCACTGTTCGTAACGGTGACTGAGAAGATGTAGTCGCCTTTACCCCCGCCGAAGGTCACGAAGGGGGTGGACGACATCCCGTTCGCGATACCTGCCGGAATGTTCGTGTTCACTTGGGTCCAGACATAAGAGAGCTGGAGGCCGTTCGGATCCGTCGATTGCGAAGCATCCAACATCAATTGCTTCGACGCGGTGGATTGTGTTGCGCCCGGCGTGAACACGATGACCGGCGCACCAGCCGTCGTACCCGGAGGATTCACGGTTGGCGGCGGGAAGCTCAGAGTACCCACTGCGCTTGCAGAATAGAGCCCGGCAATTCCCGGCACCAGAGTCGTTAAATTATTGACGGCAGGCGGAGTGTCGGTGGTATAGCCGAAGCCGACCGCGACCAGTGCTCCGGTGGCGTCGCCGAAGGGAGTGGCCGGGAAATTCTGCGAGATTTTCCCGACAATCAGGACCGAAGGCACAGGCTTGCACGAGAAAGAGATGTTCATCACGTCGACCTGATAGTTCCACAGGATGGCGGTAGCCTGTATATTGCTAGGCGCAGTGGGACTCGGAGTGGACGGCTGAACGGTGAAACCTAACACCGTGAGCACCTTCCCGCTTGAGCTCAGATTTACCTGCTCGCGAACCTCAATGGCTCCTGCGAGGATACCCTCTAAGATGTTCGCCGGGATAGTGGGTGTCAACGTGGTAAAGAGGCTGGTTCCGGAAAATGGACCGGGGGTTGTCGTTGCTGTTCCGGTTCCGGTGCCCATTCCCGTACCCGTGCCCGTCCCCGTCCCTGTGCTCATACCCGGTGACAGGACCAGCTTACGCTCGAGGCTTAGGCTGGTTATGGATGTTGGAGGGGTGGAGCATGTGGCCGCCGCCGTACCGCCCCCTGAAGTGGATCCACCGGTGGTTCCGCCTGAACCAGTTTGCGCGAGCAGCGGCGCCGCTGCTAGAGCTAGGGCCAAGCTGCTGATTCGGATAGTTTTCGCCGTTAACTTGGATTTCATTGTTCTCCTCACGAACACCGGCGGCTGAATAGGCCAACCGCTGCTATAGAGCTATAGTAGGATGCATTTTAGCTGATTTCATTTCGTATGTACCATAGGTTTTTCGATTTGATCGATTTGAGCGATCAAAAGAACGGTCCCCGAAGGCAGCCGAGTGGTGGATAATGGAATTAAACGGATACCCCGCCGTTGCTCACTGGTCCAGAGTTTCGACCTCCCGTGCCTGAGGAAAGTAGCTTCATGAAACGTCAGTTCATTCCACTGGCCGCCGCGTTGGCGCTGTCGGCGTTATCGTCTGCGTTCGGTTCGGACATGGTCCGTCCGCGCGCCGGCAAGGTAGAGATCTTCCGCGAAGCCGATCTGAAGCCCGGCATGCAAGCCACGGCGTGGACTGTGTTCTCCGGTACAGAACCGGAAGCCGTTCCCATTGAAATCATCGGCCTCATGAAGAACGCCTGGGGCCCGAAACAGGACATCATTCTCGGTAAGATGGGCGGCAAGGCGATCCGCACCAACGTTGCGGGCGGCATGAGCGGCAGTCCGGTATATATCGACGGCAAGCTGGTTGGCGCCGTAGCCCTGAGGCTCAGTGTCTTCTCGCCCGATGCCATCTGCGGCATCACTCCCATCGAGCTGATGCTGGAAATCAACGATTTTGACAAAGCCACTCCGTCAAACGCGAAGGTTCCCGGCAAGGCCGCGCCGCGGGCCGCGGTGGAGGTGCCGGGCGACATGCTGGCCCAGGTGGTGTCGGCGGCTGGGGCGGCCGAACGGTTCGACGCGTCGAGCCAGTTGATGGTCCCAATTGAGACGCCGCTCACGTTTTCCGGATTCAGCGAGCGCACGCTGCAGGAGTTTGGTCCGCTGTTCCAGCAGCTCGGGATGACCGCCGTGCAGGGCGGCGCGAGCGGGGCGTTGAACTCGCCCAAGCCGGCCGCGGGATGGCAGCACGCGCTTGAACCGGGCGATCCGGTTGCGGGCGTGTTGGTTTCAGGCGACATGAGCGTCACCGGACTGGGGACAGTCACCTATAACGACGGCAAACGCGTGCTGGCCTTCGGCCACCCGTTCTTCAATCTCGGTCCCGTGGATATGCCCATGAGCAAGGGCGAGATCCTGATGACGCTCTCCAGCCAGTATCAGCCGAATAAGATCGGCAACGCCACCGAGATCGTCGGAGCCCTGAAGCAGGATCGTCACAGCGGCATTATGGGCGAACTCGGAGTGGCATCGGACATGATCCCCGTGGACGTGAAGGTCCGCTCTTACGCCGACGGCGACAAGGTGCTGAAGGAAAAAGATCTCCACTTCAACGTCTTCGTCAACCAGAAATGGACCCCGTACCTGATGATGGTGACCCTGTTCAACTCCATCGAGGGACTGAACGACTTCGCGGAAGAGTCCACCTACCGCCTTAGCGGCAAAGTGGAACTGGACGGAATGCCCAACCTGTCGTTGAGCACGATGGTGGCGCCCAGCGAGATGCCCGTGCCCGTGCCCATGGCGCTGGCGGGCTGGTGGGGCGACAAGTTCAGCCGCCTGTACCTGAACTCCGTCGAAACTCCCCGGCTGAAGCGCGTGAACGCCACCGTGGACCTGCTGCCCGCGCGCCGCATCTCCACAATCGAAAACGCCTGGATTCCCAACAGCGAGGTGGCGCCCGGGGCCACCGTCCCGGTAAAGGTGTTTCTGCGGCCATACCGTGGCGAACGGATCGAGCGCGAGTTCTCCATCAAGCTGCCGTCCGGACTGGCCAAGGGCGATCACCGGATCCTGTTGAGCGATGCCGACACGCTCAACCGCATGCAGAGCGCGGCCGGGGCCATGAACCACTACATGGATATTCCACAGACCGTTTCGCTGATCAACCAGGAGCGAACCAACAACCGGCTGTACGTATCGCTGGTGGATCCTCGACCCACGATTTATTCCGATGACAAGACGCTGCCCAGCCTGCCCGCCTCGGTGCTGAACGTGATGCAGACCGGCCGCACCGCCAGCCGTCACATGATGAGTTCAGCCGAAAGCGCCGTCGAGCAGATGTCGATT
The DNA here is from genome assembly GCA_963737465.1 of uncultured Acidobacteriota bacterium. Taxonomy (GTDB): domain Bacteria; phylum Acidobacteriota; class Terriglobia; order Bryobacterales; family Bryobacteraceae; genus TMP-7. The sequence goes on from CAVTTC010000009.1 coordinate 628,216, forward strand.
CCGTTCGAGCAGGTGATCGCTGGAAGCTACTCCTTGAGAATCACTGTAAAGTAGACCACTCAGATGCAGACAAATTCCGCCCGGCACGGCCGCCTCCGCCGGGGAACCCTTCTGGCCATGGTATTTACCGCGGCCGTTGCTCCTCTTGTCGCTGTGGAGACCCGCTACTGGGTCCAGGACGATATCGATGAATTCGAGAAAGGCAATCTGAGCCGGCTTTCGGTCCGCAGCGACGGACGTCTGCTGCTGGCGCCGGTTGTCACCGAGTTGCTGGACTCCTCCACCCCCTATCTCTGGACCGTTGCGCAGGATTCCAAAGGGAACCTGTACGCCGGCGGAGGCGGACCCACCGGGTCCACCGCCAAGCTCTTTCAAATCGACAGCGCCGGGAAATCGAAGGTGCTGGCCGAGATTGAAGGCCTGGAAATTCACGCCATTGCCGTCGATTCCCAGGACCGTGTGTACGCCGCCACCGCTCCTGACGGGAAGGTGTATCGCGTCGATAACGGCAAGGCGCAGGTCTTCTACGATCCGAAAGCCAAATACATTTGGGCCATGGCCTTCTCGAAAGCTGGTGACCTCTATGTCGCCACCGGCGATCGGGGCGAGATCCACAAGGTCACTCCCGATGGCAAGGGGTCCGTCTTTTTTCAAACCGAGGAGACGCACGCCCGTTCGCTGGCCATCGACAGCACGGGCAACCTGATCGTTGGCACTGAGCCCAACGGTCTGGTTATCCGCATCACCCCCGCTGGCGATGGCTTCGTCTTGTATCAGACTCCCAAGCGGGAAATCACGGCCGTGGCTGTGGGTGGCGACGGATCGGTCTATGCCGCTGGCGTTGGGAATCGTTCCGCATCGGCTCCTTCGCTCATTCCTCCTCCTGCTCCCGCGCCGGTTCCGGTTCCATCACCGGGGCCGGGTTCCGGGGCAGCCGGACCAACCACCGCGCAGCCTCGGATGGTAAGCCCGCCTGCGCAGATTCCGTCCGCGACGCCGTCGATCGCCGGGGGTTCGGACGTATATCGCATCGGAGCCGATGGAGCGCCTCGCAAAATCTGGTCGAACGCGCAGGACGTAGCGTACGCATTGATGATCGACGCACAGGGCCGCCCCATCGTCGGCACCGGAAACAAGGGCAAGATCTATCGCATCGATTCGGACCTGCTCTATACCCTGGTCGCCAATCTGGCGCCGACGCAGGTCACGGGATTTGCGGCGGGTTCCGGCGGCCGGATTCTTGCGGTTACCGGAAACATCGGCAAGGTGTATCGGATCGGACCGGAAGTGGAAAAGTCCGGCACGTTCGAAAGTGAACCCTTCGACGCAAACGCGTTCACCTACTGGGGCCGGCTCAGCCTGGAAGGGCCGCTGAACGGCGGCAAGGTCGCGGTGGATGCCCGCAGCGGCAACGTGAACCATCCGCAGAAGAACTGGAGCGCATGGTCTCCGGTCCCCATCGCGGGTGATGGTGGACGAGTAGCCGCGCCCCCGTCCCGTTTCCTGCAATATCGCGCCACACTCACCGCCGCCGCCGATGGCAAATCTCCCGAGGTGACCGCCATCGAGGTCGCCTATATGGCCAAGAACGTCGCGCCGACGCTGAGCCAGGTGGAGATCACTCCGGCCAACTACAAGTTTTCCGGGACTCCTACACTGGCAGCTCCGTCCGGAAGTCCGCAGTCCATCACCCTTCCGGCACTGGGGGCGAAGAGGAAAGCCGGCAGTAGCCTCGGACTGGAACTTTCGTCGGGACAGAGCATGCAGTACGCCAAGGGGTTCATCGGCGCGCGGTGGGCCGCAACCGATGAAAACGGCGACAGCCTGACCTACCGCGTCGAGATTCGCGGAGAGCAGGAAACCCAGTGGAAGTTGCTCAAGGACGATGTTCGCGACAAGTACTTGAGCTGGGATTCGACAGCGTTCCCCGATGGGCGATATCTGGTGCGCGTGATCGCCAGCGATTCCCCCAGCAATCCGCCCGGGAACGCGCTCACCGGCGACATCACCGGCGATCCGTTTCTGATCGACAACACACCGCCACAGATTGTCGGACTGACCGCCACGCCCACCACGAACGGCAAGATCGAGATCCGCTGGACCGCCAAGGACGCCTTGAGCGTCATCGACCACGCTGATTATTCGCTCAACGGCAACGACTGGGCGCTGGTGGAACCCGTGGGCCGCCTGTCCGACTCGCTGGAACTCGAATACCGGTTGATCGTCAACCGGCCGCAATCCGGCGAGTGCACCGTGGCAGTCCGCATTACCGACGACTACGAGAATCAGTCGGTCGCGAAGACCGTTTTGAAATAGTGCCGCTGCCCGAGCACGTCCAGGTTCGTATTAGTTCCGAAGCCGCGGGAACCATCAGCCTGACTCCCGTGGTGGCCCAGACCATTCCACTGCGCGAGTTGGTCTGGATCATTCTCGCCACAACCGGTAAAGACTTCACGCGCGTGAGCGAGATCCTGGGACGCGGCGCGGTGGTTCAGGGAGCATCGCGCTTTCGGTGGGAGCCGTTCGCGCCGGCGGCCGCCGATCTCTACGCACTGCTGGGGGCTTTTCCGAATCCGGACCCGGCCCGGGCTTTCCGGTCCGACCGGTGCTCGGTTGCCCGTATCCGGGTTGGACGACAAGTGATCGAACTGCCCCGCGCTGTGGGGTCCGAGAGGCGGATATTCCGGCGGCGTTCCTTCTGGGATGCGCTGATGGACCTGGCCCGGAGATCCGAACTCCGCTATATCGACTATTCTTATCGCACGCGGACGGACGAATACCGGCTCGCGCTCACGCCGGAAGGTTCCGGTACATTCCGGGAATCGGCGAAACTGCTGCGGTACTCGGGCCTTGCCGGACAACTGCGGGCATCCTCGATCGAGTTCGTCGAGTTTTCCGTACCCTTCCCGTAAAGGTCAAAGCACCCTTCTGAAACCGAGCTGTAACGCATGGACAACCGAAATGTAACTATACTCGTGGTTGGACCCCTTAATCGACAGTGGCAGTTTTCGCGAGGCAAAACCCTTGAGAGCTGTGCGCTGCCACACAACTCATCGTCACTCTCATGCCCACCCAACTGATTCTGGTCCTGGTAGTCGTAGCCGTCGCACTGATCTTCGATTTCATTAACGGCTTTCACGATGCCGCGAATTCTGTGGCCACTGTGGTCGCCACGCGGGTCTTGTCGCCTCTGCAGGCGGTTATCTGGGCAGCTTTTTTCAACTTCATCTCCGTTGTCTCTTTTGGCACGGCTGTAGCTAAAACGGTTGGATCGGGACTGGTGGACCTGAAAGTGGTGACGGTGTATGTCATCCTCTGTGGATTGCTGGGCGCAATCGTGTGGGACTTGTTTACGTGGTGGTTGGGACTCCCTACCAGTTCCTCCCATGCATTATTCGGTGGTTACGCCGGCGCCGCAATGGCCCGTGCCGCGATGCTGCACGGTTTCCGTAACAGCCACAGCGTGCTGATCTACGCAGGCTGGGCGAAAACCGTGCTGTTCATGGTGATCTCGCCGCTTATCGGAATGATTGCCGCCTATGCCTTGATGATCGCCGTTTATTGGCTCTTTCGGAATGCGAGCCCCAAGAAGATGGATGTCTATTTCCGCAGGCTACAGATCCTCTCAGCAGCGGCTTTCAGCTATTCCCACGGCACCAATGATGCCCAGAAGACGATGGGAATCATCACCGGAGTCCTGGTTACCACGGGATACCTTCAGAAGTTCGCCGTGCCGCTCTGGGTCGAAGTTTCGGCGGGTACCGCCATCGCTCTGGGCACGCTTTTCGGAGGATGGCGTATCGTGCATACGGTCGGTTCCAAGATCACGCGACTAAAACCACGCGGCGGATTCTGTGCCGAAACGGCCGCCGCCACATCCATCCTGCTCGCTACCGCGGTGGGCGTGGGTGTATCCACGACGCACGTTATTACCGGCGCCATCGCAGGAGTCGGTTCCATTCAGCGCGTGAAGGCCGTCCGCTGGGGAGTGGCTGCGAATATCGCGTGGGCATGGATTCTCACCATTCCCGCCGCGGCCGTGACTTCCTGGATCCTCTACATGGTGCTGCACACGTTCGGGTTCGATCAGGTCTGACGGGCATCTCATCATCACTTAACCGTTAAGCAACGTGACCTGTAACTTGAACGATGTAACTCTCATCGGTGCGAGCACGCGGTCCTAAGTCGTCTGTTTTCAACTTTCACGTCTCTATCCACAGTTAGCACCAATCCCAGCACAAAAGTAACACCGCAGAATGTGCAAAGACCGACTCGAGAACCTACAAGGCTGGCGAGCTACACTGTACGCAGCCTAACGGGGGTTTGAGGAGAAACACCAATGAACAATGTCACTTCGTTCAGATTGGTGCTGCTCGCTTCAGCAGTGCTTCTCTGTGCATCAACCGCCACGTACGCACAATCGGATCTGGGTTCGATCTCGGGTTTCATCAGAGACCCGAGTTCCGCGTCCGTGCCAAACGCGAAGGTTACTGTCCGAAACCAGACCGGTCTCGAACGTCAAGCGACGTCTGACGAGTCCGGCCATTACACGATCACTAACATTCCCCCCGGTCTCTATTCGATTAGAGTGGAGGCTCCGGGCTTCAAAAGGTTCGAAAGCTCCAACAACAAACTCGATCCGAGTTCGAACCTGTCAATCGACGCCTCACTCTCGGTAGGCGCGGCTACTGAGACTGTCGAAGTTAGCGCGACGGCCTCCGCACTGCAGACAGAGTCCGCCTCGGTTCAACAGGTAGTGAGCAAGTCGCAAATCGACGCGCTCGAACTGAACGGCCGAAACCCCGTAGGACTCGCTTCGCTGGTCCCCGGCGCACGTGGTGGAAATCTCGCGGGGCTGTCGTTTAACTTTAACCAGGGTCCCTCAAACTTCAACGGATCCCGCAACCCCGAGAACCTGATCACCTACGACGGCGCACCCGCCACACGGATCTGTGCACCAGCCGTGCGGCCGTATTCCCGGCAGCGTAGTTCCGCGAAATCTACACCTCTTTGCTGGAATCGAAGTGGCGGCACGCCAAGGCTCGTGCCATTCGAGCGCAGAACACCACCCACGCGTCCAGCGATGGGCGTTGAAAGCCTCGTTGGGACGTACCATGAGGCACCATGACCGTCGCTCGTCCCGAGGCCGGTCAGAATGGTTCCGGCGATCTTTACAACGGACTCGTGATTCCCGGCAACGGGTGGCCTGATTCGGCCAAAGGCCGCTTCCCCGAGTCCACATCCGGGACCTATGATTATCTCTTCCGCGGCGGTTCGTATCCCGACTACTACTCGAATATCCAGTGGAACGATTGGCAGCCGCGTGTTGGAGTCGCTTACCAGATGAACGACAAGACGGTGATCCGTGCCGGGGGCGGCCGATTCTTCACCCGGTTGGGTGTAAGCGATTCGATCTTCCTGGGAGGCAATCCGCCATTCCAGCCGACCGCGAATGTGACGTTCGGATCGGCAGACAACCCTGGGGGAAGCACCGCCAGAGCTCTGCCCCTGACGGTGACCACGCAAAGCCGGGATTTCAACAATCCGGAGGCCTGGAACTGGAACTTCACCTTACAGAGGGAGATCTTCTGGAAGTCCGTTGTAACGGTTGGCTATGTGGGCCGCCGCGGTCTGCACCAGCAGCGTGAGTCCGATATCAATCAACCGACCCCGGACGTGGTGGCGGCGAATCCGGGAGTCAACCTGGATGCGCTGCGTCCTTACCACGGCTATAACTCGATTCGCGAAACTGACAACGTGGCCAGTTCGCGGTATAACTCCCTGCAAGCCACTCTTAATCGCCGGTTTGCGAGTGGCGTTCAGTTCGGCGCATCGTACACGTTTGGAAAGAGCAGCGATGACGGCTCCAATCAGCGCGACATCATTCCAGACACCTACTACGCCCACAATCTCTGGGGGCCGTCGGAGTTCGATGTTCGCCACATCCTGATCGTTAACTTCCTGTACGAGTTGCCGCTGTTCCGCCACCAAACGAACTTCGCCGGCAAAATACTCGGAGGTTGGCAGGTGAGTGGGATCTTCCAGGCTCAGACCGGAACTCCCTGCGGTGTAGGCGCCGGAAACGACTACGCACAAGTGGGACTGGACGGGAGCTTTGGCTGCGGCAACGCCGGCCAGTTCTGGGTTATGAACGGAGACCCGAACATCGTCGGGCAGATGGCGCACAATGGCACCAGCGACCCAAATCAGTGGTTCGCAGTAACGAACTCCGACGGGTCGCCCATCTTCACCCCACCCGCGAAGTACACTTTCAACCATCAAGACGGGATTCGTAATGAGATCTACGCTCCCGGCTTCAACAACTGGAACCTGGGACTGTTCAAGAAGTTCGCGTTCAACGAACGAACCGGTTTTGAGTTCCGCGCGGAAGCCTACGACGCTTTCAACCACCCGAACTGGAGTGCGCCGAGTTACAACCCGACCAGCGCCACGTTCGGAAAGGTCACCGGAAAAACGAACGACGTCCGAACCTGCGGTTGTCGCTTCGTTTCTACTTCTGAGCGATTCGGGGCGGAGTTTCAATCCCACCCGGGTTGGAATCCGCCCCTACTCCTCAATACCACTTCCTGAACCGCTACCCGCACGCATTAGGGCCGTAAGCGCCATCGAATGCCACCCATCCGTCCCGAGCGCCAAGCCTTTCATCCGCCCCCATCCGCCTCTCGTCAGACACCCGGGTCCACATCCGAACATCCACCAGTACCCTGCTTTCAGGGAGAAATGCATGGACGATCTGGTAGACGTGCAGCGAGCCGGCCGGAAGTATCCGCTCGATCACAGAGAGGTGATTGCGCTCGATGACGTGTCGCTGCGAATCCAGCCCGGGGAGTTTCTGGCGATCGCCGGCCCGAGCGGCAGCGGCAAGTCCACTCTGCTGAACCTGATCGGATGCATCGACCGGCCCACCAGCGGCCGCATCTTCATCGATGGGCGAGACATCACCGTGCTCGACCGAGCCGCGCTGGCGGCCCTGAGGCGCCGCGAGCTTGGGTTCGTCTTCCAGAGTTTCAACCTGATCCCCGTGTTCACGGCTTTCGAAAACGTCGAGTATCCGCTGCTGCTGGCGCGCACGCCGGAACGGGAACGGCGGCAGCGCGTCAGCGACGCCCTCGAACGCGTAGGACTGGCTGATCGCGCGCAGCATCGCCCCGATCTGCTGTCGGGCGGCGAGCGCCAGAGGGTGGCCGTGGCTCGCGCCATCGTCCATCGTCCCGCTCTGGTGCTGGCCGACGAGCCCACCGCCAACCTGGATACTTGCACCGCAATGCAACTCATCGACCTGATGCGTGAGCTCAATCGCGGACTGGGCTCGACCTTTGTTTTCTCGACGCACGACCCGCGCCTGCTCGACCATGCCCAGCGCATCGTCCGGCTCTGCGATGGCAAGGTAACCGGGGATTCCAGAGAGGTGGAGGAGAACCATGAGCAAGTTTCTGCTGTTGGCCTTTAGGAACGTTTTCCGCAACCGCCGCCGCACGATGATGACCCTGCTGGTAGTGGCCGGAGGAGTCACCGGATTGCTGCTGGTCGGGCGGGTTCTTCTCCTTCATGTTCTTCGGTCTGCGCGAATTGACCATCCAGAACGGCCTGGGACATCTGCAGATCTACAACGCCGATTATTTCCGGCGGGACGAGGCGCGCGTGCTCGAAAACGGACTGGATGACTACAAGCGGATCGTCGAGACCGTCTCGGCTACCCCGCATGTGCGGGGCGTTGCGCCAAGGATCGAGTTTTATGGCATGGTGTCGAACGGGCTCAAATCGTCCGTCTTCATGGGGACGGCCCTGGACCCGGTGGCCGAAAAGAGCCTGGGGTTCCGGTCGCGTATCACTTCCGGGCGGGAATTGGAGGCTCGTGATGGCGACACCAACGGCGCGCTGGTGGGCGTGGGACTCGCCCGCACAATGAAGGTGAAGCCCGGCGACAGCCTGACGCTGCTGGCGGTGACAGCGGACGGAGCGTTGAACGGAGTGGACGTGGACATAGTCGGGCTCGTGACCACCGGAATCAAGGAGATGGACGACCGGTTGCTTCGCGTGCCCCGCCAAACCGGGCAGCACCTGCTTCAAAGCGAGCGGATCACCAAACTCGTGGTGGGAATCGACGAGACCTCCAACACGGACCGTGTGTACGCGGACGTGCTTCCAAGATTGAAAGGATTGCCGCAGCAGATCGAAATCAAGAAGTGGGAGGAGTTAGCCACCTATTATCGCCAGGTCAAGTTGCTGTTCAGCGGGATCTTCCTGTTCTTATTAAGACGGGCGTTGGTTAGTGGACATGATCGCGCCGGGGCGGCGTGCCAGGGCCTGACTCTGCGACCGTCCAATGTCCACCAACTTGTGGCCGTCTTAATAGGCGTCATCGTGTTCTTCCTGGTGGTGACCTCCAGCGCCAACACGTTGATGATGTCGATGTTTGAACGCACCCGCGAGATCGGGACCATGCTGGCCATGGGAACGCCCCAATCGTGGCTGGTGACGTTGTTCCTGCTGGAGGCGATTCTCACCGGCGTGCTGGGGGCAGCCGCAGGAGTCGTGGCCGGGAACGTAATCGGGGCGCTGCTGAATAGCGCGAACGTCGTTCTGCCACCGCCGCCCGGGAACACCAGCGGGATGCCCCTCCGTGTTCTGCACGAGCCCGGGCTCATGATCGGCGCGTCGGCCCTGGTGATGTTGACGCTGGCGCTCGCGTCCGTAATGCCCGCCGTACGTGCGTCGAGGCTGAAGATCGTGGAGGCACTCGCCCATGTGTAAGGCTTCAGTCCTGCTCTGATGCGCTAGCCGCGATGTTACCCTCCTTCGCCGCAACCGCGCCAACAGTGGACGCGCAGGCCCTCCTGAAGCAGGCCGACTCGGCCCGCAACGGTTGGAACTCGTATGTCGTGCGCGTCAAAATCACAAATTACGAAAGCGGCAAAGAGGATGAGTCGCACCTATACGGCGTGTCCCAAAAGGGGACCGAAAAAACCCACGTCGAGTTTTTCAGCCCGCGAGAGAAAGGGCGCTACCTGCTCATGCTCGGCGACGACATGTGGATCTATCTCCCCGACACCACTCGTCCGGTTCGAATCACGCCACTGGAGCGGCTCACCGGAAACGCCTCCAACGGAGATGTTGCCCGCACGAACTACGCCGTGGATTACGACGCCAAATATCTGCGCGACGACAAGGTGGGTGAGACCGCCTGCCGCGTGCTGGAACTGAACGCCAAGCGCAAGGGCTCCACCTATCGCCGCATCGAATACTGGGTTCGCGCCGTGGACAGCCGTCCGGTGAAAGCCGAGTTCTATCTGGCCTCCGGAAAACAGATCAAGTCCGCGACGTTCGATGAGTACGTCCAGATCGGCGGACGAACGGTTCTCCAGCGCATGACCATTCATGATCAGATCCGCAAGAACTCGCACAGTGTCATGGAATATTCGGGATGGGCCCAGCGCGAGTTACCCGACAAACTCTTTCACCAGGGACGAACAGACCGTTTCTGACATGAACCCCCTGGTCAGTATCGTGATCCTGGTTTGCAGGGTGGTGGGTGACCCGTCCGGCGAACCTGCTGACCCCAAGCCCGCGGGGGAGGTGCGATACTCAGTTTCGCTGGCAGACGAGGGCGTCTTCGCGGACGATCTGCGCGTGCCCGGTGCCGACAAGGGGAACCTGCTGCTGTTGCAGTCGTCGCTCGCCTACCGGCACGGCCAGCGATGGCGCGCGTCGTCGAGTGTGGCGCTGGTGACCAGGACGCAGGACGACACCCACGTCCAACTACGTGTAAAGGAAGCCTACCTGGGATACTCGGCCGGCGATTTCGATTTCACCGCCGGTAAGCGCCTGGTGCGCTGGGGAACCGGATATGCGTTCACGGCCACCGGCGTTCTGGATCCACCGCGCATTGCGACAGACCCCACCGATCGGCTCAACCTGAACGAAGGCCGCGAAATGGTGAAAGCCGATTGGATCCGCGGCTCGCATGACATCACCGTGGCGTGGGCCAGCGCCGGGCTGGTAGCCAACCACCGTACCGGGATGCGCGAAACGTTCGCGGTACGCTACAACGTGCTGGTCAGCGGATTCGATACATCGGTGATCATGTCGAAAGATCGCGGCGGCCCCACCTTCGCCGGCGCCAACTTCACGCGCGTGTTCGGTGAGTCGATGGAAGCGCAAGGTGAATTCGCATATCGTGAGGGGACGCAGTACTGCTCGGAGGGAAGTACACGACCAGGTCGGGAGTGACCGTGATCGGCGAGTTCTATACGCCTCCCAACACGAGTTATTACCGTAGCGCGGGAGTTTCCCCGCTGGCTGGGCGCCAGCACTACGGCTCCGTGCGCGTCAGTAAGTCGCGCCTGCGCGAGTTACCCGGCTGGAAGGAATGGGACCTGGCGGCTTCGCTGGTGGTGAATCTGGATGACGGGAGCCACGTCGCTGTATTCGACGCCGAGCGCAGGTTCGGCAATCACTTTTCGGCTTATGCCCACGCTTCGGCGCCGTCCGGAACCCAGTGGCGTTCGGAGTACGGGATGATCCCCTACTCCGCCTTGATATCCGTCGGAGTTCGTTATCAGATAAGTACACCTCAAAGACGAAAAACGGACCCAATTGCCGGTAGCTCGAGACCGGGTGCGTTGCCTGAAGGAGCGCATGGAACTGTGACTGCCCCCGGTCAAGGACATCTGCCGCCTGCGAAGTGCAGGGTGACAGGACGACGTCCAAACTCCAGCTGAAGTTAAAGGCCTCGAGCGATCGCGGCCTTTTGGCGTCTATGGCTTCGGATACGGATTGCGGCCGTGGTGGAACGGGTTCTTCTTTAGTTTCGTTTCCTTCGTTGGATTTGTGGTGCTGTCCTGGTGCGACTGCCTGGTGGCCCGGCATTCAGCCTCGTGGCCGGCCAGTTCTTCCGCCGTATTATAGTCGCGCCCGCAGGAATCACAGTGAAACTGAGTCGTCCGGTGACCAGCTGTGATCGGCATGTTTAGTTGGACGGCTGCCGACCGATCCCTGTTTCGGCGGTGAGATCGGGATTGCTGAGGGAGGAAAAGTGGGGGATACACGAATCTGCCCATCCTGTTGGTGACAAAAACCTGGACAGGGCGCCTATGTATCCCCACGCGCTTCGGATTGGAATCGTTTGGAGGGAGATTCCCCGATTTGCGATGAGCTCCGATTGTTCAGTGGTGCGACCGGCGAAGAATTCTCCAAGGGTTTCCGTGATCAATATAGACCCTTATTTCTGAGTTCCCTGCCCAACTCGGGCTGGAATTTCATTACCGGAGCCACCAGCAGTTTCGCAGGCGTCCCCCAAGGCACGCCGGGCGGGTACACCAAAGCCGTATCCCAGACCACATCTTTCATCCGGAACCCGACCCTGCGCGATTCCGCCAAGTGGTCGAGCAAAGCCGCGCCGCCCAACATCGCCGACAGCCGCCGTTGGCCATCCCAGAAATGCACCGTTCTACGGCTCCGGACATAGGACGTCAGCGCCGGGCTCGGAGTACCCCAATCGGTGGCCAACACCGGCTCCCACACAACAAACACGCGAACGTCTTCTCTCCCCTTCTGGCTCACCACTTCCTCGACTGCGGAGGCCCCCCGCAGACAGGTGGTTCAAGTGGGCGACAGCAGCACCACAAGGCGGGTGTATCCCGTGGCCGCGTTGAAGTCCCTCACAAACGCCTGCTCGTCGAAATCGAGCAGGGTCCCGGTGGCCGCGAAAACGGGTAGCCGGCCGGCCAGTATAGTCGAGACTTGGCGCGGACACGCCAGCATCGACGCGATCAGCAGGGCCGAAAACCACAGCAGCACGGTTCGCAGCCGCCGCTGCCGGAACTCACAGCGCCGCCGGAAGTAGGTCTGAACGAACGCAAACACCAGCGCCGCCACAGAAAACGCCAACAGCCAAGGCCGCAGCCTCTCCGAAAACAGGGACGCACTCGCCGACCCGGCCGCCATCAGCAGGGTTCCCAGGGGAAGGCAGCAGCTCAATGCCGCAACCAGGCTCGCCAGCGACGCCAGGGTGGAAAGGACGGTGCCCGGGCCGCCGTTCGAACTCATGCCTGGAATGGTAGCAGACAGAGAATCAGGGGTGGCGCTTCAGGTCTTCCCGGAAGAAGCCGTTCAACTCCGCGTAGCTCACCGCCCCATCGAAGCCGTCAAAGCTGCCTTCTTCCGCGATTCTCCGGGCGGCGCGAATGAACCCCGTCCAAGCGGTGCGGGCCAGCGTGGATCCGACGCTGATTCGCCGGACGCCCATGCCGGCCAGATCGGCCACGCTCAATCCGATGTTCGTGCCCATGAGCACATTCACCGGTTTCGGCCCGGCCGCCGCAACGATGACCCGGATCTCATCACGCGTCCGCAGACCCGGCGCATACAGCACGTCGGCTCCCGCCTCGGCGTAGGCTTCCAAGCGGAGGACCGACTCGCGCAACGGATCCGGATGCCCCACCAGGAAGCACTCGGCCCTGGCCGTGAGCAGCACGCCGGATCCCGAAGCGTCAATGGCGGTGCGCGCCGCGCGGACCCGTTCGACGGCCAGCGGTAGGTCATACAATGGACGGGCCGGATCTCCCGTTGCATCCTCGATCGACAGGCCGGCCACTCCGGTCTCGACGCATAGCAGAACGTTCTCGCTCACAACGGCGGGATCATGCGCGTAGCCCGATTCGAAATCCGCATTCACCGGGAGGTCCACGGCCGCCACCATCTCGGCGATGTGCGCCAGCATGAGGTCTCGCGGCACGGCCCAATCCGCGTCCGGCAGGCCCCGGGAGAACGCGAATCCGCCACTGGTGGTGGCAAGTGCCGGAAAGCCCAGTTGCCGCAGGTATCGCGCCGATCCGACATCCCACGGGTTCGGAATTACGAAGCAACCGCTCTCGTGTAACCTCCGGAACGCGGAGCGGCGATGTTCCATCATGACATTCGGCATCAGGAACAGCAGATTAGCATGGCCGGTCCCGCTCCGGCCACAATGGAGTGGATGACCCATCAGAGAATTGCGATTGTCACGGGCGCGGGATCGGGTATTGGCCGCGCGGTCAGCCTGGCGCTTCAGGCCGGCGGCTATTCGGTCGCACTGGCCGGAAGGCGAGCAGAGACGCTGGAGGAAACCGCCGCCCAGGCGGTCGAATCCGGCGGGCGGATGCTGCCGGTGCCTACCGATGTCAGCCAGCCGGAATCGGTTCGGGCCTTGTTTAATCGTGTCCGCGAGACATTCGGCCGGCTCGACATCCTATTCAACAACGCGGGTGTCAATGCGCCCGGAATTCCCATGGAAGATCTCAGCATCGAGCAGTGGAACCAAGTGGTGGCTGTCAATCTCACCGGGGCGTTCCTGTGCGCACAGGAAGCCATCAAGCTGATGAAATCCCAGACGCCGCGGGGCGGCCGAATCATCAACAACGGGTCTATTTCGGCATATGTGCCGCGCCCCGATTCGGCCCCTTATACCGCTACCAAACACGCCATCTCGGGACTCACGAAGTGTCTCTCACTGGACGGCCGCAAGTACGACATTGCCTGCGGTCAGATCGACATCGGCAATGCGGCCACGGACATGACCCAGCGCATGACTGCCGGAGTCCGCCAGGCTAATGGGACGGTGATGGAGGAGCCGCGGATCGACCTCAAGCACGTTGCCGAGGCTGTCCTGTATATGGCCAACCTGCCGCTGGAAGCCAATGTTCAGTCCATCACGGTGATGGCGACGAAGATGCCTTTTGTAGGGCGCGGCTGACCGTTTCTGTCGAACGGCCGCTTGTAGCTCTCCGTTAACTTGCGCGCTGCCGTATTACTCGTCGCGCAGCGCTTCCATTGGCTCCAGCCGCGACGCGCGCCAGGCGGGCGCGTAGCTTGCGAGAAGCGATACGGTCGCCAGGAGCGCGACCGCAGAGCCGAGTGTCAGGGGATCCCGAGGCTTTAACCCATACAGCATCGACGCCGCTACTTCGCCGGCCCACGCCGCCAATCCGGTTCCGACCGCTAGCCCGATGGCGAGCAATAAGGTCGCCTCTCGCAACACCAACCTGAGCACTCGTCCGCGACTCGCTCCCAGGGCGATTCGGATACCCATCTCATTTCTCCGCCGCGCCACCATGTACGAGATCACGCCGTATAAGCCAAGGACCGCAAGCGATCCCGCCAGCAGCCCAAACGCGCCGGCAAGCGCCGCCATCAAGCGGTCGCGCATCAACGATTCTTTGATCTGCGCCGTCAGTACGGTGAAATCGATGCCGAGCCCCGGGTGGATTTCGGCGACCGCTTCCCCCGCCTTCTTGTAGAACTCACCAAGCGGCGCGTTCGTGCGCAGCACAAAATGGCCGCCTGGCGATGGATCGTCATCCTGGGCAGAAGGCACGAACGCAATCGGACGGAAATCCTCGCGCAGCTCGTAATATTTGGTGTTCCTGACCAGGCCGACGACCAGAAACAGGTCGTCCGGTTTCTCCGCGGACTCCTCACGGCGGAATGACCGTCCTACTGGATTCTCGCCGCGGAAGACCTTACGCGCGAACTCCTCATTGACAATCGCCACCTTCGGCGCCGACAGATTGTCGTGCTCGTCAAAATCGCGCCCGGCCACGAACGATGTGCCCATGGTCCGGAAATACCCGGGGCCGGCCCGGTTGAACAGCCCATCGACCCGTGGCCCCGCAGTACCATCTGCCCAGACCGTCTGGTTCCATCCCGATCCGCTGACCGGTGTCATATCGACCTGTCCAGCCGAGATAGCGCCAGTCCGCGCAAGCAGTTTCTCAAGCGTTTGACGCCGGCACTTCCAGCATCTGCGCTCCTTCGGGAAATGTGCCGCGCGGTAATCTACGCTCACAGCCACGATGCCCTCCGGCCGGAAGCCCGGATCGACTGCCAGCAGCTTCTGCAGACTGCGAACAAACAGCAACGCGCCCGCCATCAGGACCATGGACAGCGCCACCTGGGCCACCACGAGGCCGCGGCGCAGGCTGAACCGCTCACGGCCGGCGGTCATACCCCGGCCGCCTGCACGCATCACCGCCGCCGGGCGTGACCCGGGTCGCACGCAGTGCCGGCACCAATCCGAACAGGATGCAGGTGACGATGGCCATCGCCGCGGTGAAGCCCAGCACCGGCCAATCGATCCCAAGCCCGACAAACATGCGGTTGTTCTCGGTGGTCAGGAACGCGACGAGTCCACGGCTGAGCAATGCCGCGAGGGCCGCGCCTAAGAGCGCGCCGAACAATGCGAGCAACATGCTTTCCGAGAGTAACTGTGCCACTAACTGCCCGCGCGAGGCGCCCACGGCCTGGCGCACCGCAATCTCACGTTCGCGCACGCTGGCCCGAGCCAGCAACAGATTGGCTAGGTTCGCGCATGCGATCAACAGCACTAGGGCGGTGATGGCCAACAGTATCCAAAGTGGATTCTCGTACTGGCGTCGCAACTGGGAGACACCGGTTGCGCCGGAGGTCACCGTCAACTTGTTGGCCAGGTATTTCTTGGCGGTGTCGGCACGGTACGAAGGCGGCAGCGTATCCTGCATGATAGAGGGAGAGACGGTCTGAAGCTGCAAGCGGGCGCGATCAATAGTCCAACCTGGCTTCAGCCGCCCCATCATCGACAGCCACCACGCGGTTTTCGATTGGATCCGGCCTTTGCCCGCCTCCCAGAACATTGGATCGGAGCAGACCGGTATCGCGACATCAAACCGGTGCCCGATCTCCACGCCGAAGAAGCCGGGCGCCGTCACGCCGATCACCGGGAAGAGGCGGCCATCCAGCCTGACCGTACGGCTGGTGACTGCGGGATCCGCACCATATTCACTCTCCCAGAATGAGTGGCTGATCACCGCGCCCGGTGATCCGCAGCCGGGCCGATCATCTTCGGCGGTAAACACGCGGCCTATGACAGCCGGCACCCCAAGTGTGGTGAAGAAGTCTCCGCTCACGAAGAGTCCTTCGGCGTACCGCGACTTGCCTCCCTCGGCGAGATTAAACTCGTGGGCACTCCAGGCCATCAATCCCGAAAACGCTTGCTGATGTTTGGGGATGCTCTCCCAGTGGGCAAACGTGAGGTTCGCGCTGCGGGTGGACCACCAGCCGGACCGGCTGGAGCCTTTGGCGAAATCGATGTACGCAAGTTGCTCGGGATTCCCGACCGGCAACGTGCGCAACCGGATAGCATCAATCAATTGAAAAATCGCGGTGTTCGCTCCAATGCCGAGTGCCAGCGAGAGCACCGCCACCGCCGTGAACGTTGGATTGAGCCGAAGCTGTCGAAGGCCGAAACGCAGATCGCGGGTGAGACTGTCCATCCGTTTTCTCCACTTACTGATACTGATCGCAGCGTGTTCGGTTAGCAGGAAATGGTAAAAAACATCGCTACAGCGGCAGGACCCGGACCGCAACGCTGACGAGTGTCATCAGCACCGATGCGCCGAAGAGGTAGGGGATTGAGAATCGCTGGTGCTCTCCCAACTCGATCTTTGCCAAGCCGACGATCAGGAACGTAGCAGGCGTGAGGGGGCTGACCGGGAATCCGGTGGTCATCTGGCCGAGCAGGGCGGCCTGGCCTATGTGGACCGGCGCTACGCCGAGGGTCTTCCCCGCCTCAGCCAGAACCGGTAGAACTCCGAAGTAGAAGGAGTCCGGATCGAATATCAGGCTCAACGGCATGGAGACAATGCCAAGAACGACCGGTATATGCCCAACCAGATTGCGAGGGATCCATCGAACGGATTCACTGGCCACGGCGGCGAGCATCCCGGATTCCTTCATGATTCCCGTGAACGCCCCTGCGGCGAACAGAATCGCGCCCATCACCAACGCCGCCCTGGCATGGGCGTCGATGCGGAGGCGCTGGTGGTCCACACTGGGGTAATTGACCATCAGCGCGATCACCACACCCAGCATGAAGACGACCACGGGCGCAACGCGCCCACTGATCATGACGGCCATTAGTACAATCGTGATTGCGAGGTTGATCCACACGAGGCGAGGCCGTCGAAGGGTTTGCTCGGCCTCAGTGAGTTCCCGGCTGTAGGCGATGCCGGCGGCCGCGGAAGGAGTCCAGCCCAGGCGGCGTTCCTCGCGCTTCCCGAGCATCCAGGCGATGGCGACCACATACAACAGGCCGAAAACCTGAACCGGAATCAGCGGATTGAAGAGGGCGGTCACGGGCAGGTTCAACGCGGCCGAGGCACGGATGGTGGGTCCGGTCCACGGAAGGAAGTTCACACCGGCGGCGAGAGAAGCGGCACACGCCAGGATGCGCTTGTCCATGCCGAGCCGCTCGTAGAGGGGCAACATGACCGGGATGGTGATGAGGAATGTGACTGCGCCGGAGCCATCGAGATGGATGAGCAAGGCCATCAACGAGGTGGCCACCACGATGCGGGCAGGGCGGGTACCGGCGGCGGACAGAATCCGGTGGATGATGGGGTCGAGCATCCCCGCGTCGGTCACGATTCCGAAATACAGGATGGCGAAGATGAACATCCCCGCAACAGGAGCAATGCCGCTGATCCCCTTGACGACAAACGTTCCGGTCTGCTTGCCGAAACCGCCCGCGAGTGCGGCGGCGACGGGCACGGCAATCAGCGCGACGAGAGGAGATGCCAGCCGGGTCAGGATGACGATCAGCAATACGAGTACGGTGAGCAGACCCAGCCCGGCGAGCATCATGGGCGCGGTCCGACGACTCCCGACTCACTGAGGCGCTGGAGGTCGCTCTCGTCGATGCCCAGCAGATCGGCAAGTACCGCGCCGGTGTGCTCGCCCAACGCCGGGGCAGTCGCGCCGACGCGTCCCGGAGTTGCGGACAATTTGATCGGCGGTCCGGTCACGCGGTGGTTTCCGAACCCCTCAATCGCGACGTTCGGAAACATGCCGCGAACGGCAGCCTGCGGATCGTCGAGCACTTCCTGAAAGCTTCTTACGGGCGAGCAGGGGATGCCCGCAGCACGCATGCTTTCGACCCATTCCGACATCGGACGCGTCAGGAAGACGTCGTGGAGAATCGTTCCGAGCGCGTGCCGGTTCCTCACGCGATGCGCATTCGTCGAGAACTCGGGATGGGATTCGAGGTCAGGGCGCTGGATGACGCTGCAGAACGTTGACCAGAGTTTCTCGCTGCCGACGGCAATCGAAAAGCTGCGATCCTGTGCTTCGAATACTCGATACGGGACGACCGTTGGGAACGCGCTGCCGAGCGGGCCAGGCACTTTACCGGAGCCCAGGAAGGACATGTAGTTGGAACTCATGGCGGAGATCATGCCGTCAAGCATGGAAACATCCACGTACTGACCTCGGCCGGTATGCTCTCGCGAACGCAGGGACATGAGGATCCCAATCACAGCGAAGAGTCCGGCGTTGATGTCGCAGACAGCGTATCCGCTGCGAACCTGCTCGCCGTCCTCAGTGCCGGTGATGCTCATGAAGCCGCTGGAACATTCGACGATGAGGTCCATCGCGGCCTCGTCCCGGGAGGGACCGTTTTGGCCATAGCCCGAGATGGAGCAATACACCAGGCGCGGGTTGCGCGCTGAAACTGCGGCATAGCCGAGGCCGAGGCGATCCATTGTTCCAGGGCGGAAATTCTCGATCAGCACATCCATCCGGTCTAACAGCCGCAAGCACAGCGCGATGCCCTCCGGCCGTTTCAGGTCGATGGAGATGCCGAGCTTGCCGCGATTCAGGCCGACGAAGAACGACGACTGCTCACCCGCGAACGGCGGACCCCAGCCGCGTCCCATGTCGCCGCCACTCGGGCTCTCGAGTTTGTAGACGGCCGCACCGAAGTCAGACAATAACAGCGTGCAATAGGGACCGGCCAGCGCATGCGAGAAGTCGAGCACGCGGATTCCCGCGAGTGCGGCGGTACGATCGGCGGGTTGCATGAGTGGACTTCTATTGTTTCACGAGGACGACGGGCACTCCGTTCTCGAGAACGACATCGCGGACACCCGGGAACCCTGCCGGAATCTCCACGACGAACACCGTGAACTCCGTCTTCAGTCGCTCCCGCGCGCCGATCCAGCGGTAGGCGGGAACATTGAACAGTTCGCCTCTTTCGACGCTCTTGCGAAGCCCCTCGGCGAATGGCGAAGTCCCAAATTCGATGCCTCGGGCTACGACCTGTCCGTTCCAGGGCGGCGTTCGGATACTGTGATTCTCCTGCCAATCGGCAACCCACGGATTGCCGGCTGTGGGGAACACGTAACCGATCGCGATTCGGTAGCCGGTGTTGTACACGGCGAAGAATTGATTCGATCGCTGCCGGTCTAGAAGAAGCGCGCAGTATGTACCCGCGTTCGGACGGTTTTGGAACCTGCGAAGGTCGGCGGCATCGCCGTTCCAGGAAACGCCTTTGGGCCAGTTCACCTCCGACTCGGGACGCAACGATGTTGAGTCCGGCCGGCCGCCGGCGACCAGCCCACGGGTGGCGGAGACATCCAGAACGTTCTCGCCGGGCTCGACGAAGGGCGGGCCGAACGTCGCATGCTGCATCCAATTGATCGGGCGGTCATACGGCGCAAGGTTCTCAACCCATTCCTCGACCCTCGCGAATTGATCGCCAGGACGCAGAGTGACTGCACGCTCCACCCGGAACTGGGTCTTTGGCAGGTCTGCGCCGTAGCGGAGCCTCACAGCGCCGCCGTCGCGATCGACAGCAATGATGCGCCACTCGACGATGGCGGCTTCGCCGTGATTGCCGAGTCCGGCCTTCGCCTCATCGGCTGAAGGTGGACCGTAGAACGGAAAGCACAGCAGATGACCCATGTAGCCGCTCGAAAGCCAGCGGTGCGGATCGGATCCGTAAATCGCATCGTGTTCCGACGGTTTGTATGTGTGCGGATCGATGGTCGGGTAATGCGGGATCCGCATGGGGTTGATGCTCTTCAGCGGATCATCAGAGATGAGCCGAACCTCCGCGATGTGTCCGCCGCCGCGCAGCATGGAGATGCGGAAATGGCCGTTGTCGAGGATGTATGCATCGCGGCCGTGGATCTTGTCCTGTTTGAACTCGACGGGTTGACGTTGGTCCTGGGTGGTGGCGGGATACCGCTGTGCGAAGGCGGCGATGGCTAGCCAGAAGGCGAGCGCGAAGCGGAATGACATGAGCCGATTATACGAACCTGCTTGACACCAAGGGCAGGTGCAGATATGTTGAACCCGGATCAACAGGAGGCGATCGTGTCCTATCCGCGTGTCAATATGTCTCGCCGTGAATTCGGGCTTTCCCTGTGCGTTGGGCCTGCGCTGGCCGTTCCCGCACTGGCTGCAGTGGATGCCCCGTGGGATGCTCCGGCGGTGGTCAAGAAGGTGTTCGTGGGCGTGCCGAAACCCACCTGGCCTCGCCCCGACCTCAATTTCGAGCAGGAGATGGCTGGGATCAATGCGAATCTCGCCGCGCTCGAGGCCCGGCACGCGACCCAGGTTCGTTTCACCGGCGGCGAGTGGCTCAAGAGCGTCGAGGACGTGGAGCCTTGGGCCAGAAACCTCTCCGGGGTGGATGCTGTGCTGGTTCTGGACCTGACTTCCAGCACGGGACCCATCCTGCAGGCCGCCGGCAAAGTGGATGTACCCAAACTGCTGTTCACGCGACCGATTACCGGTTGGGCATTCATGAACGGCGCGCAGTGGATCCAAAGCGGCGCAAAAGCCGACATGGTGGCGTCGAGCCGCTACGACGACCTGGCGCCGCTGTTTCCGATGCTCCGGACCATACACCACCTCAAACACAGCAAGGTCCTGGTAATCAATGGCAAGGGAAGCGGCGGCCGCGAATTCACCGAACAGTTCGGAACACAAATGGCCCATCCCGCTTACTCGGACCTGAAGGCCGCGTTCGACTCGGTCGATCTCCGAAAGGCCGAGAGAGAAGGGGCAGAGTTGGCGCGCAAGGCGCTGCGCGTTATCGAGCCGTCCCAAACCGACATTCGCGATTCCTGGCGCTTGTATCTCGGCGTTCGCGAACTGCTCGCAAAGGAGAAGGCCAACGCTATCACGGTCGACTGCCTGGGCGGATTCCGCAGAGGCGATCTGCCGGCTTATCCTTGCGTTGCCTGGACCATGCTGAACGATATGGGGATGTACGGCGTTTGCGAGTCGGACCTGCAGTCGACCATGACGCAGTTGCTGATCACTTCGTGCTGCGGAAAGCCGGGTTTCGTTTCCGATCCTACGTTCGACACCAGCCGGAACGAGGTGATCCATGCGCACTGCGTCGCGGCGACGCGCATGCGAGGCATCGGTGGACCGCCCTCGCCGTTCACGCTGCGTTCGCATATGGAGGACAACAAGGGCGTATCGGTGCAGGTGGAAATGCCGGTGCGTGAATCGATCACTTGCGCCAACTTTAGCGGGCCGAAGACGCTGCTCGCCTCAACCGGGGAAGTGACGTCGAATGTGGACGACCCGCGCGGATGCAGAACGAAGATCGTCACTCGCGTCGCCGATGCGCGCAAGATGGTAGAAGGGTGGACCGGCGGTCTGCATCGAGTGATCTTTTACGGGGATCACATGGAGGCAGCCGAGCGGATGGGGCGGTTGATGGGATTCCGCGTCAAGAAGGAATGCTGACGCGATTCCACCAGGTCACCCCGACATGCCGCCGGCGTCTGCTCATCCACTGCGATTTCTTCTAATTGCCTTTGTCGCGACCGGCGCTGTGGCGACCGCCGGATTGGCCGCAACCGGTAAGATCGCCCAGGCGGGAATCCCGCTGCTTGCAGCGCTGGTGGCCGGAGCCCTGTACGGTCAGATCGACAAGCGGTTCCAGGCCAGTTCATTTACCTTCTGGGTGTTCGCGTTCCTGGCCGCTGCGATGTACTACCCGCGCATGTTCACGAACTGGGGATTCGACACGAACGTCCTGGTGATTCCCATGCTCCAACTCATCATGTTCGGCATGGGAACCAAACTCAGCGTC
The DNA here is from genome assembly GCA_963737465.1 of uncultured Acidobacteriota bacterium. Taxonomy (GTDB): domain Bacteria; phylum Acidobacteriota; class Terriglobia; order Bryobacterales; family Bryobacteraceae; genus TMP-7. The sequence goes on from CAVTTC010000009.1 coordinate 650,141, forward strand.
GCCGACTTCATGAAGGAGTTCCGCAACCCGAAAGGGATCATTGTCGGCTCGGTGCTCGTATTCACGATCATGCCGGTGGCCGGAGTGTTGGTAGCGAAACTCTTTCGGTTCGCTCCCGAGATCGCCGTAGGGGTCATCCTCATCGGCGCGTGCCCCGGCGGCGCGGCCTCGAATGTAATGGCGTTCCTTGCTCGCGGGAATGTCGCTCTTTGCGTGAGTGTCACGACTTTGACTACGCTTCTAACCCCCGTTATAACTCCGGCGCTGATGAAGCTGTTCGCCGGAGCCCTGATCCAGGTGCCATTCATCCGGATGATGATGTCGAGTTTCAACCTGATCGTCGTACCCATTACCGCGGGTCTAGTCTGCCACGAGATCCTTTATGGAAGAGCGCCGTGGTTGAGAAGGTCGGTCCCACTCGCCAGTATTGGCGCCTTGGGTTTCGTGCTGGCCGCGGTGATCGTGCCGATTCGCCTGTCCGCTGAGGTTGCGGTTCTGAAACCGGGGTTGATTCTCGGTTTCGTGCTTGCCGGAGCCGTCTCGATCACAAAGGTAATCGTCGCTTCCTTGAATGGTCCAGCCAACTGGATGAACCAGATTCTGCCGAAGGTCTCGATGATCTCGCTCCTGCTGTATGTGACGATCGTGGTGGCCCTCAATCGCGACGAACTCCTGCAGGTCGGGCTGATGCTGGTGGCCGCTTCGGCAGTGCACAACATCCTGGGGTTTGTCTTCGGGTACTGGGTGAGCAGAGCGGCCGGGCTTTCGAAGCGGGATAGCCGGACGCTGTCTCTCGAGGTCGGCCTGAAGAACGGCGGTCTCGGCATGGGACTCGCCCTACAGGCGCTGAACAGCCCCAACGCCGCCCTGGCGCCGATCGTGTTCGGCAAATGGATGAACATCTCCGGCTCGGCGCTGGCTAACTTCTGGCGCGGCCGGCCCACCGGTGAGAATTAAGCAGCTGAGAGCAGCTGAGAATTAAGCATTGCGAATCGCAGACGACCCGTGCTACACTGGCGGAACTTTTGCACGTCTTCGCCGTTTCGTAGCGAGGTGCCCCGTATGAGAAGACGTCTTCTGACGCCTTTCGCATTCGCACAATCGTCGCCCCTGGGATCGGGCGGGCCATTTGCCATCGCGAGCCTCCATGGGTGGCGGCTGCGCGAACCGGACTCGGGCCGCCGCTATTCGGTGGTCCGCATCACTTCGCAGACTGGAGTCTCGGGGTACGGCGAAGGCGGCCCCATCACGCCCTCCGAATTGGCAGAAGCGCGTAGCGCGTTGACCGGTCGGCGGGCCACCGAACTCGAATTCGTGCGCCACCGGTTCGTGGGCACGCCGGCCGTGGAGGCCGCGGTTGGAAACGCCCTGCTCGATCTTTCCGCGCGCGCCGCCGGCGTTCCGATATACCAGTTTCTGGGCGGTCCGGTGCGATTCAAGGCCAGACTGATGGCGCGCCTTGATAATCCAGGGCAGGGGCGCGCCGCGCAAGACAAGGGATACCGTACGTTCACGCTCGCGGTCCCGGCTCGCAAGAGTATGACGCGGCTCCAAGCCTACGTTGACTCCGTGCGCAAAAGCTTGGATGACTTCAGGAAATCCGCCGGCGACGATGCCGAAGTAGTGCTGGACGGCGGCGGCGCGTTACTGCCGGGCGATGCCGCCGTCGTCGCGCGCGCGGTCGAACGTGAGCACCCGATCTGGTTTGACGAGCCCACCGCCGTGCTCTCGCGCGACGCCCTCTCGCGTATCGTTGACGAGACCACCGTGCCGCTCGGCTTGGGCCGCCATCTTCACAACCCGTTCGAGTTCCAGAATCTGCTGCACCTGGGCTGCGTGGATGTGATCCGTCCCAGCCTGGCGCTGAACAGCCTCCACAAGATCCGGCGGATGGCTGCCATTGCGGAGAGCCATTACATTGCCGTCGCGCCCCATCACGATGGCGGGCCGCTGGCGACCATGCTCGGCATCCACCTCGGCGCTAGCCTGAGCAATTTCTACGTGCAGGAGGCGCCATTCCCGGCCTCGGCCCGCGACCGTTCGATGCGCGCCGAGCTTCTGGGCGGCGCCGCTGAGAGCGCGAAGGATGGCTTTGCTCCCCTGGTCAACCAACCTGGCCTGGGTGTCCGATTGAACGAGGAAGCCGCGGGCAAGTACAGCGAGGAGGCACTATGAAACGCCGCACCTTGTTAGGATCGCTGGCCGCGGCTGGGATGGCGGGAGGCCTGGGGCAGACGCGGCGTCACAATCCGATCCTGGAGGCCTGCGACTGCGCGCCCCAGGTCAAGCGTTCGACCGATATGCCGCCGGGCTCGACGGCGTTTAGCAACGTGTGTTCCAAGCTGCGCGTGACGGGCATGAAGGTGTTTGGCGTCACGTTACCCGAAAGCCTGGGCCAAACCGACCGCCCGTATGTGTTCGTGAAGATCGAAACGAACCAGGGCGTAGTGGGATGGGGAGAAGCAACGCTCGAAGGCAAAGCCTCGGCCGCGATGGCGTGCGTCAACGACCTCAAGGATCTGATTGTCGGGAGCGATCCGATGCAGGTGGAGCACCTGTACCAGCTCATGTACGTAGGAAGCTTCTATCGAGGCGGCCCGGTGCTGGGCTCGGCTATTTCCGGCATCGACCAGGCGTTGTGGGACATTCGCGGCAAGGTGATGGGGGTGCCGGTGTACGAGTTGCTCGGCGGCCCCGTTGATCCGCGAGGCATCCGCGGCTACTATCATGGCTCGGCGTGGACCGTTGCGGAAGCGCGCGAGTTGGGAGATAAGGCAAAAGCGGCAGGCGTGACCGCGTTGAAGTTCCAGCTGCCTGACCTGCTCGAGTGGGTGGAGACGAATAAGAAGATCAAGCGGGCAGTGCGGGCGCTCGAGATCTATCGCGAGGGTCTGGGGCCCGACGTCGATTTCGCGGTGGACTTTCATGCGCGGCCGAGCCCCACCGTGGCGGCCATCATTCTGCGCGAGATCGAACCGCTGAATCTGATGTTCGCCGAGGAGATCTGCCCGCCGGAAAACGTGCGTGCGATGCAGCGCGCGGTACGCAAAGCCACCACTCCCATCGCGACCGGCGAACGGCTGATCGCCTGCTACGGTTTCAGCGAGGTTATCGAACTCGGCATTGTGGACGTTCTGCAGCCGGACATCGCGCATGTGGGCGGAATCACCGCACTGTGGAAGGTATCGGCCGCGGGCGAGGCCGCGGGAATGCGAATGGCGCCCCACGCCTGCGAAGGTCCAATCGGCGGTATTGCCAGTCTGCACGTCGACGCTGCCTCACCCAATATGCTGGCGCAGGAGATTTGCGGCGCGGTACAAGCGGGTGAGCGCAACCAGATCTGGGAGGAGTTGCTCGGCTTCGCCGCCATGCGCATGGTGGAAGGCCGGTACCCTCTGCCCACGAAGCCGGGACTGGGCTTCGAGGTGAGTGAGGCCGCACTGAAAAAGTATCCCTTCCAGGGCACGCGGCCGTTCATTACGGCTTTTCACGAAGACGGGGCAGTGGCCTCGATCTGAATATTCGATCCGAAGATCCGATCAGGAGTCTCCATGTTGCGACAGGCAGCCTTGTTCTTGCTTTCTTGCTCCGCGCTCCTGGCTCAGGTAGAGCGCGCGGCCATCGTAGGCAAAGTCACCGACAAATCCGGCGCGGCGATGCCCGGAGTCGATGTCCTGGTAACCAACGAAGCTACCAATACCAGCACCGTGCTGGCGAGTGACGAATCGGGCGGCTACGCAGCGGTCAACCTGATTCCCGGCAGCTATAAGGTTGCAGCTTCGCGCAACGGATTCCGTCCGGTGATCTTCCGGAACTTCGTCCTGCAGGTGGGACAGACGCGCGCGGCTCGACATCAGCATGGAGGTCGGCTACGGTGGAGCAGTCGGTGGAGGTGACCGCCGCCATTCCGCTGCTGCAAACGGAAAGCGCTTCCGTGGGTCAGGTGATCGAGCAGGCAGCGGTGAACGCGCTGCCGCTCAACGGGCGCAACTTCGTGCAACTGGCGATTCTGGCGCCGGGAGTCTCGGGGCTCGACTACGCGCAGTCCGGCACCATCAACACGGGAAAGCGTCCGGACGAACTGCGCCCGGGAGGCACGGCCATTCAGGCCAACGGCGCGCTGAGCCAGTCGAACCAGGTCCTGCTCGACGGCATCGACAACACCGAGATGATCTCGCAGACGTTCATTGTGCGTCCGGCGGTGGAGGGCATCCAGGAATTCAAGGTGATCACCAACAACGCCGGCGCGGAGTACGGGCGAACGGTTGGCGCGGTAGTGGTGGTGACGTCCAAATCGGGCAGCAACAACTTTCGGGGCTCGCTCTTCGAATTCCTGCGTAACGAACGTCTGGATGCGAGGAACTTCTTCGCGCGTGCGGACGGTCCCAAGCCTCCGTTCAAGCTCAATCAGTACGGCGCCAGCCTGGGTGGTCCGGTAATTCACAACAAGACGTTCTTCTTCACGAATTATGAAGGCTACCGCGAGGTGTTCGGCGACACGCAACTGGTGACGGTTCCGGTGGCGCAGATCCGCACGGGCGATTTTCGAGGTGTCGTTTCAAACGGAATTTTCGATCCGCTGACCACCCGTCCTAATCCCGCAGGGGGCGCGGCCATCCGCGACCGCTTTCCGAACGACATGATTCCGGCGAACCGGTTCGATCCGATTGGCGCGGGCCTGGTGAACCTGTGGCCTCTGCCGCAGCGCGCGGGCGTGGCGAACAACTTCGTGTCCAATCCGATCAAGCACAGCGATATCCACCGTGGCGACGGACGCGTGGATCATCAACTCTCGAGCCGCGACATGTTGTTCTACCGCTATTCAATCGACTGGGCGGATATGGTGATTCCGGACACCTTCAACAAGAACATCGGCGGCAACGAAGCGAGTTTCGCAGGTGACGACACCGTGCGCGGCCGCAACATGGTGGCCGCGTGGACGCGCACGTTCTCGCCTAGCGTCATCGGCGACTTCCGTTACGGATACACGCAGTTCAACATGGCGCTATTGCCGACGACCTTGACGAACCCGATCTGGTCCCAAATCCCGGGACGCGACACCACCGATCCCTACCAGCCTTCGGCGCCGATTGTCGGCACCACGGGCTACGCGGGCCTGGGCAACGCCAGATCCACTCCGCTGATTCGGGATCAGAACACGCACTCGGCCATCGCGGGAATCTCGTGGATGAAGAGCAACCACAATCTCAAGTTCGGTGCCGACCTTCGGCTGCGCACCACGGGCGAGACGGCCAGCCCTCCGGGCGAGAGCGCGTTCGGGCGCTGGGTGTTCGATCCTTCATACACCAGGAATCCGGCCTCGCCGGGCGGCACCGGGGAGACCATCGCGACCATGCTGCTGGGCTATCCGATCGCGATCCGCCGCGACGTCTTTGTCGCGGGCACGGCGACGTTGCATACAAAAGAGATGAACTTCTACGTGCGAGATGAGTGGCGCGTGAATTCAAAGCTTACAGCCAACTTCGGGATTCACTACGAAATCAATACGCCGTTTGTGGAGGAGAACGATTATTGGGTTAACTTCGACCCGGCAACCGGTAGCCAGTTGATTGCGGGGAAGAATGGCGTCAGCCGCACGGGCAATATCAATACCGATTACACGGCGTTCGCCCCCCGGATCAGTCTCGCTTACCAGGCGACCAAGAAGACGGTGATCCGCACTGGTTACGGCCTGTTCTTTTTCCCGCAGGGCAACGCGGGCACCAACATCCGCCAGTTCCGCCAGCCCCCGTTCGACTTTGTAGTCAACCTGCCATTCTCCGGCAACGACATTCCGGCCACTACGACTTCGCAGGGTTTTCCGCTGACTACGTCAGCGCCCGATTTGACGAAGGGGCCGGCGTTTTATGCCTTGAGAGGAGTCACGCAGGACTTCCGCAACGGACAGATGCAGCAGTTCAATTTCTCGGTCCAGCGGGAACTCAGCCGCGACATGGTGGCGACGGTTGGATACGTCGGCTCCGCGGGCGCCAAGCTGTACTGGGCCCGCAATATCAACCAGCCCGACCCGGGGCCCGGAGCAGTGGATCCGCGCCGTCCTTACGCCGCCCAACTGCCCGGCGTCACCGGCATTACCTGGCTCGAGAGTTCCGGCAATTCGTTCTTCTCGTCGATGCAAACCACGTTCGAGAAGCGCTTCAGCAGGTCGTTCTATTTCCTCGGAAATTGGACCTGGTCGCACGGACTCGACAACGTCGGCGGCGACGGCGGCGCGAACGGTCCGGTTCCGCAGGATCCGAGGAACCGCCGCGCGGACTGGGCGAGTTCGAACAGCGACGTTCGCCACCGGGTCAACCTCGCGGGTTCGTATCAACTGCCGTTCGGGAAGGGCAGGCGGTTCGCGTCCGGCAATAACGTGGTCAACCAGATCGCCGGCGGATGGGAAGTCGGATCGCTGGCAGTGCTGCAAAGCGGACTGCCGTTCACCGTCACGGTGCCCGGATCGCCCAGCAACACGGGCGCCGGCAGCCGGGCGAATCCGGTGACCAGCGTGAATCCGATTCCGTCCAATCAGAACATCAATCTCTGGTTCGATCCGAACGCGTTCGCGACTCCGCCGGCCTATACCTGGGGCACGCTGGGCCGCAACACGCTGCGCGCGCCCGCCTTGTACAACGTCGATTTTTCGGTAGCGCGGAAGATCGTGTTCCAGGAAGTGCGGCAACTCGAGTTTCGAACGGAGTTTTTCAACGGCATCAATCACCCGCAATTCGGCTTGCCGAACTCGACCGTGGGTGTCGGCGGCGCGGGGACGATCACCAGCACGCAGCGCTCAAACCGGCAGATCCAGTTCGCGCTACGGCTGGTACTGTAGCAGTGGTCCTGCAGTTTCACACGGGGCGATTCCCTTTCCGTGAGCCCCGTGTGAAACCATCTGGCCCGGCCAGTCCTGGGCGGCGAACGGCTACGCTCGCTTCTTATCCTTGTGTTCGTCCTTCTTTGCAGTGTTTTTTCCGTTCTTATCCTTAGCCTTAACCTTACTGCTGGACTTCTTCTCCGACTTGGGTTGATCATCTGTGAACGCGGATGCCGACCCGAGAACGAGCCCCAGACCTAACATGATCGGGATGAGTTTACGCATGAGTATGTGATGGACCTCAGCCCTACGCTATCCTCAACGCACCGCGAGCCGCAAGTGGCGCGATCGAAGAGGCGCGGCGTACGGTCAGGCGATCAGGTCCGTCACTACGTTCCCCGCGATGCCCGTCAACCGGGCGTCCAGGCCCTGGAACTTGACGGTCAGGCGTTTGTGGTCGATGCCCAACAGGTGCAGCATCGTGGCGTGGAAATCGGGCACGGCTACCGGGTTCTCTTCGGCGGCATAGCCCAACTCATCGGTGGATCCGTAGGTGATGCCGCCTTTGATGCCGCCGCCGGCCAGCATGAAGGAGAAGCCCTTGATGTGATGGTCGCGGCCGTCACCGCCCTGCGACATGGGAGTGCGGCCGAATTCGCCACCCCACACCACCAGCGTGTCATCCAGCATCCCGCGCTGTTTCAGATCCTTGATCAGGGCGGCGGTGGCCTGATCGGTTTCCTGCGCCTTGATGGCGACGTTGGCCTTCACGCCGCTGTGATGGTCCCAATCGCGGTGATAGAGCTGGATAAAGCGGACGCCGCGTTCGGCCAGCTTCCGCGCCAGCAGACAATTGGACGCAAAGGATCCGTCACCCGGCTTCGCGCCGTACATTTCTAGCATCGAGGCGGGTTCCTTGCTCATGTCCATCAGATCGGGAACGCTCGATTGCATGCGGAACGCCATCTCGTACTGAGCAATGCGCGTCTGAATCTCGGGATCATGAACAGCCTTGTCCTCAATGCGGTTCAGCGCGTTGATCCCATCGATCTCGTCCTTCTGCATGTCCTGCGTCATTCCGGGCGGGGTCTTGATGTGGAGCACCGGATCGCCAATGGAGTTAAACTTCACACCCTGGAAGCGGCTGGGCAGGATCCCCGCCGACCACTGCCGCGCGGCGATGGGCTGCATCTGACCACCCTTGCCGGCCGACATCAGCACCACGAAACCGGGAAGGTTATCGGTCTCCGCTCCGAGTCCATACAGCAGCCAGGAGCCCATACTGGGGCGTCCGGCGATGATGGAGCCCGTGTTCATCAACGTGTGCGCGGGGTCGTGGTTGATCTGCTCGGTCCACATGGAGCGGACGATACAGATGTCGTCGGAGATGGACCCGATGTGGGGGAAGAGGCTGCAGATCTCCAGTCCGGTCTTGCCGAATTTCTGGAACTTGTGTTGGGGGCCGAAACAGACCAGCGCACTGTTCTGCAGTTGGGCGATCTGCTGCCCCTTGGTGAACGATTCTGGCATCGGCTTGCCGTTCATCTGCTCGAGTTTCGGCTTGTAGTCGAAGGTCTCGATGTGCGACGGACCGCCAGCCTGGTAGAGGAAGATGACCCGCTTTGCTTTTGCCGGATGATGGAGCGGATTCACCACGCCGCGCGATGTGGTGGTGGCTGCCCCGAACAGGCGAGGCGAAAGCAGGGAGTTCAAACCGAGCAGTCCGAGGGTGGAAGTCCCGTAGCGCAGGAACGCCCGGCGGCAGAGTTCGTTGTGCAGTTCTTTAGAGTTCATCGTGTCCTCAGTTCCGGGTAATGGTCTCGTGCAGGTTCAGGATGGCGCGGGCCACGGGGACCATGGCAGCCAGATCGTTGCGGTCGAGCCCTTGGGGCACAGGAGCTTCGCCCATGGACAGGAGTTGGCCGGCATCGGCCTGTCCGCTCCGGAAGCGCGCGGCATTCTTCTTGTAGAGCGACGCGAGGACGGAGCGTTCCTCTTTTGACGGCTTGCGGTTCAATGCTTTCGTGAAAGCCCAATCGAGTTGCTGGTCGAAGCTCTTGGCCGATGTCAGGATGTTCTGCGAGAAGACGCGGGCAGCTTCGACGAAAATGGGATCGTTGAGCAACACCAGCGCCTGCAGCGGGGTGTTCGAATTGACCCGGTTGACCGCGCACTCTTCGCGAGTGGGCGCGTCGAATGTGAGCAGACTCGGGTGCAGGAACGTGCGCTGCCATTGGGTGTAGAGGGCGCGGCGGTACAGATCCTCGCCGCGGCTGGCCGAGTATTCGCGTTTGGGGAAGTTCATGGCGGCGAGATATCCGGCAGGTTCGTAAGGCCTGACACTTGGACCCGCGAAGCGATCCACCAGTAATCCCGCGATGGAGAGCGCGGTGTCGTGCACAACCTCCGCATCCACGCGGAACCGGGACTGGCGCGCTAGTAGCCGGTTGTCCGGATCGCGCTCTTCCATTTCAGGAGTGGGTAGAGAGGACTGACGGTAGGTGTGGCTGAGCACGATGGTCCGCACCATGTGCTTGACGTCCCAGCGTTCAATGAACTCCGCGGCGAGCCAATCGAGAAGTTCGGGATGGGTGGGCCATTCGCCCTGAGACCCGAGATCCTCCAGCACCTTCGAGAGCCCGGTCCCGAAGAACTGGCGCCACATTCGATTCACCTGGGCTCGGGCAGTCAGGGGGTTTTTCTTCGAGACGATCCAGTTGGCCAGGTCCAGGCGGGTGGCTCGCCCGGGTGTATCGAGCTTGCCGAGGAAGGCGGGGATGGCAGGCTCGACGATCTCGCCGGATTCGTCGAGGAAGTTTCCCCTGGCTAGGATCCGGGTGATACGCGGGCGGGTTCGCTCAGTGTAAATGACGCGCGGAATGGCAGCGTCCAGCATATCGCGCTCGGCCTCGAGTTGGGCCAGGCGCACCACCTCTGGTTCGAAGGCGGGAGCGGACCAAGCGAAATGTTCGATCACCAGGTCCTTCTGCTTGTCGCTGCGATCGGGCTCATAACGTTCCAGGGCTTCCAGCACATCGGGTGGAATACCGCGATCCGTGGCGATATTCAGGGTGGCCGTCTCGGTCTTGGTCTTAAGCGCGATTTTGTTCTTGCGCCCGGAGTCGCCGGTTTCGGGGTAGGAGTGGACGGCGTTCGACAGCGCGACGCGGAAGCGTCCGATGGCGGCCCGGCGGAATTCCGAATCGTGATGCAGGCGCACGGTGATCACCGCATCCGGCGACGTCGTCACCTTTTGTTTAAAACGTAAGGCGAGGAAGGCGTTTCGATGCTCACCAAAGGCCACGCCCCAACCGGTGTGCGGATCGCCGTCGATCGCCGCCATCGGGGGATGTTCAGGAGGTTGACCGAACCCGGTGGTAGTGGCGAGCACGAACGGGAGTTTGCGGGGCGGCGCACCGGTGCCGGAGAGGTCGGCTTCCACTTCGGTGAGCACGAATCGGTCGGCGCCGCGGGAGAGACGATTGCCGGGCAGGCTTTCATCCTGCAGGACGTCGATGCCAAGCGCGGTCCACTCACCCGCGCCGGGTTTGAGTGTGACGGTATAGGTCTCGTTGTCCGGGTTGGGCCCCGAAACGACGATCAGTCCATCGCCGCGCTTCTTCTCGGAAGCGAGCGAGCCGTTCAGGTAGTAGTTGCTGTCCACCAGTTCGTCACCGTAAATGGTGAGCTTCGCACCGTTGGCCGCGGCCGCCGACACCGGGCGCTGGTACTTCCACTCGAGCGCACCGGACTTGTGCGCCGCCAGCGTGCGCTCCTCCCATTTCCATCGCTCATCGCTCGCCGCCTGCGCCTTCTCGATCAGTTCCTTCTTTGCGCTCTCGACGGACTCATTCAGCTGTTTCAGGCGCGCGGCCTGCTCCGGGGTGGGGAGCATCAGCTTCGACCCCCATGCCTTGGCGCCGCGATCCTGAATCAGGCCGGTCTCGCTAATGTCGGCGAAGAAGGCCTTCATGGAGTAAAAGTCCTTGGAGAGGAAGGGATCGAAGCGATGGTCGTGGCATTCCGCGCAGCCCATGGTGGAGCCCAGCCAGACCGTGCTCAGCGTTCGAACGCGATCGGCACCGTACTTCGCCAGGTACTCCGCGGGCTGAATGCCGCCCTCCGCAGAGGCGCGATTCAGGCGATTGTACGCGGACGCGATCTTCTGTTCGATGGTGGCGTTCGGTATCAGGTCGCCGGCCAGTTGCTCGCGGGTGAATTCATCGAACGGCTTATTGTCGCGGAAGGCGCGGAGCACGTAGTCGCGATAGGGCCAGGCGGGCCAGAGATTGTCGCCGTGAAAGCCGGCGCTGTCGGCATAGCGCACGGCGTCCAGCCAGCGCATGGTCTGCATTTCGGCGTATCCGTTGGAAGCGAGCAAGCGGTCCACCACCTTCTCATAGGCCTCTGGAGCGGCATCGGTCAGAAAGGCATCCATCTCGGCGGGGGTGGGTGGAAGTCCCGTAATGTCGAACGTGACTCGGCGGAGCAGGGTGCGCTTGTCGGCTTCGGGCGAGGGTTTCAGTCCTTCATGGGCGAGGCGATCCTGGATGAAAGCGTCGATCGGGTTGCGGATGATCCCGCTCACCTGCGGCACGGGCGGACGCACGATCGGTTGATAAGCCCAGTGGCCTTCATACGGCGCGCCTTGCGCCACCCAGCGGCGGATGGTTTCCTTCTGCGCATCGGTGAGCGTCTTGTGCGCGAACGCCGGGGGCATGATCCGCGCGTTGGTGGCGAAGACACGTTGGACGATGGCGCTTTTCGCGGGGTCGCCGGGAACGATGGGAGTGACTCCGGATTTGGTGGGCTTCAGCGCCTCATCGCGGATGTCGAGACGCATGCCGGCCATGCGAGCACGCTTGTCCGGACCGTGGCACCGGAAACAGGTATCCGACATGATAGGCCGGATATCGCGGTTGAACCGGACCGGTTCATCGGCCGCGAACGCCCCACCTACAAACAATCCCAGGAGAGTTGCCCAGCGTACCCACATGAGGGAATTATACTGTTGCTCATGCTGCTTTCGCTGCTCTGCCTGATGCTCGCCGAGTGGGTTTCCCAACCGAGCGGCGTCACATCGTCGCTTCGCGGGCTGAGCGCCGTGAGCGATCGGGCGGCCTGGGCGAGCGGCACGAAGGGCACAGTGCTGCGGACCACCGATGGCGGCGCCACCTGGACTCGCCGTCCAGTTGCGGGTGGTGAGTCGCTGGATTTTCGCGACGTCGAAGCGTTCAGTGCCGATCATGCGATTCTGATGAGCGCTGGGGCCGGCGCGCTTTCGCGAATCTACGAGACTCGGGATGGAGGCGAGCGCTGGAAACTGCTGCTCGAGAACCAGGAGCCCAAAGGTTTCTTCGACTCCATCGCATTCTGGGACGCTCGCCGCGGGTTGATCCTCGGCGATGCTGTGGGCGGCCGCATGGTTGTGTTGCGTACGGAAGACGGCGGCGCGTCGTGGAAGGCAGCGGAGATCGTGCCGCCCGCCAACGAGGGCGAGGGCGCTTTCGCGGCCAGTGGGACTGCCGTGGTGGTCCGGCCAGGCGGACGCGCCTGGTTTGCGACTGGAGGCGTCGGTGGAGGGCGGGTGTATCGCTCCACGGATTGGGGACGCTCCTGGCGGGTTTCGCAGACGCCAGTGCGGCATGACAACGCATCCAGCGGAGTCTTTTCGATCGCATTTCAGGACGACCGGCGCGGCATCGCGGTGGGAGGTGATTACTCGAAGCCGGACGAAGATCACGATAACATCGCGTTCACGATCGACGGCGGGCATACCTGGACTGCCTCGCGTGGGGCTCGTCCGCGCGGATTCAGGTCAGCTGTGATTGCTCTGGAGAACGGCGGCGTGATGGCGGCCGGGTCCGGTGGAACCGACGTTTCGCGCGACTCCGGGCAGACCTGGGAATCCGTCGGGACTCGTGGGTATCACACGCTGAGCCGGACGCCTGGACGTGTAGTGTGGGCGGCCGGCAGTGAAGGTGCGATTGCGCGTTATCGGGGTCCTTCGGCCCCCGCGCTAGTCCACCGCCCGAAGGACGCGTCGGAATAGCCTGGACCATTCTGGATGCGGCATGCTGCTGTCCCTCCCTCTGGCCGGATGATCTCGAATACCCGGCCCTGGCGGGAGGCCGTACGCGTCCCCGAAAAATCGAGGGCACCACACATTTTGACGGATCAAATCAAGCCGGTTTGTGAGAAGATGTCCCATGACTCAAAAGACCACACTGGGCCGGCTGTCCGTCGTCGTACTTGCGGCTGCCGGTGTGTTCGCATGGTTTCAAACACGACCGCCGGTCAAGGCGCAAGACAACCTGACGCCCGGCATGCTGTTCGGTCCCCTCACCATCGGGGCGGGGGAACATATCGAACTCTGCGCTTCGAATCTTGGGGAGGGAGACATCACTGCGGTCGTCCACTTCCGCAACATCACCACCAATGAGGTGACGCCGCCCGAAACGCTCCTGCTGAAATCCGGCGGAGGCGCGTGCAGCTCGTATAATGGGCAGCCCGGCGCCGTGGTGGGCATGGCGCGCGGAGACGGCCGTGCTTCGGATTGGGTCAGCCCGTCGAATGCATTGATCTCCACCATGGCGGTGGTGAACAACAAGCGGACTGGGGCCGTCGTGCTCGGCGTGGCCAAGGTTTGGTTGAAAGGGCTGTAAGCTCAACCGGCTTTCACAGCCTCACCCTCGCCCTCTACCAATGTTACGTAGCGCCCAATCGTGAGGCCGCTATAGCGCTCCACTCGTGTGCTTGGACGCGGCCACCCGATCTCTACCCAGTCGATGTGTTGAGCTTTGCCCAGTCCGATAACTTCGCGCTGGTCGTGGGCGGACAGATAGCTTCCGCCCCCTGTCTTCAGCCGCAGTCCTTTGACGTCGCCCGCCTGCCACGAAATGCGGGCTCCGATCGCGTCGCGATTCGCCTTCACACCGCGCAATCGGAGCCCCAGCCAGGAATTCTCCCGGCCTGCGTTGTTCTTCAGCAAGAGCGGAGATCCGCCATTGATCCCTATCAGCACGTCTGTCCGGCCATCGTTGTTGAAGTCGCCCGTTGACAATCCTCGCGCGGAGTAATCTCGTCCAAATACCGGGCCGGCCTGGGCGCTCACATTGCGGAACCGGCCCCGCTCCTGACGGAACAGCAGCAGAGGCTCTCGATACCGGACATGAGCCTCACGTTCGGCCACCAAATCGTCCGGGTGCCCGTTTGCCACGATTAGATCCATTACGCCGTCGTTGTCGAAGTCCAGGAAACGAAGCCCCCACCCGCTTCGATAATAGGTCGCCCGCCCTACCTCGCCCGCGAACGACAGGTCGTCGAACATCCCATGGCGGGTATTGCGATATAGCGAGAACCTCTCGCGATCGATGTTCGCGACAAACAGATCCATCCAGCCGTCGCCATCGATGTCGGCGGAGTCGACACCCATGCCGGATCTGGCAAATCCATCCGGGCTCAACGCAACCATGGCGCCGAAGGCGCTGTCTTCGAACCTGCGGCCCCCACGATTCAAGAACAGAAAGTTCTCCACCGTATCGTTCGCCACGAACAAATCGAGGAGGCCGTCGTTATCGACATCGGTTGCCACCACGCCGAGCGCCTTCCCCAATTTGGCCGCGATCCCGGTTTCCCGGCTCACATCTCGGAAAGTCCCATCTCCGTTGTTCTTGAATAGAAAGCTGGATTTCGCGCCAAAGATGCGCGGGATGCAGTAGCCGGGTTTCCCTCCCCGGGCGTCGATACAGAAACGCTGGGTATCCCGTGAATAGTCCACAAACCCGCACACGAAGAGATCCAGCAAACCATCGCCATCGTAGTCGAACCACGCCGCGCTGGTCGTCCATCCCGGCACCGCCACCCCTGCCTTCTCTGTCACGTCGGTAAAGGTGCCGTTGCCGTTGTTCCGGTACAGGGTGCTTCGGCCATAGGCGGTCACGAACATGTCGGGGAATCCATTGTTATTGAAATCACCCACCGCGACACCCATTCCGAACGACTCACCCCCCGCTATCCCGGCACTGCCTGTCACCTCCGTAAACGTGCCATTGCGATTGTTGTGATAAAGAGCATTCCGCGGCCGGCGAACGGGCTGGTAGAAGTCGCACTTGCCGCTATTGACCAGGAAGATGTCCATCCAGCCGTCTCCGTCGTAATCGATAAAAGCGACACCGGGACCGTGCGTTTCCGGCAGATACCGATCTGCTGAGAGTCCGTTGTCATGGAGCCAGCGGATGCCACTCTTCGCCGGAGGAATCTCCTCAAACCAGGAAGGCGCTTCAGCGGACCGGGCGAGTGAGAGCGTACCCAATCCGGCGATGAAATCGCGCCTCCGGAGTCCGCTGGGTTTCGCGTGTCTTGACACGTATGGCTATGTTACCTCGATGATGACGGCAACACGATCAGCGTTAAGACACTCGGTGACGCCATGTCGACTCCAACTGCCCGGTCGTGATAGGACTAGGACCATGATCCGCATCGCACTCCCCCTCCTCGCCTGCTCGCTATCTGCGCAGATCATCGTCTCGCCAGTCCGGCCCTGTGCGGACACCCACCGCGGCTCGCGACGCTGCCCGCGCCGAACGCCGCGCCGGAAAGACCGGACCCATCACCATCACGTTTCGCGCTGGAACCTACTACCTGGCTGAAACGCTCACCCTCACGCCGGAGGACAGCGACACCGTGTGGCAGGCCGCTCCGGGCGAGCAGGTCGTCCTCAGCGGAGGACGTCGCATCACAGGATGGAAGAAGGACGGGGCCGTGTGGAAGGCCGACGCTCCGGGACCATACTTCCGCCAGCTGTTCATCAGCGGCCGGCGAGCCACGCGCGCACGGACGCCCAACTTCGGTTTTTTCCGCATTGATGGCGCCAGCCCGCAGGACAAACCTTTGAGACTTCACTATCGCGGCAACGACATCAAGAAGGCCTGGGCGGAAAGGGGCGATGTGGAGGTGATCGCCTATTTCGCATGGTCCGACATCCGGATGCCGATCGTGAGCGTCGATGAAGCGTCTCACACGGCAACCCTCGGCTCCGATCCGCGACCGTCGAACCAGGAGGCCGACGCCCGTTACTACATCGAGAACGCTCCGGACGCGTTGGACTCAGCGGGCGAATGGTATCTCGATCGGGCAACGCATACTGTTTCGTATCGCCCCATGGCGGGTGAGGACATCGAGCGGGAAATCGTGATCGCTCCGACGCTGGAGCGACTGGTGGAGATCCAGGGCAAGCCGGAAGCGGGACAGTTTGTCCGCAACGTCGTCTTTCGCGGGCTGGAGTTCGCGCACGCCGAATGGTCGATGGATCCGAAAGGCTACGCCGATACGCAGGCGGCCATGCCGGCGCCATCCGCCATCAATGCCGTCGGAGCGCTCGACTGCAAAATCGAACAGTGCACCATCGCCCATTCGGGCGGATACGCCGTGTGGTTCGGGCGCGGATCGAAGCGCAACCAGGTGCTGGCCAGCGAACTCTACGACCTGGGAGGAGGAGGAGTCAAATTCGGCGAGCCCGTGATGCGCGAGAGCGACGCGGAACAAAACTACGAGAACACAATTGCCGACAACCACATGCACGACCTGGGCCGGGTGTTCGCCCCGGCGGTGGGTATCTGGGTGCTGCAGAGCGGGCGCAACCAGATCGTCCACAACCACATACACGATCTCTACTACACGGCGATTTCAGTGGGCTGGACCTGGGGATATGGCCGGAACCAGTCCAAGGGCAACCTGATTGCGTTCAACCATCTTCACGCCATCGGCAAAGAGATGCTCAGCGATATGGGCGGCATCTATACGCTCGGGGTCCAACCCGGCACTGTGCTTCGCAACAACCTGATCCACGATGTGTCGTCGTTCACCTACGGCGGATGGGGCATCTATCCCGACGAGGGATCCACTGAAATGCTGATTGAAAACAACATCGCCTACGGGTGCAAGAGCGCGGGATTTCATCAGCATTACGGGCGCGAGAATATGGTCCGCAACAACATTTTCGCGTTCAACCGCGAGAACCAGTTGATGCGCACACGCGCGGAGCCGCACGTGTCGTTCACCATGGAACGCAATATCGTGTATTTCGATCAGGGGCGGCTGCTGGGAACGAACTGGACCGGCGGCAATTTCACGATGAAGAACAACATCTACTATGATCGCCGTGGGCCGGACATCCGCTTCGCGGGGCAGACCTTTGAGGATTGGAAGGCGGCGGGACACGACTCGGGATCCATTGCCGCGGACCCGCTATTCGTCAACGCCGGCAACTTCGATTTCCGGCTACGTCCGGAATCGTCGGCGCTGAAGATGGGATTCCAGCAGATCGACGTCTCCAAAGTGGGGCCGAGAGTGCCCGCCGGAGCCGACGCGCGCAGGTAAGCGCTGCTAAACCAGCAACGCGGCGATGTCCACCAGGGACCGGTGGCCTTCCACCACCACGATCCCGCTCTCGGTGACATGGTATTTCTGACGGTCGCTTTCGAGATCGTAACCTATGGTTGCGTCCTCGGGAACCTTCACGTTCTTGTCCAGGATGGCGCGCCGTACTTTGGATCGACGCCCGATGTCACAGGCGTCGAATATGACCGAATCGTCCACTACGGCGCCGGCATGCACCTTGACGCCGCGCCCGAGGACGGAGTTCCGCACGGTGCCGCCCGACAGAATGGACCCGCCCGAGACGATGGAATCCACGGCGGTCCCTCGGCGGCCTTCATCATCAAAAGTGAACTTCGCGGGGGCGTCCGAGTAACCGGCGGTCCGCAACGGCCACGCGCGGTTGTAGAGGTTCAGTTCGGGAGCGACTGCGCGAAGGTCCATGCTGGCTTCGAAGAACGCGTCGATGGTGCCGACGTCGCGCCAATAGGCCGGCTGTCCGGCGGGGTCGCCGGGGATACGGTTGCTCTGGAAATCATAGGCGAACATCTCGGTGCGGCCGATGAGGCCCGGCAGGATGTCGCGCCCGAAATCGTGTGAGCTGTCTTCCTTTTCGCCATCCGCGTATAGCTCCCGCAGCAGGAGGTCGGTGGAAAAAATGTAATTCCCCATGGAAGCGAACACCATGTCCGGCCGGCCCGGCATGGTAGGGGCATTCGGGTTCTTCTCATGGAACGCGATAACGCGGAAGCTTTCGTCGATCTCGATTACGCCGAATTCGCGGGCAAACTCCTTCGGGACCGGGATGGCGGCAATCGTGACGCGGGAACGCCTCTCGGCGTGAAACTCGATCATCTCGCGGATATTCATCCGGTAGATGTGATCAGCGCCGAAAATCACTACGATATGTGGGTCGGCTTGCTCGATCAGGTTCACGTTCTGGTAAATAGCGTCGGCGGTGCCGCGATACCAGTCCTCGCCCGCCGAGCGCATCTGCGCCGGAACCGGGATGATGAAATGGTTCTTCAGCAACCCGCCGATTTCCCAACCCTCCCGTAGATGCTGGAGCAGCGACTGGCTCTTGAACTGGATCAAGACGTAAATCGAATAGACTCCGGAGTTGATCAAGTTGCTCAAAACGAAATCTACAATACGGTACCGCCCACCAAAGGGAACCGCTGGCTTAGCCCTTTCCTTGGTGAGTGGATAGAGCCTGGTTCCCTTGCCGCCGGCCAGGACGAAGGCGAGTGTTCGCAGTTGCATGAGAATTGTTCCGCTGCCTCTCTGGCTATTGTGTCAGGGCAGATGATGCGGAATCAATGTTGTTTGTTAATGTTTGTTTTTTGCGACGCGAAGAATTCTAGGATTTTTCGGGTGCAACGGGTCCGGTTGCACTTGCTATGCTCGGGGAGATGGTGGACATTCACAGCCATGTGCTGCCCGGCGTCGATGACGGCGCGGCGACACTGGAAGACAGCCTCGCCATGCTGACGATGGCTGCCGGCGCTGGAACAACCGACATTGTCGCTACCTCGCATGCCAATACCGAGTACCTCTGGGATGAGAATGTGATTCAGCAGCGGCTCTCGGAAGTCCAGGCGGCCATCGGCAACCGTATCCGAGTGCATCCGGGCTGTGAACTACACCTTACACTCGACAATGTTAACGATGCCATCCAGTACCCGACCAAGTACACCATTAATCATAAACACTGGCTCCTGATCGAGTTTTCCGATCTCATCATTTTCCAGAATTCGGGCGAGATTCTGTCCAGACTGCGCGAGGCCGGAATGTCCCTGATCATCGCCCACCCGGAGCGCAATCAGATCCTGCAGCAGCGGATTGACACCCTCGATCGGTGGGTGGAAGATGGCGCCTACCTACAACTGACGGCGCAGTCGCTAACCGGTATGTTCGGCTCTGCTCCCCGCAAATTCTCTGAACGTCTGATTGAAAAAGGGATGGCCCACTTCGTTGCTTCCGATGCGCACGATACCAGTTATCGAGTCCCCAAGCTCGACGATGCCTACCGGTGGCTGACCGATCGGTACGGCGAGGAGTATGCTCATCGAGTCATTGTGGACAACCCTGCCGCCACCATTTCCGGGGACGAACTCCCCGCCTTCCTGCCGCCAAAACGCAAGAAATGGTTCGGCTTGTTCGGCTGAACCGGCGGGCTTCAAGATGACTCGTGCACAGTAAGGGTTCGTAAAACGCCCGGTTTGGATGACGTCGCCGGTAACCTCGGGCTATTCCACATGCACCATAGCGTCTGTAACCTTTTCTAGGAGGGACCTCACAACATGAATCTACGTACGATCCTCGCGGCCACCTTCGTGGCCGCTTTACTGACTGTCTCGGCCTTCGCCGCTAGCATCGATGGCAAGTGGACGGGCGAGATACAGACCCCCAATGGTACCCGCCCCGTGACTTTCACGTTTGCCGCTGACGGCAATACGCTGAATGGTTCCACTACCGGTCGCGGTGGCGAGACCAAAATTACTAAGGGCACAGTGGATGGCGACAGCATTAAGTTCGAAGTCGTCCGCGAAATGCAAGGAAATACAGTGACCATGCATTATGCCGGAAAAGTATCGGGTGATGAACTGAAGCTCACCATGACCCGCGAGGGCGGCGAGCCTCGTGAAATGACCCTGAAGCGCGCCAAATAGCCTTTTCCAACCTGAGATGGCGCCTTGAACCGCGTGGCTAAGACGCGCGAGCCGGCGCCATTTCTTTTTGTGCTCCGTTTCTTAGGGAATGGGGCGACCAAACCCGATGCCAGGCTCCGTAAGACATCTTACTAATTTATTTTTGTCCCTCGCGTTTGATCTGGTATAATCACCAGAGATGTTAAGTATCGGCTCCCCGTTTTCAGAGCATCCCCCAATCTGGTCGTTGCGTAACTAATCTGCAGTAGAGCGTCTACAAGTAGTCCATTATCAGGAGGAAATTCCTTGGGAACCGTCACTAAACGGATAGTCGTGTTTGCCGGTCTGCTCGCAACTCCAGTGGCAACAAACGTTGGCCAACCAGGACCCGCGCAGCCCACATCATCTATCGATCCAAGACTGGTTCAGCTGAAACAATTTCTTGCGGAGAGGGACTGTCCTATTGGTAAATACGCTGAGGATTTCATACTAGCCGCGGACCAGAACGATCTCGACTGGCGCCTGCTTCCCAGCATCTCTTTTGTGGAATCCAGTGGAGGCAAAGCGTATGTCAACAATAATGTTTTCGGGTGGAATTCTTGCCGGGGCCGCTTCCCTTCGGTGCGTGCCGGAATTCATTATGTGGCCGACAAGCTGGCCAACTCCGATCCGTATAAAGAAAAGACGGTGGACGAGAAACTGCAGATTTACAATCCGCGAGTGGAATATAGGAAGCTCGTCAGGTCAATAATGGCTTCTATCTCGGTCAACGAGTTTCCACTTACTTCAGCAAACAATTGACGCAGGTAATACGTTTCCGACCTCGGTCGAATTCACTCGGCCCCAGGCGGGGCTTGGCATCGTAGGTTCAACGGCGGGATCTCAGCTACCAACCAAACGTACGCCGAGATACAATCCGCCGAAAACAATCACCGAAGCAGCCGCCACAGCCACCCATAGGAGCAATCTCTGTTTGGTGGTCGTTTGCCGGTCCAGATCTTTCTTCATCTGGTCGTCAAGGCTATCGAACATTGAAACCTCCTTATCCTATTCAGGTCTCAGCTGATGGAATTATAGATCCGAAACACGCCGTTTGCACGCGTTTTCGCGCGATCTAGCGCGCGATCTACTCAGTCCTTAGAACACCCGCCGGGTAGATGCGGGATGCCCGCCAAGCCGGCACAACGGCGGCTGCCAGAGCCACGAGAATCAACATTACGGCGGAGCCAGCCAATACCGCTGGATCGTGCGGACGGACAGAGTACAACTCTGCCTCCAGAAGTCGCGAACTCCACACTGCACCGACCAAGCCGGCTCCTGTTCCCCAAGCCACAGGCCTCAGCGTGGATGCCATCGACCACCGGAACAACACCGCCGGTTCGGCCCCAAGCGCCGCGCGCACCGCAATTTCCCGTCTTCTCTGGACGACGGAGTAAGCGGCTGTAGCGAATACACCGCCCAACGCCAGCAACAACGCAAAAAAAGCAAAGGCGACCAGCAGCGACGTCTGCAATCTGGGCTGGGCGGAGGCGTCGCGTATAAGGTCTGTCATCGCCTTGACCTCGGATACCGGTTGATCCGGATTGACGCCGTGAATCGAGCGTTGTATCGAAGGGGCTGCTGTGAGCGGAGGCACGGAGGTTCTTACCACCAGAGACGACACCTGGGCGCCAAACAGGTTCTGCGTACACGGAAGATACAATTCACCTGCGGGCTTGGCGGTGAGCGAGCCGGTCTTGGCGTCCTCCACCACACCAATGATCGTGGACCACTCGCCCGGGCGTAGCGCAATCCGCAGGCCGGTCACATTAGTCCGGTTCCAGAACTGTCCCGCCAGGGTCCGATTGATAACGGCCACGGAGGGGCTCGAAACGGTATCGCGATCGTCGAAGGTTCGCCCGTCGCGCACCCGGATGCCCACGGTCCGAAAGTAGTCCGGACTCACCGAGCGCTGGTAAACGGGTGCATTGGGGTCCTGTTCGATCGCCGTTCCACTTGCTCCTTCGGCGGAGATTCTCATGGTGGCGATGTATCCGCCGAAGGGCAACATCGTGACCACCGCTGCCGATCGCACGCCGGGGATGGGCCGGACCGCATCCACGATTCGGGTGTAGTAAGCCGACCTCTCCGCCACCGTTGACAACTGCGCAGGAATCCCGATGCGCGCCGTGAGCACGTACTCCGGCTCGAACCCGAGCCGCACGTTCAGCAGGTGGTTCAAGCTGGCCAGCATCAACCCGGCCCCAGTCACCAGCACGATGGCCATGCCGACCTCTGCCGCAACCAGCAGGGAACGGATCCGGCTGCCCCGCGGGCTCGACCCCGGACCGGATTTCAGAGATTCGAAAGGATCGGAGCGCAGCAAGTGGACGCAAGGCGCCAGCGAACACAGTAGAGCGGATGCCACTGCGACCACCAAAGTCCAGGCCAGCGCCGGTGCAGCCACGGTCACCCGGGCCGGGTCAATCGCTGTACCGTCGGCCGGCCACAGCGCCAGCAACAGCCGCACGATGGCTACCGCAATGGGCACGCCGGCCAAGGCCGCGCAACCGGACAGAATCAGCGATTCCGTGATCACTTGCGCCGCAATCCGGGCTCGTCCCGCGCCCAGGGACGCCCGCACAGCGAACTCGCGGCGACGGCCGGTATTGCGGGCGAGCAGCAATCCGCCGGCATTGGCACAGGCGATTAATAACACCAGCGCGATGGCGCCTTGGCACGCCAGGAGAGCTGCCCGATACGGTTTGGTGAATTGTTCGGTGAAGGGGCGCAATTCGCCGTGCCATACGGATACCGCGCCGGGGGCCTTGGGAGTGCCGCTGACCACGGCTCCGAATTGCCGCCGCGCGGACGCAAGATCGACACCCTGCGACAACAGCGCGACCCCACTGAAGTGCCGCTTCAGACCAGTTTCCGGCGCCACGGGAATCCGGAGCGGCAGCCACAATTCCACCTTCACGCTGGTGAACAGGAAATCGGGACCCATCACGCCGACCACGGTATGGTCCTGGCCGTCAATCACGATTTGCCGTCCAACGATGGCGGGGTCGGAAGCAAACTGTCGCCGCCACAGCCGGTCGCTGATCACCACCGTTGGATTCGCGTCCGGCCGGTGGTCGCGAACCGTGAATGTGCGACCTAGCCGGGCATGCACTCCGAGGGTGTCGAACAGGTCCGGACCCACCTCAAACGCACTGAGGTTGTCCGGATCCGGCACCGAGGTCAGCAGCACACGGCTGATCCGCCAGATGGCCGCTCGCTCGAAGACGGCAACGCGGCCGCGCCAGACTTCGAATTCGGCCGGAGCGATGCCGGTGACCTCCGCCAGCCTAGAGAGGTTCGGGTATGAGAACGGCCGCAGAAGGACGCGGTCCACCAGCGTATAGACCGCGGCATTCGCGCCGATGCTGACGGCAAGAATGGCGACGATGAAGAGAGACAACCCCGGCGCTCGCGCAAGCGAACGAATCGATTGGCGCATGTTCACCCTCCCTGAGGGCACGTTTCAACCTGCAATCGTACACCCGCTGGGCGCTAGGAGATTTGAAAAACCTGTCTGTCTTGAATTGACTTCTCAGGTTTTCAAAAATGCGGTAGCAATCGCGCGCGTGGGCGTTAGAGCACGTGGATTGCCTATGTGGAAGCGCAGGGTCCACGCAGGGTCCAACGGCCTGAAGAACGGCGAATCAGGGTCCACCAGGGTCCACCAAGCAAGGAGGTCGGTGGTTCGAATCCACTCGCCCCGACCAACGTATTTCATAGACGTACAAAACACTCCCACCATAGAGATCAGGGTCCACTCAGGGTCCACCGTGGACCCTAACTCCGACCCGGATGTTGGATTCTGTCGGTCGTTGTGGCCGTGTTTTGATCGACTTGCCGTCTGACGACTTCGACGACCCCTTGGACCCTGACCAGGCGCTCTAGCGATGCAAGCTGACCCGTCGCGCATGACCGTCGTTCCGTGATGATTATTGTTAATCGGCTTCCCGGAGAGTTACGCAGCCACGCTCCGTGGGTGGTCATCTCTCGGTATCGCCACTTTGTCGCGCGCCGTCGCAATCGGTACGCTACAAAGAAGTGGAAATGAGCGCAATCAGTTCCCTGGTGTGGTCGTGGCGTTTATTGTGCTTGAACCACTCCGGGCTGCGGTGTAGAGTTACTCCGTGAGGTTCATCCGGCCTTGAAGCTTGGGCATTAGGCTGAAAAACTGATCGCATCCCTGGACTACGGACTCAATCGAAGCGGTGCGGAACACTTCGGTGTGAAGTTGCTTGCAGCCATCCGTAACGCTTTCGATGGCCGTTCGTTCCCACAACACCTTGCATGGCCAAGTCCGCACCACTTTCGTGAACGGAGCTGAGCAGCGCAACGTGCGAAGCCGCTCCGGCAGGCTCACCGCAAACCCAACTTTGATTCGTCCCGGATCGTGTTCGGGTTCCAGTTGGAGCAGGTAAAACAGGCCCTGGTCATCTGGTAGGCACACGGACGCGGTTGTACGGGTGGAGTCGGTTCTGAAGCGCGGAGCTAGAGAGCGCAATTCGGCCGCTATCAGGCGAGAATCCGGAGCTGTAACATACAAGACGAGTTGGCTGCGACGACCAGTGCTGCGGCGCTTTATGGGTTCGATGCTGAGCCGCCGGATAACTTTGAATACGGTCTGCTTCCGTTTGCCTAGCTGGACCGCAAGATCGGTTACCGAAACTGAATCTTCCGAAATAGACTGGGTTACCATGCTCGATGGCATCCCTTGGCCGCTCATGATCCGAGGCTACCCGATTCCGCACACAGCGGCAACGCACCTCCCGCCACGGAGACGGCCAGCGACGGAGGCTGGCGACGGAAGACATCATCGCCTGACGCGGTCTAAGCAGCGGGTCGCGGCATGACTTCCTGCAGGATCTGGTTGCACAGTGTGTCCTCTGCCGCTTCCAATTCGTAGGTGGACTGGAGGTTCATCCACATTTGAGCGGAGGTGCCGAAATAGCGGCCCAATCGGAGCGCCGTGTCCGCCGTAATGCCGCGTTGTTTGTTCAGGATGGCGGTGATCCGGTTTCCCGGGACCCGCAGGGCGAGGGCAAGCGCATTAGCGGACAGCCCTGCTTCGTTCATGATCTCCTGCAGGGCTTCGCCCGGATGTACCGGCGGTAGTCTCTTCTTGCTACTAGACATGTTTCGTTTCCTCTAATGGTAGTCCACGATCTCGACGTTGTAAGCATCGCCATCCCGCCACTCGAAGCAGATTCGGTAGCGGTCATTGATGCGGATACTATGCCGCCCTTTCCTATCGGCTTTGAGCGGCTCCAAATGAAGCCCTGGCAACCGGAGGTCGCTCAGTGACGTCGCGGCATTCAGAAACCGCAGCCTGATCAAAGCCGTCCTTTCCACGTTCTTGTACTTGAGGCTGGCTTGCCGCTCCATCAGGCGCCGCGTCTCTGCATCCCCGTAGGAGCGAATCATACGCTTCCCATCCTACGCTACCCGTAAGAGTCAAGTCCAACTCCCCATGCCTGGGCGCGGTCGACCTGCGTGCGAAGGGTCTGGGGCGTCAGCGCCAGTTGGAAGCGTGGTCGGCATTTCCACATGATCGCGCCGACAGGGCGGTGGTTGGAATGGGGCCGTCCCTATCGGGTGTCCGCCGCGGTAGCCGGAGGCATCCACGTCGATATCCGGCGCGATCACAACATGGGGTTAGGCTCAACCGGCCGGGCTGTGAGTCTCAATCAGCCCCTTATGGGCCAGATGCTGCTCTTTCGAGGTCACTATTTCCGCAAAAACCGCTCGGAGCCTCAACAGTCCAAGCCGTTCGGCCATGCGCAGACGCCGCTGGTAGTGCGCCAGCATTTCAAGCACTGTGCCAGGACATTGGCCAACGGCTTTGGTAGCAGGAGGCCCTTGCCGCTTCGGGTGGCGGGGAATAATGGGCATGCCTCCCATCGCGAGAACTTCAGCGGCGAGCGACGTCGCATTTCTCAGAGCGGCGGCTGCGCATATGGCAAGTTACCGGCGTAATACGGGGTGAATCTTCCCCGAAAGGCAGGTTGCCTCGCGCATGCAGGCGTCCGCAGAATATCTTCGTTAAGCAGTTCGACGATACGACCGATCGCACTATCCTGGTATGGCTTCATCGCTAATGCGTGTCAAAATCCATTCGGTTGCATGCTGCTGGCGGTGGTCGTCGATTCCCTTGATGCAGATATCGAAGCCCTCCGCTTTAAGCCGTTGTCTCAGGAGCCGAATGAAAACGCCTTCGGGTGCACCAGGCAATGTCATGTGTCTGGTCATCCGGACGCCGCACGTCGGGCTTCCATTCTTACCGAGGATTCCGATGATGCGGAATCCTTGCGCCTGATATTCCTTAATCTGATAAACGACCTGGTCAATCAGGTAACCCAGGCGAACATGCGACTCTGCCGATTCGAGCCGTTCACGGATCGTTGGGAGCGGAGAAGCGTCGCGGGCGCGCCCGAGCCCAAGGACCATCAACTCAGGGCAGGGAAGCTGAATGACGCTGATGTTTTTGGTTGCCAAAGCGTCCAGAATCGTCCTCATCATGGCGGGAGACTCGGCGGTGCCGGCGTCCCGGGCGTTCTGGTTTAGCACGCAATGGGCAACGAAAACCAGTTGCTTACTGCGACCGTCTGTCTCGAAGACCGTGCTCTGCGTGAGGCGCTGCTGTGCCTTACCCGGATCAGGACGCCAACCGCCCGGCGGCTTGAGCCGTCTCAACCGTTCCGCCACCCAACTTTTATGGCCCCTGCGGCTCTCCGCGACGCCCGACTTGACGCTCGCGGCGTCAACGAGCATTGGTTTCTGGGTTCGACCCGCCACCCATTTCTCCAGTCGTCCCAATACTCGAATCACGATTAGGTCCTCCGCACGCGCGTCACACTGCTGCCGGGATACAACTCCCATCGTTGCTGGCGCCTCAGACGAGTGGCGGGAGGCTGAACAGAACCTACCAAGCGCGCCGGCCGTATGTCCGCCACCTGCGCGGCATTCAGGTTCGCAGTAATGTTAGTAGCCGGGAACGCGCCGGTTTCGTTATTCACCGCGATGAAGTACCTCGCGCGGCCAAAACACGGGTCCAGCGGCGACTCCAACGTATCGGTATGGGAAGTGACGGCAAGTTTCATAGAGCAGCCGATTGCGCACATGCCGTTCCATTCTCGAAGGCCTTCAGCTTGCGATACAGAGTGCTGGCGTCGATGCCCAGTTCTCGCGACGCTCGAGTGCGGTTCCCTTTGTGACGCTTGAGCGCCGCTTCGATCAAGTGGCGCTCCATGGAGTGGAGATTCATCGATCCGCCGGCGTCAGCCTCTCTTGCCGCCGCCGGCCGCAACTCGGGCGGCAAATGGTGCAACTCGATCCATCCTCCGCGGCACAGCACGAAGCCCTGTTCGATGATGTTCTCCAACTCGCGCACATTGCCCGGGTAGTCGTGCTCCATCAACCGGACCAGGACTTCTTCCGAGACGCCGGCTATATCCTTGTCTTGCAGGCGATTGAATTTAGCGACGACGCGATCCACCAGCAGGGGGATGTCCTCGCGGCGGTCACGGAGGGCGGGCAACTTCAGGTGGATGACGCGAATCCGGTATAACAAGTCCTCCCGGAATTTCCCCTCCCGCACCAGTTCCGCCAAATCCTTATTGGTGGCGGTCACCACCCGGACATCAACCTTCATCGGCTCGACCGAGCCCAGCGGCTCGACCACCCGCTCTTGAAGTACCCTCAGCAAGCGAACCTGCATGGCTGGCGAGATGTCGCCGATCTCGTCGAGAAAGATCGTGCCTCGGTCCGCAAGGGCAAACCGGCCGGGCTTGTCGCGTCGGGCGTCGGTGAAGGCTCCTGCCTTGTAGCCGAACAGCTCCGATTCGAGCAGGGAATCCGGCAGGGCCGCGCAATTCACCGCCACGAACCGCTTCTTCCTGCGCCGCGACAGGCTGTGGATCGCCCGCGCAAACAGCTCCTTGCCGGTACCGCTGGCCCCTTCAATCAGGACCGTGCTAGCGCTTTCGGCGATCTGGGGAAGGATCTCAAAGAGCGCCTGCATGGCTGGACTGCGTCCCACGATGTCCTCGAAGGTGTACCGGGAATCCAGTTCCTTGCGGAGTTGTTCGACATGGCTGAGGTCCTGAAAAGTCTCGACTCCGCCAGTGACGGCGCCATCGGGGTTCTTCAGGAGTGCGGTGGAGATGCGCACCGGAATCTGCTCCCCGGCGGCGCTGGTGATGCGGGCGGTGGCGTTCACGATGGGTCTGCCGGTCTCAATCGTGCGTTTCAAGGCGCACGATTGCTCGCAAATGCTGGCGCGGAAAACATCAGAACAGCAGTGGCCAATGGCGTCCTGGCGCCGCACGCCGGTGATCCGCTCGGCGGCACGGTTGAACGCGGTGATGTGCCAGTCCGAAGCGACGGTGAAAACGCCCTCGTTGATGGAATCGAGGATCGGATCTCTATTCACATCTAAGTGTAACTATCACTCAATGCAATTTGCAAGGCTAGCTTCTGCTGCGCCTCGTGCTTGGACATCGTGAGCGGTCCCCAGGTTCTTCTCCTTATTCGTCCGTACACGCCGGCCCGTGTGGTCCTCGGTCCAGAGGTGAAGATATCCGACCCGGACCTTGCCTTGGCCTTGCCGATCCTGCTTCTTGCGTAGGAGAGTTCTGCTCTTGAGTGGGCGCTCTTCGCGAAGGTCGCCGCACGGGAGCGATAGCTCGAGGGCAGCAACTGTCGAAGTGGGTGGGCGTTTCGCCCGCTCATTGGTTGTAAACGGTTGAGGGGAATTTGGTCGGGGCGAGTGGATTCGAACCACCGACCTCCTGGTCCCGAACCAGGCGCTCTAGCCAGGCTGAGCCACGCCCCGACGGACGACGGCCTCTGCAACGGACGTTGCAGCGGCATCACCCATTACTATAGCACGGTCGTCCGGATCCGCTCCCCAGCGTTGAGAAATTCCCCATACCCGCTGCACTGAACCTTCAATGTCAGCGGTAAAACCCTCGTGCTCCACTTGCAAAGATCGGGGTTGTATCGGGCTCTGCCGTCCTACCCGAACCAAGCGCGAGCCTGGACCTGCACCGGTTCGGAAAGGGGCGGCGATGCCCGCCCCGTGCGCTCGACTTATCTCGTATGCGCTTCCAGAAACCAAAGGTGTTTGTCTGCCGCTCGCGAAATCTGCGTGAACAGGTCAGCCGTGCTCTTGTCCCGGTGGTCATCGGCCTCGTCGATCGCCTTCCGCACCGCCGCGGCATAGTAGGCGTACCGTTCCACCAGCAAATCCACGTGCTTTCGTCCCTCCGCCGCACCCAGGTTGTTCTCGCGCAGGCCAGACGCTTGGGCGGCCATCCGCGCCGTTCCCGACGCTACGCCGCCCAGCGCCGTGACGCGTTCGGCAATTTCGTCCACAAAGGGGAAGATCTCTTCGGCGAGTTGATCGAACAATCGATGCAGCTGGAAAAAGTCTGGACCCTGGACATTCCAGTGCGATTGCTTTATTTGAGAATACAGGTCCAAAGTATCGGCCAGCCGTTTGTTGAGAAGCGAGATCAGGGCACCCCGGTCTCCCTCGGGTAGATCGTTATGAGATCGCAACAATTTGCTTTCATGTTCGGTTGTGGTTGCCATACCTGATTGGATGCGAAACTGCCGTCAAGGAATTCCCTTCCAGAAAAGTTACCGTTACCCGAATGATCAGGAATACGGCCGAAATATGCAGCGTACCCGAATGGGCAGAACATACAGCCGAAATATGCAGCGTACTTACGCTCAAGACAGGTTTTCAATCGTGCTAAGCCATGCCATCCTTTCTTTAGGACCGGGGCCGCTGCCGTCACTCGGAGGGTGGCCCCGGCACCGACCCCTCCTTTCCCATCGCCGTCTGGACCCGCCTCAAAACCGCCCGCGCCGGGGAGCCTTCCGCTCCGGCAATCCTCAGTGGTAAGCAAACCAACTCGTAGTTGCCGGGATCGACGTGCGTGAGGTCGAGTCCTTCCACCAGCCAGATTCCCGCCCCGAGCAGAAGCCGGTGGGTCTCGACGCCATCCCCCTCGAACGCGCCAACCGAAAGATAATCGACACCGATCAAGGCGGGGCCACACTCGGCCAAAAAGGCGGCAGTGTCAGCGGGAATCGCGATGAACCGCTGGTTGAACGGCTCACGGACCCAACTGGTGTTCGAGTTCGCGGTCCTGAACAGAATCCGCTCGCCGGGCTGAATGGCGCAGGCCCGAACCTCTTCGAGCGGAATGCACTCGGGATGGCGGATGGAAACCACCCGGGCGGGACCGATTACAGCGTGGAATGGCAAACTGTCGAGCGATGACGCTCCACTCAGGAAGTGCAGCGGCGCGTCCATATGTGTGCCGGTGTGGGCGGACATCGAGAACGACGAGAGGTTCATCTCATCGCCCGAGGCCAGGTCCAGATCGCGCCGCAGTTCGAACGGGCGATCGCCGGGCCAGTGCGGCATCCCCGGGCGCAGGGGAACTGAAATATCAATCCAGTTGCTCATAAAAGGCTGTTCCGGCCCTCCCGCCGGTGAAGTCCTAAATAGATGTTACTCAACCGGTCTCCACGGGGTCCAAACTCGGTGCTACAGTGAATATCCAAGAGAGGGAACGGAAAGCAATGATTGCTCGCGGGCTGATCCTCACCGTCACCTTGGGCGTGTCGGGCTTGTTGTTCGGAGACGATATCGGACGCCGGGCCTGGGAACTGGAGACAAAGGGGGATGCGGCGGCCGCCCGCGACCTCTTGCAGAGGGCCGTCCAATCCGCTCCGAATGATGCGGAGGCTCAACTGGCGTACGCCGAGTTCCTCGACCGCCACCACGATGCATCCGCTATGCCGGCATACGAGAAACTGCTTACACTACCGGGTTCCGATCGGAAGGCGATCGCCAAGCGTCTGGCTGCGCTCGATTTGCTCTCCGGCAATCGCGCGGGGGCTCAGGCTCATCTCGAGGCTTACCGGGCTGCGGGGGGTACGGGTCTGTCGCTCGGCGGGGCCGCACCGGCCCCGGAGGTGAAGAAGGGCGTGATCCTGGTGCCGGGACCGATGCGATCGTTCGCGCGAATGGCGGCGCTCTCGCCGGACCTGGCGGCCGATGACCTGCTCCCGGCCCTGGCCAGGAACATCGTCACGAACGGCTACCAGGCCACCAACAGCGCGGAAGGACTGGACCAGACAGAATACCTCAAGCTGGTGGTCCGGTATCTATCGCAGGCGCGCGAGTTGGAGAAATTGGCTGGCGCCGGCAAGCAGGTGAAAATTGAAACCTGCGAATCGCCGCAAACCGCCGATCTGCTGCGGGTGCTGGGTTACCGCATGCGGGGTGGCTGTGGCAGCGACGTGGTGCTCGAGACCGTGAACGCCACGCGCGCATTTCTCACCATCGATTCTGGATTCCCGCTGGCGGAATTGGAGCAGAGCCTGCGCACGAGCCGCCCGTTCGTCTACGACTATCATCCAACCCAGGTGCCCGTTCTCTACGGACCCGAGTACTGGCTCTCCGCGCGTGAAAAAGGAACGGGAGAGTTCGTCGATTATTTCATCTCCGACCCGGCTATCTGCCGGCTCTACCTGGGGATTTCGAAGCTCGATCCGGACACCGCCGAGGAGTTGCGCAAACACATGCCGGTGCAACGCCTGAAGACGTTCGCCCACGTGCTCGATTTCTTCGGCGGCATGTTTGAAATACGCAACGGTCACGCGGTGGTGCCGGGTGGCGCACGCAGTGAGAAAGCCTGGGCCGATCTGGCAGGGACAAATCCGGAAAAGGGCGCGGCCTTCTTCGAACGGCTTCTGACCAGGGATGACGGCTGGTTGGCGAGCTACTACGATTCGCTCTCGCGCATCAACGGTCCGGTGCAAACGTACCTGACCGAACCCGATCGTATGAAACGCTTCTACGGCGCGCTTCGCGGAAAAGTAACCAGCCCCGGTCCCGCCCGCCCCGTGTTTCGCGCAAATACGGACCTGATGATGCTGACCACGCGGCTTCGCCTTGAAACCGACGGACGCCCCCACATCCCGGGCTCCATCGAGATCTGGAAGAACCTTTTCATCAATCATCCGCACGGGAAGTACGACGGAAAGCTGACCAAATCGGCCGCCGGATGGAAAGACCCCGACGATGTGCTGGAAGCGTTGTTCGCACTGTGCCGCAAGGCGGTGGAGAACGAACCACTGAAGATCTTCATGGCCATCAGCGATGTGGAACGTCACCGTACTGTTCCATTCCAGGCCGCCACCGTCGACCGGTTGGCGCGCGATTTTCGCGGCTATGGGCCGCAGTACCACGTTCTGGGGGAGGTGCCGTCCATCTCCGATCAGACTGTCCTGCTGTTCCTCGACACGGCTGAAGGCACCCACAGGACGAAAGACATGATGCTCAAAGCCGACCAGGTTGGTACGCTTCAGGCCCTGGTTTCCATCTGGCAGATCCTGTGCCGGCAGGCGGCTATTCCGCAGGACAAGGCCGATGCCGCACTTTCGTCGATTCTGAAGCCGTTCGGAGAAGTCCACAACTCACGCGACGTGTTCGATGCCGGGCGGAGTGGTGTAAAGGTGCTTCTGGCCGCGACGGATACGCCCAAGGACGCGTCCGTACAGGACCGCATGATCGATTTCATGGCCGGTACCACCGGAGCGGTCGATTCGGACGCGCACAGCCAGGTTGTGCAGGACATGATCCGCGTGTTCGAAGCGCAGCGGTTGATCTCGCTGCAGACGATCTTCGATCTTGCGGACAACCTGGATAGGGTGTCCAAGGGGCAGAAGATCGATTCGGCACTGGTTGCGAAACTGGCATCCCGCATCGCCGAAATCCAGCCGCCCCGCGCGTCCCTGAGCACCGTAGAGAAAAACTCGCTCGCGTTCGGCTATTGGAGCGAGAGACACATTGACGCTCAGCGCAAGGTAAATTTACGCGCAGCCGTGGACAGGATCGCTGGAGATCCGCAAAAAGTGGCCGAACTCCGCGGCTTGCTGACGCCGTTCCTGCGCGACACGCTGGTGGGCATGGTGTACGTCCACTACGCTCCGCCGGGAGCGCAGATCCTGCACACCAACCCCGTGTTCGTCCGGAGCCACGATTTCATTGGCCTGCAGGGATCAAACCAAACCTGGAAGGGCACGGAGGTGTTCGGCAGCGGTTGGCCTGCCAATGCCGGCGGACGCCTGGTGGGCTCCCTGGCCAGTCTGCCCTACGCCCTGGCTGAGGCCGAGCAGAATTTCCTGATTCCATCCCGCGAACAGGCCTTGATCTGGGGCGATCTGGTCCCCCAACTTCTGGTTTCGGCTACCGTGACCCGATGGTGGACAGTGACGCCACTTCAGTTGCACTATGTGGGAACGGCCATGTCGTATGGAGAATCCCTGGTGGCGGAGGCGGCCATGAGCGCCGGCGTCAGGGCGAAGGTGATGGCGATTCTCGACCGCCAGGCGCCGCCCGTCCGTGTCCACAAGGTGGACCGGATGCTGCAATCGGGTGATGTCCCCGGCGCGCTGGAGAACCTGACGCCCGCCGAAGTGTTCCTGACGGCAACCGAGGTGGCCAAGTCCACCCCGTCTGACGATCCTCTCGCCGCGGAATTGAAGCGGATTGCGGGTGAATCCCCGAACTTGGTGAGCGCATCGGCTATATCGCGCGCTTTCGGAACGCCCAAACCGACGCTGACCAATTCGTATGTCCCCGAACTGCTGAACCTCCGAACGTTCCCCACTCTGATGGGGTATTCCAGCCGGATGTTGGCCGAGAGCTGGGAATCGAACCTGCTGTACTATGCGGCCCTGGCGGATGAGACCCATGTCACGCCCGCGCAGTTGAACGTGATGGTGCCGGCCTGGACGCAACAGACGGTGGAGAAGATTTTTGCCACGCACCTGGAGGACTGGCCGGCGTTGTTGCGTTCGCTACGGCTGGTGGGAGATGATGTCCGGAAGTCGCGCCGCCAGCAGATGATGCTTACGGCGGGCAATTAGGCCGGATGCCGGGACGAGGGATGCCTGGGAGGAATGGAGTGAGGTCAATTCGCAGAATCAGTTTGGCTGGTGCGGTCTGCGCCGTGATAGCGTGCGCGATGATGCTCGCATTCGGCCCCCGATTGAACGCCCAGGAAGGCCAGCGCCCTGTCTTTCGGGTGAAGGTGGACATGGTGGTGTTGAGCTTCACCATCACCGACAGCAAGGGACGCTACATCAACGGCCTGAAGCCGAAAGACTTCAAAATCCTCGAGGACGGCATCCCGCAAAAAGTGGCCACCTTTGCCGAAGGCAATAAGCCGCCAGTCCAGGTGGCCGAAGACGGCACGACGAAGCCGCTCATCCTTGAGAGCGACGCAACGAAGGCCGGCAGCGTGGAGGCTCGCACCGACGCGTTCGTCGGCACGAACGTCTTCGTCCTGTTCGATACCAGCAACTACATGTATCGCGGTTTCGTTTATGCCTCCGACGCCATAGCCGATTTCGTGCGCGGGCTCGACCGGGCGGACTCGGTGGCCGTTTATACCTATAGCCGCAACTTGTCCCGTCCCGCCATGTTGAGCCGGGACCGCAGCATGGCTATCTCGGGCCTGCGCAAGGCCGTGGCCGGCGATGATTCGGCGCTCTACAACTGCCTCCTGTTGACGTTGCGCGATGCAGCCAAGGTGCCCGGACGCAAAGTGGTGATCGTGTTCTCGAACGGCCCGGACAATGCCAGCATGGTGGCGCCCGATGATGTGCGCGCTGTGGCCGAGGACGAAGGGATCCCGATTTACGTCATCTCGACGAACGAAGTGAACAAAGACCCGATCTCGAGCGGCGTCTTCAAGCGGATTTCCAACCGCACGGGCGGCAAGTCGTACTTCGCCAAGACCTGGCAGAAGCAGGTAGAGGCGTTCGAGTCGATCCGTGAGGACTTGGGCAACTCGTACACCGTCACCTACTATCCCCAGCCGAACCCCAACGAAGGGTTCCGGAAGATCACCATCGATATCACATCCGACCCGGGAAAGAAGTATCGGATACAAGCGCGGCCCGGGTATCGACCTCGCGGCGGTTTCTGACCGACAATCGAAGTAATGAACTCCACCACTCGTCGCGGATTCCTTGCGGCCGCCAGCGCCGCATCGTATCAAAGGATCTCAGGTGCGAATGATCGCATCCAGGTGGGATTCGTCGGCTATGGACTGATCGGCGCGCAGCACGTTTTCGATTTTAAGAACCAGCGCGATGCGGATCTGGCCGCGGTGTCCGACGTTTACCAGCCACGCATGGAGCAGGGCGTGGCCGCCTGCGGAGGCCGCGCTAAAGCCTACCCCGACTTTCGAAAGCTGCTGGACGACAAGGAAATTCAGGCGGTTGTGCTCTCGCTGCCGGACCACTGGCATGCGCTGGCTACCATCATGGCCTGCGCTGCCGGCAAGGACGTGTACGTCGAAAAGCCGATGACCGTTTTCATCGCCGAGGGCCGCTGGATGGTGCAAGCCGCGCGAAAGTACAATCGCGTGGTGCAGGTCGGCACACAGCAGCGGAGCGGTCCGCACTACCAGAAGGCCCGGCAACTGCTGCGCTCCGGCCATATCGGCCAACTGGTGAGTGCGCGAATGGGCGCATACCGAAACATCATGCCGGGATTCGGCAAGCCGCAGGACACTTCGGTGCCGCCCGGCTTCGATTACGACATGTGGCTGGGTCCCGCCCCGAAGCACGCCTTCACCCCGCATCGAGGGATTTATCATTTCCGCTGGTTCTGGGATTACTCGGGCGGGCAGATGACCAACCTCGGCGCGCACGAGATCGACATTGTGCAATGGGTGCTGGACGCGAAAGGCCCTTCGTCGGTGTCATCCATGGGCGGGCGATACGCGCTTCAGGACGATGGCGAGACTCCCGATACGCAGGACGCGATGTTGCACTATCCGAAGTTCAGCGCGCTGTGGTCGCACCGCGAGGCGAGCGCGGGACGCCGCGCCGGGTCAGGCTTGGAGATCTTCGGCACGAAGGGCAGCATGACGCTTTCGCGGCGCGGATTTGAGGTGTTCCCCGATTCGAAAATGAACCCTGCGAACTTGATTCCGGTGTTCCGCGGCGCTCCGGCGGGCGGGCCTGAGCGTTCTCGAAGAGCAGGGTGAGCCGTGGACCACAAAACTGCAGGAGTCCGGATCCTCCGCGCAGCAATTCGACCTGCACGCTCGCAATTT
Organism: uncultured Acidobacteriota bacterium; assembly: GCA_963737465.1. Taxonomy (GTDB): domain Bacteria; phylum Acidobacteriota; class Terriglobia; order Bryobacterales; family Bryobacteraceae; genus TMP-7. The sequence goes on from CAVTTC010000009.1 coordinate 686,176, forward strand.
CCTCGACTGCATCAAAACCCGCCAGCGGCCCATCTCCGACGTAGAGGATGGTCACCATACGGCGGTGGCCTGCCATCTGGCGAACATCTCGCTACGCTTGGGCAGGGGCGTGCGGTGGGACCCGGAGACAGAACAGATTTCCGGCGATCGGGAGGCCTCGGCCATGCTGACACGGCCATACCGGAAACCGTGGGATCAGGTCTTGGCCAGTCTTTTGTAGGGGCTGGTCACGATCATCACCTTTCAGCCAACCAGAGAGCAGGATCGGGGGCTGATCCTTTCGGCATTCGTAGAGTCCTGATCAGCCGGCGCTCGGGGATCGAGACTACATACACGGTGTCGTCCTCTTCGGCCGAAGCAGTGGCGATCGCGCCGTCCGGCGATACCTGCAACGACACGATCCCACTGGCCGCCGGCAGAGGAATCCGGCCCACTACCTTTCGACCCACTGGGTCGGCGATCTCCACCGCTTTGTCGTGCATCGCTGCATAGACCAGCAGGGAACCATCCGGCGTCCGGCCGATCCGTACCGGGCCGCTTCCGGTCGCGAGGCGCCCGCTGCCTGGTTCGTGCCGGTGTCGATGATCGTGATGGACCGGCCTTCCCGGTTGGCGACGTATACGAAGCGTCCGTCCTTCGAAAGCACGCTGCCTTCGGGGCGCTCGCCGCAGGCGATCGACCGCACTTCACCCGTCTCGAGATTCACCGCGGAGACCGTGGCCGAACTGCTGTTGCTTACGTAGGCCCATCTCGCACCCGGACCCAGCGTCACCATGTGCGACGTCTTCCCCTTGGTGTCGAAGGTCCTGATCACCCGCCGGCTAGGGACGTCGATCAGCAGGAGTCGGTCCGGCAGTTCAGCATGACCACCAGCTGCTGGTTCGCGAGTGGAGTCCAAATCGATCCCGTGCGGGCGGCGATAGTTGCCGAGGGAGATCTCACCGACCTATCCTGCGCGCCGCGATGTCTACGATCAGGGAGAGTGGGTTGCCGCCGATGCCGGAGATTCTCGATGCGCATCGTGCCGTGTCCGTAATGTACAGAAGCCGGCCGTCGCGGGATCGCACCATCACGTGTGGATGCTGACCGACGGCCCGGCGCCTTCGAGTTGCCCGGTCGTCGAATAGTATGCCAGGGAGCTGGCCCCTTTCTGCAGAACCAGCACTGCAGGATCGGCTGCCATAAGGCCGGCTGCCAGATCGAGCCGCAAGGAAGAGGAGCCAACGCATCGCTCCCAATATATCGAGTCTGGAGGAAGAGAATCGCGCGAGCGGCCAACTACAGCCACCCGCGCGTAAAGACGGGGATCAGGCAGGTTGTGCCATCGCGATCGCTTCGGCGTCCATCACGCCGGCAATCGCGTGCAGCACGGAGGCGATGCGAACCGCGGCCAGGATCGTTTCTTCCGAAACGCCTTTGTCGCGAACCACCCTCTCGTGCGAAGCGGTGCACACGTGGCAGTTGTGAATCGCCGACACGGCCGTGCACCAGAGCTCGAAATCCGCCGGATCGGCGCCGTGCCCGCGGATGATCTGCATCCGCAGCCGCGCCGGAATGGTGCGATACTTCTCGTTCTCCGTCATGTGCAGGAACCGGTAGTAGACGTTGTTCATGCCCATGATCGCCGCCGCTGACTTCGCGGCTTCGAATACCTGCGGCGACAAATGGTTCTGAGCTTCGCCGAGGATGGCCGCCGTCACATCCGCGTTACGGGCTGCGACTGCGCAGGCCACTGCGGTACCCCAGGTCTGCGGCTCTGTGAGTTCAGCCTGCCGCAGCACGCTGCTAAGATTCAGCTTCAGATCCTTGGCGTAAGCGGGAATGCGTTCGGCCAGGTGCTCGATTGTCATCCGACCTTCAGTGTTTGCTCGCCCTTTTGCCAGTTGCACGGGCAGAGCTCGTCGGACTGGAGAGCATCCAGCACGCGCAGGACTTCCTGCGGATTGCGGCCTACCGAAAGGTCGGTGACCATGACGAAGCGGATGATGCCCTGGGGATCGACGATGAAGGTGGCGCGTTGGGCTACTCCCGCGTTCGGATCGAGAATGCCGAGAGCGGTGGTCAGTTCGCGCTTGACGTCCGCCAGCATCGGGAACGGGAGGTTCTTCAGATCCGCATGATGGACGCGCCAGGCGTGATGTACGAATTCGGAATCCGTGCTGCCCCCGAGCACCTGGGCATCGCGGTCGGCAAATTCGCCGTTCGCCTTGCCGAATGCTGCGATCTCAGTTGGGCAGACGAACGTGAAATCCTTCGGCCAGAAGAAGTAGACCTTCCACTTGCCCTCGAAGTCCCTTTCCGTTAGATCAATGAATGCATTCTTGATGTCCGTACTCACGGTGGCTTTAACCGCGTAGGACGGAAACTTATCTCCAACTCCAAGCATGTTGTTTTATGGCTCCTGTTTTAGTTCGATAATTGCCGTTTTGCGCAGGATGCGCAGATACCAATGAATTCGACGTTTTGCCGCTCCACTCGAAATCCTCTCGGAAACCTCCCGGCAAAATGCGCCGGATCCACTTCAGTTTCGTCCAGGTCCACGATGGCGCGGCAGACGCGGCAAACCAGATGATGGTGCGGATGAAGGTTGGCGTCCAACCGCAAAGACCCGTGATGCAGACTGACCTCCGAAAGCATGCCCGCTTCAAGGAACGTCTTGATGTTCTTATATACGGTCCCCAGCGAAATAGAAGGAATCTGCTCACGAACGATATCGTAAATCGTTTCCGGAGTCGGATGGTCCCTGGCGGCGAGAAGCGCCTGGTAGATCACCTGCCGTTGATGGGTGCACGCAAGCCCGTGGCGCTTCGAGCGCTCACGGAACATCGCGAGGGAATCCACTGCCGGCCTGGGCATCTGAATTCATTAAACGATAATTATTATCGTTTGTCAATTACTCTCAAAGAAGAACTACTTGCCGCTTTCCACCAGCTGACGGTACCGCGACTGGGTGGCCCGCCTCTCGATCAACAACCGGAGGCCGGTTGGCAGCTTCGGGAGGAGCGCAGCCACAAAACGGTACTGCCACCCCGGCACGACGAACAATTTGCCGCCGCTCCAACCCCTCAAGAGATGCATCCACTACGCTCTCCGCAGTCATCCAGAGACTCTTGGGACCCATCGCTTCACGATTCACCCCCAAGCGTGTCGTGAAACTCCGAATAGGTGTATCCGGGACACAGCGCCTGCACCTTAACGAGCGAACCTGCCGCCTGCAACTCCAGCGACAACGCTTCCGTGAACACCGCCATCCACGACTTCGTGGAACAGTAACTCGCGTTGCCCGGGCTGCGCACGAACGCCGCCACGGAAGCGACATTAATCACCCCGCCGCGATTGCGGGCCACCATACCGGGCAGGGCCGCGTGCGTCAGCCGCACCGTCGCCATCACGTGCACCTGGTACATGGACTCCTGCCCTTCCAGGCTCGCCTTCCAGAAAAGCCCCTTCGTCCCAAACCCCGCGTTGTTCACCAGCAGTTCCAAGCGGTCCTCGGCAGCCAGTCGCGACGCCACCGCCGCGGTGTCCGAGTCGGAAGCGAGGTCGGCGGGCATCACCTCCACCTGAGACCCGCGGTGTTGTCGCAGTTCTTCTGCGAGCTCCTCCAGCCGATCCTTCCGCCGGGCGATCAGAATCAGATCATGCGCGATGGCTAATCTCCGCGCGAACACCGCGCCGATTCCACTGGACGCGCCGGTAATCGCCGCCACCGGTCTCCCCATCTACTTCCCTCCAGACTTCCGCTTCTTCGGCGCCTTCTTCGATTGTGCGCGCCGCGCCGCGTCCACCGCCGCGCGGCCCCAATCCTTCATCGCCGCGGCATCCTCGAAGAACTCAGGCGGCGGCGGATAATATTGCATGACGTCCGGCCGGTCCGGAAAGGGCTGGAACGGTTTCGATCCGGCCGCTGCGAACCGCGCCCGCGTCTCGTCGTCCACCTTCAAATACAGAACGTTGTCCGCGATCAGCGCGATCGTCAACCCGCCGCAGTACACGGCGTGTCCGCCGAACATCGCGCGCGTAGCGATCTCTCCCAGCGGCGACAGCCACTCGCTGACAAAGGCCAGGTACTCCGGTCTGTTCTTCATTCATCACCGTCCATGCCCTTGAAACCGTTACAACCCACCGAGAAGCAGGCTAACATGATCAGGTACAATCGTCATATTTACACTGTGATGAAGCTTTCCACTGAAATTTTGGATTGTATGATTTCTAACGGTGCCTCTCTGGGCAACCGCGCATTGCCGCGTAAATCGCGCTAAACTGCACGACGGGATTGGATCTTAATGAATACACTCCGTAGTGTCGCCGTTCTCGGAGCCGGCACCATGGGTTCGCGAATCGCCGCGCACTTCGCAAATGCTGGCATCCCTGCTGTCTTACTCGATATCGTTCTTCCCGATCAGCCCAATCGCAACGCTGCCGCGATCAAGGGCGTCGAGAATGCCGCCAAACAGAAACCTGCCGGGTTCTTCACGGACACCACCGCTGCATTGGTGAAGCCCGGCAATTTCGACGACAACCTGGATTGGCTGTCCCAGTGTGACTGGATCATTGAGGCCGTGGTTGAAAACCTCGATCTCAAACGCAGCCTGTGGGCGCGCGTCGACAAGGTCCGAAAGCCTGGGGCGATACTTTCCACCAACACCAGCGGAATCCCACTCCATCAAATTGCCGAGGGCTTCTCCGCGGACTTCCGCAGCCGCTTTCTCGGTACGCATTTTTTCAATCCGCCCCGCTACTTGCACCTGCTCGAATTAATTCCGGGTCCCGACACTGATCCGTCCGTAATCGACTTCGTATCGAGGTTCGCGGACCGGCACCTTGGCAAAGGCGTGGTTCCCTGCAAGGACACTCCGAACTTCATCGCCAACCGCATCGGAAGCTTCGTGGGCGCCACCGTCCAGAAGGTGATGATGGAAGGCGATTACACCATCGAGGAAGTGGACGCGCTCACGGGTTCCCTGATCGGCCTCCCCAACAGCGCCAGTTTCCGCCTGCTCGACCTGGTGGGACTCGACGTGTGGGCCTTCGTCGGCGAGAACCTATATCACGCCGTGCCCAACGACCCGTGGCGCGACCGCTTCCTGATGCCCGAGTTCCACAAGAAGATGATCGCCAACAAGTGGCTCGGCGACAAGACGGGACAGGGCTATTACAAGAAGATCGGCAAGGGCGACCAGCGCGAGATCTTCGCCATCGATTGGAAGACCCTGGAGTATCACCCCGCCGCGCGCCCGAAGTTCCCGTCCACGGAAGCAGCCAAGCAGATCGAGGATCTGCCCACGCGGCTTCGCCAATTGGTGAACGGCAAGGATCGTGCCGGCGACTTCCTGTGGAAGGTGTTCAGCGACATCTTCATTTACTCAGCCGCGATGATTCCCGAAATCTCGGACCGTATCGTCGAGATCGATCGCGCCATGCGTTGGGGATACGCGCACACCTTCGGCCCGTTCGAGTTGTGGGATGCGCTCGGCTTCGAGGATGTGTGCCGTAGGATTGAAGCGGAAAACCGCGTTCTGCCGGATAACGTGAATCGCTTGCGTATGGCCGGTGCGAAGTCGCTGTATCGCTACGCCGATCAGGACGGCCGCCCACGTACGCAGTATCTCGATTTCTGCAAGACCGAGTACCGCGACGTGGACCAGCGTCCCGGCATCATCGTGTTGAAGGACGAGAAGCGCGCCCGCGGTGTCGTGAAACAGAACGCCGGCGCATCGCTCATCGACTTGGGCGACGGCGTGCTGTGCTGCGAGTTCCACAGCAAGATGAACACCATCGGGGATGACGTCGGCGGAATGATGTACGCCGGTCTCGAAGAGACGGCGCGCAACTTCGAAGCGTTGGTGATCGCGAACCAGGGCGACAACTTCAGCGTCGGCGCGAACCTGATGATGGTGTTGCTGGCCGCGCAGGAAGAGGAGTGGGATGAGTTGAACATGGCCATCCACCGCTTCCAGCAGGTGAACATGGCCTTGAAATACGCGGCCAAGCCCGTGGTGGTGGCGCCTTTCGCGCGGACCCTCGGCGGCGGCTGCGAGATCACCCTGCACGGCACGCGCGCGCAGGCATCCGCGGAGACCTACATTGGATTGGTGGAAGTCGGCGTGGGCGTCATCCCGGGCGGCGGTGGCTGCAAGGAACTGCTGCTGCGACTGAAGGACCCGCGCAAGGTGTTCGAGTTGATCGGTTTTGCGAAGGTGGCCACCAGTGCCGAGGAGGCCAAGAAACTCGGCCTGTTGAACCGCATGGATCGCATCTCCATGAACCCGGAAAGGCTCGTCGGCGATGCGAAGGACCTGGCGCTGTCGCTGGTGAAGGACTACGTTCCTGGCGTTCCGCGAACGGATATCAAGGTGGCCGGCGAAGCGGGCTTGGCCATGCTCAAACTCGGTGCCTGGACCGCGCATCAGGGCGGCTATATCAGCGATCACGATCTGTTGATCGCGGAGAAACTGGCCAACATCCTGTGCGGCGGAAGCCTCACCGGTGAACAGACCGTCTCCGAACAGTACCTGCTCGACCTGGAGAGGGAGGCCTTCCTCAGCCTGTGCGGCCATCCCAAGACCCAGGCCCGCATGGCGCACATGCTCAAGACGGGGAAACCGCTGCGCAACTAGGGACCCGATTCAGGGAGACATATCACAATGCAAGAAGCCGTTATCATCGATTGCCTGCGGACGGCCATCGGCAAAGCGCCGAAAGGCACCCTCCGCAACACGCGGCCCGACGATATGGCCGCCGCGGTTTTCACTGAGCTGTTCAAACGCTATCCCGAGGTACCGAAGGAAGAAGTAGACGACGTCATTCTCGGCTGTGCGATGCCGGAGGCCGAACAGGGGATGAACATGGCCCGCGTGGCCGCCCTGCGCGCGGGTCTGCCCGACATCGTTCCGGCCGTCACCGTGAATCGGTTCTGTTCTTCCGGGCTGCAGTCCATCGCCATGGCCGCCGACCGTATCCGCGCGGGCTCCGCGCAGATCATTCTGGCCGGCGGCGCCGAGTCCATGAGCCTGGTGCCCATGACCGGCCACAAGTTCGCGCCCAACCCGCAACTGGTGCGGACCTATCCGCAAATCTATATGGGCATGGGCCTCACCGCCGAGCAGGTGGAGCGCAAATACGGCGTTGGGCGCGAACGTTCTGACCAGTTCGCGTTCCGCAGCCATCAGAACGCGCTGAAGGCGCAGTTCGAAGGCTGGTTCGACGACGAGATTGTGCCACTCGAGATTCACACCACGGTGCTCAACGGCAACGGCAAGCCGCAAACGCACACAGCCATCTTTAAGAAGGACGAAGGACCCCGCGCCGATACGTCCGTGGAGGCGTTGGCAAAGCTGAAGCCGGTGTTCCACGCTAACGGTTCGGTAACGGCGGGGAACTCGTCCCAGACCAGTGACGGAGCCGCCGCCGCAATCATCATGTCCGACAAGAAGGCGAAGGAACTGGGGTTGAAACCGAAAGCCCGGTTCGTCAGCTTCGCCGTGGGAGGCGTTCCGCCGGAGATCATGGGGATCGGTCCGGTGGTGGCCATTCCGAAGGCGCTGGCGCTCGCCGGACTGAAGCTCGAAGATATCGAGCTGATTGAATTGAATGAAGCTTTTGCCGTACAGGCGCTGGCCGTGATCGACCACGCCGGTCTCGATCCGGACCGCATCAACGTCAACGGCGGCGCTATTGCGCTCGGACACCCGCTGGGCTGCACCGGGGCGAAACTCACGGCTACCATTCTGCGCGAAATGGAACGCCGGAACGCCAGGTATGGCATGGTCACAATGTGCATCGGCGGCGGCCAGGGCGCTGCCGGAATTTTCGAAAGGCTGTAGATCGGAGGTAACGATGGCAACGACAACATTTGCAATCGCCAAGCCCAAAGGCGGCGCGTTCCTGCTCGAGCAGCGCGAGCCGCAGGAGGTTTTCACACCGGAGGACTTCACCGACGAGCATCGAGCCATCGGCCGCACTACGGCCGAGTTCTTTGCCAAGGAGGTGGCTCCTCATCTGGACGCCATCCAGTATGAGGATAAGGGCCTCGCTGTCGGCATCCTGAGGAAGTCGGGAGAACTGGGACTCACGGGAGTCATCGTCCCCGAAAAATTCGGCGGCATGGAGATGGACCTCACGTCCATGATGATCGTTGGCGAAAACATCGCCGGCGATGGGTCCTACGCCGCGTGGCACGCCGCTCACACCGGCATCGGAACGCTGCCGATTCTGCTCTTCGGCACGGAGGAGCAGAAGAAGAAATACCTCCCCAGGCTGGCATCGGCCGAAGCGGTGGGCGCCTACTGTCTCAGTGAACCGCAGGCCGGATCCGATGCGCTGGCTATCAAGACTCGCGCCGACCTTACGCCAGACGGCAAGCACTATGTCCTGAACGGCCAGAAGATGTGGATCACCAACGGCGGTTACGCCGACGTGTACACCATCTTCGCCAAGATCGACGGCGAGAAGTTCACCTGCTTCATCGTCGAGCGTGGATTCCCTGGCGTTCAGCCCGGCGCCGAAGAGAAGAAGATGGGCATCCGGGGCAGTTCCACTACGCCCATCTTTCTCGACAACGTGAAGGTGCCAGTGGAGAACGTGCTCGGTGAAATCGGGCGCGGCCATATCATCGCTTTCAACATCCTCAACTTGGGTCGCCTGAAACTCGGCCCGCTCGCAGTGGGCGGATGCAAGGACGTCATTGCCATCAGCGCGAAGTACGCCAAAGAGCGCAAGGCCTTTGGCAAATCCATCGCCGATTTCGGCGTCATTCAGCACAAGCTGGCCGAGATGGCGATTCGCACCTATGTTGCCGAGTCCATGAGTTATCGCGTAGTGGGGATGATCCAGAGCCACCTGGAAGGCTTCTCGTGGGACGCTCCCGATGCCGCGCAAACCATGCTCAAGGTGGCCGAGGAGTACGCTACCGAGTCGTCGTACGTGAAGGTGTTCGCCTCCGAAGTGCTCGACTACGCGGTCGATGAAGGCGTCCAGATTCACGGCGGATACGGATTCCATCAGGACTACGCGGTGGAACGCGCCTATCGCGATTCGCGCATCAATCGCATCTTTGAGGGCACCAATGAGATCAACCGACTGCTTGCCACCGGCATGCTGCTGAAGCGCGCCCAGCGCGGCCAGTTGCCGCTGGTGCAGGCCGTCATGAAACTCCAGAGCGAGTTGCTGTCAGGGCCCACTCTCGGCTCCACGGGTCCCGGCGGTCCTTTTGCCGAAGAGACCAAGATGGTGGAGAACGCCAAGAAAATCGGGCTTATGGTGCTCGGCGTAGCGTTCCAGAAATACATGAACGCCATCGAAGAGCAGCAGGAGGTGCTGTCCGGCATCACCGACATCATGATGAACGCGTTCGCCATGGAGTCGGCTTGCCTGCGCGCGCAGAAGATCGCGGCGTCCGGCAAGAACGCCCAGAACGTTACCGAGATGACCGCCGTGTTCGTTCGTGAAGCCATGGACACCATCGAAGCCTCGGCGCGCGTGGTTCTGGCGAATTGCCAGGAAGGCGATGCGTTGCGCATGAGCCTGGCGGTGCTGAAGCGCTTCAGCAAGTACGAACTGGCCGACGCCATTCGCCTGCGGCGCAGCATCGCCGCGCGCATTCTCGCTTCGGGCAAGTATACTGTCTAGTCTGGAGACCGCCCGACCCATCATCGTCGTGCTAGTGGGCTTGCCCGGATCGGGCAAGTCCACTTGGCTCGCCCGCAACGGCCACAATGCTCTATCCAGCGACGAAATCCGAAACTGGTTGAGCGACGACATTACCAATCAGAACATCCACCGGCGCGTGTTCGCCACCATCCGGTACCTGCTGCGCCACCGCATCGAGCTGGGACGTCCGCGAACCTTTATCGACGCCACCAGCCTCACTCGTAAAGATCGCCGGCCCTTCGTCAAGATGGCCGAGCTATACGATTGCGACGTGGAAGCCATCTTCTTCGATGTCCCACTCGAGATTTGTCAGCAGAGAAACCGCGCGCGTGCGCGAGTCGTCCCGGAGGCTGCGATATGCGAGATGGCCCGGCGCCTGAAACCGCCGAGTGTCGAGGAAGGCTTCCGCCGCGTTACCGTGATCGCTCACTAACGACCTACCGAGCCGCGACCGTCAGGAAGCGGGTTCTAAAACGGGTAGGCCATCGTAGGGCATAGAATGACAGAGGAGTTTCCAACCTTCATGACTCACACCCTGAGATCCACTGGCGCACTCGCTTTTGGCGCGTTCGCGGCTATGCTGCTCGCCCCCGCTCCGGCCCGCGCGCAGCTATTCACCCTGACGAAAGAACAGATGATTGAGCTGACCCCTCAGAATCCGTTCGATCGGTTTACCGACGGACGTCCCAAAGTCCCCGATGCCTTGATCGAGCGCGCGAAAGGATTGTCGGCGGAAGAAGTCTGGCAGGTGCTGCCGGGTAAGGGCTACCGCAATCAATACGCGGACGGTTTTCAGATCCTCCATCCGGAAAAGAGACTGGTAGGCAGGGTAGTAACCGCGCAGTTCATGCCGGCCCGTCCGGACTTCGATGGCGTGGTGCAAGCGAGGGCCAAGGCCGCCGGGATCCAACGCTGGGGTAACCAGACCGTCATCGATACGCTGCAGCCGGGCGACGTGCTGGTGGTCGATCTCTTTGGCAAAAAAGAGGGCGGCACCATGGTGGGAGACAACCTCTTCTACTACATAATGAAGGCGACCAGGGGCGGCGGATTGATCGTGGATGGCAGCATCCGCGACCTCACCGGTATTGCCGAGATGGAAATGCCGTCGTATTTCCGTTCGGTCCATCCCACGCCCATCGGCAACGCGATATTGACCGGTATCAACATCCCCATCCGCATCGGCGATGTGACGGTGATGCCCGGCGACTTGGTTGTAGGCGACCGCGAAGGGTTATATTTCATCCCGCCGCAGTTCGTGAAAGAGATAGTTGACCGCGCGGACGAAACGCACGTTCACGACGAATGGACCCGCAAGAAGTTCGACGAAGGCAAGTACAAGTCCAGCGATATTTACGGAAGTCCCAGGGATCCGGAATTGAAGAAGGAATACCAGGAGTATCTCAAGAAGCGCCTAGCCGAAATCCGCGGCAAGTAAGGTCCACGGGCGACTATGCGCGTGCATTGCCGCCCCTTATTTGGCCCTTGGAGTGCCCGCCGGGAATTCATGTACTTCTTCATTGTGGCGGCACTGGATTGAAAAGGGCGTTCAGGATCATCGCGGGTTTCGCCCTCATCGTGTTGGGCGCGGTACTCTCCATTCCCTTGGTGCCGGGACCGGGCATCCCCATTATCTTGTTGGGACTCTTTCTGCTGAGCGATCACTTCGAGTGGGCCCGCCGCCTTGTCGCATGGTTCCGCTCAAAGGTACACCGGCTGACGGCAAAAACGGAGTAACCCGTGTACGATTTGAGTGGACCTGTACGATTTGGGGCAGCATCAGGCCTCGCGCTTCGGAAACAGGATCGAGATCACGATGCTAGCGCCCAGCACCGCGCCGATGAAGCCCAGTGAGATGCCAATCGGGAACTTCCCTCCCCAAGCCTGATTCAACCACGCCATCTTCAGCCCGACAAAGATCAGGATGATCGCCAGCCCATACCGTAGCAGGTAGAATCGCGTAACGGCTCCGGCCAGCATGAAGTACATGGATCGAAGGCCGAGGATGGCGAAGATGTTCGACGTGAACACGATGAACGGTTCGCGCGTCACTCCGAAGATGGCGGGCACCGAATCGACGGCGAAGATCACATCGGTGACCTCCAGCAGGGCCAGGGTCAGCAGCAATGGCGTGGCATGCAGCCTACCGTTTTCGTGCGCGAAGAACCGCGGACCGTACGACTTCGTCGTCACAGGAAGGATCCGGCGCAACATGCGCAAAGCGAAGTTCTTCTCGGGCTCGGGCTCCTTCTCCTGGCCGAAACACATGCGAATTCCGGTAATCACCAGAAACGCGCCGAACAGGTAGACCACCCACTCGAACCGGAGCAGTACCGCTCCCAGCGCGATGAAGATGGCGCGGAACACCAGCGCGCCCAGAATGCCGTAGAACAACACGCGGTGCTGGAACTGCACGGGTACGGCGAAGTACCCCATAATCAGGACAAACACGAACATGTTGTCCACTGACAACGATTGTTCGAGTATGTAGCCGGTGAAGAACTCCAGGGTCGCCTGAAGCGCCTGGGAATGATCGCCGGTCTTCTGCGCCGTGAAGTAATACAGCAGGATGCCGAAAACGACGGACAGTGACATCCATCCCAGCGTTGTGAGGACGGCCTCCCGGAATCCGATCGCGTGAGCTTTCCGATGCAGGATCCGGAGATCCAGGGCGAGCAGCAACACCACCAAGGCCCCGAAGCCGGCGTACAGCCACCAATAGTCTGCGAATGGGTAAAGACTTGCCAACTATCCAGGACAGCACATCGAGGGCCGTTCTCGCTAAATGTGCGGTTCGAGGTGGGGCAGACCCTCGGTCTGCGCGGGGCTCTCCAGCCCCGCTCCGGAGTGTTTCGTGCTGATCCCTAAGCCCACAATTCCCCGACCGGCTTGCCCTTCACCAACTCCCGAGGCTGATTCAGATGGTTGAGAATCTCCATATCCGGGTCGATCCCCAGCGCGTAATAAACCGACGCCAGCAAATCGTTCGGATGCACGGGCTTCTCTTTGGGCGAAGACGCGGTGGCGTCGGATTCCCCGTACTGCATCCCTCGTGCGATGCCAGCGCCAGCCACCACCGCGCTATAGCAGTACGGCCAGTGATCGCGGCCATCCGGCGAGTTCGAGTTGCCCGAAGTGGAAACGCCCAGCCGTGGGCTGCGCCCGAATTCGCCGACGGCCACCACCAGCGTTTCCTTCAGCAACCCTCTCTGATCCATGTCTTCGAGCAGCGCCGAGAGCCCCCGGTCCAACTTCGGGCAATGCAGGTTCTTGAGCGGAGCGAAATTGGCTGCATGGGTGTCCCAGGCCGTGGTCTCCGGATCCCCGTTCGCCACCGAGGGCCAGTTGACCTGCACGAATTTCGTGCCCGCCTCGATCAGACGGCGAGCCATCAGCAGGCTCTGTCCGAACGTGTGCAGACCGTAGCGCTCGCGCATCTTCGCCTGTTCCTTCTCCAAGTCCATTGCGTCGCGCGCTTTGCCCGACAGCACTAACTCGTACGCTTTGCCGTAATACTCGTCCACGGCGTAATCGCCAAGAGCCTTCTCGAGCTCAGGCATCGAGCCGTTGATACCCTTGAGCAGTTCGAAGCGGTCCTTCAGTCGTTCGGGCGGCACATCTTTGCGGAGCGAGAGATCCTCGAGTTTCACAGGCTTGGCAGGATCCTGATACATGCGGTAAGGATCGTACGCCTTGCCTAGAAATCCGGCCGATCCGCCCTTCCCGATGATTCCCGATTCCTGTAGCGGACGCGGCAACTCCACGAACGGCAACACCGGATCCTTGGGCGGCTTGAGTTTCGACACCTGACTCCCCGCCGTGGGGAAGTCGGCGGGCGATGGCGGCTCCAACTGGCCCGACGGCGACACCTTGTCCGGCGGATAGCCGGTCAGCATCTGGTAGATGGCCGCGGTGTGATTGAACAGCCCGTTCGGTGTGTAACTCATGGAGCGGATCAGCGTGGCCTTGTCCAGATGTTGGGCCATCATGGGCATGTGCTCGCTGACCCAGGTCCCCGGAATCTTCGTCTTGATCGGCTTGAACTCGCCGCGGACATTGGCCGGAGCATCCGGCTTGGGATCCCAGATGTCGATATGCGACGGACCGCCTTGCAGGAACACCATCACGACGCTCTTCGCCGATCCGAATCCACGCGCGCCGGCGTACTTCTCGGCGACGGTAGCGGCGTTCGCCCGGTCGCGCCATAGAAAGAAATGCGGAAGACTCAGGCCCATCAGCCCGATCGATCCGATGCGCATCAACTCCCGGCGCGTCGGTCCCTCGCAGGTGTAAACAGGCTTTCCTGGAATATTCAGCATACTGGTCCGCCTCCCTCAATAGATGTACAGAAACGCCTTGCTGTTGAGCAGCGCCCACATCAGATCCTGAGCCCGAGCAGCGCGCGATCCGCCCGCCAGGTACTTCACCGCGCGCGTGGATTCGTCCGCTGCCGGACGCCTCCCCAGCGCGGCCAGGTATAACTCCTCCGCTAGCTCCCCATCGCCTTTGCCACTGAGTACCAGTTTGGCGATCCGTCCTTTCGGATCGGCCACGGCATCGGAGATGGTGCGGCCGTTCACCAGGTTCAGCGCCTGGGGTAGGCTGAAATCCGTCCGTCTCTCGCACTCGCACGCCGATTCCCGCAACGGACGGCCGAACACGTCGAGGAAGCCCTCCTTGCCGATATGAGGATCCACCAGTTGCGAAGCCGTCGTATCCTCCGGCACCTCCGGGAAGTTCGGGCGCGCTCCCGCCGCCGATGAAACGGCGTCCATCAACTCCTCCGCGGCCAGGCGGCGCGGAAACGCGTGGGAGAAGTTGTCCCGATCGCCCGCGTTCCACTCGTTCACTGCGATGGAAGTCTGGTATGCGCGTGAATTCGCGATCGTCCGCATCAGGTATTGGAGATCGAAGTTATGCGCCACCAGGTCCTTGGTGAGTGATTCCAGCAGCGCCGGATTCGACGGCGGGTTCGACGCCCGAATATCGTCCACCGGGTCGATAATGCCCTTGACGAAGAAGTAACTCCACACCCGGTTGGCGATGGCCTTCGCAAAGAACGGATTGTTCCTGTCCGTAATCCAGTTGCGCCAGCGCATCCCGGCGGCTTCGGCCATCGGGCACCGGGACCGTACCCGTGGATGCGATCAGAAACTCCGGCTTCATCACCCGTCCGTCTTTCGGGTGCTTCATCTCGAAGTCGGACCGTTGATCGTAGACGATCTCCTCGCCCACCTCGTAGCCGGCCCGCAGCCCCACCGCGGAGAAGAACGCGGCCATCTGGTAATACTGGTTCTGTGTCCAGCGCTCGAACGGATGATCGTGGCACTGCGCGCACACCATGCGGACGCCCAGAAACACCTGAGTGGTCTTTTCCATGGTCGGCTTGGCATCGCGAGTCACCCGGAAGTAATTCGCCGCCGGATCGTCATAGGTGCTGCCGCGCGATGTCAGCAACTCGCGAACCATCTTGTCATAGGGCTTATTGGACGCGATCGAGTCGTGAATCCACTCCCGGAAGGCATAGACTCCCTTGTCGCCGAGATACTTGCGGCTCGATTGCAGCAGGTCGCCCCACTTCACCGTCCAGTGATCGACGTACGCCGGGCTGGCGATCAGCTTGTCGATCATACGCGCGCGCTTCTGGTGGGACGGAGTGGTGTCCGCGATGAATGCCAGCACCGCCGCCGGGGTCGGGATCTGTCCGGTGAGGTCCAGCGACACGCGCCGCAGAAACGTGGCGTCGTCGATCTCCGGCGACGGCTGCAGCTTCAGACGTTGCAGCTTCGCGTCAACCTTCTGGTCGATGTAGTTATGCTCGGGCGGCGCGTTCCAGACAAAGCCGGGCTTCGGGTTCAGTACGGTCACCGGAACCGTGGCGAACTTCCCCTGGTAGCGCACCAGCAGAGTCGCCTCGCCGATCCGCTCGCCTTTTATGTCGGCCTGATCGCCCACGCGCGCGACGTCCGGAGTGTTCGATTCAATGGAGGCCTCACGGGTCACATCGCGGGTGAGCCCGTCCTTGAAGCGGGCCACAACCTTACTGGAGACAGTCTCGCCCGGCTTAGCCATGGCGATCTCCTTGGGCTCAACCGTGAGATCCACGACGGTATCCTTGGCTGGATCGCCGAACGGCACACCACTGGCGATCCAGTTATAGATGATCTTGTAGTAACCCGAATCCTTCTCGAAGCGGAGTCCGCCGCCATGGGGCACCTGCTGCGTCGGCTTCGCCAGCATCAGGCTCTTGCCGGGATCGGCCCGGTTGAAGCGGCGGCCCGAAAGGTCATACAGCAGCGCCTCGTAGTCGAATTGCGGATCGTAGCCGCGCAGCGACAGCTTGAATCCGTTCTTGCCCTTGGCCGCGCCGTGACAGGTCCCCGACATGCAGCCGGCCTTGTTCAGAATCGGCGCGACGTCGCGCAGGAACGTCACGCGGTCTTCCGCAAACAAGCAGGCGGAGATGCTAGCGAGCAGGAGTATTCGAAGCAGCATTTGCGGACTCCATTTCCTTGACTTCTACCGGAATCGGCCGGGACACCACGGTTTGGTCCTGGCCGTCCACCCGAAGCTTGCCGGATACGTACAGGTCGTACCGGGCGGGCCGGGTGAGCTTTGTAGTGGTGATGAGAAACGTGCCGGTGGTCCGATCATCGCCATCCACCTTCATGTCGATGACCCGAATGTCGGCGGCGCCCACCAGGTCCGGGCTCACCTTCTTCGGAACAGGCGTCATGTCGTCGCGAGGCGTCCACTTCCAGCGGAACTGAAGCTCGTCGCCTTCCGTCATGCGCTTGCGACCCGTCATCGTGACGGCCAGCGTCGCCGCCTGCGCCCGAGTCCCCGCCGCCGGCAGTTCCAGTCCGAGCCACGGCGCCGTCACCGGACGCTGCCGGTCCACCGATCCCTGCTGAGTTGCGCCGGTGACACCCACCGTCATCCCCGGACCCTCGGCCCGTCGCACCAGTTGTCCTCCAACGCCCTCCACCGTCGAGTTCTACCGGCGGCAGCACCGTGCCGGGCTCGGCGGTGAGGACCAGGACGCCCGGGCTGTTGCGGATCCGGTTGTTCTCTTTCATCGGACCCGGCGAGATCACGTGCCCGCCTTCCACCCGCAGACCCTTCGGAGCGTTGGGGACGCGGAGTTCCACATCACCGTCGTAACCGTGCCGTTCCACTGCGACGGGAACGGCCACCGATCCACCGGCGGGGATGTTGACGTACGGCGTGTTCAGGACCACTCGGATGTCCTGCTCCGACTTCCGGACATTGAGCCGGTACGCGTAGTGCGGTCCGCCGCGCAGCGCCAGGTCCTCTATGGTTACCGCGACGGATGTGACATCGGGCGGTACTTGCAGCCGTAACTCGGGATCTCCCGCGGTCCGGCTTTGGTTGACGTTGTAGACATCCTCGGCCATCGGCTCGTCACCGGCCTGACCCAACTTCTTGCCCTTACCGTCGAAGACCGCGATCACGGCCATCAGCTTCGATGTCTCGAGTTCGCGTGCTTGCACCCGGAAGGTCAGCCACTCGCCGGGAGTCACCTGAAGCGGGTAGCGATCCACTTCGCCGGGTTTCGAGATCCGGCCATTGATGGTGACCGGCAGAGTGACGGCGCTGGTCACCGGTTCCGTGATCTCCGGATCATCGCCGATGGCGAAAGGCACGGGCAGCGCCGCGCTATCCCGCACGTTGACGAAAGCCACGCGCGCACTCGCGGTATTCCGCAGGTCCACCGAGATCGCCTCTCCGCCCAGGGAGACAGGCACGCTCCGGCCCCGCTGACCACCCAGCGGGAACACGTCCTGCGGGTATCCATACGCGCCGGTCTTCAGACGGTAGAAGTTCGCCGACTGTGTCGAGTAGCGAGCGTCGTGTACGGATACGTAGTAGTTGCCTTCACGCGCGAACGTGTACTCGAGCCGCGCATCCAGGCCCAGCAGCACCGCATCCTCGCTGCGCGCCAGCACCTTGCCCGATCCGTCGAGTAACTCGATTACAGGATCGATCGCCGAGCCGCACCGCCGGGCTTCCACTTCGAACACGCGCTTCTCTCCCGCCTTCGCGAACGTTCGATAGAAATCGCGCTCCGGGCCCCGCAGTTTGCCGTTGATGGTGATGGGCGCGCTGGGCAGAGGCTGCGCGGTCTCGATCGTGTCGTTGCTGTTGGGGAGCGCTCCGGGACGCGATTCGTCCTCCACATATTCGGGAAACGAGCCCACTGCGAGGAGTTGGATGTTCGAGATGCCCTCGGGCGTCTCGACGCGGATCGGATACACGCCGACAGCGAGTTCGGACGAGGGCTCCACGAGAAAAGACGCGCTGCGGCCTTCGTCCATGCCCATCGTCTTCTCGGGAGCGAGCGGAGTGAACGATGCCGGCATCGTGGACGTAATCTTGGCCCCTTCGCCGAGATAGCGGCCGATCAGCGTCAACGTAAAGGGACGGCCCTTCTGAGCGCCTCTCGGCTGCAGGTCGGTAATCACGGGTTGCGCGGCACAACACGCGACGGACAGCGCCAGCGCGAGCCACTTCATCGGGCACCTCCTGCCACCGTCGCGTTGACAATCGGGACTGGCACCATCGCCTTCTCGAGCGAGCAGTCGGATGCGTGGTAGATTCGGACCTGGCCGTCAAATCCGCCGGTCGCTACTCGCGCGCCGTCCGGCGAGAACGTCACCGAGTAGATGCCGGCCGAATGTCCGCCGCACGATGCCACGCGCGCTCCCGATTCGGCGTCGTACAGGTTCACCTTCGGCGATGCGCCGGCAACCGCGATCCGCTTCCCATCCGGCGACCAGTCGAGCGCGAAGATGGCGCCATCCTGTACCTCCAGCTTGCGAACCAGCGTCGCCTCTTCGCCCACCTTCATGTTGCGCGTGCGGTCCATCATGTAAATCAGCGGTATCCGATCTTCGCCGCCAATCACGATCAAGTCCAGTTTCGGATGGCGCGCCACCGCCGAAAGTTCGCCACGCATCTGGTTGACGTTCTCCAGAAACTGCCCGGCATTGGCATCCACGAGTTTGGCGGCGCGATCCCGGCTCACCGAAACCAGCCGCTTCGAGTCCACGCCGAACACCGTCCCCAATACCCAGTTCTCGTGACTGCTGATCTTGTACAGCTCTTTCGCGGTTGCCGCGTCGAAGACGCGCACTGTGTTATCCGTGCAGCCCACCGCTACCTTCTTGGCATCGGGCGAAAGTGAAGCGCCGAAGACGGTGTCGCTGGTAACCTCGGCGGATCGCAGCAGCTTGCCATTGGCCGGATCCCAGAACTGCACTTCCCCGGATCGCGCCGGAGTCCCGCCGCCCGCGACCAGCAGTGACCCGTCCGCCGAGAACGCAATGGAAAGGATCCGTTCGGCTTTGCCCGGCAGCCGGCGGATCAAACCGCTGCCATCGGCGTGATGCAGCAGGATCTCGCGATTCCCGCTCACCGCGAGCATCTTGCCGTCCGGGCGAGAAACGCAGGGCCGTGATCACCGGAGGCTGGTGATAGACCACCGGTTCAACCGAGACCGATTCCACAGGGGAATCGTCCTTCGCCCCTGCCTTGATCCATTCGCGGATCACGTCAACGTCCGAAGGCGGAAGCATCGGCGCGCCGAGCGGCATGGAAGGCTTCAGCACGCCCGCCATGTACTGAACCATCAGGCTGGTAGCCGGTGAACCCGCGACAAACGGCGCCCCGCGCCGGCCGCCCGTTCGCAGCCCGTCATAGCTCGTCAGGTCCAGCCCGGACGATTTCGAGGAGGGCTGGTGACATCCGGCGCAGTTCTTCTGCAGGATGGGCCGGATGTCACGTGTGTAACTCGGTTCCGCGGCGCACAACAATGTCGAGACTGCGACGAGGCAACTCGAAGCGAATACCCAGCGCATGAGGACGTGCATCTCCAGTCGGGAGAGATCCCAGGTGCGGACTAGTATACGCCAATTCGCACCCGCGAGCCGCTAACTGGAGTTTCGCGTCCTAAACGAACTTATAAGTGCCGGGAACCGGGATCGGCGGCGGATTCATTTTCATGTTGTAGTCGAACGCCTTGGGCATCAGGTCCTGCTTGGAGTTCATCGCCTGGTCCCAAGTGATCTCCATACCCGAGTACGCCGATTCCCGAGCCATGATGCAAGTCAGCGTGCTCTCCGCCACTCCCATGGACTCGTTCACATAAGGGATCTTGCCCGTGATGCTGTCCACCAGCTTCATGTGCTCGCGGACGTACGGATTGATGTCCTTCGTCCCGAGATCGTAGCCGTTGCTGCGGCCCTTCGTGCCAACTACCAAGTCCGCGACGTTCGTGTACGTGCCGCGCGGATACTGGCGGCAGGTGGCCGAAAGGTGGACTCCGTTCGGGATAGACGAACTCGGCCGACAGGTGATCGTAGATGTTGCCGTGCAGTTCCTCTTTACCTCGCCAGGCTGCGCCGCCGCTGGCAACCACCTTTTCCGGATGCGTCTGCATCACCCAGTTCTGGAAATCGATGTCGTGGATGAACTGCTCGACAATCTGGTCGCCGCACAGCCACAGGAACGAATACCAGTTCCGGTGCTCCCATTCCATATCGCCCCACTTGGGATCACGGCCGCGGGCGTGGAATACCGGACCGCTCAGATACCACGAGTTGAGCGCCACCACCTCGCCGAGCTGACCGTTGTGGATCTTGTCCACTGTCTCCGCATAATCGCGCTGGGCGTGCCGCTGAGCGCCGCTCACAACAGAGAGCTTCTGCTCGGTAGCCTTCTTCGCAGCCGCGATGAACTGCCGGACTCCGGTGGCATCGGTGGCGATGGGCTTCTCGGTAAACACGTGCTTCTTGGCGTTAATGGCCGCTTCGAAGTGCATGGGCCGGTAGCCGGGCGGCGTGCAGAGCATCACGATGTCCACGCCGGAGTTGATCAGCTTCTGATACGCGTCGAAGCCCGTAAAGTGGCGGTCCGGTTGAACCGCGACGCGCGACTGCATGGACTTGATGAGGTCCGGTGTGGCTTCGATCTTGTTCCACTGGTTGCCGCGCTCCACGTTGCTCGCCAGAAATTTCGGATCCCGAAGTTTCGTCAGCGAAGCTTCCAGGTGGTCCTCGAAAACATCGGCCATCGCGGCCAGTTCCACGTCGGGGTTGCGCGTCAGCATATCCACGGCGGCCTGCGTGCCGCGCCCGCCACAACCAATGAGTCCGGCTTTCAGACGGCCATTCTGCGCAGCTCCGCTTCTCGCGCCAACAATGGCGGCGGAGCTGGCAATGAACGTTCGGCGACTGAGTTCTGGTTTTTCCATAACAGGCGGATCATATCACTTCCGATACGCAGTAAGATTGAAATGGAGGCGTCCGATGTGGTTTCGATCAGCGGCTCTCCTGGCGCTGGCCCTTGCGGGTTGCGGATTTGCCGGCGACGACACGGGCAAGGATAAATCGTCCCGCCCGAGGGTCCGGTTCGGCGGGTTCACGGTGAACGCCGGCTACTCCTATTTCTCGGGGCCCCGCTATTATCCCTATTACGGTTACGGTCCCTGGGCCGGATACGGCTGGCCGTACTACGCTGCCTACAGTTCCTTTCTCTTCTCGCCGTATGTCTACCCCGGTTTCTTTACCGGCTATGGCTATGGACCCAGCCTCGGCGAGATCAAGCTGAAGACCGACGACCCAACCGCCTGGGTCTACCTCGATGGCGGACTCGCCGGCAAGGCCGAAAAGCTCAAGTCGATGTGGCTCGAACCCGGCAAGTACGAACTCGAAGTGCGGTCCGGAAACAAGCGCTTCGGACAGAAGATCTACGTCCTGAGCGGCAAGACGCTACGGCTTACCGCGGACCTGGCGAAATCGGAGGTGCGGCCGTGAAATGGATGGGCGTGTTGTTCGTAGCCTCGGTGCTCGCATGGGCGACGGACCCGAGCGGGTTGAAACCGAGGCCGGACGCATCGGACTATCCCGCGCATGAGGCCGGCAGGGACCTCACCATCGGAGCGGCGGTGCTGACGCCCGACCAGGTGAAAGGCGCCTTTGCCACGGATCTGCGCGAGTACATCGTGCTGGAAGTGGGCGTCTACCCGGCCCCGGCCAGACGCTGGAAGTATCGTACGCCGATTTTGCGCTGCGGGTGGGAGCCCAGGGCGACCTGGTACGGGCGGCGAATCCGGGCGCCATCGCGGCGTCGAACCAGCGCAAGAACAGTCCGCCGCCTTCGAGCAACAAGGACATCACCATCTATCCAACGGCCACCATCGGATACGAGAGCGGTGACGTCTACGATCCAGTTACCGGACGTAGACGCGGCGGCGGGATGTACGGGGGCGGCGGTGTCGGAGTGGGTGTCGGCGATCAGGGCTATCCTCAGCCGCCCCGTCCCGGCTCCACGGACCGCGACCGCGATACGATGCACCAGGAGTTAGGCGACAAGACCTTGCCCGACATCAGGACCAACAATCCAGTGTCCGGCTATCTCTATTTCCGGCTTCCGGCGAAAGCGCGGACGTCGGCCCTGGAGTTGCAGTACCTGAGCCGTGACAGCAAGGTGCGGGTTCTGTTGCCTCCGGTGCGCACCAAGTAGTTCCTCGCCAGGTTCAGTAACCTTTCGGTGCGGGGAAGGGGCCGCGCGCCTCTTCCATTCGCACCGCGATCTCCAGGATCGTCTCCTCCTCATACGGTCGGCCTACCACTTGCACTCCGATGGGCAAACCTTCGGCGGACACCGCGAACGGAATCACCATCCCTGGAAGTCCTAGCAGGTTGAACGGCGTGAGCGGCATCACGGCTTCGAACAGCCCGATGTCTTTCTTCCCCGTGGACCACCGACGCTCCCGGTGCCGAAAGGCCGTGATGCCGCAGACCGGAGCGAGCAGCACCGGCACTTGTTCCATGCGGCGCAGCAGTCCGGTCCGCATGCGGTCGCGCTCGAAGAGAACCTCCAGAACCCGGCGCGCGGTCGGTTCCGGCTTCTCCAGCGCCCGGTTGAGGAACTCGGTCGATGTCCAGTGCGCATCCTCTTCGCGGCCGGCGATCAGTTCCTTGGTGATACGCGAGGGCAAATCGCCGAACAGGAACGACCACAGGTTGGGCGCCCGCTCGAGGCCGGAGGACCCAAACGGTTCCACGGCAAACCCGAGATCGGCCAAACAGCCCGCCGCCTCCCGGACCGTTTCGCGGATCTCCGGCTGAACCGGCACCGTTCCGAACTGCTCCATCAGCCCGACTGTCAGTCCGTACAGCATTGGCTCACCCACCGGCACGGGCGCCGAGAACGGATCGGCGAAGTCGTACCCCGCCAGCGCGCGGAAGAGAATCCGGACATCTTCCGCCGTGCGGGCCATCGGTCCAACCGCGCCGAGCATCCCGGCCGGATGCGTCATGGGCGGAACGTGTCCCGCCGCCGAGATGCGGCCCGGAGTCGGCTTTAATCCGGCGATGCCCGTGAAGTGCGCGGGCATTCGGATGGATCCGCCGCCATCGCTGCCGATCCCCCCGGGCGACAGAAACGCCGCGATCGCCGCCGCCTCTCCGCCGCTCGATCCGCCCGGCGTCCGCGAGAGGTCCCAGGGGTTATTGGTCCGTCCCGTGATGTAGTTGTCCGTCTCGTAACTGGCCAGGAACTCCGGCGTGTTCGTCTTCCCTAAGAGGATCGCCCCGGCCTCGCGCATACGCCGCATAACAGCCGAATCCTGGCGCGCGTCCAGACCGGCGAAGAAGCGGCTGCCGCAGGTGGTCGGGCATCCCGAGGCATCGAAGCTGTCCTTCAGCGTGAAAGGGCACACCGTCGAGCGGACCGGCCGGACCGCCCGACAGGATCCGCCGCTCGGCCTCGCGGGCAGCCTCCCGCGCCTGATCGGCCAGCACGCAGACGAAGGCGTTCAGCGACGGATTCCACCGTTCGATCTGCTGCAGGTGCGCGTCCACGAGTTCCACGGGCGACAGCTCGCGCGTGCGGATCCGGGCGGCCATCTCCGCGAGGGTGAGGTGGTTCGGCATCATCTTCAGTTTAGTGACTCGGGAGGCTTCGGAAGCAGATGCTTCTGCACCTTGCCCATGGCGTTACGCGGCAGGGCAGCTACCATCACGAAGCCCCTCGGCACCTTGAACGAAGCGAGCTTTTCGCGGCACCGCGCTTCCAACTCCGCCGCGTCCACGGCCCCCGCGCGCGGCACCACGTAGGCCACGGGGATCTCGCCGCGAATCCGGTCCGGCTGCGCCGCCACCGCGGCTTCGGCCACTTCGGGCTGCTCCATCAGGAACTCCTCGATCTCGCGCGGATAGATATTGAATCCACCGGAGATGATGAGGTCACTGCGGCGGCCGCACAGCGTGTAATAACCGTCGCTCGATCGCATGGCGAGATCGCCGGTCCGGAACCAGCCTTCGTGGAAGGCATCGCGAGTGGCGTCTTCCCGCCGCCAGTACCCGGCGAAGACGTTCGGTCCGCGCAGGTACAACTCGCCCGTCTCACCGTCCTTCGCCGGCTGCTGGTGCTGGTCCAGAATCCTGGCCGACACGCCCGGCAGTGGAAAGCCGACGCTCCCGGGCCGGCGCTCGCCGGTGTACGGGTTCGAGATGTTCATCTGCGTCTCGGTCATGCCATAGCGTTCGAGAATCGTGTGGCCGAACAGGGCGCGGAAGTCCTCCAGCACCTGCGCGGGCAGCGGGCGCCGATCCGCACACGAACAGCCGCATGCCGGCGCCGATCTCGCGCGCCACGGCGGCGTCGGTTTCGAGCAGCCGCACGTACATGGTGGGCACGCCGAAGAACAGCGTCGGCCGGAAATCGAGGAACTCGGCCGCGGCCTTCTGATGCTCGAACCGTTCGAGCAGGCGCATGCGGCAGCCCGAGAGCAGCCAGCAGTGCAGCCCGTTGCCCAGCGCGTGGACGTGGAACAACGGCAGCGTGAGCAGGAACCGGTCATTCGCATCGATCTGCCAGCACGCCACCAGGTTGACGGCGTTCGATGCGAAGTTGTTATGGGTAAGGACGGCGCCCTTCGACGTGCCCGTTGTTCCGGAAGTGTAGATGATGCCGGCGGGCGAATCGCCATCGAGATCCGCCGAGGGGCGCGCGTCCGATTGCGCATCGGCCTCGCGCGCGAGATCGCCGATGTTCTCTGAGGTGATGAACAGCCGCGGCTCGGAATCGCTCAGGATGTGCGACACCTCGCGCTCGCGGTACAGGACATTCACCGGCACGAAGATCACGCCCAAACGGGTACACGCCAGATAGAGATCGATCATCTCCACGCAGTTGGCGAGTTGGACGGCCAGGCGGTCGCCCTTGACGAAGCCACGGGCGGCGAGAGCATTCGCCATGCGGCTAGCGCGGGCATCCACCTCGCCGAAGGTGAACTCGCGGCCCTGAAATTCCAGCGCGACGCGGTCGCGGCGGCCCGCGAAGGATAAGTCGAACAATTGAGCAAGCGTCATTCGGGCAGCGATTCTCCTTTCGTTTCCACTCCGGCCGGCAGCAGCAGGAGTCCTACAAGGAACGCCACGGAGGTCCATGCCACGGGCGTTCCAATGGTCTGATAATGCGACACGGCCGAGCCTACCAGGAACGTGACGCCGGATGCGACAAAGCGGCCCGCCGAGGTGGCGAACGCGAAGGCCGATGCGCGGCACTCCGTGGGATACTGCTCCGGCAGCCACAGCGTGTACAGGGCGAAGTTGGCCCCGCCGAAACCCAAGAATCCGAGCGCGACGAAGAACCAGATCAGCGCGTTCTCGGCCAGGTAATAACAGTAGCCAAACCCGGCGGCGACAGACGCGAACATCACGACGAAGTAGACGCCGAGCGCAGCCCTTCTTCCGAACCGTTCGGCCAGCGGCGTTGCGGCCAGGCATCCGAGGATGGTGGTGGCCGATAGCAGCATGGTGGCCCACGACGCGAGTTGCGCCGCACGGGCCGGGTCGTATCCGGCATGCGTCGCCAGATAGGTGACCGACGACGGCACGTACACCGATCCAGCCCACAGCCCGGTCATCGAGATCAACAAATACACGGAATTCAGCAGCGTCCGACGCCGCAGGGCGGGGGAGAACAGGTCGAGCATCGGACCTGCCAAACCGCGGACATGATGCGCCTTCCTCTTCCACTTCTCGGGCTCGTGGACGCCTGCCCGGATGAAGCCCACCAGCAGCGCAGGAGCCCCGCCAAGGGCGAACATCGCCCGCCATCCATAGTGCGCGCCAACCCAGTAATTCAACGCTCCGGCCAGGAAGATGCCCACGTAATAGCCGGTGTGCATCAGGCTGGCGCCCATCTTGCGGCGATCCTCGGGCAGCACTTCGGCGACCAGAATCCCGCCGAGCGCCCACTCGCCCCCGATGCCGATTCCGGCCAGCAGCCGGAAGGCGGCCAACTGCCAGACGTCAGTCGCGATGGCGCCCAAAAACGTGAACACCGAGTAGCAGAGGATGGTCAGCATCAACGTGCGGACGCGTCCGAAGCGGTCGCCGATCGGCCCCCAGAGCGACGCGAATCCCCAGCCGACCAGGAACAGAGAGAACAGCAGTCCGCCGTAGTAACCGAGATTGGCGGGCGTCGCGGCCATCCCCGACTTCGGCAGCAGCTCCTTCAATGCGGGCACCAGGACCAGCGCATAAATGAACGAATCCATGCCGTCCAGCGCCCATCCTCCCCACGAGGCGAGGAACCCGCGGATCTGCTCGGGCGTGAGCGGGGCGCGCGCCACCGTGGACTCAGTTGCCATCGATTCGACTATTGTACAGTTGGCTCAGTGGCCCACCTCCGCGACCTGACACTCACTTATCGCCTGTTCATGCAAGCCTACCGGTATCGCCGCGTGGACTGGCGTCCGGGCACGGTGCTCACGAAGCCGCTCGGCGACGCAACCATCGCCGTAGTCACCACCGCGGCGTTTTATTTGCCCGATCAGCCGCCCTTCGACCCATCGATCCGCGGAGGCGACTGGTCCTACCGCGAGATCCCCGCCACCGCCGACGTCCGCACGCTGCGTATCGCCCACAAGAGCGACGCGTTCGACCACACCGGTATAGAAGCGGACCAGAACCTGGCCCTGCCGCTTGATCGTCTGCACGAGCTCGCGGCACGCGGCGCAATCGGCCGGGTTGCGGGACGGCACTTCAGCTTCATGGGATCGCTGACCGCGCCCGGCCGCCTGATGGACACCTCGGCCCCCGAGGTGGCGCAAAAACTCTCCGAGGACGGCGTGGATGCCGTTCTGCTCACGCCGGTTTGACCCATGTGTCATCAGTCCGTGGGACTGATCCAGAGCACCATCGAAAAGGCCGGGATTCCGACGGTGTCAACCACGATGCTTACCGAAGTGACCGGACGGGTCCGGCCACCGCGGGCACTCGGTAGTGGATCGCCCGCTCGGGTATCCGCTGGGTTATCCCAACGACCCTCCGGCGCAGACGCGAATCATCGAAGCCGCGCTGAGTTTGCTGACGCGACGGGTGGATGAGCCGCTGATGGTTCCTTACTCCGGTTAGGCGCTCCCTGACGGACGCGGCTCGGAACGGTGTCGCTCAGCGGCGGAGCTGTTCGGGAGTTCGTTTCGCAAAATCGAAGTGGGTGGGATTCGGGTTCGGGCAAGGCGCGTTGATGTAGTCGTTCAGCTGCCTGGCAACTCGCGCTGACTGCTCCTTGGTAGCGGCCTTGTACTCGGCGACGGTGGTGCGGCTGCGGATGGACTGGAGGTTCGTCAGTTCGCGGATGGCGCGATGGAATTCGCGCTCGATGGACGCCATGTAGCGGGTGACCCTCTCGAGCTGGCCGTTGTACGTTTCTTCAGGGGCGGTGAGTTCCTGCTCGAGGACGTCGCGTTCGATGGAGCGGGCGCGGTTGAGGCGCCAGACGCACTGGGCGATCTGATCGACCAGGATGGTTTCGAGACCCTCGGCGGGGTGGTGGTTCTCGATGAGGCTCTCGCGGAGCGCTTCGTAGCCGGCGGGATCTTCGCCGGGCAACACGACCTGAGTAGCAGTCAGGCCATGGCGGAGGGAGTTGCGGCTGGACGCGGCTTTGCCTTCGGCGGTGCGCGGTCCGGTAGCGGTTGCAGTTGCGGCCATAAGTGCGATTTTCCTTGCTGTAAAAAGTTAAGGGAGGCGGCGCTTGGTGAGCGCAGCCTCCCTCTACCCAAGATATAGCATTGCGTGTCAAGTAGTAAGACAGGTTACATAATAATTGGGCCAAGAGTTGGCGAAAACCACGCAGGTTCGAGTTGATGGCTAAGAGCGGCTAAGCGTCCTTCAGTCGCGCCAAGCGTGCCTGCATGTCCTTCAGCGGAGCTCGCGGCTCTCCGATCAGATTCGTCATCTCGTAAGGGTCGTTCTGCAGGTCGTAGAGCTCATCGGCCCCCGAAAGATCCACGTAATGAATGTACTTCCACCGCTGAGTCCGCACCGCTTGGTAACCCATGTTCCGGATGCGTGGAAACACTGCGTCGGAGAAATATTCAATGAGGAAGTCCTCACGAACCGGTGGCAACACCTGGCGCATGCAAAGTTGATGGATGTCTATGCTCAGAAAAAAACTGTCAGGCTTCGAACCGGCCCGAAACATGTGAGGATATCGAATCAGCATCGGAATCCGGATCGTCTCTTCATAAGCGAGCCGGCGCTCGTGCCCCAAGTAATGCTCACCATAGAAATACCCGTGGTCCGAGGTAAAGATCACAATGGTCCGCTCCAGTTCCCCTTGCCGTTCCAGCGTCGACAAGATGTTTCCTAGGCTCTCATCTATCGCCTTACTCATCCGCAGGCGATTCAGTATCGTCTCGTCGTCAATCAGGGTTTTGGGCCCAAGCGGTTCGACTCCGGGGATTTTCTGCTCTAGTGCAGGCTGGTTATGCGGTTGGCGGGCGTAGTTCGCCCGCCGAGGCGGTGTCATTCCACGGTACAGGCTTCGGTGTCGCTCAGCGGGGATGAAATCCGCAGCATCACCGCCAACCTTGCTGACAGATCCATCGGCAAATTGCGTTAGGTTCGGGTGAATCGCTTTATGCGCCAGGTACAGACAAAACGGTCGCGATCTGGGCCTGTTCAGGAATGCGACCGAATGCTCTGTCAATAAGTCCGTTATATAACCGTGTACACGACCGCTCTTCCCGTTTACGTTCAACACTGGATCGACACATTCACCTTGGCCAGGGAAACTCACCCAATGGTCAAACCCTGGGCGAGGCGAATCGTCGACGCCCATGTGCCACTTGCCCACAAACGAAGTCTCATAGCCCTGTTCGTGCAATAGCCTTGGCCATGTAAGTAATTTGTGGCTCGCCTGAGACCGGTCTGTGTTGTCGATAATCCCATGCTGATGAGGATATTGTCCGGTCAGAAAGCTCGCGCGCGATGGTGAACATAGCGGCGTCGTCGCGAATGCATTTATGAAATTGGCTCCCTCCCGCGCCAATCTATCTGCATTTGGCGACAGCGCAAATGGATGCCCGGTGCAACGCAACTCGTCCCAACGCAAGTCGTCTACAAGAATAAAGACGATATTCGGCAGACGCGCCGCAGCAGCCGCCAGCGGAAATGTCAACGCGGAAGACAAGAACGCCCGCCGAGCCACGCCGCAAGTACTGTCAACCATTCTGAAGAGTATACTGCAACGGACCTGAACAATCATTGAGTCGGCACGATCTTCACCCGCTGTCAACCTCTTTCCACCCAGACCCGTTACAACTTTGGCCGGATCCACCCAATCCCGGAACTTGCTGCAAATCAGTCGGCTGTCTCCCAGCCGCACCCCACGTTACGGAATCGCTGTCTGCCAACCCGGGCGAATTGACTTGGGGAGCGCCGGGTAACTATACTGATATTTTGATCCTGGGCTACTAGTGTCCACCCAGCGCCTCGGAGCGGCTTGCCTGCCCGGGCTACCACTCGATATACACAATGCCGAAGAGAACGTTCCAACCGAATAACCGCAAACGTGCCAAGACGCATGGCTTCCGGGCGCGCATGAAATCCAAGGATGGTCAGGCTGTATTGTCGCGGCGCCGTGCCAAGGGCCGCTGGAAGCTGACGGTCAGCGATGAGCGAGCCGTCCGAGAGACCAAGGCCGTCCAGTAGTTTGCCGGCGGACCCGGAGTCCGCTGCGGCAACCCCATCCGGCAGACGATTCCCGAAATCGAGCCGCATCCTCAAAAACAGCGAGTTCAGGCGAGTGTACGATCAGGGTATCCGGTTCAGCACGCGCCTGTTTACCGCGTTCTGCCTCGACACTGCCGATCCGGAGCGCCCCACGGGTGCGAGGGTCGGTTTCACCGTTCCCCGAGCAGTCGGGAAAGCCGTTCTACGAAACCGCATTAAACGCCGCATGCGCGAAGCTTGGCGCGCCGAACTGGCGGCTGTCGGCAGCCGGTGGGATGTGGTTCTGAATCCCCGGCGAACCGTTGCGGACGCGCCGTTCGACGAACTGCGGATCGAAGTGCGAAAATTGGTAAGTAAATGCAGGCTGTCGTGATGGCGCTGTTGCGGTCGTATAAACGCTGGCTTTCGCCGGTGTTGCCATCCGCTTGCCGGTTTTATCCGACCTGTTCGGAGTACATGCTGGAGGCCGTAGGCAAGTACGGAGCGGCTCGCGGTGTGTGGCTGGGAGTCCGGCGGCTGCTGCGATGCCATCCGTTCCACCAGGGAGGGTTTGATCCCGTTCGTTAGCCGGGCCCTGATCGCCCGATCGATTCGCCATCTTATTGACTCGAAATGCCAGATCCGACTACCCCCAAACCACCCGGCGCCAAAAAAGAACTCCCCATGGAAGCGCGGCTCCTGATCGCGTTTGTCCTGATGTTCCTGGTTCTTTTCCTGACCCCCTATCTCTATAAACAGGTTCCCGGACCGAAGAGCGCTCCCAATATCACGCCGCAAAAGGCCGAGCAGGTCACGAAACCGCCTGTGATGACGCCGGCGCCGACACCCCCTCCGGCGGCTCCCGCCAAGGCTGCGGCGGCCGCTCTCAAGCCCGGCCAAAAGCCCGCTGCTCCCTCGGTGGTGCAGGCTTCCACCGAGCAGACCCACGTGATCGATACCGCGGTGTATCACATTGTGTTCAGCAATCGCGGCGCCGTGGTGAAGAGCTGGGTGCTCAAGAAATACCAGGACTTGAATGGTAAGCCACTCGAGTTGGTAAACCCGGGATCACTCGGCAAAGTGCCCGCGCCGATGTCGATCGACTTCAAGGACCGCAAGCCGGACGTGGACGTAAACCAGGCGTTGTACGTCGCAAAGCCGACCGAGGACGGCGGCGGCATCGACTTCGAGTATGCGAATGGTCAGACGACCGTGCGGAAATCGTTCCACTTCGGGAAGGATAGCTATCGTTCCGAGGTGATGTCGGAAGTCAGCGTGCCCGGCGCCACCCTGCCCCACTACCTGGTATGGCGCGGCGGCTTCGGCGATCCGACGATCCACAACGCGCCGTCGGTGGAGCGGACGGTGTATTGGGACAATGCCGACACGCGGCTGTTCACGAAGTCGGCAAGCGATGCTAAGAACGGCCCGGTGGGCGTCTCGGGAGCGTTCACGTTTGCCGGTATTGAGGACTCCTTTTTCACCGCCGTGGTGGTTCCCGGCGGATCGGGGATTCTGGAGCTGCGAACGTTCTCCGATGAGTTGCCGTACGGAGACAAGAACGAGCGCTTTGTTGGGGCGGAGATCGGCGGGGCGGGCACCAACCGGTTCCCGATGTTCGTCGGCCCGAAAGATTCCGACATCCTGAAGGCGGTGGATCCGAGACTGGACCAGTTGATCGATTGGGGGCGCTGGTTCGGTTTCCTGGCCAAGCCGCTGTTCTATGCGCTGAACTGGACCAACGACAAAATCACCCACAACTTCGGCTGGGCAATCGTGCTGGTAACGGTAGCCATCAACATGCTGACATTGCCGCTGCGGCTGACCAGCATGAAATCGGCGAAGAAGATGCAGGCGCTGCAGCCCCAGATTGCCGCCATCAACGCCAGGTACAAGAATCTCGGACTGCGCGATCCCAAGCAAGCAGGAGAAGAACCAGGAGGTGATGGACCTCTACAAGAAGCACGGCGTGAACCCGCTGGGCGGCTGCCTGCCGATGGTGCTGCAATTCCCGTTCTTCTTCGCGTTCTACAAGGTGCTGACCGTAGCCATCGAGATGCGCGGCGCGGGATGGTTGTGGGTGCACGATCTCTCGCAGCCGGAGCAACTGGCCATTCGCATCCTGCCGGTGATCCTGATCGCCACGCAGTTCCTGATGCAGAGGATGACTCCGGCATCGCCGGGGATGGATCCCACCCAGCAGAAAATGATGATGTTCATGCCGCTGGCGTTCGGGTTCATGTTTTACTATCAGTCGTCCGGTCTCGTACTATACTGGTTGACTGGTAACTTGGTCGGCATCGCCCAGCAGTGGGCGACCAATAAAGCCGTCTCGACGCCGAACGTAGTGCGACGTGAAAGCAGTTCCGAAAAAAAAGGGCCGGTGAATAACAAGTGAACGCGAAATATACGGTTGAGGGAACGGGCCCTAAGATCGACGCGTTTCTGACTAAGATACTCGAAGCAAGCCGGCTTGCGCCTGAATTACCGGATCGAGTCGGGAGACAACGCCTTTGCCGACTTCGAGACTCCGGCGATCATCGTGAAATTCAGCGGTCCGGACGTCGAGCTATTGCTCGAGAACAAGGCCGAGTTACTGCTGGCGATCGAGCAACTGACTTCGGAAGCGCTGCGGATGTCATCCGACGAGCACTCGATGCTGTGCTTCGACGCCAACGATCACCGTGCTCTGCGCATCGAGGAGTTGAGGCTGAGCGCGTTGACCGCGGCCGAGAAGGTGAAGAAGACGCGCGTGCCGTTCCACTTCAGTCCGATGAACAGCCGCGAGCGCCGGATCATTCACCTGGCGCTGCGCAATGAGACAACGGTCCGCAGCGAGAGCGTCGGCATGGCGCCGCACCGGCAAGTGGTCATCGTTCCCATGGATCTAAAGGAACTGCCGGCGCCGATTATTCCGCCTCCGCCGCCGCGGCACAGCGCTCCCACCGGTCCACGCAGGGATGACCGGCGCGGTGGCCCTCGTGGTCCCGGGCGCGACCGCGGCGATCGCGGCCCCATGCGCCGCTATTGAAGCTGAAAGACACCATCGCCGCAATCTCGACGCCCCCGGGGCGCGGCGGCTTGGGCATCGTCCGCATCTCCGGACCACAGGCCCGCGCCATCGCCGAACAAATCCTGAGATTTCACCGCCCACCAGAGTGGCATCCCTGGGCCGCATCACTCGCCCAATTGCCCGATTCCGAGGGACACTCCGTGGATCGCGTGGTGGTGACCTTCTTCGAGGCCCCGCGTTCCTACACGGCCGAGGACATCGTGGAAATCGCCTGTCACGGCGCTCCCGTAGTCCTGCGCTTCTGCCTGGAGCGGGCCTGTGCCGCGGGAGCGCGGCTCGCCGAACCCGGAGAGTTCACACTGCGGGCGTACCTGAATGGGCGCATCGACCTGCCCCAAGCCGAGGCGGTCCGGGATCTCATCGAATCGACGACACTCTACCAGGCCCGAGTGGCCGCTCAGCAAGCCGAAGGTTCGGTTTCACGTCGAATTCGTCCCGTGAAGGAGCAATTGCTCGAACTGATAGCGCTGCTGGAGGCCGGGATCGACTTCGCGGATAACGACGTGGATGTGGCTCCGGTGGACGAGATCGTGCGCCGGATCGATGGCGTTTCGGAAGGGGTGTCGCGTCTGATCTCGAGTTTTGCGTTCGGCAAACTCGTGCATTCCGGATTCAGCCTGGCCATCGTGGGCCGGCCCAACGTCGGCAAGAGCAGCCTGTTCAACCGCCTGCTGGAGCAGGATCGCGCCATCGTCACGGAGATTCCGGGCACTACGCGGGACCTGGTTTCCGAGGTGGCGGCGATCGACGGGATTCCGGTCAAGTTCGTCGATACGGCGGGTATTCGCACGGGTCAGGACCTGGTGGAGACGCTCGGGATCGAGCGCAGCTATCAGGCCATGGCCGATGCCGACTTGACCATCGCGGTGGTGGATCTGTCGTCGCCGTCGAGCGCGGAAGACGAAGCGATCGTGGAGCGGGCGAGGTCGCGCGGGCGTTGCCTGGTGGTGGGGAACAAGTCCGATCTGCCGGTAGTGGCCGCCCTTCGAACCGATGCGGTGGTGAGCGCCGTTACCGGATCGGGCATTGGGGAACTCCGGCGCAGGATTATCGAAACGGTGGCGCCCGAGGAGGGGATCCCCGGAGAGCCGGGTTTCATCACGACTCTCCGCCACGAACAATTGCTGCAGGA
This sequence comes from uncultured Acidobacteriota bacterium, assembly GCA_963737465.1. Classification (GTDB taxonomy): domain Bacteria; phylum Acidobacteriota; class Terriglobia; order Bryobacterales; family Bryobacteraceae; genus TMP-7. The sequence goes on from CAVTTC010000009.1 coordinate 720,068, forward strand.
ATGTTCGGAGGCTCTGGCACACGCGCGCAGCGCCGCTACTTTGGGCATTCCGCACGAGATGCTGCTGCTCGATTTGTACGCCGCGCTGGGGCCGCTGGACGCCATCACGGGCGCGACGACCGCGGACGACATCCTGAATCGCATCTTCTCCACCTTCTGCATCGGCAAGTAGGATTCTGATCTACTGGTTGTTTATGCGGACGATCGTACTCACGCTTCTCTGCTTGATGACCGCGGTGGGCCAGCAGCGCCCGTCTTTGAATGATGGATATCCACACGGGGATCCTCCGTTCATGCTGGAGGATGGTTGGACGCCGCTATTGAACGGCAAGGACCTCGCCGGATGGCACGGGATGGTGGCTGGAGAGAATCGCTGGATGACCACGACGGCCATCATGTACGATCCCTACCTGGGCCCCACGCGGCTGTCCGCGATTCCAGGTCCGGTGCCGGGCGGGACGATGTTGAACGGTCCCACGGGACGGACCGTGAACATCGTGACCGACCAGAAGTTCGGCGACATCGAGTTATATCTGGAGTTCATGATTCCGAAGGGATCGAATTCCGGCGTGTATCTGCACGGGCTGTATGAGGTGCAGGTATTTGACAGTTTCGGATCCATCGAGCCGGTGACGAGTTCGGACGGTGGTGGGATCTATCATCGTTGGATCGACAACCGCGGGGTAGGCGGATCGGCACCGAGCCGGAACGCGAACCGGCCACCTGGCCAGTGGCAGTGGTATCACATCTGGTTCCGGGCGCCGCGCTTCGACGCGAGCGGGAAGAAAACGGAGAACGCGAAGTTCCTGCGGGTGCTGTACAACGGCTTCTCGATTCAGAAGGATGTCGAGGCGGAGGGACCCACCCGCGCGGCGATGAACATCCCGGAGGCGGCGACAAATCCGCTGATGTTGCAGGGCGATCACGGTCCCGTTGCCTATCGGAATATCTACTGGCGTCCCCTGCGGCCGATCATCGATCGATGAGGGTTCGACGAATGCGGAAGTGAGCCGTATTTGGTAAGATTAAGGCGTACTTCACTCCCTTGGCCAGGTAGCTCAGCTGGTAGAGCGCAGCCCTGAAAAGGCTGGCGTCGGCGGTTCGATTCCGTCCCTGGCCACCACAATTTTCAATAACTTACACTTAGGCTTCGAAGCGCCGAATGGACCTCGAGGAGGCTATTCTCGCCTGAGGGCGGGTGGGACGAGTCCTGTCGTCGGAGCTGTGGCCTTTAAGAGCGAGGCCAGTCTAACGCTCGATCTGCCGGTGGGTAAGAGTTCCCGAAACGCGACGAGCGCTGGCTCAGGCGCTTCTGAAGGCACAACCAGCGGAGGAACCAGTTATACTTAGGGTATGAAAACGGCTGTGTCCATTCCGGACGATGTGTTCAAAGGGGCTGAACGGCTCGCGCACCGGACCAGGAAGTCCCGCAGCCAGTTATTTAGCGACGCACTCCGGGAGTACGTGGCGCGGCATGCACCAGATGAACTCACTGAGGCGATGGACAGGGTCTGCGCCGAGGTGCAGACCACCAAAGACGAGTTTGTCTCGCGGGCCGCAGCCCGTGTCCTCGAGAAAGTCGAGTGGTGATCGCACAAGGTGAAATCCGATGGGCGGATTTGCCCGCGCCTACCGGCTCCGGACCTGGATACAGACGTCCGGTCGTGATTGTTCAAGGAGATGCGTTGAATTGTAGCCGCATCGCCACCGTGGTCTGTGTTCCGTTGACCACGAACTTGCGGTGGGCCGACGCTCCAGGTAATCTTGCGCTTTCGAGCCGATTGACGGGGCTCTCTCAGGAATCGGTTGCGAACGTCTCTCAGATCCTAACCCTGGATCGGGATCTGCTCGGCGAATGCGTGGGAAAGTTGCCGCGGGCGAAACTGGGACTGCTGCTCTCCGGCATTGACGTGATTCTAGGCCGATAGAGCACGCGTTCGCATTACGCCCGGGCAAGTTCCAAGTTGGATCAAGCTGTTAGGCAGACCTACTCCAACAACTGCTCAAACGAATGCTTCAGACGGAAGGGCGGCACCCGGCGTCCGTCGATATCCGTGAAGCCGTATTCGCGGGCCAGGTCTCCGGTCAGGAACGCCTGGCCGGTCTTGCGCATGCGCTTCGGATCACCGGCGAGCGAAGCGATGGCTCGTCCCGTGTACTCCGGCGACTCGGTGCGCGCCAGCATGGGGATGCCGTGCGCTTGCTCCTCCGTCACGCCGACCGCATCCAGGACGCGGCCGGTGCGTGTGAAGCCGGGCGCGACGGCGATGGCGGCGATGTCGAACCGCTTCAACTCCCGCGACAATCCATGCAGAAAGCGGACGATGGCGTGCTTTGAGACGTCGTAGTGGCCGCCTATGTATTGGCCGCGGTCCCAGGCCACGGTGCCGGCGATCAGCCCGCCGGGACGTTTCAGCATCAGCGGAATCGCGACATGGGCAGTAGCCATGTGAGCGCGAACGCCCGCCTCGAACATGCCGCGCCACATCGTCTCGAACGGAGTCTTCCAGTAATGCGCCATGGGCAGCCCGTGGGGGTGGCCTTCGTAGCCGCCCCAGGCGTTGTTGACCAGGATGTCGAGCCCTTTGCGTCCCTTCTTCACCTGGGCGAACAGCGCTTCGAGATCCTCGAGCTTCGACGCGTCGCACCGCACCGGAATCCCGCGGCCGCCGCGCGAGGTCACCAGTTCAGCCGTCTCCTCGATGGTTCCGCCGGCGCCATCGGTGGCTGCGGAGGCACCGCTGCTGCGGGCCGCGACATAGACGGTGGCGCCGCATTCGCCCAGCACCGCGGCGATCCCCCGGCCGACGCCGCGGCTTGCTCCGGTTACCACCGCGATCTTCCCGGAAAGGTCGGGCGGAGTCCACACTGATTTAGGCATAGGTCGAATTATCTCTGTTTCTGCCGGAGTTCCCATCCGGGTTCGTACAAGGGCAGATTGTTTTCCTGCCGGTAGGGATGCTTCAGTATCTCGTCGATGTTCAGATCGATCCCTAGCCCTGGCCGCTCCGGGATGTCGATGTAGCCGTCCTTCACTTCGACAGGGTTGGTTACGATCTCCTTCTCCCAGGGCTCATTGAACTCGTCGAAGATCTCGTGGATGAGGAAGTTCGGAATCGAGGCGTTGAGTTGCACGCAGGCCGCCGAGCAGACCGGGCCCTGGGCGCTGTGCGGCGCCAGCATGCCGTAGTGAGCGTCCACCATGTCGGCGATCTTGCGGGCGGCGAACAATCCGCCCAGCACCAGCGGCTCCGGTTGCAGGATGCTGACGCACTCGTGCTGTAACAGGTCGGCGAACTGCTGCTTGGTGGTGAAGTTCTCGCCGGTGGCGATGGGCACGGGACTGCGCCGGGCCACTTCCACCATCGCCGCCGTGTCCGTGTGCGGCACGGGTTCCTCGAACCACATGGGCCGGAAGCGGTGCATGGCCTCGGCGAATTCGATGGCGGCGGCGACGTTGAATCGCGAGTGGCCTTCAATCAGCAGATCGACGGCGTTGCCGACGGAGTCGCGCACCGCGGCGACGATGTCGAGCGTCAGGTCGAACTCATTGCGCGAGAGGGTGCGCCAGTTGGTGCCGAAGGGATCGAACTTGAGGGCCGTGTAGCCGCGATGGGCCACTTCCCGAGCCTTGGCGGCGAAGCTCTCGGGCGTGCGCGGTCCACGATACCAGCCGTTCGCGTAGGCGCGCAGACGCTGATGGCAGCGGCCGCCCCACAGGTTGTACACGGGCTGACCGCAGGCTTTGCCGATGATGTCCCAACAGGCAATCTCGATGGCGGCGACGGCGCTCATGTGAATCTGCGCGCCGTCGGTGACCAGGTCCCGGGTCAGCCGCTGTGACAGGATCTCCACCTGAAACGGATCCATGCCGAGGATGAGCGGCTTCAATTCGTGGATGGCGGTCTCCACGGTCTTGCCGAAGAAGTTGAGCGTGCCCTCGCCGATGCCGTACAAGCCCTCATCGGTATGCACCTTCGCGAACAGCCAGTTCTTCCACGGGTTCCCCGCGATGTAGGTTTCAATGGAGACGATCTTCATGCACCCAACCATTCCCGAACGGCGGCCGCCCGCTCCTGGCTCACGATTACTTCCTCGGCGGAGGGCGGCGTCAGTTCCACCAGCAATTTGCCTTTGCCATAGGGCCGGCAGCGGACCACGGCATCGATGTGCACCAGCCAGGCGCGATTCACGCGGCAGAACCGGGCTTTGTCCAACTCGGCTTCGATTTCCGCGATGGGACGGTCGAGCAGATAACGCGCGCCCGACCGGGTGACCAGGAAGACCAGCTTATCAGCCGTGAAGATGTAGGCGATGTCGGAGGTCCTCACGGAGATGAAGTCGATGCCTTTGCGCACCAGGATGCGGTCGCGCGCGGCGGGGCGGGTGAGGGCTGCGAGCAACCCGGCGTGATCGGCGGCGAAGTGCCCTTTGAGGCGGCGGTATTTGTCGATCGCCGCGGCGACACGCTCGGGGCGCACCGGCTTCAACAGGTAGTCGATGCCGTTCGACGCAAAGGCTTCGAGCAGGAACTCGTCGTAAGCGGTGGCGAAGATGACGGGCGCGGTGACGCGGGTGCGCCGGAGGATCTCGAACGACTGGCCATCGCTCAACTGGATGTCGAAGAACATCAGGTCGGGCGGGGGGTGCTGCTCCAGCCAGGCGATGGTTTCGGCGACGCCCGTCAGTTCGGCCACGATCTCGGCATCGGCGACGGCATCGCGGATGGCTGAAACCAGAAGCTCGCGGGCCGGGCGTTCGTCTTCGACGACGAGGATTCGCATGAGTCAGAGCACCTGCGCGGGGATGCGTACGGCGAACCGGTCCGGTTCATCGAGAATGTCGATGCTACGGCCGAGCAGCAGCCGGCAGCGTTCATCGAGAGTCTTGAGTCCGGTTCTGGACGAAGCCTCCTGGGTGCCTCGCTCGCGCCTTTCGTTGGTCACCACGATAGAGGCGTCCTCGAAGGAGAGGCGGATCCGGAGCGGATATTGGGCCGAGTGCTCGTTGTGCTTGACCGCGTTCTCGATGAGGACCTGGAGCGAGATGGGCGGCACGTACCAGCGTTGGGCTCGCGCACCCGGGTCCGTGAGATCGAACTCGAGGCTTGCTTCGAAACGGAGGCGCAGCAGGTTGCAGTACTGTTCGAGGAAGCGCCACTCCTCGTCCAAGGGAACCAGGTCGCGCCGGCGGGCCACCAGGATGTAGCGGTAGACCTCGGCGAGGCTCTGATTGAAGGCCATCGCCCGGTGCGGGTCGTTTTCGATGAGCCAGCCCAGAGTGTTGAGCGAGTTGAACAGAAAGTGCGGCGCCACCTGCGACTTCAGGGCCTCGAGTTCGGCCTGGGTGCGGGCGCGCTCGAGCCGCTCCACCGCCAGCATGTCGCTTTCGCGCTGCTGGATGAGGTAGACGGTCTCATACACGTGGGTGATGAAGGCGACGCAGATGATGCAGGCGAGCGTCACGATGCGGATGACGTTCCAATCCACCGGGAGACCCGAGATGGAGTACCAGGCGAGCATCATCAGCACCGTACACGGCGTGGTGTAGAACACGCAGGCAAACAGGAGCACGGTGATCTTGCGGAGCGGTTGCTGGAACCAGTCGTAATGTTGGCGTTGCTTGAGCAGCAGATACCGGTTGCCGTGCCAGATAGCGAAGGAGATGGCCAGCGCCCAGCCGAGTCCGATCCAATACATGGGCCGGCGCGGGGTGAGCGGGCCGAAGTAGCCGGAGAGGTGCGGGATGGCCAGTGCAAACGCCGGGATCATGATGAGGCGGATCCCGAGGTCGTTCAGACGCCCGTTTTCCGGCTTCGGACCGGCGTTCTCCGGTTTGAGCGATGTCATGCTGGTTGCCGCGGCGCTCACGAGTTACTCTTGTCCAGCATATGCCCAAGATCAATGTGATTGCCGTTGCCGCCGCCGCTCTGTCGGCGTTCCTGATCGGAGGGATCTGGTATTCGCCGATCCTGTTCTACAAGACGTGGCTGGAGGAAACCGGTCTGACCGAGGACGCCTTGAAGCGCCGCAACATGGGGCTGGTGTTCGGCGGATCGTTTGTGCTCAGCCTGGTGATCGCCTTCAACCTGGCGGCGTTCCTGGCCGGTCCGCCCAACCTGGCATGGGGCCTGGCGGCGGGCGCACTGGCCGGAGCCGGATGGGTTGCCACCGGGATGGGGATCACGTACCTGTTCGAGAAGCGTTCGCTGAAGCTGTGGCTGGTGAATGCCGGATATCACGCGGTGACGTTTGTCGTGATGGGCGGGATTCTGGGCGCGTGGAAGTAGGGCGCAGCGCTGTTTCATTGGAGGAATCCTCCTACCGCGAAGCTGGGCGGAGCGCCGCGAGGGCCTGATCGTAGACGGCGAGCAGTTCCATTCCGTCCTCGTAGCGGTTCATCAGTTCATACGCGGGGGCCTTCGGCCAGCGTTGTTCCTTGGTCAGCCAATCGCACAGCCGTTCAGACGTGAGCTCGGTTCGATCCAGGTGAGCGAGGGCGAGGAAGGCACTCCATTGCTCGGTGTCCGAGAGATGCAGGGCGTGCCGGTTCGCGCATTTGGAGAAGAACCGGAGTCTTCGACAGGCGCGCTCGGACAGGAATTCCTCGATCGGCACCGGCTTGTCCCGAAGTTCCACGGACACGCCGAGCGCTGTCGCGGCGGGAAGCGACTTGTTGTAGAAGTCCCGCAGGACAGCGTTGAATTCGCGATCGGCCCATTGATTGGTGCTTCTGAATCAGGATGACCCCGAGATTCCCGAACAACGTCGCCTTGTCCGGCGGGGCGCCTGCTCTGTTCTCGGCGAGCGCCCGCCAGTCAGAGCATCGACCGCCCTTGCGTACGCCTTTTCTGCCTCGAGCATGCGCCCCTCGCGCTCGAGCAGCCTCCCAAGATTTTGCAATACGGCGCCGGCGCGTAAGTCGTCTCCGGCGTTCTGAGCCTCTTTCGAAGCTGTCCTGTAGATCGCCTTGGCCTGAAGTAGCTCTCCACGATCGACCAGGGCGTTGGCGAACTGAACCTGCCGCATCCACTCGGCAGGCGGCTCCGAAGCGTATGACCACTGAAAGAGCGACATCAGTAGCGCGGTTCGAATGAATGGTGCAGCGTTCATGCCTGGCTGAAGCAATCATCGGGTGGAACCGCGCAAACCACAGCCGGGTTTTGGTGAACGGCACTTTTGGGGTGGTGAACGGCCTATCACCGTACGCCGTTCTGCTCATATACTGTAATCGGCTCTCATTATCCGCAACGGAGACTCATATGAATTCCAGCGCTTCACGACGAAACTTCCTGACGACCGGCCTGGCACTGCCCGCGGTCGCGCTCGCCACGCCGCAGAAGCCGGCAGCCGCGCCAGCAACGGTCAAGCCGGCGGCACAGACACTCGCCTTCCGGACTTTGGGCAAGACGGGATTGAAGGTCACATCCGTCGGTTTCGGCTGCATGGTGACCTCCGATGCGAGCGTTGTATCGCGAGCCGCGGACATGGGCATCACCTACTTCGATACGGCGCGCGTCTATGGCGGCGGCAATAATGAACGCATGGTCGGCGGCGCTCTCAAGGGCTCTCGCAACAAGGTGATCCTCTCAACCAAGTCCACGGCGAAGAATGCCGCGGAGGCGCGCGACCATCTCGATACGAGCCTCAAGGAACTGGGCACGGACTACGTTGACATCTGGTACATGCACTTCCGAGACGACCCGGGAACGATAACCGACGAGTTGATCGCCGTCTGGGAGGACGCGAAGAAGCAAGGCAAGATCCGGCACATCGGCGTCAGCACGCACAACCCGAACGCCATTGTGGATCGTGTCCTGGAGGTCGGGAAGATCGAAGCCGTGCTGAGCGTTTACAACTTTGCGGTGGGGAACGCGAACGATGCGGCGTTCGAGCGCCTGGACAAAGCAGGCATCGGGCTGGTGGCGATGAAGGTGATGGCGCCGGCCAGCCGGGCGTTCGGGTTCAAGACCAGCGGCAAGCACATGAAAGAGCCCGGCGGCGCGTTGGCCGCGTTGAAATGGGTGTTGCGGAACAAGCGGTTCGGGGCAACCATCCCGAGCATGACGGATATCGACCAGTTGGAAGAGAACCTCCGCGCGATGTCCGAACCGTTTGGAGCGACGGACGAGAAAGTGCTGGCGGCGATGAACGAGGAGATCCGGCCGTTGTACTGCCGCATGTGCTACCGGTGCGAAGGACAGTGTCCGAAGGAGGCCGCGATTCCGGAGACGATCCGCTATCTGTCCTATGCCGATTTCTACGGCCAGTTCGGACTCGGACGTGAGCACTTCACGTCGCTGCCGGAGCAGGCGCGCGCGATCCGGTGCGGCGATTGCGAATCATGTTCGGTCTTATGCCCGAACGGCGTCAGAGTGCACGATCGGATGATCCGCGCTCAGGAGTTGTTCGCGTAGTCTCACCAAAGTGTGATCTGCCCACGGCAACCCTCAAGCCTTCTCGACGCCCGGGCCGATCCCCAACGCCGCCAACGATTTTGCCGCGACTTCGCTCATGTGGTGCGCCGGTAATGCTCGACAAGGTGCGATTGCTCCTGCCAAGGGGCGCCACCGTCCGAGCTGCTGCAGTTGCGGGCATAAGCGCGATCCTTTCTCGCTGCAAAACCGGCAATAGGCTGCAACTTACGAAAAGCTCTCCGAGACGCACCGTTGACTAGCCGGATTTCGCTGATGCCGACGCTGCGATCATTTGGTCCATGCCCAGAGCGCGGAGCACGTCGGCCTGGATCGGGGCCGCCAGCTGGTTCAGGGAGTGGGCGCCGAAATCGATTCCGCACACGGTTCGCATGGGGCGTTGTCCCGCAGGCATCTCGATGAGACCAAGGATGGCGTCGGCCACGTCCTGCGTGCGCGGGGCGGCCGTGGAGGCGAAGAGTTCAGCGAAATGGGCCATGAACTTCTCGCGCAGCTGGGCGAGTTCTCCGTAGCCGGAAAGACGTTCGGTGTCCGCCGGGGCCGGACTGTTGGGCAGTAGCTGAGACGGGTACGGTCCGGGCTCCACGATCACGCTCTCGACTCCCGAGCCAGCGAGTTCGTAGTGCAATACCTCGGCGAAGGCTTCGTGCGCGAACTTGCTTGCGCAGTAGAGGGCGCAGCCCGGAAACAAGAGGCGACCCACGACCGAGGTCACGTGAACGATCAGGCCGCTGCGCTGGGCGCGGAGATGCGGCAGCACCGCGCGGACGAGGCGGAAGCCGCCCATCAAGTTCACGTTCAAGAACGCCCGGCAGAAACTCTTTAGATCCGAATCGATCGAGGTGCATCTTCGAATCACGATCTGGGCACGTCGGAATTCGGGGACTGTTACGCCCAGCGAGCTTTTGCCATGACTCCAATCGCAAAGACGCCGGGCTGGTTTCTGCTCACCCGCCACTGGGTCAGCTTGTTGGGTGTGGCGCTGATTGTGACCGCTGCGATCTCCTTATTCTTTGTGGCGCCGCAGGAGATTCGGGGACATGCGAGCAACCCTTACGCGGGGATCGTGCTTCTCGTGGTCCTACCCGCCGTCTTTTTCTCCGGGTTGGCCCTGGTCCCCCTCGGCGTTTATCTGAGCAAGCGAGAGATCCGCAAGGATCTGGCCCGAGCGACCTTCGACCGTAAGGCGGCCGTGCGGCGCCTGGCCCTGTTTCTGGGCGCGACGACACTCTTCAACGTCCTGCTCGGGACCCAACTCACATACCGCGCCGTGAAACATATGGAAACCCCACAGTTTTGCGGAGCCACCTGCCACTCCATGAAACCCGAATTTGCCGCCTACCAGAATTCGCCGCACTCCCGGGTGGAGTGCGTCGAGTGTCACGTGGCGCCCGGCGCCGCGGGGTGGATTGCCAGCAAGACCAACGGCATACGCCAGTTGTTCCAAACCGTATCGAACACTGCACCGAGGCCCATTCCTTCCGCCCTGGAGAGCAATCGTCTCGTGCCCGCCCGCGAAACGTGCGAGAACTGCCACTGGCCGGATAAGTTCAGCGGCGTGCGTTTGCGCTTCTTCCCCAAGTATGCCGACGACGAGGGAAACACCCGGTCGGACACGGTCCTTCTGATGATGGTGGGAGGAAATAAGATTTCGGGGATTCATGGCGCCCATTTCGGACCTGGGATTCAGATCCGGTACGCGGCGGCGGATCCGGCGCGCCAAACCATCCCGACGGTGGAATACCGCAATACCGTCACAGGCGAATCGCTCACGTTCGCTGCTCCCAATCCGCCGGCCGGTTCGTCCAACGCGACGATCCGTCACGAGATGCAGTGCGTGGACTGCCACAACCGTCCCACTCACACGTTCGACCTTCCAGAGCGCGCCATGGATAAGGCGATGGCTGGGGGCGACATCAGCGTGACCTTGCCCTTCATCAAGAAGCAAGGCGTTGCGGTCTTGAAAGCCGGGTACGCCTCAAGTGAAGAAGCAGGCGTGAGAATACCCGCGGCACTGGCCGGCTTCTACCGGCAGAATTACCCGGATCTTTACGCGCGGTCGAGCCAACGACATCGAACAGTCGGCCAAAGCTGTGCTCGCGATCTATAACCGGAACGTCTTTCCCGATCTCAAGGTCACATGGGGCACGTATCCGAATAACCTGGGCCACACGGATTTTCCGGGCTGCTTCCGGTGCCACGACGGATCGCATACCGCCGCCAACGGCAAGACGATTTCGCAGGATTGCAACGTCTGCCACGAGCCTCTGGCAATGGAAGAAACCAAGCCCGCGATCCTGAAGACGCTCGGCATTGCAGAGCGGCTCTCCAAGGTCCAGACGCAATGAACGACAGGATTTGAAGGTTGAGTATGTCTACCGCAACTGCTTCCCCGCGTCACGACACCCACGGAAAGGCGCTCTCCCTGAACCTGGACGCGTCCATCTATGGCACGCTCGCTGAAATCGGCGCCGGGCAGGAAGTGGCACGCTGGTTCCTCAGTGTGGGCGCAGCCTCTGGCACCGTGGCCAAAACGATTTCCGCCTATGACAAGAAGGTGAGCGACGAAATCTACGGTGCGGGGACGCGCTACGTGTCCAGAGAGCGGCTGCTGGCCATGCTCGACCGCGAGTACCGGCTGCTTCTGGAGCGTCTCAGCACCACCCGCGGGGACGAAAAACGCTTCTTCGCATTCGCCGACACGATCTCCGCCCGCAACTACCAGGGCAGCAATGAGCAGCACGGATGGCTCGGCATTCGGTTCCAGATGGAGCCCAACGCGCCGGGCAGCCAGGTGCTGCTGCACATCAACCTTTGTGATCCGACCGCGCAATTACAGCAGCAGGCCATCGGAATCCTCGGCGTCAACCTGGTATATGCCGCCTACCACCAGAGAACGGACGTCGATGTGTTCCTAGCGGGACTCTTCGATGATCTGTCGATCGAACGGATCGAGATCGACGTCATCGAGTTCGATGGTCCGGCCTTTATGAACCGGGACGCTCGCGCGTGGTGCCTGGCGCTATTGGGCCGCCACATGTCCCACGCGATCGTGTTCGATAACGGAGGACGCGTGGTGGAGCCATCGAGCTTGCTCCGGAAGCGGCCCCTCGCTGGTCGTGCGCGGCACTTTCGACAAAGCGGAACTGCTCGATCCCGCTCCGTTGCAATCGGCCTGCCGGATGCTGGTTACCGAAAGCGGGCCATTCGAACGCGAGCCGGTCGAGCTAACCGAACTCTCGATCCATCATGTCACTCGCATCGAGGAATTCTCTCTGGATCAGATGGTGGAGTGCATTCGTCGTTTGGCGCCCCGCGGTCCCGTTCTGGCCAGCGACTATCCTGAAACCTACCTGTTGGCGCGGTACCTGCGGCGCCATTCCACCGAACCGGTGCGCTTCGTACTGAGTGTAGCGGCGGCGGCGAAGACACTGCAGGAGGCCTTTTACCAGAATCTGCCTGGAACCTTGCTCGAGGGTCTGGGCAGGCTTCTGGCCGCGAACGTGAAGATCTACGTGGCGCCGATGCCGCGGCAGGCGTTCTTTTCGGCGCTGGAGGGTACTTCTGGGAACGCTCACCGTACTGGATTCAGGCAACGGCTTGGTGGACCTGGACGATCTGATCCCTACTGAGCCGGCCAGTCATTTGGTGAAATACCTGCGCGCCTCTGGCCGGATTGTCCCGTTGGAGCGCTCGTAGAGTATGTCAGATGGTGGCGAGACCGGAACCCGATCCACTACCCTGAGGGAGTGAAGGCTTCAAAGATCACAAAGATCGCCGGCGTCACCCTGGCCGGGTTCGTGGTAGCCAGCGTTGCCGCCGACAAGGTGAACCTGGGGCCGGTCCTCTCCCAGGTGGCCGGGTTCGCCGGCGCCTTCGCTGGGACCATGCTGGGCCGGCGCCGAAAGAGCCCGGGCGTGGTTACAGCGCACCTTGGCGGGACTGAAGATCCCGCGCGGACTGAAGTCCACCCTACACCGGACTCGATCGAGCGTTGAAACTCCCTGACCTCGCAGCCAGGGCGCCCAACACCGCACCGTAAATCAGGTTGCCCAGGAAACTGGCAGCCGTGCTCAGCTGCGGGTGGGTAACGAACGGCTCGTGAAAAGCCAGACCGAGATTGAACATGACACACACCCCGCCAAACACCCAGAGGATCACGCCCCACTCGAGGCCTCGTAGCCAGCCACTGCCGTAGAGGCTGGGGCCGACCTGCATGAAGAGCAGGGGCGAGACGATCATTCCGACCGCTAAGAACACGCCCAGGCCCACCCACCAGCGCGCGGAAAACGCGATCGCGGGCTGGTCGAGGAATCCGCCGATCGCGGCGGCCATATCAATCTTGGGGAAACCGGCGAGCGGCCCTGCGTACATCAATACCGTGAGGGTCACCGTTGCGACGACGCCGGAAAGAATAAGACGGGATTTATTCGGGTCCATAATGCGGAACTCCTTGCCCCGATCATATGCCCGCAGCTTTGAAATGAAAACCCCCGTCAACTATTCCGCTCACACATTTTGTTTCGCCTTTTCTTTGCTGCCATTGACATTGAACATCCACGGAAACAAACTCGTACGAGTGTCTATAGCCCTATGAAACGCCCATGGAAGTCCCTTCCGGCCCTGTGCCTGGTGGTTCCGATGCTGGCGCAGCAGCCTCCTCTCATCGATCGCGAACTGCTGTTCGGCGATCCTGAAATCTCCGGCGCTCAGATTTCGCCGGACGGTAAGTACATCGCCTTCATGAAGCCGTGGAACAAGACCCGCAACATCTGGGTCAAGGCCACCGAAGAACCATTCGGCGCGGCCCGGCTCATCACGGCCGAAACCAAGCGGCCCGTGCCGGGCTACTTCTGGAGCCGGGACGCCAAGTACATCCTCTTCGTCCAGGACAACGCCGGAGACGAGAACTACAACGTCTGGGCCGTCAACCCGGCGGACAAGCCCGCCGCCGGCTCCGCCAGCCCCGCCGGCCCGCAATCTCACCGACGCCAAGGGCGCTCGCGCCGTTATCTACGCGGTGCCCAGAAGCTCCACCGACACCATCTACGTGGGCCTCAACGATCGCGACAAGGCGTGGCACGACCTCTACGAGGTGAAGATCTCCACCGGCGAGCGGAAGCTGCTCCGCAAGAACACGGACCGGATCACCGGCTGGGAGTTCGATAACAAAGACCAACTGCGATGGCGTCCCGATCGGCGGACAACGGCGACACCGAGATCCTCCGCGTGGATGCCGCCGGTTTCCAGAAGATCTATTCCTGCGACGTGTTCGAGACAGTGCGCGCCGGCGCGGTTCGACAAGAACAACAAGCTGCTCTACTTCACGACGAACAAGGGCGCGGACGTAGACCTGGTTTCGCTGACGCTGCTCGATCCAGAAACCGGTAAGACCCAGGTTGTCGAGAGCGACCCGAACAAGCGCGTCGATTTTGGCGGTCCGATCTTCTCCGACCTGAGCAATGAACTGGTAGGCACAATCTACATCGATGACAAGGTCCGGTCTGAGTGGAAGAACAAGGAGTGGGCGGCGGATTTCCACTGGGCCGAGAAGCAACTGCCCGGCAAGGAACTGCGGCCAGGCTCGTTCACCAAGGATGAGAAACTGTGGCTGGTGAACGGCTGTCTCCGATACGGAGCCAGGGGAAACGTACCTCTTCAATCGCGCCACGAGGAAGCTCACCCTGCAATACAAGATCCGGGAGAAGTTGGATCGCGAAGAGTCTCGCGTCCGTGGAGCCGGTGCGCTACAAGTCATCGGACGGCCTGGAAATTCCGGCGCTATCTGACGCTGCCCGGGGCGTGCCGGCGAAGAACCTACCGGTGATTCTGTTGCCGCACGGCGGACCGTGGGGACGCGACGTGTGGGGTTACAACGGCATGTCGCAGTTCCTGGCCAACCGTGGATACGCTGTTCTGTCAGCCCAACTTCCGGGGCTCCACGGGGTATGGGAAGAAGTTCCTCAACGCCGGAAACAAGGAATGGGGTCAGAAGATGCAGGACGACGTGACGTGGGGCGCGAAGTACCTGGTCGCCAGGGGCATCGCCGATCCCAAGCGCATCGGGATCATGGGCGGTTCCTACGGCGGCTACGCGACGCTGGCGGGAGTTGCCTTCACGCCGGATGAGTACGCGGCGGCGGTGGCGATTGTCGCGCCGTCGAACCTGATCACGTTGCTCGATTCGATTCCGCCCTACTGGGAGCAGATCCGCGTCATGTTCTACAAGCGCATGGGCGATCCGCGAACGCCGGAGGGCAAGTCCCAATTGGAACGCCAGTCGCCACTGAATTCGGCGTCGAAGATCAAGACTCCGCTGATGGTGGTTCAGGGAGCGAATGACCCGCGCGTGAACAAGCGCGAAGCGGACCAGATCGTGATCGCGCTGCGTGATCGCGGATTCCCGGTGGAATATCTGGTGGCTCCGGACGAGGGACACGGCTTCGCCCGGCCCGTGAATAACATGGCCATGTACGCGGCGGCCGAGAAGTTCCTGGCCAAGCACCTGGGCGGCCGTTACCAGGAGGATATGACTGCGGAGACGGCCACCCGGCTCAAAGAAATCACCGTGGATCCAAAGAGCGTCGTGTTGGCCAAGACGGTGGACGCCGGGACCGTCGGGCTGCCGAAAGTCGCCGCGCCACCCGTGGCGGGTACGTACAAGTATGCCGTGAAGCTGCAGATGGGCGCGCAGTCGATGAATCTGACAATCTCAACCGAGTTGAAGCCGGCCGGGGAAGGATGGCAGATCACCGACACTACCACGACGCCGATGGGCGAAGCGGTGGATTCCGTAGTGCTCGATAACACGTTGTCGCTGGTGAAGCGGACGGTCAAACAGGGCCCCATGGCCATCAACCTGGAGGTGAAGGGGCCGAAGCTGACGGGGTCGATGAACATGGGCGGCCAGGAGAAGCCGGTGGACGTCGAAACGGGCGGTCCGCTGTTTGCGGAAGGCGCCGGTTCCGGGAACGTCCTGGCGCTGTTGCCCCTGGCCGACGGGTACACCACCACGTATCGCAACTTCGACATGCAGAAGATGAAACCCAAGCTCCTACAATTGAAAGTGGCGGGAACCGAGAGCGTCACCGTACCGGCGGGCACGTTCGATACCTACAAGGTACAAGTGACGTCGGCCGATGGCGGCAACGATAACATCACTCTCTGGGTGGCCAAGGATGCGCGGAAGCCGGTGAAGCTCCAGGCTGTGATGGCTCAGATGGGCGGCGCCACGATGACGGCGGAGTTACAGTAGTCGCCCTACACCGGTTCTGACTGAGCAATCGATAAGATGTTGCCGTCGGGGTCCTGGAACCACGCTATCTTCGCGCCCCCGGGAGCCGTCCAGATTCCTAGTTCGTCCTGGCCGAGACCCTCGAAGCGGCTTAGTTTCACGCCCGCCGCTTCGAGAGCCCGGGCGGATTCGACGATGTCTGGGACGTCCCAGCCCAGCGCGGTGTAGGGGTGTGGCTGGACTTCCTTGACCAGGGTCACCCGCAGTCTCACTCCCCGCACCTCAAAGGCGAGAGCGAAACCATCTTCGGCGATGAGGTTCAGGCCCAGGGTGTCCTGGTAAAACGCTCTGGCGCGCGCGGCGTCACGCACACCGACAAAAGCCATCAATTTGTGTGAACCCAGCATGTGGCCTATCCTAACCTGTATTGGCTAAACACATTCAGACCGCCGAAGAACTGAGGATCGAGGAGTCCCGGTCCCGTTCAGTGCATTGGAAGCGCTGGGGGCCGTACCTGGCCGAGCGGGCCTGGGGCACCGTGCGGGAGGACTACAGCCCGGACGGCGACGCGTGGCGATACCTGCCGTTCGAACATGCCCGCTGGAAGGCCTACCGGTGGAATGAGGACGGGATCGGCGGCATCTGCGACCGGCACCAGCGTATCTGTTTCGCGCTGGCCATGTGGAACGGGCGGGATCCCATCCTCAAGGAGCGGCTGTTCGGGCTCACCGGCGAGCAGGGCAATCACGGCGAGGACGTGAAGGAGTGCTACTTCTATCTGGACAGCACTCCCACCCATTCATGGATGCGGTTCCTGTACAAGTATCCGCAAGCCGAGTTTCCTTACGACCGGCTGGTCCAGGAAAACCGTCATCGGGACCGGAATGCGGCGGAATTCGAGCTGACCGACACCGGCGTCTTTCACGAGGACCGTTACTTCGACGTGTTCGCCGATTATGCCAAGGCTTCCTGCGAGGATTTGCTGATTCGAGTAACCGTGGTGAACCACGGCCCGGAAGCCGCCGAGTTTCACCTGCTTCCGACCGTGTGGTTCCGCAATACCTGGTCCTGGGGCTTCCCGGCTAGCAAGCCTTCCATGCAGGTTGCCAGTGACGGGTTGATTCAATTGCTGGAGCCAACTTACGGCGTTCGATGGCTCGCGGTGGACGGGACGCCCGAGTTCCTGTTCACCGAAAACGAGACCAACACTCAGCGTATGTACGGGGTGGCGAATTCCAGCCCCTACGTGAAAGACGGTTTCGAGGAATACGTGGTGCATGGGCGTCGCGAGGCCGTGAACCCCGCGCGGACCGGCACCAAGGCCGCGGCGTACTATCGCATGACCATTCCGGCCGGAGGATGGGCTACCGTGCAGCTGCGGCTTGCGGAGCGAATGCCGGCCGATCCGTTCGGCGCGGAGTTCGACCGGATTCAAGACCAGCGCCTGGAGGAGGCGGATGAGTTCTACGCAAAGATCGCGCCGAAGGAGTTGTCCGACGACGCCCACAACGTGATGAGGCAGGCCTTTGGCGGGCTGTTCTGGTCGAAACAGTTCTACCACTACGTGGTTCGCGATTGGCTGATTGGCGACCCGGCGTTCCCGCCGCCTGCGCCCGAGCGCTTATCCGGCCGCAATCGCGAATGGCGGCATCTCTATAACTCCGACGTGATCTCGATGCCGGATAAGTGGGAGTACCCGTGGTACGCGGCGTGGGACCTGGCATTCCACTGTCTCCCCATCGCGATGGTGGATTCGGAGTTCGCCAAAGACCAGCTGACGCTGATGGTGCGCGAGTGGTACATGCACCCGAACGGTCAACTGCCGGCCTATGAGTGGGCTTTCGGCGACGTGAACCCGCCGGTGCACGCGTGGGCGTCGTACCGCGTGTACAAGATCGAGCAGAAGCGCCGGGGAGTGGCCGACCGCGAATTTCTGGAACGTGTCTTCCACAAGCTGTTGTTGAACTTCACCTGGTGGGTGAACCGCAAGGATACAGAGGGCCGTAACGTCTTTCAGGGCGGGTTCCTTGGGCTGGATAACATCGGCGTGTTCGACCGCAGCAAGCCGCTTCCCACCGGTGGATATCTCGAGCAGGCCGATGGCACGGGCTGGATGGCGATGTACTGCCTGAACCTCCTCGGGATTGCGATGGAGTTAGCCCGCGAGGATACGGCTTACGAAGACGTGGCTAGCAAGTTCTGGGAACACTTCGTCTATATCGCGCGGGCTATCAACCACCTGGGCGGAGACGGGTATTCGATGTGGGACCACCAGGACGGTTTCTTCTATGACGTGCTGCACCTGCCGGACGGGACTCACATGCCGCTGCGGATCCGGTCGATGGTGGGCTTGATTCCACTGTTCGCGGTGGAGACACTGGAACCTCGCCAGTTGCAACGGTTGCCTGGATTCAAGCGCCGGATGGACTGGTTTCTGGAGAACCGGCGCGACCTGACAGACCACATTCCCCACATGAACACTCCAGGCGCAGGTGAACGCCTGCTGCTCTCCGTCCTGGATGCGAACCAGTTGCGGCGCGTGTTGAAGGTGATGTTGGACGAGAACGAATTCCTCTCGCCGTATGGCATCCGTGCGATGTCGAAGATTCACGAGTCGCAGCCTTTTGTCCTGAACACGGATGGGGCCGAGTATCGTGTGGCCTATGAGCCCGCCGAGTCGAGCACTTGGCTATTTGGCGGCAACTCGAACTGGCGCGGGCCTATCTGGTTCCCGGTGAACTATCTGCTGATCGAGTCGCTGCAGAAGTTCCACCATTACTATGGCGATGACTTCCGGGTGGAGTGTCCCACCGGTTCGGGTGTCCAGATGACTTTGTGGGAAGTGGCGGCTGAGATATCGAAACGGTTGAGCCGGATCTTCTTGAAAGATGCGGACGGGAGGCGCCCGGTGCACGGTGCAGACGAGCGGTACAGTACGATTCCGCACTGGCGGGATTTAGTGCTTTTTTACGAGTACTTCAACGGAGACACGGGAGCGGGTGTCGGTGCGAGTCATCAGACGGGGTGGACAGGATTGGTGGCTAAGTTACTGCAGCAGAGTGGAGAGTAGATGCAATTCAAACGCTCCCTGACGGTCGCGGCTCGGTTCCGACTTCTGAGCCACGACCGTTAGGGAGTGTTTAGAAACTCGGCGGCGGACCTGAGAACGGCGCCGCGGGCGGTTAGTTCCTGCAAGGCGGCTTGCCCGGCGGCGCCGGTTAGGGACCGCACCGCGTCGGTCACGATCTCCACCTTATGGCCCCGATCCAACAGGCCCTGGGCGGCGAGTTTCACGCAGATCTCGGTTACCACCCCATACAGGACATAGCGATCGGCGTTGAAGGCCATTAACAGGCTTTCCAGGTTCGGGTTGGTGAAGCAATTAAGGGCGCGCTTTTCAAGGAGTAACTGCGGGATCCCGTCGATCCGTTCGGCCCAGTCGACCATGGGGATCACCATGCGCTCAGCCAGCAGTGTAGCCGGCGCCTTCTGCTGTCCAACCGTTCCCGAGACGCAGTGGGCGGGCCAGTTCCGGAACTCCACATCGTTTTCGGAGTGAGCGTCCATGGTGGAGACCAGCGGAGAGCCGGTGGAGGCGGCATGCCGGTTCAGATGAGCGACGGCTCCGATGATGCGCTCCGCGCCGGGGACGTACAGAGCGCCCGCGGGGTAGAGAAAGTCGATTTGCGTGTCGATGTCGAAGAATACGGTTTTCATGACAACACATCCACTGCGGCGGGCGCGGATTGGTCACGGCGAACCTGGGCCGCGAGGGATCGGAGTTGGTCGCTGTACTCTACGGGCCACGCGTCTTCACGGGTGAAAAGAGTCCGCACCACGGATGGGAACGGGCTCAGGGAACGTTCGCGGTACTCACGGGCCTGGTGGACGTCAGGAAGAGGAGACACCAGCTCGCCATTGAGAATCACGGGGCGCAGCAGCGCGCGGGCATCGCCAACGCCTCGGGGAGTCGGCATGCACTCACCCTGGCACCCGATGACGTCGCGGTCGGCAAACCGGAAAATCTGCTTCACTCCGGGCATGGTGTTCTTGTCGGGGCTGTACTTGGCGGTGAAGCGGCGCGAGCCGTTAGACTGTATCTCCACTAACTTGTAGACGGCGCCGAGGCTGGGCGCGTCGGCCGAGGTGGCGAGTTCGGTTCCCACGCCGAAGGAATCGATCGGCACATCGGCGGCGATGAGTTCCAGAATCTTGTACTCGTTGAGATCGCCGGTGGCCATCATTTTCGCGTCGCGCAGTCCGGCCTGGTCGAGGATCGCGCGTACGGCGGGCGCCAGTTCACGAAAGTTCCCGCTATCCAGGCGGACGCCCCAGATGGGCCGTCCAAGGGATGCGGCGGTGGCGGCGCCGCGCAGCGTGTCGTAGGTGTCGATGAGATAGACCGTGGCATCGCCCAGCAGCTTCTGTAACTCCTCGAAGGCCTCGCGTTCGCTCGGAGAACGATTGCACCCAGGAATGCGCGGCGGTACCGAAGACCGGGATGCCGAAGCGGTACCCGGTTTCGGTGTTGCTGGTTCCGATGCAGCCGCCGATGTAAGCGGCGCGCCCTGCGTACATGCCGGCCTGCGGTGAATGGGCGCGGCGGGTCCCGAACTCGACCACCGCGCGCCCCTTAGCGGCGTCCACGATGCGCGCGGCTTTCGTGGCCACCATCGACTGGAAACCGATGGTGGCAAGCAGATAGGTTTCCGGGATCTGGGCTTCGATGATGGGAGCGCGGACGGTGAGGAATGGCTCGCCGGGAAACATCGGGGTGCCTTCGGGTACGGCGAACAGGTCACCGGAGAACCGGAAGCTTTCGAGTGCGTCAAAGAACTCCGGCGGGGCGGAGCTGGAACTGAGGCAGGCTCCGCAGGTAGGCGGCTTCCTCCCGGGTGAACCGGAGGTTCAGGAGATAATCGACTACCTGCTCGAGGCCCGCTGCGATCAGGTAGTTCCGGTTCGTGGGGAAGCGCCGGACGAATAACTCAAAAGTAGCAACCTCACTGGTCTTGCCGGCTTGGAAATAGCCGGCCGCCATGGTGAGTTGATACAGGTCTGTGAGCAGGCCGTACATGGCCGCTTACTTCTTCTTCGTCTCGGGCGCGGCTTCCTTGATGTCGGTGAAGGCCTTGTTGAGGTCCTCCGCCGCTTTGTTGTCGAGCTGGTAGACGACGGGCTCGTTCTCCCGCTTTGCCAGCCAGTCGTTACCCTGCTTGGCGATCAGCACCTTGTCCACCAGTTTCCCATCTTTCGCCGTCACCGTCACCTGCATTGATGGCGCGCCAAACGGCGTCTCCACGAACTTCGCCGCGGCGAGATCGCGCAGCTTGTCGATGAAGCTTTGTAGCGTGGCTGAGTCGATCTGCTTCGGCCCGGAGAACCACTTGTCGCCGGACTTGGCGTAGGACACGGTCTTGCCGTCCTTCACGACGTCCACTTTGGTGGGGTCGCTGAAGCCGAAGTCGAAGAGCTTCTTGTTGCGGAAATCGTCGAGGCTCTTGTCGAGGCCCTGGCCCAGGTCGTTCGGGACTTTGTAGGCGCCGTCGACCACGCTCGATTTCGCGTAGTAGTCGTCCTTCACCTTGCGGACTTCAATGGACTGAGTGCCGTTGTTGTCGGTGACTTTGGCCGTCGCCACGGGCGTTCCGGAAGCAAACGCCGCGACGGCTTTTTTGAGGTCCTCGTCGGAGGGCACGGTGTCCATCTTGGCGTCGCGCAGGCGCCGGATGAGTTCTTCCACCTGCCAGCCGTCGGCGCGGAGAGGCTGCGGCTTCAGGATCTGCCACTCGTTCTGATTGTTCTTGCCGAACTCGATCTGCTGCTTCTTGGCGTCGAGCTCGACGCGAGTCAGCTTGTCGGAATCGAATGTGAGTAACTTCTTGTCACGCAGATCCTGGGCGGTCTTGTCCAGGCTGGTCTTGCCGAAACTGGCGATAGTGAAGACGCGCGGATCGCCTTCGAGCTTGGCATACACGTCACCGCCGGCGGGGGCTTCGTCACCGATGAGCAGTTTCTGGGTCTTGCCGTCCTTCTTCGTCACGGTGAGTTCGAAGGCGGGCGAATCCAGGCCGAAGGGAGCGAGGTTGGCGGGCTTTTCGTCCACCACCTGCGTACTGGTGAGCGGGTTGATGGCATTGGCGATGGCCGATGCCGTATCGGCATCCACCCGGTAGGGCTTCGGCTTCACCATCTCCCACTTGTTGGCGGCGTTCTTCTTGAGGACGACTTCCTCGGCGTCCTTCCGTTTAAGCGTGAGCTGCGCCAGTTGATCGTCGGGCACGGCGAGGATCTTCGGGGTGGAAGCATCCTCTTTCTTCGGCTTGGCCTCCTCGGCGGCCTGGCGTTTGTTGGACCACCAGACGCCGCCACCCAGGACGATCAGGAGAGCGGCTGCGATCAGGAGCTTACGAAGCGACATCCGCTACCTCCGCCGCCACCAGACCGACAGTCCGGAGACGAGAATAATCAGCGGCAGGAAGATCAGCGTGGAATACATCAGAACGCGCATCTGCCGCACGGTCATTGCCAGAGGCCGGTTTTCGGGCTCTTTCGGCCGGATGGAGATGAGGTCCTCGTCCGAAGAGAGCCAGTTCATCATGTTCAGGAACAGGTCGCGATTGGCGAGCGAGCGAGACGGAAGGATGTTGTTGGCGATCCACGAAGCGGATCCGACAACCACAAACCGCCCGTTATTATTGGCCTGGCCGGTGTTGTAAGTGCCTGCGGCGGCCAGCGTCAATGGGCCTTTCTTGTTGTTCTTATCGTCCGGATTGATGGAGGCGGAGGTGAGATTGGTGGCTCCGAAAGCGTCGGCCGAACTCGTGAAGAGTTTGTCCACAGTGGTCTTGTCGCCGGACTTCACGTCCAATGACCGGACCAGCGGAAAGGCCGTGGCGGCGCCTTTCAGGTCGCGGACGATCTGGTGCGATTCGTACTCGTTTACCAGCACAACGGCCGCCGTGAATCCGAACAGGCGGTTCACCGGGTTCGGGTCGATGACCAGGTCCTTGTCCACCGTCACGCCCCAGTTCGCCAGTTGCCCGGTAAGAGCGGCGTTGTCGGCGATCTCCTGCCCCTTGAACTGCAGGGGAGGATCGAGGGCGAACAATGCGCGGCCGCCGCCTTCCACGTACTTCTTGATGCCTTCCACCGCGGCGGGAACGTAGTCGAGCCGGGGGCCTCCCACGAACAGGATGGTACATTCCTTGGGTATTTCCTGCTTCTGCAGAAGGTTGATCGGCTGTGTCTTGTAGTTATTCTTCTCGAGCAGTTCCTTGGCCGTGGAGTAACCGTCCTCATTCGAGTTATCCAGGGCGTGCTCGCCGGAACCGGTCACGACGCAGACGGTCCGTTCACCACCCTTAAGGGCGCGAACCAGGGCTCCGGTGATCTCTTCCTCGCTGACGCTCTTGGCTTCCTGTTTGCGTCCGCCGGCCTGGATGAAGATGGTGCCGAACGTGCGAACTCCGGCGGCCTTGGCGATCTCGGGCTTCTTGGTGGGGTCTACGTAGTTGACGTGGACCTTCGGCGACAGATTGGCGTAACGGTCGAGCAGGTCGCGAGCGTTGCCGCGCGGATCGGACAGATTGCTGGTCCGGTCGAAGTAATCGATAGTGACGTCCTGATTCAGGCCCTTCACTACTTTGATGGTTTGATCCGACAGGCTGAACTGCTTGTTCGCGGTCGAGTCCCAGGACTTGTTATAGCGCTGGGCCAGGAAATTGGCCAAACCCAGCACCAGGATGATGATCACGACGTACACGAGAACGTACCCCGTGTACTTGGTCTGGCGGGCTTTCAACCATTGAGTATTCATGTTATGCCCTCCAGCGGAGCGACTCCATTGAGCGCGCCGTCAAAAACAGCCCCAGGAAGATCATCGATAGGTAGAAGATCACGTCTTTGGTGTCGATGACTCCTTTCGAAAATGGCTCGAAGTGAGTCAGCACAGAGAGGTACGATACGACCTTGGCCCAAGCGGCGGTCTCGAACGCGCTCACCCAATCCAGCACCCAGAGCAGCAGGCACACGGCGAAGGTAGCAACACCGGCCACAATCTGGCTGCGGGTGGTATTGGAGATGAACGTCCCGATCGCCAGCAGGCATCCGCCCTGGAGCAGCAGGCCGAGATAACCCACCAACATGGGCTTGATGTCCGGCTTGCCGTAGGCGAACAGGACCAGAATGTCGAGCAGGGATACGCCCAGGATACAGGCGTACATCACGAGGGCGGCGATCCACTTGCCCAGGATGATCTCGTAGTCGCGAATCGGGGAGGTGGCCAGTAACTCGTAGGTTCCGGAACGCTTCTCTTCGGCAAACAGACGCATGGTGATCATCGGGATGAGAAAGAGCCCAATGACGCTGACGTTGGAGAGCACGGGGCGGATCACCCACTCATTCACGCTCATGGGGAAGCCGCGTCCCATCATCTGGGATTCCATGGATCGCTGGACGAAGATCGCGGTGGCCGAGTAGAAAAAGAAGCCGGCAACCAGGGCGAAAAACGCCATCAATCCGTATGCGATGGGGGAGACGAAGTAACTGTTCAGTTCTTTTCGGCAGATAACCCAGATATTCTTCATTTCGACTCTCCGGAGGATGCGGCCTGGTCGCCGCCGGTCAGTTGGAGGAAGATCTCTTCGAGGCTCAGCCCGACGGTGTGGAGTTCGTGGAGATTCCAGCCGGACTCGACGACGGCGCGGGCAAGCTCCGCGCGGACGGAAAGGTCCTTCAGGCTCTCGACTTCGAACCGCACGTTGTCGTGGCGGCTATCCAGGGCGACGACGCGGCTGACGCCGGCCACCTGTTCCAGGCGGCGCTGCACGTCGGCAGTATCCAAGGCGCCTTCGCGGCCGCCCACTTCCACGAGCACGGTCTCCGATCCGCGCAGACGGTTGGTCAGGTTGGACACCGTGTCGGTGGCCACCAGCTTGCCTTTGCTGATGATGACCACGCGCTGGCAAGTGCTTTCCACTTCCGGCAGGATGTGGGTGCTCAGGATGATGGTGTGGTCTCCCGCGAGTTTCTTGATGGTCTCGCGAGTCTCAATGATCTGCTTGGGGTCGAGGCCGGCGGTGGGCTCGTCGAGAACCAGCACATCGGGGTTATGGATGATGGCCTGGGCCAGTCCGACGCGCTGGCGGTAGCCTTTCGACAACTTGCCGATCAGCTTGGTCCGGACGTCCGTAACGGCGCACTTCTCCATTACTTCGTTTACTCGCCGTTTGCGTTCGTTGGACGGCAAATTCTTGAGGCTGCCGACGAAATCGAGATACTCGACTACCTCCATTTCAGGGTAAAGCGGGGGCGTCTCGGGCAAGTAACCGATACGCTTCTTGACCTCGAGGGGAGACTCGATGACATCGAAGCCGGCCACGTTTGCGGTGCCGCTGGTGGGCGGCAGAAAGCATGTGAGCACCCGCATGGTGGTGGTCTTACCCGCGCCGTTGGGGCCCAGAAATCCTACAATCTGGCCCTTTTCGACTTCGAATGAGATATTGTCGACTGCGACATTGCGTGCGTAGCGCTTCGTCAGTCCTTCGACTTTGATCATAGTTGGAACCGGAAAATGTGACTGCGGTGAACTACCGGGTGTTGAAACTTAGAATCTACATGATACGGTCTGTGGAGCACGTCAATCAAGCCCAGCGGGCCGGGGGCGGCGGGCTCCAGGGTCCGCAGAATTCTGCTATTGATGCAAGACGTTGGCGGCGCTGGGCGGGTTACGGTGTCACCGCAAACGATATACCACCGAATGGTATGTCCGCCCACACTCTGAGTACTGGGCGAACCATGCGGACAGATCGGGATACCGGGTGATGGCCAGGCCCGGATTGTATAGGCCAAGACCATCCACGATGAAAGACGGGCGGGTAGTGGTGAGCAATCGCCGATTGGCGGCCGCCCACTCAGGTGCGCTGACATCCGAACGAGTCAGGTGGCGATCGGCGATCACGCCGGTGAGCGGCTGCGAATCGAGGAACGGCGTTCCCGCCGGCATGCGCGTCAGCATGAAGATATCGGGGCGATATCCCCACACCAGCAGCGTATCGCCGGGTCGGGTGAGCCGCGTCAGCACTTCGGCAACCGCGGCGCTGTCCTGTCCCATCGCCACATCCGCCCAGTGCGGTTCCTCTCCGCGCACCAGGCCGATACCAAGCGTGGCGTAGCGCGGACCGAAACGCACCAGCGGGACCAACAGCAGCAGTCCCATGACTATGGTGGCTCGGCGTGGAACCAACGTCCAACCGCGCGCCGCAGCAATGGCGACGGCCGGCAGGAGCAGGAAGTAATAGCGTGGAAAGAAGCGCCACCCCAGTACCACTCCAGCCAGCGCCAACACGGTCCAAAGTCCCATCCGGCGAGCATCCGGAGAGCGCTCGCGGAGGTAGTACAACCCGGCGCCGATCACGATGGCGGCGTGGAATCCGGCCCAGGCGCCGGTCCGGCGGAAGGCTTCCACCACTGGCGCGCCGATGAAGGTGTCCCGCGAATAGATGGCGCCCCAGGCCCACACCTGCTGCCAGTAGCCGGGCAGAGCCCCGCACCCGGCCAGCGCTATCAAGCCCAGCGCGTTGACGCCTGCAAAGCCGGCCAGGATCCACAGCCAGTCACGCCGGGACCACAGCAGACACACCGCCAGCACCAATACTCCTTTGGGGTTGACGAGCATCGCGGCACCCGCCGCAATCCCGCTCGCCAGCGGACGTCCACGGCGGGCCAGCCACAACGCGGCCAGGTGCGGCAGCAGCATCAGGAGGTCTGGAGCGAGCGCCATGACGGCGGAGGGCACGTCGAAGGTGAGGAAGAAACCGAGCAGGCCCGCGGCGATCAGTCCTTCGCGTTCAGACCACAGTTCGCTCGCGAGGCGCCAGGCCATCCAGCAGCAAGCCAACACGAACAGCGCACCCGCCACGCGCAGCGCAACCCCTGTGTGCGCTCCCCACAGCAGGTAGAACAGCGGCGCGAGGGGCGGCTTATCGAACCAGAAATCGCGGTATAGGACCTTGCCGTGGAGAAGTTGGATGGCGGCGGCGGCCGGATAGGCCTCCTCCACCCACACCAACCCGGAGTGGCAGAGACGCGTGGCGAGCAGGAACGCAAACAGCAGCGCGAGCACCCCGGCCGGCCGCTTCATGCTCAGAGCGACGGGGCGGTTAAGTCGATGCCCAGCATCTTCTCCAGCCGGGTGCGGAACTCGCGGCCGTAGAGCGGGTCGGCCAGCGCAAACTCCACAAAGGTTTCGAAGTAGCTGGGGAAGTTGCCGATGTCGTAGCGCTTCTCTTTGGGAGGCAGTTTCACCGCCAGAACTCGGCGCCCTTCTTCGCAGAGCCGCTGGATGGCATCGGTCAGCTGGATCTCTCCACGGTGGTCGGGCTTTACGCCCCGGATCAGGTCGAAGATGAGCGGCGAGAGGATGTACCGTCCGGCAATCGCCAGGTTGCTGGGAGCATCGGACGGCTCAGGCTTCTCCACCAGGTTCACCACTCGCATGGCTTCGCCGTTGATGTCGGTGGGTTCGATGATCCCGTAGTGGGAAGTCTCCTCATTCGGAACCTCTTCCACGGCAATCACGCAACTGGCGCTGCGTTGCTGGAACAGATCCATCATGCGGGCGACGGTGCGCGACTCGGCGTTGATGCCGAGAATGGAATCGCCCAGTGCCACCACGAACGGCTCCTCACCGGCGAAGTTCTCGCCGCACAGGATGGCGTCGCCCAAGCCGCGCTGCATCCGCTGGCGGGTGTACAGGTAGTGGACGCCCCAATCCTGGAAGCCGATCTCTTCCAGCAGTTCCTTCTTCTTGGTTTCGCTGAGCACGCGCTCGAGTTCGGGATCCAGGTCGAAGTGGTTCTCGATGGAGGTCTTGTTCCGGCCGGTGACAAACAGAATCTGCTTGATGCCGTTGGCCGCGAGTTCCTCGACGACGTACTGGACGATCGGCTTCCGCGCCACCGGAAGCATCTCCTTGGGCTGGGACTTCGTAGCCGGCAGGAGCCGGGTGCCGTGGCCGGCGACGGGGACGATTGCGCTTCGAATCACATCCCAGGATAATGCACGCGCCTTGACGTGGCGCACGCTCTCAGCGTGCAGGCGTCGGCACTCATTGCCGACGCGTCTGGACCAGTTCCATCATGTGGGCCAGCGCAATAACTGTCCAGCTATAGGTTGGATCGGCCTGCGGGCCCAGTCGCCTCGAAACTGCTCCAGAAATTCGGGACCGCGGAGTTGCGGAATCGTCACCAGTACGACGCAGAATTCAGGAAAGCGTTTTAGAGCGCGGGCGGCGTCAAGCAGCCACATTCGGAGCGATCTCCTCGACGCTCATTCCTTCGGCCAAGCACGACAAAATAAAGGAAACAGAAAACCGGGTCCCGCGAACAGCGAGTTTGCCCCCCAGAAGCTCCGGATCGGCCACGATCCAGCGGAAATTCTTGAATAGCTTCGGGCTACGCTCGTCCATTGTGGTTCACTCGCCTCCCTCATTAGACCATGTGGCTGCTTCTGCGGAGCGGCGGCCCTGAATGGTTGGGCGGGTACTTACGCCATGCGCCGCCGGGAATTCCGGACCGGCTTTTCCCGGACCACGGGAGTCTTGGCCTCCACCACGGGGATCAGGGAATTCTGCGACGATTCGCGGGGCATCTCGCGCCGCAGGATCTCGCTGTTCAGTTGCGAGACGAACTCCTCGATCTGCTGCTGCATGGCGGACATCTTGGCCCGCATATTCAGGATGATCTCCACCCCCGCCAGGTTCACGCCCAGCTCACGGGTCAGCTTGAGGATCACTTCCAGCCGCTCCAGATCCTCATCCGTGTAGAGCCGCGTGTTCCCATCGCTGCGCGACGGGGCCAGCAGCCCTTCGCGCTCGTAGAGGCGCAGGGTCTGGGGGTGGATGTCGTACTGCTCCGCCACCGCCGAGATCATATACGCCGCTTTGGATTTCTTAGCCATGACTCGCCTCGTCAGCCGCCTACTTTGGCCCACAACTCCGAGCGCGGATCCGGCGCATCCAGCCGGGCGAGTTCGCGTAGCAGTTCGCGCGTTCTCTCGTTGCTCGTATCGGGGGTCTGCAGGACGACTTCCACAATCTGGTCTCCACGGGTGCCTTTGCGAACGTTTTGAACGCCCTTTTCCCGCAGCCGGAGCTTCTGTCCATTCCGGGTTCCCTGGGGGATCTTCAGGATGGTACGGCCGTCGATGGTCGGCACCTCGATCTTGGCGCCCAACCCGGCCTCATCGATTCGAATGGGGACCTTGATCTCGATATCGTCGCCATTCCGCTCGAATACCGGATGCGGCTCCACGCGAACCGTGATATACAAGTCGCCGGCCGGCGCTCCCATGGTCCCGGCATTGCCTTTGCCGGCCACCCGCAGCCGGGAACCGGTTTGCGCGCCCGCGGGGATTCGAACTTCCACCCGCTCGGTGTTCGCGATGCGGCCCTCGCCGTGGCATGCCGGGCAGACATTGGTCAGTTTCCCGGTGCCGTTGCAGCGCGGGCAAGTCAGGTTGAAGCGCATGGCTCCCGCCATCTGGCTCACGTTCCCGGTGCCGCCGCATTCCGGACAGGACGTGGAGGCGCCCCCGGCTGTCCCGGATCCGCCGCAGACCCCGCAGGACTCCTGGCGGGTGACGTTCAACGAAATCTGGGTGCCGCGGATGGCCTGCCAGAAATCGATATTCAGCGCGTATTCCAGATCCGAGCCCTTTTGCGCCTGCGGACGCCTTCCGATCCTCCCGGCCGAACATCTGGCTGAAGATGTCGGTAAATCGAAATCCGCCGCCACCGCCTCCCGACTCCCGTGCCGCTCCGCCGCCCTGTTCCCTTCCCGCCGACCGCACGAACTCTTCGAAATCGAAGCCCCCGAAATTCGGACCATGCGCCTGACCGGCCCCCGGACCACCTGCCGACGGGAACCCGTTCTCCGAATAGAACCCGTACTGGTCGTACATCTGCTTCTTTTTGGAGTCGCTCAGAATGTCGTAAGCTTCCTGGACTTTCTTGAAGCGATCCTCGGCAGACTTGTCGCCGGGATTGAGGTCGGGGTGATACTTCCGGGCGCGCCGTCGATACGCCTTCCGGATTTCTTCCGGCGTGGCGCTCCGGCCCACCCCGAGCAACTCATAGTAATCCTGTTGTTTGGCTGGCATTCGGTCTCGCCCTGAAAAACCTGCGAAGCGGCGGCCGGAGACCGACTCCCCGGCCGCTCACCACGCCTACTTACTTCTTCTTATCGTCGACATCGACGAACTCGGCATCGACCACGTTGTCCTTCTTCTGACCGGCTCCGGCGCCGTCGCCCGATGGGGGCGCGCCAGCTTCCGGCCCGGGACCGCCCTGTCCGGGCGCTGGACCCGCCGCCTTGTACATCGCCTCAGCCAGTTTGTGGCTGGCCGTGGTCAGCTTGTCGGTAGCCGCGGTGATCTCCTCGAGCGTGCCGGAAGCCATGGCCTTCTTGGTCTCCTCGAGAGCCGCTTCGACGTTCTTGGCCTCTTCGTCGGAGATCTTCGACCGGTGCTCCTTCAGCATCTTCTCGATGTTGTACACCATGGCGTCGCCGCGATTGCGAGCTTCGATCTCCTCCTTCTTGCGGCGGTCGTCGCCCTGGTGCGCCTCGGCGTCCTTGGCCATCTTGTCCACTTCGTCCTTGCTCAGGCCCGAAGAGGACGTGATGGTGATCTTCTGCTCGTTGTTGGTGGCCCGATCCTTGGCCAGGACGTTCAGAATGCCGTTGGCGTCGATATCGAAGGTGACCTCAACCTGCGGGATGCCGCGCGGAGCCGGCGGAATGCCCACCAGTTGGAACACGCCCAGCAGACGGTTGTCGCGAGCCATGGCGCGCTCGCCCTGGAAGACCTTGATCTCCACGGACGTCTGGTTGTCGGCGGCCGTCGAGAAGACTTCGCTCTTCCGGGTCGGAATGGTGGTGTTGCGCTCGATCAGCTTGGTGAACACGCCGCCCAGGGTCTCAATGCCCAGCGACAGCGGCGTCACGTCGAGCAGCAGGACGTCCTTCACTTCGCCGCCCAGCACGCCGCCTTGCACTGCGGCGCCCACCGCCACCACTTCGTCCGGATTCACGCTGCGGTTCGGTTCCTTGCCGAACAGGTTGCGCACGATCTCCTGGACCTTCGGAATACGGGTGGATCCGCCGACCAGTACCACTTCGTCGATCTGCGACGGGTTCACCCCGGCATCGGCGATGGCCTGCTTGCACGGGACCCACGCAACGTTGCAGGATGTCGTCCACCATCTGTTCGAAGCGCGCCCTGCGTCAACTTGATCTGCAGGTGCTTGGGACCGCTGGCATCGGCCGTCAGGAACGGCAGGTTAATCTCGGTTTCCAGCAGGGTGGAAAGCTCGATCTTCGCCTTTTCGGCGGCGTCCTTCAGGCGCTGCAACGCCATCTGGTCCTTGGAAACGTCCACGCCGACTTCCTTCTTGAACTCGGTAACCAGCCAGTCGATGATGCGCTGGTCGATGTTGTCGCCGCCCAGGTGGGTGTCGCCGTTCGTCGACTTCACTTCCACTACGCCGTCGCCGACTTCCAGGATCGAAATGTCGAACGTGCCGCCGCCGAAATCGTAGACGGCGATGGTCTCATCCTTCTTCTTGTCTAACCCGTAGGCCAGCGCGGCCGCCGTCGGCTCATTGATGATGCGCATCACTTCGAGACCGGCGATCTGGCCGGCGTCCTTGGTAGCCTGGCGCTGAGCGTCGTTGAAATAAGCCGGAACCGTGATAACGGCCTTCGTAACCTTCTCGCCCAGATACGCTTCGGCGGCTTCCTTGAGCTTGCCGAGGATCATGGCGGAGATTTCCGGCGGGGAGTATCGCTTCCCTTGGGCCTCCACGCGGGCGTCTCCGCCTTCTCCGGCACCCGCTTTGTAGGGCACCAACTTCATCTCCTCGGTGACTTCGCCAAAGCGGCGGCCCATAAACCGTTTAATGGAGTAGATGGTGTTTTCAGGGTTCGTAACTGCTTGACGCTTAGCGACTTGCCCCACCAGGCGCTCTCCGCTTTTAGCGAAACCGACCACTGACGGGGTCGTGCGACCGCCCTCCTGATTGGGGATCACAACCGGTTGGCCGCCTTCCATCACGGCGACTACCGAATTGGTGGTTCCAAGATCGATACCGATGATCTTGCTCATGAGACTGATATTCCTCCTCGCTGATTGCCCACTAAACTTGCGCCGCGGAGCAGGGCGGCGTCCGCGCTATTAGCACAATCCCATTATTAGATATGAGTGGATCGTTGTCAAGTTGATCTGCGTTTTAGTTTCACAGGGGGACTCCCCTAAGGCGCTTGAGCTCACAATTCGCTATCGCGGGTGGCGCCCGGGACCACTGTGGGTTCGCGCAACCCGCTTCCGGGAAGACGATCTACCTACCTACCGATGCTCACGCTGGAGTATATCAGCAATACGGCTATGCCTTGAGCACATGTCAAAGCCTTACGTGAACCGCCCATCCATCAACCGACCGTTTGTTTTACGGCTAAACGGCCACCCCGTTCCGGGTGGCTTTCCGGAACTTGCGGAAGCGGAGGCACCAATGGTTTTTATATGGTACGTCGAGTATGTGTCGTACGCCGCCATTACCGGACCCAAGCCGCTCCCCGATGATTCGCCACGATATCCCCTCTACCAGGGTCCTCGGTTCCAAGGAATGAAGCGGTCTGGACCCTTCGAACGACGCCATACTCGTGGAGCAGGGCGGAAACCTGTTGATGGCTGTCGTGAAAACGGCTGCGAGACCGAGGTACGCCAGCTGCCAATGGCTTTGTCGCGGTCCGGGCCCGACCAGCGCCGTAGCCAAATGCGGAATACGCGCTATGATGATTTGACTTGGCTCTCGGAGGGGAGCGGCACCACATGGGACTCTATACCAACTGGAACTATCAGGACCCCCACCACCAACCGGCGCAATCCGACGTTCATTCATGGCCCCATACCGTGGGCGGCAGCATCATGAACGCACCCAATGTCGATGCGACCACAAAACCGGGCATGCGAGCGATTCTGGCTGCTTTTCAGACCACCGGCTGGACATGGAATCCCAAGAGAGGCGGTCGAGGGGAGGGTGCCGGGAAGGCGCTGCTCGACCGGGATCAGGCAGGACAGGGCGAGTGCGGATGGCTGGGCTGGGCATTGCACATCCTGCTCGAAACGCCGGCTCCCTATGGATTCGGCCGAGCCGGCCTCTCCACGCCCCGAGTCTATTCCGGGCGAGATACCTGGGACGGACCCAACCAGGAAGGTTCCGGGTTCGTCGCAACCCATGTGGGCGTGCACTTCGGGCGGCCCGCCAACGTGTCCGACTACGGTCCCCTTTCCCCCATGGTGGGGCTTTCAGATCTGTACAAATGGGGCGACCACGTCGTAGTTGAGTACGCCGTGAATGGCCGGACCTACTTCTGGGACCCGTCCTATAACACCAAGTACAACAACATCACCGACATGGCAGTGTATCGGATCCAATCCGAGGAGCACTGCGTGTCCGCAACCGGCGAACTGGGGATGCACCTTCACTTGACGAACGGCAATTGGCTTCGCATGCGCTTTCCATCCGAGGTCAATTACAATCCGCACACGGTCTATCTCGGACCGGAGGGACAGAAGATCCCCGTGCCTGCGCGACCGTCCGCAAACCGGACGTGCATTATTTTGTGAAGGCCGGCTTCAACGCGACGCCCGCAGAGCGGTATCCCGTGCAGATCGCAATGAAGCGGGATCCGAAGCCGATCGTTTGTACGCAATACGTAAAGCGTCTTATAATCGTAGTGATTCGATGATCAGGAGTTTTGGTTCCCGCGATGCGGAGCGGCTGTTCCGCCGCGAACGGGTTGCGGCGTTTGCCAGTATCGAGGGGGTCGCCTTGAAGCGCTTGACGGCTTTGGATTCGGCGCAGGTACTTAGCGATCTGCGGTTTCCCCCTGGCCACCAACTGGAGGCGCTAATGGGCGACCGCAAGGGCCAGCACAGCATTCGTATCAACGATCAATACCGTGTTTGTTTCACCTGGAAGGACGGTCACGCTTATGATGTCGAGATCTCGAAACACTACCGCTAACGCCAGCAGCCGGCTGGCCCCGGTCCACCCTGGGGAGATTCTCAAAGAGGCCCTGGCCGACCTCGGCCTGAGCATGAACCAAGTGGCGAAATCCATTCGCGTTCCGGCCAACAGGATCAGCGCCATCGTTGCCGGCGAGCGCTCGATCTCCGGGGAAACCGCACTCCGATTGGCCCGGTATTTTGGCACAACGCCCGAATACTGGCTGAACATGCAGACACGTTACGAGCTCGAGACGGCGCGCGACGAATTCGAGTCCAGGATCGCTCGCGAGGTGCAGCCCAGAAACGCCGCGTGAGCCATGCGCGTGTTGCGCAGTGAAGGCATCCACCACATGGCAATGAACGAAGGCCATTCCCTGTGTAGCAGCACAACTCGTCGTAGGCGTCCTGGTCGGGGCTCATGGCGATGTGCGGGGTAAATGCACCCACCTCAGGGTGGTTTTACCCACTCTAGCAAAGGAAAGGCCGGCCCGGTTGGGCCGGCCAGGGTCAGTTGGGAGGTCTTCCACACCGGGCGGGGCGCTTGATCGCACCCGGCCTTTGGTTAGTTGTTGAATACGATCTTGGAACTCGTCCCGCCCAGGCGAATCTCCTGGACTTTCATCTTGCCGTCGGCGTTCGTGTAGCGAACGCTGGTGGTGCTGAATTTCTCGGTCGAGTTCTCTACCTTGACGTCCGCTTCCACAACGTTCTTTCCGCCTTTTACCACTATTTTGTTGTCCGTTAGCTCGATCTTGTAGTCACCGGGTTTCAACTCGGTGCCATTGATCATCGACGGCTGAAACAGGGTCAACTTGTAGTTGGCGGCGGCGCTGGCGATGGCCAGCGCGAGAGTTGCGAAAACGAACAGAGTTTTCTTCATGGTTTGAATTGCTCCTATCGGAAGGTTCCTAAAAGTAATACGTGCGAACAGCGTGTTGGTCCCGCTACTTTTTGCGAGTTTCTTCAATTCCGCCGTCGTCACTCACAGTTCTGCAGGAATTTAACAAGCATTTCGAGGACCGAATTCATCACCTCCGGCTCAGTCCCGAATCCGGACACCCACCGGGCGTCCGATTCGCGCCGGAACCATGTCAACTGCCGTTTGGCGTATCTGCGGGTATTCCGCTGCATCAGTTCGATCGCCTCCGGTAGAGATAGCTCCCCAATGAGATATGCCAGCACTTCTTTGTACCCGATGGACTCAAATGGTTTGGATTTCGGAGATAGGCCCGATAGAAGTAACAGGCTGATTTCCTGAATTAAACCTTCTTCTAACATCCGATAACATCTTCGATTCAACTTATGTTGCAGAGCCGCTCGCGGTGGATCTAATACGACCTTGATTGTCCTGTAACCCGTCAGCGGATCCCGACCCTCGGCGAATAACTCCGACATCGGACGGCGCGCCATCAGGCACACCTCCAACGCCCGAGTCAGCTTGTTCTCGTCGTTGGCATGGATTCGACCTGCTGCCGCCGGATCGAGGCGAGCGAGCGCCCGGTGCAGAAATCCGGGTCTCCGATGTTCCCGGCGGCGCAGTTGTTCCCGGAGTTCATCGTTGCGGGCGGGTCCGGCGAACAGTCCTTCGACGAGGGCCCGAAGATAAAAGCCGGTCCCGCCTACCACCACCGGGAAGCGGCCGCGCGCGGTGATCTCGCGCAGTACCGGACGCGCCGCCGCGGCGTAGTCGCCGGCGCCGAAGGTCTGCGCCGGGTCCAGGATGTTGAACAGGTGGTGGGGAACGCGGAGGCGCTCTTCGGGCGAGGGTTTCGCGGTGCCGATGTCGAAGCCGCGGTACAACTGGAGCGAATCGCAGTTCACGATCTCGCCGCCGAGCCGTTCGGCGATCTCGAGGGCGAGGGCGCTCTTGCCGGAACCAGTCGGGCCTAGGACTACCGCCAGGGGTTGCACTTTAGACGGAGCGGGGCTGAGAGCCCCGCGCAGCCTGGGAGGCTGCCCCACTGATAGTCTTTGCCTTAGTGTTCAAGATCATGCTCGATCGGAGTCACCGGATCGATGAAGGGCCACGTGAAGAACCCGATGACGTACATGAGCGCGCCCACGTAGATGAACATGTTGTAGTTGCCGCCTGTGTGCTGGAGGATGAAGCCGCAGGTGGCCGGTGATGCGAACCCGGCCAGGTTGCCCATCATGTTCATGGAACCGGCCACCGTGCCCGCGTATTTGCCGCCGATGTCCATGCAGGTGCCCCAGGAGCCCGGCATCGTCAGATCGTTGGAAAAGCTGGCCAGGGCGAAAGCGGCCATTGCCAGGTAGGGATTCTGGAACTGCGTGGCAGCCAGGATGAAAAACGCCGCTCCGGCGAAACCGCCGCAACCGAGAATCCGGCGGCTCCTGGTGACGCTGCCGGTCCAGATGGCGAGTTTGGCCGCGATCAGTCCGGAGAAGAGGCATCCGAGCCCGCCGCACAGCAGTGGGAACACGGCGAAGTAGGCGGCACGCTGCTCATTCAAATGACGGTATTCCTGCAGGTACTTCGAAAGGTAGGTGATATAGAAATACCAGGGGAAGGTCAGGCAGAAGTATTGCACCCATAACAGCCAGATGGTCCGGGATCGGATCAGCTTGCCCCACGGCACATCGGCGTGCCCTCCGCCCATGCCTTCCACGCCCTTGAGCAGTTCCAACTCGGCCGCGTTCACACTGGGGTGATCGCGGGGCTTGTCTTTGAACCACCACCAGAACAAACTCACCCAGACCAAGCCCAGTATTCCGAAGCAGCCGAACGCCCAGCGCCAACTTACCGATTTAGCGACGCCCAGACTTTCGATGCCGTTGAAGACGGCCAGCACGATCAGCGGAGTAAAGGCGCCGCCGAAGCGGGCCGCGGCCCACATGATCCCCTGGATCTTCACGCGTTCCTCGCGCCGAAGCCATGAAGCGAACGCTTTGGTCAGGTTGGGGAACCCGCCGGCCTCGCCCGCCGCAAACAGGAACTGGCAGATGGCCAGCGACATCCCGCTCCACATCCAGCCCATGGCCGCAGTGAACGTGGACCACCACAGCACGATCCGGATCAATACTTTTTTGGGACCGAGCCAATCCCCCAAAAAGCCGCCCGGAATCTCGAACAGGGCATAACCCAGACCGAACGCGGCCACCACCATTCCCCAATTCTGCTCATTGATGCCCAGAGTCGCCTGGATGCGCGGCGCCGCTTTGGACAACGCCACCCGATCGATATAGGAAAGGACGGCCAGCGTCAAAGCGAATACAACCACCCAGTAGCGGGCGTGCGACGGTCTCTGGGCGGAGACGGCGGTGTTCGGAGAAGGCATGCGCGACTATCTTATCGCGCTCCGCCCTGCGCAGACCCAAGACTTTCGGCCAACCATTCCAGATATCGGCCAGACCCATCCAGGATAGGAAGGGCGATCACTTCCGGCAGTTCGTATGAATGCATCTGTTCGATGGCGGCGCGCACTTGGGGGAGGAGTTCGCGGCTGGTCTTAATCAGCAGCAAGACTTCGTCCGATTCCTCGACCGCGCCCTTCCAGCGATAGACGCTCTTCAGCCCTCCAACGATGTTCACGCAGGCGGCGAGACGGCCCTCCACCAGTGCCCGAGCCAACTTTCGGGCCTGATCGCCGCTCTCCGCGGTACTTAGTACGACTATCTTGTCGGTCATCTTAGTCCTGGATGTGCATTCTAAAGAATTACACTAGATATTTGCGTTGATCCAGTTTATAACCAATAGAAGGATGTCTTTGGCATGAGTGCAACGCTACGCTGGTTCGGGATTCTGGTTACATTCGCCTTGGTGGGTGTCTACGCGGTGGTTGTACTGCGTGGACCTCAGGGCCTTCCCGCTCTGGCCGAAAAGAGGCAGATGATCCGCGAGCTGCAGGAGCAGAATGCAACCCTGATGCTGCAGATCCGGCAGAAGAAGGAGCGCATTCAGATCCTCAAGGACAATGCGAATGCCCAGGAAATGGAGGTTCGCAAGGAGTTCAAGCTCCAGCGTCCGGGCGAAACCACCTTCATCCTTCCCGAGCCGGACGCCGCTCCGGCGAAAGCGCCGGAATCGACGCCCGAATCAGCGCCCGCCCAATAGCGACGTCACCTCGCTGTACAGACCCTCCACCCGCTCTTCGGTATTTCCTTCGGCGGCGATTCGCAGAATCGGCTCGGTATTCGACGCGCGGACGTGTATCCAGGCGTCTTCGAGCAGGAGCTTCAAGCCGTCGGACCGGTCGAGCCGGGCGTTCGGGAAACGATCCTCGAGCGCCTGCATGAGCGGGCCCAGGCGGCCGTGCTCGAACTCGGTTTTGCCGAGCCGCCGCCAGTAGCGTGGCAGCTGTCCGGCCAGCTGCGACATGGTGCACCCGGTCTCGGCCATCCGGTCGAGCAGGAACGCCATGCCCGTGTAGCTATCGCGGCAGAGGTGCACCGCCGGGAAGATGATGCCGCCGTTTGAACCCTCGCCGCCGATGACGGCGTTCACCGCCTGCATCATCTCGACCACGTTCGCTTCGCCCACCGGGGTGCGGTAGACTTTGCCGCCGTGCGCCGCCACCACATCGTCCACGGCTGCCGAAGTGGTCAGGTTCACGACGACATCGCCGGGCCGGCGCTCGATGGCGCATCTGATGGCCAGCGCCAGCACGTCGTCGTTATCGAGCACGTGGCCGTGTCTCGTCCACCACCGCCAGGCGGTCGCCGTCGGGATCCTGCGCGAATCCGATTTCGCAATGGTTCGCGGCGCACCAGTTCGGCGAGATCGCCCAGCGTCTCGGGACGGGGCTCGGCGACGCGCGGGAAGGGCTTGGTGGGATCGACGGAGATGGCGTGCAACTCGCAGCCCAGGGTGTTCGGCAGGAACCCCGGCGATCATCACCGAGCCGGCGCCGTTCACCGCGTCGAGCGCCACCCGGAACTTGCGCGCGCGGATCCGATCGACGTCCACGTGCTTGAGCACGCGCTCCATGTGCATGCCGGGGCGGCGCGTCGTAGTCCGTCGAGAGCCGCAGGATCTCGTCGTTGCCGGCCTGGCGGAAATCGCTCTGATGGTAGAGGTCGAGCAGCTCGCTGCGCTCGTAGTTGTTGAAGAACAGGCCCTCGGCGTTGAACAGCTTGAGCGCGTTGTATTCGGGCGGATTGTGGGAAGCGGTGATGGCGATGCCGCCGCGGGCGCGGGTGGCGCCGGCGTAGATCTGGATGGTGGGCGTGGGCAGGATGCCGACGTCGACCACTTCGCAGCCCGCGGCGAGCAGGCCGCAAGTGACCGCGTGCTGCAGCATGGGTCCGCTCGACGCGGGTGTCGCGCCCGACCACGACGCGGCCGCCGCCCACGTAGGTGCCGAACGCCTGGGCGAAGGCGACAGGCGAGCGAGAGGGGTGAGGAAATCGCCGACGACGCCGCGGATTCCGGAGACGCCGATCTTCAGCAGATGTTCACGCGGCATAGCTTCGCACCAGGTCCATCAGCGTTTCGAACAGCTCGCGGGGAGGCGCGCCTTCGCTGCTCGCAGATGACGCGGACAATGGGCTCGGTCTGGCTGACGCGGACGTGGAACCAGCGGTCGGGCCAATCAACGCGCAGGCCGTCGGCCACGTTGCAGCGGCCGTCGGGATAGCGGTTCTGCGAGTTCGGTGAGCAGCGCCGGAATGCGCTGCGTCACCAGCGGGACTTCGCCTTTCAGGATGGAGTAGTTCGGATAGGACGCGAGGATCTCGGAGAGCGACTGTCCGCGCTCGTGCATCATGGAGAGGATGGCCAGCATGGAGGCGATGCCGTCGTAGACGAAGCGGAACTGCGGCATCATCACCGCGCCGGTGCCTTCGCCGGCGATCGCGATCTGCTCCGGGCGGTAGCCGGAGAGCGCGTCGATGGCGGCCTGCCGTCCCACCGGCACGCGCACGCACGCGGCCGCCGTGTTTCCGGGCCGACCTCTTCCAGCAGGCCGTGGTGGAGAGGTTCGTGATCACCAGCTTGCCGGAACTGCGCGGCAGGAGGTAATCGGCGAGCAGGGGCAGCACCATCTCCTCGGAGACCGGCGTCGCCGTCTTCGGTGGCAAAGGCCACGCGGTCGGAATCGGCATCGAACAGAAAGCCGGCGTCGGCGCCCAGCGGCTCAATCAGCGGCGCCAGTTGCAGCGCCACGGTATCGGCTGGATGGTGGTCGGCTCATGGGCGAACGCGACGCCCTCGATCTTCTCGTTGATCAGGATGAAGCGGAATCCGAAGCGCTGGTTCATGCGCCGCAGGATCAGCGACGAGGTGCCGTTGCAGCAATCCACCACGACGCGGAAGCGGCGCAGCGCGTCGAAATCGAAGAGCGCCGGCCAGTGTCGTCCAGGTAGGGATCGATGGCATCCGTCTTGTTGCGCGGTACTTGCCGATGCCGGTCCCACTCGACGAAGTGAAGTTCTCGCAGGTGATAGATGTCGAGCAGCTCGCCGGCTTCGGCCGTGGAAAGATAGCTGCCGTGTGCGCCCGAAGAACTTGAGCGCGTTCCATTCGGCGCGAGTTGTGGCTGGCGCCGATGGAGATGCCGCCGGCGGCATCCAGCCGGCTAATGGCGTGCTGGATGACGGGCGTGGGGACGATGCCCAGATCGACGACGTCGTGGCCGCAGGCCATTAAGGCGGAAGCAACGCCTTCGCGGATCATGACGCCGCTCGCGCGCGGATCGCGGCCGATGACCACGGCGCCGGGGCTCCAGGAACGTACCGAACGCGGAAGCGAAATCCAGTACGTGCGCCGCCGTCATGCCGCGGCCAACGACGCCGCGCAAGCCAACGTGCGAGATGCGGAGGGGTTTATGCGCTCTCACATTCCTACGATAGCAGCGGAGGGCGGCTAGCCGAGGGTCCGGCGAAACTGGAGGCCGAGCCAGCGGGTCCACTGGGTAGGAGCTACATCTTTTGCCTGAGCATCCACAAGCGACCGCGGTCGATAACATCAATGCTATCGCGCGGTTGGAGAGGCAATTCCTTGAAGACCGGACTCTGATGGACCGCATTGGGGATGCAGTGGGCACCTTCGTTGGAACCATGGCGTTTGTAACGATGCACGCGGTGGTCTTCCTTGCCTGGATCCTGATCAATTCCCACCTGGTCCCGGGCGTAACGGCTTTCGATCCGTTTCCGTTCATTCTTCTGAGCGTGGTGGTGTCTGTGGAGGGTGTCTTGCTGACGACGTTCGTTCTGATGAAGCAGAACCGGATGAGCAAGCGGGCGGAGCAGCGGAATCAGTTGAACCTGCAGATCGACATGTTGTCGGAACGCGAGGCGACCAAAACGCTCCAGATGCTGACGCGACTGTGTGAACACCTGGGGTTGGGGGACGAGACCGGCGAACCGGAGTTGCGCCACCTCAGCCAGAAGACATCGGTGGACCAGTTGGCCCGGGAACTGAAGAAGCGGATCCCGGACTAGCGCGCCGATGCGGCCATCGACTTGCGAATCGCGTCCTCATAACCGATGACCTGGTGATACA
Source organism: uncultured Acidobacteriota bacterium (assembly GCA_963737465.1). Lineage (GTDB taxonomy): Bacteria > Acidobacteriota > Terriglobia > Bryobacterales > Bryobacteraceae > TMP-7. Next base: position 761,267 of record CAVTTC010000009.1, read on the forward strand.
CCAGATCGTCGAAGAACTCGTTCAACTGGTGCTCCAACTCCTCGGCGGCCAAAACCTCCACGGAGGACTGTGAGAACTCGTGGTCCCGCATGAATTCGATCACTCTCCCCTTTACGATTTGCAGGGCGCGGACACTTTCGTTCAGCGGAACGTGTTCGGCGAAGCGGACGCGCCCGATCCCCTCGTAGTATTCCTCCATCGTGTGGTGCTCGGTGCGGGACGCCGTCAGCCAGTGTCCCAGGTTGCGGAGAATGCCGCGCCCGACGTCGCGGAGTTCGGTTTCGGGTAGCCCGCTGATGTGGTGAAGGCGGGGATCGCTCCGGATCTGGTGAATGATGGTGGTGGTAATTCCCTGCCAGTGATCCTCAATCAACTGAATCAATTTTGCGGAAAGCATGGCCATCGACCTCCCTGATATCCGAATCGATTCTATTCCTGCTCGAGGAAAAGCGAAAGGGGGGAGGCGCCCCTTCAGAAGATCTTGGCCGCGCAGAAATTGGGGACCGTCGCGAGGTTCATCGGGTTGTCCACCTCGGCGAGGTTCGCCGGTTTCTCTTTCCACTCGCAGCGGCCCTTGGCGAGGTCCTCGCGCTTGGCCTTGAATGCCGCCACCCACTTCTGCACTACGGACTCCTCGGTAACGCCCGATTTGAAGCTGCCATCCTTGTTGTGATACATGGGCATGGCAGCGGCGCGTGCGGCCTTGAAGAGATCTGCGAGCTGACGGTCGGATAGCTGGCAGAGCAGACCTGCGTCGAAGCGCCGGCCCTCTTCGCTGATCGCCGGATCGCCCAGGCCATCGGTGGCGGTCAGGCTCTTGTGCAACACGGCCTGGCATTGCTTAGGTGCGCTGTCTGTCCCGACCGACTTCCACACTTTCGTGCTCGACCACTTCTCGAGATTCATCTTGGCGGAATTGTTACCGGTGGTCAGCCCTCCGCCCCCGAACGTGGCGCCGACGTCCTGGACCAGCATCGCGGACTTGTCGCAGGTAGTGGTCGGCGGATTGGTGGTGGTGTCCACAGTTGCCTTGTGACAGACCAGGCGCTGCTGGGGAGGCTTGTTGTCGCTGTGCTGCATGAATGCGGCCATCAGTTTGAGACCGTCCCGCTCATACGTCGGGCGCCCGTTGGCCGAATCGAGTTCCTTCCAACTCCATCCCTGATCGTCCTTGCCGGATTCGGTCATCTTCTTCCAGGAGAACTTCCGAACGATAATGGCGGGATCGAAGGTGCGCGTGGACACTGATCCGGAACCTTTAACCACGTCCGCGGGGCAATTGTGGCACTCCACCCGCACTGGGAACCACGCGTCGGCGTAATAGCCCAACGCCCACATCAGGCGCGTGGCCACGATTTCCGCATAGACCTCGTTATCGTCCGCGCCGTACTTGACCTTGGACGGCTCTTCGTCCATGTCCGGAGTCAGCGTCTGAACCGTTCCATCGGCACTTTCGACCCTGGTGATCTTGCATTCGAACTTAGGGGTTTTGCCACCCATCTTCTCACCGGGTGTCGCGAAGTCGCAGATGACTTTGTCGCCGGCGTGAAGCTGGAAGCGTTTCTTGTCCTGGTCGGGGCCTACCATGATATCGGCTTCCGAGACGGCTCTCGGCACAAACAGGGCCGCCGCGTGCATGGCCGCCAGCCGGTCCTTCGCGGTATAGAAGTCTTTTTTCACTTTCGCTTCTTGCGGAGCAGCGGCTGCGTCTTGGGCGCGGACGTTGAGACCAAACGCACTCATCAGGACAACAACCGCGATACGGGTGTTCATTGCGATCCTCCTTGCCTTGCGCCAAACTACTATACATCGTTGTCGAGACGCGCGCTCGGGCTTGCTCCTCATGATAGTGCCGGGCCGGGGCGAAACGTTTCATTTGTACGTCGCACTATTTATCGAGCCCGCGATCGCGGAAGGGAGTGAGCATGCTTTTCGTAACCCTTCATGGTGGCAAGCCCGAGGACCACCCGGTTCAGAAACAACGTTCAGGCCTACGACAAAAACGGCGTGCGAATCACGCGCAGTGTCCTTGACGATGAACCCGGCGTGGTTCTGAATGAGCTGCGCAGCATTGGACCTGGTCGGCGGCTTTCTATATGTGGTGAATGCGAACCGAACGCAGAACAGCCTGCTCTGTTATGAAGGTTCGGGCACGAGCTACCGGTTCGTGAGCAGCTTCGTGTCGCAGCAGACGTGCGAAGCGATCGTGCACCCCTTCGACTTCACGTTTGACGGCGCGGGGCATTGCTACGTCTCGAGCCAGGATACGAATCTGGTTACGCGACTGAACGTTTCCCGCGACGGCAAAGTGGGAACTCCGGCCGCGATGGCTCCGGCGCTGGCGCAATTCGGTACCGGCCGGGAGTCTAGCAGCAATGCCGGCAGGATCGGGGCACGCGCGAGAGGTTTTTCCTCCCGGGACGTTTGTGGCGTCCAGCGTGGCCGGCTTGGGCGACTTGCCCGCGACGGCAGTTCCAGCTCCGCAGGGCCTCGAGTACTCGGATGAAGCCGCGAAGAAGCACTCGGTTCGCGGAATCGTATGGGCGAACAACGCGCTGTACGTCGTGGACCAGCCAGCCGGCAGAGTGAAAGTGTACGACGCCGACGGAACGTTTCTGGGGCAGAGCAACCAGGTGGAGACGCCGGTGCATGTTCTGGTGCACGACGGCTGCCTTTATGTGACGGGCGCGAACAAAGTACTCGCCGCAAAGCTCCCGAAACCGGCGGGAGATTTCACGTTGAAGGCAATCCCCGGCCTGAAAATCAAGAACGCCGGTGGCATGGCGTTCACGAAAGATGGCGATGTTTATATCGCCAGCCGCACGGAAAAAGTCATCTGGAAGTTCGATTCCAGCTTCAAGCAGTTGCCGTTCTCGTGCACACTGCCGGACGATCCGGAATTCCTGTTGCACATATAGCCCATTCGTTGCCTTGACTGAGTAGGTACGCAATATGAAACTCGCATTCGGACTGTCGGTGCCGGCGCTGGCGCTGTGCATTGCCCAAGCGCCTCCGCCCGTCGTGCCGGATTGGGCCCGGCCGGGTTCCGCGACGCGTCCCCAGGTGGCGCCGCCGCCGGACTTTCACCGGCCCAGTAAGCATTTCGAGACGCCCATCGGGGTCTTCGAGGGACAGTCCGACATCGGCGGCGCCGTTGATGCCCGGCAGCGCGAGTTACGACGCCGGGACGAAGCAATACACCATCCACTCCGCCGGCTACAACGTCTGGTACACGCGCGACGAGTTTCGCTTTCTGTGGAAGAAGATGTCCGGCGATGTTTCACTTGCCGCCGACATTACGTACCCGGACCCGAACGGGTACGGTGACCGCAAGGCGCGTCCTGGTGATCCGGCAGGATCTGGAGGACGATTCCAAGGAGGCCCTCGCCGCCCTGCACGGCGCGGGGATGATCCACCTGGCGCAGCGTCCCGAGAAGGGCGTTCGCGTGAAGGACATGGAGTATCGCATCGGAGGCCGAGGCCTTCCCGGCGGCGCCAGCCCCGACAGCCTGGTGACCGTTGTCGCCAAGCGCATCGGGATCGAGAAGCGCGGCGACGCGTTCGCGCTGTTCGTCAGCGTGGAGGGGAACCGATGCACCAGTTCGGGCCGCCGATCCACGTTGAAGATCGACGGACCGTTCTATGCGGGCATCGGGTTCTGCTCGCATGTGCCGGACAGAGTGGATACGGCGGTTGTTTCGAATCTGGTCTTCGAGAACTCCGCGGGACGGGTTCGTTAGGGCCCGGCAGCGGGGAGCTTCGGCTTCGAAGGGAACGTTCTCAGACCTGAATACGCGAGAACAGCCAGCTGCCGATCACCAGCAGAACGCCTGTCACGCCGACCAGCACCATCGCATCGATCGCCGGACCGAAGTGCGACACTCCGATCAGGACTCCCCGGAGGCTGTCAACTCCATAGGCCAGCGGATCGAGGCTGACGACGAAGGCGAACACTCTAGGCAGATTCGTGAGCGGGTACAACGCGCCGGAAAGGAAGAAAATCGGCATTACCAGAAAGTTCATGATCAGCTGAAATCCCTGCATGTTCTCCAGCGCCGATCCGATAGCGGTGCCGAGGGCCGAGAAGGTGCATGCGATCAGCGCCATGAACACCAGCGCCAGCGGCAGCGCAGCCAGGTTCGGTATGCGAAATCCGGCGAGGAAGCAAACGACCATGACCAGCGAACCCTGAATCACCGCTACGGTGGCCGCACCCAAAGTCCGCCCCAGCATGATCTGAATCCTGGGCACCGGGGCGACCAGGGTTTCCTTCAGGAATCCGAACTGGCGGTCCCAAAGCAGTCCCATCCCCGAGAACACGGAACTGAACAGCACCGTCATGCAGACTACGCCGGGAGCGACGAACTGGAGGTAGCTGCCTTCCCCCGCCTTCCGGAACACCGGACCGAGCCCGAAGCCGAGAGCGATCAGGTACATTAACGGCTGCCCCAGGGAGGCGACGATCTGGGCGCGCGAACGCACGTATCTGCGTAGTTCGCGCAGCCAGAGAATGTAGATGGCGCTCATCGGCGGTTGCTCCACATCTTTGCGAACTGCTTCATCTGGTCGGCCCCCACATTCACGGCTCTCGTCCCGGATGGTGGAGCCTGTCAGCGCGAGATAGGCGTCCTCGAGAGACGAAGTGCCGGTGCGGTCCTTCAACTCCTGGGGGTGCCCTGCGCCACGATCTTGCCGTGATCGATGATGGCGATTCTCTGCGCCACGCGATCGGCCTCGTCCATATAGTGCGTGGTCAGGAAGACGGTGGTCCCGGCGGATTGGCTGAGGCCCTTCACGTGAGTCCAAAGCTGGTTCCGCGTCTGCGGATCCAGGCCGAGCGTCGGTTCGTCGAGGAACAGGATCTTCGGCGTGTGGAGCAGGCCGCGGGCGATCTCCAGGCGTCGCTTCATGCCGCCCGAGAAGCGCTTCACCTGCTCGTTGCGGCGATCCCAGAGTTCGAACTGCCGGAGCAGTTCCTCGGTCCGCCCGATTCGCGTCTTGCGCGGAACATGGTAGAAGATGCCGTGCAGTTCCATGTTTTCGTACGCGGTCATGTCGCCGTCGAGGCTCGGGTCTTGAAAGACAATGCCAAAACGGCGGCGCACCTCGTGGGCATGGGTGGTGGGGTCGAGCCCATCCACCGTGAAACGACCCGACGTCGGCGTGAGGAGCGTGGTGAGGATCTTGATCGTCGTGGTCTTGCCGGCGCCGTTCGGACCGAGAAACGCGAAAATCTCGCCCTGGCCCACCTCAAACGAGATGTTGTCCACGGCGGTGAAGTCGCCATAGCGCTTCACCAAGCCTTCTACGCGAATCATGGGACCCTCCGAGGGAAGAAAAGACAGACCGTTCAGTACATTATGTCAGGGTCGATGGTTTTTGGCATACGCCAACCATCCGATATGCTGAACGAGGGTACGAACAGGATGGACATCATCGCTCACGGACTCTTCACCGCGACTGCCGCCATCGTCGCGCAAAGGAAGTTCCACCGGCGAATTCACGTCGGTTGGGCAGTAATCTTCGGTGTCCTCCCCGACCTTGTCAGTTTTACTGTGCCGGCTGTTCTACGGGTTTGGTGGTGGGTCACGGGAGTGTCGAAAACGCTGCTGCCGCAGCCTGGGGGGCCGCATTTCGAATGGGTGTGGGGATTATACAACTGTGTTCACAGCCTGCTGATCTTTGGGCTATTCTTTGGCGCCGTCTGGGCAATATGGCGCCGGCCCTTTCTGGAAACGCTGGGCTGGTTGCTTCACATCGTGATTGACATATTCACTCACCGCGGCATGTTCGGAATCCAGTACCTATGGCCGCTGTCCACCGTCCACTTCGACGGCATCCGATGGGAAACGCCGTGGTTTCTCGCCGCGACATACGCCGCTTTGATGCTCCTGTTATTCCTGTTGTGGCGCACTCGGGCCGGTGCGTCGAAAGCCCACGGGCTGAGCTAGCCGTCGCGTTCATGCGGAGCACGCAAGACCGCTAATATAGTCCTATGTCGCCGGGCGAAAGTAAGCATGGCCGGCTGGAATCCGGCATCCCGATCTTTCTGTGGCACGAGCAAGCGACTGCAGCAACAGCGGCGAGCCTGCTCCGGCGATTAACCGCTGACGGGTTCCGGTATCGCGGCTCCCCCGGCCAGGAGGCCTACTCGATCATCTGCTGCGCTACAGGCACATCGGAACTGGCGGTCAAGCGCGAGCGCCCGGGTCTGCATGGCACGCTGCTGGTCGCCTTACTCGAGGAATGTACGGTACCGCCGGAGCTGGCCGATCTGCCGATGTTTCGGATCGATCTGCGCGATGGCTACACCCACCTTCTCGGCGTGATGCGCGGTGAGGCGAGCTATACATCTCTCGAGCACCTCATTTCTCAGGAACTGGATGGATTGGGCGCGAAGAAACTGAGCGTCGCCAAGGCGCTCTTCATGGCTGCGCTGGCGATGGAAGCGGGGCCGGCCATTGCCGCACCCCTTCCATCAATTCAGAATCCGCCATCGTCCGCCACCACACACACTCGGGTAATTGAGGACCGGCAAAACGATTTCACGATTCGCGGGCGCCTGGACGCAGGGGCCGGCATCGGTTTGGAGACCACAACGCCCTTTGCACAGGGGGCCCAGACGAGTACTGCCGGCGTTGTGCCTGTTGACCGTGTGGCGGCGCAGAGCGAGCAGCTATTGAGGGTTGCCCTGGCAGACTACGTGTCAACCGATACTCCGGGGTATTCGTTATTGATCTCTTGGCTTGCACTGATAGTGAGCACAAGTCTGTTGGCCGGCAATGTCGGCCGTCGGGACCAGCCGCCGGTATATCTGGTCGTGCAGCCACCTTCAGAAAAGGACCTGCTGTTGCTGCGCGATCGCGTCAGCGGGAGGACTGGCGAGTTCTCATACGGCGTCCGGCCCGGCGACTACTTCCCAACTGCGCCGGACCACCTTGACGCTGCTGTTCGCGCGCAGGCAAAAGAGGCATTGCGGGCTTACGGTGTCCCTGAGGCCGACCTGGAGTCGGCCGTGAATTCGATCGAGAAGATGGTGACTACCGCTGCTGCAATTCAGCTCGCCGGCCGCAGCGTGCCGGACCAGGAGATGCCCGGGTTGACCTTTCGTCCCACCTTCAAGCCTGCAGATGCGGCCGAACGCGATACGCAGCCATTGGGTGATGTATGGAGGGCGCAGCCGTCCCGCCCAGCGCTCGATCGCCATCCAAACGCGGCTCCCGTAAGGTTGAGCAAGACCCGCTCACTCGCGTCCAGAGTTTCCTGGTGCATGGCCACGAGATGGACGGAGTAATTGCAGTGAAGAACTACCTTCAGAATGAGTTAGGCATGCCCCAGCCGGTCTTGTTGATCGAGAAGCCCGACGAGAGTCTCCCGATCCAGGTCAAATTCGAGAAATATGCTGTCCAGGCCGATGTGGCCATCGTGTTTCTCACGCCGGACGACGTAGGCGCCAAGGTGGGAGCACCGCTTCAGACCAGGGCCCGGCAGAATGCGATCGGCGAGTTGTTCTGGTTTGCGGGCCATTTCGGGCCCGAATCCGGCCGTGTAATCATCCTGCACCGGGATGACGTGGAAATCCCGTCGGACGTAGCTGGTATAGGGCGCTGGGATCTCAACAAGGGGCTCGACAGCGTGTTCTTGTACCTGAATCGTGAACTGAGGGCTCTCATAAAGAGGTACGACTTCAAGTCTAAGCCTGGCTCCAGGTAGTCCCCCACCACGCCATCACTCCGCCTGAAAAACAAACTCCGTACCCGCAATCCGCACCCGATCCCCCGGACTCAGCCTCACCGCCCGTGCGATCGGAATGCCGTTCACCACCGTGCCATTGCGGCTCTGCTGATCGGTGATCCAGTACCCGTCGTCCCGCCGCTCCAAAACCGCGTGAAGGCGTGACACATCCCCATACCCCAGTGCGATTTCGTTGTCCGGATTGCGCCCGATGCGAGCCCGGCTCCCCAGCACGAAGCGACGGCCGCGCTCCGGGCCGGAACGTGCCCATAACTCCCAAGCCTCCGCGGACACCCCGATCAGCGGGGTTTCCGAAGCTTTCCGCCATTCCGGCACGCCCGTCGACCAGACCATCGGGTCCGGACCGATCGTTGACATCATAATGGTTTCGGTCGGATCGATCGCGAGCGCCGCACCACTGGAACGCTGGAACACGAATTCGGTCCCGCTGATCCGCACTGTATCGCCCGGACCCAGTTTTACCGGTTCTCGAATCGAAACACCGTTCACCACCGTGCCGTTTCGGCTCTGCCGGTCGGCGATCCAATACCCGTCCGCGCGCCTTTCCACCAGCGCATGAACGCGGGAGACGTCGGCGTACCGGAGCAGAATCTCATCCTCCGGACTGCGCCCGATGCGCGCATGATCGCCCAGCACATAACGGCGGCCCCGCTCCGGGCCGGAACACACACTCAGCTCCCACGTCTCCGGTCCGACCCTGGAGCCGCACTCGGCGCAGACCGCTGGTTCAGGACTGGAGGCGGGCTCCACCGCCGCGCCGCAATATCCACAGTTCAAGTACTCTCCAATCCGACCACGCCCGCAACGCTCAGCCTTTTATTGCACGTAGCCCGCGCCCAGTTCGTTCGGCCTGAGTGCCGCTCGGATCGTATCGATCAGTGCGACCTCGTCTCTGCAATGTTGGCATACCAGGAGGTGTTCTTCAGCCGCCTCAGTCTTCGTTTCATTGAGACTACCCATGGCGTACTGATCCAACACATCGTCCGAAAGGTGCATATAGTTCTTATCGACTGCTCTCCTCCTGCTTTGAACCGTGCCGCCCCCCGGGCGTGAACGGATCCCATCTTTGGAAGGGGAAAGGCGTCAAACCGCCGCGTCCCCGGCGCGATGGAGCTTCAGCAGGTTGGTAGTGCCAGCCCGTCCGACGGGCTGACCGGCCACCAACACGATGGTGTCGCCCTTCGAAACTAAGCCGTTTTCGATCAGCACGCGATCGACAAAGGTGACCATCTGGTCGGTGGAGCCGGTCTGCGGAATCTGCGTAGCCCGTACGCCAAACACCGGCTGCAACTGGCGCACGACGGCCTCGGTCGATGTGAATGCGTAGATGGGAACCGCCGGCCGGAAACGAGCCACCAGGCGCGCGGTGAATCCGGTGGTTGTGAATACGGCGATGGCCCGGGCGCCGGCCGCTTGCGCCGCGCGATACGCCGAGTCGGCCACGATATCGGCGTGAGTCGGGGAGTCCTTCGCCGGCAGGTCGCGAGGCCGGGCGGTACGCTCGGCTTCAACGGCGATGCGCTCCATCATGCGCACAGTTTCCACCGGATATTTGCCGATACTGGTCTCACCCGAAAGCATCACCGCATCGGTTCCATCGAAGATCGCGTTGGCGACATCGCTGACTTCGGCGCGCGTGGGCGTGTTGTGCCCGATCATCGATTCCAGCATCTGGGTCGCGGTAATGACGAACTTGCCGCTGCGGCGGGCCCGGCGGATGATCGTCTTTTGAAGGGACGGAACCCGTTCCAGCGCCACTTCCACCCCAAGGTCCCCGCGCGCCACCATCACGCCGTCGGATTCTTCCAGAATGGCGTCGAGATCGGAGAACGCCTCAGGCTTTTCGATCTTCGAGATGATCGGGATACGGGCGTCGTTGTCTTCCATGTGCACGCGCAGCCGCAGCACGTCGTCGCGGCGGCGCACGAACGATAGCGCCACCATATCCACGCCCTGCTCGATGGCGAAGCGCAGGTCGGCGATGTCCTTGCGTGTGAGAGAAGGCGTGCTCACCTGCACGCCGGGCAGGTTGATCCCCTTGCGGTCGGAAATCGGGCCGCCCGAGACCACCTCGCATTCGGCGGCGATGCCATTCGCGGCCAGCACGCGCAGTTCGATGGACCCGTCGGCGAGCAGCACGCGATCACCGGGCTTGACGTCCTTGGCCAACTCCGCATAACTCGTCGAGGCGCGCTGGCAGTTGCCGGTTACCGGTTCGGTGGTGAGTGTAAAGCGTGAACCGGTGGCCAGCGTACAGCCGCCATTTTCGAACGTGCCGAGCCGGATCTTCGGCCCCTGCAGATCGGCCAGGATGGCGGCGTTCCGGCGAAGTCCGGCCGAGGCCTCGCGCACCAGCCGGACCCGGGCGGCGTGCTGCTCGGCGTTTCCGTGCGACATGTTGAGGCGGAACACGTCGGCGCCGGCCTCAATCAGCTGTTTGACGGACTCCAGAGAATCGGTGGCGGGTCCGAGCGTAGCGACAATCTTGGTATTGGCCATGAATTCCCAGTGAATCCCCATTCTAGCGGGTACGCACCATCATGACCTGTCTCCTTTTACGAACAAGTGTCTTCATGACCCCAGCGTATGGATCCGGCACCCCTTTGGCGAGTTAAAGGTGACGAGACGGACTGGAGTGTTACCGGGCGGTCCTGGACGTTGCGGGCTGGATCTTGGATGGTGTCCAGATTGCCGGCCACCTGCTCGGGGTCCGGCGTGCCACGTTCTCGATTAGTGCGTTTGTGCGTTCAATGAACGCGACTCTCGACATGGCCGCTTGCCCCGGGTCCCGCGATGTCATTTCGCCAGGATCTCGACCACAGCAACCGTGTAGGGCTCCAGGTCCACCGTAAGGTCCTTCGCATAATTCAGCGCTCGGCTGACCGGGGCGATCGCATCCGGACGCTCGAGGGACGGGGAATCCATCAGCCCGGCGCGAATCGTGTGCAACCTGGCGATAGCCTTCTCGGGAATGCCGTCGCCCTGGAATCGAACGAACAAGGTGTTCCGCTGCCCTTCATAGTTGACTGCCTTGACCACGATCCGGCGACCGTCGGAACTCCTGGTGGCGATGGCGTCGACGGTACCGGGCCGCCAGTCTTCCGGTTTCATGGTCGCGATCTCCTCGAAGAATGTCCTCCGGTCCGGAATGCCCCGGAAGGTGCCGCTCGTGGAGGCGAGGTACCGTTCCGCGTAGTGCGCGCGAAAGAGCTTCTCGACTGGGTACGCCGACCCAGGGAACCAGGACACGTGGTCATGGTAGATGTACGACGTCCAGGTCGGATCGTCCGTCGTGTTTCGCATGAGCAGGGCCGGGCAGCTCATCGTCAAGGCGGGGCTCAGCTGCTCGTAGAGGATCAGGCTGCCCGCCGCATGGAGCCCAGCCCGCCAGTCGTAGGTGCGTGAAAGGTTCCACTCGAGGACGCCGATCTCGATCTGCGGGTGCGCCGATGCGCGGATGTAGTCGCGGAGCTTCGAGAGGTAATTGCCGATGCGCCTCAGCCCGGTCTCAAAGCTCTGAGGCTCGTACTCGTAATTATGAACTCCCAGGATGTCGAAGTTCTTTCCAGCGAGGTCGATGATCTTCTGACTCCAGATCATGTCGTTGGACCGCTTCTGTCCGCACGCGACGATTCGCGCCTTGGGAGCGATGGCCCGTAACCGGCTGCCGTAGACGTTGACGATTTCGGCGTACTTCTCCGGCGTGAAGCCGTTATTCATGGGCTCATTGTCGATCTGGAAGTACCGGACGCCGTAAGGCTCGGGGTGCCCGTTTGATGCACGCACCTTGCCCCATTCGGTCGTTGGCGGATCGTTCAGGTAATGGACCCAGTCCATGGCGTACTGAACCTGCTCGGAACTGACGCCGGGCGCCGGCAGCACGATCAGTGGCTCGCTGTTCAGCTTCCGGCAGAGTCCCAGGAACTCGTCCGTTCCGAAACCGTAGTAGTCCGAGTAGCCGCCCCAGAAGGTGTTGGGGGTGTATCGGCGCGAAACGTGCGGGCCGATGCCGTCCTTCCACTTATATGTGGACGCGAAGGATCCCCCAGGCCATCGAATGAAGGGCGGAGCCAGGTCTCGCAGTGCCTGCAGCAGGTCGGGGCGCAGCATGCCGTCGCGCCGGGCGTCCGCGCGCATCATCGAGAAGTAATCGACCAGCAGCGTTCCAGTGCCTGCTGCCGCCAACTCCACCGAGGCCTGTGTGTCCCGCACGGAACTGGAGAAGGAGTACCCAATCTCCTCCCAGCCGGAGCCCGTCGGAGCGAGCGGTACAGACGCGATCGGTTCGCCCCTGGAACCTACGACGCGAAGCGTTAACTGCGGGGAGCCTGCCTCGCGCCTGACCCACACCGAGCCGTCGTACTTTTGCCCAGCGGCGATATACACGCGACCTTGCCTGATCCCGGCGCGGCCGCTCTCAACATTTAGGCGAACGCTCTTCTTCCCGTTCCGGAAGTCGATGTCCGCGTTCTCGACACGGCCGCGGTCTGAGAACGATTCCCAGTAGGTTTCGAAATCCTTACCCTCGAACCCACAACCGCGAATCTGTTCGGCGTACAGCCCGTCAACCACCGAATGATTGATGTGCTCGAGGAAGTGGCCGTAGATCCGCTCGTCGATGGAAGCAATAACCCGTTCCGTATCGACAAGCAGGACGGCGACTCTCGTGTCTCCCTCTGCTCCAACGGCTCTCGGAAGGAATGGGCTCGACGTGACGACGGACAAAGGTCCGGCGGTGGCCGCTATCGAACTCATCAAAAACCGGCGTCTATTCATTCGCGATTTCCGTTCGGCCCCCGGCTCGTCATTAGTATATATCTGACTCCCCAGCCTTCCGGGGCTTGTGCTGCAGCGCCAGCCTCCGCCGTTTCGTTCCTAATCCGGTCAATTCCGAGGAGCCAACTATCTGTCCAAGACCCTAGGAGATGCCCGGCACTGTCCTAACTGAAGAAGCCTGCGGCCGACCAGCGGGAACCATATCAGGTAGAGTGGGCCGGCGATCGCCATTAAGACGAAGCCGGCGCCCGGCACGAGAGGCCCGAGAAGGGCGTGGGCGAGATCGAGCCCGTGTGTGACGATGCCCACGTAGGCGACTGTTTTGGTGAAAACGTTGCTCCGGAGCATGACGACGGATATCAGTATGGCGCCGCTCTGCAGTAGGAGGCCACCGATGCTGGCACCCGTCCCGTGCCAGATATCCGTGGCCAGCACAGCTTCACCTGCGGCCAGGAACTGGATTCTCATTGGCTCTGTCGTGGCGGCCGCGTACTTCTCACTGAGCGAGAGCATCGAGAGCGCGGTGGGTGTTGCGAGCACGAGTGTGACGCCAACGAACGCGAGTGACGTCGAGAGCGTGGCGTACGCGGCATCGGTTCGCCACAGGGCCACAAACAGGCCGAGAAACACAAAGTAATACAGAGGCAGCGCAAACACCGTTGGGAGATCGAGACGCAGTAGTCCCAGTACGCGGTTATTCTGCAACAGGCTGAAAGCTTCGGCAGCGGTCGTCGGTTGTCCACCCAGGACTGCGAGTTGCACCATCGTTGCGAGGCTGTACACCATCAGAATGATTGTGGCGACTCCACCCATCCGGCAGAGCGCGCCCCATCCCATGTCGGCAGAGCCACCGCGGGCGGCTTGGTCTCGCTCATCGTTGCCCATGGATCCTCCTCACTACGCACTGCGCCCGGAGCCGATTGGTTTTCACAGCTCGCGCCCGATTAACGGCTAGGCTGTTGGTTGCTGCGGCTCTACGGGTGGCATTAGGCGCTTGGCCCTTACATCGTAGTGCGGTACCTCAACGACAGCAAGCAATGAAAGATCGCCCAAGATTTGTAGCAGACCGGGATTTGCCCGCCCTTCTGACTGAGTGTTCCTGGATCACGGCGCCCCCTTCCACAATCCACAGCCGCCGATCTACCAAAGAGTAGGGGAAGGGTGGCCGACCAACCGCGAATTGGAGCATCTCTACGCTGCGGCGCTTTCGGCGGGTGAACAGACCGCGATACCCGGCCCGTGCTGCTATAATTTTTCCAGCGCTGACAGATGCAGCGACTACTGAACACTGCTGCCCTCCAGGGCTGCATGTAAGTCCAGGGACTTGATCAGGTTTTGACAGGTACCAAGGCGATGCTGAGCGACGATCCCACTCCTTCTACATCCTGCGCTGTCAGCTCGCTTCCTTTGGAACGAGGTGAATCATGTGCGGCAACGATTTTCTCAGGGCCAAGAACGAAGGCCGCAAGCTTTCGATGGTTACGTGCTACGACTACACGTTTGCCCGTATGCTGTCCCGAAGCGCGATCGATGGAATCCTAGTCGGCGACAGCGCCGCCATGGTGATGCATGGCCATCCCTCTACGCTGTCCGCCAGCATCGACTTGATGGGTCTCCATACCGAAGCGGTCGTGCGCGGCGCGGCCGGCAGATTCGTCGTCGCGGACATGCCGTTTCTGTCCTTCCGTAAAGGACTGGCCGCTGCGCTGGATTCGGCATCTGTCTTGATGGTAGCCGGCGCAAATGCCATCAAGATCGAGGGTGTAGACGGGCATGAGGATGTGATTCAACGATTGGTACAGAGTGGGATACCCGTGATGGGTCATCTCGGACTCCAGCCTCAATCCCTTCAAGCCTACGGAGGCTTTCGAGTCCAGGGTCGAAGCGCCCAATCGGCGCAGGACATCGCCCGTCAGGCAACCGCTCTCGAAGAGCTTGGCGTTTTCGCAATCGTGTTGGAGTGTGTTCCCGGAAAAGTTGCGCAGGAAATCACGAACGCTCTTCGCATCCCGACGATCGGCATCGGCGCCGGCGCGGGATGCGACGGACAGATATTGGTGCTTCAGGATCTTCTGGGCATGAACCTGGATTTTCACCCAAAGTTCGCCCGCGCGTTCCTGGATGGCGCGCGCAGCATTCTGGACGCAATCGCACGCTTCGATGAAGCGGTCAAATCGGGGACTTTCCCCTCAACAGAGGAGAGTTATTCTTGACCGAAGTTTGGAACACCATAGCCGGCTGGCTGGACCGGCGGCGCGCCCTGGCTGGTCGCAGTATTGGCTTTGTCCCCACTATGGGAGCGCTTCACCGGGGACACGCTTCGCTCGTGGAGCGCTGTCGCGCAGAAAATGAGATCGTCGTTGTGAGCATCTTTGTAAACCCATCACAATTCAACGATCCCAATGATCTCGACCGATACCCGCGCACGCTCGATAAAGATCTGGAACTTCTGGAGTCCCTTGGAACAGACGAGGTAATCATACCGCCCGCATCGGAACTGTATCCGAATGGCTACTGTTTCCGGGTGGAGCCAGACAGCAGCGCCGCGGTGATGGAAGGAGCGCACCGGCCGGGGTTTCTTCAAGGCGTCTTGACTGTCGTGTTGAAGCTGCTTAACCTCGTTCGCGCGGATCGGGTTTATTTCGGAGAGAAGGATTACCAGCAGCTGAAGGTCGTCGCGGAGATGGTGCAGGAGTTTTTCCTTCCCACGAAGATCGTTCCCTGTCCGACCGTGCGGGAGGAGTCCGGGCTGGCGATGAGTTCCAGGAACATGCTGCTGTCGCCGGAATCCCGGGACAAGGCAGCTTATCTGTTCCGGGCTTTAACCACTACAGCCGGCCCCGCTGAAGCGTGGGCGATGCTCGACGCACAGGGGTTTGTCGTGGAATATGTCGAGGAGCGCTGGGGAAGGCGGTTTGCCGCGGCGCGTCTCGACGGAGTGCGTCTCATCGACAACGTGCCTGTCACGGAGATCAAACCCGTGCCGATTTCCGGGTGCCGTTAATTATGCTGCTAACCCTCGACGTCGGCAACAGTCAGATTTTCTGCGGAGTGTATGATGGCGAGGTTCTGAAGATCACCTTTCGGCGGACCTCGAGCATCCGAGCGTCGTCTGACGAATTTGGAACGTTCTTTCGCACTACGCTTCGCGAGAACGGAGTCGATCCGGAGGAGATCGACATGGCTGGGATTTGTTCGGTGGCGCCGGATGCCGTACACTCGCTCCGCAATTGCTTCCGCAAGTACTTCCGCTTCGAACCGTTTCTTCTTCAGCCGGGCGCGAAAACAGGGCTGAAGATCCGCTATCGCAACCCTTTGGAAGTTGGCGCCGACAAGATCGCAAATGCGATCGGCGCGCTCACCCGATTTCCTGGCCGCAATTTGCTGATCATCGATTTTGGCACTGCGACCACGCTCTGCGCCGTTACTAAAGACAAGGAGTATCTCGGCGGAATTATCACGCCGGGGATAAACATCTCAATGGCGGCGCTGGAGTCACAGACCGCGCGGTTGCCCGCGGTGGAGATCATTCGTCCCTCCGAGGTTCTGGGGCGTTCTACAGTCGAGAGTATCCAGTCGGGTTTATACTACGGCACTCTGGCTACCGTACGATCGCTTGCCGCTTCCGTTACGCAGGCGCACTTTGCCAAGGAGCAACCGTTTGTTGTCGGAACCGGGGGATTTGGGCGACTCTTCGAGGACGAGCACCTGTTCGACGAATTTGTCCCCGAGCTTCCACTTTTGGGGTTGCGCCGAGCGGTTGAGCTTTCACAGTCGGAGACGAAGCGGTAGGCCGATCGTCGCCCAAAAGTCGGATGTAAGCGGGCAAGCTTCGAAGGCGGACCCTCAAACTTCCCGTTCGCCGACAATCCCGGCAGAATTAATCCGCTGGTTATGACACGTCCGCGAATACAAATCCGTCGCGCTCCACCGCGTCGCCGACAAGTATATTGATCGGCGATGAGAATTCCGGGGCATCGTGGACGAACGTGTGAAATTCGCCATTCTCCCCGCACGGGTCCACGCCTGACGGCAAATCGGCCACGAACAAAGGATCGAAATCGCGACCGGCATAACTGCGATCCAAGCGCTTCGGATCGACGCAGATTACTTTCGCCCGGATGCCGGCATCGATCATCTCAGTCGCGAGCGCCCGGCTCGGGAGGTCCCAAAGCGGAAACAGGGGTTCGAGGCCAGTCCCCTTGAGTTGGCGCTCACGGTACTCGCGAACGTCGCGGAGAAAGAGATCCCCGAAGGCAATGGTGCTCACGCCTGCGGCCACGGCGCGACGGCAAATGCCAGTCATGAGCTCTTCATAAACGCCGTTGGCGCACGGCCAAGGAACCTCTGCGGACCACAGCGGCAAACGCACTCGTTCGGCCTGTGCTTCAACTAAACGGCGTCGAACGGAATGCATGGCAACGCGATCCGCCGCGGAGTTAAAAGTTGTGATCAGGGCTACGAGTTCGACGCCGGGGGTTTGTCTCAGGATGTGCAGCGCCCAAGCACTATCTTTGCCGCTGCTCCAGGAAAGGGCGACTCGCTTCACGCAATTCTTCTCCGCTGTCTTCGAGAGCCGCAGATGACCACGCCACTACGAACGCCGCCCGGTGCACCTGCGGACCTTCCTCTCAAGCCACTCAATCGGTGCCAGCCTAAGTGTCGAGAGTGCTTTTCTCCGGCTCACCCAACACCACCCCAATCACCCCAAAGCCTTCCCATACAACGCCAGCAACCGCCCCCAAGCCTTCTCCGCCTGAGCTTCGTTATACACTCGCGAATCCGGTGGACACCAACCATGCGCGGCCCCCGCATACACCTCGATCTCCGCAGTCAGCCCCGCCTTGGCGAACGTCTCCTTCAGCACCGTCTTGTCCTTCGGCGACCGCTGGTCGTCATTCTCCGCGATCGCAACCAGAAACTGCGCCTTGCTCTTCGCAGCCTGCAGGTGTGGACTGTTCGGAGCATCGGTCACCAGTCCGCCGCCATGGAATGAGGCGACAGCCCCGACCCGATCGGGCACGGCGGCCGCGGTACGAAATGCGATCGGGCCGCCCATGCAATATCCCTGCGTGCCCACCTTCCGATCCTTGGCAACCGACTTCTGCCCGTCCAGCCATCCGATGAACGCCTTCGCATCCGTCATCTGCGTCGTCTCGTTCAGCGCTCGCGCCAGCGGCATCAAATCCTGGACCGGAGTTGCGCCGCCGGCCTCCGCGGTCGGGGCTTTCTTAACACGGTAGAAGGGATTCACCACCAGAACCGAATACCCCGATTCCGCCAGCCGTTTGCCCATCTGCCGGAACGCCGGCCGCAGCCCGAATATGTCCGGCCACACCAGTACCCCTGGAGCGGTGCCGCTCGCCGGATGCACGAAGTAGCAGTCGGCCGAGCCGTCCGGCGTCGTGACCGTCACATCCGTTTCGACCACGGTAACCGCATTGGCGGCCCGCGGCAGCATCATCGCGACGCCAGCTCCCAGCAGGACGCCGAACTGCTTCCGTGTCACCAGGCCGCGAGCCTCGTACTCTTGCCGGTCTGTTTCAAAATGATCCTGATCGCACATCGTCCCTCCTCATAGGCGCCCAGTAGCGGGGTAGACACCACGCGTATCAGGCTATTATACCCGCCTCGTTCCGGTTCCCGTCGCAGCGGACCCCGCGATCCCCGCGATCAGCGCACGGCACGTCTAAGCCCGATGCTATTCACTCAGCCCATTGAGGGGATTGCGCTCTTGCCTTCCCGCTGAAATCAAGGAATGGGTCCGTTCAAGAACTTGTCCCCCAGGAGCGCGACTTGTGGGGCGCCTCGGCCCAGGAGGCGCCGAAAATAGGGCCGCCGACCTCGCGATCCTAAACACTAGGG
>CAVTTC010000010.1:0-378935 GCA_963737465.1 uncultured Acidobacteriota bacterium
ACCCTGAGAACACATTGGGTCCTGGTTGTGATGGACCAATTTACGCGTCGGGTAATCGGGTTTGGTGTCCACAGCGGCATCGTCGATGGAGTGTCGCTGTGCCGGATGTTTCAGCGAGCGATTCGCGGGCACGGTCTGCCCAAATACCTCAGCTCGGATCATGATCCGCTGTATCGATTCCACCAGTGGCAAGCCAATCTTCGGGTACTCGAGGTAACCGAGATCGAGACTATTCCTTACGTGCCACTTTCTCACCCCTTCGTAGAGCGGTTGATCGGGACGATTCGGCGCGAGTACCTCGACCGGATGCTATTCTGGACCCCGGACGATCTCGAGACGAAGCTGCTCGATTTTCAGCATTACTTTAATGGCTATCGAACGCATGCGGGGCTGGAAGGACGCCTGCCAGAGCCCGCCGTTTCCGGATCTGTGACTCCACTAGGTCTTGATTCGTATCAGTGGCGAAGGCACTGTCGAGGGTTGTACCACTCCAATTGCGGCGTGATTCTATCAATTCGCCATGGGCAGCATCTCCCGGCCATCATAGCCGGAACGCCAGGGCGGGTACTCGTCGCGTAAACGATCAGCGGATGGGCACCGTAGTCCTGGCAACTTGATTTCGATATTCCGGAAACCGACCCGTTTGAGCGTCCCCACTGCAGCCTGGACGGCAACGCCGGTTCCTCATCGCGAATCTGGGGTGTACGGAAAGCCTACGCAGATTCAGAGGTTTACGAGCGCGACCAACACGGCACTTGCAGAGCGAGAAGGGCGGTTCGGAAACGCCCTGTTTTTCGTACGGTTGAGGTTAGTCCCTAATCTCCGGGTAGCAGCAA
The DNA here is from genome assembly GCA_963737465.1 of uncultured Acidobacteriota bacterium. Lineage (GTDB taxonomy): Bacteria > Acidobacteriota > Terriglobia > Bryobacterales > Bryobacteraceae > TMP-7. Next base: position 837 of record CAVTTC010000010.1, read on the forward strand.
TCTAATTAGGCGAAGCGGCGGGTCCGGGGGTTTTTGGCGGCAGGCGAAAATTGCGCATTGCGGAAGCCGAACACGGCTCCCGAAGAAGAGAACCCAATCCGGAGGATTGAAGGAAGGCCATTGGGTGTATACTGACCCGGTGCCGGGTGCCAAAATGGAAATCCTGGTTTAGAGGCGTCGCTCGAGGAGGAACCACCATGGCCATCTACTCCGAGAATTTCGTATCCGTGCGAAAGCTCTATCCGCGGATCACCGAACGTGCTCAATCCCGAATGGCGGTCGCTGATCCGGCTGACGCGACCGAGCGGGATTACCGCGATCTGCTGTCGGAGGCGAACCTCAACTACTTTCATCGCGAATACTCGATTGCGCTGGATAACTACAAATCGCTGCGGTACAAGATCCTGGTGCAAAGCCATCCCGAGATGCCGAAGTCGCCGGGACTGCACACGATTCTGGATATCGACTACAAAGCGATCGATCCCAAACGCCTCATGGAGTTCTCTCGCCGCCTGTACACGCGGCCGAATCCCGGCGATCCGATCGAGATGCAACTGACGGACACGCGGCTGTTCCAGGCGAGCGAAATAACGGCGAATCCCGTCTTCCAGAAGTTCAGCGCGATTGGCCTCGATTCGAAGATCCTTTCGACGACGGATATCAATGGACTGCTAGGAGCGGCTCGCGACCTGGTTGTGACCGGTGCGGTGGACCAGGCAGTGAAGGTCTATCAACAGGTGGCCACGCAGGCGGCGGACAGCGGACAATTGAAGCTGGCTGCGCAAACGATCGAGGAATCGATTGCGATGCGGACTGCGTACACAAAGGGTCAGCAGCGGCCTGTTGTACTGAGAACGGCTCTCGAGGACATCTCGATGGCCGAGAATATCTACAAGCAACTCAACGACACCGTGGCGCTCGGCGTAATGCAAGCCAATCGGGCCAACATCACGTCGGAACTCAGGACGACCGGACCTTCGACCCCGACTCATCTGGGACCGGTTGCGACCGCAATCCTCCCGCTTGTAGGAGGTAGTTCGATCCCTCTGTCAGCGCTGCTGACGGATGAAGCACCTATCACTATCCCCGTCAGTGCGCCGAGACTGACGCTCTCGGTGAACCTCCCCGACCTGCAAACAACCAAGCCGGTGATGATCTCGAGTCCGGCAGGCTGGCAGACTGCTCCACAACTGATTGTGTCTCACGCTACCGCCGCCGTTCCGAGACAAGCCGGTCTTTTCTCGCCTGCCGGTACAAAGACGCTCGCCCTGGATGCGGCCGGTTACCAGGCCAATGTGATGAGCGCCATTTACACGCCGCGCATTTCGGCGACCACGCTCGAAGGCATCAACTTCTACGAACAGGTGGAAGTCAATTTCGTTTCCTACTTCGTTCACCTCTATTTCTTTGTTCTTCCGATCGCGATTGGAGACTGCTATCTCGCCATGGGGATGTATCCGAATGCGATCAGCGAGTATCAGTCAGTGCTCGCGTATCCGTTCCTGAACCTTGGTATCGAGGCGCCATTCGTGTGGCTCAAGCTCGCCAACGCGCACCTGAAGTGGGCGGAGACACTATTCCGGCGCGGCCTTGCGGCGGACGCCAAGACCAAATACGAGCGGATCATCACAACCGCGGGGGTAGTGCCCATCGGATCGCCACTCTATGCGCCAGCTCAGTTCTCATCCCTGCGGACTGCGGCAGCCGAGGTGGCGAAAGAGATCAAAGACCTGCCGCACGCGGCTGTTAATCCCAAGGTGGCTGAGGCGGTCATCGCGGCCTACACGAAACTGCAATACATCGCGCAGGGGTTCAATTTTCTTGGGTTGCCTCCGGACTATGCGCCCATCTTCCGGTTCAAATATCTGCAAAATGCCGCGACCTATCTGGCCGACAACGCTGCCGAGGCCGAGCGTTCATTCATTACTTTTCGCTCGACGGCGGAGAACCAGAAGCTGGAGCACATGCAGTTGCAGAACGCCGCGGATGTAAACCAAGTGGCACTGCAAATCGAACAGAAGCGGATGGACGATGCCGCCCTGGAGGTTGAGGCGGCGACTGAGACTCGCGAGTATGCCGAGCTGCGCAAGGATCACGCCGATCAGTCGGTAACGGACTGGGACACGGACGGAAGGGACCTGACGTCGATGAATGCCGCGCTGGCATGGGCGAGCAACGCAGCCAACGACCAGGACATTACGTACACCAATGTTCATTACGACGGGTCAAGCCATGACTACGACGGTACCGTGGAGGACTTCTTCGATACGGTCGGTGAAAAACGCGAGTGGCTCAACTGGGAGATGCAGCGCGACAAACTCGTGCGGCAACAGGCTGAGGCGGCCGCGGAAGTCGGGATCGCGCAGACTCGCGAGGCGCAGGCCATTATCCGGCAGCAAATCCAGGCGCTTAACGTTACGCTTGCACAGAAGCGCCTCGAAGGATCGCAGCAGGTGCTCGAGTATTCGCAGGACCGGATGTTCGATGAGGACATGTGGTTCCAACTGGCGAATCAACTGCAGGATCTGGCCGGCTATTACCTGGACATCGCCATTTACGCCGCGTTCATTATGGAACGCGCCTACGAACTTGAGTTCGACCGCAGCCTGCACCGCATCCGCTTGGATTACGGCGTCGGCATGGGTGCCTCGACGCTGCTCGGCGGAGAGTTGCTCAAGCGCGACATACAGTCGTTCACGGTCGATTACCTGGAGCATGCGCAGAAGAAGAACCCGGTCCGCATGCTGTTCTCATTCGCGAGGAGTTTCCGGCCGAATACGCGACGTTCCTGACGACCGGCATCCTGCCATTCCGCACGTATCTCGAAATGTTCGACCGGCGGTTCCCGGGCAGCTACCGGCGGAAGATCAAGAAGCTCGAACTTTTTGTGGAAGGTCTGGTGCCTCTTGAGGGCGCGGTGGGCAAGCTGACCAACCAGGGAATCAACTCAGAGTGGCGGCTGGTGGGCGGCAACTGGGTGGCGCTGACGCGAGTCATGCCCGTGGAGCGCATGCTGCTTTCGAGCTACGAGTTCCGCCGCGACATTACTGTGTTCGCACCCTCGGATGAAATCCTCGGACTGTTCGAGAATATGGGGCCGCAGTGCAACTGGACGATTGAGATTCCGCGATCGTCCAACAATCTGGACTACGACGCGATCAGCGATATCAAGTTCGCGATGTACTTCGACGCGGACTACAGCGACTCGCTGGCGACCCACACCAAGGCGCTCTATCCCAATACGGGCGGACGCTCTACGGTGCTCAGCGCGCGCTTCCAATTCCCGGACGAGTACTTCCGGCTGGATGCCGATCGCAAGGTCTCGTTCTCGCTAAATCAATCGTTCTTCGCCTACAACTACAGCGATCTGAAGCTCAGTGCGTTTGGCGTGCGGCTGCTACCGAAGACGGGCGGTCCGCTGGCCGGCGTCGCAGTGAAGGTGACACGGACCTCGGACAATTCGACGGTCACCGGCAACGCGGATGCGGACGGAGTCTTGCAAGGGGCGGTGGCAACGATGGCGCCGTTCAACGCGTGGAAAGGCGTGTCGCCCCTTGACGAATTTACCGTGCAACTGGACGCTCCAACGGATACGACGAACATCTCCGATGTTCAATTGTTCTTCAGCTATACGTTCACCTATCGTGCCGATGGCACGCTGTAGGTACAGAGAGCGGTCATGGAAAAGAAGAGCGGCGTCGGAGAGACCAATACCTCGAGTTCGGGCAACGGCGGCGGCATACGCTCGATTGGAGACGCTTTTCAGCCCAACCTGGCGATGGGCGGCGGCTCTTACAAGGTGCCCATCGAACTTCCAGCCGGCCCGGGCGGGCTATCGCCGAAGCTCGACCTGGCTTACAACACGGGGCGGGCAACAGTCCATTCGGACTCGGCTGGGCGCTGACAGTTCCGTTCATCGAGCGCAAGCGGAAGTCGGCGTTCGCGCCTGAGGGCGAGCGCGAGTACACGGTTTCCGGGGCGCAGCCGCTGGTACCGTCAGGATCGGGCGAGTTCGTGCCGTTCATCGGCGACAACCCCCAGGTTTTCCGTTTCGACGGCTCGCAGTGGACCTCGACTGCTCCGAATCTCGTGGACATGCGCTTCGGCTCCGCGGCTTCGAGCACGGTTACAGGGACTGTCGACGGCTCGCCACGAGTATACCGATGGCTGCTCGACCGCATGACGTTTCCCGGCGGCCGAGACATCGATTTCGTTTACGAGGCTGACGGAACGCAGCAGTATTTGAAGACGATTCGCTGGAGTGTGTTCCGCTTCGAATGTATCTATGAGACACGGCCCGATCCCTGGTCTCAATTCGACAGCGGATTCGAAATCCGGACTGCGCGGCGCTGCGTGCGGATCGAATTGCACCAGGACCGGCTTGCGCCGAACACGCTGGTCCGCACTCTCGATTTCACTTATCAGGACGCCGAGTACACGCAGACATCGCTGCTCACACAAGTGGCGCTGACCGGCTGGCGATTCGAGAACGGAGCCATGCAGCCAACTGTACTGCCTCCGCTGACGTTTGCTTATACGCGGTTCAGTTCCGAGAACAGACGGATCGAGAAGTTCTCGTCGAACACCGTTCCGCCTCCGGCACTCGATCCTGATGTCACACTGGTGGACCTGCGCGGCACCAGCCTGCCCGGCGTCCTGCGCATGGGTGACAGCGGAGCGACGTATTGGGAGAACCGCGGCGGGTTGGACTGGGGGCCGCCGCAACCACTCAGGCAGATTCCACAAGGGCTGAAGCTCAGCGACCCGGGGGTTCGATTTGCGGACCTGCGCGGAAACGGGACGGCCGACCTGGTAGTGGGGAAATCGAAGGGCGGTGGCTATTATCCCAACGATCCTGAGAACGGTTTCGAGCGGAAGCGGTCGGTCACGTTGGAACCGAGCTTCGACTTGAACGAAGAGGGGAGCTATCTCCTCGACCTGGATGGCGACCGGGTGGCGGACCTGCTGACGTTCCGTAACGGATCGCCGATGGCGTTCTTCAATCGGGACGGCGAATCCTGGGAAGGGCCGGTTTCATTGGCCGCCAGCGGCCTGCCGGATCTCCGGCAATCGCAGAAGCGGATGCGCTTCGCCGATATGAACGGCGACGGTCACACGGACCTGGTGTTGTTGTACTCGCGCCGCGTTGTCTATTTTCCTTATCTCGGAAACGGCAAGTGGGGAGCGGAGCGCGTGATGGACGCGACGCCGGCGTTCGAAGTGCCAAGGCCGGATGAAGATGTGTACCTGTCGGACGTGAATGGCGATGGCGCCGCTGATCTGATCCTCAACGCGAACGGTCAGATCCGCATTTACCTGAACTGTGGCGGAGAACGCTTTGGTGGCCCGATCATTCTGGATCGTGCGCCGCGTCTTGGAGTAGAGCGGTTCTTGCTGGCCGATATGACGGGCTCCGGGACGCTGGGTTTCCTGTTCACGAGCGACAGCAATCGTTCGCGGCCGCATGAATATTGGTATTGCGATCTGCTCGACGGCGTGAAGCCGTATATGCTGGCGTCGATCGATAATAACGCCGGGTTGGTCACGTCCATCGAGTACACCACGTCATCGTTCGAGCGCGCGGCGGACCTTCGCGAGGGAATCCGCTGGTCCGGATACTTGCCGTTCCCTGTCTCGGTGGTTAAGGCGATGCGACTCGGCGATGCCGTGACCGGCGAGAAATCAGTTACCGAATTCCGCTATCACGACGGGCATTTCGACGGATGGTCGCGCGAGTATTTGGGCTTTGCGCGTGTGGATTCTTTTCGCACTACGGGTCCGAACGAATCGCCCGTGGAGCAGCGCTACTACTTCCACAATCGTGGGGCGTCGGCAGCCGATCCGGCGTTCCAGGCCGGCAAGGGACAGCCGCATCGCACGGAGTTGATCGATCCGCTGACCGGTGAGGTGCGCCAGCGCGAGGATTCCACTTGGGAAGCGAGGGTGGTGCCGGGGACCACCGCGGACAAACCGGCATATTTGTCGCTTCATACTTCCAGGTTGAACAACCATTTCGAGGCCGGTGTCGTGTACGAGAGCGAGACGATCGATAACACTTACGACGCGGTTGGAAATCTCACGCGCGAAGATCACCAGAGCTTCTGGACAGACTCGGGCGGCAATCCGCAAACGGACCGGCTGATCACCGAGACCTCATTTGCCTCCCACGCCACAAAAGGACTGACGAGCTTTGAAAGCCGCATCCGCAAGACCGACGGAGCGGGGCGAAGGCTGAAGGACATGCGGTTCCACTACGATGGACCCGCGTTCTATGGGCTCGCGCTGGGGCTGGTTGAGAACGGATTCAAGACCCGCCAGACCGAGGTGGCGCTGACCGACCGTGAGATTCAAGAATCGTACGGCGGTGTGGCGCCGGCGATTCTCGCGACGCTCTACCGGATTGAAGCGGACGCCGATCTTGGCAGCGTGTATGTCAAGGAAGTGGGGCGCGCACGATTCGACAGCTTTGGCAATCAAGTGGAGAGCGTAGATCCACTCGGGCTGCGTACCGTGTTTGCGTTTGACGCAGAGTCGATCCATCCGGTGACGGTGAGCGAGGATGGCGAGGCGCCACGCACTTTCCAATTCGATCCAGTAGCGCAACAACTCGCGCGCGTTGCCGACCGCAACGGTCACGTGATTGAGAACGGATATGACGCTCTGGGGCGAATTATTGCCGTGTCCGAGCGCGGCGCGCTTCCGGGGGCACCCTCGGAGACCTACGAATATCGCATCGACACCGTTCCGAATTGCACGATCGCGCGCATCCGAATCGATCCCGCCGACGCCCAGCCGGGGCACATCAAATACGACTACTTCGATGGATGCGCGCGGCTCTGCCAGACCAAACTCACCGCCGAGAACGGAATGTGGGCTGCCGGAAAGCAGAATCTCATTTCGATTCACGAGCGCCAGATCGGTGAGCGCGATGCTTATTTTTCGGCTGTGCCGGACTTCGACAGCGTTCCGCCGGCCGGTGTGATTGTGCGGACGATGAAGCGCGACTTTGCCAGCCGCGTCGTGGAAGAGACTCTGTTCAACGGCCGCAAAACGGCGCACCGGTACGTGCGTAACGAGGTTCGTTTCTACGGTCCGGATGCGGCAGATGCGCTGGATGGGAATCCTGCCACGCCGCCCACGCGCGTCAGCCGGATGAACGCGATCGGACTCGCGGTATCGCTTGTCGAGTTCGATACGGCGGGCGAATACGAGCAGCGGCGCGATTACGATCCACTGCGGCGGCTTGTGCGCATTGTAGATTCAGCCGGGCACACGGTACTCGAGAACAACTTCGATCTGTGGGGGAACAGGATCCGGATCACGGGGGCGGAGTCGGCTATTTCAACCTTCGTTTTCGATGCCGCCAACAATGAAGTGCAGCGGACCGACGCCGATGGCCGTGTACTGTTCAACACTCGTGACATGCGGGGACGCATGACGGAACTGCGTACAGGCGGCGCGGCTGGACCGGTGATCGAGAGTTACACCTACGATGCGGGAGCAGGCGCGAATCTCACCGGCAGACTGGCGCGGGTGGTGGGCTCGTTCGGCACGGTGGACTACTCGTACACGCCGAACGGCGACGTCAGCGAAACCCGCCGCACGATCGCGGGGAATCCGACGAACTTCACCACCGGATTCGCGTTCAACGGACAGCGGAAGATCACCGGTGTTCGATACCCGGACGGCTCGAACGTGACGTACACGTACAGCGCCGCGGGCATGCTCACGTCGATTCCGGGTTACGTCGATACGATCGAGTACGGACCGACGGGCAAGCGTACGCGACTGCTGTATCGCAACGGTGTCGAGACGCGGCGTCACTTCACGCCGGGAGACTACCTGATTGACGAAGTGTTGACGCAGCCGGCCGGCGGTCCTGCGAAGTTCCAGCACCTGGTCTATCAACTCGATTCGGTCGGGCAAGTGGCGTCAATCGATGATCTGTCCAATGTCCCGGGCAAAGTCCGGATGAATCAGACATTCGAGTACGACGGACGCAACCGCCTGGTGCACGCTACCGGCAGCCAGCCGGGATTCGACTTTTCTTATCGCTATGACGAACTCGGCAACATCACGTTCTCGGGCGAGTCATTCGCTGAGGATATCGACTACGGGCTTCAGACCGGCGATGCGGCCCACCCGAACCGGATCGTCAAACGGCGGGCGGTAGCAAATCCTGAATACACGTACGATGCATCGGGCAATCTCACCGTGGACCCGTCGATTGGCACGCTCGAGTATGACGAGCGGCACCGGCTGACGGCCGTGGTGCGGCCGGACGGCACGAGAATCGATTATGCGTACGACCACAACGACCGGCGTGTGAAGAGCACTGTCACGAATCCGGCGGGAGTTGAGACGCGTTACGAGGTGGAGGGAATCTTTCTGGTAGAGCCGACCGGGAACGTCAAGGTGGTTTTCGACGAAGACCGGCGGCTGGCGGTGGTTCCGGCGGCGGGCGACACGCTGATTCATCACCTGGACCGTTTGGGCAACGTCAATGTCGTGACGAATCTCGTGACCGGGGCGTTCGTCGGCAACGATGAATACACGCCCTATGGACGGCTGTTCATATCGATGGTCATTGAGCCGGCATTCACGTTCCAGGGCGGGCGTTTCGCCGAAGGGCTGGACATCATGCTGCTTGGAGCGCGCTACTACCGGCCGATGCTGGGCCGCTTTTTGACGCCGGATCCGTACCTGATTGTGCATCAGGACAAGATTCCGCCTCTGCTTTCGGCAGGGAACCTGTATGCGTACGCGTACTGCAATCCGACGAACTTCACGGATCCGACCGGCGAGATCGCGCCGCTGATCGTCGCGCTGATCATTGCCGCGATTGTCGGGGCGATTGTCGGCGCCGCGGGTGCGGCGGCGAACGGTGCCAGGACGTGGGACGAGTGGCTGGTGTGGATCGTCGGCGGAATCATCGGTGCTGTGCTGACGGTGCTCGGGTTCTACGGACTCGGCTTCTGGCTGGGCGCGGGCGCTGCTGCCGGACTCGCCGCGGCGAAGGTCGCGCTGGTGGTTTGGACTGTGACATCGTTCCTTGGCGTCGCGCTGACTCCACTTCTCGACCAGAGCAACAGTACGGCCGCCTGGGTGTTCAGTTGGATTATTAAGTTGATCCGGTCGCCCATCACGACAATTCTGGGACTCTTTGTGGTGGCCGGGTATGCGATTGCGGGAAAGAAGGTGGATTTCCGGCGGGGAGCGCTGTTTGTAGAGGTGGGCCCGGGAATGTCGGCGATCACCATCGGGGCCGTCGTGTATACGCAAAGCGGGCTGTTCACGGCAGGCGGGCAGGTGAGGGATGACCTTGCTCAGCACGAGTCGTATCACACGCGCACTGTGGCGGCACTCGGTGAGATTGGCTTCTACTTAACCTATGTGACTGTAGCGGGGATCATCGGAGCAGCGCAGGCGGGCGGACGCGGCTACTTGGGATTGGACGCGAATGGCTGTGGCAATCCATTCGAGAAGACGGCGTACACGTACTTCAACCCGTTCAACAATGGGCCGAACCCGTCAGTCACGGCGGCGGATGCGTGCTGAGCGGTGGCGTATCGCACTTGATTCAGCGTTCGTGGGGCTTGACAGGTCGAGCCCAAAGAGCCGAGTGCTCCTGAACCAACATCCCGCACTACGACCCGAAGTGTCGTTGCGTTTGACGGGATATCTACGCCAGATCTAGAAGGAAATCGCCTCAATTAGCTTGTCCATGGCGAATTGCCAAATTAGCCTGAATTCGGAGATTCTTGACGGGCTGATACGATTGCCGGGATGCGCGAGTTCCTCATCCTATTCGTTCATTTGATCGTCACGGTAGCCCGACTGGCGAGGCCAAGCGGAGTCCGTTCCGTCGTTGCCGAATCCGTTCTGGTTCGGCATCAACTGCTGGTCCTCAATCGCGGCCGCAAGCGTGCCCCCAAGTTGCACGCCACCGATCGGATCATCGTGAGTTTTCGGTGAGCGTGCGTAGCCGGCCCCTGGACGTGATTTCCCGTTGAAATAGGTCAGCCGAGGATCCGGCGCACTGAGGTTCGGCCGATGTTGAGGCGGCGAGCGATTTCAGATTTGCTGATGCCGGCGCGGTATAGTTTCCGGACTTCCGCAGCGTGGACGGCGGCGGTTGCCGGCCGGCCCAGTCGTTTGCCGTTGTCCCGCGCATGAGCCATGCCCGCTTTGGTTCGTTCCTGCAAAACTTCTCGCTCGAACGCGGCGAAAACGGCAAGCATGGCGGCCATGGCGCGACCGGCCGGTGTCGCGAGGTCCAGTGCCTCCGTCAGCGATACGAAACCGACGCCGAGATGCTCCAGTTCCTGAAGCGTGGCCAGCAGATCCGTAACCGACCGGCCCCAGCGATCCAGTCGCCACACCAGCACCACATCGATTTCCCGGCGGCGGACGGCTTCTAGCAGTTTCTCGCGGGCCTCGCGCCGCGCCGCCCCGGAGTTCACCTCTCGGACCTGCAAGACGATGGTCCAGCCGCGCCGGGCGGCGTACTCCCGCATGGCGCGGCTCTGCATCGCCAGCGTCTGCTGATCGTTGGTGGAGACGCGGGCATACAGGCCCGCCCGGAACATTTTCACCCGGCTCGGTGCCTGGCCGAAAAGGTGTTCAGTTTTTGCTTTCGCGGAGCCCCGTTTTACGGGCATTTCAGCAGGTCCGATATGCGTGGCCGCAGTCGATCCTTTTCGGCCAGGAAGGATCCATCCTACTACGCCGCGGCGGGCGTGGCCAGCTGCTTCAGAGTGTCGCGATAGTTCCATGGCATCCACTCCGCTGGACGCTGCTTGAGCTCCTCGGCGTGCCGCTGTAACTCGATGAGATAGTCGAATGGATTGACGCCGTTCAACTCGCAGGTGTGGATCAGGCTCATGAACAGATCGCCCATCCGCGCTCCATTCCGGGTCTTGTAAAACAGCGAGTTCTTGTCGATTAGGTAAATATTCACCTAATCGACAGTTGGGTGAGGGTTACGGATAGGTCAGCTTCAGCTCGACGAGAGACGTCTTTGTACATCGCCGCCTGATTCACGCTCGCAGAGGCGGCTTTGCAACCGTACCTAATCGTGGTTTCCTGTAAGGCGACTTTGCCCTTAAGGGAGACCTCTCATGTCTATCGATCAGTTCATCGCTTCCCTGAGCCGGCCCGACTGGCTGGCAACCCAGCCGCTGGGTTCGATCATTCCTCAATACGTCGAATCCATGCAGCGCCAACGCTATTGCGAGTTCACCGTTCGCCACTATCTGAGCGCACTCGCCCATTTCAATTACTGGGCAGTCTCAAAGCAGCTCGCGGTTTCAAACATCGGCGAGACAGCGGTTAGAGAGTTTATCCGTCTGCATCTGCCAACCTGTGGCTGCCCAAAGCCCTGCTTTCGGGGACGTCTTGAGATTGGCGCCGCTCTCAGGCATTTGTTGATGCTGTTGCATCAGCTTGGCGAGCCCGAATCATCAGATCCGACATCGACTCCAGTTTCAACAGAATTGCTCGGGTTTCAACACTATCTGGCCGATATGTGCGGCCTTGCGATGTCCACTTGCTCGTACCGACTCAGAGTGGTTCGGCTATTTTCTCGATGCCCACTTCGGCGTCGACCCTATTGACCTGTCTCTCCTCTCGCCGCAGCGCGTGGAAGATTGGATCATCGGGCTTACCCAACGCTATCGGCCGGGTTCCCTCGGGGTGATCCGCGCCAGTCTGCAAAGCTATTTTCGGTATCGGACCCTGCACGGAGACTCCACCGAGTCGCTCTCGGCCGCGCTGCCGGTGTTGGCCCATTACGATGAGGCGAAGCTCATCAAGACCATGACAGGCGCTCAGTTGGAGCGCTTTCTGCGGTCCTTTGACTTGACCGGGCGAACAGGGCTTGCGCGATTTCGCCATGGCACGCTGCCTGAGCGATCTTGGATTGCGCGGCCAGGAAGTGACGCAGCTCATGCTCGACGATGTCGATTGGCGTGCGGGCACCCTGACGTTGCGCAAAACCAAGGGGCAACGGGTCCGGGTTCTTCCTTTGCCTGTGACCACAGGTACAGCTATCGCCGAGTATTTGCGCAAGGGACGCCCGAAAACGTGCACTCGGCGGTTGTTCGTCCGCCATGTGGCTCCTTTTGATGAGCCTCTGGGTCGTCACGCCGCGGCCAATGCTATGAACCGGGCCTATACTCGTAGCGGACTCGGCGCCCAATTCAGCGGGACTCACGTGCTGCGCCGTACGCTGGCCACTCGTCTACAACGCTGCGGCTCATCACTCAAAACCATTGCCGATCTGCTCGGACACAGCGAACTACAGACAACCACCCGATATGCCAAGGTCGACTTTGAGCGACTGCGCCGCATCGCTTTGCCGTGGGCCAGGGAGGCAGCTATGAATGGGACCGTATCGTGGGGCGCCCGGGTTGACGCGTACCTGTCATACCGGCACAGTCTTGGATTTTCGCTCATGCCGGAATCCTTGTATTTGCCGCAGTTCGCCCGGTTTGCTGAACAACAGCACGCGGCGCGCCTAACTGTACAGCTGGCGATTGATTGGGCCTGCACCTCGAAGCGCCAAACCCCGATCACTCGAGCCCACCGAATCCTACGCCTCAGAGGGTTTGCGAAGTATTGTCAAAAATTTGATTCCGACGCCGAGATTCCACCTCTTGGCCTGTTTGGGAGAACACGCCGTCGCCTGGTGCCCCATATTTACACCGAGCAGGAGCTCGCCGATCTCCTGGAGGCGACGAGTAAGCTCCGCCCGCGTGGTGGACTACGCCCACTGACCTATGGAACGGTATACGCGCTATTGGCTTCATGCGGACTTCGTATTGGTGAGGCGACGCGTCTGACTCGCGCTGATGTCGATCTTGACTGCGGAGTCTTATCCATCCGCGGCACAAAGCGCCACAAGAACCGATTCGTCCCCCTGCATTCGAGCACCGTCGGCGCGCTTGAGGCCTATGCGCAGCAACGCGACCGGAGGGTACTGTCGCCCCAGAATGATCATTTCTTTCTGTTGGACAATGGGCAACCTCCGACCCGGCCCCGCATCTGTTGCACCTTGCACCGCTTGGCCGATGAGCTCGGTTGGAAGCCACGGGGCGACTACCCGCAGCATAGGGTTCAGGACTTTCGCCATACCTTCATTGTCAGGAACATTTTGCGTGCCTACGAGGCAGGACTGGATGTCGATCGAGTAGTATTGGCACTGTCGACTTACGTTGGTCACGAGCACGTCGCCGATACGTATTGGTACGTCACTGGCATCCCCGAACTGATGGCAATGGCCGGTGAGCGCTTTCACAATTACTCGAAGGCGGTCTCATGACGACGAGAAGTCAATCCACCGACTTTGCCGCTCTTCTGCAACGTTTTTTCGTCGAGCGCTTGATTCAGCAGCGCAATGCGAGCCCCCGAACAGTAGAATCCTATCGCGATAGTTTCCGGCTACTTCTGAGTTTTGCGCTGCAGACGCTGCATAAGCCACCGGCTACGCTTGCGCTGGAAGATCTCGACCCAGCGCTCATTACGGGTTTTCTCGATCATCTTGAAACGGCACGTGGAAATTGCATCCGGAGCCGAAACGCGCGACTGGCTGCCATCCACGCATTCTACCGTTATGTCAGTCTGCAGCATCCGCAAGCACTGAGACTAGCCCAGCAGGTACTGGCGATCCCGCTGAAGCGCTTCGAGAAACCGCTGCTAGGGTTCTTGTCCGCCGAGGAAATGAAGGCCGTGTTGGCCGCGCCCGATGGATCGAGGTGGGCCGGCCAACGTGATCAAATCATGTTCGCGCTGCTGTACAACACGGGGGCTCGAATTTCTGAGCTGATCAATATTCGTGTCCAGGACATGCAACTGGAAGCAAACCCGGCCTCCGTGCGACTGCATGGCAAAGGCAGAAAACAGCGCACGATTCCTCTGTGGCGGGAGACTGCGGATCGCGTTCGCGACTGGGTTAAGCAGCAAGCGTTGAAGCCTGAGCAACCGCTCTTTTTCAATCGTTTCGGCAACAGAATGACGCGCGCGGCTGTCGCCGCGCGCATGGCCTTAGCAGTGATCGCCGCTACTGTGCACTGCCCGCAGTTGCGCGGGCGCCACATTACGTGCCACACGGTCCGTCACGCCACCGCAATGCATTTGCTGCAGGGTGGCGTCGACATCACAGTGATCTCACTCTGGCTCGGTCACGAAAGCCCGGTGACCACGCACGGTTACATCGAAGCCGACCTGCGTATGAAGGAGCAGGCGCTGAAAGCGGCCGTGGCCCCAGGGACTCGTAGCGGCCGCTTCAAAGCCAAGGACGACTTACTTCGGTTCTTAGAAAGTCTCTGAAATTATGTACTGATGGCCACGGCTGATGTTCACTCCCGCAGTTCGCACGAAGTGGATTCGGGGACCTCCAGCTTGGCACGCTGACCTAATCCGCATCCCAACCCAACGTCGATGAAGGATGGCTTTCTTCAAGGCGCGCTCGACCAGATTATGCCGCGTCCCCGATTATGCCGCGCCAGATCTCACGCGCACCTCTTTTGCGAGGGATCTCGGATTTTCGGGGGCGGTGATTGTCGGCATAATCACAGGCTCTCCAGGAAAGCGAGCAGCGCGTCGGGAGGCCGGAAGCGTGCGGGTATAACGCTCGAAGGGTTGGCGTGCGCCAGGGCTCGTTCTTTGAGCTCCATGTCTGCGTGTAGATACATTTGAGTGGTCTCAATCGATTCGTGACCGAGCCAAAGGGCAATCACGCTGAGATCCACCCCACGACGGAGCATCGCCATCGCCGCGGCGTGACGCAGAGTATGTGGTGTGACCGTCTTCGAACGAAGGGATGGACAGGTCTGACATGCCCTGGCGATATGTCGTTGGACGAGTCGTTGGAATGCGTCGGCGCTCAATCGCCCTCCATTCGAACTCGGGAAGACATAACTCTCTGGGTTTCCGCCCTGCTGGGACAGCCATTCTTTCAGGGCGGCGGCGATATCACGACGCAAAGGCGTGCACCGCATTTTGCGGCCCTTTCCCAAACACCGAACATGAGCACCGGCGCCGAACTCCACGTCTTGGCGGCGAAGGGATGTGATCTCGCTGTTACGCAGACCAGTCTGAACGGCAACGAGCAGCAACGCCCTGTCCCTTCGTCCGATCCAAGTGTTCACGTCGGGCACCGCTACAAGCGCATTCGTTTCTTCCGTTGTCAGGAAGGATACCGGGCGGCGGTCATAGCGTTTGGAAGGTATCGTCAAGATGCGTTGACATTGCAGCGCCAGGGCTGGTTCGCTGACGGCCACGTATCGGAAGAATGCGTGCAAAGCCGCGAGGCGGTTGTTCCGCGTCCGAGCGCAGTTACCCCGGGTGGTTTCGAGATGTTCCAGGAACTTCCCCAAGAATGGCGCATCTAGATCTTCCATGCGAAGTTGGGAGGGTGCGCGTCGAAGGTGCTTGGACGCGAACTGGAGCAGCAGACGAAAGGCGTCCCGATATGCTGCGATTGTATACGGACTTGCACCCAGTTGCGTTCGCAACCGCTCCGTAAAGAAACGCTGAACGAGTGACTGAAAACAGGAGGTGCTCATTATTCACCTCCGCGCCGAGGTGTCTCCAAGCGCTCCGTGGCTAGTTCGAGGAGTTCCGGAACCGCCTCGAGATACCAGTAGGTGTGGCCGACATCCACATGTCCGAGGTATGTGGCGAGCTTCGGCAGTTCCCGACCCACATCGCGGCCAGCGCGATACCATTCGATCAGTTTCCGTGTAGCGAAACAGTGCCGAAAATCCTGAAGCCTGGGCCCCCGACCGACGCGCCGGCATCCCGTAGCCGTTCGTATGCCGACAGCGCAAGAGATCTGGGCGAATGTGCGACGGACAGTAAAGCCTTGCAGTCGGTCGCCACGCTCGTCGACAAGGAACGCCTCGGTCCGACAGCGTGAGCAGAGTTTGTCCCGCCGCTTGGCATAGTGCTCAAGAGCCGCGCGCGTCGAGTCCGCCACCGGCACGAACCGGGACTTTCCGAATTTGCTTTGCCGAATCGAGAGGATGCCGTTTGCGAGATCGACGTCGGATCTGTTCAGTGCCAGAGCTTCGCCTGGTCGGAGGCCGGTAGAAGTGAGCAGCCCGATGAGCGTTGTATAGGTCAGCGCCCGCAGCCCTTTTGGCGATGCGAGGCGGCTGGCTTGTGCCATCAAGCGCCTGATTTCCAGTGAGGTGAAAATGTGCGGCTTGTTGCGCCGTCGGCGGGCAGCGAGGAGCCGGCGCGGCGGCACCTCAGTCCGGGAGTCTATGGTGCTGAGCCACGCAGCGAATCCTCGCACCATGCCTAGTCGCCGCGCCCAGGTTGCACGTTGCACACCTTGCGGCAGCATGGCCCAACGGAGTGCGAGCTCAGAGGTGATGAACTCCGCTTTCTCATGTTCCAGGAAATCCAAGAAGCGGCCGAGTGTGACCGCCGGTTCTTGAAGCTTTGTGCCGAGCGCACGCCGGAGGGTCACGTACTGACGGAGGGCATCGCGCAGGACGTTCATCGTGCACCTCCAATGGCCGGCCAAGGTTGGGCAACATCGCGCAATGCCTCAAAAGCTACCTGGGCGTAGACCGAGGTGGTCATTTGAGAGCGATGACGGAGAACTTCCGAAATCTCCGACAACGAGGCGCCGTGCCGAATCATTTTCGTGCCTAAACCGTGGCGGAACAGATGGGCGGCGCCGCGACCGGAGCGGCGAACCCCGGCTCGAACGAGTGCTAGCCGTACAATGTGACCGACAGCCGCCGGACCGGCCAGGCCGGCGCGTGGTGCCCACATTCGCAAAAAGATTCGTCGTGATGCGCTGCGGACCCGATCCTTGCGGAGATACTCAGCCAAGGCTCCGCCAATATCGTCCAGCAGCGGTAAGTGCTCTACGACGCCACCTTTACCGTGGACGACAATCTCGGCGGAGCGCCAGCGGATATCGTCCAGTTCCAAGGTGACGATCTCGCCGGCGCGCAAACCAAGCCGGGCAAGAAGCAGCAGAATCGCGTAATCGCGTCGTCCCCGGGGCGTCGATCGATTCGTCGCCGTCAACACACGAGTTACCTGTTCCGGGGAGAGAAAAGCGGGCGGAACGGATTGGCGGTATTTGCAAACTCGTGGAACCGAAGGGGAGAGATCGAGTGGCATCTGGCCGAATAGAAAGAGGAAGCGGAGGAATGAGCGAAGCGCTGTGGCCAGCAGGCGGATGTACTCAGCAGACCGATTACGGGTTTGTCCCAGGACGAAGTCCCGGATCGCCAGCGTGTCAAGTGACTCAGGCAAGGAACGGATCGTCGCGGTCGGTTGAGACCCGAGAAAGTCCCGGATCAGCGGCACGTAAACGCGGACCGAATTCTCCGCGAGCCCGCGATTGTTGCGCAGGTGATTCTCATACTGCTGAAGAAGCCCACCACCTACTGAGGGAAAATGTCGCGGCGATTGGCGTTGCAGTCCGCCCGCGGCACACAGATACTCCAAGAAGAGCCGCATGGCCGCGAGTTCGAACTTCACGTGAGCCTTCCGTCTTCGAGGCGGGCGCGACACAAACGCGGCCACGTGAGTCTGGTTGAGATCATCGGCGGTGATTCCATTGACTGTTGCCCATCGGACGAAGGCCTTGGTGACGGTTCGTTTCTTGCGAAGCGTGCGCTCGGCGTACCCAGCATCACGAAGGTGTTGAAGGAAAGGCTCGATCTGATCGGCGATCAAGCGCTGTGATGGACTGTCGGATTTGACTGACATTGTCTCTCCTGGTTTTGGCTTTGTTGCCAGTCGGGAGAGGCGATACGATTATGCCGCGTCAAGGCACCATCGAAAAGCGGGTGGGTGGGGCAGGGCGCGGTCGGCGCAGCATAATCCGGGACGCGGCATAACATCGTCACTGCCGCGCGCGGCAGTGACCAGATTATTGTCGATGGGCGCCCCCGCCACTCGCAAGAAGAGAGTGAGTTTTTCCCAGTGTCTCAGCAGGTAGGAGATCGCCTGGCCCAGACCGGAGTTCGGTTCGACTTTCCTTTCCTCGAACTGGGCATTGGACCAAGTGCGCAGCTTTTCCATCACCGGCTCGCTGTGCTCCTGGTGGAAATGGAGGCGCTCATTCGGCGACAGTCTCTGCTCCCGCGCCTGCTCGTCGTAGCCGAAAACCTCGCCCAGAGTTTCCAGCACGAACCGGCACTCGACCGGAAAACTCGGAGTCACCTTCACGAAGTTCCGCCGGCTGTGGGCATTGCAGTTCGCCACCAGCGTGGCGTTGAGTTTCGGCACATTCCTCGATAGCGCGTCGCACATTTGAATGGGAGGCGAAAGGCCCGGAGGCCGCAGTTTCAGCACCTCGGCCAGATTCTCGCCGGCGTGTCTACAGCCGGTGAAGAACAGCGCGATGCGATGCTCCTGGGCGATCCATACAATCCCGCTGGTGAACACTCCGGTCCGCTCCGGGGACAGATCCGCATCCCGGTCCAGCGACAGCACCCGCATCGAAGTATCGTCGTTGTGCGCCACTTCCCCGCACGCCGCCTGGCGCATCAGTTCCTCGAGCGCGGGCTGAAGCGGCTCCGACGTTTTCGCCATGATCTGACACTGCGTGGCCGCCGGCAGCGGAATGCCCAGGTCCTCCTCCAGGCCTTCCAGCCGATTCCAGGGAAAGCCGCTTCCGTATCGCAACAGGGCCATCATGGCCGCTGCCGACTCATCGTATTTCTTCTCGCCCGCGCCTTCCGGAGCGGCGGCGGTGAAAACCTTGCCGCAGAGATGACAGCGCAGCTTTTCCAGTTCATACACCGTCGCCGCGATGGGCGCCTGTCCCCTGATCCGCACCAGCACACCCGGATCGCGCTGCGCGTAAACCTTGCCGCCGCACTCCGCGTCCGGACACGGATCTCCCGCCTGCAAGGATTCGTGCGGAACCTTGACCTTTTGTGCCCCGCGATACGCTGAGGCGCCATTGCGCCCATGCCCCGGGGAGGGTGCACTCTTTCCATCGTGCTCCCTTGGCGCTTTGCGCTTCTTCCCGCCGGTCTCAACGCCCGCCTGCTTCAGCACCACCCCGGTCTTCTCCGTGCTGGCGTGGCACAGTAACTCCCGCAACGACGCCAGAGTCGTTTCCTGTTTCTCCAGCAACCCGGTCACGTAGCCCAACGTGCGAATCGCGGCTCTCAACTTTTGATAGCCGTCTTCTGAAAGCATTGGCCGGGCTTGCTCCAGCAATCCCTCCAACTCCTCAGTGGAAACGTCGATTCGCTCTATCGGTGGCTGCATCCTTCCGTGTCTCCCAGTAACTGCCGAAACCGCCGCGTCAGGGGATACCCCAGCACTTCTTTGATCGAACGGTTCGGCACGTAGCTGTTGGATTGCTTGCCTCGTCCCGTGGTCTTGCCGAGCAACACCCAGTTGGCCGCCCGATAACAGGTGCCGCGGAACCGCTCGGGATCGACGAAGGTTTCCAAAAAGTAAACCGGATGCCCGTACAGGGCCTGCCAGTCTTGTGAAATCCGCGCCGCCATCCGTCCCAGGATGTGCGACGCCAGGTGCGGCACCTCAACCCACGGCAGAATCAGAAAGCGCGTGTTATAGGCGATGAAGCGGATATTGCGCCGCCGCGCTTCTGCGCTCCAGCCGATGTAGTGGTCGCGGCTCGCCAGATGCCGCGGCGCCGAGCTCCACGCCAGACAGGCGATGGGACGGCCTTGCGCCCACACCAGATACTTCAGGTGTTCGCCCACCGGCTGCTCATAGCCGAGGTAGTGATAGTGCTCCATCAGGCTGTTAAACAGCGGCTCATCCGCCGTGCGCCGCACCGGCAGGGTGTCGATCGGCCCCAACGCCTTCAGCGTCGTCGCCAGCGGCGTGGTGTCCAACAGGACCGCTTCCGGCCGCGGGCGCCCCGTCCGACGCTGGCCCCGGATGAGCCGGCGCACGGGCGGCAACTCAATCTCCCCGGCCCGGTCCAGCATCAGCAGCAGGCCGCGGCAAACCACGTCCCGCAACGCGCCGTTAGCCTGCTTCCAATCCAGGGCTTCACACAACTGCCGCGACAGCTTCCAACGGCTGCTGGTGGGATGCGCCCGGATGAACTCTCTCAGAAAAGCGATCTGCTCACCGGAGATCTCCTGCCCGCGGTAGCGCCACGTTTCCGGCATAACCGCAGCATGCCATAAGAAAAATCAGAACGCAAGGGTTTTGTTTCAGCTCACCTTCCGCCACACGGGCGCCGCTTCGGTCTCCGGGTTGCCCGCCGCCAGCAGCAACTGCGCCTGGTGCGCCTGCAACACCCGCGCGGCTTCGTCGCCGGACGGCCACCACTTGAAACGCCCTTTGGACAATCGCTTGGTCGCCAGCCAAAACCCCTGGCCATCGAACTGGAGGATCCGGATGGAGGTGCCACGGCGACTGCGGAAGATAAACAGGTGGCCGGAAAATGGATCGGCGTTTAGTTTCTCCCGGCATAGCTGCGCGATTCGGTCGATACCCTTACGGCAATCGATGGCTTCAATCGCTACCAGGATGCGGACCTGTGGTGCGATCTGGATCACGACGCCGCGTCCCACAACGCCCGGCTCAAACCGGCCAGGTCCGCCGCCGTGGCGCCCTTCCAATGGATTCGCAGCTTGCCTTTCCGGCCTTCCAGTTCGATGGTGCACTCCGACGCTCCCACCGCGTGCGGGACCATCATCTCCACAAACGCCGGCGGCATCGACTTGTCGGCCACAGGACCGGTCGCCAGCATCCGCCGTTTCAGCTTCCCGCCATCCAGGTGCAGGGCGGCGGCCGTCTGGTTGACACCATCCCGCCGTGCCACCTCGACGGCGGCCTCCCATAGTTCGTCAGGGATGCGGGCTTTACCTTTGCGGTTCTGCCGCCAGTTCTCAAAGCGGGTTTGCACTTCGCCAACGTCGGGAGCGCTTGCTGACTTACGGCCCTTCATCGTCAATCCTCCTCGCCGATCCTACCGGCGGAAAGAATGACATTAGCATCTACGCCCCCAGGTTTCATGCAGGCTTGCGGAAAACTCACCCTGCATCGGTCCACAGACTGTTGCGGAGTTCAGGTTTTGAAACAGCGTTTCTGGGTTACTGGCGATGGCGACACTATGAGATGGAAGTCATCCCAATTGCCCCTGCCGGCAAAGGGCAGACAACCCATTCCAAACGCGCTTCATCGGCAGTTGCGAAGCATGGTGCGGTGCCGCTCTGGCGGGGCCGCACTACGCTGCGATGGCCATGCTGTCTGAATACGTAGGCTTCCCGTTCGGTGCCTACTACCTCGACAGGATGTGATTCCGAGCCCCGCCGCTTCAAACTTAAATCGGAGCGTGTTGCACGACCTTGCTACAGCGTGTGCAAATGATTGAGCGAGTTCAATCGCAACCACTCGAATATAGCCAACGGAAGGAGAAACATACCATGGAGATTCGCAGTATCCTGTCAGGCACTTGCTGCCTTGCCCTGCTCTCCGCGGCGGGAATGGCGTACGCCGGGTCCTTGAGCAAAGTTGACAAGCAATTCATGATTATGGCCGCGAAGGCCGACATGATTGAAGCCCACGAGGGCCAGATGGCCGGAAACCAAGCCGGGAGTCTGAACGTGAAAGACCTGGGAAAGACACTGGTTCAGGATCACACGGAATCCTATCAGCTCCTAACTGAACTTGCAGCCAAAACTGGAGTTTCAATCCCGAAGGGAATTGACGCCGCCAAAGACCGGACCATAGAACAACTGATCCACTTGAATGGCGCTCGCTTCGACCACGTATTTACCAGAGACGAGGTTGCGGCCCATCGGCAGGCGATCGCCACCTTCAAGAACGAATCGGCGCGCGGGCAGGACCCCGATGTGAAGGCCTACGCCACCAAGATGATTCCCGTTTTGGAGAAGCACCTCCATCTGGCGGAGGAGTGCGTCAAGCCCGCCAGGCTTAGTTGATCGGCTTTACTATTCTGAAGGCGACACGGACTCGCATTTGCGCAGTAGTGAAACGTGGCCGACCTCATGAAACTGTAGCCGCAAGCCGGGAAGCCAACAGAACTCAAGTTGCATTTCGATTGGAAGTCCGCGCTTCTGTTACATCAACGTTACCGGAAAAGGTCAACTGGGGAGTCCTGTCCGCACAGGATTCCCTGGAACCCCACGCTTCCACTACACTCAGGACTGGAAGTCCAGTTTTGCGAATTCAGTCGGTCAATCCTTCCGTCGGTAGCAAGCGACGGAGGCCCTTGTGGCCAATCCTCGCGTTCGGATTCGGCGGCCTTCTGATCTGCATCCTGGTGGCCGCGGTTGGCACACTGGCGTTTCTGCAGAAAGTAAGCGACGAAGAATCCCACTCCCGCAGAGCATTTCTCGTCCGGATGCAGGCCCTTGACCAGATTCGCGCCGGGATCTACCTGTCGGGGACGTACGTTCGCGACTTTCTCCTTTCCCCGGATCCGCATACGGCCAAAATGGAGGCAGAGAATCTATCGAAGCTGCAAAATGAAACCCGCGAAGGGCTAGCAGCGTACGCGGGGATTCGGGAGTCGGAAGAGGGGGATCCCTTCGACGCCTTGCGTAACGAAATCGACTCCTACTGGAAGGTGCTTGACGCGACCATCGCCTGGTCTCCCCAGGAGCGTCAACGCCTCCGTTACGCATTCTTCTACGAGGAGTTGATTCCGCGCCGTACAGCGATGCTTCAAATCGCCGATCGCATCAGTTCTGTGAACGAACGAGGTCTGAGCCGTTCGGAAGCGCAAGCCGCCGCCTCGGCCAGCAACCTGCGGCGTACTCTGCTGGCGACATTTGCCTGCAGCCTGCTTAGTGGTTTGATCCTGGCATTGCTCACCATCAGATCGACTCTACGGCTCGAACGCGAACTGGATGACCGCCGGGCCGATTTGCAGGAATTGTCAACACTGCTGCTCCGGGCGCAGGAGAATGAACGCCGGACTCTCGCACGAGAACTTCACGATGAGGTCGGACAGTCCCTGTCGGCCGTGTTGATGGAAACCGAGGCAGCCGAATGTTCGAACCCGCCGCCCGGGCTTCGAGGCCATTTGTCCTCGATCCGGAGCTTGGCTGAGAGGACCATCGCGCAGGTGCGCGACCTCGCGCTCCTGTTGCGTCCGTCGATGCTGGACGACCTTGGTCTCGTGCCGGCGTTGAACTGGCAGGCACGGGAGACGACGAAGCGTACGGGCCGCAAGGTCGTGGTGTCAACCGATAAGGAGATCGACAGTCTTCCGGACGAACATCGGACCTGCATCTATCGAATCGTTCAGGAGGCGGTAAACAATGCCGTCCGCCACGCCAACGCGCGCACGGTCGATGTGTCGGTTCGGCAAGGGTCCGGGAATGTGAATGTGGCCGTCCAGGACGACGGAGCCGGATTTGACGCGCGTTTTGCTCGGGGCCTTGGCCTGCTCGGAATGGAGGAGCGTGTGCGCCGGCTTGGAGGCCGGCTGGCGATTCATTCCGACCCTGGAAGGGGCACACGAGTTCACGCTACGATCCCTGTAACCGCACTCAACTCGGAAAATGAACTGGAAGCCCATTCGCATATTGTTGGCTGACGATCACACCGTCGTTCGTGAGGGCCTGCGCGCACTACTTGAGCGTGAGTCAGATATGCAGGTCGTCGCCGAAGCGGCCGACGGTCGAGAAGCTGTCCGGCTGACCGCCGAAAACCATCCAGACATAGTTGTGATGGATCTGGCAATGCCTACCATGAACGGTATGGAGGCTACCAGACGAATACTCGCGGCCAGCCCACGAGTCGGCGTAGTGATTCTGAGTATGCACCAGGATGAAAGTTATGTCCTGGGTGCACTAAACGCCGGAGCGAAAGGATATCTCCTGAAGGACTCAATACGAAGTGAAGTCCTGCAGGCGATCCGTACGGTTTCGGCAGGCCGGTCATTTCTGACCAAACGAATCGCTCACATCTTGCAGGAAGATTATGTCAGCCAACTACGGCAGCGAGGTCTTGAAGACCGGTACGAGCTCCTTTCAGATCGCGAGCGCGAGATCCTGCAGATGGTCGCTGAAGGCCGCGCTAATAAAGAGGTTGCCTCGTTACTCAATGTTAGCCCGACAACCGTGGAAACTCACCGTGCCCACATCTTGCAGAAGCTCAATATTCATAGCGTCCCGGAACTAATCTTGTATGCCGTCCGGAAGGGTATCATTGTGACCTGAGCCGGAATTTCCCTGAACGCGTGCGGCGGAGACATCGCGAACCGCCAGGTGCAAGTTCCTTTTCAGTGACCGTTACTGGCCGCTGGCGACCAGCCACTGTTCGTCGTCTTCGCCCGGAGACTCCACTTCCTTGAGCTTCCGTTCCAGCACCCGCGTGCGCGTCAGACCCTGGTCCACCGTGTTGCTCGCTTCCTGGAGCTTCTTCTGGACGCGCGACAGCACATCGGCGTACTTACCGAACTCGGTTCGGACCTGGCCCAAGACCTTCCAGACTTCGCTCGATTGCTTCTGAATCGCCAGCGTCTGGAATCCCATCTGCAGACTGTTCAGCAGTGCCGCCAGGGTGGTGGGTCCAGCCACCGCGATCCGGTGGTCCCGCTGCAACGTCTCCACCAGGCCGCTTCTCCGCAAAACCTCGGCATACAGGCTCTCCGTAGGCAGATACAGAATTGCAAAATCCGTTGTGACCGGTGGATGAACGTATTTCGAGCTGATGTCCCGCGCGCACACCTTCACGCGGTTCTCCAGCTGCCGTGCGCAGACCTCTACCGCGGCGGCGTCCCCGCGTTCACTGGCTTCCACCAGCCGCAGGTAGTCCTCCTGCGGGAATTTGGCGTCGATGGGCAGCCACACGGATCCGCCCGGCTCCGTTCCGGGCATCTTGATCGCGAATTCCACACGTTCACTGGTCCCACCCGTCGCCACATTGCGCTCGTACTGCTCGGGCGCCAGCATCTGTTCGAGCAGCGCGCCCAATTGGATCTCGCCCCACGCGCCCCGCGCCCGAACGTCGCTGAACACCTTCTTTAGATCCCCGACACCCACCGCCAGCGTCTGCATTTCGCCCAGGCCTTTATAGACCTGCTCCAGGCGATCGCTGACCAGCCGGAACGATTCGCCCAGCCGCTTCTCGAGCGTCCCTTGCAACTGTTCGTCCACCGTGCGGCGCATCTGTTCCAATCGCTGCTCGGTGGTCTGGCGGATGGCTTCGAGCGACCGTTGCGTCTCCAGGCGGTTCTGCGCCATCTCGTCGCGCATGGCGCGTTCGGTCCGTTCCTGCGAGCGGTCCAGCGCGTCGATGCGGGCAACCAATGGGGTGAGATCGATTGCCGGAGGTGCCGGAC
This sequence comes from uncultured Acidobacteriota bacterium, assembly GCA_963737465.1. Classification (GTDB taxonomy): domain Bacteria; phylum Acidobacteriota; class Terriglobia; order Bryobacterales; family Bryobacteraceae; genus TMP-7. Next base: position 26,125 of record CAVTTC010000010.1, read on the forward strand.
GCCGCGCCACGGCGATCGCAAGCACCGCGACAGCCGCAATCAGTCCGAAAACAATCACCAGTAGAATTGTTTCCACAGCTCCATTGTAAAGCCTCGCGATCCCTGGCGCGGTGGCGCGTTCCCTTATTTCAAACCGGCCGTGTCCAGGTCCGCCGTCACGAACCGTACAATCGCTTCCAGCAGCGCCGCCCGCGGATACCGCGTCTTGTCCATCCCGCTCCGGATCATAGAATCCGACGACTTGTCGAACGGCAGCGCCACCGCGAAGTGATCCGACAACGCTACGCCTAGAAACTTCGAATCCGGGACGACGGCGTCTTCCCGCAGCAACTGGCCGTCCTGCACCGGACCGTATGCCGACAGCAGCTGCCACGTCTGCAGCAGGGCTTTGGACGTGTTGGTCTGATCGCTCTTGGTCACGATCGAGTACGAAGGTACCGGCATATGCGGATTGGCGGCCAGAAATGCGCCCCGGGCCGAGCGCTGCAGGCTCTTGAATCCGCCGGCCGTATCCCCCTGGCAGCCTTTCATGTTGTATTGGCGGATCCACCGGTCTGCCGCGGCCGGGAGAGCGTCCGCAATCGGCGATCCAGCCACCGCGCCCGCGACGCTTACGAAAGCCGCCACCTGCTTCGCCACCTCGGGTTCCTGCACCAGAGCCGTCATGACGTCCGGCGCACCCTTGCTGTAGCCGACCACGATCCACTTGCTCTGGTCTGTCTTCGATTGCTCGGCCAGGTAACTCGCGATCGCCTTGGCGTTCAACTCGCTCGGATCGTTCGGGACCTGAAGCAGATTCACCTTGAGGTTGTACTGCTCCTTGAGCGATTTCTGGCCTTCCTGAAACGCGGGCGAGTCCGAAAAGCACGAACTCATGAAGCCGGGAACGATGAGCACGCGGTACTTCGTTGTCACCGCTTCGAGTTTCACGTCCGATCGCGCCGCGCCGTCGAAATACTTGCCGCACACCCCCCAATCTCCAGTGTCGGGGTTCTTCTGTGCGAGGACGGAGCAGAACAGGTCTGGGAACGTGTTAGCCTGTCCCGAATCTTCCGGCTGCAGGTAGATGATCAGCGTTCTGCCATCGGAGTGGAACTCTTCGCCATGCGCCGTCTTGGCAGTTTCAATCGTCTTGGCGGCACGCATGTGGTCTAGCTTCACCACCATGCCGGTCTGCTGCAGCGACTGTCCGATATACTCGCGCTCGGCATCCGTGTCTGGGTCGATCTTGTGAGTTATGCCGTTGTTTCTCTGATCCCGGTCAAAGCCGATGTCATGAGTTCCGGCGCCGGCCCACACCGTCTGTCCTTCCAGGGTGAACGGGGCTCTCCACAGACGGAAGTGATGACGGGACGCGACCACGCGGACGGGATCGCCCTGCGCGTACCCGTAATCCTGGGTGCGTCCGAACAACATCAGTTCGCTCATCGGCAAGGTGACGTACGCTTCCTTCGATAGACTCGACAGCAAACCCCGTAGGACTGCGTCTTTGCTGGTCTTGTCCACCGTGACCCATCCGGCCGCCCTGAATGCCGCCTCCACCTTCGATTGCGATCCGACGATTACGAAGTTCACCCGATCACCCTGCGTTCCGGCCGCATCCTCCACGCGAGGCGGGATGCTGTCGAGCAGAGCCTGTGTGAACTGCGGAACCTTGACGTTCACCGATGCGGCCTGCACCGGACCCGCTACCAGTTCCACCGTCACCTGGTAACTTCCCGAAGGTTGATCGGTGGCTCCCTGGTTAATGCCAACGAACAATCGTCCGGCTATCGGCGCCTTCCGTTCCGCTTTTGGACCGATAAAGAAGGGCCGAGCCGCCGGGTTATCGCTAATACGACCCACCAGCGTGCCGCGTCCCGACTCATTTACGGGCAACTGGCGGATGAGATCGGACCACCCGCGCGACAATCCTTCCGGTCCGCACGGCTTCGCGCCCGTGTACTGCAACTGGCCGGTGGCCGTGAACTTGAGGGTATCTCCAGGCTTGACGTCGATACCGGTGTCGGTCCAGATATTCGCTCCGGTTACGTCGATCCGTTTAGATGTTTGGCCGGCTCGCGGCTAAGGCTGCCGCGATGAGGAAGAAGAACACACGCACTGAGTACATAGGCATCCTATCTGGCACTGGCATCGAGAATGAGTCGCTCCACCTGCGCCCACACCACCGGATCGAGTTCCATCCTGGCGTGGCTGCCGCCGAGTTTGCGGCGGGCCCAGGATGCGTCGTAGGCGTTCACCGGACGGAAGTAATAGCTGAACTGGAAATTTCCGATGATGCGGGTTCGCGATGCGTCGGCGGCGCGGATCTCCGGCTGCCCCTGGATGGTGAACAGGTCGTGCTGAAAGAAGTTGGCCGCAGCCCGTCACATTGGCCGGAATGATCTCATCTCCTCGTCCTACGCTGTCCACCTGCACGGTTAGCAGCACCGGGACACCCCAACGCTCCAATTCTTGCGCCGTTTGAATCACCGCGGCGCCGCCCCAGCTCTGCCCGTATAAAATCACGCGCGCCCGAGCCGCCTCGCCGGCATCGATCCGGCCGTCGCCGTTGGTGTCCAGGGCGCGGCGAATCATGCGGACCGCCGTCTCGCGGTTGTGATTGCCCGCGGTCTCCGCGAACAGGCCGTGTGATCGCAAGCGCTCCGCCAACTTCCGGACACTCCGGTGCTCGTCATTCCAGTGTTCGAATCCGCCCAGAAACCCTACCACCAGGACACCCCCGGACGGGAGAGGCTGCGGGATGGTGAAATCAGAGAGGCGCTGTGCGAATGCCGGTACTGCGAAAAATACCAGCGAGATCAGAAAAGCGAAGATCCGGCGTTCCAGCGGCATGCTCGCGTGTTCAACTATTAATTGTAGATGAACGGAACAGGAGTTGATCGATTTGTTCGATTTTAAACAACATCCCCACCGGCGCTTCAACGCGCTGACGGGCGAATGGGTACTGGTATCGCCGCACCGCACACAGCGGCCCTGGCAGGGACAGGTAGAGAAACTCCCGCCCGACACGCGTCCCCAGTTCGATCCCGGCTGCTACCTGTGTCCCGGGAACCCGCGGGCCGGTGGCGTGAAGAATCCTGATTACGCCACCACCTTCGTCTTCGATAACGATTTTGCCGCGCTGCGGTCCGATACGCCACCCGGCGGATTCGAGACCGACGGGCTGCTGCGCGCCGAATCGGAATACGGCGCCTGCCGTGTGGTGTGCTTCAATCCGCGCCACGATCTTACACTGGCCCGCATGAGCGTCGATCAGATCGTGCCGGTGGTGGATACCTGGATCGAGCAGTTCTGCGCCCTTGGTTCGAATCCGAGGCTCGGCTACGTGCAGATTTTCGAGAATCGTGGCGAGATGATGGGCGCCAGCAATCCACATCCGCATTGCCAGATCTGGGCATCCGCGTCGCTGCCCAATGAGCCGGCGAAGGAACTGGCGGCGCAATCGGACTATCTCGCGCGCACCGGACGGTGTCTGCTCTGCGATTACGTCGCCCTGGAAGAGCGCAGCGGCGACCGGATTGTGTGCGCCAACGACGCGTTTGTCGCCCTGGTTCCGTTCTGGGCGGTGTGGCCGTTCGAACTGCTGCTGGTTTCACGGCGGCACTTCTCCGATATGACGGTGCTGGAGATGGGCGAGGAATCGGCTCTGGCGGACATTCTGCGCCGCATCAGCACGCGCTACGACAACCTCTTCGAGACCTCGTTTCCCTATACCATGGGGTTCCACCAGCGCCCCACCGATGGCGCCGAGCATCCCGAGTGGCACTTCCACGCGCACTATTATCCGCCGTTGCTCCGTTCGGCGACGGTGCGGAAGTTCATGGTGGGTTATGAGATGCTGGCAACGCCGCAGCGCGACATCACACCCGAATCCGCGGCCCAGAGTCTGCGTGAGTTGCCGGAACTGCATTACCTGGAGAACGGCCCGGCAACCCCGTAAATGATATGCATTCCCGCTGGCGCCGGAATTCGCTCCCTGACGGTCGCGGCTCGGTGCCAAGTTCTGAGCCACGACCGTCAGGGAGTGGTTATAGGCATCCGTCTGAGCCACGACCGTTAGGGAGTGGTCTTGGCGTTCAGCGCTGGTCGCGGCAGTATTCCTGCTGCTGTGCTTTCGCGGTCCGGCAGGTTCATTCCGCTCAGGGAATGCTGGGGCGTGGAGCGGCCGCCTTGCCTCGCCCAAAACCTTCCGGCCGCGTGTTTCCTTGCACGTTCACCGATGTGGGAGCGTCGGCGGGACTCACTGCGGCTCAAGTGGACGGGAGCGACCGCAAGAAGTTCATCATCGAGTCCACCGGAACCGGCGTGGCGTTTTTCGATTACGACAACGACGGTTGGGAGGACATCTTCCTGGTCAACGGGTCCCGCTTCGAAGGTTCCGGCGAGGGATTGACCAACCACCTGTATCACAACAACCGCAACGGAACGTTCACCGACGTGACCGTAAAGGCAGGGTTGGCGCGTTCCGGTTGGGGACAGAGCGTGGCGGTGGGGGATTTCGACAACGACGGGTGGGAGGATCTGTTCATCACGTACTGGGGCAGGAACGCTCTGTACCGGAACAACGGTAACGGCACATTCACTGATGTTTCAGCCCAAGCGGGGGTGGCCGGCGATCGGGTTCGCTATGGCAGCGGCGCTGCGTTCTTCGACTACAACCGCGATGGCCGCCTGGATCTGTTCGTCGCCAACTACCTGGAACTCGATACCGCCCGGACCCCGGCCCCCGGCGCGAATCCGATGTGTGCGTGGCTCGGGCTGCCGGTCATCTGTGGGCCGCGCGGCCTTCCGTTCTCCACCAACATCCTGTATCGAAATAACGGCGATGGAACGTTCACCGATGTGTCTGTGCCATCGGGGATCGGAGCACCGTCGCGCAGCTATGCGCTGGGAGTGCTGGCTGCGGACATCGACGGCGACGGCTGGCAGGACGTGTACGTCGCCTGCGACTCCACGCCGAGTCTGTTCTACAAGAATCGCGGCGACGGCACCTTCTCCGAGCGCGCCACCATGGTCGGACTGGCCTACGATGAAGGCGGAATGGAACAAGCCGGCATGGGGGTCGCCATGGGGGACTACGACCGTGATGGATTGTTGGACATCGTGAAGACGAACTTCATCGACGATTACCCCAACCTCTACCGCAACATCGGGAAGGTGGGCTATACGGACCGCGCTCTCATCGCCGGCCTGGGAATCAATCCTCAGTACGTACTTTGGAGCCCCATACTGGCGGACTTCGACAACGACGGCTGGCCCGATCTGTTCTTCAGTGCGGGTCACTTTTTCAACGAAGTGGATCGCCTGCGAACGCCGCAGCGGTTCAGGAATCCACGGCTGCTTTACTGGAATCTCGGGGGTGGGAAGTTTGAAGATGTGTCGGATCGCGCCGGAACGGGCATCTCGGCTCTCCACTCCAGCCGGGGAGCGGCGGCCGCCGACTTCGACAATGACGGCAATCTCGATATCTTAATCATGAACATGAATGAGCCGCCGTCGCTCTTGAGGAATACCTGCAAGACAGGTCACAACTGGCTCAATGTGAAACTGGCCGGCACGAAATCCAATCGCAGTGCGATCGGTGCTCGTGTGAAGGTGTTCGCGCCAGGGTCAGATCCCCTGACTGCCGTGATGCTCAGCCAGTCCGGGTATTACTCGCGCGGCGATTCCCGCTTGCATTTCGGATTAGGAAAGGCCGCGGAAATCGAGCGAATCGAGGTGACGTGGCCCGGAGGGATGACAGAGGTCTTCAAAGATGCCAAAGTGAACCAGACAGTTCAACTCGCGGAGGGATCCGGCAATGCACGTTAGTCTCGTGAAAGTTGCGGCCGCCGCTCTGTTCTTGGGAATCTTGATGGCGCAACCCGAACTCGCGCCGTTCGAGCGGGGCGCCAAGTCATACTCCGAAGGTGATTTCAAAGCGGCGGAGAGTCTTCTATCCCAGGCTGTCCGGCTGCAGCCACGCTCATTCGATGCCCGGCTGTTACTGGGCGCGACTCTGATTCAACTCGGCAAAATCGATGCGGCAATCGGGGAATTAAAGGTCGCAAACAGGCTGAACCCGGGGCATCTGGATGCACGGAAGTTACTCGCCGCCCAATACGTGGCGGTACGGAACTACGCGGATGCGGTGACGCTCCTGAAACCAGCTGCCGCTCTCGCGTCTGCGGACGAGGAAGTGTACTTGCTCCTCATGGAGGCACTGCAGAGTGCGGGCGACACGTCCACGGCATTCCAATACGCACAGAACGCCGTGAAGAGATTCCCGTCCTCTCCCCAAGTAAACTCATGGATGGGCTATCAATTGCAGTTCTCGGGAAGGTACGATGAGGCCCGAAAGTACCTGGAGATCGCGATCCGGATCGCGCCCGAATACCCGGCCACTTATTACATCCTGGCAGACGTCTTGCTCAAACAGCAGAAACTCGAGGAGGCTCTGCCTTACTTCCGCAAGGCGATTGACGTCGCTCCGGATGACGTGGACGCGCGGATCGGTTTCGGACAGGCGCTGGCTGGATTGGATCGACTGGAAGAAGCGCTCGCCCAGTTGCAGGAGGCTGCGAAGATAGCGCCGGAAGAGTCACGCGTACACTTCCAACTGTCGCGGCTTTATTTTCGGATGGGTGACGAGAAACAAGCGGAGGCCGAAGCTGCGCTGACGGCGAAGCTCCGGCCTCCCGAACCGCTGATCACCAATGTGCCATCGTCCCTACGGTCGGGCGGTTCACGATGACAGCCTGCATCGCTCAGAAGACGATCTTGGCGGCGAACTGCATCCGCCGCGGATCGTTGCCCTGAGCGCGAACTAATCCGAAACTGGCCGAAGTCACTGTGGAATCCGGCGACCCCATGCGAACCCGGTTAAACAGATTGAAGGCCTCAAAGCGGAGAACCGCCTTCACCCTCTCGGTGATATCGATGTTCTTCGACAACGTCAGGTTCTCGTTCAGAAACCACGGCGAACGCGACTTGGGGTTATAACGGGTCGAGTTACCGAATCCGTAGTACTGGATCTGAGTCTGAGTTAGCTGGTTACCGTTGGAATCGACGCCGAAAGCGGCTTTGTTCCACCATACATCCTTGAAGGGGTCGAACTTACTGCCCGAAACCGGCGCCCGCCAGTTGTCGTAGGAGTTGATCAGCACACGGTTGCCGGCGCCGCCCGGAACCGAAGTGACACCCGGAGCGACGATCAGGGGCACGCCGCTCGCGTATTCGAAGAAGCCGGCGAATCCCCAGCCGCCGAGGAACTTGTCCGTCGCGCCGTTCAGCGCCCAGCGTTTACCCTTGCCGACAGGGAGTTCATACGTGAACGCCTCACGGAAGACATGTGTCTGGTCGTCTGCGCTGAGGGATTTCTCCAAGTGCCGGTTGTAGTGGTCCATCGCTAAAGTTCCACTACTCAGCCCGCCAATTTGCGCTGAATCGGTGTCCGAGAACATCTTCGATAACACATATGTGGAGAGTAGCGTCAGGCCGGACGAATACCGCTTGTCCAACTTGAGGACCATCGCGTTGTACGTGGAGTTGCCCGCCCGTTCGCCGATGGAAGAGGGTTGGCCGCCGCTGGTGACGATATTGCCCCATTGCGGGTAGGGCTTCAGTGCTTGGGCGACGGTTCCCGTGAATCCAGGGTATGGAAGGGGGATGCCTGCGGCAACCGCGGCCGGGGAGGTGATGCTGGCATTCAGCAGGTCGCGCCCGTACTGGGTGAAGTACTTCGGATCCATCTGGTTGATGTTGAGGATGAACGACGAAAGATGGACGCCACGGGAGCCGGAATAGCCTGCCGATGCCACCAGATTCTTCGGCAACTGGTGCTGCACGTCGAAGTTCCAGGAGTAAATCTCGGGCGGGCGGCCGGAATCGCTGTTCTGCCAGAAGTAGGTCGTCCCACCCATATCCGTTGCCGGGCTGCGGAACGGTGGCGGCGTCCACGCCGGAAGGCCGTTATCGATGGGGAAATACGTGTACGGCGCGAGCGACGAATTGGTGTAGGTGCTGTTCAGGATCAGGCCCTGGAAATGCGTGCTTCCACCGGTCGTCTTGACGGCCCCATACGACTTCCCGCCGGACGCGCGCACCACGGTGCCCGTCCGCACCTGGTAAGCGAGGCCCAACCGCGGCGACCACGCATTCTTATAACTGTCGAACGGGAACTCCTGGCCGCTGCACTCGGTGCATGTGCCCGTGTACACCGTGGCGCCAAGCCGGCCGCCGGCTTTTGGATTCGCGACGGACGGATCGAAGTTCATGAACCCGGCCGGCTCGCCATAGCTGCCAAAATCGGTCCAGTCCTTGATATCGAGAACCGCGCCGCCGTGTACGGGGCTGGTGTATTCCCAACGAAGGCCCAGGTTCAGGGTCAGCTTGGTATTGACACGCCAGTCGTCTTGAAAGTAGCCGCCGTAATAAAAGTACTTCTGGATAACGGCGCGCGGCGTTTCCAGTCCCCACTGATAGGCCTGCCCCAGCAGGAATGAAGCGAAGCCGCTGCCGGTGTTGCCCGTACTGTCGCCGGGAATGGAGGTGGCCGTATTGTTGAAATCGAAACTGCCGTTCGGCCGGTGCTGGCCGCCGCCCCACCACTCGTCCTTGCTCCAGAAAACGCCGGCCTTGAAGGTGTGCGAACCTTTAGCCATCGTGATGTCATTGTTCGCATTCCAGTCGCGCCCGCGATCAAAGCCCCAACCGTTGCCATTCCAGCCGGTCATGTCTTGAAACGAGTATCCGGGGAAGCACTGATCCGGTCCAGGCGTGTTCTTCAACCCGAGTTTGGCGCCCCAGTGTGCCTCTGAATCCCCGCACGACAGGTTGTAGAAGTCACCGGCCTCGCGCTGGTATGAGACCCGGAGGCTATTCAGGATTCGGGCGTTGATGGTGTGGTCCCACGCGAAGCGGCCGGACCTGTTCTTCCGGCTCCACACTTGCTGGTTATTGAACGGTATCGGCAGGCCCGGCGGGCCATCGGCGCCGTACTTGTCTTCTTTAATACCGTCCAGCCACAGGAACGACAGATGGTCCTTCGACCCTGCCTGATGATCCATGCGGATGCTGTATTTGTTCCATGGGCTGACGGCGGTGCCTTGGCTGCGGAAGTAATTGTTGGCGATGCCCGCACCCGCAACATTGGGTAGCATGTCCGCCGGCCGGAAAGAAATATAGTTGCTGAACACCGAACTGAAACGGCTCTTCGGAATGATGTTTCCGGCAAAAGGAGTCCGGGCATACGTCTTCCCATCCGCTCCGAGCGTGGTCGTAGCCGGATCGTAAAGCTGGACCATAAACGGCTTGCCATCGGCGCCCGTCTTTATGTAATTGTGGAAGTCACCCTCGTACATCTCCGGCAACGGGACTGTGTAATAGGCGGGAGCATTGCCGCTGCGGTTGCGGAACCCCTCGTAGCTGGCGAAGAAGAATGTCCTGTTCTTGCCGTTGTAGATCTTCGGCAGGATCACAGGACCGCCCACGGTGAAGCCGAAATCGTTCTGCTTGAGCACCGGAGCGGTCTTGGCGAAGAAGCCGCGGGCGTCGGTCGCGTTGTTGCGCAGGAAGTCGAAGGCATTCCCGTGCAGCCTGTTTGTTCCCGACTTCGTGGCGAAGCTGATGACGCCCATGGCTCGGCCGTATTCGGCTTTCGCGCCCGAGCTTTCCACGTTGAACTCGGCGATCGCATCCACCGAAACAGAACTGATGGGAGCGCGCTCACCCTGGTACTGGGCTGAGGCGCTGGTCACGGAACTGCCGTCCATGGTCATGTCCCATGCCGAACCCTGGCCTCCGCCGATGCGGTAATTGTTGGTCGATTGGTTTTTGACCTCGGGCGCGATCATTGCAAGGTTGAACACACTGCGAATCTGGCCCGCGACCACCAGCGGGGAGGTCTTCCACGAGTTTGTTGGTAAGCTGCGTGGCGACTCGCGTGCTTTCCGTCTCGAGCGCGGAGGCGTGAGCGGCGACCTCCACCGATTCGGAGAGGGAGCCGACCTCCAGCGAAACATCGAGTCGCACGGTGGACCCCGATGTCACCGAAACATCATCGCGTACTGCCTTCTTGAACCCCCCGATCTGAACCTCGAGGCGGTACAGTCCGATCTCGAGTGCGGGAAGAGTGTAGTTGCCGGTTACCGTTGATGTGGTGCTGGACACGATGTTCGTGGACTTGTGCACCGCCGTGATTTTTGCGTCCACTATTGCGGCTCCGGAGGGATCGACCACCACGCCGGTGAGCGTACCCCGGTTCAATTGCGCAGATAGTGGGAGAGCGAGCAAGGACAGGACAGCGAGCAGTTTTGCAGGCTTCATCCAAGACCTCCTGAGAGGACTGTGCTGATAGATCGGGGCGATTATATCGGAGAATCGGGTCGTTTGGAAGGGATTTTTGACGGAATTTTTGGACGGGGAAATCTTTGAGGGCAGTGGTCCGATGCCGCTTACTAACGTGCGCGGCTCGGTGGCATCAGCGCGTACCGAGTCGACGACTCGTGATGGAGCGGTCAGCCTAGTCGATGCTTACGTGGCCCGACCCGACCCGAACGTCCACCAGCGGGCCGCCGCCACGCACCTTGCCCTCGGCATGATTCCTTGAAATCGTGCCCCGCACGGTCAACTCGGCGACGCTCACCCGGCCGCTATCCGATGACGCGCGGATATCATATCCCGAACTGTGCGCCAGCTTGATATCCGCGCCGCCCGAGTCCGTCTTCGCCCGGATCGTATCCGGCTTGGTCTGGGTCAGCCGCAAACCGCCGGAATCGGTCTGAACGTCGATACCGCCCGCCACCTCCAGGGCATCAATCCCACCGGAGTCGGCGCGGGCGTAGACGGATCCGCGGACGTTCTCGACGTGTACGCCACCCGAATCGGTAGTTGCCCGAACGTCCGATCCGATGTTCCGCGCCTGCACTCCGCCGGAATCGGTCTGAATATCCACAGGACCCTGGATTCCTTCGACGCGGATGCCGCCCGAATCGGCGCGGGCACGCAGTTTCGTCTGGGGTGGGGCGGTAATCTCCAGCCGCATGCTGATGCCGCGCAGTTCGCCGTTCGGGAGGTGACCCACTCTCACGCTGTTGCCGGTTTGGATGATCGGCGGGTTCTGTTCCAATCGGCGGATCCGGCCCGCGATGTCGCCGGTGACACCGCTCAGCCAGCCATTTTGCGCCTTCAGGATCCCGCGCACCTGGATCGTGCCGGCCGATCCCGCGGTGACCACGATACCTCCGGAGTCGGTCTCGACGTCGAGATCCAGTGATCCGGACACGCTGAGTGTGCGTTCAAACTTCCCCTCTTGTCCGAAGACGAAGCCAGCTGCCAGGAGAATGATAGCGGCGAGCGTAGTTAGGCGATGCATATTAAGGTCCTACGAGAAGATTACTGCGAAGGTTCGATGAAAGTTACCACGGCGGTCAGGCTACAATTACCTGAGGGGATTTTGATGCAACGTTACTTTGCCGCTTTCGCGCTCACACTGTTTTCAGCCATCGCCGCCGATCCGGCGCCGCCGGCCATGAGCAAGATCTTCGACCAGCAACTGGCAATGGTGGAAAAAGAAGTGGTTTCCCTGGTGGAGGCCATGCCCGCCGAGCATTTTCAGTTCGCGCCCAGCACGGGCGAATTTCACAATGTTCGCACGTTCGCACAGCAGGCGAGCCATATCGCATACGTGAACTACTGCCGTATCGGCCGCTGTCCTGGGAACCAAGAACCCGAGCGAATCGGATCCCAAGGAGAATGGACCCGCCACACTCAAGACCAAGGACGACGTGGTGAAGTACCTGAAGGAATTCGTTTGCCTATGCGCACAAGGCGATGGCCACGTTGACCGATAAGAACGCCACGGAACTGGTGCAATCGGCTTTTGGGAACAACAAGGTAGCGCGAATCTACATGGCGAACGTAACGCTTTGGCACAGCTTCGATCATTACGGCCAGATGGTGATCTACGCGCGAATGAACGGCGTCGTACCTCCGGCCAGCAGGTAATCATACATGCACAAAGTCCGTTGGGGCGTTCTTGGAGTCGCCAAAATCGCGACCGTGAAGGTGATCCCGGCCATGCAGCGGGGCGAACTCTGCGATGTGGTGGGTCTCGCATCGCGCGAACTTTCCAAGGCCTGCGCGGCAGCCGAAGAGTTGGGGATCCCCCGCGCCTATGGTTCCTATGAGGAAATGCTCGCCGACCCCGAAATCGAAGCGGTCTACAACCCGCTTCCGAATCACCTGCACGTGCCGTGGTCCATTCGCGCGGCCGAGGCCGGCAAGCACGTTCTTTGCGAGAAACCCGTCGCGATGAGCGTCGCCGAGGCGCGCCAGTTGATGGCAGTGCGCGATCGCACCGGCGTCCGGATCGGAGAGGCGTTCATGGTCCGCACGCACCCCCAGTGGGTCCGAGCGCGCGAACTCGTCCGCAGCGGCGCCATCGGCGAACTGCGTGCGGTGGTGGCCGCCTTCAGCTATTCGAATAGTGATCCGGAAAACATTCGCAACGTGCCCGATTGGGGCGGCGGCGGCTTGATGGACATCGGATGCTATCCCATCCAGATCTCGCGCTACTTATTCGGTCGCGAACCCCTCCGGGTCTCGGGTGCGGTCGAGCGCGATCCGATCATGGGAATCGACCGCCTGACATCGGGCCTGCTCGATTTCGGATCCGGCCAGGCGGTCTTCACCTGCGGCACTCAGCTGGTTCCATTTCAGCGCGTTCAGATACTCGGAACCGAGCGGCGCATCGAGATCGAAATCCCCTTCAACGCCCCTCCCGATCAGCCCTGCCGGATCTTCATCGACGATGGCAGTGACCTGTTTGGCGCCGCGGTGACCACCGAGACCTTCCTGGTCTGCGACCAGTACACCATCCAGGGCGACCTGTTCTCACGCGCCATCCGGGAGGGCGGGGAAGTGCCCACCCCGCTCGAAGACTCCATCGGAAACATGGGCGTGATTGACGCGATTTTCCGGTCTGCCATAACCGGGCGGGCCGAGACCCCATAGCCCGCCCGGAAACCTGCCGGTAGTCGAACGTGGCGCACGCACTTTGCGACCAGCGTCGCCACTCATGGCGACGCATGGCGGCACGTGCACATACGCGACAGGTATACTCGTTACGCTACAAGGCTCGGAACAGGAGCAGGTCCAGGCTGAACGTCACCCGCATTGCTTCGGCCGGACGCGACTGCATGGGCCGGTAGATCGACAGCAGCACATCGCGAACCGCCTCCGCCTCCAGATCGGTTGCGGTGGTCACACGCCGCTGGTCCACGAGCGTGTAATGTTCAGCAAACGTCTCCACGGTCCGGGCCACGCGGTCACGCCCGGCGCCGCGCAGTTCGATAAAGTCCTCGGGCGCGGCAAGCGCAATCAGTAGTCGGCCATTGTCGCGCTGGACCCGGCGGAACTCGCACGCATTCATGCGCGCCGTAATAGATAACACGATCGAGAACGAACGGTCGGCGTAAGGGACGAAGCGGTCGGCGTTGGCGACAATCCACTCGCACCCGGGATAGCGCCGCGCCGCCGCTTCGACCGCCGGCACGGAGATGTCCACTCCATGGGCGCTGAAGCCGGTCTGCCGGGCGAGGGTCCCAAGATAGAAACCGTCGCCGCATCCCGCATCCAGAACCGTGTCTTCCGGTGTCGCCCCCAATATATCCGCGACTGCCTCCAGCAGCGGTCCGGTTGCGCCCCGATCATGCAACCGCCGCCGCGCTGCTACCGCTGCGGCAGTGTCGCCCGGCTGATTCGATCGTCGATCCTGGGGCTGCAGCAGGTTGATATACCCGCTCCGCGCGACGTCGAACGAATGCCCGCGCTCGCAATGCAAATGCCGGTCTTCGCGCACCAGGGCCCTTCGGCAATCGCGGACCGTGCAGAGGAGCATGCGTCGAGTGTAGCCGATCGGCCACCGCAGCAGCGGCGTGATTGGATGCGCGAGATGCCGGCGCCGAAGACTAAAGCCCGCCCGCAACACCGTCGATAAACCAAACATGGCCGCCTCCCGCCATGCAAAACTCGCGGCGATTCTCGCGGCCATCGTCGCCAGCCTGTTCTATGTCGCAATCGGCTCCTCCATCCGCCCTGCCCGCGATCACGACTTCATGAATCTCTACACCGGCGGCATGCTGGCCCGCACCGGCCATCTCGCGGATCTATACGATTTCGACGTTCAGATCCAACGTCAGGACCAGATCGCTCCTGGCATCTCCGCCCATTTTCCCTTTGTACGGCCGCCGTTCTACGCCCTAATCCTGAGTCCAATCTCCCTATTGCCATTTCAGGCAGCGTTCGGCGTGTGGATTGCCATCCAGGTAGGCCTGTTCCTGTGCGTCTGGGCCTGGGCGTGGCGGCGATTCGGGCACGACTCTATCATTTATTGTTCGTTGTTCTTGCCGGCGGCTGTCGGCATTGCCCACGGGCAGGATTGCGTAGTGCTCTCCATCGTCGGCCTGGGTGTGCTCGAAGCGACTGAGCGCCGCAAGGATTCTCTGGCCGGGGCTCTGTCCGCGTTGTTGCTCGCGAAATTCCACCTCTTCCTGCTCGTCCCGTTTGCCATCGCCGCCCGGCGCCGGTGGAGAATGCTGGCGTGGTATCTCGGCATCGCCGCTACGCTCGGGCTCGGGTCCATCGCCCTGGTCGGGCCGGAGGGAGCGCGCCGTTACATTGCTCTCCTCACCCGCAAAGACCTGGCGACATTGTCTCCATCGCCCGAACGGATGCTCGGCGTGCGATCCATTGCTTTGAACTTCGGAGGAGGGATATGGCTCGAGGCGTGTCTCGCCATTGGAGTCGTCGCCCTGGCACTGTGGGCCGCGTGGCGCGTCCCCGACGACGAATCAGGGCAGGACTGGCGTTGGATCTCCGCCGCCATCCTGGCGTCTCTGCTGCTGTCGCCTCATACCTATGAATACGACGCAGCCGTCCTGCTGGCGTTCGTCCTTGCCGCCGTTCACCTCGGCAAAACGTCTTGGGTCCGCGGTTGCCGCCGCCACCGCGCTGATCCCGCTCCCCTATCTCGCGACACTGGCAGGATCGCCTTGGGCGGCAATTCCGTCCCTCGTGCTCTTCGCGCTCCTGCTGGCTCTGGCGGGTCTTCCATCGTTCCGCTCAATGTCGGTGGTCCAACGGAATCCCTCCACCCGCATGATGTCGTTGAAGGAGTGATCGAGTTGAGGGGTGACGTCCGGACCTCGATAGCTACCTTGACATCCTACCTAGATAGAGTATCCTACTAGGTAGACAGACAAGGTATGCCCCCCAAGAAGACCGAACTCGTTCAAGGCACGCTGGACCTCCTGATTCTCAAGATCGTCGCCCAAGGCTCGATCCACGGTTACGGGATCGCCCAGCGCATTCTCGTAACCTCCAAGGAGATCCTGCAGGTTCAGCAAGGCTCGCTGTACCCCGCGCTCCACCGCCTCGAACGTAAGGGCTTCGTCAAATCCGAATGGAAGCCCTCGGGCAATGGTCCGATGGCCAAGATGTACTCGCTCACCACTGCGGGGCGAAAACAACTGCAGGAAGAAACCCGTCAGTGGCAGCGCTATGCCGGGGCTATCGGGTTCGTCCTCGAATCGTAAGGAGTAACGACACATGCGCCTGCCCTGGAATCGGGCTGAATCCGACCTCAATCGCGAAATCGCGCAGCATCTCCGGGAGTTGACCGCCGAGTACATACGCCAGGGCCACACGCCGGAGCAAGCCGCGCACCTCGCCCACAAAGAATTCGGCGGTGCCGAGCAGTTCAAGGAACAATGCCGCGACGAGCGCCGTTTCTCCTGGTTCACCGGTCTCCGGCAGGACATCACCTTCGGTCTTCGCATGATGCGCCGAACGCCTGTCGTTACGGCCGCCGCCGTCTTGTCGCTCGCACTCGGCATCGGCGCCAACACCGCCATCATCTCCCTGATGGACATCGTCATGTGGCGCCTCCTGCCCGTTCCCGACCCCAAGCAACTCGTCCTCATCAACTGGCAGGGGCAGGGTTTTCCGCGCGACCTCGCCGACGGCGCATCCGGCGGCATGCGCCGTGAAGGTGCGGTCAGTATCGCTGACTTCTTCTCTTATCCGGCGTACGAATCGTTTCGCAAAAACGCCGCTGACCGGGCCCAGATCGCCGCCTACACGTTTGCTGGCCAGGTCAGCGTGACTTTTGGCGGCCGTCCCGCCGTGGCCCAAGAGCGCGGCGTCACAGGCAACTTCCTTTCGGTCCTTCGAGTGCTCCCGTCGCAAGGCCGGTTGCTGTCTGACGCGGACGATAACCCGGCAGCCCCGCCCGCCATCGTCCTGTCTCACCGTTTCTGGGCGAATACGCTCGCTTCCCCGGTCGGCGTGATCGGCCGTACGATCACGATTAACAACAGGCCCCGTACCATCGTCGGCGTTCTTCAGCCGGAGTTCTACGGCCTGTTCCCGGGCGACATGGCCGATCTCTATACGCCCCTGCGTCACTCGGGAATGGCGTTGGAGAACCCGCAGGCGTCCGGCCTGTTCGTCGACAACCGGTTCTGGAGTGTTCAACTGATTGCCCGCAACCTGCCCGGAGTCACCAGCGCCGAACTTCAGCCCGTTCTCGATACGATCTTCCCGACTACCTGGTCGCGCCAGCCGAAAGATCTCTCCAAAGTGCCCCACATCCGTTTGGAGGGTGGCGCCGCCGGAATCGGTTTTCTCCGCGATGAATTCAGCAATCCTCTTCTCGTCCTCAGCGCGCTCGTTGTCCTGCTATTGACCATCGCCTGCACCAACATTGCTAATCTTCTGCTCGCACGCGCCGCCGCCCGGCGTAACGAAATCGCGACACGTATGTCGCTCGGATGCAGTCAGGCTCGCCTCATGCGCCAATTCCTTACTGAGAGCGCGCTGCTCGCCGCGGCTGGCGGAGCCGCCAGCATCGCGGTAGCCTACCTCACCGCCAACCTGCTCGGGCAGTTCCTGGCGAACCACGGATCCGGTCCAATCGCCGTCCAACTCGATTCCCGCATCTTCGCCATCGTCGGCGTTTCCACAGCCGCGGCACTCCTGATCTTCGGCCTCTTCCCCGCATGGCACAGCTCACGGCTGCCCAGCGCTTCGTCCGTCCGGGAAGGCGCCGGACTCCGGGGCTATTCGAGACGCACTCGCTGGACCAGTGGAGGGATTCTGGTCCTCGCCCAGATGGCAATGTCCGTCATCCTCGTCATGACGGCCGTCCTGTTCACCCGCAACCTCATCATTGTCGAATCCTCCGATCCCGGCTTCGATCGCCGGAACCTCGTCATGTTCGACCTCCGCCCGGGCACTTCCGGTTACGACAAATCACAACTGCAGGGTTTCTATTTCAGTGTCGAGCAGCGCCTCGCCGCGACACCGGGAGTTACCTCCGTCGGGCTCGCTTCCGTTCGCCCGATGAACATCGGCGGATGGTGGGATGGCATCCACGTGACTGGCGGTACGGAATCCTTCAACGTCAACGTCAACGGGATCACACCCGGCTACCTGCCGCTCTACACCCGCCAACTGGTGGCCGGCCGCAACTTCACCTGGGCTGATATCAACAGCTCGGCCAAAGTGGCCATCATCAGCGAGGACCTCGCGCAGCGTCTTGGCGGTGCTTCCGTCCTCGGCCGCACCGTCGAATCCGGCGATGGTCCTCCCGGCCGCAAACCTCCCGCCTACGAAGTGGTCGGCATCGCCCCGGTGATCGCGGCCACGTCGATTAAGGATCGCCCGTACGTTCTCTGGCTGCCTCACGATCGTGAGAGCCGGCAAACGACGGTGGTGGTGCGCACCGGGCCGCCGCCGGAAGCCATGGTTCCATCCGTTCGGCAGACGATCGCCGAAATCGATTCAAAACTCCCGCTGGTTGAAGTGGCCACCATGGAGGAGCAGATGTCCAAAGGGATCCAGCGCGAGCGCATGTTCGCCACTCTCTGTGGAGGCTTCGGCGCTCTCGCCCTCATCCTCTCCGTTATCGGCCTCTATGGCGTCATCTCGTATGGCGTCTCCCGCCGCAGGGGCGAAATCGGCGTGCGGCTTGCTCTCGGCGCCATGCCGCGTGATGTTCTCCTCATGGTTCTTCGTGAAGGCCTGATTCTTGCGAGCGCCGGCGTCCTTATCGGAATCCCCGTCGTCTTTGCGGGCGCGAAGTACGTCGAGAAGGAACTCCACCAGATGAGGCCGCTCGACCCCCTCACCTTCTCTCTGACGCTCGCCATCCTGCTGACGTCGGCGGTCGTCGCGGTGGGCATTCCCGCTTCCCGTGCCTCAGCGCTCGGGCCCTCGGAGATCCTTCGCCAGGACTAGCGCGGCGAAAACGTTGCCCACTTGCGCTGTGAGCGACTGCTGCGTTGCTCCTGTTCAGGCGGGGATCCGGCCGGTTGGCTTTTGGGGCTCAAGGACGATAAAGGCGAGGTCGCTTTCCGAAACCTCGCGGCTGGCCTCTGCTGCAGCCCCTTCGCCTTTGACTGATGCAGACGGGGATTGAGGGGGAAGTCCGCGATGCCCATACTCCAGACCCCGATATAATCGGGGAATGCCCGTTTCCCGCCCGGCGCTTGGCGCGGCCGCCGTGTTCCTCGTGTCTATATCTGCGGGGACGCTTGACCTCCGGCAGGCTGTGATCGTGCTCCCGGCCGGGGCGTCGCGCCCGGAACAAAAAGCCGCTGCGATGTTGTCCGAGGAAATCGAGAAGCGTACGCAGCTCCGGCTGAAGACTCAGGCCTCTCCCGCTGAAGGAGCGGCCATCATTCTTGCCCGCAATTCAGCCCTCGGGACCGCGGAAGGCTTCACACTCGCGTGCAACGCGAGAGGCGTGACCATCACCGGGCACGACGACCGGGGAGTCGTCTTCGGCGCGGGATATCTGCTCCGGCAGCTTCGGATGGGCCGCCAGCGCCTCGAACTGCCGGATGATCTCAACGTCACCACCGCCCCTAAGGTCCCGATCCGCGGCCATCAACTCGGCTACCGTCCCAAGACCAACGCCTATGATGCCTGGAACGTTCCGATGTGGGAACAGTACATCCGCGAGCTGGCGATTTTTGGCACCAACACCATCGAACTCATCCCTCCGCGCTCGGACGACGCCGCCGATAGTCCGCACTTCCCGCTGCCGCCCATGGAGATGATGATCGAGATGTCGCGTATCGCGGCCGACTACGGACTGGACGTCTCCATCTGGTATCCGGCCATGGACAAGGATTACTCGGATCCGGCGACAGTGGACCGCGCGTTAAAGGAATGGGCGGCGGTTTTCGAGCGCCTGCCGCGCATCGACGCGGTCTTCGTCCCCGGCGGCGACCCCGGGCACACTCAGCCGAAATACCTGATGGCGCTGCTCGAGAAGCAGGCGGCGAGTCTGCGCAAGTTTCATCCGAAAGCGACACTGTGGGTAGCACCGCAAGGATTCAACAAAGATTGGATGGACGAGTTTATCGGGATCATGCAAACCGAGCCCCGCTGGCTCACCGGCCTTGTGTTCGGACCGCAGAATCGCATGCCGCTGCCCGAACTCCGCGAGCGGATCGCGAAGCGATATCCCATCCGCTTCTATCCCGACATCACCCACAGCCTGGCGTCGCAGTATCCGGTTCCCGATTGGGACCCCGCGTTCTCAATCACCGAAGGCCGTGAAGTCATCAATCCGCGGCCGCTCGGCGAAGGCACCATCTTCCGCGTCAATCTGCCCTACACCGCGGGGTTCGTCTCCTACTCGGAAGGCTGCAATGACGACGTGAACAAGTTCGTGTGGAGCGGCCTGGGCTGGAATCCCGAAACGCCGGTGCGGGAGATCCTCACCGAATACAGCCGGTTCTTCATCGGCGACTCCGCCGCGGCGGGGTTCGCGGAAGGGCTGCTGGCCCTGGAACGCAACTGGAAAGGACCGCTTCTCGCAAACTCCGGAGTGGATATCACGCTCCAGCAATTTGAGGAGATGGAGCGCAATGCCACGCCGCAGATGCGGGCCAACTGGCGCTTTCAGATGGCGCAGTATCGAGCCCATTACGACGCCTTCCTGCGCAGCCGGCTGCTCACAGAGACCTGGCAGGAAGATGCCGCGATGGGCGAACTGCGAACTGCCGGCAGTCGCGGCGCCCTCACGGCGATTGCCAGGGCCGAAGCGATTCTCGATGCGGACCATCGTACCGAGCGTACGCGCGAACTCCGTGCACGCGTCTTCGAACTTGCCGAAGCGCTGTTCAACAGCATCCACATGCAGCTCAGCGTGCCACGCTATCGCGCCATCGGACTGCGCCGCGGGGCCAACCTGGATGCCATCGATTTCGGACTCAACGATCGGGCGTGGTTGAAGAACCGCTTCGCCGAGGTCCGCGCCGCCACGGCCGAAAGCGACCGTCTGCAAGAGATCGGCGCGATTCTGAACTGGACCGATCCGGGTCCGGGCGGCTTTTACGACGACCTCGGCAATGTCGCGCTCCAGCCGCATCTTGTCACCGGTGAGGGCTTCGAAAAGGATCCGGAGTTTCGCAAAACGGCGCTCGTGGGCTTCGGCAATCGGTACCCCGACCAGGGTTGGCGCATGTCATGGTACACCGATGCCGGCTCCATGTTCGACGCACCGTTGCAAATGCGCTACACGGGACTGGACGCCCAGGCTCGGTACAAGGTCCGTGTCGTGTATGCGGGCGACAGTCGGGCGCAGGTGCGCATGACCGCCAATGGCGCCGAGATCCACGGCTATCGCGACAAGCCGAACCCGGTGGCGCCGCTCGAATTCAACCTGCCGCCGGAAGCCACACGCGGGGGCACGCTGACGCTCGAATGGACCCGGACGCCCGGACTCGGTGGCGCGGGACGCGGCTGTCAGGTGGCCGAAGTGTGGCTGATTCGAATTGCGGAGAACAATTGAGACCATGACCGAAACACAACATTGGACGAATCCGGTGCGTGCGCGGCTCGAGGCCGGCCAGCCGGTATTTGCCCTTACCATGACCACCAACAGCCTGGACGCGGCAATCCTCGGCGCCAAGGCCGGATTCCACTTTCTGTGGGCTGAGATGGAGCATTCGCCCATCACCCTCGAGACCCTGCGGGCGATGATTCTCACGGCCCAGGGAACGCCGGCGTCCGTCTTCGCCCGCGTGCCCGTCATCGACCTGTGGACCGCCAAGCGCGTCCTGGATCAGGGCGTGAGCGGTGTCATCTTCCCCTTCACGTCAACACCGGAACTGGCGGCGCGCGCCGTCCAGGCCTGCAAGTATCCGCCGGTGGGCCGCCGCGGATCGGGCGCGACCCTGGCCGCGATGTCGTGGCCCGAAGTTTCGAATTATCACGATTCCGCCGATGCCAACGTGATGGTGATCACCGTGATAGAAGAAGCCGCCGCGGTGGCGCGCATCGACGAGATCGCCGCCACGCCCGGCATTGACGTATTGTTCATCGGCACCAGCGATCTGTCGTTTTCACTCGGCTTGCGGGGGCGCCAGAACGAGCCGCTGCTCGAAGAAGCCATCGCCAAGATTGTCGCTGCCGCCAAGAAGCATGGGAAGTATCTGGGACGTCCGGGGCACGTGCCCGAACAGGTGGCGCGTTACCGCGAGCAAGGCTTCCAGTTATTCCAGTGCGCTACTGAGTTGGTGCTGATGCGCATGGCAGCCGAACGGATGCTGGAGGGGCTCACGCGTGCGTTGTAGGGCGGACTTAGGGCTTCTCGCGCTTGCCTTGTCCGTCCACGCCGCCGAACCGCAAGTCATCAAGAATGTTGTCGTCTACAAGGAAGCGGGCCGGTATGGAGGATGGCCCGCTAATCATGGCATCTGGTCCTGGGGCAATGAGATCCTCGTGGGCTTCAGTTCCGCGACATTCCAGCTGAAGACGCCGGACCGCCACCCATACGACAACACCAAACCCGAGCAGCCACGGCTCGCCCGCAGCCTCGACGGAGGCGAAACGTGGACGATCGAAGCGCCGCCGTCGCTGCTCCCGCCGGAGCAAGGCGGCAAGGCCGTAACGGACCTTCCGAAGCCGATGAACTTCAAAGCTCCGAACTTCGCCATGACGCTGCGTTTCGTCGATACAGACATCGGGCCTTCGCGCCTGTGGTACACCGTCGATCGCGGGAAGACGTGGCTGGGCCCGTACGCGTTTCCCCAACTCGGCCAGCCTGGGATCGCGGCGCGCACCGACTATATCGTCGATGATGCCGAGAGCGCTCTGGTGTTTGTTACCGCCGCCAAGAGCGACGGCAAGGAGGGACGCGTATTGTGCGCCCGCACCGAAGACGGCGGGATGAAGTGGAAGATGGTCTCATGGATCGGAACGGAACCGGCGGGATTCTCGATCCAGCCCTCCAGCGTCCGATTGTCGCCCAAGGAACTCCTGACGGCGATGCGCGTCAAGCTCGACAACGATACCACTGGAATCGAGATCTACCGCTCCAGGAATGATGGCGACAGCTGGCAGATGTGGGCCCGGCCGGCGGTGTGGAGCGGTCCGTTCAACGGCAACCCGCCCAGCCTGATCCGTCTCAAAGACGGGCGCCTGTGCCTGACCTATGGAGTGCGCACGCCGCCGTATCGAATCTGCGCTCGCCTGAGCACGAACGGCGGCAAAACCTGGTCGGACGAAATTGTTCTCCGCAACGATGGCGCTCTGTGGGACCTGGGCTACGTCCGCAGCGTGCAGCGAAGCGACGGCAACGTCGTCACCGTCTACTACTTTCCCGAACAGCCTCACACCGAAAGGATTATCGCAGCAACCATATGGGACCCCGGAGCCAGGTAAGTCCGATTCCGTACCTCGAGACCGTGGATACCCCCACGCTCTCCAACGCAATTGAAGAGCTGAACATTCGTTCGCGTGCCGAGGGATTCGCGCCCGTGGACATCCGCTGCCTGTTCCCGCAGTTCGGACCGATGTGCGGATACGCTGTTACCGCGCAGGTGGAAACGGTGAGCCGAATGACGGAGCTCGACAAAGCGATCTTCTGCGATCTCTTCGCCGCGGTGGACGCCTCGCCCAAGCCGGCCGTCGTCGTCATGCAGGAGATCGGCGGCGCGCCCGAATTCGCCGCGCACTGCGGCGAGGTCATGGCAACCGTGTTCACCCGCATGGGCGCAATTGGGGTGGTGAGCGACAGTGGTGTCCGCGACATACCCGAAGTGCGTGCCATGGGCATGCACTATTTCGCCCGCGGCGCGGTGGCGAGCCACGCCTACTTCCACATCGTGCGAGTCAACGTGCCAGTGCAGGTCGGCGGGTTCGTTGTGAAGCCGGGGGACATCCTCCATGGCGACGAGAACGGACTCATCTCTGTCCCCGAATGCGATTGGAGCGCGCTGGAACGCGCGGTGGATGACGTGCGGGTGCGCGAACGTAAGCTGATGGAATTCGTCCGCAGCGGCGCTTGTACCTTTGAGGCGCTGAAACGTCGCTTTCTGGAGTAGCGCACTCAGCCGCCTAGAAGGCGGTAGGTAGCGCCGGCCACCAGGCCGCCGGTCGCGTATGTGCCGACTTCCAGGGCTTGCGTTTCCGGGCGGTTCTCGGTGCCGGTGCGCAATCCCAAGCGGACGGGCAGCATAACCGATCCCACGCCGGCGGCAACCCCCAGCAGAGCGCCGGTGGCAAGTGCGCGGTCGCGGCCCAATACTCCGGTAAGCCCGTAGTACAGGCCGCCAGAAATCAATCCTCCGGCCAATCGAACGTCTCGCAGTGTGCCGGGTTCCGGTAGTTGAGGGTGCGGCGAACGGCGGAACCTGGAGCCCCGAAGCGCTCGATGCAGCAGCACCACGGCAACCGCACCCGCCACTCCGGCCAAGGCGCTGATGGCGATACTCGAGATCCTCATGAGTTATGGACGCCCGCGAGCCATCGAACCTTTCACCCGGGCAGCCCGCCCAGGCCGTAAGAGCTATCCTGAAAGTTGCCCATATCTGAAGCCAAACAGCGGCGTCTTGCGGCGCTGTCCACGCCCGGCGGTGTGATTGCCGCGCTGGCGGTCGATCAGCGCAGCAGCCTGAGACGCATGCTGGCCCAGTGTTTGTCCGTCGATGACAACCAGGTTCCCATCGCGAGGCTGGCCGAATTCAAAGCCGCCGTCGCGCGCGTACTGACGAAACACGCCAGCGCGGTTTTGATCGATCCCGAGTTCGGTTCGCAGGCCTTCGCCGAACGTGCCCCCGGCTGCGGCTTGCTCGCCACCTACGAGATGGATGGTTTCGAGAATCCCAGGCCGCACCGGATGCTCGCGCTCATGCCTGAGCTGTCGGTGCGCCGTCTGCGGGACATGGGCGCCGATGGAATCAAGGTGCTGCTGAGCTATACGCCCTTCGGCGATCCCGTCGCGAACGACGCCAAGTGCGCCATGATCGAACGGATCGGCCACGAGTGCGAAGCGGCCGGGCTGCCTTTCTTTCTCGAGCCGGTCGGCTATGATCCGGGAGGCCTGGATCCGAAGAGCCTCGAGTATGCGAAGTGCAAGCCGGAGATCGTCATCGGCAGCATGCGCGAGTTCTCCCGGGACATCTACAAAGTAGACGTCCTCAAGGTGGAGTTCCCGGTGAACGCGTCCTTTGTCGAAGGCTGCGATGTCTACAACGGGCAGTCGGCGTACACGTTCGATGAAGCGATGGAGCACTTCCGGCAGGCGGATGCCGCGGCTGGCCGGCCCTATATCTATCTCAGCGCCGGCGTGAGCGGAACGCACTTCCGGGCTTCACTGCGCATAGCGGAACAGGCCGGGGCGCGCTACTCCGGCGTCCTGTGCGGGCGCGCTACCTGGCAGGATGGCGTCCCGATCTTCGCGCGGCAGGGCGTTGCCGCACTCGAGGATTGGTTGATGGCTGAGGGCGTGCGGAGTATTCAGGCCATCAACCAGTGTCTGTCCGCCGCTACTCCCTGGAATCAACGCGTATAACTCGACCAGCCGTCTTCCAACACCCGAACCATAGGCCGTCCACCAACCGGAAATCGAACTTTTGACGCTCGTGTTAGCGTAAAGGTGAGGACGTACCCTGGCCGAGGAGCGATGACAGCCGAACACGACATCCTGATCCAGGTGGAAGGGCTATCGAAAAAGTACCGTTCCGGAGAGAGCGAACTGGTGATCTTTTCGGGACTGAATTTCGATGTCCGGCGCGGCGAGCGACTGGCCATCATCGGCGAATCGGGGGCGGGGAAGAGTACGCTGCTATACCTTTTGGGTGCTCTGGACAGGGCTTCGGAGGGTACGATACACTTTAACCATAAAGAGATCTCCCGTTATTCGGACTCTGAACTTGCCGATCTGCGGAACCGGGAGATCGGGTTCGTGTGGCAGAATCACTCGCTGCTGCCGGAGTTTACGGCGGTGGAGAACGTCATGATGCCGCTGCTGATTCGGGGGGCAAGCCAGTCCAATGCACTGCCTGTCTCAATGGCCAGGTTGGAGGAGGTCGGGCTGCGGGACCGGGCGACTCACCGCGCGGGCGAGCTATCCGGCGGCGAACAGCAGCGCGTTGCGCTGGCCCGTGCGCTGGCCGGCAATCCCAAGGTCTTGCTGGCCGACGAGCCGACGGGAAGCCTGGATTACCAAACCGGTGGAATGGTGATGACGCTGCTCGAGAATCTCCACCGAACACACGGCCTGACGTCGATCTACGTCACTCACAACCTGGCGTTCGCCGAACGCGCGGATCGGATCTTGAAGCTGGACAAGGGAAAGCTGCAAATGTCCAGCGACGTGCTGCAATCTGAATCATCCAAAGAACTAGACGCGCCGCAACCAGCGGCGGACGGCATCGGGAACTTGGCGGACCCGGCTCAACGTGCGGGTCTTTCAGGCGCGGTAAAAGAGGGCAAGCAATATGTTTGAGCGTTACACGGAAAAGGCGCGGCGGGTGATCTTCTTCGCAAGGTACGAAGCCAGCCAGTTCGGGAGCCCTTACATCGAAACGGAGCATCTTCTGCTGGGGCTGCTCCGTGAAGACAAGGCGCTGGCGAACCGGTTCCTGCGTTCCCACGCGGCGATCGATTCCATCCGGAAGCAGATTGAAGCGCACACCACTATGCGCGAGAAGGTTTCGACGAGCGTGGACCTTCCGCTGAGCCACGAATGCAAGCGCGTTCTGGCGTACGGAGCGGAGGAAGCCGAGCGTCTGAACCACAAGCACATCGGGACCGAGCACCTGCTGCTGGGATTACTGCGGGAGGAAAAGTCCTTTGCCGCGGAGATCCTGCACGAACGGGGACTCCGATTGTCGCAGGTGCGCGAAGAGATTGCGCGTTCGTCTTCGGAAAAGATGTCCTCAAGCCGGCCCAAGGAGAGTTCGCTGCTGGCTGAGTTCAGCCGCGATCTTACCCAGGCCGCCATGGACGGACTGCTGGATCCGCTGATCGGTCGGGACTACGAACTGGAGCGCGTGGTGCAAATCCTGTGCCGGCGCACGAAGAACAATCCCGTTCTAATCGGCGAGCCGGGCGTGGGCAAGACGGCCATCGTGGAAGGCTTGGCCCAGCGCATCGCCGACGGGGACGTACCCTCGTTCCTGGCCGATAAGCGCATCCTGGCCTTGGACCTCTCCCTGATCGTGGCGGGCACAAAATACCGCGGCCAGTTCGAAGAGCGGTTGAAGACCATCATGAAGGAACTGATGGAGAACCAGAACGCCATCATCTTCATCGACGAGTTGCACACACTGGTAGGCGCGGGTTCGGCCGAGGGTTCACTGGACGCGGCCAACATCTTGAAGCCGGCGCTCTCGCGCGGCGAGATTCAATGCATCGGCGCTACCACACCGGCCGAGTATCGCAAGTCGATTGAAAAGGATCGTTCGCTGGAGCGCCGGTTCCAGGCCGTGAAGGTTCCGCCGCCGAATGAAGGCGACGCGATCCGGATCCTGTTCGGCATCAAGGAGCGCTACGAGAAATTCCACGCGGTGGCGTATACGGACGAAGCGGTGGAGTCGGCAGTCTACACGTCCACCCGGTTCATCCCGGACCGCTTCCTTCCCGACAAGGCCATCGATCTGATCGACGAGGCGGGGGCGCGCGTGAAACTGCGGCAGACCACGCTGCCCGGGGAGGTCTCGGAGATTCAGAAGCGAATCAAGTTCATCGTGCACCGCATGGAGAACGCGATCGCCAATCACGAGTTCGAGAAGGCGCGCTTCTACTCCGATGAAGAGCGGAAGGAGCGCGAGAACCTCCGGCAGTTGCGCGATAAATACAACCTGGACGATACCTCCACCGGGTGCGTGACCAAGGACGACATCGAGGATGTTGTGGCGCGTTGGACCGGAGTCCCGATGACGGCCATCCGCGAGGAAGAAGTCACCAAGCTGCTGCGGATAGAGGAAGAACTGCACCGGCGGGTGATCAGCCAGGAGAAGGCGATCTCGGCGCTGGCGCGGGCTATCCGGCGGTCGCGGGCTGGTTTGAAGTCGCCGAAACGGCCGGCGGGTTCGTTCCTGTTCCTGGGCCCGACGGGCGTGGGGAAGACGGAAGTCGCACGGGCGTTGGCAGAGTTCCTGTTCGGGAGCGAGAAATCACTGATCCGCTTCGACATGTCGGAGTTCATGGAGAAGCACTCGGTGTCGAAGCTGATTGGTTCACCTCCCGGATACGTGGGCTACGAGGAAGGCGGCCAACTGACTGAGCGCGTGAAGCGGCAGCCCTACTCGATCATTCTGCTCGATGAGATCGAGAAGGCGCATCCGGATGTGTACAACATCCTGTTGCAGGTGTTCGAGGATGGCCAGTTGACCGATGGGCTCGGCAACACGGTGGACTTCAAGAACACCATCATCATCATGACCTCCAACCTGGGGGCTCGGTTCCTGGATAAGAAGGGCCAGATGGGCTTTTCGGCTCCTGCGATTTCGGGGATTCCAACCAAGGTGGAAGACATGGTGATGGCCGAGGTGAAGCGGGCGTTCAATCCGGAGTTCCTGAACCGGTTGGACGAGGTGATCCTGTTCACGTCGCTGACCGATGACGACCTGCTGAAGATCATCCACCTGCTGGTGGAGATGATCAACCTGAACCTGGTTCCGAAGCAGATCAAGATCAAGGTTCTGGACGATGCGGCACGTTACATCCTGGAGAAGACACTGTCGGATCGGAGTTACGGCGCGCGTCCACTGCGGCGCGCGTTGCAGAAGTACATTGAAGATCCTTTGTCGGACGCGCTGATTCAGGGGGCGCTGCCGCGGCCGTCGGAGTTGGAAGTGTACCTGAGCGACGCGGGCATTTACTGCCGTCCGGTGAAGGAGTTGCAGGAGCAGCCGGTAGGCGCAGGCGCGCCGGGAGAAGAGCCGGTGCCCGAGGTTCCGGGGACTCCGCTGTACATGTTCTAGATGGGTGCTGGGTTTGATTTACTGAAGGGCCAGGGGTTGTCCCCTGGCCCTTTTTCGCTCAGCTCTCAGCTTGGCTCTGGCAGGCGAAACCGTCTGCCCCGCCTTAGGCTGTCTCAGCTTGCACTCGCAGGGATGTCTCAGAAAGCACCCTGCCCCTGGTCGGCAGCGTTCAGGCAGAGAGAGTGACGCGGGCCAACCCGAATTCTGCCTGGCGTGGCAAAATAGCTATTCATGGATAGGCTGTTGGGAAGATATTCGTCCGTCGGCTACTCTGTTCTTCGTATTGTTGCCGGACTGATGTTCGCGATGCACGGCAGCCAAAAACTGTTTGGCACACCCGGAGGAGGACAACCGGTCCCGCTCGTGTCGCTGCTGGGCGCAGCCGGGCTGATCGAATTCGGGTGTGGAATCCTGATCGCCTCGGGGATGTTCACGGCCTATGCTGCCTTTCTGGCGAGCGGAGAGATGGCGGTGGCGTACTTCAAGCAGCACGCACCTGGCGGAGCACTACCAATTCTGAATCGGGGCGAATTAGCCGTTATCTACTGCTTCGTGTTCCTGTACTTTGCCACCCAAGGATCCGGAATCTGGAGTCTAGACTACCTGCGGCGGCATCGGTCCTGACGGAGCGCGCTTGTCCGCTTGAGCGAACCTAGAAATACTCCTCGCCTTTGGCGATCCGCGGCGCACGCTTGCGTGGGGCTGGCGTCTTCTTTGCCGGCGCGACTCTTTTCGTCGCTACCTTCTTAGCCGCGGCCTTCTTCCTCGTCACACCGAGGCTCCGCTCCAGCAACTCTTCCAACAACTTCTTCTCGGAGGCGGTGACGGTCTTGCCGAACTTCTCGGGACGCTGTCCCACCAGTTCCCGCATCTTCGCCAGCCACTCCAGTGTTTCCGCGGCGGGGTGGTTCTTCAACTCGCGGACCAGCGACAGGGCGGCGTCAAAGTCGGGAACGGATCGATAGCATCGCAGCGCTTCCTTGAGATCGCCGGCTCGCCGGTAGCACGCGGCTGCGTTGCCGAAGTCGCCAACCCCCTCGTGACATTGCGCCTCCAATTTCGGCTGATCTTCCTGCCGCACCAGCATCAACGCCAGGTGCCACTGCTTGTCCTTCATCAGCAGGTGAATGGCGCGCTGCTTCATCCGCGCAAAGCGCTCCACCCGGTCGGGAACGCCGAGGGTCTCGTAAAAGGGCCTGAGCACCGGCAGCAGCATGGTGGCATTCTGTCCGTTGAAGAGGCCGGCTTCGAGTTCCTCCATCCAAGCCGTGATCTTAGGGCCGATTTCTACCAGTACCCACGGCTCCAGCTGCTCTTTGCCCATGCAGAACAACTCGGCCATGTCGACTAATACGTGCAGCCGGTCCCCGGATGCGACGGGGCATCGATGCACACGTCCCAACGCGGCCAGAATGTTGGCCAGCCGGGGTTTCTGTGCGTTGATCGCCGCAATCCGCGCTTCCGCAAACAGGTCTACCCGGCCCAATTCGGGGGCCAGTTTCACGTTGCGCATGCCCAGCGTGAAACAGACCTCCGCGAGCGCCAGGTAGGCCGTCTGCCGGGCCTGGGGATCCGTCACGGCTACCGGACCGTCCACGGCGCCGAGCAGCGTGACCGCCTGCTGCGCACGCGACCACGCCATGTCAGGCCGGACGTTGAGATACTGGCGGGCGTCGGCCTGACAGCGCTGGACGCGCTCTTCCAGGTCCAACTCCTCCTCTTCCAGGTTCTTGAGTACGGCCGCGGGAACGCCGGACGCCACCGCCGTGCCTTCCGTCTGCTTGCGGTTCAGGAAGCGCAGACTCTCATCCAGGATCCGCTCCGTGGGGCTGACATCCAGCCAGATGAGTCTCTCCGTGGGACGGCTCAGCGCCACCCGCAGTTGGTCGATGGCCAGGCGTTTTCGAAGTTCCTCGATGTCGGAATCGGCGCGAAAACGTTCGGCCTCACGGATAATCCGATCCAGCTGTCTCCCGGCATCCAGGACGCACACCGAATGAAAGTCGAGCCCCTTGGCTTCGCGCACCGTGAGGACGGCCGGCCGCACCGCCTCGGGAACGAACGTCGGCACGGAATCCTCGAGCGTGATGAGAGCCAGGCCCTCGCGGGCGGCGAGATCGATCAGAAGGCTGTCTAGCTCCGCGCCGGGCATGGCGGTGCAGTACAGGATCTGGTCGGTGGCATCGTCGTCGATTTGAGCGTATCCAGTGCCGCTGGGACGGTCCTGCTTCTGAATCTGGCCGTAGAGGTCCCACACGCGGTTGACGAGTTCGGCGATGCGGCGCGGGCTGCGGAGGTTCGAGGTGAGTTTGAAGTCGGAGGGCGTACCCACGCGATGATGCAGCAGGTCACTGAGCCAGCCCCACTCGAAATCCGTGGGCCGGACGGTCTGCGCCTCATCGCCGGCGAGCAGGAACGGAATGTTCGTCTTTCGTCCCTGGTTGATGCGGGCCGCCAGTTCCACCAGGACAAAAGCCTCCAGCGGTGTCAGGTCCTGGCATTCGTCCACGGCGATGCAATCGAACGCCAACATCGCTGGAGGAATGCCGGGAGCGGTTCCACCCACTCGACCCAGCCGTGTAATGGCGCGCCAGGCGAGGGCGAGTTCGGGGAAGTATCGTTCAGCGAGCGGCGCGGCGTCCGCGCGTTCCAGGCGGTTGGCGGCCTCCACGGCGGCCTGCGTGGCGGAGTTGCCCAGAAAGCGCGTCCGTCGCTCGCGGTAGGGCTTATCGCCGACCCTGGGATGGGTACACTGGGCGAATCTACCGATGGCCACAGGCAGGGCCTCCCCCACCAGGTGGGCGTGCAACTCATCGAAGAGTGCAGGCTGCGCACCGATCCAAGGTCCGAGGTTACGCGCGAAGCCGGCGGTGTCGCGAATGAATCGCGCCAGGCAGTCGCGCTCGCTGGAAGGCGGTGTATCGACGCCGGCCAACTGGCGAATGAGGTTCGGGAATGTGATGACTTGGAATTGTTTGTGGGAGGAGCAGTAACGGTCGAAGTAATCGCGCGCGAGCGTCGCCAGGTCTCGCGAGTAGGTGATGTACAATACACGTTCGGCGCTCGTGGAATCGGCCGCATGCCAGAGGGCGGTGGTCTTGCCCGAGCCGGGATGTCCCTTCAACATGCGCACCGCCTGGCGGCCTGAAGCGAACTTCGATTGGGGCTGGGTCCAGGGGGACGGTCCGTACTCGTCGCGGCGGAGTTCGCGCACGGTCACCGGCAGATAGCAGGTCTCGAACGACTGCGGGTTCAGCTGCGAATGGTCGTCGTGATGGCGGATGTCGCGGAGGAACACGGACTCCGTGGCGGAGGTGGGGAAATCCGGGCATTCCTGCAGCGGCGCGGCGTTCCGTGGGGCCCACCAGGCATAGAAATGGCTGCCCGAACTGCCGCCCAGCCGCGATCGCCGCCATCCGCGATTCACACCGCTGGTCGACTTGTAGTGCAACCGCCGGGCGTCCACGGCCAGGCGCTGCATGAGGAAGGCGGCCCGGCGCCCGATGGCATCGTTGCCGTGCTCGGCCAGTTTTTCCAGGAACTCCTGGTGACAAAAGAGAGCGTTCGATGGTCTGGCAGTATCGAACACTTCGATCAATTCCTGTTCTTTCGGCGTCACGCTGTTACCGCTTGAATCTCAATGTATCATCCGCCTGCTACGATCGGCATGGTGCTACTTTCTCTGGTCTTATGGTGTGCCGCCGCGGCGTGTCCCTCGGTGGATCTGGGGGCGGAATCCCAGCGCATTGCCGGCGGGGCGCAAGGGCGTGCCGGTGTGGCCGCAGTGATAGTGGAGGGCGGCGAGACGGTGTCGGTCCGGGGTTCCGAGCGATTCCCGATGCAGAGCGTCTATAAGCTGCCCATCGGCATGGCGGTGATGGACCAGGTGGAGCGGGGAGTGTTGCGGCTCGACCAGGCTGTCCGCGTCGGGCGAGCCGAACTGGTCCCGGCGGCGCTGCACAGTCCGTTGCGCGACCGCTTCCCGAAGGGCGACGTGGACCTGAGCATTCGGGAGTTGCTCCGATACATGGTGGTGGAGAGTGACGGGACGGCCTGCGACGTTATGCTGCGTGTATTGGGCGGCGCGGAGCGGGTTACCGGGTACCTGCGGCGCATCGGAGTGCGTGACATGGTGGTGGCCACATCGGAGATGGAGATGAGCCGGTCGCACGATGTGCAGTACCGGAATTGGGCCACGCCGGAGGGTGCGTTGACACTGCTGCGGAAGGTCCGGGATCCGCTACTGCTCCAGTTCATGACCGAGACCGGGACCGGACCGCACCGGCTCAAGGGATTGTTGCCGGCAGGCACCGTGGTGGCGCATAAAACCGGAACCTCGGGGACGTCGAACGGCCTCACGGCGGCCACCAACGATATCGGCTTGATCACCATGCCCGACGGACGCCATATCGCGATCGCGGTTTTTGTGTCGGATTCGAAGGCCGATAACGAAGTGCGGGAAGCGGTGATCGCACGCGCGGCCAAGGCCGTTTGGGACTGCTGGACGCGGTAAGGGCACAGACGTTTGTACCCCTCCGCCGGGGTCATTCCGTCTGAACAGAAGTGATGCAATTACCCCTATTGACAGTGTTATTCTTGCCTTTGCTGCTGGCGGCCGAAACGGCGCCCGCGCCTGTCTCCGAACCGCTCCACCGGACGGTCGCCGCGGACACGCGCCGGATCCTCTTCCACTATTCCGGGTCGGATCAACTGACCCTGGATGACGAGGGCAACCTGCTGATCGTGAGAGCGGGCGAAACCATGGTTCAGCAGACGCCGGTGGTGTTCCAGCGCATCGGCGGATCGCTGCGGTTGGTAAGCGCCGAGTACGTGATCGGAAAAGGGGGCGAGGTGGCGCTCCAATTCGGCCCGCACGACCGCACCCAACCGTTGGAAGTCGAATCTAAGCCTGCCGTGCGCCTGTCATCAGTCCCGTCGGCCCCGGCATACGGACATGCCGGACTTGACTGAAGCCCGCCGCGTTCAACCACTCCGCATACTCCGGTTCGCTGTAGCTGGAGCCTCTCTCCGTGCCCACCAGCATGTTCAGGGCGAATAAGGCTGCGGTTTTAGGGGCGGTCTTCGAAGGCTCCAGAATAAAATCCTGAATGACAATCCGGCCTTCTGGCGCGAGCGCGTCGAAGCACCGCCGGATCAGATCCTGGTTCCCTTCTTCATCGAGCATGTGGCAGATGGCGGAGACGAACACCAGGTCGTAGCCTTTAGCGAAGGTGTCCGTTCGAAGGTCGCCGACCCGGGTCTGTACGCGATCCTGGACGCCGGCCGCGGCGATGTGCCGCGCGGCAATCCGCGTTACGGTCTCGAGATCGAGGATGTCCGCCTGTAACTCGGGATTGGCTTTTGCGAAGGCGATGGAGTAGGCGCCCGATCCGCCCCCCACGTCCAGCATGCGGCGGATTCCCGATACTCCGGCAGCGGCCATCACCGCGCCCGCGCGCTCCGTGGCGCCCCGGTGCATTGCGGCGATGAAGGCTTCCGTCCAATCGTCTCCGCGGTCGGGAAGTTCCTGGTGACGAACCGCCGTCCCCGCGCGGACCGACTCCGTCAGCTTCGACCACGTGAGCCACAAGTGAGCCGTGTGGCCAAGGGCTGCGCGCGCGTCGTTCTTCCCGTCGGCGGCGAAGTAGCGGGCGCTCGTGGGAGTATTTTCGAAAAGGCCGTCGCGCTTGGTGAGCAGTCCCATGGCTGTGAGCGCGTTCAGCAGCATTTCCGTGGCGCGCGGATCCGTACCGCAGTGCTTTGCCACGTCCGCTGCGGCAGTTCGGGCGCCCACCGCGGTGAACACGTCCAGTTCGATGGCGGTGAGGATGACGCGGCTCTCCTGAAATCCGCGGATGGTCTGCATGAGAGGATCGGGGATCACCCCGGCGGCATCCTTCTCACGGAGCGCGTTGAGCATGCGGTTGCGATTGGTGGCGATCTCGGCTCGCACAGCGGCGGCGTCCGTGTTCACCAGCCGCTCGACAATCCGCCCGTGTGCGAAGTGGCTTTCCACGATCTCGGCGACGTCCCCGGCCTGGACGCCCGAATACCAGACTCCCTCAGGGTAGACCACGATGTTGGGGCCTCGCTCGCACAGGCCGAGAGATCCACAGACCGTAATCTGAACCTGATCCATCAGACCCTGCCGCGCGATTTGCGCGCGCATGGCATCGATTACGGCCGCCGATCCCCGCGCCGAACAGCACGGCATGCCCTCCGGCTTCTGCTGGTCGCACAAGAATACGTGTATTGGATAAACCTGCATGGATACCCTATTATCCCGCTTCGCGGCGGGAGAAGAGGGACGCTCGCAGGGCACTATTTGTTTGTGCGGGTAGGATGGAATAGTGTCTGTCTCGAGACTGGGGTACGACGTGGCGCACGCTCTCAGCGTGCCGCGTCGGCACTCCTGCCGACGCTTGTCTCGGCAAGAGTGCCGAGACGGCACGCAAAGTGCGTGCGCCACCCTGAACAATCATGAACGCCTACTGTGACGTCAGTCTGCCCGTGCCGCTCGATCAGACGTTTACCTACGAGTTGCCGGAAACGCTCCGCCACCGGGTCCAGCGGGGGTGCCGCCTGTCGGTGCCGTTCGGCTCCCGCAAGCTGACGGGCGTGGTAGTGCGGGTGCACGACGATCCGCCCGAAGTCCCGGCGCGCCCGGCCCTGCAGCTTTTGGACGAGACTCCGGCGCTGGACGAGGGAATGCTGGCGCTGGGCGAATGGATTTCGTCGTATTACTGCGCGCCACTCGGTGAAGTGCTGCGCGGGATGATGCCGCTCGCCGGAGAGATCCGCCGCGGCAAGATGTATAGCCTCACAGATTCGGGCCGCGATGCCGCGAAGCAGCTGCTGCTGGGCGCCACGGACGAGAACCCGTCGGTGGCCATCATGCGCCTTCTGGAATCGCGTCCCATCAGCGCGTCGTACCTGAAGAAGAAAGTGCCCGAGGCGCCGGACGTGCTGCGGTCGTTGATCAAGAAGGGCTTCGTGGAGATGGAGGACGTGGAGGCCGAGCGCGATCCGATGCGCGCATCCTCCGGTCGGCTCCGGGTGGAACTCGAGCGATACCCCGA
The DNA here is from genome assembly GCA_963737465.1 of uncultured Acidobacteriota bacterium. Taxonomy (GTDB): domain Bacteria; phylum Acidobacteriota; class Terriglobia; order Bryobacterales; family Bryobacteraceae; genus TMP-7. The sequence goes on from CAVTTC010000010.1 coordinate 61,475, forward strand.
ATCGGGCAAGTTCTCGAAGGTGGAGCGGGAGCTGCTCGCGTATCTCGAACTGCACCCTGGCAGTCACAACCTGGGTGAACTGGATGCACAGGTGCGGAAGGCCAGCGAGGCGGCACGGGCATTGGCGCGAAGGAAAGTGGTGACGCTGCGGACGGAATCTGTGATCAGTTCCGACGGGCAGTTCCGGCTACCGCTCACGCTGAATCCACATCAGCTCAGCGCGTTTCAGGATATCCGCGCGGCGATCGAAGCTGCGCGAGTTCCGCCCGTTTCTACTGCAAGGGGTGACGGGATCGGGGAAGACGGAGATCTACCTCCGCGCCATCGACGCGGCGCTTGCGCTGGGCCGGGGGTCCATGCTGCTGGTACCGGAGATCGGGCTGACTCCCGCGGTGGCGGGGCAGTTCTTCGATCGTTTCGGCGACCGCGTGGCGATTCTGCATTCGGCCTTCAACGACGCTGAACGGGCCGAACAGTGGAGGCGAATCCGTTCGGGTTCGGCGGCGATCGTGGTGGGCACACGATCGGGCGTTTTCGCGCCGGTGCAGAATCTGGGACTCATCATCGTGGACGAGGAGCACGATTCTAGTTACAAGCAGGCGGAGACGCCCCGCTACAACGGACGCGATGTCGCGGTGGTGCGCGCGCAGCAGGCGGGAGCCTGTGTGGTAATGGGGTCGGCCACGCCGAGCCTGGAAACTCGCTTCAACGCCGACCGGGGCAAATACAAGTTGGTCGAACTCCCTGAACGCATCGAACAGCGCCCCATGCCGCAGGTGGAACTCATCGACATGCGGCAGGAGTTTCTGGAGACGCGCAAGCAATCCACCTTCTCGCGCAAGCTGATGGAGGCAGTGGAGCACCGTCTGCAGAATGGCGAGCAGACCATGCTGCTGCTCAACCGCCGCGGATTCTCGAGTTTCCTCGCCTGCCGGAGCTGCGGTGAGCGGATGGAATGTATCAACTGCTCCGTAACGCTGACCTATCATCGACGCGACCGCCGGATGCTGTGCCATTACTGCAACTACGCCGACCGCGTTCCCAGTGTGTGTCCCAAGTGCGGCAGCGAGTACATCCAATTCCTCGGCACCGGCAGCGAGCGTGTGGAGGACGAGTTACACCGGGTGTTCCCGACCGCGCGCATCGCCCGGATGGATCGGGACACGGTGGCCGGCAAGCGGCATTTCGAGACCATTCTGCAAGGGTTTCGCGAAGGCAACTTCGACATTCTGGTGGGTACGCAGATGATCGCGAAGGGCCACGACATCCCCAATGTCACGCTGGTGGGGATCATCTCGGCGGATACGGGGCTGGGGCTGCCGGATTTCCGCGCGGCGGAGCGCACGTTCCAGTTGCTGACCCAGGCCGCGGGCCGGGCTGGACGCGGGAACCTTCCGGGCATCGTGATGATCCAGACCATCAACCCGGATCACTACGCGGTGCGATTCGCGTCCCACCAGAACTACGCCGGGTTTTACGAGAAGGAACTGCAGTTCCGGCGGCTGATGCGATATCCGCCCTTTGCGGCGCTGGCGAACGTTCTGGTGCGCAGCGCGAGCCAGGAGGAGGCACTGCGGATGAGCGCCGAACTCGGGCACCAGCTGAACCCGGCGCCGGAGAACATCAAGGTGCTCGGTCCGGCGGAAGCTCCGGTGCCGCGGCTCAAGGCAGAGTATCGGTATCAGTTGCTGATCAAGTCTTCCAGCAGGAAGCATCTCAATGAGTTATTGCGTGATTTGCGACGATTCGCCGCCGATCGGAAATGGAACCCGACTTCCCTTGTTATTGACGTGGACCCGATTACTCTGCTCTAATCGCGGCGTGGCAGCCGAACCAGAGTACGGCATTGTAGAGCGAAACCTGCGCGCCGCTATGCCGTTCTTCGGCCTGGCGAGCGGCAGCGGCGATGTGTGCGAGCGCGACGGGATGCTGCTCATCGATTCCGGTGTGAACTACGCGGTGTTTAACATCGCGATGCTGGCGGGCGCCGTCCCCGATCTGGAAACGCTTGCCCGGAGGGTGGCGACCGCGGACAGCTATTTCGAGAAACGAGGGACTCGCTGGTCGCTCTGGGTGTGCGACGACCTGATGGCGCACGGGATCCGTAGTCGCGCCGCCGGGGTCTTCGCCGAGGTGGGACTGCGCAGGCTGACGGAGGCTCCTGGAATGATCACCGACCGTCTACGGCCCCCGCAGCGATTGATCCCCGCGGTGGAGTGCCGGCCCGTCACCGATGCCAACACGCGCGCCGATTTCGCCCGCGCGACATCGTTGAACTTCGACATCCCGATCGTCACCTGCAATCGGGTTTATGCCAACGAGGCGGCTTGGAAGCACGCGTACCAGGGATTTGTAGGGTACTGGCATCGTGTTCCTGTGTGCACGGTGGCGGTGGTGGCATCGGCCGAGGCGATCGGGATTTACTCGGTGGGCACCATCCCGCAGTATCGCCGCAAGGGCTATGCGGAATCACTGATGCGTCAGGTGATCGCCCACTGTTCCCAGAAGTTCGGGATCGAGCGGACGGTGTTGCAGGCGACGCGCGCGGGGTACGACATGTACCGGAAGATGGGATACCGCGAGGTAGGGCACTTCACGGTGTACATGACCTAGTTGTCGGTTGTCAGTTGCCGGTGATCGTTGGTCCGTGGTGTGACTGACCACCGACCACTGATCACTGACCACTCACTCAAATTGGATTTTCGACAGATCCGCCGCCGGCTTCGGGTACTGCAGGTCCATGCCGTCGAGGGCGTCCACCAGGATCTGCGACACGGCCAGGTTCCGAAACCATTTGTGATTGGCCGGGATGACGTACCATGGCGCATCTTTCGTGCTGCACCTGGTCAACATGTCGTCGTAGGCCTTGATGTAGTCGTCCCAGTACTCGCGCTCTTTTACATCGCCCATGGAGAACTTCCAGTTTTTGGTCTTGTCTTCCAACCGCTCACGGAAGCGCTCACCCTGCTCCTCCTTGCTGATGTACAGCAGGAACTTCAGGATCTTGACCCCGTTGTCGGTCAGCATGCGCTCGAAATCGTTGATCTGGTCGTAGTGTTTCGACCATTCGGACTTCGGCTTCAAGTTGTGCACCCGCACCACCAGCACCTCTTCATAATGCGAGCGGTTGAAAATGCCGATCTGGCCGTGCGAAGGGACCGCCTTGTGCACGCGCCACAGATAGTCGTGGCGCTTCTCTTCGCCTTCCGGCACTTTGAAAGAGGTCACTGTCACCCCTTGGGGATTCAGCCCGGTCATTACGTGGCTGATGGTGCCGTCCTTGCCGCCGGCGTCGATTCCCTGCAGGACTACCAGCAGGGAACGCTTCGCCTCCGCATACAGAAGGTATTGGAGAACCGCGAGCCGCTCGAGGTTCTTCGCCAGTTGATCGGTACAGCGTTTCTTGGCGAGTCCGTGGGTGTCGCCGGGATCGATGGCGTCGAGTTTCGCCGTTGACCCGGGGGTGATCATCAGTTTCTTTGCGACTTCTTTCATGGCGGTCATAATTGTATCCCCTCAGCCGATAAACTGTTCGCGAGTATCCCATGCGCTCACTCGTGCTTGCAGCTATCGCTATGACTCTGTCCGGGTCCACGCCCGTGCGCCGCGTTTTGAATCCTCCGGTTCCGGCGACCTCTCCCAAGGTGCAGGATCGCTTTGTTCCCGCGGCCTGGGATCTTCAGCAGATCGGAGGCATCCTGGGGGATCGCATGAACCCGCACCTGCCGAGCCTGGATACGGCCGCGCCTGCGGGGAAGTAGGCGCAGGCCGGGACTGTTATGCTGGGGGCGAAGCCACCGACATGACCACCCTTACCCATCTCGAGTGCAGCCTTTGCGGAAAGACGCGTCCCGCCGGGCAGCCCCACAACCTGTGCGAATGCGGCGGTCCGCTGCTGGTCCGCTACGATCTCGACAAAGCGCGCCAGAGTTGGAGCCGCGATTGGATCGCGAGCGGGCCATCGAGCATGTGGCGGTATGCGCCGGTGCTGCCGGTCAGCAAGCCGGGCTCGATCGTCTCGCTCGGCGAAGGCATGACTCCGCTGATTCGCACGGAGAGGCTGGGGCAGTTGCTGGGCGGGCAGGATGTCTGGGTCAAGGACGAGGGCATCAATCCCACGGGGTCGTTCAAAGCCCGCGGGCTGTCCTGCGCCATTTCGATGTGCCAGGAGTTCGGGATCCGGAAGGTTGCGATTCCGTCAGCCGGCAACGCCGCGAGCGCTATGGCCGCCTATGCCGCGGCGGCCGGAATGGAAGCGCATATCTTCATGCCGCGGGACGTGCCGCAATCGAATTACATCGAATGCAAGGCGTTCGGCGCGCAGGTAACGCTGGTGGACGGCCTCATCAGCGACTGCGGCCGGATTGTCGCCGAGCGCAAGGACCGCGAAGGCTGGTTCGACGTCAGCACGCTGAAAGAGCCCTACCGCATCGAAGGCAAGAAGACGATGGGCTACGAACTCGCCGAGCAGTTCCGCTGGCAGGTGCCCGACGCGCTGTTCTATCCGGCCGGAGGCGGCGTCGGATTGATCGGGATGTGGAAGGCGTTTGAGGAAATGGAAGCGCTCGGGTGGATCTCCGCCAAGCGCCCCAAGATGATCGTGGTGCAGGCCTCGGGATGCGCGCCGGTGGTGCGGGCGTTCGAGCGCGGCGAATCGCGCAGCGAGTTCTGGAAGGACGCCCATACCGCCGCGAGCGGTTTGCGAGTCCCCAAGCCGCTGGGCGATTTTCTGATGCTCGATGCCGTGCGCAAGAGCGGCGGTACCGCCCTGGCGGTGACCGATGAGGAGATGCTGGACGCTGGAGCCGAACTCGGCGCGACGGAAGGGATCTTCGCGGCCCCGGAAGGAGCGGCGTGCGTGGCGGCGCTGAGGAAGCTGTTCGCGAGCGGGTTCCTCAAGCCGGAAGAGCGCGTGGTGCTCTATAACACCGGCGCCGGACTCAAATACCTGGAGGCCTATTCCACTCGCTTCCCCCGTTGCACGATGAGTGAACAGGACAAACTCGGCGGCCTCATCACTCCGCGGTAATGCTACCATCGTGGACTGATGCCAACCAAAGTTACTGTTATCAATAACGGCCCAATCCGGCTGGAAGGTGATTTCGAGATCGTCGATGCAACCGGGAACCCGTATGGGCTGGCGGGTCGAACCGTGATTTCCCTGTGCCGCTGCGGCAAGTCGGACAACAAGCCGTTTTGCGATGGCCACCACGGGGTCACTGGCTTCGAATCGTTGTGCCAGGCGCGGGAACTGCCTCCTCCGAAGCCGAAAATCTGAGCTATTTCAGGCCTTCGTCGCGGGCTCCGCGAGGAATCTTCTGATTCCGAAGTCGTAAACCGCCGCTCCGATTACGCCACCCAGGAGGGGTCCCACGATCGGGACCCACCACACCATTGAGCCGTCGGTAAGCCCGTTGTTCTTGAAACCGGCCAGCACGGTAAACAGGCGCGGACCGAAGTCGCGAGCCGGATTGATGGCGTATCCGTGCATGCCGCCGAAGGACATCCCGATCGCTACCACGACCAGGCCCACCAGCACCGGTCCCAGTCCTGGGGCGAGCGGCTGGTTGCGTTCGTCGGTGATGGCGAAGATCAACAGCAGCAACAGCGCGGTGCCGATCGTCTGGTCCAGCAGCCCGGCGGAAAGCACATTGGGAAAGGCCGGGAACGTCGTGAAGATTCCCGCCGTGTGGTCGAGCAGCGCGTCCACCTTGAGGAATGCGGGCCGGTAGTTCCAAAAGACCAGCGCCGCCGCCACAAACGCGCCTGCGGTCTGAGCGGCCGAGTACGGGACCACTTTCTTCCAGGGGAATCCGCGAAATACGGCCAGAGCCAGGGTGACCGCGGGATTCAGGTGCGCGCCGCTGATCCGGCCGGCAACGAAGATGCCCATGGTCACGCCGAGTCCCCAGGCGAGAGTGATATTCGTGAATCCGCCGTTCACCACCTCGCCGCTCACGCCATGTCCAAACAACAGCACCATGGCTACAACACCGTTGCCGAAAGCGATCAAAACCAGGGTGCCGAGGAACTCGGCGATCAACTCGGCGCCCAGACGATCTTTGTTCATGGAAGCTGGCATTGTATCATCGGCGGCAGGCGATATGGCGCAGCGTGAACCGCGATTGCGTGAAATCACTCGCGACCCGGGCGACCAAAGCGGGCCAGGCGCCGTCCAAAATCGTATTCTGCCTGATGCTAAACTGAAAGGTAAACTCGACTGAATCCATATGCCGTTCCTGCATAACCAGTTTGAACGTAACTTTCTAACGACCTCCGTCGACTACGTGTTCAACTGGGCACGCAAGTCGTCGGTGTGGCCTCTCACCTTCGGATTGGCTTGCTGCGCGATCGAGATGATCGCCGCCAGCGCCTCGCGATTCGACATCGCCCGGTTCGGAGCCGAGGTCTTCCGTCCCAGCCCGCGACAATCGGACCTGATGATCGTGGCCGGCACGGTGACGCTGAAGATGGCCCCGGTCCTCAAGCGCATCTACGACCAGATGCCCGACCCGAAGTGGGTGATCTCGATGGGTGCGTGCGCGAATGTTGGCGGACCCTTCAATACCTACTCGACGCTGCAGGGCGTGGATAAAATCGTTCCCGTGGACGTGTACGTCGTGGGGTGCCCGCCGCGTCCGGAGAACCTCTTCTTTGGGCTGATGAAGTTGCAGGACAAGATCGATCAGATGAGTTCGCTGGTGCGCCGTCCCACCGAGGTCCGGCTGGATGAATCGATGCTCGAGGATTTCAGGAAGCAGGTAATGGTGGCCCAGACCGCCAATCCGGCTCCCGACCAACTCGATCAGATGAAGCAGATCTACACTCCCGTCGCGTAAATTCTCCGGTGCAGGACGTTTACCGGAGAGATCAACAGGGCGTCTATCGCGTCCCTGCTTTCGAACGGTTCTCATGGTTGGAACATGGGTTTGGAACCCGTCTGTCCCAATCCTGGCCGGACTCCTCCCGGTTGGCGATGCTCGAGCAAGTCCACTCCGCCCGTGTCCTGGTCGTGGACAAACCAACCAGTTCCGCCGGTGAGGGCGATGCCCTGATCACGTCGCGTTCGGGATTGCTGGTGGGGGTGCGCACCGCGGACTGCGTTCCGATTCTGCTGGTGGACGAGAGTAAACGGGTGGTCGCAGCAGTTCACGCCGGCTGGCGCGGGACTGCGGCCGGGATTCTGGCGTGTACCATTTCGGAGATGACGGTGCGTTTTGGAACAGCGCCGGGGGACATTTGGGCGGCGATCGGGCCTGCCATCGGATCGTGCTGTTACGAGGTGGGACCGGAGGTCGCCCGCCAGTTCGCCCAGTGGTGGCCGGAGCTAACCGGGACAGAGCGGCACGCTCACTTGGACCTGACGGCGACAAATTGCATCCAACTCCGCCAATGCGGCTTGCCAGACCGGCAAATTTTTGCCGGGTTGCCATGCACAGTTTGCACGGAGGAGATGCACTCGTTTCGTCGGGATCGGGATCAGGCGGGAAGAATGGTTGCCGCGATCGGCATCCGTTAATCTTTTAGACGCACGAAAGGCGCGAGGAGATCTTCACTCGCGCCATTCAGGCTGGCCTTTGAAGAAACCGGACTCTTCGCTGGAGCACTACGCCGCGTTGACGAGCAGGTCGTCAAAGGAATCCGTCATCTCCTCACGATTCCGGTCAGCCGCTTCCTGGCACTGAATACAGTATGGCGTCCAAGGCACAGCGTTCAGACGCTTGGGACTGATGTCCTCTTCGCAATGCAGGCACACGCCATAGGCGCCCTCATCCATGCGGCGCAGGGCGGCCCGGACATTGCGGAGCAGATTGGATTCGCGGTCGAGATTGCGGATCGCGAGTTCGCGCTCGGCCGCATGTTGCACTTCATCCAGGGCATCGGGGCTCTTCTCGATGGTGATCGCTTCACGGTTCCGAATCACTTGCTCGAGTTCGGCCTGCTTTTCCTCCAGGATGTTGCGGTACTTGTTTAGTTCGGTCTTCGTCATGGCTCTACCTCTTATTGTTTTTGTTCTTGTCTCAACTCAACTCGTTTAGACGTTCGAATTTTCCAAAAGGTTCATTTCCTCGAAACGTCCTTCCTGACACTCGGTACTATGGGTTCCGATACGAAACCGGATCTGACTGCGGTGACGCAGTCTCGCGACCCAAACGGAGATCGCGAGAGAATCGCAAGCAGGGATTTCGGGTGCTTACTGCTTCCGGCGCTGGCGGAGTTGCGTACTCTGCTTCCGCCCTGGCCCCATTGATGAATCCGGCACCAAAAATCATACCACACTCGTCAAGCAATTTCATGGCCACGCAAAAAAGACCAGATTCTCGCGAATTCTCTCCCGTCCGTTACTCCCTTCAAATCGTCCTCCCGGCGACTGCCGATTCATATCGGCGAATCGGGGCCTTAACTTTACTGGCAATCAGTATTGACGGATCAAACGGCCACAGGTTACAAGTGCGTGCACTTGTATAATGTAGACTCAGTGTAAAGAATTCTCACTGGTTTACCAGTTTCCAACTGCTGCTCCGTCCCGATGGCCTCGACCGCCAGCAACATGATTGCTTTGGTCCGTTACACGTGAGCCGACCGTCTCAAAACACCAGTCTCAAAATGTGGGGCAAAAAAGATCATACACCGGCTGTCAAGCGTTGGACAGCGATTATTGTTCCGGTCACCGTCTTTCTTGCCCTCGCATGTTCCGTCCTGCCCTATCCAGGCATTCAGTACGACGAAGCTCTGTTCGCCGTACCGATCTACTCAGAGGTCGCCCACGACCTGAAAATGCGGGCGTTCCACCACGACATCCCCCTGATGCTCATGACCTACCTGGGGACTTCAAAAACTTGGCTGTACGGGCTTATCTTTTCGATTTGGCGGCCCGGCGTTCTCTCTCTGCGGCTTCCGGCGGTACTGATCGGCGCGATTACCGTCGCCGTCCTGTTCGTCCTGTTGCGCCGTGTCGCGGGACGTCTGGTGGCGCTGGCCGCTTGTCTCCTGCTGGCCACCGACGCGACGTATATTCTTACGACAACCTTCGATTGGGGACCTGTGGCCATCCAACACCTGGCTTGGGCTGCCGGAGTTCTGCTGGTGACGATGGCCGTCGCCGGCGGACGGCCAGTTCTTCTCGGCGCCGGCTTCTTCATGTTCGGGTTGGGGATGTGGGACAAAGCCATATTCGCGTGGATGCTCAGCGGCACGGCGGTGGCGGCCCTCGTCCTCTTCCCGCACCGGATCCGAAAAGAATTCACCGGCCGGAACGTTCTGGCCGCGGTGGTTGGATTCGGAATCGGCGCCATGCCGTTCATCGTCTACAACATCCGGAATCCCCTCAAGACATTTCAGGGCAACGCGGTCTTTTCCACCGATGAAATACAGACGAAGCTGATCGTCGCACGGCGGGCGCTCTGCGGGAGTTCCCTGTTCGGGTACCTGGTGAACGAGGAAATGACCGAGAGCGCCAAACTGCCCCGAAACGCATTCGAGAGAGCCTCGGTCGCTTTGCGGGATCGCGTCGGAACTCAACGGGAAGGTTGGATGGACTATGCCTTCCTGGTGTCGATCGCGTCGTTTCCGCTGTGGTGGCCGAATCGGAGAATCGTACTTTTTGCTCTGATCGTCCTGGCGGTCGCCTGGCTGCAGATGCTCTTTACGAAGGGGGCGGGCACCGGAGCACACCACGTCGCGCTTCTGTGGCCCCTCCCTCACATTGTGATCGGGACTGCACTGGCCGGCGCGTTCAAGTCGCGGCCCGGACCGAAGGTGGCGGCCGCGGCGGTGCTTACCGTCCTTTGCCTCACCAACGTGCTGGTTGTGAACCAGTATCTTTCGCAGTTCATCCGGAACGGTCCCACCAACATTTGGACCGATGCGATTCTGCCGCTCTCGGACGCGCTCATCCCTTTTGAGAAGCATCACGTCTTCGCGGTGGATTGGGGCATGGATACCGCCTTGCGGGTACTCCACCAGGGACGTTTCGACACTTTGTGGACGGAAGGCGAGATTCTGTCACACGAACTCACTCCAGACGACCGCGCCGCAGTGTCGCGCGGGCTCGCGCTGCCAGGTGCAATCTTTGTGACGCACACGCCGTCGTACGAACTCCAGCCCGGGACGTCCAAACGTCTGATTGCCGTTGCCGGGGACCTCGGCTATCGCCGTCACCTGATCGCCAGAATCAACGATTCCAACGGACGTCCGATTTTCGAGATCTCCCGGTTCCTCAAATGAGCGGAAGATTCTTCACCGCCAGATGGATCGGAGCCTCCACGCCTCCAGGTTCAGCAGCGTCCCTGTTCGAACCGTTGGAGGCTGTGATTCCTTCGGATACACCAGGTCGGTAATGGTGACGCGCCCGCCATCCGCAAACACCTCGATTGATGACCGGTCCACGAACAGGTGCAACTTCAACCGTCCTGCGGCGAGGTTCAGCGGCGCCGCCGTCCGAACCGGGAACCGCGGGCTGAACTCGACGTTGCCCTTCGTCCGGTCCACCCAGATCTCCTTCCGCGCCGGGTCATAGCCGAGTTCCGCCCCGGCCATCGACATCAGAAACGGTTGATTCGCGGCGACCTCCGCCCGCAGCTCAAACGTGTCGCCCAGCGCTTCCACCTTCGACACCTTTTCCGCTCGCAGCGACTCCAGCGCTTTGGCGGGTCTCTGAACCAGTCGTATGCCGGCGGGAGTCGTCTCCAGCGATAGGGTCCTGGGGATGGTCATTTGGCCTCGCCAGGGCGATGTGGGCGTCTTGTCGGCGTATAACCAGTCGCTCATCCACCCAACGGCAACCGGCGCCACGGCGGGCGGCGCGTTCGTGAAGCTGAACTCGCAGTAGCAGTCCCTGCCGTAATCGACCCACAGCGATTGGTCGGGCGGATTGTCGTTGATGAAGCGCTTTCCATCGAAGCGTCCGACGAAGTACTGTTCCCCGCTGCCTCCCGCGATGTGGCCCGGATTGGTGCCGATCTTCAAGACCCATCGGGAGTTCGCCGGTTTGCCATCCACCGGAACTTCGTAGAAGTCGGGGCATTCCCATTCCTCGCGGGTCGCGCCGGCCGGGCCGAAATCGCTGAGGTGGGTCCATTGCTTCAAGTCGGCGGAGGCGTAAAACTGCGCCTTATACTCCCGGGGCAGCATGACCAGCATGATCCAGCGCTTGGTAGGGCCGTGCCAGAAGACTTTGGGATCGCGGAAGTCGGACTTGTTCAGATCGAGCACAGGGTTGCCGGGGTACTTCGACCAGGTGCGTCCGTCCTCGCTGAAGGCGAGGTTCTGATTCTGGCGGGATTCGCGGTTCGCGCTCTTCGGCGTGTGGCCGGTCCAGATGGAGGCGATGCGCTTCCCGTCCTGAACGGAACTGCCGGTGAAGATCATCACCCCGTTTCCTTCGGGAATGGCTACCGGCTGCTGTTTCCAATGGACCAGGTCGCCGCTGGTGGCATGGCCCCAACTCATGTGTCCCCAGATATCCCCGAAGGGGTTGAACTGGAAGAAGAGATGATACTCGCCGCCCGAGTAGATGAGACCGCAGGGGTCGTTGGTCCAATTCCGTTCCGGCGAGAAGTGGAACTGTGGCCGGTACCGTTCGTTGTACAGGTCGGCGGCGGGTACTGACAGAGTTGCCGCGATCAACCACGCTATCAGGCGCATGGGACTACTTTAAACCAACCAACCGGCGGTGCAGGACTGAAAGTGGAGGTTTCCTGATTTGACGTGGCGCACACGCCCACGCGTGCAGCGTCGGCACTCCTGCCGACGCGTATCTCGGCATGACCGATGACATCTGTCAGTACGGAATCTTCGGCGCACGATCGTCCGTCGGATCGGACCAACGGTCATTGGGGATGATCGGAGTCCAGCCCGGACGGAGCGGATCCTGATCGTAGGCGTAGCCGCCCAGCCGCCGGTACAACTCCGCATATTCAGCCAGCTTGTCGCGGTTCAGCTTCACACCCAGCCCCGGTCCGTCCGGTACGGCGATGGCGCCGTCCTCGTACTTCATCAGCCCGCCTTCGATGATGTCGTCCGCCAGGTGATGATAGTGCGCGTCGGCGGCGAACGAGAGGTTCGGAATCACCGCTCCGAGGTGGAGCATGGTGGCCAGCTGAATCCCGAGTTCCCCGGAAGAGTGCACGGCGACGCCGATCTGGAAGGTCTCGCACACGCCCGCTGCTTTGACGCACGGCCGGATGCCGCCCCAGAAGGTGGTGTCCAGCAGAATGACGTCCACCGCGGTGTCCAGAATGTTGGCCGCCAGTTGTTCGAAGTTCACCACCACGGTGTTCGTCGCCAGCGGAACGCGTACCATCTGGCGCACCCGGCGCATTGCGTGCAGGCCGTAGACCGGATCTTCCAGATAGTCGTTGCGCAGTCCTTCGATGGCCTGTCCGAATCGAATCGCCTGTTCGGTGGACCATACGGCGTTGCAATCGTAGCGAATGCGGTCCTGCGGGAACTCGTGCGCGACGGCCCGGTAGACCTCCAGTTCATAGTCGGGATGGAAGACTCCGGCCTTCACCTTATGGGTGGTGAACCCGTACTTCTGCTTCATGGCGTGGGCGTTGGCCAGTACCTGCTCGATGGTGCGGATCTCGCCCTGTCCCGTCTGGGGATTCGGATATCGGAAGAAGAGGTAGGACGCAAACGGAACCCGATCGCGCAGGCGGCCGCCCAGGATTTCCGAAACCGGCACACCCCAGGCTTGGCCCAGGATGTCCAGGCAGGCGAACTCGAGAGCCGCCAGAATCTGGGTGCGGTTGTTATACAGCGAAGCCGTGGGGTTCGCGATGAGAAATCGCATCTCCTCCAGGCGGGCCGGATCGTGCCCGAGCAGGTAGGCTTTCATGGACCGGAACACGGCCTCGGCCGATTCCCCGCCGCCTCCCATCTCTCCCAGCCCGATCAGGCCGTTGTCGGTCTCCACCTCCACGATGGTGCGGACGAAGCGTCCCCAATGGCAACCGTTGGCGTGACGCAGCGGCGCTTCCAGCGGGACGGTAACGGTAGTTGCTCGAATGTCGGTGATACGCATATGATTGGAGCGAAACCAATCAAGATAGCAGGTGACGACCCTGTCCGCATCCACCACCCAAACTGTTGGCGCAGCACTCCGCGGTTCCGCACTTCCGCTGGACCATCTGCGCGCTCCTGTTTTTCGCCACCACGATCAACTACATCCATCGCCAGATTTTCAGTATCCTGGCGCCTACCCTCGAGCACGAGATCCACTGGACGGAGGTGGAGTACGGCTATATCATCACCGCGTTTCAAGGGGCCTACGCCATCGGCCTGATCGTGCTCGGCCGCGCGATGGACCGCTTCGGGACACGGCGCGGCTTCTCGTTCATCATTACCATCTGGAGCCTGGCGGCGATGGCGCACGCTCTGGCCATGTCCACGTTCGGATTCGGAGCCATGCGCTTCGCGTTGGGATTGGGGGAAGGCGGTAACTTTCCCGCCTCCATCAAGACGGTTGCGGAGTGGTTCCCCAAGCACGAGCGGGCGCTCGCCACCGGCATCTTCAACGCGGGATCGAACATTGGCGCGGTGGTAGCCCCGGCTATCGTCCCCTTCATCGCCCTGCACTACGGGTGGCGGTGGTCGTTCGTCATAACCGGCGCGGTTGGATTCGTTTGGCTGGTGGCCTGGCTCGCCCTGTACCGGAAACCGTCCGAACATCCGCGATTGACTCCAGCGGAGTTGGCCTATATACAAAGCGATCCACCGGAGAGCACCGGGAACGTCCCCTGGGGCCGGCTGCTGCCTTTGCGCCAGACCTGGGCCTTCTCGCTCGGGAAGTTCCTGACGGACCCGGTGTGGTGGTTTTACCTGTTCTGGGTGCCGAAGTTCCTCAACAAGAACTACGGACTGACCCTGGATAAGATCGGACTGCCGCTGATCATCATCTATCTCGCGTCGGACGTTGGGAGCGTCGGCGGCGGCTGGCTCTCATCAGCCCTTTTGAAGCGCGGCTGGACGGCTAACGCCGCGCGCAAGACGGCGCTGCTGGTATGCGCGGTAGCGGTCCTACCGATTGTTTTCGCCGGTACTACGTCAAATCTCTGGGTCGCCGTGGGGCTCCTCAGTCTCGCGACGGCGGCTCATCAAGGGTGGTCCGCCAACCTGTTTACGCTGACCTCGGATATGTTTCCGCGGCGGGCGGTCGGTTCCATTGTGGGGATCGGCGGGACTCTGGGGGCGGTTGGAGGAATGCTGGTGGCCACCGCCGCGGGTTTCATCCTGGAGATCACCGGCAGCTATCTGTCGCTGTTTATCATGGCCGGCTCCATGTATCTGATCGCGCTGGGGATCATTCATCTGCTGGCTCCGAGACTCGATCCAGTGCAACTCGGAACGAACAGTCAGCGCTGAGCGCGATCTGATTCCACCATAGAGCAAAGACCGATTCGGATCGGTTAACCTGAAAGCTTGGAACCATCGTTCGATTGTTAAACACGCATTACATTCTGCGAACCGCACTTAAGGACTCATTATGGAAATCGTCAAAGTTATCGGAAGAGAAATTCTGGATTCACGCGGCAACCCGACCGTAGAAGCCGACGTCACCCTCGCCGACGGAAGCATCGGACGCGCTGCCGTTCCCTCCGGCGCCTCCACCGGCGAGCACGAAGCCGTTGAACTTCGCGATGGCGACAAAGGTCGCTATCTCGGCAAGGGCACCCGCACAGCCGTCAACAACCTTCTCGAAGAGATCGCCCCGGCCGTGGCCGGAATGGATGCCGCCGATCAGTCCGCCGTGGATGCCAAGATGATCGAAATCGATGGCACCCCCAACAAGGGCCGCCTGGGCGCCAACGCGATCCTCGCTGTTTCCATGGCCACCGCCCGTGCCGAGGCCAACTCCCAGGGCACGCCGCTCTATCGCTATCTCGGCGGAGTGCAGGCCAACCTGTTGCCCGTCCCCATGATGAATATCCTCAATGGCGGCGCACACGCGGACAACTCGGTGGATCCGCAGGAATTCATGATCGCGCCCCACGGCGCACCTAATTTTGCCGAAGCGCTTCGAACCGGCGCGGAGATCTTCCACACGCTGAAGGGTGTCCTCAAGAAGCGTGGATATTCCACGTCCGTGGGAGACGAGGGCGGCTTCGCTCCGAATCTGAAGTCCAACGAGGAGGCGCTCGAAGTGGTGCTCGATGCCATCACCAAGGCCGGCTACAAGCCCGGCGAGCAGGTGAGCATTGCCCTCGATCCCGCCGCCAGCGAATTCTACGACGCAGACAAGAAGAAGTACGTCTTCAAGAAATCCGACAAGAGCGAGCGCACCAGCGAACAGATGGTGGAGTTCTGGGCCGGGTGGGTGAAGCAGTATCCGATCATCTCCATCGAAGACGGTATGGCCGAAGACGACTGGGACGGTTGGAAGACCATGACCGACGTGCTCGGCACGAAGATCCAACTCGTCGGCGACGACCTCTTCGTCACTAACGTCGAGCGGCTGAAGATGGGCATCGAACGGGGCATCGCCAACTCCATCCTGATCAAGGTGAACCAGATCGGCACACTCACCGAAACGCTGGCCTCCATGCGGATGGCCGCCAACGCCGGTTACACGTCGGTGGTGTCACACCGGTCGGGCGAGACCGAGGATGCTTTCATCGCCGACCTTGCCGTCGCCACAGCCGCCGGACAGATCAAGACCGGATCGGCCAGCCGGACCGACCGCATCTGCAAGTACAACCAGTTGCTCCGCATCGAAGAGGAACTGGGTGCGGCCTCTTCCTACGCCGGACGCAAGGCGTTCCACCTGTAAGACCGGAGGTCCCATGTACAAACTGGTTTTGGTCCGCCACGGCGAAAGCGATTGGAACAAGCAGAACCGTTTCACCGGTTGGACGGACGTCGATCTCTCGGAGAAGGGAATTCAGGAGGCCAGTGAAGGCGGGCGAGTCCTGAAGCGCGAGGGATACACTTTCGACGTCGCCTACACCTCGGTGCTGAAACGGGCCATCCGGACGCTCTGGCTGGTGCTCGACGAGATGGATCTCATGTGGATCCCCGTGCACCGGAACTGGCGTCTGAATGAACGCCACTACGGTGGGCTGCAGGGTCTGAACAAATCGGAAACGGCGGAGAAGTTCGGCGAAGCGCAGGTGAAGATCTGGCGGCGCAGCTACGACATTCCCCCGCCGCCGCTGACTCCGGATGACGAGCGTTACCCCGGCCGCGATCCGCGCTACGCGTCGCTCACTCCGGAAGAACTGCCGCTGACCGAATGCCTGAAGGATACGGTGGCGCGGTTCCTGCCGTTGTGGCACGAGACCATCGCTCCGGCGGTGAAGTCCGGCAAGAAGGTACTGATCGCCGCTCACGGCAACAGCCTTCGCGCGTTGATCAAATATCTGGACAACGTTTCCGAAGAGGCCATCGTCGAACTGAACGTGCCCACCGGCATGCCGCTGGTGTACGAGTTGGATGAGGACCTCAAGCCCATCCGCAGCTACTACCTGGGAGATCCCGAGAAGGTGAAAGCGGCCATGGACGCCGTAGCCGCCCAGGGTAAGAAGAAGTAAGAACGAAGCCGTCAGAGCTCGGCGGTCGGCCCTGAAAGCCGATCGCTGAAAGCTGACGGCATCCCCGCTATAATCAAAGACAGGTTTCACCCATGAGGTTTCTGCTGCTCCTGTCCTTACTGTGTGGAGTTGCTGCCTTCGGCCAACAGCCTCAGGCGGAACCGCAGCCGCCCCCTGCGCAACCGGCTCCCACCGGTCAGCCCTTCCGTATCCAGGTGAATGAAGTCATCGTGCCCGTGACCGTCACCGACGAGAAGGGCAAGTTTGTGAATGACCTGGAGAAGAAGGACTTCCGGATCTTTGACGAGGGCAAGGAACAGACCATCCGCTTCTTCACCCGCGAGCGCAGCCAGCCTGTCGTGGTCGGGTTCCTGATCGACCAGAGCAACGCCAGCCGGATGCACTGGTCGAAGTATCAGGATGCCGCCATGGAACTGGTGCTGACGCTGCTGCCGGGTGATCAGAAATACAGCGGCTACCTCATCGGCTACTCGCAGGATGCCGACCTGATCGTCAATACGACCTCCGATCCGGAGAAACTGGTAGACAAGATTCGCAAGATGAAACCGGGCGGGGGAGCGGCCCTCTACGACGCCATCCACATGGCGTGCACGCGGCGCGAGCTGGTGAAAGGTGAGCCGATCGAGCCGCGCCGGGTGATCGTCGTCATGGGCGACGGCCACGACAACGCCAGCAAACACACAATGGAGCAGGTCATCGAACTGGCGCAGCGGAATCTGGTCACCATCTATTGCGTCAGCACGGTCGGTTTTGGTTTTGCAACCGACGGCGAAAAGAACCTGGAGCGGCTGGCCTTCGAGACCGGGGGCAGGGTGGAATACCCGCTGCAGGGCAACTACAATGACGTATCCGGCTACCTTTCCACCCCTTCGGACGAAGGCAATTACGCACTGAAGGTCGGCACGGGCGGTTACGCCGCGGCCATCGCCAGCGGGATCTTCAAGTCCGTCGCAGCGGTGGCGGGCGAAGTGACTACCCAGTACATTCTCCGTTACATTCCCACTGCCGATGAGGTCCAGAAGCCGCTGGACTTCCGCCACATCGAAGTGAAGGTGGCGCTGGCGAATGTAAAGGTTCGGGCTCGAAAGGGCTATTACCCGGCCGCGCCATAACCGATAAGATAGTGCAAATGCCCGCTGCCGTGCTGTCCACCAACGAGGGCCGCTATGCGGTGCTGGAAGCCGATCTGCCGGAGCAGGGAACGGTCACGCTCGGCATCCTTCTCCAGAACCCGGCGGTCAATGCAGTCCATATCCGCCTGCGGCGGGATTGGGAATCGATCATCGGCGACGACGACCTCGAGCTGTACGAATCACTCGAGGAAGACCTGAATGCCAAGGCCTCCGAAATGGGTGCGGAGCGGTTCTTCGCGTGGCTCGAGGACACTCTATCGAACACCATCCGGATCACGGACCGGGAATCGATACTCGTCCGGAATTTCGACCAGACTCTCAACCGGCTGTACTCTCAGCACGTGCGGTCCACGGTGAGCCAGCGGACCCACATCCCGAGGTGGTCGCTGCGCGTCGCCGCGGGGCGCTTTCTCGACAACGCCGAGGTGGAACCGGAGGGATACGAAGAGCTTCCGCAGACCGTGCGGGGCCCCGCCGGGTGCTTTGCCGCCGAAATCGTCGGAACGTCCATGGAGCCGTTGATCCCGGACGGGAGTGTGTGCCTGTTCCGCCCGTTCGGGGCCGGGACGCGCGCTGGAAAACTAGTGCTGGTGGAGGAACTCGGACGCGGCTCCAATGACCGGTACACGGTGAAACGCTATGTGAGCGAGAAATCGCCGCTTCCCGATGGCAGCTGGTCCCACAGCCGGATTCGCCTGGAACCGCTGAATCCCGAACATAGCGCCTGGGAACTCAACCCCGACGAAGAACGTTACCGCGTCATCGCCGAGTTTGTCGAAGTGCTCTACTGAGCCAGCACCACGCATCCTCCCTCGTTGTCCTCCCCGGATCGTCGAGACCACATCACGCGCGCGCGTCCCCGAAGCGAGCCGCTCTGGAACAGAAACTCGGTGCCGGACGACAAGGTCGCGCCCGCGTAGACGATGCGGAACCCGTGGTTCCGGACATCCTCAACCTTGGCCCGGAATTGGTGAGGTTCGGGACCGCAGACCACGATCTCGATTTCGCCGCTCGGGGGCAGACGATTCCCCATCCGGCGGTCCCGGTATTGAATGATCGATTTCTTCCTGCACGTTGGTGAAAACACCGCTCTTCTCCAGGCCATCCGGGGTGCAAGCCGTGGACCGAACCTAACGTGATGAAACTGCGTGGCGGCTGACTCGATGGGGTAGCCATTGAAGACAGAAAGTCCTACTACCACTACCAGGAAGAGACAAAGTGTCACCGGTCCCCTCACCCACAAGTACTCAGAAGCTGTGTTGAAAATCTCAACGCGTTGTGGGTTTTCCCCCACCCAGCCACGGCATTGCCCACACCCGAAGCGGTCGAACACCCACTCTGCGGCTTAGCTAACCTTCTGTTTATCAATAGGTTACAAATTGTTACGCAGTGGAGATGAGCTTGCAATGAGGGCCTGGGGGTTCAGTCCATGCGCATTCCACCTTCTTTAAGGCGGACGTCGAGACTCGCCGCTATCATCACGGTTGCCGCTCTGGCTATTGTGACGGCCGGGTCCCGTGCAAATTCTTCTTTTACAACTAAAGATAAGGCCTACTATGCCGACGCCAACACGATCAATTTCGTTCGGCCGGGCCTGGTTCTCAAAGTGAACAGCGCCAGCATTGGGAGTGACGGAACAATCACTACCAATCTGAGCATCACTGACAAGCAAGGGCTTCCGCTGGACCGCCTGGGCGTAACGACGCCGGGCGCGGTCAGCATCAGCTGCGTTGCAGCGTACATACCCGCAGGTCAGAAACAGTACCTCGCTTACACGACGCGGGTCCAAACCAGTCCAATCACGAACAAATCGGCTACGCAGGCCGGCACCGATTCCGGTGGAAAGTGGGCAGGTCCCGCTGCCGATGCTTCTTACACCTACACGTTCGGCACCAAGGCTCCGACGAACTTCGACCAGACCGTGACTCACACAGTCGGTTGCCAGGCGTCCCGCAACTTGACCGAGTTTGACCTTGGGACAAACTACGCCACCAACGTGTTCAACTGGGTACCCGATGGGTCAAAGGTCACGGTCACCCGCGATGTGATCAAGACCCAGAGCTGCAATAAGTGCCACGACGATCTCTCCTTCCACGGCGGCAGCCGGCGCGGTATCGAGTACTGCGTAATGTGCCACACGCCGCAGACCACCGACCCTGACACGGGAAACACGGTGGATATGCCTGTAATGGCCCACAAGATCCACATGGGCGCCAATTTGCCTAGCGTAAAAGCGGGTGGTAAGTACCAGATCATCGGCTTCAACCAGGCCACGTCCGATTGGTCCACGGTTGGGCTCCCCTCCGATCCGGGCAACTGCCAGGTTTGTCATGAACAGAACACCGGCGCGGCCCAGGCGAAAGCATTCTATACCCCGAGCCGCGTGGCTTGCGGCGCCTGCCATGACAACGTGAACTTCGCGACTGGCGAAAACCACGTCAATCTTCCTCAGTTCAACGACAATGCGTGCGCCAACTGCCACATACCCCAAGGCGAGCTTCCGCTGGATGCATCCATCCTGGGCGCTCACATCAATCGCACCAACGGCGGCCCGATCAACCCCGGCATGGAACCCTATGTCCCGGGCATGGTTTTCAGCGATCTGGTAGTGAAGAACGGCACCGCCGGAAGCAAGCCGACGATCACGTTCAAGATGGTGGACAAAGCCGGCAAGCCCATCGCAATTGCCGATTTGAAGACATCTCCCAACCGGCTGGCGGCGGTGATGGCGGGTCCCACCACCGATTACGGCTACACGAGCTTCGGTTCGGATGTAACCACGGGCGGCTATGTCTCCGAGGATGTTGTGGCCGGCGGCGGCGCCTGCGATGCCAGCGGCAATTGTCAGTACACGTTCACGCACGCGGTCCCCGCGGCGGCGAAGGGGACCTATTCGATCGGTTTGGAAGGCCGCCGCGGTCTGACGCTTCTTCCCGGCACGACCACCCAACTCGTCACCGAATACGGCGGCAACAATGTGGTCGCCCACTTCGCCGTGGATGGTTCCACAGTCGCCCCGCGGCGCACCGTGGTGGCCATCGAGAAGTGCAACATGTGCCACACATACCTCTCGTTGCATGGCACCAACCGCAACCAGATCGAGCAGTGCGTGCTCTGCCATAACGCCAGCGAGACCGACCAAGCTCGCCGTCCTAGCGCCGTTGACCCCGTGGACAAGGCTACACCGGCTCAGTCCGTCCAGTTCGCTTACATGATTCACCGCATCCATACCGGAGAGCAACTGAAGGAGATGGGAGCGGGATATACTGTAGTCGGATTCGGCGGCAGCCATAACGACTTCACGGAAGTCCGGTACCCGGCATTTGGCCTCGCGGGCAATGTCGGTGAGCGCCGGGCTTGCGACATGTGCCATGTGAACGGTTCCGAGCAGAACCTGCCCATGAACGCGAACCTCGTGAAGATCCCGCAGGGTCTGGTGAATCCGCTGCCTCCGATTGCAGCAGCGTGCACAGGTTGCCATGCTGACGTTTCCGCTTTGGCGCATACCGTGAACAACACGGCGGTGCTGGGCGGTAAGCCGGTGGAAGCCTGCACGTCGTGCCACAGTTCGAGCGCGGACTTCTCCGTCTCGCGCGTGCACGCTCAGTAGTTCGTTGAACGGGTAGAGAGGTCAACCGCCAAATGCGAGAGTCGTCAAGATGGTACGCATGTGCTGTTTTCGATTGGACGCCTCCACGAACAGCTTTATTCGTCGGAGTGGCGGCTCTCGCTTTGGCCGTCTGTCCCGTTTCGGCCCAATCCAATCCGGGCGCGCAGACCAGCGCGCCCGCCCCTTCCGCTCCTGCCGCTCAGGCGGCTCCGGCCGCTGCGCCCGCTCCTCTCACTTATGTAGGATCTGAAACCTGCGGGGCCTGTCACGAAGACATCTTCAAGGATTTCAAGGCCAACCGCCACTTTGTTATCGAAGGCAACAAGAACCGCGGTTGGGACGGCAACGCCTGCGAATCGTGCCACGGTCCCGGCAGCAAGCACGCGGAATCCACTTCCGCGGACGATATCCAAAACCCCGCCCGGCTTGCTCCCCAGAAATCGGAGAGAACCTGTTTGAAATGCCATGCGAACCAGCCGACCAATGTCGGCCGGGTTCAAAGCGGCCACGGACGGAACGAAGTGGCGTGTGTGAGTTGCCACTCCGTCCACAAGCCTCATTCGTCGGACATTCTGAAAGGACGCGTCGCCGCAATCAACTCGAAGTGCGCGGAATGCCACCAGTCCACCTGGGCCCAGTTCCAGAAGCCATACCGGCACCGGCTGCCCGAAAATGCGATGTCCTGCGTCGATTGCCACAATCCGCACGGAAGTTTCCTCCCGCAATCCATCCGAACGGTAAACGCCAATGAGCCGGGGTGCTTCAAGTGCCACGGCGATAAGCGCGGTCCATTCACCTTCCAGCACGCCCCCGTACAACTGGACGGATGCCAGGCCTGCCATGAGCCCCACGGATCGGCGAATCCCCGGATGCTGATCCGCCACGAAGAGCGTTTCCTGTGCCTCGAGTGCCACTCCAATATCGGCGCGCTCGGAGTTGCGAATAGCGGAACGCTGGGCGGGGTCCCGCCGGCGTTCCACGATCTGCGCGTACAGCGCTTCCGCGCCTGCAGCACTTGCCACGTGAAGATCCACGGTTCCTACGTAGACAGGGCGTTTACGCGATGAGATACCTAATCTTTTGTATCGGACTGTTGCCGCTGCTCGCGCAGGACGCGCCGAAGCCCGCACCGGAACCCGCGCCGAGCGCTCAGGAAGCCAAGCCCAAGGCCGCCGAGGCGAAGCCGGCAAAGGCTGATGACACAAAGCCGGAAGCGAAAACTGACGAGGCGAAGCCGGAGGCCACCGCCGCCGAACCGGCCAAAGAAGCAGCTCCCGCGGGCGCCCCGAGTGGAGCCGCCTTCACAGGAAGCATCGACGTTGGATATCGCTGGGTTCCGAACGTCGGCGGCAATCCCGACGCCTACCGCTCGATCGTCAACCTGGGCGAAGGTCCCAAGGTATTCAATTTCGACTTCTCGCTGGTGAATCCGAACAGCAAGTGGTACGACAAGATCACGGCGTTCGGCTCCGGTTGGGGCGGAGATCCCAACCAGACCGCGCGGCTGGATGCAACCAAGCAGAAGCTGTACGATCTCCACGTGGACTATCGCAACATTGCCTACTACAATTTCCTCGGTTCGTTCGCCAATCCGGTAATCGATCAGAATATCTTCCAGACCCAGCAGGGATTCGACACCCGCCGCCGGATGATCGACGTGGAGATCCGTTTCCGGCCGGGCACCCGGATCATTCCTTTCCTGGCATACAACCGCAATTGGGGCGACGGGCGCGGCGTGTCCACCTACGTCACGGGCTCGGTGGACGAGTATCCGGTAGCCACCACGTTCTACGACAAGACCGATCAATACCGGGGCGGCGTCAACTTCGAGTTATCGAAATTCCACGTTACGCTCGAAATGGGCGGCACGACGTTCAAGGACGATCAAACGCTCTCGAATGCCGACCTGGTCTACGGAGGCCGAACGTCCCCGGTCCTCGGCACGATACCGTCGTTGACCGGTTTGCTCCAGGCCGACCGAATTCGCGGTAGCAGTGTCTTCCAGCGCGCGCTGGGGACTTGGACTCCCTTTTCCTGGCTGGACGTTTCAGGAGCGTTTCTGCACTCGAAACCCGAGAACGACGTTACCTACACCCAGAACGCGACCGGCAACTTCCCCGATCCCCGCACGTTCCAGATCCTATCGGCCCAATCGATGTACGCGACTGGCTACGCCAATCAGCCTCACTCTTCGGGAAACGTCAACCTGGAATTGCGGCCAATGAAGCGCGTCCGGATCCTCGAATCGTGGATGACCGACCGCTACCACACCGCCAGTACGATCGCCTTGAACAATGTGTCGTTCCTCACCACGCCCGTGTTCGCCGACCCCGGGCGGGACTGGCTGGCGGTCAACTACAGCCGGCAGCAGATTCAAGCCAACATCGACATCTTCTCCTGGCTCACCGCCCGCGCCGGATGGCGCTATGTATGGGGCGACGCCGAGGTACGCGCGCCCATCGAAAACGGAGTCCCATCCCAGACCGGGCAGCTCGATCAGAGAGTGGGCCTGTTCGGCATGCAGGTTCGCGGGGGCAAGAAGCTGTGGGTCAACGGGGACGCGGAACTGGCTTCGGCGGACCAGGTCTATTTCCGCACCAGCCTGGCCGATTACAAGAAGGGAACGGTCCGGGCCCGCTACCAGTTATTCAATTCGCTGGCGCTGACTGGCAACTTTTTTGCGCTCTACAATGAGAACCCCAACCCGAATGTCCGTTTTGACCTGACAGACTACCAGGAATCGGCGGGCTTTTTGTGGACTCCCAAGGCCGGCAAGCAGATCACGGTCATGGGCGACTATACCCGTTCGTCAATGCAATCGAATCTGAGCTACTTCGAGCCGCAGGCGCTCACTCCGGCGCTCTCCCACTATCACGAGAACGCGCATATCGGAACGGCGGTTGTGGACATCGGCTCGCCGGTGGGCGGCAAGTACGCGCCCAAACTCAGCCTGGGAGGCTCGTTCTTCACATCGGCGGGAACCCGTCCAACCTCGTTCTACTCCCCCATTCTGAAGCTCAGCGTGCCGGTGCACGAGCGCATTCAGTTCTTCGCCGAGTGGCGCTACTATGGTCTCTCGGAGACCCTTTACGCCAATGAAGGATTCCGGGCCAACGTGTTCACTACGGGACTGCGCCTGGCTCGCTGAACCGATCGGGCCTGGCCGGCGACAGGTTGAATGCCCTACGACGCTAGAGTGATCGTTGTCGGAGCGGGTCCAGTCGGACTCACGATGGCAGCCGAGCTTGCCCGTAATGGAGTGCGGGCCCGGGTCCTCGATCGCAGTCCTGCTCCCCCGGCCGGTTCCCGCGCGATCGCAATCCACGCCCGGACGCTGGAAGTCTTCGCGAACATGGGCATCGTCGATCGGGTGCTCATGGCCGGGCACCGGATCCACGGCGCGAACGTCTTTGCCGGCGGCCGACGGATTCTCCATTTCAACCTCGACGAACTAGCCAGTCCCTATCCTTTCGCCATCGACCTTCCGCAGAGCGATACCGAGCGCATACTGACGGAGCACCTGCGCGGATTCGGTATCGAAGTGGAGCGGAGCACGATGGTGACGGGCATCGACCAGCATGGTTCCGAGGTCACCCTATTCACCCAGTCCGGTGACGGCACACCAGAGGTCCTGAATGCCGAGTACGTGATTGGCTGCGACGGCGCACAGAGCACGGTGCGGCAGGCCCTCGGGTTGCAACTCGATGGCGAGGCGCCCGAAGACACCTTCCTGCTCGCCGATTTGCCGCTCGACTGGGACAGCGCGGATGACGAGTGGTATCTCTGGTTTCACGAAGACGGGCTCCTGGCGTTGTTCCCGCTCCCGGGGGATATTACCGCGCGGTGGCCGATGTCGATGGAACCGCGCCGCCCACGATCGGGACGTTGCGGGATATTCTCGAACGGCGCGGCCCGCGGAAGGCCCGTCCCGGTGAACCGGTATGGTTCTCGCCCTTTCGATTGTCCCGACGGAGGGTGTCCACATTCCAGCGCGGGAGGGTGTTCATTGCCGGGGATGCCGCCCACGTCCAGAATCCCGCCGGCGGGCAGGGCATGAACACGGGTATCCAGGACGCGTTTAACCTGGCCTGGAAGCTCACGATGGTGCTGAGGGGGAACGCGCCGGAAACGCTGCTGGAGAGCTATTCGGCCGAGCGTGAGCCGGTGGCGCGCTCCGTCGTGTCGCTCAGTGACAATCTGGCCTCCATCGCGACGCTGCGGTACCCGATATCTCAGGCCATTCGCAACCGGTTGATGCCGATCCTGGCGGGCTTCGAGGTCCTCGAGCATCGAATTGTGGAGCGGCTGGCTGAGATCGGCGTCAACTACCGGCGGAGCCCCATTGTCGGGCAGCACGGCCGCTGGTACACCGCCGGCCCGGTTCCCGGCGACCGGGCGCCTGGACTGTTCAACCTGCTCCGCGGCTCGCGGCATGTGGTGTTTCTGTTTACGGGAAGCCATCCGGAGAAAGAGGACCTTCGCGCGTTCGGCAATATAGCCCGCTACATGCGCGACGGCTATCCGGACGAGGTCACCACACACCTGATTGCGCGGGAGGATCTGGATTGGCCGGGGTCGAAGGTGCTGGACCCGGACGGCCGTGCCCACCACGCCTACTCGGCCGGCGTTCCCTGCGTCTATCTGATCCGTCCCGACGGCTACATCGGCTTCCGCAGCCTGTCATCGGATCCCCTGCCCCTGCTCGAGCACATGAACCGGGTGTACGAGCCACCCATGACCGGCGACGTTCCGGTCTGAGGGATCAATCCGCTCACAAGGGAGCGCCATCTCATGGGAACCACTGAAAACGCGCGTGTTTTCTAACCAGCTGTTTTCCGGTGCCAGCGGGGCCCGCTGCAAGCGAGGCGGGTGCGTCGAGAATGCCCTTGCGTCACGGTGGTAGGATCTTGGTCGGTCGAGGTGGCCGGAGATGGAATACCACTGGGGCAAGGTGGACGAGATGGTGCTGGCTCTGCTATCGCTGACGGCATTCGATGAAAACGAATTCGGCGCACGCGCGTGGAAATCGCACCACTGGGATACGCTGGACCGGCTGCACGCGAAGGGGTACATCTCGGATCCGAAGAGCAAGGCGAAGTCGGTGGTGCTGAGCCCGGAGGGATTGCGGCAGGCGCGGGAGTTGTTCGAGGAGCACTTCGGGCGGCAGTAAGCGAAAGTTTAAGGAGAGACAACATCTCTAAGCCTGGCGGCTTAGGTTGGCGCAGCCCGCCCAGCGCGAAAGGTGTTCCATCAAGCTTTCGTCAAGCACCTGTCCGGTGATTGTTCAGCAGGTGTTCAATGTTTGTTCGGTGTCGTTTCCGAATCGGAACTCTCTTCGTCCTTCGCCGGCAGGATCGACGCGAGGTTATCCTCGATATCGAGCTTGAACTGCGTGGCGATTCGAGCCAGGTGGACGCCAACGTTTCCGCGCATCTCGCCGAGGGCGCTGAAAAAGGTCCAGCTTGCCCAATGCCCGTGTTGATTCGCGTATAGGGCCACTTCGCAGCCATCGACGCCGACGCGCTCCAAAAACTTGCGGCAGGTGGCGCGCATGGCACGCAGACTCGCCGCGAACTCCGAGCCAGCCTCCAGTTTGCCCAGTTCGGTGGTAAGGAAACGCCGAATTTCCATGACGGAGTGAACGCAATGGGAGGGTACTTCCATCTCATCAGGAGCATAGAGAACGCGGCGGTCTTCCAGAAAGGAAACCACCCGGCGCGCCGCGGAGACTTCCAACTCTGTCGCTTGCCACGACACTCCGCCCAGAGGCGTCGAGATGCCGGTGAGCCGGTTCGCGATCTCAGTGAACTTCAACGCATTCTCCTCAACGCACAATCAGCGATACGCTTCGCGGCGATGCCGAACCGACAAGATCTGAAGGGTGTCCCCGAGATCGTGAAAGCGGACGCGATAGTCGCCCACCCGAAGGCGGTATTCTTTTGGGTCCGAGTCCCTCAGGAACTTGACATCGCCTTCATCGGTGAACAGAAACCGCGACAAGGTTTCCAGAATCCGGATGGCGATCTCGCGGTCGATACGGCGCACGTCGGCACGCGCTGCATCGGTCCACTCAATACTTTTTGCCATGAGCCATGCGATAGAAATCTTCTGACGTCAGACCGAAATCCCGGAGCACTTCCTCATGCGGAATGCCTTTTCCGCCTCGCTGGCGCAGCCACTCTTTGGCCTGCTCCAACTCCCGGCCTTCCTCTTCGGTCTCCGGCTCATCGTCTATAGGCGCAGCAGCAAGCTTGCGCGAGACGGGATCGATCATCGATTCGAGAAGTCCCACCACGGCGGAGAGTTGGTGCGGAGGAAGCTGC
This sequence comes from uncultured Acidobacteriota bacterium, assembly GCA_963737465.1. GTDB lineage: Bacteria > Acidobacteriota > Terriglobia > Bryobacterales > Bryobacteraceae > TMP-7. The sequence continues at coordinate 89,094 of CAVTTC010000010.1, forward strand.
TCGATGAGTTCGTGAGCGTGTTGTTTTTCGTTCGCCATCGTTTCTCACTTCACTTTCTGAACTAGCGCCGCGAGCCTCAGTGGCGCAGGATAATGCTCTCGATTCAGATCGAATGACGCTGTCGCGTCCTGATCGAGCCGCGAAACGGCTTTGAACTGAAACCGTAGCTCTTCATCCGGCCCTCGTTCCACTTCTCCAAACACCAGCATACTTGCCTTAACACGGACCGCCTTTGGCTGGTTACCGATCACATCGAGCGTGGGCTGGGACTCGCCCCTCTCGTAGCGACGGATGGCGCCATCCATTGCCGCTAAGGTTCCATATGCAATTATCAGAATAGCAATGATGCTAGAAGCTCAAACCCAGGCGCGAGCGCCGGGTAACGGGTTTTCCGCAGGCTAACGAGTCCGTTCGAAAATGCGGAACCGCAGCCGGCGTGGGACACTGCAGGCAGCGCCGCGGGCCTGTTGTTGAACACGGCCATATTGCGGTACGCCCCGGCTCGGTCCATCAAGCCGAGAAAACGGGCGGTTGGAGTAGTTGACTACCACCAGGAACTCGCTGCCGGAGTCGCGGCGGTAGCGCAAGACGCGGTCGGCGTCGGAGTTTCGCACCCATTCCGTTTCACCTTGCTGAAATGCGGGATGGCTCTTCCGTAGCGCGATGATCTCACGGTAGAACCGGGCGAACCACGGACACCGCTCGGCGATCTGCCAGAACACGGTTCTCGAACAGGGCGGGCGCGCCGGATTCCGTCGTGTCTCCCGCCTCCATGCTGTTGTAGAGCAGGGGCACCCCATCCATGGTGAACACCAGCGCGGACGTGGCCAGCGCTCCCTTCTCGCCGAACCCGGCGATGGCGTGCTTTTCGCCGTGGTTGTCCGAGAAGCGCATGTGGATCGCGCCTTTGGGATAGCGGTCGCGCTCACTCTGCCATACGCGGCGGAGGTCGCTCGCCGGCGAGCCGTCCCGACGGCTACATCGGCTTCCGCGGCCTGTCATCGGACCCCCTGCCGCTGCTCGAGCACATGAACCGGGTGTACGAGCCACCCATGACCGGCGACGTTCCGGCTTGAGGGATCAGGTCCAAACAATCCGAAGCGGACCGGCCGCGCATCCGTGCTAACATATTCGAATCTGCGGCGGAGCCGATCCGGCTGCGTGGTAATGGCGTTCACAATCGGGCGGGGTTTCTGGGAGCCGGCCGGAAAGGGGACGACTAGTGGGGCTAACCGACTTTCAGTGGGACAAGCCACGCGGGTTCGATCTCCATGTGCTGCGGAACTCTGATGGACCGCTGCTGGTTGACCATCTCCTCGTGGCCTGGGCGACACCCGATAAGGTCTTTCCCGCCAATCAGATACCCGCCGACGTCACGACCCTCTCGTTTCAGTTTCAGGCGCACTTCGCCGGCGCGCCGAACGCCTTCGGCTTACAGGTCGATCCGCATACCGGCAGGGTTCGAGCCTTAGCTGCGCCGGCCGGCGTCCAGCTGAGAAACTTCGTGATCGACGTTCTGGCGCATGACGCTGGTCCGCCAATCGTGGATAAGCACCAGCAGATCCGCATTCACATCCACAACGCAATTCAGAGAATCTGGTTGGCGCCGGCCACACTGACTGTTCATCGAGGAGCGCGAGGAGTCCGATTCTCCGTCCTGGCGCGCTTCGATGACGGCGTAATCGGCGACATTACCGGCTCGGATTTCGTTGTATGGAATAGCCGGACGCCGGCCAACGCCGATGTGGATCCCGACACTGGAGAACTGGACGCAAAGATTGTTGGAACGGACACGGTGATAGAGGCCCGGCGGGTCGGGATTCCACCGAACGACCCCCCGGACGCAACCGGAACAGTTCATTGCGCTCCTCCGTGGACAACCCCGGTGAACGTCAATTTCGTTGCGGGAAAGGGACCGGCCCAGGTGGAGAGCGTCCCCAATATTCTGTTCCTCTCCGACGGGTTCGAGGCGGGCGACTCCGACGCGTTCGAAAAACTGGTCCGCGCCACCATTCAACAGCTGCGGAGTTCCGGCAGCACCCGTCCGTACGACCTACTGAGCGACAGCATGAACTACTGGTCCGCTTTCACGCCCTCGAGGCAGCCCGGAATCAGCGTCGCACCCGAATTGTTCACCCTGCAACTGGCCCCGGGTCTAAGAGGATTCGAGATACCGATGCCCCTGGCCCCATCCGCTCCCGCGGGCCAACCATGGACCATCCCCGAATTGATTCATCAGGTCGGGTTGCCTGTGCCGGTGGACGATCAGCCCCCGCGTCCACTTTTAGGTGCCGGAGGCAAGCTGGCGGCCTGGCAGACGCTGTACGGAAATCAAATCACCCAGGATCGCGTAACCTACTATGACCAGCCGCAACCCGGGCTCGGGATGATGTGGCTACACTTCACGACTCGGACGCTCGTGAACGACCGTGATTCGGCATTCTTCGTCACTCTGGGTGAGCGCCCCAGACTCGATCAGATCAACGCATTCCGCTCGCCGGACTTCTACCCGATTCGCATCACCCCGAAACCCGGCGACATGCCGGATGACCTCAACGCCTTCTTGAGCAATCTCCAGCTCCAAGGGACGACTATCGGCGCCCGCTGGGCGCGCAACGGCAAAGATTTCGGTCGCATCTGTGTGCTGGCACGAACAAATCACCTGGGTGGCGCCAACTCCAAGCGAGGCGGCTACATTACCGCGACGCTCAAAACCGACGGACTTCACATCCTGACTCCGGCCCCGGGAGGCCTCGGTTTCGATATTCAGCCTGAGCCGGTTCCAACCCAGGCCAACGTCAATCTCACCAGCACTGTCGCCCATGAAATCGGGCACTCGTTCGGCCTGGATGACGAGTACGGTGAGAAGGGCGCCCGCGACCCGGCTGTACTCGCGTTTCCCGCCGACCTGGAGCCAAGGCTCGCAATCAGGGGCAACGTCGTTGCGGATTCCGATCTGCGCGACGGGATTAGCGGTCTCATCTCTCCGGGATTGATCAAATGGAACTGGCCGCGCCTTGCGAAAGTCGGCATCCTGGCGGAAAAACCCGTCAGGGATACGGTGCCAGGTACGTTCAAAGTGAAGCTCCAACCGGGACACGCCTCGTTCTTCCGAACCGGTGACATTGTGAGGTTGAGAGGCCGGCATCTCCTGCCCCTTTCGTTGGGCGAGCCGGCTCCCATGCCGCTCACGTCCTACACGCTAAAGATCGAAAGCATCGAACTGGGCGAGGTTGTGAACCTGACCGGATTTGCCGGCACGCCGGAGCCGCCGGATTATCCTGCGGGAAGTCTCCTGGTTTGCCCGGCGCTTGATTCGAACGGTCAGCCCCTCAGCCTGATTGCGCCCATCATCGCCACCCACCTGCTGAATACCCAAGCCCCGCTGAACAGGCCCAGGGCTTCTCCGTTCCCAGCCTGCGATTTCGACATGGATGATCGCCAGCCGGCCAGAAATCTTCCGGATGGATTGCCGCGCTGCAGACCGAGGAAGAAGAACATGATTGTGGGCATTTGGGATGGCGGCGCCTCCTTCCACTGCGGTATCTATCACCCCACCGGGTTCTGCGCAATGCGCGCGGAAATCGATAACGACAAAATCATCGGGTTTTGCACCGTGTGCCGGTACGTGATGGTGGACTTCATCGATCCGACGAAACACGGCAAGCTCGAGAGCGACTACAAAAAGCTCTACCCGCAGCCGTGAGGACACGCTTATATGAGTGATGCTCCCTCCACGCTGCAAGTAATCGCGAATCAACTGGCGCTCGCCGTTGAGCCGCTCCAGCGCGGGGTCGCGGACCTGGACAGTTTCAAGACGTTGATGCGCAAGCTCGGCTGGGGCGTCGAGACGCTGCCGCCGCAGTATGCAGCCCTCGCTTCCGCCGCCAACGCGGCCATACAGGCCGTTGAGGCCCTGACGCCTGATTCCGGGATCGATCAAATCTTGGCCGCCATCAACAAGACAGCGGCCGTGTACCGCGCGATTCGCGGGCTCACGGGAGCTCCCGCCGGAGTGGATGCCGCCGCTTTCCTGGAGGACATCGGCGAGAGCCTGTTCGAATTACTGCTCGCCGAGTACTTATCCATATCGGTACCCACCGTTGCGAACGCGCTCGAACTCGCGGGCGTTATCGTGCATGAGGATCATCCGGCGCAGCTCGGACGCCCCGCCTATGTCCGCACGCGGATCCGGTACGATCTGATTCCCCGCGCGCTCAGCGATCCCGAATCGATACCGGAACTAGTGTTCGGCTGGGGCACCCCCGGCTTCGACTTTCCCCGGCTCGCACGCGTCTTGTACGATCTGCTTCGCGCCCTCACCTTCCCCGCGAATCTCTCTGTCCCCGAGCCCGCCAGAGCCCTGGGGTATCAAACCGCGCCGACCGAACAACAGACGAAAAACATTGACACGACGCTGCAGATTCCGATCTTCGAACTACCGCTGCCGGATGGGCCGGTGGAAGGCGGCATCGAGATTCTCGAATTGCCGGCTCAGGCCGGCAAGCTGCCTGGCATCATCATTCAGCCATACGCGCCGAAGCAGTTCGTGCGAGCCATCCCCATCACTCCCGACATAACGCTCACGCTGCGCGCGGGTGCCGATGCCACCTCCACATTCGGCGTCCTGCTGCGTCCGGGCGGCGATATCTCGGTTATCTACCCGTTTGCGCCCGGGACGGCGCTTCCGCCCGTTGGAGTCGGCATCGGCTTCGCCTACGCGCCCGCCCAGCCTCTGTTCATCTTCGGGGAATCCGGCAAGACCCGGTTGCAATTAGCGGGCGCCACGCTCGGATTCGATCTGGACTATGTCAATTCTCAAATCGAGTTGAAGCTCAGCGCACAGCTCGCGCAACTGGCCTTGATCCTTTCGGCCGCCGACGTCGACAGCTTCCTCCGAAGCCTTGTGGGCGGCAGCGACCTGACGGTCGCCATCCCGTTTCAGCTGGCTTGGTCGAATCGCACCGGACTGAATTTCGTAACAGGAGCCGGGCTCGCGTTCACGTCCTACCCGCATCTGAATCTCGGGATTGCCCGCATCGACCGGTTCGATCTCGGCTTCGTGGCGAAAATCAGTAACAGCGGCCCGCCCAACGCACAATTGAGCGGGGCGATATCTCTGTCCGCGGCGATTGGACCGGTCGCGTTTTCGGTGGATTCCATCGGAACCCAACTCGTCCTCAACTTCACCGATGGCAATGCCGGCCCGTTCGACATCGACTTCGGATTCAAGCCGCCGACCGGTTTGGGCATCGTGGTCTCCGCCGGAATCGTTACGGGCGGCGGATTCATCTCCTTCGACCCCGCCAACTCCCGTTACGCCGGCGCGCTTCAGTTGCAGATCGGCGACATCTCGGTCAAGGCCATCGGCATTCTCGAAACGAAGCTCCCCGGCGGCGCAAGCGGCTATTCGTTCCTGATTCTCATTGACGCGACGTTCGCGCCCATCGAACTCGGTTTCGGATTTACGCTGAACGGAGTCGGCGGCCTTGCGGGGCTCAATCGGAGCGTGGCCGTCGATGTGATCCGGGCAGGCCTCCGCAATCACACGCTCGACAGCGTGCTGTTCCCCGCCGATCCGATCCGCAACGCCCCTCAGATCATCAGCAATCTCGAAACGATCATCCCTCCCACGCCGGGCCGGCATGTCTTCGGCCCCATGGCGCTCATCGGCTGGGGAGTGCCTGCGCTGATAGAAGCCGAGATCGGCCTCCTACTCGAACTCCCCGACCCGGTACGGCTGATCCTGCTGGGCCAGATCTCGGCGGCACTGCCGACAAAACAGACTGCGACTGTCTCGATCCATCTCGACCTGCTCGGCGTCCTCGATTTCGATCAGAAGCTGTTATCGCTCGACGGGTCTCTGTACGATTCGCGAATCGCGGGTTACCCTCTCTCCGGCGACATGGCGATGCGCCTGAATTGGGGGTCGCAGCCAAACTTCACCTTGGCGGTCGGCGGTCTGAATCCCCACTTCCAACCTCCGCCGAACTTCCCCACGCTTCAACCCATCACTATCGCGCTCGGCGAGGGTGACAACCCGCGCATCACGGCAAAAGCCTACATGGCGCTGACGTCGAATACCGTTCAGTTTGGCGCGAAGGCGGAGCTTTACGCCGAAGCCGCGGGATTCAACGTCTACGGGTGGGTCGGATTCGACGTCCTGGTCATCTTCAGTCCGTTTTCGTTCGAAGCCGATCTTGATGCCGGTGTCGCGCTGCGGCACGGCAGCACCAACATCGCCAGCGTGCATCTGAGCGGCAAGCTCACTGGCCCTTCGCCCTGGCACGCCGTCGGCGAAGCGAGCCTCAGCTTGTTCTTCTTCGATATTTCCGTCGGCTTCGACGCCACTTTCGGCGAATCGCGCACAATCGAAGCGCCGAGTCTCGATCCGTGGCCCCAACTTCAGCAGGCGCTCGCCGATGCCCGCAATTGGAGCGCGGTGCTTCCACCCGCGGCCGTGCGGGTTGTCTCAACACGTTCGCCCGCGGCCGGCGTCAATACAACCCTGGTAGACCCGGTAGGCGATATCAGCGTCAAGCAAACGGTGACGCCGCTCAATCGCAAGATCACTAAGTTCGGACAAGGCGCCCCGCAGACGCACGACGAGTTCGATTTGACCAATGTCACGGTGGGAACAGCTTCCGGGACACCCTGGACCCCGGTTAGCGACTACTTCCCTCCCGCGCAGTTCGAAGACATGAAAGACGACGAGAAACTCGCGCGGCCTTCCTTCGAACTGATGGACGCGGGCGCCACGGTCGCCGCAAACGCCCTGACATCGGGACCCTCCGTCGGAGTTGACGTCACGTACCAGACCTTCATCGTGGATTCGCCCTGGCAGCGGCGGCATGCTCCCGTTTACGGGCTCACGCTGAACCTGATGACGGCCTTCCTCACCTCGAGCCCAGCCGCGCTCGGCGGCATCCGGAGCGCGGGCTTGGGCAGGTTCAACTCGGGCAAACCGCCTCAGATTACCCTAACCGAACAGGACGAATTTGTTATCGCTTCCACCGCCGACCTCACTGCCCGCGCGGACGTCGGGTTCTCCGGTATGTCGAAGGGATCGGCACAGGCCGCGCTCCGCGCATACCTCAACCAGCATCCGGAGGAGAGCGGTCAACTGCAAGTCGTAGCCCGGTTCGAGGTGGCCGCCTGATGGGAGCTCCGCTCGGAAGTTATGCGTTTCTGCCATGGCTTCGCCGCGGTCTGGGCACTCAGATCGCGCGAGTGGACGGGACCGGCCCAACCGCCGCCCGTGCCTCTGTCCCGGTGCGCCTCGAGTTCAACCAAGGAGAGTTGAGCGTCTCCGCGACGCTCGATCTTGCTGGACCGGGCGAGATCACCGGCCTCGATCCGCGCACCGTCATTCGCACCTGGCCGGCGTCCGGCGCGACGGAGGCGGAGTCGAACTACTTCCCGCTGGTCGAATTCGATCAACCCGATCTGCCCTGGCGATATACGCCCGCCAAGGCCACCGCGCAGGACCGGCTTCGCCCATGGATCTGTCTCGTCGTCCTCACGCCCGATGAGATTGAGTCGTACACGCCCGCGGGCCCGAACCGGCCGCTGCCGGTTGTTCGCGTCAACGGAGCGCAAGCGCTGCCGGATCTTGCCCAGTCATGGGCGTGGGCGCACACGCAAGTGGCGGGCCCGAAGTCGGTCACAGCCACCCAGACCGCGGCGATCCTGGCGACGAATCCTCACACCGTGCTGTCGCGCTTGCTGTGCCCGCGCCGGCTCGATCCTCAATTGCCGTACCGCGCGTTTGTCGTTCCCGCGTTCGAATGTGGAAGGCTCGCGGGGCTCGGGCAGAAGGTCCCGGATGGCTTGGACGACACCGCTCCGGCATGGACGGCCACCGCCCACGGCATCGACCTTCCGTGCTACTACGAATGGCAGTTCCACACGGGCGACGCCGGCGACTTCGAATCGCTCGTTCGCCGTCTGCAAGCGCGCGACATGCCCGCCGGCATCGGCAGCCGTCCGATGGACGTCGGCGCTCCAGGCATGGGACTACCTCCTGCTGCGTCGACACCTCTGGCGGTGGAGAGCGCGCTCCGATCTCCACAGAGCACGTCAACCCCCTGGAACCCTGCCGAGCAGGCTGCGTTCGTCGCGAAGCTCAAAGCACTTCTCAACCTTCCGGCCGACCTGTTGTCATCGCCTTCCGCGATCCGGGTGGTTGCGCCGCCCTTATATGGACAGTGGCACTCGGCGCAGAACCGGCTTGCCCCGGGAGCGCCTCCGCCGTGGTTTCAGGAACTCAACTCCGATCCACGATTGCGCACCACCGCCGGACTGGGAACGCTCGTGGTTCAGGCCGAGCAGCAGCCCTTGATGGCGAGCGCCTGGCAACAGGTGGATCGCATTGCCTCGATCAATGAAAGGCTTCGCTGGGCGCAGCTGGCGCGCGAGGCCGCGTCGCAAGCCTATAGCCGGCACGTCGCCGGCGGCGATGCCGGTTCGGTGTTGCTGATCACCGCCGCGGTCCACGGCCGCGTCGCTGGTGGATCTCCCACCGTTCGCACGCTGCTGGAGGGTTCGCCGATTTCGAATGGTGCGCTCCAGGGACAATTCCGCCGAATTTCGAGGCCGCTCGGTCCCATCGGCAGAAGGCAAGGCCGCGGCACCCTTCCCGCCGCGGCCTCGTTTCTCGACCGGATGAATACGGGCGCCCTGTCACCGGCGCCGCCGCCGCCGAAACCCTCGCGGATGGCGACTCAATCCGGAGCCGGACGCGGAATCGTCCCCGGTAAGGTGCCGCCCACTGGCACCCCGAAGTTCGAGGACTACCTCCGCCGAGTCGCGCTTCGGGACGGACATCTCACCGTGGACCTCATCAGTAAACTGGCCCCGGCATCTAAGTTTAAGCTCATCGAACTGCTTCCAGGCACGCATCCCTGGCAGGTTTCGATCAAAGGGGTCACCGGGCCGAAAGCCGCGGTTCCCGTAGACAGCGCCGATGCCCGTCTCCTCCGCTCGAGTCTGGGAGCCGCCTTCGCGCGTTTCAATTCGCCGGTCGCCAGCGGGGCGCAGTTGAAGACGGTCGATATTGCTGCTCTCGGCAGCAAGGTGGTCGCCGCCCTCGATCCCAAGGTCACCATCCCGCAGAGCATCCGCACGCGTATGAATTTCGCGCCCGGCATCGTCTGGAATCCGCGCGATCCTCTCGAACAGGTGATGGCCTATCCGGAGTTCCCCCAGCCCATGTACGAGCCGCTTCGAGATCTCTCGCAGGATTGGCTTCTGGCCGGGCTCGACCAGGTACCCGCCGATACCGTGTCGCTTCTGCTCACCAATCAGCGATTCGTGGAGGCGTTCATGGTGGGGCTCAACCATGAGATGTCTCGCGAACTTCTCTGGAACGAGTACCCGACCGACCAGCGCGGGTCATACTTCCGGCAGTTTTGGGACGTCCGCGGCATTCCGATTCCCGCGGCCGCCGTCGAGCTTCGCGATATCAAGCCCATCACGGACTGGCCGGCGACGTCGGCCTTGGGCGTCAACAGCGCCCGCAAACCGCCGCCCAGTGGCGAATACCTGGTGTTACTCGTTCGCGGCGAGTTACTCCGCCGCTACCCGAACACGATCGTCTATGCCGTCGAGGCGGAGTGGGACCTCGTGAGCGGCGGCCGCAACCTCTCCGATCATGAGAGCCATCCGTTGTTCAAAGGCACGCTCAACCCCGACGTGTCGTTCTTCGGCTTCGAACTCACGGCCAAGGAAGTCATCGGCGCTTCCGGGCCTCCTAACCCCGCCGGCTGGTTCTTCGTCTTGCAGGAACAGCCCTCGGAATGCCGCTTCGGGTTAAATGTCCCGTCGTTCCCTCCGCCGGCCTTGAACAGTTGGGGTGCGTTGTCGTGGGCGCATCTCGCGCCGAATCAGGACGCGCTGAACTCCATCGTTCACATCAATCTGAACGCGAACCTGCCGGATACTTCCCACGTGGCGCCGGCTCCAGGCGATCCCGTCGTCGCGTGGCATGCGGACAGTGGTACCGGCCCGGCCGGGTCGCGCGCTTCCGATTTGGCGTTCATCAGCCTGCAAAGGCCGGTCCGCATCGCCGTGCACGGATCCAGAATGCTTCCGAAAGGCAGTTGATTCATGGGCCACCCCCCAACGGTCTTACCCGCGTTCGATCCCGCCGCCGAGTTCACCAAACTCGCCGGCGCCATCCCGATCGCATTGCTGCCGGTCCGCTTGGAGACCCGGTTCTTCCTCAGCCAGTTGGTTCGAAACGAGCTCCGTGTTCGCATCTATCCCGACGAGATCGTTGCCGATGTCCACGAACCCGCGTTGACACCCTCCGAGCTTTCGGCCGCCCAGGAATACTGGCGGCTCGGTTGGAACGCCGCGAATGAGGCCGACGCCTGGCGCGCACTCGTTGCGCGGTACCCAGCGCCCAGGGCGGCTTGGATGGTGTTGGCCGCGACGCCGTCGAATCTATCCAGCCGCCCATCGGGCGCCCCCACCTTTCCCAATGTTCAGCTGCAGCCTCAGCGCTGGACGCGAGCCGCACAGGCGCGAGTACTTCCAGACCGTTGGATCGTCAGCGCATATCGCGGCACCCGCGAGTTCCATCGCGTCGTGAGTACGCCTGTCAATGACCCCTTGGCCCTGACCGTTAATCCCTCGGCCACGCCGGACCAGATGGTGGACGTCTCGGGCGACGGCCTGACCATCGACGCCGATGCCGCCTGGACTATCGACTTCAATCGCGCCGAACAGGCCGGAATGGCGGTGCGAATCCCGCTCACCCCCGACGATATCGCCCAGGGATTCGATCGCCTGCTGGTGGTTGGAGTGAAGGCCTCGCTCTCACCTGCCGATTCGGCCAAGCGCCTCGAATCGCTCATCGATGCCCATCACTACACGCGGGGCTTTGCCTTCGTCCGGCAAGGCACTCCGACGAATAACACCAGCGACGAACGCTCCGGATATCCGCCTCCCGACCCTGGAGGGCAGAACAGCTTTCCGGTCGAACGCGGACCCGCTCTGAATAGCCCGGGCGGTAGCGCCGCTCTGTTCACAGGCGCAATGGGACTCAACCCGGCGATTGCCGCCCACCTCGCCGGCGCCGGCGCGAACGAGCAGGATCCGGCGCGCGCCATGAACGACGCGGTGTGGCCCTCCACCCTCGGCTACTTCCTGGCTAATGTGATGGAGCCGGTGTTCAGTTCCAAAGCCATTGCCAACGCCAGAAGTTACTTCGTCGAAAACGTACGCGGGCGCGGTCCCCTGCCGGCATTCCGCGTCGGCTCCACTCCCTATGCAATCCTGCCGGTTTCCTCGCTCGCACGCTGGGCGATCACAGCGCCGGCCGTGCCGGCCGAAGCTCAGGTCGTCGAGGGGCTCCGAACACTGCTGCCCGTATGGTTGCAGGCGACGGCCGGCGTGCCCCGCATCGGACGGACGGGCGACGCCGATACCGACCTTCTCGAGGTGCTCGGCATGGACGCCAGCACGCGCGAGGTTCGAATTCGCCAGGTACTCGGGCCCGAATTTCAGGTGAATCTCGCCGCGTTCCTCGGCATCGAGTTCACCCCTTGGTTCGCGTTTCAGAAGACGATCGCCGATTCCGTATTGAGCAGCCTCGGTCATCCGGAATGGAACCCGCGCGTCGTCACGCTGAATTTTGCCGACCGGGCGTTTCTGTTCCGGCACCCGCTGGTGACCCAGGGATCCGTCTCGGAAGACCAAGGCCTGGTTCCGAACTACATTCAAACGCTGCGCCTGGCTAACTCCATCGCGGTGCTTCGGACGCAGCCGGCCGCCGGCGCGCCACTGCTCTTTCTCATGCTGCGCCACGCCGCGCTCAATGAATACGCACGCATCGCGTCGTCCCTGTTGATCGACAAGGGCGGTATGGCGGCGAATCTCGCTCGTGAGTTCGAATTCACCGCGGTCGGCGCCGGAACGCAAACCCGCCCGACCGTATGGCAGCGCTTCGACCGGACCATCCCGAATGTCACGGGCGCTCTGAGCGTCGGCGATTATCTGCTGAAGCAGAACACGCCCGATACCGAAGGTGTCGCAAAGTTCAGAGTATCGCTCGCCACGCTCGAAAACCTGCCCACCGCCGAACTCGAACGCCTCTTCACCGAATCGATCGATTGCTGCTCTCATCGCCTGGATGCCTGGATCACGGCCCTGCCCTCGAGCCGCCTGAAGGCGCAGCGTTCCCAGCAGCCGCTGGGGATCAACCTCGGCGCCTACGGCTGGGTGGAGGGGCTGGTGCCCCCAACCGGGTCCGCCGAGCGAGACACCCGATAGCGGCGGATATATCCACGCGCCTTCGCTCAGCCACGCCGCGGCGGCGGCGGTGCTCAGAAACGGTTGGATGACCAGATCCGGAGAGGATCCGGCCCGCTATGCGGTTGACCTCTCATCCGCTCGCGTGCGCGCCGCGCTCGTGGTGCTCGACGGCGTTCGCGAAGGCCAGCCTCTCGGTGCGCTGCTCGGATATCAATTCGAACGCGGGCTCCATGAGGGCCACGCGCCTTTGCAACTCGACAAATACATCGACGTCTTCAGGAACCTGTATCCGCTGGTGGCGAATAAGACCGCGGATTCCGGCCAACCTGCCGAAAGCGTGGCCGCCCGCAACGTGGTTGACGGCCTGCAACTCAGGGCGGCATGGTCGGCGGGCAGCATCCCTTTCGGCTCTCAGGGCCTTCCTGGCGGCGCTCCGGACCGCCCGGCGATCGAGCAGGAACTGCGCGCCCTCGACGCCACCGCCGACGGGCTCGCCGATTTGCTGCTCGCCGAATCGGTATTTCAGATTGTGAAAGGGAACACGGCCGCGGCTGCTACCAGCCTCGACGCAATCGGACAAGGCGTGCGCCCTCCGTCACCTGAAATCGCCGAACAGCCCCGCGGCGGCACCAGCCTGACACACCGGCTCGCGGTCATTCTCGGTGGCGACCCGGTGGGTGCGGGCCCGTGGTCGTCAATTCCGGCCACGCCCCGGTCCGTTACTGAGCCGTTCCTCGATCACTGGGCCGGCACGCTGATCGGGAATCCCGCGAATTTCCGGGCCCGGGCAAGCTATCCGGATCCCACGGCGTCCGATCCAACCCATCTCGCACACGTGGAGGTGAAGCTCTCCGACCTGCAGCTTCGCCCGCTCGACATCCTGGCGCTGGCCAAGGGCGCTACACCGCGGGGGCAGGCGGCCGAACTCGATCTCCGCGTCGCCTTTGTCGTTCTCGCGACGGCCCCGGCCGGAGCACAGCTGCAGATCGACTACACCGCGGATCCGGGGTGGGACCGCAATACAATCCGCACCTTCGGTGAGCTGATCGAAATCGCTCAGGCGGTCAACACTGTAATCGGAGGATCGCGGCCGCTCCAACCCGCCGACCTGTTGCCGCCACACAGCGCATCGCAAGCGAGCGGCGCAGACCTGATGACCGCTGAGATCACCCAGCGTGTGGCCACTGCACGCCAGTCGCTGAGCACGGCGAATGCGGCTCTCGCCTCGGCCGACCTCCGCCATCGAGGCGGCGCCGCCCGCAACCACGCCCGACCTCACCCCCCTTCGCACTACGCTTCTCCGGATATCTCTATTCGGTTTCTCCTCCGCGATTCCGGCGACGCGAAAGGACTCGGGTGCGGCGGCCAAGGCTGCGCTGCTCGAGCAGGCCAAGGACGTCCTCGACGCCGCAGCCCTTCGCCTCACACAATCCGCTGCCGCGACTCCCGCCGACGCCGTAAGGATCCTGTTCGGGCGCGATTTCGTGATCCTCCCGCGCTTCCGCCCAGCGCTTCCCGCCGAACTCGATCAGGCGCTGGCGTACGGACCGGCACTCACCGGCGGGGCTGACCCGGTTCGAAAGTGGTTCCAACAGGCTGCTCCCGTTCACGCGCCGCTCGCGCGATGGCGGAGGATGGCGCTCTATGCTCACGCGGCGAGCGGATCCGCACTGCCGCTCGAAGCCGTTCAACTCCCGCACGATCCCAATGCGCGCTGGGCGGCGTTGCCCTTCAGTGGCGAATCGAACCGCCCCGCTTCGGGACGGCTCTCGTTGGTATTTCACCGGGCCGTCGCTCCGGCCGCGACCGCACCGTGGGTCGGTCTATCTGCTGCACGAGTGGTCCGAAGTCATTCCGTCGCTATCGGAACAGACAGCGGTCGCATTTCACTACGACGACCCCGGCGCAGAGGCGCCGCAGGCCATTCTGCTCGCCGTTTCGCCCACCAACGCTGCCACCTGGGACTTCGACACAGTCGCCGCGATACTTCAGGAGACGCTCGATCTCGCCAAGATTCGCGGCGTGGACAGCCAGCTTCTCGGCCAGCTCGGCCAGGTGCTTCCGGCCGTCTATGTCGCCGAAAACGCCGCGAACGACACCATCGGTGTCAATTTCAGCCAAATGCGCATGCAGGAGGCGCAGATCGTCGGACCCTAGCCATGCCATCCATCACCATCTGGAACCGTCTGGAGCCGCGTCCCCGTTCGACGTCCGTGGCCAGAAGCCTCGCCGCGATGATCCGCGATCCCGCGTGGATGCTCGCCCGGCAGTGGCAGTTTGGCGAATTCGACGCCGTGGATGCCGGGTCGCCTGCCCTCGCAACGATTCAGACGTCCACCACAAAGCTGCAAACCTGGCGCCCGCAGGACGGCGCCGCAAGTCCCATCGACGGCTCTGCTCCGCTCGAGAAGTTGGTGGCAAGTGAGGCGATCACCCCAACCCTGACCATCCGCGCCGAGCTCGGCTTCTACTTCGAGGACCTGCTCACCGGACCTCAGCTCGCCAAGGTGATCGCAGATTTCCGCAAGACCTATCCGATCGATTTGAACGCCCAGGACGATGCGGATGTCGAATCGTCACGATTCCGAAGTGTCGTTTCCGGTCGCGTGACTGATGGCCACAAGTTGTTCGTCGCGGCCGCCGCAGCCGCTCCGAATCTGCCGGTCACACCCGTGGTGGCCCCAGCGCAACAGGGCGTTGTCAAGAATGCGCTCGCCAAGTTCATCGCGTGGGTCCGCGATCTGTACGGCAGCCTGGGTACGGCGGATCCAACGGCGTGGGTCCCCGAGCGGCTCGAGTATGACCTGCAGGCGACCGCCCCATTGCCCGATGGAAGCCATGGCGTGTATTCGGCTCACCCCGATCGCGATGCGGAGTTTGACTGGTACACCTTCGACCTGAACTCCCGCTCCACTAGCCCGAGCACCGGCCAACCCCCGGCGGCCGTGGTGAAGAGAAGCTTCTTACCGGGGCACGTTCGTTTCAGAGGCATGCCGAACGCGCGCTGGTGGGACTTCGAGTCCGGAACCGTCAATTTCGGCGCCATCGACACCGACCGGCGCGAAATCACGAAGCTGCTTCTCGCCGACTTCATGTTGGTACACAGCAACGACTGGTTCATGATTCCGCTGGACGTCGAGGTGAATACACTGACCCAAATCGCCTCGCTCACCGTGCTGGATACGTTCGGATTCGACACTGTCATCCCCTCTGCCGGCGTGTCCGCGGTGCCCGCCGAACGCTGGACGATGTTCACAAATACCGATCTGACCGGGACCAGCCCGTCGCCGCCGGCTTCCTGTTGCCGCCGAGCGCGGCGTCGGCCACGCAAAAGAGCGACTCGATCGAGGACGTGCGCTTCATCCGGGATGAAATCGCGAATATGGTCTGGGCGATTGAACGAACGGTGGAAGGGGAAACTGGAGCTCCGCTCGATGCCGCCGGGCGCGAGGCCGCATCGTCCGAGTCACCGATTCCCTCGCCTCCTCCACCCGGTTCGCCGCCGTTCCGGTACGAAATCCAGACTCGCGTGCCCGAATACTGGATTCCATTTCTGCCTGTGAAGATCGATCCAGCCCGCGCCGCGATTGCGCTGGAACGCGCCGCGATGCTGCGCGCACCCCTGAACACGCCGATCCTGCCCTACGGCCGCATTTTGAATCCGCAGAAGGTGGGGACCGGTCCGTACCGGGTTCAAGAGGAAGAGGTCAGCCGCACCGGCGTGCGGGTCTCCCGGGTTTACTCCCGCGCTCGTTGGACCGATGGGTCTACCCACCTGTGGATCGCCAGACGCAAGCAGACCGGCCGGGGCGAAGGATCGAGCGGCCTGAAGTTCGATTCGGCTGCTCCGAATGCGTGAATGCGAAGCCGGGGGAGCCCCACAGCGTGCGCCAACTCGTCGATGGCCGCACCTCGTGATCACGATCGGGCAATAACGATCTCAGTCATCATTGTGAGCCCGTATTATATCGGCACGTAATTGCCGGACGAAGAAGTCCGCCATCGTGTGGTTCGCCTCAATGGCCTCGGGAAGACTCGGATCGTACCAGAAGGCGTGGGGCAGCGCATCGAAGACCACCAACCGCGCATCCACGCCCGCGTTGAAGTAGGCGCGGTGGAGGTTGACGGTGCCGGAGAGCAGCAGATCGCGGCCGCTGGTGACGAATAGAGTCGGCGGCAGCCCTCGCAGGTCCGAAAAGATCGGCGAGAGCACGGGATCCCGCGGGTCGGTGGCGCCCACATACTCGGAGTCATGGCGCTCCGGCGTGGGCGGATCCAGATGTCCCGACAACCCGCGCAGGCCATAGAGCGCCTGCGAGTCGCCGTTGCGGGAGAAGTCGCCCAGGCCGCTGAAGATGCCGAGAGCGGCGGGGAGCGGAAGGCTGAGTTGCTTCAGCCGGGCGGCCACTTGGGCGGTCAGAATGGCTCCGGCCGAGGTGCCATAGATCACGATGTGGCCGGGCTTGTAGGTCTTCAGCAACTCCTTGTAAACTGCGACCGCATCGTCGACGGCTGCCGGAAACGGATGCTCCGGGGCCAACCGGTACAACGCGGCTATCACCTTGATCTTGCTGTAGGCGGCGATGGGAATCGACTCCGTATAGGAGCCCGAATCCGAGTTGAAGCCGCCGCCGTGCAGGTTGAGGAGCACCTTGTCGCGGTTGGCCCCGGGCATCCCTTCCGGCGTGACGATGCGGACCGGGACTCCGGCGATCTTGTCCTCAACCAACTGATTGGGACAGAGGCGGCTCCATTCCACACGTGCGCGGGCCGTGTAGGCATCCGTGCTTTTGCGGCGGTCGGCCAAAGACTGCGGCGGACCCTGATCGGGCATTTGCCGGCTCAGCGACCGTTGCGCCTCCGCGCTGACCGTCTTCGGAACCGGGACAATCCGGGTGACGTGCGCCGTGCCCTGGGCGTCGATGTAACTGGTATCTCGCGCAGCAGCCTGGGCTGCGGTGGTGGGCTGGGGGCCGACGCCGGACTGCTGCGCTTGGACGGTCGCGGAAGCCAGCAATAGCAGGGATGCGGAACAGGCAAAGAGATTCACGGAATTGAACTCCTCTCGAGTAAGATTCATTCTGGCCCGCTTTACAGGCGAGTCAGAATTGGGAACGCTTTCACGATACCAATATGGCTGTGACCTTCACGGACTCCGGAAACTCTGGGTAGTCATCAGGCCAGCCGCGGGCCATGCTCAGGTCCTTTGTGTTCAATTGTCAATGATCCGGTCTCCGGTGCCGACGATCTTGCGAAGGTCCGGCCGGAGGTTGCTGCGGGAGAAGGCCGACGGTTTCAGGGTTTCACTCGCGGCGGGACTGGACCGGCGCGGGCGGCGGCACCTGGATATTCGGGTGGCGCGGCAGACTGCGGTGGCGGCGCGGTTGGACGCGGATAGGCCTTCGGCACCTTGGGTCCGGCCTCGCGCTGACGGATGGCCCGGCGGATTTCTTCGAGCGACTTGCGCCAAGCGCGTTCGCAATCGGCGACGTGGCGCGTGACGGTCTTGAAGGTGTCGGGGCTGTTGGTGAGCAGTTCGAGCGGGTCCACCTTTTCGAAGAGGCGCCGTTCGAGGGTCTGGGCGTCGTGGAAGCGCTTGAGTGCCTGAGCGGCTACTCCGAGGAGCAGGCGTTCGTAGGCGCTGGCTGGTTTGTAGTGTTCGGCCAGGTCGTCGCGGTAGCCGTAGACCGGATCGAGCATCGACGGCTCGCCGGCGGATTTGATTGATGTGTTCATTTCCATCTTGAGCATATCTCCAGGTGCAAGAGAGGCCTCAAAAACCGTACTGCGCTCTTTCTTTGTTTTGATGAGGTTGAATCGGATTCAGGGGTCCGTGAACGCCGCTCATCGGGGTATCGGATTTTCAGCAGGCGATGCGGCGCTCGGCTGCGATTCGGTCCATGGCGAATTGGCCCTGTCTAAGTTGTTCCGGTGTCAGGTTCTGGCCGGGCTTCAGCACGGTCAGGCTGAACAGCGCATGAGGGCGGATGCCGCTGTCGTCGCCGGTGCGGGCGATGCGCAGGGCGCGGGCTGCTTCGGCGTATAGACCGGCGCCCAGCGGGGTAAGCAGATCGGCCGGGATTGCCAGATTGTCGCGTAAGCGCTCATGGAACGTGACCACGATATCTTGCCCGAATTTCGAAAGGTGCCGTATCGCTTCGGCAGGCTTCTGCGCCGCGTCCTGCCGGAAGCGGGCGGCTTCCACCGCAGAGTTCACCGCAGACCGGATTACTTCCTGTTCGAACGCTACCAGCGCTGCGAGAATGACGGGCATCGGGAGGTACAGGGAGGGTCGGCGCAAGGCCGAACCCAGCAGGTTGCTCAAGTTGATCGGCGCAATGACCGGATCGGCTACATCGTAAAACTTCGCTGTGTTCCGCAACTCAGGGAGGCTGGCTAACAGTGGCTGGATCTGGGCGCACCTCCGCCGCAATGCCTCGCGCGTGTTCAGATCGCCCACTACGCGGGCGAAAGATTCCCGGTCACTGGCATCCCACAGGATGTGACGGCCGTCGAACGAATTCATCGGCGGGATGGATGCCCATACGAGAACGGGGCCAGCCACTCCGAGCGTCGAGTAACGGGTGGGATCGCTGAAATAGACGTTGCAGATGAGTTCTTTCAGGCGGGTCTGCATCAGCCGCGAGAATTTGAAGTAGATCGGATCCTCACGATCGAGCGGGGCCTCGAACCACTCGCCGAGCGCTTCGGCCGGCACATCCACATCGAGCGCAATGCGGCTGTCGCCGATCAGTCCGCCGCCGTTCAGACCGTTGCCGGCCAGATTCACACGATCGGGGAAGTACTCGGTCAGTATTGGCTCCAGGTAGCGTTCGAGTTGGGCTGTAGTGAGTGAGCGGACACCGGTAGTGAGGGAATATCCGAACGAGGATTGATTTGCGCCGTAGTTGCGGACTCCTGGAAGCTGGCCGGCAAATGTCGCCGTCATGCTGAGCCGGCTGTCGCGGGCGAGCCGTGCCTTCACCTGCGAACTCCAGTCGTCGGACGCGTTCAACTCGTATACGAGGACCCGCCCGTTGTCACCGGTCGCGGTGATTTTGGCGAGTGATGCCAGCAAGGAGTACGATTTGGCGCTGTAGAACGGCAGGGACAAATCGGAATGGACCTGACGCTCAATACCGTGGGTAAGGACGCCCTTGCGCAAGCGGACGCCAGGCACAGCCTCCGTGAGAATGCTCGTGAAATCGCCGCCGATGGCCTTTCGGAACAACGGCAGCAGACCGGGATTCACACCGAAATCGAAATCGGCGTCGATCAAAGCGGTGTCACACGTGGTGGACTGGCACGCGGCCGCAAACTTCGCTTCCAGGTGGCTGCGGGCCGCCTCCACGGCGAGCGCCAGAAAGCTCTGCGCCTTCGACAGCAGAGTGGCGGAGAGTTTCAGCACTTTGTCATGATCGGCGACCGTATACTTCTGAACGGGCTTCCCGATGAAATCCGCCAACTTTCCCTTAAGCCAGTCATCCAGATCTTTGTACGCAGGCAGCTTATTCAGTTTCGCTAAGAGTTGCGGCGGGAGTTTGCAGTTCAACAGGTCCCGAGCCGTTCCGGCGAAATCCGCCAGCCGCTTTACGGCGTTCAGATCCTGGAGCGCCGCCACCAGCCCCTGCGTTTGCGAAGACAGCAAAACGCCAAGCGGGGTAGAGAAGAACTCCGGATTTCCGATCTCACGCTCCAGGATCGTCGTTACCTTGAGCGGATTGGTGGCGACGGCGGCGATCTCATCGAGAACGGCGCTGAACCGGCGCATAACATCCGGGGTATGCTCGGCGGCGAGCGACAGCAGGGTGGAGGCCGGGTTGGGCCCGAGTTTATCCCAGAGCGCGAAGAAGTCCGCGAACTGGGGGGCCACCTTGCGCAGATCCTCGACGATTTGCGCGGGATGGATGCCCAGGATCGCGGCGACCAGGTCGCCCGGCTTGGCCTTGGTGATTGCGGTGGCGCCGGCGGCTACATTGAACTCCCGCGCTTCCTGGGCCGTCTTGTTGAGGGTAACGCGCAACACCGGCGCATCGGATTCGCGGCCGACCACCAGCACGCAGGTACCGCCGGCGGAGAACCCGAGCGTGGCGGAGGCGGCTTGCACTTTTAGTCCCAGGTCGCCTTTCACCAAGCCTCCGGAAACCTCGCGCAGCCAGGAGAAATCGTAGCCGGCCTGCACGCCCAAGTTCAGCGAGAACGAACCATCCACTTCGGTGACGATCCACGTGCCGGGGCTGAGCCGGTCCACCGAATCGATCTGCCGGGGCAGGATCCAGGACTGGAGTGTGTCGGTGACCGATTGAAAAGCAGGTACGTCTCCAAACCGGTGGATGACCTTCCAGGCGCGGCTCCGATTGGCGCTTCCGCTGAACACCGCGGTAGCGCCGCCGCCCAAGGCTGCCGAGCCCTTGGCGGTAAGAGCGGCGTCGTAATCTAGATCGAGGATGAGAAACCGTTCGCCCGGGCCGCCCGACAGGCTGAAGCCTGTCCCACCTTTCACTGCAGCAGCGTCCGGGTATATGTGCATGGCAAACTCGCCGGAACCGCGCGCGGTGAAGGCGACGGTGCCGCCTTGTGGGTCGCCCAGAGGGACGGTTGCTCCGGTGCTGGCCTTGAGGTTGATGGTGACGATCTCGTTCGTACCGCTGGGGAAGGGCGCACTCCCGCTGAGAATCGCGGCTACCGCGGGGATGTTGTCAGACCCCTGCAGTTTGAGGCCGATGGTGGCGCCGGCCGCACAGATGTTCTTGCCGATGTTGAATGTGTCGGTGAGCGATGCCATGTTCTTTTCCGACTTCAGTGTAACGGCGAGGGCAAGAGACACCCATTTTTCCGATAGGCGGTAATTGAGTGGTTTGTTGGGTTTGGGGGAAATTTGGGGTTTGTGAACGGCTCTCATCGGGGTATCGAAAACCATATTGGCCGCCGATTAACGCCGATAAACACAGATAATTTTCAGAACAGGAACAGAATAATGGCCGCGATGCCGATGGCCAGGACGCCTTCAATCAGGCCCGCGTTGATGTTGTGGTCGCGCGCGATCTCCTCGGGGATGTTGGCGTTGGGCAGCAGGACCAGATCGGTTACCCATCGGAGCAGGCGTAGCAGTACGACTCCGGCAATGGTGTCGAACGCGAAGAAGCTCAGATTGCGGCCCCAATCGACGAACTCGCCGCTAATGGCCTTCACCATCAGGAGCGAGATCGCCACCAGCGTCATGCCGAAGGCGAGACCCGCGGCCAGATTGCCTTTCCGGATCTCAGCGGCGACGTTGTACCCGCTGAAGTGCTGATACAGATGGCCGATCAGAATGAGGGCGGTCTCGGCCAGGAGGAAGAGGACCGCAGTGGTCCACACGGTGCCACCGGGCTGGCGAATGGCCGCGCCGATCACCAGCGCCGCCGCGATGTATCCGGACGCCTCCAGCACGCCGGCGGCGACGTTGCGATTGGCGATGATCTCGTTCGAATTGCGGGTGCCCTCCACCAGCACCTGATCCATCACCCAGCGCAGGGCGTTGAGCGTCAGGATGCCGGCGACGGTCCATGCCAGATTTAATCCGAGAGCGACAAGCACGGCCGCACTTCCCTGGTCGAGCGGCAAGGGATGAGCGGCGGCGGCTCCGAGATAGATGATTACAATGGCCGCACAGTAACCAGCTACAGCGGTACCGAAGGCCGGATTATCGCGTGAAGTGAGTTCCTGGTCGAGCGAGTAGGGCGACAGCCAATCCTTGATGTACTTCGCCAGGATCAGGACCAGCACGCCCAGCACGACATGCGTGAATGCCAGCGCCAGGGGCGCGTATGAGAGCTGTGAAATGTCCATTAATTAAACCTGCGGGACTGAAGTCCCGCGCGGACTGAAGTCCGCCCCACATCGGAAATGTTCAAACTCCAAAGAGCCCCGCGAGGCGGGCTAGAGAGCCCGCCGCAGCCTGGGAGGCTGCCCCACTGCTGAAGTCCAGCCAGATCAGACTCTTTCACCATGCATGTCACCAGAGGCAGATGATGTCCATGCCCACGGCTCAGCGGCGGCCGCCGCGGCCGAAGGATCGCCCGCCTCCTGAGAACCCGCCGCCGCGGGAGTACGATCGGGATCCGAAGGATCCGAAGCCGCCCCGCGACTGATATCTCGATCCCGAATAGGAGCCCCGGCTCTGATACTGCGATCCGCTGTATCCACCGCTGCTGCCATACGTCTTCGGCCGCTCTTTGTAGAAGCCGCCGCCGGTGGAAGGTCCAGTGACGCTTCCCGACCGCGAGTTGGCCCAATCCCGTGCCCGGCCGAGGATGCCGCCCGCTCCGGAGGGAACGGTGCGGCGACTGTGCCACCAACCCGATCCTTGATTTCCGTAGTAGACGTCGCCGCGACGGCGCGCCGAATCCCAGCCGTTGTAGTCGCCGTAGGTGATGGGCCCGCGCGATGCGTTCAGCAACTCGCGCAGGATCAGGTACTGGGGCAGCCAGTGCCAGATACCGTTCTGCCAGGAGCCGTAGGAGTTCGATTGTCCGGGCGGCGCAACGTAGGCGATGGCCGGAGGCTGGACGGTTTTTTCGGCCTCGGAATCGTATTTCCCGGCCGCTTTGCGCGCCACCACCATGCCTTCCTGTTTTTCGGCATCGCGAGCCCGGGACGGATCGAGATCCTCCCAGCGCTCTTCATTGGTGACCTGGGGACCCGAGAGCGCCGCGTCCTGATACTTCGTGCGGACGTAGCGCACTTTCTCGCGGGCGCCGTCGTGCGTCTCGACATTCAGCACCAACTTGTCCCAACTGGTGTATAACTGGGCCGCCAGTTGGTTGGCGCTTTCGGCCCCGTCCTTCAGCTGCTTGGAAACGCTGTCGATGCGGTCGGCGGCGGCAAAGAAGGCCGCATAGTCGAAGTTCTCGAGTTTGTTCGCAGCGGCCGAGGCACGGAGTTGAGCGGTGGAATCCCAGGCCTGTTCGCCCTCGGACTTGAGGGTCTTGAGCTGGTCGATTCGGGCTTCGAGATCGTCCTTTTTGGAAGGCCAGTCCGTTTCCGCCTTGCGGGCCTGGGCCGCGGCGGCGTCCACATCGAAGGCATGCAGAGTGCCATAGGCGGCGTTCATGGCCTCCAGGCGCTGCGGCAATTCGCGCTTGTATTGGATCCAGCGCTGAACGTCGGCCCGCATATCCGCGGCGCCCTGGCCGCAGCGTTTGCGGAGTGAGTCGAATTTCGAGAGTTCCGTTTCGGCCTGGGCCGTGTCGGTCCGCTGGTTCTTTGCGGCGATCTGCTGGAGCACGGCGAGTGACGTCGCCGCGGTGGCGAAGCAGGTATTACTCTGTTCGAGGCGGTCGCGATACGCGGGTGCTTTGGTGCGGAAAAGTTCCGGCTCACTGGTGAGGGCACGGTTGACGATGTCGCGATCCTGCGCGAAGTGCGTGCGATCTCCGTCCAGCGCGGATTGTGACGCGGAAATGGAACTCCGGACACTGCGCGGAAGATTGTCTAGCCCAGCGGTGGCAATGATCACCATCAACAGCATGATCACGATGGCCAGCGCTCCTAATGCACGGCGGTTCATAATTGTAAAAACCTTGCGGGACTAAAGATCCCGCGCGGACTCACGTCCGCCTCACAATAACGTTAGTTGGCGGGGTAGACGGTCACGTCCTGGATGTTCAATCGCTTTGCGATTCGGACGTCAAACGGCTCGCCTTGCCACTTTTCGACACACAACGAACGGTCGCCATTCTGTTCCCGGAACAGCCACCGGTACACTCCTTCGCCGTCGGTACCCTCGTTCTCGAAATAGCCGATTTCGCGGCTCGATTCGAAGTACCAGCGCTTTCCTTCGTAGGTGATGAAGGCGTTCGCATCCTGGCGCGAATCCAAGTCGGCAAGCTGCTGCTCGGTGAGTCCGACATCCGGAAGGGTCAACTTGCGGGCATCCAGTAATCCCAGGGCCTCGTTCTGGGTGCGGCCCATCACTTCCAGGTATACGCGGCGTCCGCGGAACTCACCGCTGAGATCCACCCACCGGTGATTGCTGGATTCGTACGCGCTACGGCGGTCGATGGTGAAATCGAGGTCGGAGAAATCTTCGGCGGCCCCACGTATAGAGACGACATCGCCCTTGCGGGCGTTCCACGGGTGGGCATCCACGGCGGCATTCACCTGTCCCTGGGATTTTGCGCGGCGCGGCAACGGCTTTTGGACCTTTGAACATGGCGACCAGAACGACGACGAGCAGAACACCGAGAACGGCGAGGACAGTGGTGGTGATCATGGATTTTCAGGTTCGAGCGCCCCTGAACGGGAGCGTCCAGGAGCGCTTCTGAGTCAGTGCAGCCGCGATTTACTGCTCCGGCGCGGCGAGTTGTTTCGGCATGGTCGGCGGAAGGGCTTTCTGCTGGCGGGCCGCCTTGAGCGCAGCCAGTTCGGAATCCACCGTCCCGCCCTGCAACTGGGCGAACTCGGCTTCAAGCCCTTCATCCTTGCCGGCCGCGGCGAGCTGGTCAAAGGCCTTGGCCTTCGCCTCTTCGCGCGACACGGATTCCTCAAAGCCCTTCAGGGCGGCGAACGCGTTGTCCGCTTCGGCCACGCCCGAAAGAGCCTCGGCCACCTTGCGCTGCGCCACGGCGGCGTTCTTTCGGGCCACCAGCGTGGTAGCCGTACGATCCGCCTCATCGATGCGCCGCTTCAGCTCCGCCACCTTGCCTTTCAAGGATTCGCTGGCGTTGCGTGCGGCATCCACGCCCGGCTTCATCTGGGCGACCAGCTGGTCCGATTCCGCCTTCTTAGCGAGGGCCTTCTTGGCCAGATCCTCATTGCCCGCATCGAGGGCCTGGTTGGCGCGGGCCAGCCAGTCCGCCGATTGGCGCACGTATTTGTCGTACTCGGCCTCCAGGCGATTGTGATTGCTCATGGCCATCGCCGAGGCGTTAATGGTTTTAGCGAGTTCCGCCGCGCATGTCGCGCACGGTCTGCTTTACGGTTGCTTCGAAGGTGGCGTCTTCCACCACGTCCATGCCCTGGTTCATCTGGCCGCGCACGACGCGACCGCTCCGGCCGAACAGTTCCGAAAAGAATCCCATAATCCTCTGCTCCTATTGTCTCGTCATCGGGGACTAGCTCGCCGACGCTGCTTCCTCGAGCAGGTCGCGAGCGGCCATTACGTCGGCCTTCAGGTACCCGGCTGAACTCAGGACATCGTCCTCATCCTCCTCACCCATGTTCTGGATGGTACAGAAGTTGTTCAGCGTGATGGCGGTCTTCCCATCGGGCAGGTCATAGAGCTGGAAAGCGGATGTGGAGATGCCATTGTTTGCCGAGAGCATTTTTCGCATGATCTCGGGTGTGACAGCGGCGGCGGGTACCGTCGTCAGGGTCACGTTCATATAAAGCACGTTGCCTTCGAGGACGGCCTGATACACGATGCCGGTCTCGAGGTCGCGCACATGGAGCACGCCGTCGCCCGCCTGGGTGACTTCGTATCCGTTGTGGGCGAGCAACTCTGCTACTTGGGAGATCGAAAGGTGGTCGCTACGGGTCATACCAGACAAAGTATACGCCGATGCAGGGGTGATTGTTCCGGTTGATACCGGCAACCGACGCGACGCAATCGGCAACCGGCGAACGCTTACCGGCGGGTGGCGGTGGGGGTTAGGGGGCGGAAGCCTCGCGCGGAAGTCCACCTTACATCGGACCATTCCGGCGTCGTGATAAGCTGCGGAACGTGGCGTGTCCATATTTCCGTCCGGTTGAGCGGCTCGAGGACGGCACATGGCTGCAGGCTCCCCGGCTTCCGCTTGGCGATCCCTGCCGCGGGGATTGCACCGCGAATGCGGACCAGGTCGTTACGCCCGGTACCGAAGAACTCCGAAGCTTGTGCAACACGGGTTACGCGAGAGGGCGATGCGGCCGATTCCCGGATCTTCCTGACGTTCCCGATGCTATCCGCTTCTCGGTGGAGCAGGACTGCGGTGGGTCCCTCACGTTGATGTATATCGAGGAAAAGGAGTATGCCCCGCTGCGTTTCGGGAGGATGGTGTACCACATCCCCGGCGGTGAGTTCGCGGATCAATCGGAGCCGGAGAACGTGCGAGCGCAGGCCCACATGTTCGTAACCAGCTACATCAAGCGGAAAGTGAAACCGTGACCGGGCGGGGACCCGGTCAAGCCTTGTACATGTACTTGATGTTGGGCTTGAAAATGAGCAGATTCGGTGCGCCTTCGCGGTTCACTTTCAGGCACCGCTTGTCATACCATTCGATGACACCGGTCAGGGTTTCGCCGTCCATGAGCACGATGGTCATCGGGGTCTTCGACTGCATCTGCTTCACGTAATAATAATTCTCGGCGTTGGTCTGGTCCGGGGGAATCGCTTTCTTGTTTTGGGCGGAGGTGGGTGCTTTGCGGGTAGCCATTTTGTCTTTCGCTTCGTTCAGCAGCGGGCGAATCAGTCTTCGGTTTGTGGTCTCCACAGCGCCTCTCCTCGGTTTCGACGAATACGAGTGGCGGCTCTCGAAACGGGTTCAGCCGAGCCTGTCCAGGGGTATCGTTCGAAATGATCTATACCTTCGTAGATAACACACCGGCGCGGGCACCGCAAGAGACCAGCCCTTATGAAACTGTCCGTAATTCTAGCGCAAACGCGTCCAAGGCGATAGCCTTCTGAATGTTCCTGCGCAGCAGTTCCACCAATTCATCCACCCTTCGAACGGCGGTTCGGAGCCATTCGAACGAGACCCGGGCCGCGAGGGCGTCCAGTTGGGGACGGATATCGGGGTTGCGGAGTCCCTCGCCGCGGTTCTGGGCCAGCAGAATATCTTCGAGCAGCAAGTACAGAACATCCAGGTAATAGTCGAGCTTTTCGGTTTTGCGCGCCGAAATATACTCCGAATGTTTCACCCACTCGGAAAACGGCGCTACGCCCGCGCCGACCTCCAGGAGTTTGAGCATGGCAGCGCGGCGGCGGTCGTAGGTTTCCAGGTCCAGGGACACGGCCATTCCCGGGCTCCCAGAAGCCAGCGGCAGACGCCGTTCGATGGCGGGAATTCCGCGCGATTTCGCAAAGGCCCGCATCTCTTCTTCGGCCAGCCGGCCCAGTTGGAACTGCACGGCACGCGACCGAATGGTCGGCAGGAGGTCGTAGGGGTTCTGGGCGGTCATGATCAGGATCAGGTGCGGCGGGGGTTCCTCCAGCGTTTTCAGCAGAGAATTCGCGGCCTGTTCTCCGGCGCGATCGATCCCATCGATCAGGAAAACCCGGTAGTCGCCGTGGAGCGGTTTGAACTGGGCCCGATCCTTGAGCAAGCGGATCTGCTGAATGGAAATCTGCCGCAGCGGACCGTCCGGCGGAAAAGTCAGAAAATCCGGGTGCGAGGAGAACAGGAGAGGATCGTCGTTGCGCTTGTCCGACGGGAGTTTCTCGCGTTCGGTCAGAATCGCCTGATTGCCGGCGATCGAGAGGTCGTCCTTCTCGATTTTGGCGGCGTCACCGAGCAGGGCCGCAGCGAAACGGCGGGCCAGAGTCGCCTTCCCCACTCCGGAAGGTCCGGCGAGCAGCAGCGTGTGGTGGATCCGCCGGCCGCGCACCATTTCCTCCAGCACGTCCACCGTCCCGCTGTTGCCGAAGAAGTTCTGAATCACTAGATTCGTTGTAACATCTCCGGGCAGCGCTCCGTGC
The DNA here is from genome assembly GCA_963737465.1 of uncultured Acidobacteriota bacterium. GTDB lineage: Bacteria > Acidobacteriota > Terriglobia > Bryobacterales > Bryobacteraceae > TMP-7. The sequence goes on from CAVTTC010000010.1 coordinate 117,010, forward strand.
CAACATAGTAGAGACCCATGCAGAAAACTGCTCTCGAGAGGATCGATAATCTTGTCCCGCTGGCGCTCGGCGGGGTTCGGGTGCTCGTGCTTCTGATCGGCGGATACGTGCTGACGCTGATCATCAACCGCCTGATTCGCGCTATCCGCGACTACTCGGTGCACGTGATGACGCGGCACCAGGGATTGGCGCAGATCGAGGTTGAAAAGCGCGCGGCCACAGTATCTACGGCGGTTCGGCGGGTGCTGCTCACGATGCTGTGGGGCGCGCTTGCGATGATGTCCTTGCAGGAACTCGGGTTCAAGATCGACGCTCTGCTGGCCGGGGCGGGAATCAGCGCGGGCATCATCGGAGTAGCGGTCGGGTTCGGCGCACAGGGCGTCATCAAAGACGTGATCGCGGGATTATTCCTCCTGATCGAGAATCAGATTCGCGTCAACGATGTCGCGGTGATCAACGGCATTGGCGGTTCCGTGGAAGAGATCAACCTGCGGACCACCGTACTACGCGCCGAAAACGGCGCGGTGCACATCATTCCGAATGGGGGCATCCAGACCCTAGCCAATCTGACGCGGGAGTTCTCGTTCTACGTGTTCGAGATTTCGCTGAATCACGACCAGGATGCCGGCCGGGCAATCCAGGTCATGAAGGAAGTGGGGGCGGAAATGCGATCCGCGCCCGAGTATCGGGACCTGATCCTGGCCGATCTGGACATGTCCGGGATCGACCGGATCAGCGCGTCGGGAGTGGTGATCAAGGCGCGGATCAAAACGCTTGCAACCAAACAATGGGTGGTAGGCCGGGAGATGAACCGGCGGTTCCGCGAGCGGTTCCTCGCCGAACGCATCGACCTGACCGTCGGGCCCAGCACCGTTCGGGTACAGGGCGGGGAAGAGCTGAAGGCGGCGATTCGCGAAGTTCTGGCCGAGATGGGATCGAACCGCAAGGCGTAAAGGGCCCTGAACGCAGAAAAGCCCGCGATCCTCAGAGGACCGCGGGCTTCCGCTGCTTGCGGGGAGGACTTGTATTACTGATCCGTTGGGCGGCGCTTCAAGGTAGGACGCTCGTCCTCATCGCTACCCTTGCTATCTTTCGTGTCGTCGCCATCGATGGTGGTACCCGCGCCGGGGGCTTTCCGCAGCTTCGGACGGTTCAGATCCTTGTCGTCGATCTTGCGCCGGTTGTGCATGGCCATCAGGCGGGCTTTCACGTCGTTGAACTCGGAGGTGGTGACGACGTACTCGGGTTTCGCCTTCAGTATTTCCTGGATGTTCTTCTGCGCCGATTTGATGCGGTCGTCCGTCATCGGGTGAGTCGAAAACACCTTGCTCATCGTTCCCGGTTTCTTCTTCTCGAGCGATTGGATCTTTTCGAAGAAGTCCACGAACGCCGTTGGGTCGTACCCGGTCTTATAGAGGTACTCGAGGCCCAGCATGTCCGCTTCGGATTCGAAGGCGCGCGAGAACTGCAGGAAGCCCATGGGAATCAGGATGCTGGCGGCCTGGCGGATGCCGTAACCGGTCCAGCCCCCCATGAAGATCAGAGGGATGGTGGCCAGGTTGGCGATCTGTCCGCGCGTCGCCTGGCGGGTGCCGTGACGGGCGGCCACGTGCGCGATCTCATGCGCCATCACGCCGGCTAGCTCGGCTTCCGAGTCCGCCTTGAGGATTAACCCCGAGTTCACGAAGAAGAACCCGCCCGGCAGGGCGAAGGCGTTCACGTCCTCGGCGTCGATCACCTTGATGGTGAAGGGCACTTTCGCGTCGGAGTTGCGAACCAGATTCTGGCCAACGCGGTTCACGTATTCCGAGATTATCGGGTCGTCAATGATCTTGGCCTGACGCTCCACATCCTGAGCCAGAGCCTTGCCAAGGCCGATCTCCTTCTCGAGTGAGTAGAAGTTTACGCCTTTGCCGACGTCGCGATCACCGATCGCCTCGGGATCCTTCTTTTTGTTGTCTTTGGCGAGCCCAGAGAACGGCACAGCCACGCTCAGGACTAACGCGAGGCCCAGTTTCGCAGAGAAAAAGCGGCGCATGGTGCTCCTATCGGATAGACGCTGCCCTACCGTTGAGTATAAACCCTCATTCGGTTTAACGTATAGTTTTCTTAATGGGTTTCGAAATTCGCTCGGACTTGTCTGGTGGTCCCACGACCGCGGAACTGCCCGTCTGGTCCCAGTATCGCTCGCATTTTCCGGTGACCGGGAATCTGATCTACCTGAATCACGCCGGCGTGGCGCCGTTGTGCAAAGCCGCCTCCGATGCCATGAAGCACCTGGCCGAGGATGCCTGGAACTTCGGTTCGTTTCACTATGACCAGTGGCTGGAGACTTACGACGGATTGCGTACGGTGGCGGCCCGGCTGATCGGGGCTCAGCGCTCGGAGATCGCGCAGGTTAAGAACACGAGCGAGGGGGTGGCTACCATCGCCCTGGGGATGGATTGGAAGGCGGGCGATAAAATTGTCTGCTTCCATGAAGAATTTCCTGCCAACTACTTCCCGTGGAAGCGGTTGGAGGCGAAGGGCGTGAAGGTGGAGTGGCTCAACGCCACCGATCCGCTCGATCGCATCGATGAGGCCGCGAAGGGTGCCCGGCTGCTGGCCATCAGCTTCGTGCAGTACTTGAGCGGTTATCGTGCAAACCTTGCAGCCATTGGGGAAATCTGCCGGCGAAGAGGCTGCTTCTTCTTCGTGGATGCCATCCAGGGACTCGGTGCGTTTCCGCTGGATGTCGAGCGGATGCACATCGATGCTCTGAGCGCGGACGGGCACAAATGGCTGTTGGGACCCGAAGGTTGCGGAATTTTGTACGTGCGACGAGAACGCCAGGACGAGATAGAACCGGTGGAGTTCGGCTGGACGAACGTCGCCGCCTACAACGACTACGCCTCGCGCGACATGACGCTTCGCCCGGATGCCGGACGGTACGAGTGCGGAACTCTCAACACTATTGGCTGCTATGGCTTGCGGGCGGCAATTGAATTTCTGCTTGAAGTTGGAGTGGAGTGCTTGTCTCCGCACATTCAGGCGTTAGGGGACAGGATCGCGGCGGGAGTTACAGAGAAAGGGTATGAGGTTCTCGGCGGACGCACCCCGGCTACCGGCGCCGGAATTGTCACCTTCCGAAAGCCGGGAGTGGATAGCCGGATGATCGTCCGTCAACTTAAAGAACGGGGCATCGCCGCCGCTCCGCGCCAAGGCTGGGTGCGGACCTCGCCGCACTTCTACATCTCGCCGGACGATATCGAGCGGCTCATCGACACGCTCTGATGGAGTCCCGCCGGGGGCCGCTCAGCGTCATGAGCGCTAATAGCATCCCGCCGGCTGCGGCGCCTCCTATGAACTTCCAGGGGGAACGGAGGTAATAGGTTCGCAGATCGGCTTTGTCCCGAACGTACGATTCGAGTTCGTTCACGTGCTTGCTGAGGCGTTCGCGCTGTACCTGTATTTCTTCTACGATTTGGTCTGACGTTTCAGCCATTCAACATTCTCCTTCATCTCGGTAACGGCCTTTTCCGGCGTATGAGCCTGTTTCCAGCGCTTCAGTCCAAGCTGCAGAGCGATGGCTCCGGCAATCACCAGCACACCGCCCACAATCAGGGCGGCTGCCCACCATGGCATCACGAGCGCCAACGCCGCAGTTATGGCGGCCAACACAAATCCGATACCGTACAGTCCGGTCACTGCACCCGCAGCCAAGACTGTCCCTCCATGGATGGCCTTACGCCCTTCCTCGCGGACTTCCGCCTTGGCCAGCCGCAACTCGGCCCGGATGATTTCATGCGCGTTGGCGACGATGTCTTTCACGATCTCGCCGGCAGAGCGATCCTTTCCGGCGTACGAACCCATCTCCCCGCCCGACCTGCGACCCGCATCATCCATAGGCACCTGCTTTCTCCCACTGACAGGCAGCGTTATCTGCGCCGGATGGTCATGCCTAGCAGGAAACCAACGGCGACCGCGGCGATGAGGGACGGCGTCGGGTTCCGGCGAACGGTTTGGGTCAAGTCAGCGCCGATGGTGCGCACGTCGCGGGATCGGATATATCCGGCGGCGTTCTCCATGGCGTCGGCCGTGTTCCGTGCCTGCCGGACGGCGGACTCAGGAGCAAGGGCGCGGACCACGCCGGCTGTCTTCTCGATCCCATGGGCTACGGACTCACGGCTGGCGTCGAGTTTGTCAATGGCGCTTCGTGCGGTCGAACTCAGCTTGTCAGCCGCATCGGAGGCTGCGCTGGCAGCGGATTCGGTCAAGGTCTTGCTGTTGGTCATAGAACCACCTCGCTTCTATGACCCGAAAACGAGAGGTCCGATTTCGCGAATTCGCGTCAAGCCATCTTGCCGCCGCACTCCGGGCAGAACTTCACCGGATTGGGCGGCTCGAAGCCACACCCGGGGCAGGCCGCCTTCTTCGGCTTTACGGCCACGCCACACTCGGGGCAGAACTTGGCCTGGCCCACCTGGGCGCCGCATTCGGAGCAGAATGCCGGCTTCAATGGAGCCCGGCCGCCGGTGGAGGACATCACCGAGCCGGACTTCATGTCGATATTTCCGACATAGTCGGTCTGAGCGGCCTTCTCAACCAGTTGCTGACGGGCCGCGTCGGCCTTGGCGTGCGCGTGAGCGGAGGCGATCTCCTCTTCGAACTTCGGAGCGCATTCTTCGCACTGGCCGGCCGCTTCGTTCCAGCACACCTCCGGGCACACCCACTTCCCGCAGCGCGAACACTGGTGGAAGTGTCTTTTTCCCTCCAGGACGGCCTTTTCGAGTGCCGCATCGTGAGCTTTGCCGCCCACGGCTCGCTGAATGTCGTAAGCCGAGTCCCCGGCGGAACCCGCCCACCCTCCCAGGAAATTCGAGGCGGCGCGAAGCAAACCGCCTGCCGTTCCGATGATCGAAGGGTCGAATTGCGACATAAAGCCGTTGCCGCACTTGTCGCAGTGAAATTTGAACTGGTATCCGCGATCCGTGGACAGGTCTTCATAGTTGGCGACGAACTGAATCATTGATTGGGTGCCCTACTCAGAATCTATCATCGAAAGGACCTTTCCACACGCGGCATAAGTGAAGTAGGAGAATAGGCCAGGAAACACCGCTATGAGAATCGTCGTCACGCTCGCCCTTTGCGCCCTCGTCGCTCAGGCCGCCGAATTGCCGGTGCGGCAAGTAATCCTCTACAAGCACGGGATCGGATTCTTTGAACGCGCGGGCAGACTCGGCGCCGGGGAATCGGCCCGTCTCGATTTCAAGGCGTCGGAGATGAACGACGTGCTGAAGTCGCTGACGCTCCAGGAACAGGGCGGCGGTAAGATCTCGGGCCTCCGCTACGACTCCATGGATCCACTGGGGCGCAAGCTCGCGGAGTTTCCGTTTAAACTGGGCGAGGCGCAGGCATTGAGCGCCGTGCTGGACCAGCTCAAGGGCGCACGAATCGAAGTGCAAGTGGGCGGCCAGACCATCGCCGGAGCCATCGTGAACGGGCGGTTGGTTTCGGGCGATGACAAGCGTCCCGAGCGGGAACAGGTCACGCTGTTGATGGATTCGGGCGACCTTCGCAGCATCGACTTGGGCACCGCTTCCGCCATCCGGTTCACCGATGCCCAACTGCAGCAGCAGTTTCGCGATTACCTGGCGGCGCTGACGGCAGCACGGTCGCAGGATAAGCGGAGCGTCTACATCGATTCCACCGATGCCAAGGCTCGAGACGTCGTCGCCAGCTATACCATTCCGGCGGCGGTTTGGAAGTCGAGCTACCGGCTGATTCTCGACGCTGCGGGCAAGCCCACGCTCGAAGGTTGGGCGATTGTCGATAACACTACCGGCGAGGACTGGACCAAGGTGACGCTGGCGCTGGTCTCGGGACGTCCCATTTCCTTCGTCAGCCAGCTCTATGCGCCGCGCTACATCAACCGGCCCATCGCTGAGCTGCCGGAAGATCAGGCTCAGGGTCCGGTGATCCACGAAGGAGCGTTTGCGTCCGCGCCGGGAGGGGTCATCGGCGGAATTGGCGGAGCGCCTCCCGTGGCTGCCGCACGGCCAGCGCCGGCCGCGAGGATGAAGGCGATGTCGGGGAATCGCCTGGGCGCCGGGGAGATGCTGGAAGAAGTGCGATCCAGCACCGTGGCGGGCGATACGGTCTCGCAGGCGGTGGGCGAGCTGTTCGAATACCGGCTGGCTCAGCCCGTCACCATCCGCAAGAACGAGTCCGCAATGCTGCCGTTCCTGCAGCAGACGATCGACGCGCGCAAGCTGCTGATCTACTCGTCCCACGGGTCGCCGCACCCCACCAATGCCGCCGAACTCACCAACTCCAGCGGCAAGACTCTGGATGGCGGTCCCATCACGGTTTACGACGGAGGCAACTACGCCGGTGAAGCCCTGATGGAAACGCTGAAGGGCGGCGACAAACGGCTGATCAGCTATGCCGTGGATCTGGGCACGCGCGTTACGGAGACTTACGGGAACAAGGAGGAAGTGGTGCGCGAGGTGCATGCCTCCCGTGGAATCCTGATGACCCGGACGGCCATGGAAGAGATCCGCACGTACACGGTCCGCAACGTGGATCAGAAGGCCAAGACGCTGATCATCGAACATCCCGTACGACAGGGCTACACGCTGTTGAGTCAAAAGCCGGCGGAGAAGACTTCGTCGGCCTATCGATTCGAGCTGAAGCTGGCGCCGGGAGCGGAGACGGCCTTCCCGGTTTCCGAGGAGCGCGTGTACGACAGCTCGTACCAGGTGTCCAGCATGACGCCGGACAATCTTCTGGTCTACGTCCGCAATAAGAACATCGGCGATGCCGGACGCCGTCAACTCGAGCAGATCGCCGACCGCAAAGTACAGCTGGCCGAAGCCGACCAGCAACTCAGGGACATCAAGGAGCAGATCACCGCAGCCACCGCGGACGAAGATCGCCTGCGGCGCAACATCGAGAGCCTCAACCAGGTGAGCAGCCAGCAGCAGCTGGTTCAGGAGTATGCACGCAAGCTAGCCGCGCAGGAGACGCAACTGGCCGGCCTGCGCGATCGTGAAGCGGAACAGCAGAAGAAGCGAACGGCTTTGGGAGCCGAAGTTAACCGGATGATCGCGGCGCTTACGTTCTAACTGCCCCCCATTGAGACGAAACGCTGTATACTGAGATCCCAAACGGGAGGACCTACCGCGCGTGGCGTATGTAAGCGGCTTCGACAACGATGTTTTCCTGAGCTATGCCCACATCGACAACGAGAACGACGGCGCTAAAGAAAGATGGGTGGAAAGCTTCGGCAAGCAGTTATCCGCAAAGCTACTGAAGCGGATGGGCGAGACGGTGGCGGTGTGGTGGGATCCGAAGCTCGACCGGTCCCAGATCTTCGACGAGGTGATCCAGAAGGCCGTGAAGACCTCCGCCATCATGGTGTCGCTGGTCAGCCCGGCGTACGTGAAGCGGGATTACTGCAAGCAGGAGGTGCAGTGGTTTGCCGAACTCGGCAACCTCAAGACCCCGAGCGGGCACTGCCGAGTGTTCCCGGTCTTGGTTTTCCACCTGCCGTTCGAACAGTGGCCAGGCCCCTGCCAGGGCGTTTCGGGATTCGAGTTCTTCGACGCTCAATTCGGCGGGCTCAGCAAGCCGCTCGATACGGCGAGCCAGCAATTCTCGGATATGCAGTGGAAGCTGGTATCAGAGATCGCCGGTGTGCTGGACGAGATCAAACAATCCCGCGCGGTGGCTCCGCAAGGGCCTGGCGAGGCCGCTGGCGCGCAGCCGGCGGGATTTCGCATCTTTCTGGGCGCCTCCTCCGACGAACTGGTGGCGGACCGGAGTTTCCTCAAGAAGGAGCTGCAGAAACAAGGCATTGAGGTGATCAGCAAGATTCCGCCTCCGTACTCGGAAAAGGAACATGCTGAAGCGGCGCTGAAGGCCATTGGAGATGCGGATCTCTGCCTGCACCTGCTTGGCAATTCGCCCGGCGCCCCGATTGATGAAGACATCCCCGACAAGACGTTTTCCGTCGCGCAGGCGACCTTGGCATTGGATCACGCGCGATCGCAGCTTATCCTCCTGCCTGATTCTTTTGCCGTTGACGCCATCGAAGAACCTCAGTACGCCCAGTTCATGAAGGAATTGCAGGAGCGGCCGCGTCAGTCTGGCCGGCTACAAATCATCAAGGCCGGCCGGGCGCAGATGCTGGAAGAGATATTGGCGGCGAAGAAGAACCTGGAAGATCAGGCCGCCAAGTCTGTGCAGGGAGACGATGCTCCCGGTACGGCCTTTGTAGACCTGCACATCAAGGATCTCAATTACGTTGCAGACCTGGTGGGTTACCTGGCGGAGAAGAGAATTGCCGCGGTGACGGTACCCTCGGCGGGACAAAGCCCGGCATCCGGCATCGCCCTTTTCGAACAGAATCTGCGAAACGCCCAATTGTTCATAGTCGTGTATGGTGGGGTGGCACGCGAGTGGGTGCTGAACCGCGTTTTCGAAGGTTTCAAGCTCATTACCGCTAACGGGTTGGCGACGCGAATGGGCGTATACGTCGCTCCGCCGGACAAGCCGCCCGAGGCGGTGAATTTCGGGATTTGCGATGTGATGTTGAATACGAGGCGCTTCGATCCGGCCACCATCGAACCACTGCTGGCCCGCGCTCACAGGAAGACCGCGGAATGACGCCAAGTGTGCAAGCCGGAAACCCGTACGTCGGGCTTCGACCCTTCGAGAGTAAGGACAGCCTGTATTTCTTCGGGCGGCGCGAGCAGACCGCGGAGTTGATGGAGCGTCTCCAGCAAAACCGGTTCCTGGCCGTGGTGGGTAGCTCCGGGTGCGGAAAATCGTCTCTCATCCGCGCGGGACTCATCCCGGCATTGCTCGGCGGTTTCCTGGTGGATCAACGGGACAAGTGGCTGATCGCGGTGATGAAGCCGGGCGATTCGCCGATGCGAAATCTGTCCGTTGCGTTGTGCTCCGCGGCGAAACGCGAAGGCCCGGAGACGGCGGCCGCAACGCTCGAAAAGGAGATCGCCGACGACCAGGCTGATGCCGTGATCGCCTATCTCGGCCCGCGCCTTGGCGGCGACACGAACCTGCTCTTACTCGTGGACCAATTTGAGGAGATCTTCAGCTTTCGCGGCAACGAGGACGACGAGCAACTCGCGTTGCTGAGTCCCACGAAGAGGAGAGAGCGCGGTGCACAGCGCGAGGAGGCCGCGAATTTCGTGGATCTGATGCTTGGCCTGTCCACGATTGAGGAGTTGCCGCTCTATGTCGTCCTCACGATGCGATCGGATTTCCTCGGCGACTGCGATGTATTCTACGGATTGCCGGAAGCCATGAACCGGAGCCGCTACCTGGTGCCGCGCCTCACTCGCCAGCAACTGCGGGAGAGCGTTCAAGGTCCGGCCCTGCTGGACGGAGTGGCCATTACTCCCCGCCTGCTGGACACGGTGCTGAACGACCTGGGCGGCAGATCCGATCAATTGCCGGTTCTCCAACATGCGCTGCTGCGGACGTGGAATACCTGGCGGCAGGACGGGCCGGGTCCGATAGACCTTACACACTACGAGAAGATCGGCGGTTTAAAAGAGGCCTTGTCGAAGCATGCTCAGGAGGCTCTGCGCGACGAAGACCTCGGCACCACGGTGAAGATCTTTCAATGCCTGACCGATACCGATCTGAACCAGCGGCGCATCCGGCGTCCAGCCCATATGAAAGAACTGGTTGCCGTGAGCGGCGCGTCCGAGTCTACGGTGCAAACCATCATCGATCGGTTCAACTCAGACGGGCGCAGTTTTCTGGTGGCGTCCGATGCCCCCAACGGTGATATACGGGTCGATATCTCTCATGAAAGCCTCATCCGGCAGTGGGCGCAACTCAGGAAATGGATCGATGACGAGCGTTCGTCCAGAGACCATTACCTGGATCTATTGAAGAGAGCGCGCGGCGGACAAGCGTTGCTTCAGGATCCGGATCTTCAGCTGGCGCTCAAATGGCGCGATGACGCCTGCCCGTCGCCCGAGTGGGCGATCCGCTATTCCCGCCAGGACGGCGACTACCAGCTGGCGATGGATTATCTGGTCCGGAGTCGTGACTTCGCCGCAAAATCGTTGCGTGAAAAGAAACGCCTGATCAATTCGATCAGGGGTGGGGTGGCGGTGGTAGTGGTTGCACTTGCGGGCCTGCTAGGTTGGGCATTGGTTGAGAAGGCGAAAGCAAAATCATCGGAAGAACGCGCTGTGCGGGCGGAAGACGTGGCTAAGCGCACCCGCGAGGAAGCCATTAAGTACGCGGATTTGACCGATAAGCAGTGGAAAGGACTGAGAACTCGCCGCGTTGGCGCGGCGCGGGTGGAGCCCGAACTGCCGGCCGCAGCCCGCCCTACAGATGTTACCGCGGGTGTTCGCGGAGGGGGAACTCCGACGAAAGTGGGCGGACCCGTGCCGCGGCCGGATGCGCTAGCGGGAACGGCTCCACCGCCATCACCTCAAAGCGCCCCTCTGCCTACCGTTCCCACTCCGGTCACCTTGGCGCTCCTGGGGAGCCGGAACATAACCTTCCAGGGTGTTTTGCTGAACGGCCAGAGCAACGCCATTCAGGTTTCGCCGGGTGGACAGTTCACCATCTCTTTCCAGTGGGACGGCCGCGTGACGAAGAAAGACGTCTACTGTCCTACTTGCATTGTGCAACTCTACTACGGGATTGATCATCAGGCAGGCGGGACATCGAGATGCTTCGCCTCGGACATGATGGGCCTTGGGTGGGCCGACAAAGGAGAGGTGAAAGGCATTCTGTCCGCTCCCAAATCAAAAGGAACTTACTACATCACGGCGAGCACAACGCTGGACTATAGCTGCAAAGAGGCCGCGGTTAAGCAGAGTGCGGATAAGAAGGATGCAATCGCGGCCATCACGGTGGAATAAGATGCCGGCGCTGGCCTGGCATAACATTAAGAGAGATGACCACCTCGACGATCGTCCGCACGGTCCTTCTGTCCACGCTTTGTACTTCCGCCATCGCGCTTGCCGAAGAGGGCATGTGGACCTTTGACAATCCGCCCCTGGCGCGGCTTAAGGCAAAGTATGGCTTCACCCCAACCAAGGAGTGGTTGGACCATGTCCGTCTGTCCAGCGTGCGCCTGAACGATGGCGGCTCGGGCTCATTCGTCAGTTCCCGGGGGCTGCTGCTCACCAATCATCACGTGGCTCGCGGCCAGCTTCAGAAGAACTCCACCGCCGAACACGACTACATCCAGAACGGCTTCTATGCCGCCACTCCCGATCAGGAGATGAAGTCGCCCGATCTTGAAGTGAACGTCCTCGTCTCGATGGAGGACGTCACATCCCGCGTGATGGGGATGCTCAAAGGCGCGGCCGATTCTAAAGACGAGTTCGCCAAACGCAAGGCGGCCATTGCCGGCATCGAGCGGGAGAGCCAGGAGAAGACCGGACTCCGCTCCGATGTAGTTACGCTCTATCAGGGCGGCGAGTACTGGCTGTATCGCTACAAGAGGTACACCGACGTGCGCCTGGTCTTCGCGCCCGAACAGCAGGCTGCGTTCTTCGGCGGCGATCCCGACAATTTTACGTATCCCCGCCACGATCTCGATATGGCGCTGTTTCGCGTGTACGAGAACGGCAAGCCGATCGAAACGCCCGATCACCTGAAGTGGAACGCGAAGGGGGCCGCCGATGGCGATCTGGTTTTTGTGTCGGGGCACCCCGGCTCCACCGATCGCATGAACACGCTGGCCCAGTTGACGTCCCAGCGAGATCACGGGCTGCCCACCATTTTGAAGCTGCTGCATCACCGCATCGAGATGCTGCGAAAGTACTCGGCGGAATCGCCCGAGCATGCCCGGGAGGCCGGGTCTGACATTTTCGGGATCGAGAACAGCATCAAGGCTCTCGAAGGGGAATACCGTGGCCTGAAAGACCCCGAGGTGATGGCCAAGAAACAGCGGGAAGAAGATGAGTTCCGGGCTCGCGTGATGGCCAATCCGGTGTGGAGGGCGGCCTGTTCCCAGGCATGGAGCGCCATCGCCGAGGCGGAGAAGAAGTCCGACGCGCGCATCAAGGAGCGGTACTTCCATTCGATGAATTCCGATCTGGCGGACTACGCTCGTCAGATCGTCCAGTACGTGGCCGAGATTCAGAAGCCCGACGGCGAGCGGTTGCCGGAGTATCACGAATCGCAATTGGAATCGCTCCGCTTCCAGATGGCATCCGCCGCGCCCGTCTATCGGGATCTGGAGATTGCCAAGATCGCCGGCGCTTTGGAATTAGATCTGGCAGAGGTGGGTCCCGGCGACCCGTTCCTGAAGATCGTGCTGGCCGGCAAGTCCCCCAAGCAGGCGGCGATAGCCCTGGTTAACGGTACGAAGCTCGACGATCCGGCGGTCCGCAAGCGCCTGATGGAAGGCGGCCAAGCCGCTGTGGCCGCGTCGGACGATCCGATGATCGTGCTTGCCCGCAAGGTGGACCCGTTGCGCCGGGAACTCATCAAGTGGACCGAGGACAATGTCGAGAGCGTCGAGCAGCGCGCCGGTGAGCAACTCGGCAAGGCCCGGTTTGCGGCCTACGGCAAAACCGCTTATCCGGACGCAACCTTCACGCTGCGCCTGTCCTACGGCCAGGTTAAAGGGTATCCGATGAATGGCACTGTTGCGCCTCCGAAGACGACCCTGTACGGCCTGTTCGATCGGGCGGCGAGCTTCGACTTCCGTCCGCCCTTCAACCTGCCCTCCCGATTCAGCGAGGGCCGCACCCAACTCGATCTTTCGACACCGCTCAACTTCGTGACCACCAACGACATCATCGGCGGGAATTCGGGCTCGCCGGTCATCGACCGGGAGGGGAGCCTGGTTGGCCTGGTCTTCGACGGCAACATCGAATCCCTGGTGGGTAATTACGTCTATGAAGCCGAGACCAATCGCACCGTGGCGGTCCATACCGCCGCGATGACTGAAGCGCTGCGGAAGCTGTACCATGCGGACAGCCTCCTGAGGGAATTACTGCCGTAGTCCAATACCGCTTACTTACGTGCGCGGCTCTGTAAGATTCTAAGATGGCGGCTTCTCAAGATTCCAGATGGTATAATTATTCACGGGAGTGAATAATTAACCAGAATGAAACGTCGCATCGGAATCGTCGGCTTTCGCGGATACAGCGGTGCTGAACTCGTCCAGATTCTGCGACGTCATCCTGGCGTGGAGACTGTTCTCCTGGAACACCGGCAGGACACCGAGCATCGTCCGGAACCAATTGGCAAAAGCCAACTCAGACGCGCCGCCGCCACAGCCGAAGGGGCCGCCGCGGAGTCGATCTCGCTCGTATTCCTGGCCACGCCTCCCGATGTCTCCATGCAGTTGACCCCAGGATTCCTGCAGCGCGATATCAAGGTTGTCGATCTGAGCGGGGCATTCCGCCTGCGGACTGCCGAGAACTATCGCCACTGGTATAAAGAGGACCACACCGCCGCTGAGCTGCTCGCCGAAGCCGTCTACGGCCTTCCCGAGTTCTGCCGGGGCCGGATTCCCTCGGCCCGGCTAGTCTCAAATCCGGGTTGCTACCCGACCGCCGCCAATCTCGCTATTCGCCCCCTGGTAGAGGCGGGAATAATCGACCGCAGCGCTGGAATCGTTTGCGACGCCAAGTCCGGCGTGAGCGGAGCGGGCCGCAAGGCAAGCCTCAAAACGAGCTTCTGCGAGGTGACCGAGAACTTCAGCGCCTACTCCCTCCTCGATCACCGGCACGTCCCGGAAGTTCTATTGACGTCCGGGATTGAAGAGCGCGAATTCAGCTTTTCCGCCCAGCTAATTCCCATCGATCGGGGAATTCTGGAGACGATTTACATGAGAATGAACTCCGGAGTTACGGCGGAGCAGATCCTGGATTGTTATCAGGCGAAATACGCTCAAGAGCCATTCGTGCGCCTCTACCGGCCAGGCCAGGTCCCGGATCTCCGGGCGGTCCAACGCACGAATTTCTGCGATATCGGCTTTCGATTCGACGCCGCTACCGGCCGGGCCGTCATCGTCAGCGCCATCGACAACCTGGTGAAAGGCGCCGCCGGGCAGGCCATCCAGAACATGAATCTGGTGCTGGGATTCCAAGAAAGCGAGGCCCTCCAGTGAAGATCCTGATTAAGCTCGGGGGTACATTGTTGGACACCCCCGAGTCTCGGGCGCGGTTGGCGCGCGAGATTACCGGACTGAGCGGCGCCGGGCACGAGATCGTGGTCGTGCACGGCGGCGGGAAGCAGATGACCCGATTCCTCGCCGAACGCCAGGTGGAGAGCAGGTTCGTGAACGGGCTACGGGTGACCAGTCCCGAGGTTCTGGACGCAGTGCTGAAGGTACTCGGCGGCACCGTGAATCATCAGCTTGTGGCTGCGTTTGTCGCAGCCGGCGCGCGGCCGGTCGGGCTAAGCGGTCTGGACGGCGGCACCGCGATCGCGGAGTTGTTGAACCCGGAGCTGGGAGCCGTGGGGCGTCCCACCGGTTCTGACGGGCGCCTGATGAACCTTCTGACGGCCGCCGGCTACATCCCCGTAGTCGCCTGTATTGGCGGGGACTTCCACGGCGCTATCTATAATGTCAACGCCGACCAGATGGCGGTCGCGTGCGCCGGCGGGTTTGGTGCGGGTGCATTGTTCTTTCTCACCGACGTGGACGGGGTCCGGGTGGATGAGGGCTCGGTAGCTCCCCTACTCACCCCCGCCCGGATCGCTGAACTGATTGCGACAGGCGTGGCCACCGGCGGGATGCAGGCCAAACTTGAAGCCGCCGTCCGGGCCCTGGAGTGCGGAGTTGCACGCATTGTCATCGCTCCGGGCCAGTCGCCCGGAATTGTCCAGCGCCTCGCCGCCGGAGAGCCGGCGGGAACTCTCATTACCGCGGAGAGCGCACATGCGTAAGGCGCCGGCTCATTCCCCAGTAGAGGTTAGCGCCACCCTCCGCCGGGCTACCGTACGGGACATTCCCGCACTATTGTCACTAATCAACGCGTATGCGTCCCAGCAGATCATGCTGCCGCGCACGGAATTCGAAATGGCAGAGAATATCCGCGATTTCGTCGTGGCATACTCGGGAAATGTCCTGATTGGATGCGGCGCTCTCCACTTTTATTCGCCTGTCAGCGCGGAGGTTCGGTCACTGGCGGTGAGTCCTAAGCACAAAGCCGGAGGCGTCGGGCGCGCGATTGTGGAAACTCTGGAGCGCGAAGCCCGGGAGAACGACCTCGAGTCAATGTTTGCATTCACCTACGTCCCGGGCTTCTTTCGTAAGCTCGGCTTCGAGGAGGTCACCCGTGACGATCTCCCCCTGAAGGCATGGAAAGACTGCCTAAAGTGCCCTAAATTCCAGTGTTGCGACGAGATTGCGATGGTCAAGACGCTTCGGGCGGCAACCGAGGCTGACCGTCCAGCAGTCGGCACCGGGTACTCCGAACCTGCGCAGGGCCTGGTCCGATTTCCCGCCTGAACTGAAGGCGGCGTGTTCCTTTGAACGCAATTGGGCTTCCTTTTTCACCCTCATTGGGGTCTGATACGGATCTCTGCGGAAAATAAACTTTGTACCGCCGAGAATTTCGTGTACATCCGACTACTTAACGATTTAGAATCTGATTAAATTCATTTTCTGGAGAGGGTGTCGAGGGGTATATCGAGCGCTGCTTAGGAAATCACTATGAAGGCTCTCACCGTCGAAGTACGAGCATCCACTGGTCGCGTTCTCTGCTGCACCATTTTCCGTCCCGGGGGCAAGAAACTCCTTGCCAAAGGGCATGTCATTAGTGAAGAGGACATTAAACTCCTCGAGACCGAGGGCATGGAGCAGGTCTGGGTTACTCAACTGGAAGAAGGCGAGGTCGGCGAGGATGAGGTCGTCATGCAGGTGGCCTCTGAGATGGGCTGCGGCTGTCTCGAGATCAAGCTGGCGGCCGGCGGTAGAGCGAACCTGATTGCGACCGAAGACTGCTGCATGCTGGTAGACGACGAACTGCTCCGTCAGATAAATTGCACTTCCAGCCTCGCCATCGCCACCGCGACCAATTTCAGCTACGGAAAAGCGGGCCAGCGAGTGGCAACGGTAAAAAGTGCGCCTTTTGCTATTGCACAAACACAGCTGGAAGCTGTAATCTCAATACTTAAAGAACGCGGTCCGATTATTCAGGCGCGGCCCATTCGGAAGCCGTCAGTAGCGGTTCTATATGCAGATCCGGTGAGCGGCGAACGAGCTCGGCAGCTCTTTGAAAACATCATGTGCCAGCGGCTGGAGCGTTTCGGCGTTTCAGCGACCTATGCACTAGCGGCCACAGAAGACGAAGTATCCCTGACCAGGGCTCTCCAGCACCTGCTGAGATCCAAGCCAACTGTTTCACTGATTGCTTCAACGACGGCTCCGGCCGGTCCGGAGGACGTCATCGGTCGGGCCATGCACCGGGTGGGATGCCAGTTGGAACGCTTCCTGGCTCCGGTGGAACCCGGAAATCTTCTGTTACTCAGCTACAAGGACGACAGCCCGATCATATCCGCTCCGGGCTGCTTCCGTTCGGTGAAGCCGAATGTCGTTGACTTGATTCTGCCGCCGATGCTGGCCAGATATCGAGTTTCGGGTTGGGAAGTCTCCTGCCTTGGGCATGGCGGGCTCCTGTCCTGAAGCAAGACCAAGCTCCTCCACTACCACGGGCCGTTTCCTCCGAGCGGCTTGTGGGTGCTCCTCAGCCGGGTGCCCGACCAGCACCCGGCTCTTTTTAACCACTCCCTGACGGTCGTGGCTCGGAAGCAGATCACACCAGCAGAAATCCACCGTTGACTTCAATCATCTGCCCGTGAATGAACGCCGCCGCGTCCGTGCACAGGAAGACGATCACATCGGCGATCTCCTCGGATGTTCCCAGCCGGCCCAGCGGTGTTGCCTTACGTACGCCATCCAGCATGGTCTCGGTGGAAAAGGTCCGGTGATAGTTTGTATCGACCGTACCCGGAGAGATGCCGTTCACCCGAATCCCCTGCGGCGCGAACTCCTTTGCCAGTCCCTTGTTCATCGCGCTGAGCGCTGCCTTGGCGCTGGAATAGGCGATGGCTCCGAGTCCTCCGCCGTTGCGCGCCGCCACGGACGAGATATTCACGACGAATCCGCGTTTCCGCTCCAACATGTGCGGCAACACGGCCTGCGTGATCTGCATAGCGCTATGCAGGTTCAGCATGAATACCTGCTCCCACAAATCCGGAGTGAGTTCGAGAAAGCGGGCGCGCTTCACCAGAGAGCCGGCGTTGTTCACCAGTATGTCCACCGGGTGCTGCCGCAGCCAACCGATGAAGTCCCGCACACCTTCGCTGTGGCCGAGATCGGCCTGGCGGATCTCGCCGTCCGAACCGGCCAGCCGCACGCGCTCCAATACTCGCCCTGCGTTGTCTTTGCCCTGGTGGTATTGAATCAGAACGCGTGCGCCCCGCTCAGCCAGTTTCACGGCCGTCTCGGCGCCGATCCCGTTGCTTGACCCTGTGACAAGGGCCGTCATTCCTTGAAAATCCTGGTTGTTGTTCATGGGTGAATTGAAGTGTTTCGAGACTCTGGTCAGACCGCCGCCCTGGCACGCGGTGGGGCGCACGATTCACGCTCCATCAGTTTCACACCCAGCGTCCGGTGTTCCGGAAGGTGTGTGCCCGGCTCGCCGGCGCACTGTACGATCATGTTCACAGCGGCCCGTCCCATCTCGTATTTCGGCTGATGCACGGTAGTGAGAGGCGGGTGGCTGATCAGGGAGATTTCGACGTTATCGAAGCCGATGACAGAAATGTCCCCGGGAACGGAAAGGCCCGCTTCCAGAATGGCGCGGATGACGCCGAACGCAACAATGTCGTTGGCCGCGAAAATCGCCGTGATGTCGGGATGCTTCGTGAGCACGATATTTCCCATATCGTAGCCGCCACGGAAATTGTGCGGACCCCGCAGGATCACCGGATGGTTTGCTTCCGCATCGGCGGTGAGAGCCCGGATGAGTCCGCGGCCCCGGTCGCGCATATTCCCATGATCGGCCGGGCCGCTCAGGTAAGCGATCCGGCGGTGGCCCAGTCTCATGAGGTATTCTCCCGCCAGAAATCCGCCCTCATCGTTATCCGCCGTCACGGTGGAGAAATTCGAAGCCGATCGCGGACGGTTCAGTAGCACTACGGGAATTCCGGACAGGGACAGGTTTTCCTGTTGAGGCCGGTCCAACCCTCCCACCGAGTTCATCAGAATACCGTCCACCCGCTTATCGAGGAGTGACTGGATGTAGCGCATCTGCTTGGCCGCATCGAGGTCGCTGTTGCACAACACAAGCTCGCAACCAGCGGAGCACGCGGCGTCCTCCGCACCGCGCGCAACTTCGGCGAAAAACGGATTGCGGATGTCGCTCACAATGAGTCCGATGGTATGTGAGCGGCCTGTCGCCAGATTGCGGGCCACACGGTTCGGACGGTAATTCAGCTTGGCCGCCATTGCCAGCACCCTCTCTCGCGTGTCCCGATGGATGCCGTAGCTCCCGCTGAGCGACCGCGAGACGGTGGAGACGTCCACACCGGACGCCTCGGCGATATCTTTCAACGTGATTCGTGTTACCCGCAAGCTCCCAACTATATTTCTCGTGCAGTGATGTGTCAACAACGCGGGAGTCTCGGCCTGAGTGCCGGGACGGGTCGCAAGAGTGCGTGCGCCACTATGACCGGTTCAGGAACAGGATCATCGCCGGTGTGCCGACGCCTGTGTACTGCCCGGTAAACGTCAACGCCCCGGTCTGCTGGTTCACCCGGAAGCAGGTCACCGCATCGCCGCGCTGATTGCACGAATACAGGAAGCCTCCGGTCGGATCGATGTTGAAGCTCCGCGGGTAGTCTCCGCGCGTCCACTCCTCGCCCGCCAGAGTCAATGTGCCCGATGCCCCGATGGAGAACCAGGCAATGCTGTCATGCAGTCGATTGGCAGCGTACAGGAATCGAGCGTCGTGGGAAATCATCACCTCCGACGTGAAGTTTGTCCCCGCGAAACCCTTCGGCAAAGTGGACAGACTCTGCCTGGACGTGAGGGTCCCCTTGTCGCCGTCGTAATCGAACAACACCAGTGTGGAGGCCTCCTCCTGCAGGCTGTACACCCAGCGCCTGTTGGGATGGAACACGAAGTGGCGCGGCCCATCGCCCGGGGGAAGCGAGACCGACGGCGGATCGCCGGCGGTCAACTTTCCGGTTGCGAGGTCGAGTTTCCAGATCAGAATCCGGTCCAGCCCGAGATCAGCCGAGAGGACGAACCGGCCCGAAGGGTCGGATTGAATCATGTGCGCGTGGGAGCGATCGTGCCCGCTGATGGCGAAGCTCCCCGGCGGCCCACTCGCTGCCCGGGCGGGACCGGGTTGTCCCGCGACGGACTTGACGTCGGTCGCCGGACCCAGTCTGCCGTCAGACAGAATCGGAAGTACCGCTACCGTGCCGCCATGATAGTTCGCCACCAGGGCGCACTTGCCCGACGGGTGCACGCTGACGTAGCAGGGGCTCGCGCCGTGCGAACTCTCGGTGTTGAGCAGCGAGAGCCGACCGCTCGCCGCATCCACGGCATAGGCGCTCACCGAACCTGATCCGGCGCCCTCATACACAGCGGTTTCGTTTGCGGAATAGAGATGGGTTCGCGAACTATTGAAGGCCAGCCACGAGGGGTTCGAATCGTTGCGGAAGAGATCCTTTTGGGACAGTGCGCCGGTAGTGGAATCCATCTCGAACAGGTAAATGCCGCTGCCGTATCCTTTGCTGCCCTCCGGCCCTTGTGGTGAGCTGTAACTCGCAATATAGGCCAGGACTCGGGTGCCCGATCTTCCGGGCTGGGCCAGCATAGGCGGCGTTACGGCAAACGAGCCCGCCTGTTTCAAGAATGATCGTCTGGTGTTCACTGAACCTCTATGACTCACTCAGGATCCGACTTACCAGTTCCGTGTTTACCTTGACTTCGTCTTTCACCCGTGGGCACATCCCTACGTACACGCCATCGATGGGCTTGATGCTTCGGAACGCGGTGCGGAAGGCCTGCTCCACATCGTGGTCACTGGAAATGCGGCCAGCGGCGAGAATCTTGAAGGCGAAGCACGGTCGCTTGGTTTGCCGCATGACCTTGTACATGCGCGGCGGATCGCTCTGCAGATAGCTGTCTTTGTGCATCTCCATGATTTCTCCGCCGAGCGCCTTACGCCATTCCTCCGGCGTACGGGTGCGGTTATAGACGCAGCCGGCGTAGAAATCGACGTCCCAACCCTTCTCCTCCACGTACTCGATGATCTCGGGTTTGTGGGTGCCGACGCCCACCAGGACGCCTAACTGCCGGACCTGCTTGCACCACTCCTGGACGGATTTCATATCACCGTTCTGCCAGGCGCTGTCCACTACTTCGCCCTGACGCTGGAGGCCCACAGGTTTGAGTTCTTTCACCATCTTGACCGCATCGACCCCTGCCGTTACCTGGGGAATGAGGTGCATCTTGCCGCCTCCGGCAACGAAACGCTTCCAGTCCTCCGCACCGCGCCCGAGTTCCACGTAGTTGAAGGCGTTGATGCCGAATTCCGCGGCGCGGTGCATCACTTCCAGACACCTTATCCTGCGTGTACCAGTCCTTCATCATCTGGCCGATAGATGTTGTTGAAGTGGGCAAATCCGTAGAAGGGGTTGACGCCCAGTACCAGGCGGCTGATCTCCACGCCGCCAAATTGCATTCTGGGCGGTCTGTCCCGCCGATGGCGGCGTGGCGCCGGAAAGGTCGGAGGCGCCGGCGGCGGCTCCAGTCACAGCTGCCGCCAAACCGGCGCTAGCATGCAAAAAGTCCCGGCGAGTGTGCAACATTCGGTAATCTCCCTGGACCTGTTTCTATCACAAATCGCAGAGAAGATGGCGTGCCCGGCCCCGCCGTTCGAAGGGCACGCCTCGATCGATTGCTACTGTCCGCCGCTCGCCGACTAGGCCGCAGCGCCCAGCACCATGCGGATTCTGCCGAGTTCAGTCGATGCACTCTCTCGCCGGTTGGCTTTAGCGAAATCGACGGCCGACTCATGGATCCTCGATCGATGCACGAAGGTGAATGTCAGTTGCCTTTGGGACGCTTTC
This sequence comes from uncultured Acidobacteriota bacterium, assembly GCA_963737465.1. GTDB lineage: Bacteria > Acidobacteriota > Terriglobia > Bryobacterales > Bryobacteraceae > TMP-7. The sequence continues at coordinate 138,103 of CAVTTC010000010.1, forward strand.
TTCATCTCGGCCGGACCAAAGTCGCTGCGCATTACACCTTCACTCGCGTGCTCTTTCGACCGCAGTAGCAGATGGCCGAGTTCATGAGCGATGGCGCAGCCGAGAAGACTCGGAACATCTACCGTCCGGTTCGTCAACGCTGTCTGGCGAGTCCGCAAATAGAAGACGGCGGCTCGGCCTCGAGAGGGCATGGCGAATCCGAGCGCATCCTCGCTGGATCCCTCGCTGATCGGTGCTGCCAGGATGTGCAATTCGAGATCTGCGGTCTGCCCGCCGCACGGCGACGGATCAGTGGCGACGCAGTCGGTCCAAATCAACTTTGACACAAGCGGAACCCAGCAGCCAGGCGGCCTCTTTCTTCGCGCCCTCGAGCGTCGGGCGGGCCGCGCGGGCTTCGTCAAAGAGGCTGACGCGCAGGTCCTGAAATGAATCGCACGCGAGGCCTGGAAGCGCGCCAGTCAGGAAGAGCCCCAACATCCCCAGCCGAAGCGCACATGAGCTTCCCATGTTCTCTCACCTCCGACGATGGAAGCGAGGTCCGGCCGAGAAGTCCGCCAATTCAGAAAGTCTGATATGATGCGCCCGCAGGCGCATATGAACAGAAGAGAGTTTCTGGGGTTGGTGGCTGCTGCGTCGGCTTCAGCGGCCAGCGGCAAGGTCACGGTGGGCGCCCATCCCTGGGTGTTCGCCGCCAAGCAGCCCAAGTACGACCCCTACCCCATCGCCGAGCAGATCTTCCACGAGTTCAGCGGATCGGGCGTCGATGCCATTGAACTGATGCATCCGATGCTCCTCAAGGACGATTCAGTCACGCGCATCCAGGAACTGTCGAAGCGCTATCGACTGCCGGTACTGGGGACATCCTGGAGCGCTGCCATGTGGAAGGCGGATGATTCGACCGCGATTCTGGCGGAGGCTCGGACGCTGATCGGACGGTTGCAGCAGGTGGGGGGTCGAACGCTGGGGATCAGCGTGGGAGATGCCGGCCGTAAGAAGACCGAGGCCGAGTTCGACGCACAGGCTTCAGCGCTCCGGGAGGTCATGAAGATCGCCGCCGATCACGGCGTCGTTCCCAACCTCCACAACCATGTCTATGAGGTTCGGGACGACGAGTATGATCTGAAAGGCACGCTGGCGCGGATTCCAAACATCAAGCTTGGCCCGGACCTGAACTGGCTGGCCCGCGCCAAGGTGGATCCGGTGGACTTTATCTCACGCCACCGCGACCGCATGATTTTCGCTCACTTGCGCGATCAGAAGGCCGATGGGAAGTGGTGCGAAGCGATGGGCGACGGCGATATGGATTACGCGGCCATCGGAGCCATGCTGCATAAGATCAACTTCGCCGGCGACCTCGTAATTGAACTCGCGCACGAACGAGATTTCGTTCCGACGCGCTCCTATGGCGAGAGCGTTCGCATCAGCCGGGAGTATGTGCGCCGCGTGATGAAATACTGACTCGAGAACGGAGACGTATGAGCGAGAAACTCGATCGACGCAATTTCCTGACCGCCGCCACCGGTGGCGCAGCAGCAATCGCGGGGGCGCCGGCCATACTGGCGCAACGGAACCCGAATGACCGGATCGGTGTGGCCATGATCGGGGTGGGCACACGTGGAATCTATCTTCTGGAGCAGATCCAGGAATGCCCGAACACCGAGGTCCGCCTCATCTGCGACCTGTACGATTCCAACATCCAGCGCGCGCAGAAGACCGCGTTCAACAAGAAGGCCGAGGTCACCAAGGACTGGGAAAAGGCCGTCGCTTCGAAAGACGTGGATGCGGTTATGATCGCCGCGCCGGACTTCTGGCATGCCACCATGGCCATCCGCGCGGCCCAAAACAAAAAGCACATTTATGTCGAGAAGGGCATGTGCCGTACGCTCGACGAGGCCAAGGGAATCCGGAAGGCGGTAAGGGAGAACGGCGTCACGCTGCAACTCGGGCATCACCAGAACTCAGAGTCGCCGTTCGTTAAGGCCCGCGAGATCTTCCAGAGCGGCAAACTCGGCGAGACGTGCCTGGCGCGCACCTACATCGATCGCACGAATCCGTGGCCGGAATGGCAGTTCTACACCCGCTACGACAACCAGATTTTACCCGCCGATGCCACTCCGCAAACCGTAGACTGGGAGCGGTTCCAGGCCAATTCCAGCGTCAAGACCAACTTCGATCCGGAGCGCTTTTTCCGCTGGCGATGCTGGTGGGAATACGGCACCGGCATCGCGGGCGACCTGATGAGCCATCAGTGGGACGGTGTGAATCTGATCGTCGGCATGGGAATTCCCGAAGCCGTCCACACCATGGGTGGGCTGTACTTCTGGAAAAAGGACCGCGACGTTCCGGACCAGTGGCATGTGATGTTCGAGTATCCGAAGAAGCAAATGAACGTCACCTTTGCCTGCACCTTTCACAACCGGCATCACGGCACGACGACGTACATATTCGGGCGGGAAGCCACCATTGAAGTCGCCAGCAATTACTGCCGTCTTTACGGAGCCGAGTGGAAACCGGACTACCGCGACAAGTTGTCCGCCGCCCGAAAGAAGGCCGAACAGGCGGGCATCGATCCAACCCTGGCCGAGACGCTCGTCCAACCCGATTACGCCTGGCAGAAGGGCGAGATGCCGATGACCACCCACCAGCGGGACTGGATCGACTCCATCCGCGCCGGCAAGGTCCCGCGCTGTGGGATGGACCGGGCCTGGGAAGAAGCAGTGACCATCGTTATGTCGGTGGAGAGCTTTTTCAAAGAACGCAAGGTCAAGTGGGATCCCGTTAACGAGCAGGTGGTGTAGCCGGTTGCGCTAATTGGACCGATCGCCCCGGTGATTGTCCAAGAAGTCCTGGTCGATGGGCTTGCGTCCGCGAAAGCCCTCCTCCAGGCCGTGCCAGAAACGGATTCCTTCTTCACCGAATCGCCAGCACAGCAGCACCTCGGTACCACGAAGGAGGGTAGGGAAGTCGATGAGCCCCATTCGCAGGTCTTTGATCTGGCAGCCGTATTCGTGAATCTGTTCGACCGCCTCATTTACCTCGATGGCGGTCTCGTCTCGGCGACGACGGAGCCCGGCAATCCCGTCTCGGTCCACCATCGCCCCGCCCAGCATCGCAATGCGGCGAAGCGTTTCCTGAAGGCGCGATTCCGCCTGCTCGTGAGCGGCGGCAAGTTCGAGGGCGTGCCGCATCGCGCGGCTGATCTTGGGCAGCAGTTGTTCGGCTTGCTCCAGCGTAAAATATCGCGGCATGTAACCCCGTCGCTGTTGGATGCGTACCATCATAGCGAAGGTTGCGTTTTCTCGAAGTGCACCGTTTCATTGAAGTTAACGACGGCATAAGGGATAATCAAACGAGGGGTTGCCGCGTCCAATGACCGTGAGGAATCTGCGCATATTGATGGCGTTCTGCGCCATCATCTGCAATTTCACCCTCGCGACAGTCGCCCTGACCCCCATTCACGGGCATCCCCAGCGTCACTGCGAGATCTGCGTTACCGCACACCTGCCTCTACTTCCCGGGCTTTGTTCAGTCGCGGTTCCGGCACCGACTGCCCGGATCTGGCTTACCGTTCAGCGGCCGGAATCCCGCATTGCCGAGTTTTCTGCCGGTCCGAGCGACCCTCGCGGACCGCCCTCCCAATCCTGAACTGTTCCCTGTTTTCGCCGGGCTCTCGCGCGCCGGTGGCCAGCACACATCGACATCAGGCTTGAAGCGGAGGATTATTTGCAGCGTTTTGTCATTGTTCTTCTGTGTTTCGGATGGGGCGCAATCGCGGCGACACCGCCGGCAGCGCAAACCGTGGGAGGCAGTGCCGGCACGGTGGAGGTGACGGTGGCCGATCCGTCGGGGAGCGTCATCGCCGGCGCCGCAGTGAGGTTAGAGAACCGTACCTCCCGGTTTTCCCGCGAGGTGAAGACGGATAACAGCGGGGTGGTGCGGATGACGAATCTACCTCCGAATCCCTATCACCTTGAAGTGACCGCTCCGGGCTTTCAGCCCCAGAGCCAGGACATCACGGTTCGGACCTCGGTGCCCACGGCCTTGAAATTCACCTTGGCGCTATCGGAGAGCAAAGAGACAGTCGAGGTTCACTCCGATTCGGCGGACTTGGTTGAGAGCGTTCCGTCGGCCCACGTGGACATCGACCGTGAACTGTTTTCGAAATTGCCCAGCAAGACGCCGGCAGCCGGCATCAGCGACGCGATCACGCTTGCGTCGCCCGGAGTGGTGGCGGATTCGAACGGGTTCTTTCATCCATTGGGCGATCACGCCGAGACCGGCTTCTCAGTGGACAACCAACCCATCACGGACCAGCAGAGCAAACAGTTCACCAACCAGATGCCATTGAATGCCATCGGCTCGTTCGAGGTAACGTCCGGCGCTGCGCCGGCCGAGTTCGGGGACAAAGCCTCGATGGTGGTCACCGCCATTACGCGGTCCGGGCTCGGTGCGAGCAAGCCGTACGGGAACATTTCGGCCTCCTACGGTTCGTTCGGCACAGTCACCGAGAACCTGGGTGTCGGCTTCGGTGGGCAGAAGTGGGGTAACTTTGTCGTCGCGAACGTGACTCGATCGGGCCGTTATCTCGACTCGCCGGAATTCGCGACGATGCACGACGTCGGCAATAACCAGCAGTTTTTCGACCGCCTGGATTGGTCCCCCCACGAAAAGGACACGATGCACATGAACCTGTTTATGGGGCGATCGTGGTTTCAGACCCCCAATACCTACGATCAGGCCGCCGCGGGACAGGACCAGCGCCAGCTCGTGCGGACGTACAACGTAGCGCCAGGTTGGATACACCTCTTCAGTCCGACTACGGTTCTGACGGTCTCGCCGTTCTACCGGCAAGACGAAGTGCGGTATTTCCCGAGCCGGGATCCTTTCGCCGATAACCCTGCGACGGTGTCGCAAAGCCGCGATCTCCGCAACTTCGGGGTCAAGGCGGATGTGGCTTACGTCAAGGGCATCCACAACTTCAAGGTTGGCACTCAAGTGATGCGGTATCACTTGAACGAGACGTTTAACCTTGGCGTAACCGACCCGTTGTTCAATGCTATTTGTGTGGATGCCGGCGGATCGCCGGTGGAGGCTCCTGGAATCACGAGGCCGAGCGATTGCCAAGGGGCGGGCTACCAACTCAACCCGGATCTGCAACTTGGCCTGATCCCCTTTGACTTGAGCCGCGGCGGCCGTCCTTTCGACTATCGGGGAGTGGCCGACATCACTGAGACCGCGTTCTTCATCCAGGATTCCATCACGCTGAAAGGCCTGACCGTACAAGCCGGGCTGCGTGCCGATATTTATCGCGGCCTGAGCAGCGCTGAAGGAATCCAGCCCCGGATTGGCGTCTCCTACCTGTATAAGCCCACGGCGACGGTGTTGCGGGCCTCTTACGCGCGGTTCTTCGAAACTCCCTACAACGAGAATCTCGTCCTTTCGAGTTCCACCGGAGCCGGCGGTTTGGCTTCCAACATCCTCGGCGCCTTTGGCGACCAGCCATTGAAGCCGGGAACCCGCAATCAGTACAACGCGGGTTTTCAGCAGGGGCTGAACAAGTACCTGTTGTTTGAAGCGGATTACTTCTGGAAGTTCACCGACAACGCATTCGACTTCGACACTCTGTTCAATACGCCGATTCAGTTCCCCATCGAGTGGAAGAAATCGAAGATCGATGGGTTCTCCGCGCGCCTCAACCTGGCGCCAATCCACGGATTCAGCGCTTTTACAGTCCTTGGACACACCCGGGCGCGCTTTTTCGGCCCGGAGAATGGCGGCATCATCTTCAACTCGCCGATCGACGTGAGCGTGTTTCGAATCGACCACGATCAGGCGTTCCAGCAAACGACCCAAGCTCGATACCAGCACGGTAAAGACGGCTTTTGGCTGGCGTTCACATGGCGTTACGACAGTGGGATGGTGGTGGGAGCGGTCTCCGACCGCGACTCCGCATATGCCTTGACACCGAATGAGCAAACGACCATCGGGCTTTTCTGTGGTAACCAATTTGCTACTCCGAATGCGCCCATCGTGTCCTGCGGTGCGAGTCAGCCTTTCGGAGCGAGGCTGATCAATATTCCGGCAGAGGGAACCGCCAACGCCGACACCAACCCGGCCAGGGTGGTTCCGCGCAACCTCTTTGACGCGGCAGTCGGTACCGATAACCTCTTCCACAAAAAGGAGGGCCCGCGGTGGACGCTGCAGCTTTCGGCGGTGAATCTGAGCAACGAAGTCGCGCTTTACAACTTCCTGTCCACCTTCAGCGGGACCCATTTCGTGTCGCCGCGCAGTTACCGGGTCGAGTTAGGGTACGTGTTCTGATCGGGGGGCTTGCATCCTACCCGGAACGGCGTTAACAGTAGGGTGAGTCACGGCGGAGGCGCCCTCATGCAAACGCTTCATGCTTCGCCCTATGCCGGAGAATGGTACCCCGCGGATTCGTCCGAACTCCGCGACCTGGTGGCCGAACTACTCGCGAAATCAGCAGATCGAACGGGAGGCTTCGTCCGTCCGGGCGGTGTCGCCTTCCTCGTTCCCCACGCCGCGCCCGTTTACTCCGGTACCGTGGCCGCTGCGTCCTATCGTCATATTGCGGCCCAACAGCCCCGCAGAATCATCATTCTGGGCTTTTCACACCGGCGGGGCGTCGAGGGGATCGGCATTCCGCAAGTGGACACCATCTCTACTCCCGTCGGAACAACGGACATTGATCTCGAGGCGGCTCGGGAGCTTGCCGGTCACCCTCCGTTTCATACCTCGCCCGAAACATTTCTTTGCGACCATTCGGTTGAAATCCAACTGCCGTTTCTCCAAACAGCCGCTCCGGCAGCGAAAGTCCTCCCGCTCTACGTTGGCAGCCTCAGCGCCGCTCAGAGGGCGGCCGCCGCGGCGCGACTTCGCTGGTTCCTGAACGACGGGACGGTGTTCGTGGCCAGTTCAGATCTGACCCACTTCGGCCGCGGCTTCGGATACGTTCCGTTTCCCGTAGACCGGGAAACCGGAGAGCGGCTGAAGGAACTGGACGGCGGCGTCATCGGAGCCGCCGCGAGCCTCGACCCGGAGTTGTTCCTGGCCGAACTCCAGAAGACCCGGTCCACCGTCTGCGGCCACGATCCCATCGCGCTGCTGCTTGCGACACTGCGGGCGGCCCCCGGCGAGGAGATCTTCCAGGAGACACTCGATTACCAGACCTCGGCGGAACTGACCTCCGACTACTCGCATTCGGTGAGCTATGGCGCCGCGGGTTACTTTCCCTATCCCTCGTTTAAGCTGAGCAAACAGGCCCAATGCGCTTTGCTTGCGAGCGCCCGAAGCACGATGGCAGAATTGCAGACCTCCGGACGCCGCCACACTGTGGAAGCGGAGCCCGCGCCCGAGGTGGCGCAGCGACTGGGTGTGTTCGTTACGCTGTACCAGGAGGGGAAGTTGCACGGCTGCATCGGGCGGTGTCACGATCCCGAACCGCTGTACCAATCGATACCGCGACTCACACTGAGCGCCGCCCTCGAAGACTCGCGGTTCGCGCCGCTGGAGCCGCACGAACGGGTGGCGATCGAGATCAGTGTTCTTTCGCCGATGAAGCGGGTGGGCTGCCCGGATCAGTTGATCGCGGGAGAGCACGGCGGGTTGCTCGAGTGCGGCAAACACGCCGGCCTGCTACTGCCCAAGGTGGCGACTGAACGCGAGTGGAACGCGTCGCAGTTTCTCGAAGCGCTTTCACACAAGGCGGGCCTGCGTTCGGGCGCTTATCGCCAATCCGACGCACGGCTGTCGATTTTTCGCGCGCAGGTGTTTGGAGATCCATGAAAGCAGAAGTACTACCGCTGGCCCAGGCCCTGGCCGAAGATGTCCGGGAAGCGGAATTGTGGGAACGTCTCGACGACCGTCGAATCCGCTGTTTCGCGTGCGGACACTGCTGTCCGATCTTTGAGGGCCAACCTGGCGTGTGCAAGGTCCGCTTCAACAAGGGCGGCAAACTGTACGCGCCGTGGGGCTACGTCCAGTCCGTGCAGTGCGATCCCATCGAGAAGAAGCCGTTTTTTCACGTCACGCCGGGGGGTATGGCGTTCAGCTTCGGGATGCTGGGGTGCGATCTACATTGCGGGTACTGCCAGAATTGGGTCAGTTCCCAGGCCTTGCGGGATCCGGAGGCCATTACGCCCTGGCGTCAGATCACGCCTGAGCAACTGGTAGGGTCCGCGGTGGCGCGGAAGGCGGCGGCCGTCGTCAGCACCTACAATGAACCGCTGATCACGGCGGAGTGGGCGATGGCCGTTTTTCGGGAAGCCAAAGCGGCGGGCCTGAAAACGGGGTTCGTATCGAATGGAAACGCCACGCCGCAGGTGCTCGAATACATCCGTCCCTGGACCGATTTATACAAGGTGGACCTGAAAGGGTTCGACGACCGCCACTATCGCGAACTCGGCGGGCGTCTGGAACCGGTGCTGGACAGTATCCGCCGCATTCATGAGATGGGATTTTGGCTCGAGGTGGTAACGCTGATCGTGCCGGGGTTCAACGACTCGGACGACGAGTTGAGGCGGATCGCCGACTTTCTGGGGGCGATTTCGTTTGACATCCCGTGGCACGTTACGGCCTTCCACGCGGATTACAAGATGCTGGAGAACGGCCGCACTCCGCCAGAGACGCTGCTGCGCGCGGCGTCGGCCGGCCGCGATGCCGGGCTGCGATACGTGTACGCGGGCAATCTTCCGGGTCTTCTGGCGGGCCAGGAAAACACGCGGTGTCCGGGATGCGGGACGACGTTGGTTGAGCGCTGCGGTTTCCGGGTCATTCGCAACCGCATCGGGGCAGGCGGATGCTGCCCGGATTGCGGAATGGCGATCCCGGGCCGCTGGTAAATCGCGCCCGGGGGCACTCGCGGAACAAAAAGGGCGCGCTCTTCGTCGAATATTCTTGAACGAACACGCGAAGGTGTGCCGGACCCCTGGTGACCGGCGCGTTCTGGCGGTATATTGTAGCTGACAGAGGGAGGCCGCGATGGTTTCAACCAAATTGGTGACCGCAGCGATAGCTCTCGCTTTCGTTGGAAGTTCGATTTCGTCCGCTCAGGATGCTCCGGCGACTGGTTTCCGTCCGGAGACCAAACAGGATGGGCTAGCTAAACCGGCCCAGGCGAAAGACGGTACGGTGTCGCCCGAACTGCGCGGCGATATCTACATGGCCCGCAAAATGTATCGTGAGGCGATCGAGGCCTACAAGTCGGCGCCGGAAACCGCCGTGCTCGTAAACAAGACCGGGATCGCGTACCATCAGATGCTGCAGTTGGAGACTGCGAAGAAATACTACCAACGAGCAACAAAGCTGGATAAGCAGTATCCAGAAGCTCTCAACAATCTCGGCACTGTTTACTATGCCCGGAAGAACTACCGGAAAGCCATCTCGCAGTATCAGAAAGCACTGAAGTTCAGCCCCGATTCGGCCTCTATCTGGAGCAATCTGGGTACGGCGGAATTCGCCCGCAAGAAGTACGACGACGCGATGAAGTGTTACGAGAAGGCCATGGCGCTGGACCCGGATGTATTCGAGCGCCGCGGCTCGGCAGGTGTGCTGCTTCAGGAACGCAGCGTGGAGGAACGCGCCAAGTTTCACTACTATCAGGCGAAGCTGTACGCCAAGCAGGGGATGACGGACCGAGCGCTGCTGTATCTGCGCAAAGCCCTGGAAGAAGGCCTGAAGGAACGCGATAAGATTAAAGACGAACCCGATTTTACTTCGATGCGCGAACTCAAGGAATTTCAGGAATTGATCACCACTCAACAGAGGGTCCTCTGAGCTGCCGCGCCGCCGCCGGCGGCATTCTAATGAAGCCCACGCGCCGGGCGAACTGGTTTTTGTTGTTGGTGGGGCTCACCACTGGCTTGGCCGCAGTGAGTTGCCAACGGAAAGAGGTTCGCGCGGTAGAGCGCCTGGCGATTCTTCCCCTCGAAAACCTATCGGGAGACCGTTCGCTGGATTGGGCCGGTCCTGCTCTGGCCGGGATTCTGGCGGAGCAGGTGAGTGCTTCCACCTTCATCTATCCCTTCGAGACAAGCGATATCTCGAGCGCGCGGCTCAGCGGGGCGCGACGCGTATTCGCAGGGCTACTACACGCGATCCGGTGACCGGTTGCGGTTCCACGCCGTGATCGGCGACTTGGCCACGAATCGGAACGTTCAGACTCTGGAGGCACAATCCGGAGTGGGTTCGGGGTTGACCGAGGCGATGGAATCGATGGCGCGTACTATCGACGGGAGGACGCGTCGATTCGGTACCGGGAATGCGAAAGCGATTCAGGCGTGGGGTGAAGCGATGCTCTCGACCAACGCCGCATCCCGGCGATCGGCGCTAGAAGCGGCCATCGCGGCCGATCCGAACTTCGGGAAGCCCTACACGGAACTAGTACGGCTTTATCTGATGGCTGGGGACAAAGCCAGCGCCGAGGGAGTTCTGAAACGGGCCGACGAGCGCATCAGCCAGTTCACCGATATGGAACGGGCTCAACTGGAGTACGTCGAAGGCGCCGTTCGCAACCGACCCGAGCAGCAGCGGGAAGCGTTGATGGCCCTTTCGCGGCTCGTCTCCACGGATATTCAGACGCTGCACACGCTGGCCGAGATGGAGGTAAACCAGCGCAGGTTCGCCTCGGCCGCGGATCTGTTCAAGAGCGCGCTCGCGCTCGATCCCGACAACGCGGGGCTGCTCAACGAACTCGGCTACTCGGAATCCTACAAAGGTAATCTCGACGGCGCCCGATCGGCACTGGAACGATACCGCGCGGTGATGCCACACGATCCCAACTCGATGGATTCGCTCGGAGAAGTGCACTTCTTCGCCGGCCGTTTTGTCGAAGCGGAACGGTATTTCCTGGAAGCCCAGAAGCTGTCGCCCGGATTTCGCGGCGGGGTTGAATTGCTGAAGGCCGCGCAGGCGCGGTTTTTAGGCGGTAATCTCAACGGCGCCGACGAACTGTATTCGCAGTACGACCAACTCCGCCGCAAGGCCGGGGACCCGCTGGTGGATACGCGGAAGGCTCAGTGGCTCTACATCACGGGCAGACAGAAGCAGGCGATGGCGGCCGCCGAGGCTGCCGCGAACGGGCGCAACGCCGAAGTAAACGCGTATGCTCTCTGTCACTTGTCGCTGTGGGCCATCGACGCCGGCGACAAGGCCAAAGCCGCGGACCTGGCCGGACGCGCATTGCAGGCGCGGAGTCCGCTGGTTCAGAGGTTGGCCGCGCTGTGCCGGGCCATCGCCTCGCCGGGTGAGACCCCTGCCGGGCTGGATCCGGTTCTCCGAGAAGTAGCGCGTGGATATGCCGCTCTCCTGAACCAGGATCCCAACCAGGCAGCTTCTGTTTTCGGGACTCTCTACCGGCAAACTCAACCGCCCGTGGACGGCGATGTCCGCACGCTCTACGCGTGGGCGCTGGCGGAGTCCGGTAAGCGCGACGAAGCCCGTCAACTGCTACAACGTTACTACCTGCCGATGGGTTCGAGCGACGAGGCAATGCTTCCGACATTCACCTTTCCGCGTTTCCTGGCTTTGCGATCGGCGCTGCTGGACTCCCCAGGGACTGTCGCCCGCAAGCCGTCCTGAAACCAGGGAGCCGCTACTACAGGGTGGGTAGGGTCACGGTCTTGAGCCAGAAGTCCTCAATGGACTTCACGATGCGGAGGAACTCGTCCAGGTCCATGGGCTTCGTGATGTAACAGTTCGCGTTCAGGCTGTACGCGCGGTCGATATCCTGGTCCGCCCGGGACGTTGTCATCACCAGCACAGGTATTCTCTTCAGATTGGGATCGACCTTGATTTCAGAGAGGACTTCGCGCCCGCTCTTTCGAGGGAGATTCAGATCGAGAAGAATGATATCGGGTCTGGGGGCTGTGGCGAAGGAGCCTTGACGGTGCAAGAAATCGAGGGCCTCGACACCGTCCCGCGCAACGTTGAGGGATACCGCAACGTCCCCGTTTCGGAGCGCTTCTTTGGTCAGCCGGATATCTCCGGGATTGTCCTCGATGAGAAGGACTTCAAGAGGTTTTACGGCTGCACAGGCCATCGCAAGTTCCTGTCCTGACCTTTTGCATTCGAATTGCCGTTGATAAACCGGTCGTGTTTCCTATCAGTTACATTGCTGGGGACACTCACACAGCAGAAATTACATTTCCGTTTCGGAAGAAAGTACCAAGAAGAAATTACACCTGCGGGGCAGCGATACGGTCATAGCGGCTATCGAAGTACAACAGCGGTCGGCCTGAGAACACTTCCGCAGCCTCCACCAAAAGGAACATCACGACATGATCGCCAATTTCGAGGGTGGTGTGGGGCTGGCACTCGAAGGTGGCGAGTACATCGTCAATCATCGGTACGCCGCTGGGGGCGCAGTGCCATGCAATGCCGTCGAACCGGGAATCGCAAACTCCGGCAAACCGGCTCGAAACATCTTTTTGCGAGTCATTCAGTACGCTGACCCCCAGATGGCGGGCTTCAAGCAGCACAGGCAGCACACTGCATTTCAAATCGATGGAAACGCTGATCACGGGAGGGTCGCAGGATACGCTGGTGAAGGAGTTCACCGTCATACCGTGCGGCGTTCCATCGGGGCCTGCTGCGGTCACAATAGCGATGCCCGTGGCAAACTTCGAGGAGGCCTTGCGAAGCAGTTCGCAGGTGATCAAAGCGGGATTCGAACCGAGCGCGCTTGACAAGCTTATAAACCCAATCCTATCATGAGGTTTGCCCAGGATGGGCAGACACCGTCGCGGTTCCGCCGCTCCAGTCAGGTGAGGAGGCCCTAGCCTTTGATTAAGCTCGACATCATCAACGAAGTCGTCAACAGAACCGGGATCACCAAGACCAAGGCTGAAATGGCCGTGGAAACCGTGTTCGAAACCATGAAGAAGGCTCTCGCGCAAGGAGAGCGAATCGAACTTCGCGGATTCGGCATATTCAATGTCCGTCCGCGCAAGACCGGCATTGGGCGGAATCCTCGCACTGGCGCGGAAGTTGCGATTCCGCCCGGAAAGGCTGTGCGGTTTAAACCGGGGAAAGAACTGCAGACGTTGCAGTAAACATTGTGTCTTCCCAGGGGTCTCCTCCAGCCCCGGATGCCGCTCACTGGAATGGCTGGTCCCATCTGGCTCCTGACATGAGCCGGGCTCGACATTTCCGGTGGCCGCACGGCGTGTTGCTCGCGCTCACCCTGGTTACGACCAGTGTCATGGGCGCGGCTTTCGTTCGCGCGTTCCATGCGAACGTACCGGTGGACATCTGGGAAGGGCTTAGCGGATACCGCGAGATGTTCCACGACCCGCGAATCCTCTGGACCGGGATGCCCTTCTCGGTGACATTGATGTCGATCCTGCTGGCTCACGAAATGGGCCATTTTCTGGCGTGCCGGTACTATCGGGTGAACGCCACGGCTCCGTTCTTCATACCCTTTCCCGCACCCATCGGAACATTCGGCGCGTTCATCCGGATCCGGGCGCCGATCTATTCCAAGCGCACGCTGTTTGACGTCGCGGTGGCAGGTCCACTGGCAGGATTCTTCCTGCTGCTGCCGGCCTTGGCCGTGGGAATTGCGTGGTCGAAAGTGATCCCGGGCATCGCCGAGCAGGGCGAAATGCTGTTCGGGGTTCCGTTGATCGTGCGATTGCTCGAGACAGCCATTTTTCCGGGTGTGCCAAGTTCGGACATCTACCTGCATCCGATCGCTCGCGCTGCGTGGGTTGGTGTGCTGGCCACGGCGCTGAACCTGCTGCCCATCGGACAGTTGGATGGCGGCCACATCCTGTACTCCTTCTCTCGGAGAACGGACGCGCATTCTCTCGAGAATCCTGGTGGCGCTGCTGATCCCGCTCGGGCTTATTTATTCCTACAGCTGGCTGACTCTGGGCGGCATTCCTGTTCTTCTTCGGAATGCGACACCCGGCAATCTTCGACCCCACCCCGCTTGACCGCACGCGGAAGTGGCTGGGCTGGATATCCTTGATCATGTTTTTGCTGTGCTTCACCGTGGAACCCATCCGCAGGTAGAGCATGAAGATCTCGGCCACCATCATCACGTACAACGAGGAACGCAACATCGCGCGCGCGATGGAGAGCCTGCGCTGCTGCGACGAGATCCTGGTGGTGGACAGTGGATCGAACGATCGTACATGCGAGATTGCGGCTAACCTGGGTGCTCGGGTGCTGGAATCGGTGTGGTTGGGCTACGCCGGACAGAAGAACTATGCCTCTGAACAAGCGCAGAACGACTGGATTCTATCGATCGACGCTGATGAGGCGTTGAGTGAAGCGCTCGAGGCAGAGATCTGGCAGTTGAAGAAGAATGGTCCGGCGCATGATGGGTACACCATGCCCCGGCTGGCGCAGTATTTGGGCCGTTGGATTCTGCATTCGGGCTGGTACCCGGATCGTAAAGTCCGGCTGTTCGACCGTCGCAAGGCTAGTTGGGTCGGCAGGTACGTGCACGAGTCAGTGAAGGTGAACGGATCGGTGGGGCACCTCGAGGCCAACCTGCTCCACTTCACGTGCAGTTCGCTTTCCGAGCACCTCAAGACGATGGATCGCTATACCACGCTCGCGGCAGAGCAGATGATCGCGGAAGGGCGGCCGGTCGGATGGTGGGAACTGCTGGCGGATCCGGCGTGGACATTCTTCCGGACGTATGTTCTCAACTTGGGATTTCTGGACGGGATGGAGGGATTGGCCATCGCCCACATGGCTGCTCTCTACAACTTCCTGAAGTTCGCGAAAGTGCGGTTCATGAGGCCGGAGCCTTGATACGAACGTGAAGATTCTGCACCTGGATTCGGGCCGCACGATGCGCGGCGGCCAGTGGCAGGTGCTGTACCTGCTGCGCGGGTTGCGCGATCGCGGCCACGAGTTGAAACTGCTGGGACGCCGAAACGGGGAATTGCTCAGTGGTGCATCGGCGGAGGGCCTCGACGCGTCGGAGCTGAATCTGCCGGCCTTTCTAAGACTGAGAGGTTGGGGCGACGTGATTCACGCGCATGACGCGGCATCCCACACTATGGCATCAGTGCCGGGACGAAGGACTCCGCTGGTGGTTTCGCGACGAGTCGCGTTTGCGGTCCGGACGGGTCTGGCGTCGCGTTGGAAATACCGCCAGGCGAGCCATTACATCGCCATCTCGCAATTCGTCGCGGAGGGGCTGCGCGAGGCGGGTATAAAGTCGGAGGCGATTTCGGTCGTTTATGATGGAGTGCCGGTAGGCCGTGTACGGGAGACACTTGGGCAGGGCCTGGTGGTCGCTCCCGAGACGGAGGATCCGATGAAGGGATCGGACCTGGCGCGGGAAGCGGCGGAACTGGCCGGCGCCGGAATCGTGTTCTCAACGGATCTGTCAAAAGACCTGGACCGCGCCGCGTTGTTCCTGTACATTACACGGTCGGAGGGGCTGGGATCGGCAGCGCTATTGGCCATGGCGCATGGAGTTCCGGTCATCGCCAGCCGCCTGGAAGGACTGATGGAAGTAGTGGAGGATGGTAAGACGGGGCTGCTCGTAGAGAACACGCCTCAGGCGATCGGCGTGCGCGATCCGCCGGTTGCTGGACCAACCTGATGTTGCGGCGCAAATGGGGCGTGCGGCACGCGACAGGGCTGCGTCGCTTTTTTCCCTGGACCGGATGGTGGAGGAAACGATTCGAGTGTATGAGAAGATCCAGCCATGATTGAAGCCTCGCTGGCGTTTTTGTTCGGATTACTGATCGGCAGCTTCCTGAACGTATGCATTTATCGTCTGCCGCGCGATCTTTCCGTGGTGCGGCCGCGGTCATACTGTCCATCGTGTGAGGCCCAGATCGCCTGGTTCGACAACATTCCACTATTGAGCTATGGAGTGCTTGGCGGACGTTGCCGGCATTGCCGGGCACGCATCCCTTTGCGCTATCCAGCGGTGGAACTGGTCACCGGGCTGCTGTTCGCATGGTGTGCGTACAGCTTCGGCGTGACTCCCGAAGCAGTGAAGTTTTGCATCTTCAGCGCGATCATCGTAACGCTGGTGGCGTCGGATATCGAAGAACGAATCCTGCCGGATGAATTCACTCTGGGTGGTATTGCGATGGGTTTCCTGCTGGCCTGGCTGGTGCCCATGAACGTGGCGCTGGCCGGCCTGATTGTACCGGGTGTGGAGAACCGGCACGTGTTGTCGCTGATCGAAGCGGCGCTGGGGGCCTTCGTCAGCGGTGGATCCATCCTGGCGGTCGCCAAGGTGTACGAATGGGTGCGCCACAAGGAAGGAATGGGCTTGGGCGACGTGAAGATGGTGGCGATGATCGGGGCGTTTTTGGGCCTGCAGGGTTCGTTACTGACGTTGATCATCGGCTCCCTGGTGGGCGGCGTCGGCGGACTGCTGTACATCGTCTTCACCCGGAAGGACGCATCCACCTATCAACTGCCCTTTGGAGCGTTTCTGGGCGGCAGCGCGCTATTCGTGGCAGTTTTCGGTGAGGCGCTGTTGCACTGGTACGTCAGGCTGGGATCCTGACTATTTGTTTGTGAGTGACTTGCGCTTGGCAAAGGCAAGTCCGGACCAGGTTTCATCAATTGCCGCGATCTTATAATCCACCCAGCCGCGTTCGAGCCCGTGCGCTCGCACCGCGGGTTCGGAGACATCCGTTCGAATCCCGGATGTCTTCTTGGGCCAGGCAATCCAGACCGTCGCACCGGGGGCCACGCTCTCCACGACCTTCAGCCAAAGCTTAGCGAGATCCTCCATCGCCTGGACGAATACAATGGCCCGTTGGGCTCCCGCCGGCTTGGTGACGATTCGAACGTCATCTGGCATCGGCGTCAGCAGTTTCTCGAATCCCGCGGGCGCCGAGATGAGGGCCACCGTGCATCCGGCCTTGATGCCGAGCTTTCGGGGAAGGGAAGTGCCGGAGTAACCCGCCATCGTTCCTGGAACGACAGGTGCCTTCGGCGCTCGACGGATCGCCCGTTCCAACTCCGCCGGAATGCCGGTCCATTCGATGTAGCCGGCATCGGGGAGCAGCTCGCGTACAGCGGCGACTTTCTCCGGAGCCCCGCCCACGAAGACTATCGGGATGGAGCGGGTGGCGGCGCGCTTTCGCAACTCGATTCCCACCGCGCGTCCCTGCATCGGCAGGCGGCCGAGGTCGATGAGAATCGCTTCGATATCCGCATTGATGAACTTCAATCCGGCGGTTCCGTTCGGAGCCACCACTTTCACGGTGTACCCGGCTGCCTCGAGTTCGTCGCATCGGGGCGCGGCCTCTTCCGGCTTCCAGTGGATCAGCACGATGTACATTTCTTCGCTCAGCTTAACTCAGAATCGCGTAATTCAGACAGTAATATCCCTTTAGGGTAACGTTCCGCGAACTCTCCGGGTGGGCGTTCCGTACTCCTATACGAGACGCCATCATGAGACAAACCGTTCAAGATCTGATTTATGCAGCGCGTTTGCTGCGGAAGAGCCCCGGATTCGCGGCCGTTGCCATCTTGTCCCTGGCAATCGGTATCGGGGCGAACTCGGCGATGTTCAGTATGGCGGACGCACTGCTGTTGCGTCCCATCGCCGCTCCCAGGTCCGGTGAGTTGGTGACGGTCAATACCACCTCGAAGTCCGTTCGATTCGACGATCTGTCCTGGCCGGATTACGCCGACATCCGCGATTCGGCTCGCACGGTGAATGGCCTGGTGGCTTACCAGACCTCCTCTTTCGGACTGAGCGCCTCGCGGGATCAGTTGCCGCAACTGGTTTATGGGATGCTCGTCAGCGGAAACTTCTTCAGCGCTTTGGGCGTGCCTCCGGCAATCGGCCGCGACTTCCGGCCCGAGGAAGACTCGGTCACGGCGGCATCGAACCCGGCGGTGATCGTATCGCATGGATTCTGGAAGGAGCGTCTCAACGCCGATCCGGGAGCGCTGGGCCGCCGTCTCCGGTTGAACGGCTATGAGTTCACCATCGTAGGCGTAGCGCCGGAATCGTTCACGGGCATGGACCAGTACTTCCAGCCCGCGCTCTATATTCCCGTGCACACTGCGTCGCTGGCTCATGCCGAATGCCCCTGGAAACATGCTGGAGGATCGCGGGAATCGATGGCTGAGTTGTACGGGGCGTCTGGCTCCAGGCTCGTCGGTGGGGGCGGCGAAGGCGGAAATCGCGGCGATTGGCAATCGCCTCGCCCAAACGTATCCGAAGACAAACGAGAATCGAAGCGCGATGGTGGAGCAGGAACTGCGCGCACGGTTCGACCGCGATCCCGTGGATGCGATCCTGGCAGTGATGCTGGTGGCCATCGCCGGCCTGGTTCTGATGATCGCTTGCGCAAATCTGGCGAATTTGATGCTGGCACGCGGGGTGGCGCGGAACCGTGAAATTGCCATCCGGCTGTCGATCGGCGCAGGACGTGGACGACTGATCCGACAACTGCTGACCGAAAGCCTGTTTCTGGCTGCGCTCGGCGGCGCGGCAGGGCTTTTCGTTGCCTACTGGGCCATTCGTGCCCTGTCGCTGATCAAACTCCCCACTGACATGCCGATCGTCATTGCCGTTCATATGGACCAGCGGGTACTGCTGTTCAGTCTTTGCGCCACGCTGCTTACCGGCGCCTTATTCGGACTGTTACCGGCATTGCGCGCGTCGCGCACGGACGTGATCACTTCGCTGCGGGGCGGCACCGTGGCGGCTCCGAAGGGCCGAAAGCGGTTCTCCTTGCGGGATGCCCTGGTGGTCGCGCAGGTGTCCGTGGCCCTGGCGGTGTTGTCGGCCGCAGGGGTGATGGTGCAATCGTTTGTCGCTTCGGAACGGCTGGACGTCGGATTCCGGACGGAGGGTGTTCTCATGATGTCCTTCGACCCGAGCCTGATCCGCATGGACAAGACTCAGGGGCTCGGTTTCTACAGGCAATTGACTGAACGCGTCCGGGCGCTGCCCGCCGTCGAGAGCGCGGCCCTGTCGCGCCACATTCCGCTCGGCTTCTCGAGCACCTACAACGGTATCGTCGTGGACGGCTACGAGATGGCCAAAGGCCAGAATAGTGTTCCAGTGGAGACCGATACCATCGACCCAGAGTACTTCCGTGCGCTGCGACTCAGAGTGGATCGCGGCCGAATCTTCGACGAACGCGACAACGCGTCCGGCGGGCGTGTGGTGATTATCAATGAGACGATGGCTGCGCGCTACTGGCCCCACCGCGATGCCATGGGAGCGCGCATCCGCTTTGGAGACCGCAATGGCGCCAAGGCGACTGTGGTCGGCATCGCCAAGGACGTGACCTATCGTTCGACGTACGAATCGAAGCACCCGCACATGTATGTGCCATTCGAGCAGGATTATCAGGCCAGGATGGCGCTGTTCGCCGTGGTGCGCGGCGGAACGGACCCGGCATCGCTGGCTGCGGCTATTCGGAATGAGGTGCGAGCACTGAACCCCGATGTTCCCATCTTCGAGGTCCGCAGTTTCAAGCAGTACTACAGCGAGCGCGTGCTTATGCCTCCACGGGTGATCTCTCAGATGGTGACCGGCCTCGGGGCAATCGGACTGACGCTCGCCGTGCTGGGACTCTACGGAGTAATGGCCTACATGGTGAGCCGCAGGACAAAAGAACTGGGCATCCGCATGGCCATCGGTGCTGCGCAATCCCAGGTGGCGGGGATGGTTCTGCGGCAGGGACTGAAGCTATCGCTGATCGGCGTCGCAATCGGATTGCCGCTGGCCTATGTCCTGACACAGTCGATGTCGCAGTTGATGGTGAATCGAACGGGCAGGCCCGAACCGGTTCTCGCGGGAGTGGCCGCTGTGATGGTGGTGGTGAGCCTATTGGCTTCGTGGATTCCAGCCAGGCGTGCGGCGAGGATCGATCCGATCGTGGCCTTGCGCTACGAGTGAGAGGGGAGGCGAGTGGCACGGCGCCACTCGCCTTTCTTAGCCTACTGCGACAGCGTGTAGTTCACGTCAATCTGGGTGATCACTGCCACGGGATCTCCGTTCAATAGGGTCGGCCGGTACACCCACTGCTTCACGGCTTCGAGAGCCGACGGCACCAGCTCCGGCGGCCCGCTGACTACATCCAGCACTTTGATCGTGCCGTCTTTCGCGATGGTCGCCTGCATCCTCACTACGCCCTGAATCCGCGCGGCCTTGGCCTCGGCGGGATATTTCGGCGTCACTTTCTGAATCAGTTTCGCCGCCTGCTCATTGCCGCCCACCCTGATGCCCTGAGCGTCCGTGAAGATCCGGTTTCCCTGTGGCACCGTAACCGTTGAGGGTGGCGTGGCGGTCGCTCTTGTCGCCATGGATGGAAGCGGACAATGCCAGGTGGCTGTCCACCGCCCGCAGGTTCCGCTCGATCTCAGCGTAACGGGCGCTAGTGACGATCTCGCCGGTACGGACGGGCATCGCGGCCTCCGCCTTCTCCCGCAGAGTGGCGGAGAGCGCGCTCAGGTCGATCCGGTCCACCGTGAAATCGGCGGGCGGCAGCGCGATGAGCCGTGACGCATCGACTCCTCCGGCCGGAGCGGTGAAGCGGACCGCCACCTCCAGCGGCGCCGGTGCGCCGGCTCCGGGATCTACGGCGAAATGCCATCCCAGCAAGGACCGAAGCACCGCCGCGCGCAGTTCCTGAGGTCCGCTGACGATCTTGGCGTCCATGACCTCTCCTTGAGAGTCGATGTTCACCGCGGCCACGACTTCGCCCGATATGGCCTTGGTCCGGGCTTCCATCGGATACTCGATTGGCGTGCGGTGCAGGATTTTCAGATAGCTCGTGCGGACCTCGACGCCTTGGGCGTCCCGCACGTCCTGCGGGGCTGCCAGTAGTGACAGCGCCGCGATCATTGCCAACAACAATGAGCCTTTCAACATGGGAGTCTCCTTTCGTTACGGCATCAACGTATAATTCACATCAATCTGCGTCACCACTTCCACGGGATTGCCGTTCAGCAGGGTCGGCTTGTAGACCCATTGCTTCACGGCCTCCATCGCGGACGGAACCAACTCCGGCGCACCGCTGATCAGGTCCAGAGTTTGGATGGTCCCATCCTTCCCAATAACCGCCTGCAGTTTAACGGCGCCCTGGATTCCGGCCGCCTTGGCCTCGAGCGGATACTTCGGTGTCACTTTCTGCAGGAGATTAACGGCCTGGACATTTCCGCCGACGCGGATCCGGTTTGGCGTCATCGGCGGATCGCCCGTCAGCGTGAACTGCAGGTCCATCGCGGTGTCGTTGTTCTTGATGGATCCACGCATCCGAACATGCCGGTCGATTTCGTCGAGTTTCTTCTTAATCTCAGCGAGACGTTCCGGGCTCAGGACCTCGCCGCTGCGTATGGCCAATGCCGCGCTGACGCGTTCGCGCAGGGCCGGCGGAAGCTGACTGAGGTCGATCCGGTCCACCACCATGGTCTTGTGTTCAGGAGTGGGCGGCGGTGATGGCTCTCCCGCGACAGTGCCGGCAGCCTGGAATCGCACGGCAACCTCGAACGACGAAGGGACGGGTCTGGTGCTGCCCGGCGAGACTTCCACCGGATCCATCGAGAAATGCCAGTTCAGCACGGATTCCAGTACGGGCTTCCGCAGCGATTGAGTTCCGCTAATGACTTCGGCGTCGATGACCTCGCCCTGTGCATTCACGCTCACGGCCACCACGACATCACCGGAGATGCCTTTCCTGCGCGCTTCCGCTGGATACTCCACTGCTGTGCGGTGTAGTACTTTAAAGTACCCCGTGCGGACTTCGACGCCGGGTGCATCACGGACCTCCTGCGGCGCCGCCTGCAGCGGGATTTGCCATGCGAGGATACCGGCCACCACGGGCAGCACGGTAAGCACGGCAATCATGGTCACCGTCAATCTGCCTTTGGACATACTCACGCCTTGTACGATCGCGGCAACCCGCTCGCGAAGATGTCGCTTCTTCAGGAATAGCGGAGCCGGAGCCAGGTCAGGCTCGATACGAGTCGCGGCGATCTTGAGCAGCGCCCCGACGTATTCATCCGAACGCCTGGTGCACTGAACCACCGCCTCATCCACCGATTGCTCCCGCGTCAACTGCACTCGGTTCAGCAGAAACCAGATAGCTGGGTGGAACCAGAGCAGAGCCCGGGCGCATTCCTCGGCCAATGTGTACATCCAGTCGCGCCGGCGCACGTGCATCAGCTCGTGGATGGCCACCGATTGCTGCTCGATGGGGTCCAAGTCGAAGAAGCTGGGCGGCACCAGAACGGCCGGGTCCCGCAGGCCAAAGGTGACCGGACCGGCGATTTCATCCGAACACAGGAATTCCGCAACAGTACCCGTCGCCGCCATGGCATGGTCGATGGAGGGCGTGTCTGCGATGGGCTCGGCCCGGCTCCGCATTCGCCTCAGCCGAAGCAGCCCGAGCGCCAGCCATCCGAGGCGGATGAATGAGCCGATGCGGAGCGCCAACAGCGCGGTCGCCGCCCAGCCCAGCGGCCAGTAGAACTGGCTGTCATTGGAAGAGTCGCCCGCGAGCGAGAACCCGTGCATCGTGAACGATACGTCGGAGGCGGTCCGCGCCGGCGGCTGCGTCCACGGCTGCACGGCCGGCAGCAGAATGCAGAGGGCCAGTACGGCATACCAGAAGGCGAGTTGCGGGCGCGGGGCGCGCAGCTTGAAGATCCACGGCAAGAGGCCCGCGATGGCCGTGAGGGCGGCGATCTGAAGGCTGTACAAGGCGAGGTTCCGAAGGGCGAGTTCGGGTGTCATTTATTCCTCCTGGCCAGCTTGGCGATCTCGGCGAGCTCTTTCTCGGTCAGTCCTTCTTCGGCCACCAGGTGCACCAGCAGCGGCTCGGCGGAGCCGTTGAACACGCGGTTGACGAAGTCGCTGACCATGCCGCGGATGACGTTCTGTTTGGGCTCGGACGGGCGGTACACGTACGCCCGGTCCTCCTGAGTTTTCTTCAGGTATCCTTTGCCCTCGAGGATCTTCAGCATCGTCATCACCGTCGTGTAGGCGATGTGGCGCTGTTTGAGGATCGTCTCGTAAACGTCGCGTACGGTGGCGCGATCCAGTTCCCAGACGATCTTCATGATCTCGAGTTCCTGTTCGGTGAGAATCGGCTTTCGGGTCCTCATACTAATTCTTTAGTACTAAACGGCCAAACTGTCAACACCTGATTTGACTCCACGCCTTCCGCGGAAGTTCCCGTAATTCGGGGGACAGGCTACGCAATCCCCAATTTCCCGATCGCCGGGTAAGTCCTAAATACACGCATTTGTTGGGCGATCGGCAGAATCGAGCCACCGCCTGCCGGCCTCAATTGGGGATTGCGTAGCCTGTCCCCGAATTAAAATTCCGAATTAAAACTCCGTTCTGGTTGGCGACCAAAGGGCAGTGACGCGGAGTGAATGAGCTATTGGGCGCCGCTACCTTTTCGGATGGCACTACTCGCAGCGTGCCTGGCACCGCAACCGGATCGTGGTGCCGATGGTCGGCGCCGATCGCGTGTGCCGCGATGTACTGGACGATCGCGCGGCTGTGCTGAAGTTACGGAAGTTCCCGAATGGCGATGTTGCGGAAACGGTGGTGTGCGCCCGGCACCCAGCGGTTGCCCATATGCACCTGCACAGCTACCATTCCGTCGGTGGCTCCATCGGTCAGGTGGTTGGCCGTATCTGTCCAATCGGTGATCTTCACGCCGTTCAACCAAACCTGAATGTGCGGGACCTCTCCCTCGATCCGGGCGCGCAGTTGGTTCCACGCATTCGACTTCCAGACCTCCCGCCAGTTCGGAGTAAAGCCTTTGACGTCCTTGAGGGCTTCGCCGTAGATGCCGCCGATCGCGCCGCCGTCCAGGTAGTCGAGCAGTACCTGGTAGGCCTCGCCTTTCTCGTTGGAACGCAGGAACAGCCCGCTGTCGCACCCATAGTCGGGATTGATTTCCAGGGAGACCTCGAAGTTCTTGAACTTCTTGTCCGTGAGCAGGATTCCGCCGTTGCCCGGATGATCCTGGGTTCCGGTGATCATACCGTTCTCGGCCTTCCACCCCTGAGTGTTCCCATGATGGTTGACCTTGCTGATGTGCCAGCCGGACAGGTCCTGTCCGTTGAACACCGAATGGAACTCCGATTCTCCGGGGACCAGTTCGAACTTATGCGGGACAGGTTGGGCCATGGCGCGCTGTTTCGCGATGAGGTCGGCGTCCACGGCATCCAGGGCGTCCATGGCGGGCACAGTACTACGGAGTTTGTCCATCTCCAGCGGCACTTGCAGGCTGCGCCAGCGAGCGAAATGGATATTGTTGTGTTTTAACGTGAGGGCGTGCACCTGGGCGGCCTGTCCCCACATCGGCGTATGGTACTTCGCGAGGTTCACTCCGCCAGCCAGTTCTGCAGCGTTGAACGTCGCCACTTCCTCGCCGTCGATGCGAAGCGTGTATTTGCCGTCGCTCAGGCCGGCAATCTTGAGAGCCTGGCGATTCATGGCGTCCATGAAGTCGGACGATTGGACCGTCAAGGCCATTACCGGATCGGCGGTGTCGATGGCCATGGGCAGAGCGGAGTCGGCCTCAGTCCAGGAAACCGTGCGGCCAAATTGGAGGTCGGAAATCGCGGCGTTTTCCGTCTTCCCGGCTTTGCGGCCCGCAGCATCGAGATCGACCGACGTCACCACCGCGGGCGCGTTCCAGGCCTTCAACAGCGATTCAGCCATGATCAGGTGTCCCGCCGGGCCGGGATGAACGCGATCCGGGATGATCTTCAGGGCCGTCTGCGCATCGGCGGTTTTCGCGCGTTCGAGCATCGCCGTCACGGGACGGTTCAGATCGGCGACGGTGAGCGATTCCCCGGCGCCCAATTCCTTGATGAAATCGGAATACCGCAGCAGGACGGCATTGTATCCGCCCTCGAACATCGGCGCACGAGTAATGTCGTCGTACGGCGAGGGCTGAATGGCGGTGATACGGACGTCCTTCAAGTCGGTCTTCAGCCTCTTCACGATGGCGCGATAGCCGCCGGCATACAGATCGAAAAGCTGCTGATCGAACTTGCGGTACCGGCCATCGTTCATGCCCAGCATGATGGTAACGACGTTCGGGTTGTACGCAACCACGTCGCGAGTCAGGCGGATTTGAACACCACCGCCACCGCCTCCGGTGACGCGATCGCCGCCCCAGCCTGAGTGGACGAACGCGATCTTGCGCTGAGGGAAGCGGGTTACGGCGTAGGTTTCGACAAACGTCGTGTACAAGCGCTGATCGGTGATGCTGTCGCCATAGAAGACGACTCGGTCACCGTCCTTGAGTTGGAAGGCATCCTGGCCGAATGCGGCCACGAGCGATGCGGTGATCGCTACGAAGCGAAGTATGGTTTTCACAAGAGCTCCAAACAGGACATCGTATCGAACTTCGAGAGCCTTCGCGTGGATTCGGCTCGGCAATTGCGCGGCGCGAGGTCCATGAGCCCCTCATATGAACCGTCCCGGTATATGCTGGAAGCGAAATTCCCCTTATGAACCGCAGAACCGTACTGAATACGCTGGCGGGTGCGCCCGCCGTTCTTTCATCCCGTCTGGCTGCGGGGATCGCCGGGTGTATGCGGGTTCTCCTGGCATTCGCGTGGTGCAGTGCGGCGCTGGCGGCCACCATGCCTTCTTCGCTGCTTCCTGACGGCACTCCGTTCCCGAGTTGGAGCGATCAGACGCGCTACTCGAGAACCTACCACGCCAGTCAGAATCACCCGCGGGCTTCGGACGACAACCCGGGTACCGAAGCTCTCCCGTTTCGCACCATCAGCCGCGCCGCCTTGCTCCTGAAGCCGGGAGAGCGCGTGCTGATTCATGCCGGTGTGTATCGCGAACTGGTGCGGCCGCGGTCTGGCGGTGAGGCGCCGGATCGGATGATCGCGTATGAGGCCGCGCCGGGAGACCAGGTGATCCTCAAGGGCTCGCGGGTGCTGACTGGCGCGTGGCAGCGTTCCCTGGATCCGAATGACAAGGACAACGCCGCAGGCGCCCGCAACATATTTTCGAAAACACTCTGGATGATCGCGCTCCCGGACGAGTTCTTCGAGAACGGCTATCTCCCGTTCCGGACTCCGAATGCCAGTAACCAGGAACTGGACCTGATGGAATGGGCCCTCCGTTGGAAAGGACGTGTTCCTTACTCGCTGCCACGCGGAATGCTGTTTCAGGACGGACGGCGAATGTCGCAACTCGCGACTTATGAAGACCTGGTGCGGCTGCCGGGTTCGTACTGGGTGGCTCCGGACGGGAAGACGGTACACATCCACGCTTTCGACAGCGGGAACCCGAACGGAAAGTTGTTTGAGGCAGCTGTACAGCCGCACATCATTCAGCCGGAAACGGCGGGGCTGGGATTCATCCGCATCAGCGGACTCACCCTGGAGCACTGTGCCAACGGACTGCCGCGCGTTGGCGTTGGCGCACTGTTCACCATGGGCGGGCATCACTGGATCGTGGAAGGGAACACGGTGCGGCACGTCAACTCGGTTGGTATCGAGGCCGGGTACCAGACATTTGAGCACGGCGACCGCCGATTCCCGCGGCGTACCGACCCCGACCTAGGCCACAACATCCTGCGGCGCAACCGAATCTACGATTGCGGGAGCGCCGGTATTCGCGGCCTGGGGGTGTCATTCGCGCTTGTTGAAGACAACGAGATATCCAACTGCGGCTGGCAGGACGCCCAATTTCACTGGGAAGTGGCAGGTATTAAACTGTTAATCAACCAGGGTACGCTGGTGCGAAACAATCACGTGTCGCATATCGTGGGAGGGGAAGGCATCTGGCTGGATTGGGACAACCGGAATTCACGCGTCACTGGCAATATCATCCATGACATCAGCACCGTTCAGGCGGCGATCTTTATCGAAGCCTCGCAATTGCCTAACCTGGTGGATCACAATGTCATCTGGAACATCGACGGGCAGGGTGTGCGCGTGGCTGATAGCGACAACGTAACCATCGCGCACAACCTGTTCGGCCGGGTTTCGGAAGAACTCGTGGTGGCGAAAGTCGCGACCAGTCGTTCACTGCGAGGCCGGAGGTTGACGTCCACCGGAAACCGGTTCATCAACAACATCGTCGTTGACCAGGGCAAGCCAATTGCATCGGGCGATGCCGGCAACGTCGCCGATTACAACGTCTACGTTTCAACCGCGGGTGACGCGCCGCCGGCCAAGGACTCCGGTCCGCACTCGACTGCGATCCGCGCGCAGGCGGAGTTCTCGCCGGAGCAGATGTTGCTTACGTGGAAGGTCCCGGAAACGCTGCCCGAGACTCCGCTGGTGAAATCCTGCGAAGTCGACTTCTTCGGGCGCGAGCGAGCGGAAAGCTCGAACATCGCGGGGCCGTTTCTGGCGTTGCGGAACACAGCAACCATCCAGTTGCGTTGATCACTCCGCCATCGGAGTTGTCTGCGATAACAAGAGTTCTGGCTCCGCGCGCGGCGGAAGCGATTCGAAACAACTCACCGCCGCCGCTAATCGATGATCGGCGTCTCGCTGTAAGCGGCGATCTTCCAACTCCCGCGCGACTTCACCATCATAAAGGTGCAGTGCCATTTCCGGGAATCACCCAACATCAGAGACGTGTCGCTCTGAGTGGCTTCGGCCACTGCTCGGCCACGGCTGGTGAGACGGACTTGATCCACCGTAATTCGCAGAGCGGTCCGTTCATCCCACGGAAGGCGTTTGGGCGCCGAATCGCGTAGAGCTTTGGCGGCCGGCCCCGCAGCGTCGGCAAACGTCGCGCTGACCCGCGCAAAGTCATTCACGGCGACGGCGGCGTTGAACTCCTTGATCACTGCGCCGATGGCCACCTGATCGCTCGCGGCATCCACCATGCACGCGATCAGAACCGTCAAGGGAACCAGCGTTATCCACCGCATATTCATAAATGCCCTCACTCACGGCTTCCTTTCAGAAGTTCGCACAAAGCCCGAAAGGGCGGCGCCCGCCAGGCACAGGCCAACGACGATCATCAGCGCCCAGCGGAGCGAAATCGCTTCGGCGGCCATCCCGATCAGGGGAGGTCCGGCAAACAGACCGAAGTAACCGGCCGCGACCACCGTCGCCAGCGCTCCCCCCGAGGAGACTCCAGGCAGATTGCCCGCCGCGGCGAACGTGATGGGGACGATGATGGAGCAGCCGAATCCGACCATCGTGAATCCAGCTAGTGCCAGCGGCGTGCGCGCAAACAGGAGTGCGGCAGCCAGGCCGGCGGCGGCGGATAGACTGCCCAGCCTCACGAGAAAGACAGCGCCGAAGCGCGAGCGCAGACTGTCGCCGGCGATCCGCCCCAGTGCCATTGCCATCGAGAACAGCGCATATCCCGCCGCTGCCAATGCGGGGCCCGCGCCCAACGACTTCGAAAGGTAAAGCGCGCTCCAGTCAGCTATAGCACCCTCACTGAGGAAGAAGCAAAAAGAAAGTGCGCCCAACCCGGCGATGGCCGCTGTCAGCCGCAGACCATGGCGCCCGTGCGAGGTATCCGCCGCAGCCGGAACCAGTCCGCGGACCGCAACGGCCACCAGCAGGACGTAAAGCGCAGCGGCCCACACGAAATGTTCGCGAACGTCTACGCCCAGCTTCGCCACCAGGCCGCCGAACCCGGAACCCACCATTCCTCCAACGCTGAACGCCGCGTGGAAACCCGACATCATGGGTCTCTGGGCCAATCGCTCCACGACTACCCCCTGCGCGTTCATTGACACGTCCATGGCCCCCGCCGCCAGACCGAGCAATGCCAGCGCGAGCGCCAGGGTGAAGGCCGAAGTAGCGAACGCAGGCGGAGCCAGCGCCAACGCGAACCATAGGGATGACATCGCTGTCACGAGCCGCGAACCGAAACGTGAGACAAGCCATCCGGCGACGGGCATAGAGACGATGGATCCCGCGGCGACGCCCAGCAGAGCGAAGCCAAGCCGGCCGGACGACAGCCCCAAGTTGCTTTGCACAGCGGGGATCCGCGAGACCCACGTGGAGAAAACCAGGCCGTGAACGAAGAAGATGAGCAGCACGCTCAGGCGCGCGCCGGTAAGGTTGGAGACGGGCACTCTTCCCAGAATGCCATTCCGGCACGGCTACAATTGGGTATTGACCGCAAGAATCTTCACTCGCCTCATCCTGGCGGTATTGGGCATCCTCATCGTGGCACTCACCGCGATTGACGTCCTGGTCTCACGCGTCGCCGAGCGGAATTATCAGGATACCCTGCGCGTGGATCTCTTCGAGAAGGGCCGGGTGCTGGCGTCCGTGCCCCGCGAGGAATTGCTGCGCGATTTCAAAGGTTACGCCCAAAGAGCCAACTCCCGTCTGACGTGGGTGAGGAACGACGGGAAGGTATTGGCGGATTCCGAGAACGATCCGGCGACGATGGAAAACCATGGCAACCGGCCGGAACTGATCCAGGCCTTTCAAGGAACGGAGGGATGGTTGACCCGGGAGAGCCCCACCATGGGAGTGAGCTTTCTCTATGCGGCCGTGCCGCTGGAAGGCGGGGCCATCCGGCTGGCCGTTCCGTTGTCACGAATTTCGACCAATGTGAATGTAATCCGCGAAAAGGTCCTGGTGTCCACCGCCCTGGCGTTTCTGCCGTCCATACTGCTGGCCGCATATTTCGCCCGATTCTTCTCCTCAAAACTCGGAGCGATCATAGAGTTCGCCGGCAAGCTGGCTCAGGGAAACTTCAAAGCCCGGCTGAAGCTGAGGAGCAGTGACGAACTCGGAGTATTGGGCGTCAAACTGAATGAGACGGGCGAGAAGTTGGAGCGTATGTTCGAGCAACTGGAACAGGAACATGCGGAGTTGGAGAAACTCGAGCGCGTGCGAAAGGATTTCGTCATCAACGTTTCCCACGAACTGCGAACCCCGCTTGCCTCGATCCAGGGTTACACCGAAACGTTGATCGATGGCGCCATCCACGACCCGGAAAACAACATGCGATTCCTGGTGATCATCCGGCAGAACGCCGAGCGACTGCGCCTGTTGACCGAGGATCTGTTGACGCTCTCGCGGATCGAGCTGAAGCGGTACCGTTTCCAGTTCGAGCATTACGATGTAAATGCGCTTCTCGCCGAGCAGATCGACGCCATGCGTCCGATGGCCGACAAGAAAAAGATCTTCCTCGTTCGAGAGGCGGCTCCGCCGGGAACCGAGGTCTTCTGCGATTCGACCGCGGTTCACCAGATCGCCACCAACCTTCTCGACAATGCACTCAAGTACACTCCCGCCGGAGGTTCCGTGAGACTGGGGGCCACCCCCATGGAGCATGACCGGGTGATGATCTACGTTCGCGATACGGGTATCGGGATTCCAGCCGCCGACCTGCCACGGTTATTCGAACGTTTCTACCGCGTGGACAAAGCCCGGTCCCGCGAACTGGGAGGCACGGGGCTCGGCTTGGCCATTGCAAAGCACCTGGTGCGTGCGCACGGCGGCGAGATTTGGGTGGAGAGTTCCGCGAACCAAGGCTCGATTTTCCGGTTTACCCTCCCGACGAAAGACATCGGTCTGCCTGAAGTCCTCTCCGATCTGAGCGAGATGCAACCCGAAACCGCCGCAGTTCAGCCACGTGAAACGTAACTGTAATCAAATCGTAATTACTTTTCAGTTACAGTAAGGGTGATGAAGAAGATCGTTCTCATCGAAGACGACGCAGACCTGTTCGCTCTTCTGAAATACAACCTTGAAAAAGAAGGTTTTGCGCTGGTTGGATCGCAAACGGGCCGTGGCGCGATTGAGTTGTGCCGCCAGCAGCGCCCTGACCTGATCCTTCTCGACATCATGCTGCCCGATTCCGACGGTCTGGACATCTGCAAGGGAATCCGGGCGACCGCCGAGCTAGCTCATATCCCGGTGATCTTTCTGACGGCCCGCGCGTCGGAAACGGATCGGATCGTGGGCCTCGAACTCGGCGCCAACGACTACATCGTCAAACCATTCTTCATACGTGAACTGGTCGCGCGAATCAAAATCCAGTTCCGGGGCACCAACGCGCCGGCGAAGACGCTCAAAGCGGGAACCTTGGAACTGGATCGCACCAGCTACCGCGTCTTTTTGAACACCGAGGAGATCGCCCTCACCGCCACCGAATTCCGTTTGCTCGATTTTCTGATGAGCCGCCCGGGTGTTGTGTTCAGCCGCGAGCAATTACTCGACAGCGTGTGGGGGCATGACCGCGCGGTTACGGACCGCACTGTGGATGTGTACATCCTGCGGCTGCGCCAAAAAATCGAAACAGACCCAACCAATCCCGGTTTCATCCGTTCGGTGCGGGGATTTGGATACAGCTTCGATCAGCCGTCAGCGGAAGTTGCGCAGGAGGCGTAGCGTCCTGTTATAGTAATCGACGTTGCCACTTACATCGAACGACACACTCGAGCTGTTCAAGAAGACCGGAGCCTACCTGAAAGGCCATTTCCGGCTCACCAGCGGCCTGCACAGTCCCGAATACCTACAGAGTGCCCTAGTGCTGCAGTATCCGGACAACGCCGCAATCCTGGGCGAGGAATTGGCGGACCGCTTGGGCGGCTACGGTAAGGTCCAGGTAGTCGCGTCCCCGGCGATCGGCGGCCTGATCATCGGACACGAAGTTGCACGTCATCTCGGTGCGCGATTCATCTTCACCGAACGCGACGCGACCAACGCCATGGTGATGCGACGCGGATTCGCAGTGGAGAAGGGCGAAGCGGCGATCGTGGTGGAGGACGTGGTTACTACCGGAGGCAGTTCGCGAGAGGTGATCGATGTGCTGAATGCATCCGGCGCTACGGTGCTCGGCGCGGGATCCATTATCGACCGCAGCGGCGGCCATGTGGAGTTGGGTGTTCCTCGGGTGGCTCTTGCGACCCTGAAAGTGATTTCGTATCCGCCCGACAACTGCCCGTTGTGCCAGGCTGGCAGTCCCGTGGTGAAGCCTGGGTCCCGTAAATAGGCGAACGAGAAGTGCGGCGCATCCGGATTCGCGTGGCCTACGACGGCACCGATTTCCACGGGTGGCAGGTACAGCCGGGGCTGCCCACGATTCAAGGTACCCTCGAATCCATCGTCAGCGAGATCGAAGGACGTCCGGTGCAGGTGGCGGCATCGGGCCGGACCGACGCGGGTGTCCACGCTCTGGGCCAAGTGGCCGCATTTTCACTGGAAAACCCCATTCCGGTGGACAATCTGCGCAAGGCCATTAACCGCCTGTTACCGCACTCCATCCGGGTGTTGAGCGTTGAAGAAACTGCCCCGGAGTTCCATCCCCGGTACGACGCGATCGCCAAGACGTACGAATACCGGATCTATCGCGAGGAGATCTGTCCACCCTTCGATCGCCGCTACGTCCACCACCATCCATATCCGCTGAACGAAGTCGCGATTATTGCGGGAGCGCGCCTATTCGAGGGCGAGCACGATTTCAGCGCGTTCGCCGCCTCCGACGAGCGCGATCACCTTGGCCTGAGCAAAGTGAGGCGGATCTTTTCCTCCCAAATCGAGCGGACCGGCGAGCGGCTGATCTATCGCGTCCGCGGCAGCGGATTTCTGAAGCACATGGTGCGAAATATCATCGGCGTTCTCATCGAAACCGGCAAAGGTAACGTGGATGAAACCGGGCTGCGGATCCGCCTGGAACTGGGCAGCGGGATTCCCCCCGGACCCACCGCTCCCGCGCAAGGCTTGTTTCTAATCTCGGTGGAATACTGAGTATGGCCTGCTATTTGCTACGCTGAAGTTTAATGAGCGACATTCAAATCACCCTGCCGGACGGTAGTGTCCAGAGAGTTCCGAGCGGCAGCAAACCCATCGACGTCGCCAGGTCGATCAGCCCGCGCCTTGCGGATGATGCCGTCGTGGCGCGCGTCAACGGCGATCTGTATGACCTGACTCGCCCGCTTGAAGGAGACGCGAAACTCGAGATCCTCACTGCCCGCGGCAACGATCAGGACGCGCTCTATGTGTACCGGCACTCGACGGCCCACCTGCTGGCCGCGGCGGTGCTCGAACTGTATCCGGAGACGAAGCTTGGCGTGGGGCCGCCCATCGACAATGGCTTCTACTACGATTTCCAGCGCGAAACTCCGTTCACCCCGGAAGATCTGGAGAAGATCGAAAAGCGCATGTGGGAGTTGCAGCAGAAGGGACTCCCGTACGAACGTATTCTCACCCAGAAGGACGACGGCCTCCGGAAATATCGCGACGACTGGATGAAGTGCGAACTCATCACCGAAAAGGCCGATTCGGTGTTCACGGAGTACACGCTGGGACCGCGGTTCATCGATTTCTGCCGCGGCCCGCACGTCGCCAGCACGTCGCGCATTAAGGCGTTCAAACTGCTCTCCGTGGCGGGGGCGCATTGGAAAGGCGATGAGAAGAACCCGTCGCTGCAGCGAATCTATGGTACCGCCTGGTTCTCCAAGAAGGACCTGGATGCGTACCTCACCAAGCTCGAAGAGGCGAAGAAGCGCGACCACCGGAAGTTGGGCCAGGAACTCGACCTGTTCAGCATCCAGGAACTCGCCGGTCCAGGCCTCATCTTCTTCCACCCCAAGGGCGGTCGCATTCGGAAGATCCTGGAAGACTGGATGCGCGATCAGTATCTGGCTCGTGGCTACTCGCTGGTGTACACCCCGCACGTGATGCGGCGCGATCTCTGGAAGACCTCCGGTCACGCCAACTTCTACAGCGAGAACATGTTCACTCCCATGGAGTTGGACGACGCCGAATATCAGCTGAAACCGATGAACTGCCCCGGCCACATCCTGATCTACCAGGACCGTCTGCGCAGCTACCGGGACCTTCCGGTGCGGCTGGGCGAACTCGGCACGGTGTATCGCTATGAGCGGTCCGGCACGATGCACGGGCTGATGCGCGTCCGCGGATTCACCCAGGATGACGCGCACATCTTCTGCACGCCCGAACAAATAGAAGATGAGGTGGTGAACTGCCTTCAGTTCGCCGTGGACGTTCTCAAGACCTACGGCTTCGACAGCTACGAAGCAGAGGTCTCTACCTGGGATGGCGGGGCCAGCGGGAAATACGATGGCTCGGCCGATCAGTGGCAACTGGCCGAGAACGCGCTGAAACGCGCCGTAGATCGCCTCAACATCAACGCCAAGGTGATGGCCGACGAGGCCGCCTTCTACGGTCCGAAGATCGACGTGAAGTTGGTGGATGCTATCGGGCGCAAGTGGCAGCTCTCGACTGTGCAGTTTGACTTCACGCTGCCTCGCCGGTTTGGCCTGGAATACATCGCCGAGGACGGCAAGGCTCACCAGCCGCTCATGGTTCATCGCGCGCTGTACGGATCCATCGAGCGTTTCTTCGGGATCCTGGTGGAACACTATGCCGGCGCGTTCCCGGTTTGGCTGGCTCCGGTGCAGGCAGTGGTGATGCCCATCACAGACCGGCAACTCGAGTACGCACAGAAGCTGGAGAAGCAACTGGCCGAGGCCGGAGTGCGCGTTCACCTGGACGATCGCAAGGAGAAAGTGAACCTCAAAATCCGCGAAGCCCAGTTGCAGAAGGTGCCGTACATGCTCGTGGTGGGCGATCGCGAGGCGCAGGAGGGTACGGTTTCGGTTCGTAACCGGAAGCACGGCGACCAGGGCGCCCGCACCGTTGACCAGTTCATCGCCGACCTGCAAGCTTTGGTCGAGACTAAAGCTGTCAGCGAATAGTCCGTGTTAACCGCAATCGCGCTGTTGCTGTGGGCCCTGGTAGCAGGCTCGATGGTGTACTGTGTCCTCACGCTCGTGGCGGTGCGGAGCTACCGTAGCGTGCGTCCTCCCGCCTCGGCATCCACTGAACCTGTCAGCGTCCTGAAACCGCTGCACGGAGTGGACGAAGGGCTGGAGGACAATCTCCGGTCATTCTTCACGCAGGATTATCCCAGCTTTGAAATCCTGTTTGCAGTGCGCGACGGCAATGACCCGGCCGCGGCCGTGGTGAACCGGCTTCGACGGGAGTATCCACAAATTTCGACCCTCGTGATCGTCACCGGCGAGCCGCCCTATCCGAATGCCAAGGTGTTTAGCCTGGACCATATGCTGCGGGCGGCTTCGTATGACCTGCTGGTGATGAGCGATAGCGATATTCGCGTGGATTCACGGATGCTGGCCACAGTGGCCGCGGAGTTCCGGACCTCGGCGGTGGGCGTTGCGACATGCCCCTATCGAGCAGTGGCGGGCGGCAGCTTTTGGTCGAAGCTGGAAGCGGCGGGAATGAACACGGAGTTCTGGGGGGGCGCGCTGGTGGCGCGAATGCTGGAAGGAATGCGGTTCGCCGTGGGTCCAACCATTGTCGCCCGAAGAAGCACGATCGAACGGATCGGAGGTTTCGACGCGGTCAAGGACTACCTGGCTGAGGACTTCGTGATCGGGGCGCGCGCAGCGGATGCCGGCATCGGCGTGATCCTCTCGTCGTACGTCATCGAGCACCGCATCGGGTCGCAGGGCCTGCACCAGAATTTTGCGCACCGCCTGCGGTGGGCGCGCAGCACCCGCCGATCCCGCCCGGCCGGGTACATCGGGCAAGTATTCACGAATCCGCTCCCGCTCGCGCTGTTGCTGTTTGTCGCCGCCCCGGACTGGTGGATCATGGTCCTGCTGGCTCTGGGACTGCGAGCGCTGGCGGCGGAGGCAGTGGCCCGAACCGCGCTTCGCAGTCGAGTCAACTGGTGGCTGCTACCGCTACAGGACGTGCTGAGCTTCGTATTCTGGATCGCCGGATTCTTTGGCAATCACATCGTGTGGCGCGGGCACCGATATCTGTTGTTGCCGGATGGCCGCTTCGAACTTTCCGAAAAAGCGTGAGGCGCTTCTTACTTCGCCGGCAGCGCGTTCGCTTTCACAAAACCCGCCACCGGATCCGCCTCCGGTCCGATGTAGTGAAACTGTTCGGCCCATCGAAGACCGTGCATTCGGGCGATGTCGGCGTCTCGCTTCAACACGAACTCACGGATATAGGCCCGGTTTGCCGTGGCATCATCGTCGCCCAGGAGCGCCAGCCGTTGTCCCCGCTCGGCCAGCGAGCGCCGCAGCTTCGACCCGCTGACTCCAGCCGGACCTTGAGCGATATTCACCAGGTTCACGTCAATCTTCTTCTCGATAGTGGATGCGATGTCCACCACTCGATTGACGCGCTGGTCGAATCGAGCATAGTAGTATTTCTCGCGCACCGAGTGTGGCTTTAGCCCAGCGGCGAAATGTTCGGGATAGTCCTTGGATCCTCCCGCCATCCAGCATGCGGCCTCGACGCAGGCCGATGTCACATAGTGATCGGGATTCTCCTCGTACCGGCCCCAAGGGTCGTAGCTGATCACCGTGTCCACTTTCAACAGGCGGAATATGAAGATCAGACGGCTGCGAAGTTCCGGACGCGAGGTTCCGTCCATGTTGTGGTTCGGGTAGTTTAGGTTGAAGACGCTCTGTAGCCCCAGGACGCGGGCCACTTCGTCGTTGTCCTTCTCATTGGCCAGAACCGTGGTGCCCACCGTGCCGGGACCGGCCGAGTCATCGTTGGTGACACGGATCAGATGGCCCGTGTACCCTTCGTTGAGCAACTTGGCCACCGTGCCGGCGGCGAAGAGCGGGATGTCGTCCGAGTGCGGCTGGATGGCGGCCAGCACCTTGCCCGAGTGCGGCTTGCCGGAGACGACCCGCTCAATCACCAGGTCTCCGTGCGCAGTATAGTCTTTCCCTGTGCCGGACTGAGCGGCGCAAGTGTAGCGGGCCGCCGCAGTCGCGGCGAGGAACATACGCCTTGTCATGACCATTGATGATACGCCGAGATGATACGCCGATGTGGGTCAGGCCGGTGCGTCTGGAATGCCGGCTGGCGCTACGGGCAAGGGCAGCGGGGACGCGCAGCGGAACACGGTCACGGCCAGCGGCGGCACCGTGACCAGGATGCTCTGCGACTGGTTGTGGAAAAACACGTCCTCCGATGGAATCCAATGCGGGCCGTTTCCCAGGTTGCTGCCGCCGAACATCTCGGCGTCGGTATTGAACACCTCCTGGTAGAATCCACGCTGGGGCACTCCGACACGGTACAGCGTTCGAGGCACCGGCGTGAAGTTACAAAGGATAATCAGGAAGTCTTTGCGCCCGGCGCTCCACCGCGAAAACGCGATGATGGAATGTTCCACGTCGCGAAAATCGATCCACTCGAAGCCCTGGTAAGCGAAGTCAACCTCATAGAGCGCGGGCTGGCTGCGATAGAAGCGATTTAGCTCGCGGGCGAGGGCCTGCAATTTGCGGTGATAGTCGAAATGAAGCACATCCCAGCGCACGGAGGAGTCGCTGTTCCACTCTTCCACCTGTCCGAGTTCACAGCCCATGAACAGCAACTTCTTACCAGGGTGGGCGTACATGTACGCTAGAAACGTTCGCACATTAGCAAACCTCTGCCACTCATCACCGGGCATCTTTCCGATCAGCGACCCCTTCCCGTGCACTACTTCGTCGTGCGAGATGGGCAGCACAAAGTTCTCGCTGAATGCGTACAGCATGCTGAACGTGATGCTGTTGTGATGGAATTTGCGGTGGACCGGATCCTCTGAGAAGTAGTGCAACATGTCGTGCATCCACCCCATGTTCCACTTCATTGTGAATCCGAGCCCGTTCAGGTACACGGGACGCGAGACACCCGGAAATGACGTGGATTCCTCGGCAATGGTCATCGCTCCCGGCACCGTGTGGGCCAGCTCGTTGAATCTCCGGATGAAGTCGATTGCCTCGAGATTCTCATTGCCGCCGTAAATATTCGGGACCCACTCGCCGGCTTTGCGGGAGTAGTCCAGGTAGAGCATGGAGGCGACGGCGTCCACTCGCAGCCCGTCGATATGGTAGTTCTTCAGCCAGAACAGCGCATTCGAAATGAGGAAACAACGGACCTCATTGCGTCCGTAGTTGAAGATCAGCGTGCCCCAGTCCTTGTGTTCGCCCTTGCGCGGGTCGGCGTGTTCATAGAGCGCCGTGCCGTCGAAATAGGCGAGCCCGTGCGCGTCCTTCGGGAAGTGCCCGGGTACCCAGTCCACGATGACTCCGATTCCGTTCTGGTGGCAGTGATCGACGAAGTACATGAAATCGTCGGCCGTTCCGAAGCGGCCGGTGGGCGTGAAGAATCCAGTCACCTGATAGCCCCACGAACCAGAGAACGGATGCTCCATGATGGGCAGCAGTTCCACGTGCGTGTAGCCCATCATTTTGACGTACTCCACCAGCGATTGCGCCAGATCGCGATAGGTCAACCATTCGTTGCGCGGCCCGCGCAGCCACGATTCGACATGGACCTCGTAGATCGAGACCGGCTGGTTCAGTATCTCTTGCGCAGCGCGGCGCTCCAGCCACTGGGCGTCGCCCCACTGATAGTTCGAGAGATCCCGGACCACGGAAGCGGACTTGGGCGGCGTCTCGGAGCCGAACGCGTATGGATCGGCCTTCTGCTGGCGGTAGCCATGCACGCGCGAACGGACCGCGTACTTATAGTGCGCGCCATCTCCTACTCCGGGCAGGAAGATCTCCCAGACCCCGGCCGAACGGAGCCGCATCGGGTGACGCCGCTCATCCCACGCGTTGAAGTCGCCCACTACGGTGACCACTTCGGCGTTGGGGGCCCATACCGTGAAACGCACTCCGGCCACGCCTTCGCTCTCCGTGCAATGGGCACCGAGCATGTTGTACGCCTCGTAGTTGGTTCCTTCCGCGTGCAGATGCAGATCGAAATCGCTGACCAGGGGAGGGAAGCGATAGGGATCGTCAAACTCGGCGATGGCTCCGTTCCAGAGACGGGCGCGGAAACGGTAAGGGCCGGGGTTGGAGTCGAGTTTCACGCCGAAGAACCCGGTCGGGTGCTCCTTCGTCATCGGCTGAGCTACTTTGTCGATGAGGATTTCAAGGCTCTTGGCCTGGGGCGCAAACGCTTGCACCTTCCAGCCCAGGTCAGGGTCGCCGGGCTCCACCATGTGCGGTCCGAGAATCCGAAACGGGTCCCCGTGGTAGCCACCGACGATGGCTTCCACTTCAAGATTAGTCATCGACGTTATTATGGCAAGAAGTGCCGCACAACTTTCGCCGCTGGCCAAAAGCCGAACTCCACCTGCACCTGGAAGGCTCAGTGGAACCCGCTACATTGCGTGAGATCGATCCCGGCCTGACCGATGAGGAAATCGCCGAAAGATACCGTTATCCGGACTTTCTGGGCTTTCTCAAGGCCTATGCCTGGGTGTGCAAACGGATGCGGACGCCCGAACACTACGCCATCGCCACGCGCGCATTGCTCGAAACGCTGCACTCGCAAAATGTTTCCTACGCCGAGATCACGCTTTCCGCCGGCGTCGTTTTGTGGAAGGGTGAGGATTTCGCCCCGGTCTACGAAGCCGTACAGCGCGCCGCCGCGCGCTCTCCCGTGAACGTGCGCTGGATCATCGACATCGTCCGGCAGTTTCCGATGGAAGATGCCTGGCGTGTGGCCGAACTGGCGGCGGAACGGGTTCGGGAAGGCGTGGTGGCCATCGGCATCGGCGGAGACGAAGCGCGAGGGCCCGCCGCGAACTTCGCGGATCTCTATAAGTGGGCTCGCGATCGGGGACTGCATCTGCATGCGCACGCGGGCGAGACGACCGGGCCGGAGGGCGTATGGGAAGCGCTGGAGATCGGCGCCGAGCGCATCGGCCACGGCATCGGCGCGGTGGGCGATCCGGCTTTGCTCGACTACCTGCGGTCCCACCAGATCCCGCTCGAAATCTGCCTCACCAGCAACGTGCTCACCGGAGTGGTGGATTCCATGGAGAAGCATCCGGTGAGGGCGCTCTACGACGCCGGCGTCCCGCTGCTGCTGAATACGGATGATCCGGCGCTGTTCCGCTGCACGCTCGACGGCGAGTTCGAGATCGCCCGTAAGCAATTCAAGTTCAGTGAACCGGAATTGCAGGGAATCGCACGCAACGGATTCCGATTTGCGTTCGACCGGTCCGTATCGTTGTGGAGCAAGTCGATGGACCCGTTCGCCGCGCCGTAGCGCTAGGAGGAAAGCAGTAAAACCGTGGACTGCCGGAAGCGTGCCGTATTTGCCAGCGTTCGATCGAGAGTTACCAGGGTGGCATTTTCGGCTTCTGCAAATGCCGCCAGATACGCGTCTGTCACGGCTTTGGTCGCCGGCTGCATTGCGAATGGAGCGGACGTCTGCCGGAACAGGAGTTCGATCCCGCGCGGTTCGCGAACCAATTCAACGCGTGAGTCTTCGAGCCAACGGTCATACAAGGCAAACGCGTCGTTGAGCAGTACAGCACTTTCGCCCATCACTTGAGCGTTCGTTAACAATCTCAACAGGCCGAGCTGAGTGATACGGGAAAACAACAGACGATCACTGGCTGGGATCTGGCTGAACCACGCACTGGCAGTACTGAAGAACGGATGACGCTGCCATGTCATAGCCAACCAGACATTGATGTCAGGGAAAAATGAGATCATAGGGGTTTTCAGTAGTTGGGCAGAGCGGGCCGGGTTCCCCCTTGCCTTCGAGCAACGGGAGCGTAATAATCCGTTTTTTCCGCGGAGGGTCAATCGGGACCAGGCGCGCTACCGGTTTCCCATGCTTCATGAGCGTGACCCCTTCTTGGGGTAAATCGTCTACCAGTGTGAGAAGCTGCCGACGGGCCTCACTGACATTCAGATCCACAACTGAAGTGTACACTCTTGTACATCAAAGACTCAACCTAGTGCTGAGCCGTTGATGAGATTTCCACGGTTCTAAAACCGACATAGATGCCGCGCCATAGATAGCGAGTACCTGACTTTAGATAACTTACATTATGTCACGTTTCGGACCTACCCCGCCCGGCACACAAAAAAGAGGCCCGGACCGGCATGACGCCCGATCCAGGCCTAAGGGAAGAAACTCTTTGCAGTACTGAACGGGGTCCGGCGTCTTAGCGCCCGTGTCCCCGCCCGCCACCGCCACCACCGCTATGGCTCGCTCCGCTGCCACCGCCACCACCGTGGGAGGACGGCGCACTGGACGACGGGTGGCTTCCACCGCCGCGACTCATCCCGCCGCCTCCTCCGCCGTACGACGGCCGCGATGGAGCTGGCGTACTATACGATCCACCCCCGCCACCCCGGTTCGTTCCGCCACCAGAGGGCGCGTAGGACCGTGGGCGCTCACGGACGATCGGCGGGCTGATCCTCACCGGCTGCTGCGACTCATACGACCGCGATCCCGAAGGACGGCTCGGTGCTTCTGACGGCTGGTAACCGCGATACCCGCCGTAGCTGTCCGCCCCTGATGGCGCATACTGCTGCCGCGAACTGACCCCGTTCCGGGTGATCGCGCGGTGCTGGAGCCGCCGAAGGAGCCGAGTTCATCGGCGCCCGATATCCACGATCCGTGGCAGGGTTACTACTCCCTCGTCCGCTGGCCGAGTTGGGGTCGCCGAACCGCCGCCAGCCACTATCCGATTGGCGGCCGCTGGTGGACTGCTGAGCCGCCGGTGGCACGCGGACCCGGGTCGCCAAACCGATGCACGCTATCGTCGTGAACAGCAGAGGCACCTTGACCCGGCTGCGATTCTACCCTGCGCCATCCCCCGGCTCCGGCAGTTCCCTGCCCTCCAGTCGCTCCGGAAGCTGAACCATTGCTATAGCTTCTCTGCGTAACTCCCTGAATAGAAGTGCTTTGCTTATTAGCGACACTGCCACGCGAGAAGAACGTCCGACTCTCCACAGCCCGACTGAAAGCCGGTGTTTGGGCACTCCGATCCGCCAGGCGCATGCTCTCGCGGCCGGGCGTCAACGGAAGTGCTCCTCGCACCAATCCGGCATTTTGCAGTTGGCTGCTATCCACTCTGACCAGATCGCCCCGACCCACGGCACGGCGCCCGAACACCTCGCTATTCACCGCGGTGATGCCGTTCGCCGCCCGAGAGTTCCGGTAAACGGTCGTGATATTCGTGTTGTTCACGATGATGGAGCTACCCATTGCGCGCCCGCCCGGACCGTACCACGGGTGGTACCGTTCGTGAGGCGCCAGAGGTACCCAGCCGATATTCCCGTAGCCGAACCCTACGCCCGCGTGATGTCCGCCATGGCCACCCCAACCGAAGAACGCTACCAGCCCCGGGCTCCAGCGATAATGATCGTGGCGTGCGCCGGGCCACCAGCACCACCCGTACATCGGCGAGTTGAACCAACGGCCGTAGTGATATGGCGCCCAGCCCCACGGGTCATAACTGATCCAGGTCCAGCCGTAGTAATCCATCCAGGACCACCGGCCCAGCTGATATGGAGCCCAACCCGGGGCCACCGTCGGCACCCACACCGGACCGTCGCTGTCGGAGTTTACCCAACGGCCGTGGCCGTCCAGATCCTCGGCGCCGTAGATGTCTGGGGAAACATAGTCATATGAATGCGAACGCTCCAGCGTGCGGTCGCGCTCGTCGTTCCAATGGTCCCAGTCGTCAACCGGAATAGCCTCTACTACCTGGAATTCGGGATCCGAAGCGGAACCACGCGCCAGCATCGTGCTGCCCGCCGTGAGGCGCTCGGAGCCGCGCGGAGTGAAAACGTCAGCCTCGCCCGCACGAACTGTGATCTCGGAGGAACCGTCCTCGAGCACCGTTACCCGGTATACGCCACGACCCAGCGGTCGAACAGAAACGGACGGAGTGCTGATCTCTACCTCGACATTGCTGTCGCGGAGTACGCGGAACGTTGTAGTGCCGATGGCGACCTGAATCTGGTACCGCCGCGGGTCGAGTTCGCCGAGCCGTACCTCGGCGTGCGATCCGATCCGCATCATGTTGGCCCAATCGAACTGCAATTCCGCGCGCGAAGACGGACCGGTCAGAAGGCGGTCGGTAACCACTAGCGGGGCGTTAATGGCAGCCGCGATCAGCTCACCGCCGTCGCCGCGCCGGATACTCACTTCGCCGTTCATGACGGAGAGCCGCGCGACATCCTTGCCTGGCGCATCTTCTTCGGACTGCGCGATCAAGGAAACCGCCGCGGCAGTCATCAGGAGAAGAAAGGCCCAACGTTTCATAACCAGCCCCTTTGGGGACACAACCATCAGTGCACTCCTCCGGCCAACTATTAACTCCCATAGAATCAATCAACCGCGAAGACGTACCATGGCCGAAAACCACCACCCTGATCGGAAAGGGCCGACCGCTCGTTATGCTGGGTGGAGATGCGAGTGACCATCATCGGCGCCGGTCCGGCGGGTTCCGCGGCGGCCTTAGCTGCCCTCCGCCAGGGTGGCGGGGTCGACCTGGTAGAGAAGTCCCGGCTTCCACGTCACAAGGTCTGCGGCGAGTTTCTCTCGCCCGAGATCGTGCCTTTTCTGGAAGACCTCGGCGTGCGTGGCCGCTTTGGACAGGCTGCTCCAGCCCGGGTTCGCCGCATGCTCATCCGCTTCGGTCGTCGCGAGAAGTGCGCGGTGCTGAGCGAACCGGCATACGGGTTGAGCCGGTTTGCCTTTGACAAACTGTTGTTCGATGCCGCAGTCGATGCCGGCGCGGTATCCGCGGAATCAGCGCCACGCTGTGACGGCCCCAATGTGATCGCGACCGGACGCAACCTCTCTCTCCAGACGGCTCGCGGTTCCAGGCTCTTCGGCTTCAAGACTCACTTCCGAGGCCCGTCGGACGATGCAGTGGAATTGCACTTCTTCGATTCCGGGTACGTCGGAGTGAACGCGATCGAAGGAGGACTCACGAATGTTTGCGGACTGGCCACCGAGTCGGCCCTCGCCCGCTTCGACTTCGACTACGATGCCGTGGCCGCCACGATCCCCAGTCTCCGCGAACGGCTGAGTCCGCTGACGCGCGAGATGAGGTGGCTATCGACGGGTCCGCTAATCTTCTCGAACCGCTTGGATGACCCGCCGTCGCCGAGCACCTACTATGCCGGCGATGCGCTCTCGTTCGTAGATCCTTTCACTGGCTCCGGCTTGTACTGCGCGGTTCTCACCGGAGAGATCGCCGGCAACTCGGCCGCGCTGGGTATCTCGCCCACGGAACACGTAAAGAGATGCAGGCAAGCCCTGGGCCGTCCATTCGCGTTCGCGACACTGTTCCGCAACGCGATCACCGCCGGCTGGGCCCAACATATGGCTCCGATGATCCCGGCCCGTATCCTGTTCCGGCTCACGCGTCCCGCTTCCCATGGCCGGAGCCACTGAGTTACGCTGGAAACCACTGATGAAGCTCCGGATCAATAATCAGACGCGGGCCACGATCCTGGCCGACCGGGCCGCCATCGCCGACACCAGCGCCACCCGCCGGACCGGCTTGCTCAAGCACACCGAGTTCGTCCCTGGCGATGGCCTGTGGATCGTACCGTGCGAAGCCGTGCATACTTTCGGCATGCGGTTCGCCATCGATCTCGTGTTCCTGAACAAGAAGCGCCAGGTCCGCAAGATCCGGCACGCGGTCCCCAAGCGCCGGATCGCCATGGATCTGCTGGCGCACTCCGTCCTGGAACTTCCGGCGGGGACTGTCGCCGCTACCCAAACAGCAGTCGGGGACCAGTTGGAACTCGAAAAGTGCGACGGCTGATTCAGAACTTCTCGCGAGCTTTTGCGCCGAGGTCGGTCGCCGCATCGACGGGACTGATCCGGTAGCGATAGCTGTGTTCCTGACCGCTGGGGATCCGATACGCATCCATCGGGTACGCGTTTGGACTCCAACTATCGATTCCGCCTGCGCCCATCTCCTTCCAATCGAGGTTCAGGAACACCTCCGGATGCCGCTGCATCTGGAATGTGTAGCCAGCGCGTTCCATATCGGATTTCGTGTAGTGGCGTGCCGTTACGTTGAGCGAAGGCGATCCGACTGCCATCAGGCCCGCGCCTTGTGCGTTGGTGAGCGCCACCCAACGGACGTCGGTTTTATTGCCGTTCTCTTGAGGGCGCATGTACTCCACCCAATCATCATCGACCGTCGTCT
Source organism: uncultured Acidobacteriota bacterium (assembly GCA_963737465.1). Classification (GTDB taxonomy): domain Bacteria; phylum Acidobacteriota; class Terriglobia; order Bryobacterales; family Bryobacteraceae; genus TMP-7. The sequence continues at coordinate 183,002 of CAVTTC010000010.1, forward strand.
TGTACACGCCGATGCGCTCGAACTTCCGGTCGATCATCGTTTCATGCGGGCCGCGGCCGTACCAGGTCAGGTTCTCGAGTCCCGGGGACGCCACCAGTTCCGTCCCGAGCCGCGGCATCATCGCCACTTTCTCGGATCCCGGCTGGTAGGTCGAGTCAACGATCATGTCGCCCGTGCCGTAGACCGTATAAGTCATCGAGTACGTGGCGCCGACACCGGGCAGATCGGCATTCACCGTGATCCTCGCGGTGGAGTCGTCCACTTTGTCGAGCCGCACATCCTTCACCGACCACTGGGCGCCCGCATCCCGCCATAATTCGATATTCACGCCCTTGTTCCCTTCCGCGCCCTCACGGAAGACCTTCCACGCGCCGCGGTCATTATTGGTAGGAGCTCTCCAGAAGTCCGGTCTCGGTCCGCGTTCCAGCACCGATGTGCCGCGGTAGGTATAGCCAGTCAGGAGTCCGAGCTTCTTATCGAACTGCATGGAGAACTGCTTACCCGAGAACATCACCGAATCGCCGGCTTCCTTCACGTCCAGCAGCGCCTGTTTGGAAGGACGGAAGACGGGAGCGTCCATGTTCGACGGAAGCGCGAACTGATCCCACGCAATCTCGTGGCCTTGCGGGGCCCACGATGTCGCGGCCTTCAGCGCAAAACTGACGTTCAGCCAATATTCGATTCCCGGTTCCCGGGCGGTCTTCGGCAGGGCGAGCGTGAACTCCTTCTCCGCCCCTGGCTCGATATCGAGTTCTGGCAGGCGTCCAGACCCAATGGTCTTGCCCTCGGCCTTCACCTCCCATGTCCCGTAGGCGACGTCCTTGGCATTGGTGAAGAAGAACCAATTCTTCACTTTGATCTTTCCCGCCGCAAGATCCACGGGCGACACGTGCAGATTGCGATAGACGTACTTGATTGCAAACAAGCCCGGGTGCGGTGTGCGGTCGGCGGCCACCAGCCCATTGTTGTTGAAATCATTGTCGTTGCGAATGCCGGTCTTGTCCTCCCACCATCCGCCATATGCCAGGAATGTGGGCTTGGCGCTGTTGGCCTTGTACTCGCCGGGAACTGGCAGGCGAATGCCCTGATCCACCCAGTCCCACACGAAGGCTCCCTGTGCGTTGGTACCCGAGTAGAAGATATCCCAATACTCCTTCAAGCCGCCGTTGCTGTTCCCCATTGCGTGGGTGTACTCACAAAGAATCTCCGGCATGTTCGGACGCTCAGCGGCGTGACGGACCACTTCCTCCGGGCTCGGATACATGAAGGAATTGATGTCCGAATTCGAGCCGCCGTGGGCCGTTGAACCCTCGTAGTGGAATGGCCGCGAGGGGTCCCGATGCTTCGTCCACTGATAAGTCGCGGCGGCGTTAATGCCGTCGCCCGACTCGTTCCCCATGCTCCAGATCACGACGGACGGATGGTTTTTGTCCCGCTCCACCATGCTCTGAACGCGATCCAGATAAGCCGCCTGCCACTCGGGATCGTTCGTCAGCCGGTTGTGAACGTCGTTTCCGTAGTGGTGGCACTCGATGTTGGCTTCGTCCAGCACGTAGAGTCCGTATCGGTCGCACAGATCGTACCAGGCCGGATCGTTCGGGTAGTGGCTGGTGCGAACGGCGTTGACGTTGAACTGCTTCATCAACTTGATGTCGCGCAACATGGATTCCACCGACACCACCTTGGCCGTATTCTCGTCGTGCTCGTGCCGGTTGACGCCTTTGATCAGGACCGGCTTGCCGTTGACCAGGAATCGTCCACCCCTGATCTCCACCTCACGAAATCCAACGTGAGTAGGAATCACTTCGATCACGGCGCCGGACGCGTCCCTCAGCGTCAGCAACAACTGGTATAGGGTGGGCGTCTCGGCGCTCCATTTGGCAGGATTCTTTACGGCCATCACCAGGTTCGCTGCGGACTCCTGAGTTCCGGCTTCGATTTCCGCCTTGGCCGACCCGAGACCGGCGCCTGCGGTGTTGAACAAATCTGCGGTCACGGAGAGCTTTCCGGCCTTGCTCGAAGTGACCAGCGCCTTCACTGACAGTTCAGCGTTCCGGTAGTCGCCATCGAGGTCTGTTTGCACTTCAAAATCGCGGATGTGCTGTTGAGCCGGCGCCCAGAGGTAAACGTCGCGGAAAATGCCGCTCATACGCCACATGTCCTGGTCTTCCAAAAAAGCGCCGTCGCCGAATCTGTAGACTTCCACCGCGAGCAGGTTCGTTCCCGCCTTCAAGTGCGGCGTAAGGTCGAACTCGGCCGGTGTGCGGCTATCCTCGTGATAGCCGAGTTTGTGCCCGTTCACCCAGGCATAGAAGGCGGAATCGACGCCATCGAAGTGCAGGATGACTTGCCGACCCTTCCAGCCAGCCGGCACCTGGAACTGCACGCGATAGCTCCCCACCGGGTTGAAATCGTACGGGACCTGCGGTGGAGCTTTCGGATCCTGCGGCCACGGATAAATGATGTTGGTGTAAATGGGAATGTCAAATCCGTGCATCTGCCATGAAGCGGGCACGGGCATGGTGCGCCATCGCGAATCGTCGTAATCCGGACGGTAGAATTCCACCGGACGATCGGATGGCCGAAGCGAACCCTGGAACTTCCAAGTACCGTTCAACAGTTGAAACCATGGCGATTGTGCCCGGTTCCCCGCCCTGGCCAGCGCGGCCGACGGATAGATCATCATGGTAGCGTGCGGCTTCTCCGTGCCGATGTGAATGACGCGGGGATTGTCCCATTCAGGCTTTTCGGCCGCGAACGTCAGAGGCGCGGCCAGCAACAGGGCGAGCAGTACGGATCGCATAAAATAAGACCTTTATCTCTGACGATATCAGTTCGCCGCCGGGCCCTGCCGGATCAGGGGCTGGGCGAGCGACCGCGCACTGGGCCAAAATACCGCGCGGCAACCGGGCGAAAGAGCAACCATGAGATCACTGCAAAGAACAGGCAATGAATTGCCAACTCCGGAAGCGAATGGAAGATACTGAGGATCACGTGAAATCCCATCCAGGCAATTGCCAGCCATCTCGCCCAATTGTGGCCTCGAAGCATAAACGTTCCGCACACACCTGCTACGAGTCGGATCAGTTCGATCCACAGTACATCGTATTGAAATGAACCGCTCGCTCTGAATTCGGAGAAGTGGTACACGACGCCGATTGCTCCCATCGCGATGTACACCCAACCGAGAATGGTCACGGAGATCGGACGCTCTTTCACAGTTGCCACTGGAGCAGGGTCTGCATGTCACGCTCACGGGACAGACGCTGACATAATCGAAAGCGTTTCGGACGCATTCAATAAGCCTCAATGCTCAGCCGCGGGTGTGCCCCGACCTCTCCGACGATCGGCCGCGACCACTGCAGGTATTCGGGACGGACGTCGTTTCGCGCATCATTGATCCACTCCGTTGGGAATCTCCGTTCGATACGGGCGACCGACTCGAGCGGCGTCAATTCCATGCGCGACTCGTAACGATCACCGGGAACCCGGCGAATCGAAATCATCTGGCCGGATTGGCCGGCCGCAGCCGCCTGGACCGCGGCCTGTCCGCATCGCCACGACTCTTCGCGATCAACCTCCGAGGCAAGCGCCTGGCACGACCGGCCGAACAATCCGGGCTTCTCGGCCCTGGCGCGCATTCCCGTCCTGGCCCACACCAGTTTCGACAGGACGTGTCCCATGTTGGCGGGGAGGGCGTCGCGCGCGCCGGGCGCGGTGATCAGGTCGGTGTCGAACCAACCGCCCCGTTCGTCTGTTTGCCCTTCGCATACGGCCACCACGCAGCGTCCCAGCCGGCGGACGACCGCCTCGACATCGCTGCACAGTTGATCGAGGCTGATGCCGCATTCCGGGAAATAGATCAGGTGCGGAGCGTCGTCGTCATGGCGCCGCGCATGCGCCGTTCCCGCCACCACCCATCCCACGTTGCGCCCCAGCACCTCCACGAAACAGATGGGCGACGGAAGGGCCCGGTTGTCCGCGCCGATATCGCGTACAGCGTGCGCGAAGAATCGCGCGCAAGAGGCGTGGCCGGGCGTGTGGTCGGTGCCGGTCAGGTCGTTATCGATGGTCTTTGGGATTCCGATCACGAAGAGTTCGTACCCGGCCTCAATGGCGAGGCGGTGGAATCGGAGCGCGGTGTCCATGGACCCGTTCCCGCCGGTGTAGAAGAAATAGCGCACGTTGCGGCGCCGGAACACTTCGAGAATGCGCCGATCGTCGTCGGGAGTCAGCGCCCGGCGCGAGGACCCGAGGACCGACCCGGGAGCCATGCGCACCGCCTCGAGTGTCTCCGGGGTAACCGCGAAGAGATCGTAGAATCGGTCTTCCAGGATGCCAGTGAGTCCGAACCGGGCGCCGAGCAGCGAGCCGATCTCGTGATGCTGGTGAGCCTCCGCAATCAGGCCGGCGAGGCTCGAGTTGATCACCGGTGTGGGTCCGCCTCCGTGCGCTACTACCGCTGCGGCTTTCGTCTCCACCTAGAGCGTTACCCCCAACAGGCGGGCGGCGTTGGCGTTATACACCTTCTTGAGAACGGCGTCCGGAAGTCCGATCCCGTAAATGCGCCACCGGCCCTGCGGAGGTACGGGAGCGGGTGCGTAGTCGAAGTACTCGTCTTCCGTCTCGAGAAACCGGAAATAGATCTGGTACAACAAATCGCCAAAGACCTGTTGCGGGGTGTCGCGGCCGTTTGGGATTGCGTCGGTGCCGAACAGGATCCGGTCCTGATATCGATCGAAGAAACGGCGAGCGGTGCGCGGCTGGCGTCCGAGCTCTCCGATTCGGGCAGCGATCTCGACGTGGAAGTTCGGATAGCGATCCAGGCAGGCGCCGACGTTCTCGAGGTTTTCGGCAAAGTTGCCAACGTGAAGCCCGATGAACTGTGTTCGCGGGTGGCGTTCGATCACGCGATTGCGGGCCGCGAGAAGTTCCTCGTTCGATGGGAAGTCGGAGCCGTGGAATGACCAGTCGGGATGATTGTTCAGCTCTTCAAAGCGTTCATTGAATCGATCCGTCGGCAGAAAGAATGCGCTCGGATCCGAGATGTGGATGGCGACAGGCATTTTCACTTGCCCGCACGCCTCCCACATCGGGTCGAACCGACGATCGTCAATCTTGATGAGGGGGCCAGTGGTGACGTTCTCGCGCAGATACAGCCCGAGCGTCTTCAGGACTTTCAAACCTCGGGCTCCGGCGTCGTGTGCGCGCCCGAGTTCATCGGCCTGCATCTTTGGGTAGCCGGGTTCATTGGCCCGATTCCACATGGGCTCAGTGAATGTCAGAAAGCGGCCGGGATGCGCGCGGTCATAGCGCCCGATCGCCTCGCGCAAACCGTCGCCATACCCGCCGGTCAGGTTCACCATGGTGCGCAGATTGCGGCGATCCATGACCGCAAGCAGATCCGCGGGAGGCGCAGGGTAGCGCCGATCGCCCGTCATGGCCACACCCTTCTCGCTCTTCGCCGCAAACGACAGATGGGTGTGGATATCGATGACGGGATAGCGAGCGCGCTCCACCTTCGTCTCGGCGATATGGAGCATGCTCTTCGGCTGGTAGTCGGCGACATCGAGCGGCTGTCGATTGTGTTGCGCGGCCAGGCTCAGCGCGCATCCGGTCCCCGCCGTGGTTAGCCACTGGCGACGGTTCATGTAAGTACTCCTTTGGTCAGAAATTCCAGGGCGGCGGCTTCGGTAGCCTGGGCGCCCGTGCCGCCGAGACCCAGTGTCGAGAGCGCGCCGCAAGCGGCGGCAAAGCGCATGGCTTCCGCGAGCGGCTTGTGTTGAACCCAGTAGTGCAGAAAGCCCGCGTCGAACGAGTCGCCCGCTCCGGTGGTATCGACGGGATCCACCAGCATAGCCGGCACGTGGAGGGGGATTCCTACATCGAGCGCGACGGATCCCCGCGCGCCCAACTTGGCTACGGTGAGCGTACGGCCGTTGGCGAGTTTCCGCAGTCCCACTACCGGATCCGCCACACCGGTGATTCCTTCAATTTCGATCTTGTTCGGGAAGAAAACGTCCGTCGCCGATAGTGTGTCCCCAAGGCCGCCGGCCCATTGCTCCGACGGATCGTATCCCGGGTCGAGCGAAGTGGTGAGTCCGGCGCGATGGGCGGCTTCGAACAACTCCCGGCAATGGGGTCGCAAGGCGCGCTGCATGTAGAAGCTGGAAATGTGAACATGGCGAAAACCGCCGAAGACCGTACTATCGATGTCCTGATGCGAAAAGCGTTCCATCGCCCCCAGGTACGTCACCAACGCGCGGTCGGATGGCGACGAGATGGACACCGTAATGCCGGTCTTTACCGCGGGATCACGAATGACGAACCGCGTATCTACGCCGAGTGCTCGCAGGCGGTCAATGCAGAAGTCGCCCCAGGGATCGCGGCCAACCTTACCGAGCATCGCGACATTGTTGCCCAAGCGGGCGAGTCCGGCGGCGCAGATGGCGGACGCGCTGCCCAGTGTCAGCGTCGTGTCGTCAACCAGGACTTCGCGCCCTGGTACGGGAAAGTGTGAATAGCCCTGCAGGATGAGGTCCGGGTTAATCTCACCGATTACGAGGATCCTCATCGCCAACCCGACTCCAGGCCGTGAAGACGAAACGGGGGCACGACTCTGGAGATAACACCTTTGGCAGAAGGAGCATCGGGGTCGAGTCCTTCGGCAATGCACCGGAACAAGGCCAGCAGTTGTCCCACGACGACGAAAATGATGGGCGAGGCCGGGCAGTCGATCTGGTAGTCGCCAAGGCCCAGCACATCCGCCGGAACGCCTTCACCGACGATAATTTTGGTGGAGCCGAGTCCTTTGGCGTTCAATTCGTGAATGAGATCGATCTCATAGGCGCGTGCGGGTTGGGTTGAGGAAACGAAACAGACCACCAGGGTGTCCTGATCGATAAACGACATCGGACCATGTCGAAGACCAAGGAACGTTTCGGCCATGGTGGCGACGCGTCCCGCCGTCATTTCCAGCATCTTGAGAGCGGATTCCCGCGCCGCCCCGAAGCGGGCGCCGGTGCCCAAGTAGAGGGCACGCTGGAAGCTGCCCCGCGCAACTTTCTCGATCGCCTCAGCGTGTTGTTCCAGGAGGTGCTCGCAGGCCCGACTCAAGGCCGCCACAGTGTGCTGGTAGGTGTTGACGGACGCAGTCATCCCCAGAAATCGCGCCGCGACAACGAGATTGGTGAAACTGCTGGTCATCACCAGGCTGCGGTCATTCGTACGCTCGTCAAGCGCGATCACACGGACACGGCGATCCTGCTGAAACGCGGTGGCAATTCGGCCTGAACGATTGCACGTAATGATCAGATGCTTGGTATGCGGGCGCCGGGAGAGAGCGAAGTCGATAATGGCATGGCTCTCCGGGCTGTCGCCCGACCGGGCAATCGACACCAGCAACTCGGGTCCGGTGGCCAGAATATGCAGGGGATCGGTCAAGATCGCCCCTGCCCCGGCGGATGTCACGGGAACGCCGCACTCAGCTTGCACGCTTGCGGCGACACACTCCCCGGCATACTCCGAACTGCCGGATCCGGTGAGGACGATGGCGCCGATGTTTTCGATCGAGGCCAGAACTGCCGCGGATGCCGCGGTCATCAGCGACGCAGTTTCCGGCCAGGTAGAAGGCTGTTGCCAGATTTCACGGACGGTATGGCACTTCTCGACGGTGACCATAATCGACGAACAGCATACCAGTTTGTGACGTCAGCGGTTCGCCGACGTCAGGATTTCCTCAAACCGTCGCGAGGTCCTTGACCGAACCTTCCAGGACTTTTTGTCCGTAGGCGAAGCCAGCCTCGAAGGCCTTCATGTTCAGTTCCTTCGAGTGGGCCGGCACCGAGTCCATCACGGCCTTCTTCACCGAATCGGCTGCTAACAGCGCGGTGACCGCCGTGAAAAAACCGGTCATGACGATGTTCAATACCATCTTCTTGCCGAGTTGCTCGGCAAGCCGCGTGGCCGGGACGCCGTACACCCGGACGCCCGCCTTCACCGAACTGGTCACACGAACCAGGTCGGTCTCCACGATCATGATGCCGTCGGGCCGGATTTCCGGCGCGAATTTCGAAAAGGCTTCCTGCGCCATCACCACCAGAATGTCCGGTTCATTCACATATGGGTACAGGATGGGCTGGTCCGAAAGCACTACCTGGGCGCTGGCCGCACCGCCGCGGGCTTCCGGTCCGAATGCCTGGGTCATGGTGGCGTAGCCGCTCTCGTAGATGCAGGCCGCCTTGCCGATGACCGTGGCCATCATGATGACGCCCTGGCCGCCGAAGCCGGCGAAACGAATTTCCGTTACTGGCATATGATGGCCCCCGGATCCACGTACTTCTCTCCCATGGTCTGCTGATAGTGCGCTTTCATCAACGTTCCGTAATCGGCGCGTTCGCGATCGACGAACTTGCCCACCACGATCTCACCGTCGCGGGTGAGGCCGACGTCCGCGGTGGAAGCCCCGTCCTTGCGCTTACTCAGTTCCTTGTATTGGCGCAGAGTCTCCATGCCGTCGCCCATCTTGTTGCGCCGCTGATACAGCGTGGGACAAGGCGAAAGCACTTCGATAAAGGAAAAGCCCTTCTTGTTGAACATCTCGAACATCGCCTTGGCTAACTGACGGACGTGGAACGTGGTCCAGCGAGCGACGTAGACGGCGCCCGCCGCTTCGGCGAGTTGCGGCAGATTGAACGACGGCTCGAACGTGCCGTAGGGCGAGGTCGAGGTCAGTGAATTTCCCGGCGTCGTGGGAGCGGTCTGTCCTCCGGTCATCGCATAGACCAGGTTGTTCACGCAGATCACTTTGATGTCCACATTGCGGCGAGCGGCGTGGATGAAGTGATTGCCGCCGATCGCGAACAGGTCGCCGTCACCGGAGTACACCACTACGTCCAGGTCTGGACGGGCGAGTTTCAAGCCGGTTGCAAACGGAATCGCCCGGCCGTGGGTGGTGTGGAACGAATCCAGGTTGAGATAACCTGCGACACGGCCGGAGCAGCCGATACCGGAGACCACGGACACCTTGTCCAGGTTGGCTTTGGAATCGAGCAGTGCACGGGTGAAGCAGTTGACCGTGGTTCCGATTCCGCAGCCCGGGCACCAGATGTGCGGCATGCGGTCAGTGCGGAGAAATTGTTCGGTCGGATTCTCTTGCAGGGTTACCAGTTCACTCATCGGGCCGCCTCCAGGATGGCTTCTGCGATTTCTTCCGGACTGTGCACAGTTCCGCCGGCGTGAGTGACGGAGATGGTCTTGGCCAGACCGCCCGCCGCCCGCTCCACTTCTCGCGACATCTGCCCGAGGTTCAGTTCGGGAACCACGAATCCGCGGATTCGCCCCGCCAGGCTATGGATCTTCTTGTCCGGGAACGGCCACGGCGTAATGAGCCGGAACATGCCGATCCGAAGTTTCCGGTTCCCGAGTTTCTGGCCGCTGTCGCGCACCATCTGGATGGCCTTCATGGCGACGCGAGAGGTGATTCCGTAAGCCACGACGACGACGTCTGGGGCCTCCAGATCCACCTCTTCATTGATAGAGATCTCGTCCACGGCGTGCAGGATCTTGTCCTGCAGCCGGTGAATCAGCTTGTCCTGGGTCTTCACCGTCATCGAAGGATAACCTTTCTCGTTGTGAGTCAGGCCGGTGACGTGGAACCGGTATCCGTCGCCGGCTTTGGCGATATCAGGTACCAGGTCCTCGTCGGGGTGATATCCGAGAAAGTCTTCGGGTGCCTGCTTGGTGATGCGGCGAGGCACGATTTCTATTTGTTCGGCAGGTGGAATCACCACCTTCTCGGTCATATGTCCCACGCACTCATCCATCATGAACATGACGGGCAAGCGGTACTTTTCAGAGAGGTTGAAAGCCCGGATGGTGAGGTCGAAACACTCCTGAGGGGAATTGGGCGCGAGGGCAATCACCTCATAATCGCCGTGCGATCCCCAACGGCACTGCATCATGTCACCTTGGGCCGGCATGGTGGGGAGCCCGGTGGAGGGGCCGCCGCGCTGTACATCGATGAACACGCAGGGCGTCTCCGTCATGAGCGCGTAGCCAATGTGCTCCATCATGAGCGAGAATCCCGGTCCGGACGTGACCGTGAACGCCTTCGCCCCGCCCCAAACGGCGCCTTGCAGCGTGATGGATGCCGCCAGTTCATCTTCCATCTGAATGAAAACGCCACCAACTGTGGGAATTCGCGCAGCGAATCGCTCGACGACTTCAGTCGAAGGGGTAATCGGATAGCCTGCGGCAAATCGCGCACCTGCGGCTAATGCACCTTCACAACAGGCGTGATCGCCATCGATAAAATGAGTCCCGGTGAGCACTCCCCGGGGGTCTGCGTGTACCGTCATGCTTTCTTCTCCCGCCAGCCATGAATTGCGAAATCGGGGCAGAACATCCCGCACAAGTCGCAGCCATTACACTTATCTGGTGCAACAACATGCGGGGGGTGATAGCCCTTTGAATTGAAGGCCGGCGAAAGAGCGAGAACCTTGGTCGGACAGAACTCGACACAGAACGCACAACCCTTACAGCGCTCGACCGTAATGGCAACATTGCCCTTGGTCATTAATCCCTCCGTGCTGTTGTTGCGGCAACTGGAGGGCCAAAGATCGTTCGGCGAATGAGGATGGAACTCGTGAAAGATGCTGCCGAACCGGTGTCAGCTCGACGACCCGGCGGCCGGTTCGAGGATCGACTTCATGGAACCTTTCGATTTCGGCATTCGTGGATCGGCTCCGAAAGCGTGGATCTGATCCCGGGCGAATTCCGCCTCCGGCAGTTCGCAAGTCAGCACGATCGTCCGCCCAACGGTGTCCACCTCAACCGCTCGGCGGAAGGCATCAGCCTTGGAATAGAAGAACAGCTTTTGGAGCATCTCGATGACGTAGTCGTACGTATGCTCATTGTCGTCGAGTAGGACGACGTTGTATTGCGGTACCAATTCTTCCTTGCTCTCGGTGGCTGCGCCGGTACCGGGGAGGGCGGTGGTCTGTTCCATCCGCATCCATTCCACCACAACCAGAGGCTTGCGGGTAGGCGCCGCACACGCGCACGCGGCAACGGGCAAAACGAGTCACTATTACATAACTCTTACATTTCAAACGAACGAGGACTGGTAACGTGGATTCAGGACGCCTATAGAGGGGCTATCCTGATCACCACATCGAGGACACTTGACAAGTACAACCGCTGCACCCTTGCTCAGACGCGATGGTACTAACTGGACCACCATTATCGCCTTCTCCGCCTTTCACGCCGGAGCTGTGGCTGCTCTTTTCTACTTCTCGTGGACTGCCCTCTTCTGGGCCTTGGCGCTCTACTATGTCTCGCTGAGCTTCGGGATTGGCATGTCGTATCATCGCCTGCTGACGCACCGCTCCTATAAGGTCCCGAAAGCGATCGAGTACTTCCTGACGGTCTGCGCCACTCTCGCTCTGGAGGGCGGACCGATATTCTGGGTGGCCACACACCGTATTCACCACCAGTTCTCGGACAAGCCTGGCGATCCGCACTCTCCGCGCGAAGGGAGCTGGTGGGCGCACATCGGATGGATGCTGGTCGGGGAGGTCACTCACTCCGAGTCGAAGCTGATGGCCAAGTACGCTCCAGATCTGGCGAAGGACCGGTTCCACGTCTGGCTTTCGAAGTATCACTGGGTCCCACTCACGGTGGTTGGGATTCTGCTGCTGGTTTTCGGCGGTGTGCCGTGTTTGTTGTGGGGAATCTTCCTGCGCGTTACGGTTGGCCACCACGTCACTTGGGCCGTCAACTCCGCGACGCACCTGTGGGGCTCCCGCCGGTTCCAGACCCGCGACGACTCCCGTAACAACTGGTGGGTGGCGATGCTCAGCTTCGGCGAAGGCTGGCACAACAACCATCACGCTCATCCCACGTCGGCTCGACACGGTCTGGGCCGCTTCGAACTCGACATTACCTGGTTGACCATTCGCCTGCTCGAGAAGCTAGGCATAGCGAAAGCCGTTAAAGTGGCCCGCATCGCGATGCCGCTGGAAGAAGAAAAAGTAGCCGCCTGACCCAGCCGGACCTTTCCGGTGGCGCGGGTTCGCTAATCTGGATTCATGGTCATAGCCGGGCGCAAGAAGTCGATTGCCTTCTTCATTGCGCTCGGCGCCGGCCTGATCTCTGTCATCATCATCCTCTACGTGGGATGGGTCCTGCTCAACTGGCGGACCGGAATCCTGCTATTCCTGGGCATTCTCCTACTGGCAGTCATCATCGCCGGGGTCGTATTGAACACCATATTTCTGGTACGGGAAATTCGCCGCAACGAACAGCATGACGCGTTCATCAACGCCGTCACGCATGAGTTGAAGACTCCCATCGCCTCTATCCGCCTGTACCTTGAAACGCTGCAAACCCGCAGCGTCGACGACACCAAGCGGCAGGAATTCTACCGCATCATGCTCCAGGACAGTGACCGCCTGCTGGATACGATCGAGCAGGTGCTGCGCACCGGGCGGATGGGCAGTTCCAAGCCCGATCACTCCACGCGGCTGGAACTCAACACGCTGATTGACGAGTGCGTAGCGCGGTCGAGAACCCTGCATCGCCTGCACACCGGTGTGATCGAATACCGGCCTGGGCCTGCGGTGACGATCTTCGGCGATCGCGATGAAATTCGCGCCGCTGTCTCCAACCTGATCGACAACGCCGTCAAGTATTCTGGAAGCAGAGTCAACGTGGTGGTGGAGACGTCGAGGGTGGATGGGAAGTATGTGTCCGTGCGTGTGCGCGATCAAGGCCCTGGCATTCACAAGACCGAGTTGAAGCGGATTTTCAAGCGCTTCTACCGTACTCCGGGACAACTCGCGGCGCAGGTGAAAGGTACCGGGTTGGGGTTGTTTATCGTGCGCTCCGTTGCTAAGCGGCACGGCGGCCGGGCCTGGGCCGAGAGCGAGGGTCCGGGCCGCGGCAGCACCTTCATTCTGCAGCTTCCAATCGTGCGATGACTCGCGTTCTCATTGTCGAAGACGAAGTACACCTGGCTCAAGGACTCTTATTCAACCTGGAGGCCGAGGGCTACCAGGTTCGGGTGGTGGAGACCGGCGAAGCCGCATTGGAAGTGCTGCTGGACCAGTCGCCTCCGTTCGATCTGGTGGTGCTGGACGTCATGCTGCCGGGCATCGACGGGTTTACTGTGATCTCCCGGATGCGACAGGCCGGGCAGTACATCCCAACGTTGATGCTGACTGCACGGGGGCGGCCGGAGGACGTGCTTCTCGGCTTCACCGCTGGAGCTGACGATTACCTGACCAAGCCCTTCGAACTGGCGATCCTGATCGCACGGATGCGAAGCCTGCTGCGCCGCACCGAGTGGATGCGCCAGCCACCGAGTCCGGCGAATCCGGCAAAGGAAACGGCGGCGCCAAAGGACCGGTACACTTTCGGCGAAAAGTCCGTTGATTTCGACACGCTCGAGTTGCGCGTAAAGGAAGCGTCCTTCCCGCTAACGTTGATGGAAGTGAATCTCCTGCGCTACCTCATCGAGCACGAAGGCAAGCCGGTGTCTCGCCGCGCCATGTTGGAAGAGGTTTGGGGACTGCACGAGGATACCGACACTCGCGCCATCGACAACTTCATCGTGCGGCTGAGGCGTTACATCGAGGATGATGCGAGGCGCCCACGCCACCTGCTGACTGTGCGCGGCGTGGGCTATCGTTTCGTGGCCGATCCGAAGTAGCGCTACTGGGTTACCGCGGTGTACAGCGTCTGCGTCCCGGGAACTCCACCCAGGCTATAGGTCAGCGGCGTAGCATCGTTGGCATCGACGTTAGGGACCACGACGTTGAACTGGTACAGGCCCACGAATCCGGGAGCCAGGCCGGCATAGGGGGGCGTTGTGGCTGCGGCGGAACCGAAGAAAACCTGGACCAGCGACCTGAGGGAGTTATTGCCCTGCGTGATCTGTCCAGCATTGATAGCGGGATCCACCGGGCCGAAGCCGATTCCGAACAGCAGGATCGTCTCCCCCGGCTTGGCTTGACGAGAGGTTACACCCGCAATCGTTCCGGGCGGCGCCACAAAGTGTGCCATCGGGAAACAGAGCCGTAACATACTGCTTGCCGCCCACGATAAATTCGGGCTTCGCCAGCAGTGCCGGCTGGGTCGTATTGACCGTAACGCTGCCGACGGCGCTAGTGCCGGCGGAAGTCATCACCAGAACGGGTTGCGGGCCGGTGGCGACCCCGGACGCAACCTGAGCATTCACCTGTCCCGGACTGATGTAGCTGATGAATGCCGGCAATCCGCCAATGCTGACCTTGGTGCCATCCAGAGACGTCGGGGCGGTGATCCCCAGGAAGTCGCCGTTGGTCCAGGACCGCGTTCCGCTCGCCAGGTTCGATCCGTAAACTTCAATCCAGGATCCCGGAGCCACGGAACTCGCCCCGCCGAAAGCGGTCGCGCTGACCACTCCCCCAGCCTTGATCGCAGGAAGGGCTGTTCCACTCACGGGCGTCAAAAAGCGGACGGCGTGGTTCTGGTTATCCGAGACGTAAATACTGCCGCTTGCAGTGATCGCCATGCTCACGGGCGCCCTAAGTTGGCCGTTGAGGGCAAGTCCGCCGTCTCCTGAAAACCCGGCCGTCCGGCCGGCGATGGTCAGAATGATCCCACCCGTCACGACACGAACCCGGTTATTGAAAGTGTCCGCGATAAAAAGATTCCCGGCGGCATCTACGGCCACGCCTTTCGGATCGTACAGTGAGGCTTTCGTCGCCAGGCCGCCGTCGCCGGCAAAGCGGGCAACTCCATTGCCGGCCACCGTAACGATGACGTTGTCGGAGGCACGCACCATCCGGATCCGGTGGTTACCGGTGTCGGCGATGTACAGGTTTCCGGCGGCATCCACCGCCACGCCTTCCGGATTGTTCAGAGCAGCGTATTTTGCGTTTCCGCCGTCACCGGTGAAGTCGGCCAGCAGGTTACCGGCAACATTCGTGATTACGCCCTTCGTGTCCAGTTTCCGGATCAGGTTGTCTTTGGTGTCGGCGATAAACAGATTCCCCGACGCATCCAGCGCCACTGCAGCGGGAGTGTTCATGGCAGACCCCGTCCCGGCCACCCCGTCCCCGGCAAAGCCGCACGACCCGGAGGTGCCGGCAATCGTCGAGATGTTCCCGCCTGACACTTTGCGAATCACGCAGTTACCGGTATCGGCAATGTATAGATTCCCGCTGGAATCCACTGCAACGCCTTCGGGAAAGTTGACCATGGCTTTTGAGCCAGTGGCGGAAGTGCCGTCACCGTCGAACCCCGCGGTGCCATTGCCCGCTACCGTCGAAAGCGATCCGTCCGTGCCGACCTTTCGGATGCGGTTATTTACCTGATCCGTAATGAACAGGTTGCCGCCCGAATCAACGGCAATGCCGAAAGGCGAGGCCAACTGCGCCGTCGCCGCGGACGCGCCATCTGCGGTGTATCCGGAGGTTCCCGTGCCGATGACCGTGTTGATGGTGTACGAAGGTACCTGCCCGTTGCAGAGGGACGGAACCAGCATGGCCGAGAAGCCGGCAAGGCTGCTGAGTATGAATCTGTTGATCTTCATCGAAATAGAGAGTGAAGCGAAAGGACGGACGAGCCGACGCGCTGGTTTCAGTATCCTGTAGCCGCTTGCCGGACTGCAACTTTCGGGCCAGCCAACGCTTCGTCCGAAGCGTCTTCAAAGCACCCGAAAGCACCCGCCGGTCACGCCGATTTAAGGGTCCTTTCATCGTAAACTGGAAGTATGATCGACTTCTCTCTCGGCACGGACGAATTTGGTCTCCTCCGTTGCACCTTGGCCAATGGCCCCGAGAAGGCCGCCGCAACAGCCTCCAACATTCCGGATGCGTTGGCTGATTTGCTCGGAGCCCTGGACAGCGCATCCGTCCGAGGGATTGGCGAGTGTTTCTGGCCCCGGGAGTCCGGCGCTTTTCGGTGGCTGCTTCGCCGCGAACAGGAACATGGGCGCCTGGTCGTATTGTGGTCGATCGGCACCATGACCGGATGGGAAAACGTGTTCTCGGCCGAGTGTGACTGGGCGCAGATCGAGAGTATGGTTCGTGATGGCGTGAGCCGGTTCCAGATCTCGGATGCAAGATAACGACGAACTGTAAGTTAACAGCGTTCAGTTCTCACTAACTCGCGAAATCTAGAGATATTTGAGATATAAGAGTGCTAATCTCTCCATAGGCGGGCTCACCGGCCTCCCGCGTGTGAATCTGCGCGAGGGCGCTGCGCCGTAGTTGCTTCAGGAAACGCCTTGCCGTAGTACCGGTCAAACTGTTATGGGCGATGTTCGCTCCCTTCCCGGACATGCGGGCAGCTTTCTCGGGATACCCGGCGAGAGCAAGGTAGCTGCCACGTATCTCACGCCGCATCTCGATGCAGCCCCGATGTCAGTGCCTTTGAAGGCCACTCGGGGTGCTGTCATTGAGCACGCCTATTCCAACAACAATGCTGAGGAGACATCATGCAATCTAAGACGCGCATACTCTGCGTAGTAGTATCCGTACTGATTTTGTTAGCGCTGAGTTCGCCGGCCTTTGGCCAGCAGGACTACGTCGGTAAGTACGATGTGTTTGGTGGGTACACTTACCTCAACAGTCCAAAGATCAGCTTGTCGGAGCCGGGTTTTCACATACAAGTCGGAATGCGTACGAGAGTGTGGCTGTCCATGGGATTCGACTACAGCCGGGCGACCGGCGACGGCTTGATCACCCCGGACCTGCTTCCCACCGAATTGCAACAGACTTTGGCAGCTCAACTGAAACAACTCGCCGCAGCGGGGCTACTGCCCGCGGGGTATGCGTTGACGGTTCCTATCTACTCGGAAACACAGACGTTTGCCGCCGGTCCCCAGGTGGGTTGGCACAAGTTCAAGCACGTAACGCCTTTCATTCGACCATCCATGGGGGCGATCAGAGAGCGAGCGACTCCAAAGCCCGGTGACCCAATTGCGGCGGCGATTGTTAAGGGTCTCACGCCTGCGGGCTCGAAGCTAGACTGGCAGGGCTTCTATGGAGTTGGCGGCGGCTTCGACCTGAACTGCGGGAAGCATTTCGCTTTCCGGGTCCAGGCCGACTATGTCTGGGACCACCTCTTCAACGATATCTTGGCCGAAGGCCGTAGCACGGTTCGGTTCTCCGTTGGCCCCGCTTTCCAATGGGGCAAGAATATGAAGCAATAAACCAGCGGCCGGATCCCGGTGCGCCCTCCAGGGTACCGGCTAGTGGTGGCGGTCGGACGGCTATAATGAGATGACTCCCGGTCCGGCCGACCATGTTACTGTCGATACTCATCCCGGTTTACAACGAGCGAACCGTCATTGAGCGTAGTCTCTCGCTGGTTCTTGCAGCACCGCTGCCTGAGAACATGCAGCGCGAGCTGATCATCGTGGATGACTGTTCGACCGACGGAACCTGGGCTATTCTCCAGCGCCTGGCAGCCGCGGAACCCCAAATCCGGTTGTTCCGCCATGAAAAAAACCAGGGCAAGGGCGCGGGTGTCCGCACCTGTATCTCCCATGCCCGAGGCGATTTCTCAATCGTGCAGGATGCCGATCTCGAGTACGATCCCTCCGAATATCCTAAGTTGTTGAAGCCGCTGCTCGAAGGCCATGCAGACGCCGTGTTCGGGTCGCGCTACATGGCGGGCGAGCAGACCCGTGTCCTTCCTTTTTGGCATTCCATGATGAATAAGGGCCTGACGTTCATCTCGAACATGTTCTGCAATCTAAAGCTGACAGACATGGAGACCTGCTACAAAGTCTTCCGTACGGACTTGCTGAAGAGCATCCCCATCCGCTCAAACCGGTTCGGCTTCGAGCCGGAGATCACGATGAAATGTTCGAAGCGTAAGTTCCGGATCTACGAAGTCCCCATCAGCTATCATGGCCGCACGTACGAGGAAGGCAAAAAGATCGGGTGGAAGGACGGAGTGAAGGCCCTGGGCGTGATCTTCCATTTCTGGTTGATTGACGATCTATACCGGGAGCCCTACGGCCGCGTCTTCCTGAATAACATGACCGGGACGCCCCAATACCTGAGTTGGGTAGCGGCCACCATTCGCAAGCACCTCGGCGACAGCATCCTCGAGATCGGCGCCGGCATTGGCCATATGGCCGGACGGCTGATGAGCCGGCGCCTTCACTATGTCGCCGCCGAGCGGGATCCTCTGTACCTGCATGCGTTGCGCAACCGTTTCCTACGGACTCCGAATGTGAGCGTCTCCGCACTGGATCCGGCTCAACCGGCGGAGTTTGAACCGTTGCGGGCTTCGTTCGAAACGGCACTCTGTCTGAACGTGCTCGAATACAGTGACGATCCGGGTTCGGTGGTAAGTTCGCTTACGCATTCGCTCAAACCGGACGGCCTGTTGGTCGCTTTGGTGCCGCAGTCACCCTCATTGTTCGGGACACTGGACATCACACTCGGACATAAGCGGCGCTTCTCCCAGGACGATTTGGCCAGCCTGCTGGAAGAACAGGGCCTGACGGTGGAGCGAGTCTACGATTTCAACAAGATTGGAACGCCCGCATGGTGGATCTTTGGCCGGGTTCTCCGGCGGCGGCAGGTGAATAAGGTCACGCTCAAGCTGTTCGACAAAACCGTATGGCTCTGGCGCCGGTTGGACTTCATGCTCCCATGGCATGGATTGTCATTGATCGTGGTGGCGAGGAAGCGCAATCCATCAGGACAGGCTCCGACTGTAAGCGCGGGCGAATTGAATGCGATCAGTCGTACTTGACATCGAGCACCGGCGTCTGGAGGAGCGTGACATCGCCGAACCGTCCCTCTGCTCCTCCACCCAGGTCCAATTTCGCGTCCGCGAGGTGGGCGTGTGCGGAACGGACCGTGAAATGGTTTCGTTCCGGCTGCGCCGCCCCGCTGCGGACGTTTCTCATCTGGTCATTGGTCACGAGGCACTGGGGCAGGTGGAAGCGATTGGATCCGCGGTGAGCGGCCTGCGCCCCGGCGATTGGGTGGTTCCCATGATCCGCCGTGCGTGTTCCCCGCCCTGCCGTTCGTGTTCGCGCGGACGCAACGATCTGTGCCTGACGTCGAGATTCACCGAACGCGGCATTTTCGGAGCGGATGGCTATTTCACAGAACTCGCCGTGGACGAGGTTCGCGATCTGGTGCAGGTTCCAGAGCGACTCCTCGGGTCCGCCATTCTCGTCGAACCGCTCAGCGTAGTAGAGAAGGCGGTGGGACGGGCCATGGCAGTCCGTCAGACGGACGAGAACTCGGCGCTTGTTCTCGGACTTGGGCCCATCGGCATCCTCTCCGCACTCGTCCTGCAAAGCAGGGGCTATCATGTGCGGTTGTTCTCGCTCGAGCCCGCCGATCACCCGCGGGCTTTGTTGATGGCCGCGCACGGAATCGAGTACGTGACGGCGATTGATGGACGGTTCGACGTCATCGTAGAGGCGGCCGGATCGGCGGAATTGGCCCTGAACTCCCTGCGCGCGCTGGGTCCGGCCGGGGTGTTCGTGACGTTGGGAGCGGGACAGGCTGAGGGGACCTTATCCTTCATCGATCTGATTGTCGGGAATCAGACGATCGTCGGCAGCGTAAACGCAAATCGCGATTCCTTCGCCGCCGCCGTAGCCGATCTGGACACCCTACCTGCTTCGGCGCTGAATGCCATGATCCGGCGGTTTCCATTCGGCGAATACCGCAGGACCCTTTTCGATCGCCCGCCCGGTACCGAACCGAAGTTCGTGCACGTGCTGTGACTCCAGATTTCCGGCCCGCTCTGACAGAATATAGATGCATGCCCTATTCGTTCCAGCTCGCTACCTGCAACGAAGTCTTCCAGAACTGGCCTCTTCACGATGTGTGCAAGGCGATCCGAGCGGCCGGGTACACAGGAATCGAGATCGCTCCATTTACCCTGTCGGAAACTCCCGCTGCGATCAGTACTGCGCAGCGCCGGCAATACCGCGGGTTGATTTCCTCGGAAGGCCTACGCTTCGCCGGCCTGCACTGGCTGATGGTGGCGCCCAAAGGCCTGCACGTCACCACTCCGGACGCCTCGCTCCGGCAGCGTGGCTGGCAGCACATCCGCGACCTTATTGATCTGTGTGCCGACTTGGGCGATGGTGGTGTGATGGTGTTTGGATCCCCGAAACAGCGTTGTACTGTCGAAGGATCGTCTCCTGCCGAAGCACGGGCGCGCTTCCAGGACGGACTGGCCGAGATGTCCGGGCCCGCGATGGAGCGCGGAGTGACTCTGTTGGTGGAGGCCCTCCCCGCCAATCAGTGTGACGTTGTGCAGACGTTGGAGGAGGCGGTGGAGATTGTCCGGAACATCGGAAGCCCGGCAATCCGCACCATGTTTGATACGCATAATGCCGTGGATGAGAAGGAACCGCACGCGGTACTGGTGGATCGATATTTCGACTATATCCGCCACGTGCACGTGAATGAGATGGACGGCCGGCATCCCGGCACTGGAGATTACGATTTCAAACCGGTGCTGGAGGTGCTGAAACGGCGTCACTACGGCGGCTGGATATCGCTCGAAGCGTTTGATTTCACGCCGGGCCCGGAGCGTATCACCAGCGAAACCATCGATTATTTGAAATCGGAGATCGAGAAACTACCGGAATGAAGAAATATATAGTGACTGGCGGCGCCGGTTTCATTGGATCCGCGCTAGTAAGAGCCCTGTTGGAACGCGGTGATGGGAACGTCGAGGTCATCGACAATTTGCTCACGGGACATCGGAAGAACCTGGCTGAAGTGGAGTCGAAGGTGGTTGTTCACAGTTTGGACATCCGCGACTACGCTGCCATCGCGCCCGTGATCGCCGGTTCCGACGTCATTTTTCACCTTGCCGCGATTCCATCGGTGCCGCGGTCAATCGTCGAACCCGTGCCATCGCACGAGGTCAACATCGACGGGACTTTCAACGTGTACCGGGCGGCCACCGAGGGCAAGTGCAGGCGGGTGGTCTATGCCGCGTCCTCTTCGGCGTACGGCGACACCGCCGTGCTTCCGAAGGTCGAGACCATGCGTCCCATGCCCCCGTCTCCCTATGCCGCACAGAAACTCATGGGCGAATACTACGGGTCGGCCTTCGCGACATGCTACGGCCTCGAAACCGTGTCTCTGCGGTTCTTCAATGTTTTCGGGCCGCGGCAGGATCCATCCAGCCCCTACTCGGGAGTCTTGTCGTTGTTCATGAAACACCTGATCGCGCGCACCGCGCCTACTATCTTCGGCGACGGTGAACAGACTCGCGACTTCACTTATGTCGAAGACGTCGCAGGCCTCGTAATCAAGGCGGCGTTCGCTCCCGGAGTGTCCGGGAACGTCTACAACGCCGGCAACGGCGGGCGCCAATCCCTCAATCTCCTGTGGAACCTTTTGCAGGAACTCGAAGGAGTCCGAATCGCACCCGAATTCGGTCCGCCGCGCGCCGGCGACGTACGCGACTCACAGGCGGATACCACCGCAGCCGTTCGCGATCTCGGCCACGCCCCAAAATTCACCATTGAAGAAGGCTTACGGCGTACGCTGGCCTGGTACAAGCAGAACGTGGCCGCGCAAGTGACGCAAGCCGCATCATAGCTGCCCGACGTGGCGCGCGCACTCATGCGTGCCGCGTCGCCACTCTTGGCGACGCTGAGCGCTACCGTCGCGACAGCTACTAGGAACTAGGGCTTTGCCTCGAACCCGACCATCGTCATGATGACGCCCAGGTCACGCTGATCCTCCGGACTCGCGGGCAGGAATTTGTCAAGCGCGAATTCGACGTTCACCACATCCTGCGTCAGCGCAGCCCCCGGCACATCGCGGGAGTACGTGTACTCACCGGACTTGGCATACGTTTCGGGCGCCAGTTTCTGACCGTTGACCGTGGCCGTAAGCGTCATCTGTTTCAACTTGTCGATGACGGCATCGGGCAGAACGAATTTCAGTTGAAGCGTCGCGCCTTTCTGCGCCGCGCCGGCCGGAGGACGCAACGTCACCGCGAAACTGCCGGCCGTCCAGCGCCAGGCATTCTGCTCGACGCTGTGAAAACCGCGCACTAACTGCAGCGCCGAGCGCGGATCCGCCGCGTGCACCATGGTGGCTAGTCCACTGGGCTCTTCGGTCGCTTGAGAGCGCTTCTTGCGTTTGCATCCGGCCGGCGCGACCGCCAGCACACTAATGAGTAAGAGAGGGAACAGACTAAAGGCTAGTCGCCGCATTTTTCCACTTGTACGAGACAACTATAGAATACAGGTCCTCCACCCATGTCGGTTAACCGGTCGCTGGTAACCGCATTCACGCTGCGACGATCGGAGGCGCGTTTGCCCCAGCGAACCGAGGGTGCCCGAACGACACCTGCCGCGACACCGCCGTCCACATCCGCGGTAAGCACCAGGCTGCCGCGGGCGTTAAACATCCGCACAGGATCTCCGCTAACGATCCCGCGTGGCGCGGCATCGGAAACGTGCATGTGCAGGCGGCTGGTCTGCCGGTCCACCGCCGGGCGATGGCCGAAGGTCGAATTCATGCTGTCGTCGTTCTTAGACGATATCAGTTCCAGAGGATATTGCGACCGAAGCGCTTCCGAACCGAGTCGCGACTCCTCGGGCGGAATGTAGTCGAGGGCACCCGCACCGAACTCACATTTTCCCGACGGCGTACCGAATCCCCCTTCGGCGAACGGCAGGAACGGCTGATCCCCTGGACTCACGTTCAAACGGACCGAGCCTTCCGCATCGAGCCGTTCGATCGTAATGCCGTCCAGGAACTTGTGTCCCGAACGGAGGAGCGTCCGGATCATATCGTCTTCGCTGTCCTCAAAACAGGAGTCAGTGAACCCCATGCGCTCCGCCAGTAACTTGAAGATCTCGACGTTCGACTTGCATTCGCCGGGAGCCGGTAGTGCGGGCCGGGCTAATTGCAGGTGGTAATGGCCGTACGCGAGATAAAGGTCGGTGTGCTCGAGGAAGGTCGTCACCGGGAGCACGATATCGGCGTAATCGGCCGTGTCGGTCTGAAACTGTTCGAGCACCACCGTAAACAGGTCCTCCCGCGCCATCCCTAGAAGCACCAGGTTCTGATTCGGCGCGATGGCAGCGGGATTAGACGCATACACCAACATGGCCTTCACGGGAGGGTCCTCCAATCTCGTGAGCGCCTTCCCCAGTTCGGTCATATTCACGATGCGCGCGGCTCGACCCAGGGGGGATTTGAGCTGCAGTTCCGGCATCTCGAGTCCAGCGCGATTGAACTGGAAGGCCTGGGATGTAGACAACTGCAGACCCCCGCCGATCTCCTTCCAGGACCCGGTCAGCGACGGCAGGGCGGTGATGGCTCGAACGGCGGCGCCTCCTCGTTCGCTGCGCTGAACACCATAGTTCAGCCTGATGACGGCGGGACGGGTGGCGGCGTATTCGCGGGCCAGTGCGACGATGTCCACGGCGGCGATGCCGGTGAGCGCGGCTACGTGGTCCGGGGTGTACCGCGCCGCCAGGCGCTTGAGTTCTTCAAAACCCGAAGTGTAGGCGTCAACATACGCGGCGTCGTGCAGATTCTCGCCGATGATTACGTGCATCAAACCCAAGGCCAGGGCCAGGTCGGAGCCCGGAAAGATCGGAAAGTGGCGGTCTGCGAGTTTAGCGACCCGCGTCGTCACGGGATCAATCACAACCAAGCGGGCGCCCTTGCGCCGGGCCTCCGTGATGAACGGCCAGAGATGCACGTTCGTCCCCAGGATATTCGCACCCCAGGCAATGATGAGCTTCGAATGGGCGAACTGCTCGGGTTCGGTGCCGTAACGCAGACCGAGCGTTGCCATCAGCGCCGCGCCGCCCGCACTCGAACAGATGGTCCGATCCAGCCGAGAGGCGCCAATGCGGTGGAAGAACCGACGATCCATCCCGGAACCGTTCAGAAGCCCCATTGTTCCGGCGTAGCTGTAGGGCAGGATAGCTTCCGGACCAAACTCGGCGGCCACCAGTTTCAGCCGCGTTGCGACCGTGTCGAGTGCCTCGTCCCATGAGATCCGTTCGAAGATTCCCTGCCCCTTGGCGCCGGCCCGCTTCATGGGGTACAGAAGACGGTCCGGAGAATACTCGCGCTCCAGGTATTGCGCGACCTTACCGCACAGAAACCCGCGCGTGACGGGGTGATCGGGGTTTCCCCGAAGTCGGGAACCCTGCCCCTGTTCGACATTGATCAGGAGGCTGCAGGTATCCGGACAATCCAGCGCACAGACGGAACGGCGCACCTCTAGCGGCATTCCACTATTATGCCAGTAGGGGCGCGCCGGGCCGCCTCAAATGGCGTTGTCATGCGAAAGGACTTGACTTCCATGCGGCCACGACTAGAATAGGGAAATAATCCTTCACGGGTATGCAGACCTGCGAACACAAAAAGACTGAGATGTTGGCGAGACGCGACGGAGTGGACTACGTCCGGTGTCTCGAATGTGGGCAAGTCTTCGAGGCCGAAGACCTGGAACCAGTGAGCGTGTACGACGAAGACGAGCAATCCTGACATTCCCTCACAAACCCGCTAAGTTCCCCGTCTGAGCACTGGCGACCTCGGTGTTGAGCGTCGTTCGAATGCTCTGAGTGTTGCCGCCGCCACTTGACGGTTGCCCCTCGATTTCTACGGTTTACGCCCGCTGGTACGGGATCGCTTGTACTGGGGAAAATACAGCCCGCGCAACGCCGCCTTGATCGTGCGATCCTACTCTTTACACTAGGGAAAGAGATCCAGTGCAGCGTACTCCAAGTGACCCACTTCGAATCGTCGCGATCGGCGGGGGAACGGGTCTGTCCACACTATTGCGAGGACTGAAAAACTATGTTCCGCCGTCCGGCGACCTGGAGCCGGCAATCGACATTACAGCCGTTGTAACGGTAGCCGATGACGGCGGCAGTTCCGGCCGGCTGCGCAGGGAATTCGACATTCTGCCGCCTGGCGACATCCGCAACTGCATGGTGGCCCTCTCCGAGGATGAAACGCTGTTGTCACGGTTGTTCAATTACCGCTTCGCGAGCGGTCGCGGACTGAAGGGACACAGCTTCGGCAACCTGTTCCTGACGGCCATGACCACGCTCACCGGCGATTTTGCTCACGCGGTGAAGATGTCCTCGGAGATCCTGGCGATCGCTGGAAAGATCTATCCCTCCACCGAAACGAACGTCACGCTAGAGGCCACTTTGGATGATGGATCCATTGTTCTGGGCGAGAGTAAGATCAGCAGAAGCAAAGCGCGCATTCGCAGTATCCGTTTGCAGCCACACCACTGTCACCCGGTACAGGAAACCCTGGCCGCCATCGCCGCGGCGGACCTGATCACATTCGGTCCCGGATCGCTTTTCACCAGCGTGATTCCGAACGTGCTGGTGGACGGCATACCGGAGGCCATTTGCGCGTCGAATGCTATTCGCGCGTACTACTGCAACTTAATGTGGCAGGCGGGAGAAACGAC
Organism: uncultured Acidobacteriota bacterium; assembly: GCA_963737465.1. Taxonomy (GTDB): domain Bacteria; phylum Acidobacteriota; class Terriglobia; order Bryobacterales; family Bryobacteraceae; genus TMP-7. The sequence continues at coordinate 208,457 of CAVTTC010000010.1, forward strand.
CGGGCTCACGGCGTCGGAACACGTCAAAGCCATCCTGGACCATGCTGGAAATCCGTTGCTCGACTATGTGATTGTGAACACGGCCGAGATCCAGGCGCCGCTGCTGCGGAAATACGAACGCCGCCGCCAGCGTCCCGTGGTCACCGACATTGACCGCATGAAAGCGCTGGGATTAACCGTTGTGGAGGCCCCGCTCGCCAGCAAACAACACCTCGTCCGGCACGACTCTGACCTTGCCGCCTCCATCGCGGTGCGCCTCGCCGGAGAGGGCCGCTCATTGAAGAATACCCTCGGACGGCACGGAAATGCGCGAGCCAGTTAACTCATGAACACGAATGTAGTCATCCTCGCCGCGGGCTTAGGCACGCGGATGAAGTCGAAGCGCGCAAAGGTATTGCACCGGGCCGGTGGCCTGCCGCTGGTGGAGCATGTTGTCCATGCCGCCCTTGGAATCACTTCGGCCGACCGGATCGTCGTCGTGGTCGGCCACCAGGCCGAAGAGGTGAAATCGGCGCTGGCCCACACCGGGGTAAGGTTCGCCGTTCAGACTGAGCAAAAGGGCACCGGCCATGCCCTGCTCATGTGCCGGGAATCAGTTCCGCATGATGGGTTCCTGGTGGTTGGCTACGGCGACGTCCCTCTATTGGCCTCCGAGACCTTTCAACGACTGATCGACCACCAGGTCAGTTCGGATCTCGCCGCTACCCTGATCACAACGCGACTGGATGACCCCACCGGATATGGACGTGTTCTCCTGGACGACGATGGACACGTGCGAGCGATTGTCGAACAAAAGGCCGCCACTCCCGAACAACTGACGGTGAACCTGATCAATTCAGGCATCTATTGCTTCCGTTCCGACCTCCTGTGGAACTACCTTGACCGGATCGAACCCAATAACCCGGCGCACGAATACTACCTCACCGACATGGCCGAGATCCTGAACCAGGCCGGTTACCGTCTGGGCAACCTCGAGATTGAAGATCCCACCGAACTACTGGGCATCAACACTCGACTCGAACTGGCCACCGTGGACCGCATCCTGCGCGATCGGAAGGCCCGAGACCTGATGCTGAGCGGAGTCACCATCGAGAAGCCCGAGACCGTTACGATCGACGCCCAGGTCAGCGTCGGCCGCGATACCATCATTGAACCGTTCACGCGGATCACTGGCAAGACCACCATCGGTGAAGATTGCGTCATCGGCTCCTGTGCGGTGATCTCCGATTCGATTCTGGGAGATGCCGTGGAGATCGCGCCGTTCACCCATATCGCCGGTTGCCGCATCGATACCGGCGCCCACGCCGGTCCCTTCGCGCGGATGCGGATGGGAGCGCACCTGGCCGAGAACGTACGCGTAGGGAACTTCGTGGAATTGAAGAAATCCAGGATGGGCAAGGGCGCGAAAGCGCAGCACCTGGCCTACCTCGGCGATTCTTCAATCGGTGAACGGGTCAACATCGGCGCGGGCACTATCACCTGCAATTACGATGGCAAGCACAAGCACCCGACTCGGATTGGCGCCGGAGCTTTCATCGGCAGCAATTCCACGTTGGTTGCGCCGCTGGAGATTGGTGACGAAAGCTACATTGGCGCAGGGTCGGTGATCACCAAAACGGTCCCTCCGGGATCGCTGGCACTCGGCAGAGGCCGCCAGGTCAACAAAGAAGGCTGGGTGGCGAAACGCAAGGCTCCCACCGGCTGACTATTTCTTGCTGCCGTTCCCGCCTTTGTCGGCGCGGACCAGAATAGACACTGCCACGTCGCCATCATCACCGGGCGAATACCGGACCGTCACCCGGCTCTTCGTCTTCAGTTTGCCTTCTACTTTGGTGGCGGCCGTGATTTGAAAAACCCGCTTCTCTGGGGGCTTGCCCAAAATCGTCCGTGACACCGTCACGCGGTCGGGTGCAAGCTCTACAACGTTGCCGGAGTAGAATCCGTCAGTATCTGGGTCGGACTGCGCGCTGCTCTGCTGAGGTGGCACGGGACCCTGCCCAAACACTGGGCCGGGGGCTATCGCGGTCAACAGCACTGTGAAAAGTAGAGTTGAGAAAGCCACTGATAATACGATAGTAGAAGCGCATGAAGCTGGGCTAAAGTAGCGATTAAAATTCGTTCATTCAAGTGCCTGAAAAACCAGGATTGGATGATACACGTGAGGCAAACGCATTTCGCCGATTGCCACGAGTTCCCCATCCGCCGTCACGGCTTTCACATACTGACTGGCGGCCCGCGAACGAAATGGCGAGACCCGGAAATCGCGCCCCTGCCGGATTTGGCCCGCGGTGAAAGGGTCGATCAGTTCCTTGGGAAATACCGGCAGCATCTCCGCCGCCGGAAGGATCGCCGCTTCCAGTCGTCCTTCGGAGGCCATCGTTTCAAGCTGTTTCAGGGTATATGAGCACTCGACCTTGAACTCACCCGACGCTGTGCGCCTGAGCGCCTCCAGGTGCGCGCCGCAACCGAGGGCATTCCCAAGGTCATGGGCAATACTCCGCAAGTACGTTCCCGCCGAGCACACGATCCGAACACTGACCGTCTCTCCCGTGAATTCGAGCAGTTCCAGGCTGTGGACCGTCACCTCAACGGGAGTGAGTTCCACGGGTTCGTTCCTGCGCACCAACTTGTGGGCAGCGGTGCCACCCACCTTCTTCGCCGAAACGGGCGGCGGCGTCTGCAGGAAGGTTCCGCGAAAAGCGGCCAGTGCCTGCTCCAGTTGGACGATTTCGACATTTGGGACTACCTTCTCGGATGTTGGCTGCCCGTCCTTGTCGTATGTATGGGTCGAATAGCCCAGCCGAATGACGCCCTCGTATATCTTTTGATCGCGTCCGTAGAATTGGGCCAGTCGCGTGGCGCGTCCGATTACCAGGGGCAGAACACCAGTCGCCATGGGATCCAGAGTCCCGAGGTGCCCGATCTTTTTCGTCCTGGCCAGCGTTCGCATGCGGGCCACAACGTCGTGTGAGGTCCATGTCTCGGGCTTATCGACAACCAGTGCTCCGTCCACAGTTTCAGAGTAACAAGGCGGGACCTCACTGCCAGGACAATCACTGCATGCGGCGGTCCGTTTAGCGTTTCCCGGTTGGAATCGCATCTCCGAGATTCATAGACCCGCCGCCTTCGCTGACGTAGTTGCGGTTCCAGGACGGGATCTCCACGGTCACATCACCCTTCACCACGCACTGGCATCCCAACCGAGAGTGCAGGGTGAGGTCGGCGGCCATGTCCAGACGATCAGCCTCATCATCATCCATCGGAGACAGATTCTGCTCGCCTTCCTTGAGCTGAACGTGGCATGTCGTGCACGCGCAATTGCCTCCACAGGCGTGTTCCAGATGGAGTCCGAAATGCAGCGCGATGTCGAGGAGCGACTCCGGTTTGCCATGCTCGCTGTAGGGCAGATTACCGGACTCGAACTCGACAGTCTTGCCGTAATTGACGAAAGTGACCTTAGGCACATCTCCATTGTACCGGGCGAATGTTGTAACATCCGTTCGAAGACCCTGAAATTCGTTATGACCAATCGCACTCACATTCTGCTCTGCATCTGTCTGCTGGCGCTGCTCGCCGGACTGGGGTTCGCCATGCGCGCCCAATTCCCCGACCGCATCGACCTCCCGTTCGACACCGGCTCCACCATTCTGGCTGCGGAATTCGCCCAGACGCCCGAAGAGGTCAATGCCGTAATCGGCACCGATCGCCGTTACGCTAAGCCGTTAGAAATTCAACAGTATCTGGATTTTCCGTTCATCGCGGGTTACGTGGCGCTGTTCATTGTCCTGGCGCTGGTCCTCAAGAAATACGATGTCCCCGGTGCGCGCTGGATGGCGTGGATATCTATCGCCGGCGCCGTAGCCGCAGGCGGGTGCGACATCGCCGAGAATTTCGCAATCCTGAAAGCCATCAACACCACTGCCGCCGTGTCTCAGGCACGGCTGTTCTCGCTGCCGAAATGGGGTTTGGTGTTCCTGGTAATGATCATGGAATCAGCAGTATTCATCTTCTGGCCTCGGCTTAGACTCTGGTGGCGGCTCGCCGCTATTATCACGGGAGGACTGTGGCTCGTCGCCGGAACCAGCGGAGCGCTGTTTGCCTCCCTGGCATCGCTAACCGACATCCCCTGGTCGGTGAACTGGATGAGTTGGGCGATGGGCACGACCCTGGCTTTCCTGCTGGCCATTGCCATTCGTGACCGATTTGGAAAGGCCTGAGAGCAGGAGGGCCGGCGAATAGCATACGCTGGAAGGAATGCGTCTCCTGTTCACCGCGGCGCTCTGTTTCGCGCTGGGAGCCTGTTCCAGTTCATCCGATCCCGTGCGCGACTTCTCCTCGCGCGACGTCACCTTGCCCGACGGAAAAACGATCGCCGCCGAGGTGATGACGGACCCGGTTGACATGAACCGCGGGATGATGTTTCGCGATTCGCTCGCGCCCGATCGAGGTATGTTGTTCATCCACGGCTCGCCCAACCGGTATTCGTACTGGATGTACCAGGTGAAGATCCCCTTGGACATCATTTGGATGGATCAGAATCGCCGGGTGGCGGAAATCTCGGCCAATACACCGCCGTGCACATCGAAATCCGCCCGTAACTGTCCGAACTACGGGGGCCATGAAGTGGCTTTGTACGTACTCGAACTCGGGGGCGGGCAGGCCGCCAAACACGGCGTTCAGGTGGGTAGCTACATCAATTTTTAGGGCGATCAGGAATGGACCAACTTCAACTTCGATCCCTGCTGGAGCAGGTTCGGCAAGGTGCGGTAGACGTGGACGGGGCAGTTGAACGACTCCGTCACATGCCGTTTGAGGACCTCGGCTTCGCCAAACTGGACCACCATCGGGCCATCCGCCACGGTATGCCGGAAGTGGTGTTTGGCAAAGGAAAAACGCCGGAGCAGATCGAACAGATCGCACTGCACCTGCTCGCGCGTGCCAGCAATGTCCTGGTGACGCGCGCCGGCACCGAGGCCGCCTCCCGCATCCAGTCAGCCGTTCCCGAGGCCGAGTACTTCCCGCTTTCCGGCGCCATCCGCGTGTGGCGCGACCGCACCATTCACGGCAAGGGAACGCTGACAGTTGTTTGTGCAGGCACCAGCGACATTCCAGTGGCCGAGGAAGCGCAACTCACAGCGGAGGTGATGGGCAATACGGTGGACGTGATACACGACATCGGAGTCGCGGGCATCCACCGCTTGATGAGCAACCGCGAGCGATTGACTCAAGCGCGGGTGATCGTGGTATGTGCCGGGATGGAGGGCGCCCTGCCCAGCGCGGTCGGTGGGCTGGTGTCATGCCCGGTAATCGCGGTGCCCACCAGCGTGGGATATGGCGCCAGCTTCCACGGACTCGCGGCACTATTGGGCATGTTGAACAGCTGCGCGAGCAACGTGACGGTGGTGAACATCGATAACGGTTTCGGCGCCGGCTATGTCGCGAGTTTGATCAACCGCCTGTAGTGATGATCAAGACCTTGTTCAACGGCGGATGTCTCGGGGCTGTGGTTCTCGGCGGAATTGGATTCGTAGGCGGTTTCTTCGGGCCAATGTTGCTGACGCCCGATGCCAACCAGGGTCCGATGCTTGGCATCTTCATCACTGGCCCCCTTGGAGCCATACTCGGCGTGCCGGTCGGCGCTCTGGTCGCGTGGCGGCGCTCAAAACGGTAGCTGAGCCGCTAAGGCCGGACGCCGTCCGCGTCGTGCAGTACCAATACCGCGATCTTCCACCCCGCCTCGCCGTTCTGTAGCAGATAGGTCACGCCCACGCGTTCCAACTCCTGCCCATCGGTCCGATACCGGATGGCGACACCGATTGCCATTACGGTGCGTGCGCTCAACCGCTTGATCTGCCCTATGTCCAATTCACTGCGGCTGTATCCGCGGGCGCGCAACCCCTCCATGACAGGACGGAGCATCACTGCGAGCGTCTCCGAATCCGGTACGACGAATGCGCCCGCGGGACCCAGGAACAAGCAGGGTTCGTTGAAGTAATCCAGGATTGCCCGCACGTCGAGTGAGCTGAAGGCAGTGTAGTAGTCGAAGAGGACTTGGCTCGCGGCCGTTTCGTCCGTCATGGTGGTCTTTGCCCGATTTCCGGCTCCTGACTTACAAGGTATTACGCCGATCTCATACCCGTCCTTCGATGATGCGATTGTTACGGTTACGGAATGACCGACTCGGCTACTTGCTTAACAGCCGCTCCAGATCCGGCAAGGCGACGGCCCCTTCGCGCAACGCCCGCTCGTGGAATTCGGACAGCTGGAACGCCGATCCCTTCCGTTGCTCATACTGCCGGCGCACACCTTCCCATCCACGCCATCCGGCGAAGTAAGTGGGTAGCTGGCACGATGACAGTTGTGCCCGCTGCACCTTGGCCGTCGCTTCTTCCTTCTCCTGATACGTTTCCTTGATCATCAGGTCGAGCGCCTGCTGTTCGGTCATCCCCATGGTTTGCAGCCGGATGTCGAGAACCGTGTTCGAGATCGCTCGCAGTAGTTGCTTGCCCCACGTCAACTGCATCCCCGGATCGGTCTTGTAATAACCCGAGTCGATCATCATCTGAGTCGCATATACTGCCCATCCTTCGATGTACGGCCCGTTACCAAACACCGCACGCACCAACCGGCGATCCGCGGGCTGAACGCCGTTTGCATACTCGGCCTGCACGTAATGTCCCGGCATAGCCTCGTGTATCGTCAGGATCTTCAGGCCATAGGTGTTGTATTCACGCAACTTCGACTCAATACGGTCCGGCGGCCAGTTCTCCGGGATGGGAGTAATCCAGTAGAACGCGCCGAGTTTCGGTTCCAGCGCGGGGGCTGGCGAGAACCCTCCCACTCCGTAAATTCCCCGCATGAACTCCGGTGTCGGAATCACCTGCAGATTGCTCCGCGCGGGCAGTGACACCAGCTTGTGATCGGCCACGAAAGCGCGGGTCTCTTCCAGGTCCCGCTTCGCATCATCGAAATACGTTTGCACGGTGGCATGCTTCTTCGCCACCTTATCCAGCGCGGCCTCCACCGAATCCGGTTTGGCGATCTCCGCCATGCGGCCCTTCACCGCCTTCATCTCCGCTTCGGCCTCGGCCAGCAACTGCTCCGGCTTCTGGCTGGTCTCGAGCGCATACCGGAATTTGAGGGCGTACTTATCCTTGCCCAGGCGCCAATCCGAAGTCCTGTGCGACAGATCGGTCTTCAGCCACCCATTGAACTCACGCAGCACCGTGAGCGCGCCCGCCGCCGCCATATCGTACTGTCGCTTCAGTTCCGCCGGGCAATCGCGCCGCAGGGTCACATCAATCAGCCCGATGTTGCCTTCGTTTTCCTCCTGCGCCACACGGTTCCAAACCTCTGGAGCGTCCGTCAGATTCTGTCGCGCCTGGTCGAGCAGCAGTGGCAGCTTATCCAGCCGGGAAATGATGTGTTTGAACCGTTCGGGCTTGGGCGCATAATCCAGGACATACGGGCTATACAATGCATTTCCAACTAACTCCACGTAGACAGTCGGATTGTGGCGAAAATTCTGGATCGTATTGAGCTCGATTAGAGCCAGCGCGATCTGGTCGCGCACCAGCGTATAGTCGGCACGATCTTCGGCGTTAAGCTTTCCGGACGCTTCGGCGCTGTCGAACCGGTCGCGCCAATCCGAATAGAAAAGCCGCTGATGCTCGAGAGCTCTGGCGCTCAGGTCGTCCAGCTGCAAATCCAGCCGGACGCCTTCATGTTCGTGATAGCCAGCCGCGGTGGCCGACACCGGCGACAGCGCAAGCGACTGGCGCACAAAATTACTCGCCAGTTGTGAGAATCCATCGGGCCGGGTTCCGCATCCGGTCAGCAGTAGTGCCGCGAGGGTAAAAGAAATGCGATGTTTCATTGCGATGGCACAATAATACTATGCGATCGTTCACCGAGGACAAATTCAAGATCGGCGCCGTTCAGATGAGTTGCTCGTTGGACCCGCACGAGAATCTGGAGAAAGCCCGGTGGAAGATCCGCGAGGCGGCCGGCCAGGGCGCACAGATCATCTGCCTCCAGGAACTCTTCCGATCGCAGTATTTCTGCCGCCAAGAGGATGCCGGCCTGTTTGCGCTCGCGGAAACGATACCGGGACCCACCACCGACTCGCTTGCGCCACTTGCCAAAGAACTCGGCGTGGTCATCATCGCCTCCTTGTTCGAGAAGCGCGCGCCGGGGCTCTATCACAATACCGCTGTGGTTCTCGGCGACGATGGCGAAATCCAGGGCCTGTATCGCAAGATGCACATCCCCGACGATCCGCTCTACTTCGAGAAATTCTATTTCACCCCCGGCGACACCGGGTTCAAGAAGTTCGACACTCGATACGGTTGCATCGGCGTGCTGGTTTGCTGGGACCAGTGGTATCCCGAAGGCGCGCGGCTGACGGCCCTGCAAGGCGCGAGCATTCTGTTTTACCCGACTGCGATCGGCTGGCACCCTTCGGAAAAGGCCGAAGTCGGGGCGGCGCAGCTTGACGCGTGGCGGACCATTCAGCGCGCCCACGCCATCGCCAACGGCGTATACGTTGCCGCGGTGAATCGCGTGGGGTTTGAAGGGCCGTCCGACCAGGGCCTGGAATTCTGGGGATCGTCATTCATTGCCGACCCGTTCGGCCAGGTGATCGCACAGGCGTCCACAGACCAGGAGGAGATACTGGTCGCGGAGTGCGATCCAAAGCGGATAGACGAGGTGCGCCGCAACTGGCCATTTCTGAGGGACCGCCGCATCGACGCCTATGGTCAATTGACCCAGCGATGGATCGGTTAATGACGGCGCCCGATCCCGATTTTGAACGCCGCGTGCGGGAGAGCTTCGCCCGTCAGACCGTCATGGTCACGTTGGGTGCAACACTTGAACGCGTTGAGCCAGGGCTGGTGGAGATCCAAATGCCCTTCAGCCCCGGACTGACCCAACACAACGGCTTCATCCACGCCGGCATTCTCACCACCATCGTTGACAGCGCTGCCGGGTACGCCGCCTATACGATGGCGCCGGCAGGTACGAATGTTCTGACCGTGGAATACAAGGCCAACTTTCTCGCGCCAGGCCGGGGTGACCGGTTTGTTGCAACTGGGCGCGTCATCAAGGCGGGACGAACGTTGATTATTTCCCAGGGCGACGTATTCGCCCATTGCGAAGGTCTCGATCCCGTACAGGTGGTCACGCTGCTCTCCACCGTGATGGTACTCCGGACGTAAGGCGGAACATAGTCCAAGCGCGAACCGCTGCATTTCAGTTATATTCAGACATGAAAGTCCTCATACTTCCTTCTAAGGACATTTCTCCATGGGCCTGAGCCAACTAGCACGTTCCATCAAGGAATCACCTACCCTCAAACTGAATGAAACGGCTGCGCTTCTCCGTGACAAAGGCGAGCCGGTTATCCACCTCGGCGGGGGCGAGCCGAAGAGCAAGACTCCCATCGACGCCATCCTGCAGTGCACTTCACTGCTCAACACCGGCGAGGTCCGCTACACTCCAGCGGATGGAATTCCGGCCCTCAAGAAGGCGGTAATTCGTTACACCGAGGAGCATTATGGCCGGCTGGTGGCCCCGGAAAACGTGATTATTTCGAGCGGCGCCAAGCAATCCATCATGGTTGCGCTCCACGCCATAATTGACCCCAACGACGAGGTGGTGTTCCCTGTCCCGTACTGGGTGAGTTACCCGGAAATGGTGCGTATCGCGGGAGGCATACCGGTTCCCGTCACCGCCACTGATGGCAGTTTCCAACCCACCATCCAGGACATTGCCCAGGTGGTGGGTTCGTCCACCAAGGCCATCATTCTCAATTCGCCGAACAACCCCAGCGGCGTGGTGTATTCGAGAGAGTTCCTGTCGGAAGTGGTGCGTTTCGCCGAACAGCGTGGCTTATGGCTGATCATGGACGACACCTACAATCGTCTGATCTTCGACGGCCGCCAACCCGACAACTGCTACGAGTTCGCTTCCGATCTGACCGAACAATCGAAGCTGATCGTCATTAACTGCGTCTCCAAGATGTATGCCATGACCGGGTTCCGCGTCGGCTGGACGGTGGCCAGCAAGGAAGTGGTCCGAGCCATGACCAACATCCAGTCCCAGCAGACGTCGGGACCGGCGGCGCCCTCCCAGTGGGCCGCGGTAGGCGCTCTGAATGGAGTGCAGTCGTCGATCGAAGCCCTCCGCATGACGCTCGAGAACTCGCGGAACATCATGGTCGCTCGCCTTCACGCGATCCCTGGAGTACATGTCACCAAACCCGAGGGCACGTTCTACTGCTTCCCCGATTTCAGCGCTTACGAGAAGAGTTCGCAGAAGTTATCGGAATTCCTGCTCGAAAAGGTGCGCGTGGTTACCGTGCCGGGCAAGGAGTTCGGCATGGAAGGACGCCTCCGCATGAGCTTCTGCGGCACCATCCGCGAGATCAAAGAGGGTCTGGAGCGCATCCAGTGGGCGCTGGACCCGAACTCCGCGAATGAGCTGTATCTGGGCAACCGCAAGCTGGTGAGGGATTGGAAATGACGCCCTACTCCGATGTCGCCACTCCTTCGGCCCGAGAGGCGTCGGCTTCGGCCAGCGTGTTCGGCCTGGAACAGCACGGACTGACCCGCCTCCACCGCGTCTACTGGAACCTGACCGAACCCGCGCTCTACGAAGAAGCCATCTTCCGGCGCGAGGGCAGGCTTTCGTTCATGGGTCCGCTCGTCGTCAACACCGGCAAGCATACCGCTCGTGCGGCAGCCGACAAGTTCATCGTCCGCGAACACACCACGGAAGACCGGGTTTGGTGGGGCGAGTATAACCGCCCGTTCACCCCTCAAAACTTCAACTCGCTGCGGGCCCGACTGCAAGGCTACCTCCAGGGCCGCGACGTTTTCGTTCAGGATTGTTTCGGAGGCGCCGACCCCGAGCACCGTCTTCCCATCCGCATCATTACGGAATACGCGTGGCACAGCCTGTTCGCCCGCACCATGTTCCTGAAGCCGGCCTCCACTGACGCCTACAAGCGCCATGTGCCGGAGTTCACCATCATCGCCGTGCCGTCGTTTCAGGCATCGCCCATGATCGATGGGACCCGTACCGAGACGTTCATCGTCGCCGACTTCGCGCAGCGCATGGCCATCATCGGCGGATCGAGTTATGCCGGGGAGATCAAGAAGACCATCTTCACCGTGCTCAACTACCTGTTGCCGCTCGAAGGCGTCCTGTCCATGCATTGCTCGGCCAACGTGGGACCGGACGGCGATGTGGCGCTGTTCTTCGGCCTCTCGGGAACCGGCAAGACCACGCTGTCCGCGGACCCCACCCGCAACTTGATCGGCGACGACGAGCACGGCTGGGGCGACAACGGGGTATTCAATTTCGAGGACGGATGTTACGCCAAGGTGATCCGCCTCTCGCCCACCGCCGAGCCCCAGATTCACGCCTGTACGCGGCGGTTCGGCACCATTCTCGAAAACGTCACGCTCGATCCGCAGTCGCGCATGCTCGACCTGAACGATGACCGGCTCACCGAGAATACGCGGGGCGCCTATCCACTCACGTTTATCGACAACGCACTTCCCGACAAGCGCGCCGGCCATCCGCAGAACGTGATTCTGCTCACGTGCGATGCGTCCGGCGTCTTACCGCCGATCGCTCGTCTCACGCCGGATCAGACGCTCTATCACTTCATCTCCGGCTATACCAGCAAGATCGCCGGCACTGAAGTTGGGCTTGGCATCGAGCCCGAGATGACCTTCTCCACGTGCTTCGGCGCTCCCTTCATGGTGCACTTTCCGCACGAGTACGCCAATCTCCTGAAAGCGCGTATTCTGAAGCACGGCGCTTCCTGCTGGCTGGTCAATACCGGCTGGACCGGCGGCCCGTTCGGGATCGGCAAACGATTCTCCATCCAGTACACGCGCCGTCTGCTGAACGCGGCTCTGAGCGGCAAGTTGCACGACGTTCCCTACCGCCAGGACGAGGTCTTCGGTTTCGAAGTCCCGACGGAATGCGAGGGGGTGCCTTCCGACGTGCTGGATCCCGCCAATACCTGGGGCAGCCGCGACGAATACTTCCGCAAGTACGACGCGCTGGCCGCACGATTTATCGAGAATTTCAAGCTCTTCGCCGCGGGCTGTCCCGAAGAAGTGAAGAAGGCCGGACCGAAGCGGGTTCAGTTCTAGGGAGACGCCGCCTTCCGGCTCAACCCAAGCAGGCGCGCGGTGGATCGGCCCCACCGGGCAACCTGCGGGTTATCCAGAAATACCCAGGCGATGAATCGCAGCAGCGCGGGCTCGCGCCAGGATGGATCTTGCGCCTTGCGCTGATCCACCATCCGGTGCATCATCTCACGTGGATGCTCACGTACCTCGTCGAGCATAGCCACCTGGTGCACGCAGGACACGCTGCAATGCGGAGCGCACGCCTTCTCGGTCAGGAATTCACGATCCAGGTCCGCCTGGGTGTATGTCGCCAGCGGCACCCCCGGATGTCCACGCTGCTGTGAGCAGTAGTGCACCAACCCGTCCTCGCAGATGTACAGGAACCGGCCGCCGGCGCGGCAGTGCCAGTCGTTTGGGAAGGCCTCTCGCCAGATTGTGTTGAAACCGGTCAAAGTGCGAGAAGGAAAATACTGCCGTCTCCAACTTGCGGATCTCCTCGTATGCCGCGATGTGTTCCGCCGGCAGCGGCCTGGTTTGGCCGCCGTTGTCGTGCAGGATCCCCACTGTGCTGTTGAACCCGAGTTCGCGGGCCCGGCGGGCGATGACCACGGCGTCGTTCGGGGTCCGGAGTTCGTCGCCCAGCACGCTGTTGATGGTGACCGCGAACTCGGCGTATTCCGCCAGCCACTCCAGCTTGCGGTCCAACACCTTCAGCGACTTCTTGGATGTATCGTCCGGAATGACGTTGTCGATACTAATCTGCAGATAGTCCAGGCCCGCGCGGTTAAGTGCCTCGATCCGCGCCGGGGTCAACAGGAGACAATTGCTGATCAGCGTCGCCATGGCGCCCGTCTGGCGAATGCGGGCGATGATGGCATCGAGATCCGGATGCAGCAAGGGCTCGCCCCCGCTGATGGTGATGATGGACGTGCGAAACTCGCCCAGCCGGTCGATGCGCCGAAGCATCTCGCCCAGCGGAACGGGCTTTGAAACCGCGTCGTACTCGTTACAGTAGGTGCACGCCAGGTTGCAGCGCCGGATGGGAACAATCTGTGCCAGTATCGGATGGCGCTTCGATTCCATCGCAGCGGCGAAGACACGCGCTTCGCGCCACTTGCGATCGGCTGCCAGGGTATTCCGGCGGACCCAGTTCGGGCGGGGCATACGACTGCTCCCATTCTCGCATCTGGCGATCGTTGCTCCGGCCATCTATAATCGCAATCGATGAAGAAGACGTCGCTGGCCAAAAGCAAGATCAGAATTCTGCTGCTCGAGGGCATTCACCAAAGTGCCATCGATGCTTTCGAATCCGACGGCTACACGGAAATCGAATATCACAAGAAGTCGCTCGCCGAGTCTCAGCTGCTGGAACGGATTCACGATGCGTACCTGATCGGAATACGTTCCGCCACCACGCTTCCGGCCGCGGTGCTGGACCCGCACAATTCGCCCCGATTGCTGGGAGTCGGATGCTTCTGTATCGGCACCAACCAGGTCGATCTCGACGCCGCCCAGATGCGAGGCATCCCCGTCTTCAATGCACCGTTCTCGAACACCCGCAGCGTCGCCGAATTGGTATTGGCGGAGATCATCATGCTGATGCGAGGCGTCCCGCAACGCAACGCGATGGCCCATCGCGGCGGGTGGCTCAAGACCGCCACGGGTTCGCACGAGGTCCGCGGAAAACGCCTCGGCATCGTCGGCTACGGTCACATCGGCACGCAAGTGGGACTGCTCGCGGAATCGCTGGGCATGCAGGTGATCTACTTCGATGTCGAGACGAAACTCGCCCTCGGCAACGCCCGGGCGGCCGGATCGCTCGATGACCTGCTCCATTCTTCCGATGTCGTAACCCTGCATGTCCCCGAGACGCCCCAAACGTTTCGCATGATCGGGGCCGACCAATTCGCCCGGATGAAGGCGGGAGCCCGATTCATCAACGCCTCGAGGGGAACGGTGGTGGATATCGACGCGCTGGTCGCGGCCCTCAATTCCAAACACCTCGCCGGCGCGGCCGTGGACGTCTTTCCTTCCGAACCCAAAGGCGCGGGTGATGAGTTTCAGTCGCCCCTGCGCAATTTCGATAATGTGATTCTGACGCCCCATGTAGGCGGCAGCACCGAAGAAGCCCAGGAAAACATCGGAGTGGAAGTCGCCGAAAAGCTGATCAAATACAGCAACAACGGATCCACGCTGACGGCGGTGAACTTCCCCGAGGTTTCCCTGCCGGAACACCCCGGAAAGCACCGCCTGCTGCACATCCATCACAATCAGCCGGGCCTGCTATCGCGCATCAACGCGGTGTTCTCGAATCACGACGTAAACATCGCCGCCCAGTACCTGCAGACCAATCCGAAGATCGGCTACGTGGTGATCGACATAGAATCGGAGGACGAGCACGCCACCGCACAGTTAAGGAATGAACTGGACTGCGTGCCGGGCACCATTCGCACCCGGTTGCTTTATTGAGTGTACGCTTCATGCGACCGTCAACTTCGGGTTCTTGGGATAGGATTCCCGCCGTGCACGAAGATGGATGGTCGAACCGCAAGGTGGAAGAGAAAGCTCTCGACGAAACACGATCCCATTGGAGCCTTCCGCGGGGTCTACGAAAAGTCCGTCGGACGCCGGTAGCCCGCATATAATGGTGTCCGTCATGCACCGGCACATAATACTAACTATCCTTGCGGGAGCCGCGATGCTCTCCGCACAGCCGCATCTGCAGAAGCAGGGCACGGCGACGCAGTTGATCGTGGATGAACGTCCGTTTCTGGTTCTCGGCGGCGAACTCCACAATTCCAGTTCTTCAAATATCGATTACATGAACCCCATCTGGAAACGGATGGTGGGCATGCATTTCAACACCGTCCTGGCGGGAGTGTCTTGGGAGTTGATTGAGCCTGAAGAAGGCAAGTTCGATTTCCGGCTCGTGGACGGCCTCATTGACGGCGCTCGCCAGAACCATCTCCGCCTGGTGTTCCTGTGGTTCGGGAGTTGGAAAAATGGCATGTCGAGTTATATGCCGTTGTGGGTCAAGAAAGACTACAAACGATTCGGACGCGTCCAGTTGCAGGACGGAAAGAGCGTGGAAGTGCTCTCCACATTAATCCGTGCCAACCAGGAGGCGGATGCCAAGGCGTTTGCCGCGCTGATGCGGCATATCCGGGAAGCGGACAGCCGCGATCACACCGTCATCATGATCCAGGTGGAGAACGAAGTGGGCGTGCTGGGTGATTCGCGCGACCGCTCACCGGAGGCGAACAAGGCCTTCGCGCAACCCGTACCGCAGAGACTGATCGATGCCCTGTCAAAGAACAAAGACGGACTATATCCGGATTTTCGGAAGCGCTGGGAGGCAGCCGGCTATCGAACGACGGGAACGTGGGAACAGGTGTTCGGGCCCGGTCCGGAGACGGACGAAATCTTCATGGCATGGAATTACGCCAACTACGTTAACAAAGTAGCGGCGGCGGGCAAGGCCGAATACCCCATCCCGATGTTTGCCAACACGTGGCTCAGCTCTCCCGATCAGAAGCCGGGTAAGTGGCCGAGCGGTGGTCCGCTGCCCCACGTAATGGACGTCTGGCGCGCCGCGGGGTCGCAGTTGGACATGCTGACACCCGACATCTATCAGAGGAATTTCGCCGAATGGTGCCGCCGTTACACGCACGCCGGCAATCAGCTGTTCATCCCGGAGATGATGCGCGATGCCGTTGGCGCACGGAATGTCTTCTATGCCATCGGTCAGCATGATGGGATCGGTACCTCGCCGTTCGCGGTGGATTCCATGACCGATTGGGAAACCGCGCCGCTCGCCAAGAGCTATCGGGTGCTGGAGCAACTCGCGCCGCTGATTCTCGAACACCAGGGCAAGGGCGAGATGACCGGATTCCTGCTGGACAAAGAGCATCCGTCCGCCAAGGCCGAGATGGGCGGCTATGAGCTGGACATCAGGATCGACAGCATCTTCGGATTCACCGCCACGTCCGGACACGGTTTGATCATCGCCACCGCTCCCGGCGAGTTCGTCGGCGTGGGCACGGGTTTCAGCGTCGCGTTCACGCCGAAGACGCCGGGTCCCAAACTGGCCGGCATCGGATCAGTGGACGAGGGTACCTTCGCGGGCGGCAAATGGGTGGCGGGACGCCGGCTCAATGGGGACGAAAGCGACCAGGGTCAGCACTGGCGATTCTCGCCGCGCGAACTGAGTATTGAACGCTGCGTCGTCTACCGCTACGAGTAAGAGAAGTACGGGGCAGGCATCCAAGGTGGGTGGGCTTCGGCGATTTGACACGCTATACAATCGCTGTATGAGATCGATCGTCCTTCTGCCCCTGCTATGCGCGGCGGCGTTCGGCCAGGCACCCACCCCAACTACCGACCAGAACGACACGGTGAAACTCCGCACCGCGCTCGAACGCGCGCAGTCCACCCTGCGCGACTGGCCGAACCTGGCGCGATACCGCGACGATAACGCCAAAATCGCCGCGCCCGCCGCCGGTGAGAACCGTGTAGTGTTCATGGGCGATTCCATCACCGACGCCTGGGGACGCAAGTATGGCCAGTTCTTTCCCGGCAAGCCCTATGTCAATCGCGGCATCAGCGGACAGACCACTCCCCAGATGCTGATCCGCTTCCGCCCGGACGTGATCGCGCTCAAACCGAAAGCCGTCGTGATCCTCGCCGGCACCAACGACATCGCCGGCAACACGGGGCCCATGACGCTCGAAGAAATCGAAGGCAATCTGATGTCGATGGCCGAACTCGCAAAAGCCAACGGCATCCAGGTGGTGTTCTCCTCCGTCCTGCCCGTTTGCGATTACATCCGCCCGCAGACCGATCGCCGTCCTCCCGACAAGATCGTCGCCCTCAATAAATGGCTGAAACAGTACGCAGCCGACCACGGTGCAGTCTATCTCGACTACTACTCCGCCACGATCGACGATCAGAACTTCTTTAAGAAGGACCTCACCTACGACGGGCTCCACCCCAACGACGCCGGCTACGCCGTCATGGCGCCGCTTGCGCAGAAAGCCATCGACCAGGCGCTCGGTGCAAAGTAGGAAAAGTCACATGGACCGCAGATCCCTCCTCCACGCCGCCATTGGCGGAACCGCGGCCCTCGCAGCCGCCCCCCGCTCCGTCGCCGCCGTTCAGAAACAGATCCGGATCACGGGCGTCGAAACCGACGTCCTCCGGTTCCCTCCGGGCGGATTGTACTCGGATGCCATCCACGATTTTGGACCCGATCGCGGGGGCGTCGTCATCCGGCTGCTCACGGATGCCGGCATCACCGGATGGGCCTACAGTTCCTTCGGGATGATTGCCGGCGGCCCCCGCGTCGTCGAGACCATCGTGCAGCAGGAACTCAAACCCGTTCTGGTCGGCAAAGATCCGGCGTTCCCCAAACGGCTGCGCGCCGAGATGTGGAAAGCCGTCGAGTACCACGGCGTGCAGGGCGTGGTGTCGTTCGCCCTTGCCGCGCTCGACATCGCCATTTGGGACATCATCGGTAAGGCCGCCGGCATGCCCGTGTACCGCATGCTCGGAGCCTTCCGCGAGCGGATGCCATCGTACAACATGTGCGGCTGGTACTACCAGAATGACGAGGACCTTTCGCACTACAAGCGTTCCATCGCCTCGGCTCTCGAAGAGGGATTCCGTGGCGTGAAGATCAAGGTCGGCCGTGGTCCCATCGAAGAAGATGCGCGGCGCATTCGGGCGGCGCAGGAGTTGTGCGGCAAGGACAAGCCCATCATGGTGGACGCCAACCAGGTGTTCAATCGCAATGAGGCGCTCCGGCGTGGCCGTGTCTATCAGCAGATGGGCTGCTATTGGTACGAAGAACCCTTGCAGCCGCAGGAGCGCGACGGCTACGCGGAACTCGCGCGCGAACTCGATATCCGCATCGCAACGGGTGAAAACGAGTACACGAAATACGGCTTTCTCGAACTGCTAAAGCGCGGCGCGGCGGACGTGGTCCAACCCGATAACCGTCGCGCCGGCGGGGTGACGGAGTGGATGGAGATCGCCGCCATCGCCGACGCCTTTGGCGTGGAGGTTGCCAGCCACGGAGGCGGCGTCACGAACCTCCATATGCTCCTCGCGATGCCCAACGCCGTTTACATTGAGAGCGGCAGCATCAAGGGCGACAGTTCCGCGATCGAGCCCTTGCGGATGAAGGACGGCGAGATGCTCGCGCCGGAGACGCCGGGAATGGGTAGCGAACTCAAGCCCGATTGGATTAGAAAGTACAAGGTCTGAGAACGCCGGACTTAACTGGCCCTCATCTTCGAATCGTGTGAGGTAGCGTCAAACGCCAGCCGATATGCGTCCTCCGCCGCGCGCCCGAACAGCACGAAGACCACCTCACGAACGCTACCGGCATTCGCCTCGAGTACCCGCGCTACCGTCTGCACGGCGATTCGCGCCGCCTCCTCCACCGGATAGCCGTAGACGCCGGTGCTGATCGCAGGGAACGTGATCGTGGCGAGGTCCCGGTCCTGCGCCATCCGCAGGCAGTTCTCGTAACAGGAAGCGAGCAGTTCCGCCTCCCCTTGCCCTCCATCCCGATACACCGGACCCACTGCGTGGAAAACATACTTGGCCGGCAGATTCCCCGCCCCGGTGGCGACAGCCTGGCCGGTGGGACAACCGCCAGTCTCCCGGCGAATCACGTCCAACTCTCGCATAATCGACGGACCACCCGCGCGATGAATCGCCCCGTCCACGCCTCCGCCGCCCACCAGGCCGGAGTTGGCGGCGTTCACGATGGCGTCGGCCTTGATCTTCGTAATGTCGCCGGCGGCGGCCCGCATCACACAGCCGTTCGAGAGTGTTCGTTCCATTGCCCGGTATCATAGACTAAGATGCCCGAAAATGGAATGCCTCCCGGACCAGCTCCGGCATTGGTGTTGTTCGATATCGACGGTACCTTGATCCGTAAAGCTGGGCCCCACCACCGGCAGGCATTGGTGGAGGCGGTCCGCCGCGTGACCGGACTCGAGACCACCACCGATGACATTCCCGTGCAGGGCATGCTCGATCGCGACATTCTCGGTATCATGCTCGCCAACGCGGGCCTCAACCGCGCGGTCATCCGGCGCTCCATGCCGGATCTGATCCACCAAGCCCAATCCGTATATCTCAGCACCTGTCCGAATCTGCAGCGGAAGGTCTGTCCAGGGGTTCGCATGCTGCTCGCCCGGTTGCTGAGGCGGCACATTCCCGTGGGACTCGTCACCGGTAACCTCTCCCGCATCGGGTGGAAGAAGATGGAGCACGCGAGTCTGCGCCAGTACTTCCGCTTCGGCGCTTTCGCGGAGGAGGCGCGCGACCGCGCGGGTCTGGTCCGCCAAGCCATCCGGCATGCTCGACGCGAAGGCTGGATCGATCGGACCAGCCGCGTCTCGCTTATCGGCGACCATCCCAACGACGTCCTGGCGGCACAGGCCAACGGCGTCCAATCCATTGCCGTCGCCACGGGACTGTCGCCGGCAGCGGAGCTCGCGGGCTACTCTCCCGATGTCTTGGTAGCCGACCTGCGGTCACTGCCGTTGGAGACATTGATCAAATGAGCGCACCTCCGGCCGGCGGCGAGGCGCAATCGTTCTCGGTGAAGCGCGCCGAGGTGGAGTTCCACAACTTCGCGTCGCTCGGCCAGCCCGACCGCGTGATTCAGCACTACGCTAACGAGAACATCACGCGGGGAGCCATCCTCCGCGATCATGCCGCCTTCATCGGACCAGTGTCGCCGTTTCTGGAGATCGGCGCGAACGCGGGCCACACCAGTTATATGCTGGCCAACGAATTCGGCGCCGACGGATTCGCGCTCGACATTTCCGCCGATTCCCTCCGCTACGGGATCGCTCTGCAGGAACTCTGGGGCTACCGCCGCGCACCCGTCCGAGTCGCCGGTGACGCCCTGAATCTCCCGTTTGCCGATGGCTCGCTGCGCCTGGTGATAGCCTGCCAGATGCTCAGCCAGTTTATGAACATTGAGAGCGTCTTCCTGGAGGTGAAGCGCGTCCTGATGCCGGGAGGAGTGTTCCTGTTCGCCGAAGAACCCCTGCGCCGAAAGCTCAGCCTCCGACTATACCGGTGCCCCTATTACGACACCATGAAACCGTGGGAGCGAAAACTCCACGACTGGGGACTGCTCGGCTATCTTGTTCGCGATGTCATCGGCGCACACCAGGAGGAGAGCTTCGGAATCCGGCAGAACCACTCGATGGATCTGGCGGACTGGCACGCACTCGTCCAGAAGCACTTTGTAGCCCACGAATACGATCTGTTCGTTCCGGAGCGAGGCTGGGGCGAGCGATGGGTGAAGCGGCTGGCCGTGCGCCTGGATCCTTACCGCTCCGTGTGGCGCGCCGCCCGCCTTCTAGGCGGGACCATGGCCGCCATGTGCCGTAAAGAGGGCACGCCGCGGGAAACGACTTTTGAACCCTTCGAATCCCGTCTTCGCTGTCCCGATTGTTACACCGCTCTGGCGCGCGATGCCCGCGAGACCCTGCGGTGCTCGATTTGCGGCTACACGAGCCCGCTCGAAGGCGGCGTCTACAACCTGCTCCGGGCGTCCGACAAGGCCGAACTCTACCCCGGCGATCGCGAGGACATCATCGATTTCGCGCTCCCCGGGCATGAGCGCCGGCTCGTCGGCGACTGGCACCAACTGGAAGGCGTATTCGGTAACAAGTGGCGCTGGATCGGACCCACCGCCCAGGCGCGACTCGTCCGGGTCAGGCCCGGTCCGCAGCGCCTGCGTATTCGCGGATCCGCCCTCGACAGACACGTCCCCGTGCATATCAACGTGCAGGTGAATGGAACCGAATGCGGAGTTTGGACTCAGGACCGCTCCGGCCTCTTCGTTCTTGAGGCGGACGTGACCGACGCCCCCGAATACCTGGTGACGGTGAACGCCGGGCCGTCCTGGAAAGTTCCTGGCGACGATCGCCTATTGACCGTCAATCTGAGCATGATTCGGCTGGTTCCGCGCGACTGACGCCGTGACCCGCTGTAGTTCGCCATAGTCAAGCCAGTTCCATTCGCATTCCGGGCAGTTGTCGATCACGATGTTCCCGCCACCGCCGTATGGATGGGTATCCATCGTGCGCAGGCATTTAGGGCACGTCAGGCGCCGCGTCAGGTCCCTTGGATTCAACGGGTGCCGTCTGCAAGCGGACACCGGTCCGGAGGCCTGCACCAGATCCAGAAATGGTCCCACTCCGACCAGGACTCCCCTACAACGGCCGCAGTACAGAAGGCGGATGCCGGTCAGCGCGGCATGCACCAGCGGGTCGCGGCACACCGGACACTCGAACGGCGACCGCTCGTCCAGCACGCGAACGCCATCGGCGTTCGGATCCGGGAAATGGACATTTCCGCAATATTCGCAGCTCAGAAACTCGTTGTGGTCCTCGAGCCGCATCGGAGCGCCGCAGGTGGTACAGTTCACTGGATTACCATCGTCCGAACCGCCTCGGTACTTTATGTACTTTATGGAAGCCCCTTGACGCCGAATCGACGAGATGTTAATTTATACGCAGGTTGCTAAAGAATACACATGGCGAGCCGGCGTAAACCACACCCATCCGAAACGGTTCTGAGCCGCCGCGAGCGCCAGATCATGGATATCCTGTTCACGCTCAAGAGCGCCAGCGGTCAGGAGATCCAGGAGCGGCTCGACTGCGCGCCCAGTTACTCCACCGTCCGCACCATCCTGCGGGTGCTGGAGCGCAAGGGCTTCGTGGCGCACACCGAAAAAGATCTGCGATACATCTACAGACCCACTGTGGCGCTCGAAACCGCCCAGCGCTCGGCTCTGGAGCGAATCGTGCACACATTTTTCGACGGATCGGCGAAGCAGGCCATAGCGGCCTTCCTCGATCCTTCGACGTACAAATTGACCCGAACGGATCTGGATGAACTCTCCGAAATGATTCGGAGAGCCAAAAAGGAGACCCGGTGATCCCCCTCGAATTGGCCATTCTGAAAGCGACTGTCCTGATGGTCTCGGCGGTGCTGCTGCTGCGGTTGCTGCGCGCCGGCACCGCGTCCGCCCGTGCGGCGGTGTGCGTCCTGGCCCTGGGCTGCGCAACGCTGGTCGCCCTCGTATCCCCCTGGCCGGTAGCGCCCGCACTCCCGCTGGATCTGCCCGCCTTCCGGTTCGTAACCGATAGTGCGGCCCGGACGGCCAATTCCCCGGGGATTCCCGACTGGGCGATACCTGCCGTCTGGCTCGCCGGAGCGGCACTCCTGGCGCTTCGCTGCGCCCTCGGCATCCGTGTGGTGCGAAAGACCCTCGCCGATTCCGTACCGCTCCCCTTTGATTCCGCCTGGCGCTCGATGGCCTTCGATCTCGCACCGGATGTCGAGCTCCGGGTTGCCAGTGTGGCCTCGCCGCTCGCATGCGGTTTGATCCGCCCCACCATCCTGATTCCGCCGGACGCTATGGAGTGGTCTGCAAGCCAGGTCCGCCCCGTGCTGCTTCACGAACTTGCCCACATCCGTCGCCTGGATCTCTGGGCGAACGCCGTAGCCAGTCTGGCAACAGTGTTGTTCTGGTTTCACCCGCTCGTCTGGATGCTCTCCGCCCGCCTCCATCGCGAGCAGGAACTCGCCTGTGACGACACGGTCCTCAGTCAGGGAGTGATTGCCCACTCCTATGCCGAAATGCTGGTCGAATCGGCGCGCCGGATGCCGGCGGATGTGCTGTTCGGTTGCGCGATGGCCGGCAAAGCCAGCGCATTTCGCACGCGGGTCGCCCACGTGCTCGATTCGACCCGGCCGCGCCTTCCACGCCGCCGCAACATCGTTCTGACGAGCGCTGCATTCCTGGCTGCGACGCTGGTACTGGGCGCGTTCCGGCCTGTGGCTGCCGCTCCGGAACAGGTATATAAGGTGGGTAAGGACGTTGCCGCACCAAAATTGGTCAAAAAGGTAGAACCCGAATACACGCAAGCTGCCCGGGACGCCAAGGTCCAAGGTACGGTGCAGGTGATCGCGGTGATCGGGACCGACGGCCACGCCAGCGACATCAAGGTTGAACGGAGTCTCGATCCGGGACTGGATGACAACGCCGTGAAGGCCATCGAACAATGGCAGTTCGAGCCGGGAAAACGGAAGGGCAAGCCGGTTTCCGTTCAAGCTCGAATTGAGGTGAACTTCAAATTAAAGTAAAGTCCCCCCGAATCCCACGGGCCGAGTCTGGCGCGATCCAAACCTGGAAGCCGCCGGGCTCGGTCACCAGTTGCATCTGTTCGTTATAGAACGCGAGATCGGCTGCCCGCAGCGTGAATTGCACCCTCCGTTTCTCCCCCGCCCGCAAGTGCACCCGTTCGAAACCCTTCAGTTCCCGGACCGGCCGGGTCACACTGCCCACCAAGTCCCTCACATACAGCTGAACGATTTCGTCCGCATCGCGTTTCCCCGTGTTGATAATGTCCGCCGACACCGTAATCGATCCGCCGGCTGGCATTTGCGCCGCCGAAAGCCGCAGGTTGGAATACTCGAAAGTCGTGTACGACAGTCCGAATCCGAAAGGGTACTCGGGCGTGAAATCGACATCCAGGTACTTCGACGTGAACCCCTTGGGATCCAGCGGAGTCCCGATCGGGATGCCGAGTTCGCTTTCTGATGGCGGACGTCCCGTGTTCATGTGCGCGTAATGAATGGGCACCTGGCCCACCGTCCTTGGAAACGTGATGGGCAGTTTTCCCGAAGGCACTGCGTCCCCGAACAGCAAATCGGCGATGGCCGGCCCTCCCATGGATCCGGGATGCCACGCGTATAAGACGGCGGCGGCCTTCCCGGCCACACTCTGGAAGGTCAGCGGACGTCCTGCCAGGATCGTGACCACCAGCGGCTTTCCGGTCTTGGCGATCTCGTCGACCAGCGCCTCCTGCGCGCCCGGCAGATTCAGAAACGCACGGGAGTGGGCCTCCCCTGAAAGGATCTGCTCCTCGCCCAGAAACAGCAGTACGACATCGGCCCGGCGCGCCGCTTCCACCGCCGCAGCGAAACCCATCGCGGCTCGAATCGCGACTCGTCTTTAAGCCCGGCGCCCAAACCACCCGCGCAGCCCCGAGTTTCTCCCGCAGCGCCGCCAGCGGAGTCTTTACCGCCGTGGTGAGCCCATCCATAACCCAGGAACCCATCTGGTCCACGGGACTGTCGGCCAGCGGTCCAATCACCGCCACGGTTCCCGCCGAAGCCCCCAGCGGCAGCAGTCCGCGATCGTTCTTCAAGAGCACGACGCTTTCACTCGCCAGACGCTTGGCGACAGCCGCCCCTTCAGGATCCGGCGTGAGCGGCGAGGCACTCGGAGTCTTCTCGAACAGGCCCATGCGGAACTTCAGCCGCAGGACGTTACGGACCGATTCGTCGATCCACGTCATGGGCACTTTGCCCGGACGCCACCAGTTCCTTCAGATGGTCGTGGTAGCGTGGTGCTCACCATCTCCATGTCCACGCCCGCCCGCAGCCCCTTGAAAGCGGCGTCCGATGCATCCGCCGCGTACCCGTGCGGGATCATCTCGCGGATGGATTCGTAGTCGCTCACCACCAGCCCGTCGTACTTCCATTCCTTGCGCAGCACCTGGCGGATGGTGAACTGGTTGCCGCTGGTGGGCACCCCATTCAGCTCGTTGAACGCGCTCATGAACGATGGCCGCCCCCGCCTCCCGAGCCGCCAGAAACGGACGTAGGAATACATTCCGCAGCTGGATTTCCGGGATCCACGTGGTGTTGTAATCGCGCCCCCCTTCCGCCGCGCCGTAGCCCACATAGTGCTTCGCGCACGCCGCCAAGCGAGTCGGCCGCATCCAGCGATTCCCCTTGGAAACCGCGCACCATCGCCGCTCCCAGGGTGGACGTCAAGTACGGATCCTCGCCCAGCGTCTCGGCCACACGCCCCCAACGAGGATCGCGAGTGATGTCCAGCATCGGCGCGAAGGTCCAATGAATGCCCGTGCGGGCCGCTTCCCGCGCCGCCACCCTCGCGGCTTGCCGGATCGCTTCCGGATCCCAGCTGGCGGCCTGCCCGAGCGGAATCGGGAAGACCGTCTGATAGCCGTGGATGACGTCGCGCCCGAAGATCAGCGGTATCCCGAGCCGGCTCTCCTTCAATGCGATCCGCTGCGCCTCCACCCGATCCTCCGGACCTCCGGCATTCAGGAACGATCCCCACCGCCCCTGCCGGATCTCCGCCTTGATCTGGTCGGACAGCGGACTCCGCATCTGCGTGGATTGGGACATTTGTCCGATCTTCTCGTCTAACGTCATTCGTGAGAGCGTCGCATTGATGCGAGCTTCGACGTCGGCCGCGTGTGCGGTGCCCATAATCAACATAGCCACAGTGAAGAAAGCGCAGCGAGATACCATGACGAATCGATTTTATACCCGCGCAGTACTGATTCTCGCCGCCGTCGCCTCATCGCGGGCCGCTGAGCCTGCGGCCGCGCGTTGGGAAGGGACGGTTCAGATCCCCGGAGATGGCATGAAACTGGTGGTCGATCTCGATCGCGGCGCGGACGGGCACTGGGTGGGATCCGCAATCGTCCCCGGCTTCGGTGTGAAGGGTGCGCCGTTGACCGGAATCACCGTGGACTCTACAAATGTCGCCTTCACCATCAAGGGAGCTCTCGGAGAACCCACCTTGAAAGGGCGAATCACACCGGCTGGAACATTGACCGGAGAATTCCAACAGGCCGGAAACAGCGCTCCCTTTACGCTGGAAAACAGTGGAGCCCCGCAAGTTGAACCGCCCCGAACCAGCACCGTGATCTCGAAAGAATTGGAGGGAGAGTGGCAGGGCGCCATGGAGGTGCTCGGCAATCAGGTTCAAGTCCGACTTAAGCTGACCAGCCAGCCCTCCGGCCCTGCGAAGGCCGAGTTTCGATTGATCGGTCGCCGCGATACCACCCTGCCTTTCGAACTTGTCATCCAGGACGGCGACTCCATCACCATCGAGTCCGAATCCACTGGCCTGATCTACGAAGGCATGTTCAACAAGGCCGGGCGGACGATCGACGGCACATTCCGCCAGGGCCCGCTCGAATCGACGCTCGTTCTGCGTCGCCCATCCAATTAGGCATCCCATGATCCTCCAACGGTTCGCTCTCATCGGGCTCTCGGCCGTACTCTGCCAAGGGCAGTCGTCCTTTCGCGGCAATCCCGCGCACACAGGCGAATACACCGGGCCGGGCCCGCGCCAATTTCAAGGTCTGAAGTGGAAGTTCGCCACTGGCGACCGCATTATCGCTTCGCCGGTCGCCTCCGGAGGCGCCATCTTCTTTGGTAGCGACGATCACAATGTGTACTCGGTGGACGCCGGAAGTGGACGCCAGAACTGGAAATTCGTCACCGGCGGACCGGTACCGTCCACTCCCGCCGTGGCCGGTGGAATGGTCTACTTCGCAAGCTACGACGGCAAGTTCTACGCCCTCGACGCCCAGAGCGGCAAGCCCAAATGGAAATTCCAGACCGGCGGCGAGCGCCGTTTCGAAGCCAAGGGCCTGCACGGCCAGATGCCCAAGAATCAGACCTTCGCCGATTCCTTCGATGTTTACCTGTCGAGCCCCGTAGTAGCCCAGGGTTCGGTCTTCTTCGGCAGCGGCGACGGGAACGTCTATGCCCTGGACGCGACAACGGGAGCGCTCCGCTGGAAGTTCCAGACCGGCGACGTCGTCCATGCGTCACCGGCGTTCGACCGCGGCACGGTGTACATCGGCTCTTGGGACAGCTACCTGTACGCTCTCGACGCAACCACGGGCGCCGAGAAGTGGCGATTCAAAACCGGTGAGGATCCCCTCATCCACAACCAGGTCGGCTTTCAATCGTCGCCGGCCGTGGTGGACGGCGTCGTGTACGTCGGTTGCCGCGATTCGAACGTCTATGCGGTGGACTCCGCCACGGGTAAAGAGAAGTGGAAGTTCAACAACCAGATGAGCTGGGTCATCACTTCCCCGGCAGTGGCCGGGGGCAAGGTCTACTTCGCCACCTCGGATTCAAGCCTGTTCCACGTACTCGACGCCGCGACCGGGAAACCAGTGTACAAACAGCAGTTAAAGGCGTACATCTTCGCTTCCCCCGCCGTGGCCGGCGACATCGTGTATGTGGCTCAACTGAACGGCACCCTGCAGGCCCGCGAGCGCGACACCGGCAAAATCCTTTCGGACTATCAGACGGAAGCCGCACGCCAGAACCGGGATTGGATCCTGACGGCTGACCGAAAGTTCAACAATCCCATGATCTTTCGATCCGGCTGGTTGGACGCAATGGCTATCGGCACCGGCCGGCAGTTCAGCGTCGGGTCTTTCTTCTCATCCCCGATGGTATTCGATGGCGCCGTCTACATTGGAAGTACCGACGGCTATCTGTACGCATTGCGGTAATTTCCGGCAGGGCTCACACAATTCCTCCGTTTCGGGCGAAACTGGTAACAGTTGTCTCGCCCTGTTTCAGTGGGCGACGCTTTGGGAACACCGAAAATGCGAAAATTATCGAACGCCCTCATCTCCATTCTGCTGTCCGGGGCCGCCGTCATGGCCCAGACCACATTAGGCACCATCACTGGCCGCGTCCTCGATCCCTCTGGCGCCAGTGTCACCTCGGCGAATGTAGCGGCCACGAATAGCGCTACCGGACTGGTCTATAAAACCACCACCAACGCCGCCGGCAACTATGTGCTGCAGCAACTGGCCGTGGGTGATTACGAACTCTCCGTGGAGGCTCCGGGCTTCCGCCGGTATGTGCGGAAGACCATCCCGTTGAATGTCGCCCAAACCGTCACGCTCGACGTTTCGCTCGAGGTCGGACAGGTGGAGCAGACGGTGGAAGTGAGCGCCGCGGTCGGCGCCCTGCAGACCTCCACATCCGATCTCGGCACCACCATCAATCGCAATAACCTGATGGAACTCCCGCTGTTCGTCAACGGCAAGACGCGCGATCTGGAACAGTTCATACTCCTGGCGCCCGGCGTCACCGGCGATACCAGCAACACCCAGATCAGCGGATCGCCGAACCGCGCCAAGGAGGTTCTGGTGGACGGCATCGCGTCCACCGGAATCGAGAGCGGCGGCATCATCCCCGGTAACACCCGGCCGTCGGTGGAAACCATCGGCGAGTTCCGCCTTTTGCGCGCCAACTTCAACGCCGAATACGGTCGCACCGGCGGCGGTGTCGAGGTGTTCACTACCCGCTCTGGGACCAATGAGTTCCACGGCGCGGGGTTCGACTTTCTCCGCAACGACGCCCTCGACGCTCGCGGCTTCTTCCAGCCCACGGTGCCCGTGAACCGCCAGAACGAGTTCGGCGCGTCCATCGGCGGGCCCTTGTGGATTCCCAAAGTCTATAACGGCAAGAATAAGACGTTCTTTTTCTTCGTCTATGGCGGATACCGTTTCCGGCAAGGTGCGCCCAACACGCTTGTCAGCCTGATACCGAACGATTACCGCAACGGCAACTTCGCCAACGCGGGGACGGTGATTTACGACCCGGCCACAACCCATACGGAGAACGGCGTGATCACGCGTGACGCCTTTCCCGGGAACGTGATCCCCAACAACCGGTTCAGCAGCGTTTCGAAGGGCGTAATGGCGGCCTTGCCAACTCCCGTCAACAACTCTCTTTTCAACAACTACGTCAGTACCGGCAGCGGCTACGTCAACGAGGATCAGATCAACATCAAGATCGACCACTCCTTTACGGATCGCCACCGCATCAACGGTTACTTCTATAAGGACGTCCTGGAGCAACTCGATCCGCTCGGTGGCGGCGCCGAACGGACGGCCTTCCCAGGCGGCGCGACGCCCTCCGCGTACAATCGCAACCGCAACCATTGGGTACGGTTCGCCGACGATTATGTGATCTCACCCTCCATCCTGAACCACTTCGGGGCCGGCTGGACGCGCTTTCTCACTACCATCGACAGCGGCAGCCTCAACCAGGACTGGCCCACCAAGCTGGGCCTCACCGGCGTGAATGCCGCCGCAAATAATTCATTTCCGTGTATTCAGTTCACCTCGTCCGGCTACTCCAGTCTGGGACATCCGAACTGTAACTCCCGCACCCTGCAGACGAACAACGCCCTGCAGATTGACGACAGCTTGAGCGTGGTGCGCGGCAGCCACAGCTTCAAGTTCGGCTTCGAATACCGGTTCATGGAGACCAACGGGATTGACAATTACAAGGCCGCCGGATGGTTCTATTTCAATGCTCTGGAAACCGGCATTCCCAATCAGCCGAAGACGGGCAATGCCATCGCCAGCTTCCTGCTCGGAACAGCGGATCGCGGAGAAGAGAAGGTCTTCGCCTACTACCCGCGCAACCGCTATCAATACCTGGCCGGCTACGCGCAGGACGATTGGAAGGTCACTCGCAAACTCACCCTCAACTACGGCCTGCGGTACGACCTCTTCTTCCCGCGGTATGAGAAGCTCGACAATCTCTCTACCTTTGACCCGACCATTCCCAATCCAGGGGCGGGCGGACGTCCCGGCGCACTGGTCTTTTTAGGCAACGGCACTGGCCGCGATGGCCGCAGGTCGTTTTCCGACACCTACTACAAGACCTTCGCGCCCCGCCTCGGGTTGGCTTATCAGCTGAATACACAGACGGTCCTGCGTTCCGGATACGGCATCTATTACGCTGCCGGAAACAACGTGGCGGGATTGCGCGACTCGCTCTCGCAAACCTACGGTTATAGCGCCAATCCGGTGTTTGTGACGCAGGACCAGGGTGCAACTCCGGCGTTCAATTGGGACCAGGGATTCCCCCAGAACTTCCCGAAACCGCCGTTCATTGATCCCACGGCGGCGAATGGACAGGACGTGCGCATGATCGGACGCAACGATGCCCGTCCACCGTATTTCCAGAACTGGTCCTTCACGGTGCAACGCGAGTTCACCTCCCGCATGAGCCTGGAGGTGTCCTATCTGGGCGCGAAGGGTACCCGGCTGGGCAGCGCGCTGATGCACCTGAACGAGCTCAATCCGAGCTATCTCAGCTTGGGCTCGCTACTCTCCCAGCAGATCGGATCGGCTGCCGCAAACGCGGCTGGATACTATGCTCCGTATCCGGGATTCAAGGGGTCGGTAGCGCAATCCCTGCGGCCGTATCCCCAATATCTCGATCTTTATAACCGTTCGAATCCTTCCGGCAATTCCACCTACAACTCGCTCCAGACGCAGTTCAACATTCGCGCCACCAAGGGGTTGGACCTTCAACTGGCCTATACCTGGGCCAAAACCATTACGGACTCCAACGTGTTAGCCGGCGGGGGCATCTCCGGACAGACCTACTACAACCGAGGGCTGGAGAAGGCGATTGCGGACACCGATGTTCCCCAGATTCTCTCTCTCGCCTACAGCTATGAGCTGCCCATCGGCCCAGGCAAGATGGTGAAGGTGTCGGGTCTGGCGGATCAGATCCTCGGCGGATGGGTGCTCACGGGAATTCACCAGTACTGGGTCGGCACGCCGATCGTTCTCACCGCAAACAATACGCTGCCTCTGTTCACCCAGGTCCTCCGTCCGAACGTGATCGCCGGCCAGGTGCGCCAGCTCGGCGGCGGCGACTTCGATCCTGCTACCCAGCGCTGGATTAATCCGGCGGCGTTTGCAGTCCCGCCG
Source organism: uncultured Acidobacteriota bacterium (assembly GCA_963737465.1). Classification (GTDB taxonomy): domain Bacteria; phylum Acidobacteriota; class Terriglobia; order Bryobacterales; family Bryobacteraceae; genus TMP-7. The sequence continues at coordinate 239,241 of CAVTTC010000010.1, forward strand.
GCTTTGCAGTTCGGCACCGCGGCGCGGTCGTACACCGACCTTCGAAATCCGAACTACTACAACGAGAACTTCGGCCTCATGAAGAAGTTCCGCCTTCACGAGCAGATCACGCTCACACTGCGCGGCGAGTTCTTCAACGCCTTCAATCGCGTGGTCTTCAGCGCGCCGACCAGCAATATCAGCAGCGCCAACTTCGGAAAAATCACAGCGCAATCCAATAATCCCCGCCAGGGACAGGTGGCGGTCCGTCTGGAGTTCTGATCCGTGCGGGGCATCGCCCGTCTGCAGGCCCATAAGCTGCGTGACCACCGGCTGTCGGGCTGGAAGGAGCACATCGCGGGCCGCTGGAGTTACCGGCGGCTCGCCTCCGACCCGAGTTGGCGCGAAGGCTGGATCAGCTTTGACGCAGTCACCTGGAACCCTTACGACGGTCTGATCTACTGCGGCCTGAACTCGATGGACGGCGATTTACTGTACGCCTTCGATCCGGGCACCTCGAAATTCGAATGTCTTCAGGCGCGCCAATTTGCCGACGCCTTCGACGTCAAGATCCACCGCACGCTGCTGGTCAATCCGCTCGACCGCTCTCTGTATTTCGCCACCTCACTCCTGCACGACGTCGATCAACAGCACGAAGCGCCCGGCGGAAAGGTGGTGCGGTACGATCCCGTTGCTCGCAAGTATCGCGTGCTGGCCACCCCCATCCCGCACCTGTACATTCAATCGATCGCCGCGGATTGGAACCGGGGACTGATCTACGGCTTCACCTATCCGGCCGAGTTTCTGTTTCAGCTCGAGCTCGCCACCGGTCGGGTCGAGAACCTCGCCTACGTCGGCAACGCGATCTCGTTCGCGCAGCCGCACAACGCGGCGGTGGATGGCGAAGGCTGGCTGTGGGGCACCTGCGCCGAGACCCGGGCGTGGGACGAAACCATCGGCACAGTGCCCATCCGGCTCTTCAAGTACCATCCCGAAGGCCGCCGGTTCGTATGGTTCGAGCACGGTCTGGCGCGCCGCAGCCACCCCTCCGAGTTCGCCGAAACGCGCCACAAGCAGGACTACGGCTTCTGCGACTCCATGCTGTACGACGGAGAGCGGTACATCTATGCCGGGTCCACCGCAGGTGTTCTGAGCCGCATCGACGCCGCCACCGGCGAAGTGGAGAAGGTCGCCGAAGCGATGGAGACGGGCCGCTTCCCTGCCCTGGCAATCCGCGACGGGGTGCTATACGGAGGTGGCGGAATCCAGGGACGCACCGAGTTGATCCGCCTGGATCTGGGCAGCGGAAAGCTGGACCATTACACCGATCTGGTGGATCCGGCCATCGGGGACCGCCCAGCCCGAATCCACGAAATCGCGGTAGATCGCGATCACACGCTCTATCTCGCCGAGAACGACAATCACGAACGGTCCAGCTATCTGTGGACCGTAAGATAGCACCATCTCCCAGAATGACCTTGATGCGGGCCCGCCCCCACCCGCGCTGGAACGCTTCGCGATAGATGCGGCGGGCGAACTCCTCGGCGTTCTCGATGGCGCCGGTGTAGGTGGTCGAATCCACATCCCGAATGGGGCGACCCTCTGGATCCACGCCAGAGGAGGTGAATACGCAGCCGAGTTTGACTTCCCGAGTATGGGGCGGCAGGCCTGGCAGTTTGCCCTTTCGGCCTGCGGCCTCTTGCTTCACGATGGGAACACCCGTGCCGTCGATTTCCACGTACAGGACCGGGATCGGGGGGCCGAGCGGAATGGGCAACTGCAGTTGAACGCTGCGTTGGATTTCAGCCTGTTCGAGTCCCACGAGTTCCGCACCGATGGCCTCGGCTTGCCGCTTCACCGAACTGGTGGACACCCGCAATCCCGCCAACCGTTCCAACTGCTCACGGCCGGTATCGAAGGCGGTCTCGCTGCCCACCACCGCCATCATCCGGCGCACACCGGGAGAGAACTCTTCGTGTTCGACGCCGAGTGCGGCATCGGCGGGATTGGGCGCGTGGTGGCAGTGGGAGCACACATAATACGGACGCTGGTAGGAGACTCGCCCAACTACGGTCAGGACAGGTTTGGAGCGCAGTTCTTTGTATTCGGCAGTGTGACCGCACGAGCAGGGAAGTGACCGCTGCTCGGGAGCATCCACGTTCAGCAGATGCGATAAGGCGCCTGCGCCGGCCCGATGCATACTCTCGCGAACGAACGTCTCGACGGCTTCCAGATCCAGTTGGCCGGTCTTGCGGCGGTCGGCGAAGATTCTGTGGGTGAGGCGCTCTACCTCGAGCGCCGTTTCCTGTTGTATGGTTTCGAGCGTTTTTTTTCCCGTACCGTCAGGAGGTCCGGTTCCGATGGGCGCAAGTGGCAGATTTGTGCGTTGACGTCGAGGAAATCCCGGTGCAGGGCCTGGTAGGTGCGGAACTCCTCGATTTCCCGCTCGGCCTTGTGGATGGTGAAGTTGCCTTGAGTAGCCCCCCGCCACTCGCGCAATGCCACAATGACAGAGGTGATCCTCTTGAGACGTCTAGCCCTTCTACTAGCCTCCTCCCTCATGACATTCGCAGCGGACCCGAATCTGATGCCCCTTCCGGCCAAGTACACGCCTGGCACGGGTCGTCTTGCCATCGATGGAAACTTCCGCGCAACCCTCACGGGGTACTCCGAACCCCGGTTGGAGCGGGCGTTGGCGCGTGTGGTGGACCGGCTGAGCCGCCAGACCGGCATCCTCTTCCCCGGCACCGCCGTCGGCGGCTCCGCCCCCACGCTCGTAATCGCCTGCAAAGCCGCCAGCAAACCCGTGCAGGCGCTCGGCGAAGATGAGAATTACACGCTCGAGGTGGATGCTTCGCGGGCGCGTTTGACCGCCGTAAATCCGCTGGGAATCCTCCGTGGAATGGAGACGTTCCTCCAACTCGTCGATCAGGACGAGAAAGGATTCGGTATCTCCGCCGTATCCATCCAGGACAGCCCGCGTTTCCCGTGGCGCGGTCTGATGCTCGATGTCTCACGCCACTGGATGCCCATCGACGTCGTGAAGCGTACCATCGACGGAATGGCCGCAGTGAAGATGAATGTCTTTCACTGGCACCTTTCCGACGATCAGGGCTTCCGTGTCGAATCGAAGGTGTATCCGAAACTCCACCAAATGGGCTCCGACGGGAATTTCTTCACGCAGAAGCAAGTCCGCGAGGTGATCGACTACGCAAAGGACCGTGGCATTCGCGTGGTTCCCGAGTTCGACGTTCCCGGCCACACCACCAGTTGGCTGGTAGGTTATCCGGAACTCGGCACGGAGCCAGGTCCGTATCAAATCGAGCGAAAATGGGGCATCTTCGATCCCGTCCTGGATCCCACCAAGGAAGGCACGTACCAGTTTCTGGATGGCCTCATTCTCGAAATGGCGCGCCTGTTCGACGACGAGTACTTTCACGTCGGCGGCGACGAGGTAGAAGGCAAACAGTGGCTGGCCAGCCCGCGCGTTCAAGCCTTCATGAAGCAGAACAACCTGAAAGACCGACACGAATTGCAGCGATACTTCAACCGTCGCCTTCAGCCGATCGTCAGGAAGCACGGCAAACGGACCGAGGGCTGGGACGAAGTCCTGGATCCGACTCTGCCGAAGGAAATCGTCATCCAATCGTGGCGCGGTCAGAAGTCGCTGGGCCAGGCCGTCCGCCAAGGCTATTCAGGGCTGCTCTCCGCCGGTTACTACCTGGACTTGATGCAAAGCACGGAGTTTCACTACGGCAACGACCCGATTAACGAGGACACCGCCGGCCTCACGCCCGCACAGCGTTCCCGGATCCTCGGCGGCGAAGCCTGTATGTGGGTGGAGATGGTTACTCCCCAAAACGTGGATGCGCGCATCTGGCCCCGAGCCGCCGCCATTGCCGAAAGGCTCTGGTCGCCACAGTCGGTTCGCGATCCACGATCGATGTACGCGCGACTCGAGCCGATGAGCCGCCGACTCGAACAGGTCGGGCTCACCCACCGGCAGAGCTACCGCTTGATGCTCGAACGCCTTGCCGCGGGGGACCCGGTAGGTCCGCTGCAAGTGCTGGCCGACATCGTCGAGCCCGTGAAGATATACACGCGCAGCAGCACCGGCAAGTATACGCAGTTCACCCCGCTGAACCGCCTGGTGGACACGGCCCTCCCGGAAAGTGATGCCGGACGCAACTTCCGCTATGCTGTCGAGGACAAAGATTGGCGTACCGTGCGCAAGACCCTGGAACTGTGGCGCGATAATGCCGCGGCGGTCCGCCCGACTCTCGAACGGCACGGTTTACTCGTTGAAGCCGTCCCCGTGGCCGAGAACCTGGGGCGTGTGGCGGCCATCGGCCTGGAAGCCATTGATTTCGTCGAGACTGGTCGCACCGCTCCTCCCGATTGGGCGGCGCCCCGTCGAACGACGCTCGGGGAGTCGAAGAAGGCCGTGGCGGAAGTGCTGTTGATGGCCGTTCCGGGCGTAGCGTCGCTGGTGGACATCGCGGCCGGAGGCGCGCACTGATGGCGGTTGTTGTTACCAAACTGCCCCAACCACGGCTCGCCAGCGAGATCGAGCAGTTCGTCCTTAGCATCGACATGCCGGACCAGGACGCGCGCAACTACCTGGGGGTCCATTTGGCCAGAATCGTACGCACCTTGTCTATCACCCCGCCGCCACGGAATACCGGACGCGTCCTGGAACTCGGCGCATACATGCACATGACGCCGGCCCTCCAGTGCGTTCTCGGATATCGTGAGGTGCGCGGCGCCTACTTCGGACCGCTCGGCCGCACTGACCACAAAGCCGTGACGGTCAATGGCAAGAAGGTGTTCGAGTGCGACGTCGATCTGTTCGACGCCGAAAAGGACCGCTATCCATATGAGGACGGAAGTTTCGATTGCGTGCTGGCGTGCGAGATCTTCGAGCACTTCCTGCACGACCCGATGCACATGCTGTTCGAGTGCCGCCGGGTATTGGCGGATGGCGGATCGCTCGTGTTGACCACGCCCAACGTAGCCAGCTACACGGCCGTCGCGAGGGTGCTCGAATCGAGCGGTAATCCGCAGTTGTACTCGAGTTACGCTAACCCCAACGGCGAGTTTGCCGATACCGAGATCCCGCATGTCCGTGAGTACACGCCGCAGGAACTGGCGGAGGTATTCGAATGCGCGGGCTTCGCCATCGACGCGCTGTTCACGGAAGTCGCGCCCGGCTATCACGCGCAGGTGTGGGTGGAGAATTTTCTGAAGAGACACGGATTACCGTCCGACCTGCGCGGGGAGCAGATGTACTCCGTGGCACGCAAGGTGTCCGGCGCCCCGTTGACGCGGTACCCAGGCTTCCTCTACGACATGTAGCGGAGCAAACGCGCCGATGTAGGGTGGGCTTCAGCCCACGCGGGGCTTCAGCCCCGCACTGGACCTTTGACGCGATGCTCAGCCTCAGCGTCCGTTCACAGCAATCCAGTGCAAGGTATTGCCATGCCGGTCAGCAAAGACGAGCGCTTCATTCTCGGTCCCAACCAGGGTGCCCTCAGTCGGTATCGGGGTTGGCGTCCACTGCCCGGCTGCGCGGTCCAACGTCACAATCCCGGTCGCGGTCCACATGTATGTCCTCCCGCTTACAAAAATGGGAGGCATTCGGATAAGCTCTCCCGAAACCGGCCATCGGCCAAGTTCCTTGCCTTCAAGGTCGAACTCGACCCATACGAGGTCGATCTGTGGGGCCGGGTGCATCAGTTAACCAACGCGATCACTCGACACGCGGAAGGCCGGTAGTTGAACTACGGGCTCTTGCCACTGAAGGTCCGCTGAGCGGCTGCCGTGTGTGCCAAGCTGCTTCCCTTCGAGAGAGAAATGCCGCAATTGTCCTCTGGCTGCGGCCCAGATGGAATGGTCCGCAGCAAATGCGATGTATGACGGTACGAATTCCCGAGTGTCAACCGTGTTCGGCAGGGTTCCGTCCCGGCGGAAGAGGGCAATCGCACCATGAATCGCACCACCTTTGTCGTTCATTTCAACACTGGCGGCCGCCGTCCCATCGCGGTCCATTGCAGCATTGATAAGCATTCTGGAGTTCGCCAGGTTGCCGATGCTGTAGGCGCTGGCGCCGTCGGGACTCTAGATCTGGAATTCGTTTGAGCCGTCGCCGCGCACGATGAGGTACCCATTCTCGAAAATCGGCGGCATGTTGAGAGGAGAGAGATCTTTGGCCCGATAGGTCCGACCACCCGCAAACACGGCCCCGGCCAGAAGTAGTACTACAAGAGAGCGTTCCATGTTCAATCTGACGTTGCGAGAATAGTATCCGTTCAAGTCCGCAAAGTGTCAAGTATTGGCCCAGACAGTTCAGCGGTTGTGAACCGTAAGCTCAGACACTCCGTCCAATAATCCCGAAGTGAGATGCCGCCGCGAGAAGGTGGCGATCGTTTGTCCAAATCTCCGGTTCCCCGACCTCCAGCGCCGTCGCCAGGTGAAGGGCATCGCCGGCACGCAGCGGCACATCCTGCGGGAGCCCTCGGATCAGCGTTGCCGTGCGCCGGAGCAGCGCATCCGTGATTGGTACCAGAGTCCAGAGTTCATCCTCGACATGGCCTCTGAACAGGTCCATCAACTCTCGTCCCTGCGTCGGCGAGAGCGAGCCTTCCCGCACATGACGATGAAAGACACACGTCACCTCAGCCAGAGCCCAGGATGATGAACACACATGGGAAGCGCGGCGAATCATCTTTCGAACAGCCGCGGCATCCGATTCGTTGACATAATACTTGGCGATATACGCCGAATCGAGATACATGCCCTAACGATCTTCTTCCAGAAACCGCCCACTGTCGGTAATCACGGCCGGAAATCGGTCCCAAACCTCACTCAAATCGGGCAGCCGTTTTGATCGCTTCTTTGCGATTGGGCGCAGTTCCGCCACCGGCTCGCCACGACGCTCGATCAGAATTACCGCGCCATCGGCGGCTTCACGCACCAACTCCGATGTACGGATGTGCAGATCACGGATGGACGCTTTCTTCATGTGCTACATCGTAGCACATCGGCCGGCACATGAAAACGCCTCACGGCCGCCCCCACTCCCGTACCAGCGCTCCATTTCTCCCATCGACCACCACCACCCCCATTGACGAACTTTCATCACCGCTTCATGCAAACCCTCATCTTCCCGGTATATGATCTTGAACATGCGTGTACGCAACCTGTTAGTTTTACTAATCGCGATTTCACTCGTGGGCACATTGGTGCTATTCGCCGCCGATGCAAAAGCGCCCGCAAAACCGCTGATCTTCAAAGGCAAACCGAAGGACGTTTCGTTTGACCATACGTCCCACGTTAAAGCCAACGGCGGAAAGTGCACCCCCTGCCACGATGCTGGCGCAAAGGGGCTGTTCCCCCAGAAGTTTGACCAGGCTGCCCTGAAGTTCAAGGGCGGCGCCATGCACAAGAACGCCGTTGACGCCAAGACGTCCTGCGCTGCTTGCCACCATGCGAATCCCGAAATGAAGGGAGCGTTTGAGGTGAAGGGCAGTTGCACGAAGTGCCACACCGTTGCGGCTAGTTGATCTCTGTTGAAGATCGGTCCCCGAGTGCCAGCCGTCTCCGGCGGTTGGCACTCAAATCATCTGTGTTCATACGTAGTCTGTTCCTGCTCCTCGCCCTGATTACCTGCGCCGCTCCCCAGCGCAAGGTGTCCACTCCTCCCCGGCAGTTGATCTTCCCCGCCCGGCCCGGCGACGTTGTGTTCGACCATGCCCTTCACACCTCCCGGGTTCATGACGATTGTAAAGCCTGTCATGACCGTCTCTTCCTCCCCGACGCCAAAGCACCCCTCAAGTGGAAGCCGGGAATGCATAAACCCGCCGAGGCGAATCAGACCTCGTGCGGCGGCTGTCACCGCCCTGGAGGACGCGCCTTTCAAACCAAAGATAACTGCCGCAAATGCCACGTCGGAGAACCCGAACTCTGAAGCGCCGCTGAATGCGAAACTGATATCAGGATGTATCATGCCGAGGCGCTCCGCTTCAGTTTCCATGCACTCCGCTCTAACCCCGTCCGAACCTTTTTAACGGCGCTCGGCCTGGTCATCGGGAACGCCTCCGTCATTCTCGTCGTCACCATCTCCATTACCAGCCGCGACTATATCCTCGATCAGATCCGGGCCATCGGATCTAACATGATCTACGCGCAATACGAGGCCGGAAGCAACACCTCAACGAAAGTGGAAGCCGATTACGTCAACCTGGCCGACCTCGACGCCGTGCGCAAACAACTGGGATCGCGCATTGTTGCCGCCACCGGAGTAATGGTGAATTATGACCGGATCCGCGTCGCTGGCCGCGATGAAGATATCGCGGTGGTGGGGTCCGATCAGGAATACCCGAACGTCCGCAACCTGGTCCTGCTGGCGGGACGCTTCGTCGATTCCAACGATGTCGTGATGCGGAGCAAAGTGGCCATGCTGACGGAGAAGCTGGCCAAGCGGCTTTACGGAAGCCAGACCGCCGCGGTCGGCCAGCAGATCAAATTGCACGGGCTCCAGTTCGACGTCATCGGCACGTTCAAGGAGAAGACCGAGAGCTTCGGCCTCTCCGAACTCGCCGCGGAAACGGTCTTCATCCCCATCACCGTCATGCGCTACTTCGTCACAGCCGTGAAGGTGGATCCACTTTATGTCCAGGCACGCCGGGCCGAGGACGTCATAGGCCTGACGGACGAGGTGAAGAGTATCCTCGAGAGCCGGCATCGGCCCGGCGCCCGATACAAGGCGGAGAATCTCTCCGCCATCTTGGACGCCGCTCAGAAGATCTCCATGATTCTCAGCATCGTGCTGCTGCTGGTCTCGGCCATCGCTCTCGTGATCTCCGGCATCGGTATCATGAACATCATGTTGGTCACCGTGACGGAGAGGACCCGCGAAATCGGTCTCCGCCTGGCCATCGGAGCCGCCCGGCGGGACGTGCTCGAACAGTTTCTGGCTGAAGCCATGCTCATCAGCGTGGCCGGCGGCGCCATCGGTATCCTGATCGGTGTGGCGCTTCCACTCACCGTTGAATTTCTGGTCCCCGAAGTGAGTATCCCCATCTCCATCTGGTCGGTTGTCATCGCGTTCGGCGTGTCCCTGCTGGTAGGTCTCGTCTTCGGGATCGTCCCCGCTAATCGCGCCGCCCGGCTCAACCCGACTGAAGCGCTGCGATACGAGTAACTCGAATGAGAAAAGCCGTCTTTCTTCTGCTGATTCCGCTGACGTTCGTATGGGCCGAGGTCCATCCGATGACCCTGCGCGAGGCTATCGCGCGAGCCCTGAAGACCAACCCCGACCTGGTGCTCGCACGCCTGGATCTCGTCAAGTCCCAGGCCTCGGTGACCATCTCCAAGGACCCGTTCGTGCCCAAGGTCTACGGCGGCAGCGGCGTGGCTTGGACCACAGGATATCCCACAAACATCAACGGCAGCCCGCCATCTATCTTCGAAGCTCGTACCGATATGACGATCTTTAATCGCCAGCAATCCTATACCATCGCGCAGGCTCGCGAAAGCACCCGCGGGGCCGAAATCGACGTTTCCCGCCAGCAGGATGAGGCTGCCTACAGGACCGCCGCATTGTATCTGGAGGCGCGCCAGATCATGCAGTCGGTCGAGTTCGCGCAAAGGCAAATCTCGAGCCTCGAGAAAGTGCGGGATAACGTCCAGGCGCGCGTGGCCGAAGGACGGGAACTCGCGATTCAAGGTAAACGGGCGGACTTCAACCTCGCCAAAGCCAGACAGCGCGTCGAGTCCCTTGAAGAAGATCTCGAAACCACCGAACGGAATCTCGCCGTGGTGCTTGGATTCGCCGCGGACGACCGCGTCCGGGCGACGGCGGAAGAATCGCCGGTGCCCAGCGAACTGCCTGAAAGCGAGGAGACCGCGGCGGAGCAGGCCATGGAGCACAGCAAAGAACTGCGGGTGCTGATCTCCAGGATGCAGGCCAAGAACCTCGAGATCAAAGGGTATCGCGCCGCCCGCCTGCCGCAGGTCGGCCTGGTCGCGCAATACAATCTTCTGGCAAAGTACAACTTCCAGGACTTTGCGGCCGGAAACTTCCAGCGGCACAACGGTCAACTCGGCGCCTACTTCACCATCCCGCTGCTGGTCGGATCGGCGCCCAAAGCCTACATCGCCCAGGACGAAGCCGAACTGTCCCGGCTGCGGGTTCAGATGGAGCAGGTCCGGAATCGCATCACGCTCGACACCCGTAAGGCTTTCCTGCAGATGCAGCGGGTGCAGACGGCCCGCAACCTCGCTCGGATGGATCTGGACATCGCGCGCGAGCAACTCTCCGTGACCCTCGCCCAGTACGACGAGGGCCGAACGGCCCTCACCGATGTCGAGCAATCCCGAGTCCAGGAAAACGAAAAGTGGCTGGTCTACTACGATGTCCAGCACCAGTTCGAGCGGGTAAAGCTCGACTTACTGCACCAAACTGGAACGCTCACCGCGTTGCTCCAGTGAGCGGTCCCTCAGTGGGCCGAGGGCTTGACCGCACGGATGAACCCGCTCAGGAACTTCCCTTCCACTTGGGGACCAATGGCGTCCAAGTCGATTCCTTTGCCGGCCAGGAATGACAAGGCGTCCTCCTTGCGGTAGATCCGCGTGGGTTCGATCGACGCCCTTTCAAATCCCGCGGCGGCCAGCTTCGCCAGGTACTCTTTCTCGTCCAGCGCGCCCGCCACACAGCCCACCCACAGCAATACGTTCTGCCGGATCTCAGGGTCGATCTCACCGCGGGTCACCACGTCGGAGACTGCAAACCGACCGCCTGGCTTAAGCACGCGAAAAGCTTCCCGCAGCACGCGATCCTTATCGGCGGAGAGATTAATGACGCAATTCGAAATGATCACGTCCACCGAGTTGTCCGGCAGCGGGATGTTCTCGATCTCGCCCTTCAGAAACTCGACATTCTCGATCCCCGCCTTACGCTGGTTATCGCGAGCCAGTGCGAGCATTTCGTCGGTCATATCGAGTCCGTAGGCCTTGCCGCCGGGCGAGACGCGCCGCGCCGACAGCAGAACATCGATACCACCGCCGCTCCCCAGGTCCAGCACAACCTCTCCTGGCTTCAATTGCGCGAGGGCGGTCGGATTGCCGCAACCAAGAGAGGCCAGCACCGCCGTCTCCGGCACCTCGTTCTTTTGCAGCGCATCGTACAGATCCGACGTGATCGGATCCCCGCCGGAACAGCAGGAGGATGGACTCGAGCCGCAGCAGGCGCTCCCCTCTCCGGAGACCACGCGCAAGGCAGCCTCGCCGTATTTATCGCGTACTACATCTTTGACATCGTTCATATGGGTTCCTTCTTGAGAGTTATTTACAGATGCGGACGATCGTGTCGGGATTGATCGCCTTGTTCCGGGTGCAACACTCGGCGTAAAGGAATGTGAGCAACTCCTGCAATCCATCGGTATTGGCCGTGTATCGCAGGTACGTGCTTTCCCGCTTGACCTTCAGTAGCCCTTCGTTCTTCAGCTTGTCCAGATGGTGCGAAAGAGTGGAAGCCGGAATTCCCAACTCCGACTGAATCTCTCCGACAACCAGGCCGTCCGGGTGAGCGGAAAGCAGCGCCCGGATAATTCGAAGCCGCGGCTCGGCGCCCATTGCCGCCAGCATGTCGGCGAAACGGGCGACTTGTTCTTCCATAGTTCCATTATAATGGAAGTATAGAATCAGTCAACAAAAAACAGCGGCTCGAATATTTTCCGGATGTGCCGTATTGTCCGACCAATAACAGAAGGCAGGCGGCAAATCGTACACGTAATAGGAAGTTCCCGAAAGTCTCACACTCCACCGCACCCCGTGCCCGGTAGCCGCCCGGTCATGGGCTCGCCTTGCGATACCATAGTCAATTCCCCCTATGCCGTATCGCACTGACGACGTCCGGATACAGGACACCCGTGAACTGACCACACCTCGCACTCTGCTCGACGAGTTCCCCTGGACACGGAAAGCGCACACCTCATCTACGACACCCGCCAACATATTCACCGCATTCTGCATGGTCACGATGACCGTCTGGTGGTAATCGCGGGCCCGTGCTCGATACACGACACGAGTGCCGCAGTGGACTATGCGGGACGGCTGCGGGAGTTCGCCCTGGCCTATGGGGGCCGGCTTTTGCTCCTGATGCGGGTGTACTTCGAAAAGCCCCGTACCACCATCGGATGGAAGGGATTGATCAACGACCCTTTCCTCGACAACAGCTTTCAGATTAACGAAGGCCTGCGGCGCGCTCGAAAACTCCTCGTGGATGTGAATCACCTCGGACTGCCTGCCGGCACCGAGTTCCTAGACATGATTACGCCGCAGTATATCGGCGACCTGATCAGCTGGGGCGCCATCGGCGCGCGCACCACCGAAAGCCAGGTCCACCGCGAGCTGGCTAGTGGGCTGTCCTGCCCGGTGGGCTTCAAGAACGGCACCGACGGCAACGTGCGTGTGGCGATCGACGCGGCCCGGGCCGCCCGCGAATCTCACCACTTTCTATCGGTAACCAAGGCGGGCCACTCGGCCATCGTCTGCACAAAGGGCAACAAGGATTGCCACTTGATCCTCCGTGGCGGCAAGTTGCCGAATTTCGATGAAGAATCGGTGGATACCGCCCTGCTCGCGTTGCGGAACGTGAAACTGCCCGATCGAGTCATGATCGACTGTTCCCACGCCAATAGTATGAAGAACTACCGCCTGCAATCGGCCGTGGCCCGGAACGTGGCCAACCAAGTCGCCTCCGGTCAGCGGGGCATCTTCGGCGTGATGATCGAAAGCAACATCGTCGCCGGACGGCAGGACCTGAAACCCGGACAGGAACTGGTCTACGGCCAGAGCATCACCGATTCCTGCATCGACCTGAACGAAACGCGCGAGATTCTGGACCTGCTGGCGGCAGCGGTCGAACAGCGCCGCAGTGTCGATAAAATCTGAGGTGAGCGAAATCATCCAATTCACTCGAGACGTCCATCGGCCTCGGGACGGGTATCGCCATCTATCGCCGCTGACCTATTTGGCCTCCAATTGAGCAAGAGGGTTGTCGAAGTCAAACCCGAACAGACGTGGATTCTCACCGATCACGGCTGCCGCGACAATGTAGAACACGTAATCGTGAGTTTCCTGCGGTATCTTGTCCCCGTACGTTGAGAGCAGGCGCCAGAAGTTCCGTTCTCGCGGATTGGCCGGTAACTTACGGACAAGCGGTAATACGTAGTCTTCGCCCCAGTTGTAACAGGCCATTACGAGCAGGCCGGAAGCTTGGGCGTCGCTACTGTACAGGTCCTTCATATACCGGACCGCTGCCTTTGTTGACCGATCCCAGTGGTCCCGATCGTCCCCCGGGTCCGGACGTCGCAGGTCGGCCAGCGGCCCCACCTTGAGGCCGTACTTCACGGCGGTCTCCGGAATGAACTGCCACATCCCCTTGGCGATCCCTTTTCGAGTCATGGGCCCGCTGATGTAGGCATCGAAATTGCTTTCCTGCAGCGCCAGGTAAAAGAACTGCGGCGGTAGACCCGCGTCCAGCAACTCCTGCGCGATCGGAATCGTATAGTTGTTCTGTCTGGCAACCCGGATGGCATTGGCCAGACGCCCCGATGACTTCCATTTCTGGATATAAATATTCACTTCCGCGGCGAAGTCCTTTGGCATATCGAGTTCGCATTCACCGAACACGCGCGTGATCCGCAGAAGTAGACGCTCCTCAGGCGTCATTTTGCGTTCGTAGATATGTAACGCTGTGAGGAATTGGTCGTAGCTCTTCTCCATTTCCCGGCGGCGGTCCTGGTATTTCCGAATCTCCTGGAGCCCCTGCTGGCTGTTGGCATCCGTCACCAGCTTCTGAACGTTGGCGATATCGAGATCCAGCGACTTCATCGCATAGAACAGACTCTCGGCCATCGCTTTCCGCTTACTCGCCTGCTGTTGCAGATAGAAAGAATACGCGCCGATGGCAACCACCAATAGGCCCAGCGCGCCAATGATCCAGCCGAATTTTCGCTTCTGTTTCTTCTGAACCTGTGTGAACGCACGGCGGACCAGCATCGTGTGCTCGCCGACGGGCCGGTCTGTCCCCTTCCCGAAGTAATGGTCGATGTAATGCTCCACTGATTGCGCCGGCGCCACAGTCGGGGGAACTGGCGGGGGAGGGGGCGGAGGCTGATCCACTTGGAAAGAAAGGATGGGTCCCTCGATCCCCAGGCGCAGGACCACCGATGAAGCGATGGGAACCGCCGGCACGCGCTGACCGTTTACGAAGATTCCGTTAGCGCTTTGGAGGTCGCGAACGCACCACTGGCCATTTTCGAATACCACCTCGGCATGATTTCTGCTCACGTACTCGTTCTTGACACACAGTCCGCACTCATCCACGCGGCCCACCCGAAAAGACTGTCGGAACTCATGCTGCGTGATACCTCCCTGCGCCGTTTCGACAGACACGCGCAGCAGCGGAGGCGCCTGGGGAATCGGTTCTTGTTTAGGGCCAGTCATCGTTCACCAACGGTCCTTCCATGATAGATCGCATTCGAGTGCGGACACGAGGACGAGGGGAAGGGGTGGAAGGGAGGGAGATACCGCGGAGAGGTCATTATCGCAAACGAGACCGGCAGCTAACGGCGGGGCCGAAGGAATTGCCAAAGCCCATGCGTACCACAAATTCCCGCGACCCTACTCCGGTCCGTGGTGTCAATCGGGCCGCTAGGGTGGGCGACCAGGTCTAGCTGGTGCGCCGGCGGTAGCACGGGCACCGCAGAGGCGGCCTCAGGCCTCATGACCGGGCCGGAAGTCCGTCCGCGCTATAATCGGTAAGACGCCATTCGTGTCTCTACCCCAGTGGCGTCGATCCGAACATTAAGTTTTGCTTTAGGGAGAACAAACGATGAATCTTCGTCCGCTTCATGACCGCATCCTGGTCCGGCGCATGGAAGCCACCGAGCAGATGCGCGGGGGCCTGTACATTCCCGACACTGCGAAAGAGAAGCCGCAGGAAGCCGAAGTAGTGGCTGTCGGCGCCGGCAAGAGGCTCGACAGCGGAGAGCGCGCGGAGGTTGCCGTGCAGCCGGGAGACAAAATCCTCTTTGGCAAGTACTCCGGTTCGGACATCAAGATTGACGGCGAGGAGTACCTGATTCTGCGCGAGGACGAGATCCTTGCCGTGCTCGGGTAACGGGCCGCTGTCACACAGGCACTCTCGGAAAGGTTTAGAGGAAATGTCCACCAAAACTCTCGTCCGCGCGCTGATGATCGTCTGCGCCGGAGTTCTATCCATCGGCTCCGCGGCGGCCCAGGCCAAAGTGGCCATCATCAACGTTCAGCGCGCGATCATCGAGACCGCCGAAATCAAAAAGGCTCAAACGGAACTGGAGGCCAAGTACCGGCCCCGTACGGCCGAGTTGGAGAGGCTGCAGAAGGAACTCCAAGATATCCAGACCCAGCTCCAGAGCGGGAAGTTGAATCCCCAGGCTGAACAGGAACTCCAGGCCCGCGGCAAGCGCCGCCAGCGCGAGTATCAGCGTGTAGGCGAGGACCTGCAGGGAGATGTCGACCGCGAGCGCAATGAGGTCCTGCAGAAGGCCGGTCAGCGCATGAACGAAGTGGTGAAGAAGATTGCCGAGGAACGCGGCTTCGACGTCGTCGTCGATGTGACCAACACGGTGTACTTCAAACCCGCCCTCGAGTTTACGGCCGACGCCATCAAAGCCTTTGACGCCGCCTATCCGGTAAAATAGTTCTAGTGGACTCCGGTCGAAAGGTCCGGAGTCCGTCCAACATCCTGCCATGGCCGGCTATCTCGATTCCTACGGCGTTACGGATACAAAAAGAGAACGGGCCACCAAGCGCGTCATCCTCATCTGTGCCGGTGTCGCGGTGGTGGGTTTGGTAGTGTTTCTCGTCCTGCACAATTTCAAGGAAAAGCAGGCTGTCAACCACTTTCTCACCGAGCTGAAAGCGGGTAACTACCAGGAGGCCTATCGCATCTGGGGCTGTACTCCGCAGGCTCCTTGCCGCGATTACCGCTTTGAGAAGTTCATGGAGGACTGGGGGCCCAAAGGCCCGTACGCGAATGCCGCGGCGGCCAAGATTCCGATTGTGGACTCATGCGGGGACGGTGTCGTGATGTCCGTGGAGATCCCCAATGTGGACCCCTTCGGGATCTGGGTGGACCGCAAGACGAAAACACTCGGCTTCGCCCCTTGGCCGCGGTGTCCTGGCCGGCATTGGCATTTCTGGGAGTTCATACAGCGCCAGTTCAGCTGACGGCCGGCCTCCCAGGGAATGCACTCAGACTATGGACACGGGCACTCTCGTTTCCTTGGCCGAGTACCTAAACTGCATCCTACGAACTGGACTGGCCGAGTACGAAGCCGCGGGTGTCGCTCACGTCTGGCTCATCGATCCACGGCTCGAACTCACCGCAGCAAGACGTTTGCGCGTTAGGGCCACGGGTTAGTCCACCAGGGCGCGCACACTATTTTCCGCGCGGGGGAGCCGACAGCCGCTCTATAAACAGGTCCAGAAACTCACGCACGTTCACGTTTCTCGCAACGTGCGTCGCCACCGGCGCCTTCAACCGATCCACGGGCGTGAAGACCGTAGTCCCGAACGTCAACGGACTCGCCGTCTCCACCGCCACCTGGCCCTGTCGAGTCTCAATCAGCGTCGAGCGGATGGCCGTGCCCATGGCGAGAGGGTCGTGCAACGTCGGATACTGATCGGCCCGGCCGTTCTGCCAAAGTTCAATCAGACGAACCACGAATTGCGACGCGGGATTCTTGGCCGCCCGCAAGCGGTCGAAGTCGGCGCCCTGCAGTTTGCACTTTTCCGTCACATCCAACCCGACTGCCGTGATTGGCACCCCGCTCTGAAATACGATCTCGGCGGCCACGCGATCGCGCAGGATGTTGTATTCGGCCCGCGGCGGGAAGAACGCGCCTCCCATCAGGACAATTTTGTCGATTTTGGCCTTGATGCGAGGCTCGGTCTTGAGCGCCAGTGCGATGTTCGTCAACGGTCCCACGGGCACCAGCGTGATCTTGTCCGGCGAGCCCATCACGGTCTCGACGATCAACTGCGCGGCATGCTTGCGGGCCGCAGGCGGAAACTCGTCGGCGGACGTGAGCACCTCGTACTGGCGGCTGCGATTGTTCCGGACCGGGTCGAGCAGCGGTTCCGATGCTCCGGCGGCGAGGGGAATATCACGACGCCCGTAGATCCCCAACTGCTTCCAGGCGAGCCTGGTTCGCAGTTCGACGTCATCGATAACGGTGGTAATGGCTCTCACGTCCAACTCAGGCGACTGCAGGGCCAGCGCCAGCGCCAATGCATCGTCGATATCGTCGCCGATGTCGGTGTCGAAGATGATGGGGACGGGCTTCTGGGCCAACGCCAGCGTGCATAGCGCCAGCAATAATAATGCGGTGCGGCAGAACATTATGATGACCTCCAGCGGATACCGAGATCCAGCACCTTCTTCGCGTAGACGACACTACGCTCCATGTGCTCCCGCTGCTGGAACTGAACCGCCGCGATAAACGGCTCGGGCGTCTGACGCCCCGGCAGATCTTCGATTACCATGTGTCCGTCGTAGGGCTTGCCCCTTCGGACCAGCATCAGAAAGCGTGCGAACTCGTCTGCCCGAGCCTTCGGGTAGCTCTCCCAAAATGAGGGCTCCAGGTACGGCAGAACCTGCGGCGGCCGGCCGGTGATCGGCTTGATGTACACGTACACGGATGGGGCGATATCTTTCACCCTGGCGACAAACGTCTTGAAATCGACCACCCCTTCCCCAAGCGGCACCCACTGCACGGCGCAGCCGTTCGGCGTTTCGTATATGGCCGAATCGCGCAAGTGGACGGTGAGAGCATACGGGCCCAGAGTCTCGAGCGTCGTCATGGGATCCTCGCAGACGAACACAGGATTGCCCGTGTCCAAGTACGAGCCGACGAACTCCTTCCCCGCCCCCTCGATCACCTCGCGCATTTCCCAGGCCTGAAAATCCTTGTGGTTCTCGATCGCGAATTTCACTCCTGCGTCCATCGCCTGAGGGCGGACGCTTTTGAAAAGGCGAATGGAACTGGCAATGTGCTGCTCCGCCGGTCCGGGCGGGAGATGCTGGCGGTCGGCGGCGTGCAAACATCTGACGATGGGCGAACCCATGGCGGCTGCCATCCGGACGCCGGTCAGGAGCAACTGCCGCGACGCCTCCATGGCATCGGGACTTTTCGGAAGCACCGCCCCGACGCCGGTTTCAAGGTGCAGGCCACGCTGGGCGGCGTAGGCCTTGACGCTGCGCCAGTGGGCCGGATCGTTGCGCTCGGGATCGAGTGAATCCTGCAGGAAAATCGCGTCGAGTTTCAACCCCGCGGCATAGTCAATCAACTGGGTATCGGTCCAGCGCATCGCGCGCAGGCAGTAGGTGTTGAGGCCAATGGGAAGAGCGGCGGTGGCGGCGTGGAGGCGAGGGTTCGCCAGTGCCCCGGCGGCAACTCCCAGGAATGCTCGGCGGGTGGTGAAAACAGAATCCACGAGGCGATGCTATCACAGGCCGAGCATGGGGCGGCTTTGGAAACAATTCGCCGAATAATCGCGTCCACCTCTTGATTTACGGCGCGCCTTCTGATAACAAGGTAACCACCCTGGGAGGGGAGTACTCCATGAGTCCATCAGATCGTATTCAGGCCTTGCTCGAGCAGAAAAGCCGTCAGGTGTGGTCCGTGCCATCCGACATCACCGTCTACGAGGCCATCACGCTCATGTCCGAACGCGAGATTGGAGCCCTGCCCGTCGTGGATGGGCAAAAACTCGTCGGCATGCTTTCCGAGCGCGACTACGCGCGAAAGGTGATCCTGCAGGGACGTTCGTCCAAGGACACCACAGTGGCCGATATTATGACCACGGAAGTGATTACGATTACGCCTGACCAGACCGTGGAAGACGGGATGCACATGATGACGGATCATCGCGTGCGGCACCTTCCGGTCTTGTCCAATGGCGCACTCGTCGGCATCGTTTCCATCGGGGACCTGGTGAACTGGGTGATTTCGGCGCACCAGGAAGAGATCCATCACCTGAAGACATATATTTCGGCATCGTATCCGGCCTGACTGGCGATTTCTGAGCCAATCCCGGTTGGAGCCGATGGCGTGGCTCCTGAAGCGGATGGGCTGAATGGCTGCCTCAACAGGGACTACCCGGCTGGATCCCCGCCTGGCGCACTCGTAACGGGTAACTGGGCTGAATCGGCCGGAATAATTCGACATTTCGGAATATTCCGTGCTTGTACTCGCGGATTTAGGGAGATAGAATTCTATTTATACCTTCACCGGAGCGGTACGATTGGTGAAATTCGCCAGGGTGGCTTTGTGTGCCCGTAAAGTCAGGTTCGATGCGAATCTATCGCGGGAAATTGTTGGGGCTCCGCCACGGTCTCGGAACATCACCAGGTCCGTTCCAGGCGGCATGCCCCACGGTTTCCGCTACCCGATTTCTCTCGCATCCGTTCCTGCTCATAGTCTGCTCCTGGATAAGGAACCGCCAATGACGTCGAGGTTTCGACAGTGAGTTTCTTCATGTTGAGTTGGCCGCCTTTGCTCTCCGATCAGCGGTGGATATACGGGACATGCGCCGTAGCGATGGCACTCTTCATCCGCGCCGTTCACCGGCGCCGCGTGCGATGGATCCAGGCGAGCGAACAGGAACTCGCGCGCCGGGTGGTGGAGCGGACCCGCGAGTTACAGATCGAAATCGAGCAACGGCGCGCCACCGGTGAGGCCCTGAGTGTGAGCGTCGCTCAAACCCGCGACGCGCACCAACGTCTGCGATTCCAGGTAGAACGTATGCCCCTGGCGTTCATCGCCTGGGACCGGGACTTCCGAGTCACGGAGTGGAACCAGGCGGCGGAAAGGATTTTCGGCTGGACCTTCGCGGAAGCTCGCGGGAAACGTCCGCACGAACTCATCCTTCCGTCGTCGGCCCAGCCTCAGGTGGAGGCTCTGTGGCAGCGCCTGCTGGACGGCATTGAGGGTGAGGATACCACCTACAACGCAAACGAGAATATCACCAAGGATGGCCGGAGACTGTTCTGCGAATGGTTCAACTCGCCGGTGCGCAATGAGGGTGGCGAGGTGGTTCGCGTTCTCTCAATGGCCCACGACATCACCGAACGGAAGTGGGCGCAGGAGCAGCAGCGGCGAGAGGCCGAACGAACCTCATTTCTGCTCGAGTTGCACCGGGAAGCTCCCCGGCTGACCGATCAACAGATTTACGAGTACGTTGTGGAGAAGGCTCTTCTGCTCACCGGGAGCCGCGTCGCCCATCTCCATAGGGTGCACGACGATCAGGCCAACATCTCCCTGCTGGCCTGGATCCGGCAGCCTGGGCCAGACTGTGCCACCGTTGACAGAAGTCCCTGCCCGATTTCCGAGGCTGGAGTGTGGGCAGACTCCGCCCGGGAGCGGCGGCCCGCGGTCCACAACCGGTATCCGACGTCGGAGAACCCCCGATTTGAGCGGCATTTGAGCGTGCCCGTCCTCGAGGGTGAACAAGTCCGTCTGACCTTGGGCGTCGGAGACAAGGCAGTTGGCTATGACGAGCACGATGTCATCCAACTCCAATTGATCGCCAACGAACTGCACAAGGTGATGTCATCCCGGCGAGCCGAGGAATCCCTTCGGCAGAGCGAGGCCCGGTATCGCGGGATGCTGCAGGCGATTCCGGACCACATCTTTGTCCTGAATGGCGACGGAGTACTGCTGGATTACAAGGCCGGCAAGCACATGCAACTGCACCGGGCGCCGGAATCGCTTCTGGGCAAGCGGGTGGACGCCTTACTGCCGCGCGAAGTCGCAGAAAAGGGTCTGCGACATCTCAGCGAAGCTCTGCGTACCGGTGAGGTGCAGGCAATCGACTATGAAATGGCAGTGCCGGGCGAAACCTCCCCGCGCAGCTTTAGCGGGCGGATGTCGGCAATCGGCGACGACCAGGTCCTTCTGCTGGTTCAGGATGTCACCGAACGCAGGCAATCCGAGCAGGAGCGCGCGAGTCTGTTCACAGCCATTGAGCAGGCCGGTGAGGCCATCATCATTACGGATGTCGAGGGCAGAATCCGCTACTGCAACCCGGCGATGGAATTGAGCACGGGCTATACTCGTGCCGAGATCATCGGGCGGACACCGTCGATCACCCGGTCCGGCAAACACGATTCCGAGTTCTACCAGAAACTCTGGGCCACCATTAAGGCAGGCAGGGTCTGGACCGGGCACTTCACCAACAGAAGGCGCGACGGCACGCTCTACGAAGAAGACGCAACGATATCCCCCATCCACGATCCGGCGAGACGAATCACAGGCTTCGTCGCCGTCAAACGGGACGTGACCCAGCAATCCGAACTCGAAGCGCAACTTCGGCAGGCTCAGAAACTGGAGAGCATCGGCCGTTTAGCCGGCGGAGTCGCGCACGACTTCAACAATCTGCTCACGGTAATCAACGGCTACAGCGATCTTTTGTATTCCCGGCTTCCAGAAAACGGACGGCAGCGCGAGTGGCTGCAGGAAATCCGCAAGGCTGGTTCGACGGCCTCCGAACTCACTCAGCAGTTACTCGCATTCAGCCGCAAACGCATCATCGAACCGAGAGCCCTGGAACTCAACCGGATCATTAATGAGACACGGGAAATGTTACGGCACATCTTGGGGGAGGACCTGGAGCTGGAAACGGTTCTGTCTCCCTGCGCCGGCCGGGTTCTGGCCGATCCGGCCCAGTTGCATCAGGTCTTGATGAACCTGACGGTGAATGCCCGCGACGCCATGCCCAGCGGCGGCAAACTCACCATCGAGACCTCGCGGCTGGACCTCGACGAGGGCGCTTGCGCGGTCCATCCGGATCTCACTCCGGGCTGTTATGTTCGCCTGGTGGTAACCGATACCGGAAACGGCATGGACGAAGAGACGCAACGGCGCATCTTCGAACCCTTCTTCACCACCAAGGACAAGGGGCTCGGAACCGGATTGGGGTTGTCAACGGTGTACGGCATCATCCGTCAGTGCAGCGGCGCAATTCGAGTGACCAGCCGGCCCGGACGTGGCTCCAGGTTCGAAATCCTTCTCCCGCGCCTTGGTGGTGCGGCGGACGCCGAGGGGACCGCTCCGGTGCTCGAGTTGCTCGGAGGTTCCGAGACAGTCCTGGTGGTGGAAGATCAGGAAGATGTGCGGAGACTGGCGGTGGACGCATTGCGCAGCTACGGATTCCGGGTCCTGGAAACTGCTTCCGGTGGCGACGCGCTGGTGCTGGTGCAACGTCACTCGGGGCCGATCCACCTGATGCTGACCGACGTGGTAATGCCTCGCATGACCGGCAAGGAACTGACTGAGCGGCTGAAGCTCATTCGCCCCTTGATGCGTGTACTCTTCATGTCAGGATACGCCGAGGATGTGATTGCCCATCACGGGGTTCTGGAGGCCGGCGTCGATTTCATTCCGAAGCCGTTCAGCCCCGACGGGCTGGCAGGCAAGGTCCGCGAAGTGTTGAGCCGCAGCGAGGAAATCCGCAACGCGGCCGGCGTCTGAAATCGAACACGGCTCAGGCCCGCGCTGCCAGTTCCCGCTCGAAATCGATCTTGCCGGCGGCCACGTCATCCAGTACGCGACGGATCGTATGAACGTGCTCGGGATTCCCGTCGTAGCAGAGGATTCCGCATCCGAGCAGGAATCCCGGGTGGTCCCGAAACTCACTCAGGATTTCCACTGCCTGCCGGCGGATTTCCGAGACCGGGCCGCGATTCACCAGTAAAGCATCCACGTTGGCCCGAACCGGCACGCGAGCCGCGAGCGCCTTCTCGCACCACTTCCGCAGGTTCGCGGGACGGTCGCTCAGAAATTGGGTCGCACCGGTGGCGATCAGATCGTCGATGATGGAGGTCGTATTGCCGCCGATGATGAGCGGCAGATACCGTCCTCCCGCGGCCTTCAGTTCGGGAATCACATAATCGCGATACACCGGCAGCACCAGGCTCTTCACCACCCGCGGCGATGCGAGAGTGGGCGTTGCCCGCGAATCGAAGATGATCGGCTCCACCCCGCGCCGCAGGAATGCCTTGCTGAAAGCCACGGTAACTCGGGCGCAGAACTCGATCACCTGGCGGGCGAACGCCGGATCTTCCACCGTCAGCAGTACCCACTTCTCCGCCCCGATTAGCTCGGCGGCCATCGAATACGGCCCCGTAACCGCGCCGCGCAGGATCACGTCCCGCCCGATCTCGCCGAACAGCCGGCCCGCCACTTCGAGATAGACCGGCATCCGCCCATCGCGGTCCGGATCCGGAACACCCAGTTTCTCCAGATCCGCCGGAGTCTCGACAATCGGTTCCACGATGCCCGGCACATCGTTGCTGTCTTCGAAGTACACGACTTTGCAGCCGAGCGCTTCGGCTTCGACGTTGTAGACATCGATGCCGATCACCAGCATGTCGGCATCGTAGGTGGCCAGTTCGCATTTCAGTCCTTCATACAAATACTCGGCGTTGCGGCAGATCTCGGATGGCGACTTTCCGATTAGTGCGCCCTTCTGTTCGTAAATGGCAGGAACGAAAGGAATGCGATCCGCCCGTTCCAGGTTGTACACCGCCGCCACGCGCTCGCGTTTTGTCATGACCGGATCTTGGCTAAAACAGCGTCCGTCCCATAGGGCGCCCGCTGCTTGCGCGCCAGCGTGCCGTTCGCCTCGTCGTCGTTGAGAAATCGCTCCTGTGCCGGGTCCCATTTGAGTGGACGGTTCAGCCGCATCGCCGCCCACGCCAGCAGACAGGCGCTGCAGGATCGGTGTCCCGCCTCCACCCCGGCCGCCGGCGCATTCCGGGTGCGAATGCTGGTCAGCCAATCGAGATGATGGTCGTTGTTCGGACTCTGGTGCAGGTGGATCTCGTCGGCCTGGATACCCGCCTGCAGCATCTTGACGTCGCTGGCATTCAGCGTATTGTTGCGGACGCCTGGCGTGTACTTTCCACGCGTCACCCAGATCCAGCCGTCATCGCCGATGAAGCGGATCCCATTCGGATACTTCTCGCTGATGTACATCGTGACGCCGTTCGCATAGCGCGCCTTCACGTGGTATGGCCCGTGCACGTCCCACAATCCCTTCTTCGGAAACTCCGCACTGGCCACGATCTCCACGGGTCCCGAGTTCTCCGTATCCATCGCCCAGTGTGCGATGTCGATATGGTGCGCTCCCCAGCCGGTGATCATTCCTGCTCCGAACTGCTCGCAACGCAGCCAGCCCGGGCGATCGTATCGAATGCGGGTTTCGGGCGATTGCGGATGCACCCGCTTTTCGGTGTAGTAGACCTCGGGCGTCGAACCCAGCCACATGTCATAGTTCAGGTTCGGATGGCACCGGCATCTTCGGTTCGTCGTCGCCCGCGGGATCCACAGGCAATCCGATGAAGATCTCCCGCACTGGGCCGATGCGCCCGTTGCGCACCAACTCGCAGGCATAACGGAACTGGAAATCGGACCGCTGCTGGCTTCCGAGTTGGAGAATGCGGCCCGATTTCTTCACCACGTCCGCCATCTGCCGGCCTTCTTTGATGGTTAGAGAGGCCGGCTTCTGCAGGTAGATGTCCTTGCCCGCAAGCGCTGCTTCCATTGCCGGTTGCGCGTGCCAGTGGTCCGGGCGTGCTGATGCAAACCGCATCGATACTCTTGTCTTCCAGCATCTCGCGATAGTCGCCGTATGTCTTCAGGCTGGCGTATTGGCCGGCTCCAAACTTCTTCGAATAGGCCGATTCAATGGTCTGCTTGGCGTCGGCGAGGCGCACCGTGTCCAGGTCGCACACGGCGACGTAGCGCGCGACGGCGCTATTCTTCAGGACACCCGCCATCTCGGACCCTCGGGCGATGCGCCCGCACCCGATCTGTGCCACCTGGATCAGGTTACTCGGCGCTGTCTGGCCGAACACCGTAGACGGAACGATGGCCGGAAATCCGGCGATTGCAGCAGTCTTCAGAAAATCGCGGCGTGTACTCATTTCTCCCCCATGGCCCATAGGATTCCACCCAGGATGTGTTGATACAGGATGGGATCGCGGTAGTGTTCCTTCTTGTGTCCCAGCGACGTGTAGAACTCGCGGCCGCCGTCGGCCCGCAAGGTCCAGGCCAGCGGCAGCGCATTGCCCACCAGGCCGAACGGATGCTTCGCGCGCTGGTTATCGTCGAGTTTCGACGGGTCCGTCGTCAGCAGCGGGTGCAGGTCCGGATTCAGGAATTCGAGGTGATAGCATTCGTCCTCCCATTCGAAACTCGGCGGCAGTCCCTGAGTGGACGGGTGCGATGCATCCGCCACACGGACCGTGAACTTCTGCAGCTTCGGATGATACAGGAATTTGCCGCCCAATACGGACCAGAAGTAGGGCCAGTTTCGTTCCGATCCCGACGCGGAATGGATACCCACGAATCCCCCGCCCGCCTGGATGTAGCGCTTGAAGGCCTCGCGCTGGACATCGCTGTTGAAAGCTTCGTTGTTGCTGTTGGAAAACACCAGTGCCTTATACTGTTTCAGGTTGGCGTCCGTGAAGAACACCGGATCGTCGCTGACGTCCACGCCGAATCCATTCTCGGCGCCCATCTTCTTAATAGCTGCGACGCTATCGGCGATATTGTCGTGAACGTAACCCTTGCCGTCGGGCGTATGGTTCCGCGTGTAGACCAGAACCTTCTTGGTCTGCGCAGCCGCGACGCCGCTGATCAGCGTGACACGGAACTTCAACACCAGCGGAGCCGTCGCCTCCACGCGATAGGGCTGAAGACCCGGGAAATCCACGCCCAGGAAACCGTAGTGGCGCAGGCACCATCCGTTCGGACTACCCGGATTCGAGGGATCGATGGTAATCCGCGCTCCCGCTCGCTTATCTCCGAAGTCGCCGGTGAGTTCGGCCCACTGCTTCGGCACCAGGTCGCTATCCTTGACGTTGGATTCGCCGGCCGTGTCGATCACGGTGCCGGTCCGCGGAGCGAAGCGGATGTTGAATCCCCCGTATCCCTTGCCCAGGTCCTTCGTCCCGGCGATCATCACGGGTTCGCCTACCGCCTGGAATCGCAGCGTGAAATCGAGATCGCGGCGGCCGCCCGCGACAGGATGCGCGACAATCTCCACCTCGTCCCGCACCACTTTGCGGTCGCCGATGTACCAACCCTCTTCGAACGCCAGCACCGCCCGGTCCTTGCCGGCCTCCTTGCGAATCCACTTTTCGAACCGCGGGTGCATCCCCTTCAGCATCCAAAGGTCGTAGGTCTGGCCGTCCACGGTCACTTCCGGCCACATCCAGTTGATGCCCCGGTGGTGATAGTGATCCTTGGGAAAATCGTCCGTGATCACGACCCCGTTAGGTGCATACACCGGATGCACGTAGCAGCACCGCGCGCGATCGGCCGGCACGCCTTCCGGCAGCATCGTGCCGTAATTGTAGACAAATACTGGCGATCCACCATCGGACAGCTCGAGTGACTTCGAGTCCACGTCGCGGAACGCAAATTGGCCGGACACGGCCACCTGCAACAGGGCGGCAGCCAGCGGCAGATAGAGGAGCTTCACGATTTCACCTTTCGCAACTTGTCTTCGTCGATCTCGACGCCGAGTCCTGGACCGCCGGGCACCTCCAGTGCGCCGTCCTTCAATTGAAACGGCGTTTTCAGATAACTGCCGGCGAGGAACTGCAAGCCGTTCAGCGCGGCCGGATATTTCAACTGATACGCACCGTATAGCTGCAACGACGCCGCCAGCGAGACATCGGGATCGGTCAACCCGCTGCCAAGAAACATCAGCCCTGCCTGTTCAACAATCTCAATCTGGCGCCGCGCGTCCCATAGCCCGGCGGTGCGGGCGGGCTTCATCGCCACTCCGTCCAGCAACCCGAGTTTGATGAACTCCACCAGTTCGACCGACGACACCACGCCTTCATCGAAGATGATGGGCAACGCGCCCTGTTGCTTCAGTTCGCGCAGGCCGGTCAGACGGTTCGGTGGAATCGGCTGTTCCCACACGTTGGCTCCGAGATCGGCAAACTTCGGCGCGAGCCGCAGCGCTGTCGCCAGGTCGTAGCCGCCATTCGCGTCCAGCCACAGGAACGTGTCCGGCGCGGCCTTCTTCACGCACTTGCAGAGATCGATGTCGAACTTCGGGTCCGGCCCCACCTTCAGGTTGAAGTGGCGATACCCCTTGGCCTGTCCATCGCGGACAATCTGTTCCGCTTCGTCGATGGTGCGAGCATTAACTGTCCAACTCAGCGTGACGCGTTCCAGCGGCTTGCGTCCCCACAATTCGGGGATGGACCGCTTCGCGATTTTGCCGATGGCGTCGTGCACAGCCAGATCGATGCCCGCCTTGGCGATGGGCATGCCCGTTGAGAAGGAGGGCGCAATGGCCTTCTGCATCGCCGAGTGAATGCCGGCGAGGTCGAACGGATTCTTCCCAATGAGCGCTGGCGCAAGGTACAGTTCGATGGTGGAAACCACCGACTCCGGCGTCTCATAGCTCCACGAAGGTACCGGAACGCTCTGGCCCCAGCCGACGGTGCCATCCTCGCACGTGACCTTGACGAACGCGGACGGCCGCTCGGGCTTGGGGAAAAACTTGAAGTACGCCGCCACGCGATAAGGCGCTGAGAGCACCTCGATCTTCGTGATGGGCGGCGCGGACTTAGCGGCAGCCGCGAATGGCATCGCCAGAACTTGACGTCTGTTGAAAATCATTGAACGTTCACCACTGTTGGGCCTGTGTCATGTGGCGCACGCACTTTGCGTGCCGCGTTCACACTCTTGTGAACGCTTGGTTCCGCAACCGTTCCCGAAACCTCGGGGTCGCGCTCGACCACTCGTAATCTTCCGCCCGCTGCACCAGCCCAGCCTTGACAGGATTGTTCTCGATATAAGCGGCGATCCGCGCAAACTCCAAGGAATCCCGAACGCAGTGATCGTAGGACTCCCGTTGCCAGAACGGCTCGCCGATCCTGCCAAGCAATCGGTTCGCCTCGCGAGCAGTATGCCCCTTGAGCGACTTTAATAGGGCGCTCGGTGGTATCAAAGGCAGTAGCAGCACGTGGACGTGATTCGCCATCACGGCGAACGACGCGAGTTCGTAATGCCCGAGTTCCACGCCCTTGAACAGAGAGTCCACGACAAGGCCCGCGATGGCTTCCTGCCGCAGGAAGACAGGCCCGGAGTGGGCAAGGTCCAGGAAGCGATCCATCCAAACGAAAGCTTCTCCCGCAGAAGCCTTCTGAGGTGGGGGATATCGGCCTGCCGGCAGACTCCCATGCAGGTGCCACGTAATGAATAGCCAGCGCGTCTGACAGGATATAGGTGTGGCAATCGGCGATGAGAATCCATTGATCCCGTAGTGTGGTGGTGAAGCTAAAACTCTCGCGTTCACAAGAGTGTGAACGCGGCACGCAAAGTGCGTGCGCCACATTCTAAACGTCATCCCTCACCTTCCTGGACGGCGGCCCGTGCCCGGACGCCTGGGCGTTAGCGGATCGGGCTCGCTCAATTTCGCGAGCATCGCCTTCCACGCTTCATTCGATTTCTCCAGGTTGTTCTGCACATCCCCCGGTACCTGGTAACATTGCAGCCCGACCGGTCCGGTGTAGCTGGCATCGTTCAGTACTCGAAGAAAACGGCTGACGTCGAAGTCGCCCTCGCCCAGCCGGACGATAGTGGATCCGGCGATGCCGTTAATGCTGACCATGAAAATATCCGGGAGGCTCTCCTTCACCAGTTGGGCGAAATTCAGGTCGGCCGTGCCGCAGCGCTGCCGGTGGAACTCCACCGTGTGATACAGGTTCAATGCGGCGCCCACGTTGTTCCGCCCGGCTTTCCGGATCAGCCGAATAGCATCGGGAGTCGTCTCGACATAGAAGCCGATGTGCGGATAGAGGCAGACGCGCAACCCCGACTTCGCCGCCATATCGGCCACCTGCCGCACGTTCTCTACCGCCCGGTCCTCCGCTCCCTTGCCGTGCCCCTGCACCGTGAGCAATAGCATTGTCTCGCGTCCCGCGAGTTGCTGGATGGCGGTCTCCAAACCCGGGTCGATCCGAGGCCCGGTGTCATCCACAAACGAATGCACGTAGATGCTCAACAACCCCAATTGCCGGTCCTGCAGGGCCTTGAGCACTTCGGGGATCCGCTGCGTCCCCGTGTACACCGCCATCCCGCCATAACCGGCGCTGCGAAGGATGGCGGCCTGCTGATCGAGCGGGAGTTTCTGGTCGCGGCCTGTTCCGTTGTCGAAGGCGAACAGATCGGGCGAGAGTCGCACGACGTTCACCGCTGAAGGTATCCGCGATTGGATCTGGGCCGCCACCGGCAATGCCGCAAGCAGCAAGGTTTCAAGTATGGCGAGGCGCATGGATCGGCTTCCCAACGTACTGATTGGCGGCTTCATTGTTGGTGAAGAGCTCTTTCTCAGGATCCCACTCCAGACGGCCTCCCACTTGGATCGCAATATGCGCCAAGTGGCACACAGTCGTCGTGCGATGTCCCACCTCGGCATCTTCCAGCGTCTGCCCGCGAGTCTTCACGGCGTCGATGAAATCCTGCTTGTCCGTCTTGAACGGAAGCCGCATCCAGTTCGGTCCGGTCTTGTAGTCGACCACACGTGAGGGTCCCGCGGTTACACCATCGTAGGAGGCTTCGATCCACCCTTCGGTTCCCTCGAACCGGACGTACGGCTTGTCGATCTTGTAAATCAGCCGCACACCGTTGGCGTACCGGAACTGCGCTTCGAACGCCAGCAGCACGTTCCAGAAACTGTCGGCCGGGGGGTACTCGCCGGTGGCTTCCACCTCCACCGGACCGGTCCGATCGGTGTTGTTGCCCCACTGTGCGATGTCGTTGAGGTGGGCGCCCCAATTGGTCACCATCCCATCGCAGTAATACAGATGGCGCATCCAGCCTGGACGCTCGTAGGCCTTGGGCTTGTGGACCCGCTTCTCCGTATATGGCGCGTGCGGTGCGGACCCTTGCCAGCGATCGTAGTCGAGTTCGGGAGGCACGGGCATGTCGGGCTGCGGCGGACATCCCACGTCGCCCTTGGGAACGCCGCTGCGGATCGTCTTCAATTCGCCGACGCGTCCGTTGCGGACCCACTCCACGGCGGCATGAAACGTCGCGATAGATCGGAACTCGCTGTCCGTGCGAAACACGCGCCGATGCTTCTTGACGGCATCGGCCAGCGCGCGTCCTTCGGCGATCGAACGGGTCAAGGGTTTCTCGCAGGAAACGTCCTTGCCCGCCTCCACCGCCGCGGTCGACATCGGCACGTGCCAGTGATCCGGCGTCGAGATCATCACGGCGTCGATCGACTTGTCGGCCAGCACCTCGCGGAAATCGCGGACGGCTTTGCAGCCCGTCTTTCCGTAGGCCTGGTCGACTTGCGCTTTGGCTTTGTCCAGCCGCCACGAATCGACGTCGCACACCGTAGCGACGTGAACGTCGGGCATGGCCAGGAACTGCTTGAGGTTGACCTGGACGCACTGGCGCCCCACGCCGATCATACCGACAGTGACGCGGTTGGAAGGAGCGAATCGTCCGAAAACAGAGGAAGGAACAATGAGGGGCGCGGTCCCCGAGAGGAAGCCGCGACGAGTAACGTGTGTCATACAAAACTCCTGACAGCTGTCGATCAGAAGGTCAGTTTCAGCGCGAACCGGAACTGCCGCTCGCCGCTGGCGCCCATGATCTCCCTGGGGCAATTCAGGGCCTTGATGGACCCGTCAGCGGCCTTCGTCATTGAAGACAGCAACACGCGGAACTGCATCGTCAACCGTTCCATGATCTTGAGAGCAGCAACAAGCAGCCTGAGCTTCGGGGCTTGCATGTGGGGGCACCTCTTTCCCTGGGAGATGATGACCTCTGAATAAGCATGTCACAGTCGATCCTCTTTTGGGCCGGCGTTCTTGGGAGCCAAAGATGATACAGTCCGTAGTCGTGGCCAAAATGACGCCGCGTGACCCGCGGCTCGGTTTCAGCGGCTAGCAGCGCTCAGGAGATCCCATGAGACACGGAAAACTGAACATCGCCATAGTCGGCCTCGGTTTCGGAAGTGAGTTCATCCCGATCTACCAGCACCACCCTTCCACGACCATGTACGCCATCTGCCAGCGGACGCGCGAGAAACTGGACCAGATAGGCGATACCTTCGGCGTAGCTCAACGCTATGACAGCTTCGACGACTTGATCCGCGATCCGGCAGTGGACGCCGTTCACATCAACTCTCCTATTCACCTGCACGCCCCGCAAGCCGTCGCCGCGCTGCGCGCCGGCAAGCATGTGGCCAGCACGGTTCCGGCCGCCACCAGCGTGGCCGAGTGCCGCGAAATCGTCCGCGCAGCCGAAGAGTCCGGCCGCAACTACATGATGATGGAAACGGCCATCTACACCCGTGAGTTTCTCTTTGTTCGCGAGTTGCGCGATAGCGGCCGCCTTGGCCGTATCCAGTTCATGCGCGGCAGCCACCAACAGGAAATGGCGGGATGGCCGGGGTATTGGGAAGGCCTGCCGCCCATGCACTACGCAACCCACGCCGTCAGCCCCTGCCTGGCTCTCGTAAAGGGCGAAGCGGAACACGTCTCCTGCTACGGCTCGGGCGCCATTGCCGACCAGCTGGCAGCCAAATACGGTTCGCCGTTTGCCGTCGAGAGCGCGCTGTTCAAGGTCCGCAACCGGCAGCTGTCGTTCGAAGTCACCCGTTCCCTCTTCGAAACCGCCCGCCAGTACATCGAAAGCTTCGACGTGTACGGCGACAGAACCTCCTTCGAGTGGACGCTCGTCGAGAATGAGCCATCGCTTATCCACATCGGCGAGAAGCCCGAGGGCGTCACCATCTCCGACTACGCTCATCTGCTGCCCGAAGCGATCCAGCGCTTCACCACCAAGGGTGTTTACGACGAGGAGCACGCCCACCTGTCGTTCATCCAGGGCGGCGGTCACGGCGGCTCGCATCCGCACCTGGTGCACGAGTTCGTCTCCAGCATCGTCGAGCGGAGGCCCTCATTTCCCGATGTCTATCAATCGGTCAACTGGACCTGCGCCGGTATCTGCGCCCACGAATCGGCCATGCGCGGCGGAGCCATGGTGCATCTTCCGGACTTCACGGGATAAATGCCCGGTCTGGATCATGGGCGCCGAAGGATCAAACCCGCATGTCATCGAACTCATGCACCGGGAAACCAGCATCGACGTAGCCGCGCCTCGATCATAGCGCGCGAAGCGACCTGCGAAACCTTAATTCAGTAACGGCGTCCTAGCAACAGCAAAGTCTGACCGGAGGTCTGAGGCGCCCTGGTCTTCCGACGTTCGCCCCGGCTACGCACCCCCGCTCGTGCGCCCTGGCAATGCCGCTGCCTGTGAGCCGGCGCCGACCGGACCGAACTTGGAGGGAGCCGATGCCGTTGGACGTCAATCCATATGGGCGCGTCACCCAGCGTGCGCCCGCGATTAGCGACGTACACATCCTTTGGATCACCGCCGGACTTAGTTGCGATGGCGACTCGGTCTCGGTAACGGCTGCCATGCAGCCCAGCATCGAACAGATCGTGTTAGGGGCGATCCCTGGACTCCCCAAGGTTCACCTTCACAATCCTGTCCTGGCCTACGAAGTCGGCGACGACTTCATGAAACATTGGTACTTAGCCGAAGAAGGCAAGATCGACCCGTTCGTCCTGGTGGTGGAAGGCTCCATCCCCAACGAAAAGATCAAGAGCGAAGGCTACTGGGCAGCCATGGGGACCGATCCCCAATCCGGGCAACCCATCACGACGTGCGAATGGATCGACCGGCTGGCGCCGAAGGCCTTCGCCGTAGTTGGCGCGGGAACCTGCGCTACTTACGGTGGCATACATGCCATGCAGGGGAATCCCACCGGTTGCATGGGCCTAGCCGACTATCTCGGCTGGAAGTGGAAATCCAAGGCCGGCCTCCCCATCGTGAATGTGCCCGGTTGCCCCGTCCAGCCCGATAACTTCACTGAGACTCTCCTCTATCTCCTATACCAGGCGGCGGGCCTTGCGCCCATGATTCCGCTCGACGACAAGTTGCGTCCGCAGTGGCTCTTCGGCATGACGGTGCACCACGGATGCGACCGTGCCGGCTACTACGAAGAAGGCATCTTCACTCACGAGTACGGGACTCCTGAGTGCCTGGTCAAGATCGGCTGCTGGGGACCGGTTGTGAACTGTAACGTGACCAAGCGGGGATGGATGGGCGGAATCGGCGGGTGCCCCAATGTCGGCGGCATCTGCATCGGGTGTACCATGCCCGGTTTTCCGGACAAGTTCATGCCCTTCATGGACGAGCCTCCCGGCGCGCGATTGTCGTCGGCGATGATTCAGACCTACGGTCCTACCATCCGCACTCTTCGGAGTCTCACCAATCACACCGTGAACAAGGAACCGAAGTGGCGTCACACCGGCGCCAGACTTACCACTGGCTACCGGCCAAGTACTTACCAATAGGAGAAACGCCATGAGTACACTGACTCAACCGACAACCGATGTAACCGGCGGTAAGAAGAACCTGGTGGAGATGAGTTGGGACCCGATCACTCGCATCGTCGGAAGTCTCGGAATCTACACCAAGATCGACTTCGATAATCGCCAGGTAGCCGATTGCTACAGCACCTCCTCTATATTCCGCGGCTATAGCATCTTCATGAAGGGAAAAGACCCACGAGACGCGCACTTCATCACCAGCCGCATCTGCGGTATCTGCGGAGACAATCACGCCACTTGCGCGGTGTACGCCCAGAACATGGCCTTCGGAGTCCGGCCCCCGGACCTGGGTGAGTGGATTATCAACCTCGGCGAAGCCGCCGAGTACATGTTCGACCACAACATCTTCCAGGACAACCTGGTGGGGGTGGATTTCTGCGAGCAAATGATGCGGCAGACCAACCCGGGCGTGTTCGCCAAGGCCGAGAAGACCATCGCGCCGCACGCAGAGATCCACGGATACCGCACCATCGGCGACATCATGCGCTCCTTGAATCCCTTCACCGGCGAGTTCTACAAGGAAGCGCTGCAGATGAGCCGCACTACCCGCGAGATGTTCTGCCTGATGGAGGGCCGCCACGTACACCCGTCCACGCTCTATCCCGGCGGCGTGGGCACCGTTCCATCCGTGCAGCTTTTCTCCGAATACTTGACCCGCCTGGTGAAGTACGCCGACTTCATGAAGCGCGTAGTGCCGCTGCACGACGACCTGTTCGACTTCTTCTACGACGCCATGCCCGGTTACGAGAAGGTTGGACAGCGCCGAATTCTCCTCGGCTGCTGGGGGTCGTTCAACGATCCTGATGGCTGCGATTACACCTACAAGAACATGTCCGGCTGGGGCCGGAAAATGTTTGTAACTCCGGGTGTGGTGGTGGACGGTGAGTTGGTAACTACCGACCTGGTCAAAATCAACCTGGGCATCCGGATCCTGCTAGGCAGCTCCTATTACGACGACTGGCGCAACGCCGAGACATTCGTGAAGACCGACCCGTTGGGCAATCCCGTGGATCAGCGGCATCCCTGGAACCAGACCACCACTCCCCGGCCTCAGAAGCGCGACTTCAATGACCGTTACACCTGGGTGATGTCGCCGCGCTGGTATGACGAACGTACCGGCGACTATCTGGCCCTCGACACCGGCGGCGGGGCGCTCGCCCGGCTATGGTCCACGGCGCTCGCCGGGCTGGTGGATTGCGGATATGTCAAAGCCACCGGTAACAGCGTCAAAATCTTTCTTCCGAAAACCCTCAACGGCCCTGAGACAGAGTTTGAGTGGAAGGTACCGAAGTGGAGTAATGCGATCGAGCGGGATCGTGCACGCACCTATTTCCAGGCCTACGCCGCCGCAGCCGCGTTCCACTTCATCGACATGGGGCTGCGCGAGGTTCATCAGGGCCGTACGCGCACGTGGTCCGATTTCAAGGTACCCGATAACGCCATCGGGTGCGGCTTCCACGAGGCGGTGCGTGGGGTGCTTTCCCATCACGTGGTCATTCGCGATGGCAAGATCGCCAACTACCATCCGTACCCGCCGACGCCGTGGAACGCGAGCCCGCGCGATTCTTACGGGACGCTGGGTCCATACGAAGACGCGGTGAAGGACACGCCGATCTTCGAAGAGAATGGTCCGGACCACTTCAAAGGGATCGACATCATGCGCGCGGTTCGCAGTTTCGATCCGTGCCTGCCGTGCGGCGTCCATATGTATCTCGGGGAGGGCAAAGTTCTGGAGACGCGTCATTCACCGATGTTCGGTCTCCAGGGGAAGCCGTGACGGACGACAACATCGTGGCGTTGGTGGAGAGGGTCCATGCATTGCCGGATCCAAACGCGCGACAAGTCGCGCTCGATCTGGTCCAGGCCGTGATGGACCTTCACGCCGCCGGTCTCGATCGAATGATGGAGATCGTTGCGCAATCCGGGAACTGCGGAGCGGTCATTGACGAGTTCGCTGCCGATAGCCTGGCCGGCAGCCTCCTCCTGCTGCATGATCTGCATCCGTGGGACCTGGAGACCAGGGTCCGGCGTGCCTTGGAGAGACCGGAATTCCGGGACGCGGAATTGATCTCGGTCGAGAACGGAGTGGTCCGTGTTCGAGTCGGGGGAGCGCCGCAGTTGCGCGCCGCCGTTGAGGCCGTCCTTGGTGAGGCGGCTCCCGACGCGGGGGAAATCGTGATTGAAGGCGCCGCTGGCTTTGTGCCGCTGGCGGCGCTGGTGGCTGGTTGATGATGGCAAGCCCGGAAGGTAAGACGTTCGATGCCCTGCGGCGGCTGCGGCGAATGCCGCCGCGGGAACGGTGCGAGTTGTGCGCGCGGGATCTGCCGGAGACTCATTCGCACCTGATGGAGCTTTCGTCGGGCCGCATTGCGTGTTCGTGTGAGGCGTGCGCCATCCTCTTCAGCTATCGCGAGAGCGGCCAGATCTTTGCCCGCATTCCAAACCGGCCACGCCGCCTGGATGGGTTCCATATGGATGATGCCGGATGGAACGCGCTGATGCTGCCCATCGATATGGCGTTCTTCGTGAATCGCTCCACGGCGCAGCGTGTGATCGCCTATTACCCGAGCCCGGCCGGAGTTACCGAGTCGCTGCTCACACTGGAATACTGGACCGACCTGGTGTGCGATAACCCTGCGCTCGCTCGGATGGAGACCGATGTCGAAGCTCTGCTGGTGAATCGAACCCGCGGCCGTCGCGATTACTATGTGGTGCCCATTGACGACGGCTATCGCCTGACCGGATCCATCCGTTTGCATTGGAGAGGCCTTTCGGGAGGCGACGAAGTGTGGCAGGAGGTCGAAAGGTTCTTTCATGCCTTGGAAGCCCGCTCGAGGGTAGAGGAGGCCGGAACGTATGCCTGATTTGACCTTCACCGTTGAGGGCGCCCATCCGGTTCCTTACGCCGCCGCGCCCCTGCTCGCGCTTAAACTCCGCATCGACAACGCGCCCGCGGAGGAGGCCATCCGCAACGTCATTCTCCAATGTCAGATTCAAATCGAAGCGCCGCGCCGGCGTTATTCGCCGGAAGAGAAAGCCCGCCTAGTGGATCTCTATGGAGAGCCGGAGCGTTGGGGGCAGACTTTGCGGACCTCGCTGTGGACCCATGCCAGCGTCAATGTCCCACCCTTTAGCGGCTCCGCCACGGTAGACCTGCCCGTGCCCTGCACGTTCGACTTCAATGTCGCCGCCACCAAGTACTTTCACGCTCTCGAATCCGGCAACGTCCCCATCTCGCTCCTGTTCAGTGGAACGATCTTCTTCGACGACCCCGACTCAGGCGTTCGCATCGCGCAAATCCCCTGGGCTAAGGAAGCGCGCTATCGCCTGCCGGTGAGCGTCTGGAAACGCGTCATCGATCTCTACTACCCGAACACTGCCTGGCTCACCCTGCGCCGCGATGTGTTTGACCGTCTTCACGAATACAAAATGCGGAACGGCATCCCGACGTGGGAGCTGGCACTGGAGCGGCTACTGGCATGAACCCGGAAGTACGCCGTATCGCCGACGCCATCCTCTATGAGGGGTACCTGCTGTATCCATACCGGCCGTCGTCGGTGAAGAATCGCCAGCGCTGGACATTCGGCGGACTGTTTCCACCGGCCTACCACTCGGATCCGTCGAGCCTCCACTCTGAACTGCTGGTGGCCGCCGAAGCGCGTGCTTCCGCGAGAATCACCGTCCGGTTCCTGCATTTGCTTTCGCGACAAACCGAACGCGGCGCCTGGCAGGAAGCCGTTGAACGCGAAGTATCGGTGTTCGGTCCAGGCGGACAGCAGTTCACGTTCCCGGCCTGGCGCGATGGCGGGCACCGTCAGGAACAGGTGGACGGCGTCGTAGCGTCATCGATCGAAGAGGTCTCGGAGGGACTCTACCGGGTCGCGATCAATGTGGCGAATCGAACCCAATTCAGGGGATCCACGAAAACCACGCGGGACGAAGCATCGCTCCAGGCCCTCATCGCAACCCACATCGTCGCCGAAATCTCCGATGGAGCGTTCGTCTCTCTGATGGACCCGCCCGAGCAGTACCGCGATGCCGCTGCCCGCTGCTCAAATCTGGGGGTCTGGCCCGTGCTGGCCGGAGACGAAGGCTCCCGCGGATGCATGCTGATCTCGCCGATCATTCTCTATGACTACCCGCGCGTGGCTCCGCAGAGTCCCGGCGATCTGTTCGATGGCGCCGAGATCGACGAAATCCTCACCCTGCGGATCATGACCATGACCGACGAGGAGAAGGCCGAGATGAGGAACACGGACGAGCGTGCTCGGCGAATTCTGGAACGGACCGAGTCCCTGGCCCCGGAAGATCTCATGAAATTGCACGGGGTGCTTAGGAACCCTCGCGCGGCTGGGAGCGGACAATGAGCGGTTGGGACCCCTTCGCTGAGCAGGAGCGGAAGACCGCGGATACGGTCCGTGTGTCGGGTGTAGACCTCCGGGCCGGTGACCGTGTCCGGCTGAGGCCGCGAAAGAACGCCGACGTCATGGACCTAGCGCTCGAGGGCCGGGTGGCGGAGATCGAATCCATCGAAGTGGATTACGACGATCAGGTGCACCTGGCGGTGACTCTCGATGACGATCCCGGACGCGACCTCGGGAAACTGCGGCAGCCGGGACACCGGTTCTTCTTCGGAGTTGAAGAGGTGGAACCGGTGACGCCGGGCATCCTGGTTGCGGGTATTGGAAACATCTTCCTCCGCGACGATGCGTTCGGATGTGAAGCCGTGCGGAAACTGCTCGAAAGACCGCTGCCCTCGAACGTGAAGGTGTTCGACTACGGGGTTCGAGGGTTCGATCTCGCCTTCGCGCTGCTAGAGAAACTCGACTCGGCAATCCTGGTGGACGCCGCGCCGCGAGGCAACGCACCGGGCACGCTATACACGATCGAGGTCGATACCGAAGCCGCCGGTCAGGGCGTAGCGGGGTTTGAAGGCCACGGGATGAATCCCGCGCGAGTGCTCTCGATGGTGCATGCGTTGGGCGGCACCAGGGCGCGTGTGTTCCTGGTGGGCTGTGAGCCTTCGCCGGTTGAATCCGGCGACGAAGAAGGGATGGGCCTGAGCGAACCCGTCCTGGCCGCGCTCGACGGCGCGGTCACGATGATCGAATCGCTAGTCTCCAAGTTAATTGCTGGAAATGGAGGAGAGTTATGTCCAGAGTATGGAAGGTGTTAGCCATCACCGTAGCGGCGGTCGCGATGGTCGCGGTGCTGCCTGACATGGTGCGCTACGTCAAGATCAGCACGATGTAACTGGACTTTAGTCCGATGTCACTCAGTCTTCCAAGGGCCGGGTATTCGGCAAAGGTTGTGGGGCAGGCTGGCAGCCTGCGGCGGGTTGCTAAACCGCCCTGGAGTTTGCACATTTCCGGTCCTCGGTGGGGCAGCCTCCCAGGCTGCGCGGGGTCTCCAGCCCCGCTCAGGAATTACAGGTGGGACAGACTTTCGGCCTGTTACGGCGGGTTGTTACCCCGCCGACCAGCGCCGGTAGCCAACCGGCGCGCAGGATGTCAATCCTGCCCCACAAGACGCAGAGGTCAATCATGTGTCTGGCCATTCCAGCCAAGATAGTCGAGTTATCAAACGACGAGTATCAGCGGGCCCTCGTCGAAGTTGCCGGCGTGCGACGGCATGTAGACATGGGCCTCCTCGTGGACGACCCGCCCGTTGTAGGCGACTGGGTGCTGGTTCACGTCGGCTTCGCGATGAGCAAAATAGGCGAGGACCAGGCACTGGAGCAGATCCGGATCCTCTCCCTGCTCGGCGAAGACGAGGCGGCACGCCAGGAAGCCGAAGGTTACGGCGTGGAGAGTTCAGCATGAGCGTCAGATTCATCGATGAGTTCCGCGACGCCGGCCTCATCGCCAAAACCGCCGACGAGATCCGGCGTCTGGCCAGTCCGGATCGCCACTACCGGTTGATGGAGGTCTGCGGCGGCCACACCCACGCCATCTATCGCTTCGGACTCAAGGACATCCTGCCGCCCAACGTCGAACTGGTGCACGGTCCTGGCTGTCCTGTGTGCGTGCTGCCGATGGGCCGCATCGACGACGGACTCGCCATGACATCGGACCCGAACGTGATCTTTACGGCTTTCGGAGACATGATGCGAGTCCCTGGCACACACGGAAGCCCGCTCGAGCACAAGAGCCGCGGCGCCGATATCCGCATCGTCTATTCACCCTCCGACGCGCTGCGCCTCGCCGAAAAGAATCCCGACCGGCACGTCCTGTTCTTCGCCATCGGCTTCGAAACCACCGCGCCGTCCACCGCGCTTACGCTCATTCGAGCAAAGGCCCAGGGCATTCGCAATTTCTCTGTCTTTTCGAATCACGTTACTATCATTCCCGGCATCCGCGCCATCCTCGACTCACCGGACATGCGCATCGACGCTTTCCTGGGCCCCGGCCACGTGTCAACAGTGATCGGCTGCCGCCCCTACGAGTGGATCGCCGCCAGCGAGAAGAAGCCCATCGTCGTGTCCGGCTTCGAGCCGCTCGACATCCTGCAATCCATTGCGATGCTGCTCGAACAGTTCCGCAAGGGCGAGTCCAAGGTCGAGAATCAGTACCGGCGCGTCGTTCCCTGGGAAGGAAATCGCGCGGCGCTGAGAGCTATGGCCAGGTGTTCGAGCTGCGCCACTACTTCGAATGGCGCGGTATGGGCTTCATTTCGCAGTCGGCGTTGCGCATCCGCGAGGCCTATGCGGAATGGGACGCCGAGCGCCGTTTCAGCGTGCCAGGCGTACGCGTCACCGATCCCAAAGCGGCGCAGTGCGGTGAAGTCCTGAAAGGTGTGCTGAATCCGTCGCAGTGCAAGCTGTTCGGGAAGGAGTGTACACCGGAGACTCCGATCGGTGCACTGATGGTGTCCTCGGAGGGATCCTGCGCGGCCTACTACAACTACGAACATCGCAAGACGTTCACCCAGATCGTGGTGCCCGCGTGACGCCCGGCCGCGCCGCGAATCCGGTTTCGCGATCACGCAGATCGAAATGGCGCACGGCGCCGGCGGCAAGGCGAGCCGCCGGCTGGTGGAAGGTCTCTTCGCGCCGCTGCTGCTCGGGAACTCCTTTGGGCCTGCTGGGCGATGCGGCCGCACCTGCGGGTGGACGGGACCAGCATCGCCGTCACTGCCGACAGCTTCGTCGTGAAGCCACTGCGATTCCCCGGCGGTTCCATCGGCGAACTCGCGGTGAACGGCACGGTGAACGACCTCGCGGTCTCCGGAGCGCGCGCCGCAAGCCCTGGTGGTTACGTTGGTGCTCGAAGCCGGACTGCCTGCCGACGATGCTGGAAGCAGAGGTCCGCGCCATGGCCGACGCCGCCGCAGCGGCCGGCGTCGTCATCGCCGGCGGCGATACCAAGGTGGTCGAGCACGGCAAGGCCGACCGGATGTACATCACCACCGCCGGAATCGGCCGCCCCATTCCCGGTGTCAACATCGCTCCGCAGTCCGTGCGCCCGGGCGACAAGGTGCTGCTCAGCGGTCCGATCGGCGATCACGGCATCACCATCCTGCTGGCGCGCGGAGAACTCGACCTCGAGGCTGACCTTCGCTCCGACACGCGTTCGGTGCTGCCGCTGGTGGAGGCGCTCGCACAGGCGATCGGGCCGGGCATCCGCTGGATGCGCGACCCCACGCGCGGCGGTGTCGCGACGTCGCTCAATGAGTTGGCGCGCGATTCCGGCGCCTCGGTGCATTTCGTTCGAAGACCGCATCCCCGATCCGCGACGAGGTGCGCGGCGCCTGTGAACTCCTCGGGCCTCGATCCGCTGCATATCGCCAACGAAGGACAATTCCTGGCCGTGGTGGCGGCAGAAGACGCCGAGCGGGGCTCTGGCGGCGTTGCGGCGTACACCCGGCGGCGAGCGAGGCCGTCCTCATCGGCGAGGTTCGAAACGAGCCGCCGGCAACCGTGCTCGGTGACAACACCGTACGGCGGCACCCGGGTGATCGACATGCTGGTGGGCGATCCCCTGCCACGAATCTGCTGACCGGCACCTGCGAACGCCTGCGCTCGGCCCAAGTGGAGGAACGCGCTCCTCGCAGCGCAATGGCGTGTTCGCAGCCTTCTTCGATCGGGAGGCCGTGCGGCTCGCGGCTGCCTGCCGCGAGATGTCCGAACGTTTCCTTCAAGGCGGCCGGCTGCTGGCGTTCGGGCGCGGCCCGTACGCCACCGATGCGCAGCACGTCTCGGTGGAGTTCGTGCATCCCGTCATTGTCGGCAAGCGCGCGCTGCCCGCGCTCGATCTTTCCGTCATGTTCGGTCCGTGGCTCGACGTCCTGGTCCAGCCGCAGGACATCGTGATGGGTTTCGGTCCGCCGGAGGGCGATCCGGAGGTGGAGGCGGCGCTCGACCGCGGCCGCCCGCGCGGCGCCATGACCTTCGCGCTGCCCGGCCCGCAGGGCTCATACCATTGCTCTCCGGCGACCGCCGATCCGTTCATGCACCAGGAACTGATCGAGATTCTCTATCACACGCTGTGGGAAACGGTGCACGTCTTCTTCGAGCACCGCGAACTGGGCCACGATGCCGGCGACGCGGCGTTTCTGTATCCATTTCTGGGCCGCGACAAGCAGGATGCCGCCGGCGTCATCGACGAGGTGGCTGCGTCGATCCGGATGAAGGTCTGCAGAGGACGCGAAGCTGCGCGTGCGCGTCGCCGCAGGAGCAGGCCGACCGGATTGCCGACGCGATTCGGGCCATGCACGAGCGGCTGCAGCGCGGCGGGAAGCTGATCCTGTTTGGCAATGGCGGCTCGGCGACCGACGCGAATGACTGGGCGCTCGATTGCGTTTGTCCGCCGCCGGATGGCGACCGATCCCCGCCGTTTCGCTGTCGCTCGAACCCGCCAATATCACCGCGCTGGCCAACGACGTGGGAACCGAAGTGATCTTCCTGCGCCAGTTGATCGCGCAGGCCCGGCCCGAGGACGTCGCCGTCGGAATCTCCACCAGCGGCGGCTCGCGCAACATCATCATGGCGCTCGAAGAAGCGCGCAAGCGCGGCCTGCTGACGGTGGCGCTGCTCGGCTGCGATGGCGGCGAGATCCTGCGGCGCGGCTCTGGCCGATCACGCGCTGGTGGTGCGCTCCGACTACATTCCCCGCATCCAGGAAGTCCAGGCGTCCATCTATCACATCATTCGCGAACTGCTGGAGACGCACCGCGATGCCCAAGGCTGAACTCTTCGGCAGCGCCGCGCTGCCCCTACACGCAGGAGATGCGGGAGTGGCTCGAGTGGCAGGATCGCGACTTCGTCGAATACGACGTGGAGCTCGACGCCGAGGCGTTCGACCGCATGCGCGAGGCCACCGGCGGACAGACCACGGTGCCGGTGCTGGTGGAGGACGGCAGAGTGGTGCAGATCGGCTGGCAGGGACGCGGTTGTATCGCAGGGAAAGGCATCTCCCGGTGATTGCTGCCCGCTCGGTTCGCGTCCGCGGCGTCGTTCAGGGTGTTGGATTCCGGCCTTTCGTGTTCCGGTTGGCCAGCGCCCACGCGCTGGCCGGGCTGGGTGCTGAACGCAGGAGAGCGGCGTGGACATCCACCTGGAAGGCGCGGAGCCGGCGCTCGACTCCTTTCTCGAGCGGACTCGCCGCCGAGCCGCCGCCTGCCGCCCGCATCGCGTCCATCGAGGTCCAGTCCGTCCGAGCCCACCGGACTCACGCGATTTCACCATCCGCGAGAGCCGCCGCGACGCGCCGGCCCACCGCCCGCATCTCGCCCGACCTGCCCGTCTGCGACGATTGCCTCGCGCGAGATGTTCGATCCTGCCGATCCGCCGTACGGGTATCCCTATATCAACTGCACCAACTGCGGACCGCGCTACACCGTCATCGAGCGCCTGCCCTACGACCGCCCGAACACGACCATGCGGGCCTGGCCGATGGATGACGTCTGTGCGAGGCGCAGTACCGTGATCCCGGCGGACCGCCGCTTTCACGCCCAGCCGGTTGCCTGTCCGGCTTGCGGGCCCGCGGTATTGCTGTGGCACGGACAGTCGGCGCGACGGCGGCGTCGAGCGGCAGCAGTTGCTGCGAGAGGCGCACGATCGTCGCGGTGAAAGGAATCGGCGGGTATCACCTGGCGTGCGACGCCCGGAACGCCGCGCGCGGTCCGCGCGCTGCGCGAGCGCAAATTCCGCAAGGAGAAGCCGTTCGCCGTGATGGTGCCCGGATCTCGGTGACGCCCGCGAGCTGGTCCGATCTCATCGCCGGAAGCGGAAGCGCTGCTGACCTCGACCGCGCGCGGCCGATCGTGCTGGCGCCCCGCGCGAATCGACTTGCCGGAGGTGGCGCCGGACAACGGCGAACTCGGCGTGATGCTGCCCTACGCGCCGCTGCATCATCTGCTGTTCGACGCCGGTGCGCCGCGAGGTCCTGGTGATGACCAGCGCGAACCGCTCCAGCGAGCCCATCGCCTATCAGGATCAGGACGCGCGCGAACGGCTCTCCGGCATTGCCGATGCGTTCCTGACCGGCGAGCGCCCCATCGCGCGGCGCGTGGACGACTCCGTGGTGCGCGCCGGACCGTTCGGTCCCACGATCCTGCGCCGGTCGCGCGGCTATGCGCCCGGCGCCGTGTGCACGCTGCCGGCAACGGGTCCCGATCCTGGCCGTCGGCGCCGATCTCAAGAACACCGTCACGCTGGTGGTGGCGGACAGGCGTTCGTCAGCCAGCACATCGGCGACCTGGAGCATTACGAATCAGTTCAGGCGTTCGATGCGACCATCCAGCGACCTGCTGTCCATGTATGAGGTGAACCAGGACGATCTGCTGGTGGTCACGACCTCCACCCGCGAGTACGCTTCCACGATCAGGGCCCAGGGAATCCCGGCGCGCGCGGACGCTCGCCGTCCAGCACCATCGGGCCCACATCGCATCCGTTCTCGCCGAGCGGGAAGCCTGGGACCGCCGCGTAATCGGCGTGAGCTTGGACGGAACCGGATACGGCGACGATGG
The DNA here is from genome assembly GCA_963737465.1 of uncultured Acidobacteriota bacterium. Lineage (GTDB taxonomy): Bacteria > Acidobacteriota > Terriglobia > Bryobacterales > Bryobacteraceae > TMP-7. Next base: position 283,744 of record CAVTTC010000010.1, read on the forward strand.
GTCCATCTGGGGAGGCGAGTTCTTCGCCGGAAGCATCGCTGAAGGTTTCGAGCGCGTGTGCACCTGCGCGGCGCCGCTGCTTGCCGGGGGCGACGCGGCGGCGCGCCACCCCGTGCAGGCGGCGGCCGGATTCCTCGCGGGACTCGACGGGCTGCCCGACGCTCGGGGACGCGCCGTTCTGCTTTCCCGAACGCTACGCGAGGGCGCTGCGCGCTGGCGAAGTCCGGCGTACGCACGTTCCGAACTACGTCCATGGGCCGGCTGTTCGATACCGCCGCCGCCCTGCTCGGTTTCACTCGCGAAATCTCGTTCGAAGGCCAGGCCGCGATGTGGCTGGAGCATCTCGCGCAGGGTGCCCCGTCGTCGGCTGGATATCCGTTTCCGATCGACGGAGACGAACTCGATTTCCGGCCTCTGCTCGCGGCCGTCATTGAGGACCGCCTCCGCAGGAAACCCGTCTCGCATGCGGCCCGGGCGTTCCACGCCGGTGTCGCGGAGGGACTGTGCCGGGCCGTGCTCGCACTGTGCGAAACCCACGGGATCACGACGGTGGCGCTGTCGGGTGGAGTCTTCCAAAACGTCCTGCTGCTCGAGGAGATCAAAGCCAGGCTCGAAGGCACGTCCGTGGAAATCTGGACGAACGCGGCAGTCCCTCCCAACGATGGTGGCGTGAGTCTCGGACAGGCGGCCCTGGGCTGCTTCGGAGACGCACATGCATGAACTCTCCATCGCCATGAGCATCCTGGATCTCGCGCAGGAAGAGTCTGCCAAGCGCGACGGAGCCGCGGTGGAGGCGATCCATCTTCAACTAGGGGCCTTGTCGGGAGTGGTTCCGGCGGCGCTCGTGTCGGCATACGAATTGGCGCGGGAGCAGACCCCGCTCGCGAAATGCCGGCTGGTCATCGAAGACGTCCCGGTTACGATCTTCTGCCCTCAGTGCCAGGCGGAACGTTCAGTGCGATCGCAGCAATGGTTCTGCTGCGCGGAGTGCGGAGCGCCGTCCTCGGAGGTCGTACGTGGGCGCGAATTGCTGGTCACCGCGCTGGAGTTGAGTCCATGAGTTCCGTTCCGCGCATCGTCGAGGTCAGAAAGAACGTTCTGCGGCGCAACGACGAGGTGGCGCGATCGCTGCGTTCGCGCTTTCAGGACGCAGGCGTGTTCGTCGTGAGCCTGGTGTCGAGTCCGGGTGCAGGCAAGACGGCGCTGCTCGAACGGACTCTGCGCCAACTCCAGGAGCGGCACCGCGCCGCGGCCCTTGTCGGCGATCTCGCTACGGAGAACGACGCCGACCCGCCTGGCACGAAGCGGCGCTGCGGTGAGACAGATCGTCACCGGGACGGTGTGTCACCTCGAGGCTGCGATGGTGGAGAGCGCGCTCGAAGGATGGGATCCGGCGAACCTGGATTTCCTGTTCATCGAAAATGTGGGCAACCTGGTGTGTCCCGCCTCATTCGATCTCGGCGAGAGCCTGCGCATCGTCCTGCTGTCGGTGACCGAAGGCGAGGACAAGCCGCTGAAGTACCCCACTATCTTCAACTGCGCGGATGTTGCGGTGATCACGAAGATGGACTTGGCTGAAGCCGCGGAGTTCGACCGGGACGCCGTGAACGCCAACATCGCGGCCGTTCGTCCGGGGCTGCCGGTGCAGTACGTCTCGGCCAAGACCGGCGCGGGAATGCCCGAGTGGCTGGCGTTTCTCCAGCACGCAGCCCGCGGCGTCCGAGCGTAAAATTGAGGACGGAATGCTTTCCGATACAACTCCGGATGCGCAACGGTTCTATTATCAGACTTTAGCGAAGATGAGCCCTTCGCAGCGCGTTGCGATCGCGATGGATCTGACTGCTGCAGCGGATGAGTTGCTTCGGGCGGCTGTGCGGCGGCGTTTTCCGGACGCGGACGGCGAGGAGTTCCTGTACCAGTTGCTTCGGGCCCGGTACGGTCGGGCCCTGGCTGACAAGGTCTATTGCCGATGAACGGCCTGCGCCAGCATTGAATCCGCGCAAACTCGACGTCTTCCTCGATTCTCTTGGCGCCGATTATTACGGCGACCGGGAGACTGCACAAGAGGCCCTTCGCCTCGCACGACCCTTTAACGTAATTCACCGGCAGTTGGCGTTCAAGTTCGACTTATTCCCGATTCACGATGAACACGGATCTGCGGAACTCGAGCGAACTCAGTACGTCGTCGTTGCGGCTCTCGATGACGAGCCTGTTCCCATCGTCAGCGCCGAAGACATTATCATCGCGAAACTCGGCTGGTATCGCGACGGTGGGGAGGTCTCCCAGCAGCAATGGCGCGACATCGTGGGCGTCCTGCGAATGGAAGCCGGTCGCATCGATGACGCCTACCTGGACGCATGGACGCGAAGGCTGGGTTTGAATGACCTTTGCCGCCGCGCTCGACAAGCCGCGGCGCAGGCAACCTGATGCGGGCGACACCTACTCGTTATTTCGGTGGAATCACCGGCGTCAACACACGTACCACGTTGTTCCACTCATCGGCGAGGAACATCCGGCCCGCTGGATCTACGGCGATTGCCCGGATGCCATCGAACTGAGCATGGAGAGCCGGGCCGCCGTCCCCTTCGTAACCGGGCACGCCCGTACCGGCGACGGTGATGATAATCCCGTCCGTAGTGATCCTGCGGATGCGGGTTCCGGAGTCGGCGATGTAGAAGTTGCCCGACGCGTCAAAGGCCACGCTGGTGGGCGCAGCCAGCAGCGACTGGGCGGCTGGGCCGCCGTCGCCGTCGTGGCCGGGAATCCCATTGCCCGCAATGGTGCCGATGATGCCGTCGGGAGTCACGATGCGAACCGCGTTGTTTCCTGTGTCGGCGATGTACAGGTTGCCGCGAGCGTCGAGGGCGAGACCCTCAGGAGCGGTCAGTTGAGCGCGTACCGCGGGACCTCCGTCGCCGGAATAGCCCTCAGTTCCGTTGCCGGCAACCGTTGTGATGGTCCCGTTCACCGACACCTTCCGCACGCAGCTGTTTTCGTAGTCGGAGATGTAGACGTTTCCGGCAGCGTCCGCCAACTCGGCGTGGGGGAAGTACAACGTCGCCTGGGCGGCTGCGCCTCCATCTCCTCCAAGACCTGCCGAACCCGTACCAGCAAACGTGGAGACTGCGCCGCCGGCCGACAATTCCCGCACCCGTTGGTTGAGGATGTCGGCAATGTAGAGGTTTCCGGCCTGGTCTATCGCCAGACCCGCCGGAGCGTACAACTGTGCCGCCGCACCCGGCCCGCCGTCACCGGAGAACCCCGCCGTGCCAGTACCGACAACGGTGGAGGCCGAACCGTCGGCAGCAATCTCCAACACACGATTGTGCCCGTAATCGGAAATATAGAGGTTTCCAGCCGATGCGACGACGCCGCTAGGCCGGCTCAGTTGGGCCGTTAGCCCGCTCCCCGTAGAGAGGTTAAACGCTCCACTGCCGGCCACCGTGCTGATGTTGCCCGATGTCACCTTCCGGATGCGGTTGTTCAACTGATCAGCAATGTAGAGGTTTCCGCCCGAGTCCAGGCACAAGCCGGTGGGAAGCCAGAGAAGGGCTTTGTTTGCGGGACCACCGTCGCCGGCAAAGCCCTCAGAACCTGTGGTACCGGCATACGTTGAGATAATCCCTTTGGACGTCACCTGGCGTACCCGGGCGCTCTGTGGCTCGGCGATATAGAAATTCCCCGTTGGATCCACCACCACGGCGGTCGGCGCCACCAGTAGCGCGTCGGTGGCGTTCCCGCCATCGCCAGGGCTGTTGGTCCCGTGACCGGCTATGGTATGGATAAAACCGTCACTTTTCGTGATGTCTCGAATCACGCCGTTTCCGCTGTCGGCGATATAGATGGTGCCGGCGCTGTCCACCGTGACATCCTCCGGACGGTCCACCTGCCCCGCAGCGGCAGCTGCGCCATCCCCAAGGTAGGCTGGGAAGCCGTTTCCGCAGATCGTCGAGATCACTCCGTCGGAATCAATGGTCCGGATTGCGTTGTTGGTCGTGTCGGCGATATAAAGGACACCCGAGGAGAAAAAGACTCCCTTCGGATTGTTGAGCACAGCATTACGCCCCTGCCCGCCGTCCCCGGCATAGCCAGGCGATCCGTTTCCGGCGATCGTGCTGATGACCCCGCCAGAGACCATACGGATGGCGTGATTGCCTGTGTCCGCTATGTAGACGTTGCCAGACGAATCGACGGTGACACCGTAGGGCATGTTCAGCGAAGCGTTGATGGCCGGGCCGCCGTCCCCGGTGTAATCGGCTCGGGAATCACCTGCTACCAGAGTCAGTGTGCCGGACGAATCGACTTTATACACCGAGTTCGAAGCGCTGAAATAGAAGTTGCCGGCGGAATCCACGGCTACGCGCCGTGTAGGTCCCACTGAAGTGGCGAGCGCCGGAGCGGGAGTAACGGGAGCGCCGCCTCCGGCCACGGTCGAGACGGTGTATTGCTGAGCTGGCGCCGCCGGGACAAGAGCGAACAGAAGAATGGCGCCAACAGACGCAACCCGGGCGGATCGTTCACGAAATGAGAACAACGCGAGACACTCCTTCCAGTTGATCGAAGGACGTGGCTGCTCGCGTTGAAGTTACCCAAACCTGAGTAGCCGCCGAGACGCCGCGGGGATCAGTACTTCGGAACGGACGGATCCACCTTGTCGCTCCAGGCCAGGATGCCGCCCTTCATGTTCAGAACCTGCGGGAACCCAGCAGCGCGCAGAATGTCGGCTGCCTTCCCGCTGCGGACTCCGCTTTTGCAGTGCAGCACGATCTCGACGTTCCGGTCGAGCTCGTTCAGCCGCTTCGGCACCTCGCCCAGCGGGATCAGACGGGCGTTCGGGGTGCGGCAAATCCGGCGTTTCCCCATCCGGCTGGAAAGGCGAGAGAACTCACTGCAGCTTGAGGTACGCACTGGTCTGATCTGGAATCGAGGCCGACGACCACTCTACCGTCGCCTTCAGACGGTCCGCGCGTTCGGCGGATTCCGGATACGCGTCCTCATTCAGGGCTCGCCCAAACCGTCGCGCATTGAATGTGGTTAACTTCTGCAGCCCCGAGGCAAGACGCGAAGGAGGGATCCCTGCTCGCCGTAGCGTCAGCACGGCGAAGACGTCGCACCACGTCTCGAGGTCGCGCAGGGAGTCGAGATCTCCGCGCGTTTTGGCGCGGTCGTACTGTTCCCAGACGTACTCATGTCCAATTTCGTGTGCTACCAAAGCCTGCAGTTCTTCCGCAGTCAGTAGTTTCAGGGCGGTTTCGGAAACAAGCAGGACGGCCCGCGCGTGCAAACCCAGAAACGCCTGGGGGACGTCGATGACAACGGGCTCGTAGACCGACTCGCGGTCGTGCAGGCGGAGAATCTGGTGAAGCCTGGCCAGCTTCCGCCTCGCGGCGGCATTAGGTGCAAACACTCGCCCGCTCCTTGGCAGGGTGGCCAGGATGAGTTGCTTCTCTTCGTCGCTGACGGGCTGCGGCCTCCGCTGATCCAAAGCCACCTGGAAGTCGCGAGCGCTCATGAAAGCACGACGGTCGAGGAACACATTCGACGGAGTCTGGCCTTGTGCCGGTAGCGAAAGCATGAATAGCACCGTGGCGGCGGCGCTGCACGGTGTCCTGTCGTTTCGGATCCTCATGCCCCGATTTACAGGCCAAGTCTTGTATTCACAAAGCGTTAGCAGCGTACGTTGACGCGGCATTCTGGCCACGGCATGCAATGTCGTCCAATGCCGCCATACCGTTGCTTCGGCTATAGGACGGGTTTAGACTGTGGGTGGTCCGTCGAAAGTGATCTTGCCATGCGTAAGAGCGATTCCGCCGGCAACGCACCGGCAACTGCGGGGAACGAGGGTGCAAGACTCGACTCGTGGAAGGAAATTGCCGCGTATCTCAAGCGCGACGTACGAACCGTCCAGAGGTGGGAATCGACCGAGGGGCTCCCGGCCCACCGGCATGTTCACCAACTGCGCAGTTCCGTCTACGCGTTCGCGGGTGAATTGGACCGGTGGTGGTCCGGCAGGAAACAGGGTCTGGAGTCATCCACGAGCGGTGGCTTCGAGAAGGGGAATCCGCGACTCAAAGCTCGATACGCCGTGGGTGCGGCGAGCTTCATCGCCGCCACCGTGGTCATGGCATGGTGGATGATCGTGACCGCGCATCCGGGGGGCGAATCGCTGAAGGTACGTCCGTTGACGGCCGAACGCGGCCTGGAGCAAGATCCCGTGTTTTCGCCGGATGGATCGAAGATCGCCTACATGTGGATCAAGGAGGGTGAGGAGTACTTCGACATCTACGTCAGGTCTCTGTCGTCCGGAGATTCGCTTCAAGTTACGAGGACGCCGGACAACCAGGAGTATTCGATCGCTTGGTCGCCGGATGGCAACTGGCTCGCCTTCATCGGCGTCCGCGACGAGAAGCCGTGGATCGTGCTGGCGCCCGCGCTGGGCGGGCCGGAGCGGCGCATCACCGCTATGAACCCTTCCGAGTACAGTGTCCCGGGACATTTCCTGAGCTGGGCGCCCGACGGCAAGACGATAGTCTTTCCGGACCACAATCCAGGGGATGAGTTCGTCGCGTTGCATGCGGTTTCGGTCGCGAGCGGAGAAAGACGAAGGTTGATCCTGCCACCTGTCGGCGCGGTAGACACTTCTCCTTCCATCTCCTCCGACGGCACACTGCTGGCATTCGTAAGATCCGGCACGGCGGCGCTTACCAGCAGGATATTCCTGGCGCATCTGTCCTCCTCCGTCCATGTCCTCGGCACGCCGACGCCACTCGCACAGGAAGAGAAAGTGGTTGGGGATGTCAATTGGGTAGGGAGTGAGCGGAGACTCGCGTACCTGTATCCGTGGTACTCGCAGGGAACCGGAGGACTCTGGACCGTGCGCGTGGACAGCCGTGACCGGCCACGGCTCGTCCTTCCCCTCTCCACCCTCGGAGACACGCATGCCCGGTTATCCCCGGATGGCAAGAAGCTTGCCTATTCTCCCATTCCAGCAGGTACTGGCTTTGCACGGGTCGAGCTGCCAAACGACCCCAATCGGGAAGTGCCGCTGCGGAAAATCCCGAGTTCAACCGCACAAAACAGAGAGCCGAGTTTCTCCCCGAACGGCGAACGGTTCGCGTATTCATCCGTCCGGTCCGGTCATCCCGAGATCTGGACGAGCAGAACGGATGGTTCGCAGCCGATCCGGATCACCCACATGGAAGGACCGGCGACCGGCGCTCCGCAGTGGTCTCCGGACGGCGCCAGGATCGCGTTTGACTCGTCGCCAGACTCCAATTCAGATATTTGGATCGTCAATGGCGATGGCGGGCAACCGGTGCGCTTCACGACGGAACCATCGGCGGAATTCAATCCCAGTTGGTCGGGTGACGGAAGATGGATCTATTTCGCGTCCAATCGTTCAGGAACAAGAGAGATCTGGAAGGCGCCATCAGCCGGGGGGCCTGCCGTGCAAGTCACGCGGCGCGGAGGGTTTGGAGGATTCGAGTCGCCCGACGGCAAGTACTTCTATTATGGAACGAGACACCTGGGTCCCGAACTCCGGCGCGTACCGGTGGCAGGCGGAGAGGAAGTGACTGTGGTTCCCAGTTTCCATCTCCTTCAGGACATGAGTGTCGGTCGGACAGGCGTCTATTTCCTTTCCTTCTGTCCGCCGTGCCACCGGCGGAGACAGGCATGGGAGCTGCACCGGTACCGCTTTTCGGACGGTAAGGAGGAAGTTCTGGCGCGATTCTGGACAAGGATGGGGTGGGGTCTCGCCGTCTCGCCAAATGAAAGCTTCGTACTGCTCAACGTGTATGAAAGACCCGGCGCCAACATCTACATTGCGGAAGGACTCCGCTGATACAAAGTTAATCGAGTCAGTACTTCGGAACGGACGGATCCACCTTGTCGCTCCAGGCCAGGATGCCGCCCTTCATGTTCAGAACCTGCGGGAAACCGGCCTCGCGCAGTATTGCAGCCGCCTTCCCGCTGCGCACTCCGCTCTTGCAGTGCAGCACGATCTCGGCGTTCCGATCCAGCTCGTTCAGGCGTTTCGGCACTTCACCCAGGGGAATCAGCCGGGCATTCGGGATGCGGCAAATCTGGTACTCGTGCGGCTCCCGAACGTCCACCAGCACGAAGTTCTCGCCGCGATCCATCTTGGCCTTTACTTCCGCGGGTTCAATCTCGCCGCTCGGCGGGGGCGGCTGCCCGGCGTCTGCTGCGGGATACCGCAGAACTGCTGGTAGTCGATCAGCTTGGTCACCGTCGGATGATCGCCGCACACCGGGCATTCTGGATTGCGGCGCAGTTTCAGCTCGCGGAATCGCATGCCCAGAGCATCGTATAGCAGCAGCCGTCCCACCAGGGGCTCGCCGATGCCGAGGATGATCTTCACCGCTTCGGTGGCTTGGATCAGTCCGATGGTGCCGGGCAGGATGCCCAGAACTCCACCCTCCGCGCAGCTGGGAACCAATCCGGGAGGCGGCGGCTCGGGATACAGGCAGCGATAGCACGGGCCGCCTTCGTACGCAAAAACCGTAGATTGTCCCTCGAACCGGAAGATCGAACCGTACACGTTCGGCTTGCCGAGCAGGACACAGGCGTCATTCACCAGGTAGCGGGTCGGGAAGTTGTCGGTCCCGTCGATCACGATGTCGTAATCCTTCAGGATCCCGAGTGCGTTCTCGCTGTTCAACGCCACTTCGTACTTGTCGATCTGGACGAAGGGGTTGATGTCGTGCATGCGATCGGCCGCCGAATCGAGCTTCTTGCGCCCGACGTCGCTGGTGCCGTGAATTACCTGGCGCTGCAGGTTCGTGAAATCGACGACGTCGAAATCCACCAGCCCGATGCGCCCGATGCCCGCGGCGGCCAGGTACAAGCCGAGGGGCGCGCCCAGTCCGCCCGTGCCCACCAGCAGCACCTTCGCCTGCTTCAGCTTCAGCTGGCCTTCCATGCCCACTTCGGGCATGATCAGGTGCCGGCTGTACCGGAGCACCTCATCCTTGCCCAGAACCGTCGGCGGTTCGGCCACGCCCACGGAGCCGCCGGCGATGCTCGGGACGATCGAGATCGTGTCCGAATCCTTCACCGGGGTGGCGTTCTTATTCAGATAGCGGATGTCTTCATCCGCGACGTACACGTTTACGAAACTGCGCAATTTGCCTTCATCGTTGTACAGGTGACGGCGCAGTTCGGGGTATTGGGAGGTAAGTGAATCGAGTACCTCGCCCACGGTGCCGCCCGTGAGGTCAATGGAATCCAGCTTGTTGACGTACTGGCGCAGTGGGGTGGGAATCAGGACTTTAGCCATCGTTGTTCAGTAAACCAGTTCTTCTTTTTCTGCGGCTGTTTGATCCGCGTTGGGCAGAAAGCTGTTGGCGTGGTCGAACTCGCCGTTCTTGATCGAGAGGACCACAAAAGAGTACCACGGACACGAATTCTCCAGATCGGTCTTCGAGAAATACGCGTCGCAGTTCGGATGCGAGTGGAAGATGCCGATCAGTTCCAGCCCGGCCTTGCGGGCCTCCCGATCGGCCTTGAGCAGATCCTCCGGGCGGATCTCGTAACGGTCTTCCTGCGATCCCGTGTAGGCGTTCTCCATGGGCATCGCCAGCTTGACCGTTTTGGTCTCGTCTCCGTTGGCGCCCAGCAGTACTCCGCAACACTCGTCGGGAAATGTCTGGCTGGGCGTGGGCCACCATCACATCCCACGCCGTTGGCTCGATTTTGATCATTCCTCGTCCCAGAAAGGTTCGCTCAGGTATTTCGACGCGCTGTCGCAGAGGAAAGTGACGATGACTCCGGGCTCGCCGCTCGCAACCAGCTCTTTCCCGACCTTTCGCGCGGCAACCAGGTTAGCGCCCGCCGAAATGCCTACCAGGATCCCCTCTTCCCGTCCCACGCGCCGCGTCATCGCGTAGGCATCCTCGGTCTCGATCCACAGATTATGGTCGGCGATCGACGGATCGTAAATGCCGGGAACGATCGCCGTGGGCATGTGCTTCAACCCCTCCAGGCCGTGAAAGCCCGACGACGGTTGCGCCGAGATGCATTGCACGCCTGGGATATCGCGCTTGAGTCGCCGGGACGTCCCTACAAAGCTGCCGCTGGTACCCATGGCGGCCACGAAGTGCGTGATCCGGCCATCGGTCTGCTCGATGATCTCGGGACCCGTGGTTTCGAAGTGCGCCTTCCAGTTAGCCGGGTTGTTGTATTGGTCGGGGTAGAAGTAGCGGTCCGGATCGGCTTCGTAAATCTCGCGGCACTTGCGGATAGCCCCGTCAGACCCCTCGCCGGGATCCGAGAAGACAGCTTCCGCGCCGTAGGCCTTCAACATCGCCTTCCGTTCCCGCGAAGCGTTGCCGGGCAGAACCAGCATCACCCGGTAGCCCCGTGCAGCGCAGATCATGGCGTAAGCGATTCCGGTGTTGCCGCTGGTCGCATCCAGCAGAATGCGATCCGGGGTGAGCCGGCCCGTCCGCTCGCCATCCAGGATCATGTTCAGCGCGGGACGGTCCTTGACGGATCCCCCGGGGTTGAAGAACTCGGCCTTCCCGTAGATCTCGACTCCCGGCAAGTCGGCATCCAGTTTCGCCAGCCGCACCAGCGGCGTGTTGCCGATCTGCTCCAGTATCGAAGTGGAGCGTAGTCTGGCTGTAGGTTTGTGAAACGCGAGTACTTGGGCCATGCCGATCTATTAGGCTGATTGTAGGCATTCCCCCGTAAACCTGTCAACTTTAGGGAGATTCCCAGAGTGCCTATGTTATTAGAGAGTTTCGGGGGATATCGGTTGCAAAAACCTGCCAAAATGAGGGTTCATGTCCAGTTTCTGGGATTACCTGGTGGTCACGGCGTCCAATGACCGGCAGGCAAGTGCCTACGAGTCCCAGCTGCGCCTGCGCTGTGCGGCGGGACAACTCCCCCAGGTGGGGCAAGCCGTTGTAATCGCCGACCTCGACGGGAAACGGATCGGCAGCGGCGCCAGTACCCTGGATTGCCTGGTTCGGGTGGTCAACGCCGAGCGCCAGAAAGCGCAGATCCCGTCCGAACCCGTGGAGCACGTTCTCCGGCGTCTTCGCATCCTCATTGTGCACGCAGGCGGCGATTCGCGGCGCCTGCCCGCCTACGGGCCCGCAGGTAAGATCTTCGTCCCCCTGCCCGGCGATAGCCGCGACGGGATTCCCGCCACCTTGTTTGACCGGCTGGCGCCCGCTTTCCTCAACCTGCCCCGCCACCCGTCCTCCAGGGGACAGGTCATAGTCGCGGCCGGTGATGCCCTGGTGCTGTTCGACGCCTCCAAACTCGAATTGCCTCCCGACGGTCTGACCATCGTAGGCTGCCACGCCACGCCCGAAGAATCGTCCCATCACGGCGTGTTCTGCGTGGACGGGCAGGACCAGTTGCGCCTGTATCTGCAGAAGCCGTCGGTTGCGGTGCAGACCTCGCTAGGCGCTATCAATGCCGCTGGACAATCCGTCCTCGACATCGGCGTCATGAGCTTCGATGCCGCGGCCGGCGCAGCGCTGCTGGCGGCCTTCGATATCGTTGACCAGCCCGGCGGAACACTCGAATGGTCCCCCGCTATCCGCGGCCGCATTCTCGCCAAGGGAATCGATCTCTACCGGGAAATCTGCTGCGCGCTCGGGACCGGCGCTTCCCTTCCCCACTTCATCGATTCGGCCCGAACCAGCGGATCGAAGTGGACCGACGACGAATTCGCGGCCGTATTCCCTGGATTGCGCAGCATCCCCGTTCACGTTCGCGTGGTGCCTTCATGCCGCTTCCTCCACTTCGGCTCAACCCGGCAACTCGTGCCGAGCGGTGAAGCTCTTCAGGGATCGTCGCAGCTCTCGGTCAATAACGAGATCGGTCCGGACGGACGGATCGAAGGCCCGGAGTACTGGGTGGAAGGCTGCCGCATCGAGGCCCCACTGCAACTCGCGGGAGGCAATGTCGTCATCGGAGTAGATGTTGTCGAACCTCTGTCTCTGCCGCTGGGTGCTTGTCTCGACGTACTTGCGGGTGAATCGGTCTGGTTCATCCGGCCTCACGGAGTGGACGACACGTTCAAGCATTCCGCTGCGAGTGGCGGGACATTCTGCGGCTGCCCCATCCTGGATTGGCTCGAAGAGGCCGGCGCCGGACCGGCGGACATCTGGAACGCCGATGTTGCGCCTGGCGATCGTACGCTATGGAACGCGCGCGTGTTTCCGGCCACGCCCGAACACGCGGACTATCGCGACTGGCTGTGGTTCTTCAATCCGAGGCAGGCCTCGGCAGACCAGAAGCGCGCCTTCTTGAAAAACTCGCGGTACAGCGCGGCTGAGGTGGCCCTGCTGGCCGATCAGGACGCTTTCCACCAGCGGCGAATAGCGATCTCCCGCGCGCTCAACCCCTAGCGGAACCGGCCGCTTCTTCCTGGCAAATCTCCTTCAGCAACCCGCCCAGCGCCATGAAGCTGTCCAGATCCACCGGCTTGCGCAAGTATGCCCGCACGCCGATCGCTTCCACCATCTCGCGCTCCGACGGCGAGTCTGACGTGGTCAGCACCACTACCCGCACCCGGCTCAGCACCGCCGATTCCCGGATCCCCCGCAGAACCTCAATGCCGTCCCGCTTCGGCAGGTTTAGATCCAGTATCAACAGGCACGGCAGCGGCGCGCCCGCCGGTGGGCTCGCGACATAGTCGAGCGCCGCCTCGCCGTCGCCGATCACCGTGAGTTCGCACGATACTCCGTGCTCGTCCAGCGCCTCGCGCAGCAGCACGACGTCCGGCGCATTGTCCTCGATGATCACGATCGCGGCGCTCACTGGTCCCCCTGGATCTCCTCGGCTGGCAGGGTGAAGAAGAATGTGGACCCCTCCCCCTCGCTCGATTCCGCCCAGATCCTTCCTCCGTGCCGGTCCACGATCGTTCTACAGATGGCCAGGCCGATTCCCGTGCCCGGTACCTCCCTGCCGTGCAGCCGCTTGAAAATCCCGAAGATGCGGTCGGCGAACTGTTGCCGGAATCCTTCTCCGTTGTCGCTCACTGAAATCACCCACTCGGCCGGATGGCGCTCGGCATGAATCCGGATCTCCGGCCGCACCCCCGCCCGGGTGTACTTGAGCGCATTCGAGATCAGGTTCTGCAGGACCTGCCCGAGTTGAGTCCGGTCGCCCGTTACCGCCGGCAGAGGATCGTGCCGGACCTGCGCGCCCGCCTCCGCGATTTGGGCGTGCAAACCGCTCAGGACATCGTCGAGCACCGCCTCCAACTCCACCGTTTGGGCAATGCGGTCCCCGTCGCGCGTCGCTCGCGAGTACACCAGCAAGTCCCGCACCAGGTGGCTCATCCGCAGCGCCGCGTCCGACACGTAGCCGAGGTACTCCCGGGCATTGCCCTCCAACTCCGTCGAGTAGCGTCGCATCAGGACTTGGCTGAAACTCACCACGGTCCGGAGCGGCTCCTGCAGGTCATGACTGGCGACGTAGGCGAACTGCTGCAGATCTTCGTTGGATCGCCGTAGGGCCGCTTCCGTGCTCTTCTGCTCGTGGATGTCCGTGTTGGTGCCGAACCACCGGACGATGCGTCCGCTCGCATCGCGGATGGCCACGGCGCGGCACAGGAACCAGCGGTACACGCCGTCGTGCCTCCTACACCGGAACTCGATTTCGTACGGAACACCGGTCCTCAGCGACGCCTGCCAGCGTTCTTCCACCCTCGGCCGGTCATCGCCATGCACCAGTCCCCCGGCTGCTCGAGGCAGGTTGTCTGGAGTGGTACCCGTGTAATCGATCCAGCGCTGGTTGTGCCACAGGGTGCGTCCATTCTCGTCAGCCATCCACGCCAGTTGCGGAATGTTGTCCGAAATCGTCCGGAACTTATCCTCGGAGTCCCGCAATTGCCGCTCCATGTTGACGCGGTCCGTAACGTCGGTCTGCGCCACCACTGCCGCAATCACGTTGCCCGCGCTATCCAACACCGGCGCGCCCATGTTCACCATGAACCGCCGCCCCGTTCCGTCGAAACGCTCGATCTCCACCAGCTCGCCCTCGGCCACCTCACGTTTCAAAAGTGCCCGGGCCATGGCCCACTCCTCCGCCTTGATCCGGCGCCCCGTGTCCGGCCACCACCCTTTCCATTCGCGGTAGTCTTCGACGCTGGCCGTCGCGGACGGGTCCACGCCGTACAACCCCCACAATGTCTCGTTCGCCTTGTTCCAGCGCAGCAGTCCTCCGAAGGCGTCGGAGATGATCACACCTACCGGTAAGCGAATCGAGAACCGCATCCAACAGTCTCCGCTGGGATTCGGCCTCGCGCCGCGCCGAATCCATAGCCACCAGGTTCTGCTTCCGAACGGTGATGTCGTTGAACAGAACCGCCACACGCCGCTGCTCCGGCTGTCCGATCCGGAACGCGTACACGTCGAAGGTGCGATTCATCGTCGGCTCATCGTTCTCCACTCGCACGGGTTCGCCCGTTTGCGCCACCCGCCCATAAATCTCGTACCACGAAGAGTCCAGTTCCGGAATCATCTCTCGAGCGCTACGACCCACCGGCTGTACGAGTCCGGTGTGCCGCTCAAAAGCGGGGTTGGCCTCGATGAACCGATAATCGAACGGCCTGCCCTCTTCGTCGAACATCACTTCGATGACGCAGAAGCCTTCGTCGATGGATTCGAATAACGCCCGGTATTGTGCCTCCGACTCCCGGATCAGCCGTTCGTCCCGCCGGCGCTGGGTTATGTCCTGCATGACGAAGACGATGATGCTCTCCCCGCCGCCCCGCACCGGCACCGCGGTATACGAGATCACGTTTTCGGCGCCCGTCGGCGTGCGGCGCAGAATCACCTCGTAGTCGCTCACATACTCGCCTCGCGCCGCCCGGGCGATCGGCCATTCTTCAGGCGGCATTTCACGCCCATCCGGGTACTCGAGTTCGAACTCGACCCGGTACTCCTTGAGGTGAGTCAGCATCTGCGACGGCGATGTGAACCCGTGCAGCCGGAGTGCCGCGGCGTTCATTGACGCCACCCGTCCGTCGAGGCCGGTGGTCACGACTCCCACGGGCAGCCCTTCAATTACCGCTGTGAGAAAGGCCTCCTTCTGACGCAGTGCCTGCTCCATCCGGCGCGTCTCTGTAACGTCCTGGGCAATTGCGATCAGCCGCTCAGGTGAACCGTCGGGAGCTTGCCGGAGCGCTCCTTCGATCTTCAACCAACGCTCCTCTCCCCCACGCCAGATCCGTGCCGTTACGAGCACCCGGCCTGTTTGCACGGCGCGTGTGAACGCCTCCGAAAAGAGCGGGAGGTCGTCCGGATGGAGCCACTCGGCCCCGAAGGAAGCCTGGCTGACGGGACCCTGCTCCAGCGTGCGGCCGAAGATCTCATACATGCGGGCGTTGTGCCAGATTGCCTGGCCCGACCGCGCGTCCCATTCGAACAGTCCGAGTTGTGCCGCCCCGGCCGCAATCCTGAATCGCTCATCGCTTTCGGCGAGCGCGATTTCCGTTTGCTTACGTTCGGTTACGTCGTGGTTTACACCGATCAGCCGCACCGGTCTGCGAGCGCTCCCGGCGCCTTCGAAAAAAACCCGCCCGGCGGATACGATCCAACGCAATGCCCCGTCCGGGCGGACGATGCGATACTCCGCCTCATAGCGGCCATTCGATTCGGGTTTGGCGGCCACCCGCATCATCTCCACGACGTGCTCCCGGTCTTCGGGGTGAACACACGCCAGCGCCGTTTCAAGGTCCACGGTCTCCCGCAACGGCAATCCGAAAAGCGCCCAGGAGCGTTCGTCCCAAACCAGCCGGCCTTCCTCCAGTGCGATGTCGAACGTCCCCATCCGCGCCGAATCGAGGGCCACCCGGAGCCGCTCCTGCCATTCGCGTGCCGCCTCTTCGGCCTTCCGCTGCTCGGTGGTCTCGATGAGGAACGCGCCCACCATCGCCACCTGCCGGTCCTCTCCGAGAACCGGGTAGAAGCCACCGAGGAAGTAGCGCAATTCCGGATGTTTTGACGTCGCCCCATTGAACTCGGCCTGCACCGGCTCCCGCGCTGCAAACACTCGCTGCAACACCGGCTCAACGAGTTCCGCGGTCTGAGGCAGCACGTCGCGAACACGGCGCCCAATGTGGGCTTCCACCGGTTGTTCGTTGAGCTCAGCCAACCGTTCGTTGATCCTCACGTAGCGGTGCTCCCGATCGAAGAATGCGAACCCGATGGGAGCGTTCTCGAGCAGCGAGTCGAGTTCCGCTGTCCGCTCGCGAAGCGTGGTCTCAACACGCTTCCGCTCCGTGATGTCGCGGAAGTAGACCGACAGTCCCTCCGCCGAAGGATAGCCATGGCACTCCAGCCACAGATTCAGCGGCTCCGGACAATAATCCTCAAAATGGACGGGGGTCCCGGTCTGCACGGCGTTGCAGAATTCGGCGTAAAACTCGCGATGGACCGCCTCCGGAAACAAATCCCACAGGACCTTGCCGATCACGTCCTCACACCGCATCCCCAGCATTCGCGCGCCCGTCTCACTGAAGTAGGTGCATCGCCATTCGTGATCGAGGACCACCAACCCGTCCGTGATGCTGTCGAGAGTGGCCTGCAGTTTTTGATGCGCCGCCGCCCGCTCCTGCTCTGCGCGTTTGCGCTCGGTCACATCATGGGCCACGCTCAATACCAGCCGCTGACCGCTGTCATCCCGGCCCATCGGCGATGATCGAAACATCCAGGTGCGCGTCTCGCCGGAGAGCGTCCGAATCCGCTGCTCGCCTCCGTCAAAGGGCTCTTCGATCCGGTAAAGCTTCTTGATATGTACCCGAACCTCGTCCTTCCGGCCGCCGTAGGCACGCTCCGTCCACAGGTCGATTGTGGGGATATCGGCCAGCGTGTAGCCGGCCAGCGCGGTCCACTCCTTGCTGAGCGCGAGCACCTGCCCGTCCTCCCGGTGCAACATGATCGGGAGCGGCGCGTCCACCAGTGTGCGCCGAAACAACTCGGTTGTGTTCCGGTTGCGCGCCATGATCCGGTGCATCTGCCCGCTCAGGATGCTCACGATGACGCCTATGACCACAAACATCGCCAACCGCAAAACGTCGTAAGGTTCCGACAGTCGATATGAGCTCCGTACGGGGAGGAACAGATACCAGCCACTCACTGAGCCAACTGCTGTAGCCAACAATGCGGGCTTGGTTCCCCCGTACCAACCTGCCGCCACGATCGCCAGTGTGATTAGTAGGAGCGGCGCCGCGTCGCCCAGTAAGGGGTCCAGAAGCAAACGGACTGCGAGCGCCACTCCGACAGCAAGCAGTGCCACCACATATGGTCTTCCACCGCGGGTGCCCGGCCCGGGACTGATATTACTACTCATTTCGCGGTTTACTCCAGAGCAGGTGTCCCTTCAGGATACGACGTTCGCCTCACTGTTAGGCCACTTAGGACGGCGGATGCCGGGAGTCCACTTTTCGATGCCTGAAAACCCAACCCTGCAAAACCCCTCCCGGCAAGATCCGCGCACCGGGGAACCTCAGCCGCAGTACCCTCAGGAGAAGATCCAGCACCCCGGTTCGCCATCTCAGATGGAGCCCGAGCCGGACCATGGCGAAGAATCCTACCGTGGGCTGAACCGGCTTACCGGTCGGGTGGCCGTCATCCCTGCCCGAGGAAGATCGAGACGCGTCCGAAACGCTGCGGTGGGTGCAACAGGCCGGGCGCAGTGGGCTCCACTTGCCAGGCGACCTTCGCAAACGAGGAGTTCTGTCGCCAGATCATCGACAGAACCTTCCTCGAGTTCGGGAAACTCGACGTATTGGTGAACAATGCCGGCTTCCAGATGACGCACGACAGCATCGAAGAATTCAGCACCGAGGAGTTCGACCGGACCTTCAATGGCAGCGTCATCATCAACACGGCATCCATGCAGCGCGTACGACCCCAGCCCGAACCTCCTGGCCTACGCTCCTAACAAGGCCGCGATCGCGAACTTCTCCAAAGCCTTGTCCAAGATGGTGATGAAACAGGGTATCCGGGTCAATGCCGTGGCGCCCGGTCCGGTGTGGACGCCTTTGATTCCATCCACGATGCCGGATCAAAAGGTACGGCAGTTCGGGAAGGACACGTTGTTCGGGCGAGTGCCGGCACGGCGCGCAAGAGTGCGCACGCCACAATCTTAGTGTTGCCTCTCGACTGGGACATCGGTGCGCAGTTCTTTCATGAAGCGCGCCCGCATGTCTCCGAGCCACGGGTCCAGGTAGCGTCGATTCAGGTCAATGGTGGCGAAAGCGATGGTGCCGCGTTCCGGCGCGCGCGACAGCATCTCGCCGTCCGGATCCATGATGTAAGTGGGGTGGTCGTAACCCGAAGCGGCCAGAAAGACGTGGTTCTCAATGGCGCGCGCTTTAGCAAGCGTGTCGTTGCCGCCCCAGATAGGCATGAGCACGACCTCCGCCCCGCGCAGGGCGAGAGCCCGGGCCGGATCGGCGTACTGCACGTCCCAGCAGATCATCATGCCGACGGTACCGAAATCGGTACGAAACACCGGATAATCCGAACCCGGTGTGATGCCGCCCTCGAATTCCTCGCGCGGGATGTAGACCTTCCGGTAGCGACCCGCGACACGGCCCTGACGATCGATGAGGACGGCAGTGTTGTAGACCGCCTGCCGCTCGCGCTCGTAGATTCCCGCGACGATCCAGATCTTCTTCCTCCGCGCAAATTCGCCGAGCCGCTCAGTGGTGGGGCCCGGAATAGGCTCTGCCACGTCGGCATACTTTTTGGCCGTGCCCACGACGGTAATCCCTTCCGGCAACAGCGCCACGTCCGCCTTGGCGGGTAGCGACCGGCCGAGCAGCGCCAGAAACTCGCCGACCGGATCGGACGATTTCTGCGGATGCAGGTTCACCGCGGCGATGGAGACGGTGCGGGGTCCCGGATCGGGAATAGGTTCAAGCGTGACTTCGTCCCACCACACGGTGGCGCGGGGCGCGTTGACCAGCAACAGTTGAATGGCGACACCCGAGGCATCGGCGGGAGCCTGAACGTCCGCCGCGACGGTGGTCCAGTTCGCGGCCGCAGGGCTCGCCGTCCAGGGATATTCGGGCTGGCCCTTGCGGCCGCCATTCGAGGCGGTCCAATCGAGCCGGGGCAGGATCTGGCGGGCTGGATCGTCCACGCCTTCTGATAGATACGATGCGCGGAAACGGTACCATCGTCCCGCCTGGACGCCCGAGAGCTGCCGCTGCCATCCGCCGAAGACCGCGACATTACTGTCGCCCGAGAGCGCGAGCGATCCGCCACCTTTGCGGGAGTGGAGACCGTCGGCCCACACCCGCGGCGCAATTTCAGCACGAGGCGACCACATCGTCCATCCGTCGGTGGACGGGAACGCGTCCTGGTGGAACGGAAGCGTCTGTGCGAAGGCCGCGGATGACAGCAGGACGGCGATTAGCGGTGCTTGCATAACTCGATTATGGGGGAATTCTGGGATTGCGGAGCCAGAGAAACGCCGTCGATGGACTTGACGGTGCGGTCAGGGCTGAGAGTTTCCGGAGCCGTGAGAGGCTCAGAGGCATTTTGCGCAACGGACCCAATGGACATAACCTTCTCGGGTTGAACGGGTTGCGGGGAAGGCGCGGGTTCGAGGGCAGCGGGAAGCGCGGCTTCGTGACGGCGGCGATCGTTCTGAGTGGTCCGAAGCTGGGTGATGGCGCGATGGAGGGCGCGTTCGGCGGCGGCCTGGTAGCGCATGATGGGTCCGAACCAGCGGGCGTAGACATCGTTGGTGACGATGGTCGTTTGCCGCAGGATTTCGACTTCGTGCTGACGGGCGCGCTGGAGACGCCACCAGCTTTGGGCGATCTCTTCGACCAGGATCTCTTCGATCTGGGTGGCCGGTTGATGGTCCAGGCGCAGTTGCGCTTGGAGCGCTTCGTACTCCTCGAACTTTTCTTCAGGACCGAGGACGAAGTCCCGGGAAGCGAGCCCGTGTTTCAGGGCGTTCAACTTACAGTTTTCTTTGCCGGCCTCGGAACGGGGGCCGGTGGAACGTTTCGCATTCTCGCGATTCGCCCGGATTTGCGCTGATGAAGCCATAGTTCTCTCCCTACCTTCATTGTTTCAGACGGCGCCAAATTTCGACGCGTGTTTTAGTTCGATAGTTCTTCAATTAGTTAGAGTTACGACGCTTGTGAACGGGATATTCCATCGAGCAGAAAACCTGGGAGGGATGAGATCTGATATTATCTTCCACATACAAAAGCTTACTGGGAGAGTGCCTCATGGGGGACTTCTGGCAGTCTGGGCATACCCTGCACGCTCTGCTCGAATCAGCTGGTCAAGGCATCGTCGGTATTGACGGCGCGGGCGCCATTACTATGGTCAACGCCATGACCGAGCGCCTGTTCGGTTACTCCCGGAGCGAATTGTTGGGCCAGCCACTGGACATCCTGATTCCGGAGAAGATGCGATCGAGCCATGAAAAGCACCTTGTTACCTACTTCCAGGAGCCGCGTACCCGACCGATGGGAGAGGGCATGGTGCTAACAGGCCGCCGAAAAGACGGCACCGAATTCCCAGTGGAAGTCAGTTTGAGTTACGTCGAAACCAGTAGTGGCCTTCTGGCGGTCGGCTTTATTACTGACATCACGGCACGACGGAGCGCGGAGGCGGACTTACAGCAATTCGCCTATGTGGTGTCACACGATCTGCAGGAACCGCTACGAAACATCAGCGCCTTTGCGGCTTTGCTGGACCGAAACTATAGAGAGCTACTCGACCAGCAAGGCCGGGAATTCGTCCAGTTCATTCTGCAGAGTACCTCGCGCATGAGTGCGCTGATCAACGGACTGCTCAGCTATTCGCGGATTACGAATGGCCGGGAATCGACGCCTCTCACGGTGGTAGCCCTGGACGATGTTCTCCACACCGCAACCGAGAACCTGCGAGTGGCGATCGATGAAGGCGAGGCAATCATTTACCACGATCCTCTTCCGGTGATCAGCGGCGATCCGCTTCAATTGACGCAGCTATTTCAGAACCTTGTGGGAAACTCGCTGAAATACCGGAGGGCGCATTCGCTGCAGGTGAGAATTACGTGTGCCGAGAGCGAGGGCGGATACCTCATTGCCGTCCGAGATAACGGAATTGGAATTCCTGCACAGCACCTCGACCGGGTCTTCGGAATCTATCAGCGAATTCATGGGAATCAGTATCCCGGAACCGGAATCGGTCTGACTATCTGCAAACAGATCGTAGAACGGCACGGGGGACGGATTTGGGCTGAGCCGAGCGATTCCGGCGCGGTGATCAAATTTACTCTCCGCAAGCCGCCCGAGGGGTAGGCTATTGCAAGACCGCTACGCCACCACGGTCCCCGTCTCGGATGTGTCATACCCGGCGAGCACTTCCAGCTTGCGTCGAAGGGACGATCGCTGCAAGACGTCGAGAAACGACTTGACGGCGGGCAGGTCGGCCGTGCGTTTGCGCATGACCAGATCATAGCGCTCGCTGTTCAGCGGTACGAAATCCAAACCGAAGGCCTGTGCGGCGGAACGGGTCGCAAGGCACACATCCGCGTCTCCGGCCATCACGCAATAGGCGGCGGCCAGATGCCCGTATGCGATCCGGCCGTATCCGAGTACTTTTTGCGCCGGTATACCGGCCTTTTCCAATAGTTCCTCGAGCAGGCCGCGGCTCCCCGATCCCGACTCTCGATTGACGAACCGCACGCTCTTCTTCGCCAAGTCCGCGATCGTGCGAACCCCTTTCGGATTTCCCGGGGAGACGACCAGTCCTTCTTCCCACCTGGCGAATGTAACCACCGAGAACTCATCATGGGGAAACTGTTTGCGAATGAAGGGCAGATTGAACTCTCCGGTCTTCGCGTCCTTCAAGTGCGACCCCGCTATGTGGACCTTCCCTTCAACAAGCCAGGTAAGGGCAAGTTTACTGGAAGCGCCCGCGCAAACCACCTCGATACCAGTAATCTTCTCGACCATGCGAGCAAGGAGTCCGGTTGCGGGATCGCAGCCGGCCAGCACTAAGCGCTTCTGCGCTGCTTCATCCTTGGCAAAAACCAATAAATCGGCACGACCGGTGGTCCGGCCCGAACGCTTGATGATGCCATCCGCCTCTGGCATATAGTAGGGCGAAGCGCTGACCGGCACGCTGACCCAACGCGACCCGACCTGGCAAATTCGGACCGGCTTGCCATTCGCCGGCACCTCCGCACTCAGAACTTCGGCCGCAATTGATTCGGGCGATTGCGGCGAACCCTGTCGCAGCGAAAACAGCTCATCGACCGTGACCTCTAACTCACGGGCTAGGTTCAGGGCGACTTCGGTGTTGGGGACATACGTGCCCGCCTCGATTGCGTAGATGGTCTGGCGGCTCACATTGACGCGGCGCGCCAGCTCGGAGGCGCCGACACCTCTGCCTTTGCGGATCTCAGCGAGCCGATTCTCGACAGTGATCTTCTCCGACACTTATTTCCTCAGTTGAACGTTCGGGGACATTGACTCCCATACAATTGTATGCGGTCGGTC
The DNA here is from genome assembly GCA_963737465.1 of uncultured Acidobacteriota bacterium. Lineage (GTDB taxonomy): Bacteria > Acidobacteriota > Terriglobia > Bryobacterales > Bryobacteraceae > TMP-7. Next base: position 306,251 of record CAVTTC010000010.1, read on the forward strand.
CGGTAGGCCGAGGTGCAAGTCGCGTGAGGCGGCGGGTCGTGCAAGTCACGTCAGGCACGAGGCTTCGCACCTCGCTCGAGAATCGCGGTTGCGGTCAGAAGTCATCGAATGCAGTCGTGCAACCGGCAGCCAACAAGACAAGAGGCCGCTTTATTTATATAGTGGATGACGACGTTTATGAACCGTGAGACCAGGGCGGTCGCTGTTCAGGGCGGCTCTGGCTCCGGAAATGATCTGGAGGCGCAATGCGACTGATTGCAATCGTGACGCTGATAGCAACACCCTTCTGCCTGGCGCAGGGCTCGGGTGATTTCAAACCCGCCACATCCAATGTTCTGGACGCGCAGTTTCCGCAGGTCGACAGCAACTCGCGCGTCGAGATCCGCTTCAAGGCGCCGGATGCAAGCAAGGTCAGGGTCAATTTCTGGAGCGGTCCGAAGGCCGATATGGAGAAGCAGGCGGACGGATTCTGGACCTTCACCACGCCGCCGATGGCCCCGGGTCTTCACTACTACACGATCATCGTGGACGGCGCGGAAGTAAGCGATCCCGGGAGTACTGCCTACTTTGGCGGAAGCAAATGGGCCAGCGCGGTGGAGGTGCCCGAAGCGGGCGCGACCTATTATCTGCCGCAGGATGTTCCGCACGGGCAGGTGCGCGAAGTGTGGTATCACTCGAAGGTAACCGGCACATGGCGACATGCGTTGGTGTACACGCCGCCCGCCTACGACGCACAGCTGAAAGAGCGCTACCCGGTGCTTTACCTGCAGCACGGCGGGGGTGAGGACGAATCCGGGTGGACGCGGCAGGGCAGGGCTAATTTCATCCTCGACAACCTGATTGCCACCGGGAAAGCGAAGCCGATGATTGTCGTAATGGCGAATGGCTACGCGCGGCGCGCGGGCCAGGCGGTCGCCGATTTCCGCGGAAAACCGTTTGGGTCTCCGGAGATGAGGAAGGCGATCGAAGACATGATGTCCGCATTCGACGACGATGTCACCGAAGGCCCTGATTCCATTCATCGACTCGACGTTCCGCACCATGCCCGATCGCGACCATCGCGCGATGGCGGGTCTCTCCATGGGGGGCATGCAGACGTTCCACGTCACCTTTAATCACCTCGACCTGTTCTCCTATATCGGAGGATTCAGCGGAGCGGCCAGCGTGTTTGCGATGGGCAACGACAAGCTGGATACGAAGACGGCCTTCAACGGCGCGATGGCTGACCCGGCCGCGTTTGCAAAGCGTGTGCATCTGCTGTGGATCGGCGTGGGGACCGAAGAGCCGGCGGAGAATGAAGCAGGGTATCGAAAAACTGCACACCTCGCTCGAGGATGCGAAGATCCTGCACGTGTTTAATCAGTCGCCCGGCACGCGCACGAATGGCAGACATGGCGCCGCAATCTGCAGGACTTTGCACCGCGATTGTTCCAGCCGGCGGGTCAAAAGTCGAGCGCCGCGGTAAGGAGATAGCGTACGGCTGCTCCCGCCGGGGCCGGCTCACTTATTAGAAATGCACTTTGCCGACGAATTCGAACACCCTCGGATTCCCCGCGCTCGTGATACTCCCGAACGCGGCGCTGCCGAAGCTTCCGTTGGGATCGTTCAAAGGAGGCGTATTGGACACGTTAAAGGCTTCCGCCCGGAACTCGAGGTTCCATCGCTCCGTGATGCGGAAAGTCTTCCCGATCATCAGGTCGGCAGTCTGCAGGCCGGGACCGCGAACGGGATTGCGCGAACTGGTCCCAATCACGAATTGGGGAACAGCCGCAAAGGCCGCGGTATCGAAGTACCTGGCGACGCTGCGCCCGGCGTAGTCATTTGGATTGCCAATGCGGTCAGGCCGCTGCACGGCGAAGCCCAGGCTCGAATTGTTGTTGGTTGCCTGGGTGACAGCCACGGCATCGCCGGTTTGCAGGCGGACCAAACCCGCAATTTGCCAGCCGCCGATCTTCCAAAGACGCGGGATCTCGTACACCCAACCCAGCGCGAACACCCGCGGGATGTCGCCCAGAGAGACATCCTTTTCCAGGTGACGGTTGAAGGCGTCCGCCGCGCCGGTGTTGTTTAGAACCGGTCCGGTAAAGATCGTCTGTGAGAAGACGCTGGACGCATCGTCAATCAGTTTGGAAAATGTGAATGCGGCGTTCACCGTCAAGCCGCGCGACAGACGCTTCTCCACTTTGAGCGCCGCAGCGTTGTAAGTGGAGTTGCCGACATTGTCGCGGAACAGCGCGACCGTGGTGAAGCGCGGATAGGGCCGCAGCAATTGCTGCTGAGCCAAAGTGGCTCCGCCCAGCGACGACGAGGTTGGAATCTGCCCGAAGTACGGATTCGGGACTTTCGTCAGCAGCGCAGACCCAAGAGACAGGTACTGCGCGGGCAACTGGTTGATGTTCGCATCGGGGATACCTAAGCGAGTGTTCTTGGAGCCCAGATACGAGGCTTCAATATTCCAGTCTTGTCCGAATGTTCTCTGGACGGTGAAATTCCACTGCTGGGAGTAGCCGGACCCATTCGAGCGGTCCACTCCGAAGACACCTTGACCCAGACCCGAGTTTGGATTCGGCGCTGTCACTTGAACCGTAGGTCCACTGCTGAGAAGAAAGGCGGCGTTCACGTTATCCGGCGACTGCTGCCCGACCGTCTGAACGAATGGGAATTGCGGAATCGTGAACGGCGTTGTGATGCCCGATTGCTCGAAGAACACCATGCCATACCCGGACCGAAGCACCCAGTTATCCTTGATCCGGTACGCCAGGCCCACCCGAGGCCCAAAGTCGCAGCATTCGAGATTGCGGGCCGTGTGGGGAAACTCCAATACCTGCGAGTTGAGGTTGAACACTCCGCCCTGGTCGTGAACTTCGGTGGACGGGAAGTTCAGCGTGTAGCGTGTGCCGACGTTCAGCGTGAGCCGGTTGGAAACCTTCCAATCGTCACCCACGAAGAATTCGGCAATGTGCGCGCGCGGTTGAATTACCTGCTTCTGAATGTCGATCGTGAACGCGTTCACCTGGCCCAGGAGAAGCGACGCGAGCGCGTTTCCGCTTCCAGCCACCGATGAACTGTTCGTGCCGGTGGTGGTGAACGCGAACGATCCAGTCGGATTGGGCGGATTTAGCACATCCAACGCCTGACGGCGAATGTCGGCGCCGAACTTGATCGTGTGACGTCCGCGAACCATCGTGAACGTGTCGAGATACTCCGTGACGGAAGTCGTAAACTTCGAGTTCGCAGCGGTTGTCGGCCCGATCTGCTGAAGACCTGTAACGGTGAATACCGGCAGCACCGATGCGAAGGAGTTCGCCGGCAGGCCTGGAATCGTGATGCCGCCGTTTTGGAGAGAAGACTGGTTCAGGTCGCGGCGCGAATAGCCGAAACGGAGTTGATTCAACATCGAGGGCGAGATGGTCCAGTCGTAATCGCTCGCGATGGCGTCGCCTTTCGTCCTGGCGTGCCCGATGACCCCCGATGTGAGGCTGCCGCTTCCTTCGGGCAGCGGGGTCACGGGCGTATCGTCATCGCGCCAGAACGAGTACCGTCCAAAGAGGCGGCGCCTCTCGCCAAAATAGCGATCAACGCGGAAATCCGCCTGGTCCTGGTTGTCCGGCTCACTGGCCGTCCGGACATAATTGTTCGCCCCGGCGACATTTGGCAAAGGATAGTGATCGAGCACCTGAAGGCCGACGGGATCGAGGCGATTCGCAGGGATGGTGTTATTCGGAAATTGAGTCCGCGGCGACGTCGCCGGATCGAAAATCTTTTGCGTGAAAATACCTTGCCGCTGAGCGACGGTCGGGACGACGCTGAAGCGAGTTATGCCGGTCCGCAAGCGCGTGCCCTGCCAGTCGGCAAAGAAGAATGTTTTGTTCGCTTGAATCGGTCCGCCGATGGTCGCGCCATACTGGTTCCTGCGGAACTCCGGCTTTGGGCCCGGTTGCGCGAACACGTTTCTCGCGTTGAGCTGTTCGTTGCGGAAGAATTCGAACACGGAACCATGAAACTGGTTGGTACCCGACTTGCCCACAACCATCACCGTCCCACCATTGGAGCGGCCGTATTCTGGGGAATACGCGTTGATGTTGAGCCTGAACTCTTCCATGCCGTCGATGATCGGGTAGTAGACGACCTGCCCCGGCTCTGGTTGCAGGACGCTGATACCGTCGTAGATGTATTCATTCGTCCGCGGACGACTACCATTGATGCGAGGAAGGAAGTTGCCGTTGGGCAGTGCGACGCCTGGTGAGAGAGTGACCAGGGGGATGAAATTTCTGCCATCGAGGGGCAGACTGACAATCTTCTGCTTTTCGACGTTCTGGCTGACGTCGCCACTACCCGTCTGGAGCAACGGCGCTGCGGCGGTGACGTCCACTGACTGTTTTGGTTGCCCGACGGCGAGTTGTATATCGATCGATGTACGGTCCCCCAATCGAAGCACGATGCCCGACCGCCGGTAGGTTCGAAAGCCCGGTTGCTCCACGGTCAGAACATATTGCCCGCCCGGCAAGCCAAGGATGTGATACTCCCCGCGCCCATCCGTCGCGACTCCGTATCGTGCCATCGTGGATTGGTCTTCGGCTTCCACCTTGGCCTGCCGGAATCGGGAGGCCGGAAGGATCCCGGATTGTGCCAAAAAGCTCGGCTCTGCCGGCCTGGGAAAAGGCGGGCGTCGAGGCCACGATCACCCCGGAAAGCAGAAGAAACGCTGACTTGATGCGTGTCATGCAAGAACGACCTAGTCAGTTTAACATGACATCTGCTCGGCGTTCCGCACACGCGACGACGTATACTGTACAGGACGTGTGCCGATACCGCTTTCCGGCTCTGATACTGTGCGCCGCGACTCTCTGCGCTTGTGGCGCGCGAGGTTCGTCGGAGCCGAAGCTGACGGTTGCCGCCGCCGCCAACCTGATGGGCGTTTTTGGCGAAGTAGGCTCCGCGTTCAAGGCCGAAACGGGAATCGAAGTGACCTTCAGCTACGGCTCCACAGCACAACTGGCCCAGCAGATCGAGAACGGAGCGCCATTTGACCTGTTTGCCGCCGCCGACACCGAACACATCGATTCGCTGGTTGCCCGGCGGAAATTGATGGCGGAGAGCCGGGCGGTCTATGCATCCGGGCAACTGGCGCTGTGGATTCCGAAGGGCGAACAAAGCGGTATTCGTGAGATGAAGGACTTGAACCGGCAAACCGTGCGATTCGTCGCCGTTGCGCAACCGGAACTGGCGCCCTACGGCAAAGCGACGATCGAGGCACTGCAGCATTCCGGCCTGTGGAAGATTGTGCAGCCGAAGATCGTGTACGCAATGAACATCAACCAGGTAAAGCAGTGGGCGGCATCGGGAAACGCCGACGCTGCCTTCACTGCCTACTCGTTGGTGTTGCATGATCGAGGAACAGTTCTCAAGGTCGATCCGGCTCTCTATCACCCAATCGAACAGGCTTTGGGAATTGTCACCGGCTCACCCCGAGTGGAGCAAGCGCAGCGTTTTCGGAAGTTCCTGCTGGGCACAGCAGGCCGGTCGATATTGGAGAGGAACGGTTATTTGCTCCCCTGAGTAAGGGCGCCCGCGCGGCGGTAGACGATCTTGCCGCCGACGATGGTCATCAGTGGCTCAATGTTGCGGATCTCATCTTCCGGGCACGCCAGAAAGTCGCGGTCGATCACTACCGCGTCGGCGAGTTTTCCGCGTTCCAGAGTCCCGCGACTCTTCTCGGCAAACTGAATCCAGGCCGCGCCCTGGGTGTACATGCGCAGCGCTTCTTCCCTGGTCACGCGCTCGTCGAGATAGAAGGAGCTGCCCGTCTTGGTCCGCCTGGTGATGCACATCCACATATTGAAAAAAGGATTAAACGGGTTTACGGCCCCGTTCTTGTCCCATCCGATCATGTGGTCGCTTCCGCCCGCCACGGGGATCCCTGCGTCGATTACGGATCGCAGCGGGAAGAACCACCGCATGTTGTCGATCCCGAAGACCCGTTGAAGCGCCGGCACATCGAAGTACAGCCAGTCAGGTTGGGCATCGAGGGCCACTCCCATGCTCTTCATACGTCGTATCGCATCCTCGCTGAGAAAGCTGCCGTGCATGACATGGTGGCGCATGGGCGCGATGGGTTTTTCCCGGTCGAGCCGCTCGAAGACGTCGAGCAGGATGTCGATGGCTGCCCCGCCCTGCACGTGTGCCGTCAGTTGCCAGCCTTTTCGCGTGGCGGCGGCGTAGATGCGGTACAGTTTCTCGGGATCGACGAATAGCGTGCCGCGGGCGTTCGGATCCGTCTGGCCGTATAACTGGCGTCCGAACGGGCCGTAGGGCATTCGTTGATACGCTGTGCCGACGGACTGGCCGCCATCCAGAGTCACCTTGAACGTCCCGAACTTCAGCCAGTCATCGCCGACATTCGTACTCCACGCCGAAGCCAGAATCTCGCGCTCCACCTGCTCCACCGGACGCTGCGCATCGGGCCGCCAGGTCATCACCACGCGCACGGGCAGCCGGTCACCGGCCCGGAGCTTTTCAAAGAGAGCTACCTCGGGCGCGGTCACCAGGCGATCGCCCACCGCGGTCAGTCCGGCGGCCGCGTACAGTTCCAGCATCTTCTGGAGAGCCTGCAACTGTTCCTCTTCGGTGAACGGTTCAGCGCGCTGGGCGCCTTTGAGCAACTGCGCCGCGTTCCGTAAAATGCCGTTGGGCTCGCCGTCGGAGCCCTTGACTACCTCGCCTCCCGGCGGGTTCGGCGTGTCCCGAGTGATGCCGCTCATCTCGAGCGCGAGCGAGTTGGCCGACCACACATAACTCCCATCGAAGGCTACCGGGTGCACGCGAGTCACGTCCAGGTCCTGCCGCGTGGGCATCCGCATCTCGGCCAGGCGTGGAGGCAGAGTGCGGGGCACGATGATCCATTCGCCCTTCGGCGTCTTGGCGGCACGCTGGCGGATGTAGGCCTGAATGGCCTTGATGCTGTCGAGGGGCGGAAGCGGACCGCGAAACTCGCTCAGTCCGCCGCTCAGCGCGTGCACGTGGGCGTCGATCAGGCCAGGAAGCACCATCTTGCCGCGCAGGTCGATAACGCGCGAGTGCGGCCCGCGTTCGGCTTCGAGCACGGCCGCGACGGTACCCACCGCCGCGATTCGGCCATCCTTGAAGGCGATGGCCTGCGCCGCCGGGTTCGCCGCATCCAGCGTGACAATCTTGCCACCCTGCAGAATCAAGTCAGAATCGGCTGCCGTCAAGCAGCCAGTGAGCGCCGCGGCGAGAATCATCGCCCGCTTGGATGTTCGTCCGTTGCTAATCATTCGCAGCCTGCCCCCATAATAGTGAAAGTGCATAGCAACCGTCTCGCACACGAGAAGAGCCCCTACCTGCTGCAACACGCCGCAAATCCGGTGGACTGGTATCCATGGGGACCGGAAGCGTTCGAAAAAGCCCGGACGGAAGACAAGCCGATCTTTCTTTCCATCGGCTATTCCACCTGCCACTGGTGCCACGTGATGGAGCGTGAATCGTTCGAAAACGACGAGATTGCGGCTGTACTGAACCGCTATTTCGTGCCGATCAAAGTGGATCGCGAAGAGCGCCCCGACGTGGACCGCATCTACATGCTGTTCGTTCAGGCCACCACGGGCGGCGGCGGTTGGCCGATGTCCGTCTTTCTCACGCCCGGGTTGAAGCCGTTCTATGGTGGGACCTATTTCCCCCCGGATAACCGTTACGGGCGACCCGGGTTCAAGACGGTCCTCGAAAACCTGGGCCGCGCATGGAAAGAGGATCGCGCGCGGATCGAGGAAGCGAGTGCCGACGTAACCCGGCAGCTTTCCGAGCATGCTGCCGCCGGACAGGGAGCCGGCGTAGCCGATTCGGGAATTCTGGACACCGCTTTCCACATCTTCCGCCGCAACTTCGACCCGCGGCTGGGCGGGTTCGGAGGCGCACCCAAGTTCCCGCGTCCGGTGGTGCATAACTTTCTGCTGCGGTACTACAAACGCACCGGCAACGACGAAGCGTTGGAGATGGTGTTGACCACGCTCCGTGAGATGGCCAAGGGCGGAATGCACGACCAGGTGGGCGGCGGATTTCATCGCTACTCGGTGGACGAGCGCTGGTTCGTGCCGCACTTCGAAAAGATGCTGTACGATCAGGCCCAACTCGCGATCTCGTACCTGGAGGCGTACCAGATCACTCGTGACGAGTTGTTCGCCGGCGTCGCTCGCGACATCTTCGAGTACGTGCTCCGCGATCTCACGCATCCAGACGGCGGCTTCTTTTCGGCCGAGGATGCGGATAGCGTCATTGATCCCGCGAGTCCCGAGATCAAGGGTGAAGGCGCGTTCTACGTCTGGAGCCAGGATGAACTGACTCAGTTGCTGGGTCCGGACACAGCGGAACTGTTCCGGCGCTATTACGGCGTGGAAGCCGGGGGCAACGTCCACGAGGATCCTCATGGCGAGTTCCGCGGCCGCAACATCTTATACCAGGCTCGTCCGGTTGAGTCCGAGGAGGATCGCACCGCACTGGAGGCGGCACGGGCCATCCTGTTGGCGGCGCGGTCAAAGCGGGTCCGGCCTCATCTGGACGACAAGGTGCTGACGGCGTGGAACGCGTTGATGATTTCGGCGTTCGCCAAAGGGGCCCAGATCCTCGGCGATCCTCTGTATGGACAGGCTGCGCGCCGTGCCACAGAATTCGTCTTGCGCCATTTGTATGATCCGGAGCGGACAACGCTCCTGCGGCGCTTCCGTCAGGGTGAATCGGCGATTCCCGGGTTCCTGGACGATTACGCGTTCCTGATCCTCGCCCTGCTGGACCTTTATGAAACGCACTTCGAACCGTATCATCTTGAACTTGCGGACCAACTCGCCGGAAGAATGGTCGAGCTGTTCGAGGACCTTGAAGGGGGCGGGTTCTTCAGTACTCCGGCCGGGGATTCGAACCTGATCCTGCGCATGAAGGACGATTACGACGGCGCGGAACCGTCAGGGAATTCGATGGCCGCTTCGGCGCTGCTGCGGCTTGCACACATGACGGGCAAAGACGAGTTCCGGCAATCGGCGGAGTGGGCGCTGCGGGCATTTTCGGGGCGCGTCGCCTCAATCGCGAGCGGGATGCCGCAAATGCTGGTGGCGATCGCGGGATCGCTCGTCCCGCCGCGGCAGATCGTACTGGCGGGACCCAAGGATGAGGCCGGACCGATGCTCGACACTGTCCGGCGGCATTTTCTACCCGACACAGTGATCTTCGTTCTGGACGAGGAAGACCGCTCGACGCTGGCCCGATACAATCCGGTACTGGCGAGCATGAAGCCGCTGGACGGGGCGATGACCGCTTATGTCTGCGAGAACTTCGCCTGCCGGCTGCCCACTCACGGACGTGGACAAACTGGACGAGTTGCTACAATGAGCAACGCAGGCTAACTAAACGAAAAGGAGAATTCGATGGAGAGACCAGGCGCTACTACTCTGAATGGCAATCCTCTTACTCTGATTGGGCCCGAACTGAAGAAAGGCGATCCCGCTCCCGATTTCGAAGCCGTCGATAAGACTTTAAAGCCGGTAGCTTTGAAGACCACCGGCGATGGGGTCCGGATCTTCAGCGTCGTACCTTCGCTCGATACGCCGGTCTGCGATATGCAGACGAAGCGGTTCAACGAAGAAGCGGCCAAGCTTCCGAACATCAAGATCTACACGGTCAGCATGGACCTTCCGTTCGCGCAGTCGCGTTGGTGCGGCGCGTTCGGCGTGGACAACGTGAAGATGCTGTCCGACCACCGGAGCGGCTCCTTCGGGGAGCACTACGGCACATTGATTAAAGAGCTGCGCATTGAAAGCCGGGCAATTTTCGTGGTGGGCCCGGATGACAAACTACTGCACGTCGAGTACGTGAAGGAAGTAGCCGATCATCCGAACTATGACGCGGCTCTGGCAGCGGCGAAATCCGCAGGGAGTTAGGCGGGCTGATTGGCGCGGGGTTTTGTGGAATCCCGCGCCGGCTCTGTTTTTGCGTACGATCCATCTCGCTGAGCGTACACGTGAGTGAATTCGGCCCCGAAGAAGAAGATCTGCGCGGAGTAGTACACCCACACGAGCACCACCACCAGTGAGCCGGCGGCCCCATAAGCCGATGCGACGGTGGCTTGGCCCAGATACAATCCGATCAGGTATTTGCCCAGCGTAAACAACACGGATGTAAACAGGGCCCCCAGCAGAGTGTCGCGCCAGGCGATCACTTTATCCGGGAGGAACCTGTAGATCATAGCGAAGACGGCGGTGGTAACTACCAGAGAAAACAGCATGTTGGCAACCTGCAGCGTCCATCCTGGTACGGGGAGCAGGTTTCCCAGGTAGGCACTCGCAGCGCTGATGGCCGCACTCAGGATCAGAGATACCAGCAACAGGAAACCAACCGCCAGCACCATTCCGAACGACAGGAAACGATCACGCACCATGGCCCAGATTCCCCCATCTTGGTTGTGCGCAACCTCCCACACTATGTTCAGCGAGTCCCGCAATTCGAGAAACACGCCGGATGCACCGAGGAACAGCGTGATGAGACCGACGGCAGATGCCAGAATGCCTGATTTCGGCTGATAGGCATGGGCGACGACGGTCTGAATGACTTGCGCTCCCTCGTGGCCCACCATGCCCTCGATCTGCTTGAGGATGTCGCCCCGGGCGGCCTGCTGTCCGAACCCTAGCCCGATCACCGCCACCACGACCACCAGGAGCGGTGCGATCGCAAGTACCGTGTAGTACGCCAGCGCCGCGCCGAGTTTGGGTGCGTTGTGGCGCGACCAATCGGCGTAGGTCTCTTTGAGCAAGGCCCAGATGTGCGACATGTTACTTGATCTTTCCACGGAGTTGGTACAGCCAAATCAGCGCCTTGTTCATCATTGCCTCGCCCGCTCCAATCTCAACCGGCGAGACCTGCGCGTCCGCGCCATATCCTCCCTCGGAGACCGCTTCGATGGTCGGGAAATACTGATGGTAACCGTTGCAGTATCCGAGAAAGAACAGGTGCGGTATACGGGCCCGCTCCTTGAGGCGAAGCGAGTGGCTGCTGAAGAATTCGCCCGAGACGCCCACAAACGCGAACTCGTCATTCAGCACCGCGACCGTAAGACGCGGGCGAACGCCGTCCTTATACTCGTCGATGTAATTCGGGATCAATTCAGGGAAGAATGCGGAGCTGAATGCCGAACGAACGAGGGGATTGTTGAAGTCGGTGCGCGATCCGAACTGGAAACGTTCCTCTCTCAAAGCGGCGATGGGCCTCGCAAGATCCTTGGTCTCGAGTCCGGAGGCCACCTTCATCACCTCGCGCCCCAGCGCCTCGCCGAAAAGGGTAGGGTCGCTGTGGCCTTCGCGCTCCACTGACTGATCCCCTGAACTGCCCTGCAGGAACAGGACGGCCGCTCCCGACTCCTTTGCGACATAGTTCTTCAAGGCGCCGACATAATCGGCGGAGAACTTCATCATGGATGCCGGCAGCATGGTGGGATGGGCGCTGAAGTTGACAAGGATCGCGATCGGCTTGCCCGCCGAGTTATCCAGGCGGAGGACGGCGAGTTCCCGATCACTCGGCTTATCCGGCAGTTTGCTGTGGCGATTGCGGTTGAAACCCGTGAGTTGCACCGAGCCGGCCGCGATCCGGGCGGGCACGAGTTTGTTGTTCGCCTCGCCGATGGCGCCGGCAATGGCTTCTTCGAGTTGGGTGTAGTATCTGAGCGCGGCGTCGAACTTTCCTTTGCCTTTACCCGGTTCGTCGGAGAGTTCGAGCACCGGGCCGTGGTGCGTGTGGGATCCGGCGATGAATGAGTACTCGATGCCGTCGTCCTCGCGAATGCGTTCGCGAATCGCCTGAAGGCTGCGCTCATTGGGAGAACGGCCCAGGTCCAGGGAGACGAACGCGATCTTGCGCGCGCCTACCTGCAGCACCAACGCATCGGCATACAACGGGTCCAGGACTCCCTCGGAGAGGGCATCGTGCCGCGCTCCGTATCCCCACATCGGAACGGGCTCGCGGGGAGTGATCTCCCGACGCGCGGCCCCGGCCTGCAAGGCCGTCTGGCACCAGGCCGATCCGGCGAGCAGTAAAGCAGCCAGTAGGGCAGAGGTTCTCACGTGATGACTCGTATGAACGAGTGTAACGCTACTTCCAGCGCTGCTCGATGGCCCTTATCTTCGCCAACCGCCGGACGTGGCGCTCTTCGCCGGTGAACCGGGCCGCCAGAAAGCGTTCCACCAACTCCCGGGAGACTTCCGTGCCCACCACGCGCGCGCCGAGCACCAGAACGTTCATGTCGTCGTGTTCGACGCCCTGGTGGGCGGAATATTCGTCGTGAGCCAAGCCCGCTCGGATGCCGGGAATCTTGTTCGCCGCTACGCTGGCGCCCACGCCGCTGCCGCAGATCAGCACACCACGCTCGGCATCCCCGTTCAGGATCGCCTTCGCGGTCGCCTCCGCGAAATCGGGATAGTCCACCGGATCCCGGCTGAACGTGCCGACGTCCAGGACCTGGTGTCCCAGTTTGCGGATCTCATCGGCCAAAACCGTCTTGAGTTCATAACCGGCGTGATCGCTTGCGATAACCACTTTCACAGACCCTAGAATAGTACGGAGGAGGAGTCCAATTGCAGCGTACAGCTTCCGCAATCTGGAAAGGTGATCTGAAGCAAGGTCACGGGAATATCTCGACCGCGAGCGGCGTGCTCGCGAACACACAGTACTCGTTCGGAACCCGGTTTGAGAACGGCGCCGGAACGAATCCCGAAGAATTGATCGCAGCGGCGCACGCTGGATGTTTCTCAATGGCCTTGTCGGCCCAACTCGGCGGCGCGGGTCTGAAACCGGATGAGATCTCGACGCGGGTAACGGTTACCCTGGACAAGAAAGACGACGGATGGGCCGTGACCAAGAGTCATCTCGAGGTTTCGGCGGTGGTGCCCGGGGCCGACGCGGCGACATTTCAGAAACTGGCGGAAGCGGCCAAGAGCGGATGTCCGATCTCGAAGCTGCTGAAAGCGGAAATCAGTATGACGGCGGTATTAGCGGGCAAATAGGTGCACGCCGCTGGGATCGTCTTGGGGCGGTGGCGGCGGAAGATCGGCGGGGTTCGCTGCGGCCATCGCACGCGCTAAGGCTTCCTTACGGGCGGGTGGGATGATCTGCATTCCCCACTGCCCGTAGGTGCGGCTGTCTACGGCATTCCAACCCGCTCGATCCAGTACCTGAAGAAGTTCTTCTCCGGGCAGGTTGTCCGGGGCGCGGACTGCTTCAACCTGGCTGAACGAGCTCATTCGGATTGCCCGGGACGCGGCGGTGGTGTTGAGGTCCAACAGCCAGTAACGAATGCCGCCGACGGCTGCTTCGGTGCTGATGGACTCCACGGTCGCGGCGGGAAGATACATCAGCAATCCTTCGGTGATGAGCAGCGCCGGAGGCGTGGCCGCTTGGAAGATCGACCGCCGCTGCAGAGGGTCGTTCAGATCGGCAACCATCGACTCAACGCGGCACTTGGGCTTCACGGACGCGAGGATCTCCGCCTTGTACTCGAGAATCGGCTGGAGATCCACTTCCACCCAACGCAGATCGGGCGGAAGTTCCAGGCGCCAGGGGCGGGTGTCGAGCCCCGCTCCGACGCTGAGGACGGTGTTGATGCCACGAGCCGGGATGTCTTCGAGGAGCATCGAATCGATGATCCGGCTGCGCATGCCGATGCCGAAGCACATGACATGGAGCCTGGGCAGAGCCTGTGCGATGGCCATCCCACGGTCTCCGGCCAGTCGCGCCGCCAAGGGATCGTTCACCCACCCGTCGGGACGTTCCGTTTCGAGGGCACGGCACGCCGCGGTCATCAGGGCCGTGTCGCTGACGTGGGAGATGTCGGATCCGGACATGAGCGTTATGTGACGGAATGCCGGGTTGTGGCGGCGGCGATGATGCCGCGCATGTACTCGGCGGCTAACTGGGCGTTCTTGTCCACGAAGTCGAGCCCGACGGTCTGGCCATTCACCACCGGAAGCGGATGGCAGAGTTCGAAACCGGCGTATCCATGGTACCCGATGTCGAGCAACCCGAGCGCCTCGCCCATCGCTTTCTCGTCGCCCTTCACGGTGATTCCGTCGGGACCGCGATCGAACTCTCCACCGTAGTGCCACAAGGTCTGCAACGAACCGATTTCATTCAGGGCTTTACGGACACCGAGTTCATCGAGGCCGTGTTCCAGGCGCGCATCGAAGCAGATCTTCAGGTGGGGCGACGCGACCTCCTTCACCATGCGGAGAGTATCGGGATAACCGTGATCGATCACAGGCGGGTGATTCTGGAGCGCCAACGTGATTCCGAAATCGGCGGCAAGGCGTGCCGACTCGATGAGGCCCTGGCGGCACCACTCCCACGTCTGCTCGGCAGTGAAGTCCTTGTGCGCGGCTTGCCAGAGCGGATTTGGCGAGATCGTAGCGGCCACCGCCTTCAGGCAGGAGGGTGACGCCGGGCCATGCCAGGAAGACGCGTACGACCTTTGCGCCGAGATCGGAGGTCATCCGCAGCAGGTCCCGCAGGTACACCAGTTGGGATTCGCGGTGTTCGGGAATGGGGCTGCTGAAGTCATTGTTAGCGGCCACGGCGTAGATCTCGATGCCTTGATCGGAGGCCGCCTGGCGGAGTTGGCGGCAGCGGGACTGAGGCATGTCGAGCGGGTTTCCGTGGGGGCGCTTGCCGTCGATCTCCACGCCCTGATATCCGAATTTGCGCGCGCGTCCGATGACTTGCTCGACGGTCAGCGCGCCACCGCGGTACCAGACGCCGCCGTAGGTGATGCTGTACAGCCCGATTTTGATATCCGCTTTGGGTGCGGCGTCCGCCGTACCGAGCGCGCCTGCGAGCGTCGCGGCCTGAACGAAGCCGCGCCGGCTGAGATGGGTGTCAGATTTCATAAGAACCTACTGCCTGACAGTCTATACGAAGCGTACAATCGAGGAAACCATCCCATTATGAATCGACGCGAGTTCCTCGTAGCGCCAGCGGCGGTGCTGGCCGGCAACCTGATCGCCGCTGATTCGGAGATACCGTGGCAGCGGAGGATCCGCCGGCTCGGGCAGACCAACATGACCGAGCACGATCCGGCGGTGCTCGACGTGGAACAGTGGGCGGACTACTGGGCGAGCCTGAAGATCGACGCCGTGATGGTGAGCGTCACCGGCATCCTGGCGTTCTATCAGACGAAGGTTCCGTATCATCGCAAGGGCAAGTATCTCGGGAGCCGCGACTTCTTCGGCGAGTGCTGCGCGGCGGCGAAGAAGCGCGGGATCCGCGTGATCGCGCGGATGAGTCCGGACCTCAACTGGGAAGACGCGGTGCAGGCGCATCCGGAGTGGTTCCAGAGGAACGCGCAGGGCGAGGCGGTGCATCACTCCGAGGACGCGCGGCTGTTTCGGACGTGCATGTTCACGACGTACATGACGGACTACATGCCGGCGATCATGCGGGAGATCAACTCGCTGTACGACGTGGACGGGATGTTCACGAACGCGTGGCCGCCGCTCGGCTCGATGCCGGTGTGCCACTGCGACCAGTGCCGCAAGCTGCCGCCGTCGGGAACGCCCGCGTATTGGGACAAGTTCAACGAGCGGACGGTCTACCTGTGGAAGCTGTACGATTCCATCGCCAAGGAGAAGAAGCCCGGGAACTTCTATTTCGCGAACCTGGGCGGAGGGATCCGGAGCACCGCGAACCTGGTGCAGCTCGGCGAGATCTGCGAGTGGTTCCAGTGCGACAACCAGGGGCGCGGCGGGGACGACACTCCGATCTGGGGATGCGCGCTGCAGGGCCGGGTGTGCAGCGCGGTGCAGAAGGGGAAGATGGCGACGAACGTAACGGCGGCATGGTCCACCGGCGTGCCGCGCTGGCGCAACGTGTACAAGTCCCAGCAGGAAGAGCAGATGTGGTTCGACGAGACGCTCGCGTCCGGGATGGTCCCGTACCATCACTTCATCGGCGGCGAGAACGGGATGGGCGCGGACCGGCGGTGGCTGGAGCCGGCGCGGAAGTACTTCGAGTGGATGTCGAAGCACGACGCCCACTTCGTCAACCGGAGGACCATCGCCAACATCGGCGTAGTGATGGGTCAGCGCACGCACCTGTTCTACAAGCCGCCGCGGGGAACCGTCATGAAGGAGTACATGGACGGGCTTGTATTACGCGCTGCTGGAGGGGCGATTCCTTTTCGACTTCGTACACGAGGAGCGGCTCGGGGCGGAGGACCTGGCGAAGTACTCGGCGCTGCTGCTGCCGAACACGGCGCTGCTCAGCGACCAGCAGTGCCGGCAATTGGGGGAGTACGTGAACGCGGGCGGATCACTGCTGGCGACGTTCGAGACGAGCATGTACAACGAGCGGAATGAGCGCCGGGCGGACTTCGGGCTGGCGGACGTGTTCGGGATTCGCAAGGCGGGCGAGGTGACGGGCACGACGGGCAACGCGTACCTGGCGCGCATCGAGAGGGAGCATGAGATCCTGCGGGGGTTCTCGAATACTCAGTGGATCCCCGGGGCCGAGAACCGGCTGCCGGTGGCGCCGGTGGAGAGTCCGGTGCTGAGCGTGGTGCCCGGATTTGTGGCGTATCCGCCGGAGCTGTCCTACCCGGTTGAGCCGCGAACGAACGAGCCGGCGGTGGTGGTTCGGGAGAAGGGCAAGAGCCGGCTGGTGTATTTCCCGGGGGATGTGGAGCGGACGATGTGGAAGTCGGGGCACACCGACCTGGCGAGGCTGCTGCAGAACTCGATCCGGTGGGTGGCGGGCGGGAATCCGCCGGTGACGATCGAGGGCGAGGGAGTGATCGAGACGTTCGCGTGGGAGACGCAGGCGGGGTTTGCCGTACACGTGCTGAACTATACGAATCCGGCGATGCACCGGGGCTGGATCCGGGACTTCTACGCGATTGGTCCGCAGAAGGTGACGATGCAGCTGCCTGCCGGAAGGCGGGTGACACGGGTGGAGTTACTCAGGTCCGGCGGCGACGTTCCGTTCCGGATGAACGGGGCCGCGGTGGAGTTCACCATCCCGCGGGTCCTGGACTATGAAGTGGCGGGCCTATCCTGCTAAGATCGTGGTCGAATGCGCGTGCTGGGACTGTGCCTGCTGTTGCTGTCCCCCGCGGTCGCGTTGGATGACAACATTCCTCTTCCGGACCGTGCGAGGCAGTACCTTGTCGAACTGCTGAAGCTCGACACGACCAACCCACCGGGTAATGAAACCCGGGTGGCGGACTATCTCAAGACGGTGGCCGACACGCACGGGATCCCGAACGAGCTGCTGGGGCCGGACCCGAAGCGGCTGAACTTTGTGGCTCGCCTCAAGGGGGGCACGCAGCGGCGTCCCCTGCTGCTGATTGCCCACAGCGACGTAGTCGCGGCCGACCGCAGCCAGTGGACTGTGGATCCGTTCAAGGGCGAGACGAAGAACGGATTCGTCATGGGGCGCGGCGCGGTGGACGATAAGTCCCTACTGGCGGCCGAGCTGGCGGTGCTGGTGGAGATGAAGCGCCGGAACATCAAGCTGAACCGCGACATCATCCTTCTCTCGGAGGCCGATGAGGAGGCGGGATCGACGGGGATCCAGTGGCTGATCGAGAAGGCTTGGCCGAAGATCGACGCCGAGTTCGCGCTGAACGAAGGCGGCTACATCATGGAGACCAGCGAACCGGATCGGGTGTTCAACGTTCAGACGGCCGAGAAGGTTCCGACGCGGGTGACGCTGACGGCACACGGCACGGCCGGGCACGGATCGCTGCCACGTCCAGACAACCCCGTGGTTCGCCTGGTCCGGGCGGTGTCGCGGCTGGCCGAGGCGGATCAACCGGTACGGCTGAATCCGTTGACCCGGCGCTACCTCCGCGAACTGGCGAAGCTCACCGATTTCACGTGGCTCCAGCCGCTGCTGCCGAAACTGGACAATCCGGCGCTGGCAAGCGCGGCGGCGAACCAGATCCGGGCGCGCGATCCGGAGGTGGAGGCAATGCTTCGCACCAGCATCACGCCCACCATGCTGAAGGCCAGCAACAAGGTCAACGTGATTCCGAACACGGCCGAAGCGCAGTTGGATGTGCGCCGCCTGCCCAGCGAGACGCGCGAGGAGATTGTGGCGCGGATCCGCCAGATCATCAATGACACCTCGATCGACGTGGTGGTCCAGAACGTTCCGGCGATGCCGGCCACAGAGCCGAGCTCGCAGATGACGGCGCTGTTCCGGGCGATGGAGCACATACTCAAGACCCACCCGGAAGACGACGTGCTGCCGTACATGTCGCGGGGGGCCACCGACGGGTCATTCCTGCGGGCGAGGGGAATGCCGGTCTACGGAGTCCCGTTGTTCGTGAAGGAATCGGGAGAGAGCCGGGTGCACGGCAACGACGAACGGATCTCCCCGAAGAACCTGGACGACGGAGTGGAGCTGCTCTGGCAGATCGTCATGGAAGTTGCCGGACGCGAGTAATCAAAATACGAGTTATGACGAGTTCAGATGAAAACGTGCGGCCGGCGCCGGCCGCGTACGAAGACCTGGCGCGCATGGTGGATTTCGCCGTGGTGTCGCCGGATGTTTCCGATGACCAGATGGCGAGGGCCTGCGAACGGGCGAAGGCCGGCGGCGTGGGCCGGTTGACGGTGCGTCCAGCGGACCTGGACATGGTGTGCCGCTGGATGGACGGCAGCGGGATTCCGGTGGGCGCAGTGGTGAGTTATCCGCACGGCGGGGACACGACGGCGGTGAAACTGTTCGCGGTGCGCGATGCGCTGGGGCGCGGGGCGAAGGCGATTGAGACGGTGCTGAGTCCGGCGCGGATGATTTCGCGGCAGTTCCGGTATCTGGAATCGGAGTTACTGCAGATGGCGCAGGAGTGCCACCGGGCAGGGGCGGAGTTGATTGTGGACTTCGAGCTTGGCTGGCTCCCGGCTGACCTGCGAGCGATCGCGTGCCGGCTGGCGAAGCGCACCGAGGCGGATTGGGTGCGTCCGGCGAGCCTGTACGGGCCGGCGTACACGTCCGAGGACGTGCAGTTGCTGACTTCGAAACTGGGCGATCGGGTGAAGGTGTCGGGGGCGTGGCCGGCGACGATTGAGGCGGCGCTGGCGGCGCATGCGTCGGGAGTGGCCGGTTTTCAGAGCACGGATCCGGAGCCGCTGCTGACGGCGTGGAGGACGGAGTTGAAGCGGCGGGAATTGGAGGCGGCGGCGGTTCGGAGGGCGGAGTTGGGATAGGACCGCTCCCTGACGGTCGCGGCTCGGAAACGGCGCGTTCGGAAGCGGGGTGTTCGGAATTGGTGGTCGGGTGCTGGGAAGTGGGGCGTTCGGACGTCGGGTGTTGGGAAACGGGGCGTTCGGAATTGGGGTGTTCGGAAAGGGTGTTCGGAAGTGGGAATGGGTTCGTTTGGCGGCATTGAGGAAGGCGGCGGAGGGGGCGGGACCCTGGGCGGAAGGGGATGCGGCCACGGCTGATGCGGGGCCGGGGGACCGGAGTTGGGGCCGGAACCCAGGTTCTTGCGCAGGTCAAACAGCAGCTTCCAACTGCGGGTTACGGTGTTGGTCATGCGCTGCTCATAGCGATCGAGGACCTGGACGCTGCGGGAGTTTTCGGCGAGACGCTTGAAGGCGAGGCCGTCCAGAAAGGCCTCGGAGATACCCGGGTAGAACTCCCTGAGCTGAGGGCCGTAGATGGCTCGGGCTTCGAGGGTAAGAGCGGTTTCGTGACGGACGGCGCGTTCGCGGCGAAACTGGGTGGCGCAGATGATGTCGGCCAGTTCGGTTTCGACGAGGTTGCCGGGGTTGATGACGCTCACGTACTCCATGCGGCGCCAGTCGTAGCGTTCGGGGTCCTCACCGGGGAGGACGACGGTGGTGGCAGTGAGGCCGTGAATCAGGCTGTTATAGCGCGAGGCCAGTTTGCCTTCTGGGGTTCTTAGGTCCGGTGGACTTCTTCGCGTTGGCTCGGTTGGCAGCGAGCTGGCGGGGTGTTACGTTTTTTTGGACATGTTAGTGAGTTGTTTTGCGGCCTGAGAGGCCCGCGCGGACTGAAGGCCACCCCACATTTGTTGGTTGAACCTTCGTGCGGCCCAGGCAGCCAGGGCCACGGCTAACACCAAGTCATCGTGATTGCCGTTTTCGGCGCGCAAGGACTTAGCTCGCATGTTCATGAGTTCGTCTACCAGCCTGGCCCGGTTGGGTAACTGGCCGGCGATGGTGAGTTCGCTGCGTTCGAGCATCAACTCGAGATTCACGATGAGGTCGCGTTTGGGGAGCATCTGGTAGCCGCGATCGAGGCGGCCGCGCTCGCCTCCGGTGATGATGACGGGGAGGAGGGAGCAATCCATCTCGCGGTTGCGGATGAGATCGATGACCGGGGCACCGACTCCGGTGGCGTCCACGGCGAGGGTGGCGCGGCCGGCGATATCGGGGTGCGCGACGAAGCGGGCGACGCGTTCGACGACTTCCGGGTAGGGAGTCCCGAGAAGGGCGCGCTGGAGCTGCCGCAGTTCGTAGATGTGCGGCGGATTGGTCCAGGGGGAGAGGTAGTGCGGGAGTCCGCCGGGCCGGTATTCGATGGCGGCGAGGGCGGAGAAATCGCACCGCTGTCCCAGGTCGAGGCCGAGATAGAAGTGTGGAATGGGGAGAATCATGGCCATTCCTCAATTCCAGATAGCGGTACCGAGTACGGTCACGCTGTCTTTGAAAGCATCCTCGATGCGTTGGCGCGAGAAGATGGTGCCTTCGAGATCGACGAACTCGCAGAGATATTCCTGCGTACCCATTCGTCGCCGAGGTCGATGCGGGCGCGTTCGAGAGCATGGGCGGGGATGCGCGGACATTCGGTGGCGGGGGCCTGGAGGCGTTCCCAGAATTCGCCGCCGTGGGCCCAGTTGTTGTAGAAGAATCCTTTCTTACCGAGCGGGGTGGTGAGGGCCCAGATATCGGCTTCGCTCTGGGTGACCATGGGGTAAGCGGAGTTATAGACGGGATCGGCGAGGCGCGCGGCTTCATCGATGACGAGCATGACGATGTTATGGAAACCGCGGATATTATCGCCGGAGCGGCCGGGCAATCCGACTACGCGGGAGCCGTTGGGCAGCTGGACGGAGACCTGATTTTCGCCATCGCCGCGGACCTTGATGCCGAGTCGCCGCACGAAGGACTTGACGATGCCGACGAAGATGGCGCTTTGGCGGAGCACGGGGCAGAGGACGATGGCGGTGCGTCCGGGCTCGGTGAGGATGCGATGGAGGACGGCGGCGGCGGTGATGGTGCTCTTGCCCCACTGGCGGGTGCAATTGATGAGCAGGCGTTCGTGACGGCCGGTGAGGATCCAGGCCTGTTTGGGGTCGGGCTCGATGCCGAGTTGCTTGCGGACGAAGGTGAGGGCATCGGGATGAATGGCGGGCATGGGGGGCTGGCGCCGCCGGCGTATGCGGCCGGGGTGGGCTGGAGCGGCTCCCAGAGCTGCTCCGGTTTCTGTAGGGTTGGGGCTGGCCATTCGTTCGTTTGTCATGTTCGTCCTTTCTGTCTTTAGGTTATGGGGTGGTCAATGAGGATGGGGGGGACGAAGGTGGGGGTTGGTGAGGTAAGTGGATGGTGGGTTGGGGAGTTAGGGGCGGTTTTAGGAATTTTCCGAGAGGCGTGAACGGGCGAGATCGGGGTGCCGGATTTCAGACGAGGGCACGATGGGGACGGAGATCACTGGGGGAGAAAGGTGACAGTTCAAGGGGTGTTTCCGAATGCTCCCTCTTGCATCAGCGCGGTGCGCACCTCGCGGAAGTCGGCGTCGTTGATAGCCAGGACGTGTATCGTAACCTGTCCGATCAGAGTCTTCCCCCGCAGTTCGGAACCGAACCACTCGAAATGTTCCGGCCAACCATCCTTCCTTGGATGGAACAAGCGGACAAGGGTGGCGGTGCCGGGATCGATGCCTGCCAGATTCGGTCCTTTGTGCCGATTGCAATGCAGGCATGAGAGCGCCAGATTGTCCAAATCGGATTGGCCGCCATGCTGGAGTGCGATTATGTGATCGAGGTGAAACGGCAAGGGATAGGCTGCCGCGGGTAGATGACAGTACTCGCAGCGATATCCCGCCCGGGACCAGACCTGCCGAACAAAGGCTTGGTTCACGTGCGGGACGGATCCCGCAGTTTGGCGCCGAGGACAACCCGGGCTTTCGATTGCATCAGAGCGAGCAGGTTGGCAACGTGCAGATAGCCGTCGAACTCGGCCTGTTCATCGACGGTCAACGCGCCGGCTTCCGATTGGCCAGCCAGATACTCGATTCGGTCGCGATCACTCTCGCCGAACTCGATGGAGAGGAGATAGCGGGCCGTTTCCGGCGAGATCTCATGACGCTGGGCCTGCATGAGCCTAGCCCAGATCACGGGCTCGATGTTGATATTGGCCGAATGGGAACTCATACGATCTCCTACCTCAGTGTACGAAAGATCGGGGTCTACGATCCGGGGCGGAAAGCGGACTTACACGGTGCTCACGGTGGAGACGGAGATCACCAGGAACGATTTGGTTGCCGTTTCCTGAAATTGTCGGACAATGGAGGCGTGGTCGCGCCGGACAGATTACGGGCGGAGCGGCGGGAGGAGATTCTCCAACTGGCGAAGCGGCGCGGCGCCCCACGGCCTGCGGGTGTTCGGGTCGGTTGCCCGCGGTGAGGCCAATGAGGACAGCGACCTCGATCTCCTGGTGGCTTGGGAGCCTGGCCGCAGTCTGCTGGACCACGCCGGGCTGGTTCAGGATTTACAGGAGTTGCGCGGGATGAAGGTCCATGTCGGGACTGCCAAGGCGCTCCACTGGTACGTGCGTGCCGGATTCTTCGCGAGGCGACTCCGCTGTGAAGGATGACCCCCGCAACCAAGAATGATCGACCCTGTGGCGCGCGGCGTGAGCACCCGCTCAGGCCGCGCTTTCGCGTTCGAAGAACTGCGGGCCGTTCTCCCGGAAGTCGTCAAGCGACGGAAACTGCTTGTCGCTGGCGCTGGTGATCCGGGTACGATCCTTCTTCGTGATCCCGCTCTCGAAGTCCTGGTGCACCATCACGCCCTTGAACGGGATGCGCCGCCGCTGAAACTCCAGGCATGAAATGGTGGCCAGCCGCGCCTTGTCGTTGTCCTTCACTCCGAACAGAAAGAGCGAGCGCGGCCCGATATCGAACTGGTAATCCACCTCGTACTCGTCATGGTCCGGAATCGGCAGCGTGCTCCGGCGCGGGTTGTACTCGGCCAGTCTCTCCTCGACGAACTCGGCCAGTTGTTCGTAGAAGAGGTTCTGGATGACTTCCCGCTTGTAATACTGCATGCTGGAGACCTTGGCGACCGTCTGCGCGAACTGAAGCAGTGCCGGGCACAGCCGTTCGGGTTCGGCCTCGATATACAGCCGCCCGTCCTGTTCCTGAATCCGGTTTTCTGACAGAATGCGGCTGAAGATTCGCTGCTTGTTCTCGGTGTCAAGGTCGTAGGTGTACGTGAGTCGCATCAGCGTCAGCCCATGGTCGCCGATCCGGACCTTGCCCGAACCGTTCACCGGCTCATCAAGGAAGATGTCCACCATGTCGCCGTCTTCGTGAAACAACGGGGCCAGGACCTGGAGCACGCCCGGGCGGCGTTCCCGGAACGCCACGCGGCCGCGGCGCCTCGGGACAGTAGTACTCTTGGTCGTCGCCGGCGGCTAATGGGAACAACTCTGGATCCGGAGTCTCATCTGCGATCAGTTTCTGGGGTGGGCAAGTCAATTGGTGTTAGACGGCTGACGCGCCCTAGCCCGAAGATCAGACGGCCGTCGTCGAATGGCTTGCGCAAAAGATGACCGCGCTGGAGGCTGAGATCGCCAAGTTTCTAACAGACCGCCGAGTTTCAGGTGTACAGGGCCCGCCCCGATCCCGGCGGCCGCGACGGTAAGCGATCTCCAGAGTACATCTCCGGAGTGCAGCGTTGTCTAAAACCTGTTAACGTAATACGTTAACGACTGCGCTCCGTGCGGCGACGCCCCTGGAGGACCTAAGAAACGTCCCGGGACGTCTGCACGAGCTGAAGGGAAACCTCAAGGGCACCCTTTCGTTCGACCTCGACCACCCATACCGGTTGATCTTCATACCGAGCCACAAGCCCGTGCCGTCTAAAGAGGATGGAGGAATGGACTGGAGGCGGGTGACCGCCGTTAAGATCCTCGGGATCGAGGACACACATGAGTAACGAGATTCGCAACGAATATCAACCCGACACCGTAACCCCGCCCGGCTTCTACATCCAGGAGAAGCTGGAAGAACTGGGATGACCCAGACGGACCTGGCGGGCCGGATCGGCCGGACGAAGAAGACCGTCAACGAAATCATCACCGGCAAGGCTCCCATTGAACCAGAGACGGCTCTCCAGTTGGAGCGGGTGCTCGGCATCCCGGCCCGGTTCTGGAACAACGCTGAACGCCAGTACCGCGATCACATGGTCCGGCAGGAGGAGCGGGCGCGCCTGGAACAGCAGGTGGAGAGGCTGCAGCGCTTCCCCTTGAAGGAAATGTGCAAGCTGGGCTGGCTGCCGAAGCGGACCGATGCTGTCGAGATGCTCTCCGAACTGTTGAGCTACTTCGGCGCGGCCAGTTTCGAGGCGCTCGATCAGATCGACCTGCGGACTTGTGCCGCTTTCCGGCAGTCGGCGGCGCATCGGGTGGAACGCGCCGCCGTACTCGCCTGGCTGCGGAAGGGGGAACTGGATGCCCGGTCTATCGCCTGCCAGCCATTCCAGAAGGAGAGGTTTCGCGAAGCCCTGGCCAAGATCAGGGAGTTGACGCTGCGGCCCATCCCTGAGGCGATACCGGAGACCGTGCGGCTCTGCGCCGATTCCGGTGTGGCGGTCGTGTTTGTGCCGGAACTGCCGAAGACGCGCACCTGGGGGGCTACTCGCTGGCTGGCAGCCGACAAGGCGTTGATTCAACTCAGTGCCCGCGGGAAGACGGACGATCAACTGTGGTTCACCTTCTTCCACGAGGCGGGACACATCCTTCTGCACCCCAAGAAGGACATCTTCATCGAGCTTGACGACACGGTAGACAGCCGGGAGGACGAGGCTAATCGTTTCGCGGCTGACCAGCTTATCCCGCCCAATACCTGGATGCTCCTGCGGCAGATGAAGCCTCGGGGCACTACGGAGATTCGGCTGTTTTCCAAGCAGTACAAGGTCGCTCCGGGAATCGTCGTCGGGCGCATGCAGCGGGAGAAGATGATTCCCTGGTCGCATTACAACGGACTGAAGGCGCGGGTTGGCCCATCTTAGCTGCCAGGGCTGGAGATGTCTAACTCCGGAGCGGGGCTGAGAGCCCCGCGGCAGGCGAAACCGCCTGCCCTACCTCGGACTGAAACATGGCCCTCCTTGGCTGGCTGGGCTGAGAATGTCCAATCCCAGAGCGGGGTTGAGAGCCACTTGCTGCCGGGATTGGCTGCCCCAGCTTGAGTGCTGAGTTTTGAAAATGGCTTGCGAGACTGAAGTCTCGCGCGGATGAAGTCCACCCTACAGCTCCTATCTCAGCATGGCCTGCAGGGTGGGTGAGGCGGCGATTACGGCCGTAATCCGCTGGCCATAGTTCGAACCACCATCCCGCGGGCTGGATTCGGTGCAGCCGCCGTTCGTATGAACACCAACCAGCCGGCCATCGGACGCCCGGAGGATGCCCGAACCGGAGTTCCCGCCGAGGGTGTCGATATCGCTGTAGTGGATCTCGTTACCCTGCAGCGCGGAGGCCGGCCCAGCTTCGATTCGCTTGGGATCGCCGGCAGGATGACCGATAATGCACAGCATCTCGCCAACTGCCGCGTCCGTTGCCGACACCCCGGTTTGACCGAATACCTCACCGGGATTTTCGCCTACTTTGCAAATCGCCATGTCCAGACCGCCCAGCCGGTATTCCAGCAATTCGAGAATTGGAAAGCTCTTTTCAGGACGCAGGTGACCTTTCGGATCGTCCTGGTAGTTGAAATTGACCTTCATATTTTTGGCGCATTCCTGCGGAGAGATGATATTCAGCGTCCCATTCTGTCTCGGCCGCTCCCAACCGCCGCCGGTCTGGTCGAACAAATGGCCGCAGGACAGGAGCAGGTCATTGGAGATCATGGTTGCGCTCCCCCAGCGCACGCCGGACACGTCTCCCGGATTGGTGTAAATGGAGCCTAGATCGCCGTTCCACTGGACCTGGCACACGGCCGCCTGGTGGGCGGCAACGAATGCCTTGGACACGCCGAGATGCCCTTTGTAGCTCTCGACGGGTTCAGAGTCGTCCGAGGCGCCACAGATACTTCTCAGCAGTTCGGCATAGCTCGTCACGCTTTGCCGGAGCGGCGTTCCCACTCCGCCGCGAAGTTGAGGCAGGCGCGGGACAAATAGGGGATCGCCGGCTCGATCCTGCGGCGAACGTGGGCTGATTCTCATTTAACGAACCTCACAATCAACTCTGGCGCCGTCCAAACCCGAAGAATTATACCAGCATTTGCCACTAGCTGGGCTCCGCTTGCCCGCGTAACGGTCACATGTCCCGACTGCAATTGACAGGTACCCAGCCTCGTGTTAATTTCAGCAAGCCTGCCGGATCTTTAGTCTAAAGGAAGGACGACCAACAATGCCGACTACTCCTGATCCGATAAAAATGCCTGGCGGATATCCGAATCTGACGGCACTCAAGAGCCTGTTGACTCCTGAGAAACTCGACTATCTCCACCGCAGTCCCGAACACTCCGCCTATGTGAAGCAGTTTGCCGCGCGCCTGGCGAAAGAACCTCTGTTCATGAAACACGCTGAGGCGATGCTGAAGGCTCACGGCGCCGATCTGGAAGGCGATCACATCATCAAACAGTTTGCGTCTTTCGGGTGGGAGCCCGGCGGAACCGAGGAACTGCCTTCGGCGAAGCACGCTGCAGCGGCAGTGGCCGCCGCGGTGGCTGCAATGGTGGTTCCCGTTCCTGTCCCGGTGTAAATGCCGATACAAGCTGGAACGGATGGCCAGCCCAGGCAAGTCGAGGGACAGCCGCCGGTCTACTTTCGCGGTAAGCCGTATACAAGCTTTAAAGGGTTCCACTCCGGCACACACCGGACGCGGGATCCGCGCGAGACGTTCGCGGAGGTGCAACCGTACCTCCGCGGAGCCGGAGTAACCCGTATCGCCGACGTTACCGGCTTGGACAATATCGGCGTACCGACGACGCTCGCCATCCGGCCGAATGCGATCACCATCGCATGTTCGTCCGGCAAGGGACTTACGATCGACCAGGCGAACGTCTCTGGCGCCATGGAGGCGTTTGAACTGCACGCGGCCGAGACGGCCTCGCCGCCGTCGTTCCGCGCGTCGTTTAACGAAGTAACCGAACGCTATCCGGTTCCGCGGATGTCCGAGTTCCCGATGACGCGGTGGAACATGTTCAGTGCCGACTGGCCTATCCACTGGCACCTCGGCTGGGACCTAATCGGCCAATGCGAAGTAGCCATTCCGCTCACGCTCGTCGGGATGTCTCGGAACCGGACCCTGATATCCAGCATGGGAGCGTTCCAGGTCAGTTCCAACGGACTCGGGGCCGGCAACTCGTTTCTCGAAGCGATCGCGTCGGGGCTATACGAGTGCATCGAGCGGGACGCCATCGCGTGCCACTACCACGCCGCACTCACTCGCAACCACAGGATCCCGATTCTGGCAGAAGAACAACTGCGCACGTACCCGCTGGTGGCGAGCGTGCTGGATAAGTGCGATCGAGCCGGCGCAAAGGTGGTGGTCTACGATTGCACAGCCGACACCGACTGTCCCACCTATTCGGCCCTCGTGTACAGCCAGGACGATCGCGGCGTGGGAGTGGTGAGAGGATCGGGGACACACCTGGACCCGGAAATCGCCATTCTGCGCGCCGTCACGGAGGCCCTGCAGGCCCGGTTGAACTTCATCGCCGGTTCCCGCGACGATATCTTCCGGTCCGCATTCGTCCGCTCGCGGACGGACTTTTCGCGCGCTGTTCAGGCCATTCAGCAGGAGCAGGCAAACAGTGACCCGGCGGCGTTGCGCCGATCCGAAACAGGCGATTGTTTCGAGGCCGATCTGGCCACCATGATCGGACGCATCAGGAGCGCCGGCATCGAGAGAGTGGTGGTGACGGATCTTACACCGCCCGAATTTCCGGTGTTTGTCGTGCGGGTGATGGTCCCGAAGTTCGAAGGCTATATGCATCACGGCTATCTACCCGGCAAGCGGGCCCGCGAGTATCCCAAGATCGAGGTGGAAATGCAATGAATGCGACCATCTTTCTGGGTCCGAGCATGAGCGCCGGCGAAGCGCGGGCGATTCTGCCCGGCGCCGTGTTCCGGCCGCCCGCGGCCCAAGGCGACCTGCTTGCCGCCGCCGACCGCGACCGTGCCGACATTATCGGCCTGATTGACGGCACCTTTCATCAGAACCTCTCGGTCTGGCACAACGAGGTCTGCTTCCTGCTGAGCCGCGGGCTCACCGTGTGCGGCGCGTCCAGCATGGGCGCTTTGCGGGCGGTGGAGACGGAGACGTATGGAACCGTCGGCGCCGGCGAGATCTATCGCTGGTACCGCGACGGCATCGTCTCAGGCGACGACGAAGTGGCGCTGCTGCACGGCGACGAGCACGGAGGGTATCCATCGCTTTCGCTGCCGATGGTCAATATCCGGGCGTCGATCCATCGCGCCGTTTCAGCAGGAAGGATCCGGGCGGAACCCGCCGCACGGGCTGTGGAAGCCGCGAAGTCGATCCACTACCAGGAACGGGTGCTGCCGAATATTCTCGGACAATCGAAGAGCTTCGGCCTGTCCGATGAAGAGTGCTGCGCGGTTCAATCGGCCCTGACCGTCGATTACGTGGATCAGAAAAAGGAGGACGCCCGCGAACTGCTAGAATTGGTGGCCGGCTATCTGGACGGTTCCGTGCCGCGGCCGCAGCAAGTTGCCTTCGACTTCGCCCGCTCATCGACCTTCGAAACTCTCTACTACCTGGATCGCGACGTCCACGTGAACGACTACGCGATCTCGCAAGAGCGCATCGCGGAGCACACCGCCTTGTACTGTCCGGAGTTTCGGAGGCTGCGCCGCTCGTCGCTGGACCGGACGCTGGTGGCTTTTTTCGCCGCACTGCTGGACATTCGCGTGACTCAAGAGGAAGTAGCGAAGGAGCGTGCGAGTTTCTGCGAAGAGCGCAGTCTCGATTCCGAGAAAGATCTGGCGCGGTGGCTGGCCGAGAATGCGTTCAGTGAACGCGATTTCATGGAACTGCTGACCCAGGAGGCGTGTTGCCGCCGGCTACGGCTCTGGGCGCTGAACTCGCGAAGTTTTGACAGGGGCTGTAAGGCGCTGCTCGACGAATTGCGGCTGGTTGGCTTATTTCCGCGGTGGGCAGCGGAGGCCGCGGATGGCGATGCGTTGTTTGCCGCATACCGGGATCAGCCCGAGTATTTGGAGCTCGTGCGCGAGCATCCCGGACTGCTCTCGGAGCGTCATGCCGCGTTCGGGCATGTCCACATCAAAGGGGACGCGAGAGTTTGGGCGGAGGAAGCGGGCTTCGACGGCGCTACCGGACTGGCCGAAGCGCTGCAACGGTCGGCGGTGATTAATGATGTCCGGGACCGGATTACGAAACAGGTGAAGGCTCTTGAGGACATGCTGGCTGTGTTGCCTGAGTCCCTCTGCGAGGCTGTGAACGGAGGGGAGGAGCGGGGCTGAGAGCCCCGGCGCTGGCGGCCTGAGAGGCCGCCGCAAGCCGGGGGCCTGCCCCACCCCTTTTGTTCGCGCTTTGCCCTACACTAGCGGCTTGGGCGGGATTTGGGTTACATCGATTGACGGCGATTAGCCTTTGCCATTTGTCGCGGTGTAGACGGCGGTGACGCTTAGCTCCACGGTGCTGACGATTTCCAGCATTCCTATGGTTAGCGGCACTTCGCCCTGGGGCTTGGCGCCCAGGATCAGTTCCTGGATGCGGCAGCAATCGGCCATGGTTGCGGAATGGGCCGGCAGGCGGATGGCGTCCGCTTTCCCGGGTCCACTGAATTTCGGTTCGCGGCCGGTGACGGCACCGGCAACTACCAGCGGGATGGGCCTCAACAACATCGGCGCATCCTTGCCCGTGGGGTTCAGGATGTTGATCTCCGTGGAGTAATGGCCCGGCCGGACGGGGGCGCAGCCGCA
Organism: uncultured Acidobacteriota bacterium; assembly: GCA_963737465.1. Lineage (GTDB taxonomy): Bacteria > Acidobacteriota > Terriglobia > Bryobacterales > Bryobacteraceae > TMP-7. The sequence continues at coordinate 336,453 of CAVTTC010000010.1, forward strand.
GCACTCGTCATCCTTCTGCTCGCCACAGACGAACTTCACGCTGTAGATGAGCAGGCGGATTGGCGGCACCAGGATCACGGGATCGCGGCCTGGCTGCGCAACGCCGATCTGGGGCGGATCGATGGTATTCGGATCCGTGCAGACATCGCATTGATAGGAGCCGTTGCCCAGATCCACTACCGTCGCCGATGGAGTGCTTCCGGGTTGGGCGACGATGGTGAATCCGCCGGCGCGTCCGGGTCCCAACAGGTTCCCATACTTGTCGGCGGGCTTGAAGGTCAGGCGATAACACTGGCCGCCATCGGGCCGCGGCGGCAGAGGCGTTGAGGTGACGACGGTCTTGCCGGGGTCGATGCCGACATCGACATGCACCGACCATTTCATTTCGCGCATGCCGAGGCAGTCCTCTCCGTAGGTGGCCTTGGCGTAGAACGTGTAGGTGCCTTCCATGGTGAAGAAGTCGGTCAACTCCTTGCCGAAGGTGCCGCCGGATTCGAACTGGCCGCGCGTGTTGGCGGAATCGTCGGCCATGGCGAACGAGGTGTCCACGTACTTGACCACGGGTTTCCCGGTGGACGCCTCGATGGCTTGTAGAGTGGCCTGGCGGGCGGGAATCACGTCCGCATCGATGGAGCCGGGAGCAGCCCAGGCCGGAGGCGGCGAGGATGTTACCGACGCCCGCGTCGGGCCGGGAGACGGTCATGTTGATGGCGATGTTCTCCGGCCATCCGCCGTCGTCGTGGCGGATCCACAACATGGGGTTGAACGCGTCGCCGGTGTAGTAGTGATTGGAATCCGGACGCCTGAGGAATTTCGGTCCTCCGGATGGAATCACGTTGACGAAGTAGCGCAGGGCGGGCGTGGGGGGCGGGAACTCTCCGCTGCCACGCGGGCGCAGGACGCGGACCTTCCAGAGGCCGTCGCGCTCGCTGCCAAAGGGAAGCTTGATGCGCAGGAAACTCCACGTGCGGCCGGTGGCCGATTCCACCGCGGGCATGGGGGCAACAATGGACGCGCCTGCGGGCGTGGTGACTTCGATGATCAGGGTGGTATCGGTGCGATCCCAGCCCACGACGGCGGTAATGGTTTCCTCGCCGCAGACACGGAACGGGAGCGGGTCGCCGTCCTGGTTGGCCGGCAGATCGAATTCGGGATCCATCAGGATGCCGGTTTCGAAGATGTTGCCGAAGGCCGCGGAGAAGAACTTCTCCAGGGTTATGCCGCCCGGGGTTTGCTGATACAGGCCGCCGTGGGAGGTGGCGAGATTCGACAGGAGCAGTCCGTTGAGGTTCGAATCGCTGCCGAGCCCGATGGCATTGATGTTGATTCCGCTGAGCGCGGGCTCGACATCGGCCACCATGGGCGCGGTGTTCTCCAGGCCGTCGGTCAACAACAGGATGGAGCGCGGATTGGCGCCGGGGAACGGGAACTGCAGGCGCGCGGCTTCGAGGCCTCCGCCGATGGTGGTATTGCCGCTGGGAGTGAGTCCTCCGACGATGCCGGAGGAGAAGGGCGGAGGGCCGATCAGCGTGTTCTTGCTGGCTCCGGTGACAGGGGTGATGGCGAAGGGGGTGGCCGCCGCAGTGCTGAAGGAGACCAGGCCCACGCGGTTGCCCGTACCGGCCCTGACGAGCTGGACGAACAGCGACACGGCGTCGCGCGCGGCCTCGATCTTCGGGCGTCCGGTGCCGTCGTCCGAGGACATGCTGCCCGAACGGTCGATCACCACCATCACGTCGCGGGTGATGGGCGGCGGCGGTGTGGGAATGATGGCCGTGAGAACGGTGGCGATGGGGAAGTAGTTCAGCGGAGATCCCGAACACGGGGCGCCGTTCGACAGGATGCCGACGATGCGCCCGGCGGCATCGAACAGGCCCGATCCGGAACTGCCGCCCGAAACGTGGAAGTCCGAGGGGATGGGGACGTTGATGGCCGCGGAGCTCGAGCCGGACACGGTGGCGAATCCTTCGCTGTGCGGGAGGGACAGTTTCTTCACCGCGCCATTGGGATGGTGGACGCCGAAGACCTGCTCGCCTACCAGAGGCAGGGTGGGCCGCATCTGGATGGGCGGGATTCCGGCGGGAGCTTCCGCGAACTGGAGCAGGCTGAAATCGCCGATGCCGTCGTTGTGGTGAGCGAGGACGGCTTTCACCTTGTAGAACTTCGGATTGTAGCCGGGAGGGCGGCTTCCATCGGCGAGCGTCTGGTAATCGAACACGACGGAGCTGGTGAGCGCCTGCTGCGGCGTGTGGCAGTGTCCGGCGGTGATCACCTTGTCGGTATCGACCAGCGTGACCGAGCACGTGGAGAGGTCCGGAGCTTCTACGGAGAAGATCATGCCGACGCTGCGGGCGACGCGGGCGCGCACATCGGTGGGGTCGGTGACGGCGGCCTCGTTCTCCCAATTGGGAGGATTGGAGCAGTACCAGAAGGGATCGTAGGTGGGCTCCTGGTAGGTGCCGGTATAGAAGGGATCGCAATTGGAAATGCTGGGGTGGCCGGGCTGGCCGACGTGGCGCTCGCCACGACCGAACTGATCGAGCTGGACGCTGCCGGAATGATCGGCGCCGCCGGGGACGTAGCTAATCTGGACGCCCGCGGGGAAGATGTAGACGTTGACGGGGCGGGTCCAGAAGTCGGGCCCGTCGGCGGCGGTGAAGGTGTCCGTGGCGTATCCGAGGTTCACCTGGAGCTGGTCGCCTGGCTTGAAGTTGAGGTTCTGAAAGTGGAGCATGAGGAGCTTGGTGCCTCCCGGCTCCGGCGATTGCGGCGGATTGAAGACGGTGTCGCCGGGGCCGATGACGAGCGGCGCGCCGAGTACCTGAACCGATCCTGTGATGTGTGACATGGCTGTTCCTTTCGTTCGATTTCTTCACGCGCGCTGGGCGGCGATTTGCTGTACTTCAATGGACACTCCACCGGTCTCCAGACCGCTGGTGGTATAGACTGCCGTGACGGCCAGCTCAGCGGCGGCCGTGATTTCGAGGAACCCGATGGTGACGGGTAGTGGACCGCTGGGGACCGTTCCGAGAAGGAGCTCGGCGATGCGGCAACAATCGTCCATGGTGGCCGAGTGCGGCGGAAGCGTGATGGTGTCTTCGGCGCGCGAAGGCGATACTCCGGGCTCGCGTCCGGCCGCGGCTCCGGCGAGGACCACGGGGATGAAGCGCTTGAGGATGCGGACCTCTTTGGACGAGTAATTGTGGATGTTGATCTCCGTGGCGTACCGGCCGGGTTGGACGGGGGCGCATCCGCAGCCGCATTCCGTTTGCACTCCACAGACGAACTTCACGGCATAGACGAATAGCTTCGGCGCGCACGGCGGCACGGTGATCTGCACCTTTTTGGAGGCCACTACGACGCCGTCGGCGACGACATCGATGGTCCCGGAGAACACCTGCTGTTCGGCCGTGCAGGGGATGCCGTGGAACTTCACGTCGAAGGTGAGGGTGTGATCCTGATCTCCGGCGAGCGGGCCGTAGCCTCCGGGCGGCGTGATGGAGGTGATGAATCCGGCAACGGTGGCCGAAGGGACCAGCTTCACATTCTGAATGACGCCGATGGCTCCGGTGACCAGGTTGACGATGGTGTTGACGATGGTGGCCGGATTGACGCCGCTGACGAACTTTCCGCCAGTCTGGTTGGCGATGCGCGTTCCCTGCCCCGCCGCTCCGCCGGGTCCGCAGGCTCCATAGCCCGGACCAGGGTTGTCGTCGAGGCCGGGGGTGGCCGTTGAGATGGCCAGGACCGCGATGGATTGGGCCACCAGCTTGGCTGTGGCGCTCGCTTCCGTCACCGTGGGGTGTCCGGAAACCGCGGTGCAGATGGGATCGTGACTGGGGGCGTCGCCGAACCACACGATGATGCGCTTGCTTCCGGCGCGCCAGCCGATGGGTGGGTCCGGGAGGGACGGCGAGGCTGTCGAGCGCGAAGAGGGCGGCTTCTGGGATGTCGCCTCCGCCGCTGGCCGACCAGGCGTTGATGGCCGCCGTGACCGTGGCCGCGACGTTGGTGGGGTTCAACTGGTGCTGGAAACCGTAGGGATCGCCGGATGCGAAGTCCTTGTAATTGCCGACGCCGAAGACGATGTCCACGCCGAGTCCGGTGAGCGCGGTGAGGATGTTGTTCGCGCCGGTTTGCACGGCTCCCAGAATGTTGCTCATGGAGGAAGTGGTGTCGGCGAGGAAGTAGACGTCCGCTTTGGGTGTGCCGGCGCTCTTGGGGATCTTGACGGTGATGGTCTCATCGAGCGTGTCGGTGGGGTTCAGCGTGAGGACATTGGTGTCCGGACTGATGGTGATGGGAGGGCCGGCGGGAATGGGCGCGCCGGGCGGCACGGTTCCCACCGAGGGGGCGAAGACGCGTCCTGGGCCTCCACGGGTTCGCCCTGGTCGTTGAGGAAGACGGAATACGCAGGGCCGTTTCCGTCGTCCTCGCCGACGACTCGGAATCGATGAACGGGCTTTTTGGTTTTCGGGTCGGGCGCCTGGGCGTGATCGACTACGGCGGGTTTTTTGATTTTGTAGGTTTTGGCGGCTATTTCGGCGGCCGTTTGGGCTAGCGATTTTTGGGCCATGTGGCTCCTCCTTGGTTGGTGGCGCTCTGGTGTTTGTGTCTTTTAAGGGCGGATCGTTACAGGGGAGGTGGGAATTTTCGTGAGAGACTCGTGGGTATATGCGAACCGCTCTTATTTTGCTGGCTGTGCTTGTACCTGGCGCGGTGTTTGGCGCCGAACGGGTGAAGACGGCCAATGGTGTTCTTGAAGGAACCCGCTCCTCCGAAACGGGCATCCGGATGTTTAAAGGCATTCCCTTCGCCCAGCCGCCGGCGGGGGATCTGCGATGGAAGGCGCCCCAGCCGCCGAAGAAATGGACGGGGGTGCGGCAGGCCGCCAAGTTCGGACCGCGGTGCATGCAGCAGGCCTTGTTCGGTGACATGAACTTCCGCTCCGACGGGATGAGCGAGGATTGCCTCTACCTGAACGTGTGGACGCCCGCCAAGTCGGGCAAAGAGAAACTGCCGGTGCTGGTGTATTACTTCGGCGGCGGATTCCGTGCGGGCGACGGCTCCGAGCCCCGCTACGACGGCGAGAGCATGGCTACGAAGGGAATCGTCGCTCTGACGGTGAATTACCGGCTGGGCGTGTTCGGATTCATGGCGCATCCGGAACTGACCGCGGAATCGCCGCATCACGCTTCGGGCAATTACGCGCTGCTGGACCAGAGCGCGGCACTCGAGTGGGTGAAGAAAAACATCGCGGCTTTCGGCGGAGATCCGGCAAAGGTGACGATTGCGGGCGAATCGGCGGGATCGGTTTCGGTGAGCGCGCAGATGGCGTCGCCGTTATCGAAGGACCTGATCGCGGGCGCGATCGGGGAGAGCGGATCGCTGCTGGGGACGCTGCCGGCGGTTCCACTGGCGCAGGCCGAACAGGAGGGGCAGAAGTTCGGGACGACGGTGGGGGCAGGGTCGCTCGCCGAGTTGCGCAAGATGCCCGCGGACAAGCTGCTGGAGGCGTCGGGGAAGCCGGGCGCGGGACGGTTCTCGCCGACGATCGACGGCTACTTCTTCCCGGAGGCGCCGCTGGCGCTGTTCGAGGGAGGCAAGCAGGCGCATGTGCCGTTGATGGTGGGATGGAACTCGGAGGAGATGACCGGGCGTATGATTTTGGGCCGCGAGGAAGCCACGCCCGAGAACTATCGCAAGGCCGTGGAGAGGCTCTATGGCGCGCACGCCGCCGAAGTCCTGAAGGCGTACCCCGGGGAGACGAAGGAAGAGGTGCAGGACTCGGCCACGGCGCTGGCGAGCGCACGGTTCATCGCCTACAGCACGTGGAAGTGGGCGGATGAGCAGGTGCGGACCGGCGGCGGCAAGCCGGTGTACCGCTACTTCTACTCGCGGCCGCGTCCGGCGATGAATGCGTCGATGGGCAACGCCCAGGCGGGGCTGGCGGGAGGCGTGATTCGGAACGCGAATCCGGGTACTCCGCCGCCTCCGCCGGCACGCGGGGCCGTGCATTCCGCCGAGATCGAATACGCCATGGGGAATCTCGCGACGAACAAGGTGTATGCGTGGACTCCGGAGGATTTCAAGGTGTCGAAGACGATGCAGGAGGCGTTTGCCAACTTCATCAAGAAGGCGAATCCGAATGGGGCCGGGGTTCCGGAGTGGCCGGCTTTCAGTGGTACGGGGAGTCCGGTGATGCGGATTGATGTGGAATCGGGGGCTAAGCCGGAGTGGGATCGGGACCGGTTTGTTTTGCTGGACCGGTTGGCGGCTGGGTCTTTGTAAGTCGGCAGCGGGACTGAAGTCTGCCCTGCACTAACTGGGGATTTTCCAGAGGCGGTGGCCGTTTTCCCAGGTTAGTTTTTGGAAGACTTTGGGTTGGGCGGATTTCTTTAATAGAGTTAGGGTCTCCCTTGCTACGCACTTACCGGCGAGGCGGCTGGCTACGGGGTTGTTGGCTTGGGAGATGCCTCCGCCTTTGCCGTCGGCGCAGCTGCAGTCGCTGCCGAAGACTAACTTGTCCTGATGGCGAGCCAGGAATCCGGCGGTGAATTCGGCGTCGCGAGACAGGGCGTTGTTACAGGAGTTAGCGGAGAGGTCGCCGAATAAGTTCGGGTAATCCGATAACAGCCTGTCGGTGATGCCGCCGGGCTTGATGGGACCCGTGGGGTAGGCGACGTCATTGGCATAGTCAGCGCTGACGTTAGCCCAGAAGGCGTCGGCGTGCCCGACGAAGCGGGTCTTCGGGTAGGCCTTCAGCATGGCCTCGAAATTCTTCTGGTAGCCCGTAGCCCACTTGCCTTCCCCAGGAAAGTGATCGACCTCCTGGAAGTGGACCAGGATGGGCACGTCGAGCTCGTCCAGCCAGTGCGTACATGCGCCGCAGTTCGGGACCGTCGGCGGCGACGTGGAACTTGAGCTCGCCGAAGCCGAGGGCTCCGTCCTTCACGGCCTGCGTGAGCATGGCGACGGCCTCCGGCTTGGTGATGTCGGTGGCAACGGCCCAAACGAATCGATTGGGGTACTTGGCCTGAATTTCGTGGACCTGCTCCGTGGTTCCGCTGCGCGAGAGCAGCACAGCTTTCTTCACGCCGCATCCTTCGATGTGGACAAAGTTCGCGTCCAGACCCTTGCGCAAATGCAGATGCGTGTCCAAAACCGGTGAACCCCACTGGGGCGCCTGGGCTCGCAGGGCCGGGGCGGCCGCAGCCGCAGCCAGGAATTGCCGTCTGTTCATTTGTCCCGCTCCTCGATCATCCGATTGGCCATGTCGAGCTGCTCCGCTGTACCGCGCAAGGCGATGGCCCTTAGCGCATTATAGAGGAACGCCCGCCGGATCATGGCGCCAGTCCGCACTTCGACGGCGATCTCCTGGAGACGCTCGGGCGTTTCCGCATGGGCGAGAAAGTAGATGCGGACGATGTTTTCGGCGCCGCCTTCGGGCATCCGGTACTCGCTCATTGAGGGCCTGGGCGGCTGCGTCTGGTCGAGTTGGGCGATCATCCATTCGGCCATCGCGGCCTGGCCGGGCGTCCCGCGCAGAACGATGGCGCCGCCAGGAACCTTGTTGTAGGTGAATACCCGCCGGATGTCGCCGATGGCTCGCACGGTGGTGGCCATCTCATTCAGGTCCTGTACGGTGCGGGCATGGAGCGGATAGAAGACGCGGACGACGTTCTCAGCGCCATAAGGGATGTGGTATTCGCGATGTTCAGGGGACTCGCCGGGCCTATCGAGCTGCTGGAACACCCACTCGACGGCTCCCATGGGGGCGCCGGCGGGGCGCACGGTGAGGGTCCGCAAGGTGGTATCGACAGACACATCGCGGATGTCGGATACCGATCGGATCACGGTGGCGATCTCCTGCATGTCGCGAACCGACTCGCCGCCGGTGTAGCGGAAGACGCGCTCATCATTCTCCTGAGCGGTAGCGCAGAGGGCGGCCATCAGCACGACGACAAAATAACGCATAGTCTCTCCCACAGGTTTGACGCTGCCCGCACGGCCAACGTGCACCGTGATAGGTTCATATTGGTCAACGAGGTCCGCATGTCTTTTCGTACTTTTCTTTTTACGCTTATTATCGCGACCGCCGGTGCGTTTGGCGCCGATGTGCGTGTCGGCGGCGAGCGCCGGCTTCCGTTTAACGATCACTGGCGGTTTCTGAAAACGGACGCGCCCGGCGCGGAACAGCCGGGGTTTGCCGATGGATCCTGGCGCGAGCTGGATCTGCCACATGACTGGGCGATTGAGGGTCCATTCAACCCCAAGATCAACCCGCACGCGGGGGCGCTCCCGTATTTCGGCGTGGCTTGGTATCGCAAGACGTTCACGCTGACTGGGGACACCAAGGGCAAGTATTTCTGGCTGGAGTTCGACGGGGCGATGTCGAACGCACGGGTGTGGCTCAACGGCAAGGAACTGGGCGGGCGCCCGTACGGGTACATCGGGTTCGGGTTCGACCTGACGCCCCATCTGATATGGACGGCAACCCGAATGTCATCGCCGTGCGGCTGGCGCCGGAGGATCAGTCGTCACGATGGTATCCCGGCGCGGGCATCTACCGGAATGTTTGGCTGGACGTCACAGGGGCGACCCATGTGGCGCGGTGGGGCACGTATGTGACGACGCCGGAGGTGACGGACGCCCAGGCCACGGTGGCCATTCCGCACGGAGGTCCGCAATCGGGGCGGGGCCGCGAAGGTGCAACTCGAAACCACGATTGTGGATGCCGACGGCAAGGAGGCGGGTCGCAGCACCCGCGCGCTGGACATGGCGGCGGGGGCCACGGAGAAGGCCGAGGATCGGATCACGGTAGCGCGTCCCCAACGGTGGGATATCGACGCGCCGTACCTGTACCGGGTTGTGACGTCGTCAAGGATGGCAACCGGGTGGTGGACCGGTACGAGACGCCGTTCGGCATCCGGACCATCGAGTTCGACAAGACGCGGGGGTTCCTGCTGAATGGACGGCACGTGAAGTTGCACGGCGTGTGCATGCACCACGACCTGGGCGCGCTGGGCGCGGCGGTGAATCGCCGGGCCACGGAGAGGCAACTGCAGATCATGAAGGGCGATGGGGGCGAATGCGATCCGCACCAGCCACAATCCGCCATCGCCGGAAGTGCTGGAGTATGCCGACCGGCTGGGCCTGCTGGTGATCGACGAAGCGTTCGACATGTGGCGCATTCCGAAAGTGAAGAACGGACTGAGCAAGTTCTTCGATCAGTGGAGCGAGACCGATCTCCGGGACATGCTGCAGCGGGATCGGAATCATCCGTCGATCATCATGTGGAGCATCGGCAACGAGATTCCGGAGCAGGGTCGCGCGGACGGCTGGCAGTTGGCGAAGAAACTGACGGATATCTGCCACGAAGTGGATCGCACGCGTCCCACAACGGCCGCTTTCGACCAATGGGAAGGCGCCATCAAGAACAAGTTAGCCGAGAACGTGGATATCCCCGCCTTCAACTATAAGCCGATGTTCTATGCCAAGATTCTGGCTGACCATCCGGACTGGATGATTTACGGCTCTGAGACGAGTTCGTGCGTGAGTTCGCGGGGTGTGTATCACCTGCCGCTCGAAAAGTATCAGAAGCACGCGTCGCTGCAGTTGACGAGTTACGACATTATCTCTCCGCCGTGGGCGCAGTTGCCCGATCGCGAGTTGGCGGAGCAGGACCGCTTTCCCAATATCCTGGGTGAATTCGTGTGGACGGGTTTCGATTACCTGGGGGAACCGACTCCTTACTTCCTGGGAGTGGGCTCGCCGGATCGGGACTGGCCCGCGCGCAGCTCGTATTTCGGGACCGTGGACTTGGCGGGGTTTCCGAAAGATCGCTACTACCTGTACCAGAGCGTGTGGACGAAGCAGCCGATGGTCCACCTGCTGCCGCACTGGAACTGGGCCGGTCGCGAGGGGCAGACGATTCCGGTGATGGCGTACACGAACGCGGATGAAGTGGAGCTCTTCGTAAACGGCCAGTCACTGGGCCGCAAGGCTCGCGGCGGCGGAGCCGGTGGAGTTGCCGGTTGGTCCCAACATCAGCAAGGACGGCAAGTACAAGACTCCGTACCGGCTAATGTGGCAGGTTCCGTACCATGCGGGATCCATCAAGGCCGATCGCGTACCAGAAGGGCAAGCAGGCGGCGGTGACCGAGATCAGGACGGCGGGCGCGCCCGCGCGGATCCGGCTGATTCCCGACCGGACGGCGCTGTCGGCCGATGGGACCGACCTGGGGTTCGTCACGGTGCGGGTGGAAGATAAGGACGGCAACCTGTGTCCGATGGCCGACAACGAGGTGCGATTCCAGGTGGAGGGCGCGGGGCGGATTGCCGCGGTGGACAACGGCAACGCGGCCACCATCGAGTCGTTCCAGGCCGACCACCGGAAGGCATTCAGCGGGATGGCGCTGCTGATTGTGCGGACGGAGAAGGGCAAGGCGGGGCGATCCGGGTGTCGGCGTCGTCGGACGGGCTGGCGAAAGGCGAGACGTCATTGAGTGCGAGGTAACCATGATTTCCAGGCGCGACTTGTTATTGTCGGCCACGGCGGCGGCATCCGTGGCGGCACAAGACAGAATGCCTACGATACCGTTCGGGAGTTATACGGTTTCGCGGCTGATTGTGGGCGGGAATCCGGTGAGCGGTAACTCGCATGTCTCGCGACGCGATGGACGCCGAGATGCGGGATTACTTCACGTCGGCCAACATCAAGAAACTGCTGGCGGAGTGCGAGGCGGCCGGAGTGAACACGTGGCAATCCCGCGCGGATCGCCACATCATGCGGCTGTTGAACGAGTACCGGCTGGAGGGAGGGCGGATCCAGTGGATCGCCCAAACCGCGCCGGAGCTGGCGGATTTCCGGCGGAATATTGCCGATGCGGCGGCGATGAAGCCCCTGGGGATCTATCATCACGGCAGTTCGACGGACAAGTTCTGGAACGAGGGAAAGATCGAGGAAGTCGCGTGAGCGGCTGAAGATCATCCGTCAGTCGGGTGTGCGGGTGGGGTTGGGGACGCATATCCCGGAGGTGGTGGATCATGTGGAATCGCAGGGATGGGACGTGGATTTCTACATGACCTGCGTGTTCCGCATCGTGGATGGCGATACGTTCCGCGATGAGGATCGCGAGAAGATGCTCGCGCGGGTGAGCCGGATGTCAAAGCCGTGCCTGATCTTCAAGGTGTACGGCGCGACGCGCCATTCGGCAACACCCGAGGCGAAGCGCGCCGCACTGGACCTGGCATTCCGGTATGCCAAGCCGTCCGACGCCGTGGTGATCGGGATGTTTCCAAAGCGCGAGGAGCAGGTGCGGGAGAACTGCCGGCTGGTCCGGGAGTCGGTTCAGGGCTCGGTAACCAGGAGCACCTGATCGGCCTTCACTCCGGTTAGGACCTGAGTCCGGCCGCTGGGCCATTTGATCTCTATGCGGGGCACAGTGTCCGTGGATCCGAGGCCGAAGTGGACCCCGGCGTGGGTGGAGGACGCATAACCGCCGCTGGTGGTCATGTGATTCATCTGCGAGCCGATGCGGACCTCAGCGCCGATGCCGTCGCGATTGCTCTTGGTTCCGCGCAGTTTCACAGTGATCCAGTGTCCAGAGCCCGGGCTGGTATTTTGCCATAACTCGGCTGGATCGCCCAGGGAGGACACGGCAGTGTCGATTCGGCCGTCCCCGTCGAAATCCGCAAAGACTACGCCGCGATGGGCGTGCTTCTCCGCTGCCAGTTCGGGGGAAGACACCTCCTGGAATCCACCCTTGCCGGTGTTACGGAATACCATGTTGGACTGTTTGTAAGTGGCGGCTTCGAACATCTCCACCAGGTCATTGACATTGGCGTTGGTAGTGAATAGGTCCTTCCAGCCGTCATTATCGAGATCCACGAGTCCGACGCCCCAACCGCCGTGATGGATGGAGAGCGGTCCCATGCGGGTGGAGTAAGTGGCGTCGTGGAAGAGGCCGCCGCCGTCGTTGTGGAAGATGGGAAAGGTCTCGCCATCGAGCGCGGTCATGGCGAGGTCGGGGCGGCCGTCGTTGTCGTAGTCGCGAAAATCGGCGCCCATGCTGGAGATGGCTTTGCCGTGGTCGAGCATGGCGGCGCCGGAGAGCAGGGCCGCTTCCTCAAACTTGCCCCCACCGAGGTTGTGGAACAGAAAGTTGGGGAGTTTGTCGTTGGTGACGAAGGCGTCCATGCGGCCATCGCCGTCGTAATCGGCGAAGACCACGCCCATGGCGCGTCCGAGGTGGGCTGCGATGCCGGACTTCTCGGAGACGTCTTCAAACGTGCCGTCGCCGCGGTTGCGGTAGAGCTGATTGGGGTGCGGATCGAACCACTTCGGATGGCAGTAGACGCGCAGGTTGCGTGAGGCATCGCCGCAGAACTTGTCGAAGCCCGGCCACCACTTACCGTAGTTCACCACGAGAAGGTCGAGCAGGCCGTCGTTATCGAAGTCGAACCATCCGGCGGCGACACTCCACTCGTTGCTCTTGATCGCCGCTTTTGGCGGTTACGTCCTGGAATTTGCCGTTGCCGAGATTGCGATACAGAGTGTTGTGGAGGACGCCGGCGACGAAGAGGTCCACGTTGCCGTCGTTGTCGAAGTCGCCGGCAGCGACGCCCATGGCATAGCCCTCGCCGGCGAGTCCGGCTTCAGCGGTGACGTCGGTGAACTTCATTCCGCCGTCGTTGCGATAGAGGCGATTGGCAGAACTGGTCGCCCTGTTTGACGAGGGTGGGGCTGAGGGCGCCGTTGGTGAAGTAGAGATCGGTCCGGCCGTCGTTGTTGTAATCGAAGGCCGCGAGTCCACCGGGCATGGTTTCGATCATGTGCTTCTGCGGGGTGGGCGATTGATCGAGGACGAAGCGGATACCGGATTGGGCGACGACGTTGCGGAAGGAGATGGGCGGTGCGGTTGGTTTTTGGGAAAGCGCGATGCCGGCGGCCAGGAGGGAGGCGGCGCCGAGTGCGCGGATTCGAGAGACCGACCACATGTATCCATTTTGCACTACGGGTTCTTCGATCCAACCGGAGTGGGGGCTATGGAGCGCTCTGCGGGCGCTCGACCAGCGAGGGATCAATGAATGATTGCATCCCTTCAGCATGGCGGGTTCGGCTCTGGACTATGCCGCACGGCCAGCCTCAAACCAACCGACTCTCGCTACTACATGACGCGATTCGGCATAATCCGGCATTCGGCATAGCGACGGACATGCCGACATGCAGCATGTCTGGCGGACTTGCGCGAGGCTATGCCACCAAGCCGACGGTGAACTCGATCAGATCGAATTCCTGCTCGGGAATGTCTCCATCAGACGACTGAGCGTTACCTCGGATGCAAGCAGAAGATTCGCGACGCCGTCACCGACCGAATGGGCATCGAGCCGGAAGTGCACCGCTGACCGAAGTAGCGGTCTGTGCGAGGCTCCCTTGGCACCTGTGCTGGAAATTGGGAGGTCGCGGTGCACTTGGCGGCTTCCGGGATCTCATTCGATCCGGTTGACAGGGATACTTCGGCCTCCCGTATGGAGGACTAATCGGGTGACTTTGCCGTTGCCGTCAAGCTCAAAGGTGACGACATCGTCTGAGGTCTTGCTGAAGAAACGAAGCGCCGCTTCGGGAAATAGTTGACCCGGTGCTTCCTCGTTCTCCTGAAGAAGCAAATGTCCGTCCTGACGCGTGATCTTCAGGACCACGCCCGGAAGTGCATACCGGCCAGCCAGCCGGTCGAGCAACTTCGGAGCCAGGTGCGATCTCACTGTGCGTCGGCAAGGGCTTGCGGGGCGGCAATTCGTTGTAAGGCGTGAACCCTTCCCAGGCGATCGGCGTAAAGGTGTTCCCGAGCAACGATTCGAGAAGGTCCTTGAAGATGCCTTCGCCATTGGAGCTGTTGGTCATGATGACGATGCCGTCTTTCGGTTTGTCGAATACGACCGTGTAGTGTCGGAAGCCTTCATCGTGCCCTTCTTTGAAAAAGGCTTTGCCGAACGGACTCCAAAACAGGCCCCATCCGAGCCCGTAGCTCAAGCGGATGCCTTTGTTCTCTGGGGTGGTAGATGTATCGAGTGTCGGAAACTGATGCTTGGAGAAGATCTGGATCTGCGGGCTCAGCATCGACTCCCTGGCGGACTTGGGTAGCCCTTTCCTGCGATCATCGCCCGCATGAATCGCGTGAAGTCACGCAAAGTCGTCTGCATCGAACCTGCCGCCGCGGCGGTCTTCCTTTGCTGATGCCCGAGAGAGCGTCCCCACTCGTCGTAGCCGTTCGCGTAATTGTCCTCGAACCGTTGCTCGGAAACCATGCTGGTGCGCGACATACCAGAGGACGAAACACGCGCTCTTGCATCAGGTCCTTCAATGGCTTGCCGGTGATGGTCTCGACGACAAGCTGTAAGAGCTGGATTCCCTCGCCCGAGTAGGCGTATCTCGATCCCGGCTCGAAATTGATATTCAGCTTTCGGTCGGGATTGAGCCAACGAAGGTTCGGAAAGCCGCTGGTGTGGCTCAGCAACATCCGTCCGGTGATTCTCTTGTATCGGGGGTCGTCAATCAGATCCTGATAGCCCGCGATACTCCGGGAGCGGCTTGGGGAGGTATTCTTGTACCGGTTTATCGAGATCCAGAGTTCCGTCCGCAACGAGTTGCATCACGAGATATGTGAATGCCACTTTGCTTAAGGAAGCGCCACCCATTACGGAATCATCGGTCAAGGGCAGTTGCTTCTCGACATCACGCAGTCCATATGTCTTCGAATAGGCGACCCTTCCGTTATTGAAGATCGGTGATGCCGACCCCGGTTACTTCAGCTGCGCGCATCAGGCGCAATACTGATTCATCAATTTCTTTCGGCGAAATCGTGCTGCCGTTTAACCGCTTGACGGCCGGCTTCGGCGCAGCAGCAAGCAGTCCGCTGAGGGTAATGGCTGCCAAACAACGGATTCCGGTTCGCATGAATTGCCCTGTCCGTCATGCTAATACGCTGCGCTGCTCTCCGTATTTGCGCTTCTCCTGGCGCTGTGACGAACGGCATCAGCAACGCGCTGCCATTCGCCGCCTGGAACCCGTGAATCGACTTCTCAGCATCGAACGGCATCCGGACTTTCAGGTAACCCCGACTGACTGTTACCGTTTACAGAAGCGCGGATGGGCCGGCGGAAGACAGATCACTCGTCCCTTGGCGACTTATCCGGCGGAATAATCGGCCGATGCGGATATTGAGATGACCAGGCGCGAAGCATTTCCGGAAATTCTACTACTACGGGACCGTAGCTACAGAAAACCGATTGAGTAAGTGCAGTGGAAGGCCCTTAGGGCTTTGCGGACGCCGGCTGCCAGAGCTCAATCTTATTCCCATCCAGGTCATAGATCCAGGCAAAGCGACCGTAGGATTCATTCATTCGTTTGGCGTCAATCTTTACTCCCTCTTGTTTTAAGCGGTCGAGCAAAGCATCCAGATCGTCCACGATGTAGTTGACCATGAACGGTGCGTGGCTGGGATCGAAATAGTTAGTGGAGGCGGGAAAAACAGTCCAAACTGTAACGTGTTCCTTTTGCGGGTCGTCGTGTTCGCGCCACGGAAGCATCACGCCTCCGCCTTTGTCAGCGAGTCCAAGATGCTTCGAATACCATTCGCGCATCTGATCACGATTAGCGGATTTGAAGAAGACACCGCCGATTCCAAGGATGCGCCCGCGCTGCTCCATTTTGACAGGCGGCTTCGACTTTTCAGGTTGCGGAGATTGCACTTCCTGTCCTCCTTTTGAGCAGGCCGAGATGAGCAACAGCGAGCCGAGCGCAATTGTGCTCCAGGGTATTCCTTGCATCTGTGGATTATACAAGTTTCGATTCGAATGGAGAAAGAGACGGTTCGCTCAAGGTTCGCCGCGATTCACCCTTTCCAGATCGCGCATGAGGTCTCGAACTGGCTTGGCATCGCCCGTAGAGAACCAGACTTGCGGGATCGCAAAGCGTCCAAGATTACGTGTTCATCTGCACGAGGCGCGGATGACTCCTTAGAAGTTGCTGACGGTGACCTCGGTCAGATCTCTCCCATGTTTTCTTAGCGCGACGTCCTCCGCCATCAGCTCGGCCAGAACCTCGTCCTTTGTCTGGACTTTTTTCCAGGCAGACGATCCTTTTCTGCTCGGCGGAATGGTTCGGCCGTCCTATCTGCTCGAAGGCAGCCGCGGCGTTCTCGAAGAACTTCTTCTGCAGTAGAAGACTCAGGGCCGGAGTCCTGTTTGTCATACAGTTCCGAGATCGGCGCCTGGAATATCGCAGGTTCTGCCCATGACGGCGGAAGTCTTTCGGCTATGGGCCCGGCTGATGGTTGGAACACCGGGCCAGTTGTAGGCGGACGTCATGATTGCAGCTGCGGCCGCCGTTCATCGGATGACCATCGTCACGCGGAATGTTCGCGACTTTGGAACATTCCGGGTGCCTGTTCTCAATCCGTTCGAGCACCGATGACCGAACGGCCCTCTCCCAGCGCTCGCCGCACCCCAGCGCATCGCACCGCTGGCCGATCTCTCTGGCGGCCTCCACGAAAGCAGCCGGATCGGCCGTGTTGAACGTGAACATCTCGTAGTGGCAAGGGATCACCGCCCTGGCCCCAATCTCCTTACTCAGTTGCGCGGCCTCGCGGCCGTCCACGTTGCCCGCCACGCGACGTTCCGGCACGCGACCATTGATCGGCAGCAGCGCCACGTCGATCGGGAACTCACGCAGGTGTTCATCCACATCCTAAACAACGTTTGGCATATCCGCAGGATCGGCTCACCACTGTGGACGAAATGACCGGGATACCTCACTAGATATAGCGCCACAGGTACGCCGCGGCCGTAAGGGAGCGGTCAGTCCAGCCTGCGAATCCGGATGTTGCGAAACCAAAAGTTGGTCAGGTGGTGTTGCAGGATGATGGGACTCTCGGGCGCCATCGATTCGGCCTCGTACTCCACCACTTTCACGCCGTTGAGCCAGTGCTCGCTTCTGGACCCGCGCACGATCAGTGTGCTGCGGTTCCACTCGCCGAGCGGCTTCAGCACCGCGCCTTTCGGCGCCACCTGCAGATACAAAGCCCCGCTGCGCTCGGCGGGTTGCTTGATTGCTCCAGGGTCGCCGGTGTCGTCCACCAGCTGATACTCGAAGCCGACGCCGTCGGATCCGCCACCCGGTGTATTGGTGTCCATGTAGACGAGGCGGTATTTTATACCGGAGTTGGATTTGGCCGCGGCCTTCCACTCCCATTGCAGCTCAAAGGCGCGGTAGGTGTCGCGCGTGCGCAAGGCGCGCCCGCCCCTTCCCGGCACAGTGCGCAGCGCGCCGTCCTCGACACGCCAAGTGGACGGAAGCGGCCCGCCCGCCAGGTCCTGGAACGCTGCCGCCGATTCCCCGTCGAACAGCGTGATCCAGCCGTCCGGTCCGGGGGGATCGTGATGCGCCGCAGGTTCGATGCCCACCAATGGCGCCTCCAACGCTACCGCGCCGAAGCGCAGCCGGAACACCCGCCAGGCGCCCTCCCGCCGCGCGAAGAGTACGTGCATGCGTCCCACTTCCTCGCGCTTCGGAAGCCCGATTGTGCGGTACGTGCCATCGGCCAGCACCACGTCGTCGGTCGCCGCGGCGAAGAAGCGCAGCAGCCCGGTGATTTCGAACGGCGCTCTACCGGGCGGGCAGTTCTCGGCGGTGGGCAGCAGGCGGGCGCTGAGTTGGCGCGTCCAGCTGAAGGGTATCTCGAAGTCGCTGGCCAGAACGGCGCGCGCGCCCGCGGCATCGCAGCTGTTGAGGGCGCGCAGGTACTGCCGCAGAGTGTCCTGCATGGCCAAGCGGTCCCGCTCGGCCGGCTCGGCCGCGGCCAGCACGAGGGGCAGCAACAGGAGGACCTCGAGCGGCGATCGCATCGCAAAAGTCTATCAGAACTGGACGAGACAGTTCAGCGACGCTCGACGGATCCGGTTGATGTGGCTACCATTCAACTACCCGTGAGCGCTATGCTCTCCCAGCGCTCGCCGCACCGCAGCACATCGCACCGCTGGCCGATCTCTCTGGCGGCCTCCACGAAAGTAGCCGGATCGGCCGTGTTGAACGAGAACATCTCGTAGTGGCAGGGGATCACCGTCCTGGCCCGAATGTCCTTGCCCAGTTGAGCTGCCTCACGGGAGTCCAGGTTGCCGGCAACGCGGCGCTCCGGTGCGCGACCATTGATCGGCAGCAGCGCCACGTCGATCGGGAACTCGCGCAGCCGCTCCGCCATCCCGCTGTATAGCAGCGTGTCGCCGCTGTGATAGACCGTCCACCGCCCGAATTGCACGACATAGCCGTGACACTCCGGCCCGACGTCTTCATGCGCGGCGGGAACGGCCGTGATCTGAAACGATCCCACCACCGCGGATTCGCGGTCCTCTAAACCGATGAACCAGGTCGGGTCGCACGCAAGACGGCTCGCAGCGAACTCGCGATTCGCGGCCGGCAGTACCATTCTCAACCCGGGATTCGACCGCATCAGGGGGATCAGCGTTTCGGCATCCAGGTGATCCGTGTGGTTGTGGCTCGACGTGACCACATCAACGAAATCGAGCCGCGCAGGATCGATCACCCGTTCCGTCATCCGTACGTGCGGCTTGTCGGTGGCGGCGTACTTCTTCGTGAGCGAGTCCGAGAGGTACGGATCGATCAGCAGATGCTCGCCTTCGTACTGGACCAGAAAACCGCTCTGCCCCAACCACCACAAACGGAACTGACCGTCACGCCGATCCGCCCCGCGAACATCGGCGAGAAAGGCGTCGTCCTGAAGGAGCGGACGGATCATTCGAGTCCCAGTTCCCGCCGCACAATGCGGCACCCATCCACCATGGATTTGAGTTTGCGCTTCGCCGCCCACCGCGCAGTCTGGCTGAGTCCGCAATCGGGCGCGAAGGAGAGGCGTGCCGCCGGAGCATGTTGCAGGCACAGGCGAACCCTGGCCGCCACGTCTTCTGGTGTCTCGATGTAGTAGTTCTTGACATCAATGATGCCGGCGCAAACGTCCATTCGTTCGGCAATCCGGCCGATCATCTCGATTTCCGCGAACTCGCGGCTGGCCATTTCAAGGTGCATCTCGCGGACGTGCAACTCGAGGAAAGCCGGGAACAGCGGCGCGTAGCGGCGCGGCGCGACCGCCCGAGCCTTGTAGTTTCCGAAGCACAGATGAGTGTAGATCGAGCACCGCCCGGCGACCGTATCCACGGTCTGGTTGAAGATTTCGACAAAGCGCAGCGGGTCCTCGCGCCAGCCGTAACAACTCATCGACGGCTCATCGACGCAGATATGAGCGCAACCGGCCGCGGCCAGCGCCTCTAGCTCCGATCGGACGATGGGCAGCAAGGCTTCGGTAATGGCCCAGCGATCCGAATAATCGTCGTTGGGCTGCAAACGGCCGCTCAGCGTATAGGGACCCGGGACGCTGACCTTCAACTCGACGCCCGATGGAGCCAGACGCTTCAGACGTTCGAATTCGGCCACGCACCCCAACCCGCGCGGAGCGCCGAGTTGTCCCGTGATGGCGTGCTTGCCGCGCTGGTCGTGCGCCGGAGGCCCGAAGCGGCGCGGCGGAGCGGGTTCCACGGCGATGCCGCTCAGGTGCCCGTAAAACGAGAGATTGAAGTCGAGCCGGGTCTGCTCGCCGTCGGTGATCATGCCGAGCCCCGCGGAAACCTGGTCGTGAATTGCGGCGATCACGGCATCGTCGAGTAACTCGGCTAAGTCGTCCTGACCGAAGCGGTCCAGGTGTGCGGAGGCAAACTCCAGCCATCCGGGAAACGGGTAACTGCCGATGACGGTGGTGCTGATGTCGGGCATAAGTCAGGATACGGACCAGCCGCCGTCCACATTGAGAATGGTCCCGGTGATGTGGCGTGCGCGCTCGCTCAAGAGAAAGAGTGCCGCTTCAGCGGCATCGCAAGGTTCCAGGATGCCGTGGCTGAGCGGCTGTTTGGAGACCATGTATTTCAAGAGTTCGTCGTCACGCTGCGCGCGCTGGCTCATGGGCGTTCTGACCAGGCCCGGCGCGATGGCGTTGACGCGGATCCGGCGCGGCGCGTAGTAGGCGGCCATGGCGAGGGTCAGCGATACGATGGCGCCTTTGCTGGCGGCATAGGCGTGCGTGGCAAAGTGGTGCGGCTCGGGCGAAGCAGGCAAGGACACTGGCCATATTCACAATGGCCCCGGGCTCGTGATTGTCGAGCCAGTGTCGCAGTACGGCGCGAGACATGAGAAACGCCGTGCGCGCGTTACTGGCCAGCGTGACGTCCCAGCCTTCCACCGAACACTCGTGCAGCAGGGCCGTCTCCGAAGCGCCGTCCACTGATGCCTGCGACATTGAACAGCCCGTCGATGCGGCCGTAATGTTTCAGACAACGATAAAGCGCCTGCTCGCTGGTGCGCTCTTCCCGAAGATCGCCGGCGGAGTAGCCCGATCCCGGAATGCGCGCGGATAACTCGTGACAGCTGGCCTCGTCCAGTCCGGCGAGAAACACGAGATCGCCGCGCTCGGCCGCCAGCAGCGCCGCCGCTTCCGCGATGCCCGTCGATCCGGTAATGAGAAGGACGTGCCCCATGGCTCAGTACTTCACGCGCACCCATTTTCCGGCGCGCATGGCCTGGTAGCCCGCATCGAGAATCGAGTTCACAATGTACCCGTCTTCGTAGGTCTCGCGCGGTTCAACGCCGTCGCGCACGCACTCGACGAAGTGGCGCATCTCGGCCTGATACCCGTAGGCGAATGCCTCCTCGGGCAGCGGACGCGTCCAGCCGAAGTCGATATCCGCCTTCTCCACGACGTAGCCGGCGGCCTTGGTGGTGAATGAGGTGATGGGCGTTCCGCGAGTAACGTCGGTGAAGATGGAGCCTTCGGAGCCGTGGATCTCGTTGCGCAGATCGAGGCCGCCCTTGGTGGTCCAGGAAAGTTCGCAGTGGCCGATGCCGCCGCTCGCGAATTTCAGCATCAACAGCGCGTTGTCCTCGCCCTGGGTCTTGTCCTGATGGACCAGGCGCGCGCCCCACGCCATCACTTCGACGATGCGGTCCTGCTTGCCGAAGAAGTAGCGGGCGGCCTCAATGCAGTGGCAGCCGAGGTCATTCATCGCGCCGCCGCCGGTCTTCTCGACATCCCAGAAGTGCGGGCTATGCGGTCCGCTGTGAGACTCTCGCGAGCGGACCCACAGCACCCGCCCGAGGCCGCCATTTTCGATCAGTCTGCCGCGCTTTGACCACGCACGGAGCAAAGACCTCGGTCTCGGCGTAGCCGTGCAGTTGCACCCGACTTCCGCGCCGCCTCGAACATGGCCTTCGCCTCTTTGCGGTTGCGCGCCAGCGGCTTGGTGCAGACCTGGTTCTTTCCGGCCTTCGACAAGGCCAGCGAAACCGGCAGGTGCGCTTCGTTGGGCAGCGCGATGACGTACAGGTCGATGTCGGTTCGGGCGATCAGCGTGTCGAGATCGGTGGCCGGCTCGGGGATCGTCCAGCGCGGACGCAAACGCCTTCGCGCGCTTCTTGTCGCGCGAATAGTTCGCAACCACCTCCTGGCCGTTCACGTTGGCGAGCCCCTGCATGTAGAACTCGGCCACGAACCCCGAGCCGAGCATGGCGATGCGAACGTTACTCATAGAGGTGCCTGAGGCTCTTGCGGTAGGCTTCGTAGAATCGTTCAAGCTGTTCGGCGGCGCTGGTGTTGCCGACGAACTGATGGCTGGGCAGCAGCTCCGGCTTGTGTCCGCGCGCGAGCAGGCGTTCGGCCACCTCGCAGCGGAGCATATTAATGATCAGCCGCGCCGGTGACCGTGGAAGCCGGTCCGGTGCGCCATTCCAGGCCTTCCAGTTCGAGCACGCAATCGCCCGGCGGGCAGTGATTGTCGATCACGACGTCGGCAACGTCGATCAGCTTCTTGCCCGAGGAATGCGCGGGCGACGGACTGCTCGCAGTGTTGCCGCGAGACGATGCCGATCACTGGCAGTCCGCGCCGTTCTTGGCGCCCATCGCCATCTCCACGATCACCGGACGGATGCCGCTGGTGGAGATGACGATAAAGGCATCGTGCGGGCCGAAGTGGAAGCTCTTGAGAATCTCCTCGGCGTAGCCTTCGTACTTTTCCAGATACAGCGGCGCCCGCAGGCCGTTGGCGCCGACGATGTCGGCGTGATTGGAAAGCGCCAGTTCGACCAGCGGCGACAAAGCCCGGGAAGCAGCCCTGGCGCGGCGTCATCTCTTCGCACATCATGCGCGAGTGGCCGTTGCCGAAAAGGAAAACGAGTCCCCCGCGGGCGATGGAATCGGCGCAGAGTTCGGCCGCCTGCTGGATGGCGGGCACTTCGTGTTCCCGAATCTCGTTGAGTAGACCGGTGACCCGGTCGAAGTAGGTTAGGGCAGCGTTCATCGAAAGCAGTCCATAGGTATAGCACAGTGAGTGGGGTATCCTGACTGCGAGGGATTGCCCCCTTCGAGTATTGCCCTTGGACTCGATATTGGCGGGACTCGCATTAAGGCTGGCCTGGTGGATTCGTCCGGCAACGTGCTCCGTTCGGAGAGCACGCCCACACCGTTAGGCATGTCGCTCACTGCGTGTTTCGTTGCGGACTTTGATCCGGCCATTGGTGGGCGATACCGTGCTCGCCGGCGCCGGCGTCGGGTGTAAGGGCATCATCGATCCCGCCACCACTCGCGTCGATTGCCAGCCCGGCGTGATGAATTACGTAGAGGGTCAGGTCCTGTCGAACCTGGTGACCGAGGCCCTGGGGATGGAGTTGCCGGTGTTCGCCGATAACGACGCGCGCGTCACGCTGGTAGGCGAGTGCGTCTGGGGCGCGGCGCAGGGACAAGCGCGACGTCCTGTTGTTCACGCTCGGCACGGGCGTGGGCGGCGCGATCTTGTCCGCCGGCCGCATCCTGCGCGGCTATCGCGGCGTGGCCGGACATCTGGGGCACCTGACGGTGGACCTGAATGGCCCGCCCTGCCTGTGCGGGAATCGCGGGTGCCTGGAATCAGTGTTTTCGGCCCGGACCATTGAAGTGGAGGCGTTCTCCGCGATGCGCCGCGGGCTGATCGCGCGCTTCCCCGGCGCCACCTCCGACCCGCCGTCTTGCGCCGACGTCTTCGCGGCTGCCCGCGACGGCGATTCCATTGCGCGCTGGATTGTCGATACGGGCGTACGCAAACTCGGAGCCGCGATTGCCGGTCTGCTGCACGCGTTCGATCCTGAGATCGTCATCCTCGGAGGCCAGATCGTGAGCGCCGGCGAAACGCTGTTCGCACCACTGCGCGAGGAGATCGCGTGGCGCAGCAAGACGATGATGCGCCGCGAGGTGCCGATCGTGCCGATGCAGGTGAATGATCCATCCGGCGTGGTAGGCGCCGCAGCCCTGGTATTCCAAGGCTAATCAAGCCACCACCCGTCGGTGGGTTCTAATAGTTTCGGATCTGGAAATCGCGATAGAATGAAGTTGCCATGAGCCCCAATCGTGCCACCATTCTTCGCGAAACACTCGAGCGTCGCCTGGCCCTGGTAGTGCCAGGCGC
Source organism: uncultured Acidobacteriota bacterium (assembly GCA_963737465.1). Taxonomy (GTDB): domain Bacteria; phylum Acidobacteriota; class Terriglobia; order Bryobacterales; family Bryobacteraceae; genus TMP-7. The sequence continues at coordinate 360,009 of CAVTTC010000010.1, forward strand.
TCACGACGCGTTATCGGCAAAAGTCATCGAGTCCTGCGGATTTGACGCCATTCAGGTCAGTGGATTCGGCGTCGCCGGATCCCTTCTGGGGGCGCCGGACGTGGGCCTGGTGGACATGAAAGACGTGCTCGAGCAGACCGAGCGCATCGTCGAACGCCGTCGAGGTTCCCGTGATGGCCGACATCGATACCGGCGGAGGCAACGCAATCAACGCCGCCCGAGTCACCGAGAAGCTGATCCGGATGGGGGCCGCCGGGGTCAACATCGAGGACCAGGTATTCCCCAAACGTTGCGGCCACATGGAAGGCAAGCAGGTCATCCACGCCGAGGAAATGGCCGGAAAGGTCCGCGCCATGGCGGATGTGCGACGGCGCATGCATACCGACATCGTCATCAACGCCCGCACCGACGCCTATGCGCCGTTTGGCCTGAACGAAGCCATCCGGCGGTGTGCGCTGTACCTGCGCTCGGGCGCGGACATGGTGTTCATCGACGGCATCCGCACGCGGGCCGATATCGAACATGCGCTGTCGCTCATCGACGGCCTGCTCTCGGTGAACCTGATGGATGGCGGTGACCGGTGTGAAAACCCAACTCATCCCGATTCCCGAGTTAGCTCGTATGGGCGTGGCGCGAGTCAGCATCCCGGTGGCGTCGATCATGGTGTGCCATCAGGCCATGACGGAGTTCTTCGCGGACCTGCAGGCGTCGCCGACGGGCTTGCTGGCGGGCGAGGTCCACCGGCTCAGCAGTTTCGCCGAGTACACCCACTTCGTCGGCTTGAAGCAGTACCGCAAACTCGAAGACGAGTATCTGCCGGACAGGGTTCGAGTCAACTGAGGGTAACGTGCCATGCCAATGACCATGGCCGAAAAGATCCTGGCGCGCGCGTCGGGCCGCGAGTCCGTGGTTCCCGACGAAATCGTGGTGGCCAAGGTGGATCTCGCCATGTCGCACGAGAATGCCGACCTGGTGCGCAAGGCGTTCCAGGAGATCGGCGTGAGCCGGGTCTGGGATCCGGACCGGATCGTCATCATTCTCGACCACCGCGTTCCCGCCGAATCGGAACGACCGCCACCACCCACAAAGCCATCCGCGAGTTCGTCGCCGCGCAGGGGATCCGCCACTTCTACGACGTCGGCCGCGGCGGCATCTGCCACCAGGTGTTGGCCGAACACGGGCACGTGCTGCCCGGCATGGTGGTGGTGGGCACCGACTCGCACACCACGACGCACGGCGCGTTCGGAGCCTTCGCCACAGGGATCGGCGCCACGGAAATGGCGGGCGTCTGGACCGAAGGCAAGCTGTGGTTCAAGGTGCCCGTCCACCATCCGCATCGAAGTGGAGCGGCGACTCTGCAGCCGTGGATCTCGGCGAAGGACCTGATCCTCTACATCATCGGCCGGCTGGGCGCGGACGGGGCCGACTATCGCGCCGTGGAGTTCGATGGCCCGGCGATCCGCAAGCTGTCCGTGGCATCGCGCATGGTGCTGGCGAATCTGTCGATGGAGATGGGCGCCAAGGTGGCATTCACTCCGGTGGACAAGAGGTTGCTCGAGTACCTCGCCGACCGGGTGCCGGGAGAGCGCCGGAGCGTAGTGGAGCCCGATCCGGAGCGCGCAGTACGAGCGCGTGATTCGGATCGACGCTTGCGACGGAACTGAGTGAGCCGAGGTCGCGTGCCCGCACTCGGTGGACAACGTGCGGCCGGTGTCCGCGCTCGGGGATGTGGCGGTGCACCAGGCGGTGCTCGGCAGTTGCACCAACGGACGGCTGGAGGATCTGGAGATCGCGGCTTGCATGCTGTCGGGACGCCGCGTGCACCCGCGGACGCGCCTGTTGGTCATTCCCGCCTCGCAGCGAGATCTACCTGGAGGCAATGCGGCTGGGCTACCTCGGAGACGCTGGTGGCGGCCGGCGCGATGATCAATCCGCCGGGATGCGGACCCTGCGTGGGCGTGCACCAGGGCATTCTGGCGGCCGGCGAGAACTGCATCTCCAGCACCAACCGCAACTTCATCGGCCGCATGGGGAGCAAGGATTCGAAGGTGTACCTGGCATCTCCGGCGGTGGTGGCGGCTTCGGCGATCGCCGGGCATATCGCATCGCCCCAGATGGTGTTGGAGGAGGCCATCGCATGAACAGCGATTCTGACGGGCCGGGTGGCCGCGGTGCTGCCCGCCAACATCGACACCGACATCATCTATCCGGGCCGGTACCTCAACATCACGGACCGCGAGAAGACCGCCGAGCACCTGTTCGAACTGGCCTATCCCGAGATCCGCGCGCGCATTCAGCCGGGCGACTTGCTGGTGGGCGGCAAGAACTTCGGCTGCGGATCGAGCCGCGAACAGGCCGCCGCGGCGGTGAAGTTCGCCGGGTGCGGGCGCGGTGATCGCCGGCGTCGTTCGCGCGCATCTTCTTCCGCAATTCCATCAATCTGGGATTGCCGCTGGTGGTGTCGCCGGAAGCCGCGTGAGCGGGTGCGGGAGGGCGACCAACTGGAAATTGGATCTCACCGGCGGCTCGATCCGGAATGTCACGCGGGAGGAAACCTACCGGGCGGCTCCGCTGGATCCGCGCGCCATCGAATTGATCGAAGCAGGCGGGCTGGTTCCCCACTTGAAGAGGAAGCGTCCAAGGTGTCTAAACGAGATTGCCTGGCTGCCCGGCGACGGGATCGGCGCGGAATGCTGCGATGCGGCCCGCCTGGTTCTGGACGCCGCCGGATTCGAGGCCGAGTATATTCACGGCGACATCGGATGGGAGTTCTGGCGCACCGAAGGCGACGCCCTTCCGGCCCGCACGCTCGAACTACTGGGGAACACCGACTGCGCCTTCTTTGGCGCCATCACGTCCAAGCCGGCCAGCGTCGCCGACGCGGGAACTGGCGCCCGAGATGCAGGGCAAGGGCTTCGTGTATCGCAGCCCGATCGTGCGGATGCGGCAGTTGCTGGATCTGTACGTCTGCCTGCGGCCGTGCAAGGCGTTCCCCGGGAAACCCGCTGAACTATCGCGACAACATCGACCTGGTGGTGTTCCGGGAGAACACCGAGGGCATGTATATCGGCGTGGAGTTTCCGCGGGTGCCGGAGTCCTTCTACAGCGAGCCGGCGATGAAGCGGATCCCGCGCGGAGGCGGCGATCTCGGTGCGCAGCGTGACGCGGAGCGGATCGCTGCGAATCGTACGGGCGGCCTTCGAATACGCGGTCCGCAACGGACGGCGCAAGGTGACAGCGGTACACAAGGCCAACGTGCTGCGCGCGACCTGCGGAGTGTTCCTGGAAGCGGCGCAGGAGGTGGCGCGCGAGTACCCGTCCATCGAGTTCGACACCGCCAACGTGGATGCGATGTGCATGTGGCTGCTGAAGAATCCGCAGCAGCTACGACGTCATTGTCACCACCAACCTGTTCGGCGATATCCTCTCCGACCTTTGCGCCCAACTGGTGGGCGGCATGGGTTTCGCCTACAGCGGCAACATCGGCGAACGGTATGCCGTGTTCGAACCGACGCACGGATCGGCTCCGAAGTATGCGGGTCTGAACAAGGTGAACCCGATCGCCAGCATCCTGGCGGCGAAGATGATGGTGGAGTGGGCGGGCGAGCCCGGCAAGGCAGCCCTGATCGAAGGCGCGGTGGCAAAAGTGATCGAAGAGGGCAAGGTCCGCACCTACGACCTGGGGGGAACGAGTCGCACGTCGGAGTTAGCGGAAGCAGTCGCGAACGCGGTCCACGTCCTCCGGGGCGAGCGTGAACTGGTCGGCCGTTAGATCCCATGGCGTGAACGCCGGTTGAGCCACGCCGTGGCGGCCGTGAGCGCGTGACCGGGTGATGATGTGCACGAGTTCGTGGGCGGCCACTCGCCCGAGTGCGCGGCCGAAGACGAGGTCACTGGCCGGTCCGACTGTCGCCAGCGACGCCAGCACCTGGCTGCAATCGACATCGCTGAATGGCAGCACCTCCCCGTCGGCGACGTGAGTCACCGCCAGGGGAGCGCGCCTAGTTCTCATTACCGGAGCTGGTCCGCAAGGACCGTGGAACCGCAAAACAAAGACGTCGCTTGCATCCGGGATGGCGGTGGCGGAACCCTTGTCCCACCAGTTGAATTCAATGCCGGACTGGCGAAGGATGGAGGCTGTCTCTTCCTTCATCGCGTCCAGCAAATCTTGCGGGACGGGGCGGTCGAAATGGTACGCGATCAGCGCCAAGAGCAAAACGGAGCGCATCGGCGACTCTACTAGGAGTTAAGTACCTTTTAATCTTATTCTCTCTCACAGCTTTTGCAAAGGGGGTCAGCGGAGGATGGCGTTCACCAGACCCTCCATGGTGTATGGACTGGCTTCGGCGGCTGGCTCGATGCCGTGCATTCTCAGGGTCGCGGTGGTTACCGGACCGATGGAAACGGCACGCACTCCTTCGAGCGCTTCGCGGCCCGCGACGGCCAGGAAATTCTTCACCGTGGACGAACTGGTGAAGGTCACCCAGTCGGGCTTGCGGGTGCCATGGAAGATCGCGGCGGCCCGCGATTCGGCGTCAGGCGGCACGCCGGTTCGGTAGGCCTCGACGACGTCCACCTGGGCGCCGCGGCTGGCCAGTTCCACGGGGACGATGTCGCGGGCGACGGCGGCGCGGGGCAGCAGGACCTTCTGGCCTGCCAGGTCGATCTCGGCGAAGGCCGCTACCAGGCTCTCGGCGACGTACTCGGGCGGCATCAGGTCCACTTTGAGATGGAGCTTCTCGAGCGCGGCGCGGGTGGCCGGTCCGATCGCGCAGAGCCTTGCGCGAAGGGCGCGAAGATCGCGATTCGAGCGATCCAGACGCTCCATAAAATAGCGGACGCCGTTGGCGCTGGTGAAGATGAGCCAGTCGTATTGCTCAAGGCTGGCGATGGCCCGATCGAGCGGTTCCGGATCGAGCGGCGGGCGGATCTCGATCACCGGGAACTCGATGGCCTCCGCGCCCAACGCATGCAGCCGTGCGGCGAGGTCGCCGGCCTGGCTGCGGTCGCGCGTGATCACGACGCGCTGGCCGAACAGCGGCAGTCGCTCGATACCAGTTGAAGCGCTCGCGCAGCCGGACCACCTCGCCGATCAGGATGGTGGCGGGCGGCTTCATGCCGGCTCGGGCGATGCGATCCGGCAGATCGCCCAGCGTGCCGGTAATGGTCTGCTGATCGGGACGCGTGGCCCAGCGGACCGCCATGGCGGGGGTATCAGCCGGCGCGGCCATGGGCGATCAGTTCGCGCGCGATGGCCGCGATCGAGGTCAGCCCCATGAAGACGACCACCGTCTCGGAAGCACCCACGCGTTCCCAGTCGATCTGACTCGACGTTGTGGCCGGTGACGAAGGTCACGGCCGAGGTGTGTTCGCGGTGGGTCAGCGGGACTCCCGTAGTAGGCGGCGATGCCCAGCGGAGTGGTGATGCCGGGGACCACTTCGAACGGGATGCCGGCCTCGGCCAGGGCTTCGAGCTTCTTCCCCGCCCCGCCCGAAGATGAACGGATCGCCGCCCTTGAGACGCACGACCGTTGGCCCAGCCGCGGCATGCGCGATCACCATCAACTCGCAGATCTCGTCCTGCGAGCAGGCGTGATCGGACTTCTTCTTGCCGACGTAGATGCGCTCGGCGGCGGCGGGCGCGAGGTCGAGCAGCGCGTCAGGTTGGCCAGGTGGTCGTAGAGGACGCAATCGGCGCTGCTCGAGAACACGCCGGCCTTTCAGCGTGATCAGTTCCGGATCGCCCGGTCCTGCGCCGACCAGGTAGACGCTTCCGGGCGGGTTCAGACGGCATGTCCGTAGACCGCGGTCGAGGATGTCGCGCGCGCCGTTGGCCAGCAGTTCGCTGGCCGAGATCCGCGCCGATCTCAGCGGCATCGGCGCACCGGCCCTTCGCGCCGGCCCCGAATGATCGTGGCGCCGTCCGGCGAGACGACCACGCCCGCAGAGATGAAGCGTCCGTCCGACACCGTGGCGTGTGCGCCGATCGGCACCTGGCATCCGCCGCCCAGAGCCGCCGAGCAGGGCGCGCTCCGCAGTGACGGCGGCTGCGCGCGTCGGAGTCGTTCAAGCCGGCGGCAGATCCGTGCGCCGGGTCCATCGTCGTCGCGCGTCTCGATGGCCAGCGCGCCCTGGCCGACGGCGGGACAGCATGACTTCCGACGGGCAGCAGTTCCGCGATGCGGTCAGCCCAGCCCAGCCGGCGCAGGCCGGCGGCGGCCAGCACGATGGCGTCGAACTGCCCTTCGTCCAGCTTGCGCAGGCGCGTGTCCAGATTGCCGCGGATGGTTTCGATGACCAGATCCGGACGCAGCGGCGCGCAGTTGCGCCGAGCGCCGCAGCGAACTGGTGCCGACGCGCGCGCCAGCGGCAAGGTCGTGCAAGCTTGCTGCCCACCATCGCGTCGCGGGCATCCTCGCGCGCGGGAATGGCCTGCGAGCGTCAAGCCCGTCGGGCAGTTCGGTGGGCATGTCCTTGAGACTGTGCACGGCCACATCGACGCGACCGTCGAGCAGCGCCTCCTCGATTTCCTTGGTGAACAGTCCCTTGCCGCCGACTTTGGCCAGCGGGACGTCGGTGATCTTGTCGCCGGTGGTCTTGATGATTTCGATGCGGCAGTCTTCGCCGAGCGCCTTCGAGCTGCGACTTCGACCCAGTCGCGCCTGCCACAGCGCCAGTTGCGATCCGCGGGATCCGATGACGATCATTGTCCTGCTCCCAGCCGGAAAACCCGCCGGATCACGTTCGTGAAGTGGTGCGCCGTCCGGATGCGAGGCCTGCTTGCGCAGTTCGGAAATGGGACCGTGCGCGATCTTGTTGATGATGCCGCGGGTGAGAGCCTCGACGCCTCCTCCTGCTGCGGTGTGAGATGTCCCGAGCTTGCCCGCGCATCCGCTCGATTTCGGCCATGCGCACCTGTTCGAGCTGTTCCTGAAGGCTGACGATCAGTCGGCGCGATCTCGCGCTCCTTGAGCCGCGACATCATCCGCTCCACCTCTTCGGCGATGATCTCCTCGGCCTCTTCGGCTACCTTCTGGCGCGTCCTTCGACGTTCTGCTCCACCACCTTCTGCAGGTCGTCGATGTCGTAGAGGAACACGTTGTCGAGCTCGTTCACCGACGGCTCGATGTTGCGCGGAACGGCGATGTCGATGAGGAACATCGGACGGTTGCGGCGCGCGTCGATCACCTTGCGCATCTGGTCCTTCATCAGGATGTAGTGCGGCGCGCCGCTGGAGGCGATGACGATGTCCACCTCGGGCAGCGTGGCGATGAATTTGCTCGTATTCGACGATGCGGCCCTCGAACACGCGCCGCCATCTCCACGCGCGCGCTCGTGGGTGCGATTGGTAACGAAGATCTGCGCCGACCCCGGAGCGGCGCAGGTGCCGGGCCGACAGCTCCGACATCTTGCCGGCGCCCACGAGCAGCACCTTGCTTGTCCGTCAGCGAGCCGAAGATCTCGCGCGCCAGTTCGACGGCGGCGAAGCTCACGCTGACCGCGCTCTGCCCGATTTCGGTCTCCGACCGCACGCGCTTGGCGACGTTGAAGGCGCGCGACAGCACCAGGTCGAGGAAGCCGCTGACGGAGCCGTGCGTCCTTGGCGGCGGCGTAGGCGGTCTTCAGTTGTCCCAGGATCTGCGGCTCGCCCACGACCATCGAGTCCAGGCTGGAGGCGACGCGGAACAGGTGGCGGATGGCGTCGGTACCCTGGTGATGATAGAGGTACGGGCGCGATCCATTCGCGGGAGACGTTCTGACAGTCGGCCAGGAATGACTCGATACAGTCCGCGGCATCGGTCTGCTCGTCCGTCGTGACGGCGATCTCGACGCGATTGCAGGTGGAGAGGATCATTCCTTCCAGCAACCCCGGCCGGCGCTTCAGCTCGTCCAGGGCGAGGGCCAGCGCGGCTTCGTTAAACGCCAGGCGCTCGCGCACTTCGACCGGCGCGGTCCGGTGGTTGAGACCTGTGACCAGGAACTTCATCGCACCAGCTTGTCGGCCCTTAATCCAGCGTGCGCGGCCCAGGTCAGCAGCGGAAAAGCCGACCACGCGTCAGCGCCATGAACGCCGCCTTCCGCCCGCGCCATCCGGCGGTCATGCGCAGGAAGATCATCACGAGATAGAAGATCCAGGTGATCAGGGAAATCGCGATCTTGGCCTGCCCCAGCCAGCGCGTTCCATATTCGATGAACGCCCAGGTGCTGCCCACGATGACGCCGAGGGTGATGAATACGAAGCCGAAACCCATGGACGCGGTGATCAGGTTGTCGAGCGTGCCGAGCGGGGGGAGCCGGTCGAACAGCCGGCTGATGGTTTTTGTTCTTGAGCTGGCGTTCCCGCACCAGGTAGAACAGGGACGCGATGGCCGTCATGGCCAGCCCGGCATAACCCAGCAGCACCAGGAAGACATGCAGCATGCAGCCAGGCGCTGCGCACGCGGGTATCGCTCCACCCGGCGACGGGGAACTCCATCGATCCCACCTGGGTCATGAGGAACACCAGCGGAAAGACGCAAATGCTGAGGCTTTCGAACTGATATCGCCAATGGACCAAGAGGTAACCGACGGCGATGAGAAAGCCGCACAGCGACATCGTCTCATTCACGTTGTTGAGCGGAAGCGATGCCGCTGCCGACGCCCAGTTCGACCAAGGCGACGAAGTGGATGATCACTCCGACGGAGAAGGTTCGGGTGGCCACCGTAAACAGGCCGGACTTCTTGCGCAGCACGGTCAGGATGGCGTGCAGCAGGCCGATGGAATAGAGCGCGGTCGCAACGCGCAGCCAGACGATGCTCATTTCCAGCATGGAAGAAGGGAGTGCTCTGATTCCAGTATAACTGTCGAAACCTCGGGCTACGCCGAAAAGGCCGGCAAGGCCGATGAACGCCGATTTTTGCGGATGCATTTTGCGCTCAGAGCCGGAGGGCGGGGTTGCTGTCGCCGGTGGGAACGGGCGGAGTCAGGTTCGTTTCGTTCAGACTGGGGCGGAGTGCGCCATACCGAGTTCTGTTCGGGGGTGTCGGGGGTCTCGTCCAGCTTGGCTTTGATCCAGGCCAGGGGGTCTTTGGCTTCGTTTCGTTTTTCGCCTTTGCGGCCGTTGGTGAGCTCGCGGTGGGCCTTGTAGTAGGCGCGTTCGGCGGCGGTGCGGTAGCGCTGGAGCAGGTCCATGATGTTGGCCGTGCGGTTGGTGAGTTTGAGGACGATGAGGTGGTCCGGATCGTTGTCGTCGTATTCGTCGAAGAATTGGTCGTAGGCGATGGCTTCGAAGCGATTGGTGCGGTCGAGGCGCCAGCGGGATTCGGCCATTTGGGCGACCAGGAACTTCTCGTGTTCGGTGGCGGGGGTATGTTCCTGTTGAAGCGATTCGAGGAGCCGGGTGTAGGCGTCGTGGTCCTCATGCGGGAGGATGTGGAAGGACGATGACAGTCCATGGGAGGTCGCGTTCTGGGCTGACGCCACCTTGCCTTCCGGCGTTTTCGGGCCGGTGCTTTTTTGGGCGTTGCGCCGGTTGGCGGCGGCTTTACGTTTCGAACTCATTGGGGTTCTCCTGACTTGAGCTTAACGGGTGCGGCAAGGGAGACTGGGTGAAGCGATTGTTTATGTTTTGGATGGATGTGATTGAGGTGTAGTGCGTTAGGTGATTTTTCTGCTGTTGGACTGAGCTTGTGAACGGCTTTCGTCGGGGTATGCGAAAGCGGAGTTTCCGGAGAGCTCACCGAAAGCGGAGCTCACTACTGCTATACTGAGACTGGTCGAATCGACTGGTTGATCCTATGCGAGAGATTCAAGCTTCTGAAGCCAAAGTGCATTTGCCCGAGCTTTTGGACGAAGTGGAACGAGGCGAAACGCTGATCATCACACGCCATGGGCGCCGGATTGCGCGGATCGTTCCCGATTTGGACCGGCATCAGGAGGAGATTGACAAGGCGCTTGCCGGCATCCGTGCCCTGCGGGAGCGCACGGGGCGGATCAGCGCGGCTGAACTTCTGTCTGCTCGTGATGAGGGACGAAGGTTCTGATGGCGTTCGTTCTGGATGCATCGGTCACCGCGTGTTGGGCATTCGACGATGAAGACCATGGTGACGCCCGACTGGCATTCGACCGAATGCGCACCGAAGAGGGCGTCGTACCGTCCTTATGGTGGTTCGAAGTGCGAAATATCCTCGTGGTGAACGAACGCCGAAAGCGGATCACGGAAGCCGACACGGCCTCTTTTCTGCGGAACCTTTCGCTGCTGCGGCTCCGGGTGGACCGGTCTCCGGATGAAAATGCGGTTCTCCGGCTGGCCCGGGCTCACCGGCTCTCGGTTTATGATGCCGCTTATCTGGAGTTGGCGCAACGGGAAGGCTTACCGCTGGCTACGCTGGATGGCGAATTGCGGAGGGCAGCCGCCGGCGAATGGGTGGCACTCGTTTCCACGAAGTGATTCCGGAGTTTCACACGGAGAGAGCTCACGGAGAACGGAGCTCACCATGTCGTTGATCGCGCCAATACGGAGGTGAGGACGCTGTTCGCGCCCACACTGGCGGCCGCGGCGTGGCCGCCATATTCGATCCCATCGGCGCCCCAACCTATGAAACCAATCTTCAACTACTGGCGCCGCGGGGCTGTCTACTCAAATACGGCGAATTGTCGGGGCCCGTGCCCGATGTCAACCTCCAGCGGCTCTTTCCCGGGTCCCTATTCGTGACCAAATATAGCGGTATACGGTGGGTTGAAGGGATCGACGAATTCGCCGTCCTCATCGCTGAGGGGCTGGCCTTGGCGGCCAAACGTCCTGCTGTTATCAGCGATGTCGCTGGCCGGTTTGCGCTCAACTGCACGGCAGATGCCTACCGGCTGTTGGAATCCGGCGCCAGCGGCAAAGTGCTTGTGCGCCGAAAAGTTAAGCTGACGCGGTGGGTCGCTTCGCCGCCGGTGAACAGCGGCGTTCGTTGACGCGACTGCGGGAATTTGTCGGCCCGATGCCAACTTGTCGGTCCTAATCCGGTCGTCCGGCAAGCCCCGTCGACCGTGCGAGTCGTACAATGGAATACGAAATGGCCGAACCGGTGATCGTCAGCGACCCCGACGTAATGAGCGGAACCCCGTGCTTCCGCGGCACCCGAGTGCCGTTCAAGAATCTCATCGACTACCTTGAAGGCGGTCACTCGCTGGGAGAGTTCCTTCGGCAGTTTCCGACCGTCACGCGCGAAATGGCCGTTCAGGCGCTGGAGGAAGCGAAGGAATCCTTGCTAGCCAGAATTGCATGAGGGTGCTACTGGACGAGTGCTTGCCGCTCGACTTCCGGCACGATCTTCGCGGGCACGATGCGCATACGGCGCAATGGGCGGGTTTCAAGGGCAAGAAGAACGGTGAGTTGCTGCAGGCCGCAGAAGCCGCCGGCTACGAAGTACTGCTGACCGTCGACCAGGGCATACCCCATCAGGTGCAACTCGGCGGCAGAACGATCGCTGTGATCATTCTGCATTCGCGCACGAATCAAATTGAAGATCTGAGGCCGCTGGTGGATGCAGTCTTGAAGGCGCTTGAGAGCCTCAAGCCCGGTCAGGTCATCGCCGTTGAACTGCCGACCTGACTCCACTTGGTTGCCCGGCCGCAAGCCGACTTGCAAGGAGCAATCCGGAATCGTGCAATCTTCCGGGAACAATACCCCTTCTGGCACGGAAGACTCTCGCAAATGATCCTTCAGCCTGATTCTATTGGGCCGGCATCTGACAAAAATCGCTGTCAGTGTTGACCCTACGCCGGAAACTCGGCGTTTCCCTGTGCAATCCTGGAAGTCCGAGAGATCGCCAGAAACAGCAGGCGGAGGAGGACTGCCTCCTCCTCCGCGGTGTATTTGTGGGGACTAGGCTGCGACAGTCGCCGCCTTGCGTACCTTGCTGTAGTGGTCGCTCGTGCCATCGGCAAGCGCCTTGTAGGAAGTTCCCGCCGAATCCTTAACACCACCCGCGGTGGAAAAGGTGCCGTTCGGACGGATCTGCCGCACACTCCGTCCCAATGCGATCCGCGCCCCCAATCGATGCCTTCCAATTCGTCGATGAGCCGGTGCAACTCCACCTTTCGTTCGCCAGCGTCTTTCATGTTTACAAGCTTGTGTCCGTAAGCACCCAGCGCCGCCATGATCGCCGGTGTGGTGATCACCGTACTCAGGCGATCCTCCATCAGCGGACCGAACCTTGAAGCGAGTGCGCTGTAGAACTCCAAGGCCGCCATTTCAATACTCTCGATGCGACTCGAATCGACTGGGACCGGCTTGTTGCCGTATTGCACGCCCCCGATACCTTCGGAGAAACAAACTATAGATGAGCGTAATACCGACAACGTTGCGATCCCGTTGTCTTTTTCTTGAGTTGGCGGCCCGTGACGATTCGGCCAGCAAAGAATGGCAATTCTGCCACCTTCCGTGTGATGTGGGTGAGGGCATCACGCATGTCCATGGCAACGGCCGTGGCTGCATTCGGCCTAACGGAAAGGAGATTAAGGTCATGGAAGGCTTGCTTCGCCCAGTCAAGGTCGCGATCATAGCAGATCTTGACGTCAACCAGCATTTCTGCGGTTCCCGGATTCATTCGGGCAGCCTCGTAGCGCGCCGCCAGCTGGGTCTCACCATCGATTGCAACCAATTGCACGGTCCAGGGGAGGGACAGAGTAGGTAGGCTTGCGTTGTCACGCTTTATTTCCAGTTTTTTCGGTGTGAAAAGGACAATTGACGGCGTAATTCCGTTTTGACCTTCCAGCAGCTGGCAAATGTAATCAGCGTAGGGTTTGACGTTTCGCGCTTTCGCAGAATTCTGAAACTCACGCTGCACCTGTTGCCGAATGGCGTACACTTCCTGCAGCTGCGTGTCATCAGAACGTAAAGTGACGTCTTCCGTTTTTCGTGGGTCGACTGTCATCTTCATAAGTTGCGCCGCCGGCATTGTGGCAACGAACTCGTGGTCAAGCACCTTCTCGGTCCCGTATACGGGGATACTGCTATTCAGGGTTTCCACTCGATTTTCCTTGGTATTGAATTTAGGGTGAACCGAGAGTAAGATTGGGGGTGTCAACCGATCCAGGTTCTTACTTGGCCCACGATGGCCCCGGGTTCAACCGGGGCTGTTTTATTTATACCGCCTGCGGATGTAACCGTCAATAGTTTTTTGCTCCCCACTTCATTTTTTTTCGATCCGCGGATCTGATTGTTGGCTATATTTCTAACCGCAGTCTGATTTATGTAATCCGTAGGTCGGAGAGCGAGGTTAGCGTTGGGACCGCGTATCATGCGAAGGCCCCAGGTAGATAGCTGATCTACGTTTACGGTGACGGCGTTGACTCTACCCATGGGGCGTCACATTCTACCCCGATCCTTAACCATAAATGGACCTCTGAAGCTGACCGTGATCCACACTCACGGCATGGCACCCAGGCGAGACAGAGCGCTACTCTGGGGGGAAGCTAATCTCACATAGGGAACGACAAACGCCCTTGTGACCTCCGAAGCCGAGCCTGAGGGCGGTGGTCCCTGAATCGATGCTTCGAGCGCAGTTCAAAGAAGCCACGGACCCGTTGCAGAAGAGCTTCGCGGCGTTGATGCTCGGATACGCACATGGCGACGCGATGGACCCAGCGCCGGTGGTCGATATGTTCGGGATCAAACTTACCAACGTCACAGAGTACGCGATCCGTGTGCTGGGGAAGGCGGCGTCGGCATAGGCTGCTTGAACGTCGGGAAATGATAGTAATCCGTGGCGACGTGCGGAGCGCCGTGGACACTCGGCGTATTCTCGACTGAAGCAGCGTTTCGGCCTTTGCGCTAACAGCATTTTGCGCCTGGACGTCGGCAGTTAGATTGGCAATGGCCGGGCGGTGCTCCCGTCCCCGTCAGCATTTTGGGTGGTTGGCGTGAACGCCGTTTTCCGAGTTCCATGTCCGGATGGCGCGTTCCGCCCACTATAGTGCTGCTACAAGGAGGGCTCTGACCGCAGTGAACAGTCAGCGGGTACCCGGACGTGACATCAGCCAGATATTTCCGGTATCCTCTTTGAGCGCGATAGCGATTCGTCCGGCGGCCGCGGACCAACCATCTTGACAACAGTATCCATAGGACGCCCGGCCATGAAAATGCCAGGCTGCGAAGGGCTCGCCGACGGGTCGGCCCAACCGTGTCGATGCGCTGGCCCCACAGGCATCTGTGTCCATCTCGCTCGGAGGGGAAGTAGAGCGTCCGGCCGTCCGGCGACCAGTCTGCCCAATCCTCGGGCCATACGTCCGCGATCGTGATCCAGGCGCTTTCGGGAATCGGCCGCGGCCCATTAAAGGGCGCGATAGCCACACGCGCCCGAGTCGGTGAAGTCCGAATCGTAAAGCTGATCCAGCGGTTGTCGGGCGAGAAATGGCCATACAACAAATGGATCCGTGGGATGCTTCAGCAACGGCGTCTGCTGATGAGTGGCCACATCAAGAAGATTGATCTGATAGGGAGTGCCGGCGAAAATCAAGAGGGTCTTCTCGTCGCTCGACCAGTCCGTGGGTCGCACGCACCCTTCGCACACTTTCTCCGGCTCGCTGCCAGCGGCAGCCACATACACCGTCCGAGTGCCGTCTTCCTCGTTCACAGCAAATGCGAACTTAGCGCCCGATGGGCTGATTACCGGAAACCGCTGCAGGAGCGATGAACCAGCAATAATGGACTCATTTCCGGTGGCCAGATCCCGTTTCCAGATGTTGGTTTGGCCCGACTGGTTGGAAAAGAAGGCTATCAGGCGTGCATTCTTCGACAGCGATGGAAATCCTCGGTTTCCCGGGCCATCGGTGATCCGCTCGGGAGCCCCTGTCGGCGTGCCGCGATTCAAGTCGAAGGGCAGGGACCAGATGTGGCTCACGCTCTCCCGGCTGGTAAAGGCCAGCGCGCCGCCAGACGCGCAGGAAACGTCCTCTTCGAATCCCGCACCCGCGGTCAATCGCCTGGGGGCACCGGCCACCTTGCCGGTTTGCGGGGAAAGGCCGATTTCCCATAGGTTCCGGGCATCGCCGCTGTTTCTGGAAAAGATAACCGTGTTGGTGTCCCTCGACCAACAAGATGGGGAGGGGAGAAAGCCAGACGCTATTGACAGTCCGGCACGGATCAGCGCATCGTGTAGGCCGGTCTTAACCCCATCGCTTCCATCCACCGGGGCCAGCCACCAGTCGAGGCCGGCATCATCGTGCAACTTGGCTGACGTGTATCCGACGAACAGGAGACGCTTCCCGTCCGGAGACCAGATTGGAGTGCGGGCAGCCGTAAGACCGGGGGCGACACGCTGCGGCTGCCCTCCCGCGGCCCGAACCACCCACACGGACGCGGTCCCCGGTATCGTCTCGTAGATGGTTTCCGAACCGGCCCAGAATGCCACCTTGGCGCCATCCGGAGAAAACCTGGGTCGAAATCCGCCCCGCGCCAGCAGCCGGCTCTGACCGCCAAATGCAGGAATCTCATAAATGCCACCGCCGCCCCGATTCGAGCGGAAAACAATCTTACTGCCGTCTGGCGAAAAATCCGGCCAGGTGTTCCCCGCGCCGTCGAAAGTCAGACGGATAGGCTGGCCGCCGGCAACTTGCTTGACATACAGATCCATTCCGCCGTCCTGGCTGGCATCGGAAGAGTAAGCCAATAGCTTGCCGTCACGCGAGAGCGCGGGATGCTGGGATAGTCCGGCATCGCGCGTTAGTTGGATTAGCTGAAAGCCCGAGAGTCCGGCATCGGCGGTGACCCGAGTGGTTGTCCAAAAGGACAGCCAGGCCGGCGCGTTATGAAATTGCATCCCAACTCCTAGACAAACCAAGGCTCCCGCAGCCCAGATCAGCCTCTCCCATACACCTACGCTCCGCCACCCTCGCGGACGCTCTTCGCGAGCTTCCGACTTGGCGAGAAGGGAAATTGGCACGACGTGCCCGGAGTCCAGCATTCCGACAAAACGGTAACCGCGGCCGGGCATGGTTTCGACATAGCGTGGGTTCTCGGCGGAATCGCCAAGCGCCCTCCGCAGCTTATTCATTGCGGCGTTCAGGCCATGCTCGAAATCGACGAACGTTCCTTCTCCCCAGATCTGTTCGCGCAACTGTTCGCGTGTAACCAACTCGCCGGGAGTTTTGAGCAGAAGAAGCAGAATCGCGAAAGGTTGAGCTGGTAGGCGAACGCGAGTGCCGCCTTTCAGCAGCTCACCGGTGGAGGTGTTCACTTCGAACGGCCCAAACGTGAGCCGTACCGGCGGTTGATTCGGAGACGTCATGATTCCATCCGGCGAGGTGAATCAGTTTAGCACAGGAACACTTTGATGAGGTCGGAAATATGTCCTTCGCAATCAATGGCTTGGCCGATGAGGCGAAGTTTACCGCAAAATGAGTGCTCAGTCATGGATGAGGCGCCGCTGCCTGACTGTACCGTTTTGCAAAGGAGGGAAAGCCCATGAAACAGAAATCAAGCTCAACGAGGGACCATATGAAACACTTCGCAACGGCGGCACTGATGCTCAATCTCGGTGTCGCAAGCGTTTACGCACAAGAGAGGCCCATAAGGGGGTCGTTTTCGGGGACTTCCGGACTCACCATGGCCAACCTCGCCCAATTTAATGCCGAGTATCAGTTCGCCGGGCACGGTACGTCAGGCCAATTCACCTTCCGTGCTATCACTGGCAGCAACGGTTCTATGTCGCCGGTCAGCGGTTGCGCGATTTCTGGTACGGCTGTGGCTGGCGGAGGCGTGTTTCGGTTCGACGACGGAAGTCTATTGATGGTCAATCTTACGGACGGAACCGATTGCATAAACCCTCCGACTGCTCAGTGTGTCAGGAATTTCAAAGTCACTGCTGGAACCGGGCGTTTCAAACATGTGTCCCAAGGCACCAAAATCACGTTCGCTTTTACAGTGCTACCTGTGGTGGATGGCTTATCTGCCATTTTGGACGGCGAGTTGACGGGAACGATTTCGGGAGGCAACTGAGCGAGTCCAATCGGCTGAGAGTCGATCGGCAAATGTTCGCTTACACAAACACACAGTGAGCCTCAGGCTAGCGGACGGCGAATTGTTTCGGGCCACGAAGCATTGGCGCCGATGGCTATTTACTGGACCCACTTAGGGCATCGGGCAATCTCCGATGCCCTCGTTTTGTGCGCGTAATCTCTGATCGGCTACCTTGTCCAGCATCTCGCGCATATCGGGCAGAAAGGCACCCCGTTATCCAGCAGTTTGGTCGATATGGGACAGTTATTACAGGGCTGTTGCATTCCGTCCAGCTAAGTCACGTTGAAAACTGCTGGAACTGCTCCGGAGTTACGCCTCGGTGATTCCGATTCCCTCGAACCCGGCATTGTTGATGACTACATCCAAGCGTCCGAATTCGGCGACGGCGCAGGCGACAGCGTTCTGCACAGACGCCTCGTCCGTCACGTCCATTTCGAGCACTTTGAGGGACAGCCGCTCCGAAGCCGCAATCGTCTCGAGGGCTGTGCCGTGCGCTTGATTGCGGCCCTCAATGTCGCGCAACGTCGCGACCACCTGGTGCTCGCGGCGCGCCAGGCGCTCGGCCGCGTCGCGCCCGAATCCCGCGCTCGAACCGGTAGATCGGAACAGTGCTCAATCAGGCCTCCGACATCCTGGCGCCTGCAGTATACGTATGCCCCGCTATTTCCACAAGCCGATTCTCCGGCCTGAACGGTCAGATCACAATTCGTCCTTACGCTGGGCCTGGAATGTTCATGTGCCGCTGCACTAACCTTCGTCGGATGGATTGGCTCGGCGAGGGAGTTCCTTTGCCGAGGCCTCGGCTCCAGGTGGTTCAAGGAACGGTTCCACCGAAATGCGCTGGTAACACACTTCCAGCACGGTCAGGTATGCTATACCGCCCGGCGCTTGGAGAACTACGCGATCGCCCGCTGCCGACTTTATCAACGCGCGCCCCAGAGGCGACATCCAACTGATATGATTGCGGTTGAGATCGACCTCGTCGGTGCCCACGATGCTCACCACCCGCTCCGTTCCCGCGGCATTGGCATAGCGCACAGTCGCTCCGAAGAATGCCCTTGTCGCCGCCTGCCCCGTTCTCGGAGTTTCCGGGTCAACCACTTCCGCGGCTTCGATTCGCTTCGTGAGAAAGCGAATCCGCCCATCGATCTGGCGCAGCCGCCGCTTGCCGTAATGATAGTCGGCGTTTTCACTGCGATCGCCGTTGCTCGCAGCCCACGCCACCACCTCCGTCACGGCTCGGCGTTCCCTGGTGAGCAGAAACCGGTGCTCATCTTTGAGGCGCTGCAGGCCGCCCGGCGTTATGTAGTTCTTGCTTGCCGTCGCGGGCTCGTCCACTTGCGGTTTTCCCGTAAAACCTTTCCGCATATCTCAATCCTTCCAGCGCGAATCCAGTGGGCGCCACAAAGCTCTCAGGATGTGGATAGTGCGATGCCTGTTCAAACTTTGTCACCTCGATTCCGCCCTGAAATTGCTCAAGCGCGATCCACAAATGAAATTGGCGCCGTCTCCCCGAGAGTGGATCTTCGCACCCAGGAAGCTGTGAAAGAATTAGAGGCCCCCAATGAACGCGGAGTGAACCACTGTAGGTTGTCCGAGTTCCTGTGGTGTTCGTCTGCCCTAACTGATTGTTTCACGTCTTCCAATATCTTATTGATCCGATCCGTCATCTCGGGCCAGTGCGGGCGGGAAGGCATGGTCAGCGCGGAATACCCGCGCAAAGTCGCCTGGCGTTAACCGGCTCCGAGCGGATCACGCTACTCGGAGAGAGCCGCTGCTCAGCGTCCGGAACGAAATCAGTAGCGAGAAACGTCTATTGCGTCGCCGACCGTGGATCCCTCGGATTCCTTGGCGCGGTGCGGACTTATCGGGAGTGATCTGCCGAACGGCACTTATCAGCGTAGGCGACTACACGCTCATGTGGGTTGCTTCCGGG
>CAVTTC010000011.1:0-157500 GCA_963737465.1 uncultured Acidobacteriota bacterium
CGTCGCGCCATAATGCGTAGCCCCGAGTGAGCGTGATAGATCTCAGCGAAGAGTTCGTAAACGACCAGCGCACGAAAGACCAACTTGACCGGCTGGACGTACCAAAAGAATAGACAGTAACCGGCGCTCCCAAAGCCTATCGATAGGCCAACCACGTCTAGGGCCAGCTCCATCGACAGATAGCAAGAAAGAGTGGGTATAAACGATGTAATCGAATACGACCAGACGTACAATGAGTCCCGCTAGTACGAGATCCGACGACATCCACAACCATGTCACCCAGGAGTCAGAGAGCAAAACACCGCCTCCCTAACAATTGCAGCATCCTAACATCCGTGCAGGATACTGTCAACAGGATTTCTGTCGGAAATGCGTGCGCACGAGTAAGTCGTGAGCTCACATTGGTCTTGCCTTCTGATGAATTCTGGCGTATTTTGGTGTATTGCGTCGAACGACGAGAGGTCCAAAGTGCGGAAACCCTACAATTCAGTTGTGCCGTTGTGGTTTCAGTTCAGCCCGAACTGGTATAGACGCCTTGGAGCAATTGCCGATCGGTCGGGAGTGGAAATGGCTGATGTCCTGAATGAAGGCATTAGACTGTTCCAGAAAGCGCAGGCCGACAAGACGACCGCGATCGTTCCAGTGCTCGTTCAACCGGTTCGAAAACCTGCGCCGAGCAGCACGGCGGCACAGCGACGGGCCGCTGCTTCCGAATTGGCCCACCGACGCTGGGAAAAGGTTCCGGCATCGGAGCGGGCGGAAATAGCTCAAAGGGTTCCCGAGCGCGATGGGCAAAGAAGGACCGCTCAGATGAAGTCGCTTAGAAGGGTACCTCCCGCCCGGCTGGCAGTGCCCGGTCAGAGCGTAGATTTCTGTTCCTTGGTGGCGTTGCTCGATCAAATCCCTTCCATTTTCGGGCAAATGGTATGTCTCGCCGAAGATTTGCCCTTCACGAGCGATCTTACGTCGAAGATGTCCTGTGAGGTGGTCGGTGAGCTGCATGCATCGCTATTTCGCCGATGGCTGCAACTGGAGTTCAAGCAGAAGGAGTCCGACCTCGTATGGTACCGAGGGATGCTTGGCGCAGATATCTCGGTAGTTCGATACCGTCGCCTTCTCCTTGGCCTCTGTCGCGACATCGTGCCCCAGGCGGTCTCGCAGAATGAAATGCAGGTGTTCTTAGCAGAGGTCAACACTATTTTGACGTCTATGATCCGGGATACATCAAGACGGACCACGCGAGCAAATTCAAAAGATCTTTGAATTCAACAGGTCACGCACGCCATTCATAGCTCTCAGTAGTCCGGTCGGCGCTCGGTCGAGGGACGAGGGGGAGCATCAGTGTTCGAAGTACGTTCCTGGCAAGGGCAGCGAGACCGCGTTTCGAGTTCGGAACCGGGATGAACGGGTCGAGCGCGAGGCGGAGCCGGATGTAACGTATCGTTTTGAGGAAGGCAGATCTGCAGTCGGACAGCGCGGCAGCGAGCGCAGCATCATGCACGGCTACTGCTGCAGCGGCTGCAAAGAGTTCGTTACAATCCGATTCAAGTTCGACCATGTAGGCTCGGAGGTTCTTTCTCTGTTCGTCCCGATAGTTTTGCGCAACTTCTTCACGATAGCCGGTTTTCGACGCGAGGTAATCTACGTTGCGCTCCACCGTATTCAGGAGATAAAGCATTGGCCCATACTTGTCTACGTAGTCCTGAGCGTCCGACATATCTAACGGCAGTCGGAAGAATGTTACCACGAGACTGAGTGTGCGACAAGGCGTGAACGCAACAGCCGGAAGTAAAGAAACCCATGCGATTAAAACCGGATTATTTTCGGTCCCGAAGCGACTTCGACCGTCACATAATACTCATGGATGCGGAGAGCGTTGAGGCTGGCCGCGGCGAGAAAGGCAGTGCGAAGACTGGCTTGGTCGCAGCGATTCAAGGACGAGTGTCGGGGTGACCGGAGCCATGCTGGAGTGCGAATCAGGTTGCCGGCTCCGCCGGTGACAACCGTTGATGCATGAGGTCGTCGCGGTGGTCTCGCAACAGAGCCGGATGCAAGGTAACGTGCCTGCGAAAGAGCATCCGGCCATCGTCGTCGGTCTCGCACGAGACCAGCCTGGATCAGCAGGAGATCCAGCGTGGAAGCGAGGTCAACTCGAAGAGGGCCCCTTCGAAGTGACCGGCAGTGAGTAGTCAGTCGGACCGCGCCTCTGCGATTCGAGGTCCCCGGGGGATCCTTCTCATTGGTTAGAACAGATGGCAGAATTCACAATCAAGAAGGAATTGATTACCGCCGCCTACGAGGTGGTCCTTGGCCTGGCCGAGATGATTGGGTTGTGGACGCAGGTCGAGAGGATGTCGTTCGTTGTGCGTCATTGGACGGTGATGACATGTTAATAGATAATCCCGCCTAGAAAGACACTATAGAATCAGCGAGCTTGCCGAAATTTGGGGCCTGGGCCGAGAAACCGTTCGCAGGCTAGTGAAAGACGACCCCGGTGTGATTAAGATCCGGCTGGGCCGGAACAAGTGCCACACGGTCTACAGTATTCCGGAGTCTGCGGTACGGCGTATTCATACGCGCTTGCTGAACGTTGCTGACGTTTCCCGCATACGCACAGGACGCGCAAATTGACGGTGGCTGAAGGCCTGCGTGCGACCGTCCTGGACCATGGCGGTATAGAACCCTTTCGCGGGGATCGAGGAGATTCTTATGCAATTGAGTTCGGCGCCCTGTTCCTGGTCCATCTTCAAGAGCTTCCGCCATATTTCTGCTGAACGGGCAAAGCGGGTGAGGAGTTAGGCGGAGGCGCTGGTTCACCGGCTGCCTTCTGGGAACCGATAACGTTCGGCTTCGGCTTCTCCCCGAAGGCAGCCCTCAGCACGGCCGTCAAGCGCTCTTGACGTTCCGGAATCCAGGCAGCATAGTGCTTTCGGACCATCTGTTCCGTGTTGCCCAGGAGTTCAGCGACGTCGCGCACGGTTACACCCGGACGTTGCAGAAGGATGCGTGCAAACGTGTGCCGAAAACGATGGGGTGTCGGCTTTTCACTCCATGGCCCGCAAAGCGTCCACAGCTTGTTCAGCTTACGCCGCCAAACATCAGTTACTACATTCATGTCGGCGGTCGAGTGGTCGCCGAAAACGTAGGGGCCGACCGCACGCGCGCGGGCGCGAATGCGTTCTTGCAGCCACTCCGGAACCCATGTGTACACATGCGTGCCACCCTTGGTGGTTCTGATCTGGATTTCACCAGTCGGTTGAAGTCGGTCAATGTGGAATCTGCTCACGTCAGAAATGCGGAGACCAGTGTAGACCGAAACAGAGATGAAGTCCGCGACATCCTGGCCCGTCCACTTCTGGTTGTACCGGGCGTATTGCCCTTCAACACGGCGATGATGTATGACGCGAGACCACTTAATTTCCTGCTTTCCATATTTCGTTTCGCAAGCGTCGTACATTCTGCGAGCTCCTCATCAGAGAACGGCAGCTTTTGGTCGCTCGGACGGTCAGCGGCACCACGGCCGCGCTGGTTCTTCACAAGCCGGGCTGGGTTCCGTGGGACCCATTCGCTAATATAGGCAGAACTCGAAAAACGCCTTGACTATACTCATGTTCTTAACGGCAGTCTGTGGACTGACCGGCCACGATGATCGGAACTCCCGAACATCGGTTGGTCCCCACTGCTCGAGTAGAACGTAGCCCTTACTTTCGGAGAACCGCCTCAACTTCTGCAAGAGCAACCTGTACTTTTTTTGGGTGTTTACCGCCGCGTATTCCTCGAACTCAGCCGTGAATGCCTGGATGGCGCGGTCCACCGTCAGGCGTTCAGCGACCTCAAGTTCAGCCTTAGGCGAGGCGGTTTCGAACTGCGCCTGCGCCGGCCCCACGATTGGGCTGATTCCCAAACCAGTGCGATTACCTTTGCCTCTTCCCAGTTCGCTTTGCCGGTTTGTTTGCGGCTGAATTGGCCGCCCAACGTCCCGGAAACGTGGATGAGGCAACCGCATTTTTTCCAACCACGCCGTCCTTCTTCAAACTCTCCTGAACGAGAGTCTTCGGCGTGCCCGCCTTCGCATTCCTTGCGGTGCCGTCGGTACAAAAGTGCTAGCGCCATTTGGAGCCCTGATTCCATTCTAGCATCATTGCACGCTATTGCACGCTAGTAGACATAGCTGTAAGTGATTGATTCTAAACTGGCGGAGAGAGAGGGATTCGAACCCTCGATAGAGTTTCCCCTATACACGCTTTCCAAGCGTGCGCCTTCAACCACTCGGCCATCTCTCCGGGGTGTCGCGTTTGCGCGCGGATGGGGTTGCCGCAGCCCGGAAGCAGCGACAAACCTAGTTTAACACGCCTCGCCCTACCACCCCGCCGACGAACCGACGCCGTTCGTCTTGGAGACGTACCACTTCGAACCCGGGCGCGCGAAACGATAGAACCGCATCCGGCAACAACGGCAGCGGACCGGCGCCAACAGCAAGGCCCGCATCAGGAAATCCCCGACTCCGGATTGCATGGACGGCCGGGTCTTCGTCTGGCCGCACCGCGGACAAGGAGTGCATCGAACCTACCTCGAATGGTGAAGAATCGCGGAACTCCGGCGCGAAGGCGGCGAACGCTATTCCCGGGCGCCAATCAAGGCGTCCCGCACCAGGAGGTACTCTTCGGCACTCTGTCGAACCGGCTTCATCGCGCGGCACAAGCCCGCGCGGTCCGGCACACCAGCTAATCGCAGCAACTGGGACGGGGGAGCCCCGCCACCGAATCGGAAATCCTGCGACGCATTCCTGGCGATGAAGTTCCGTATCGTAAGTCCCGGTTCCACCCCGGTCTTCTCATAGGAATTGCACGATAGCCTGACCCACGCGGTTAAGGCGGAGGCTGAGGAGCGCTGCGAAATATCCCCCACGCCCACCACTCGCTGGATCGGCGTGGGACCCAACCTCGCCTCCGTTACCCGGACTTCCATCGGATACCGGATCCAGCCTTCATCGATGAACACCTGCGGCTCCACCTTGATCCGGCGTACCGGCGCCTCCCGGGCGGCGAACAGGTCGATCCAAAACGCCTGGGCCGTCTGGTCGGGCAAACCATGGCCCAGTTGCCCCTCGAACGGCAGTTTCACCGGTTCCAGAATGTCTGGAATCCATTCATCGCGAAGGCGGGTATAGCGTTCCCGATAGGCCGTCACCTGGACGGCATCCTCGGGATTTTGGGCCACTTCGACGGTGTACCGGGCGCCCGGCCGACCCTCCACTACCAGGTGGAAACTGGAGTAAGCATTGCGGGCGATGGCGGGGGACAGGATCTCACGGGGAGGGTTCGGACCACGATCCGCCCGGACGGGTCTTCCGGACGGATCGATCCGTGTGAATTCGGAGTAGACCGAAACATCCTGGGCGGCGGCGATACCGAGCGGCAGCAACAGGAGCGCCGGAACCCGCACCACCCTCCTTACGTTCACGGTCTCCTATGCGAGGTCGTACTTCTCATGGTGGATCGCCGGATCGCTCGTCACCAGCACCGGTCGCTTCAGAATTTCCTCAAGCTCCTCGAGGTACCGGTTCTGGTTCGACTTCAACACCTTCGCCACGTCCGGGTGCACGCGAAGCACTACGTTCTGCCCGTCCACCGCACGGGCGATCTTGTGAGCTTCCTGCAGGATCTCGCCGATGATGGTCTGCACGCTCTTCACGTAGCCGGCGCCCTCGCAATACGGGCACGGCGAACAAAGCGTTCGTTCCAGACTCTGTTTCACGCGCTTCCGGGTAATCGCCACCAGGCCGAAGTCATTGAACTGCAGAATCTTGTACGGCGCGCGGTCGCTTCGCATGGCCTCTTCCAAGGCCTGCATCACTTTCGCCCGGTTCTTTCGCTCATCCATGTCGATGAAGTCGATCACGATGATGCCGCCCAAATCGCGCAACCGCACCTGCCGGACAATCTCCTTCACCGCCTCGGTGTTGGTCTTGACGATCGTGTCCTCCAGCCGGTTCGATTTGCCGACGAACTTGCCGGTATTGACGTCGATCGCCACCAGAGCTTCCGTCTGGTTGATCACAATATAGCCGCCCGACTTCAGCCAGACCTTTGGCCGCAGCGCCTTCTCCAACTCCGTTGTGATGTTGAAAGCATCGAAGATTGGGGCTGGACGGGTATACAGTTTCACTCGCGTGACGATACTCGGTTGGAATCGCTGCAGGAACCGCAGGATGCTCTCGTACACTTCCTCGCTATCCACCCAAACCGATTTGAAGGTATCGTTCACCTGGTCGCGCAGCACCCGCTGCACGATATCGAGATCGTGATGAAGCAGCAGTGGGGCCGGCCTCTTCTCCGCCTTCTGCCGGATGTCCAGCCACAGGTTGGCGAGGAAGTTCATGTCGGCGGAGATCTCGTCCTCCGACTTTCCCTCGCCAGCGGTGCGGATAATGAAGCCGCCCGACAGGCCGGTCCGGGCTTTCTGCAGGATCTTCTTCAACCGCAAGCGCTCGTCGTCGCTGGCGATCTTGCGCGACACGCCCATGTGGTCGAGCGTGGGCATATAGACGACATAGCGTCCGGGCAAGGCGATATGCGATGTGATTCGTGCGCCCTTCTGCCCCAGCGGCTCCTTCGCAATCTGGACCAGAATCTCCTGGCCCTCTTTTAACAGGTCGGTGATGGACGGCGTGGCTGTCCGCTCCACGCGGATGGCTGGCCGGTGCTCGACGCGGGGTTCCGGTTTCGGTGGCGGAGGCGGTTCGGGGGCCGACGGTGCTTCGGCGGCGGGCCCTCTCATTCTCCGGCGCATCCGGCGCGAAACGCGGTGCATGTACCGCGGACTCTGCTCCCGGACATTCGCGGTCATCGCGGCGCCCGTTCCGATCGGTCCGGACTCCTCCAGATCGCCTGCGTCACCATCCAGAATCAAGGCCTGGATTTCCCGATCCTCGTCGTCATCGTCCATCCGGTCGTCGGCGGGTGCGCTGTCGGAATCCTCGACGTCCCCAGCGATCTCGGCGGCGCCGGAGTCTCCATTCTCGGAAGGCTCCTCAATAGGAGACGCTTGGACGGTCTCATCCGGCACGGCGTGGTTTGCCGCGTCAGGTTCGGGCGCGGTTGCCTGGATCTCCGTTCCGTTATGCGTTGGCGCATCCGGAATGGCGTTCGCCGGCGGCTGTTCTTCGGGATTGTCGTTGGCGATCAGCGCCATGTCGGCAGGCAGGGATTCATCGGACTCACCGGCTGGGGGCGCGAGTTCGGCGGCCACCGCAGCCGGCTCTTCTGTCACCGCTGCGATGGGCTCTGACGGGAATTGCTCTTGCGTCTCTTCTTCGAAATCGTCAACGTCCTCGGGCTCGTCCTTCTCCGCCCCGTTCACCACTGGATGACGGTATTTGGCGAGCGATTCGCCGGGGAGCACGGGGAACTCGCTATCGTCGGTCGCCTCCAGCACCGGCGGGCGATCCGTCTCAGGTTCGGGCTCAGCTTCCTGTTCCGCGGGAGCCGCGTGCGGAGCGGAGGCGTACTTGGATTCCGGGAATCCCCGGCCGCGGTTGCGCCGCCGCCGTGACCGCCGGCCCCGGCGGTCGCGACTATCGCCCCCCTGGTCGTCGGAACGCTCGATGGCCGGAGCCGCAACTGCCGTGGCGGGCTCCGCCAGATCTTCGATCGGAGCGGCAGGTTCCGGGGCAATCAGAACCTCCTCTTCAATCACCGGCACCGGCGGAGGAGCTACCCGCTCGATGCGCGGGGTGCGCTCGCGATCGTCAGTAATGCGGTCGATGTCGTCGCCGTTTTCCTCGAAGAAATCGGAGACGTACAGGAAAGTATCTCGATCCAGGCCGAGATCCACGAAAGCCGACTGCATGCCCGGTAGTACCCGGGTCACCCGGCCTTTGTGAATGCTGCCCGCGAGTGAGTACTCGTTAGATCGTTGAAAATAAACTTCGACGAGCTGGTCGTCCTCTAGAATCGCCACCTTCGTTTCATGGCGATTGGCGGATATCACCAGTTCTTTGCTCATGCATTTCTCCCATTGCATGATCCGGCGTCAGAGCCGCAGGGAGAGCAGAGCCCGGTCAACGACTGAAGTCAACGCTCCGAAGGTGGATTCGCTTCGACACCTTCCTGAAAAAACCCGGTGGGCACGGCGCCAGAGTCTCCTTCGCGGACGGTATCGCGAGTGTCCGCGGTCATCTGGCCAAACGCCGGCCCGTTAGAATTTCGTTCCAGAGCGCAACTGCTCTATCTCCGAGAAACCAACGCAGGACCAGTGCTGGTCCATATTCTCACGCCGGAACGCCCAATTGGGGCGCCCGGATAGCGCTCAATTCACAAACCGCCGGAGCCGGACGTTATTCACCAGCCCCAGCATCAAGAAAACCGACAGGGTGTTGGATCCACCCGAACTCATGAGTGGCAGCGGAATACCGGTAACCGGCATCCTGCCCACCACCATTCCCACATTCACAAGCACGTGAAACAACATCAGAGCGGCAATCCCCATGCAGATATACAACCCGGCTCGATCGGGAGCCAGTTGTGCGTTCTGCACGATTTGCATCAGTAGCAGAAAGTACAAACCCAGAATCACCACTACACCGACGAAACCATGCTCCTCGGCAAACGCCGAGAAGATAAAATCCGTATGCGGCACTGGCAGGAACCGGAGTTGTGTCTGAGACCCTTTCGTTACGCCCCGCCCCCACATCCCTCCCTGTCCCACGGCGATCTTCGACTGAATTACCTGATATCCGGAACCCCTGGGGTCCTTCGCCGGATCCTGAAAACTCACCAGCCGCGCCTTCTGATAATCCTTTAACGAGAACCAGGCGATAGGCAGGGCCAGCGCGATCACGCCGGCAACAATTGCGATGTACTTCCACCGCAAACCCGCCAGAAGGACGCCAGCCGCAAGGACCGGGATGTAAGTGAGAGAGGTCCCTAAATCAGGCTGCCTGAGCACCAGAACCAGCGGAATGCCGACCAGCCCGCTGAGCTTCAAGAGTTCCCGGCCTTCCAGCCGGTCCCCTTTCAGCTCCGACAGATATCGGGCTACCAGCAATATTATCACTAATTTGGCGAATTCCGAGACCTGGAACTTGAAGCTCCCAACACCGATCCAGCGCCGCGATCCAAATACCACAGTCCCTACCAGGTACGTTCCCAGCAGCAGTGCGATGGTGAGGGCATACATCAACGGGACTTGTCCCAGGAGCGAATGGTAATCCAGCTTAGTGGCCAGCCACATCAATACTAAGCCCGCGAAGATCCAGATGATCTGTTTCCACCAGGCATCCTCCCACGCTGGGGTGTCGTGCGTAGCGCTGAAGATCTGCAGCACTCCGGTGCCGCAGATGCTGAGTGCCAGGATCAGGAGCACCCAGTCGAAATCCCGGACCGAGCGATAGTGGGCCATTATTCGATGACCTCCGGTTCCTCGGGCTTCTTCTTCGTCTCGGTTGGTGTGGGCTCCTCCACCGCCGGCCGCGGCAGCAGTTGCGGGATAGCGCCCCGGGCCATCTCAATCTGCTGCTTGCGGAGCTTCTTGTCGTAATAGGCCTTGATGACGTCGCGGACGATCGGAGCCGCCCGGTTGCCGTGTTCTCCATTCTCAAAGAACGCCGCCACCACGATTTCCGGGGACGTGCGAGGGGCAAATCCCACGAACCAGGCATTGTCCTTCATGGTCTGCCCCAACGTGGCTTTGTTTGCTTTGACGTATTCGTTCGAGGCTAACTGGGCAGTGCCCGTCTTTCCGCAGACGTCGATGCCGGGAATCCGGGCAATCGTCGCCGTGCCCCACTCATTCACCACCGAGTACATCCCGTACACGACCTTCGCGACGTTGGCTGGATCCAGTTTCAACGTGCGCCCGGGGTCCGACTTACCCATCAAGAGGTGGGGCCGGTGAATCTCGCCGCCCATCGCCAAGGCGCCAATCGCTGAAGCCAGTTGCAGGGGGGTAACCACCGTGGCTCCCTGGCCGATGGAGACGGAGATGGTCTCTCCGGCGTACCATTTCTGCCGGAATGTCCGCATCTTCCACTTCGTGGAAGGCACCAGACCGGAGGCTTCGTTCGGCAGGTCGATACCGGTCTTGTGGCCCAATCCGAGACCTTCGGCATACTGCGCGATCTTATCGATCCCCATCCGGTTGCCGACGTTATAAAAGAAGACGTCGCAGGACTGCGCAATCGCTTTGTGCAGGTCCACTTCGCCGTGCCCGCCCTTTAAGTGGCACTTGAAAGGTCGCCCGTAGAAAGATGCGCCGCCGGCGCAGTGAACGCGGAAATTGTCGTCGATGTCACCGGTTTCCAGGCCGGCGATGGCCATGATGGGCTTGAAGGTGGATCCGGGCGCCTGTTGTGCCTGGATGGCTCGGTTTAACAGCGGATTCGTTGGGTCAGTCGAGATCTTGGCCCAGTCGGCTGGCTTGATCCGTCCCGCGAACATACTCGGATCAAAAGCCGGGCGGCTCACCATCGCCAGCACTTCGCCGGTACGCGGGTCCAAGGCTACCACCGCTCCGCGTTTGTCCTCCATGGCGAGTTCGGCCACCGCCTGCAGGTCCAGATCCAGGGTCAACTGCAGGTCCTGGCCCGGAATGGCTTCTTTCAGGCCGATTACCTCGCGTTCCCGGCCCAGGTTGTCCACCAGTACCTGGCGCTGGCCGTCCACCCCGATCAGGCTGTCGTTGTACTGGCGCTCCAGACCCGCCTTGCCAATGACATCTCCCTGGTTGTATTTCGCGAAATCGGGTGAATCGAGTTCCTGTTCGCTGACCTCGCCGACATAGCCGATGACGTGGGCCGCCAGTCCGTCCCGCGGGTACAGCCGGTGATGGGACTGAATCAACTCCATCTCGGGAAACGTGGCCGTGTCGCGATGGGCATTCACAAAGGCCAGATCCGCCCGGGTGAGTTCCTGCTTGATGATGACCGGATCGTACTTAGGACGCTTGGCGAATCGCTGGACCCGTGCCGCCAGTTCGTCGTACTCCAGGTTCAGGCCATCGGCGATGGGTCTGAGATGTT
Organism: uncultured Acidobacteriota bacterium; assembly: GCA_963737465.1. GTDB lineage: Bacteria > Acidobacteriota > Terriglobia > Bryobacterales > Bryobacteraceae > TMP-7. The sequence goes on from CAVTTC010000011.1 coordinate 11,021, forward strand.
CGGGCTTGAGCAGTTGCCGGTTGAGGATCAGTGTGAATGAGGCGTGATTGTCCACAATCACCCGGCCGTCGCGATCGAGGATCTTCCCCCGTGGGGCCAGAACGGGCAGCGACTTCACGCTGTTCCGCAGTGCCGCCTCGCTGTATACTTCCGGGTTGCGCACCTGCAAGTCCCAGAAGCTGGCGATGAGGAAAGACGAAGATGGCAATGGTGGTGTATTGAAAGATCGCGATCTTCCCGGATGCGAACTTTGTATCGTCCCTCAGCAGACGCGGAGATTCCGCGTGTTGCCGGATCTGCTCATCGTTGCGATCGTTCTCGAGCAGTCTCAAGTGGTTCCAGTCCGCGGGTGTAGGTCATCGCCGGTTCGGTCCGGTGTGCGCCCGTTCACTCCGTTACCTTCAGTTTATCCAAGATGAGGAACAGCGGTATCGCGACAGTAGCATTCAACAGGCCGAAAATGAAGGTCTGTACCGGATTGAAATCCAGCGATTGCCCCAGCAGGGCCCTCGCCAGCACCCAGTAGAAGAACTGGTGGAAGAAGAAAAAGAAGAACGACAGTATAAACCGGATGAAGAGGTTCTCCACGTCGAATCGCAGGCTCACCGATCCGGCGAAGTAGCCCACCAGCGTCTTCACAATCCCGAACATGCCGATCGGCTGGTGCGATAGCGAATCCTGAATCAGGCCCACGGAGGCGCCGAAGAGGGTGCCGGCCAGTTGCGACCGTTTCTGCAGAGAAAAGTAGACAGTGACCAGCAGCGGCAGTTCCAGGTACGACAGATACGAAATCAGCTGCGGGACATAAACCTGGAAGAGAATGGCCAGCAACGGCGCCAGCACCACCACCCAGGCGCGGAGCTTGGAGATGCGGCTCTTCCGGGAGCCTTCGGCCAGAATCGGCCCGCTGTACTCGGTCATTGGCACGGTTCAGGGCCGCGGCGGCGGTATGGGCGGTTTCTGAACCGCGGGCTGGGGTGAGGTTCCCGAGGCTGGAGGGCTAGAAACCCCCGGTTGAGGCCTTCCGGCGTTTGCGTCGGAGCCGGGGTTCTGTGCAGCGGCGGGGGCCGTTCCGGGCGGGTTGGCTCCGGCGGCCTGGGTGCCTCCCGCTTGCTGGGCCTGGGCTGCGCGCACCTTCTCCGGGTCAATGTTGAAGTTCGGCGGTTTGGCCCCTGTCTCCATACTGCAGTCCTTCCACTTCGCCAATCTTCTTATAGCGCTCCAGCAGGCGGTCGGCATCGGTCCCCACCGCCGTTCCGGGAGGCCCAGTCGCTGGCCCCGTTGCCGAGTCGGCGGGTGGCGGAGGCAGCATGTGCTGATTGGGGCTCGCCTGCGCGGGGTCGGGCACTAGTTGGTGTACTCCCTCCAAAACTACAAGTACTTCCTCGAAGCCGCCTTGTAGACCGCTGGGCACGACAAAGATCTCTTTTCCCGACCGGCCCGGGCGGACCACCGCTGCCTGACCGACCGGCAGACCCTTGGGGAATACTCGATCATCACCTGAAGTGTAGAACCACTCGTCTTTGTCTACCTTCTCCTCGTTCTGCACGTACTCCACAATACAGGTCGGACCACCTTGGCCGCGAATGGTGCCATGCACACGGTTCTTCTGCGAAATGACGCCCGCGGCAAACGTGGAATCCGTAATCAACAGCACTTGCGCCGCCACCGGAAACGACTGAATCACCTTTCCGACGATCCCGTCGGGCGTGATCACCGCCATACCTTTCTCCACTCCGCTGGTCGAGCCCCGGTCGATGAAGACCACTTTCGAATTGGCGCCGGTCCCATTGCCGATGATGCGAGTGGCAATCGTGCGTGAAGGCGACCGGGTCTGGAATTGAGCGAGCGCACGCGCGCGGTCCGCGGTTGAAAGTTCAGTTTTCAGGAACTGGTTTTCCAGTTTGATACGGTCCAGCTCGGACTTGAGGCGCCGGTTGTCGTCCCGGATGTCCAGCAGCAGGAAGTAGTCGCTGAAAAAGCCGGTGGTCCCACTGCGGGCCATCTCAATTCCCCGCGCGGCCGGGGTGATCGCCGTGACGGCCCATGTCCGGATCAGTGGCACATCGCGTCCGGTCTTCACCTGGTAGGCAAGCAGCAGCAGTTGAAAAGCAATGACGATCGCGAGGACCATCAAGTTCCGGAACCTGCTGAGTAATACATCCATCGTAACGCTCTACTATCAGCGTAACGCGAACTAGCGGCCCGGCGAACAGTGTCTATTCGATCGCAATTCGTCTGCAGTAGCTTAAAATCGGTCAACATTTTGCCTGTGCCCAGCACCACTGAGGCCAGCGGATCCTCGGCGATGGACACCGGCAGCCCCGTTTCTTCGCGGATGCGCTTGTCCAGATTTTTCAGCATGGCCCCGCCGCCGGTCAGCACAATGCCTCGATCGCTGATGTCCGCGCTGAGTTCGGGCGGCGTGCGCTCCAGCGCAACACGGATGGCGTTCATGATGGTGGCCACGCACTCGCCAAGCGCCTCTCGAATCTCGCTGTCTTCAATCGCCACCGTCTTAGGCACGCCCTCGATAAGGTTGCGTCCCTTGATTTCCATGGTGAGGGGTTTGTCCAGCGGGAATGCCGAACCGATTTGAATTTTGATTGCCTCCGCCGTTCGCTCGCCGATCAGCAGGTTGTATTTGCGCTTGAGAAACTGCATGATCGCGTCGTCCATTTCGTTACCGGCCACTCGTACGGAACGCGAATAGACGATACCGGAAAGCGAGATCACGGCCACATCGGTGGTGCCGCCGCCGATGTCCACTACCATGTTTCCCGAGGGCTCGGTGATGGGAAGTCCGGCGCCGATGGCCGCCACCATGGCCTGCTCCACCAGGTGCACCTCGCTCGCCTTGGCGCGGTAAGCGGAGTCGATGACGGCGCGCTTTTCCACCTGGGTGATCTCGCTGGGTACCCCGATGACAATCCTGCGGGTGCACCAGCATTTTCCGGCCGTGCGCCTTCTGGATGAAGTAGTTGAGCATGCGCTCAGTGACTTTGAAGTCGGCGATCACGCCGTCCTTCATCGGGCGGATGGCTACAATATTGCCCGGGGTGCGGCCGAGCATGTCTTTGGCTTCCTTGCCGACCGCCTCAACCTCGCCCGTGTTCTTATTGATCGCGACGATCGAGGGTTCGTTGACGACGATACCCTTTGATTTGGCGAATACGAGTGTATTTGCAGTCCCAAGGTCGATCGCAAGGTCCGAGGAAAAAAGACTAAACAGGGATCGGAGATTCATCGAGAGGTATTGCCGGCTCCTTACGTTATTGCCACCCGTTCGGCCCTTCGAGCAAAGCCAAGACGGGGAGTGAGGTCCCGCCGTCCGCGTTCACGACACACGTGCCACACGGCCAGCAACTGCTAGGGAAAGGTTCGGGGACAGTCCTAAAAGACGAGGGTAGCATAGCGGGAACTGTCGCGCCCATGGGAAATTGCGGCCACGATCGACTGAAACGTCTACATTCTCATTGTCCGGCCCCCTATTCCGAGGGCAGAATGCGGTAGAGCCGGTACCTGCCTGCGCGGCCCACTTCCTCAATGCCCCACAACCCGGGCCTTTCTTTGAAGTCGGGGACTGCGAAATCGGTCTCCGCCGCGACGATGGTCGCGATTCCTCGCCTCTGTAATTCGCGGATCGCGGCGCGTCGCAGCGCCGCTGGAGGAGCCTTCTGGACGTCGGTGGTCCCCTCTGTAATTCTCGTCCAGTTGCCACCATCGTCGAGTCCTTCGAGTTCCAGCCGCACCGGACCCTGGTCCTTCGAGCATTCGATCACCACCCGGTCCAACTCCGCCGGTCCGCCGAGTTGCACCTCGATCCGCATCCCGGGCTCGACGTTCTGTCCCGAGGCCCACTCCGTCACGGGCGAATTGTCGAACGCGGACTGGACAGCCCAAGGATTCGCGGTCGCCCGAAGCCGCCACGACGCGGATCGCGCGATCTCGATACCGTTTCCGTAGAGCCGAAGTTCGGCCACTCTCCATTCCACAGCCGCAGCGGTGTCGGCCGTCACCCGCAACCCGAACACGCGCCGCAGCGGAAAGCCGAACGTACGTTCCAATACAGGCTTATGCGAGTCCAGAATCGGTACCTTCAGGACGTCCGCCAACGCGTCTCCTTCAGCGCCGTTCCCCGCCATGACAATCTCGCGAGGCTGGTCAGCTTTCGGTAGTGGACTGAGTGCGAACATCCGTCCTGGGGGCGCGCGGTCGAGCAACACGGTAACGGGATCAGGGGCCGCATCTGCCAGCCGGATCAGCGGGGTGAGCACCGCTCCCTGAATCCGGGGAGTACCGGGATCGCTGAAGCGCGCCGCCACAAAGGGCAGGGACAGAAGCGTGTGCAGGAGGATCAGGGCCGGAGCGAGAGCCCGGGAGTTCGCAAACGCCACGCCCATGGCCAGAGACACGTAGGGCAGAACAGGCGCGAGACAACGGGTCCCCGGATTGAACAGGTACGGAACACCCAGGATAGCCGTGGCAAACATCAACCGCCGTCCAATTGCAGATCGCAACACTAAGAGCGAAAACGGCGCCAGCAAAAACAGCGGCCCCACCGCTGCGCCCGCGGACCCGCCGAGAATCGTCGCCTGAAGCGGGGCCTCCAGAGTGCTCTGGATCTCCGGATAGGTGCTCGTCCGGCGAATGTACTCCTTCTCGCCGCGCACCGTCACGTGCGGATTCGGAAACAAAGCAGTCTGATACGGCGACATTGGATTCCCGATCATCACCGAATTCTTCACCAGCCACGGCGAAGCGACGGGTATCGCGAACGCCAGTGCAACCAGTACGGACCGGAATTTGCGTTTCCAGGCCAGAACACAGAATAGGTACGGGAGCGCTATGAACCCGCTATAGCCGGCGGCGCACGCGAATCCAGCCGTTAATCCGAGCGCGGGCGCGTCGCTCTCGAGTTCAAGCAGGTAGAACAGAGTGAACAGGATCGTGGCCATGGCGACACCCGCCGGCGCGCTGGATCCTTCAAAGCCCATCGCCGGGCTGGCAAACGCGAACACCGCGCCGAAGATACCGGCGATGCCAATACCTGCCCGTCGCGCCCAGGCCAGCATCAGCCAGGGCAGCGCGATTAGAAACGCCACCCGCACCAGCCCCGCCGCAGTCCGGCCGCCCAGTTTGAAGGCCGGAAGCAGCACCATCTCCACCCCCCGTGGCAAGCCGCCTTCGAGGTCCGTGGTGAAGCGGGACACCGTCCAGCCAGCCGGCACTCGCCCGCCGCCCACGGCGTGGGAAACGTACAGCAGGGTAAACAACGCGAAGATCACCAGGAATCCCAGACGCCACGGCGCGGGCAAATCCTGCGTAACGAACGGCTTCGTCTTGAGCCGGACGAGAAATCCCACAACGATAACCACCAACTGCGCCACTACGAACAGCCATGGAGGAGTCCACCCGCACCAGGTGCACAGGAACCAGAGAGGACTCAGGCACGCCGCTCCCGGCACGAATGCCAGCAGCGTCGCTTCACCCCGTGTCAAGGCCGCCGGAACGAACCGTCTCAGCACCATCCGCCCGGCGGCCACACAGGCCCCGATCGCGAGGGCGGCCGCGAACAGGATTCGAGCAGATTCAATCATCGTTCACGAACCCCGCGCGATAAAGAACGAAACTCAGCTTTACCCCGTCCGCCGCCACGAACACCTTGCTGGCGCGCAGCATCACGTGGTTATACTCGCGCTCCTTGAGCCAAGCCGCCGGGACGGCCTTCCGAAGCCGGAAGGCTCCCCCCTTGTCGCAACGCAAGTCTGCCAGTGGGTGCCCGTTTACCCAGGCCGAGATGGTGATCGGGCCAGTTTGGGACAGCGTCGTGTCTACCATCCCGATATCGGCCACAAAGGCCCATCGCTCGGTGGAGTTCAGGACGAAGCGCAACTCCGGCCGCTCGAACGTCCAGCGGAAAGCACCTTCGAACGCCCCGACATCCCGGACGATGAAATCCGCGGCGTTCCAGGAACCCATCTCGATAAACGGCGGCTCAATCGCGGATGGCTCGAAGTGGTTATCCCGTTGTTCCGGCACCGGATAGAACACCGGAGTTCGGACACAGGCCCCGCTCCAGAAGACGGCGAACAAGCACCCGGACACACGGATTCCGAACCGGAATGCACGCCGTGAGAGGAACATGCTTGGATCGCTTTCGCATCCAATTGTATCCGGCGTTGACCCCCACGCTACACTGGTCAGCAGAGATGGGCGCGCTTCCGCAAACCAGGAACGGCATCACTCCCGCGGTTGTCGCGGACCTCGCGTCGAGGTCCGACCTGCGGGACTGCCTGCTGTGGGTACAGCGCGAACGGCAGTGGATCAACGACCGTCACCTCCAACTCTGTCGCATCCCTGCGCCCACATTCTTCGAACAGAAGCGGGCCGAGTGGATGGTGGAACAATTCCGCGCGCTCGGCTGCGACGCCCAACTCGATCGCTCGGGAAACGTCATCGCGCATCTCGACCCCGGCTACGTGGGACCCGTGGTGGCGCTAACCGCTCATCTGGACACGGTGCTGAGTCCCGGACCATCGACGAGATTTCCATCACTCCGGATGGAGTGTTTCACGGCCCCGGCGTATCCGACAACGGCGCGGGACTGTCGGCTCTGCTGGCCGTGGCCGCGGCGGTTCGTTCCTGCATGCCTCGACCGGATTTGCCGCTGGTGCTGGTGGCCAACATCGGCGAGGAAGGTGAGGGCAACCTCAGCGGGATGCGGTATCTATGCCGCCAATCGCCGCTCGCCTCGCGCATACGGTCGTTCCTCGTGCTCGACGGCCCCAGCGTCGATCACATCACCTGGCAAGCGCTTGCCAGCCGGCGCTTCGATGTCACCATCACCGGTCCGGGGGGCCATAGCTGGAGCGATTACGGCATCGGCAACCCGGTGCATGCCCTCAGCCGGGCCATTACGCTGTTCGCGGACAAAGGCCAGAACGGCGGGGCATCCCCGCGTTCATCGTTCAATTTTGGGGTTGTGGAAGGCGGCTCCAGCATCAATTCGATTCCATCGCTGGCACGCGCCAAGGTCGATATCCGGTCGGAGAGTTCCACCCGTATGAACGAACTCGCGTCATTCCTGACGGCCTGCGTCGAGAAGGCGATCGAAGTGGAGAATGAACGATCCTCCGGCGGCAAAGTCGCGGCCAAGATCAAGGAGATCGGCTCGCGTCCGGGAGGTCAGTTGACCGAGGACTCTCACATCCTCGCGGTCATGCGTGCGGTGGATCAGCACCTCGGAATCCGCTCCCGGCTCGATTGCGCATCCACCGATGCGAACATTCCGCTCTCCCTTGGGTTGCCGGCCGTATCCATCGGAGCCGGAGGCCAGGGCGGCGGAGCGCACACCCCCGGCGAGTGGTTCCATCCGGACGGACGCGAATTCGGATTGAGGCGGATCCTGCTGGCCATCCACCTGCTGGTGCGGGAGATCGGATACATAGGAAGCAGCATCGAGCGCTGATCATGGCGGGACAGCGTTGGAAGGCCGACCTGGCTCTCATCGGCGTCGCGCTCATTTGGGGCGCCACGTTCATTCTGGTGAAAGAAGCGCTCAATGCCGTCTCCACCATGCTGTTCCTGACCATGCGCTTCGCGATTGCGGCATTCGCGCTGTGGTTCACCTTTCGCGGACGCGGCTCGCACTTCCCCCGTAACCGCAAACGGGAACTGCTGGTGGGCCTCCTGGTGGGATCCTGCCTGTTCGGCGGCTACGTCCTGCAGACCGCCGGTCTCCGCTACACCACCGCTTCCAAAGCGGGTTTCATCACCGGATTCTACATCGTCCTGGTTCCGGTATTGAACGCCGTACTCTATCGCCGCGTGCCGCAGATTTCGGAAGCGGCCGGCGTGGTTTTCGCGGGCGTGGGAATGGCGCTGATGACCCTCAACTCGTTCAGCTTCGACATCGGCTTCGGCGATCTCTTGGTGCTCGGTTGCAGTTTCGCCTACGCCCTCCACATCATCGTGCTCGGCCACTTCTCGGGAACCATGACCTATGAGACGCTGGCCGTAAACCAGATCGCCACCGGCGCGGTGCTCGGGGCTCTGACCTTCTGGTGGATCGAGACTCCGCGACTCACCTGGAACACGAGCGTGATCGCCGCCTTAGCCGTCACCAGCCTGCTGGCCACGGCACTGGCCTTTTCCATCCAAAGCTGGGCCCAACAGTTCACCACCCCCACGCGAACGGCGCTGATCTTCTCGCTCGAACCCGTCTTCGCGTGGCTAACGTCATTCGTGGTTGCCGGGGAGTTGCTAACCGGCCGCGCGACCCTCGGAGCGTTACTCATCTTGTCGGGAATCCTGCTGGTGGAGCTAAAGCCGATCCGGTTCGGGTCTGCGTGACGGAAATGGAGGCCACAGTGCCGCATCGGAGTTCGAGTCCATGCCGGGGAGCCAATTCTGGGCTGCTGGACCGCCACGCTTCAAACCGTGTTGACAGCACTGTGGCGAGTTCAATCCAGATCCATCGCGACCTTCAATCCTAATTCCACTTCTCTCAGGACCTCGGCAGGCAGTATTCCGATCTTCTTGCTGAGCTTTGCACGATCCAAGGTAGTGACCTGGTGACACAGAGCAAAGCTCGCCTTCGAGAGACCGCCACCTCCGCCCGGAATCTCGACAACCGTGGGACCTCGCCGAGCCTGAGATGCAGAAGTCGAAATCGGAACTACGATGATCGACTTCCAGCCTGGAGTCTGATTGAAACCATCGTGCGAAATGACGACCACGGGACGCCGTCCGGTTTGCTCGGAACCGGAGCGTGGGACCAGATCCGCCCAATGAACCTCGCCTCGCTTCACTTCGATCCCTTGCCGGTCTTCACCAAGTGCTCGACACCGGCAGCCTCCAACTCATCGTCGAGATCGAGCGAGGTACCCGCTGCTTGCGCCGCGAACTCGACGACTGCATCGTGGCGGGCTTTACGCGCTTGCTGCCGTAGCCAGAAATCGATCGCCTCACGCGCAAGAGCGGTCGCGGGGACTTTGGAGCGCTCCGCCGCGATTCTAAGATCATGATACGTTTCGTCGGGGAGGGGCACATGAAAGTTCTTCATTATGGTCGCTATAAACCTCAATCATGCCACAACATGATGGCCTGCGTGTCTGCCATACGCCTGCGACGCGCCTGAAGAGCGTCGGAGAGGTCGTTTGACACCTTGCTTTCCGGCGGGCCAATTGAATGCCGGTCCGAATCTTCTTGGCGCGGGTGGCCGCACCTGCGTTAGACATCAGCCGACGAATGGATCCACGATCCGCACGCCGGCGTTCGCAAAATCGGCAGGATTTCGCGTGGCCACCGCCAGATCATGAACGGCTGCCGTCGCCGCGATGAGGGTGTCCTTGATTGGCATGGCTTTCCCGGTTCTGCGAAGATGCGCCAGCAGTTCCGCCCATTTCAGCCGCCTGTGCGCGTCCCAGGCCACGTTCCTGGGCGGCTCGCTTCCTTCCCTTGAGAAGAATGAGAATCCCGAATCGCAGTTCGCTGGAAATAAGGGGATTGACGGCGATGTCCGGCTCATGCGCGCGAAGCCAAGCACAACACGCGAATCGGGCGTTGGCTTCGTCGGCTCGCTCAGAACATTGGCGTCGACCAGGTACTTCACAGCGGATCCGTCGACTCAGAGTCGATGGGGACGAAGAAGTCCTTCCACGGACAGGCGAGTAGCCATCGAATGGCGCCCTCGTTCGGCGGAGCCGCACGCCGGACGAGGCGATAGTGTCCACGATCGACACGCTCTACGTCAAACCCCTGACCGGCTTTGACACCGTCCATCAGCCGGAACTCTGCCGGCAGCACGATTCGGCCCTTGGAGGAGACGGTCGTCTTCACGAATGTAAGCTATCGTCTCACTCGCGTCGGTGTCAAACACGACAATCGGCCGGCACCCGCAAGCCATTCAGTACAATTGGGCTGTTGTGGAACTGGCGCACGGTCATTCGAAATCAACAGTGTCCGGTGTCCGGCGGCTCGAAGTCGCGCTCGTCGTCGAGACGTCCGTGGTATACGGGCGGCAGATTCTGAAGGGGATTGCCCGCTACCTGCGGACGCAGGGCAATTGGTCCGTCTTCCTGGACGAGCGCGAACTGCGGGCGTCGCCGCCGGAGTGGTTGTCGAACTGGCACGGCGACGGGGTGATTTGCCGCTCCACTACGCCCGAGTGGGCTCGCATCTTCCGGCGCCTGCGATTGCCCATAGTAGACTTGAACGATCTCTACCTGAATCTGGGCCTGCCGCGAGTTGCCTCGGACATGCACCGTATCGGCAAAGCGGGCGCGGACCATCTCTGCGAGCGCGGATTCCGACGGCTGGCGTTCTGCGGATTCAGCCGCGAGACGTGGTCGGAGCATCGCTGCGCGGGATTTGTCGAGGCCTCGGCAGGGCAAGCCACATTCGAAGGCATCTACCGATCGCCGTGGGCGGGACTGCGACGGCATAGCTGGCAGCAGGAGCGCGACCGGATCGCGAAGTGGATTTCCAAACTGCCGCGGCCGGTGGGGATCATGGCATGCAACGATGTGCGGGCGCAGCACGTGCTCGACGCATGCCGGCACATCGGCGCGTGCGTGCCGGATGAGATCGCGGTGGTAGGTGTGGACAACGCCGAGACTCTTTGCGAACTGTGCGATCCACCGTTGTCCAGCGTCGTGCCGAACGCCGAGCGGATCGGCTTTGAGGCGGCGGCGCTGCTGGATCGCCTGATGGCCGGCGGCGAGGCTCCAGCGAGCGACCTTCTGGTGGAACCGGTAGGCGTCGTGGTGCGGCAGTCCTCCGACGCCGTCGCTGTAGAGGACCCCATCATTTCCCGTGCCATGCGATTTATCCGTGACCACGCCTGCCAGGGAATCAAAGTGACCGACGTGCTGGAGAACGTGGGCTGCTCCCGGTCCATCCTGGAGCGCGGGTTCCGGGCGAATTTCGGGCAATCGCCCCAGGCGGAAATGCGCAGCCTTCAGATCCGGCGCGCGCGGCAATTGCTGACGGAAACAGATTGGAACCTGTCGCGCATCGCCGAGGCGGTCGGCATCGGCCATCCCGAGTATCTGAACGTCCTGTTCAAGCGTCGGACGGGGCAGACGCCGGGCGAATTTCGCCGCGCCTGTTCCGGCGTAAAGGATCTCAATTTCCTGGACAAGTAGTCTCATTGCCACCCGGCCGCGCCGGCTGTAGCGTGATGTCCAGTGCGAGTTCAACCATGGCAACCACGGTAGTCCCCTCTCCGCCCCAACAGAAGCTCACGTCATTAATCGTTCGCAGCACCATTGTCGCGGCGCTAGGCGGGCTTCTGTTCGGTTTCGACACGGCCGTGATTTCGGGCATCACCCACGCGATCACGGTGCAGTACTCGCTGACGCCGCTGCTGCTCGGTTGGACCGTCGCCAGCGCGCTGATCGGCACCGTGCTCGGGTCCATTTTCGCCGGCGTGCCCGGCGACCGGTTCGGCCGGCGCGACAGTCTGCGGGGACTCGCCGTGCTCTACCTGGTCTCAGCGATCGGTTGCGCGTTGGCCTGGGACTGGTATTCCCTGCTGCTATTCCGCTTTGTTGCCGGACTGGCTATCGGCGGATCTTCCGTGCTGGGACCGATGTACATCGCCGAGATCGCGCCGGCGCGGTGGCGAGGGCGCATGGTGGCCTTCTTCCAATTCAATATCGTCCTGGGCATCGTGCTTGCCTACGTCAGCAACTATCTGGTGGGCGCGTGCGGCCTCGGTGACGCGGAGTGGCGCTGGAAGCTGGGGGTATCGGCCGTGCCGGCGCTGCTGTTCTGCGCCATGCTCGTCGGGATCCCACGCAGTCCAAGATGGCTGGTGAAGCAGCGACGTCTCGCCGAAGCGCGTCATGTGCTGGCCGTCATTGGCGAGCCCGACGTCGAAGGCGAGCTGTCATCCATCGTCGCGTCCATGTCCGACCAGCGCGGCGGGAACGAGCGTTTGTTCAGCCGCAAGTACCGCAAGCCTGTCCTCCTAGCGATCCTGGTGGCTCTGTTCAACCAGCTGTCCGGCATCAACGCGATCCTCTACTATGCCAATCACATTTTCGAACGCGCCGGGTTCAGCAAAGTCTCCGGTGACCTGCAGTCCATGGCGATTGGCGTCACCAACCTGGTCTTCACTCTGATCGCGATGATCATCATCGACAGAGTAGGCCGCCGAAGGCTGCTGCTGGGCGGAGCAGTATCGATGGTGGTGTGCCTGACCACCTGCAGCATCTCGCTCCGCGGCCCTGGCCACGGGCGTCTCCTGGTGTGGCTGCTGGCTGGCTTCATCGCTTCCTTCGCATTGTCGTCGGGCGCGGTGATCTGGGTCTACATCAGTGAGGTCTTTCCGAACGCGGTCCGGTCCAAGGGGCAGAGCCTGGGAAGTTCCACGCACTGGATCACATGCGCCGCGCTGTCGGTGGTGTTTCCCCGGCTGACAGAATCCTATATTTGGGTGCCGTTCGCGTTCTTCGCGGTGATGATGGCCGTCCAGTTCGCCGTGGTGTTATTCCTCTTCCCTGAGACCAAGGGAATTACCCTGGAAGAGATGCAGAAGCGCCTTGAAATCGGCGTGGACCAGGAGGCATCGAGATGAGATCCGATAGGCTGGACGCCATCCGGCGGCGCATCATAGACGGAAGCTATCGACGCTACCGGACCACCGCGGCGCCGGACCTGCTGCCCGAGTTGGAGGCGGCGAATGTTTCCTGGCCGCGCCGCGCCTCCCGCCTCATCCGGCGCATGTGTGAAACCGAGCAGCCCGTGATCGAACCGGACGAGCGCATCGTGTTCACCCGCACCATCGCCACCGTACCGCCCACTCACAGTCCGGAAGAATGGAAGCGGCTGTCCGCCGGGCGCACCTTGCACGAGTTGGGACCGATCAGCAACATCTGCGCGGATTGGGGGATGGTCTTGTCCCAGGGCCTGGAAGGGCGCCGGCAAGTTGCGATGGAGACGCGCGAACGCTTGGCAGCGGAGCCGGAATCCGTGGAGTTTCTGGATTGCGCCATCGAGACCATCGACGCGGTGCTCGACCTGGCGCAGCACTATCGTGAGGCGGCCGAACATCAGGGGCTTCACGAGGTAGCCGGCGTGCTCGCGCGCGTTCCCGCTCAACCGCCTCGAACTCTTCACGAGGCATTGCAGTCCCTGCGGATTCTCCATTCCGTGGTGTGGATGGGGGCGCACTATCACGTCGGCCTGGGCCGCTTCGATCAGTACCTTTGGCCGTATCTCGAAGCCGACCTCGCCGCCGGGCGCCTCACGTTTGACGATGCCGAGGAACTCGTCGCCGAGTTCTTCCTCTCGCTGAACAAGGACAGCGACCTGTATCCTGGCGTGCAGCAGGGCGACAACGGCCAGAGCCTGATGTTGGGCGGCGTGCGCGCGGACGGCTCCGAAGGAGTCAATGAACTGACGCGCATTGCGCTGCGCGCGGCGCTTTGGACCAACCTCATCGATCCGAAAATCAATCTGCGCATTACGCCGCAGACCGATCTGTCCCTGCTGGTCCTGGCGTCGGAATTGACGCGGAAGGGGCTCGGGTTTCCCCAGTACTCGAACGACGCGGTGGTGATCCCTGCGCTGGTGGCCCACGGCTACCAGTTGGAAGACGCACGCAATTACAGCGTCGCGGCCTGCTGGGAATTCATCATCCCCGGACACGGGATGGAGGTGGTCAACGTCGGCGCCGTCTCGTTTCCCGCCGCCGTGGACACCGCTATCCGGCATGGCCTCGCCGCGAACGAGGGCTTCCCTGAAATCCTGCGAAAAACCGGGGAGCACATCCGCGAACAGGTCGCCGCATTGGTTGCATCGTACTCGCGCCTGCTGCTTCCGCCGGCCCCCTATTATTCCGTGCTAATGGACGGCTGCCTGGAAAGCGGGCGCGACCTGTCGGCCGGTTTGCGCTACAACAGCTTCGGCATTCACGGCGCCGCGTCCTCGAACGCCGCCGATGCGCTGGCAGCCGTCGAGAAGTTGGTCTTCGAGGAAAAGACAGTCTCTTCCGGCGAGTTGATTGCCGCGCTCGACGCCGATTTTGTGGGCTTTGACCGACTGCGGGAGCAACTGCTCAACGAAGCGCCCAAGGTCGGCAACGACGAGCCAGCCGGCCGTTTGCTGGCCAGCCTGTTCAGCGCATTCGCCGATGCCTGCGACGCGGTTAAAGACAATGGACGCGGAGGGCGGATCCGCCCTGGCACCGGCTCGGCCATGTATTACGTGTGGCTCGCCCGCGGCGGTCCGGGCGACGCGGCTCCGCCGATCGGAGCGACGGCCGACGGCCGCAAGCGTGGCGACTTCTTCAGCGCCAATCTGGCGCCCTCGCCGCACGCGCAATCGCGCGGTCCGCTCAGCCTCCTGCAGGCCTATAGCGCGATCGACTACTCCCGCATCTGCAACGGCGGTCCCATCACCATGGAGATCTCCGATGCGGCCTTCACGGACGAAGAGGCGCTCCAGAAATGCGCCGTTCTCGTTCGCACTTTCGCCAAACTCGGATGTCAGCAGCTTCAATTGAATACGCTGAACGCGGGCAAGCTGCTGGAAGCAAAAGCTCATCCCGAACGCCATCGCAACCTCATCGTCCGCGTGTGGGGCTGGAGCGGCTATTTCTGTGAACTGGCCCCGGTCTATCAGGACCACGTCATTCAACGCTGGCAGCACGCGCTGTGAAACTCATCCTATGACCTGCGGCATTGTCAGCGACATTCGCGAGTTCACGCTGCATGACGGCCCGGGACTGCGCACCACGGTGTTCCTGAAGGGCTGCCCGCTGCGTTGTTCCTGGTGCCACAATCCAGAGGCGCAATGTTTCGAACCACAGTCCATCGAATCGGCGGGACACCGGCGCGTCATCGGCACGCGCTATGAGCCGGCCCGCTTGGCCGCGTTGCTGAATCGCCAGGCGCCCGTCCTGCGGGAAATCGGCGGCGTCACCTTCTCCGGAGGAGAACCGCTCGCGCAGGCCGGATTCCTGAGCGAAGTCCTGGAGAAACTGGAGGGGCTGCACGTTGTCCTCGATACCTCGGGATACGCGGAGCCCGAAGCGTTTGAGTGCGTCGCGGGCAAGTGCGACCTGGTGTACATCGATCTGAAGCTGATGGATCCTGAGCTGCACCGGCGTTTTACGGGTTGCGACAACGCTCCCATTCTCGCGAATCTGCGACGGCTGAACGCGATGGATGTCCCCTTCGTCGTGCGCGTGCCGCTGGTTCCCGGCGTGACGGACACGAGCGTAAATCTCGCGGCAATCGCCCGCACCGTTCGGGGATTGCCTGGGCTTGTGCGTGTGGACCTGCTGCCGTATAACCGCGCTGCCGGAGGCAAATACGCCTCGCTCGGAATGACCTTCCAACCGGGCTTCGACGAGACGGCGGAATTGCGCATCGACACGAGACCGTTTATCGAAGAGGGCATTCAGGTCCGCGTTGCCGGGCTCGCGGACGCCCCCAAACCCAGAATCGAGATGAACCATGAATCATGATGCCGAGGACGTGTCGCGACGACGCGTATTGCAGCAGATGGCCGGTCTCGCTGCCGCGCCGCTCATGGCCCAGCCGCCCAAGCCCAAGACCGTATTCATATCGTTCCTGCTGCACGGCAACATGTGCTACGACCGCTACACCAAGCAGGAGATCCGCGAAAAATTCCCGCGTATCTACGCCACCGGCGTACGCGCCTTGGCGGCTCATCCGGAGGTGACCGCCCACATCGATTTCCCGGGACTGACGTTGCTCAGCCTGAAGCATCATGCGCCGTGGTTTCTTAAGGAACTCAAGCCGCTGGTCGATCGCCGGCAGGTCGTAATGGTCGGTTGCCAGTACGCGGCGAGCCACGCCCTGGCCGCGGACGAGGAATCCGATCTGGTTGCGAGCCGCATCAGCATGGAACTGATGCGCCGTGAACTTCAGCCCGACTGCTCCACATTCTTCCCGCAGGAAATGGTGTTCCACCCGCAGCTGCCCTACATCATGAATCAGATCGGCGCGCGCCGCCTGATCGTCATGCCCGATGGATGGGACCGGCCTCGGCGCGTACAGGGCATCGACGGCAGTTCGGTAGACGTCTATCCGCTCGATCTGCGCGCAATCCAACTCGGAAAGCTGGAAGAATACTACGACTCTCATGCCGACGGGAGCTTCGTCATGGGAGGAGGCGACTTTGAACAGCTCGGCGACATCGACGCCTTCGTAGCTGAGATCGCCCGTCTGGCCCAAAAGGGAAAGGTCATCCGCTGGACCACGGTGGACCGCTACGAGCGGGAGATCGGGGTTCACGTGCAATGCGCGGCGCCCCATCCGTTCGGCCAGGCCCAGGAAGATCGTGAGCCGAGCCCGAGTTTCTCGCGTTGGATGACTCATCCGCAAGACATGATCTGGCACGGCCACGCCGTCGAGGCACTCGACGTGCTCCGCGCCGCCGGATTCGCCCAGACCGCCGCCGCTGTTCACAATCTGGGAGCCGTGGATGTGCCGCTGAAGCAGTCCTGGACGACGCTCCCCGACAACCCGTGGGACACACGGTTTGAAGAGGTCGGCGAGTACCCCGAGACGGAAGCCCTCTGCCTTGCGCCGGGCGGCGATTCGACGCTGCTCTCGCGCGCCTGGCACCACGCGCTGATCGGCCTGAACTCCGATTCCAGCGGCTGGTTCCCCTGGACGCCGCGCACGCTCCACCGGCAGACCGTCCTGGACGCCTCCCGCTCGTTCTCGAACGAACTGCTCCAACGTTTCGCGCAACAGGTTGCATCGCGCATCCCCAAGCCCGGACCCGATTGTGCGGGCTACGTGCTGGCGCTGAATCCCGCCGCGGCGCGCACAGCCGAGGTGTCGCTGCGGGTGGAAGCTCCGCTGGCGCTCGTCGCCGCCGATGGCTCCCGCCTTCCGGGCGCCGTCACCTACCGCGAGGGGCAATGGAACGCCACCGCGCAGGTTGAGCTTCCGGCGTATGGCTATCGTCTCCTCGGATTGCAGGCGGGAAACAGTACGCCGCCCGCCGCGTGGCGAACGGGCAGCGAGATCTCGTCATACGGCCGGCGCCTGGCGTTGAACTCGGGCCGCCTCGTCTTGATGGAGGGCGGGCGGCAGGTGGAGATCGCGGTTGCGCCCTTCAAGCTCCAGGATCCTTCCGGCGCCGCCAAGCCCGAAGACGTGCGGCCGGACTGGGCACGTGCAACCACGCGCGTGCGGGAGACTGAATTCGGCCCTGATTTGGAGGTATTCACCGAGCTGGCGTGGGCGGTGTGGATCCGGCTGGCCATCGGCCTGCGCCCCGGCCACGTCGCCGTGACGGCCAGCGTCCAGGTGGACATGCCCCGCCGCATTGGCAAGCTGAAGTACGATCCCGTGGGGCTGTTGCTCGAATTCCGCGGATGGCCCGGCCGAGCCCGCTACGACGTCCCCTACGCGACCATCGAACACACCAATCCCGAGCCATCATTCGTCGCCGCGCAGCGCTTTGCCTCCATTGAGGACGGTGATGCCGCACTTGCCGTAGTGGCGCTTGCCGGGAACCAATCGTTCCGTGTCGCACCGCGTGCGGGCATCGTGGCAGCGAGTTTAGGGGCGTCCATACAGGGCCGTGCGGACACCCGTCCCGAATGCAGGATTCTCCCCAGCGGCTATGCCGAGCACCGGATCAGTTCCGGCGGAGATCCTTTCTTTGGCGCCTACGAACATCGTTTCGCGCTGCTGCTCTGCCCGCCCGCTGCCGTCGCGGCGGCTGCCGACCGGCTCCGCACAGGTGTCCCGCTGTTCCGTGTCCAGCCCGGCCATGGCGACTGGCCCGCGCAGCAAAGCCTGATCCGCCTGAACGCTCCCTCGGTCCGGTTGACGGCATTTCGCGTAACGGATGGAAAGTGCGTCACGGTCCTGAATAATCTGAGCGCGGATCCTTCCACGGTCCGCTGCGGCGATGAGAGCGTCACGCTTCCCGCTTTCGGCATCCGCACCGTGACCCTCAAGACCTGACCCTGCGATTCGAACTGGTGGGCCATTGGAGTGGGGCAGACTGTCAGTCTCGCGGGGCTATCAGCCTATCCGGGCGAATCCGGTTTGCGTTAATCTGTATGTTATTAGAACAAATCGACCGAAAAGCGCCCTGGGGCCGATTCGGCGCGAATATGACGATTCTGGTTAAATCTCGCAGTGGACTGACCGCGTTGGTGATCCTGACCTGCCTTCTTATGGCTGGCGGAGCGGCCGGAGTGGTGGCGTGGATGAGGACCAGCGCGGGCAAGACGCATGCCGGCCAGCCCCAGCCGGCGCAGGAACTCCCGGTCATCTCGGAAGTCCCGGCGATTTCTCACCAACCTCGCCCCCCCAGGGGAACCGAATTGGGGCGATTTGAAGTACCGGCCCTGAACATGTCGTGGGTGGTTCTCGAGGGGACGGATGACCACACGCTGGACCGCAGCATCGGCCATGTCGAAGGAACTGCCGGTTTCGGAGAGAGCGGCAACATCGGAATCGCCGGACACCGGCATACGCACTTCCGCAAGCTGGAGTGGATCCGCCGCGGGGACGAGATCGTCCTGACGTCAAAGAGCGGGACGTTCCGCTACCGGGTGGATTACATGAAACTGCACAAGCCCACGGACATCGAGGTGCTCGATCCCGCTTACGGCCCAGCGGTCACGCTGATCTCCTGCTTCCCCTTCGAATACGTGGGTTCGGCGCCGCTTCGTTTCATCGTGCGCGCGGTCGCCGACAAGGAGACCCTCGCACGCCTGATGGCGCCGCATGCCAGCCAAGGTTCGGCTTCCGGACACTGATGGACGCAATGCGGCATCCTTCTTCGAGACCTGGTGGCATGCTGAGCCGGCGTGATCTCGTCCGCCTGGTGGCGGGGACGGCCTGCGGCGTGGCGCGTGCTGGGGACGCTGCCGAACTGCGGAAGTTAGCCCCCATGGACGAAGCTTCGCGCGACCCCGGGCTGACTGCGCTGCTCGGCAAAGTGCGCGGCCTGGCGTCCGCGCACGACTACCAAGGCCTCGAGGCCTTGATGCTGCCGGCGTTCCGGGCGGAGTTCGACGCTCCCAAGGGCCCGGCCGGATTCCATCGGACGTGGCATCCGGAGTCGCCGTCCACGACATTGTGGCCTATGCTGGACCGGCTGTTCTCGCTGGGCGGGACGTTTTACTCCGAGACGCTGTTCGCCCTGCCCTACGTCTACACCCACTTCCCCGATGAGTTGGACCCCCTTGGGTACGTTGTCTCGGTGAAAGCGGGCACCCGGCTGCTGGAGAAGCCGGGGAAGGACGCGAAGACAGTGGGGAAACTCGACTACGCCATCATTCCGCTGGCGCAACGGCTCCAGCCGCCGGTAATGATAACATCGGGAAGCTATTTCGAAGTAAAGGTGCCTCGGAGTGGACGGTGTTTCGTGGCGGAAGCGGACATTTACAGCCCAGCGGCGCACCGGGCGTTTTTCGAGAAGCGCGGCGGCCGGTGGCAATGGATCAGCCTGGCCTGTGCGACGCTTGCGGACCCGCCGGAATTGAGCCACCCCAAGACGCGGAAGTGAGAGCGGCTATTTCCTGCATCCCGCCGCCCGGCTCCATCATCTTCCCGCTGTGACTTGTGGCAGCGTTGTACTTCCTCGGCGAGCCGTCCGCACCACTGCGCGGTGTGTTCAAGCCCTGCTTCTGTGGGCCTGGCTAGTTCCGCTGATGTATGCGGCTGGCCCTGTGATCCTGCTGATCGGGCCTCCCGGCGCTGGCCGCACGACGCAAGCGGAACTTCTCCGCAAAGACCTCGGTATGGCGATCATCGCAGCGGATGACCTGATCGCGGCCAACAAGGAGAAGTTCCAGAAATCCAAGAACCCTTCCATGGAGGGTGTCGACCCTTACCTGGATCCGGCTCTCAACGCCCTTGTGGACGAAGCTCTGGGCAGAGCGGATCTGTCCAAGGGTCTAATCCTGGACGGATATCCCGCCTCGAAGGTTCAGGCGGATTTCCTGAATGACCTGCGGGACAAGTACAACCTCCCCAAGGCGCTGGTGATTCACCTGCGAGTACCCGACGATGTGGCCAGAAAACGGCTGGCGAACAAGAAGATCCCGGACCTGGAACAGCAGTTCAAGGATTATCATCGCGAGTTCGACTTTGCGCGCGTTTACTTCCCTCAAGCCGACATTCGGGAGGTGGATGGCACCAAGAAGCCGGATGCCGTGTCCAAGGAGATCCGCAAGCTCCTGAAGAAATGACAAGCCGGGATTTCCCGGGCTCCGGCCGGCCTTAGCTTGATGTTCCGTACGAGTTCCCCATAAATATGGGAGACTGAAGCGATGAAGACAACTCTCGAGATCCCGGACCCGACCTTCCGCAAGGCCAAGGCCACCGCCAGCGCCTTGGGAATTCCGCTCCGCGAGTTTGTTACGCAAGCCGTCGAGGAAAAGCTCTCTAAGGGCGGTCAAGGCAAACGCAGGCCCTGGCTGGAATGTGCGGGCGAACTCGCCCCACTCCACAAGGAGACCGCGAGGATACAGAGAGTGATCGATGAGGAATTCGAGCAAGTCGAACCGGAGGATCGGACTTGATCCTGGACACGAATGCCCTGTCCGCCTATCTAGACGGAGCACCGAAAGCGGTTGAGATCGTGTCAGGTGCGCGCGAGATTGCGATCCCGGTCATCGTAGCCGGCGAGTTCGTTTTCGGTATCGCGCAGTCTCGTCACCGCGAGGCGTACGAGCGGTCCCTGCTACGAATGCTGGAACGATGCACTGTCCTTGATATCGGAATTGTGACCGCGCGGCACTACGCGGCCATCCGATTGGAACTGAGGGGTGCCGGCACGCCGATTCCGGTCAACGACACATGGATCGCCGCCCTCAGCCGGCAGCATGCGATTCCCGTGATGAGCCGCGACACTCATTTCGACTTTGTGGGCGGCTTGAGTCGCCGGACATGGTAATCGTTCCGCACGTCATAATTCGGGGACAGGCTACGCAATTCCCAATTAGCCCGACCCGGCTCGCCGAGAGAACCTCCCTGCCAGAGCCATTCCCAATGGATTCAGCTCCCGCTCCCGATCAGCGAGATCGCGAGAATCTAGCGATTGCGTAGCCTGTTCCAGAATTAAATCAAAAAGGCCTTGCATCGGCCCGGCCTTTATGTTACCCAAATAGGTGATTAAGATCCGTATGGCTCTTTTGGCGATAAACCAACATTACGGAGACCGGGAAGAGGCACAACAAGAAACGAAGGTGCAAACCTCGAACAATTGATTCCTGACGGCGGACAAGGTGTCGCGATGAACTCGAAGACCGCTGACGTCGTTTTTATATTTCCCCCCGCCCACGGTAATCTGGGCGCTTTCAAGGGCCATCTGGGACTCGCCTACCTGCGAGCCGCCCTCGCCGGCCAACCCTTCTCAACCACTCAATACCTGAACTCGCGGCCGGGAACGGTGGGCGAAGTCAGCGATGATATTCTCCGATTCCACCCGCGCATCGCCGGTTTCACGGTTTACGACGCGAACTTCCCGCTGGCTCTCGCGTTGGCCACCAACATCAAGCGGAAGCAGCCAGATGTGAAAATCGTGTTCGGCGGCCCTTCCGCCAGCTTCTGCGCGGAGCCGATCCTGGAGCGCCAACCGGTGGTCGACGCATGCGTCATGGGGGAAGCCGAGGAGACCGGGGCCGCGATCTTCGGCGCGCTTCTGAACGGTGGACCCTCCGCCAGCCTGCCTCCAGGCCTGGTCTTCCGCCGCGAAGACGGCTTGGTCAGTACGGGGTACCCTCCCCTGGTCGGATGCATGGGGCCAGTCCCCTCGGCTCTGGACACCGCTCCCTCACCTTACCTTTCCGGGACCCTTGAAGACGGGCGCGCAGGCGTTCTGACCGGTCGCGGATGCACGCACCATTGCCAGTACTGCTGCTTCGCCGCCTTGGGAAGGAAGACCCTGCGGCTCCATTCCATCGATCGGGTGTTAGCGGAATTGGAGTATATCGCCGCACACCAGAAGCGTACCGGGGAGAGTTATGTCGTGCCCATCCACGACGACGCCTTTACGCTGTTGCCCTCCCGCGCCAAGACCCTCTGCCAGGCCATCGCGGACCGGAACCTTGGCCTGGTCCTGTCCTGCATCACGCGCGCCGACACGGTGGATGACGAACTGATCCGGATGATGCGCGACGCTGGATTTGTGAGCTTGGCGTTCGGTCTGGAAAGCGCCGTCCCCTCAGTGCTCCGCGCCATGGGCAAGGTGAGGCCGCCCGATTTCCCCGACCCGGACCTGACACTGGAGCAGGATTTCGTCGAACGGGTCAAGACCAGCGTAACCACTGCGAAGAAGTACGGACTCAACGTGGGAGTGAGTATCATCCTGGGGCTGCCGTCGGAGAAGCCCGAAGACGGAGCCGCCACGATTCGCTTTGTCAGGCGGCTCCCCATCGATTACTACATGCATAACTTCCTGTGGGTCTTTCCCGGCACACCGCTATGGGAGACTCACGACCGTTACGGCATTGGCTGCACCATCAACTCCATGGGGTTGGCAACCACCACTGAATACGCTTACGATTTGACCAAGATCAGGCCTGCGCCCAACTGCTCGCTCGAGCAGGACGCCCGGCTGGTGATGTCGCTCGGCACCGATGGGTTGTATGGATGCGGGGCTTCCACTGCGCCCGATGGAGGGATCTCGGTGGCCGTTGTGCATGACGGCGAACTGAAGAAGGCGACTGCCGAATGGCTCAGCGGGATGCTGGACGTCGGAGGCATCCTGGTACAGATTTACCCGTCCTTGAAGCGGCGTCAAGAGGATTTGAGACTCTACTTGGACCGCCGGGCCTACACCGAGTGCCTGATGCCGGCGCGTCATCACATCCAGGTGGTGCCAAGGCCGTCGAAGAACGGCGGTAAGCGTTGGATGGTGGAATGTTCCGGTGCGGATCTCTTCTGCTCGCACAAGCCGGATCTCGTGACCATTCGAGAATCGAACGATGCCTCTCCGTTCACCGCATGGCTCCAGGGGAAACCATCGGAGTACGCGTTGTGCGAGGTGTCCGAATACCTCAACGCTCCGGACGAGATCCTGCAATTCCTGGACGAAACCGGCGATAGCGACCTCGGGGCCCGGCTGAGGCACATGCCCATGGCGCCCGGGCTGAAGTACCCCGGACGGTGGCTGGAAGGAACGGCGCCGTGTCTCGGGCTCACCAGAATCGAAGTCGACGAAGACGGATGCGTGCGCCCCTGCCGCCACGGTGATCCAATCGGGGTTGTGGGCGACACGCGCGAAGCACTGGCGAACCGCCTCGCTCAACTGGCGCGGGACGCTGAACAGCGGCGCGGTTGTGACGCCTGCGAGAACCGGCATTGTTCCCGGTGCCCCTTCCCTGGGGTGGACGACTCTACTTATTGCAGAATCATGCGGGAGCAGGTTCCTGCTCTCAATTTCTTAAAGTGGACCTACCTGTATTCGCGGGTCCTCTTTGTTCTTTCACTCCAACGCGACAAGCTTGGGGGCGATTAGACCCACGCCCGCGTCTTAACAACGTAAGCTCAACCCAACTCAGGAGGAAATAGCCATGCCGGCACAGCCGGATGTTGAAGCATTGATGGTGAAGTATTTGGGTAAGGAAACGGCAGGTGCAATGCTGGCCAAGATGGACCAGATGGTCAAAGAGGGCAAGAAACCCGCCGACATCGAGAAGGCAGTCTCCACCGACCTGATCGCTCACATCGAGAAACAGGTGGTCTCAACCGTCATTGCGCAGATCGGTCCCATCACGCCAATCAAGGTAAAGCCGATATCGGTCAGCATCAAACCCGCGATCGGTCCAATCACCATATCGCCCAAGATCAACACCGGGGTGTCCGTCAAAGTCGGCCCCGGAATCATGGTCCGAGGCGCCAAGAAGTAGACAGCTAACAGTATCTTGGGTAGCACGCCCTGGCGAGTCGCGGCTTCTATTGGAGCCGCGGCGCCAAGGGTGTAGTATGCCCAAAGACAAGATGTAAGAAGGATTATGAAAACAAAGGCGATGGTCTTTCTGGGTTCCGACCCGCGCGGCGTGCTTGAAGCGATCCGCCGCCAAGGTGGGACCGTGCTGGCGAACTACGGGCAGTCGGCCCTGGTTCGCGTCGAAGAGGACGGCGTGAAGGCCCTCGAAGAGCAAGGCCTTCGAGTACGCCGGATCCCGGACACTCCGGTGGTCGAAGTCGGTGCGTTCAGCGTGGATACTGCGCACGAGACGTTGCGCCCGGCCGCCGCGGAGACTGCGCCCTCGGGACGAACCACGCTCCTCGTGCGTCTGGCCGGTCCGATGCATCCCGACTGGAAGTCCCGCTTGGAGCAAACGAGCGCCATCATCTACCAGCATCTGAGCGACGATGCGTACCTGGCACGAATTGACAGTGCCAAGGTGGGCGACCTTCAGGCGCTGGACTTCGTCGAATCGGTGACCGAGTATCATCCCGCGTTGAAGATTAACCCCACCCTGCTTTCTCCCGCCACGGAAGCTGCGCTGGCTCCGCCGAAGGCGATGACACTGCTACCCGGCGTGGCGCCCGCCCCGCCAACGGCGCCCGGCGGTCTGTCTGTCGCGCACAGGGCCGCTCCGCCGGTCAGGCCGGAAGAAGGCAATCTCGAATTGATGCTGTTCGACGAGAAGGACCAGTTGGCCGCAATCGACGCCGTTCGCGCCGCCGGGGCCACCATCGTCGATGCCCAGGGCGTGCGCCTGATCGTATCCGCGGATCTGGCGTTGCTACCCAAACTGGCGGACATCCCGCAGGTGAGGGCCGTGAATCCGTACGCGCCTCGTCGGCTTCACAACAACGTGGCCACCGGGATCATTCATGCGGATGCGCTGCAAAACACTCATGGGCTCACCGGAAATGGGCAAATCGTCGCCATCGCGGATTCGGGCCTCGACAACGGCCACAATGATGCCACGATGTTGGCCGATTTCGCGGGCCGCATCGCCGCCATCTATGCCCTGGGGCGCCCCGGCGATCCCAGCGACCCCGATGGTCACGGGACCCACGTGGCCGGTTCGGTGTTCGGCAACGGCTCTAATTCGAGCGGACACATTCGTGGCATGGCCCCGGAAGCCAGAGTCGTTCATCAATCCGTCATGGACGCCTCCGGCGGGCTCGGCGGCATTCCCACAGACCTGAACGCCAATCTGTTCAGTGTCGCGCGCGGCGACGGCGCCCGTATCCATACCAACTCCTGGGGAGCCCCCGTCAATGGCGCCTACAATACGGATTGCACCTATGCGGACACCTTTGCCTTCCAAAACCGGGAGTCTCTGGTCTGTTTCTCCTCGGGCAATGAAGGCCCCAATCGCGTCGGATCGCCGGGCAGCGCGAAGAACGTCTTGACCGTGGGTGCCAGCGAAAGCCTGCGGACGCTGCCGGCGACGGTCCACTTCCCCTCCAGTCCGCGATTCCCCACCGGTGCAACGGCCTCGGGCTTCAACACCCAGGCCGACAACCAGAATCAGGTGGCTTCTTTTAGCAGCGTCGGTCCCGCTCAGAACAACCGGCGTAAGCCCGATGTCGTCGCTCCCGGCACCTGGATCCTTTCCACCCGTTCCTCGGTTTCGGTGTATGACTCCGGCCCGGACGGTATCGGTCCGCATGAAGCCGGACCGGCGACGGGTTATCCGAATGGCGGCACCGGCGATGAGACGGGCGTTCCCGTGCATGCCGACGCCGTCGGAATGGGCTTGCCTGGCCAGCCGATCTTCAAAGCCGGCGACCAGAACACCCCCGCGGCTCCCGCTGGATCGGGCGCCGCTGCGACAAACAACTACATGTACCTGGGCGGTACCAGCATGGCAACGCCGATTACCGCCGGCTCCTGCGCCCTGGTGCGGCAGTACCTCATCGAACAGCGCGGCCACACGCCGTCTGGGGCTCTCATCAAAGCCCTGATGGTCAATGGGGCAGTCGATATGGGGATGGGCATCCCCCACACCGGACAGGGATGGGGGCGCGTCGATCTCACCAACACCCTGTTTCCGCCGGGAACGGACCGCGTCCAGTTTGATGACACCCTCGAGAATGCCGTGGCTACGGGCGACATCCGCACCTTCGATGTCTTCGTGTCCGCGGTCACTGCCCCGTTGGTGGTGACCCTGGTCTGGAGAGACCCGGCTGGAAGTACCATCCAGAACCGCCTCCATCTGCGCGTGCGGCACGCCGCCACCGGCACCGAATCCACCTCCGATCCGATTGCCGATATTCGGAACAACGTCCAGAAAGTCGTGGTGAACCCACCGCAACTGGGCCTGTATCACATCGAAGTGGAGGGCGTCAGCGTCGGCGCCGGAGTGCCGGAGTTCGCCGGCACTGCCGTTCCCTTGCGTCAGGATTTCGCCCTTGCGGTTGCAGGCGCCACCGGCTTCTCCTATAACCCGTCCGACATCGTTCAGGTACTCGATCACTCCGGCAGCATGGGGTATGAAGGCTACATGGACCCGGCCAAGGAGCGCGCCAAACAGATGGTGGACATCCTCCAAATCAACGACAAGGCTGGCCTGGTGATCTTCAATCACGCTCCCAGCACCGTGTTCCCGCTGACGACGGTCGATTCGCAGTCGGTGAAGGACAGCATTCATACGCTGATCGATCCGGTGTCCTCCACCGGAATGACGGACCTGCGAAAAGCGCTGCAGGAGGGGGTGGATGACCTGGGGACCGACACCGGCCGCCCGCGCGCCATCGTATTTCTCAGCGATGGAAAGCACACCACCGCCACGCCGGTGATCGACAACCCGTTCCTCGATTCCATCGCTGCCGCCAACGTCAATGTCTATACCATCGCTTTGGGACCGGACAGCGACTTCACGGCGCTCAACAACATCTCCAGCCGTACGGGTACGGGCGCCGTCTTCACGGTGGAGTCGGCGGCCGATCTCCACAAGCTGCACGAAATCTACTACACGATCCTGGGTGCCTCCGGCGTCGGTAGCCCGACCCATCTCGAGTCGGCTCCGGTCGATCTCGAGAAAGGTCTCACCCAGACGGCGGCCATTGCCGCGGGTTCACGCGAAGCCCATTTTGCGCTCTCCTGGCAGACTCCTGGTTCATTGTTCGATTTCTCGATCCAGGACCCCTCCGGCAAAGCCTACACCAGCGCCTCAAACGAGGTTTTTCATTTCGCTGGCTCCACGCACCAGTTCTTCCGCGTCCATCGGCCCAAAGCCGGATTGTGGAAGCTGATCGTGAAAGCGAAACAGGCGGCCCAGGGTTCCATGGTGACTACGGCGGCTCTGGCGGCTAGCGACTATCGCTGTGAGGTGACCCTCGATCCGAAGTACCTGTTCCATGGCAGGGTGCTCATCTCGCTGAAAGCCACGCTTCGCGGAAAACCGCTGACAGGCGCCACTTGCACCGCTGACGTCATCTTCCCCACCCGCACGTTTAGCGAATTACTGCGCAAATACGCCAAGCAACTCGCCGCGATCGAGGTCGATCCGAAAAAGCTCGTCAAAGACAAGCCGGACCCCGATTTGTTCAAACTAGGTCTCTATGCCGCCCAGTGCAAGCAGCAGGGTATCGATATCTGGGAACGCCAGACCGTTCGTCTGAAGCTCACGGATGACGGCAAACAGGCCGATCCCAAGGCCGATGACGGCATCTACACCGCGCTCTTCGATCCGGCGAAGAACGGCGTGGCCGGCAACTTCCAAATCCAAGTTCGGTTCGCAACACCGCCGTCCAGGGTCGCGGCTTACAACTACAGGACCGTGGTACCGGTGTTCGTGCCCCGGCTCAACTGAAGACCGAGGCTGGCCGGCACCCCAGGCGGAGTGCCGGCCAGCCCACAAGATAAGCCGCCGCCGACGCACTCACCGGCGGTTCACTCCACGACTGGTGCCATCCGAGCCCGGAGCGCTGAGCTATCCTTGAAAAACATGACCGCACAGCACTGTCACGAAATCGCTCAACTCATGAGGGACAGCCTCGGGCTTCAATATCCGCCCGTAGCTGTTTCATTTGGTACCAACGGAGTGGAAGCTCCGTCATCTCCGGCTGCGGTTCCCGCCGGTTGCGTATTCTGGCAGGAAGCATTCCGCGGCCCGATCAAAACGTCGGCCCGCGATCACGAACTATGCTCGATCGGAGTCTATACGCACAACCTCGCGGACGCGCCTGAGACCTACAATCAGCAACTCGGCGCAGTGCTGAAGGTCTTGGGCGATCTCGAATATGTGCGGCCCTCCGATATCGCGCATATTCCGGTGTTGAAGGAGCAGCCGAAGTACGTTCTGTACAGCCCGCTCGATCAGGTGACGGGCTTGCCTGAAGTCGTTCTATTATTCGCGAATGCCCGCCAGGGACTGGTGATTGTCGAGGCGGTGCAACAGGTGGAAGGCGCGCCGCCGCCCGTTCTCGGGCGGCCCGCCTGCGCCGTGATCCCGCAGACTGTCAATTCTGGGCGAGCCGCCATGAGCCTGGGCTGCTGCGGAGCCCGCGCCTACCTGGACGCAATGACCGATGATATCGCCGTCTGGGCGCTGCCCGGATCCAAAATCGGCGAGTATACGGATCGTATTGTCGCGCTGGCCAAGGCCAACGATACGCTGTCCGCCTTCCACCGCGCTCGCGGGCGGGACGTGCAATCGGGCGGACGGCCCACCTACGAGGAATCGCTCGGGCGCACCCCTCGGATGTGAAACCGATCCGGTTCGGCCCTCATCCATGTATGTAGGCTCGGGCGCATATAATAGAGGAAACGTCTATTCAGACGCGTCTCCAAACGCGTCCATCCGTTCAGCCACACAAGGAAGGGCGAAACAGTGCTCGATAAGTTGCGCCGGCAAAAGCTATTACCATTCACGCTACTGTTGTTCACGTTGTGCCTGGGGATCGTCATCGGGACACTGGTCAACACCCGGGTGAACGCGGCCCACGGCCAGGCGGCCGCCCCCGACGCGACGCCCCTCACCATCCCCAGCCCGGTTCAACTCGGCAACGAGTTCACGAAACTGGCCCAGAAGCTCGAACCTTCCGTCGTGAACATCACCGCCGATTTCACGCCCAAGGAAGGCACCGCCCAAGCCAAACCGAAGGCTAAAGGCCAGCAGCAGGACGAAGAGGACGACCCGAGCGCATCCGACGATAGCTCCGATCTGTTCCACCGGTTCTTCCGCAATGACCCGTTCGGTGGCCGCAACGTGAATCCGCGGATGTTCCGCCGCGAACAGTCCGGTACTGGTTTCGTCGTGGATCGCAACGGCTATATCCTGACCAACAATCATGTGGTGGACAAGATGGACCGCATCAAGGTCCGGCTGCACGGCGACACCGCCGATTACCGCGCGAAGTTGATCGGCACCGACGTGGAAACGGACCTGGCCATTATCAAGATCGACCCGAAAGCTCAGTTGACCCCGGTAACCATCGGCAACTCCGATGCCGTGCAGGTGGGTGATTGGGCAGTCGCCATCGGATCGCCGTTCGGCCTGGAAGCCTCGGTGACGGCGGGAATCGTCAGCGCCACCGGCCGCGACATCGCCGGAGCCCAGACATTCCAGCGATTCATTCAGACCGATGCCGCCATCAATCCCGGCAATAGCGGCGGACCGTTGCTGAACATTCGCGGCGAGGTCATCGGTGTGAATACGATGATCGCCACTCAGACCGGAAGCTACCAAGGCATCGGCTTCGCCCTTCCGATGAACATGGCGGTTCGGGTCTACAACGACATCATCCGCGACGGACGCGTTACCCGCGGCTCCATCGGCATCAGTTGGAACAAGACCGACAAGCCGGAACTGTTGCGGGCGCTCGGCGAGAGCCACGGCGTCCTGGTTCAGGACGTCATCAAGAAGGGTCCCGCCGAAAAGGCCGGCATCAAGGCCGAGGACATCCTGCTAACCCTGAACGGCAAGCAGATCAAGGATGGAGACGATCTGATCAACAAAGTTGCCGATCTTCCCGTAGGATCGCCGGCTACAGTCACCGTCGATCGTGCGGGCAAGAAGATGGAATTCAACTTGACCATCGGTGATCGTGCAGTCGTTCTGAGCGAAAGCAATCCGGCACTGGCCAAGGTCCAGCCCGACGAACCGATCGCTCCGGAGAGTTCTCAGGCGCGGTTCGGCATCAACATCCGTCCGCTGAACGATATCGAGAAGGAATCGGTGGCATCGCTGGCCAAGAGCGGCGTGAAGGTCACCCGGGTGGAACCGGGATCGTTTGCCGAAGACATCGGAATGCTGGATGGAGACGTCATCGTTTCCGTCAACCGTCAACCCGTGAACACCGTGGAAGAGGTCAAGAAGGTACAAGGATCGCTGAAGGGCGGCAGCGCCGTGGCATTCCGGATCCTTCGGACTCAGACGCCGAATGCGCGTGCGCGCGGCTCCCAGTGGTTCGGTTTGTTCCTGTCCGGAACCATGCCCGCGCAGTAAACCCACTTCTTCGTGGTGCCCCGGCGGCGTCAGTCGCCGGGAATTCGTATAGACTGAGAGATGTACGTGCTTAAATCCGTCAACGCCCTCGCCTTGGCCCTGTTTGCTTTCGTCGGCGGACTGTGCGGCGCAACACAAATCGCACCAACCAAGCCTCCCGCAACTCCCGCTGCGAAGAAGTCTGCTCCCCACACCACCGCTTCCAAAAAGGCGACCTCACCGCACAAACCTGCTCCCGCCAAACCCGCTGTCCGCGGTGCGTCCTCCGCTGCCGTCCGATCCAAAACGGCAACGGTCGCTCGTTCGCACTCCACCCGGACCGCGTCGCGGAAACAGGCTCCGGTGCGACGCGGGCAACTGACTCCCACGCCGGATCGTTACAAAGAGATCCAGCAGGCTTTGGCCGACAAGGGGTACTATCAGGGCACCGTTAGCGGCGCCTGGGGGCCCGAGTCGGCGGACGCATTGAAACGCTTCCAGAAAGATCAGAACCTCACCGACACCGGAAAGCTGGATTCTCTGTCTCTGATCGCTCTTGGACTGGGGCCGAAACGGAATTTGAGCTCGCGATCGACTACGGAATCGAGGCCAAGAGATGATAATCGGCGTCCCGAAGGAAGTGAAAGACCATGAGTCCCGCGTGGCATTGGTGCCCAGCGGGGTTACCGCTCTGCGCGAAGCAGGGCACCAGGTAGTCGTACAATCAACCGCCGGCACAGCCAGTTCTCTGCCCGACAGCGACTACATAGAGGCCGGCGCCGAGATCCTTTCCACCGCCGCCGAAGTCTGGCGAAAGGCCGACCTCGTTATCAAAGTAAAGGAACCGCAGCCGTCCGAATATCCATTCCTGCGCCCGGGTCTGTTGCTGTTCACGTACCTGCACCTGGCGCCTCTCCCCGAACTCACCGATAAACTGCTGGAAGCGAAGGTCAACGCCGTCGCCTACGAAACTATCCGCGAGGCGGACAACTCCCTGCCGCTGCTCACGCCCATGAGTGAAGTCGCCGGACGCATGGCCGTGCAGGTAGGGGCGCAGTATCTGGAAGCCCCCAACGGCGGACGCGGCATTCTCCTCGGCGGGATTCCCGGCGTCGCGCCGGCCAACGTCGCCATCCTGGGCGGCGGCGTCGTGGGCCACAATGCCGCCAAGATGGCCGTTGGCTTGGGCGCGCACGTCAGTATCATCGACAGGAACCTGAACCGGCTCCGCGAGCTGGACGACATCTATTCGAGCCAGGTCGTCACTTTGGCCTCCAATATGTACACCATTCGCGAGGCCTTGCGCCAAGCCGACCTGGTCATCGGCGCAGTGCTGATCCCCGGCGCTTCCGCTCCCAAACTTGTGCGCCGGGACATGTTGTCACGCATGCGGAAGGGCGCGGTGATGGTGGACGTCGCCATCGATCAGGGCGGCTGCTTCGAGACCTCGCATGCCACCACCCACACCGACCCCATCTACTACGTCGATGGTGTGCTGCACTACTGCGTGTCGAACATGCCCGCCGCAGTCCCGCACACATCCACGTTCGGGCTCACTAATGCCACCTTCCCGTACCTGCTCCAACTTGTGAACAAAGGACTCGAGACGGCGTGCGAAGAGAGTCCGGCCATCCGGGAAGGGGTAAATACCTATCAGGGTCACATCACTTACCCGGCCGTGGCCAGGTCGCAAGGAAAATCCTGGAAGGCGCTCGCGGCCGTGCTGTAACAGGAGTTTGGACATATGACAGTGGGAGCACCCTGATTTGTCTCAAAGCTCGCGCCCCCCAAAGTGGCGCACGCACTCTTGCGTGCAGCGTCGGCACTCCTGCCGACGCGTTGGGAGCGCGATCCGCAGGGCCGGTACAATAGAGTTCTGAGCGGCAATCAGCCCATCCACATCATCGGCGGCGGGCTCGCCGGATGCGAGGCGGCATGGCAGTGCGCCCGCGCCGGCGTCCCCTCCGTTCTGTATGAGATGCGCCCCGTCCGCGTCACTCCCGCGCACAAGACGGACCAACTCGCGGAACTCGTCTGCTCCAACTCGCTCAAGACCGAGACTCCCGACACCGCGCCATGGCTTCTGAAACAGGAACTCCGCAAACTGGATTCCCTCCTGCTCCAGGTTGCAGCCCGCGCGCGGGTTCCCGGCGGCCAGGCGCTCACGGTGGACCGTACCCTCTTCGCCGCCGAGATCTCGAACGCCATCGAGAGTTCTCCCCTGATCGATTTGCGCCGCGAAGAAGTCTCCCGCATTCCCGACGACTGGATCGTCATCGTCGCTTCGGGCCCGCTCACCAGTGACGCGCTGGCCCAGGACGTCGCCCGCGTCACCGGGTCGGATCGGCTGTACTTCTACGACGCCATCAGCCCCATCGTGGACGCCCACACCATCGATCTCTCCATCGCCTTCCGCGCGTCCCGCTACGGCAAGTCGATGGATCACTCCGACGACTACCTGAACTGCCCGATGAGCCAGGGCGAGTACGAGCGCTTCGTCGATTCCCTGCTGACCGCGGACTCCGTTCCGTTCCACATCGAAGCCGACCGTCCCTGCTACTTCGAAGCCTGCCTCCCCGTCGAGGAACTGGCGCGCCGCGGCCGCGAGACCCTCCGTTTCGGGCCCATGAAACCGATGGGTCTCGAAGATCCCCGCACGGGCCGCCGGCCGTACGCCGTCGTTCAACTCCGCCAGGAAAACGCGCGTGCCGGAAGTTATAACCTGGTGGGTTTTCAAAACCACATGCGGTTTCCCGAACAACAGCGCGTGTTCCGCCTGATTCCCGGACTCGGCAACGCCGAATTCCTCCGCTACGGCCAGATCCATCGCAATACGTACATCAACTCGCCCGCCCTGCTCGATTGCGCACTGCGGCTGCGCTCACGTCCGAATGTCTTCTTCGCGGGACAGATCTCCGGCGTCGAGGGATACGTGGAGTCCATCGCCACCGGGCTGCTAGCCGGGCGCTTCGCCGCTGCGTCGGTCCTGGGGCGCGAGTCCGTCCCGCCGCCGCGCGAAACCGCCCTCGGATCTCTCTGCGCGTACATCTCCGGCGCGGACCCGTCCGGCTACCAGCCGGCCAACATCACCTTCGATCTGCTGCCGCCCCTCGACGACGAGGCCCGCCAAGCCCTCCGTCATGACAAGAAAGCCCGCCACGCCCGCGTGTGCCACCGTGCCATTCAGGCCATCGACGCGTGGCTGGATATGGAGCCGTAGGACATGTCCGAACTCCGGCAGCACATCGAAGACTGGCTGGCCGACCTCGCTCTGCGCAATTGCTCGGAGCACACCCTTCGCAACTACCGTCTCGATCTCGAAGCCTTCCACACTTACTTCACGCCCCCCGGCGGCTCGCCCCCCGCTCCGCGCGAGTTCGACGTGCTGGCCATCCGCGAATGGCTCGGCGACCTCTATCAGCACAAGCTCAGCTCAGTCACCATCCGTCGAAAAATGGCGGCGGTCCGTTCGTTCTTCAAGTTCCTGCTCAAGCGCGGCATCGTGGACATCAATGCCGCGAAACTCGTGCGGACGCCGAAAATCCCCAAGACCGTGCCGCGTGTGTTGACCGCCGAGAAGGCCAACATCCTGGTGGACGGCGTCGCCGGCGACCGCTTCGACAAGCCCTATCCCGAGCGCGACCGCCTCATCTTTGAGTTCCTCTACGGCTGTGGCTTGCGAGTGAGCGAGTTGGCCGGGCTGAACCTGGACGACATCGATCAGAAGGAGCGCTGGCTGCGCGTCCGCGGCAAGGGCAAGAAGGAGCGCCAGGTGCCCTATGGAGCGCCGGCCGCGTCAGCGCTCGAACGCTATCTGGCCGTGCGCCAACCCGTCGATCCTGGCGACCGGGCGCTGATTCTAAATCACTCAGGCAGGCGGCTGACCACCGTCTGGATCGGACACATGGTGCGCTGGTACGCGCGTATGCTGCTGGGAGTCCACGAACACCCGCACGGCCTGCGGCACGCCTTCGCCACCCATCTGCTTTCCGACGGAGCGGACTTGCGAGCCATCCAGGAGTTGCTTGGGCACGCCCGCTTGTCCACGACGCAGAAGTACACGCAAGTCTCATTGTCGGACCTGATGGCCGTCTATGATCGCACCCATCCCAAGGCGTGACACACGATAAGTCACGTTGCGGCCCATTTAGCCCGGACTTATACTTGAGCCAAGACACAGTACGACTGGAGACTGGGAGGTAACTCAATGTCACTTCGGATCAACGATGTCGCGCCTGACTTCACCGCTCAGACGACACAGGGTGAAATTCACTTCCATGAGTGGATCGGCGATGGGTGGGCGATCCTCTTCTCACACCCGAAGGATTTCACCCCCGTTTGTACCACCGAGCTAGGCTACATGGCTGGGCTTGAATCCGAGTTCGCCCGCCGCAATTGTAAAATCGTCGGACTGAGCGTGGATCCGGTCTCGAGTCACGGCAAGTGGGCTATCGACATTGAGGAAACCCAGGGTAACAAGGTGAACTACCCGATGATCGGCGATCCCGGGCTCGAGGTGGCGAAGCTGTACAACATGCTCCCCGCCGACGCCGGCGACACCTCCGAAGGACGTACCGCCGCTACCAACGCCACCGTCCGAACCGTCTTCATGATTGGTCCCGACAAAAAGATCAAGATGCTGATGGCCTACCCGATGACCACCGGGCGCAACTTCGATGAGATCCTGCGGGTCCTCGATTCCCTCCAACTCACGGCGCAGCACCAGGTCGCCACGCCGGCGAATTGGAAACAAGGCGGCGATGTCATCATACTCGGCTCCGTTTCCGACGAGGACGCCAAACGCAAGTACCCGGCCGGCTGGAAATCGCCCCGCCCCTACATGCGCATCGTGTCCCAACCATCATCGTCCCCGGGCAAAGCCTCCACCGCCAGATAATTCCGATGTAGGGTGGGCTTCATCACTGGGGTAGACCCCCGGTCTGCGCGGGGCTCTCCAGCCCCGCTCCGGAGTCCCCCAAGACACCACCCGGTCCACCCCGCAACCGAGCCCGCAAAGTCTCGACATCCAAATCGCCCGTCCATTTAGCCACCACCAGCGACGCCACTCCATTCCCAATCACATTGGTAATCGCCCGAGCTTCAGACATAAACCGATCAATCCCCAGGATCAGCGCGAGCCCGCCGATCGGTACGTTCCCCACCGCCGACAAAGTCGCCGCCAGCACGATGAATCCGCTGCCGGTCACCCCCGCCGCCCCCTTTGAGGTCAGCATCAATACCGCCAGCAGCGTCAATTGCTGCACCAGCGTCATCGGTGAATTCGTGGCCTGGGCGATGAAAATCGTGGCCATGGTCAGGTAAATCGACGTGCCGTCCAGATTAAACGAATAGCCCGTCGGGATCACCAGCCCGACAGTGGATCGCCCCGCCCCCAGGCTCTCCATCTTGGCCATCATGCGCGGCAGCGCCGCTTCGGACGACGACGTCCCCAGCACGATCAGTATCTCTTCGCTGATATACGCGAGGTACCGCAGGATGCTGAACCCGTGGGCCCAGGCGATTCCGCCCAGAACCAGGAAGATGAACGCCCCGCAAGTGAGATAGAAGGTCCCCATCAGCCGGGCCAGCGAGAATAGGCTCTTCAATCCGTACGATCCGACCGTAAACGCCATGGCCCCGAACGCCCCCAGGGGGGCCACGCGCATGATGATGCCCACCACGGCGAAGAGGAGCTCTGACAGCTTCTCAATCACCGCGAAAACCAGGTTGCTGCGAGCCCCCAGTTTCTGCAGCGCCACCCCGAACAAGACCGAAATCAACAGTACTTGCAGGATCTCCCCTTCGGCGAACGCATCCACCATGGTGGATGGGATCACGTTCAGCAGGAAATCCTTGGTGGATTGGACCTTGCCAGGGCCCGCGTAGGCCGTCACGGAGCTCGCATCCAGCGTGCGCACATCCACGTTCATCCCCGCGCCCGGACGCACCACGTTTACAATCAGCAAACCCACCAGCAACGCGATGGTACTGACCACCTCGAAGTAAAGCAGCGCCAGCCCGCCCGTCCGGCCCACCTTCTTCAGGTCCTCCGTGCCTGCGATCCCCAACACTACAGTGCAGAAGATGATCGGGGCAATGATCATCTTGATCAGCTTGATGAACCCGTCCCCGAACGGCTTCATTGCCGCTCCGGCAGCCGGGTTCACCACCGCAAGCGCAACCCCGGCGGCGATGGCAATCAGAACTTGCAGGTACAGCGAGCGGAATAAGGAGCGGCGGATGAATGCCATGAGTATCCCGGACGGGTTCCGGATCACCAGCATATCGAACTGTCCGCCGCTGCCGCCGGACGTCCAGAAATCTGCGTTACTTCGGCGTTGAAATGGTATACTGAGAACAGATGTTGACCTGCTCCGCGCTCGCGGAACACTCGTCGGTTAACCATCCCCCTCCTTGTCAATTCTCAAAGAATGAAAGTTAGCGTACCGATCAG
This sequence comes from uncultured Acidobacteriota bacterium, assembly GCA_963737465.1. GTDB lineage: Bacteria > Acidobacteriota > Terriglobia > Bryobacterales > Bryobacteraceae > TMP-7. Next base: position 47,830 of record CAVTTC010000011.1, read on the forward strand.
TCGCGGCATCGAATCCCTTTTTGGGACCAGAGACGAGAATATCCGCGTCCTTGAGGAAACCCTGCGCCTCAAAACCCGGCTCCTCAACGACTCGCTCGAACTCGAGGGGGCTGGTGACGACGTCACTCGCGCGGCGCACATTCTGGAGGATTATTTCGCTCTCATCAAAGAAGGTCACACCTTCAACAACGGCGACCTGAACAGCTACCTTCGCGTCGTAACCGGCGATGCGGAAACCACCCTCCGCCGCCTCGTCGAAAGTGGGAGGCAGCGCAATTTCGGGAAGAAGGCGCTCGCCCCGAAAACCGTGAATCAGCGGCGATACGTCGAAGCCATCGAACGCAGCGACATGGTCTTCGGCATCGGACCCGCCGGCACCGGCAAAACCTACCTCGCCGTGTTCATGGCCATCTCCGCCCTGTTGGCGAAGAAGGTCAGCCGCATTGTGCTCACGCGCCCCGCCGTCGAAGCGGGCGAGCGCTTGGGCTTCCTGCCGGGAACGCTGCAGGAAAAGGTGGATCCCTACCTGCGCCCGCTCTACGACGCGCTGTTCGACATGCTGGAGAACGAGCGCGTCGAAAAGTTGCTGGAGCGAAACGTCATTGAAGTGGCGCCCATCGCCTTCATGCGCGGCCGCACCCTGAACGACAGCTTCATCATTCTGGACGAAGCCCAGAACAGCACCCCCGAACAGATGAAGATGATCCTCACCCGCATGGGCTTCAACTCCAAGATGGTGGTCACCGGCGACATCACTCAGGTGGATTTGCCCAGCGGCAAACGCAGCGGTCTCATCGACGCAACCGAGGTCCTGCGCGGCGTCGAAGGAATCAGTTTCATCACCTTCGACGACAAGGACGTCGTGCGGCACACCCTGGTGGCTCGCATCGTAAAGGCCTACGAGCGTTACGTGGAGGCCACCACCGGCCGCCAGCTCACGCTGAAACTGAACGATGAGCCTTCCGCTGACAACGTGCTCGAGAGCGGCCCGCGTCCCGTTGCCAGTTCCGAGGGGGATCAGCTTCCCGTCTCCTGACCGGCCCTGAATGCATCCGACATCGAGCCCTGTCCTTTTCTCTTGCGGTAACGCCAAACTGGACCGCGCGCGGATCCGTGCGTTCGCCCGGCGCCTGCGGGAGGAAGTCGCGGCGGGACGCGCCTTCACCTGCCTGATCGCGCGGGACGGCGAACTGCGGCGCCTGAACCGGCAGTTCCTCGACAAAGACGATCCCACCGACGTTCTCTCGTTCCCCTCCGGAACCCGTGACGGAATGCTGGGGGAAATGGCCATCTCCATCGATCGAGCCGTCGTCCAGGCTTCCGAACAGGGACACAGCCTGGAAGACGAAGTCCGCATCCTCATGCTCCACGGAGTTCTGCACTTGACCGGAATGGATCATGAAGGCGACCGCGGCCGCATGCGCCGGGTTGAGACGCGCTGGCGCAAATTCTTCGAACTTCCGGCCGGCCTCATCGAGAGAGTGCGCAAATGACCGTCCTGTTTCTGGCCGTTGAAGTCGCGCTCGCCTTGCTGCTGTTCTTCTCCAGCCTGCTGCAATTGCTCTATCTCGAGTCGCTGCGCATCCGCACGCGCGAATATCGCTCGCTCGAATTCTTCAAGGAGAAACTGCAGGATCAGGTCGGGCTCAAACTCGAGGAAGGCGCCACCCGCTTCTCCCTCATCAAGCATGTCTGCATGGCTCTGCTCGGTGTCGTCTCGTACCTTCTCATGGCAGGCGGCGCGCTCTGGGAAACCGCACTCGCTGCCGGCGGACTCAGCCTGGCCACAATGCTGACCGCCACCTACGTGGTCCCGCAGATTCTGTACCGTCGCACCTCGCTCACCTGGCTGGATTCCGCCATGCCGGCAATCAAACTTCTGACGCTGGTGGCAAGCCCCGGTGCGGCGATGCTCAATTTCCTATACTCGCTGGTGGATCTGGGAAACCCGGAAAACGGCCACGAGCAGCCGCCCGATGTAGCTGAGCACATCGAAGCGTTGATCTCGGCCGGGGAAGAGGAAGGCATCATTGAGGAGGACGACCGGCGGCTGATTCAATCCGTTGTGGCGTTCGGCGACAAGACCGTCCGCGAGGTCATGACTCCCCGTCCCAACATCGTGGCCATCGAGGTCAACCGCCCGCTCGAAGACCTGCGCCGCCTGGTTATCAATGAGCAGTACTCCCGCATTCCCGTCTACGAGGGCAGCATCGACCAGTTGATCGGCTTCGTCCACGTCCGCGACATGTTTGAACTTGACGAGCAGGAACGCGAGACCCGCACCGTCCGCGACCTGATGCGCCCCCTCCGCATCGTTCCCGAAACCAAGCCCGTCAACGACCTGTTGCGCGAGATGCAAACCGAACGGGCGCACATGGCCGTCGTTGTGGACGAGTACGGGAACACCGCGGGACTCGTAACAATGGAAGATATGGTGGAAGTCATCCTCGGTGAAATCCACGACGAACATGAGCCGGAGCGCGACATCACCGAAGAGGCCAACGGCGCCTATGTCGTTTCCGGCAGCTTCGCCGTCGACCGCGTGCAGGATCTGCTCAAAGTGCGGCTGTCCGAAGAGACCGAATCCACTTCGATCGGCGGCTTGGTCACCGAGTGGATGGGCCGCGTCCCGGTCGCCGGTGAGGCCGTCGAACGCGACGGAATCCGGATCGAAGTGCTGGCCGGCAACGAATTGCGCGTCGAGCAGGTCCGGTTGTCGCGCGCTCCCGTGCAACAGCCCGCCCACAACGGGGAGAGGACTCAATGATCGAGTTTCGTTCAGGATTCGTTTCCATCCTTGGTCGTCCCAACGCCGGTAAATCGACTTTGTTGAATGCGCTGGCGGGCCAGAAACTGGCCATCGTGGCCTCCAAGCCGCAAACCACGCGGACCACCATCCAGGCCGTAGTGAACATGCCCGGCGCTCAGATCGTTTTTCTGGACACCCCGGGAATTCACAAGTCCGACAGCACCCTCAACCGCCGCATGATGGACACCGTTCGTACCGCGGCCGAAGATCGCGACGTGCTGTTATACGTCGTGGACGCCACGCACGACCCGCACGGCCAGGAAGAGCAGGCCATCTCGCTGGTCAAGAAATACGAAGCGCCGGTATTTCTGGTGTTGAACAAGATCGATCGCATCCAGGACAAACGGAATCTGCTGGAGCGCATCCAGCGCTACCAGGCCATCCACGAGTTTGCGGAATACATTCCCGTTTCCGCGCTCACCGGCGATGGACTCGAAGACCTGAAGAACAGCATCGTGGCGCGTCTGCCCGAAGGCGAGCCGATGTTCCCGCCCGACCATATTACCGACCAGCCCGAGCGTTTCCTGGTCGCCGAACTGATCCGCGAAAAGATTCTGCGCCTGGCCCAGCAGGAAGTGCCGCACGCGGTTGCCGTTCTCATTGACCAGTGGGAGGACGCGCCCGCCATCACGCGGATTCACGCGACGGTCTATGTCGAGCGCTCCGGCCAGAAGGCGATCATCATCGGCGCCGGCGGCTCCATGATGAAGCAAATCGGCACCGAAGCGCGCACCGAAGCCGAACAGTTGCTGGGCCGTAAAATCTATCTCGAGTTATTCGTGAAGGTGCGCGAGAACTGGCGCGAGGATCCCCAGTTTCTGAACGAAATCGACTGGCGCTCCTTAGCGATGTAGGGTGGGCTTTAGCCCGCGCGGGAACTTCAGTCCTGCTCTGGCCCGCCCTACAAATCTCCCCTCCGGGCCAGGACAGTCCCCGACAGCCGGTCCCGCAGCAACGTCTTCAGATGCAAGCGGTCCACCAACCCGACATCGTCATAAGCCAATAAGTAATAGTCGAATGAGTTATCCGGGCTCTCGCGCTGCACTGGGTCGATCCAGTCCAGCCGCCACGCGACTCGATAGTAGTTAATTAGGGGCTCCAGTTGCCATGTGGCGCCCACCCGGATTCGCGTCCCCGGCTTCAAGGCATGTTCGGAGCGTACGATCTGCATCATGTCTTTTCCCGCCGCGCAGTACTGCCATTCAGCGAAATAGCGGGTATTGAACTGAGTGCTGAACTGCACAACACACAAGACGAGCACGGCAGTGAGCGGCACTGCGAACATCCGCTCGACCCTGGTTCCGTCCCCCAGTCGCCGCAGCAAGCCCAGGCACGCCAAGCCGAGTAATGGAATCCAGTATAGGACCGTTCGCAATTCTGGGTACGGCTGCTGGAATGCATACCGGCTCAATACGATGAGTCCGATGTTAATGGCTAGAAGCCCGGAGAGAAGCAGGAGGAACCGATCGTGGAACGGAACTCCGTCCAGCGCGCCCCCGATCCTCAATGCTCGGATGATGCGGAATCCCAGGACTAACATTCCGGCGAGTAAGGCGGGCACAACCAGGTTCGTCACCACGCGGATGGCTGTTTCCGAAGGGAACCAGGCCAGAAATCCAGCGAAACCCGATGGAGAATGCAGAAGCGAATATCGGACCAGGCCCTCCAGGATCGACTGCAAGGACGGCGGTCCCATGTATCCGGCTTCCAATTCAATCAATCGGTTGGGGAGCATCGAAATAATTCCGCCAATAGCCAGGGCTGGCAGCGCAAAATGAAGCAGGGCCTGTTGCCAGCGCCTGGCTCCGGACTCGGACGTGATTGGACGAGCTTTCCGCCGGCTCTCCCTCTTGTTCTTCGGCGTCTTTTCAACAGGCTGTGCCGGCGGAGTGTCCGGCCCGGCAAGCATCGCATTGCCGGCCAGAATCCCGGCCAGGGATAGGATCAACGCGGTGCCTGGGAAGATCATGATCACGTTCGAGCCAATGGAGAGGCCCAGTGCGACACCTGCTTTCTGTAACGCTCTGACCCGTCCATTGCCGTCGACAGCCGATACAAAGCGCACCACTTCATACAGGGCATAGGCAAATAAGCCCAGCGCTGGACTGTAGCCTCGTGCGCAACAAAGGTAGTCGAGCACAAAGGGATTCAGCGAGAGAACAGAAACCGACAACAGCAGCAGATAACCTTCTCCGAACAGGACCACCGAAATCCGCAGCACGGCGTAGAAGTACAGCAGCCCACCCAGCAATGCGGGTATCCGATAGGCGATCTCGGATGGACCGAGCAGGGTAATACTCAACTTACAGAGCAGATCTGACAGAACGTGGTGATTCCCATGTTCCACCTCGAGCACCTGGCTCCAGGAACCCGAGAGCAGCCATTCGAAGATCACGCCTTCGTCATGGGCAATGGATTGCGTTGCAGCCCGGTAAATATTGGTGAGGAAAACGGCGGCAAGCAGCACAACCGCGGCCTGCCCCCACGGCCCGCGGATCACGTCTCGGATACTCTCACCATCAGTCTGGAGCGAATTCCTGCCTTTAGCCATCTACCCGTGTTTACCATACCTGCTGCGGCAATTCAGCCTGATCATTCCGGGCGCACCTGGCTGCCCCGCTGATTCGAAAAGCACCACCACCTCACCCGTTGATTCGGTTTTGGATGTGGGATGCACTCATTCGCCATTGCGCCCGGGTAAACTACTCCTGGCGCAGTGCGACCACCGGGTCGATTCGCAGGGAGCGCCGCGCCGCAAGCACGCTCGCGCCAACTCCGAACAGCCCAGCAGGGCCGTTGCAGCGGTAAAGGTCAACGGGTCCCAGGGAGTCGCTCCGAACAGGAAGGTCGAGACTGTATCGAGTGAGCGCCAACGCGCCGGCGCTGATCTGCCAAACGAACCCGAGAGGGAAGCCACATTGACCACTAGTAGCCGCTATAATAATCACCAACATGCGTCTGGCGTATCTGGGACTCATCGCCGTCCTGTCTGCATCCGCAACACCACCCGCCGTGGACTTCGTCCGCGACATCCAGCCCGTCTTCTCCAAGCGCTGCCTCGGGTGCCACGGCCCCGCCCAACAGATGAACGGCTTGCGGTTCGATGAGCGCGAGTCCGCTATGAAAGCCATCGTCGCGGGAAATAGCAGCGCGAGCAAGCTCATCGCGCGTGTCAGCAGCACCAAGAAAGGATTCATGATGCCCCCGGTGGGTTCGCCGCTCACCGCCGAAGAGATTGCGAATCTTCGGTCGTGGGTGGATGGGGGCGCCGTATGGCCCGCCACCGGCGCGAAGGCCGCCGCCCCCACGCACTGGAGCTTTCTCCCCGTGCACCGGCCTCCGGTCCCCGATGTCCGAGCGCGGGCCTGGGTCCGCAATCCCATCGATGCCTTCGTGCTCGCGCGCCTCGAATCCGAAAACGTCGCCCCGTCCCCCGAGGCCGACCGCCGCACGCTCCTGCGCCGCGTCTCGCTCGATCTCACAGGACTGCCGCCCACGCCCCAGGAGATGGAATCATTTCTAGACGACAACCGCGCCGATGCTTACGAACGAGCCGTGGATCGCCTGCTCGCCTCCCCGCACTACGGAGAGCAATGGGCCCGTCACTGGCTCGACCTCGCCCATTACGCCGATAGCGACGGTTACGAAAAGGATCGAACCCGGCCTTGGGCCTGGCGCTATCGTCAATGGGTGATCGATGCGTTGAACGCCGACATGCCCTTTGACGAGTTCACGATCGAACAACTGGCCGGCGACCTGTTGCCCGCACCCACCGTCGACCAGCGGGTGGCCACCGGCTTTCTGCGCAACACGCTCACCAATCGAGAGGCCGGCGTGGACCGCGCGGAGGCGCGTTTCGAACAGATCGTCAACCGCACCAACACCGTCGCCACCACCTGGCTCGGGCTCACCATGGGCTGCGCCCAGTGCCACAACCACAAGTTCGATCCCATCAGCCACAAAGATTACTACTCGATGTTCGCCTTCTTCGAAAATGCCGAAGAGCGCAATATCGATGCCCCCATGCCCGGCGAGACGGGCCCCTACCTGCAAGCGCTCCCCGAATACCGGTCCAAGCGCCAACAGATCCTCACCGAGTACAAAGTCCGGGAACTCCAGGAGCGCTGGGAGAACCGGCTGCTCGAAGCCTATCGTAATCAGGGCAAGGATCTGGAGTGGGATTTCGCCGTTACCGAGTTTCGCGCCGGCTACGATGGCGAGCGCTATGTTTTAAACGGCGATCGCACGAAACGTTCCGAGCGCGAGCAGAACCGCCTCATCGATTGGTTTCTGGCGAGCAACGGCCCGGAGTTCAGCAAAGATAAGGAAATCTCCGCCTCGCTGAAAGCCGCCCGCGAAAAGCTAAAGGCTCTGGCCGCCGAGTTGCCCCAGTATTCCCAGGCGCCGGTGATGACGACCGACCCCGGCATTCCCCAGAGCCACATCCACCTCGGCGGCGATTACAAGAACACCGGCGATCCGGTGAACCCGAATACGCCCGCCGTGCTCCCGCCCCTTGGCGCCGCACAGCCCGATCGCCTGGCGCTGGCTCGATGGCTGGTGTCGCGCTCGAATCCGCTACCCGCCCGCGTTGCCGTCAACCGCATGTGGCAGGAGTTCTTCGGCATCGGCATCGTCCGCACGTCGGAAGATCTTGGTACCCAGGGCGAAGCGCCGTCGCATCCGGAACTGCTCGACTGGCTCGCCGCGGAGTTCGTGGACCGCGGCTGGAGCATGAAGCAGATGCACCGCCTGATCGTTACCTCGGCGGCGTACCGGCAGGCCTCGCACGCGCGCAAGGACCTGGAATCACGCGATCCGGAGAACCGGCTGCTGGCCCGCCAGTCCCGGCTGCGCCTGCCCGCCGAAGTCATCCGCGACGAGGCCCTGGCGTCATCGGGCCTGCTGAATCCCGAAGTCGGCGGCAAGAGCGTCCGCCCCCCGCAGCCCGCGGGCGTCGCGGAACTCGGCTACGCGAACAGCGTGAAATGGGTGGAGAGCACCGGAAAGGACCGTTACCGTCGCGGGCTCTATGTCCACTACCAGCGCACCACGCCCTATCCCCTGCTCAGCAATTTCGATGCGCCCGAACCGAATGTCTCCTGCTCGCGGCGGCGCCGGTCCAATACGCCGCTGCAGTCGTTGAACCTGCTGAACGATCCGGTGTTCTTCGAAGCCGCCCAGGCGCTGGCAGTGCGCGTGCTCGCCGAAGCGCCCGCTGACAAACTCGACTACGCTTTCGAACTCTGCCTCGGCCGTAAGCCCACGGCGCGGGAGCGGGAACGCTTGTCGCGCTATCTCGATTCCGAGTCCGCTGCCTACCGCGCGGATACGAAGTCGGGCGCCGCGATGCTGCCGGTGGATGCCGGGGACGCGGCGCAGGATCAGCGCGCCGCATGGGTCGCGGTGAGCCGCGTCCTTCTCAACCTCGACGAGTTCATTACACGGGAGTAGCCATGGATTATCGCGAATTCGCACGTATACAGTCGCGCCGCTCGTTTTTCCGGACCTGTGGTCTCGGCCTCGAGTCGGCTGCTCTCGCTCACTTGCTCGCCCGCGACGGCCGCGCCGCCGCGCCGCGCACCGATCCGCTCGCGCCCAAAAAGCCGCACTTCGCCCCCAAAGCGAAGAACGTGATCTTCATGTTTCAGGAGGGTGCGCCGAGTCAGATTGACCTCTTCGATCCCAAGCCCGCGCTCGAGAAACTGCACGGCCAGTCCCTGCCCGAGTCGATGACGAAGCAGTTGAAGCTGGCGTTCATCAAGCCGACGGCGGCCGTGCTGGCCAGTCCTCGAAAGTTCGAACGCTACGGAAAATGCGGCATGGAGTTATCCGACTTCATCCCCAACATCGCATCGTGCGCCGACGACATCTGCCTGGTGCGGTCGATGTATACGGAGGCCTTCAATCACCACCCGGGACAGCTGCTTCTGATGTCCGGCACTACGCAGACGGGTCGCCCCACGTTCGGCGCCTGGACGGTGTACGGACTCGGCAGCGAATCCGAGAATCTCCCGGGCTTCGTCGTGCTCAGCTCCGGAGTCGGCACCAGCGGAGGCGCATCCAATTTCAGCAGCGGGTTTCTGCCCTCCACCTACCAGGGCGTGATGTTCCGCGGCTCCGGCGACCCCATCCTCTACCTGTCGAATCCCGCGGCGGTCACCAAGGATCGCCAGCGCGCGGCGCTCGATGCGCTACGCGACTTGAACCAGGAGCGCCTGGCCGAGACCGGAGATGCCGAAATCGCTTCCCGCATCAACGCTTATGAACTGGCGTTTCGCATGCAGATGGCGGGACCCGAGCTGCTCGATTTCTCGAAGGAGTCGCAGGCCACTCTCGACATGTACGGCATCGGCAAACAGCCCATGGCTCCCTATGCCACCAACTGTTTGCTCGCCCGCCGGATGGTAGAGCGTGGCGTCCGGTTCGTCATGCTGATGCACGCCAGTTGGGACCAGCACACGTATCTCAATCGCGACCTCAAGAAGAACTGCGACATCACCGATCAGCCGACCGCCGCGCTCATCAAGGACCTGAAGCAGCGCGGGCTGCTCGATTCGACGCTCATCGTTTGGGGTGGGGAGTTCGGGCGTACGCCGATGGTCGAAATCCGTAAGACCAGCGATCCGGAGAACGCGGGCCGCGATCATCACCCGCTCGCTTACACGATGTTCCTCGCCGGCGGCGGAATCAAAGGCGGACAAGTGATCGGCAAAACCGATGATCTCGGCTTCAATATTGTCGAAGACAAAGTCCACGTCCATGACCTGCAGGCCACCGCGCTGAAGTGCCTCGGGTTTGACCACACGCGCTTGACCTACCACTATATGGGGCGTGATTTCCGGCTCACCGATGTGGCCGGCAACGTAGTGGACAAGATGCTGGCCTGAAATCCCGATGGTCGAACTGGCGCGATTCATCGAGCAGCCCAGGACGTGCTCCTACCTGCCCGGCGAGTCTGAATCGCTCGAAGTCCGCGCCATCGCCGAGATGGATCCCACCGAGTACGGCGACCTGCTCGCGCGCGGATACCGGCGTTTCGGATGGCAGGTATTTCGTCCGGCCTGCGCCGCTTGCTGCCAGTGCCGCAGTGTGCGGGTGCTGGCTGACCGGTTTCAGCCTTCCGCCAGTGAGCGCCGGGTGCTGAAGAAGAATGCCGGCGTGAGGGCCGTGCTGCAGCCTGTGTTCGTCACCCGCGAGCACATCGAACTGTATAACCGGTATCACAGATTCATGCAAGATCACCGGGGCTGGCCGGAGCGGCGGACCAGTCCGCGTGATTACGCCGACAGCTTTCTGATCAGTTCGGCTGGTTTCGGATGGCAGTGGCTGTACTTTGAGGGAGAACGCCTGATGGGAGTGGCCCTGATGGACGAAGTGCCCGGCGCGATTTCGCTGGTGTATGCGTTTTATGAACCGGATTGGAGACCACGATCGCCCGGAACCTACTCCATCCTCAAGCAGTTAGAGTACGCTAAGTCGAGAGATATCCGGTACGCCTATCTCGGCTATTGGGTGGAGGCCTGCCCGTCTTTGAGTTACAAAGAACGGTTCCGTCCGCGCGAGATTCTCCGGGAGTATCCGCCGGACAACATGCCTCCCGTCTGGGAGGATGTCGATTGATTGAACCAGCCAGTCCCGGCTTCCGTACCATTTGAAAGGAGGCGTGATGAACTGGTTCGATCTGGCCTTGGCCGGGGTGGTTCTAGTCTCGGTGATCACCGGGATGGCGAAGGGTTTCGGGCGCTCCGCCGTCGGGTTCCTGGCATTCTGCCTGGCCATCGGCTGCGGGCTATGGTTCTACGGTCCGTTCGGCTTCTGGCTCCGCGCCTATATCCATCCGCCAGCCACGGCCAACGGCGTCGGATTCGTGCTGGTGTTCGCGGCCGTCATGATTCTGGGCGGTTGGGCCGAACACCACACCGCCAGGTTCATCCGTCAGGCCGACCTCAAGTGGCTCGACCGGGTGCTCGGCGGCTGTTTCGGTATTGTGCAGGGTGCGGTCTCCGCCACCGTGATGGTGCTGTGCGTCATGGCCTTCGCGCCAAAGCCGTTACCCGAGATGGTGATGCAGTCGCGGTATGCGCCGCACTTGATGGACGCGGCTTCAGTAATTGCCCGTTCGGCGCCGGACGAAGTGAAAGAAGGCTTCGAGCGCGCCCGGCGCGATCTCGACAAGATGTTGCCTGAGAAGCTGAAGGAAGGGGTCGACAAGCTGAGTTCGTCCACGCTGTAACCTGGAATCATGTTTCTTCCGGTTGCCGTTCTGGCGGTATTGCCCAGCTTGGTGCCTGCGCGGTGGGCTTCGAACGATCCTGCGACTCTCGAACTGGTGCGCATGACTCCGGTGAACTGCCTACTCATCGAGCAGCCTCAGTGGGCGAAGCCGTTCAATGAGGAAGCCGCGAAGCGGGGCATCACCACGCTCGCCGTGATCCGTCCTCAGCCCGATGCCGTGCCGTCCGCATCCAAAGCGATGGAGCTTCGATTCGACGGAGCGGTGCTCGAGGGGAACTTCGAGACCGCCCAGCGATCCGCGCTCCTGGACCTCCTGTCGGCGAAGAATGTGCCGGTCATCGAAATCGGTTTGCGCAGCCAGATGAAGTTCGACAGCGCAGCCCCGGTAATCGGAACCTATCAGGGTGTTTGGCCGGGCATTCAGGTGGAGGAGGATGGCAAGGCGAAAGCGGCCCCCAGCGGCGCAGCCTGGATCGACACCAACACCGGATTTCTGCGGTTCGTGGCGGCCTCAACATCGTCCACCATGTGGATCGCGAACCAGCCTCCGAAGGGGCTGATATATCCGCCGGAAAGATACATGCAGGCGGTAGCGGATGCCGCCATGACCGGTGCCCGCTGGGTCATCTCGTTTGACGATTCGTTCACGCGCAAACTCCTGGCCCGCGATCCGAAGACCCTCGACGGTTGGCGCCGGATCGGGAAGGTCCTCGAGTATTTTGAATCGCACAAGGACTGGCGGTCCGCCGAGCCCTTCGCCCGTCTGGCTTTGGTGGAGGATACCGATAGCGGCGCCCTTCTTTCGGGAGGCATTCTCGACATGATTGCCACCAAACATACCCCGGTCCGTCCCGTCCCCAAGAGCCGGTTAGCCCCCGCGGCTCTGGCATCTTCGACGATGGCGGTGAATGTGGACCCCGAATCCCTGAACCCGCAGCAGAAGGAAGCGCTCAAGTCCTTCACCCGCGCCGGTGGGACGCTCTTGACTGGGCCGCCCGGCTGGAAGTTCCCCGTTCTCAAAGGCGATCAGATCACCCTCGAAAAGGACGATCTCAAAAAGCTAGATGATATCTGGCGGGAGTTGAACTCGCTGACGGGAAGAAAGAATCTCGGTGCGCGACTGTTCAACGTATCGAGCATGCTTTCCAATGTCTCCGAGGTTCCCGGACGCCACCAGGTGTTAGTTCATCTGGTGAACTACTCCGACTATCCCGTCGAGAATGTGACAGTCCACGTGCTGGGCAGCTACAAGTCCGCTGTGCTGGAGCGCCCGGACGGTCCACCGGTGACGATCGATGGCTATTCCGTTGAAGACGGGACAGGTTACGACGTGGAGCGCGTAACCGCCGTGGCGACGTTAGTCCTCCAAAAGTAACATGGTGTAACGGTGCCAAGGCTTACCAAAGGGGTTTAGAATCGAGGCTGGCAGTATTCCTGAAATTCCCTGCAAGTTCTCCAAGCATGAGCGCGAGAGTTGATACCAGTAGGTCTGCCGCACCCATGACCACGCGCGTGCTGGTCGTGGAAGATAATCCGGCCGATTTCAAGTTGCTGCAGCTGGCCCTGTCAGAGGTCGGCGCGTATCATGTGAAGCTCACAGGCGTGCAACTGCTGCGCGATGCCGTCCAGCGCCTACGCACGGAGACTTTCCAGGTCGCCATTCTGGACTTGTCCTTGCCGGATACCGACGGGCTGGAAGGGTTGAAGCTCTTGCAGGAGGCGGCTCCTGAGTTGCCGGTAGTGGTGCTTACCGGCAGGGACGATTCCGAACTCGCTGTTCACGCCGTTCGCGAAGGGGCTCAGGACTACCTGGTGAAAGGCCAGGTTGACGGGCAGTTGCTTGTCAGGGCCATGCGCTATGCGGAAGAGCGCAGGAAATCGACGCTCCAACTCAAACGGAGTGAGGAACGTTTTCGATCTCTGCTCGAAAACGCGTTGGATATCATTGCCGTTCTTGACGCTGAGGGTCGAATCACTTTTGCCAGTGATTCCGTGGAGCGTGTACTCGGTCACCGGCCCTCGGATCTAGTTGGGCGCCCCCTTCGGTCGCTGGTGCACCCGTCCGATACCGCAAGGCTGGATCAGGCGCTTGAAACGACTATCGGCAACCGTACGGCGGTTACCGTGGAGTGCAGGCTGCAGCATCAGAACGGTGGTTGGAGGGTCATCGAAGCGATCGGCCGCTCCATGCTGGACGATCCGCATATCGCGGGCGTGGTGGTGAATGCCCGCGACATCACCGATCGCAAGGAATCCGAAGAACGTTTGCGCGAAGCCAAGGAGCACCTGGCAGCTGTGATCGAGACGTCACCGCTGGCGATCTACGTCCTGGATCTTGCCGGCCACGTGACCAGCTGGAATAAAGCCGCCGAGGATATTTTCGGCTGGCGCGAAGACGAGGTGCTGACCCGCGAGTTGCCCACCATCCGGCCTCAAGACCGCGGCGACTTTCTCGGCATGCTGGCCAGCGGCCGGGCCGGGCACAAGATCGGTCAGATCGAACTGCGTCACGTTCATAAAGATGGGCACAACATCGACGTGAGTGTGTGGAACTCGTTGCTGCGCGATGAAGACGGCCGCCCGGTGGGACTCGTGGCAGTGGTGGCCGATGTGACCGAGCGGCGCCGGTTGGAAGATCAGTTCCGGCAGGCCCAGAAGATGGAGGCGATCGGGCGGCTTGCGGGCGGAGTGGCTCATGATTTCAACAACCTGCTCACCGTCATCACCGGGTACTCCCAACTGGCGGCGAATCGGGTACCAGCCGGGTCACCGGCTGGCAACGATATGCAGGAGGTGCTCCGGGCCGCGGATCGCGCTGCGAGCCTTACGAAACGATTGATGACCTTGAGCCGCCGGAGAGTGCTGGAGCCTGCGGTCCTTGACCTCAACTCCATCGTCACCGAGATCGAAGGCATGCTGCGCCGCGTTCTGGGCGAAGATGTCGATCTGGTCACCAGACTCCAGCCTGATCTCGGTCCGATTCACGCGGACCGATCACAGATGGAGATGGTCCTGCTCAACCTGGCCATCAACGCGCGGGACGCCATGCCGGACGGAGGAACGCTCACCATCGAGACCTCCAACATCGCTCCCGACCTGGAAACGAAAAACGCATCCCCGCGCCAGCCTCCGTCGATGCCCGGCGCATGCGTGATGATTGCGATCAGCGATTCCGGTCTGGGCATGGATTCGCACGTTCGCGCGCACGTGTTCGAGCCTTTCTTCACTACCAAGGAGCCGGGCAAGGGTACCGGCCTGGGGCTCTCCACCAGTTACGGGATTGTTCGCCAGCACGGTGGCGACATCTGGGTGGATTCCGAACCCGGCGCCGGCACAACGTTCAGAATCTACCTCCCGATTGCGCATCCGAAGGAAGCGCCCGCGCTTCAAGCGGTCGCCGCCGTTTCCCAAGTTGACGGCACCGAAACGATACTGGTGGTAGAGGACGAAGCGGGCGTGGCGAGCGTGATGCGGGAGTCCCTCCGGCTCCACGGGTACCATGTCCTCGAAGCCAACGATCCGGCTCGAGCACTGGCGATCGCCAGCGAGTATCCCCGCCCCATCCACTTGCTGGTATCGGACATGGTGTTGCACTCCGGATACGGTGTGGACTTGGCGACGCAGATCCGCCGCATCCGCCCGGGGATCCGAGTCTTGTTCGTTTCCGGATATACCGGGACGGCTCAGCCCGGACAATCCTTTCTGGACACGGGAGATCCGTTCCTGCAAAAACCCTTTTCTCCCGAAGTGCTGGCGGCAAAGGCCCGTGAAGTGCTGAACCAGAGTAGTCAGCCAACGGAACGGTCTCATGGATAAGATCCGGCCGGGCGTCATCGGCGAGCACCTCACAACGGTTTCGGACGACATCGCAATCAGTTTTCTGGGGCTGGAATCCGCGCGAGTTCTTGGAACGCCGTTCTTGATCATGCTCATCGAGATGACGGCCCGGAATTCGCTAAAACCGTTGCTGGAGAATGGTTTCGATTCGGTGGGGTCGGATGTGTCCATCCGGCATCTGGCGGCGACCCCGATCGGTATGCAGGTTCGTTTCCGGACCGAATTGACCGAGGTGGACGGCCGCCGGGTTCGCTTCCGAGTCGAAGCGCACGACGAGAAAGAGAAGATTGCCGAAGGTACACACGAGCGGTTTATCATCAATATCGCCCGCTTCGCCGAACGCCTGCATGCCAAGCTGGCCGGAGCCTGATCGTACCCCCGGCATTCGAAGGAACCTGTCCGATTCGGGTAACGTCCCTCGGCTTGTTGTTATACTGGTTGGTATCTACCTCAAAACAAAGCTTGTCATGAAGTATTCTGCGGCTATTTTTCTGACCTCGGCGTTCCTCGCCGCCAATCTGTTCGGCGCCGGTGCTCCTACCGGTGAGTACTTCACCGGACAAGGGGCGCGATTGATCATCGGCCAGGCGACTTTTACGGATGCCATGCCCGGCGCGTCAGACCGGATGTTGGGCGCCGTAGGCGGTGTGGCATATGCCAACGACACGCTTTTCGTTGCGGACTCGAGCCGTTTCAGCGACACCACTCCCCAAAACCGGCGCGTGGTGCTGTACCGGCAATTGTCGCAAAAGCTTTTGGCGCCGACGCAGCAAATTCAACCCGACGTCTCTCGTTGCCCCGTTTGTACGGGACGCGTCGAATACCCGTATACGTTTGACACGGTGGTGGGGCAAACGGATTTCAACGTCACCGACCCGTCGCCGGTAATTACACAGTCCGGCATGCGCCTGCCCACGGCGGTTGCGTCCGACGGCCAGATTCTGGCGGTTGCGGATACCGAGAACAATCGCGTTCTGATTTGGAATACCATTCCTAGCGCAAACGGAACGCCAGCCGACATCGTACTCGGCCAGACCAGCTTTACCTCCATCCAGCAGCCTATCGTCGTGACGGCCAGCAGTTTTCGCGGACCGCAGGGAGTCTGGATCCAGAACGGCCGCTTTTACGTGGCCGACACCCAGAATCACCGGGTCCTGATCTGGCGCAGCATTCCCACCAAGAACAACCAGCCTGCCGACATCGTGCTGGGACAATCCAATTTCACTACCGCGCCCGAACCCGATCTCACCAAGCTGAGTACGTCCGCAAGCTCCAGCGCGTTGCTGAATCCGACGTCCGTCACGAGCGACGGCACCCGGCTGTATGTCAATGACCTGGGTTTCCAACGGGTCCTCATCTGGAACTCGATACCGGACACGAATCAGGCACCCGCCGATGTCGTGATCGGCGAGCCCGACATGACGTCGTTCAGCGAAGGCGGCAATGACGTGACGAAGATGTGCGCCTCCAACGGGACGGATACGGACGGCAATCTTACCTACCCTCCCATGTGCGCCGGCACTCTGAGCTTCCCACGTTTTGCGCTGTCCGACGGCCAACGATTGTACATCGCCGACGGTGGCAATGACCGGGTGCTGATCTTCAACTCGATTCCCACCCAGAATGGCGCCGCCGCAGATATAGCGCTGGGGCAAAAGGATCTGATCAGTGACCAAGTGACGGACTACCAGGATCTATTTACTCCGAACCTCCAGTGGTCCAGCTCCGACACGATCCGCACGCCTACGTCACTAGCGTGGGACGGCCAGAACCTGTACGTTACCGACCCATATGACCGGCGCGTTCTGGTATTCACACCCGCCAATGCCAGCGTCCCCGCGAATGGAGTGCGAAACGGAGCCAGCCTCGAGGTTTTCGCTGTGGGGTCGATCAACTTCACCGCCGCGCCGGCGGAAGGCGACCAGGTCACCATCACCATTGGCCTCACTGTGGATGGCACTGTCACCAATACGAAAGACTACGTTTACAAAGCCGTCAAGAACGACACGATCCCCCTGGTCATCACGGCGCTGGTGAATCTCATTAACGCCAACGGCGGAGACCCCTACGTCTTCGCCATAGCCAACACTGCCTTCAACAACATCACGCTAACGGCGAAAGTAGCCGGTACAGATGGCAATAACATCAGCGTAGCGTACACGCTTTCCGACAACGCCACTTTGGCCCTGACCACCTCGAATCCCTCGGGTGGGGGCGATGCGGCAAAGATTGCGCCGGGCTCGCTGGTCAACATCATCGGGACGAATCTGGCCGATGCAACGGTTAGCGTCCCTCCGGGCACCGATCCGCTGCCTAAGGATTTAGGCGGCGTACAGGTATACTTCGACGGCATCCGTGCGCCGTTGCTGATGGTATCTCCCACCGAGATCAACGCTCAGATGCCGTACGAAGTGGTGGACACTACCAGCGTCACTTCGTGGGTGAGGACGACACGAAAAGACGGATCCGTTTCGGTGACCAGCGCGGTGGGTGTGCCGATCGCTCTGCAGAACCCCGGAATCTTCGCTCTGCAAGGTGACGATCCGCGAACGGCAATCGCCTACCACTACAGCAGTTCCGCCACGATGAGCATCCTGATCGACGGCACCATCAAGGGCGGCGATACGGCGATTATCAAGATTGAGGACCGCGTTTACACATATACGGTCCAAAGCACGGATTCGCTGTACTCCGTGCGCGATGCATTGATCGCGGAAATCAATTCGAATCCCGAAGAGAAGGTTCGGGCAGAGGTCGGCGGATCGTTCTCGCGCATCATCCTGCGGGCCAAGGAGCCTGGCAGCACCGCCAACGGCTTGCCGGTCACCACCTCCACCAACGACGGGGCGCTTATCACGGTCAGCGCATCGGGAGGCGTCTTGTGCTGCGGAAACGTCGCCGGATCGTCTGTGACTCCGGAGAATCCGGCCATCCCGGGCGAGATGATATATGTCTACGCTACCGGAGTGGGGCTCGTGACGCCGGATGCCGCAAAGGAAGGGCTTCGGACGGGAGCGAGCTATGTCGGACCGGAGGTGAACGATCCGGCGTCGTTCATGTCATCGTTAGTAGGGGGGCGAACGGCAAACGTAATCTCGGCCGGAGCCGAACCGGGGACCATCGGAATGTATAAGGTGGTTCTCGAACTCAACTCCAGCCTGCCGTCGAACCCGGCCACACAGATGACCATCGCCCAGGACATCTACGTCAGCAACATCGTGACCATCCCGGTGGTCCAGCCGAATCCAGCAGCTACTCAGTAACCGGGGATGCCTTCGGATCTGCTGGCCGGGCTGGAGAGTTGGAAGCGGTCTTTCGGCACGGCGGATCCAGCCCAACTCGAGAGGCTGCTGGACGAGATCGCGGGCTGTACATTTTCGGATGCCGGCTCGCTGATTCGCCTTCACGAGGATCTGCTGTTCATTCGCGCATACCCTGCCACGCCCGTGGTGGCTCGGCATGCCGACGAGATCCTGTATCGCTTCGCCCAACGAGTAGAGGGGCTACGGGCGGATGGAACGGACCTGACGCCCTTTGAGGAATCCGAGGTTTCGGGCATCGCCGGCACGTGTTTCTCGGCGGTCTTCTCCTATTCCGCGGCTCGCAGCATCAGCCGGCGGCGTTCAGGTAACATCGATATCAACTGGGATGCCTGGGATACGGATAACCTTGGTTCGCTGCTCCAGCGTTTCGTTCCGCTCATGGATGAAGACTGGCCGGTGGAGGCGCACGTCCCCTATCGGGCCTGGTTCGCCGCAGGCCGCAGGCATGGGCAGACAGACCTGGCGTGGCTCCTCGACCGCATCGGCAAACTTCCCCTGTCAAGCCGCGAACAGGCGGATTTGTATGACGCCCTCCGCGTTCCGCTCCTCTGGAATCTCGGAGCCGATCCCGCGTCGCGGTCCTGCCTGCGGCTGCCCGGCCGCTCGCTGTTTTTTCATAGCGAACCGCTGATCCGCCGCAGCGATGTCAGCCTGCGACAGGAACTGGATTCGCCTCCTCTGCCTACGGATCGGGTTTCCGCGAAGGATGCCGGCCGGATCCTCGAACTGATTGTGGACACCTCGGCCATGCGGTATCGCGAGTTGTACGGCTTCAACCATCCCGAGAAGGCAGGGATGGTCCGCGCCGAACTGGGCCGGGGAGTCGAGGTGTTCTTCTTCGGTGTGCCGCCAGAATGGCGATTGCCTCTTCGCGCCTATCATGCCGGCATGTTCTTCAAGAATGGCGTTCCGGCGGGGTACATTGAAACGCTGTCGTTGTTCGAACGTTCCGAGATCGGCTTCAACCTCTACTACACCTTTCGCGAGGGAGAATCCGCGTGGTTGTATGTTCGCCTGCTGAAACTCGTGCACCAGTTGCTTGGGACGACCTGCTTTTCCGTGGATCCGTATCAGCTCGGCCGCGATAACCCGGAGGCGATTGATTCAGGCGCGTTCTGGTTTTATCGCAAGCTCGGCTTTCGACCGCTGGATCCGGAGGTGCGCCGGGTGCTCGCGTCGGAAGAAAAGCGGATGCTTCGGGCTCCGGGCCACCGCAGCAGTGGGAAGACCCTTCAGCGTCTCGCGCAGGGCTACATTCAATGGGATGGCAACGGCGATGATCCGGGTGCCTGGGATCGATTCCGCGTTCGCAACATCGGGCTTGCGGCCCATCGGCGCGGGCTCCAAGATGGTGCCGGTTTCGACGGAATGCTGAGACTGATCCCCGGAGTTCACCGGTGGAGCCAGTCCGAGCGGGATGGCATCAGGGCGATCGCGGAGGCCAAGCAGGGTCGTCAGGATGAGGCTCGCTACCTGCAATTGATGCAGGGGCATTCCCGGTTGCGCGCCGCCGTCGTGGAACTGGGGTCCACGATGCCGTCCGAATCCGAGTAGCCTCTCCACACCTGTTCGGCTGTTTCACACCCAGCCTACGCGATCCCGTTGAATCCGGACCTGACCGGAGTGGCTGACGAAATGCTACAAACGTTACATGGCGAACCGGTGGATGGTAATTCTCTTCTGTTTAGCGTTCTTTCCGGCTGTTTTGTGGTCGCAGGAAGACGCCTCTGAGCAGAAACGATTCGCCGGAATCTGGCAGGCGAAGTTCAATGGCAGCGTGTTTCTCACCGTCCACCTGGAGGCGGGGACCAAGATGTCGGGAACCGTATCGACTGGCCGTATCACCGTGGACAAAGATGGGGAGTTGACGGACGCGGAAGCATCGCCGGAAGGCAAGGAATCGGACATTATGAACGCCCGGCCCCAGGCCGACCGGCTGACATTCGAGATTGAGGACAAGGGAGAGGTTACAAAATTCGAGATGCGCGTCACCGCTGCCGGAAAGGCTGAACTGCGATTTGTCGGTCAGCCTGTGAAGATCAAGCCGATACCCCTGAATCGGGTCTGAAATCGTTTCCGCGGGGAGCGTGCGTCGCGGGAGCTAGGCGATTTCTTTCGCGAATACTTCCGCAGCTACCTTTGCCGTGTTGGTATGCACCACGACGGTGTCGTGCGGGTTGAAGGCATACCCGCCGGCGAGCGTGACGCACACCGGAATTCCGCGTTTCCGGGCAGCTTCGTAAATCAGCCGGTCGCGTCGAGCCAGACCGTCAAAGGTCACCAGCAGGCCGCCAAGTTGGTCTTCCATATAGGGGTCCGCTCCCGAGACGTGCATCACGAACTGAGGTTGAAACCGGTCGAGAGCGGGGATCAGGGCATCCTCGAGTCTCCTCAGATATTCGGCGTCCGAGACGCCATCATCGAGGTTGACGTCGAGGTCCGAGGGCGGCTTTTCGAAAGGGTAATTGTTCAGCTGGTGAATTGAGAAAGTGAAAACACTGGGGTCATCCGCGAAGATTGACGCGGTGCCGTTTCCCTGGTGGACGTCGGTGTCCACCACCATCACCCTTTCGACAGCCCCGTCCTTCTGGATGCGCCGCGTGGCCACGGCGACATCGTTGATGGCGCAAAAGCCTTCGCCGTGTGCGGCGAAGCCATGGTGAAATCCGCCCCCGACGTTGAATCCGAACCCATCTTGAAGCGCGTTCCGGGCTGCCAGAATGGTACCCCCTGTCATCAGGCAGGCGGCATCCACCATCCTCCTCGAGTACGGGATCTCGAGAGTCATGATCTCGTGGAAGCTCAAGGTTCCGGTTTTGAGCTTCGTGATCCACTCCGGGTGGTGGGCGCCACAGAGGTCCTGGTCGGTGGCAGGCTCGGGCTCGACAAAATCGGAAGGCTGGGCAAAACGCTCCCTCAACAGTCGATCGTGAATGAGCCGGAACTTCTCCGCCTGAAAGACGTGCTGGCCGAGGTTGAGGTCATACCCGTCCGAGTAGACGAGTTTGAAAGGAAGCATCGGGTCTCCGATTCTCCACTGTAGCGCACGCGGCTAGCTCGCAGAGGCCGTCTCGCAGCCGCAATGACCACGGCGGACGGGATTCCCGATGATGCGGTTGGGCGGGCGCAGATTGTGCGGTAGACTGGCGCCCGCCCCAACCGGTGGATCGCTAGATGTCGTAGTACAAGGCGAACTCGTAAGGATGCGGCCGCAGGCGCACCGCATCGGCTTCATTCTTGCGCTTGTAGGAAATATAGGTTTCCAGCAACTCCTCGGTGAACACGTCGCCCTTGAGCAGGAAGTTGTGATCCTCCTCGAGACAAGTAAGGGCCTCCTCGAGCGAGCCCGGCATGGACGGCACGTTCTTCATCTCCTCGGGAGACAGATCGTAGATATCCTTGTCGAGCGACTCGCCGGGGTCAATCTTGTTGATGACGCCGTCGAGTCCGGCCATGAGCATGGACGCGAACGCCAGGTACGGATTGGCCGACGGGTCGGGCGGGCGGAATTCCAGCCGTTTCGCCTTGGGGCTGGCCGAGTACATCGGAATGCGGACCGCCGCCGAACGGTTTCGGCGCGAATAGGCCAGATTCACGGGTGCTTCGTAGCCCGGGACCAACCGCTTGTAGCTGTTGGTGGTGGGAGCGATGATGGCCGACAGCGCGCGCGCATGCTTCAACAGGCCCCCGATGTACCACAAGGCCAACTGGCTGAGCCCGGCATACATCTCGCCCGCGAACAACGCCTCGCCGGCCTTCCAAAGGCTCTGGTGGCAGTGCATCCCGCTTCCGTTGTCGCCGAACAACGGTTTCGGCATGAACGTGACCGTCTTGCCGTACTGATTCGCAACGTTGCGAATGCAGTACTTGTACGTCATCATGTTGTCGGCCGACTTCACCAGCGTGTCGAAACGCTGATCGATCTCGCATTGCCCGCCGGTGGCGACTTCATGATGATGGCATTCGATGTCGAGCCCGCAATCGATCATCGTGTTGACCATCTCGGCGCGGAGATCCTGATAGTGATCGGTGGGTGGAACCGGGAAGTACCCTTCCTTGTACCGCGGCCGGTATCCCAGGTTGTTCTCCTTGCGACCGGAATTCCATCGGCCTTCCTCGGCATCGACGAAATAGTAGCCGCAGTGCTGATTCTGATCGAAGCGGATGTTATCGAAGATGAAGAACTCCGCTTCCGCCCCGAAATAGGCTGTATCGGCCAGGCCTGTGGTTTGCAGGTACAACTCGGCCTTTTTGGCGATCCAGCGCGGGTCGCGGTCGTATCGCTGGCGCGTGATGGGGTCCTGGACGTCGCACGTCATCACCAGCGTCCGCGTTTCGGTAAATGGGTCCATGAAAGCGGTGGTGGGGTCGGGAATGAGAAGCATGTCGCTCTCATTGATGGCAGCCCAGCCGCGAATGCTCGATCCGTCAATCCCGAAGCCGTCTTCGAAGGCGTCTTCGTCGAGTTGAGAGATCGGATAGGATACGTGCTGTTGAAGGCCCGGAAGGTCGGTGAAGCGGAGATCGAACTGACGAGCCTCTTTCTGTTTTGCTAGTTCCAGAATTTCCGTAGGACTCATGAAACCTCCATTGATTGCGGGTTTTAAGACTACGCGCGGGATGTCCACAGAGACAGTGCGTAATCAAATAAGCCGATAGAATAACACACGGGGAGGACGTTGGTAGACCTGCCGAGTGACCCGCCTACTTCCAGCCGGCTACGAACACGTTGAACTCGTACCGCTGTTTCGCGTTGTGGTCGGAGACGAATACGAGTTGCTTGCCATCCGGCGAGAACTCGGGGAACGAGGTGAATCCGCCAAAGTTCGTGATCTGCTCCAAACCCGTGCCGTCCACGTTGATCAGGAACAACTCGAATCTTCTCGAGTCACACTCCTGCTTGTTGGAGGAGAACAGAATCCGCTTGCCATCGGGGGTGAAAGTTGGCGCGAAACTCGCACACCCGAAATTCGTAATCTGCCTCGGGTTGCGTCCGTCGCCATCAGCGACGATCAACTCCATTTTCATCGGCGCGGTCAGATTCTCACTCAGCAAGTCCTTGTACTTCTTGAGTGCGGCTGCGTCTCCCGGATGATTCGCTCTCCAGACGATTTTCTTGCCGTCACGCGAGTACACCGCTCCGCCGTCGTAACCCGGGCTGTTCGTCAAAGGCTGCTTCCCGGATCCATCCAGTTTCATGCTCCACAAATCCAGGTCGCCCGAGGCGAGTGACGTATAGACGATGCGCTTTGTGCGCCAGTTCACGGTGGCCTCCGCATCGTATCCAGGCGAGTCCGTCAGTTTCTTCACGATCTTTCCGTCCGTGGTCGCCAGGAAGATGTCGAATCCGGCGTAGACGTCCCACACGTACCCTTTGCTCCGATCCGCGCGTTTAGGGCACTCGTCGCCAGCCTCGTGGGTGGATGCATAGACGACGTGCTTTCCATCGGGCAGGAAATACCCGCACGTTGTCACGCCCTTTCCCGTGGAGACCATCCGGACGTCGGAACCGTCGGCGTTCATAATGTACTCCTGATCACATGCGCGCCCGTCTCGCGTCGATTGAAATATGAGCTTCCGTCCGTCCGGAGACCAGTACGCCTCGGCGTTTTGGCCACCCGAAGTCAACTGCCGGATCTCTCCGAGACGCGGCGTCTGGCCGACAGTAAGAGAGGAACATACGAGCCCGCATAGGGCGGAGAAAAGACGTTTCAGCATTATCGTTCCGATAACGGCCTATTGTATATTGAAGCGGGCAGAGTTCCAATGAGAACTCGATGGGGTGGTTTACTCGCTGCGCTTTGGATCGGTGCCTCCCTGTGTGCGCAGGTCCGAATCAGCGGGCGCGTCGTGAACGACACCAACGCACCCGTTACGAACGCCGTGGTGGAGGTCCGGACCTCGGGGGCCACCTCACCGTTGGCACGGGCGTTCACCGATCCGTCCGGCGCCTTCACGCTGGAGGTCGCCCAACCCGGAGAGTACCTGCTGGATGCCACGGCTGTCGGCCACTATGGCCTCAAGAACTATCGAATCTCGGCTGCTTCGGGCGGAAGCGAGATCGCCATTTCCCTGATCCCGGTGCGTGAGTTCGCCGATTCGGTGGACGTTACCGCGGCCCCCGGGTCCCTGGCCCTGGACCAGACCGCATCGGAGCAGACCTTGACAGGCGCGCAGATGCTGGATATTCCCGTTCCTGTGACCCACGACCTGAAGGCCATGATGCGGATGCTTCCGGGCATCGTTCAGGATAGCTCCACTCGCGTTCACTTGAACGGCGGCGCGGAGAATCAGACCCTGTATCTGCTCGACGGATTCAATATCGGCGATCCGCTTACAGGTAACTTCGATACCCGTATCACCATGGAAGGCATCCAGGCCATGAACGTCGAAACAGGGAGTCTCTCGCCCGAATACGGCAAGGGTTCGGCTGGGGTGATCGCGGTCAACATGAAGACTGGCGACGACCGTTTCCGCTATTCGGCCACCAATTTCGTCCCCGGCCTGGAAAACAACAAAGGACTGCGCATCGGAAGCTGGTACCCGCGTGTGAACTTCTCCGGGCCGGTCAAAAAAGGGCGGGTCTGGTTTTCCGACAGTTTCGCCTCTCAGTACTCGCAAACCATCATCCGCGAACTGCCGCCCGGGCAGGACAAAGCCACCAGCATCCGCTATAACAACTTCCTCCACGTGCAGGCGAATCTTACTCCGTCCAACATCGCCACCTTCGGATTTTTGGCCAGTGTATGGACAGGTTCCCGCACGGGACTCAGCGCTCTCGACCCGCCACAGACCACGGTGGACCGGCGCGCCCGGCAGTGGTTCGCCTATGCCAAGGATCAACTCTATTTCGGACACGGGGCTGTGGCTGAATTCGGTTTTGCCTCCAATCGCACGTTCTCCCGCGAGCTCCCGCAGGGGCAGGGTCTCTACATTTACACTCCCTTTGGCCGCGAAGGTAACTACTACGTCAACGGAATCCAGGAGGCGTCGCGCGATCAGGCCATTGCCAGCGCCTATCTGCCCTCGTTCAGCTGGCTCGGCAGCCATCAATTGAAAGTTGGCGCGGACGTTGACTGGCTAGATTACGGACAGAACCTCTCGCGCACCGGATATGAGTGGCTGAACGCCAGCCTGCTCCCGGTTCGCCGCGTCCTGTTCCAGGGGAATGGAGACGTCGGGCGCCACAATCTGGAGACCACCGGATACGTGCAGGATGGCTGGCGATTGCGTCCGAATATCCTGTTCGAGCTCGGACTTCGGTCGGATTGGGACCGGCTGGTGGACCAATTGACATGGTCGCCGCGCGCCGGAATTGCGTGGTCACCCGCGCGATTCGAGAACACCCGCGTGTCCGCCGGGTACGCCATTTCGTACGATGCTACGGACCTCTCCCTATTCACGCGCCCGTCCGATCAATACTCCGTCACGTATTACTATCCTCCTTACGGCATCCCTGACCAGCCCGTGCAATCGCGGTTCGTCATTTCCAACGGCAGCCCTCTTCACCGGCAGCGTTTCATCACCTGGAACGCCGCCGTTGACCAACGCTTTGGATCCAACACTTACGTCCGCGTGCAGGCTGTACGCCGGCGTGGGAGTGATGGCCTGACTTACGTCGGATCTCCCGAGTTGTCGATGACTTCCGAAATCGTCTACCGGCTTTCGAGCTCACGGAGCGATTCTTACGACTCCGTGGAATTAACCGTCCGGCGGAATTTTCGCAAGGAGTACGGCTGGATGGCGAGTTATACGCGCTCGCGCGCAAGATCGACGGCCGTTACCGACCTCGCATCGGACACACCGCTGCTTGTGAGCCAGAATGCGGGCCGGCTGCCGTGGGATGCACCCGACCGTTTCGTCGGATGGGCCTATGTGCCCACACCATGGCGTGACTGGGCGGTGGCCGCCTCCGTCGAGTACCACACCGGCTTTCCATTCTCGGTAGAGAACTCCGCCGGCGAGGTGGTGGGGCCGGTGAATCAATCGCGCTATCCCGATTTCTTCGAGTTGAACCTACACGTGGAACGTCGATTCCACTTTCACGGGCAGCGCTGGGCCGCGCGCGTCGGCTACAACAACATCACCGACCACCAGAATCCCAACGTGGTGAACAACATCATCGATGGGCCGAGATTCCTGAGCTTCTACGGCGGGCAGACCCGGGCCCTGCAATTCCGGATTCGGTGGCTGGGGAAGCTGTAACGCGGTGCCCACAGGGGAGCACGGTGCCAGTCTTGGATCAATTGGCATGGCGGTGTAAATCCTTTCAGCCGCGCGCTACTGTGTCCTCCATGGTGGGCCGCGGCGGTCGGATCGAACAGCCCCCTGGTGACCGCGGATGTCCACGAAAGCGCCAAATCGGTCACCATCTTCGCCTTCTATGACAAAGACGATGCCGAGGAGTTCGCACGAACGCTGACGGACCGGTTGACCAGCTTCACGCCGAAAGGTACGACGCAGGTCCGCCTTCGCGCGCTGTGACTACTGCAGCGGCATTATCTTCCAACGCCCATATGCGACGAACGCGGACATCAGCCCGGTGACCAGCGGCAACAAAGCGGCCGCTGTGCCGCCGATCTTGAAGGAAAACACCGTCGCGCCGATCATGATGATCACAAAGCCGGCTGCGGCCAGCGGTGTCAGGCCGGTCCGAATTCGCAGTAGTCCCGGAAGGATCATTCCCAGCGCCCCCAGGATTTCCATCAACGCGACAAAGTGGAGCAATGCGCCGGGAAGCGCGATTTGCTTGGTCATCTCAGCGACGGGAATCACGAACTTCATCACGCCGGCAAAGAGAAAGATCGCAGCCAGCATAGCCTGACAAACCCACAATGCTATATTCATGATCTGATCTCATTCAGCTTGATGGACACCCGGCTTTCCGGTAAGGTTGCATTTGGACATCTTTCTGATCGACGGTACATACGAGCTGTTCCGCCACTACCACGCTCTGCCGTCCGCGCGGGACCAGGATGGCCGCGAGGTGGCCGCTGTGCGGGGCGTGCTCAAGTCGGTGCTCGGCATGGTTCGGAAAGGCGCCACCCATATCGCCGTCGCAACCGACCACGTCATTGAGTCCTTCCGCAACGGATTGTGGCCCGGGTACAAAACGGGCGAAGGGATCGAACCCGATCTCTGGTCGCAGTTCAACCTGCTCGAACAAGTTCTGTCCGCGGCCGGATTCGTCGTGTGGCCTATGGTGGAGTTTGAGGCCGATGACGCGCTGGCTGCTGCGGCGGCGAGGGCGGCTGAAGACGAGCGAGTGGAACGCGTCGTGATTTGCACGCCCGACAAGGATCTGGCTCAATGCGTGCGCGGCACGCGCGTCGTTCAGCTGAATCGCCGGACGCAAGTTACCCTCGACGAGGCCGGGGTGATCGGGAAGTTCGGCGTCCCGCCCACCTCCATTCCCGACTACCTCGCGCTGGTAGGCGACACGGCGGACGGTTATCCCGGGCTGCCCGGCTGGGGCGCAAAATCGGCTGCCGCCGTACTTGCGAAGTTCGGCCATATCGAGGGAATTCCAGCCGACTGGCGCGAGTGGCGAGTGGACGCCGCCAGCGCCGGGACACTGGCCGCCACGCTGGCACGCGAGCGACAGCACGCGCTGCTGTTCCGTACTCTGGCCACTCTGCGGACCGACATCGAGCTCTTCCGCGACGTGGATCAACTGCAGTGGCGCGGACCGGAAGCGGGATTTGAGACGATGGCCGCGCGGCTCGACGCCGCCGTCACCAGCGGGAGCCGGAAACGCCCGCGATAGTTACATAAAGGTGACCCAACGCGTTTCCGCGGTCCTATATCCCTAGATACGTGCTCTGGACATCGCGCCTGACCCTGGCGCTTGCGGCTGCTGTCATATCCTGTTTCAATGCACCTGTCCAGCAACCGCCGGGAGCGGCGCCGCCCGAGAAGATCACTTCGATCAGGCGGTGAACGAGGCGCTGTCGCGCAACTTCGGTATGATGGCGGAGCGCCTGAATATCCCGATCGCGGATGCCGAGATCCTGACCGCTGGTTTGCGCCCCAACCCGGTGCTTTCACTCGGTACGGACCGCCGTCGAGACGGTGGTCGAATATCAACTATATGACGCGGTTCGCGGGCTCGTCCGGGAGGCGCAGACGCGTTTCGAGAAGGCTCACCCGCTCCCGCCCGGCTACCGGGCCTTCTGGGGCGGACAGTTCGAGAATCTGGATCGTGCGCGCCACCGCCTCGCGTTCATCGTCCCGGTAACCGTTCTCATCATCTTCGGCATTCTCTTCATGGCCTTCATGTCCACCTCCAACGCGGGGAGCAGTTTCTCAGTCTGGAGGAAGCCATCGTCTCGGGAGCGCGAGCCCGGCGCAGGTCCAGTGCCTAGCGCTTTTCCTTCACTGTCCGGCGAAGTTCCGCTTTGATGCTGACATCGGCGCCGCCGCGCTTCACCGTCACCACGGCGGTATCGCCCCAGTTCTTGGTGGCCATCACGCGGTTCCAGGTCTCACGGTCCGGCGTGGCGATGCCGTCGAGTGAAAGCACCTGGTCATTCACCTGGAACCCGCTCTGCGCGGCAACCGAGTCCTTCTCGATCGCGATGATCTTTCGCACGCCGGCGGTCTCGGTAGTGGAGAAGCCCATCGACGGATACAACGAGTCGCGCTCATACGGAATGCCCCACACGAAGTTCGCGTAGGAGGCCTTGACGTTCGGCACCGGCTTCTCATCGGAGTCCAGGATGGGCACCGGAATCAGCGTCGTGATCCTGCCGTCGAACCATTGTTTGGCCTGATGTTCGATTCCCACGCCATAGGCCACGTGGCCGCTGCCCACCATCACCACCAGAATCGAATCGGGAGCCGCCGCCTTCAGAACCTTCACGCTGTTATAGGCCATGCTCGCGTCCCAAGTGGCTTGTGCCGCCTGCATGCTCTTCAGCATCGATTCGGGCATGTGTCCGTGCATCGAGTCATCGTCGTCGAAGGAGGCCTTGAAAAAAACCAGGTGATCCCCGCTGTCCACATCGATCGTGGGGCGGCACGCGCTGCTTGTCCGCGTCCGAGAGTTTGTCGATTCCCTTCTGCCGGACCGCCGTCACCACGCTGCGCGGCGTGTTCACGCCGTACATGGGAATACGGTTGTCGCGGGCGTAGAGAAAGATGTCGCGATAGTAGCCCCAGTGGTAACCCCAAAACTCGTACCAGCGCGCCAGCGTCAAGAAGCCGGTTTCGGTCAACAACCCGTCCCGCCAGTTGTCGAGCGATTTCTGCTCGGTGTAGGGAAACATTTCGAGACCGATCATCACCTTCCGGCCAGCCTCTTGAAGAGCCCGGATCACGCGTAGTTGCACGCGATGAAAGTCGGCCGTGGTGTGCGATTCGCCCACCAGCAGCAGCCGCGTATCGCGGAGGTGGGCGGCAAGCTGGTTCGCAGAGAACACTTCGCCCGTCGCCGAGTCCGTGATCGCGTCCAACACCACGCGTGCGTCGCGCGTACGCCGTTCCGCATCCCCGATCTCCAGGTGGAAGATCTTCTGTTTAGATTGGGCGGACAAGGAGAGCGCCATCATCACAGCGGTCGCCGCCACTGAGAAACACCGGTTCATATAGAATTGACTCCGAATGTGCAGGCTATCACGGGGCGCAAGGCTGCGGCGACAGCAGCGGGTATCTTTGGGCCTGCGGGAAGTAGATAATGGAAATTCCGGTTACAAGCATCTTGCAGGGGGTTCTAACAGGAGGAACTCATGTCTGGTTCGACGCGAAGAGGATTTCTCGGATCGCTCTCGGGCGTAGCGGCCGCAACGTCGTTTGCGGCTCAGCAGCGGGCCACGCCGCCCGCTGAAAAGCGGACGGGGCAAGCGCCCATCAAGATCACAGACCTCCGGTGCGCCATCATCGGCCGGAACCCGGTGGTTCGGATCGTCACGGACCAGGGCATCTCCGGGTACGGCCAGGCCGAGTCCACCAAAGCGTATCTCAAGCCGATGGTGCTCTTCTACAAGGACTACATCTGGGCGAGGACCCGACCGATGTCGAGCGCGTGATGCTGAAGATCCGCGCGCATGGGCGCCTTCAAGCCCTGGGGCGCGGCGGTGAGCGCGATCGAGATCGCTCTGTGGGACATCGCGGGGCAGGTGGCCGGAGTTGCCGGTCTATAAGCTGCTGGGCGGGAAGATTCGGGACCGCGTCCGCATCTACAACGGCGGCTGTCCGTTTCCCCATGAGCGGCCAAATGCCGCAGGACTACGCCGAGAACATGGCGAAGATGAAGGAAGCCAAAGAGGGCTTCACGCTCATCAAACAGGCCGTCGGCTTCCACAATCCGGCGATGATGCGCGCCATTCCCGACATGTGGTACGACGAGCCGCGGACGGGAGCATCGCACCCCAATCGCGGCCTGATGACGGAGCGCGGCCTGAAGCACGTCATCGCCTGCGTCGAAGCCATGAAGAAAGTCCTGGGCGATGAGATCGGTCTCGCTCTCGACTGCGGTCCGGGCTGGATGGTGAAGGATGCGATCACGTTTGCGCGGGCGATGGAACCGCTCCACATCACTTGGCTCGAAGACCTGATCACCGGCGACTACACGCCTGTACCCCAACGCCGAATTCTTTCGGGAAGTCACGCAGAGTACGTCGCTCGCGATTCACACCGGAGAGCAGATCTATCTCCGCGAGAATTTCAAGGATCTCATCGAAAAGCAGGCAGTCGAACGTGATCGGCCCCGACCCGGAAGATGTCGGCGGGATCGCGGAACTGAAGTGGATCGCGGAATACGCCGATCTGCACGGCATCCTGGTGGCTCCCCACGGCATCTTCGACGGGCTGATCGGGCTCGCCGCGCACGTTCACATGGCGGCCGCACTGCCGCAAAACTACATCGCCTTCGAGTATCCAATCGGCCAGCCCGACTGGTGGTATCGAGATCGTCGACGGGTTGCCGAACCCGATCGTGAAGAAGGGCTTCATCGACGTCTGGGACCGGCCGGGTCTCGGTGTGACATTCAACGTCAAGGCCGCCAAAGCGCACCTGGCCGAAGAAGATCGCAACTTCTTCGATTGAGACGCCCGGATCTCGCTCAGTTGCACAATCTCTCATTCGCCGGCGCCGCGAACCATCCGGGATTTCCGGATCGTTGCTGAGGATCGGGCACCAGTTGGCGAACGATTAATTCCGCGCAGGGACCGATACAGGACACATGGTCACTCAGGCTTCATCGGCCGAATTGCAGAACTGACGCGGTGTGTGAAGGTCTCTCGGAGCTATCCCCGGACGCCTTCGAACGCTTGCTCGATCTCGCGTTGGGCGTGCGGACTTACTGGTGTAAGCGGCAGACGCACTGGCCCGCCGTAGTAGCCGTTCAGGTCCATCGCATGCTTCAAGCCGGGGATGCCGTAGCGCGTCGTCACCATTTGGGCAGCGCGGATGATGCGGCCCTGCCAGTCGCGGGCGGCGTCGGTGTCGCGGGTGCGATGGGCCTCCCAGATGGTGATGGTCGCATACGGGGCCGCGTTGGCGAATGCCAGCACTGCTCCCACCGCGCCCACTGCGAGCGACGGCCATAGCGTCGGCGCCGATCCCACCAGCACCTGAAAGCCCGGCTTCACTTCGCGGATCATCTGCATCACCTTTTCGAGGTTGCCGGAACTCTCCTTGATGGCGATGATGTTCGGATGCTCGGAGAGCTGGCAGACCGCATCGGTGGTGATGTCCACGCCGGTGGTCTGGGGCCAGTTGTAGATCATGAGCGGGATCTTCGCCTGATCCGCCACGGACCGGAAATAGAGCACCTGTGACTGGGTATTGTTAATCAGGCTTTTGTAGTAATGCGGCGTGCGGACCATGGCCGCCTTGTATCCAGTCTCCGCGGCACGGTTCGTTAGTTGGACGGTTTCACGCACGCTCTCGACACCCGTGCCGGCGATCAACAGTTTGTTCGAGGCCGCGTACTGAGCCACCCATTCCCAGAGTTGGATCTTTTCCTCCGGAGTAAGAAAGACGCTCTCTCCGGTGGATCCGCAAACGACGTAACCGGCGAGAGACGTGAGGTTCCACTTCTCGATATTGTGCTGAACCTTGGCCTTGTAGAGATCGCCTTTGTGATCGAAAGGGGTCGCGATCGGGGGGAAAATACCTTGGAGTTTCATAACGGAAAAGGGGCGGGCCGAAACCCGCCCCCAGGAACGTACAACGGAAAACTGCTTACTTCGTCGTGAAGGTGATGACGAGGGTATAGAGTGCCAGCGATTCGATCAGCACCAGACCGAGAATCAGCGCGAAGCGGATTCCCGCACTCGCTCCCGGATTGCGCGCCATCGCTTCGGCTGAACCGGCGACGGCCTTACCCTGGGCGAGACCGCACATTCCCGATGCGAATGCCATGCCGATAACGGCCGCTACGGGTTGCCAGTTGGTGGCTCCAGCCGTGCCGCCCGGGGTCTGTGCAAAGATCGGGGTGGCCAGCAGGAACAGGATCGCGAAAAGCAGAAGTGACTTTTTGGTCATTTTCTGACTCCTTTTTGTCTTATGAAATGGCCTCAGGAGGTGGTTGACGGCGTGTCTTGGGAGACCGCCGCCCTCACACTGGGGCGGAGAATGCCGTTTAACTCTCGTGCTCAACCGCGCCGCCCACGTAGATCATGGTCAGCAGCGCGAAAATATACGCCTGCAGGAACGATACGAACACGTGCAGGCCCATGAATACCGCCGGAGCGATAATGAACGTCAATTTCAGGAACGCCATCGTCACCTGCTCGCCGGCGAACATGTTGGCGAAAAGACGGATGGTGAGCGACAGCGGCCGCGCCATGTGGCTGACCAGTTCGATGGGAACCATCAACGGCGCCAAGGCCGGCATGGGTCCGGCGAAATGCTTCAGGTACGTACCGACACCCTGCTCGCGGAATCCCCAGAAGTTGTAGTAAATGAAAGTGGCCAGAGCGCATCCCGCCGGTACCGAGGGGAACATGGTGGGCGATTCGAAGCTGGGGACCACGCCGATCAGGTTGCAGATCAGGATAAAGATGAATAGCGTGCCAAAGTAGGGGAGGAACTTGCCGGGGTGGTGGATACCCGCATCTACGGCGGTTTCGCGCAGGAAGTTCCAGACCACTTCGACCAAGTGCTGCATCTTGCCGGGCTTGTCGACGGACAAGCCGCTGCGGATCATGGCCACGACGATCATGATGATCGCCACCACCAGCAACTCCATGACAATCCAGTTTTCCCACGGGTGCGCCGGATCGTGGGCGTGAACGTTGAACCAGCCGAGGATGGTATTCCCCAGCCCCGCAAGGTATTCGTTAAACAGGCGCGTGAGCCAAAGTTCGTGTTCCGGCATTATCGGATGAAAATCAACTCGTAGACGATCTCCAGGAGAACGGCCGCGACGCTTATAAAGAGTCCGGCGAAAATCGCCGGCAGACTGATCTCGAAGTATTTGATTATAGCAAAGCAGGCGGCACCCAGAATCAGATACCGGAATCCTAAACCGATCGCGGACCGCGCGCGGGGACGCTCGCTGTCGCCGCCCACCCCGGCCGCGATGCGCTTCAGCCGGCGCAGATTGTAGACCGATACGCTAGCGCAGAGACCACAGCCGAGGGCGCCCCGCCAACCCTCGCGCACCGTAAAGTACAGGACCGCGACGGTTCCCAGGGCGATGGCGATCCCGTCCATTCGTCGCAGCGCCCGGTCATAAAACGCGGCATCCTCGGTCACGACTATTTCACGTCCTTCAATAACGTGCGCACCACCTCGACCAATCCGCCGATGATGCCGAGAATGAGAAACACGACTGCCAGGAAACCCGTGTGGAACACCTTGTCCAGCAGGTATCCGATGATATAACCGGCAAGTGCGGCGCTCGGCATCACCATCGCGAGGGACGCGTACTTACCTACCATGGCCAGAACGTCGTCGCGCTTTTCGGGCATCAGGCCCTCTTTCTCTGCAGTATTTTCGCCGCAAGTTCCGCGGCTTCTTTGACCAGGAACCCCATCTTGGCATGGGACGGCATCATGTCCGCCGGGATGTCGAGTTCCTCCAGCATTTCCGTGGTGGTGGGCCCGATCGACGCCACCATCGTGCGGCGGAAAGCCTGGCGCACCTCGGGTTCGAGCCCGAGATCCGCGGCGATGCGAATCAGATGCACAGCCTGGTTGGCAGTGGTGAATAAGACCGCATCGAAATCGCCGCCGGCCAGGCGGCGTACGGCCTCCACCAGGGGGCCGGTGTCCTCGGGAAGATCGTACTGATAGACGCGCACCGGGGTGACCTCTACTCCGCGGGCGCGCAGCGCGTCGAGCATCTCCGGGTTGCTGCGTCCGTATTCCTGAACGGCGATACGCCGCTCCGGCCGCGACTCAATGGCGGCCAGCACTTCGCGCCAAGTGTTGGGCTCGGGAACGGACACCGTTACCGGGACGTTCATCTCCCTGAGCGCACCGATCGGCTTGGGGCCACGCGCGACCACGGCGATGCGCCGCAACGCCTCCGCGAAAGCCTCGGCGGGGTAGCGCGACGCCAGCACGCGGTTGAGCGCGCGCGTGCCCACCCCGGTCATCAGGATCATCATGTCGAACCCGCCGGCGAACAGGCGTTCCGCGAATTGGAAGGCTTCCTGGTTCGATTCGAGAGGCAGCTCCCGCATGGACGGAGCGACGAAAGGATGGCCCCCTTGCCGGCGGATCAACTCCGCCATTTCAGTGGAGCGCCGGGATTCGAGGGAGAGGACTTTCATTCCGTCGAACGGCATACGTCCACTCTAACAGCGCGTCCCACCCACACCGCGATCCCGATTAACGCGAAGGTGCCTACTGTGTAGGCCGCCCACAGCCCCGAGAGTGCCATTGAATTTACCCAGAGGGGCTTGTTGAGTGCCAGGCGATCGAACACGATGTACGACCAGCGGCCCAACGGAAACGCCGCCAGCCGTCCCGTGGAGGAGTATGCGATCAGCCCGGCATAGTAGGGCATGAGCACGACATGGAGGCCGTACAGGTCGAGGGCGGCAAACACGAACGCGGGCACCGCTACCGCGCCCGGGGTAATGGCGCGGAATCCATACACTGCGAGGCAAGCTCCCGCACCGGCCAGGCAGCCCAGGTACCAGCCGGGGGTGATGGCAGCGCCACCGTACTGAACTTCCCTCAACGCTTCGAAGGCCAGCGCCAGCGCGAGGGCGACGTGAAAGCCGATGAGGATCCAGACCGGGCCCTTCTTATGATTTCGGGCTCGTGCCAGCCCGAAGATGGCGGCCAGAATCACCAGGAGCATGATGCGGTAGGTCCAACTGCGCAAGCCGAGAAAGCTGCCGTTACCGGCCCAGACCAGTGTGTACCAGGCAAAGTCGGCGGTGCGTACCCAATCCACTTTGGCGACGGAACCGAACATGCTCGCGATGGGAGCGCCTGTCCGCGGAATCCAACGAAGGACGTACCACCATCCGGCGATGGCGGCCGGAACGGCGGCGATGACCAGCGCAGTCCGCCAGCGGCGGATCACGGCCAGCACGCACACGGCGGGAAGCACGATGAAATGGGCCTCGGCGAGCAGGGCTAATCCGAGCAGGACGCCGAACAGGACAGGCTGGGTCGTGTTCCGCACACGTATGGCGGCCAATGCGAGTGCCGTCGCCATCAACAGGGCTAGCGGCTCGGAACCGACGTGAGCGATGTTCATCATCACCTGGGGCATGGCGGCAAGGGCGGCTGTGGCGCAGAGCGCGGCGGCAGCATCGTCCAGCACCTCGAGCGCCAGCAGGAACGCCAAAGGGATGGCGAACGACGCCATCAGCACGTTCAACATCCGGAGGATGAAGACGCGCTCCACCAGTTGGATTCCGCCAATCATCGAGTAGATGGGCCTCATCAGCCAGAAGTAGAGCGGCGCGCGGCGGGAGTCCTCGATTGCGGCGACGACTCCGGGCTGAGTCCGCCACTCGGTAGGGATCTTGTGGATGCCTGCGGAGCGCTTGACGCGGGCCTGCTCCGGAAGACGCCAGAACTCATCGTGGTTGATTGCGGCAGGCACGGAACCAGCCAGTCCCCGGGGGAGCGGAACGGTGCGAAGTGAGCTTTCGATCTCGCGCGAGAGGACCGGCTGCACGGGGGGGAGTAAGCTTCCACTGGCGACCGATTCGAGCGACGCGACGGCGACGTACTCGTCAAAGCCTTCCCACAGCGGCGTCGCGCAGGCGTAGAACATCCCTCGCGCGATGAAGCACACACATATCGCGCCAAGGACTCGCCAGCGGTCGGATGCTTCGAACACGGGGTTGTTCCCAGACTAACACCTGGAAGCCTCACGGCCTCGGTAACGGTGGGCTTCGTCAACATATAATTGGCTGCATCTGCCCGAGAAACTAATGAAAGCTCTTATCGTTAGCGCTGCCGTCGCTCTGCTCGCTCTGCCGGCGGCGGCTCATGACCTCACCCTTCCCATGCTCCCCGGCGAGCATTGGTGGGCCGGTGTCGTTGCGGATGCGCACCTCATGCCGTTTACGGCGACGTCGAAGTACCGGTTCAACTTCTACGGCGACACCGCAGGCAATCAAGGGCAGCCGCTGTTGATCTCGGACCATGGTCGGTTCATATGGTGCGAAGAGCCCTTCGAGTTCCGAATCGAAGGCGGTGTGATTCGCGCGACATCCGATCGAGCCCCCTTTATGAGCGGCACCGAGGGGAGTACGCTTGGCGAGGTCTATCGCCACGTAAGCCGGCGATTCTTCCCGACAGCCGGGCGCACTCCTCACGAGGATCTCTTTATTCATCCGCAGTACAACACCTGGATTGAACTGACCTACAACCAGAACCAGAAAGACGTTCTCACCTACGCCCGATCCATCCGCAAGAACGGCTTTCCGGCGGGCGTGCTGATGATCGACGAAGGGTGGGCGCGCAACTACGGCGATTGGGATTTCGACACAGCCCGATTCCCGGATGCGAAAGAGATGATCCGGGAACTGCATTCCCTCGGTTTCAAGGTCATGGTGTGGGTGTGCCCCTACATCTCACCGGATGGGCCCTACTTCAAGGACCTGTGGCTCGACCACACCAGGAAACATAAAACGGTGTGGTTCGTGAATGCCGACAAACCGAACCAGCCTGCGCTCGTCGAATGGTGGGACGGATTCAGCGCCATCGTCGATCTCACTAACCCAGAGGGGACGCGCT
This sequence comes from uncultured Acidobacteriota bacterium, assembly GCA_963737465.1. Classification (GTDB taxonomy): domain Bacteria; phylum Acidobacteriota; class Terriglobia; order Bryobacterales; family Bryobacteraceae; genus TMP-7. The sequence continues at coordinate 85,195 of CAVTTC010000011.1, forward strand.
GGTTCAAGACACAACTCGACCGGCTGATCGACGAATACGGCGTGGACGGGTTCAAATTCGACGGCGGCGACGCCGGCTATTACGCTCCGGCCGCGATGTTGATGCGACCCAAGGCGGCGCGCGACCTGACGCCGAATGGACACACGGAGAGCTTCAACCGGCTCGGCCTGGACTACCCGCTCAACGAGTTCCGCGCCACCTGGAAAATGGGTGGACAGCCACTGGCGCAGCGCCTGCGCGACAAAAATCACAACTGGGAGGACCTACGCAAACTCATTCCGGGAATTCTCGACCAGGGCATCATGGGCTACGCGTTCACCTGTCCGGATCTCATCGGCGGCGGTGAGTACCTCTCCTTCCGTGACGCGAAGATCCTGGACCCGGAACTGATTGTGCGCGCCGCACAAGTGCACGCGCTCATGCCGATGATGCAGTTCTCGGTCGCGCCCTGGCGAGTGCTGAACGCGGCGCAAATGGAGATCGCGCTGCGAGCGGCGAAACTTCACGAATCGTTCGGCCCCGAGTTGCTGGCGCTCGCGAAAGAGGCGGCCAGGACGGGCGAGCCCATCGTGCGATCCCTGGAGTACGAATATCCCGGGAGGGATTACGCGTCCGTCCCCGACGAGTTTCTGCTCGGATCCTCCATTCTGGTGGCGCCCGTGGTAGAGAAGGGAGCCACCCAGCGTGCCGTTCTGTTTCCACCCGGTACGTGGAAAGGCGAAGACGGGACCCTGGTAAAGGGGCCTGCCAGGGAGGTGGTGAAGGCGCCGCTCGAGCGCCTGCCGTGGTACAGGCGAGTGGATCGGTAACCCGCACCTCCTCTTTCTCACGGAACGCTACGCTCCCGATGCGGGCCGGTGCTCGGAACACCTAACCTCCGGCGCACGGTCCCGCAGTATGCAAACGGTGCGAATGAGGCGGCGAAACGAGTGGGGGACCGGACAGGCGGGGCGGTATAATCCAGGTAAAGCGAACTGCTTCCATGAAATCCGTATTGTTCTCAGCCGTCGGGATTCTGGCGATTCTTGCCCTCGTGTCCGCTCAAGAGGAGGCAAAGAAGACAACCGTCGAAGAACCTGCGGATCCCAACCGCATCGTTCTGGACGTCACGCGCGTAAACCTCCTCTTCACGGTGGCTGACAAGAAGGGGCGCTTCGTCACGGATCTCAAGAAGGAAGACTTCGAGATCGTCGAGAGCAAGAAGTCCCAAAGTATTCTCGAGTTCGTCGCCGAGACGAATCTGCCGCTGCGGCTGGCGATCCTGATCGATACCAGCAACAGCATTCGTGAGCGGTTCAGGTTCGAGCAGGAAGCGGCCGTGGAGTTCATCAACTCCCTGATGCGTCCCGAGGACAAAGCGGTGGTGGTGAGCTTCGACACAGCCGCGGAACTGGTGGCCGATCTGACCGGCGATACCGAACAACTGGGGAAAGCGATCCGGAGCTTGCGGCCGGGCGGCGGTACGGCACTCTATGATGCGATGTTCTTCTCGTGCCGCGACAAGCTGATGCAGGATCAGCCCCGGCACAAATTCCGCCGGGCCATGGTAGTGATCAGTGACGGTGACGACAACCAGAGCCGTTACACGCGCGATCAGGCGCTCGAGATGGCGCAGAAGGCCGACGTAGTCGTGTACACGATCTCCACGAACATCTCGCGCGTGCCCACGGACGGCGACAAAGTGATGCGCTACTTCGCCACCGAGACAGGCGGCTTGGCCTTCTTCCCGTTCAAGGCGACGGATATGGCGCAGTCGTTTGAGAATATTGCCAATGAACTGCGGCACCAATACAACGTCCTGTACCGTCCGGAACCGCTGAAGACCGACGGATTGTGGCACAACATCGACGTCCGGGTGAAAGGGCGGAAGGACCTGGTGGTGCGCGCCCGCAAGGGGTACTACGCGCCCCGCATGTAGTTACAACTCCAGAACGTAGCCCTGCTTGCCGACGTTCCAAGCCTGAGTCTCGCCTATTCGAACCGAAATCCCTTCCGCTTCGTGAATATGGCCGCAGAAGAAGTACCGCGGTTGATGACGCTCAATGAACTCGCGGATCGATGAACTCCCTGCGTGCAGGCCTTCCCGGACCCGATCGAGTGCGGTGTCCTTGGGCGGACAGTGGCACACGAGCACTAACGGCTCGAGCGACGCGAAGGGTTCCAGGCGCCGCTCGATTTCCTGTTCCGAGTATTCGCCGGGCGTGTGGAACGGCGTCGGATTCGAGTATCCCAGCCCGGCGACCCAGTGTCCTCCGATCTCGACTTGTTCGCCGTGGAAATTGACGAGTTCGTAGCGCGCGCACATGCGCTCAATGTCCGATTCCGATTCGTGGTTACCGGGCAGAACGTAGACACGACGGGCCCGCCGTCCCAGCACCGGGCCGATTTGGTCTATTCCGCGGGCCCAGGTGACCATGTCCCCGGCAGCAAAATAATAGTCGGCTTCGATATCCATCAGGCGCTCCAGAGCGCGACGGTCGTTGTGGATATCGGAGAAGATCAGCAGACGCATGGCTTCCAGCCAGTATGCAACAGCGATGCCTGCAGCCGCTTCCGTGGCGACGCCGCGGATGCGCGATCTGCCAGTTCGTCGATCCGCTACTGACAGGCAACGCCGGAGTAGCGGGTCCGCATCAAGTCCGCTACAGCGCTGGCGTACGCGCGAACGCTACGCTGCACCCTGGGCGGCAGGGTCATCAATCGGGGGCCGGCGCGGTAATGCAGGAGTGCCTTCAACTGATCACCCCGCGTCGTGACGAGCAAACCCCGGAGAATCGCGATTCCGGCTTGGGCGTTGTAGGAGAACTCGCCCGCCAATCGCTTTACATCGAGTCCAAGAGACACCGCGGTGGAAGGCAGAATCTGGGATGCCCCTATTTCGCCCATGCTGCCCCGCATGCGGTTGTCGAACCCGCTCTCTTTGTCCAATACCGCCAGCGCGAAATCCGGTGGGACCCGAGCGTCGCAAGCCAGTCTACGAACGGTGCTACGCTTCGACTCGATGCTGTCCGAGTACGCAGTGGAAGCCTCGCTGCCCACATTGTCCGCTGGAGGGTGCTCGGCGTAAACCGCTCCGACCCCGCAGGCGCAGGTTCCGGCGAGAAATGCGGCCACGCACCGCAGTCGCCCAAAGACAGCCGGAGACGGGAGCCACCCGCCCGACCTATCTGGAAATCGGATGAGCAATCCTTTTGGATATCACTTCCTGGCGCCTGGGGCAAGGGGATGTCCGGAAAACACGTGGCGCACGAGTGCGCGTGCGCCATTATGACAGGCCACTACTGTGCGCCCACTACAACCACGGTGACATCATCCTGGAAAGCACCATTGGCGAAGTCGGCAATCTCGGCCAGGATGCGATCCTTGAGCAGCGCGGCCGGGACAGTACGGTTTCTCACCACGAGTCTCTCCAGGCGCTCTTCCCCGAACTCTTCTTCGGCGGCATCCTTCAGCTCCGAAATGCCATCCGTGAAGAGTACCAGCCGGTCGCCCTTTTCGAGTTGAATCGTCCCTTGTTCGAACGCCCAACTCTTGAACACGCCCAGCAGGGCTCCGCCGCTTTCCAGGCGCAGGATCGAGCCATTCTGCCGGACCAGAATCGGCGGGACGTGGCCTGCGTTGGAATACGTAAGCCGGCCCGTCCGGCTGTCGATGATGGAATAGAAGAACGTGACAAAGTTTCCCGCCGCCAGGTTTCCTGCCAGGACACGGTTCACTCGTGAGCAGACTTCGGACGGCGACATGTCGGGGGACGCGACGGCTTTCACCGCGGCCTGCACGTTCGACATCGAGCAGGGCTGCCGGCATTCCCTTGCCGATGACGTCTCCGATGCACACTGCCAACCGGTTCTCGCCCAAGTCGATGATATCGAAGTAGTCACCGCTCACCGATCGCTGCGGGCGCCAGGCGTGCGCGACATCGTATCCCTCGATTCCCGTGGCCACTGTCGGTAATAACCGCTCCTGCAACTCGCGGACCCGGGACAGTTCCCAATCCTGATCGCGCAAGCGGAAATTCTCGACATGCAGCGCGAGTTGATCCGCCACCGCCAGCAGCAGATCGGATTCGGGCCCGGTGTAATCGTCGGTGTACGGACTGCGGCCAAGGCTCATAAAACCCACCAATTCCTTATGGCGTCTCAACGGAACGACTGCGCTCGAGCGGGGAGGCAGGGCGCCATCCCGGACCACGCCGGCCTGCTCCAGATGTTTCAGAAACTCGTCTCCCTGTTCGTAGCGGACGTGCATGAGATCTTCGCGCGGAACGCCGATGTTGGCCGATGCCACGTAGGTCGCCTCGCTGCCTGGCTTCGTGAAAATGACTACCGAGCAGCCCAGCAAGTGGCGAATCTGGAACGCGGCCGTATGGAGGAGTGCGGATAACTCTGGCGCCGCGGAGAGCTTGGCGGAAATCTGGGCCAACTCTTCGGCGTAAGAGGTTCTCGGACTGGGGGCCAGGGCGGACATTCGCACTTCTCAGCGCACGCCCGCTGCCAGCCGCCAAGTAACTGCCTGGAAAGGGAAAAGGCGTTTGCCAGAGCCGGTTCAGTGTCCGGTTTTGGGAAACGCCTGTCAGGGAACGGGGCTGTCGTGGATTCTACTTCGTCAGTACCTGCTCGATGAACTCCAGAGCGCGGGGATCCTTGGATTGTCCGAGCCAGAACATCGCCTGCTTCCGGACCTCGGGATTCCGATTGGTCCGGGCCACTTCGATCAGCTTGGGAACGCCCTCGCCGCCGGGCATTTGCGTCAGCGCGAACACCGCCTTCTTCTTCACCTCGGTCTCGGGATCGTTGGCGATGGCGTTCGCGATGGTCTCGGCGGCAATCTTCTTTTGTGCACCCTGGGCGAGCCAGAACAGCGCCTGTCCCCGCAGGTGTGCGCTCTTGTCGTCATGCGCCGCCTGGATCACACGCTCATAGCGGTGCCGGGCGACGGCCAGCCACATGATCGCCTTCTCTCGAACTTTGTCCGGCTGGTTGGCGCCCAGCAGGCTTTCCAGCGCGCGGTCCGCCTCGGCATCCTTATGGAAGGCGATGGCCGACACGGCGGAATCCCCCAGCCGGTCTCTTCCAACCAGCGATTCCAGGTACCGGACGCTCATCGCCGGATTTACGCCGGTGAGCCACGTAACGGGCAGACCACCGCCGTCGATCTCGCAATCCGGCGTCGCCGTGCGGATCTTGCCGACGTTGCTTTGCTCCACGCGATAGAGCACGAAGAGAGCGGTGGGTCCTTCCAGGGACAGGTGATGGCTGGAGCGATTCCCGCCGTCCCAGCCGCAGATCTGGCGATCGCCCGGTACCATGGGCACCGAATAGCCGATCCATGCCGGTCCCGTGACGGCCCGCACCGCCGCTTCCAAATCGCCCGAAAGAGCTTTGGTCTCGAGCTGCGCGTTGGTGATTTGCGGCGATTGCGCGAAGGCGACTGCGGCGGAGAAGATCAACGCGATGGCTCGGTTCATTTGTTGATCAACTCCATCATGTAGTCCGAAGCTTCCTTCGTCTGCATCACCGACAGGCGCTGAACCAGCTCTTTCTTCACGGACATGTCGGTCTCTTTGCGGGCAAGATCGATCAGGGCTTTGGCGTTTTGCTGGATGAAGAGCCCGTCGATGATGGCCTGCTTCACGGACCGGTCGGTCTCGGAGGCATAGAGCGAGAGGAGGGCGTCGCCGGTGCGGTCCCGTTTCATCACCCCCAGCATCCGGATCGCTTCCACGCGCAGGTCGGGAGACTTCTCGGTTTTGGCGATTGACAGCAGCCGGTCGGAGTCGCTCGCGATCATGAATCCGTGGAGGATCGCCCGCTTCACCGCTGGATCGGTGGTGGACGCGTAGATGTCGGCGAGCGGCTGGGTATTTCCACGGCCGAACACCCCAGATACTCGACAGCCTTTAATTGCATGTCGGGATTGCCGCCGCCCTTGGCGATCTGCAGAAGCAGATCACGAGCCTTCGGATCGCTGCTCTGGGCCACTACGAACAGGGCGCGTTCCTTCACCCGGGGCGATGCCTTGGGATCGGCGATCACTTTCTGAAGGGGCGGCAGGGCGCGGCTGGGATCGCTTGCCATCAGCCCATTGATGGCGAGCAGCTTGAGATCCTCGTCATTTTCGTTGTCCGGGGAGACCGGACGCCCGGAAGCCTGCCGCACTTCGACATCCAGGGCCTTGGCATCTCCCGACCAGCGGCTCTGCGGGAACTCCTTCTGCAATTGCGCCAGTGTAGCCAGCGCCTGCTCCCGCTGCCCCAGCCTGTTTTGGGCGTAGGCCTTCCAATAGAGGGCGCCATCCGCACGGCTGCTCTTGGCCTCGATCACGCGATCGAACGTCGAGACGGCCTGTTCATACTGGCGCTGGTCGATGGCGCGCGTACCGGCTCGGTACAGGCCATCCTCCCGATCCGTCCTGGCCATCGCTGCCGCCCGCTTTGCCTGTGCCTCCGCGCGCTGGGCGTCGCGGTTGCTTCGTTCGACCGCACGTTCTTGAGCTCGCTCAGCATCCTGCTGCGCAAGAAAGGAAGCGTCCTGGGCAGCCGCGCCGGCGGACACCAGTAGGGTCAGTATCAGTGCGATTCGCATACACTACTCCTTTGGCCGCGGCAGATAAACGCCACGGCGTCGATTTACAGTCTGTTCTCGCGCTGTTCGACGTTGGACGCGAACACGCGCACTTTGAAAAGAATGCCGGTATCGGCAATGCGCTTCTGCATGTGCTGAAGCTGATCGCCCGAGATCTGCGAAGGACCGTTCGCAATATCCAGCAGAACCCGCTCCAACTCATCCAACATGCTGGCGGTGGCCGTGTCGCCGCTGGCGGACGCCGTCATCCGATACAGCCGGCTCGATCCCAGCAGATCTTCGGCGGAACGCTGCTCGTAGCTGATGTCCACGTTCCCTTTTTGTTCCGCGCCCAGGTTCGAAAGCTCCGCCAGCACCAATTGCGACTTCTCGAGATGGTCGCCCACCGCCACCAGCAATATCCGTTCCCGCACCGGGGCCGTGGACGCCGTCGCCGGGGCTGGAGTGAGCCGGGAGGCTTTCTGCCCGGCCAGAAACGCCGCTACGACGAGAGATGCCATGGCTGCGGCCAGCGCCGCCCGCCGCCACCCCAGCCAGCGCAGCCAACTGCGAGAGGGCGCGCCGATCTCGGGCCGGATCCGGTTCCATACCTCTGTCCCGTAGTCCGCTGACCGCTCCGGAACCGGGAGGCTATCGACGCTGTTGAGGATGCGCTGCAGCTTCCGGTACTCCTGGCGGCAACGCTCGCAATCGGAAAGATGGCTATCCAAGGCGCTTTGCGGTTCACCGTAGTAGTGCAGTACCAGTTGTTCTTCAGTCAGGTGATCCATCATCATGCCTCCACCAGCGGTTCCAACGCGGCCCGCAACTTCTGTACCGCCCGGAAGATACTGTGTTTGGCCGCATTGCCTCCAACTCCCAGGGTTCCGCTGATTTGTTCGATCGACAGTCCCTCGAAATGGCGGAGGACGAAGGCGGTGCGCTCCTGCTGCGACAGTTCGGACATGGCGGCGGCCACCCGCTCTTCCACCTGGCGGCTGACGGCCAGCCGGTCCGGGCCAGGTTCGGGGCTGGGTAACATCTCCATCGGGTCCTTTTCCTCGTTCTCTAACTTCGGCAACTCACCGCGAAACTTCCGGGTCCGGATCAGATCCAGCGAACGGTTGGCTGCAATGCGGTACAGCCACGTACTGAAACTCGACCTGGATTCGTACCGGTGCAGTTGCTTGAATGCCCGCAGGAACGTTTCCTGCACGATATCCTCGGCATCGTTCTCATTACCGGTCATCCGGAACGCAAGACGGAACACATTCCGGCTATGCCGCTCCACCAGGGAGCGGAAGGCTTCGTGATCACCGGATCGCGCCCTGGCTACTACCGCGGCGTCGGTTTCTTCCATCCGCTCTTTAGACTGACATGGATGCCGGCGGTTAGCTTACCTGGCAGCTTTCCGCAAGCCGGGTGTAGAATCAACCTGACGGCACTCCTCTGGCCACATGCGATTCACCCTGCTCTTTTTCACGTGGGCCTTGCTCGCCTCCGTGGCCGCTGCGGTAACCCCACCCAATTCGGTAATCGTCCTGGTTGGACCCGCCGGCGCGGACACCGCACGGCGTACGGCTCAGGGTGTCGCCTCCGGAGTCAGGCGCGCGTTAGCGACACCCGGCTCGAGCGTCGAGTTGCGTCGCGTGGGAAGTCTCGATGCCGTCCTATTCGATCCCGGAATGCCGGCCAAACAGATGGAACTGGCCGTCACCGCCGCGGTTGCCGAAGCTGGCGATGCCACTCCGGCGGTGGTGGTGAGTTCACTTGACGCATCCGCCCAGGCCCTGGTACGCCGGCCCGGGCGCCGTCTGCTCGTCGCGGTGCTGGAGAGCCAGCCCCTCGCAAGCGACGCCGAGAAGACTCTGACCGAGTTGATCGACTACTGCCGCGATCATGCCGTGCGGGTCCTGATTGTGGATCAAGCCAAGGCCGGCTCGAAGGCGCCGGTCACGCTGTTCCAAAAACTCGCGGAAGGCAGCGGTGGAGCCGTCATTCGGGACCCCAAGGCGATCGGTTCCGAGTTGACGGAAATCTCCATGGCGCCGTCCAGCGGGCAAACCAACGAGTCCAGCCAGCCACCCCCCGCCATCGCAGCGGTTCTGCCTCCGTTACCATCCGATTTTCCGGTATACGTCAGATTCCTGCGCACCACCCCGATGCGGGCCATGTCCTGGGGAACCGAGCGATCCTACAGCAGCTTTGGCGGTCCCTCAGGGGGCGGTATCGCCACCACCGAGGGTGGCCCAAACGTGGAGGGCGTCAGCGGTCCGACTCGCGGACTCCTGCTGGTGGAGTCTCCAATTGCGAACCTCCAGTTCGACGTGGACGACAACGCTGGAACCTTCCTGGCCAAGGCCCGCGTTACCCAGATGGTACGCGATTCGGGCGGACGCGAGGTGTGGCGCGCCAGCAAGGATGTGGTGATCAAAGGTCCTTTGGACAAACGGGCCGCCCGTCGCGCGGGTAACCTCTATTACATGCGAGAGGTCCAGTTGCCTGGCGGGAAGTATAGCCTGGAGGCCACCGTCGAGGACCTGCTCGCCCACAAGACGGGCGGTGTCCGGGAACCCCTCAGGACCAGCAGGGGTCTCCCCGGGTTTAACGTGAGCGATGCCGTCTTTGTGAGGCCGTTCAAAGGGGCTGCGGACCGTCTTGAGGCCGACCAGATTTTCAGCTACGATGGCGATGCCTTAGCCCCCCTGCTGGCGCCGAACTTCCAGCCGGGTACCCCCGAGACTTTGCAGGTGTATTTCGAGATCTATCCGGACCTCCGGGGCGGACAGCCCGAGGTCAGTCTCGAAATCCTCCAGCGTGGCCGCGTCGTAGGGCGTAAGACGCTGCCGTTTTCCGACAGCATCAACGACAGTTCCCGCGAGGGTAGAGGGGCCGTGCGCGGCGAACAGAAACACCAGTTCCCGTACCTCGCCACCATTCGCGGCGTCAAGTTGACCGCCGGCGATTTTGAGGCACGCATCACGGTGCGCCAGGATCGGAACGTCCTGGTTCGAAGCGTGCCCTTCCGTGCTGGCGGCGGAAGCGGACCGCCCATCGATCTGGTGGTTCCCGGTTCCGCCACCGCATCTTCCCAGCCTCCACACGGGCCGTCCGAGGAGGACTTCTCGGCGATCGTGCTTCCCGAGATCGACCCGGTGGACCTGAACACGTCGGGTCCCGCACTTCCGGCGGAGGACCAGGCCCGGCTTTGGGAGGAGACGGCGCTGAAAGCGCGCGACTTCTCTGACCGCCTGCCGAACTTTCGATGCAATCAGGAGACTCGCCGGCTGGTGTCCCCTGCCAAAGAGCCGGTGCAATTCAAAGAACGGGATGTCATCATCGACACGCTCACCTATGAAGACGGCAAAGAGAGCTATCGCACAATCGAGATCAATGGCGTGAAGACCGATCGCGAGCGGCGCGCCAGTGACGGGGTGAATTCGCGCGGCGAATTCGGGACCATGCTCCGCGGCATCTTCAGTCCGGAGGTTTCGGCCAGTTACAAGTGGGCGGGGCGGGCAATGGCCGGCGGCGGGCTTTGCCGGGTCTTTGATGTCGATGTTCCGACGGATCGGAGCAACTTCGTGCTCGCTTCCGGTACGGTTCAGGAGGTGGCCGGCTATCACGCGCGGGTCTTCATTGATGAAGAATCCGGCTTCGTGCGGCGGATTACCCTCCAGGGCCAAGGCTTGCCGAAGAAGTTTGCACTCCAGTCGCCGGCACTATCACTCGATTATGGATTAGTCCGGATTGGAGAGCAGGACTACTTGCTACCGCTCCGCTCTGTCTTGCAGCTAAGAAAAGGAAAATCGCTGGTCCGGAACGAGGTGGTCTTCCGCGACTACCACAAGTTCGAAGCGTCCTCCCAGATCAAGTTTCAGCCTTGAGCCGGGGAGAAGCGTCCGCCTGACCGGAGTTCTTGCGAGTCATAATCAGCCCGGGTCCTTAGCGCAACGGAAGCCGATGTCTGTGGCCCTCCACCGCGCGGGTACCGTCGTGCTGTCCCAGAGGACGTCCTCCGAAAGACTGCGCTGAAGATACGACTGTCCGCGGATCATGTACCACGGTTCGTCGGGGCCTGGCGGCGGATTCAGCCGGCTGCGGAAATACTCGCGTGCCTTCGCCTCCGGGGAACTCAATTGTTCCACTAGCTCCCAGACGTTGCCGGCCATCTGTAGCGCGCCGTAGGGGCTGGCGCCCTGTGGGTAGGCGTTGGCCGGGGTCGGCTGCCGCGAACCGACGTTGACTCGCGCCATATCCAACTGATCGCCCCAAGGGAATCGGCGGCCATCCGTGGCTCGCGCCGCCTTTTCCCATTCGGGCGCCGTCGGCAGGCGCTTGTGCGCCCATTGGGCGAAGTCGCGCGCCTCGAGAATGCTGATGTTCACCACCGGATAGCCGGGCCTGTCCGGTGGGTAGCCGTCCGGCAAACGCCGCTTCGTGGCCTGGCAGAATGATGCATAGGCCCCGTTGGTCACTTCGGTCCGGTCGATGTAGAACGCCGGCAGCATCACCGGCTGTTTATCCTTGCCGAACCGGAATTCTCCCGCCGGCACCAGGACCATCTCACCCGTGTCAGTGGCGATGCGGTCCGGCCGGCGCCCTCGAGTCGACAACCAATAGACGGCAATCGCCGATATCAGCAGAACCGCCAGCCCCGCCCCCACCCACGCCTTGCGAATAAGCGGCCGCTGCGGCGCCGGTGCCGGTGAGGGACGCGGTCCAGCGCCGAAAGTTGCGCCTCGAGCGCCGCCACCAATGGGGTGAAACCACGCGGCCGGGCGTCCGGCGACTTCGCCGCGCACGCGGCAACCAGGTCGCAGACCGGGCGCGGGATCGCCGCCTGCGTCAAGGGTTCCATCTTCAGAGGTTGGTTAAGGATGGCGTACGTTATGCCCTCCAGCGTATTGGACTGTAGGGGCTTCACACCGGTGAGCAATTCGTACAACAACAGGCCGAACGCGTACACGTCCACTTGCGGGGTCGCCACCTCGCCGCGAATTTGTTCCGGAGCCATGTAGGACGGTGTGCCCACCACGTAACCCGCCCGCGTCAGGTTGACGTCCTCGACCTTGGCAATCCCGAAGTCGATCAGTTTCGCCACACCCGCTTGATTGAGATAGATATTCTCCGGCTTGATGTCGCGATGGACGATATTCAGGCCGTGGATGTACTTGATCGCCCGGGCCACCTGAAGGGCGATCTTCAGCTTGCTCTTCAGGTCGCCTGTCCGCCCATTCCGGATGGCGTTGCGGAGGTCTTCGCCCCGCAGGAACTCCATCACCATGAAGGGCCGTTGGTAGGAGTCGAATCCGAAGTCGTAAATGCCAAGAACGTTTTCGTGCGAAATGTTCCCGGCCATATGACCCTCTGCCACGAACCGCGCCCGCGCGTCCGGATCGGCGCAGCCGGCATCGGTGAGAATTTTCACCGCTACCGTGCGACCGATCACCGTGTCGCGGGCCCGGTAGACGTGCGACATTCCACCCCCGAGGAACTCCTCAAGTTCGTATTTGCCGAAGCGGAGAGGAAGCTGCTGTGGGGCGCCGGCCATTATCAGATCTTATCGTCGCGGCGAAGCCCATCCGCTCAGTTTCGAGTCTGTCCACTGCGATCACAAGCATGAATGGGCTAAGTGAGAACGAGTCCGCGAGGCCCTCGAACTCGAGTTGGATGCCGGGAGCCGCCTCGCCGGCGAGCGGGGTGCTGAGCCGCAGCCGCACCTCCGGAACCGCGGGATCACGCATCCCCAGAACCAATTCGTCCGGCTTCCGGGGCGGCGTCGCGCTGATCAGCGTTCCCGCCAATTTGGGCAGCGGCGCGGCTCTTAACTTCTCGAAAAACTGAGGCCCGCCAGACGATTCGAGTTGAGTGCGAATGCGCACCCAGTGCAGCCAGTTGCGGATTGGTCCGGCTCGAGCTCCTCCAACTCCTTACGCGCGGCCAGTTCCGCGGCAGACTCGATTCTGAAATCGGGCGGCGGAAACGGGGTGGTCTCGGCGGCGGTGCGGAGTTGGTCCAGACCGGCCGCTTCGCCGTGATAGGAGACGTACAACCGATCGAGCAAGTGCGGCCGTCTGCCCGCGCTTGCGCTCATCCAAAGCGCCCGCGCCGCGCAACGAAACAGCATGCGCCAGAAGCCAGAGCGCCGCTACCTGCTTATCTGGGGCCTTTTCAACCGCGAGCACCATCCCGTACCAAGCCGAGATCTCCGCTCCGCCGGGATTCACTTTGAGATACTCGCTGAACTCCTGTTCTGCAGCCGGGTACTCGCCCCGCTGCCAATGGACCCAGCCGAGCGTTCGATGCGCGAGCAGGGAAGCGTTGGTTTTCTGAGCTTCCCAACTGGCTAGCGGCATGAGTGCGGGCTTCTTCGACGGGGCGAACAGGCGGTCTAACCCCGCGATCAGCGTTTGCGCTGCCTTTTCTCCTGAATCGAGATTCGATTTACTGGTGTCCTTGGAGCCGCCCGTCAGCAAGGTGCACCAGTACAATCCGATCAGGTTATCGGGCTCACGGGCAAGCATCTCCCGCGCCATTGCCAGCATTCCCGCGTTGTCGCCGAGCGACTGGTAAGTGGATAGATACAACTCCCGCCGGGCTTGCAGCATCTGCGTTGATGGATATCGCGCTTTCCACCGGTCCAGCAGCTCCAGGCGTTGTTTCGGCGATGCTTCTGCCCGGATGGTCAGCGCCAGGTCGTACTCGCCGCGATCGGTCCAGTCCGCCCCCAGGGCGGCAAAGGGCAGCGTGAGCGCGATCAAACCCGCCGCGGCGAACGCGCGGCGGAAGGCCGCTCCATGGGTTCGCGGGTTCACGGCCGCACCACGAGCCGCGTCATCGCCGCCGACTTCACGTCCACCTTTTGGCGGTTGACAATCTGTCCCCCGCGCAGAATCCGGATCTCGTAACTTCCCGGCGGGAGTTGTAACCGGCCTGGCGAATCGCCAGTGGGCGGTTTACCGTTCACCAGCACCGTTGCGCCGCCGCTCAGGCCCTCGATGACCACGACTCCCGGTTCGGCGGCCTTCGCGGCCGGTTTCGGCCTGGGAGGCTTCGAACCGGATGCCTTGCCTGCCCCTGAGCTTTCGACCATGTCGCCGTAATCCAGTTCTCGCGTTCCTTCGAGAGCGACGATCTGCACCTGGAAATCCGAGGGTTCGGCGCCTGCGGGTGGCGCTGGTGAAGCCGCGATTCCAGGGCTTCCGGCAGAGGGCGCCGCCGGCGAAACTGTGGCTGGCTCCGCTCCGGCGGCGGCTCCGCCCGGCGTCGCCGCGGTTGTCGGTGTGAGGGGTACGGCGGCAGAACTCGCGCCGGGCGCCTTCAATACCAGCGGCGCTGCGGATGCCTCCAACTCCTTAACCCACCGGCTCAAGTCTACCGGCGTTCCTCGGACGTATCGATCCCCGGCGTCCCAATCCGGAACGCCGAACCGGATGTCGGCGAACAGTTCTTCGACGGGTGGGGGCTTCGGAATCTCGGCGTTCAATTCCCGCTTCGCATCGTCCGACACCTTCGCCAGCTCTTGCAGCATGCTGTTCACTTTCTCGATGGACTCCGTGGTTCCACGCACGCGAATGGATTTCAACACTGGCACGGCGTCGGAGATGCGATCGGCGAGCAGGTAGCTGTTCGCCGCCTGAAGAGCGGCGCCGCTGGAAAATCGGTCGGCTTCGAACGCCTTTTGATAGAGGCGCGCGGCGTTGCCGTAGTCCGCGCCTTCGAACGCGGTTTGCGCTTCGCGCCGGGCGGTCAGATACGCCAACTTACTCTTGGCGGCGGCCTCCAAGGTGGCGCCCGGCTTCTTTGCGAGCACCCTGTTGACCAGATCGATAGCCTGGGGCCAGTCTTCCCGCTGCTCACGTAGCCTGGCTAGGTCCATCCATTTCTGGGCCACCGACGGATCGCTATCGAGTTCCGCGTTCAGCGGCGACCGGAAATAAAAGCTCGCAGTAAGACTCGATTGTGACCATGGCGTCTGCCGCCCCTCGGTCGCCGTCTGCACCCGTTTTCTCACCCGATTGAAAATCTCGTCGATATCCAGCGCTGGCCCGGAGATCAATTCGGCGAGCGCTTCGGTAAACCAACTGTTGGTGGCGTCGGGAGCGTCTTCGGCCACTTGGTTCGGACTGGTGGAGTACGCGATATAAGTGTCCTTGCCTGCGTTGAGCGGCTGTGCCAGCCCCGCCGTGAGTCCGTAGCTTCCCGCAAGGGGGTTGCTCCGGCAGGAATCCAGGATGACGACGCGCGTTTTGGCCCGCGCCCGGCGCAACTCCTCGAGTAGCTGTGAAAGTGAGACGCAGCGGTTTTTGGACTGCGTGACACCGCGAGCGGGCTTGAAGTCCACCGGCACCAGAAAGTTCTCATTTTCGATTTGGAAGGCGTGCCCGGCGTAGTAGAACAGCGCCTTGTGCTCCGGTCCGAGCGAATCGGCGAACGCGCCTAGCGCGTCGTCCATTTGCTCTTTCGTCGCGTTCTCCAACAACCGCGAACTGAAGCCCGCCGCCCGCAGGGCCTTGTCGATAGCCCGCGCGTCGTTCACCGCGTTTTTGAGGGGCCCCGCCGAGTACGCATCGTTACCGATTACCAGCGCCACCCGCTTGCCCTCGTCAGCCGGAGCGCCTGAAACTCCGATTGAGGCCGCCAATAGCGACACTGCGAACCAGCGCACCGCAGCCCCGGGGCGGCTGGTCCAGCCACGTTCTAGCCTCACGATTCTCCTCTTTTATCAGTCATCCATCCACGGTCAATTGAGGGCGAACGTCACCACCCTCGACCGTCCATCGAGGGCGGAGCCTTTGTCACAGCTCGCTGAAACGAGCTTGTCGCCCTTGTAAACGTACTTGATCTTGCCTTGCCTTCCCTGGTTCTGGATCTCCTCGCCCACCAACCGGCCGCCTTCATATTGAAGCGTTCGTTCGTACATCAAGACCCGCTGTTTCTCGTCCGAACCTTCGTATCCGCGAACCGCGGAAAGTTGGATCCCGTCCCACTCGAACTCGACGGTCAGGTTCCCCAGCGACCCGTGGGCGTCGATCTCGCGAGCCTGCGCCACCCGTCCGTGATCGTCATAGAGGAACCGGAACCGGTACACCTTCTCCCATATAAATGGATTGAAGAAACGGTTCCCGGCAATCCCTGCAGCGAAGTTGGTGCCCGTCAGTTGCTTCATCGCCACCGGATCCACGTCGGGGTTGTTCAGTAGAACTACCACGGAACGCCGGACGGCCGTATCGGGGTCGGGATCGACCGGATCGGGCGCCGCTTGTTCGTTGCCGGCCGAGGCAATCTGCGGAACGCGACGATCATAGCCGAAAACAAGCTTTTGTTCTCCAGACGCCTGGTCGGGCTTTTCGAAACTCGGCGTGATCGATTTCAGCCTTCCCCCATCCCATTCGAAGGCCACCCTCATCTTGTTCGAGGCTTCAATGTGTTCGATGTGCGGCTGGAACGCGAGGCTGATGGGGCAGTAGACCACCTGCCGGGGCAGTCTCTTGCCAGACATCCAGTTCGGATCGCCCGCTTCGTCAGGCGTGGCGGTGTCCTTCAGCGAAAGCAAAAGCCGCCGAACACGTGCGCGCCGCTCCCCGCTACCGTCCACCGTGCCCGACACCTCGAGATACCGCTTCAGCAGCGGCAGGCTCTCTTTCTGGTTGCGTGTGACGATCGAGGCCACGCCGGCCGCGTACAACAACTCCGGATCGTCCTCTTTGACGCGCAGTCCCTGTTCGGCCAGGCGTCGTGCCAGGTGGTAACGGCCTTCAGGCACGGCCTTCTGGATCTGGGCCTTGAGGTCCTTCAGCGTCTTGTCGAGTTGAAACAGCAGTTGGTTTCGCAGTTGGTTGGCCGGCTGCCGCTCATCGTCGATGGCGAGCAAGTCGTATTGGTCCAGGATGGCCAACGCGTCGCCGATCCTCCCCTGGGCACCGAGAATATCGGCTTTTTGATAGAGCACCCTGAGTGATTCCGTCGCGATGGTATCTTCCCGAAGTGCTTTACTCAACACGGATTCCGCGTGCGACACGTTCTTCAGCGCTTCGTCCAGATTCCCGGACTTCCGATTCTGGTCGGCGAAATAGAGGTCGCGTTCAATCGCATCATGTTGGCCCGCGGTCAAATGCTCACGCTTGTTCTGCCGGTCGATCGCCATCCGCCGAGAGTACTCCGTCCAGGCCTCGCGCATCTCCTCCACCAGCACGGCGTCACCGGGTTGCCGCAAGCTGGCCAAGCGATATTCCCGGTAGGCCGCTGCGTATTCACCTCTGTCAACCGGTCGTGGCCTGCCTTCCGGTGCAGTTGAAGGCTCTGTTTCAACGCTTCGCCCCGATACTTTGCCATCTCCGGAAACGCCTGCTCGTAAACTTCGAGGTCGCGCGAGGCCAGCAGCAATGGATCCCATTGCTCGGAACCGGCAAACGCTTTCAGCACCGCCACCTTACGATCGAACCACGCTTTGCGGTCCGCCAGCGCCTTGCGCAGCCGGACCTGCTCCGGTTGACTCGGATAGGCGGCCTGGCTGAGTTCCGAGAACCTGAGCCCCTGTTCGAGCGCGTCCAGGCCGGCTAAGCCGTTTTCAAACGCTTCGTACCGCTCTCGCAGCGACTGCTCGACGTACCGCGCGAGCGGCGCCAGCGCCGGCTCGGACGGAAATGCCCGCACCGCGGCCGATAGCCACTCCATTTGTGCGGCGAACGCTTTCCCCTTCCCGCCGAGCAGTTCCAAGGCCTGTACGTCCGTGCAGATCTTCCTGAGATCGTCGAACCCGCCAGGCATGACCGCCATGAGTCTCAGCGACGGGAACGTCCACCTGTGTCTTGTCAGCGGCCGACGTCCGATATGCCACCCGGGCCGATTGCCAGAGCGTAGCCGCATCGCCCGACGCATTCTTCGGAAGACCGAGGGGCAGAAGGTATTCCAGACTTCCCGGTTCGTAAGCGGCAAGCGTGTTCGCATCGGCCACCCGGAGCAACAACCGCGCCAGCGGTACCTGATGCAGTTTGCCGGCTGGGCCCGTCAGCCGGGACTCGGAGCCTAGGCTGAGCACTTTGTCCTTGCCTTGCACCGTGATGGAAGCGATTGGCGTGAATTGCAGGCCGCTGCTGGTGCGCGTCACCAGTAAGCCGCCGTGCGCGCACACCGCCACCAGGAGCATCCAGACGGTAACGCCGGTATGTAACGCTGGGCGCATGGCCTCCCTTTCGCAGGCGAACTGCGCCTACGTTCCTCCTAAGAACATACGCGCGAATCAATATTACCAGAGAGTGACTTTTTGAACATCCCCCCAAAGTTTTTTGGGAAGGTGGCGCGAAGCACGCCCAGCTGACGAGTGTCCGCCCTGTCGGGCTCCTCATCGGGGGAGCAGGACTACCCGCTTGGGCCTGCGGGAAGGGGCGAATGGCTATTTGATCTTTTCGTCGCGCTCCACTTTGCCGTCGCGAATGTGGATGACGCGGTGGGCGTGCATGGCGATGTCGTGCTCGTGCGTGACCAGGACGATGGTGTTGCCCTGCTGGTACAGCCGCTCGAACAGGGCCATGATTTCGTTGCCGGTCGCGGTATCCAGGCGCCCGGTGGGCTCGTCGGCCAGCAGGATGGAGGGGTTGTTCACCAGCGCGCGCGCGACCGCGACGCGCTGGCGCTGGCCGCCCGAGAGCTCGTTGGGCTTGTGATACATGCGCGCTTCCAGGTCCACCGCGCGCAAGCGCGCCCTTGGCCTTTTCCGCGCGCTCCTCTGCGGCAGCCCGGCGTAGATCAGCGGCAGTTCGACGTTGTGCAGCGCACTGGCGCGGGGCAGCAGGTTGAACGTCTGGAAAACGAAGCCGATTTCCTTGTTGCGGATGCGCGCCAGTTCGTCGTCGTCCATGTCGCTGACCAGTTTGCCGTTCAGGTAGTAGGCCCCTGGTCGGCCGTGTCCAGGCAGCCGATCAGGTTCATCAGCGTCGACTTGCCCGAGCCGGACGGGCCCATGATGGCCACGTACTCGCCGCGCTTGATCTCGATGTCGACGCCGGAGACGGCGTGGATCTCCTGATCGCCCATGACGTAGGTCTTCCACAGATCGTACGTGCGGATGACGATGCCGTCGCGCTTGAGTTGTTCGCCCCGCGCTACTTTGTCTTCTAGATCTGCCTGTGCCATTCGGTGTTCCCAGTCTATCAGGAGACGGTGGTCTGCTCTTAGCTCTTCGTCTCGGTGACCGGGGCCTTGTTATCCACCTTCACCCGCGTATCGTTGCGCAACGTGCGGATCACCTTGTAGCTGCCGGTGATGATCTCCTGGCCCGCGTTCCAGCCGCTTCGTCACTTCGATATCGGTGGCGCCGGTGATGCCGGTCTGCACCTGCTGGAACTCGGCCTTCTCGCCCTTGACCACGAACACGCCCTGCATTTCTTCCTTCCTGCGCCTTCTCCGCGGCCGGATCAGGGTGGTGCCGCCTGAACGCCCTTCTTCGTGGCGGTTCCAGATCGCCGCGCTGGCGGACGGTCAGCGCCTGCAGCGGAATCGTCACGGCGTTCTGGCGCGTGGCGGTGGTGATCTTGGCGGTGCAGGACAGGCCCGGGCGGATCTCGTCCGGCGGATTGTCCATGGCGATGACCACTTTGAAGTCCTTCGCCTCCTGGCTGGATACGGCGCTCTGCGACGCCGCCACGCCGGTGGAGCGCAGGATGGCCGTGTTGCCGATCTCGATCACGTGACCCTTGAAGGTCTTGTTCGGAATCGCGTCGATGGTGATGTCGGCCGGCTGGTCGAGTTTCACGTTCACGATGTCGGTCTCGTCCACCTTCACCTCGGCGGTGATGAGCGACATGTCGGCGATGGTCATGATGGTGCTTGCCGCCGAATTCTGAATGCCGGGCACCACGGTTTCGCCCACCCGTACCGGCAGGTTGGTGACGATGCCATCCAGCGGGGCCAGGGAATCGTACTTGGCAAGCACGTCGGCCACGCGGTTCAACTGGGCCTTGAACTGGTTGACACGGCGCTGGGAACTGGACAACTGCGCAGCCGCTTGAGCGCGCTGGGATCTGGCCTGTTCCACCCGGGCTTCGGCTTCGCGCACGGCTGCCACTGCGCTGTCGTAATCCGCCTTGCGCTGGTCGTATTCCTGCTTGGCGACCAGCTTGTCCCGGTACAGCTGGGCCGCCCGGTCAAAGAAGGTCTTGGCGCGATCGACGTCGGCCTTGGAACGCGCTACGGTCGCCTGAGCGGTGGCGATGGCGTCATCCATCGACTTCAAGCCGGCTTCGGAGGCGGCGGAATCCGCTAGTGCGGTGTTCAGCGCTGCTTGCTGGGCTTCCAGGTCTGCCTTGGCCTGCACGGATTCCACCCGGGCCACTACCTGATTCTTACGGACATGGTCGCCTTCTTTCACCAGGATCTCGGTGAGCCGGCCGATCTGCGTTGGCGCCGATGTTGATGTAATTGCGTGGCTTAATCTCCCCGGAAGCGGTCACCAAACTGGTCAGGTCCTGGCGAGAGGTTCGCCCTGTCTGGACCGTAACAATGCCGCTCTGTTTCATCTTTATGCTGGCGAACACACCGCCAGCGGCGACGATAATGAACAAAACCAGGAAAATTAGCTTTTTCTTACTCTTCACAGAGGTCCCCCACCTACTACAGACGACGGTGGTCTTCGTCTAGTTCGATAAAACCATCGTACCATCCCTAATTTTCCAACA
The DNA here is from genome assembly GCA_963737465.1 of uncultured Acidobacteriota bacterium. Classification (GTDB taxonomy): domain Bacteria; phylum Acidobacteriota; class Terriglobia; order Bryobacterales; family Bryobacteraceae; genus TMP-7. The sequence goes on from CAVTTC010000011.1 coordinate 105,437, forward strand.
CCCCGTGGTTTCGGAGTGGAGACTCCGGTTAAGATTCGTAAAGATCGGTCACTGGCTCTTGCCGCGGGCCGCGATCTTCCACACGGCTTCCACCTGGTCGCCGCGCAAAGCGTAGATCTGATCGTACAAGTTAACCGTTGGATCGCAATGAGTTGCGAGGAACTCCAGGCGGTCTCCGAGTTTTACTGGCCGGCTCGCGCTGGTGAGGTTCAGCACGCCGTGCTCGTCGCCTCCCCAGGAGTAGGACACCCCCTCCAAATCGCGCAGTTGAGGAGTGAAGGGCTTGTCCGTTGCGAACGCTTTAAACCCGCCATCCACCACGGCACTTTCGTCTGAAGGCTTACTGACTACCGTGGTAATCACAAACAGGGAGTTGCGAAAATCGCGGTAAACCGGACCGTCGGCGCCGCCGATCCGGTTGTAGTCGGTATCCATGAACATAAAACTGCCGGGCTGCATTTCCGTGATACCGTCGATTTCGGTGTCGATGTTGTAGGTTCCCGTGCTGCCGCCCGTCACCATCGCGCATTCGATTCCGGACTTCTCGATGAGGCGGCGGGTTTCCACCGCCTTTTCCATGGATTCCCGCGACACCCGTTTGCGGTTCTCGAACCCGTTCACGTGGGATGCATGTCCGGCGTACGCCTGCAGGCCCGTGAATTGTGCGTTCTTCAGGACGGCAATCTGCTGCGCCAGGGCCACAGCCGGCGGCCCGGGCTGGATACCGGTCCGCTTGCCCACCCAGAGATCGATGGCCAGGCGCAGCCGCATCCCGCTTTCGCGCGCCGCCGTGTCCAGGTCCTGCGCGTTCTGAACATTGTCCACCGAGAAGATGGTTTCTGGACGAGCCTTGGCTAGCCGGACCGCTCGCTCGACGCGACCCTGGCCGACCATCGCCGAGGTGATCAGCAGGCCCGTGACGCCTCCAGCCGAAAGCGCCTCCGCCTCGCTGATCTTGGCCGAACATGCGCCCACCGCCCCGGCTTTGATCAGCGCTAATCCGATCTCGGCGCATTTGTGGGTCTTGGCATGAGGACGCAAGGCGCGGTTATGTCGCTTGGCGAATGCCGACATGCGTGCCACGTTGTCCTCAAAAGCGTCCAGTTCGAGGATCAACGCCGGGGTGGGCAGGTCCGCGCGCGAGAGCTTGCCTTTGACATCGCCACGCTGGATCATGCGTTCTATTTCCGCCCAGGAGTAGCCGCGCCGGGCGGCGGCCGATTTCAGAATTTGAGGCGCGGCCAGGGATGCCGCCAGGAGTTCGCGTCGTGAGGGCATGGTAGCGGTCAGGATAACATGTCACAATCCTGATACGGTATTAGGCAATGAGCGTGCCCGCGTTCCCCCTCGTCACTCTCGAGGAATTCGATACTCAGTACCGCGATCGTCATTTGCTGCACTCGGTGGTGGATCGCTGGGCCGTGATCCAGCCCGATGCTCAGGCCATCATGAACGCGACTCGTGGGACCCAGTTGACCTGGAGCGAACTGCAGCGCGGCTCCATGGCGCTGGCGGCGGAACTCGCACGCATGGGTTTCCGAAAAGGGGACGTGCTGGCGGCCTCGCTCCCCTTGTTGAACGAACACATCTTGCTCGAGTACGCGTGTTTCCGCCTGGGCGTCATCCACGCGCCGCTGGATCTGCGGCTGCAGCCAGCCGAGGTGCTTCGTTGTCTCGGACTGATCCGCGCCAAGGGATTTGCCTTCCTTGGCAAGACCCCGGTGGCCGATTTCGCACCTGTCGGCGAGGCGGTCCGCAGCCGGTGCGATTTCGTTGCGCACCTGATCCAATTCTCCGAACCGGCCGCCTGCATTGAAGGCGCGCTCAGTTTCGGTGCCTTGATGCAGCGGGCCATGCTGAAGCCGGGGCCAGTGGAGGCGGACGTCTCCGAAAACGACGGCGCCCAGATCATCTTTACCACAGGATCCACGGGTTCCCCCAAGGCGGCGCTGTTGTCGCATCGCGGGATCACGTGTCAGAACCTCTGCCTTGGGACGGGCTTCGAGTTCTCGCCGGAGCAACGGGTGCTCTGCAATCTGCCCGCTTCGCACGTGGGCGGGCAGGCGGAACTGCTGATGACCGCGTTGTTCATGGGCGGGACGGCGGTAACGCTGGAAATATTCGATGCGGTGAAGTCGCTGGACGCCATCGAACGATGCGGTGTCACCCTCATCGGTCAGATTCCCGCAATGTTTCAAATGGAGTGGCGCACCGCGAACTACTCCGAACGCGACTTTTCGAGCGTGCGCGCGGTGGTATACGGCGGGCAGTCCGTGCCCCGGCCGTTTCTCGACCGGATGCTGGGCATGGGGCCTCGGATCGGAACGGGGTTAGGATTGACCGAGGCTTCCGGTTTCTGCACCTACACCAATCTCACCCCGGAGGCGGACGAGGTCTCGCGCAGCATCGGTTGGGCCATGCCGGTGTACGAAATGTCCATCCGGCAACCGATGGAAAGCCACGGCGAGCCGGGAGCGGAACTGAGCGCGGGCGGCATCGGACATGTCTGCTTCCGTGGGCCGCAGAACTTCCTCGGCTATGTGAACGATCCCGAGGCGACAGCGCGGGTGCTCTCGCGCGAAGGCTGGCTCTACACGGGCGATATGGGATTTATCGACCAGGACGGCCTGCACTTCTCGGGTCGCGCCAAGTTCGTTTTGAAGCCCGCCGGATACCAGGTGTTTCCGGGCGACGTGGAAGATCACATCTGCCAGCTGGCCGATCGGGTAGCCAACGCAGGAGTGGTGGGGCATGAGCACAGTCGCTGGAGCGAGGGCATTATCGCCTTCGTAGAAAAGCGGCCCGGCGCCGAGTTGACCGACGCGGAATTGCGGCGGCACGCACGCACGCTCACCTCGTACATGCGGCCGCTCCATTACGTGATTCTGGAGCCGGGCACGATGCCTTTAAACCGCAGCGCGAAGGTGGACGCGATGCGATTGCGGGAGATGGCCAGGGCCGAGGTTGCCAAACTGCGGGAACGGGGCCGCTGGGACGGCTCGGAGGACGAACGATGAGCGAGACACTGATCCGGCACGAAGGCGAATCGCCCCGCGAACGGAGCACTTGCGGATGGCGGCACCTGCTGATCAGCCGGCAGGACCGGGATCGGGAAGTCGCGGCATGGGTCCATGCGGTGGACATCGACGGCGCGCGCGAGCACTTCCACAAGGTGGGGACGGAGATCTACTACGTGCTCGAGGGCGAAGGCAGCATCGTTTTGGACGGTGTGGAGCACGAGATAAGGAAAGGGTCGGTCGTGCACATCCCGCCGGGCGTGGTGCACGGTGCGAAAGGCCGGATGCGCGTGCTGGTGGTGGGCATTCCGGATATCGGCGAAGAGGATCTGTTCTTTCCGGAGCCTGGTGACGGCGTGAGCGTTCAGGGTTTAGAGGCTTCGCGGCGCATACTGAACTCTAATACCAGAAGCATACGATCCAGATCCGCACGGTCCGGATCGATTTCCATAATGCCCTGATCCTGCAGATCAACGCCGTCGTGACGGTCGAAGAAATCCGCCAGTTCCGCGTAACTTGCGTCCTTGCGCGGCAGCCTTATTCTGGAGGACTTTCTGTTGTTTTCGCTTTCGCCCCGCTCATCTACGATTCATGTATAGCATCTGCTAGACGCACGGGGAGTGGCTACTGGAACCACGAGGGCGATGCCACTACAGCGGCGACAGGGGACGCGTTTCGGATCCTACCCAGATGGGACGTCCGGCGTACTCACTGCCGGGAAGGCTGGTCACGCGGGGTTTGATCACGACCAGCACATTGTTCTTGTCCGAGCTTTTGTTGTTTTCCCGCAACAAAATACCGAGCCCGGGAATATCTTTCACCCCGGGGATCCCGGAAACACTGTTGGTTTTGGTCTGATCGAGCAGCCCCGCCACAATGGCCCACTCGCTGGTCTTGAGCCGGACCTTGCCCTGATACTTGCGATTGGCAATCACGGGCACGCCGTTCAAGCTGCCTGCGCCCAGCATTTTGAACTCGACCTCAATCTCCAGCGTAACCTCATCCAGGCTGTGAACGAACGGCGTCACTTTCAACAACAGGCCCAGATCCTCGAAGTTGAAGGTGGGCATAGGCGGGTAGATCCCGATGCCGCTGCTACTGACGGAACTCGTGGATCCCGCGACGGTTTGGCCGAAGGTGCTTCCGGCCAGATTCACCTCGTCCGTCGGCGTCAGCAAAGCGGTGTTCGTGCCCGATGGATCGTCATAAAGCTGAATCGCCCCGGAACCCGAGGCTTGTGCCACCACCTGCAGAAACATGGTGCCGGTAACGATGTTCGACAGCAGCACGGAAGCGGTCACTCCCGCGCCGGCGGCGTTGATAGCGTCGCGCAGTCCATTCAGATTGTTCTGGTCTGAGGTGAGCGTCAGGGCGAAGCTATTGGCCCCCACCGTAAGGTTCAGTTCGCCCGTTGTCGACACCGTTGTTGTCGTAGCGTTCTCGAGGTCATTGCCGATAGCGCTCACCACGTCCACCGGCCGGACCAGGTCGATCTTCGCTCCGGTGGGGTCGTCGATGAGCTGAATCGAGGTGACCGAGAGTGAGCTGGCCACCAGGACGAACGAAACCGGTTTTGCGGTGGTGCCTCGCTCCACGGTGGTGGCGTAGACGCCGGCTTGCAGGGAGTTGATCACGGATTCCAGGCCGGCCACATTGTTGGCCGCCGCGGGCAGTATGATCGGGATCGTCAGTCCGTTCACCAACAGCGTCATGGCCCCCGTTGTCGAGACGGCCGAGGAGACCAGGTCCGAGGCGTACGGCGTTGTCGAGAGCACGGCATAGGTCGTTCCACCGCCTCCGCCGTTGTCGAAGCCCCCCGGTCCCATGTACCCGCCAGTCACTATGGGGTACTTGTTGCCGACATGCAGGGTAGCGGGCTGCCCATCGCTGGCCATAATGGTGGTCCGCATCAGCGATTGCGCCGATGACCGGCTGGCGGTGGCGAACAGTTTTGCATTGGTGAGTCCAATGCCAAAAAACGTGGCGCCTCCCCCGAAGGTCAGAAACCGCATAAAGCCAGCCGGTATGGAGGGCGTCGAATGAAGGAGATCTCCGAAATTGACCAGGGGGAACTGGGTTGGCAGGGTCATGCCGAAGCTGAGGGATGAACTGGCGCTGGTGGAAAGCAATTCCACTTCGATGGATACCTGGGGCTTGCCCACCGCCATCTGATTCATAATGGCCAGCGCCGACTCCACTTTGGATACCCGGTCGCGCAGGAACACCATTCTCCGCTGCGGGTCGAGCACCGCCCTGCGGATCTCAAAAGCCTGTTGCACCAGCGTCAGCAACTCCTGCGCTTCCTGTACCGAGGACCGCTGAGGTATGGGAATCGAAATCGCCTCGTCATTCTCGAGTTCCGTCCGCTTCTGGGGGGTGTCTTGCGCCACCATCATCGCTGTTTCCGAGATCGGAACAATAAACGAGTTAGTCGCGTCCTCGAGCGCGTGCAGCGCCTCGCGGTAGGGCAGGTCGGCAACGTCGAACCGGACTTCCCCGTTCGGGTTGTAGTCCTTGTCGAAAATGACGATGTAGCCGTATTCTGCCGCCACCTTCTCGAACAGTGTTTTGGCGTTCGCCTTCAGGTGGAAGGTCCCCTCCAACTGCGACGGACGCAGCCGGGGGGGCGGCGACATCCGCTTCAAGTCGTCCAGATCCTGCTCGGTGAACGTGCTCGACAGCGGCGTACCGACAGGTGGTTTCTCCGAGCTCCAGGTAAGTTCCGGTGTGTCTACGTGGGTGCCTGACATCGCCTCGGCTCGCGGACGCAGTGCTTCGGCGCGGGCCCAGTACGACATGTTCTGCCGGTCCGCCGCGGCCGCCTGGGCCCACAGCAGGTAGGCTTTGACGGTCTGGCCGGACTTTTCCGCCGTCGCGGCCTCCTTGGCGAGTTGTTCCGCTTTCGGGTTGGCAGCCAGCGCCAGGGCAGCCAGAACTGTAACGAGCCAGATTGGGCGCAGGAATGCCACTTACTACGAATGACGGTGGACTGGGCATTTGCGTGCAGTCCGGTTCGCTCCAAGACAAAACGGCTCAAACCCGGCCACACTCCTGCCGATATAACAAGTATCAGTATGGGTACAGTCACCGGTGTGCGGCCGGTCTTCACTCCGGCAGTCCCGAACGATTTCAGGTCTCTCGGGATCTCGCAGAACCTTGTCATGGATCTGGTCCTGCGAAGGATGCTGATCGAGGGGCAGAGCAATCTGCAGACCCTCAGCAGGAATCTCCGGCTGTCCGTTCCAATCATCGATATGACCTTCCGCGCCATGCGCCAGCAGCAATTGGTGGAAGTGAAAGGCATGGTGGGAAACGACTATACGTTCACGCTCTCCCAGGCCGGTAAGCAACTTGCCGCGGAGCGCTTCCAGTTGACTCAGTACGCTGGGGCGGCGCCCATTTCCCTGAACGACTACCACACCGCCACCACGGCCCAGACCGCTCATGTCGAGATCGATCGGGGAACGCTGAAGTACATCTTCTCGGATCTGGTGGTGTCCGACCAACTACTCGATCAACTGGGTCCGGCACTGATTTCCCAGACCTCGATCTTCGTCTACGGTCCAACCGGGAACGGCAAGACGAGTCTTGCCGAGCGAATGCTTCGCATCTATAAAGACGCCGTCCTCATCCCGTTTGCCATCGAGGTGGATAACCAGATCATCAGCGTATACGATCCAGTGGTGCACCACGCACTGGACCATCAGGACCCCGATTGCGACCCGCGATGGATTCTCTGTCAGCGGCCCTGCATTGTCGTCGGCGGCGAACTGGTTCCCAGCATGCTCGAATTGCGGCTCGACGAATCGTCGGGAATCTACGCCGCGCCGCTGCAAGTGAAGGCCAACAACGGGATTTTCATCATCGACGACTTCGGCCGACAGCTCATGAGCCCGCGCGACCTGCTCAATCGATGGATCGTCCCCCTGGACCGTAGGGTGGATTACCTGATGCTGCGCTACGGCGTCAAATTCCAGATTCCGTTCGAGGTGTTGGTGGTCTTCTCCACCAACCTGGACCCGTCCGACTTGGCCGATGAGGCCTTCCTGAGGCGCATCCACAGCAAGATATTTGTGGAAGCGGTGGATGCCGGAGCTTTCGACGAAATCTTTGCGCGAGTGGTGAAGGCGAAGAAGATCCCTTCCGAGACGGACAGCGCCGAGTATTTGCGAAAGCTCTGCCTTTGCGATGGCCGCACTGAACTGCGCGCCTGCTATCCGCTCGACATCTGCAATATCCTCCATGCAATCGGGCAGTACGAGCGCCGTCCACCGAAGATGACCAAGCCGGAACTGGAACGCGCCACCGCGCTCTACTTCGCCAAAGGTTGATTGATCCGGCTTCCGGCTCCGGATGCGATACTGGATCCAGATCGCATGAAGGTCGTGCTCATATCGACCTACGAGTTGGGACGCCAACCGTTCGGACTCGCATCCCCGGCCGCTTGGCTTCGGTCTCGTGGGCACGAAGTCCGGTGCGCCGACCTTTCGGTGAGTCCTCTACCCCGGGTCGCAGCGGCTGAAGCCGGCCTGATCGCGTTCTATCTCCCGATGCACACGGCGACTCGCCTGGCTGCCCCGGTCATCATCAAAATACGGGAAACGAACCCAAGCGCCCATCTGGCCGCCTACGGCCTGTACGCCCCGCTGAATCAAGAGTTTCTGCGCTCCGCCGGCGTGGAAACCATCCTGGGAGGCGAGTTTGAAGCTGCGCTGGCCGATCTTGCGGACCGGATCGCGGCGGAAGCGGACCCCCAGTCCGAAACCCTCATCCCGCTCGACCGTCTGCAGTTTCTGGTTCCGGATCGCGCCGGGCTGCCGGGCCTCAGCCGGTACGCGAAGTTGTGCGGCGGCGGCGAGGAACGGACGGTGGGATACACGGAGGCTTCCCGCGGCTGTAAACACCTGTGCCGGCATTGTCCGGTGGTTCCGGTGTACCAGGGCGCCTTTCGGGTAGTGCAACCGGGCGTCGTGCTCGAAGACATCGGCAGGCAGGTAGCGGCCGGCGCCCAACACATCACGTTCGGCGATCCGGACTTCTTCAACGGTTCCACCCACGCCCTCCGCATCGTCGAATCGCTGCACCGGCAGTTCCCGGACCTGACGTACGACGTCACCATCAAGATCGAACACTTGTTGAAGCACCGGAGCGCTCTTCCCACGCTGCGCGACACCGGGTGCCTGTTTGTGACGAGCGCGGTGGAGTCTGTCGATGACGCCGTGCTCGCAAGACTCGAAAAGCATCATACCCGGCGGGACTTCTACGATGCGGTTGGATTGTGCCGCGAAGCGCGTCTGCTGCTCAACCCGACATTCATCGCATTCCTGCCATGGACGACGCGCGAAAGCTACGTGGACCTGCTGAGTTCCATTCGCGACCTGGATCTGATCGACCATGTGAGTCCGGTCCAACTCGGGCTTCGTTTGCTGATCACCAACGGTTCGCGCCTGCTGGAATTAGAGGAGATTCGTCAGCTCGTTCGCGAGTTCGACGCCGGAGCGCTGGCCTGGATATGGCCGCATCCGGATCCGTCGATGGACCGGTTGGCTCGCGACGTCATGGCCCTGGTCAACAGGCTGCAAACGGCCGGGCAAACCCGCCGCGAGATTTTCGGAGCTGTCTGGGAGATGGCCACCGGCGGTCGCCTGCCGGATGTTGGCGATCTGCGTCCACGGGCTACTATCCCGTATTTGAACGAGCCCTGGTATTGTTGAGCGGAGCCAACGGAAGAGCAGTTAGCTCTTGTGTAGCCGACCTGAAGATCTACCACGTCAACCGTACCAGCGAAACACCGTGCCGTGGCAACTCGAAATTCAGGTCCGCGGTTCCGTTCTTCGGAGTAATCCAGCGGGGCGCGTCGAGTAACTGCAATTGGCCGGCCTTTTCGAGTGCCGCGTATTGTTCGCCAGTGGGCTGCTGCGGCGAGCCCAGCTTCTTCCACGCCTCATAAGAATTGCTGTTGGCTTGATCGACTCGGTAGTGCTGAAGTAGCAGGCGTCCGGCCGGAAGCCCTGTCAGGTTGAGAGCGATCTGAGCGGCTGGGCCGGGACGGGCGGAGTCGTGATAGTTCGACACCAGTACGGCGACGCTATGTCCGTCCCGGCTGGCCATCGCGTGAATGTCTGGCGCGTTCTTCACGCCGCCGGCGAGCATGGAATCGAGCGTCGCGGCGGCGGAGCTCTCGGCCGGTACGCGATCGCCGGTCATCATGCCGAGCATGCGAAATACATTCAGCACCGGTTTATCCAGACCGTTGGTGGCCAGATCCCGGAAGCCATCGAAGTAAGGCTGGTTCTCGAACTCGAAGGCCCAGGTGACCGCTCCCAGCAGGTTCACATTGTGGCGGGCGGCGAGATCGAGATGACGGGGCATCACCGCCGCCGTGTAGCTGGAATACATCACACCGTTGCGGTAGGCGTTCTGCGGATACACACGCGACGAGCATGCGGCGCAACCTTCCGGATCCGATTCGCCGATGATGATCGGCTTGCCTTTGAGTTCGGGGAATGAAGCGACGATTTCGAAGCCCTTCGAGAGATCGTTCAGTTGCTTCTCGATGCCCATCACAACCGTGTCTTCGACAAACTTCGGCGCGCCCTTGGCGTGGAACGACACGAAATCCAGGGGTGAGCCGGTCTTCCCGGTGACGTAGTTCTTCCCGCGGATCGCATGCTCCAGGAAGTCGCGCAAGAACTTAGCCGCGCGCGGGCTGTTGGGGCCGGTCGAATCCGGGCCGCCGACGCGCGCGGTGGGGAGAGCCCGCCTGACGCCATCCACGGCGTAGTCGTAGAGCTTGTGATACTCCTCCGGAGTTCCCTTCCAGTAGCCGATATCAGGCTCGTTCCACACTTCCCACAGCCATGACTCGACTTCGGCTTTGCCATACTTCTCGACACGAGTGCCGGGCCCACTGGTAGGCTAACTCGCCCCATTTCGAGTAGTCCTTCGGCGGATAGGCCCAGCCGATGAAGATGTCGCCGTACTGATTGCCGGGCGACCAATGATGCCGGTAGGGCTGCGGCTTGACGGACAACGCCTCGGGCATGAATCCGATCTGGACCAGCGGCTTCATTCCGCGCTCGATGTAGGTGTCGAAGATGCGATCGACAATCGTCCAGTCGTAGCGGGGCTTGCCGCTGGCATCTTCCGTGTAGGCGTTGGTGGAGCCCCACTTGAGCGCGGGCTCCCCATCGCCGGTGACCAGCAGGCTGTGGGCTCGAACATACACCGGCACGCTGCTCAGCGCGGCGAACTCCGAGAGGAGTTTCTTGCCGTCCTTCATGTAGGTGTAGTTCGGCTCGTCGTAGCCGACGAAACTCCAGATCGGCTTCAACGGGCCGATCCTTGTCGCGGCGTCCACCTTGATGGAGACCGGTTGCGCGATGGCGGCGCAGGCGCCTGCAATGATCAGAACGAGGCTGCGACGGTTGACCATGGCGGCTCTCACTGGACGATCTTGAGAACCCACATGGACTGCTGCTGCAGTTCTTCGGGCAGATCGGGAAGACTCACTACCACCGCCCCTCCGTCGAGCTTCCAACTCACTCGGGACTGCGATCCCAGCAACGCCACCGACTTGGGCTTCAGTCCTTCCTCTTTGATCCGGAATTGCCGTCCCGGCCAGCGGGGCAGGATGGCGTACACATTGCCGCCTTTCGCGGTGAAGAAAGCCTCGATGCCCGCCTTTCCCGCGGCGGGTTTCTCGGTAAGCTTGCCGATATCGTAGGAGGCCTCATATTCCTTGTTGTAGTCAACCTTGGGAACCTCGCCTTCGCTCCACTGGCGCGAGGTCTTCCAGGGACGAGTTCCATAGATGGCATCGCCGTTCACCTTGAGCCAGTCTCCGATTTGCAGCAGCCGCTCCTCCATAATCACCGGGATGGTGCCATCCCCATCCGGGCCGATGTCAAGCAACAGGTTGCCGCCGCGGCTCACCAGGTCCACCAGCATAACCACCAGTTGACGACCCGTGTGGTAGTGCTCCAGACGTTCGGCGCGGTTGTACCCGTAGGAGAAACCCATACCGCGGCTTTCCTCCCAGGGGTGCTCCATTCCGCTCATCCCGGGAGTGTATTCCGTGGTCCAGTATCCGCCGTGCTTGTGCCGCGTATCCTTGCCCCATCGATCGTTGATTACGACCTCGTCCTTGACAGGGGACTCATTGAACAACCAGGCCAGCAGCTCCGGAGAATGCCATTCTTCCGAGGTCAGCTCCCACTCGCCATCGCTGAAAATAATGGACGGCTTGTACTTCGTCACGACATCCTTGAACTGCGGAAACATGTGCTCGCGGATGTAGCGGGGCTTGTCGGAAAGCCACAGCGGGTTGTACCACTCGTACAGCGAATAGTAGAAGCCCATCTTCACGCCCTTGCGGCGGACGGCATCGGTGAGATCGCCCAACAGGTCGCGCTTGGGGCCCGTCTCAACGGAATTCCAGGGCCGGCCCCAGGTGGCGGAAGCCTCCTTGCTCGGCCACAACGCAAAGCCTTCATGATGCTTGGAGGTCAGTGCGACGTACTTGGCTCCGGATCGGGCGAAGACGTCGGCCCAGTGGTCGGGATCGAACAACTCGGCGCGAAACTGCGGCGCGAAGTTCTGGTAGGCGTAGTCGGCTCCGTACTGCTTCTTGTGATAATCCCAGGTGCCCGACTGGGTCGGGTTAGCCCCGGGCTTCTGGCCCGCGGTCATGGAATTCCAATACCATTCTGCGTAAGCGAGCCGGCCGGGAATGACCGGAGCGTAGGCCGGTACGGAGTAGACGCCCCAGTGAATGAAGATGCCGAATTTGGCGTCGGTGAACCAGGCGGGGGTGGGCCGCCGGTCGATGGAATCCCACGTGGGCTGATACGGCTGCGCGAGTGCGAGAGCGGAACCCGCAAGGACGAGCAAAGAGAGTCTTTTCATAGTGCGATCTCGATGGTGATTGGGCTACGTGCGCCCACAAGCATTATGACTCTTGTGATATGGTCCCGTTGTGACCTCATTCAAAGCGTATTGGATCGCACTGGCGGCAGTGTGCCCGCTGTTTGCAGCGGCTCCGGCAAGCGTGGAACGGTGGGGACGTTTCGAACTGGTGTTGGAAGGACCGCGGGACGGCAACCCGTTCCTGGACGTTCTTTTCGGAGCTCGATTCCAGTTCCGGAATCGCGTGGTGACGGCGGACGGATTCTACGACGGCGACGGCGCGTACCGTGTGCGCTTCATGCCGGACGAAACCGGCGAATGGAGTTACACCACCTTCAGCAGCGCGAGTGTACTGAACGGAAAGACTGGGACGTTTACGGCGACTGCCCCCGGCGCCGGCAACCACGGCCCAGTGCAGGTACGCTACGTCACCCATTTCGCGTACGCGGATGGGACCGCGTACGTGCCCATCGGGACCACGTCGTACGCCTGGGTCCATCAGGGCGATGCGCTCGAACAGCAGACACTCGACACCCTGCGGCAATCGCCGTTCAACAAGATGCGCATGTGCGTGTTCCCCAAGCACTACGCATACAATGCCAATGAGCCGGTGTACTATCCCTTCCCGCGCTCGTCGTCCGGTGTTAATGACTACTCACGGTTCAATCCGGAGTTCTTTCGTCATCTGGAGCAACGCGTGGCGGACCTGCAGTCGTTGGGCATCGAGGCGGATCTGATCCTGTTCCATCCCTACGATCGCTGGGGCTACTCGAAGATGCCAGCCGAGGTGGATGACCGCTATTTGCGGTACATCGTAGCCCGGCTGTCTTCGTTTCGAAACGTGTGGTGGTCGCTCGCCAATGAGTATGACTTCATGAAGGCTAAGAACATGGGGGATTGGGACCGCTTCTTCCGGCTGATCCAGGAAAGCGACCCCTATCAGCACCTGCGTTCCATTCACAACGGGGCCGTCCTGTACGATCACTCGAAGCCGTGGGTCACCCACGTCAGCATTCAAACGTCGGATCTCGAGAAAGCGCGAGACTACATTGCCCAATGGAAAAAGCCTGTAATTTACGACGAGTGCAAGTACGAGGGCAACATCCGTCAGCGCTGGGGTAACATCTCCGCCGAGGAGTTAGTGCGGCGTTTCTGGTTGGGCACCGTTCAGGGCGCCTACGTCGGTCATGGGGAGACCTATCTCGATCCGAAGGACATTCTGTGGTGGTCTAAAGGAGGTGTGCTGCACGGGGAGAGCCCCAAGCGTATCGCGTTTCTGAAGAAGATTCTTGAGGAGGCTCCGAAAGAGGGGATCAACAGCCAGGCGAATTACTATCTCGGCGGAGGGCAGGAGGGGCGATACTACTTGTTCTATTTCGACCTCAGTCAGCCCGCCGAGTATGCGTTCGAGTTAGCCAAGGGATCGAAATACCGGGCTGAACTCATCGATCCATGGGAGATGACAATCCGGCCGCTGGACGGGACCTATGAAGGCAAATTCGACCTGAAGCTGCCGGGCAAACCATTCCTGGCGATTCGATTTCAGAAAGTGAGCGAGTGAACTACTTCTCCGTGGGCAACCCCGCCGCTTTGTACGCTCGCATTCCGCCCACCAGCGACGTCACGTCGGTGTAGCCCATCTTCGTGAGGACATCCGCGGCCAGCGCCGACCGCGACCCTCCGCCGCAGTACAGCACCAGCTTGGCATCCTTGGCCGGAACCTTCGTCTCGATGTCGCGGTCGAGGATTCCCCTGCCGATGTGGGTCGCGCCGGCGGCGTGTTCGGCGGCCCACTCGTTGTCCTCGCGAACGTCGATCAGCGTGAACTTCGCTTCGTTGGCCTGCAGCTTCTTCAGATCTTCGACGCTGATCTCCTTGATTCGCGCCTTCGCGTCCTTCACCAGGGCCACAAAACCGGGTGACTGATGTGGCGCCGGGCTGCCGGTCTGCTCCTGGCACAATGCGAAGGACGAACACGCCAGAACAAGGGTCAAGACTGTACGCATGAATACCATTATGGGCGAATTCCGTCTACGGCAGAACGAACAATGTACTTCGCGGGAATGCGAACTTACCGCCGAGATCGTCCACCACGTTCAGCTGCGCCGTGTACGCGCCCCCATTGAGCTTGGCCAGCGGAACCTCGAACTCCATGGGCAGCACGTTGGGACGCTTATCCGCCAGCTTCGTGACCTGCACCGGATTTGATTCGAAGGCTTTTCGGGATCCCTGGTACAGCGTCAGTTCCGCAGTCACATTGGGAGCTTTCCCGGCCGCGTCCACCGCGGGGTCGTAGACTTCGAAATAGACCATCAGGTTCTGGTCGCGGCGGAACACGCGCGTGACGCTCGGCACCAACTTCTCGCCGTTTTGAACCAGGGGATGATTGGCGATCTCCTTCTTGTTGCGATCAGCCGCACCCACGGCGGCGGACAGTTTCTCGCGCTGCGACGACCAGACCACCGAACTGAGCCGCAGCTTTCGCGCTTCCAGGTTCAGATTCGGAACGGTGAACTTCGTCTCGAAGGTGCCCATTTTGCCGCTGAGATTCTCCCGCGCCAGGAATCTCAACGTGTAGTCGCCAGGCTGAACCGTGATGCCGGTATCGTACTGAAAGCTGCGGCGGCCCAACTGAGCGGCCGCGGATTCGTCCAGCTTCACAGTAATGCCGTCGCGCACCGCGGTAACCAGTTTGCCCGTATGGTCGCGAACCTGGCCGATGAAGTCGAATTCCACCGACTCCCGCGAGCCCTTCTTCGCAAGCTTCACGGCAGACCCGGGGATCTTCACCGAGACCGGGACGAAGTAGCGATCCCGGGCGATGCGGAAGTGATCGATCTCGAGTGCTAAAGGCAGCTCGCTCACGGGATCGCCGAGCGTAAGCGCCTCTTGCAACTGACGTTCCTTGTCGGTGGAATTGAACTTCGCAAAAATCTTGTCGGCGTAGTAGCCTTTCCGGTAATCGAGTTTGGCCTCCGCGGTCTTATTGTTCAACTTCACTTCGATACGGCGGAAATGGCCGTCCTTGGCGTTGTTCGAGCTGTAATACCCGAGGATGTAGTAGCTGTTAACGTCCCGCTGGGCTTGGACGATGCCGACGCTGAGGTCGTTGTTGTCGAGCAGGGCCTTGCCGCCCGTATCGGCGGCCAGCGTGACCAGTGTTTCCTGGGCGTCCAGGCGGCTGTCGTTACGGCCCCGCTGGCTGCTGCCGCTGAAGACTCCCGTGCCGCGCGGCGAAGCGACATTGGCGTTGCCGGAGGGCGCTTCGGCCACCAGGCCCTTGGCATCGATGGGATAGAACGATACGTTGGCCCGTACGGCGGCGTTCACGGTCGAGCGAAGCTGAGACTGGTTCTCGACACCCGTTTTCGGCAACCCGCTCGAGATGTAGACCAGGGCCTTCTTCTCCGGGTAGGCCGCCAGCTTGTGCGCCGCCGATTCGAGCGCTGCCAGCTTCTGGTCTGTATTAAAGATGTTGAACTCGGTCTCATCGGCGACAAAGCTTCCGGTGTCGTCGCCCTCCGCTTCCGACCCGGTGTCGGCGACAGTGGACATCTCACTGGCCATGCCCGTCTGGAACTTCTTGATGGTGGCGATGAGGCGATCGCGGTCGTCCGTGAAGTCCTCCACCACTTTGAGCGATGCGCCATACACCATAATCGACACCAGGTCCGAAGCGGTCATCTGCTTCTGGAGGAACTTGATGGCGGCGTCGCGCGCACGCACTTGATCCTCCGGCGGCATGGAGGCGAAGTCGAAGAACAGCGCGATGAGGCGGCGGTCCTGGAATCGGATGGGCCCAGAGGCAGGCTTCACGGGCGGCTTCGGCGCGATCACCGGGACGGGAGCATTTCGGTCCACCAGCGTTCTGGGCCGCTCGGCAATAGTTGGCAGGAGTTCCGAGTCCAGCTTCTGTAGCTCGAAGATCGAGATCGTCTGGGGCTTGCCATCCTCGAGGATGGTGAAGTCTTCCTTCTTCAGGTTCGTGACGATCTTGCCCGATTTGTCGCGTGCGTACAGGTCCACGACGACCAGGTTCGTGTTCGAGGTGAACTTGACCAGCCCCTGATCCTGCGCGATGAGTGCGGTCAGTGCCGCCAGGGCAGCGGCTGTGCAGGCGGCGGCTGTAAGAAGTGGTTTTTGCATCCGTTAAAACCTGAACCGTGCCGTCAGGGAGATACTCCGCATCGCCCCGGCCGCCAGTGGCAGCCCGTAAGTGTTGGCGTTCAGTGTTGTGCCGACACTCGAAATATTCACGTTATTCAGCACGTTGTTGGCGTCCATGCGAAACTCCAGGTTGCGCCGCTCGCCCAAGCTGAAGCCGCGTCCGAACGAGGCGTTGAGCGATACCATTGAGGGACCCGGGATGGTGTTCCGGCCGGCGTTGCCGAACAACCCGGCTGGGACCAAAGCGAACGCCGCAGTGTTGAAATACCCCGTTCCAGAGTCCACCGCGAGTCCGGTTGCATTCGGCCGCGATGCGCCAGTGGCGCCGGTGCCGGCGGAATCCGACAGGTTCCCCGCCACCTTGGGATTCAATGGGGTACCGCTCTGGGCCGTGAGGCCGCCTGACAGCGACCAGTCCTGGAGGAATTTCCCGACCGTCTTGTGACCGGCCAGCAACGTACTGTTGTGTCCGAAGGGCGATGTGACCACATAACGGAAGTTCAGCGTATGGCGACGGTCGAAGTTCGAAAGGCTGCGCTCGGCGCGGATGTCCAGGTCATTCTGCGCAACGCCGCCGCCGAAGGTGGATGTGTCGTCGATCGACTTTGCGAACAGGTAGTCAGCATTGAAAGACAGTCCCCGGCTGAACCGCCGCATCAACGAGATGCGGGCCGCGTGATAGATCGAGTTCGCGTCGGAACTCTCAAAGGTGAAACCGGTGGCGTCGCCGATCTGGCGGCGCTCTTCCGCGGTCAGCTGCGACCCAGGCGCAGCGCGGTTCGGCAGCCGCTGGGTATCGAGCCGCGTGCCCTTCGTGCCGAGATAGCCGGCCTGCAGCACAAAGCGATGGGGAAGATCCTGCTGAATGGTCAAGTTCCAGGTCTGGGCGTAAGGGATACGGTAGAACCGGTCGATGGCCCAGCTATTAGTCACCGTCTTACCTTCCGGAGTGAGCGGTGAATCCTTCAGCCAAAGTCAGCACTCCGGAGGAACCGGTGATGACGCTGTTGCTTTGGGCAAACGGGGGCTGGGCCGACAGATTGCGGGCAAAGCCGTTATATACGGCTCCGTTGTAGTACCATCCATATCCGGCTCGAACCGTGGTCTTGCCGTCCTTCCAGGGCTTCCAGGCAATCCCTAATGCGCGGTGCGAAGTTGTTCCGATCGGGATTGACCAGCCCTTGCGGAAACTCACCCGAGTAGGGCCCGGGTTGCCCCTCGTAGACTTGTGCGACCCCCGTGAACCCGGGTGCGATATCCAGGTTCGCCTCGTGGCCTAACTTTTCGTACGGCACGCCGAAGTACTCGTAGCGCAGTCCGAAGGTAATGCTGAGATTGGGGCGCCAGCGCCAGTCGTCCTGGCCGAATACGGCGTAGTCGTTGCTGCGGAAGTAGGTGACGCTGTCGCCGTAGCGGATGGAACTGGAATTGGGCAAGCCCAGCAGAAAATCGGCCAGGTCGTAGCCGGTGCCCGGCAGGGGCTGTCCGCTGGAATCAAATCCGCTGGTGGTGAGTCCTGTGAAATTGAACGTGCCGCGGCCATTGGAGTCTGTCTTCGCATTATTGATGCGCCGCGTGAACATCCCGCCGAAGCTGAGTGAATGACTGCCGCGCATCCAGGTGAGCGCCTCGGTGGCGCCGTACGCCTCCTGCCGGACAAACGACGGACTCCCGTCGTTGAGCGCAGCGTAGTTGGTGAAGGAAAGGTTCGGCGGGCCGTAGTTGAGCGGGTCGCTGCTGGTGCCCTGGATCCCCAACTCCGCAGCGACGTTTGCGCCATTGGCGAAGTACGGAACAAGGTCGCTCCGGTTGCGGTTGAAGTTGATGCTGACCACGTTGAACATCCTGGGCGCGAAGGTGTGCGTCCAACTCAGGTTGGTATTAATGCCCCGCCCGCTGGATTCGTCGAAGAACCCGAACATCTGGGCGTTCTCGCCGGAGCGGTTCTGTAGTTGGAGGTTGAGGGCGAGCCGGTTTTTGCGGCCCAGGCTCTGGCCGAGCCGCAACCCGATGTTGTCGTTGTTGCTCGGAACGGTAGTGGTGAACTGATAGTTCTGTGCCACGCAGGACAGTGAGGTGGCTGACGTGCAGGATCCGGCCTGGTTCGGGGCAGGGAAGTATTTCAACTAAGCCCAGGGAGACAGGATCAATTCGATTCAGCGGGATCTGATTACCCGGAAAGACGGCCCGAGTAGTGGGGTCATAAATTGTCGAGTTGGTCTGTGAGAAGTCGCCCGCGCGTTCGAGCAGGGTGGGTACGGTTCCCACTCGGCTGGTCAGGTTGTCGGAGCGATTGCCTGTATAACTGAAGCTAAAGGTGGTGTTCTCCAAGCGGAAGAGCTTGGGGATCATCAGCGGTCCGCCGATCATGATGTTGTAGCGTTCCTGGGCGTAGCCGAGTTTCGGGACGGGCTGTCCGCTCACGGCAAAGGGCCGTGCGTCCAGCGCGGAGTTGCGAACCACGACGTTCACCATACCGTGGATACTCTGCTGGCCGCGGTTGCGGCGGTTTCCCATCAGGCCGGCATCGGCCCGTGCGCGGCCGCCCGGTCCGCCCGCCCCGTTCCGCGCCATGCCGGGACGCTGTCCGCCATAGCCTCCCCGGCCGCCGAATCCGCCTCCGCCGGGTCCGCCAAATCTCCCGCCGCCACCTGGTCCGCCGAATCCACCACCTCCCGGTCCACCCATTCCCCCGCCTCCAGGTCCGCCCATACCCATACCTGCTTGCGATCCCGGATTGTTGGAGTCGAGGCCAGGCGAGTTCGGATCGCCAAAGCCGCCGGGTCCGCGGCCGAAAGCCGGACCCATGTCGGGATTGGGATCGCCGCCTACCTGCTGGAGTCCTCGGCTCAGGGTGCCGCTCACGAGAAAGGACTCGTTCGCACTATCGCTTTGGGCACCCGAGGGAGCCTCGGCCAGATCCGCGGGTAATGCAGTCGAATCGTTCTGGCCGTTCAATTCGAGAACCGTCGTATTGCGCCGATTCCCCTGTGCTCCGTCACCCGTGCGTTGTCCGGCCGGTTGCGTCCCTGGCCCAGGTCCGCGTCGCGCCCACTGGGAATTCTGTCCTCCCGAACGGCCCTGTCCCTGGCTCGGAGTGACCGATGGCGTTGCAGTTGGGGCCCCCGGCTGGGGGGCAACCGGCCTGCGAGAGGCGAAACCTGGGGTGGACCCAGTGTGTGCCGTCGCCGAAAACGGCTTGAGCGAAAGCACCCACTCGAGTTCAAAAGGCCCTTTGACGACGACTTCCTTCCGGGCGGTCTCAAACCGGAACATCTGGACTTCCAGGTTCCACGTTCCGTCCGTGATGCCTTCCAGCTTGTAGCGGCCGTCCTCGTCGGTAACGGTGGTGAGGGTCAGGTCACCTTTTGTGGCCTTGACCGTGGCCCCCGGAACCAGGATGCCATTCGCGCGGACAACGCCCGTCTGGGCCTTTGCAATCGGCAACAAACCCATGCAAACCAGAAAGATAGCTGCGCAATGGCGGATCGTCGGGACGGGGATTCTCATCGGCGTTTCACTCAGCGGCCTGACTCAAGAGACTTGGGCATTTTCGCGGAGGTTACCTGTACTGTATTGCCCGGCTGGCGGCAAAAGTTCCCGGGGAGGGGCGGCCGCGGGTCGTGGACACTCCCCCCGGGCATCACGTGGACGGGATCTGATAGACCTGGGAAGACGCATGCAACTCCAACCTGCCCTTCTCGACATGCAGCACATCTCCGTGATGCGCGGCGCCAAGGTGGTGCTGGACGATATCCAGCTTCGTATCGGAGTGGGGGAGCATGTCGCCATCCTGGGCCCGAACGGATGCGGCAAATCGACGCTGATCAAGACCGTCACTCGCGAGCTTTATCCCCTGGTGCGTGAGAGCTCCTCATTGAAACTCTTGGGGAGCGAGCGGTGGAATATCTTCGAACTACGGTCGGCCATGGGAATCGTTTCAAACGATCTGATGACCGAATGTTTGCGTGACATCACCGGCGAAGAGCTGGTTCTGTCCGGCTTCTTCAGCAGTATCGGGGTGTGGCCGCACCAGGCGATCACAGAGGAGATGCGCCGGCGAGCACGCGAGATTCTGGAGCACCTCGAAGTGGAGCATCTGGCCGGCCGGGCGGTGAATGAGATGTCCTCCGGCGAGGCGCGCCGGGTGCTGATTGGCCGGGCCCTGGTGCACGAACCGAAGGCGCTGGTGCTCGACGAGCCCACTACCAGCCTGGATGTCTTCGCCCAGCAGGAGGTGCGCGAGATGATCCGCCGGCTCGCGCAATCCGGAGTGGGGATGATCCTGGTGACCCATCACTTGGCCGACATTGTCCCGGAAGTAGAACGGGTTGTGCTGATGCGGTCGGGACGCATCATCGCCGATGGTCCCAAAGCCGAACTGCTCACCGCCGAGTCGCTCAGCCGGCTATTCGGAATCGAGGTGACCGTTACCCAGCGCGGGGATTATTATCACCTCTGGTGATCGTCTCAAGAGTGGACGGCGATCACGTTCTTGATGCCGCCCACTTTGCCCGAGAGCGGCGTAGCGGCATCGTCGATCGGAAAGCGGCGCGAGATGAGAGATTTCACCGCGCTCGGGCCAGCGTTCGAGAAACGCACCCAGGTCCCGGATTCCGTCCTGGAAACTCTCGACGCTCGCGTTGACGGTTCCGTAGCTGATCTGGTTTTTGAGAACGAGATCCCGCATCAGGCGGTCAGTATCCACCGATACGGGCGCTTTGCGTCCCGGCACGCCCGTGAAGATGAATACCCCGTTCGTTCCCAATCGTTCCAGAACTTCGAAGGCCAGTTGAGAAGCTCCTATCGCCTCATAGACCACGTCGATGTTGCCGATTTGTTCCTCCACCTGGTCGAGCGTCAGAGTCTCCGCGGGAAGGTATGTAGCGCCAATCGATTCCGTTACCGTCTTGCGCTGATCGCCGCCGTCGGATTTCGAATACACGAACGTTTGAAAGCCCTCCAGCACCAGTTTCATCGCCCCCAGAAGTCCAACGGGTCCCGCGCCCAGCACCAGCGCTTTGTGGCAAGAGGCCTGCGGTTTGCCGGGCTCCACTGGGCAGGCCCACGGCAAGCGCTGCTGGATCTGCCATAGCTGCGTCATGCCCTTCTCGGCGATCGTGAGGGGCTCAACGAGCACGCCCACCTCGCGAAGTTGGGGCGGCACTACAGACATGTACCGGGATTCCTCGACGACAAACTCCGTCATGTACCCGTGCCGCTGCTTGATCCCCCGCTCCGTGAAATCGCCGGTGTAGCAGAAGTCCTGCCGTCCGGCGCGGCACGCCACGCACTCGGGATGATCGCAGGGACGCCGCACGGACGTAACCACCAGGTCCCCTACGCGCAGATTGGCAACGTCGCTGCCAACCTCAATCACCTCGCCCAGCGACTCGTGGCCGATAATCAGGTACTCGCTGCCCGGCGGAGGGGTGCCGTACTGAAACGATACGATCTCTTTGTCCGTGCCGCAGATGCCTACGTCGAGAATGCGCAGTCGCGCTTGGGTGGGTTTCTCGATCCTTGGTTCTGGATGATCGATTACCCGGTACTGTTTTTGATCGGGAAATACAGCTACCGCTTTCATGGTCTTACAATCATAGACTCACCTGAGGTTGCGGAGGGCGATTCGGAACAGTGACTCGAAGTCGTCTCCCGCGCTCTCCGACTTGGCCTTCAGGATCGCTGCCTCGGCTGCCGGACGGTTGGACCCGATGTTCATGAGCGCCGAAATGACGTCCTCTTCGTTCGCCGTAAAGCCCGGTTTCGGTTTCACTCCGGGCCCCGGTGCGGCCGGACCTGCCACAATGTCCAACTTCTCCCGAAGTTCCAGCACCATGCGCTCGGCCGTCTTCTTGCCGATGCCTGGAATCCGGACCAGTTGTTGCAGATCTCCATTGCGGATCGCCTGGATCAGCTCGGACGCGGCCAGTCCGGACAGTATGGTTATGCCCAGCTTCGGCCCGATGCCGCTCACCGAGATCAGCTTTTCAAACAACAGTTTCTCCTCGCGCGCGGAGAACCCGAACAGCGAGATGGCATCCTCTCGCACGTGCGTGTGGACCCGTAACTTCACTTCGCCCCCGGCCTCAGGCAGGGCCGTAAAGGTGGAGACGGGAATCGTCAACTCATAGCCGACACCCTGCACATCGACTATGACCAGGTTGGGATGTTTCTCGAGAACAATGCCGCGGAGATGCGCGATCATACAGAATCAGAATACATGGCCAGACGGCGTTTCTTCGTACCCTTTGTTCGAAATGGCGAAGCGGAGGTCTGCGGTGACGACGCGCAGCATCTGACGCGGGTGCTGCGGGTAGAGCCCGGCCAGCGGTATGAAATCTCCGACAACGCGGGCGTCTACCTTGCCGAAATCGCCGAGGCTCATAAGCGGCGGGTCACATTTTCCGTCGTGGAACGGATCCCGCTCAATCCGCCTCCGGTCCGAATCCATCTCTGTGCGGCACTCATCAAATTCGATCATTTCGAGTGGATGATCGAGAAAGCCACGGAGTTGGGCGTCGAGCGGATCATACCGGTGTGCGCCGCCAGAACCGAGCGCGGGCTTGAGCAGGCGGCCGCCAAACGCATCGAACGATGGCAGCGCATCGGCCTCGAAGCGTCCCAGCAGAGCCGCCGCGACCGGCTCCCGGAAATTGTCGAAGTCGCCGGTTTCGAGGAAGCGCTGCGAATGGAAGCCACGTGCCGGTTTTCCTGCGATGAGGAACCGGGTGCGCCTTGCCTTCTGAATGCCGTTCCCGCGGAAAGGTCGGCGGACGACGTGGTGGCGCTGCTGATCGGTCCGGAGGGCGGATGGACTGCCGGCGAGCGGGCCCAGTTCCTGGATGCCGGCTGGAGGCCCGTCTCACTGGGGTCGCAGGTTTTGCGCGCGGAGACAGCATCGATGGCCGCGTTGGCCATCACGGGCGCCGCCTGGCAGGTCCGCCGCTAGAGTTACTCTCCATCCCCGATGGTGATGGCGTCAACATCGATCGCCCACGTGCGGACCGCTTCGCCCATCGTCCCTAGCGAACTCACATGGATGGCGTCTTGGTCGAACCCTGCCGCCTGCGTGGCCCGACCGGCAGCCGGGGCGGAAATCTCGTTTTGCATGGCGGCCAGTGCGATGTCCCGGAACTCCTCCAGGCTCACCGGCTTGGTGACATGCCACCGCACGCCGGCGTTACGGCAGCGCGCAGCGAAATCGCCGTGATCCACCGATGTCAGCATCAGCACCGGGGTGGACGCTACCGCTCCGCACTGCCGGATCGCGCACACCAGATCGAATCCGCCCATGTCCGGCATGTGTAGGTCGGTGAAGATGAGATTGAAGGGAGTTCCCGCCTGGTCGCCTTCCCAGGCCAGCCGGAGCGCTTCACGCACTCCTCCGGCCACCGTTGGCAGCATCTGCAGCTTTCGCGCGAAGCCCGCCAGGATGCGGCCATTCGCCGGGTGGTTGTCCACAATCAGAACGTGCGATCCCCGCAGATGGCCCGTCTCGGGCGATTCCGCCGGTTCGCCAATCTCCGCGTCGAGCCCCAACACCACCTCGAAGTGGAATTTGCTGCCGCGGCCCGGCTGGCTGTCCACTTGAATGTTGCCGCCCATTTTGCTGACCAAGTTCCTTGAAATCGCGAGTCCCAGACCGGTACCGCCGTACTTCCGTGTGATGGAGCCGTCGGCTTGCGTAAACGACTGAAAGATCGTGCTTTGCTTCTCGAGAGGAATCCCTATGCCGGTGTCGGACACTTCGAAAGCCACTCGAACCTGGCCGATGTCACTCGCCAGCTTCCGGACGGTCACCATCACCTCGCCTTTTTCGGTAAACTTGATGGCATTTCCAACCAGGTTCGTCAGTACTTGCTTCACACGAACTGCGTCGCCGATCACCGATGGCGGAATCTCCGGATCGATATCGCACAACAGGTCGAGCCCTTTTTCGTGGGCCCGGAGGGCTTGGACCTTCAAGAGACGGTTGACTGTGAGGCTGAGATCGAAGGGCGCCGATTCGAGCGTCAGACGCCCCGCCTCAATCTTCGAGAAGTCCAGAATGTCGTTGATGATTGCCAGCAGCGTTTGAGCCGACTCGTTCACCAGTTCCAGGTACTCGCGGGCGTCAGCCGGAAGCTCCGTGTCCATCGCCAGTGTGGTGAGTCCGATCACGCCATTCATTGGCGTCCGGATCTCGTGACTCATGTTAGCCAGGAACTCGCTTTTCAGCCGTGCTGCCTCCTCCGCTTTCATCTTCGCGATCTCGAGTTCCGCCGTACGCTGGCGCACCAACTCCTCCAGGTGTTCGCGGTGCATGCCGATCTCAATGTCGCGCGTACGGATCGCCGAGAGCATGTTACCCAAACACTCCGTGAGTTCGCCAACCTCATCCTCGGATGCTTTTTGCAGCCGAAGTTCATAGTTCTGCTGATTGGTTACCGAGCGGGCGGCTTCAGTTAACGCCAGCACGGGCCGGACCACCAGGGCCGAGAGCCGTCGGGAGATTGCGAATCCGACCACCAGGGACAACGCCATCACCGCCAAACCAAGCGACGCATATACGACCAGTTGCTGACGGAGTTGGCGAAGATCTGCACGAACCAGAATGCGGCCCAAAACCTGGCCGTTCCAGCGTACATCCCGCCCTAGCAAGATCGTGTCCGCTTCGAACACCACACCCGCCGTCCCGGGATCTGCCAGAACGTGGGACTTGGGATCGCGCCGGAATTCAGCATGCAGCCTGCCGGTCGCGTCGAACACAGCGGCGGCAAGTACGCGCGAATCGGCCCGCAGCGCCTCCAGGTTCTCCTGGCTGGTACGCCGATCGCCGAAGCTGAGCGCTGCGGTGGTGTTGTTGCCGATCGTGTCTGTAACGGTGGTCAGTTCGTCAATGAGGATCCTGCGGCCTTGAAACTGTTCAAACCAGAAGAAGGCCGCCGTCAGCAGCAGCAGCGTGACCGCGTTCGTCAACAAGACTGCCGCGGACACCTTGGCGCGCATCTTCCAATCGCGAAGATGCTTCATCGCGTCCCCCTCTCATCACCGCCGATAATCTTGGCGAACCTCAGCAATTGCGATCGGAACTCCAGACGCGCACGTCCGGCCGCGTTCAGGTTGATCTCGAACGAAACGCGCCCCGATCGGATGACCAGGTTCACCATTCCGCCCAGCTCCGCAAACTGCTCCGACTCTCCCACCAGTAGGACCGGCGGATAGGCCCATTTCGCAAATGCCTCACGCAGTTGTTTCCCGCGCGCGAATCCGATAAACGCCACGTGGCACCCCATCAACTGCCCCATTTCCTTGGTTCGCGAAATGAGGATGCTTCGCCCTTGAATGGTCTTTCCTCGAACCGCTTCCTGCAGAGTCTCCACCAGGTTGTCCTGCCCCAGCACGCAGAACCGGAGTGGCGAGTTCTCCGCTGCGAATGCGTCCGCCGGCCACACTGCGTATTGAGCAAGTTGAAATAGAAACCCGGCCCGGACCTGCTCTTCCGTCGCGGTCCTGATCTCGGCCGCCCGTCCGTTGGCGGCGCCCAGAATTGGCAGGAGACACACAATGGTCCGTATGGCGTTACCCATCGTGGCCTCAGAAATTCCATCGCAATCCCGCTTCAATTCCACGGTGAACTAAGCCGGCGGGATAAACGAGGTCTCCGGCAAACTCACGCTGCTCAGGCCGCAGAAGGTGCTGTCCGCTCACGCTGAACTCGACGGATTCGCCGAACGTACGAGCCACGCGGCAATCCAGGCGGGTATACGCCGGCAGGGCCCCATCCGGAAGCGCGCCGATCCGGTACAACGTGGCGTCGGCGGTCCAATGGCGGGCGAAGTCCCAGGACGATCGGATGTGCCCCTGATGCTCGGGCGTGTACGTTGGAAGGGCAAAGGCGTTGGCAGCACTGAAACCTGGACGGAACCGGGTGGTGGCGAATAGAGAGCTGTACGATCCGCTGAACCGCCAGCCCGGGCGGACTTCGTACTGCACTGACGGCCTCGAGGCCCTGGTTCCGGCCGTCCATGCCGTTCGTGGTGATCGCCGGGATCGTCACGGGGAGGCCGGCCGCCAGGCCAGCGAGATCGGCCGGAGAAAAGGTCGGTAAAAAGTAGCTGTGAAGTCCCGTATAGCGGTGGTGGAACGCTGCGATGTCGAAGGCCCAGGATCGCCCGACGCGAAACCGGGTACCGGCTTCGAACGCATTCAGCACCTCCGGCTGGAAGAGGTCGCTTCCTGTCAATTCCAGCCCGAACGGCATCCCCGGAAGCGAGACCGGCACCCGCAGGGCATAGTCGGTGTGCGCGGGAGTGCGGACGGCCCGCGATACTGAGATCCAATACCCAAGACGCGCAGTTGGCGTCCACATGAGTCGGGCGGTTGGTTGAATTGCCGTACCTGCCATCGTGTAGCGTTCGGCCTTCACCCCCACCGTCAACTCCAGCTTGTCCGGCTTCAATTCCCACTCATCCTGAACGAAAGCGTTCAGCAGGCCATAGGTTCTCCCCGCCGGCTCGAAACGGAATGCCGGTGTACCATCGGTGCCAATCATGTTCACCCGCGCGCCGCCGCCGAACACCAGTGAATGCGCTCGCCCCAGTCGCATCGTATGATCCCAGTCGAGATCCAGCGTCCGGACGCGAGCGGAGAAGAGGACCGCGTCCATGCTCTCGTCATTGAATGACAACTGCAGTTTCGATTCGTCCCCGCGCCGGTTCTCATGACGCCACCGGCCCATCAGGAACCCGCTTGCAGTGGATGTATGAAAGGTGTTCAACAGTGATGCGCCGGATCCCGCTGTTACCAGCGCCGACTCCGAACTGGTGCGCTGCACCTCCCCTTCCATCAGGAACGAGTTTTGTGGGCTGGAGTCCCAATCGAAGCGCAGCCCCCCGCGCACGGTGGACCAGGGCGAGAGATCACGGTTGAGGTCGGGAATTGATGCTTGACCCTGGAGCCCGTATTGCGCCCAGCCGCGCCACGCCCCGTTCTCTCCCAGGTTGGCGCCGTAACGAACCCGGGTTCGCAGCCGGTTATAGTTACCTCCGGAAACCGCCGCCATTCCTCCCGTCGTGGATTTCGAGCTCTTCGTGATGATGTTGATGACTCCACTCACCGCGTTTGCGCCCCACATCGTTGCCCCCGGACCACGGATGACTTCAATCCGTTCGATATCCTCGAGCACCACCATGTTCTCGCCCCAGATGGTTCCCGATAGCAGCGCACTGTAGATGGTTCGGCCGTCGATCATCACCAGCAGCTTGTTGCTGTAGAGGTTGCCAAACCCGCGAATGCTGATCGCCCACTCCGACCCCGACACGTTCGATACGCTCACGCCGGGAGCCAGCCGCAACACCTCTGGCAGGCTGTTGGCTCCGCTGCGCAGGATATCGTCTTGTGTGATCACGAAAACCGCCGCAGCCGAGCGCGAGAGTTTTTGCGGGCTCTTATCGACCGAAGTCACCTCCACATTCAGGAAATCCTCAAGAGTGAGCGAAGTCAGGTCTTTTTGTTGGGCATTCGACGCTGCGGCAAGCACGAGCCAGACGATCCACAAAGTGCGAACTGCGCTCATGTCCGACTCATCGGTCGTGCCGTGAAACTATGTGAGCCCGTTCACCGTGGCGGCCCCAAACAGCATGCCAGTCTGTCGGACGACATGGTAGACTCCTCGGTAATGGAACTGAGAACCCTGGTAATGGTGACACTGACGTCGGGATTGCTGACGTTTGCGCAAAATGCCGTGACGAAGACAGTGGAAAAAACCGAGGCGGGCGCCAAGGCGGTGGGCAGAACGGCGAAGAAGGGCGCCGAAGCGACGGCCGAAAAGACCACGGATGCCGCCACCGCGACGGCGCATGGCGCGGGAAAAGCCGCCACAGCTACGGCAAATACGACCAAAAAAGTGGCTGGAGCTACCGCCGAAAAGACCACGGATGTGGCCGGCGCTACCGCTGACGGAACCAAAAAGGCGGCCGGCGCAAGCGTGAAGGGAATCAAGACAGCCGGCTCTGCGACGGCTGAAGCCACAACGCAAGCTGCCGGCGCGACGGCCGAAGGCGCCAAGAAGGCCACCCACGCTTCCGTCAATGGCGCGAAGAAAGCCGGCGACGCGACCGCTGATGTCGCCGGAGACGCGGCCCACGCCACTGCAACCGGTACCAAGAAGGCCGTAAACGCCACCGGCAAGGGCCTGGAGAAGACGGGCCAGGCACTCGAAGGCGATCAGAAGAAATAGCCGCTGCCAAGGTTGCGAGTGCGAGCCGCCCGGAACGTCCGAAACGCCGATTTCGTGGCGCGTCAGACGACCACCGGGCGCCTCGTCATTTTGGGCTATATTGTATAGGCTGCGCATGGACTTGCACCTGACCGCCGGCGAACTGTGCTTCCGCGACGAACTGCGAGCCTGGTTACAGAACAACGTCCCGAAAGACTGGGAAGATCGCCGCGAAGAGCCGCTCGAAAAGCGATTCGATTTCCTCAAGAACTGGCAGCGTAAACTCTACGACGGCGGCTGGGCCGGTATCTCGTGGTCCACGGAGTACGGCGGACGCGGCGCCACCGTGATGGAGCAAGTGATCTTCTGGGAGGAAATGGCCCGAGCGCAAGCGCCTCCACTAGCGAACGTTCTCGGCCTCGGCCTCATCGGTCCCACCATCATCGCGTTCGGCACGGAGGCCCAGAAAAAGCGCTACCTCGAAAGGATCCTCAGCGCCGAGGAGATCTGGTGCCAGGGATTCTCTGAGCCAAACGCCGGCTCCGATCTCGCCGCGGTCTCGACGGACGCCCGGCTCGACGGCGCCCATTACATCGTCAACGGACAGAAGGTGTGGAACAGCTACGGATGGGCGGCTGACTGGTGCGAACTCGTGGTCCGCACCGACCCTTCGGCGCCAAAACATAAAGGTCTCACAGTGTTGCTGGTGGACATGAAGACGCCTGGCGTCGAAGTTCGCCCACTCAAGCAGATGACCGGTGAAAGCGAGTTCTGTGAGCTGTTCTTCCGCGATGTCCGGGTACCGGTCGAAAACGTGGTCGGCCAGGTCAACCAAGGGTGGGAAGTCGCCATGGGAACGCTCATGCACGAGCGCGGCACGTTCGGCGCCGGCCTCCAGATTCTGTATCGCCGCAACGTGGACCGTCTGATCGAACTCTCCCGCACCATCCCTCGAAACGGACGGCCGGCTTGTGAAGACCCGGTGATGCGGCAGAAACTGGCGCAATGCTACGCCGAAGTCGAGATCATGCGTCTGAACCAGATGCGCGCATTCAGCCGCATCAACGCGACAGGCGTTCCCGGTCCCGAAGGCTCCATCCAGAAGATCTTCTGGAGTGAGTTGAACCAGCGGCTCCAGCAGGTGGCGCAGGAGTTGCTGGGTCCGTTCGGCCAGTTGGAAGGATCGGGCGGGTACTCTATCGACAACGGCCTGTGGTCGTACGGTTACCTCCGCGCGCGTGGCAATACCATCGAGGCCGGAACATCCGAGATCCAGCGAAACATTATCGGGCACTATGTTCTCGGTCTGCCGAGGAGCTATTGACATGCAATTCGGACTGAGCGAGAGCCAGCAGATGCTCAAGACCAACGCCCGCAAATTCTTCGCCGCCGAATGCCCCATGTCCGAAGCCCGGCGATGGATGGAAACGGACACCGCCTATGACGCCGGCTTGTTCCGGAAGATGGCCGAGCAGGGTTATCTTGGCATCATCTTTCCCGAAGAACACGGCGGGCTCGGACTCGGGAACGTAGAGCTCGCGCTTCTCATGGAAGAGATGGGCCGCGCGCTTGTCCCCGGACCTTATTTCTCCACTCTTTCAGCGGCGGCCGTCATCAATGAATGCGGTTCAGAGGATCAGAAGCGCGAATACCTCGGACCCGTCTGCGCCGGAGAGGCCCGTGCCTCACTGGCTCTAGTGGATGGGCCGGATGGCGTCAAGTTGTTCGTTTGCGACGCGGCCGTAGCGGATTTTGTCGTCGTCGCCGGTAACGGATCGGTCCGGGTGATCGGACCCGGCGCTCGCATCGAACCCATGCGAGGAATGGACCTCACCCGCAAGATCTACTCGGTCCAGCCCGACAATCCCGGAACGGAGTTAGCCAATCCCGAGGGACTGCCGCGCGCTCTGGGTATCGCGACCGTTGCGCTCTCCGCGGAGCTGGTCGGGGGAATGCAGCGCGTGCTCGACTCGAGTGTCGAATACGCGAAGACCCGCAAGCAGTTCGGTAAACCGATCGGACAATTCCAGGCCGTCCAGCACCAGTTAGCCGATTCCTATCTGGAAACGGAAAGCGCCCGCTCGGCGGTTTACTACGCGGCCTGGACGCTGGACGACCATTCGCCCGATTGGGCACTGGCCGTTTCCATCGCCAAGATGTATGCGAGCGACGCCGCGCGAAATACTGGTAACAGGGCCGTCCAGGTACACGGCGGCATGGGATTTACGTGGGAGAATGACACCCACCTGTATTACCGTCGCTTCAAGGCGAGCGAAACGATGCTGGGAGACGCCACCTGGCACAGGGAACGGATTGCGGGCATGGTGATCGGGCAATAAGGAGCACTCATATGAGCGAATTAGTGAACTACTCACGAGACGGCGAAGTTCTGATCATTACCATCGACAACCCGCCCGTGAACGCCCTCAGCCCGGGCGTTCCGCAGGGTATCGCGGCGGGCATCGACATGGCAAACAGCGACGAGACAGTGAAGTCCGTCGTCGTCATCGGCGCGGGCCGCACGTTCATCGCCGGCGCCGACATCAACGAATTCGGAAAGATCACTTCGGGCGATAAGAGCCGCGACATTGGCCTGAATCCCGTTCTGGACAAGATCGAGCAGTGCTCGAAACCCGTTGTGATGGCCATCCACGGGACCGCGTTCGGGGGCGGTCTGGAAACCGCCATGTCCGGACATTACCGCGTGGCGGTTCCATCGGCACAGGTAGGGCAGCCCGAAGTGAAGCTCGGCCTCATCCCGGGAGCTGGCGGAACGCAGCGCCTGCCGCGACTGGCGGGTGTCGAGAAGGCCTTGCAGATGTGCGTGGACGGCAATCCGATTAAGGCCGGCGAAGCGAACGCGCTCGGCATCATCGATGAGATCGTCGTCGGGGACCTGCTTCAAGGTGCGGTCGCTTACGCCCGGGACATGGCCGGCATCGACTTCCGCAAGACCAGCGAGCGCAATGAGAAGCTGCCCTCCGCTGCCGATGCGGCGCCGCTGTTCGACGCCGCGCGCGACACTGCTCGCAAAAAATACCGCAATATGATGGCGCCCATGGCCGCCATCGAAGCCATCGAAGCTGCAGTGAATCGTCCGTTCCCGGAGGCTCTCGCGGAAGAACAACGCCTGTTCACCGAGTGCCTGTTCTCCAGCCAGTCGAAGGCCATGATCCACGTGTTTTTCGGCGAGCGCGAGGTGGCCAAGGTCCCGGGCATCGGCAAGGATACGCCGGTGTTGCCGGTGCGCAACGTCGGCATTGTCGGCGCGGGCACCATGGGCGGCGGCATCGCGATGACGTTCCTCAATGCCGGAATTCCCGTGTTGCTCAAGGAGGCCGGTCAGGCGGCGCTCGACCGCGGGCTTGCCACCATCCAGAAGAACTACGCCAACTCGGTGAAGCGCGGCCGCTTCACCCGGCAGCAGGTGGATGAGCGGATGAAGCTGTTAACGCCCGTCCTCACGTACGACGGCTTCGGCGACGTGGACCTTGCTATCGAAGCCGTTTTCGAAGGCATGGCGTTAAAGAAGACGGTGTTCGCCGAACTCGATCAGGCGTGCCGCCCGGGCGCGATCCTCGCGTCGAATACGTCCACCTTGAGCATCGACGAGATTGCGTCATCCACCTCGCGTCCGGAATCGGTGATCGGCACGCACTTCTTCAGCCCCGCGAATGTGATGAAGCTTCTGGAGATTGTACGCGGGAAGGCCACCTCGAAAGAAGTCATCAACACCTGCATGCAGCTCTCGAAGAAGATCGGGAAGGTCGGCGTGCTGGTGGGCAACTGCCGGGGATTCGTCGGTAACCGGATGTTCGGCCCGTATCGCCGGGAAGCGCAGTTCCTGGTGGAAGAAGGCGCGAGTGTCGAGGCCGTGGACCAGGCGCTGTACCACTTCGGTATGGCGATGGGTCCGCTGGCTACCGGCGATCTCGCGGGTCTCGACGTGGGCTGGCGCATTCGCAAGGAATTCGCGCACCTCGAACCTCCTGGAGTCCGGCAGCCGGTAGCGGAAGATCGCCTCTGTGAGATGGGGCGTTTCGGCCAGAAGACCGGCTCGGGCTGGTACAAGTACGACGAAGCCCGCCACGCGACTGCCGATCCAGAGGTGGCCGCCCTGGTGAGACAGTGGTCGGCGGAGGCCGGCATCCCGCAGCGCGAAATCGGCGACGAAGAGATCGTGCGAGCGATGCATCTATGCCCTGGTGAACGAGGGCGCTCGCATCCTCGAGGAAGGTTTCGCGCTCCGCGCCGTCGATATCGATGTCGTCTATGTGTACGGCTACGGATTCCCGGCGTATCGCGGAGGTCCCATGTGGTACGCCGACACGATCGGCCTGGAACGGGTGTACGAGCGAATTCGTGAATTCGAGCAGCAGCACGGGGAACTGTGGACCCCAGCGCCGCTCCTGAAACAACTGGCGGAAGAGGGCCGGACCTTCGCGCAATTCAGCCGGGAAAAGCGGGCCTGATGAGTTGAAGGCGCCGGCCCCCACCCTCGCCGGCTTCGCCCTCTCAGAAAGCGTACCCGATCGACGCCTGATAGGTTCGCGGCGGGACAAAGTGGGTTCCGCTGAACGTGGAAAGGAAGTTGTAGAGCGCCACCTTGTTCGTCAGATTCTCGATGCTGAACCGCAGCGTCACTCGACCGCCGCTCTCGTGATGGAACAGATTGTCGGTGCCAATCGCCATATTAAACAGGTTCCGGGGCTTCACACGGGCCGGATTGTGGTCGTCGTTCTCCGCGCCCGTCTGAGGTAAGTTGATCAGCGTTGATGCCCCGACGCCGCCGCAGGCTGTGATCGGAGTTGCTGTACGTTGCGGAAACTCCATCGCACGAGAATCCCATCGCCACCTGTTGCGCGGCGGTTAACGCCAGGCGCCGCATCACGTCGGGCACGCCACTGACCACCAGCCCGCTGTCGTAGCGCCACGTGAAGTCGATCCACTCGGCGTTATGGGGGCGCTGGTAGCGGAAGACCGCGGTCTGCTGGTACGCCTGGTCGTGGTCGATCCGGAACACGCTGCCGGAAATCCCGCCCAGCGGGATCAGGCCGCCGTTGGCCGGCGGGAAATAGCGGGCGCGGGTGTGGCCGAACGTCATGTAGGCCTGAAATCCGTGAATGTTGATGGTGCTGACCCGCCCTGTCACGCCGTCGAGTTTCGAGTTATGCCAGGCGACGGGAAACGTGATCGGCGTGTTGAACAGAACAAAGAAATCGTACGCGTTGTGGGTGTACTTCCAGAAGTAATCCGCATCCACGATCAGCCATCGTCCAATGCCTTGCTGCAATCCCGCGTTGAACTGGTTGCGCGGCTCCAGGCTGGATGGGCTGCGGACTGCGAGCCGAAAACATTCTGCGCCAGGCCGCCGGCGCCCGTGCCGCTGGAGAGGACCAGGTTCTCGTTGAAAGGGGTCTCGAACGTCCGCGCGTAGGCGGCGCGCAGAACCGTGTTCGACCTGCAGGCGGTAGGCGAGTCCGAGCCGCGGCTGTATGCCGTTTGCCGAACTCAGGCCGTTGTACTGATCGTCACGCAAGCCGGCGTCGATGGTGAAGTTGCCCAGCTTGATCTCGTCCGTGAATGTAGAACGCGTACTGATTGATGTTGTGCGTTCCGTGGAAGGTGAACAGCGAACCGCCGCGCGTCAGATCGTACGGCACGATTCCCGGCTGCAGGTCCGGATTCGCCGAGTAGGCCGGATCGATGTTCGAGCACTGTTCGGGATCGGTGACGCCCGGCAGCAGCGAGCGAGTTGCCATCGGCATCGAGACACACCGGATTATAGGCCGGATCGGTGATACCGAACTGGAAGTTTTCGAGCAGCCGCGTCTGCTGGATCTGAGTGCCGAACTTCAGTTCGTGCCTTCCGTGCGCATAGGAGACATCGGCTCTTACTCCGTAATTCGTCAGGAAGCGATTCTGCGACGCCGTGATCGGCGTGTCCGCAAATGGATCGCGGCTCGCGTAATAATTGACCTGGTCCCGGCGCGCGTAGGGATTCACGGTCAGCAGTGAGTGTGAGCTGAAGGTATGTTGATAGCCCGGCGCGATATTCCACGTCAGTACGCGTTGCTTCTGGTCCTGGGCCAACTGGTCGTAACTGTTGGGAACCTGGAACCAGTTGCGTGCGGTAAACAGGTTCAGGTGAACGGCATCTCGCGGCGTGGGCTGCCAGTCGAATCGATCGAAGATGCTTCCGTTATTGCCGATATCGTGGATCGGCGAGAATTCCGGCGTATCCAGAAAATGGCCCGACCGGACGCCATTGACGACGATGAAATTGCCGAACTTTCGGCTGCCCAAGCCGAGTGACGCACTGCCGCCCCAGGTGCCGAAGGAGCCCCAGTCTGAACTGATACTGCCAAACGCTTTGGTGGCCCCAAGCCCGGAGCGGGTGGTGGCATTTACGACCAGGCTCGATTTGTCGCCGTACTGCGCATCCGGCGAACCGGTGATCAACTCCATGGACTGCAGAGCATTCGCGGGTATCTGCGTGGAGAAGACCTTGCTTTGTTGATCGCTGATGGGCTGGCCGTCGATCACAAACGACGTCTGCGCATGATCGCCCAGCGGGTGGAAAAAGCCGTTGGCGTCGGCCGCCACGCCGCCGGTGCTATAGGTGACCGCCTCGCTCAGTTGGCCGCCGGGGGCGAAGGTTGGCAGCTTGAGGAAACTGCTTCGATCGACATCCTGATGGGCGGACGGGTCCGACTCCACCGACGCACCCGCCGCCTCCACCGTGACCGAAGTAGAGGTCTCGGCCACCTTGAGCGAGAGGTTGACGGTAATGGGCAGCGAACTGCGCACGTCCACCTCTTGCGATGCCGTTCCGAAATTTGGAGCAGTGGCTGTAAGGCGGTAGTTGTTCTGGGGGATATTGTTAAAACGGAACGTGCCGTTTGTGTCCGTGATCACAGATTGTTGATATCCGGTGACAGGATTCTGTAACCGGACGATAGCGCTAATGATGACGGCGCCGGAGGGATCTTTCACCGAGCCGACAACAGTTCCGCTGTTAATGGACTGGGCGATCGCGCCCGGTAAGGTCCCGAGTAACAGCGACACAAGAACAGTTCCCAGACGTGCAGGTCTCATCAGAAAAGCATTGTGAGGCATCGCCGGCCGAAGCCCCAGTCTAAAATCGCGAGCGGGCCGGAACCCGGGGTTAACCGGGCTGGATTTCGCCGCGAGCGGCCTGGTCAATAGTGGGCCAGGATGACGCGGATCACGTCGCCCAGGCTGTTTCCGGTTTGGCTTGGTTCCACCACGCTGGCGCGCTCGCTCCACGGGACCAACGCTTGGCATCTCGAACGGCATGCCGTTCTGGGCCACCCACAGGGCGCGCTGGAGGTTGAAAGCGTTTCGCTCACCAGCTCAGGAGTTCGCGCACACTGGTGGCCTGCCGCTTGCTGACGACATACTCTAGATTGTTCGTGAGCGTGACCAACCAGCGCTGGCTGCTCAACGTGCTCATCCTTCTCACATGGTTGAGGTTTACGAGCGCACTCCGATGGATCCGCCGAAAACTCGTACCCTGCAAACGGGTCTGTAACGCCCGAAGCGTTTGCGTCGCGAGATACCTTTTCTTCGCTGTGACGATCCAGACAAGGTCGCCCTCCGCCTGAAACGCGAACACCTCTTCGGTGTTCAACAACACATACTGCTCGCCCTCTCTCCCAACGATCTTCCGGCTCATCGCGCCCGGCGCAGAGTCGGCGATCTCCTGGAGTTTTGACAGCCGCTCAGCCACTTCCGGGGCATTGTGTATGAGCCGGCGGACACGATCTACCGTCTGCGCCAGACGGTCGCCGCCGACGGGCTTCAACAGGTAATCGACGGCGCCGACCTCGAACGCCCGGATAGCATGTTGATCGTAGGCGGTAACGACTACGATCACCGGCAGGTGGGCGCCTCGCTTGAGCTGCCGCACCACCTCAAACCCGCCCATCACAGGCATTTCGAGATCGAGAAGGACGAGGTCCGGATGCTGCTGTTCGATCATCCGCAGGGCTACACTGCCGTCCTCCGCCTCACCAACGATGTCGATGTCCTCGATCTGATCGAGCTCCTCCCGCAGCACCTTACGCGCCACTGGTTCGTCATCAACAATGAGCGCCCGCAACGGCATACGAGTGTGGGGAGAATGTATCACAATGCGTCGGCCTCGAGCACTGCTGCTCCGCCCTCCGGGCGGAAACCGGAGGCCAGCGGGCTGGATGGAGCGATGAGCGGATGTCTCACAACTCCGCGGCAACAGCCCGCCGCTCGGGTACCAGGAACGCTACCATCGTGGTGCCGGCTTCCGAACTTACGCGGAGTTCCGACTCGTTACCGTAGCAGATG
Source organism: uncultured Acidobacteriota bacterium (assembly GCA_963737465.1). GTDB lineage: Bacteria > Acidobacteriota > Terriglobia > Bryobacterales > Bryobacteraceae > TMP-7. The sequence goes on from CAVTTC010000011.1 coordinate 142,076, forward strand.
CTCAGCCGCCGGCGTACATTGGCCATACCCAGGCCGGCGCCGGCTTGCCCGCCTTCGCCTGGAGAGAACGCTCCCGAGTTCGACACTTCGATCGCGATTCCGGAAGGCGCAGGTTGAATACTCAGACGGACAAAGCCGGGACCCGGGCGGGCGGCTACTCCGTGCTTGATCGCGTTTTCCACTAGCGGCTGGATCGACAGCACGGGAATCTGGGTCTTGAGGGTCGAGTCATCAACGTCGATGGCGACCGTCAACTTGGGACCCAGCCGTAGTTCCTCGATTTCGAGATAGGCGCGCACGATGCGCAGTTCCTCCTCGATCGTGATGAAGTTGCGCTCGGGTTTCAGGAAATAGCGGAACACATCGGCCAGATTCAGCACCAGCCGCCGCGCGCCGGTGTTCTCACGCGAGATGGTCCCATACAACGTGTTCAGCGCGTTAAACAGGAAATGCGGATTGATCTGGGCCTGCAAAGCCCTCAACTCGGCCTGCGATGCCAGGGCGCGCAACTCGGCCTGTTTGCGCCTCTCGATCTGCTGCTCCACGGTCTTGCCGAGCCGCGAAAGCAACGCGATGTCTTCGCTCAGGTATGGGCGTCCGCCGGCCCGAGGTCCGAGCAGAAGATACACGACGTCACCGCTCGAAAATCGAATCGGCAGGGCCGCTTCGGCGTGCGGGACGGGAGCGAACGGCCGCCATCTGGACCGCTCGAGGAGGGGAACTGCCGCTGTCAATTCTCTGAACTCGGGTTCGGGCGGGTTGGACTTGATCTCCATGACGTCAGCGCCGATAAAATCGCCGATGAGACTGCAGGCTTGCTGTATATAATCTTCTTCGCTGGCGAGTGACACGGACAAATCGTCGAGCGCCCGTGTGATCGGTTCGATCCTCGTGCGCTGAAACAGAACGCGCGTCAGCACCCGCTGGGCGGCGGCGCGAATCTGCGCAAAGCCCGCGAGATAGACACAGGCCGCCACAAACACGAGCGCCTTGCCGAAGTCCGTGTGAGACGCGCTCGAGATCCAATGCAGACGAACTTCGCTGCCGATCACCGCCAGGGCCGCGATCGCGGCCAACACGCCATTCACAGCAAATCGCAGAAACGCATCCAGCAGGAGGAATCGGTAGTCGTGCAGCAGGACAACCAAGGCAAGGGGAATACCAGCGTGATGCAAAGCGAGTTCTCCGGACCACGCGTGGCGGGTATCTCCGGCTCCGAAATGCACAAATGAGATAGCCAGAAGGAACAGGCACATGGACACGACAAGGCGAGAGCCCGCTCCCCTGCGTTCCCGCCTGCGCGCGTCCAGCGCAACCGTGACTAACGTCAGGCCGCTGAAACCCAAGGTGATCAATAGCAGCGCGGCGTGGTGGGGTCCCGATGTATGAGCCAGGAATTCCCAAAGATGCAGAAACACGGCCGCCCCGCTCATCGCGTAGCCACTCACCCAAATTGCGCGATAGCGGCCTTGAACGGAGATGTGCAGCAGAACCGCTGGCAGGAGAGTCAACACTGAGAAACTGACCGCTACGATCAAACCCGAGCCGTTGGTGGAATCGATGCCGGCGGAAAACGCCGCTAACGACCCGAGATTCCAAACGAGCGCGAGTCCTCCGGCGATCGCCGAAAGCTTGCTGCGGCTTCGGCCGGACCTTCGCCAGTCGAGCACGAACAAGTACACGAGGATGCCGAAGATCGCCGCACCGGCGCAATGCCCGAGTGTGTTGACGAGCAATGGCTCGTGAGTGCTGGTCGTTTCCGGCACAACTTTCCCGCTTATTTATAGTGTCCTTTGACTGACGGGTTTTGACAACGTTCCCTCAGAGCGAGATCCCGCCCAAGCCGCTGTATCGGCGTCTGCGCGAGACGCGGGCAGTGGGCCGCGGCGGCCGCAAACAACGATCTCCGCGACAACACGTCACATACGCCATTCCTCAAGCAAGGGCTTCCGCGAGCCAGTTATAGATGCAGTAATCCCGGTAACCGGGTGCTGCTGCCTCACAGTGCTCGCCCGCGCCCTGCGCGTGAGTGAAGCGAATCAGCTTCTTCCGGCAGCGCAGCGCGTGATAGAGCTTCTGCGGTTGTCCTGGAAAGAATTGTTCGCCCTCCGGGTCTGTTACCAGCATGGGACAAGTAATGCGGTCCGCGACCTCCGCCAGGTGGTATTGCTCGGCGGCGCGAAAGAACTCGTAGTAGGACCGGGTCCCATAGGGACACATGCGAAATCGAAGCTTCATTTCCACCCGGGGATCCTTGGCGGCGCCGATCTGCATCACTTGGTCGAACGCATCCTTTTGTTCGCGGCGTAAAAGATCCAGCAGGAACGGCGGGAAGGAGTGAACCCAGAGTTCCCGCAGATCCCACACCCCGGGATCGGCGACACCCGGGAGCGGCAGGAACTCTTAATTTAACTCGGCGTCAACAACCGTTCGACGGATCCCTGCTTGGTCGTGCCCCCGAGGGTACCCGGACAGTTGCTTCGGTCGTCTTAACGTTCGATCTTGAATCCGACCTTCAGGGTGACCTGAAACTCCGCAACTTGGCCGTCGGTAATCCTGCCGCTTTCCCGTACAACCTCGAACCAGTCCATGTGGCGCACGGTCTTAGATGCCTCGGCAATCGCGGCCTTCGTGGCCTCGGCAAAACTTGTCGGAGATGTACCGACCAATTCCATTAGCTTGTAGGTTCCTGCCATTTTGTTCCTCCCTGCGGTCCCTTGCAGCGTTCATTATTGCGCATTAAGCGAGCGGTGCGCTCATCCGGCACGCGTGTCATTTAGGCTTCCCTCCACACCACTTGGGTGGTAGACTCAGACAACACACGCGACTAAGGAGCGATTAAAGTGGCTCGAGAAATTATTGTCGCGCTTACCCTGGTTGTAAGCACCATTGGATCAGTCAAGGCAAACTCTCCGGTGACATTCAAGGTGAGCGAGCCGGTGAGCATCGCGGGAGTGCCTCCCGTTACCCTCGGCCCAGGGACCTACATTCTTCGAAATGTGGAGAATGCGGCCGGCATGTCTGTCGTTCAGGTTCTCAGCAAACGGCAGGACTATGTCTACACGACGGTGTTTACAATCCCGGCGTTTAGGCCCTATACGGACGACAAGGGACAGTTTTTGTTTTCGGAAACTCCGTCGGGCACGCCACCCGTACTGCACTACTGGTTTCCAGCCAATGAGAATTCGGGACAGGAGTTCATCAGTCCTCGTGGCATGCTGAGTCCGGATCCCTATGCCGCTCCAAAGCACCTGCAAGTGCGAACGGAGGGTACGTCAAAGAGAGTTGCTGAACCGGGGGATTTGTACGCCCTGCGAGAGGTTCTACAGCGAATCGAGAGCGGAAAATTCCGCGCTGCGCGGGATTCCTTTCGAAGGAACTACTTCCTCACGCAAAATCGCGACGGTGCCTTTACATCTCTTCTGCTGGCCTTGGTCATGACCGATGCCAAGGAGGCGAAGGAATCGCTCGAGATGGTCAGTCAATTTGACCGGGAGAGGACTCGCGTGCTTTCAGCGTTGGACGTTTACTCGGTCGTCGCCTCCCTCCCCACGGCGCGATCGAACCTGAAAGGGAGCCATGTTCGGCGGTTTCTGCTGAATCTGGCGATGGAGATGACCGACGATGTGATTGCGCGAACCGCCATTCTCTCGTTCGAAACGCATGTGCTCAAGGGCGATCCACTCCCGGTCGAGATGGCTTTGGATCGACACCGTGAGGAACTCGCCAAAGAGAGAAGGCGCGAGGAGCAATGGGTTCTCGCCAAGGATCAGATCGCCAGGCTCAATGATGCCATTAAGTCGCTATTGAACAAGGTGGGCGCCCTGGAGTATTCCGCGAGTGTGGAGGCGAGAGTCGGCCTGTTCGGGTCGGTGAAGTTGAGAGTTGTTCTGAATCAACGCCAGTTGCGGGATCTCGATGCAATCATGGAACGCTCGCACCGGACTCTTTGCAACCGGCATTCAAAACTGGAGTTGCTGATCTCTCAGCGAAATGCCGCCATCGCTCGTGAACTCAATTCGCTGCGGCTTGCGCTGCGGGAGCTCGATAGGCAGCCGGGTTCGCACACACGCTCTCAGTACGGCTATCTCCGAAACTGGGAGGGCGCGCCTGCGTCCGGTGTCTCCCGCGATTTGACGATTCTTGCCGAGGCCGCGAATTCGCCTTTCATCCGACCCTCCAGCCTGATGGGGACCGACCTTGGATATGTTCAGATGAATATCGCCGGGTCCTTGGCAAGATTAGCGGAATGGGCCGGACTGTAAAAAAGTTTACGGCTGGACCGTCACCGTCACTGGAGCCGTCGTTCTAAAGGTCAGTGCCGTTTCGGCCGGGAATTCCGCTGGCGCACCCTTCGTCGCCATCGCCGTTCCCACACCCGCTGCCGCCCCCACCCCTGCGCCGATCGCCGCGCCCTTGCCGCCGCCGGCAATTGCTCCAATCGCAGCTCCGGCACCCGTCATGATTCCTCCGCGGGCGACATCCTTCTTCACCGTGCTCTTGGCGATCGCTTCCTTGCTGTCCGTCTCGACTGCAATGGGCCCATGGGTACCCTTGATCGACCTCAGAGCCAGGCTGATGGATGCCTTCCCCTTCACCTTGCCGCCGGGATCGCTCAGCACGATCACGCCGGAAACCGGCGCACCGGCAGCGGCCAATACCACCCCATCCACGGTCAGCGACTGCGTCAGTGAGGCTGAAAACGGCTCGCCCGTCTTGGCTACCTTTGTCGTCAGCGCGGTTGTAGTGCGGACTGGAATCGGGGTGCCCGCCGCAATCACGTAGTTAATCGGCTTCGGTGGCGGCGGTGGTTCGGCCGGGGCCGCAGGCGCTGCCGGAGCCGCCGCTTCAGGTTTCGCCGCAGCCAGCTCTTTCTTGGCGTCTGCAAGTTGCTTTTCCAGCTCGGCGACCCTCTGCTCGGCCCCCGCCTGGCCCTTCGCCTCCTGTAGCTGCTTCTCGGTGTCACTGAGCTTCTTCTCGGCGTCGCTGACATTTGCCGTTCTGCCGCCGCAGCCCGCCATTACCAGCGACAGAACCATCACACCTACCAAATATTTGAGTTTCATAAGAAGTGTCATCCGCATTGCCTAAACAACAGTTTCATCAATAGGAACATATCACGCATGCCCGCGATCGGATCCCTCCGGGCGGATACGGCTAGGATGCGAATCTGGTTGCCCGGCGCTTTTTTGTTTTAAGAGGCTCCCTTGGCCACACGGCCGCTGAAGGCCGCGATGGTCCCATCCTCCCGAAACTGGACATCCGTCACTTTGAAGTTCCGAGCCGCGGTCACCGATTCCACGTGTCGGTCTTTCACCGCCCATATCAGCAGGCCGGCGGCCAACAGAGCGGAGAGCACTGTCATCATCCTTACCGTGGGCCAGAGCCCCATGGGATCTGGCGTGGGCCCGAATTAAGCCAGCGCGGGCTCACGTCCACCTACATCGGCCGGTTCAGTCCTGGCGCAGGGCTCGGATCGGGTCGGTTTGGCTGGCGCGGCGGGCGGGAAGGAAGGTGGCGACGAGGGCGGCGGCTACCAGGACTCCGATCATCAGGAAGAACGTCTCTGGAGTCATGGGCTGCATTCCTTCCACCAGGCGTTGGAGGACGCGACCCGCGGCCAGGGCGGCGGCCGCACCGGCCAGCACCCCAAGCACGACCATGCCCAGGCTCTGGCGGAACACCAGGCCGCGAACGTCCCGGGCCGTGGCCCCCAGTGCCATGCGCACTCCAAACTCGGGCACGCGTAGTCCGGTGAGGTAGGCCAGCACGCCGTAGATTCCGATGGACGCCAGCAGCAAGGACAGCGCGGCGAAGATGCCGAACAGGAACAGCAGAAAACGCTGGCGGTCCAGGGTGCCGGCGGTGAGCTGCTCCAACGTGCGGACCTGGTACAGCACCTGATCGTTGGCGGCGCCCCGCAGCTCGTGACGCAACGGCTGGACAACGGTCAAAGGCGCGACGGTGGTGCGGGCAGTGATCGACATCAACTCCGACCAGCGGCGCAGCCACGGGTCCGGCACTTGGGCGAACGGATAGTAGAACTGCGCCCGCAGTTTGGACTGATCGTCGCCGGCGAGTCCCCAATACCGGACATGGCCCACCACTCCGACTACCAGCAGGGGGTCGGAACCCATGTCGGGAATCCATAGCTGGCGGCCAACGGCTCGCTGACCCTCGAACGCGCTGCGGGCCAGGACGTCGTCGATGACGATGACGCGCCGGCTGCCCATGCGGTCGTGGTCGGTGAAGAGGCGGCCTTCCTGCAGCGGAATGCCCATCACGTTGAAATAGTCCGGCGTCACACAGGTTGATAGGGCCACGGGTTGGCGATTTTCGGGCGGCAGGGCGGCGTTGGTCCAGTAGCCGTTCTCGTTGTGACCCTCGCGCATGGGGACGGTATCGACGATGGCGGCCGAACTGATTCCCGGCACACCGCGCGCGCGGCGGAGAACGTCATCCCAGGCCGCGCGGATGCGCGCCGGATCGTTCAGCACCGACGGCGAAAGGGCCATCCGCGTGACCAGCACATTCCTGATGTTGACACCAGGATCCAAGGCGGACAGGCGTAAGAGCGTGCGCCCCAGCATGCCGGCGGAGACCAGCAGCACCACGGCCAGCGCGATCTGCGAGATCACGAATCCGCCTTGGAGGCGGCGCGAACTGCCGGCAATTCCGCGCGCTCCGGCACGCAGAGTCCGTTCGAGCGCGCGAAGGGAGACGCGCAGGGCGGGGGCCAGGCCGAACAGAAGACCGCTGAAGAGCGAGACCGCGAGCGTGAAGGCCAGCACCCGCCAATCCAACCGCACCTCATTGGCGCGGGGCAGATCGCCGGGCCAAAGCGACACGAATGGGCGGATGGCCGCGGCCGCCAGTCCGATTCCGAGGGCGCCACCGCCGAGGCCGAGTACGGCGCTTTCGGTGAGGCACTGGCGCACCAGCCGCCAACGGCCGGCGCCGAGCGCCACTCGCATGGCCAACTCTCGATCGCGGGATACGGCACGGGCCAGCAGAAGGCCGGCAACGTTGGCGCACGCGATCAATAGAACCAGAGTCACAGCGCCGAGGAGCAGCCACAGCGTCGATTGGACCGCCTCCACATCGGGACGTAGCGGCAGCACCTGGAGAACGCGTCCCTTGTTGGAATCCGGATACTGTTTCGCGAGGGCATCGCCCAACAACTGGACCTCAGCCTGTGCCTGGGCCAACGTCGAGCCGGGCTGTAGGCGGCCCAGTCCGCGGACCGGGTGGGCAAAGCGCTTCCGCAGGTACGCCGCGGTGTCCTGCCCCAGCGGTGTATATACGTCGCCTTCCCCATCCAGCTGGAATCCCGAGGGGGCGATGCCGACGACGGTATAGCGCTTTCCGTCCAGGACCAGTGTCGCGCCGACCGCGGCGGGATCCCCGGCGAAATGGCGCTGCCACAAGCCATAGCCCAGGATCGCCACCGGCGTTCCACCTGGTTTGTCTTCTTCGGGAAGAAACGCGCGGCCGCGAAACGGTGAAACACCGAGAACGGAAAACAGGTTGTGGGTGATCTCGAACTGTTGTTCGTATTCGGCCTCTCCGGGTTCGCTCAGTGTCGCGGAACTGAAGACCCAGCCGGCCAACTCCAGCGAGCGGCTGCGTCGCTGACAGTCAAGGAAATCCGGGTAGGCCACATTCTGACGGTCATTGCGGGAGTTCTCCTGACGGGCGGACACCGCCACCAGGCGGCCCGGCTCGGCGAACGGCAGCGGTTTGAGCAGAACGCTGTCCACGACGCTGAACATGACTGTGGTGGCGCCGATGCCGAGGGCCAGCGTAGACAGGACAACGGCCGCAAAGCCGGGCTTCTGGCGGAGGGTGCGAAGGGTGTAGCGAATGTCGCTCCAGAGGTCTTCGAGCCAGCGTGTGCCACGGGCATCGCGGCACTCCTCCTTCACCTGTTCGGCACCGCCGAGTGCCATACGGGCCTGGCGCTGGGCCTCGTCCGCGGGGACACCTCGCGCGATGAGATCGGCGGAGTGCTGCTCCAGGTGGAAAGCCAGTTCCTTGTCGAGTTGCTGCTCTAGTTTGCCGCGGCGCCAGAGGCGTTCCCACCAGGTCATCCTGCACCTTCCTCCGAGAGCAGCAGGATCAGGCCGACGGCTTCGGCCAGCCGCTGCCAGCTGGCGGCTTCGGCGTTCAGGTGTGCGCGTCCCTTGCGGGTGAGCCGGTAGAACTTGGCCTCACGGCCAGTCTCGGTCTCCTTCCAGTGGGCGGCCATCAGTCCGCGGTTTTCGAGACGGTGCAAAGCCGGGTAGAGCGAGCCTTGCGGTACCTGAACGACGTCGCGCGAAACCTGTTGCAGGCGTTGGGCGATGGCGTAACCGTGGACGGGACCAAGGGCGACGATCTTGAGGATCAACAGGTCCAGGGTGCCTTGGGGGAGATCGGATCTGGGCGTCAAAGCGGGATACCTCGAACTTCTACAGCTTAGCATGGGACGTGTAGAAGCTGGAGGCGTCGGATGTGGCGCACGCACTCTTGCGTGCCGTCTCGGCACTCTTGCCGAGACACGCTTTTCCGCAACCACTGGAGGCCAGGCGTCGGCAAGAGCGGGCCACCACCCGATCAGCAAACTGTTACAACATTAACTTGAGAGGCCAGCGTCAGTGGAAAGCCCAAAGATCTTAATTCTGGAAGACGAGGTACTCACTAGCACTCATTTAGAGCGCGTGCTGCGGCGTTTCCGCTATCAGGTTGTGGGAGTAGCCAGGAGCGGGACTGCGGCGCTGGAACTGATTGCGCAAACGAGCCCCGACCTTTTATTGGCCGATATCGGACTGGAAGGGGACCTGGACGGCATCGAGGTAGCCGAGCGCGCACGTGAACTGTGGAATCTGCCCACGGTATTCATTACCGCCTACAGCGATCCCGAAACGCTGCGGCGCGCCCGGATCACCGAACCTTATGGGTATGTGATCAAACCCTTCGTTGAACAGGAACTGCACGCGAGTATCGAGATCGCGCTGCAGCAGAGGGCCGCACGCGCACAGCAGGAACACGAAGCGAGCATTACGGCCGAGACCCTGATCCGCACCCAGAAGGAACTCAGCGAAGTGACCGTTCGCCTGTTTGAGGCGCAGGAGCAGGAACGGGCGGCAATCGCCCGAGATCTGCACGATGACATAGGGCAGCGGCTGGCGCTGCTGCACATCGAACTGGAGACCTTCTGGCAGCAGCTTCCGGACGGGATCCGAGAGTCGCTTGGGCAGCAGTTCGGAAAGATGATGGAGCGGGCGGGTGAACTGTCGAGCGCCGTAAAGATGGTATCCCAGCGCTTGCATCCCGCCATTCTGGACGATTTGGGGTTGGAAGTCGCCCTGCGGCAACTGGCCGAGAACTTTGAGGAGCACTACCTCATACCGACGCGCTTTTCGGCGCGTGGGGTCCCCGAAGATCTGCCGTCCGAAGCTTCGGTTTGCCTCTACCGGATCGCGCAGGAGGCACTCCGCAATACCGGTCAGCACGCCGGCCAGGCTCAAGTGAACATCGCCCTGGTGGGCGGGCCGGCGGTACTCGATTTGAGTATTCGCGATACTGGTGTCGGGTTCGATCCGCGCGAGGTAGCGCGACCCGGGCTCGGATTGGTGAGCATGGTGGAACGCGCGTCCGCCATTGGCGCCAGGATCAGAATCGATTCCAGGCCGGGCGCCGGAGTGCGGATTCACGTCACGCTGCCACTGACTAAGGTTGGAGACGAGGCGGGCCGTTCAGAGCGGCGGACCGTTACAACTGGAGGACACCATGACAGACCCGGAACCCCGGACTCCGACTGACGGTTCGGGACCAACGTCCACGACAGCCGGCGCGAACACGAGTGTGCTGAACGTGGACCGGGGCAACGAAGCGGATCTCAGTCCTCCTCGCGGGCAGCCGTTTCCGATTGTGGGTGTGGGCGGATCGGCCGGCGCACTTGACGCGATGGTACGCCTGCTGCAGGCGATACCGGAGAACCCCGGCATCGCGCTCGTCTTCGTGTTGCACCTGGATCCCCACCATGAAAGTCAGCTGCCCGAGATCCTGGCCAAGAACAGCTCGATGCCAGTTCGCAGCGTGGCCGACGGAACGCCCGTACGGCCGAATGAGGTGTATGTTATTCCGCCGAATGTCACCCTGATTCTGGAAGGGGATGCTCTCCGCCTGTTGGGGCGCGGTCCCGGCCTGCACCTGCCTATCGACGCGTTCTTCCGATCCTTAGCTAACGTTCAAGGCGGACGGGCCGTGGGTGTCGTGTTGTCCGGCAACGGGTCGGACGGAAGCGAAGGCGTCAAGGCCATCAAGGCGGACTGCGGGTTGACGTTCGCGCAGAGCGATGAAACGGCAATGCACGTGAGCATGCCGCGCAGCGCAGTGGCGACCGGCGCCGTCGATTATGTGCTGTCGCCCGCCGATATCGCACGAGAGTTGGTCTATCTCAGTCATCACCCGTTCGTGCGCCCTCCCCAGCCGGATCGGAGTGAGGCGGAAACTCTGCCCGACGGGGATGGCGAGGTGAAGAAGATCTTTCAAATCCTGCGCAACCGGACCCGGGTCGATTTCGCGCATTACAAGGCGAACACCGTCCGCCGGCGGATTGGCCGCCGCATGGTGGTTACGCGGACCAGAACCCTTGGCGAGTATGTCGAGTATCTGGAGGGTTCGGCTGACGAGGTTCAACACCTTTATCGCGACCTGCTGATCAGCGTCACCAACTTCTTTCGCGATCCGCAGGTTTTCGATGCGCTTACCAGTGTGTTGAAAGAACGTTTGGTCTCCCGTAAGGCCGACCAGCCTTTTCGCGTGTGGGTTCCCGGCTGCGCAACGGGCGAAGAGGTATATTCGCTAGCTATCTGTCTGACTGAGTTAGCCGACGACGTTCAACCAGGCATGCCGCTTCAGCTATTCGGCACCGACATCAGCGAGGTGGCGCTGGACGGCGCGCGAAGCGCGAACTATCCGGACATCATCGCGCAGGATGTCTCGCCGGGACGGCTGTCCCGTTTCTTCGTGACCGGCGACCGGGGCTATCACATCAGTAAGCAGATCCGGGAGAGCTGTATCTTCGCCCGACAGGACATTACGCAAGACGCCCCGTTCGGAAACATGGATCTGATCAGCTGCCGCAACCTGCTGATCTATCTCGATACGGCGCTGCAACGGCGAGTGCTGCCGATATTCCACTACAGCTTGAAAGAGAACGGATTGCTGGTGCTGGGGAGCGCGGAGTCCATCGTCGCCGCCGGTGAATTGTTTATCGAAATCGATCATCAACACCGGATATACGGCCGGAAGCAGGTGCCGCTTGCGCTGACACTGCATTCCGGGGGCGGCGCCACCGCCGTGGAACGATTGAAGGCTCCCTTTGAGCCGCAGCGCACGACCCTAGGGGGGATTGAACTGCAGAAGAAGGCCGACCTGGTGCTTCAGAGCCGGTACACGCCGGCCGCGGTTGTCATTGACTCGGGGTTCCAGATTCTCCATTTTCGGGGCCGCACGGGCGCGTTTTTGGAACCCAGCCCAGGAGAGCCGACGTTCGACCTGCTGCGGATGGCCCGTGAAACCCTGACCACTCCGGTCCGCAAGGCCGTCCATGCGGCGTCTGCGCAGAACACCACAATCCGGGAGACCGGACTGATTCTACAGAGCGATGGGAATCTTCGCAGAGTTGAAATCGAAGTGACGCCGATCGCGGGAGCTTCGCAGGGAGAGTCCTATTACCTGGTAGTTTTTCAGGGACTCACCGATGCCCAGATACCCAATTCCGGCGTCGTGGAACCCCAGGGTTCCAGCGGGTACGCGGCCTCGCTCGAGGACCAACTGCACGCTCAGCAAAAACAGAATGCCGACCTGCGCGAATCGCTTCGCAATGCCAATGAGGACTATGAGGCGAACGTAGAGGAGTTACGATCGGCGAACGAAGAGATTCGAAGCGCGAATGAGGAACTGCTCAGCACCAACGAAGAGTTGAGTACAACCAAGGAAGAGTTGCAGAGCGCCAACGAAGAACTGACCACCGTTAATGAGGAATTGCAGAATCGCAATCAGGAACTGGGCAGGGCTAACAGTGATTTGATCAATTTGTTAGCCGCGGTGAATGTGGCATTCCTGATGTTGGATAACGACCTGCGTCTGCGGCGATACAGCGTCGCCGCGGAACGAGTGCTGGGTGTGAAGCCTACCGATGTAGGGTTCCCAATGAAGCACTTCCAGCGCCTGATGGATGTCGGCACGCTGGATTCGCGAATGCAACAGGTGCTGGAGAATCTCACCATTGACCAGTCCGACATACAGGACAGCCAGGGGCGCTGGTACTCGGTGACCATCCGCCCGTATCGAACCGTGGATGCACGAATCGCGGGAGTTGTCGTGGTTTTCTTGGACATCGATCCGCTGAAGCGGATGTTGAGTGCCGCCGAGGAGGCTCGCGACTACGCTGAGGGCATTATAGAGACGGTGCGCGAGCCGCTGCTGGTGCTGGACGGAGACCTGCGGATCCAGCGCGCAACGGCCTCATTTTACGATCTGTTCCAAGTTAGTCGCAGCGAAACCGAAGGCCGGTTCCTGTACGATCTGGGCAACGGGCAGTGGAACGTTCCAAGGTTGCGGGAACTGCTGGGCAACGCCGTCTTCCGCAATGAGGCCTTTCAGGATTTTGAGATTGTACACGAGTTTCCGCATGTCAAGCGGCGCCGAATGCGGCTGAGCGCGAAACGGATCTCTCTCGACAACGACCGGCAACGGAGGCTCCTATTGGCCATTGAGGATGTCACCGAGCGGCGGGAGGAGGCGGAGGTCCGCTATCAACGTCTTTTCGAAACAGCGAAGGACGGAATCCTGATCTTCGACGCCGAAACGGAGAAACTCACCGACGTAAATGCCTTTTTCCTGGAGCTTACCGGGTTCGGGCGCGAGCAGTTGATGGGGCGCCGGGCGGCGGAGATGGAATGTTTTCGTGCGGCCGGTCCCGCTATGGGAATTGTCTCGGAGGCTCGGGAACATGAGGTCAGCCGCCACGACGACGTGCAACTTGTCAACCGCGACGGTAGATTTATCGTTGGGGAGTTACTGGCCAACAGCTACGCCGTGGGTGGCCAGCAGGTGGTGCAGGTGAACGTACGCGACGTCACCCGGCGTAATCAGACGGTGAGCGAGCTGCGCGAAAGTGAAGAGCGGTTCCGGCTGTTTGTGGACAGTGTCCGCGATTATGCGTTGTTCCAGACCGATCCAGGCGGGAGGATCGTGTCGTGGAACTCGGGAGCGGAACGCTTGTTGCGGTATACCGAGTCCGAGATCATCGGTCAACCGATTGCCAGATTGTTCACGCCGCAGGATGTCTCAGCCGGCGAACCGGAGCGTGAGTTAGATACGGCGCGGACTTCCGGGTGTTCCGAAGACGAACGCTGGCACGTCAGAAAGGACGGAAGCCGTTTCTTTGCCAGTGGAGTGCTCACCACAGTCCGGGACCAGAGCGGACGGCTGCGGGGTTTTGCCAAGGTGATGCAGGACATCACGGAGACCCGGCAAGTTCAGGAGCAGTTGCAGCAGCAGGCGCAGATACTGGAGTTCGCCCAGGACCTGGTGATCGTGCGGCGTCTGGACGGGACTATTGTGTTCTGGAATGGCGCGGCCGCCGAGACGTACGGCTGGAGTAAGGCCGAGGCCGTCGGCCAGCTAGCCACTACCCTGCTGGCGGCTTCATTTCCAGAACCCGTTGAGCGGATCGAATCGCTGCTGATTTCTCAGGGCCGTTGGGAAGGGGAGGTGATCCACACACGGAGGAACGGCACAAAAATGACCGTGTGGAGCAGGTGGGCCCTGCAACTCGACTCCAAGGGCCAACCGCTCAATGTCCTCGAGATCAACAGCGACATCACCGAGCGCCAGCGTGCCGAGAACCAGCTTCGGACCTCGCTACGGGAGAAGGAGGTGCTGCTGAAGGAGATCCATCACCGTGTGAAGAACAACCTTCAGATCATCGCCAGCCTGCTCAATCTGCAAGCCGAGCACCTGGTGGATGCGCGGACGCAGGCGATTCTCGAGGAGATGAACACTCGCGTGCGATCCATAGCCGCCATCCATGAAATGCTGTACGGGGCGCCGGATCTGTCCCGTATCGAATTCTCGCAGTATCTGGTCAGGTTGACCAAGGATGTCAGTTCGGTGTACTCCGCCCATGCGAGAGCGGTCCGGGTGAACGTGACCGCGGAACCACTCTGGCTGGAACTCACACAAGCCGTGCCCAGCGGGTTGATTGTGAACGAACTCGTCAGCAACAGCCTGAAACACGCATTTCCCGGCAAGCGCGAGGGAGTGGTGGAGGTCGCGTTCCGAAGTTCGGATTCCCGATGTTTCCTGGAAGTGTCCGATAACGGCGTCGGATTGCCGCCCGATGTGGATCTCGAGGACCCTCAATCCATGGGACTGCGATTATTGAATCTGCTGATGTCCCAACTGGGAGGTGTGATGGAGGTGGATCGCTCCAAGGGCACCCGCTTCGCGATCGCTTTCCCACTCAAACAGGTGCCTCGCAGTGGATCGGCGGCCTGACCGGCGACCAGAAAGCCCGTCCAAGCGGGGATTTTCAGCCCAGCAAACGCCAAAAGGCCCCGATCGCTCGGGGCCTTTTGGCTGATTAATTTGGGCGACGTCCTACTCTCCCACGCACTTGCGCGCGCAGTACCATCGGGGCTGAGGGGCTTAACTGCCGTGTTCGGGATGGGAACGGGTGTGACCCCCTCGCTAGGATCACCCAAAACCTGGGGAATATGGATGGGCTTTCTATCACACGAGCAGCTCATCGAGCGCTCGCCTGTGTGCAAAATGAATTTTATGGTCAAGCCGAACGGGCTATTAGTACCGGTCAGCTCAACGTATTACTGCGCTTCCACATCCGGCCTATCAACGTGGTCGTCTTCCACGGCCCTTCTTAGCTTTCGCTTGGGAGATCTCATCTTGGGGAAGGTTTCGCGCTTATATGCATTCAGCGCTTATCCTAACCAGACTTCGCTACCCTGCTATGCCACTGGCGTGACAACAGGATCACAAGAGGTCTGTTCATCCCGGTCCTCTCGTACTAAGGACAAGCCCCCTCAAATCTCCTACGCCCACCTCAGATAGGGACCGAACTGTCTCGCGACGTTCTGAACCCAGTTCACGTACCGCTTTAATAGGCGAACAGCCTAACCCTTGGGAGCTTCTACACCCCCAGGATGCGATGAACCGACATCGAGGTGCCAAACCGGAGCGTCGATGTGAACTCTTGACTCCGATCAGCCTGTTATCCCCGGCGTACCTTTTATCCGTTGAGCGATGGCCCTTCCATACAGAACCACCGGATCACTATGTCCTGCTTTCGCACCTGCTTGACTTGTTGGTCTCGCAGTCAACCTGGTTTATGCCTTTGCACTCGAAGGAGGATT
>CAVTTC010000011.1:162500-1349235 GCA_963737465.1 uncultured Acidobacteriota bacterium
GCAATCAGTACGGGGCGACGTTTTTAAGAATAACAGAGCATTCCCGGACATGCAACCGTGAATTTTGTCGGACAGCGGACATTTTTTTACCATGGCCAGCGTCCACGGAACTTGCCTCCTCCCGGAGTCGGGCACGAAACACCGCGCCGGCCACCGCATCTCTGCAATGGCCGGCGGGCGCTAAGGAACACAAGGCCTCGAATCTAGCGCGGCTGGTAGGCGACGGCGTCGATTTCGACCTTCATTCCCGGCTCGACAAACGACACCACCACCGTGGTGCGAGCCGGCTTGTGCTGGCCGAAGAACTCGGCGTAGACCTCATTCATCGCGCGAAAGTCCTTGCCTTCGCTGAGGAACACCGAGCATTTCACTACCTGTGCCATCGACGATCCGCAGCCTTCGAGGATCCGCTGGATGTTGCCCAGCACCAGCCGGGTCTCGTGCTGAATATCGCCGAGCGACAGCTGATTGGTGTCCGGATCCACCGGACCCTGGCCGGCGACGAAAATAAAGTCGCCGGCTCGCACAGCCGGCGAGTAGGGACCGCGCGGAGCCACTACCCCTGGGGGCGTCAGTCTTTCGATCATTCCGGCTTCCTCTTGCGCGGACGGCGCGTGGTAGTTGACTGGCCCGCCGTCTTCTTGGTGGTGGCGCGCTTGCGCGGAGCCCTTGCCTGCTTGACCGGCGGCGGCGGCGGCGGATTCGGCTCGAAGATCGTCGGCTGCCCCAGGACGATGGGCTGAGGACCTTCGTCCTCTTCTTCCACTTCGTCAGCGGGCGGCGGCTCGGGTTGCAGCGGCGGAGCGGGCGGATAGAACTCGGCGCCGAGGTGTACGATCAGGCCCCGTTCTTCCTCGGGCTCGACACGAACCAGCAACTTGTCCTGCGCGTAGTTGAGGAACTCGAAGAACTCCTGGAAGCCATACGCCTTCCAGTCGAGCGAGGGCTGCTCCTCGGTCACCCAACCCGCCAAATCTTCGGCGGAAGCGCCGTTTTCGAGATCGAGCCGGTGCGTTTCGAGGACGTCGCGCAGTTGCGGAAGCCCTTCCTCGGGCCGCAATACCGGACGTTCCGGCTGTGCGGATGCCTTGCGCTCGATCAACAGGCGCCCGCCTTGGCCGGTGACGTTCACGTAGTCGGCCTTCTTTAGACGATCGATAAATTCCGAGAAGCTGCTCGCTCCGTAGGCCCGTTCGCTGAATGTCGAATCGAGCTGCAGCATGGTGGATTTGAGCAGTCCGAGCTGCGGCTGAACGCCGCGGCGTTCCAGCACCTGCAGCGCGCGCTCCACCAGCGGCATAGCCTGTTCCAGTTCGAGGGGAGCCGGACGCTGGCGCCGTTCGCGGTCCTTGAAGTCCTTTCGTGGCGGGCGGCCGTCGCCGCCGCGCGGTTCGGGTCGCGGTTCCACGCGCGGTTCGCCGGAGCGCTGATCGATGGCCCGCTGCTCGCCCGGCAGGGACACCGAGATTCCAGATGCAACCGGGGGCGCAACGGCGGGTCTTTCCGCTCGTTCCGCTCGTTCCGCTCGTTCCGGACCGTCGATCAGCAACAGGCTTTCGTAGCTGATGAACTCGTGACAATTCTGCTGAAGGATGGTGCTGGTGAAAGCCCGTCCGCCGACGACGAACACGGTCTTCCCATACTCCTTCAGCTTGTTTACCAGCGGGATGAAATCGCTATCGCCGCTGACAATGGCGAAGGCGTTGACGTGCTGGTGGGTAAAGGCCATCTCGAGCGCGTCGAGAGCGAGGTTGATATCGGCGCCGTTCTTATCGCCGCGCGGCGACGGAATGCGCTGTACCATCTGTACCGCGTTCTCCGCCATCTGCCGCGTGGCCCCTTCCTGGCGGCCCCAGTTTGCGTAGGCGAACTTTGCAACGATGTCGCCACGCTCCTTTAACGAGTCGAGCGCGAGCGATACATCGAATTCGCGCCGCAACGTCGATTTCACGCCGATTTCTATGTTGTCGTAATCGACAAATACGGCGATATTCAGTTTTTCCTGCATCATTACTCTCCGTGAACCCTGGTGGCTGAGCCGCAGCGTGCGGCCGTTTCCGCCGGGGTCATCTTATCGGCGCCGCTTTCAGCGGCATCAGGCCGGTTGTTCGACGGAGGCACGGATAAACTCGACAATCTCATCGAGCGAAGCCCCGGGCTGGAACACCGCCGCGACTCCCCCGCTTTTGAGTTTTTCCGCGTCTTCGTCCGGAATCGTGCCGCCGACCACAACCAGCACGTCCGTCATATTCTTTTCCCGCAGCAGATCCATAACGCGCGGAACAATGGCGTTATGCGCTCCGGAGAGAATGGATAACCCGATCACCTGAACGTCCTCCTGGAGGGCTGCGTTCACAATCATCTCCGGACTCTGCCGCAATCCGGTGTATACCACTTCCATGCCGGCATCGCGCAGCGCCCGGGCGATAACCTTTGCGCCACGGTCGTGCCCATCCAGGCCAGGTTTGGCCACGAGCACTCGGATTCGATGATCCATTCTGAGTCTGAATTCAGTCTGGCGGCTGATGCCCGCCAAAGTCTCTTTCCGTGAAGGAGGCTCGTGCTAATTATAGAACGCTGCTCTCCTCGTATGTGCCGAACACTTCCCGGAACGCATCGCAGATCTCGCCGACCGTCGCATACGCGCGCACCGATTCGAGGATATGGGGCATGGTATTGCCGGTTCCCTCGGCCGCCGAGCGCAAGCCGTCGAGGGCTCGCTGAACCTTTCCGGCGTCGCGCCGTTTCCGCAGTTTGGCGAGCTTTTCACACTGCAGGGCTTCGGTCGATTCGTCGATCTGCAGCAGATCGATCTGCTCCGGATGCTCTTCCTCGAAAGCGTTCACTCCGACGATGATGCGCTCTTTCTGTTCCACCGCGCGCTGATAGCGGTAGCTGGCGTCGGCAATCTCGCTCTGGGGATAACTGCGCTCGATGGCGGGAATCATGCCGCCCATCGCGTCGATGGTCCGGATGTAGTCGTTGGCGGCCTTCTCCACTTCATCGGTCAGACGCTCGACAAACCAGCTTCCACCCAGCGGATCGGCCACCGCGGGGATCCCGCTCTCGTGGGCGATGATCTGCTGGGTACGGAGCGCCAGCTTCACCGCGCTCTCGCTCGGCAGCGCGTAGGCTTCATCGAGCGAATTCGTGTGCAGCGACTGGGTGCCGCCCATCACGGCCGCAAGCGCCTGAATGGCGGTGCGTACCACATTGTTATAGGGCTGCTGCCAGGTGAGCGAGCAGCCCGCGGTTTGCGTGTGGAACCGCAGTTTGAGACTGCGCTCGTCCTGGGCCCGGTAGCGGTCGCGCATGACGTGGGCCCAGATGCGGCGGGCTGCGCGATACTTGGCGATCTCTTCGAAGAAGTCGTTATGGGCGTTGAAGAAGAAGCTGAGGCGCGGGGCGAAGGCGTCCACCGGAATGCCACGCTCGATGGCCCAATCCACGTATTCGATGCCGTCGCGCAGGGTAAAGGCCAACTCCTGCACGGCCGTCGATCCAGCCTCGCGGATATGATAGCCGCTGATCGAAACAGGATTGAACTTGGGAACCCGCTCAACGGAATGCTCGATGACATCGGTGACCAGCCGCATGGATGGACGCGGCGGATAGATGTACTCCTTCTGGGCGATGTATTCCTTGAGGATGTCGTTCTGCAGGGTCCCGTTCAGGCGGTTCCAATCCACACCCTGCTGTTCGGCGACCGCGAGATACATCGCGTACAGAACGGGAGCCGGCGAGTTGATGGTCATCGACACGCTGACATCGCCGAGGGGGATATCGCGGAACAGGATCTCCATGTCCTCGAGCGAAGAGATGGCCACACCGCACTTGCCTACTTCGCCGAGCGAGTTGGGATGATCGGAATCATAGCCCATCAACGTGGGCAGATCGAAGGCGACGGAGAGCCCGGTCTGACCGCGATCGAGCAGATAGCGATAGCGTCGGTTGGTCTCCTCCGGAGTGGCGAAGCCCGAGAACTGCCGCATGGTCCACAGGCGTCCCCGGTACATGGTGGGGTGGATGCCACGCGTGTAGGGAAACTCGCCGGGCGGAGTGGGGCCGTAGTAAGGCTCGAGTGGAATGCCGCTCAACGTCGTCTGCGAGTCAGGAGTGGCAACCGTTCCCAGAGGTTTGCTCACTTCTTTATTCTAGCCTTCTCCGGACGAGCGTCCGACCAGCGTCCCAGATTGTACTCCCGGCGGTAACCGGCCGTGCGATTGGAGATAGTGACGTGGATGCGTCCACTGGCGTCGCAGGAATACTCTTCCTCGATCCACTGCTCGGAGGACGGAACATCGGAGGTCACCGGCACTGCGGCAAGATCGGCGGTGGCGGAAAGCGACGGCTCAAAGGGAAAGCGGATCTCGTCCCAGGCAGTGATATCGCCGAGAGGTTGCGAGTCGGGGCCGAGCCGAGTGCATTCGGCATAACGGAAATGGCCCACGTTGTGGACCGGATGGTAGCCGCGTACCGTGGTCAGCGGCGGAGCGCCCGGCGCGGGCAGTCCGGCGCCGGCCGGCAACAACAGATCGAAGGTCACATCGTCGCCCCGGCGCGCCTCTCGCCAAACACCGAAGTTGCGGGCCAAGCGGTCTTTCAGGCGATATTCGTCAGGGGCTCCGGCACTGATGGCAAGCCCGATCGCGGTGGCGGAGCGCATGTAGGCGGAGCGGCGGACGCGGCGTCCGAACGTCTCTTTCAGGATGCGCGAGACGGGCGGGAGTTCGGCGCCGCCGCCAGTGACATAGAGCGTGTCGATGGGATGCTCGGGATGATCGGCCAGCACCTCATCCAGTAAGTCGCGGGATTGCTCAATGGGAGCGCGGCAACGCTCGTAGAACTCGTTCACAGGCACCGAGGCGTTCCCCCAACCGGCGCGCACGCGGTCCAGATCGATGATGATCTTGCGCGTATTGGGGTTGAGCATCTCCTTCTTCTCACGGCATTCCTCGTACAGCCGGAACCATTCGGCTGCCGACAGTGGTTCGCTGCCGGGCAGTTCGGACCCGAAGCCCTCCAGGACCAGGCGGGCGAGGATCTCGTCGAAGTCGTCACCGCCGAAGTTAGGGATACCCGTGGCGGCAACAACGGAGTTGCCTTCCTCGGTCATCTCCACCAGGGAAGCGTCGAAGGTTCCGCCGCCCAGATCGTACACCAGCAGGGCGCCCTGTGGACCGGCCGATCTGCGCGCAGTCCGATTCAAGTGGGCATACTCGATGCTGGCCGCGGAGGGCTCATTCAGCATGCCGAGCACCTGGAATCCGGCCGCGCGGAAGGCGTCGGCGGTGAGGAACCGCTGGTTGCTGTTGGCGTTCGCGGGAACTCCCAGCATGACTTCGAGGGGTTCGCCATATTCGAGATCCAGCGTGGAGTTGGAATACAACTCGGTCCGCAGAGCCGAGACCAACTCAATGAGCACCTGCCGGAGAGGAACGCTGAAACCGTCGAACTCGATCAGGGTGTTCTGTCCGGCGTCCTTGAGCAAACGCTTGAGTGACCGCACGACGGTCCACTCAGGGTCCGATTGCACGCGCCAGGTGTTCCAGCCGAAGAGGCGCTCACTGCGGCGGAATGCCACCAGCGGCGGATACCATTCGCGCACCAATCCCTCGGGTTCTTCAAAACCCACCAGCGGATAATTGCCTCGATCGGCCACCGAGACTACTATTCGCGTCGTTCCGAAATCGACTCCGAACCGCATCTATCGGGTATTCTAGCCCGGACGGAGGGACCTCAGGGGTTCTACTTGCTGCAGACCGCGAGCAACGCATCTCTGAGCGCAGTCTCTTTTTCGCCGTCCACCTTCGCGCCGCTCACTGTCACATAGAAGACATCGAGTGCTTTATTGGCTTCGGTATCGATCAGGACCACGACGATGTCGCAACCCGCGCCCGACATCGTGCTGGCCAGATCGTACAGCAATCCGGGGCGATCTTCGGCGACGATCTCGATCAAGGTCGCGGTGGCGGAAGCGCGGTTGTTGAACGCGACGCGGGGCTCGATCGCCTGCGGATGTTTCGCGGCCGGGCGCCGGTCGGCGAGCAGTTTGCGGACGTCCAACTTGCCGAGGATGACGCGAACCAGGGTCTCGCGCAGGCGGTCCACTTCGGTGGGATTCAATTCCAGCGTCCGCAGCGGATCGGAGAAGACGAAGGAATCGAGGATGGTGGCGTTGGCGTTGGCGAAGGCTTCCGCTTTGAGGATGTTGAGGCCGAAAGCGGAGAGCGCACCCGCGATGGAAGAGAACAATCCCGGGCGGTCATTGGTGGCCACGACTGCCTGCCAGTAGCCATTACTCCGCACCAGTTCGATGCCGACGCCCTCGGCGGCGGCGCGCCCGGCCAGTATGACGTGAGACTGGATCTGCTCCATCGTATGGGTTCTGAGATAGCGTTCGGGAAGCCCCTCGAGGAACGCGGCCGTGGCTGGGTCGGCGCCGGCGAACGAGTGAATACGGGCGGTCTCGAGCTCACTGGTCAGTTCCTGGTAACTGATCAGGTAGGTACGCCAGAGCTGGTCAGCGCGCCACGGAGTCATAGCCGAGGGATTGACGGCGCTGATATCGGCGTAGGTGAGCAGGGTGAGCATTTTTAACTGTTCGACGGTTCCCAACTGATCAGCCAGGAGCAACCCGGTGTGCGAATCGTCCAGATCGCGCGAAGTGGTAGTGGTGGACAGTAAAAGGTGCCCGGCGATGAGCTTCGCTATGGTTTGCAGATCGACCTCGGGAATGCCGATGCGGTTACCGGCGTCGTTCACGATGCGAACGGATTCGGCCGAATGCTCGCGGCCGGTACCTTTTCCGGAATCGTGGAACAGGAGGGCAAAGCGAATGAGCGCGATGTGCTCCACCTCACCCAGCAGTTCCTTGAAGCGCGGATCGGCCAGGTTCTCCAGATTCTCGATGGCGACAATGGTGTGCTCATCGACGGTGTAGCGGTGGTAGAAATCCCGCACCACCAGGCAGTCGATGTGGGCCCACTCCGGAAACAGCGCGGTGAGCAGACCCGTGTGCTGCATGATGCGAATCGCGAAGGAGGCCTTGGGCTGCGAGAGCACCGCCTTGAGATGCGCCCAGACGGAGGGCGCGGAGGTGTCTTCGATGATATCGGGCAGTGCGGCCGACAGCTTCTGTTCCAGTTCCTTCGATGCCGGAACCCCGTGGCGCCCGGAGAACTCGAGCAGCCTCCAAACGGCTTCCGGATCCATGGACAACAGGCTCGAAGAGCGAAGATACACCCGGTCGCGGGACACGGTGAATTCGGAGTTCGACAGCCGCGACCGCCAGTCGCGGAACTGGCGCACGAGGGAGGGTTGGGACTCCTCGACGGCATCCAGAATTTCAGACGCCGAGCTGAAGACGCCGCGGGCATGCCGGAAATAGTTCCGCATCATCTCGCCCGGTTCGTCGCTCATGGCGTCCTGCATGTCGAATGACAACAGGTTGTTGTCGCGCCGCGATGCCTCGTGCAGGAACAGACGCACCGGCGCGAGGAATCTCCAGACGCCGGTAGGATCGCCGACCGTGCGTCCGGGAACGAGCTGAGCCAGCCAGCGGCACACCTGGACATCGCGTAGACCGCCGGGGGTCTCTTTGATGTTCGGCTCCAGATGGTAGATGGTGTTGCCGAATTTCGCGTGGCGCGAGCGCGTGAGCTGGGCCAGATGGCGAGCGATCGCGGCCCCGTGCAGTTTGTAGAAGCGGGGCAGGGCGAGGTTGAGGTCGAGGGTCAAACTGGAGTCGCCGGCAAGGGGACGGCGGTCAAGCAAACTGATGGTGAGTTCGACGTTCGAATCGTACAACTGGCAGCACTCGTCAACGGTATGGACGGAGTGGCTCATGCGGAGGCCGGCATCCCAGAGGTCCTTGAGGAACCGGCCGACCGGTTCCTTCAGCGCCTTGCCATCGTACTCTTTGCGCGCGAGAACCAGCACGTCCACATCGGAGTGAGGAAACAGTTCGCGGCGGCCGTAGCCTCCCACCGCCAACGCCGCCACTCCGGATGGGAAGCGGCTGCCCAGATGGAGGGCAAAAGCAGCGGACACGATCGAGTCCACCTGCTGCGAGCGCTCCCCGATGAGACGCTCCGCGCTCTCCGCGGAAACGAGACGCAACGTGTCCAATGCTTGCTTGAGACCCATGTACTACAGTGCCGATTCCCCCCGGTCGCTATTACGAATCCGGATTGCTTCACCAACGTCGTAAACGAACACCTTTCCGTCGCCGATCTTGCCGGTGCGGGCGGCGGCGACCAAGGTGTTAATCACCTCTTCATAGCGGTCAGCAGGGACCACCATTTCGAGTTTCACTTTGGGCAGCAGGTCCACCTGATACTCCTGGCCACGGTAGACCTCTTTGTGGCCTTTCTGACGGCCGTGTCCCTTGACTTCAGTGATGGTCATGCCATCGATGCCGATTCCCTTGAGGGCCTCTTTGACTTCTTCAAGCTTGTGGGGCTGAATAATCGCTTCAATCTTTTTCATGGTGAGCGCCTATGCTTCGAGATTGTACCCTTCTTCACCGTGCATGCTGAGGTCAAGGCCGTCCACTTCGTTTTCGGCATTGACCCGGACGCCTAACACGACATCGCAGACCTTAAGGATCAGCAGCGTGCCCACCACGGCCAGTGCGATCGCCACCGCGACTCCACCGGCCTGATTCACAATCTGCATGACATTGCCGTCCACCGCTCCGAGCGGCAGAACCTTTCCGGCGGCATCCTTCAGCGCATCGTTGACCGCGTTGGTGGCGAATACGCCGGTGAGGAGAGCGCCCAGCGTCCCACCGACCCCGTGTACGCCGAAAGCGTCGAGGCTGTCATCGTAGTTGAACTTGGATTTGACCACCGTCACCATCAGGTAACAGACCACGCCGGCCGCGAAGCCGATGAGCATGGCGGGGAACGGTTTGACGAAACCGGAAGCGGGGGTGATGGCCACCAATCCCGCGACGCACCCGGAGATACCGCCGAGAATGCTGGGCTTTCCGTTCCGGAGCCATTCGGCGATGAGCCATCCGAAGGTGGCCGCGGCAGCGCCGAAGTGGGTTGCGACAAAGGCGCTGGTGGCCAAGCTGCTCGCCGCGAGGGCGCTGCCGGCGTTGAAACCGAACCATCCCACCCACAGGAGACAGGCGCCGATGAAACTGATGACGAGGCTATGCGGTTTCATCGGTTCGACCTGATAACCGAGCCGCTTACCGAGGTAAATTGCCGCGACCAAGGCCGAAACGCCGGAGGTGATGTGCACCACTGTTCCACCCGCGAAATCGAAGCAGGGCACGGATCCGCCCGAGAAGGCGTTCAGCATCCCACCTTTCCCCCACACCATGTGCGCCATCGGAAGATAGACGATCAGGGTCCACAGCGTGGTGAACAACAGCATGGCGCTGAACTTCATCCGTTCCGCAAAAGCGCCCGAAATCAGCGCCGGCGTGATGATGGCGAACATCAACTGGTAGACCATAAAGGTCTGCTGCGGAATGGTGCCCGCGTAATCCGGATTGGGCGCGGAGCCGACATTGTTCAGAAACAGATACTGGAACCCGCCGATGAACGGGGTGCCTTCGCCGAAGGCCAGACTGTAGCCAAAGATTGCCCAGAGTATCGTTACCAGTGCCATGAGTATGAAGCTATGCATCATGGTTCCGAGCACATTCTTGCGGCGGACCAACCCGCCATAAAACAGCGCCAGGCCCGGTCCGGTCATCATGAGGACCAGGGCCGCGCTCACCAGCATCCAGGCATTGTCACCGGCCGATTGGGCCGCTTTGGCAGCCTTTTCCAGGTCCGCCAATTTCTGTTCGATTCCCGGCGCCGCAGCAGCTTGGGCAAAGACAACAGCCGGCAGCAGGCACACGAGTAGTGCAAAACGTTTGTGCATCAATAGCTCCTCAACGTGGATGGGAGTGGAAAGACCGATTATACGAACCTTTTCCAATTCCCGCGCGCAGTGATTTTTGATTGGCCCGATTGAAGATTTCTATATTGACGTCTTCCCGTCAGGAGCGTCGTTAGCGGACGATTCCGGGGCGGGCTGGCGCGTTTCGGTTCGGGGCTGGCGCGGAGGGGCCCAGAAAGGGTCGTGGTCAGGCGGATCGGGGTCCTGGTCGAGCTGTTCTTTGATCCAGGCGAGGGGGTCGACGGCGACTTTGGCTTCGTTTCGTTTTTCGTTCTTGCGGCCCTGCGTGAGCTCTTTGTGGGCCTTGTAATACGAGCGTTCGGCAGCCGTCCGGTAGCGCTGGAGCAGGTCCATGATGTTGGATGTGCGGTTGGTGAGTTTCAGGACGATGAGGTGGTCTGGGTTCGTTTCGTCGTATTCGTCGAGGAGCTGTTCGAAGGCGATAGCTTCGAAGCGGTGCGTACGATCGAGCCGCCAGCGGGATTCGGCCATTTGGCTGACCAAAAATCTTTCGTGTTCGGTTGCGGGTGTATGTTCCTTTTGGAGAGTTTCGAGAAGTTGGGCGTAGGCGTCTTGGTCCTCGTGCGGAAGGATGGTGAAGGACGATGACAGTCCATGGGTGGTCGCGTTCTGGGCGGAAGCGGCCTTCCTTCCGGCGTTTTCGGGCCGGTACTGTGTTGTGCGTTACGCCGGTTGGCGGCGCGTTTACGTCTGGAACTCATATTTGTCTCTCCCTACCTTCAGCGTATCGGACGGCTCCAAATCTCCAATGGGCGGTTTTAGGGTTAAGTTGTTGATGGGATTGGGACGATGGCCTGTGGAAAACTCAGTATTAACGGTGTTAAGCGAGGGTGGAGTTTTTGGCCACGGATGGACACGGATTCACACGGATGATGAGGCTGGGAGCAACGCTCCTCCCTGGAATTTCGACCAGTAGCATAATCAACAACTGACTCTGCCCATTACCGCCCAATTCGCTTGCAATTGCCCAATAGCCAAACGGCTTCGCCCCAGATTCAATGACTTACGCGCTGCCGGGCAGTAAAATCAACGGCTCTCGTCGACGTGGGGCGACGAAACTCAGCCGGTCCAGCTCCAGCGATAGGTCTGGCCATTGAACCGTTGCCCTACGGCATCAACACACTGCTGGAATTGACGAGAGACCAGTTTGTATTGGTTGCGCCATTCAGCCAGTTCCAGCCTTGATAGGTCGCGCCGCCAGGTCCGCCGTAATAGTTTACAGCGACTTGCCGGGTAGTGTCGTTTTGCCATACCAGGTCAGGTACGCCGTCGCCATTGAAATCGGCGGCTGCAACCACGTGCCAGCCAGCGTTGTTATTCGTGTTCAGCCAATTCCAGCCCTGGTAGGAAGCGCCGCCAGTGCCCCCGTAATAATTGACTGTCACCTGCCGGGTGTTGTCGTTCTGCCAGACAAGATCGGGAACGCCATCGCCATTGAAATCGGCGGCTGCTACTACGTGCCAGCCAGTGTTATTATTCGTGTTCAGCCAATTCCAGCCCTGGTAGGAAGCGCCGGCGGTACCGCCGTAATAGTTGACCGTCACTTGGCGGGTGGAGTCATTCTGCCAGACAAGATCAGGGACGCCATCGCCGTTGAAGTCGGCAGCGGCGACCACACGCCAACCGGTATTGTTGCTCGTGTTCAGCCAAGTCCAGCCCTGGTAGGAAGCACCGCCGGTACCGCCGTAATAGTTGACTGTCACCTGCCGGGTGGAGTCGTACTGCCAGACAAGATCGGGAACGCCATTGCCATTAAAATCGGCGGCTGCGACTACGTGCCAGCCGGCGTTGTTATTCGTGTTCAGCCAGTTCCAGCCCTGGTAGGAAGCGCCGCTGGCGCCCCCATAATAGTTGACTGTCACCTGCCGCGTGATGTCATTCTGCCAAACGATGTCGGGGATGCCGTCGCCATTGAAATCCGGTCGAAGTGTCACAACACGGCCAGCCTGACGCACCATGACGGTTTGACCGGCGGCCGTTAATATGCCTGAGCGGCTCGATGTGTTCGGGTTCGGATCGACGGCATACGAAACAGTGCTCGACCCAGTGCCTGAATCGGCGGAGGTGATTCGTAACCACTGGGAGTCGCTTCGCACCGTCCAGGCACAGTTTGGGTCGGTGGCGACAGTGAGAGTTCCAAAACCACCCGATGCGCCGATCTCGGTGTCAGAAGCGGATAAGGAATATGTGCAGGTTGCGCTCAATTGCGTAGCCAGGTACACCGTCGATTGATAGCCGGACTGGTCATTGAGGACGATTTGGCCGGCTTGGTTGATGGCCACAGGTGTCGCAGCCAGAGGCAGTCCGGCGATCGTTGTGAGGTCATAATAGGTCGAGCCCGTATACAGAAACGGCACAGGGTTTCCCAAAGCCGGCGTCATGGTTCCGACGATAGTGCGGTTGGAATTCATCGCCGTCGGTGTCACGGCCGTGAACCCGGCCGGCACCGGAAGTTCCACCGTCGTGCCGGACAAGCCATTGGCCGTTGAAGGAGTCCACAGAAAAGCGTGGTTCTGGCAACTGCCCGAAAGTTGCGTGACGCAACTGTAGCCCAGAACGTCGCCCCCCTCATTGATCGCCACCACCGTATGTTGCGTCGCCCCGGCCAGACCGGGTATCCCGAGGATCGTTCCGGTCGATCCATTGCGAGTGTTGGGAGTGAACAACAACGGGCTGTAACCGGAATTCATAATGGCTTGCCCGAAACCGTTGATTGCGCGCAAGCCGTTCAGTTGCGCATTGGGCGTCGCCGTTCCCGTTGTTCCGTTTGCTGTTGCCGGCGTCCACACGGCAGGGCTGCTGTTGACGTATGTTCCAACCTGGCCGTAGTTGTTCAGCGACGAACCACGTTTCGCTTTCGGTCGAGATGACCGTTGTCGTTCCGGTTGTGCCGTGGGCCGAGGTCGGCGTCCATAACGACGCTAGGCCGGAGGCTGGCGGTCCAGGACAGCAACTCAGACCGCTGAACAATACCTGCCCATAATCGTTCACAGCGACGGCAGCGCTCGTAGTCGTGTAGGCTTGCAAGCTGGTCACTGTTCCGGCGCTGGAGTTTGCGATGACCGGAGTCCACAAGAATGGCTGATAGTTCCACGATCCGCTTACCTGACCGAAGGAGTTGATGCTCAATCCTAAACCCGTCGCGATTGCGGTCAGTGACCAACTGCCGGGAACCGCATTGGTTACTGGTGTGAAATTCGCCGCCACGGTCTGCGCATTATTCATCTGCACGATGGTGGGATTGGCAGTCGTCGAACCCGACCAGTTCACAAACCGGTACCCCGATGCAGCACTCGCGGTCAAAATGGCCGTCCCGCCGGCATCCACCCACCCGGCCCCCGTGACCGTCCCGGCCTCTGGAGGGCTGATCACGACGGACAACTGGTATTGCGTCTTGAACGACGCCGTATACGTCGTCGATTGTGCGGGCGCGACAATCACGCGCGGGTTGGCCGTATTGCCGTCCTGCCAGCCCGTCAGCACGGATTGAACCCCGGCCTGTGTGCTGTGCGGCGACACCATCGTCACTGTGCAACTGGATCCCGGAGTCCACTCCAGCGTCTGCGGCGTCGTGTAGGCACCCGGTGCGCATCCCGCGCCAGACACCGTGAATGCCTTGTTCGTCTGGTTCGCCGTGAGCGTCACCGGTACGGCCCCAGCAGGAGGCGGCGGTGGGGCTGTAATCGGCGTAGCCAGGTACACCGTCGATTGATAGCCGGACTGGTCATTGAGGACGATTTGGCCGGCTTGGTTGATGGCCACAGGTGTCGCAGCCAGAGGCAGTCCGGCGATCGTTGTGAGGTCACAATAGGTCGAGCCCGTATACAGAAACGGCACAGGGTTTCCCAAAGCCGGCGTCATGGTTCCGACGATAGTGCGGTTGGAATTCATCGCCGTCGGTGTCACGGCCGTGAACCCGGCCGGCACCGGAAGTTCCACCGTCGTGCCGGACAAGCCATTGGCCGTTGAAGGAGTCCACAGAAAAGCGTGGTTCTGGCAACTGCCCGAAAGTTGCGTGACGCAACTGTAGCCCAGAACGTCGCCCCCCTCATTGATCGCCACCACCGTATGTTGCGTCGCCCCGGCCAGACCGGGTATCCCGAGGATCGTTCCGGTCGATCCATTGCGAGTGTTGGGAGTGAACAACAACGGGCTGTAACCGGAATTCATAATGGCTTGCCCGAAACCGTTGATTGCGCGCAAGCCGTTCAGTTGCGCATTGGGCGTCGCCGTTCCCGTTGTTCCGTTTGCTGTTGCCGGCGTCCACACGGCAGGGCTGCTGTTGACGTATGTTCCAACCTGGCCGTAGTTGTTCAGCGACGGAACCACGTTTCCGCTTTCGGTCGAGATGACCGTTGTCGTTCCGGTTGTGCCGTGGGCCGAGGTCGGCGTCCATAACGACGCTAGGCCGGAGGCTGGCGGTCCAGGACAGCAACTCAGACCGCTGAACAATACCTGCCCATAATCGTTCACAGCGACGGCAGCGCTCGTAGTCGTGTAGGCTTGCAAGCTGGTCACTGTTCCGGCGCTGGAGTTTGCGATGACCGGAGTCCACAAGAATGGCTGATAGTTCCACGATCCGCTTACCTGACCGAAGGAGTTGATGCTCAATCCTAAACCCGTCGCGATTGCGGTCAGTGACCAACTGCCGGGAACCGCATTGGTTACTGGTGTGAAATTCGCCGCCACGGTCTGCGCATTATTCATCTGCACGATGGTGGGATTGGCAGTCGTCGAACCCGACCAGTTCACAAACCGGTACCCCGATGCAGCACTCGCGGTCAAAATGGCCGTCCCGCCGGCATCCACCCACCCGGCCCCCGTGACCGTCCCGGCCTCTGGAGGGCTGATCACGACGGACAACTGGTATTGCGTCTTGAACGACGCCGTATACGTCGTCGATTGTGCGGGCGCGACAATCACGCGCGGGTTGGCCGTACTGCCGTCCTGCCAGCCCGTTATCACGGATTGAACCCCGACCTGTGTGCTGTGCGGCGACACCATCGTCACTGTGCAACTGGATCCGGAGTCCACTGCAGCGTCGGCGGCGTCGTGTAAGCCCCCGGCGCGCATCCCGCGCCGGACACCGTGAATGCCTTGTCCTCCAGGTTCGCCGTGAGCGTCACCGGTACGGCTTGGCCGAGCCCGGTCACTATCAAGAAGCCGATCAGTGGAGCACCAGTACAACGAGCGGACATATGTACGACCCTCAGAGCGGATGTCGGGTGCTCCCGAATCTCGCGTGTTCCAGGAACCGTCAATTCGGACGCCAAAGTCTTGAAGTCCCAATATACGACTTGTGCGGGCGGTGCCCGTGAGCAGAAAGATGACCGGACCAACGGCCGAACGTGTATAACGACGGGTGATCACAGTAGTTGCTGTGATGCCACGGCGAGTGGTCCAGTGTAAAAGATCTTCCGCCTCAAAGCCGCCAATCTGTTGGGCATTCGACGAAGAGCAGCGCAAGCGGCAAATCCACCTTTTGAACCACCACTCCACACGTGTCGAACCACCATTCCACACGTGGCCGTACAGCCCATAATTCGACGAGATTAAACCGTCAAGCAAGTCCATAGCGAAGCCGTGAAGAGGCGTCGCGAACAATCCCTGTAGTGGGGTTCCCAACAGGGAACAGGAATTACGCTGAGACACGCGGGAAAAGACGCAGTTACCGTTCGATGATGAATCGGTTTTCTTTTTTACGTCCACCTGCTTAATGCTCGGGCTGCCGGTGAAGCGGAGACGGGCTCTACTGGCGAGCAACCCGATCAGTGAAAAGCCGACTCGGGACTCATCAGGAAGAGCGCGTTCCTCCCGGCTTGCGTCAGTATGCATATCGAGTCATACTCTGGAATATGACTGTCGGAGAGCGTGGCCAAATAACGATTCCAAAGGAACTCAGGGAGCAGTTCGGCCTAGCGGCTGGAACCGAGGTGGAATTCCAAGTTGTCGAAGGCACGATTGTCTTAAAAAAGGCCGCCAGAAAGACTCGACCTGGATCGATGGAAAGGGCGTTGCGCTACAGGCTTCGCGAAGCTGGGATACAAGTCTGTGGACCGATTCATCGAGGATGTCCGCGGACGATGATCACCGCCATCGATACCAACGTCCTCTTGGATATTCCCGTGCCGAACGAAGCATTCTATATGGCCTCGGAGAAATCTCTCCAGGAATCGGCAATCGCAGGAACACTCGTGATTTGCGATATCGTTTACGCTGAACTCTCGATTCACTTCAACCAGCAGGATGAATGTGACGAATTTCTGGCAAGCAATGAGATTCGCGTCCAATCACTGACGCGAGACGCGCTATTTCTCGCCAGCCGAATCTGGCGCGAGTATCGCCGGAACGGTGGTAAGCGGACACGAGTGCTTGCTGATTTCCTCGTTGGCGCTCACGCACAGAAGCAGGCGACCGGTCTGTTGTCACGAGACCGCGGCTTCTACCGAAGCCTCTTCCCATCGCTGAAGGTTCACAACCCGGCCTGATTTCCGAGAGCGATAAGCTGAAGTCACCATCCGCCAGGAGGCTCCACATGGATCGCCGGACGTTCCTGCAAACAACCGCACTCAGTGGGATGGCGACCGTGCCCGTCTCCGCCGAAGGGCCGGTCCAGGGCAGCTTCCACCTGCAGGTCCCTTCCGTCCACACCAGCAGCCGGCTCATTAACACGGCTTACCGCATCGCCGTCGGCGACCTCGCCGGCAACGTCGCTCTCTTCCAATCCGGACTGCTCGAAGCGCCCGCTCCCGTTCTGCTGGCGGGACTCGGTTACGATACGCCGTGGACGCGCGATGCCGCGGTCAACGCCTGGAACGGCGTTCCGATACTCATGCCCGAGGTCAGCCGCAATACGCTGATGGCGGTGCTGGAGCGCGTGAATGGCGCGCCGCGCATCACCGGCGCAAGCCAGTATTGGGACGCCATCGTCTGGGCCACGGGTGCCTGGCACTACTACCTGCTCACCGGAGACCGCCCGTTCCTCGCGCTTGCCTTCCAGGCTGCCGGAAACTCGCTGGCCTTCTACGAGGACACCGAATTCGATCCGGCCGACGGTCTCTTTCGGGGCCCCGGCTGGAGCGACGGCGTCTCCGGCTATCCAGCCGAGTACGCCGATTGCAACGGCGAGAGCGGCATCAACACGTGGCCTCGATACCACCCCGATCAGAAAGCCAGTCGCGGCTACGGCATCCCGATGAAGGCGCTCTCCACCAACTGCCTCTATTACAACGGCTACCGGGTGCAGTCTGAAATGGCCGCCGAACTCGGCCAGCCGGTGGATCCCGCATGGCGGCGCAAAGCGGACCGCCTCCGCGATGCCATCAACTCCGCCCTCTGGAGCGAAGAGCGCAAACACTACCGCTTCCTCACCGGCCCGTTTGGAAACAGCGATCATCAGGAAGCGTTGGGCCACGCCTACGCGCTGCTGTTCGGCGTCGCTTCCGATGAGAGGGCCGCCGAAGTACTGCGGAACCAGTATGTCGCCCCGGCTGGAGTCCCCTGTTTGTGGCCCAATTTCGAAAGATACAGCGCTGGCTTCGGCCGCCACGCCGGGACTATCTGGCCGCAGATCCAGGGAATGTGGGCGCACGCCGCTGCCCGGCGGGGAAACGTAGCGGTGTTCCGCCATGAGCTGATGCAACTCGCCGGGCACGCCGTCCGCGATCGCCAGTTCGCCGAGATCTACCATCCCATCAGCGGCGAGATTTACGGCGGCTTGCAGGAACGCGGCGGGCGGGGAATCGTGCTGTGGGACTCGCAGCCGAGACAGAGTTGGGCCGCTTCCGCCTTTCTCCGCATGTTGTTTTCCGGATTGTTGGGCCTGGAGCCGTCGCGGGAAGGCGTGCGGTTCACGCCTTGCGTGCCGGCTGACCTGACCGGGATCGAAATCAGAAATCTGCGGATTCGGGGTTGCCGCGTTGACATCAGCATGCGCGGAACAGGCGCCGGGCCGCCTCAGCCGCTCCTCCCCTGGTCCAGGTTTGAGCAGCCGCAACTCACCCTGTCACTGGAGATCGGCGACCGTCGCTGATAGACTGTCCGGTACAATGCTGTTGCTGTTGTTGCTGCTTGTCTGCGCCGCCGCGATGGGTGGACCGCTCCCCGACAATGTCCGCTTCATCCCCGGTCCCGTGAATGGGCTTCTCATCGGAGGCAAGGTTCTGGTCTACGGCGATGCCGGATCGCGAGTACACGGCGTCCGGCACGTGCTGTTCACCCACGCGCGGCGCGATGTCGTGTGGGCGGGCGCCCCGGCGGTTGCGGAGGGCGCGGAATCCATCGTTCCCGAACGCGAGCGGGCCCTCTTCGAAAACCCCGCATCCTTCTGGGAACGATACGAAACGGCGCGTTTTCACGACTACTCGCAAGTGAACACGAAGGTTCTACGCGAGCCGATGCGAGTCACCCGGACTGTGCGCGGCGGCGACAAACTCGACCTCGATGGCCTCGCCGTGGAGGTGATCGACACCCCCGGCTATACCCGGGGTGCAGTCACGTATATGATCGAGACCGGCGGCAAGCGCATCGCCTGCACGGGCGATCTGATCTACGGGGACGGCCAGTTGTTCGACCTCTCGAGCTTGCAGGACGAAGTCCCGGAGTCGAAGACGCGCGGCTATCACGGCTACGCGGCGCGTGCCGGAGATCTCATCGAGAGCCTCCGTGCCGTTGCGGCCCGCAACCCGGACGTGCTGGCGCCGGCCCGCGGACCGCTGGTGACGAATCCGAAGCAGGCCATTGCCAGCCTCATCTCGCGGCTGCAAGCCCTCATGGCGAGCCACTTCGCGACCGACGCCCTGCGCTGGTATTGGGGCGAGGAGAGTCTCGCCATCCGCTCGCGAAAAGCGCTCGACGGCCGCCCCGTGGATTCCATGCCCATGGCCGAGCAGCGGCCCTTGCCGCCGTGGGCCGTGGCGACCGGCAATTCCCGGGTGCTGCTTTCGAAGACCGGCGAGGCCTTCGTTATCGACGCCGGCTACAAGGGTCTGCGCCCGAAGCTCGACGAACTCGCCGCCGCGAACCAGGTGAAGACGGTGGAAGGCATCTGGATTACCCACTACCACGACGACCATACCGACTACGCGCAGGAACTCGCGGATCGCTATCACTGCCCGGTGTACTTCACGGCGCGCATGCAGGATGTGCTCGAACGGCCGCAAGACTACCGGCTGCCGTGCCTCACCACGGCGCCCATCACGTCTGGAAGACCGCAGCCGGATGGATCGCGGATGCGCTGGCACGAATTCCAGTTCACGTTCTACTATTTCCCGGGACAGACGCTCTATCACGGCGGTCTGCTCGTCGAACGCGATGGCGGGGGCTCACTGTTCTTCGCGGGCGATTCGTTCACGCCCTCCGGTATCGACGATTACTGCCTCCAGAACCGCGATTTCATCCATGAGGGAGAAGGCTACCTGTACTGCCTGCGGGTGCTCGACCGGCTCCCGCCGGGCACCTGGATCATCAACCAGCATGTCGATCCGACGTTTCAGTTCTCGGCCGAACAGATGTCTCGGATGCGATCGGAGCTGGAGCTTCGGGCAAGCCTTCTGAAGCAACTGGCGCCCTGGCCCGATCCGAACTATGCCATCGACGAAAGCTGGGCTGCGATTGCACCCTATGGCAGCAGGGTCAATACAGGCGGCCGAGTGACCCTGCAACTTCGCATCCGCAATCACTCACTTCGCGAAGAGACCTACCGTGTGAAGTGGAACCTTCCGGCTGGACTGAAGCTGGTCCAGGCCGACCGCGACATTCGCATTCCCGCGCGCAAAGACGGCGTTGCTCGCGTTGTGCTGGCAGCCGATGCGCCAGGGTTGCACGTCGTGACCGCCGGAATCGATTTCGCCGGTCGGAGCCTGCCTGAGTGGACAGAAGCCCTGGTGCGAGTGGAACGATAGGGGCGGGTGAGAATATCCCGCCGGCCCTCCTACTATTCCACAGGACCCAAACGTGGAAGCCTGCACATTGCGTCCAGCCACGATCGCGCTGTATGCCCTCAGCGCCCTCGCCGAAGACGAATCGAAACGGTTTGAATGGCACCTATCGTGTTGTCGAGAATGCCGCCGTAAGCTGTCGGACGAAACAGCCTTCCGTCAGACCATGTTGGCGTACATCCGGACCGAGATCGCCACGATCAAGCCGCGATCTCCGGTTCCCTGGAGGCACACTCACTCCAGAAGTTGCGCGGCGCGCCTTCACTGAACGGCGATCGTGACGCCGGACGGGCTGGCCTGGTCACCCACGATCAGCGTCAAGGGGACCTTCGCGCCGGGCTGAATTCCTTCCGGCACTTGCACGTTGATCTGCATCACCCCGGCCACGAAATACGGCGCCGCCCCCGCGTAATGTACGGGCGCGGGCACGCCCCCGATCCGGACCGATACCGGTAGAACCGGCTTCGGGAACACCGACGACGCCACCTGTCCGTCCGCAACCGCCGGAGCGGTGGAACCCTCACCCGTCGCGTACAGCACGACGATCGAATTCCGCGTGGCGGGGTTAGCGGGAGTGTTGGTGCTGCCGTCCTGATTCACGATCGCGCCGCCGCCCCGCCCGGTGGAATCATACGTAAAGATACCCGGCGCGGAAACCTGCACCGGAATACGCACAGGACCGATGGTGCGGCCGTTGTATTGAACCTGGACGCTGGTGGACGCGCCGCCGATCCCGTACGGCGCCACCACGTTCACTTGTCCGCTCGACGCATAGGTGATGGCAGCGGGACGGCCGTCGAATAGGACCCGAACTCCCGCCAACTCCGTGGTCACCTTTCCGGCGGAGACCTGCAAGCCCGACGGGGTGGAAGGACCGATGTTACTCCCGTACACCGATACGATTTCTCCCGGCGCTACCGCATCGCGCTCGCCGGTGGCCGCGCTCACGATGGCCAGGGGCTCCAGTGCGGGCTGCGAAACGAAATAGACGTTCACCAACTTCTGCTCGTCCATCACGAGGGAAACCGATGTGGCTGCCCCGCGCATATCGCCGTCCCACTTCTGCAGCGCATATCCCACCGACGGAATCGCCGAGAGTTGCAAGGCCGTGCCTTCGTCATAGAACCCGTCCGGGGTGCTCGGAGTCACCGAAATCCGGCCACTGCGGGATCCCGTTGCCAACGTTGCGGTGAACCTGTGTTGGGTGACGAAGTTCGCCTGATAACTGGCCGTCTGGCCCGACGATGTGACGTTGCGGCTCTGGGGGCCACCGTCGTCCCACCCGGTGAACCGGTAGTGGACGAAGTCGGGCTGCGTGGAACTGACGTCCACCTGGTGCGCCTCGCCCGCCGCCCACGCGAAATTCACGGGCGCAGTGTAATTGTTCCCGTCCACCACCACCAGTTGCCCCACTGGATTCGAGGTGAACGTCGTCACTGGTTGCCGCGAGAACGTCGCCAGTACGTTTGTCGCACCAGAGATGGTGTGCCACTTCGGATTCAACGATCGCGACGGCCTCACGGACCAATCCACGAAGTAGTACCCATCTGCTGGTGTCGCCCGGATGAAGATGTTGCTGCGGTCCGTGTAAAACCCATCCGCCGACGGCGGATCGATCGTGATCGAGCCCCCGGACGCCGGATTTACCATCGCACTCACCAGAACCTGTTTCACGAAGTTCGCAATCAGAACCGTGCCCTCGGACGAAGCGGTGAACGTATGAGTAAGCCCGCCGCCATCACTCCAACTCCCAAACTGGTACCGGTTTCGAGGATCGCCCTGGAACGGCGCCTCGACGATGTGGCTGGATCCCGGAGCCCAGTCGAAGCTGGTCCCGTCGTCAACCAGGACGCCATCTACCCGCAACTTCAGCCCACTAGGGGTACTGGCGACCGTCGTTCGTGACGGCGGTTTTCCATACAGCCGCTGTACGGCATCGATATCCGCCGCCGAGAGCCCGTCCCGCTGTCCAAAGGGGATCCCCGCCGGCACAGACTCGAGCGTCGGCGCCAGGTCGTCGCGAGAGAAGTCGTACGGTCCGTAGTGCATGATGGAGTTGAAATCGTACGGACCCGCATCCAGGCCGTCCTGTAGTGTCTGGTCGAATTGCCGGGCATTCGGCTTATCGATGTTGTCGTACAGTACGGTCACATAAAGGTTTCTGTCATTGCGGCTCTGTTCGTGCCACAACCCGACGGCATGGCCGATCTCGTGGATGGTGTTGCCCAGGCCGCATCCCGCGGGAAGGCTGATCAGTTGCACACCGCCCACCATTCCGACGTTTGACGAACATGCGATTGTGCT
Organism: uncultured Acidobacteriota bacterium; assembly: GCA_963737465.1. Lineage (GTDB taxonomy): Bacteria > Acidobacteriota > Terriglobia > Bryobacterales > Bryobacteraceae > TMP-7. The sequence goes on from CAVTTC010000011.1 coordinate 184,670, forward strand.
CGTGCCCGTGGTGAATCGCACGTAGCTGGATTCGCTGGTGCGCTGAACCAGCCGGATGGTGGTGCGGCTGTTCCAGTGGCTGACGGCCTGCGTCACGTACTGGCTCTGGTCCGCCCCCAGCGAGGGATCGACGGTGTAGGGAATCACACCGTTGGGCCAAACCGATCGGGTACTCGAGATGGTGGTGCTCTGGGGACGAGCATTGCGGGATGACCGCACCGCGGCAGCCGCCTCCAGTTCCGCCGTCGTGCCCAGGACGATATCGCCCTGATACATGGCGACTCCGTCCACGTTCTCGAAAGTCACTTCCCGACCCCGGTACAAGCCCGTCCGAAGGTCCGCGCCGAAACTGGCCACCAACAGGGAAGAACAGAGTACTAACTTACTGCGCATTCCACTCATCTTTTCTTTGAAATAGGGTGATTCCCGCTACGCCCGCCGCTCCCGCCTCAATACAGGAAGCCGCGTTCCCGGCGGTGATGCCGCCAAGCGCCAGAACCGGAATCCGGGCCGCCCGGACCGCCGCCCGCAATCCGTCCAGGCCTGCGGGGGGCAGGTAAGTTGCCTTTGACAAAGGCGCAAACACCGGGCCGTAAACGACAAAGCTCGCGCCTGCCGCCGCGGCGGCCTCGACTTCAGCAGGTTCATGACAAGAAACGCCCACCAGGAATTCCATGGGTACGACCGAGCGGACTGCGGCGGGGGAAACTGCGCCCGACGGCAAATGGACACCTTGCGCCCCGGCCGCCATCGCAACATCCAGACGCTCATTCACCAGGATCTTCGAACCGTGTGGGTTGGGCAGTGCCAGCACCCGCCGGAGGAATGCAGCCAGTTCGCGTGCGGAAAGGTCCTTCTCACGGAGCTGAACCATCTCAACGCCGTCCAACAGGTTCCGCTGGATCATTTCCAACAATGGCCCGAGCCCGCCTGCCTGCTTGCGATCCGTGATGTGATAACGCACCACTCTATATGACCCTCATCGACTGCGCCGGGAATTCCACGACCCACTCGCGGATAGAAGGATCGTAATCATTTCGCGGAATCTCCACGGCGAGATCGGGCGAGAACTCCAGCCGTACTCCGCCGGGTTTGGCTACCGCCCGCAGCAACTCCATGGGAACCTGATTGGGCCGGAGGCTTCCGTCCCTCGACGCCGCCCGCAACTCGTCCGGGCGAATACAGAGCGTCACTCGATCGCCGATCAGGTGACCTTTGAAATAAGGGCCGCCCAGCTCCGCGCCAAACAATGAAATTCGGCTCGTGTTGCGTCCGGGATCGAGGGCGCGAATCTCGGCGGGTAGCAGGTTGTAGAGGCCCAGCAGGCGAGCCACATCCACACTCGCCGGCTTGTCGGTAACCGCTCTCGGCGGACCGCTCTGCACCAGCCGCCCATCGCGTAAGACCAGCATCTGGTCTCCGAGCTCCAGGCATTCATCCAAGGTCGTGCGTCACCAGTACGATCGGGGTGCCGAAATCAACGCCCACCTGTCGCAGAATCTCGTAGAACTCCGCGCGCAGGGGAGCGTCCAGCCCGCGGCCGGGCTCGTCAAGCAGCAGGATGCGCGGCGCGCCGATGAGCGCCCGCGCGATGGAGCACCGCTGCTTCTGTCCGCCCGACAACTCGTGCGGAAGACGTCCCGCCACGTCGGACAGCCGGAAGCGCTCCACCATATCATTCACAGCGCGATGGCGTTCCAGCCGGGGCAGCCGCTCGGAGGCGAACTCCAGGTTCTGCCGCAGCGTCATGTGCGGAAACAGAGCGTAGTTCTGGAACACGTACCCGCAGCGGCGCTGTTGCGGCGTCAGGTGCACACCGGAGGCGGAATCGAACAGGATGCGGTCATCCAGCAGAATACGCCCTTCCTCGGGCCGCTCGAATCCGGCAATGCAATCGAGCGTGAGGGTCTTGCCGGACCCGCTCCCGCCGAACAGAACGGTCGTGCGGGCCGCGCTTTCGAACTCGAGCTGCATTGAGAATCCGGACGAATCGGCGCCCGGTGGAAAATCCTTGCGAATCCGTGCCCGGATCATAGGCCTCGCCGCGCGCCCAGCGGATCCGGATTCAGCCGGTTGGCCAGAAAGAGGATCCCCAGAGCCACTGCCGAAATCACCAGCACCAGCGCGCGCGCCGCAGCCCCATTCCCCGATTCCACGGCGTCGTAGATCGCCACCGCCACCGTCTGTGTGCGTCCTGGGATATTCCCAGCGATCATGATAGTGACCCCGAAATCGCCCAGAGCTCGCGCGAAAGCGAGCGCACCGGCGGCGGCGATGGATCGCCGCGCAAGAGGAATGGTCACGCGCCAGAACAATCGCCATTCCGACGCGCCCAGCGTGCGCGCCGCCCGTTCATAGCTGTGGTCGATGCTCTCGAATGCGGCCCGCGCGGATTTGATCAGTAGGGGCGCCGAGTGAATCCACGCGGCAATCACCGCTGCCTGCCAGGTAAATACCAGCGGCGATCCGAAGACGGCCTCGTAAACCCGCCCGATCACGTTGCCCCGCCCCAAGAGCACTAGTAAGTAATACCCCAGCACAGTGGGCGGCAATACGAGTGGTAAGGTGACGGCCGCGTCCAGCAGTTCCTTGCCACGGAAGTTCCGGTGCGCCAACAGGTGCGCGATCCAGATCCCGATCACGGCGGCCAGCATCGTGGAGAGCGCCGCCACACGGAGGCTGAGCCACAGCGGGAACCAGTCCATCTGAGCCATTGTAGGGGTTCAGTATCAGCGTACACCCGCCGGCACTGGAGCCCTACTCAGTGAACCGTACCAGCAGCTTTCCGAAATTCTGCCCTCGCAGCAATCCCAGGAAGGCGCTCACGGCATTCTCGATGCCGTCCACCACGTCTTCGCGGTGTTTCATCTTTCCTTCGCGGAACCAGGCGCTCATGTCGCGCTGAAAGTCACCCCACTGGCTGTTGTAATCGGAGACGATGAAGCCCCGGAGGGTGAGCCGCTTGATCAGCGTCAGCCCCATCAGCATCGGACTCCAGTCCGGCCCGGACGGCAATCCGGACATATTGTATTGCGCGATCAATCCGCATACCGGAACGCGCGCGAAGTTGTTCAGCAGCGGAGCCACCGCCTTCAGCACCGCGCCTCCGACGTTCTCGAAATACACGTCGATGCCATTGGGACAGGCCGCCTTCAGTTCGTCGGCGAACGAGGGGCTCCGGTGATCGATGCAGGCGTCGAAACCAAGCTCGTTGCGGACGTAATCGCACTTCTGCGGTCCTCCCGCAATGCCGACCGCGCGGCATCCTTTGATCTTCGCGATCTGTCCCACCGCGGATCCCACCGCGCCGGCCGCCGCCGCCACCACCACCGTCTCACCCGCCTTCGGCTGGCCGATGTTCAGCAATCCCGTGTAGGCCGTCATCCCCGGCATGCCGAGAACGCCGAGCGCCGTCGATACCGGCGCCGCACTCGGGTTCAGCTTGCGGACCGTGTTGGCCGGCGCCACCGCATACTCCTGCCACCCGGTATAGCTGAAGACCACATCTCCGGGGCTGAGCGCCGGAGATTTCGATTCGATCACCTCGCTTACCGTGCCGCCCTCCATCACGCCGTTCACTTCCACCGGAGCGGCATAGGACGGCCCGGCATTCATCCGCCCCCGCATGTAGGGATCGAGCGACAGGTACAGATTGCGCAGCAGCACTTGACCATCGGCGGGCGTCGGACAGTCCACCACCTCGAGCCGGAAATCCGTCTCCTTCGGTTCGCCCTTGGGACGCGCTGCGAGAACGATTCTGCGATTCTTCGTCGGTGTCATGCTTCATGGTAGCGGTACAGTTCGTCCCATACCACCGCCGCGCCGCGACAGATTGTCCCACCCACGCTCTTTCTTGCCGCTTGCGATGCCTCGCGTGACCATTTGGCCGGTAACATGCTCTACTTCCTCCGGCATCCAAATGAAGCTGACTATCGTCCTGACCTTCTTGCTCGCTTTCGCCATGTGCGCCGCCGCATCATCAAAGAAGATCGCGAAAGACCTGGAAAAGGTCGATCCGAAAACCGTGGTGGAGGTGGTCATCCAATACAACCAGGAGCCGACCGCCGCCCACCATCAGAAGGTCATCGATCAGGGTGGCAAGCTCAAGGAAACACTGGACATCATTAAGTCGGCCGTCTACACGGTCCAGCGTAAGGCCCTTGATCGGATCGCCGAAGACCCGGACGTTGTTTACATATCGCCCAATCGGGGCATCAAACCGCAGGCCTGAGTCAGCGTTCCATTTCGGGATTCTCGGCGAAGCAGCTTTCCCACGCCCGATCCAGCACGTCCGGGGTCAATTCGTAGGCGAGCCTCTCGAAGTTGATCAGGTCGATGGCGTGGGAGATCACATCCCGCGGATGGCAGCGCCGCATCGGCTTGCGCGTCCGGTGGTAGTGCCGCACGACAAAGTCGTTGAGAACCGCCGGATGCGCCTCGAGTTCGCGGCTCCTCGCAAAGTTCTCGAAGATCGTCCGGTATTCGGCCTCGCTCGGATTTCCCACAAACATCTTGTACTGGATGCGGCGCAAAAACGCCTCGTCCCCCAGTTTGTCGGGGTGCAGATTGGTGGAGAAGATCAGGAACGCCTCGAAAGGAACCGTCATCTTGCCACCTGTTCGAAAGCTCAGGTAGTCCACATGCCGCTCCATGGGCACGATCCATCGATTCAGGATTTCGGCCGGCGACGCGAGTTGCCTCCCGAAGTCGTCGATGAGGTACATCCCATTGTTCGCCTTGAGCTGAAACGGAGCGTCGTACACTTTGGATCCGGCGTTGTAGCTCAGGTCGAGCATCGACATCGCCAGTTCGCCGCCCGTGATGATGAAGGGCCGTTTCGCTTTGAACCAGCGGTGGTCGTAACTCGACTCGGCCGAAACAGCCGAAAAGATACTCTCCTCGTCTTGAATCGGGTGGTGATAAATCGGGTCGTATACTTGAACGATATTCCCCTGGTATTCAATGGCGTACGGGATGTAGATGGGTTCGGTCTCCAGGCGGAACAGGGCTTCCGCCAACACGGTTTTGCCGTTCCCCGGCTGTCCGTAGATCAGAAAGGACTTTGTTGCATTTACCGCCGGCCCCACCTGGCTCAGAATGTGCCGAGGCACCACCAAATGGCCGTATGCCTCCGACAACTCATCCGGCGTCAACCAGTTATCCGGCTGCCGTTGCCGCCGCACGATCGCCGAATATTGATACAGCGGCACCGGGGCTGGTCCGGCGTACTGGTTGACGTCCAGATACTCGCGGGCCAGGTTCCGTCCGGCCTCTCCCAGCGCGTAGATCGCTGATTTGCTGCCGATCCCGAGTGATCGCTTGACCGAAACCATGTGCTGCCGTTTCAGGGTTTCGATCGTTTCTTCAATGACGCTATACTGCAATCCGACCGCGAGAGCCAGGTCCCGGCCGCTCACTTCTCCCCGGTAGTACAAGATCTTGAGCAGCAGTTGCTCGAGCAGGGACCCGGGCAGACCGGTATCGGTCAGATGCTCGGGAACTGGCGGCACGATGTGACCGCTGACGCTCTCGCACAGTGCTTTCAGACTGGGGGTGGGGGTGGCCTCCTTCGGATCGGCAACAGATTCGGGAATCAGATCGATTCCAGGCTCGCCGAAAGGACGGCCGGAACCTGACACAAGAGTACTCATCAGCCCCAGTCTGGGGCCGTCTCCGGTCCCGGACAATGAGGGGAACTACCGCATGTTCGTCCAGGGATTGTTTAGTGAGCCTGGGCTATTCCTTAGCCCCAAGTTGGCAGAAGGTCGCGTCCAGCGAGAATTCCGCCCCGGCGTAGCATGAGCAACGCGATCACACTCAGTGTAGAATGAAGTTTAGGCCGGAGGTGGATCTTCCCTAGTCCCCGGTTAACTCAGGGTGCCTCGTTCAATGTCTCGGCTTTCGTCAAGTCAGCCGTAAAGCGGACCTCTGCGGGCCTTTTTTCCCTCTTCTTCCCCGAAAACTGTCATATCTGCGACGTTCCGCTGACCACTGTTTCCCGCATTCCCGTGTGCGACCAGTGCCTGAATGCCCCGGAACCATTTGCCGCTGAGTACGCCTGCGTAAACTGTCACACTCCGTTCGTCAACCCGCGGCCACTCGACGAGGATGGCCGCTGCGCTCTCTGCCGGCGCGGACTTGCAGGGTTCGACGCAGCCTATGCATTCGGATCGTACGAAGGCCCGCTTCGGAAGTTGATCCAGTTATTCAAATATGGGAAAGTCTCGACACTGGCGCGGCCCTTGGGACAATTGCTGTCGGATGCACTGCCGCGCGAGACCCGGTTCGACATGGTGGTCCCCATGCCCATGCACTGGCGGCGGCGCTGGTCGCGCGGATTCAACCAGGCTGAACTGCTGGCCGACGTGTTGTCCCGGCGGCTGAATCTACGAACGGTCAAGGCGGTCCGCAGGTTGAAGGCGACGCCGCCACAAGCCGGATTGACGGCCGCCCAAAGGCGGAAGAATATGACGGGCGCGTTCCGGGTCCGGAATGCGGAAGTTGTTCGTGGGAAGCGTATTCTGCTGGTGGACGATGTTTTCACCACCGGCGCGACGGCGGCCGCTTGTGCCCGCACTTTGAAGCGCGCGGGTGCGTCATGGGTTGCGGTTCTGACAGTGGCCCGTGCGGACCGGCGGATCGCCGCCGTCACGGGATCTGACGTTCACAGTTTTGAGACTCCACCGTTCAGGAGTGTTCTTGATGCCCAGTCTGGATCGACTGCATAAGCCGGTACTCGTTTTAAACGCGAGCTATGAACCGATCAACATCTGCGCCGCGCGCCGAGCGCTGGTGCTGATACTGAAAGGTGTTGCTTCGCCGGAGGAGCACGGGATCGTGCACGTTCATTCCGCCCGCCAGGCGGTGCGTGTGCCGTCCGTCATCCGCCTGCTGGAGTACCGGCGCATTCCACATCAGACCAGGGCTCTCTCCCGCAAGAACATCCTGATGCGCGATCGGTACACCTGCCAGTATTGCCACAAAGTGCTGCCGTCGAACGAACTTACTCTCGACCACGTGATCCCGCGTTCCCGAGCGGGCGAGACCACGTGGGAGAATCTGGTGGCGTGCTGTCATCACTGCAACAATCGCAAGGGCAGCCGCACGCCCGAAGAGGCCGGAATGCGTCTGGCGCGCGTCCCACGTCCGTTCAGCCTGCATACCAGCCGGCACCTGATGCGCCTGCTGGGTAAGGGCGAAGACCAGTGGCGCAAGTACCTGTTTTTCGGCGACTGATCTATAGCCGTTCGGGCTCGGCCACAGTACGCTCCGATCGCAGGTTGCCCGTGTTCAGTGTGCCCGCCGGTTCGAACAATAGAACGTGAGTCTCGACCTCCGCGGCCGGCCGGTGTTCCACGCCGCGCGGCACGATGATGAACTCGCCCTCGCGCACCAGGATGGATTGCGACGCTCCGGTGTCATCCAGATAGTCCATTCGCAGAGCGCCTTGGACTACCAGGAATAACTCATCCTCGGACACATGATGGTGCCACACGAATTCGCCCAGCACCTTTACGAGTTTCACGTGCTGAGCGTTGAGTTCACCTACGATCTTGGGAGTCCAGTGTTCGGAGAACCGGGCGAGCGCAGCGGCCAGATTGACAGGTTTCATGGTGCTCGACGTCTGCCGCCCAGGATAACTGTTTTTCAGGGAGATGGGCGGGTTATCAAAAAAAAACAGCGGCCCGCCCAGGAGGTAAGCGGAGCCGCTGCCGTACTACTGAACATCAAGGGAAGGTAAGGAGTGACCCTTGACTGCGTCCAAACATGGTACGGATTAAACTCATCCGCGGCCATTCTCAACGCGAAGCTCGTTCTTAACCGAAAACGTTCCGAAGACGCCGTTCGCGCGGATTCCGGCCACATTCTTATCGGCCTGATTCGCGACCACGCCTTCCAGCGTCACGTTCCCGTTTCGCACAATGATATGAATCGATGGCAAGGCGCCCATCCCGTAGCGCTGTAGCGAAGGATACCCGTAGATCGCCCGAGCCGTAGCGATCCGGATGCGGTTGTCCATCGGGGAAAGCGGCAGAACTTCGATCTGGTTGTCTACCCGGCGAACGCCTTCAATTCTCTTGACCACGCCCTCAGCGTCGGATTTCAGGACCGGATTAGTCACAGAGCCCAGCAGAGTAACTGCGTCGCCATCCACGCGATAACTCAGGTTATCGAAGATATTGTAATAAGGAAGCATCACCAACTCGTGGCGAACCTTTTTCGACAGGTCGCCGTCATTGCCGGTTTGCTTCGAGAAAGCGGGAAGTGCCAGTATCGCGGCGGCCGCTATCGTCAGTGTCAGTTTGTTGAGTATCCGTTTCATTTGCCACTTCACCATCCACTAATTCGGATGTGGCCCAGGAAATGCCCGTTGCAGCATTTAACAAGTTTTACGGTATGCGTCGCGAGATGCAGGCGGACAGGTGAAGTGAAAGAAAAAGGCGACCCGGCCTTTCAAGGCTCGTGGGCCGCCTCCCCACCAGATGTTGATTAGACGTACGAACCCGGTGGTCTGTTCCAAAGAATTGGATCAACCCAGAACCGGGAGGGTGAGGTACCCTTGCGGGACAAAGTAGCTTCCTTCGGTGGTGTTCTGCGGCGCAATCCGGCTCAACTCCCGGCTGAGTTGGTGCGGCGATCTCCGGCCGGCGAGGGTTTCTTCGAACAACGTTCCGATTCGCGCTACCTGATCCGGAGTCTCATGAACGAATTCAAGCCGGAAATGCCGTATGCCGGCCTGTAGCCAGGCATCCAGGTGCAGGCTGCCCTCCTGAGCTTCGGCGCCGAAAACGGTATTTCGGCAACCTACATCGGCCATCACCGGATGTGATCGTCCCGTCAAGTCCCGCACCGCCACCCGGTGCTGTTCGCACGGACGCCCGCAATCCTTGTAAGTGGTGCCAGTGGAAAGAAAACGGCAGAACACACAATGCTCGGTGTGGAATACGGGCAGATGCTGGTACGCCGCCACTTCAATGGCCCCGGCCCCCACTGTGCGGGCCAGATCCGCCACCTGCGCGGCATTCAAGTCGTAGGTGGGCGTGATGCGCTCGATTCCAAAGCCTAGGAATGTTCCTACGGTGAGCACGTTTGCCGCGTTCAGGCTGAAATCGGCCGTCAGGGGCGGATGTTCTTTGCCTTCCAATGTCGCCAGCAGTCCGGCCGAACGCACCAGGATCGGGCACTCGAGTTTCAGCAGGAACTGGACTACCCGATCCTCTCCGGGTTTCAGAATCCGCGGACTTGCCACCCGCACACCGATTCCGGCTTGCCGGACGCGGTCCACCGAGGGCTTCAGACCGTAGAGGTCGAGGTAATCGAGCGTGATGCTTGCGGGTTCCAATTCGAGAGCCGCATCCAGTTGGTCCGGAGTCCTCACCAGCAGGTGGAGGCAAGGTTTGGCGGGAGTTGGCGCCTGGCACGGAATCCGGGCCAACGCCGATTCCAGCACGGCCCTGGCATCGCGAATCTCCAGCGACGGAAGGCGGGACTGCAAAGCCTCAAGTTGGGCCACCGCATCGCGCCGCACCTGGTTCAGCAGCGAGGCCGGCGCGAACGGATGCCCCTCCACTTCGAGCGACAACTGCGAAAGCTGGTAGGCGGTGTCCCCCAGGCGGCCGAACTGAGTGCGGACGTGCTCGACCGAGATCTCGCGGCGCGATGCGGAACCGAGCGGCTCCAGCGACTGGACGACCACCGCCTTGTCCGGGGCATTCAGAAGGCTCCACTCGGCAACCAGCGGCTGGCCTTCGCGGGCAGTCACCCGGACGAGTACGGGCTGTTTGCGGACGGGGGCGGCGGGCTCCAGCAGAGGACGGACAGCCTTTGCCAGGTCCGGATCGTTGGTGCGCCAGAGCAGGTCTCCCATCCGGATCCGTGCCGTGTCGATGGCGCCGCGCCCGAACCGGAGTTCCAGATTCCCTGCAGAGTCCTGTAGAACCTGGAAAACGTTGCCGCCTTCTTCCGGTTCCTGAGGGCTGCGCCAACTGGCTGCATCGAACACGACACCGTCTCCCGGCTTCAGGGGAGCCACGTCGTGGGCCGGCGCGGGTTCAACCACCACGCTCGCGGATAGCACCCGGACCACGCGTCCCATCCTCACCCCGCGATGGCGCGGCGCGCGGCCCTCCACGACGGTCTGGTGATTGGTGCCGGTGATGAAGTGAGCGCCGAGTCCTCGCGAGTAGACCTGTTCCAACTGGACTTCTTCCGCCGGAGTGATGCTCAACGGCAGGCCCGCCCAAGCCTCATCCACCGCCTTCCGGTAGGAGCGTGTCGCCAGGGCGACGTAGTCGGCGTCCTTGTATCGTCCTTCGATCTTGAGGGCCGAGATACCGATCTTCACAATTTCCGGCACCTGGTGCAGGGCATACAGGTCTCCCGGCGAAAGCAGGTAGCGGGCGTCGGCGAGCGGCCGCAGTTCGCCGTCCACCATCAGTTCGTAGGGCAAGCGGCAGGCCTGGGCGCACTGGCCCCGATTCGCGCTGCGGCCGCCCCACGCTTCGGAGGAGAAGCACTGTCCGGAGTAGGCGACGCAAAGCGCGCCATGCACGAAGATCTCGAGCTCGCAGTCGGTTCGCGCGCGGATGGACCGGATATCATCCAGCGACAATTCCCGCGCCAACGTAACGCGGATCACACCGAACCGCTGCGCCAGTTCCACGCCTTCGGCGTTGGTTACGCTCATCTGGGTGCTGCCGTGGATTTCCAGGTCCGGCGCGATCTCCCGCGCGAGTTTGGCGATGCCGACGTCCTGGACGATGATGGCGTCTGCGCCGGCCTCGGCGATTGCCGCCAGAGCCCGGACCGCTTCGCGCAGTTCGTGATCGAAGACGAGCGTATTGAAGGTTACGAATCCGCGGACCCCGCGCTGGTGGAGGGTGCGGAAGACCTCGGGCAGTTCGGTGAGTGAGAACCCGACCTTGGCGCGGGCGGTGAAGTGTTTGAGGCCGAAGTACACGGAATCGGCCCCGGCTTCGATGGCGGCGCGCAGCTGGGGCCAGTAGCCGGCAGGGCTCATCACTTCAGGCTTCGATAGGGCGCGCAAGGACAACATAGGAGGGCTGGTACTTCCAGGGTACCGCGGTAGCCAGGCGGCACTAAATACATTCTTGATTGTTCAGGCGCTCCTTCTCGCTGTAACATTGATAGCGGTCCGTTGCACTGACACGGGCCACTAACCATTAGTTGGCTTAAGGAGGAGCATTTGAGAACTTTATATTTCAGCGCTATAGTATTAGCGCTCGCCGTAACCGTCGTTGCTCAACCGACCATCCGCGCAACTGCCGATGGAGTGGTTAACAATGCGAGCTACGCGCCGGCCGGCCTGCCCAATTCGAGCATCGCCCAAGGCTCGATTTTCGCCATTTTCGGCAGCAACTTAGGTCCCGCGGCGCTGGCACAGCAGCCCAGTTACCCGCTCCAGAAAACGCTGGCGGGCACATCGGTGAAGGTAACCGTTGGGGGGACCGCGGTCGATGCGATCCCGATCTACACGGTTGCCGGCCAGGTCGGCGCGGTTCTTCCCTCGAAAACGCCCACCGGCGCGGGTACCGTAACCGTCACTTATAACGGGGCAACTAGTAGTTCCCATGCGATCACGGTTGTGCCGAGCAGCGTTGGTATGTTTACGCTAAACCAGGCGGGAACGGGTCCGGCGGTCATCACCGATGCGAATTACAACGTCATCACGATCAGCAACTCAGCGAAGCCCGGACAGCCCCTGATCATCTGGGGGACGGGTGTTGGTCCGATCACCGGCGATGACGCCGCGACGCCGGCTCCGACGGATCTGCCCCACCCCAAGGTTTATATCGGCGGGGCCGTGGCTACGGTGACGTATGCGGGTCGCTCGGGGTGCTGCTCGGGACTGGATCAGATCGTCGTGACTGTGCCTTCGGGGGTCAGCGGCTGTTACGTTTCGGTAGCTGTGGTGACCAACAACAACGTTGCCAGCAATTCAACAACGCTTCCGGTCATGCCAAATGGCGGCGCTTGCTCGGATCCGAACGGCGTAGGCTCGTCGGATCTGACGGGACTGCTTGGTAAAGACAAGATTAACCTCGGCTACCTGAGCTTGGGGCGCACTACGACCCAAACTCCGGGAATCACCGTACCGGGCGTGGGGACCATTGGCGGATCCACGACAAAGGAGGATTTCGGCTCCGGGATCTTCTACAGGTACACGCCGCAGCAGTTGGCGTATTCTCAGGGCCTGTTCCAGCAGACGTCGATTGGTAGTTGCGCCGTTTTCCGCTACATGGGCAGTTCGGCCTCTGGGACTGATCCGGTGCGGCCTGTGCCGTTGGACGCAGGCGCAAGCATTACGCTGACGGGCGGCACGAGCCCGCAGACGCTGGCTCGAGATGCGACCCTCGGATTCTACACAACGCCGGTCACCGGCACAAACCCGCTGCTGTTTATCCCGGACGCGGGCGGCACTTTCACGTTCGCGAACGGTTCCGGCGGTGCGGACGTGGGTGCAATCTCGAATGCCAGCATTGCGCTCGGTGCCCCGATCATTTGGACCAATATGGATTCCATCACGAATGTTAACCGAGCAAACGATCTGCCGATTACGTGGACCGGTGGGAATGCCGGTACATACGTGCAGATTAGCGGAGGGTCGGCCTTCATCAACGGCACGGATACCAGCTCTGCGCAATACGTGAGCTTCGTTTGCGAGGCTCCGGCGAGCGCCGGCAATTTCAGCGTCCCGGCTGCCGTTTTGCTGCAACTGCCTGTGGGCGGCACCAGCGTCGGTGGCATTTCGATTCCGACGGGTTCGCTGTCGGTCGGCAACTACGCGAATCCCGTGAAATTCACGGCGACTGGAATCGACCTTGGCTATGTCAGTGCGTATGTGACGAGTGGCAAGACCGTCAACTACCAGTAACGTTCGCAGGTGATAGCTGCAGCCCGCCCTACTGCTTTGGTCCGATCTGGACCAAGCCGGTGGGGCGGGCTTCTTTCTTCGGCGGCTTCAGCAATCCCACCGGCAACTTCGCCCGGTAGGTCCATCTCTCAATCAACGGCAGCGCGCGGCGGACCCACTTGCCGTGGAGTAGAAGGCTGCCCGCCACCAGCACCGGATGCGGAATGGTGGTGCAGCATCGCGAGCAGATGTCGATCTCTCCCGCCCTTCCTTCCACGTGCAGCCGCCGCATGTGGCGCATCTCGTCGGAATTCCAGATGGCTTCGAGCGGACGTTCCCCGATATTGCCCACCGGCGCTCCGTCCAGCATGTAGCTTTGACAGCAGGGATAGATGTCCCCGTTGTGCTTTGCGTACACAGGACCACGCCAGAGATAGTGGCATGGATGCTGCCAGTCCTCGCCGCGGTGTCCGGCCTCGGGCTGCATCAGGTTGGTCTCGTCTTCCTTGATCCGGACCTGGTCCACTCCCGGAATGGCGGACCAGAACTTGACGAAATCGTCCACTTCGCCGGCATTGCGCTCCATCCGGACCATCTGAACCACCACCTGCATTTTGGCCCGGCGATCGTGCTTCATGCGCGCGAATCGCACGAAGTTGTCGCGAACCTTCTCGAAGCGCGCGCCCTTGCGGTAATACTCGAAACTCTCTTTGGTGGCGCCGTCGAAGCTGAGCGTGATGTGTTCGAGCGGAGTATTCAGCAGCCGCTCCGCGGATTTCTCGTCCAGCAACGTTCCGTTCGTTGATAGCAGCGTCGAGATGCCGTGGCGCTCGCAATACTCGATGCGCTCGAAGATGCCGCGGTCCAGCATCGGCTCGCCCAGTCCGATCAGCATCATGTGTTCGGCGGAGGCGTCCGGATTCTCGCACCAGCCGCTCGAAGACGGCGTCCGTCATGTCCTCCTTGGGCTGCAGGTGCGTCTCCCGGGGACACATGGGGCAGTACAGGTTACACTTCGCCGTCGTCTCCACGATGTATTCCACCGGGAGTCCGGACAGCCGTGTTTTTCCGCCCAGGTAGCCCCAGAGCAGTCTCGCGCGATTCAACCAGCGCATGGTCGTGCTTCATTAATTGTAGCGGTCCTGCGGGGGCGGGCATCCGTAATATATGAGCGCTGGATTGCTTGTCTCGGCATGGGTGCCGAGACGGCACGCAAGAGTGCGTGCGCCACTATGACAATGGAGGATCGCGTACGCCGGCTCAACGGCTCCCCATTCCGCGAGAATGCCGAATACGTCCTGTACTGGGCGCAGATGAACCGCCGCACGGAGTACAACCACGCGCTGGCGTATGCGATCAGCCTGGCCAATGAACGGAAGCTGCCGGTTCTGTTTTACGAGGGACTCACCTGCACCTATCCTTACGCCAACGATCGTCTTCACACGTTCCTGCTGGAAGGAGTGCCGGATACCGCGGCGGCGTTGAAGAAGCTGGGGATCGGCTATATCTTCTATCTGCGCCGCCGGCGGCGCGATCCGGACGACGTGCTGTACCAGCTCGCGGCACGGGCCGCCGCCGTGGTGACGGACGACTACCCGACTTTCATTGCCCGCCGTCACAACGCAGCGAGTCCCGGCCAAACTCGACGTCCCCTACTTCGTCGTCGATTCCAGCTGCGTGGTTCCCATGAGCCGGATGGAGAAGCGCGAGTACGCGGCCTATACGATCCGGCCGAAGATCCGGAAACTGCTCGCCGAGTATCTACGGCCGTTCGATATGCCGCGGGTGTCCAGGCGGTACGAAGGCCCGGTTCCCGAGTTTCACACCGTTGTGACCGCTCCGGACCTGCTGGCAGCGGAATGCGAGATCGATCATCGGTGAAGCCCTCGATTACGCATCGCGGCGGAAGCCGGCAGGCCCAGCGGGTGCTGGCTGCACTTCCTCGAGAAGAACCTCCGGCGTTACGCGCGCGAGAAGAATGAGCCGTCCGCTCACGCCACTTCCGGGCTCAGCCCTTACCTGCACTTTGGCCACATCTCGTCGTTGCAGGTGGCGCTTCGCGCGCGTGAGTATGCCGCGGAGAACCAGTTGATCGCGGACGAGTTTCTGGAGGAACTGATCGTGCGTCGCGAACTCGCCTTCAATCACGCGCGATTCAGCGACGATCCGGCATCGCTCGACACGCTGCCCAACTGGGCGCTGGAAACGATGCGAAAGCACGCCGGTGATGAACGGTCGCCCCGTTATGATCGCGAGCAGTTAGAGCGGGCCGCGACCTATGATCCGCTGTGGAACGCGACGCAAAGGGAGTTACTCCTGCGCGGGACCATTCACGGCTACTACCGCATGTACTGGGGCAAGAAGATCCTGGAATGGTCGCCGACCTACCAGGAGGCTCTCGATGCGATGGTCTATTTCCACGATCGCTACTCCCTGGACGGGCGCGATCCTAACACGTACACGAACATCCTCTGGTGCCTGGGGCTTCACGATCGCCCCTGGAACGAAAGGCCGATCTTCGGGATGATTCGGTACATGTCTATGAAGGGATGAAACGCAAGACGAACGTGGAAGCCTATATCCGGGAGATCGACTATATCGAACAGACCGGATCGGATCCGTTCCGCGTACAATAGCTCCAGCCATGGACATCACCTTGACCGGTGCTACGGGATTCATCGGGAGGCATTTGGTGGAGTCGCTGACGGCTCGCGGGGATCGCGTCACCATCCTCTCGCGCAGTCCGAAGCCGGGGGCCAATCCGCGATATCTAGCGTGGGACACAGGGTCGGTTCCGCCCCTTGAGGCGATGGACGCGGATGCCGTCATTCACCTGGCCGGGGAACCGGTGGCTCAGCGCTGGACGGCCGCGGTAAAGGAGCGCATCCGGGCCAGCCGTGTGGAGGGTACGCGGGCGCTGATTGCGGGACTGGCTGCCGCGTCGCGCAAACCAAAGGTGCTGATCTCGGCCTCGGCGATCGGGATATACGGGTCGCGGAAAGACGAGGTGTTGACCGAATCCTCTCCACGAGGTTCCGGTTTCCTGGCCGATGTGACGGCCGCATGGGAGGAGGAGGCGCGCAGGGCTGAGTCGCTTGGTGTCCGGGTAGTCTTACCGAGGATCGGCGTCGTTCTTGGTACAGACGGCGGAGCGCTGTCGAAGATGCTCCCGGCGTTCAAGAGCGGCGGCGGCGGACGCATGGGGACGGGCGAGCAATGGATGTCGTGGATTCACATTGACGACCTGGTGGGTCTCATCGTTTTCGCCCTGGCCGGCGACGGGTTGCGTGGGCCGGTGAATGCGACGGCTCCCAACCCGGTCCGCAACGCCGAGTTCACATACGAGTTGGCGGGAGTGCTGCACCGGCCCGCCATCGTCGCGATGCCGGCGCTGATCCTGAAGCTGATATTCGGCGAGATGTCCAGCGTGCTGATCGACAGCCAGCGAGTGTCGCCGGAGGCCGCGCTGCGGGCGGGGTATGCGTTCCGGTTCACGGAACTGCGCGCCGCGCTGGAGGATCTGCTGCAGCGATAGATCAGCGTCGCCAGGAGTGGCGACGCGGCACGCTGAAGCGTGCGCCACTTAGTTTTCGGTGCCTGACCGGCAAACAGAACATGGTTGGCGAGTTATGCATTTCCCGGATCATGTCTGCCTCCCAGGCCACCATTTCAACGAACGGCGGCGCTGAGAGCGCCGCGCAGGCCGGGGCCTGCCCCACTTTGCCCAAAGAAATCAGCAACTTGCCAACGATCGTCAAAACTAAGCGACATTTTCACAGGAGGGCGTGCGCCACATCAACTGCCGGTTACTCGGCGTTAAAACCTTCCACTACTACCCTTGGCTTCTCTCCTCGCGTGTCGGCGTTCTCTATCTCGATCGATATCGTACGCCGCTCGCCCGGCATCAGCGCTATGAAGTTGTCGCTCAGCAGAGCGGGCAGGATGCGATCGCCGCTCGTCTCGCGAACCGGCTTCAGCCGAACCATCAGCGCCGGAGCGCTCGACGGGTTGCGCAACTCCGTTGTCAACAGCCAGCGGTTGCCGTTACGATTCACTTCGTCGATGCCTCCAGCTTCACCTTGGGGAGATCGCGGATGGCCCGGTAGTTGCCTTCCTCCACGCCGCGCCAGATAGAAGTTTTCGGAAATCGCGATGTCGCCCCGCATCAGCTTGAGCCGCAGAAAGTGGACCGCGCTCAGCCCCGCCGGGTACTCGATCCGGATCGGCGCCGCAGTGCTGTCCTCCGGACTGTCGAGCGTCGCTGTCTTCTGCCACTGCACCGCGCCGTCCATGTTCAGAATCTGGATCGAGGCGGTGAGTCCGCGAGCGTCGCCTCCGCTGTAGTTCACCACCTCGACGTCATCGGTGGCGGGATTCCACTGGATATGGAGCGGCTCCGAGGCCTTCTTGCAGCCGAAATACGCGGCGGTCGGTTCGAAGAAGTAATCGTAGGTCTGCCACACGAACGACGGCCAGGAGGGATGGCTCATCCAGATCAGCAAGCCCATGCGGTTCTTGCTCTGGGCCTCAAACATGGCGCGGTGACCTTCGTAGTTGACGAACTGCGCCAGGGTCACCCACTCGGCGGCGCTGCTCGCGCCGCCGTAGCTCTTCTCGATGCGCTCGCGGAACGATGCGCCGCCCTGCGCTCCGGTGAGCGAGAAATCGTGCAGGCCCCACATGTCGCCCTGCGGCCACATCGCGGCTGCGGGCATCATGAGCCGCAGGCTGTCCATCGTGAGGATGTTGGGCATGCCCGAGTTCGCTGTGCAGCTTTGTGGTGGCGCGCTGGCTGAAGTAATACTTGGTCGGCATGGCCTGGTACGGGCCGTGACCGCTCACCACGTCGTCCGCGGAACTGGCGATGTAGTGCAGGCCCGGATGCAGTTCCGCGATCAGCCAGCTTCAGGCCGTCCTCCAGCGGCTTGGGCGGGTAGCCTTCGTTGCGCCCGCAGTACAGGCCGACGGACGGGTGATTGCGGAAGTCGCAGAATGGTGTCCCGCGCGTTGCGCAGGAACAGCGCGTTGTCGTCGGGATCCGGCCCGTCCCAGGGATTGGCCAGCCAGAAATCCTGCCAGACCACGATGCCGTGCCGGTCGCAGGCTTCGTAGAATGCCTCGTCGCCGATCTGGCCCACCCAGTTGCGGATCATGGTGAAGTTCATGTCCTGGTGATAGCGGACTGCGGCATCGTACTCGCGCGCGCGATAGCGCAGCATCGATTCGCCGAATCCCCAGTTGCCGCCGCGAGCGATGAAGCGCCGGCCGTTGATCCACATCCTCAGCGCGCCGCCGCTCTTCGCTGTAGGTGAACTGCCGCACGCCGGCCTGAAACGACTTCTCGTCCGAGACCTTGCCGCCCGTCTCGAAGTTCAGGTTGACGCGATACAGGTTCGGTTCGCCGTAGCCCGCCGGCCACCACAGCTTCGGATTTTCCAGACGCAACACGGTGCGTCGACGGATCCAGCCGGACCGTGATCGCCGAGTGTGCGGGTACGGCCACCGGCGCATCAAAGGCGACGTCGCCGAAGCGTCCGCGCAGCGTCCCGTTGACTCGCGCGATTCGTGATTGCGCAGGGTCGCTTCCACGGTGAGGTCGGCCCGGGTGGTGTCGTGCAATGGCAGCGTCGTGTTGACGAACGGATTTTCGATCGTCACCGGACCGCTGCTGGTCAGGTAGACATCCTTCCAGATACCGGTGTTGCGGCCGCGAATGGTGGGGATCCAGTCCCAGCCGATGGAGGCGTGATAGGTGGGGTTGTCCGCGCCCAGAACGCCGCCATTCTTATCGGGGTTCTCGAAGGTCTTCTGTTTGACGCTGCCCGGCGTGGCGTTCTTTTCGACGCGCACGGCCAGCGCATTCTTCTGTCCGGGACGGAGCCTGGAAGTGACGTCGAAACGCGCCGCGTTGGAATCCGCCTTCAATGCGTCCGATCTTCTCGCCGTTCAGATAGACGTCGGCCTTCCAGTTGATGCCGTCGAAGTTCAGCCAGGTGTGTGCGCCCGAAGCGGCCGGAGGGCCATGAACTCGTCGCGATACCAGAAATCCGCATAGAAGAACGAGTCCGAAATCAGCAGTTGATTGTCGCCGAAGTTCGGATCGGCCAGGGCGCCGGCATTGTAGTAGCTGGCGAGGATCGTCCCGGGCACCGTGGCCGGCACCCAACTCGAATCCTGGAAACCGGGCCCCGACAACTCCGCTCCACTCGGCCGCTACCTGCGAATCGCGCTGAAGTCGCCAGGCGCCGGCCGCGAGGTCGATGCGGCCGTCGGGACGGGGGGCAGGGGCGGGCTTCGCCACGGGAACGGGTCCGCCGCGTCCGAAGACTTCCAGTTCGCTCAGGATATAGCCCACGGGCGACGCGGCGCGCGTCATCAGAACGCGCACGTAGCGGCCGCGCACTGGAGTCGCGAGTTTGATGTCATCCGAGTCGCCCAGCGCCCGGAGCGTTCGCCAGGCGGAGGCGTCATCGGACACCTGCAGCGATCCCTCGGCCGCGCGGCGAATCCAACTCAGCACGACGCGATCAAACGTGCAGGGTGCCCCCAGATCCACATACACCCACTCTTCGCCAGTCCCCGCGCTCTTCCACGCGCTGGTGAAATCGAACGGACCGCCAACCCGCACCCGCGTCCCGTTCCGAAAGAAGCGCAGGCTGGACGCGAACCAGGCGGGCGCGTCGCCCTCGAAGGCAACCCGGTAGAAGCGGCTGCGCGACGGAGCGCTGAGGGGAACGGAGTTCCATGACGTCGCCGACGCGTCGCCCTTGGCGTTGACGCCCTTGGCCCGGCCGACTTCGGCCCATGTGCGACCGTCATCCGAGCCCGAAATCGCAATCTGCCAGCCGCCGTTTCTGCGCGACCGAGCATCGACGTCGATCCGGTCCAGTTCGAGCGGCGTGTCGCCGCCGCCCAGTTCGATCTGAACCCACGCGTTCGGCGACTTCACCTCCACACCGGTGACCGGGTTGTCGTCCACAAGCCCCTCGCGTTCGTACTTCTTCATCTCGCCCTGAGCTGTCGATACCGTGACCCAGCGCGGGAGCCGGGTGTCCTTGATTCCGTCGGTCACCAGTTGGGGTGTCAGGTTGTAGTCGTAGCTCGAGGAGTGAAAGGCCGGACGCCGCAGCGCGAGATTTCGGTAGTTCGTCGAATCGATCTGCATCGACGGGCTGAAATCGTCTTTCGGGTCGCCGGGGTAGATGCCGACCCCGCGGGTGAAGGGCTGCGCGCTGAGGGTCACGGCCGCCATGAGGGTCACAAACAGCAGTGGTCGCATTTTTGGAGGGTTCCGCAGCCAGTATATACCGCGGACCTGTCGCTTCAATCGCGATGCACGGTGTCTGGTGTGAACGCCGGCAGGCAGATGGCGACGTATTCCGCGCCATCCGCCCCCGGCGTGCTGTAACGAACCCACTCGCCCTTGTGCGCGACGATCGTCTGGCCCGCGTGGACGTCGATGGCGCCCGAGTCGTGCTCCACACGGAGCGTCCCGCGCAACACCAGCGTGTACTCGTCGAACTCGGGACGCTGCCCGGGCTCCGACCATCCAGCCGGACTGCGCATGTGCGCGATGCTGATCGCAGCGGTGCCCGAGTTGACGTGTCCTACGTACTCGTCAAGCAACTTGCCGCCGGGCACCGGAATACGGGAAGGCGCGGGAATGAGGTGAGGCATCATTCCAGTGTAGGCGCGCCGGCGACTATTTTTCCGACCCTGCCTGGTACGTCTTCTGATACTTGTTCCGGCTGTTATAGATCGTGTAGGTTCCGTTCGGCTCCACGGTCAGCTTCAGGTACTTTCCTTCGCACTGCTGATCCAGGTTGGCGATGAAGGTATCCGGCGCGTTCGTCTCCTTACCCCCGGCCATGGCGAAATGCAGTTGCCAGATATCCTCGAGGCCCGGCGACGACCGGATCACCTTCCACGCCGATGGCGAACCGCCCTTCCGCGCGCTGTTATTCATGATGGCGACCTTCGGATGTAGGGCGTTCACGATGGCCGGGGCATTGGATTGGTCCAGCCCGTGATGCGTCGTCAGGTAAACGTCCACGGTTCCGATCCGGTTGTTGGGGCAGACCAGTTCCAGTTCCTTGTTCCAGGTGAGGTCCCCGAGATCGACGAAACTGAAATTCCCGTACTTCAGAACAAATCCGACGGAGCGGGCATTCTCGGAAGGGTCGGATTGCTTCTTCTCAGCGGTGGAGCAACTGGGGTTCGGCTGTCCGGCACCGGGCAGCGCGTCGGCGATGTGCTCGCCGTTTGCTTCCACCACGCGAATATCCAGGCCCTTCAAAGGGATGGTGTCGCCGGGCTTCACCACCCGGTGCTGCGAATGCTCCAGCGCCTTCTGGTAAAGCGCATTCAATTCCTCGGCTTGTTTGCCGGTCTCGATATTCGGACCGTGATCGAGGAAGGTCCCCACTGGAATCCGCTCGGAAAGGCCGAAAGCGCCGCCGACGTGATCCAGGTGATAGTGGGTGATCAGGGCATAGTCGATCTTCTTGATTTTGGCGGCCTTCGCAACCGCGGCGATCCGCTCGGCGTCCCGGCCCCCGTAGCCGAGCCACCCGGTATCGACGATCATCGACTCGCCGGAAGGACCGACGATGACCGTAGCTTGTCCACCTTCAACGTCAACAAAATAGATCTGCAGATCCTTGGCGGCCCACGCAGGGGACAAGGCCGCGACCAGAGCGAGGATGAAGAGTCTCATTGTCCGCGATGCTACCACAAGGTCCAACGGGCTGGGTTGCCCTCTAACTGCGGAGTCCGTGAGTGAACCATCTTACATTTCCGTGAAACGGTTCCATGCGCGAAAAAGTCAGAACTGCGAGAACGCGATTCTCAATTGGGAGGAAAAGGATGCCGAAAACGCAAACGATGCAAGACGCATTCGTCGAAGAAATTCGGGACCTGTATGATGCTGAAAAGCAACTGGTCCGCGCGCTTCCGAAGATGGCCAAGGCCGCCAGTTCCGAAGAACTGAAGGCCGCATTCCGGGAGCACCTGGAGGTGACCAAGGGACAGGTGGCCCGGCTGGAGGAAGTCTTCGAGATGATGTCCCAGAAGCCTCGAAGCAAGGCCTGCAAGGCCATGAAGGGTTTGGTGGAGGAAGGTCAGGAAATCATCTCCGAGGACCAGGAAGAGCACCTGCATGACCTGGCCCTGATCGGAGCTGCCCAGAAGATCGAACACTATGAAATCGCCGGCTACGGCACGGTCCGGACATTCGCGCAGGCGATGGGCAATCGCGACGCGGCTCAGTTACTGGAACAGACACTGAAGGAGGAGGAGGCGACCGATAAGAAGCTGACCCACATTGCGAAGTCCCTCTACAAGGAAGCTCAGAGGTCCGAACGCCCGTCTGGCGGAAACGGCCGGTCCGGCGGGCGCGGGATGCGATCGGTGGAAACGGAATTGGAAGAGTTCGACGAAATCGAGGCCTAGAACCGCTGGGGCCGGGTCTCCTGGCCCCCTTATCCCCGCCTGTTTCCCCAGTCCGGACCTTGCTTGAACAATCGCCGGCATCGTAGCGTATCTATAGAGTAGAAGGACGCGGCCATGCCTTACTGTTGCCAATGTGGAACCCAGGTTCGCGAGACGGACCGCTTTTGCGGAGTGTGTGGAATGGTTCAGGGCAACGCCGGCTCGTGCAATCCTCCTCGCAGCGGTCCGGCGGATGCATTGAACGGGCTGACGTCCCGTAACGCATCTCTACTCTGCTATATCCCCATGCTGGGGTGGATTGCCGCTATCGTCGTACTGGCCTCAACGCGTTTCCGAAACGACGCGGAAGCCCGGTTCAACGCTTTCCAGGGGCTCTACCTTTTCGTGGCCTGGCTCATTGTCGATTGGGTGCTCACGCCCTTCCTGATGTTCCCGGGTGACTGGGGCATACACATGCTGTTTCCCCGCCTGCTCAAGTTGGCCATGTTCGGCGTGTGGATCTTCATGTTGATGAAGGTGAGCCAGGGCCAGTCGTTCCGTCTGCCGATTTTGGGCGAGTTGGCCGAACGATCGGTTTCCGAACAGCATTGACCGATCCGCAGGGGCAGGATGGCATTCCGCGCGCCGGGTTGGCTACCGGCGCTGGTCGGCCTACGTTCGCCGGCACCAAAACCTACGGTAAGGTCACCAAAACTAGTGACATTGGGCTCTCCAGCCCGCTCCGGAAATTCCAGGTGGGGATGCGGCGATCCGCCTGGCTGAGCGGCTAGATCCCTGCGCCCATGTGCGCGACTTCCTCGATCGCCTGCTCGACACTGGCCTTGGCC
The DNA here is from genome assembly GCA_963737465.1 of uncultured Acidobacteriota bacterium. Lineage (GTDB taxonomy): Bacteria > Acidobacteriota > Terriglobia > Bryobacterales > Bryobacteraceae > TMP-7. Next base: position 207,821 of record CAVTTC010000011.1, read on the forward strand.
TGATCCAGGTGAGACTGATCCTCCTGCACCAGGGTGAGCGCGCGGGTGACGTGGATCAACGCGGCATCCGCTCCCATCACTCGTACCCGAATCGGCGAACCGTCGGCTGCGGTTGCACGCCGGAAGCGCCGTGAGACCAATTCGCCTTCACAAAAGCGGAGGTCCTTCACCACGTCCTCGACACTGGTTCCAGCGCCGTGAGCATCGAGAAAGGAGGCCACACGGGTCAGTCTGGCCCCCACTTTGAATTCTGTTTCCATACTTTCATGGTACGCCTCCGCGGGAGAAATCCGTCATTAAGGAAATGCAATGTTCTCTGGCCCCTGCCTCGCAACCTACGATGCTGGCGTCAGAACGGTGCACACCGATGCGCAAATCGGGCCGCCGATATTGAATGTCGCCGCGGCGCGGGCATTCGGAACCTGTAGTTGAGGAGGCACTTTGCCCTGCAATTGCCATGCGGCCCATCCCACCATGGCGATCCCTGTGGCGCCGATCGGATGACCTTTCGCAATCAACCCTCCTGAGGTGTTGATACCGCACTCGCCGCCGACGCTCGCCTTGCCGTCTCGCCAGTACCTGGCGCCGTCGCCGTATTTCGCCTTGCCGATCACTTCCGTCCCGATCGCGCCCATTACGGTGAAGCAGTCATGCACTTCGGCGACGTTGACGTCGGCGGGCGACAGACCGGCCATCGTGTACGCCTTTGACATCGCGCAATACGCGCCCTTCGGCCTCAGGACATCGCGTCCGCCTTTCTTCAGCGGATCTGTGGCCTGTGCGTATCCGGCGATCTCGACGCAATCGGCGCGCGGGATACCCAGTTTCCGCAATCCTTCTTCGGTGGCCAGAATCAGCGCCGCGTAGCCGTCGGTGATCTGCGAGCAGTCGTACGTTTTCAGCGGTAATCCATCCACGACATAGCGATTCACGCCTTCGATCCGAGTGGCCTGATCGATCGTGATCTGCACCTTCCGCATCTGCGCGTAGGGGTTGTACTGCGCCGCGCAATACTCCTGGACCGCGATGGCGGCGAGATCCTGCTCCGTCACATCGTGGGCCTGCATGTAGTCCCGCATGACCTCGGCGAACAAGTGCGGGAAGACGAAGACCTTTCCCTCCCGCTCTTCCGGATACGAGTAATAACCGAGCGCCTTTCCGATCAGTTTGCCGTCCATCTTGCCTTCGGCATCGCGCATCTTCTCGTAGCCCACGGCGATGCCGGTCTCGCCCCAGCCCATCTGCAACTTCCCGATCACGGACAGGATGGCCTGGCCGCCGCTGGCGCAGGCGTTCTCGACGGATTCGATCGGCTTGCCCTCCAACCCGGGAGTCATCGCCATCAAGCCGCTGACCAGGCCTTGTTCGTTCAGGGTCATGTTGCAGGCGGCTCCGACGGATCCCACATCCAGTGCCGACGCATCCGCACTCACCTCGCGGCAGACTCCGGACACAGCCTGGTTGATGATTTCCGGCACGCTCATGCCGAGCAACTTGCCGAATTGGGATTGATGATAACCGGCGATATAGATTTTCTTCATCGAATGCCTCACAAAGGCCGCGCTTCTATTGTCGCGCGGAGCGGCACACGCCGGGCATCAGACCTGCAGTGAGCGCGAGGAAGGCAGGCGCGAACGACCGCAGTCGCGAGACAATGATGTCGATGCGATTGAAACGACTTGGCAACAGTGACATGGACCTCACCCCGATAGGCGTCGGTGCCTGGGCCATGGGAGGCGGTGGATGGCAGTTCGCCTGGGGGCCACAGGACGACGATGAATCCATCGAAGCAATCCACGCTGCGCTCGACCACGGAGTGAACTGGATCGACACGGCAGCAGTATATGGATTGGGACATTCCGAAGAGGTGGTGGCGCGCGCCCTCGAGGGCCGCTCCAACCGTCCCTATGTCTTCACCAAGTGCGAGCGCATTTGGGACCAGGATGGCCGCATCGGCTCCAGTTTGAAAGCGGCTTCCATCCGCAAAGAATGCGAAGCGAGCCTGCGCCGGCTGAAGGTGGACGTGATTGATCTCTATCAGATCCACTGGCCGCAGCCCGATGAGGACATCGAAGAAGGTTGGACGGCTCTTGCTGAATTGCAGCGCGAAGGCAAAGTGCGTTGGATCGGCGTTTCGAACTTCGACAAGAAACAGATCCAGCGCTGCGAGCGGATTGGACCCGTGACATCGCTTCAGCCGCCTTACTCGATGATCTCGCCGGAAATCGAGCGGGACATCCTGCCGCACTGCCTGGCGCAGGGAATCGGTGTGCTCGCGTACTCACCGATGAAGAGCGGTCTGCTCACCGGGTCGATGACGAAGGAGCGCGTCGCGAACTTCCCCGAAGACGACTTCCGCAAGCGTGCGCCCGCGTTCCAAGAGCCGCAACTCTCGCGCAATCTGGAACTCGCCGAGCTATGCAGAGAGATCGGCGCACGCCACGACCGGTCGGCGGGAGAGGTCGCGATCGCCTGGGTGCTCCACAATCCCGCGGTGACAGCGGCGATCGTCGGCATGCGTTCGGCCAAGCAGACTGCGGGAGTGATCGGAGCGCTGGAGTTCCGGTTGAGCGACGACGAGGTGCGGGAGATCGGCGACTTCCGTGCCGCCGGCGTCACCGGCTGATCGCCGCGCCCACCAGCGAATCGGCACATCCATAGTAGAGGAACCACTTCCGCTGGAAGTACACTAACCCTTCCACGAAGGTAGTACCTGCTGTGTATTGTCCGCTGCGTTCGAATGCCATTTCGGGCTTAAAGAACGGCTCATCCAGACGGGCCAGCAGTTTCGACGGATCATCGGCTGCGAACAGCGCCTGACCCGCGGCGTAGGTGCCGGGTTGCAAATCGCGGGCCCCATGATCGGCGTCGTTCTTGCCGTTGTACACCACCACAATGCCCTTGTCCGTGAGCACGGGCGGAGGCCCGGACTCCGGAAAGCCGCTGTCGAAGTGGTCCGGTCGTGGACGGAGCACGGCCACGGGATTCCCATCCGGATCCTCAACAGGCTGCCAGTGAATCAGGTCGTCCGAAGTGGCCAGCCGGATGGCGCCCTCACCCCAGTACATCCAATACTTGCCTTTGATCTTCGCCGCGATGAGGCGCCCGCCACTGAGGCGCGCGACGATGCCGGCCGATTTCCAGGACAGGCTTGCATACTTGCCGCCGGACGCTGTCGCGAAGGCATTGCCATGTTTGGTCCAGTGGATCAGATCCTTCGACGTGGCGATCGCGGCATCGGTGGACTTGCGATTCCACTGCGTGTACGTCAATACGTACGTGCCAGCCTCACTTTCGGTGACGCGGGGATCCTCGCAGCCGCCCGGCCATTCCTTCTCTTTCTGGCTGTCCTCATCGGGGTAGAGGACAGGCGCCTCGCGCCGTTTGAAATGGATGCCGTCCGTTACTCTCGGCAAGCCCGAGCCGGGACGTGTGACCGCCGATTTCCATCTCGCCGGTGTCATCCTCGGCGCGATAGATCACGTAGATCTTCCCGTTCCGAACCACGGCCGCGGGATTGAACGTGTGCAGCGCTTCCCAGTGGACCTTGGTTTTCCGAATCGGACACAGGAACTCGGTGGTCTTGTTCGGGGCGATCACCGGCTGTCCGCCGGGCGGTCGCACGAACGGCCCCAACACCCAGTCAGGGGCTGCGAACGCCGCAGCGCCCACAGTCAGGATCGCGGCTGCCAATGCGGATCGGATCGTCATACCTGAATGTTACGACGCGACGCTCCGAATTCTGCCACCCTGTTCTGTAACGGATCATGAAACTCCTCTGGTTGATCTCGGCGCTTTGCGCGGTCGCCTTGGCCCAGGATGGGCGGAAGCAATTCACGGCTCGATGTGCCGGATGCCACGGTATGGACGCCGCTGGAGGCGAGCGCGGGCCATCGCTGCTGGAGAGGCGTTCCTCTCGATTCAAAACCGCGCCGGACCTTCGCCGCCTGATCCGGGACGGCATCCCCGAAGGTGGGATGCCCGGGTTTCGGCTTCCGGAATCCGAGTTAGAATCGATCGCGACGTACGTCCTCGCGCTGCGGGCTCCGGCGGCCCAAAGCCCGACCGCCGGCGACGCTTCGGCGGGAGAACGGTACTTCAACGGCCCGGGCCATTGCGCCACCTGCCATAGGATTCGGGGCCGGGGCGGTTGGACGGGACCCGACCTCTCGCACGTGGCTAACGACCGTACCCTCGGCCAGATCCGGCGTGCCCTGGCGAATCCTGCGTCGCTTGGTACGCCCGGGTACCGGCCGGTTGTCGTGCAACTCAAGGACGGACGCAGCCTGAGCGGGGTGGCCAAGAACGAAAGCAATTACGATCTGCAGTTACAGACTCCCGACGGCGTTCTGCACCTGCTGGAATCAACGCAGATCGCCGGCATCACTCGACCATCCGGTTCCTTGATGCCGCGGCTGAATGCAACGGAGGCGGAGTTACTCGACCTGCTTGCGTTCCTAACACGGCTCACTGGCGGCGACCAATCGCAAGCGGCTCTCTCTGAGGGAGGTCCTGGATTTACCGAGTTGGTGAATCCGAGGCAGGGCAACTGGCCGAATTACAACGGCCGCATCGGAGGGAACCGGTACAGCGAGTTATCGGCAATCGACGCGAGTAACGTTTCCAGACTGGCCCCCGTATGGATGTTCCCGGTCCCCAACGCGCGCCGGCTCGAAGTGACTCCCGTGGTAGTGGACGGAATGATGTACGTCACCTCCGGCAACCAGGCGATCGCACTGGACGCGCGCACGGGGCGCCAGATCTGGCGCTACTCGCGTCCGCTGACCAAGGGCGTGATCGGCGATGCGGCCGGCGGAATCAACCGGGGCGTGGCCGTCCTCGGCGACCGCGTGTTCATGGTCACCGATCACGCGCACCTGCTGGCGATCCATCGATTCAGCGGCGAACTGCTGTGGGACACCGAGATGGCGGATTACCGGCAGCATTACGGCGCCACCTCGGCCCCTCTGGTTGTGGGCGAACTGGTCCTCTCCGGAACGTCCGGCGGCGACGAGGGCGCGCGCGGCTTCATCGACGCTTACCGCGCATCCACCGGCGAGCGGGTCTGGCGCTTCTGGACCATGCCCGGCAAACCCGGCGATCCCGGCGCGGAATCCTGGATCGGACGTGCTATGGAGCATGGATGCACGGCAGCCTGGCTCACCGGAACGTACGACGAAGCGGCGAATCTCATCTACTGGCCCACAGGAAATCCCTGCCCCGATTACAATGGCGACGAGCGAAAGGGGGACAACCTGTACTCGGATTCGGTGGTCGCGCTCGATCCCACCACCGGGAAGTTGCGCTGGTATTTCCAGTTCACTCCTCACGACCTTCACGATTGGGACGCGGCCCAGACTCCCGTCGCCGTTGATGCCCGGTTCCAGGGCCGGGAGCGCAAGTTACTGATGCAGGCTAACCGTAACGGCTTCTTCTATGTGTTGGACCGGGTCACCGGCGAGTTCCTGTCGGGAACGCCGTTCGTACATAAGCTGACCTGGGCGTCGGGTGTCGGTCCGGATGGAAGACCCATCCTTTTGCCCGGCGCCGATCCGACCCCACAAGGAACCAAGGTGTGTCCCTCGGTTGAAGGCGCCACTAACTGGATGTCCACCGCCTATCATCCGCGCACCCGGCTGTTCTATGTCATGGCGCTCGAAAGCTGCAACATCTATACCAAGTCGGCGGCATGGTGGAAACCGGGCGAGTCATTCTACGGCGGCGGGACCCGGCGCATTCCCGGAGAGCCCGGCCAGAAAGTGCTGCGGGCCCTCGACATCGAAAGCGGCCGGATCGTCTGGGAGTACCCGCAGATCGGCTCGGGCGACAGTTGGGGCGGCATCCTGGCAACGGCTGGGAACCTGGTCTTCTTCGGCGACGATAGCGGAGCTTTCGCAGCGGTCGCGGCCGATACCGGTAAGCCGCTGTGGCACTTTCAGACCAACACGCTTTGGAAGGCCTCGCCCATGACATACGCCGTCGATGGCCGGCAATACATCGCCGTCGCCGCCGGAGGGAACATCATCGCCTTCGGCTTGCGATAACATCCAGAGCATGACCAGACGAGAACTCATGCTCGCGGGCGTGGCGGCGCTGGCGACTTCAGGCGCCGAGACCAGCGGAGTCCGCTTCGGTGTCCGAGGGCCGCTTCCCAAAGCCGGATTGCGTGAGCGCGCGCAACTGGTGAAGGCCACGGGCTACGACGGCATTGAACTCGGCGCGGAGTGGCTGAAGCAACCAGTCGATTCCATCCGCAAAGAACTGGACGGGACGGTTGCGGTCAGCGCCATCGTCGGTTCCATTCAGTTGCTGGACCCGGATGCAGCCAAGCGCGCCGAAGCGGTCCAACTCGATCGCGAGCGGCTTCGGATGGCCAAGGAACTGGGCGCTTGCTGCGTGATCGAGGTTCCCGTGTTCGGAGCGAACAAGTTCCCCGACACTGCCACCGAAGATGGCCTGCTCACCGAAGGACTGAAGCAGTTGACAGACGAGGTTCAGAGCACGGGGGTGACCCTGCTGCTCGAGCCGCTCACGAAGAAAGAGACCCACTTCATGAATCTGCAGAGCCACGGGGCGCGGATCATTAAATCCGTGGGTGCGGCCTCCGGGTTCAAACTGCTGAGTGACTTCTACCACATGCAGATGGAAGAGAAGGACATCGGCCAGACGCTCACCGAGTTCGGCGGCTACACCGGCTATGTCCACCTTGCGGACGGAGCGAAGCGGACCGAGCCAGGTTCGCTTCCCTTCGACTACCGGCCTGGATTTCGCGCTCTCAAGAAGCACGGATATCACGGTTGGTTGACCGTGGAATCGGGCGCGACGGACAATCCGGAAGCGGCGCTGCGGCGCGCGCTGAACTATATCCGGCGGCAGTGGGCCGAAGCCTGAAACCTACATGGAGTGATACTCGATCTCGATCAGGATGCGCACCGCTACCGGCTTTCCGCCCTTCCGCGCGGCTGAAAAGCGCCACTGTTTCACCGCGTCCACGGCGAACTGATCCAGGTCCTTCGAGAGGCTCTTGACCACCTTGGGCTCTTTGGGCGTGCCCTGCGACGTCACCACCACGCCGATACTCACCGAGCCCTCTACGCGCACGCCCTTCCAATCCGGCGGGTACTCCGGATTGACTTGCTTCACGAGCTTAGGCGGCGAAATGTCCGCCGTAAGATCGAACACGGGTTCGTCCGTGTCCTTCTTGTCGTTCTTTTGGCCGGCTACCGACGACAGGAAGATGGCAAACAGCAAAGCCAATCCGGTCGCGCCATGTCGGATCGCCTTCATACCTTTCCGGAACTATCAAGGACGCGGTCCCGACCCGGCCGGTTACATACCTCAGCAGGAGTACTGCGATCGCATGATGCGTTCCATTGCAGCGTTTGGCAGCAGCCGCTTCAACCAAACGGCGGCGCGCTGCGGAGCCGGGCCCACCGTGTAGCGAAGCCGCGGGTTGGCCGTGTTGACGATCCGGTACAGGAGCCGTCCGACAGCTTCCGGCGCGGCGCCGTTCTGCTCATCCTTTGCCATCCGGGCGACGGCGGGTCCGGCCTTTCCGGCATAAACGGATCCCTTCGATGCCGAGGTCATTGACCGGCACTCGGTGAACGATGTCCGGTGGTCGCCCGGTTCAATCAGGACCGTGCGGATACCGAACGGCCGCACCTCCATTCGCAGGGACTCCGTCAGCCCCTCGATGGCGAACTTCGATGCGCTGTACAGGCCCTGATATGGAATCGCGATGAGCCCGCCGATGGAGCCGACATTGATCAGGTAGCCCGATCCGCGCGCGCGCAAGAACGGCAGAGCGGCTCGGCAGACTCGCAGCACACCGAAAAAGTTCACCTCAAACTGGGCCTTGGCCTCTTCGATGCTGGTATCCTCCACAGCCCCGGCTACGCCGATGCCGGCGTTGTTCACCACGATGTCGAGCCGCCCCTCGCGCTCCATTACCGACTGGACCGCGCGATGCACCGAAGTGTCGGAACCGACATCCATCGCCAGTGGGTTGACGCCCTCCGGCGCCAGCGCCCGGCGCGACGCGCCATACACCCGGAAACCCCTGGACGCCAGATAAGATGCGCAACTCGCGCCGATGCCGGAGGATGCGCCCGTGACAAGCACGACACGCGGGTCTGATTGCATGATGACCACCTTAACATCCAGGCCGGGTTATGGGGTGTAAGTGGACTGTCCGGCACTGCGCGCCGCGGTGTTGGCTTCGTTTCGCTGAAAATGCGGTTCAGGTGACGGCGGAGTGTACCAGACGGGGTCGTCGATGGCCGGAGTGGAGGCCTTCTGAAGCTCAGCTTTCAGCCACGCATCGGCCTGGTTGGCTTCGTTTCGTTTTTCGCCGGCGGGCCGGCGGGTAAGCTCGCGGTGGGCCTTGTAGTACGAGCGTTCGGCGGCTGTGGCGTAGCGCTGGAGCAGGTCGAAGACGTTGGCGGTCTTGGCGCTGAGTTTGAGTACGATGACGTGGTCTGGGTTCGCTTCGTCCGGCTGTTCGAGGAGGTGTTCGTAGGCGATGGCTTCGAAGCGGCTGATCCGATCGAGGCGCCAGCGGGACTCGGCCATCTGGGTGACGAGGAACCTCTCGTGTTCGGTGGCGGGCGTCAACTCACGGGCGAGGGTATCCAGGAGCCGGCCAAAGGCGGACTGGTCCTCATGAGGGAGGACTCTGAACGAGGATGAGAGTCCATGGGTGGTCGCATTCCGGGCGGAAGCGGCCAAGCCCTCCGGCGTTTTCGGGCCGGCAGAGAGCTGGGCGTTCCGGCGATTGGCGCGTCTTTGTTGTCTGGTACTCATAGGTCTTCTCCCACCTTCAGCTTAGCTGACGCGCCAAAAATGCCAGGGGGTGCTGGAAGTGGGCTTATTGGCTGTATGTTGTTGTCACAGAACGATATGTCGGACTCCTTGGGCTGTGGAAAACTCGGTGTGAAAGCATAAGTTTCCATCGGCGAGGCGGGGGAGAAAGTCCGGCGAAAACACTCCTGCTCCCGGTCCGTCCCGGTGATGAAAATTGTGTTTGCGCGTTAGGAGCGCTCGCACGGATCTATGCGAGGGGTGCCGGGCGACCGACCACCTAGCCGGCTATGGCGCCCCCGTAACCGGTGCGACCACGATCGGCGTTGTCGTTGGGGCAGTGGATCCGGTCTCCGGCTCCACGCTCACCGCCACGGCGCTGGTGGCTGGATCCACGGGACCGCGCACCACATGCACGGCGTTGCCCTGCGGATCGGATTGGAACAACCCGGCCGGACGCGGCGCTCCGCCTTTCGGGATCAGCCACATCTCGTAAGTCTTGCCGGAGCCGAGGGCCGGCAGGTTCGCCGCGATCAACAGCACGCCGTTGGTGGGGTTCACCAGTACGGTTCCGCGCGGCGGCGCCTGCTCGCTCTTGCCGAAGGTCACCTGGCGCGTTTCGGGGGCGTTCAGAAACTCCAGCACGGTTTGGACGCGCGTCAATTCCGCCGAGGATCGGGTCGCCTGCTGGCGTGCCAGGGCGAGTTCTGACCGCGTCCGCTGGGCGTCGGTACTGAACCACAGCGTGGCGATGAGCAGCCCGGCCGTGACCGCGCTCCATCCCGCAATCCAACCCCAACCCGGACGCTGGGCGCCGAATCCGGCCAGCACCCGTTTGCGCAGATCTTTGGGCGGCGCGGCATCCGGTGCGAAAGAGAGGATGGCGGCGTTGGTGAGCGCGGCGCGGCGGATCGCATCTTCGCAGGCTTTGCACCCCGTGCGCAGATGCTCGTCGATCTCGGCCTGCTCATCGGGCTCGAGCTGTCCGAGAGCGTAGAACTCGTACAGATCCTGCATCTCCTGGTGCGTCATGCGATTGCCTGCTCGCCCAGTTCTTCCCGCAGCGCCCTCAGCGCCGTGCGGACCCAAGTCTTAACCGTCCCCAGCGGTTGCTTCAGGTGTTCTGAAATCTCAGTCTGGGACAACCCTTCGTAATAGGCCAGTTCGATCACCATCCGCTGGTTGGGGGTCAGCTTCTCAAAGGCGCCCTTCAGCCGCCGCGTGCGGTCGATATTGAGGATATCGCTTTCCAGCTTCAGGAACAGCCCGGGATTCTCGACACGCTCGAACTCCAGCGGAGACTCGACATCGCGTCCCTGCACGGAGCGTAGATAGTCGATGGCACGGTTCCGCGCGACCGTAAGGATCCACGGTCCCAGCGCGCCGCGGTCCTGATCGAACGCATGCGCCCGGTTCCAGACCCGCAGAAAGGTCTCCTGCACCAGGTCTTCGGCCACAGCGTCGTTGCGGACGATTCGCAGGATCAGCGAATACAGTAGGCGACCGTAGCGATTATACAGATCCTTCATCGCGTCGGGATCCCGGCGCTTCAGGCGCGCCGCGATGTCGGCATCGTCCCCAAATGAGAGAGCCGCTGCGAGCACCGGGAAGACGATTGTCAGGATGAGCCAGTGGATCATGAGACGCGCCGCAACATAGTGAACTACGTTCTCTAGGCCCCGGCGGATGTCCTCGGGGCAACTAGCGAATTATAGTTCACTTCTGGACGATTTGTATGCGGTTGCCGCAAGTATCGTCGAAAATGGCAATCGTGACAGGACCCGCCGGAGTCGGCTTCACGCTGAAGACCACCCCGAGTTGTTCGAGTCGTTCGTGCTCCTTGCGAATGTCATCCACAAAGAACATAGTCAACGGGATGCCGGAATCGAACAGCGCCTTCTGGTAGACCTTCGCGGCTGGATTCGCGTTCGGCTCCAGCACGAGTTCGATGTCCTGTGGGCCGTCGGGCGAGACAACGGTCAGCCACCGGTATCCTCCCGCCGCTATATCCGTCTTCTTTACGAAGCCGAGAACCTCGGTGTAGAACTCAAGCGCGTGATCCTGGTCGGCCACCATCACACTGGTCAGCAGAATCTTCATCCGGCCATTGTCGCACTGCGGCGGCTACTCGTAGCGCAGGGCCTGAATGGGATCGATAGCGCTGGCCCGGCGCGCCGGCAGGAAACCGGAGGCCGCTGCGACGACGGTTAGAATCAGGACGGCGAGTGCGCCCGTCGCAAGGTCGGCAGGATTCACGCCGAATAGTTGCGACGAAACGTAACGGCTCAGTAGATACGCGCTCGGGACGCCGATGACCAGCCCAACCCCCAGCACCAGCAGCACCTCTCGCATCACCATCCAGATCACCCAGCTTTGCGGTGCGCCCAGCGCCATGCGAAGCCCGAGTTCCTTCGTCCGCCGCTCCACCACGAACGCCATTACGCCGTACAGTCCGATGGCCGCGAGCAGAGTCGCCAGGACGCCGAACGCGCCCGAGAGGATCGCGATGAGCCGCTCGGTGTTCAACGTCTCGTCGAGCTGGCTTCCCAGGGTCTTCATGTCGTATACGGGGATGGCCGGATCGATCCGCTTCACTTGTTGCCGCAGGGCGCCAAAGAGGGATTCCGAACTGAGCGACGTGCGGACATAGAATGCCGCCGATCCCGGGAAGGTGTTCTGGCCCGCGGGCACGAAGGCCTGGCGATGCACGCCCTCGCGCGGCCCTTCATACAGCGAATCCTCCACCACGCCGATGATCTGCATCTCCAGCTTGGTCTCCGGTCCCTGGCCGAAGCCGATGTGCCGCCCGATCGGGCTCCGGTCGCCGAAGAAGTGCTTGGCGAACGCCCGATTCACCATCGCGGCGGTGAACTTCTCGCCCCGTTCCCGATCGTCGAAATCGCGGCCTTCGATCAGCGGCACGCCCATGGCCTGGAAGTATCCTGGCGAAATGCAGTTCATGAAAGCCTGCAGATCCTCGCCGTCCTTGTTCTGGTGGCCCTCCACCGACATCGTGGAATCCCATTCGTCGCCGTGCAGCACCGGCACCATCGCGAATCCCGCGAGTTTCACTCCGGGTACGGCTCGGATGTTCTCGAGCAACTGCCGGTCGAATGCCGTGATGCGCGACGCCGAGTAGCCGTTCAGTGAAGGATCCACCTGGAACGTGACCAGGTTGTCCAGGTCCCGGAACCCAGTGTGGGTGTTCTTCAGGTTCGCCAGACTCTTGACGAACAGCCCCGCGCCGGCCAGCAGCAGGAACGAAAGCGCCACCTGCGCCACCACCAGCGCCTTGCGCAGATTCACGGCGCCGCTGGCTCCGATCACCGATCCCACCGCGTCCTTCAGCGTTCCCCACGTATCGAGCCGCGTCGATTGCAGAGCCGGGACCAGGCCGAAGAACAACCCCGTGAGTGTTCCCAGTGCCAGGTTGAACGCCAGGATGCGAAGGTCGGGCGTCGCGCTCAGCATCAGGTGGGTCCCTTCGGAGGGAACGAAATGCAGCAATCCCTGAGTCGTCCACACGGAAAGGACGATGCCCAGAACTCCGCCCACCACCGACAGCAGCACACTCTCCACCAGCAGTTGGCGGATGAGTTGGCGGCGCGTAGCCCCGATCGCCAGGCGCACAGCGATCTCTTTGCGGCGTGCCGCCGCGCGTGCGATCAGCAGGTTGGCCACGTTGAAGCAGGCGATGGCCAACACCAGTGCCACCATGCACATCAGTACGATCAGGGCGGTCGAAGACGACTGCCGCAATTGCGAGTAACCGTTAGCCGCGCTCTCCATGCGAACGGTCCGCTTGAGGAAGCGGTCGCGATAGTATTGCGTGACGTTGCGGAACTGCTTGGCCTTCACTTCCTCGTTCAGGATCTGGTGGAATAACGGCTCGAGTGAAGCGCGGGCGGAATCCACCGTATATCCCGGCTTCATGCGGGCGAACATCTGGATCCACTGGCTGCGGCGGTCGCCCAACGCGTCCCAACCCGGCGTCATCAGCGGCTTCATCTGGATGGGAACTCGTATTTGCGGCGATGTCACCGGATCGATCCCAGCGAAGCCGGGCGCGGACACGCCCACCACAACCATGGGATAGTTGTTCACCAGAATCTTCTTGCCCACAATGCCAGGATCGGCGTTGAAGCGGCTTACCCAATAATCGTGGCTGAGCACCACCGAAGGATGGCCTTTGTACTGCCGGTCATCCTGTTCGGGCGAGAAGACGCGGCCAGCGGCCGGACCTACGCCGAGCGCCTGAAAGTAGTTCCCCGAAACCAGTTCCGCCTCCACGCGCTCGGTCTGATTGTCGAAGCTGACCGACAACGATGTCCCGAACCTGCAGAAAACGTGGGAGAAGGCCTGGGCCTTTCGCTGGTAATCCTCGTACATGGGGTAGGAGGATGCCCGCGATCCTCGGTTGTTGCCCATATGCGGCCCGGTAGACCAGATCATCACCAGTTGTTCGGGCTGTTTGACGGGCAGCAATCGCAGAATCAGCTGATCGAGTAGCGTGAAGATGGCTGTGTTCGCTCCAATGCCCAGCGCCAGCGAAAGTACCGCAACCACGGTGAAGAGCGGGCTGCGCAGAAGCCCCCGGAGGGCGAAACGGAGATCGAACAGCAAATTTCTCATCTCTGTTAATACGGACGAAAGTGCGGATAGTTTCGTGAAAAATGTCAGGTTGCGCCGGCCGGCCGTTCTATGGCTGCGGCTCCTTCACCCGAACCAGACGTCCACCCGCAACATCCTTCAGCACCTGCATTTGTCCCGATGGCCACCGGATTTCGATCAGGTCCGCGGCCTTGTCCGGTCCCAATCCGAAATGCAGCGGGCCCGCGCTCGACGACGCGTATCCGGAGGCCGCCGAAACGTGGTTGTATTGCGTGAGAGTCTTGCTCACCACCTTTACCCGCGCCCCGATCGCGTCCCGGTTGCTCTTTGTGCCTTCGAGCGATAACTCCAGCCAAGTGCCGGCGTTCGGACTCTCGTTCATCCAGATCTCGGCCGGACTGCCGATGGCCGAAACCACAACATCCAAACGCCCATCGCCGTTGAAATCGCCGTACGCGGATCCGCGGTGCCTCGCCGGCGGACGCGAGGTCAGCCCCGCCTCCGCCGTCAGGGCCGCGAACCGCGTCCCGCCCAGATTGCGGAACACGGTGTTGTTCTGATCCACCGTGATGCGCGGCGCCGCGGCCGGCGATTGCACGTGCCCCCGGGATACGAAAATGTCCTTCCAGCCGTCGTTGTCGAAGTCGGCGATGTTTGGAGAATATCCGGCCATCGAAAGACTCAGCGATCCCATCTTGCTCGCCGCCGTAATGTCGATGAAATCGCCTTTGCCCGTGTTGCGGAACAACGGGAACGTCTCATCGTCCAGGGCGACGAAGCTGATATCCGGATAGCCGTCGTTGTCGATGTCGCGAAAATCGGTGCCCATGCCGGAGATGAACTCGCCATTCTCGCGCAGCGCGACATTCGCGTCGAACGCAATCTCCTCGAACTTGTTACCCGTGTTATGAAAGAACGAGTTATAGACCTTGTCATTGGCGATGAAGATATCCATGCGCCATCCAGATCATAATCGGCCACGGCGATCCCCATGCCTTTGCCGGGATGCTTGCGGATGCCCCACTCAGCCGACGCGTCGCGGAAAGTCCCGTCTCCGTTGTTCAGATATAACTGGCTGGGCAGCTTCTTGTACATCTTGGGGTGGCAGTATTCCCGCCGGCCCTGGTAATCGCAGGCCGTCTCCGTGTCGATGTTCCACGCCAGGTAATTCACCACGAGCAGGTCCAGCAGGCCGTCGTTGTTCACGTCCACCCATGCCCCGCCCACTGACCAGTAGGGGCCGAACTCAGGGTCCGGCTTCGCCGCCAGTCCCGCCTTCGCCGTCACATCGGTGAAGGTGCCGTCGCCGTTGTTGTGGTAGAGCGTGTTGCGATGGACCCCGCCCACAAAGATGTCCTTGTAGCCATCGTTGTCGTAGTCGCCGATGGCGACGCCATTGTCATATCCAGTGCCCGCCAGCTCCGGCTTTTTCGGTCACGTCGGTGAAGTTGCCGTTGCCGTCGTTGGCAAACAGGCGGTTCGAGTACTTGGGCGAACTCTTCTTCAAGCTGCGGATATCGGCGCCATTGGTGAAGAAGATATCCAGGTAGCCGTCGTCGTTGTAGTCGAACACGGCCACTCCACCCGCCATGGTTTCGGGCGCGTGCCGTTCGGGAGTCTCGCAGCTCTCGAGCGTGAACGGGATGGCATGATACGCGAACCGGATGGCTCCAGCCGGCGTTTGCCCCGCGGCCATCAGCAGCGCCAGAACTCCCGCCGCTGCTGCGCCCGCAAATCTCATCGACGGACTCCGCTGGAGTAGTCCGCCACCAGCGTAACGACGCTCCGCGCCGGAATCGCGATCGGCTCCGATGGCGGCAGCCCGGGATACGGATTGAGTTCGTCCCCGGCGCGATCCGAGGTGACGTAGGGTGTGATGGATCGCAGCCGCCAGTCCCGCCGCCCCAGTTCGACGTTCAACCCGATTGTGCGAGCCTCCGTGCCCACGTTGACATAGACGGCCACGACGCGCCGCGCCGCTTCATCTTTATACGCCGATCCCATCAGCCCCCGGACATCGTGCCCGGCACCGGTCAGTTCCACCCGCCGCATTCCGGGCCGGACGAAACGGCTATAGTTGCCCAGCGCCCACAGCAGTCGCGCCGGATAGACCGTCTCGTCATCGCCGGGCTTCTTCCAACTCGTATGGATCAGGCCATCCTTGTAGTTCTCCGGCGAGAACGCGGTCCACCATTGCCACGCGGACACTCCCACGATGGTCAGGTCCAGGTGAATGATGCGCGCCACTTCGAGCGCCGTGTTCATGGTCAGATCCCGGCCGTTCCCGCCCTGGCCTTCGCTGCCGGTCATCACGCAGTATTCGGTTTGCCAGATCCTCCAATCGGGATATTGCCGGAAAGCCTCGCCCAACTTCCTGCGATTCTCCACCAGTTGCCCAGCCAGCCGGTCGGAGCCGTAATCGTGGAATCCGATCCGCCGCGATAGCAGCGGCGCGATGGCGGCGTCGCCTAGGAACTGCTCCAGATAGTTGCCATAGGGAGCGCCCCAGGTCTCGGTGGCCTTCTTGTTGAGTTGCCACATGTCCGGGAGCGACCCGCTCTCCAGGACAGCCAGTTCCGTCGGACTCCCGCGGCGTTTCAACTCCGCCGCAAGACTTCGGACAATCGCCTTGATATCGGCATTCGACGCCCGCATACCCTCCTGCGAGTGGCCGCTCCAATCCCACTGCGGCTCATTCACAGGGCTGATGAAGTCGAACTTGATACGCTGCGACGCGTCCGGGTTCGCCCGGAAGTGTTCCAGGATATCCACCAGGTACCGCGCGTATTGGCCTTCAAAACCCGGCTTCAGGTTGGTGGTGCCTTCCTTGCCGCAGAACGTGAGCCCGTTGCGCGTCATGCGCCCCGGCGGGCTATTGACGAAGGCCAGAAATTGCGGAACGCCCCGAGCCTTGGCTGCGCCCAGGAACCAGCGCTCTCCCGCCTGGCGCGTCCAGTCGTACTCGCCTTGAGACACTTCGAAAGTCTCGGCGGTTCGCCACGGATGGGTGATCTGCGGGTTGATGCCGCCGCCGATATTAAACCGCCAGCACGACAGACCGATGCCGCCGGTTTGTGAAAACAGCAGGTCGGCCACACGGTTTCGATTCGGCGGAGACCACGTTCCGACGCGCTGCATGCTCCAGCAGTCGGATGCCCCGAAGTTGTCGATCTCCTGGTATTCCGTGTCCAGCCGGATGCGATCGCGCCCCGGTTGGGGTTGGGCGGCTGCGGCGACGGCCCCGCTAAGCGCGCCCAGCGCCGAGCGGCGGGTGATGGGATGACAGGAACTCACGCCCCCAATGTAACAGGATGGCTGAGGGTTCAGGCGGAACAAATCCGCCCATTTCGGCGTATTCATGATTGGAGACGACACATGTTCTGCACCAAATGCGGCATTGAACTCGAAGATCGTGACCGGTTCTGCTCCCAATGCGGGACAGCCACCGGCCAAGGCACGCAACAGGCTCCCGGAACCGTGTACAACCGGTTGAGCCGGCCGCGAGAGGATCGCAAGATCGCTGGAGTCTGCGCTGGAATGGCCCGCTATTTCGGCGTGGATGTAACGCTGATCCGTATTCTGGCAATCGCGCTGGCCATCTGGCCGGTAGGCGTCGGCATCATCATCTACATCGTGTGCTGGGCGGTGATGCCCAATGACCCGTACCTGTTGCCCGCGCCCGCCAACACCGTAATGACTTCCTGAGTGGACGGACCTCCTGCGCGCGGGCCGCACCGGAAGCTACACTAACGCGGCCCGCATTTCTTTCACGGCCTTGGTCAAACTGGCCGCTTGATCGGCCAGGGGCAAGTACTCCATGGTCAGGTATCGCGAGTAGCCCGTCTTTTTGATCGCTTTGTAGATGTTCTCGTAATTCATCTCGCCGCTGCCCGGGTCGTTGCGGCCCGGGTTGTCCGCCACGTGGTACACGGCGACATGCGGCGCTGCCTCAATGGCGGTACGCGTCACGTTCCCGATCTGTACCTGCTCATGGTAGAGATCGAAGAGCAGCTTGACATGCGGATTGTCCACCTGCTTCACCAGCCTCAATCCCTCCACGCATGTCGTCAAGAAGAACCCTTTGTGGTTCACCTTGTTGTTGAGCGGTTCGACGATCAGCGTCACATCCGCCTTCGCGGCCAGGTCGCCCGCCCTCTGGGTTCCTTCGAGCAGGCTGGCGTATTGCTCCTCTCGCGACTTGCCGGCCACTTCGTTTCCGCTCATGAGGATGATCTGCGGGCACTCCAGCTTCCTGGCCCAGGTGATCGCGTTGCGGACGTCGGCAAGGAAGTTGTCGCGCTGCTCCGGGACTACCATCGACACCGGCCGCTTGGCCCAATCCGGCGTGGCGATGATGGTGTCGATCCCCAACCGCAGCGACCGCGCCAGTTTCTTGATGCGATCGGCTTCGGCGTCGGACCAGTTGGCATGTTCCCCCACCAGTTCCACTGACTGGCAGCCAGCCCCTGCAGCCACCTCCAACTTCTGTTCGAAAGTTCCCTTGAGCGTCCACAGCATCACGGACGACGTGATACCGCCGTTGTCGCCGGTTGCCGGCGCGGCTGGATGTGCTGCGGCGACAAGGGCGGCGCTCGATTGGAGAAAGGCTCTGCGATCCATTGTTTGAGTATATCCGCGTGATACCCTCGAATAAGATCCTCGTCTCGATCAGGTTTCCCGATATGCCCCAATTGACCTACCAGACTGACACCGGAATTGTCGTCACTCGCAACGGGTCGCGCACCGATTTCCAGAAGGGCTTGAAGCCGCTGCTCAGGCGGCTGGACACGCAACGCGGCTTCTATCTCTCCTCCGGCTACGAGTATCCCGAACGCTACTCGCGTTGGGACATCGCCAGCATCTGCCCGCCGCTCGAGATCGTCGCTTGGGGTCCGCGAGGTGGAGTTTCGTGCGCTGAACGCGCGCGGCCGTGTGCTGCTCCAGTTGCTGGCGCCCGTGCTCCAGCCACACCCGCATTGGGAGCAGTTCCATATTGAAGAGAATGTCCTGCGCGGCACGCCTGCAAGCCGCTGCCGAAGTTGTTCCCGGAAGAGGAGCGCAGCAAGCAGCCCTCGGTCTTCTCGATTCTGCGCGCGCTGATCCAGGAGTTCCGGCACCCCAGGAAACCCGTCTCGGACTGGTGGGCGCGTTCGGCTACGACTTGCTGTTCCAGTTCGATCCCATCGAGTTCCGCCTTCCGCGTGAAGGCACCAAGGATCTCCACCTCTTCTTCTGCGACGACATCTACTTCATGGATCGCAAGAAGGAGAGTATCGAGCGTTACCGGTTCGACTTCGCCCGCGGCGATCTGACCACCGCGGGGCTTGGAACGCGCACGGCAAGAGGCTGCCGCGTCCGACCAAGGCCGTCGTGCCCGCCGAGATCACCTCCGACCACACGCCCGAAGAGTACATGGCCAGCGTGGAGACCGTGCGCGAAGGCATGCGGCAGGGCGACTTCTACGAGGTGGTGCTGCGCCAGACCTTCTCCGCGCCTTTCAACGGCAGCCCTTCGGAACTGTTCGAACGCATCCAGGTGGCCAGCCCCAGCCCCTACGAGTTCCTGCTGCAATTCGGCGACGAGCAATTGGTGGGCGCGTCGCCGGAGATGTTCGTGCGCGTGGAAGGCAGTCGCGTCGAGACCTGCCCCATCGCGGGCACCGCCCGGCGCACCGGCGATCCGCTGAGCGACGCCGACAACATCCGCGACCTGCTCGAAGTCCACCAAGGAAGAATCGGAACTCACCATGTGTACGCGACGTCGACCGCAACGACAAGTCGCGCGTGTGCGTTCCGGGTTCGGTGAAGGTGATCGGCCGCCGGCTGATCGAGCGGTATGCGGGCATGTTCCACACCGTCGATCACGTGGAAGGGACGCTCGCGCCCGGGTTCGATTCGCTCGACGCGTTTCTCACGCACATGTGGGCCGTCACCATCATCGGCGCTCCGAAGAAAGCCGCCGCGCAGGCCGTCGAAGGATCTCGAAAAGGACGCCCGCGGCTGGTATGGCGGCGCGGTCGGCATGCTCTCGCTGAACGGCGACATCAATACCGGCATCCTGATTCGCACGGTCCATCTGCGCGACGGCGTGGCGCGCTACCCGCGTGGGCGCCACGCTGCTCTACGATTCCATTCCCGAGGCCGAGGAGGAGGAGACGCGGCTGAAGGCCACCGGATTCTTCCGCGCGCTCAACGTGCCGCGGTCCGAAGAGCCTCCCGTGCACGTCACCTCCGCCATCGGGCGCCGGCGTGAAGCTGATGCTGGTGGACAACGACGATTGCTTCATCCACACGCTCGCCAACTACGCCCGGCAGACCGGCGCTGAAGTGGTCACCTACCGCTCCGGCTTCCCGCTCGAGATGATCGAGCGGATTGCGCCGGACCTGATCCTGATTTCGCCGGGACCGGGGCGTCCGGCCGATTTCGGCGTGCCCGATCTGGTCCGTTACGCCGCGCGGCCGGGGTTCCGGTGTTCGGCGTCTGCCTCGGACTGCAGGGCATCGTCGAAGCCTTCGGCGGCGAGTTGGGCGTGCTCGACTATCCCATGCACGGCAAGCCGTCCGTGGTCACCGCACCGCGAAACGGGCATCTTCGAAGGGCTTGCCGGAGCAGTTCAGCGTGGGCCGCTACCATTCGCTGTTCGCGCGGCGCGAGAAGCTTCCCGCCGTGTCTGGAAGTGACCGCCGAAACCGAAGACGGCGTCATCATGGGCGTGCGCCATCGCGAACTGCCCGATCGAAGCCGTGCAGTTCCATCCCGAGTCGATGCTCAGTCTGGAAGGCAGTTGCGGTCTGGCGTCTGATGGAAAACGTGGTGCGTCTGTACGGCCGCCGCCGGGCTGTGGCGGCGCTGTAAGGCGAGACTGCTGATGTTCGTACCCCAATTAACGCGATAATCCGTTCTTTGTGCGACTACCTGCGGCTTGGCTGTTATCCGAAGGGTTATAGGTTCGAATCGTACCTGAGGAGCCAACGTTAACCCTCTGATTCCGTTGACAACACTGTGGGCCAAAGCCGATTTTCACCAACCCTGCCGAAGGGCTTGATCGCTCAGAAATCCTGTGTCGTCGGGCGGATTACGATTTCATTAATATCGACATCGGCAGGCTGCCCGATGGCGTAGGCAACAGCGCGAGCGACGGATTCGGCAGGAATGGCCACAGCCTTGTATAGCTCGTTGACCATCTTTGAGGAGGCCTCATCGGAGCTGCTTTCCTTCAGTTCGGAGTCGACCGCCCCAGGGGAGATGATTGTGCAGCGAATCTTGTCGCCATGGGTTTCCATGCGTAGGCCTTCGGTCAGGGTTCGGACAGCGGCCTTGGTCGCGCAATAAACAGTACCGCCGGGTGCGAATACCTTGATGCCGAAAACTGAAGCAATGTTGATGAAGTGGCCACTCTTCTGCTTCAGCATGTGGGGCAGAGCGGCAGCCACACCGTAGAGCACGCCCTTTATATTGATGTCGATCATACGTTCCCACTCGTCTACCTTGAGGACAGCAAGCGGCGCGATCGGCATAATGCCGGCATTGTTCACCAGGACGTCGATCTTACCGTATGTGTCAATGGCCTTCTTTACCAGGCCTCCGACCTCCGCCCGCTTCGTTACATCCACTGTGACGGAAAGTGCCTTTCCGCCAGCGGCCTGAATATCCTTCACAATCGCGTCCAGACGATCCTTGCGCCTCGCTCCCAGAACGACCGTTGCGCCTAGTTTTGCAAGATGGCGAGCGGTACTCTCGCCGAGACCGCTACTTGCTCCCGTAATGACAACGATCTTCCCTTCAATGTTCGTGCTCATATTGATTTCCTTATTCTAATCTCATCTATCCAGCGAGAGCTTCGGCGTCGGGTACTTTGCAACCGCTGGTGATACTGTGGCTGCCCGAGATATGGGAGTTTTCTGAGCAGATCGCCGTGCGGACGAACCTTATCTCCTGTCACCATCCCGGCCGTGAGTAAAGCACTTCTGGGGAGCGCCACCGCTAGCCGGACAAGGGACGAACAAAGCCGGGGGGTCGTTTCGCCTCAGAGAAGTGGGAAACCCAACTCATAGTTGACAGTCAACGCTCTTCCTTTCGTCCAGCCGGAGCCGCTTTCGTACCCTTGTTCCATCCGTGGAAGGGCGAGAGGTCGCCCGCGTTCCAGGCCTCGCGGAGCCCGGGGTTGCTCAGATCCCAGTCGGGGCGGATCTCGCTCGTCACGGCGCGCAGGTCGTGCCAGAGGTCGGCGACCGAGGGGCGTCCCCAGAACCAGTAGCCGTTGTAGATGCGGTGGATCACGAGGCCCGGCTTGAGCACGAGCGTGTGCGGGATCATCGGGTTGTGCTCGGGGTCGGTGTACTCCTGGATGTCGAGGTCCTTCTGAACCGTTCGTTCCGGGTCGGAGAGGAAGGTCCACTGGGCGCCGACCGACGCGCGGAACTCCTGGAGCGTGTGGTGGTCGTCGGTGGAGATCGTGGCGATCTGGGTGTAGGCCACGGCGATCTTCGGGTAAAACGCGGCGAGCTCCAGATGCTGCTGGTGCTCCTTCGGGCAGTAGTGGCCGCGCGCGAGCGTGAGGATCAGCGGATCGTCGCCCTGCAGTTCGCTGAGCTTCCGAAGTGTCCCGGTGTGATCGGGCAGCTCGTAGTCGGGAAAGACGCCTCCGGGCACGATGTCAGAGCGCATGATTGGACTCCTTCAATGGGGATCGCATGTGTCGGTGACGATAGTAACTCCGTCCGGCTCGTCGTGCCACCATCTGCGTACTCCTCATGCCGTGCCGAGCCAGCATTCAAAGATCCAGCTCCACCTCCGTCTCTGGGCGGGAGCAACAGATCAGCACATTCCCTTCCGCCGGGGGATCGAGCGGCTCCGGGTCGTACCGCACAGACCCGCCGATCAATGCGCACTCGCACGTATGGCAGACTCCCGTCCGGCACGCCCACTTCACGGGAACGTCGCAGGCCTCGGCAAATTCCAGCAGGCTCTGGTATGCAGGACTCCATGGCACATCGAGACTGCTCCGCGCGAAGGAGACCATCGGGCCGGGCCCCGGGACTCCCGCCGGCGGATGCGGCAGCTTGGCAGGAGCCCTGGAGATGCCCGGCGTCACCGATTCCTCGGGACCGAAGACCTCCTGGTGTAATTGCCCGTTCGCGACGCCCCAGCCCGTAAGATCCTGCGTGAAGCTGCGAAGGAACACCGGCGGGCCACACAGATAAAAGTCGGCCTGGCGCGGCACTCCCAATTGCTGAAGCACTTTGAGGCTCAGGCGTCCAGGCGCGTCGTAGTCTTCGCCCAGCCGATCTTGCGATGCGGGTCTGCTGTAAGCGACGAAGCTTCGGAGGCGCGGAAGCGCGGCGGCGAGATCGCGCGCTTCGCGAGCAAAGGGATGCTCGGCCGCATTTCTCGCGCCGTACAGCCACCAAACCTCGCGCGGGGACCGGCTTGCCGCCAGGTCATGGAGCATGGCCAGCACCGGGGTCGCGCCGATCCCCGCGCTCAGCAGCACCACGGTCCTTCACCGGGCTGCAAGGTGAAGCTTCCTCTCGGCGCGCTGACTTCGAGGACATCGCCGCTCTTGACCTGCGTAGACAGAAAGGTGCTGCCCTTGCCGTTCACTTCCTGTTTGACACTCACCCGGTAGTTGCCTGCGTCGGGCGCGCCCGACATCGAATAGTTGCGGAGGATGACCGGCATGTTCGCCGTGGCCGCAACCGCAGGACGAGGAATTGGCCCGGCAGCGCGGGCGGCAACGCTGAGCCGTCCTCCGATTCGAGCGTCAACGAAGTCCCCCAGCGCTTTCCCGCTCGACCCGGAGACGCGCAACGGCCGGAACCCACGCCAGGCAGGAGGCGGGCTGGCCGCAGTGCTCAGGCCGTGATTTCCGGACGCTGGAGCATTGCCGGCCTCCTGCGCGCTAACGCTTCGAACGAACCTTTCCACCCCTGACTAAGCGCCGGTATACGCAGCGCGCGCTGCAGTTGACCGGGGCGATGTCCCGGAAGATAAAGCAGCGCGTCGGTCTCCGCAACCGTGAACCGCTCGGGCCCCTCAGCAACTTTTGCGAACTCGTCGCCGGCGCCAACTTCGCCCTCTTCCAGCACACGGAGATAGAAGCCCGGGCGGTGGTGCGCTACCAGCAGGGCTGCCATCCGTGCATCGTTCATGCGAATCCCGACTCGGTAGCACGTTACGCGCGGCTGCGTCACCTCGAACAGCGCACTGCCAACGCGATACCAGTCACCAATGCAGACCTCGTCGTCCAGCAGGCCCTCCGCCGTGAAATTCTCGCCGAACTGTCCGAAGGTGAAATCGCCGCGACCAAGAGTGCGCTCCCAGTATCGATACGAGTCGATCTGGTAGACCATCACCGCACGTTGCTCGCCGCCGTGACCGGCAAGATCTCCCTGTCCGTCTCCTTCGAGGTTGAGCCGCCGGGCCGCGCAGCGTCCCTGAACAGGGTGCTTCCAGATGCCGGTGAGCACGGTCTCCCCGCGCCACTGGATCTTCTGCGGCAGACCGACGTTGACCGCAAGCAACTTCGCCATAAGAACGTCTCACTCGATCAAACTAGTTCATTGACTCTGCTGCACGTAGACTACGCCCAACATCGTAATCCATTTTTGATAAACCCGATCCGCTGCTGTCGGCGGATTCCGAGAGCGGTGTCGTAATTCGGAACTTGGTGCGGACGGTAGTTCGAGATGTCTTCCAAGGGGCAGCTTGGATGAACCGACAGTCTCAACACAGATCCTGCTGGGCGCAAAGAAGTTAGCTCGGCTCGAGCAGACCGCGTCTTACGCAGCAAAAGTCCGAAACGCGTCCAAGGTGGGGAGCCAAGTCCTTTTTTCCCGAAAGTTCAGTCCCCCAGTAGTTGACGCTGGCGCCATCCCTGCGCTCGTCCCCAACCTCACGTAGTATCCCCAATAACATTTCCGGACCGTCCGGTTCTCTGCGCGAACTCGCGGAGGGTGGCCTCGATCGCCCCGGTGAATCTCCTTTCTCCGCTTCCTTCCTGACTTCTCCCCGACGCCGGAGAAGGCCCGAGCGTGGTTGACTCGTGAGTCGTCCCGGTTTACGTTTTTGAATTACAGGCACAGGTTTACAGGCTTGTCCGGATCGATGGAGAGTCTACCTTTCACGATATGTCCAATGATAGGTAGAATCGCGATGCCGATCAGCATCAAGAACAACCAAACCGAGATCCTTGCCCGCAAGCTGGCAGAACTCACCGGGGAATCGCTGACCGAAGCCATCGGGACGCAGTGGCGGAGAGGTACGACCGCCTTCGCCGCGAACGCTCGGACGTTCCCTTGCCGGCGAGCTTAATGTGATCGCTTACGCTGCGCGCAACGCGCTGTCGTGGCGCCGCTCAGCGCGGAGGAGATCCTCGGTTACGACGAATCGGGAGTGCCGACGCGATGACCCTGGACGCCTCTGCGATTCTTGCAGTACTTCAGGATGAGGCTGAGAGGACCGAGTTCTTGTCGCTGATCGAGCAATCGTCCCGCCGCCTGATCTCGGCAGTTTCAGTGCTCGAAGCAGGAATGATCTTGGAAGGGCGAAGAGGTGACGACGCCGGCTCCGACCTGGACCTGTTTCTGCAGAGGGCTTCGATTGAGACCCTGCCATTCGATCAAGAACAGCTGGCAGTGGCGCGTATGGCCTTCCGGCGCTTCGGTAAGGGCCGTCACGCGGCTGAACTCAACTTGGAGACTTCGCATCGTATGCTCTTGAGCAGTGGTCGGGCGAGCCACTGTTGTTCAAACGGAGCGATTTCACGGCAACCGATGTGGCTCGCGCAAGGGAGTGACACAAGCACTTGTGCATCCCGGTGGGGCGATGCCCACTTCCCAAACGTGGGCTCCGGGCGGTCCTAGCTCAGCTACGCCAAGACCAGCGAGCGTACCAAAAATGATACAGCCCGGCTTGAGACCCGGGGGTGCTCCTGCCGTCAGATTGCAGAGGCGATGGAGAGAGAAACAGCCGCCGCCTCAGTGGGTCGTGATCTTGGCTCGAATTGTGTGAAAACTGATCGCAGCTGCTAACTGATCAGCCGCCCATCGCCGCCACAATATTCCGCGCCGCGGCCTCCAGATCCCGCTCCTCCACCAGTTCCGAGAATATCCCCACCATGAAGGCAAATGCATGAGGTCGCGAAGCCGCTCCACCGAATTCGCCGCCATGATCCGTCCCTTGTAGATATAATCACCCGGGCGCACACTTTCTCCACCACCTCCAGCACGTGCGAGATGTAGAGAATCGTCTTCCCCCGCCGGGCGAGTTCGTTCAGCAGGTGCCGGAACAACTGCGACGAAGTGACGTCGATTCCGGAGAGCGGCTCGTCCAGAATCAGCAGGTCGGGGTCGTGTAATAGCGCGGCGGAAATCAGCACGCGCCGCCACCCCCTTCGAATAGGACGAGATGGGCGAGTGCCGGTAGGCGCGCAGCGAGAATAGTTCCAGCAGATCGTTCGCCTTGCGGTCGACCTCCGCCGAAATCAGGCCGCGCAGCCGCCCGATCAACTCCAGGTACTCGATGCCGGTCAGGTAGGAGTAAAAATGGCCTCTTCCGGGACGTAACCCAGGCGCCGTCGAAACTCCATCGGGTCCTCACGAACATCCCGGCCATCCAGGAGCACTCTTCCCCTCGCTCGGCTCCAGCAGCCCGGTGATCATCTTCACCGTGGTGGATTTACCCGATCCGTTCGGCCCCAGGTATCCGGTGGCTTCTCCCGGCCTCACCGCGAAATTCACACCGTTCACCACCGGCGCGTTGCGGTAGTACTTAGTCAGCCCTTGATCTCCAGCATCTCAGTGGATCTCCAAACCCAGTGTTCGAATCAGCGGTTCGCCATCGTCGTACACGAGCGTGGACTCCGCACCCAACCGCCGCCGCTGCCACCGTAACAGCGTTCCCCACGCGCACCCGCCGCTGATGAAGAACGCCACCGCGGCCGCGGGCCATCCGATGAGCCACGCCTCCAACTCCGCCATGGCGCGGCTATACATCGTGAATCCAAAGACGTACAAAGCGCCCAGTCCGATCAGGTTGATCTTGCCGGTGGAAGTAGGCGCACGTGGAATGGGAACCTTCCGGAAAATCGAAGAACCAGGACTTCCACCAGCAGCATCGTTAGCGTAATCCCGTACGCGATGTGAAACGCCGCCACGCCCCAGCCAAAAGGAGACGTAAACTCCATCGGGGGAGCCATCAGAACGAACAGACACGGGATCACTGCGCTAAACCGCGATTACCATCTTGCGGATCGCCCCCAGATACTCGACTGCGGAATTCTCGTTTGGAACAGCCCAGTTGCCCCGAGTCTCCGATGGAAAAATTGAACGCCGCCCGCAAACCCGAGGCCAGAATGAACGACAACGTGAGCGGCAATCGCGCCAGGCCCGGGGTCCGGCACCGATGTGCATCACTGCCAGGGCCTCCGCCGAATCCGCCGTAAGGCCAGCCAGGAACAGGCGATCGCTTGGCGCTGCTGCGTAATGGTCTGGCTGGATGAAGTGGAATACTGCGCTCCTCGGCTCGGCGACCCCAGCAGCAAAACGGTTCGCCGCCGCATCGAAGGCCCCCCGGCGTCACTCGCCCCGGTCCCGACGGATCCGGTTTCCGGCGCCTCCCAGGATCTTTCCTCTGCGTGGATGGCAGATAGCCCGGCAGATACGCCAGCACGAACACCGCGGCCGCGCACAGCAGCGCCTGGATCGCGATCGTACCCAGTCCTGTAAGCGCCGGGTTATCCGCGCCGCCGGACGCAACTGCTCCGTAGAGTCCTGTGAACCAGAACGTCGGCAGCCAGTACAGCGCCCAGTCGATGGCTTCGTACCAGCGCACGTGCTGTTGAACCAAATCAGGGTGCGTCAGGAACAGCAGCATCACCAACCCCGCCATTAGAAGGGGTCTGGTAATGGAAACGGAGAACCCGGCGATAGAGTTTTTCCCCTGAACAGCGTGACCAGCAAGCCCTGCCAAGGCGGCGATCGCCAGGGCCATAAAGAGCCCGCCTGCCGTTTACTACCGCAGCGTGATTACCCCGATGATCCCGCCAGCGCTATTCATTGCTTGCCGTCGATCCCGGTCGAGAACAGCGTCCCAAAGAAGTTCACGTCCAGCAGAAACACGCCCAGCAGCATCGCTCAGCGCCTGTACTTTGGCGAAGAACAAAGGTCGGCAGCCCGGATCGGCAGCGGCGTCAGGATCAGGTAATCGCGGCGGTCCAGCAGCAGTGACGTCCCACTCGAACACCATGGACGAACCCCATCACCGTTCATCGACAGGGACACGAAGAAATACCAAAGCATCACCAGGTCCCACTGCCACATGCCGAAGGAGCAGGAACAGCGGCACGAAGAA
Organism: uncultured Acidobacteriota bacterium; assembly: GCA_963737465.1. GTDB lineage: Bacteria > Acidobacteriota > Terriglobia > Bryobacterales > Bryobacteraceae > TMP-7. Next base: position 235,586 of record CAVTTC010000011.1, read on the forward strand.
CGCGCTCGGAACGCAGAGGCCCAACACCCGTGCCAGGTTGGCCTCGGGCTCGCCCTGCGGCGAAAGCGCCTCCGGGTCGAAGAACCGCCAAGAAGTGCCGGACCAGCGTGCGGTATATTCCCCGAGCGTGATCCTTTGCCATCGGCGTGATGTGGCCGACAAAGCCCGTTTGTTCCGGACATCTACATCTAAACTACGGGCAGTATTGACATTCGATATGGACTGTCGAATGACCCTCCAATGGCCAAACCGCCGAGATTCTGCAAGGCACCCTGGACCTGCTGATCCTCCGGACGCTCGAATGCGGCCCCCTCCACGGAGTCGGCATCGCGATCCGCATGAACAAGTGACGCGCGGTGTCTTCGTCGTCGGCCCGGGACCGCTGTCCCGGCGCTCCACCGGCTCACGGAAAAAGGTTGGATTGAAGGCGAGGTGGACTGAATCGGAGTAGCGCCGGGTGAAGAGCTATACCCTGACTGCGGCCGGAAGCGCTCAACTGGTTCAGGAGAAGCGCAACTGGCAGAGAGTATTCACTGCCATGAACCGCGTACTTGCTGAAGAGAGCTGAGCATGTCGATCACGCGTCGGAGTCCGGTGCGCTCCTGAACTCCGTGGCTTCGACGCGACGCGTTGGAGAACGAACTCGATGCCGAGGTCCAGGCGTTCTATCAGACCATGGTGGACCGCTACATCGAGCAGGGTATGCCGGAGCCAGAGGCGCGCCGTCTGGCTCGCCTGAAGTTCGGGCATCCCGAGCGCGTGAAGGAAGAGGTTCGCGACGTTCGCGCGGGTTCCACAATCGAATCCATTTTGCGCGACGTAAGCTATGCCTTCCGCACGCTTCGGAAGGCCCCGTCTTTGCGTTCGTGACCATCCTGACCCTGGGCCTGGGGGTTGGCGCTAACGCCACCATCTTCTCCATCGTCAGCCGTTTCGTTCTGAATCATCCGCAAGTGGGCCAGCCCGAAAGCCTGATGGCCCTGTACACCACCTATGACCGCGGCCAGTGCTGTAACAGCTTCTCCTGGCCGCTCTTCGGTGGATCTGCGGGAGCACGCCCGGTCGTGGTCCGGCCTGACGGCGTACCACGAACTGGTTCCCGCCTCCATCGGCGGAGTGGAACCCGGGCGCGTCTGGGCAGGCCGTCACCGCCAATTTCTTCGACGTTTCGCAACTGGCCATGACCCTCGGCCGCGGCTTCACAACCGAAGAGGAGAATCTCCCGGTGGTGGTCCTGGGCCACGGTCTGTGGCAAGGCCGTTTTGGCGCTGATCCGGACATCGCGGGCGAGCCATCCGGCTCGCCGGCGGGCCCTTCACCGTTGTCGGCATCGCTCCGCCGTCTTTCCGCGGGCTCGATCTCATCCTCAATCCCGAATACTGGGTGCCTCTCGGCAATCTCGATCAGCTTCTGCCTAACACCTCCAATCGCATCTCGCGGTCCTATCACTTGGCTCCAGGTGGCCGGACGCCTCGGGCCCGGCATCACCGCCTCTCAGGCTGCGGCGGAGCTTGACGTACTGGCTCAGCGTTTCGCCCAAGCCCATCCCGAGTCGAGAAGGACGGCGGCTTCCGCTTCGAACCGGCCGGATCGCTCCCGCCACGAAGCAAGACCATGGTCCTGCTGTTCCTCGCCGGACTCACAGGGGTGGCTCTGCTGGTGCTGTGTATCGCTTGCGCCAATGTAGCCAACCTGTCGCTTGCGCAAGCCCTGGCCGCCAGCGGGAGATGGCTGTTCGACTCGCACTCGGCGCCACGCGCGGCAAGTTGCTCCGCCTGATGGGCACCGAGAGCATCCTGCTCGCCTTTGGTGGTGGGGTGCTCGGTGTTGCCCTGTCCCAATGGGCCGTGCACGGACTGAGCGCCTTCCGTCTTCCCGCCCCCGGTACCCCTCGATCTCACCGTCAGCATTGATTGGAAAGTACTCCTTTATACGTTCGCGCTGAGCGCCGGCGCCGGAATCCTCTTCGGCCTCGCGCCGGCGTGGACGGCAGTCACTCCGACGATTGCCGGTGCTCTGAAAGGCGAGGACAGGATGGCACGCCCGGGCCGCATGTGGAGCTTTCGCAACGTCCTGGTTGTCTCGCAGATCTCGATGGCGCTGGTCCTGCTCTGCGCCACTGGGCTGTTCCTCCGCAGCCTCGGGAACGCCTCTCACATCGACATCGGATTCCGCTCGCGCGGCCTCCTGATGATGTCCGTCGATCCACGCATCGAGGCTATACCGCGGAGCGTTCCATCCGCTTCCTGACCCTGGCTCGCCAGCGGATCGCCGCTCTCCCGGGCGTGATCACCGTCGCCTGCACCGACGCCGTGCCGCTGTCAGGCGGCCACCGAAGCGACAGTTTCCAGGTGGAAGGGCGCCTCAACCCGCCCGGTTCCACCGGCAGCGTCGACCTCTACATGGCGACGCCGGGTTACTTCGACACTTTCGGAATTCCGCGCATCGCAGGCCGCGATTTCGCCGAGGAGGATCCTGTCTCGCCGAGAGTCGCCGTGGTGAATGCTGTGTTTGCGCAACGCTTCTTTCCAGGTCGGAACCCGCTCGGCCAGCGCGTCCGGGACGGCAACCGGGTCTACGAGATCATCGGAGTCGTCGGGAATACCAAATCCCGCACCCTCGGCGAGGATCTCAGGCCCGTGCTCTACCGCTCCCTCGCGCAGGACCTCGCGGACGATCCCTCGTTCACCGGATACTCCGTCGTCGCGAGATTCGCCAACAATTCCGGGCTCTGGAAGGTGCCGCACGCCGCGAGATCCATTCGCTCGATCCCGCGCTCGCTGTTTTCAATATACGCAGCATCGAGGAACATCTTCGCGACGCTATGTTTCTGCCGCGGCTGGCGGGAACATTGTTCGGTGTTTTCGGTCTTATCGGGCTGGCGCTGGCCGCAGTCGGATTGTACGGCGTCATGAGCCACTGGGTCAGCCGCCGAACCCGCGAAATCGGAATTCGACTGGCCATCGGAGCGCGATCCGGTGAGATCCAGCGTCTGATCATCCTCCAGGGACTGACGCTGACGGCCGTTGGGCTGGTACCCGGCCTTGCCGCGGCATGGGTACTCGCGAAGCTCTTTGCCAGCTTCCTCTATGGCGTTCCAACTCACGACGTGGCCACTTTCACCCTTGTGCCCGTGTTCCTGGCCGTTATCGCGCTGTTGGCCTGCTGGATCCCTTCCCGCGGGGCCGCCCGCGTGGATCCAATCACGACGCTGCGCCACGAATAGGCGATCGCTCGAGCGTTTGCTATAGGCTGTAGAGAGAACCAATGCGAACCCGTCGTGAGTCCTTTGTCATCCTTCTCCTCGCGCTGGCGTTGGCCGCCTCCGCACAGGCCCAGCGCTGGACCGAAGCACAGGCCAAAGGCTGGTACGCCCGCCAACCCTGGCTCGTCGGCGCCAACTACCTCCCCGCCACCGCAATCAACGAACTCGAGATGTGGCAGGCCGATACCTTCGACCCCGCCCGCATCGACAAGGAACTCGGCTGGGCCGAGTCCATTGGAATGAACACCATGCGCGTCTTCCTGCATGACCTGATCTGGCAGCAGGACGCGCCCGGCTTCAAGAGCCGCATCGATCGCTTCCTCCAGATCGCGTCCAAACATCACTTCAAGCCGCTGTTCGTTCTGTTCGATTCCTGCTGGGATCCCGACCCTCGCCTTGGAAAACAGCACCCACCTGTCCCCGGCGTCCACAACTCCGGATGGGTCCAGTCTCCCGGCGCCAAGGCCCTTCAGGATCCCGCTCAGTATCCCCGTCTCGAGGAGTACGTCAAAGGTGTCGTTGGAGCTTTCGCTCAGGACGAGCGCGTTCTGGGATGGGATATCTGGAACGAGCCGGATAATACCAACGATTCGAGTTATGGCTCGAAGGAGCCGCCGAGCAAGAAGGAGTTAGTGCTCGCCTTGCTTCCGAAAGCATTCGCCTGGGCCCGCGCGGCCCATCCCCCCCAACCCTTGACCAGCGGCGTCTGGCAGGGCGATTGGTCATCCCCCAAGAAGCTGAGCCCCATGTCCAAGGTCCAACTCGACCAGTCGGATGTCGTTTCGTTCCATAACTACGACCCCGCCCCCGAGTTCGAAAAGCGGATCCAGTGGCTCCAACCGTACAACCGCCCCATCCTGTGCACGGAATACATGGCGCGAGGCAACGGCAGCACTTTCGAAGGCAGTCTGCCGGTGGCCAAGAAGTACAATGTTGCGGCGATGAACTGGGGACTCGTGGCCGGCAAGAGTCAGACCTACCTGCCCTGGGATTCCTGGAAAAAACCCTACACGGACCGCAAACCCGCCATCTGGTTCCACGAGGTCTTTCAGACCGATGGCAAGCCCTATCGCCCGGCGGAGGTACAGTTCATCCGCGAGATCACCGGCAAGGCGAAAGGCCAAGGCCGCGGGCCGGTAGCTGCTGGATCGACGAAACACTCGGCGCGTAACCGGGGTCACACCTATGAGGCACTCTGGATGCGCCCTCTATTCCGGCAATTCGCGAACCGTACGGCGGAACTGGTAGGCTCGCCATGGGCCTTCATCGGTGGCGTCACCATCGTGGCGGTCTGGGCCGTATCGGGTCCCATCTTCCGCTACTCCGATCATGGCAACTGATCATCAACACCGGCACGACGATCATCACCTTTCTGATGGTGTTCCTGATCCAGAACACGCAGAATCGCGACGCCAAAGCCATGCACCTGAAGTTGGATGAGTTGATTCGCGCGGTCAGCGCCGCCCGTACGCAGCTGGTGAACCTGGAGAGCCTCTCCGACGAGGAGTTGGAGAAGCTGCAGAAAGAATTCGAAAAAATCCACAAGCGGGCCAAGCGCAGGTTGGCCAACCATCCTCCAGAGGCCCCTCAGTCTGCGTAGGCGGCGTCGCTTGCTCCCATCCTTCAATGGCGCTACCGTGTGGAGATGGTGCGTGCACATTCCGCCGAGGTATTTTGGGATCCCGCTCGAAAGGCCTGGGTCGTCCGAATCCAGGTCGGTGAAGAAGCAATCCGCCGGGCATGCAAAGATGCCAAGCGCGATACAAACGACGACACTCTCCGCTCGCTGGCGGTGCAGACCGCCCAGGACGAGGGATATGAGCTGGCCTCGGACCTCGTGAGCGTCAAGCGATAGGCGATTCGCCGGTCAGCGATCTGCGCGGTCCGTCTGCCGATCCTGCGCCCGTTCAGGGGATCTAACGGCGATGTAACCTGCCCTGTAACCACGAAAAGTTTGACACGATCCCGGACCGCGTTACAGTCAACGATGTCCCATGGGGGTCCAAGAACGCAGGGCGCGCGAGAAGCAGGAACTCCGGCAGGAGATTGTGGACGCTGCCCGCGATCTTTTCGTCCGCGAGGGATTCGATAACGTCTCCATGCGGAAGATCGCCGAGAAGATCGAATACTCGCCCACCACCATCTACTCTACTTCCTCGACAAGGCCGACCTCCTCGATTGCATCGTTGAAGAGACGTTCCAGCGTCTGGAAGCCCGCATGGCCGGCATTCACGAGAGTATCCCCGATCCCCGCCAGCGCCTCATCGAAGGGCTCCGTGCCTACATCGACTTCGGCATCGAACACCCCAGCGATTACCGCGTTGCCTTCCTCGTCGAGCGGAAGGGCAACGCGGACAGCTACCCCCGCTGCGGCACCATGGGACAGAAGCTGCTTGAACACGTCCGCCAGAGCGTCGCCGACTGCATCCGCGCCGGCGTGTTCCCGGTGCAGGACATCGAGGTTGCCAGCCAGGTCCTCTGGGCGGGCGTGCACGGTATGACGTCCCTCCTCATTCTCCGTCCCGACTTCGCCTGGGCCCCCCGCCCGGTAGTGACCGAACATCTGATTCAAACCGTCATCGAAGGACTTCAGTGCTGTACCCAGGCGGCCCGCTTCGCCTGAGCGTGCGCGATGAAAACCATCATCGAACCGTTCCGGATCAAGAGCGTTGAGCCGATCCGCCAGACCACCCGCGCCGAGCGCGAGCGCCTGAGGAAGCTGGATACAACCTGTTCCAAATCCAGCGCCGAACATCCTGATCGACCTGCTGACCGATTCCGGCACCAGCGCCATGTCCACGGAACAGTGGGCGGCCATGATGCGGGGAGACGAATCCTATGCCGGCAGCGAGAGCTTCTTCCGCCTGAAGCGCGTGGTCCAGGACTCACCGGCTTCCGCCACGTGATCCCCACTCACCAGGGCCGCGCCGCCGAACGCATCCTGTTCACCGTGATGTGCAAGCCCGGACATGTCGTTCCCAACAACACGCACTTCGATACCACCCGCGCCAACATCGAATTCACCGGCGCGCGCGCGGTGGACCTGCCGCTGCCCGAGGCCGCCGACACCCAGGCGCGGCTCGTTCAAGGGCAACATGGACGTGGCCGCGCTCGAACGGCTGATCGACGCTGAAGGGCGCCGCCCGCATTCCGCTGGTCATGGTGACCGTCACCAACAACTCGGGCGGCGGCCAGCCCGTCTCCATGGCCAATATCGAAGCCGTCGCGACGGTCGCCGCGCGGCACGGCATCCCGTTTTACATCGATGCCTGCCGCTTCGCCGAAAACGCCTGGTTCATCCGCCAGCATGAGCCCGGATACGCCGGATTGGACGCCGAGCGACATCGCCCAGAAGATGTTCTCCCTCGCCGACGGCTGCACCTTCTCCGCCAAGAAGGACGCCTTCGCCAACATCGGCGGCCTCCTCTGCACCAACGACGACCGCCTGGCCGAGCAGGAGCAGAACCTGCTGATCCTCACCGAGGGCTTCCCCACCTATGGCGGACTGGCCGGCCGCGACCTCGACGCCATCGCCGTCGGACTCGACGAAGTGCTCCACCCCGACTATCTCCGCTACCGCATCGCTTCCACCGCCTACCTCGGCCGCCACATCGCCGATCGCGGCGTTCCCATCGTCGAGCCTCCCGGCGGCCATGCCATCTACATCGATGCGGCCGCATGCTGCCGCACATCCCCCGAAGCCAGATTCCCCGCGCAGTCGCTGGCCGTCGAACTCTACAGACACGCCGGCGTGAGGTCGGTCGAAATCGGGTCGGTGATGTTCGGCGACAACGCCCGGCACGAACTGCTGCGCCTCGCCATTCCCCGCCGCGTCTACACGCAAAGCCACATGGACTACCTGGTGGAGGCCATCCTGGAAGTGAATGAGCGCAAGAAGAACTGCGAGGATACGAAATTGTCCACCAACCGCCTTTCCTGCGCCACTTCAGCGCCACTTTCCGGCCGCTATGAGTCGGTCGTGACCTGGAAGTCGGAACCGGGCCGCGACCGTCAGGGAGCCGTTGCCAGCGAGTTGACTCTTCTATCCGGCCTCTATGCGTTGAAATAAGAAGGTCCCGCTTTCACCGGATGCTAAACTCAGGAAACGATGAAAATAGCCATCGGTGCGGATCACGCGGGTTTTCCCCTCAAACAGGAAATCGCAAACAGGCTCACCGAACAGGGCCACGAAATCCTGGATTTTGGGACTTTTTCGCCGGAAAGCACCGATTATCCCGACTATGCCGGCCAGGTCGGGCACGCCGTCGTTGCCGGCGCCGCCGAACGCGGCCTGTTGGTCTGTTCCACCGGGGTCGGAATGTCCATGGCCGCGAATAAAATTCCCGGCATTCGCGCCGCCCTCGCCATCAACGCCGACGAGGTCCAGTTGACCCGCTCCCACAATGACGCGAACGTGCTCACCTTCGGCACCCGCTACTTCGACGCTCAGAAAGCGTTGGAGCTGATCGAGGTGTTCCTGAGAACGCCGTTTGACGGCGGTGTGCGCCACGCCCGCCGCGTAGCTAAGATCGCCGCCATGGAAACCCAAGCCGGCTCTTAGCCATCCACTCACGATGCCCGACGCCCCCCTCCGGATTGTCTTCGACGCGCGAAAGGTCCACGATTTCGGTATCGGGACCTATATTCGCAACCTCGTCGGGGGGCTGGCTGAGGTCGATCGCACCAACCGCTATCACATCATCGTTGAGCCCGATGACGGCACGGACCTTCCCGCGTTTCCCTCTAACTTCGAAACCGTGGCCTACTCGGGATCCCATCAACCTCTGCTGCGCGCCTTTTCCTACCCTCACTTTCTGCGGAGCTTCGGAGCCGACCTCTATCACATTCCGCTCAACATCGTTCCCGTCTTCATGCCCAAGCCCTACGTGGTCACCATCCACGACATGAGCCGGCTCCTGTTCGTGGACCGCCGCGTCGATTACCGCGATGAGATTAAGTTGCGCTGGTTCCGCCGCGGCCTGCTCCGCGCCGACAAAGTCATCTCCGTATCGGGCGCCACCCAGCGGGATGTCATGAGCACTCTCGGCATCCCCGGGAGCCGCATCCGTATGATCTACAACGCTCCGGATCCGATCTTCACCACCCAGATCCGCGGCCTCGAACTCGACGAGAGCTACCGCATCATGGAGCGCTACCAGATCAATTACCCGTTCCTGCTGTATGCGGGCAATGTCCGGCCGCAAAAGAACATCCCGCGCCTGGTGGAGGCCTTCGCCGTGCTTCGCGGCGACCTCGCCAGCCATCCCATCTACTCCGACCTTCGCCTCATCATCATCGGCGACGAGATCTCGAACAATCCCTCGGTTCGCCAGATGGTCATCCGCAGCCGCGTGGAGCAATCGGTGCGTTTCCTCGGGTTCGTTCCCATCAATACGCTCCGGATCTTCTACAAGGCTGCCGCCGCGTTCGTCTTTCCATCACTATATGAAGGCTTCGGGTTGCCCCCGCTCGAGGCCATGGCGTGCGGCACACCCGTTATCACGTCCAACGTCAGTTCCCTCCCCGAAGTGGTGGGCGATGCCGCCATCATCGTGAATCCTGAGAATGTATTCGATATCGCCCGCGGCATCCGGGAAGCCCTGCTGGATGTCGAACTGCGCCAGCGCTGTGTGCTGCGGGGCATCCAGCAGGTGCAGCGTTTCAGTTGGAAAAGAACCGCCGAACAGGTCCTCGAGGTGTATCGCGAGGTGGCAGCAGGGGGTCGTACAGGACCTGCTGGCGGTACATCCACCTGAGCGGGATCGCCCGCGCGCGCACGAACGCCCGCGGCGGCCGGGTCACGGTCTCCCAGCGGTGCGGTTCATCGCGATTCTCGGCCGCTGCCAGGTAGCATCTCGCTCTTCCCCGCCGCACCCACCGAATTACCACATCCTCCCCTCGTTCCACGACGAAGAGCGCCTCCGGATCGGTCAAGGCCAACCTGTTGTCGGATACGTCCAGCATTACCAGGTCGCCTGAAGCCAGCACCGGATCCATGCCCGCATCATCGCTCAGCCGGGCCACCACCGGATTCCCAGCCGCTGCTACGTACGAAAGCGGTACCCGGACACGCTCGAATTCGCTCGGCTCGCCGGTAAAGGGCAGGCCAGGCCCGAGGCGTGTCTTCAAAACCGGGATTTCCACCGCGGTCTGCTCCTCCATCACCCTTAGATACAGCGCCCGGCGCAGTTCGTCCGCCTTCAGCAGGTCTGTAATATTGATCCCCAACCGTGTCAGCAACTGGTCACTGGTAGCCGTGTTCAAGCCCCGGATCCCCTTGAGCAGGTTGTGCATATGCGGCTGCGAGATGCCCGAAGCCCGGGCCAGTCCGCGTTCCGTTCCCTCTCCGTTGTGAACCCGGCGGCGGATCTCATCGAGCAGGCGTTCTCGCAGACTAGCGAATCCGGTCATGACGTCAACAGTACTATTTCATTCTGAAATAGGGTACTAAAAGATAGGAATATTTGTCAACACTAAGCACTAAATTACAAGCATTAAATAAGATTCCATAGAACCCCTTAAGCTATTGTTAAATATGGACTACGCTGTGAAATATTGAAGGAATAATAGGCTCTGTGGAAAATAAATTCAGGATTTCCGTTGACGGTTTTTCTGTGTCGAATACGATTGAGACAGATAAAAACACGGGTGGGACAGAGGATCCGCCCGGAGGACACATAAAATGCAATGGACTCGTTCGTTAACATTGGCTCTCGCGACTCATAAATGCACGGTTTGCCGTGGTTCAGGACTGACTCTCGGTCGTAATGGCGCGCTGAACGCCTGCGACTGCGTGCTGCGTGGAATATTCAAGGTTTGCTACAACCGTTTCCGCAGCGCCGTAGAAAAAGAGAAGTACCTCAGTAAAGCTACTTTTGAAGTCCACTCCGGGCCGGTCCGCCGGGGCACCTGGGGACGCAAGAATGAAGAGTATATCGCTGATTTCCTCAGCGTCAGCCGCAACACCTTAACTGCTGAGGAATACCGTATTTTTAACTACCGATTTCTGTTGGGAGCGGATTGGAAGCTGTGCTGCAAAAAACTCGACATGGAACGTGGAACCTTCCACCATCAGATCTATAACATCCAGCAGAAGCTGGGGCTGGTGTATGCCGAAGTGAAGCCCTATGCCCTCTATCCGGTTCATGAGTACCTCAACGGATCGCCCGGGCAGCAGGTCGCCAAGGCCTTCCCCGCGCACAACCCGAAAGTCGTCCCGCTCCGCCCGCCGCTCAAAATGCCGGAAATCTCCGAGCCCACCTACCGAGACCTGAAAGCAGCCTGATCGAGAAGTGGCGAGTGGCGAGTGACGAGTGGCGGGCAACCCCACCGGCACTCGCCACCCCCTCACCTGATCACCTATTTACCAGCCACCGGTCCACAACTAACAACTGTCAACCAGTCCCCCACATCTGACCACTGACCACTGACCACTGACCACTGACCACTGATCACTCGACCACTCGCCACTCGCCACTCGCCCTGCTACCCTGTCAAATATGCTCCTGGCCGGTGTCGTCGAGACTTCCCGCCGCCTGGCGGAGACCTCCAAACGCCTCGAGAAGATCGACCTCCTCGCTACCCTTCTCCGTTCCCTCGAACCCGGCGAAATCGAAATCGTGGTCGCGTTCCTCTCCGGACGCACGCGTCAGGGCAAGATCGGGCTTGGCTGGCGCACTCTTCAGGGGTCCCTCGGTTCTCCCGCGCCCGAACCTTCGCTCTCCATTCTCGAAGTGGACCATGCCTTTGCCTCGCTGGCCGAAATCCAGGGGCCGGGCTCGGAACGCCGCCGCGCTGAAATGGCCCGCCAGTTTCTCTCCCGCGCCACCGAACCCGAACAGCAGTTCCTGCTTCGCCTCGTAGCCGGCGAGCTCCGCCAGGGCGCGCTCGAAGGCATCATGGCCGACGCCGTCGCCAAAGCTGCGGGACTCGCCCCCGAGCGTGTTCGCCTTGCCGCTCGCAACGCGGGCGACATCGCCGCAATCGCCCGCTCCGCACTCGAACAGGGTGAATCCGGGCTGGCCGCCTACACCGTCCGCCTTTTCTGTCCTATTCAGCCCATGCTCGCCCAGACCGCCGAGGACGTGGATCAGGCTTTGGCCGACCTCGGCGAAGCCGCCCTCGAATACAAAATGGACGGTGCGCGCGTGCAGGCTCACCGCTCTGGGGGCGACGTCCGCATCTACACCCGCAATCGGAACGATGTCACGGATGCCCTCCCTGAAGTAGTGGAGGCCGTCCTGGCCCTTCCCGTAACCGAGGCCATCCTCGACGGGGAAGCCATCGCCCTATTGCCCGATGGCCGCCCCCATCCCTTCCAGGTCACCATGCGGCGCTTCGGCCGCAAACTCGACATCGACCGCATGCGTGCCGAACTGCCCATGCAGCCCTTCTGGTTCGACCTGCTCCACCTTGATGGCGGATCCCTGGTGGATGAGCCGCAGCATCGCCGTTTCGAGACTCTCGCCGCCTTGGTCCCGCACGGTAGTCTCATCCCGCACACCTTGACTGGCGATGCCGCCAAAGCCCGTGAATTCGTCCGCCAGTCGCTCGATCGAGGTCACGAAGGTGTTATGGCCAAATCGCCCGAGGCCGCTTACCTGGTTGGAGCGCGCGGTCAAAGCTGGCTCAAGGTGAAGCAGCCGCGAACCCTCGATCTCGTGGTTCTCGCCGCCGAGTGGGGCAATGGCCGCCGCAAGGGCTGGCTCAGCAACCTCCACCTCGGTGCCCCCGACACCGTGAAGGGCGGCTTCGCCATGCTGGGCAAGACCTTCAAGGGACTCACGGATGAAATGCTCGCCTGGCAGACCCAGGAACTTCTGAAACTCGAAGTCGCCCGCGACGCCTACACCGTCTACGTCCAGCCGAAACTGGTGGTGGAGATCGCCTACAACGATATCCAGGTCAGCCCGCGATACGAGAGCGGCATGGCACTGCGCTTCGCGCGAGTGAAACGCTATCGTCTGGATAAGACCCCCGCCGAAGCCGACACCTTCCAGAGCATCTCAGTTACAGGTTGTTTCACCTGACCCGATCAGTCCGGTGTATACTTACCGGAACTGGGATTGATTCTAGCCCTACCTTAGACACGACAGGAGTGCTTTCGACAACATGATGACCCGGCTTTCTGCAACAGTCACTCTCCTTACGCTGTTCGGTTCGTTTGCCAGCGCCCAAATCGCGACCACCACATCGCTGGTTGGCACCGTCACCGATTCGAGCGGCAGGTCCATTCCCAACGCAGCCGTCACTGCAGTCGAGACCGGCACGCTTGGTAAACACACCACTACCACGAACGAACAAGGCTACTACTCGTTCGATTTCGTCCCGGTCGGCACCTACAGCATCACGGTCGAACAGTCCGGCTTCCAGAAGCTGACCAAGACCGGCATTCCGGTAGAAATCAACCGGGCGGTTCGAACGGATTTCAAACTCGAAGTCGGCGGAGTGGCTCAGTCCGTCACCGTGCAGGCGGAGGCCATGGCGATCAAGACCGACGACGCCGCCGTTTCCGAGATTCTCGGCACGCGCGCCGTCTCCGAATTGCCGCTCAGTGGCCGCGACCCGATGACGCTCGCCCTCACCACGCCGGGTGTGATCCTGGGAACCAAGTCGAGCATGACCGGCATTCCTCCCGGCAACGATTTCGTCGGCGCCGGGACGCGCGAGATTCAGAACAGCCTGTCGCTGGACGGCATCAGCATCATGAACAACCTGATCACCACCACGCCAACTCGACCCATGGTGGAAACGGTGCAGGAGGTGGAGGTCCAGACCGGCACCTACTCGGCCCAATACGGCGCGTACATGGGCGTTCACATCAACATGATCACCAAGAGCGGTACCAACCAGTTCCATGGCGCCGCCGTGGAGTTCCTGCGCAACCAGGTTCTCGACGCCCGCAACTTCTTCACCCTTCCGACCCCGGCCAACCCGACGGCGTCGAAGCCTCCGCTGCGGCAGAATCAGTTCGGCGTCGAGATTGACGGGCCCGTCATCATTCCCAAGATCTACAACGGCAAGGACAAGACCTTTTTCATGGCCTCCTACGAAGGCTTCCGGCTGGTGCAGCAGTCAGACCTCGCTGTCCACCCAGATGCCGGCCAGCTTTTTTCAAAGGCGATTTCTCGTCGGTGCCGGCCTCCAGCATCACCGGCGGGGCGATCAAGGATCCGCTGAACAGCAACACCCCGTTCCCCGGCAACATCATTCCGACGGCCCGCATCTCGCCCGTTGTCGCTCAAACTCCAGCAATATTACCCGGCGTCGAACCTGCCCGGGTTTGCGAGCAATTTCTCGGTCCCGGTTCCGAACAACCAGAGTTACAACCAGACCGTGGACCGCATCGATCAGAACATCGGCGACAAGGTCCGGCTGTACGTGCGCGCCCATTGGCAGGAGTGGAATACGTTCGGCGGCAACTCAGATTCCGGTCAACGCAGCCACGGTGCCGCACCACCGTGACGAACTACTACGGTCGGCTACACCCATACATTGACGCCGAGCCTGGTCAACGATTTTCGCGTGGGGCAGGAACTTCCTCAACACTCCGATGCGCTCAATGCCTTCGCCGTGGCCGGAATGAAAACCGCCGGGACTGACCTGGGCATCCCCGGCTTCAACGGCGACTCCGTTTACAACAACCCCGGCATCCCGGATTTCAACATCACCGGCTTCAACGGATGGGGCAACAGCGGGACCAACTGGTACCAGAACGACAGCACCACCCAGTTCTCCGAACAGATCAGTTGGGACCACGGTTCACACACCATCATGGCCGGCGCGGAATTCCGCAGGCTGGCGACAGGCCGGGCCGCCGTCAACAGCCCTCGCGGCATCTTTACATTCAACGGAACGCAGACCGGTTATGCGCCCGGCCGATTTCATTCTCGGATACCCAGGTCAGCTTCGGCACGCCGGGGCCGGAAGTCCGAGGTCGGGTCGCCGACTGGCGCGATGGCTTCTTCGTCCTCGACAAGTGGCAGGTGTCCCGCAAGCTGACCCTCAACTATGGAATCCGCTACGAGCTCCCCACCGTGCCGTACACCATCAACGGAAACGCCAGCTATCTCAACCGCCGATCAGACGGCCCTGATCGTCGGCCCAGCCCGGAACCCGATTCATCGCCCCGAATCACAAGAACTGGGCGCCGCGCCTGGGCTTCGCCTACCGCATCACGGATAAGACGGTGTTCCGCGGCGGCGGTGGCATCTACTACAACGCCAACCAGACCAACAGCTACACTTTCCTCAACACGAATCCGCCATGGAGCCCTATCTACCAGTGCAACTGGTCTGCCGGACTCCCGACGCTCAGCCTGTCGAATCCGTTTGCCGTACCGGCCGCCTGTCCCATTCCGCGGCTCGTCGAGCGGCGCCCTGATCGTCACGCCGCCCTGGAATCAGCCCACCGGCCGCATGAACCAGTGGAGCGCCAGCCTGGAACGCCAGTTGTGGGGCGGCGGCGGTCTCGAGCTGCAGTATCTCGGCTCGCATTCCTACCACCTGGATCGGAGCTTCTACAACAACACTCCCCTAGCCCGGACCGGGCGCGGTCAACTCTCGCCGGCCCAACAAGGCGTTCGGCCCCATCCGCACCATCGCCAATGACGAGATGTCCAACTACGAAAGCATGAGCGTCATCTTCCGCCAGCGCATGCGCAAGGGCCTGCAAGTGATGGCCAGCTACACGTGGGCGCACACCCTCGATGTCTCGAGCGATTCCAACGGCGGCGGCACCCCCATGAACCCCTATTGGTGGAAAGCCGACTACGGCAACTCCAACTGGGACATTCGCCACCGTTTGGTTGCCACCGTCGTCTATGAGATTCCGTTCTTCGAGGTCACCAACCCCGTCGTGCGGACGATATTTACCAAGTGGCAGGCGAATGGCATCGTCACGCTGCGGACGGCCTGCCGTTCAACGTCGGAACCGGCACCGACACCGCCAACACCGCTGCCAGCGGGACCTACCGGCCGAATCTGGTTCATACGGCAACCGACAACTGCGGGCGTGGCCACCTGGTGGGATGCATCGACGCGACCGCTTTCACGGTGGCCGACCTTTACCCCATCACGCCAACGAACTTCGCCTATGGAAATGCGGGGCGCAACATCCTGTTCGGGCCCGGTGCGGAGGACGTGAATTTCTCCGTCACCAAGAACTTCCCGATCAAGGAGAGAGTCAGGTTCCAGTTCCGCTTCGAGACATTCAGCCTCTTCAACCATGCGAATTTCAGCAATCCGTCGGCGACCATCAACACCTCGTCGTTCGGCAACATCACCAGCCTCTCGAGCGGCACGCGCAACATCCAGTTCGGAGGTAAGCTGATCTTCTGATGAAGGGTAGTCGGCGCGTGTTTCGCCCGCGTTCTACTACCGGCCGAGGCCTTACAGGGTGACCGTCAACCGGTCGCCCTCGCCGAACTCGACGCCTTCTGTAAAGACGACAGTCGCCCGCTGATCTTTGAAACTCACCTGGTGCGGGATCACCCTGGTTCCCACCCTTGCGGCCGACTTCGCCCCGCGAGCGCCACCCGCCAGTTCCACCGACCGGCACGGCAACTTGCCCGCAATCACCTCCAGCGTGAACCGTCCACCCGACATCGCAAACGTGCCCCAACCCGTCCCCGTTGACCAGAACGACGAAAACCCGGCCGATCGGACCCGGGGAATCGCAATCACCTTCTGCTCCTGTCCCCGATACCGGAATCCGCTCAGCGCCACCATCCCCGACCACGCGGACATCGCCCGAGCATAGTGATGCCCGCACTCCGGCTCGTCCCATGGATTCCGCCGCTCGCCGTCATAACGCCGCCGCACGTTTTCGAAGCACTCCACGCCTTCCCGGACCATCCCCGCAAACATCAATTGCGCGGCGAACAGATACTCGATCCCGGTCCACGCCTCCGACGAATACGGGAATGGAATCCGCGGCCGCTTCCCCGCCGCATAATCGCAGACCAGCACCGCGGCCTCATCGTTCAGCGCATAAATGCGCTCCACCGAATCGTGATGCATCAGGCTGCTCCGGTGGTTGTACTTGTAGATACTGGCCAGCGTCTTGCGAATGTGAGCCGGGTCGAGCAGCGGACCGAGACCCGCAACATCGGCGAGATACTGCCCGATGAGTTGATCGGTCAAACAGCCTTCGCCGAGTTGGAAATCCGGGTGCTCGGAGTCCTCCGCTCCTCCCTTGGATTGCAGCGGCTTCGCGATCCTGTCCACCGGAATGCCGCGGATCTTCTGGATGTAGTGCTCCCCGTTGAACAGGTTCGCGTCAATCCACTTGCTGCCCTTCTCGAAGATCCCCGCGCAGGTGTCCGCGAACGGTTCTTCCTCCATCGCCCGCGCCATCTCCTGCGCCGCGCGCAGCGCGCCCAGGTAATAGACCCCGCACATCGGATTGGGGCCATAGAACTCGACGTCGTACGTATTGTGCTGCACTCCCTCCATCACGCCGTCCCGATCGGCATCCCAGCCGCCCTCGATCCAGCAAAACTCCACCGCCCTCTTGACTTGCGGCCACATCTTCGCGAGCCATGCCCGGTCGCCCGAGAGCTGCCAGTCGATGTACGTCTTGATGATCTGGCCCATCGTCCCGTCGGCTGCCGTGGTGCCGCCGGTCTGGCGGCCTTCGGGTAGATTCAGGCGGATCGGCATCATGCCGTCGAGCGAAGCGGCCAGTTCGAAGCTCTGTTCCCGCATCGATCGCGCCAGCGACGGAAAGAGATGCTGGGTGGTAGTTTCGTAATTCCAGACATGCGTGCAGTTGCCGTGGCAGCACCCGCTCGCGTCGTTGATGCCCTCGAATCCGCGAAACTTCCCGTCCGCGGTGCGGAAGCAGGTAGGCGTCACCAGCGTGGACGCATTGGCCATCGCCGCCTCTTTCACCGCCGCCGGCAGCGTGGTCTCGCGCATGGCCTTCAGGAACTGCCGCATTCGCTTTTCGAGCGAAGGCAGGTTCTCGGCGGCGTGCCTGGCCGCGGCCCAGGCATCGGGGAACCGCGCGGAGTAGTGGTTGCCGATTACCGCATTCCGGTCGGCCTCGCCGCTCGACCACCCGCACCACGCGGGCGTCCGATTCGGAAAATGCCACGCCAGCACGAACGTGTACTCGGCCTTCGCGCCCGCCGCAATCTCCCGCTGCAGGCATAACGATCCGACGCTGTTGCGCTCGGCGGGTTCAGGGCCCAACTGGCCGTCGGCCGAGAAATCGTCCCAGAACAACAGCGGACTTGCCCACCATTTGGCCTTCGGCCAGCCCCGCAGATGCGACACACGGCCGTCCCCTGCGCCGATCAGGCCCACGGCAAACGAGCCCGCCAGCGGATCGTCCTTCCCCACCTGGGGGTTGGTCATGAACAGCCCTGCCAGCCGGTCGCCGCCGCGAAACTCGCAGGCCCGCGCATTGAGAAGCGCGGCCCGTCCGCCGGCGTTGCGCACGTCAAGTCCGGCCGGGTTCTCCATCGAGAACGCGATGGAAACCTTGGCCGTGTCTTTGGCGGGATTCGTCACGGTGTAGCGCAGTATCGCCACCGGCAGCCCGGACGCCTCAGCGTCCAGCGGCATGAAAGGCGTGAACGCTTCCAGCGCAACGGTCACCGGCAAATCGCGATCGCGGAAAGCGATCCTGGCCAGCGGATACTCGCCGGTAAAGGTGGCATCCTCCAGCCGCGTCAATCCGGAAACCTGCGCGGGGCTCAGTCCGCCTCCCGACTGGTAGGGCGGCATCAGCCGCGATTCCAGGACCCGGGCCACGGGCTTGCCTCCGCCCACCTGCGCCCAGATGCTGGGGAATGCGTAGCTCACCGCATGTCCTTTATCGGGGCGATTGAAAATCTCCCAATCGCGCAGTTGTCCGCGCCCGCCCAGGGAGACGCTGCCCGCAGCCACTCCCCCCAGCGGAAACGCGATCATCGCCAAGTGGCGGCCCGTGAATGTTCTGGGATACTGAACGGAAGTCTGCGCCGCTGGAACGGGCACAGGCTGCGGTGCAGCGGCCGGTTTGCCGGCCGGAGCCTCTTGTGCCTCGGCACTGCCTGCGCCGGCTGCCAGCGCGACGGTCTTCAGAAACTCGCGGCGTTTCGGATCCAGGTCGTTCTTCATCGCCATCCATGTTATCTCCCGCCACGCCCGAGTGGTGAGCTAAAATTGAACCCACGAGGGCAACTGGATATGTCTGAAAAGAAAATTATTGCTGTCACCGGCGCCACTGGCTCCCAGGGCGGTGGGTTAGTGCGGGCGATTGTGAACGACAAGTCGGGCCGGTTTGCCGCCCGCGCGCTCACCCGTAACGTCAATTCGGATCAGGCCAGAAAGCTCGCCGAACTGGGAGCCGAAGTAGTCGCCGCCGACGTGGACGACGAGAGCAGCTTGAGGCGTGCCTTCGACGGCGCCCACGGCGCCTATTGCGTCACATTCTATTGGAATCATTTCTCGCCGGAGAAGGAGCTTGCGCACGCCGGCGCCCTGGCCAATGCCGCCAAGTCGGCGGGAGTACGGCACGCCATCTGGTCCACGCTCGAGGACACGCGCCAGTGGGTTCCTCTCAGCAGCAACCGCATGCCGACCCTCATGGGAAGATACAAGGTCCCGCATTTCGACGCCAAGGGAGAAGCGAACAAGTTGTTCATTGAGTCCGGCGTGCCCACCACGTTGCTGAACACTTCCTTTTACTGGGACAACTTCATCAATTTCGGAATGGGTCCGCAGCGCGGTCCGGACGGGCGCCTCGCCATCACCTTCCCCATGGGCGACAAGAAGCTGCCCGGGATCGCCGCCGAAGACATCGGCGGATGTGCCTACGGCATCTTTCAGCGCCCCGAATTGGCCGGCAAGATGGTGGGCATTGCAGGAGAGCATCTCTCCGGCTCGGAGATGGCCGCAGCCTTCACCCGTGTACTGGGTGAAGAGGTGGTCTACAACGACGTGCCCCCTGAGGTCTACCGCAGCTTCGGCTTCCCGGGCGCGGACGATCTCGGCAACATGTTCCAGTTCAAACGCGACTTCAACGATGTGTTCCGCGCCGCGCGCGACACCGCTTTCTCCCGGCAGTTGAATCCGGGCCTCCTGACCTTCGACGCCTGGCTCGCGCAGAACGCCAAACGCATCCCCGTCCCAGCCAAAGCCTCTCGAGCTTAAGTGTGGGGCGGCCTTCCAGGCTGCGGCGGGCCCGCCTACTCCTGCCGGCAGGTACCAAACTCGCGATAGCATAAGAGCCATGCGTAGACGAGATTTCCTTCCCGCCCTGGCGGGAGTTGCGGCTGCCGCAGGCTCCGCTCAAACCGTACAGCGTAAAGGTCGCCTGAAACAGGGCGTCACCCGTGGAGTCTTCGGCCGCGGCATGGCCTTTGAAGACATGTGCAAAGAGGCGGCACGGCTAGGCTGTAAAGGCTTCGACCTGATCGGTCCCAAGGACTGGCCCACATTGAAGCAGTACGGTCTGATCCCCACTATGTACCCCGGACCCAACGGAGGCACCATCCCCGAGGGACTGAATCGCAAAGAGAATCATGCCGCCATCATCAAGGGACTCCACGCGGCCATTGACGAAGCAGCGGCCAACGCCGTCCCGAACATCATCACGTTCTCCGGGAATCGCAAGGGCATGTCCGACCAGGAAGGCGCCGAGAACTGCGTGCTCGCCCTGAATCAGATCAAGGCTCATGCCGAGGACAAGGGCATCACCATCTGCATGGAATTGTTGAACAGCAAGGTGAACCACAAGGACTACATGTGCGACCACGCCAGTTGGGGCGTCGACGTGTGCAAACGCGTCAATTCACCGCGCATCAAGTTGTTGTACGACATCTACCACATGCAGATCATGGACGGTGACATCGTCCGCACCATTCGCGACAACATCCAGTGGCTCGGGCACTTCCACACGGGCGGTAACCCGGGACGTCACGACATCGACGAGACCCAGGAACTGAATTACCATTTCGTCGCCCAGGCGATTGTCGAGACGGGTTATACCGGCTATTTCAGCCACGAGTATTCGCCCGCCCAGGGACACGATCCCATCGCCACTCTGGAAAAGGCATTGCAGATCTGCGACGTGTAACCCGCCGCTACCCGAGCCACTTCGGATTGTGCGCGGTTCCATCGAACTGCGCCGTGGTCTTGAAGGGCTCGAACTTGCCGGTCATGGCCGCCTCGCGCGTCTTCGCCAGCAGGCTCGTCTTCTGTTCGTTCGTGAGCGGTTTGAAATTCGTGGCGACGTCCACCGCCTGGTTCAGGCGATCCATGTTCTCGCATCCGGTGATGACCACCGTCGTCGGCAGGCTCAGTGCGTACTGCAGGCATTCGCGCGCTGTCACCACTCCGGACTTCAGGACATTGCCGTCTCCCATGGGCTTCATTCCCAGCACGGCGATTCCCTGCTGCACCAACTTCGGGACCACTTCGTTGGTGAAACTCCGGAAGTGGGCGTCCATCACGTTCAGC
Source organism: uncultured Acidobacteriota bacterium (assembly GCA_963737465.1). Lineage (GTDB taxonomy): Bacteria > Acidobacteriota > Terriglobia > Bryobacterales > Bryobacteraceae > TMP-7. The sequence continues at coordinate 256,301 of CAVTTC010000011.1, forward strand.
GGCATCTGGCAGGCATCGAAATGAAACTTGTGCTGGGCCGCCACAGCCAGCATGCGCAGATGCACCGCGGGATCCTTGTGCCCGGTGAACCCGATGTACCGGATCTTGCCGGCTTTTTTCGCCTCCATCACCGCTTCCAGCGAGCCACCCTCCGCGAAGAACCGGTCGGGATCCTCCATCCGGATGTTCTCGTGATATTGAATCAGGTCGATGTGGTCCGTCTGAAGGCGCCCGAGTGACTCATCGATCTGGCGCGCCGTTGAATCCTTGGTGCGTCCGTCGAACTTCGTCATCAGGAACACCTTCTGCCGGTAACCGTCCTTCAGCGCCTGACCCATCCGTCGCTCGCTCTCGCCGTCGTGGTAATCCCAGCAGTTGTCCATGAAGGTGATGCCCTTGTCTACGGCGGTGCGGATCAGCCGGATACCTTCCGCGGGGTCCTTGGGCCGCCCGATGTGATGCCCGCCCAATCCGATGGCCGAGACCTTCTCGCCGGTGCGGCCGAAGTTGCGGTAGATCATTCCTCCGGTGGTCTGGGCGCTTCCGCCCGCGGCGGCTCCCAGGGCGGTTGTGAAAACACCAAGCGCTTCTCGTCGATTCATGCACACTCCTATGCTCTAGACTCCGCCGGAGCCGTTACGACGCGCGTTTTTGACCTGCCGGAGCGGCTCAATGATGCCGCAAGTGCATGTCCGGAGAATGATGCAGGGCCGCGACAACCGGGGCGCCAACACCCCAGAGGAACAATGCCGTAAACAGCCAGCCCACTACCAGCGTGTACTCGGGCTGACTCCAGGCCTCCGGAAGGCGAGCAAGACCAAGGGCCAGCGCAGCCACGGTGCTAAGCGCATGCCAGTACCAGTGCTGCACGCCGAAATGCCACAAAGCGAAAAGTGCCACCAGCGCCGCCGTTCCATAGCAGAAGAAAACGAGAACCGCAGACATAAGCACCTACCTTTCCTAGCGGCCCGAATATACCACCACCGTCCGCTGGTGAAAAGGGGGTCTGCGTCATCTGCGCCAATCGGTGGACAAAAACAGTATGAGAATTAGCCGCGCATTGCGAGGTGATGGCAGGCCGGCACTGCCCGAATCGCCGTTTCGGACCAGCCGAGCAGATGGCATGTGAGGAGAAGCCTTGAGATTACGGTCTGTCTTCCGCTCGAAGTCAGAATGCCTGCCCGATGCTGAAGAACAGGCGGCCGACCGATTCGCCGGGGCGGCGATCGAGCTTGAAGCCATAGTCCAGGCGGAGCAGGAACCAGGGGGTGCGGACTCGCAGTCCAAGACCGGCTGCGCTGCGGAGACTGCTTAGGCTGAAGTCGGACACCTTCGGGTAGACGTTCCCGACGTCCAAGAATCCCACGCCATCGAACATTTTGATCATTGGGAAGCGCATCTCGTTATTCAGGACCAGCATGCCCTCGCCACCGGGGAGCACACTTCCCCCGGTCTCCGGGCCCACCGAGTTTTGGGCGAATCCGCGGATGGTGGTGCTGCCGCCCGCGAAAAAGCGCTCACTTAACGGGATCTCCTGACCTCCCAGCCCGCTTCCAAGGCCCACGCGGATCGCGGTGGCGTAAACCAGACGCGGACGCAGAACCTGGTTGGTGAACATCTCCACGCGCGGCTTTTGGAGCGGGAAGTAATGGAAATACTGACCAAAGTACTTGATAAACCGCACCTGCGACCCCAGCGATTCGGGCGAGAGCTGAACGGCGTGGGACAGGAAACTCCCGCGCGACGCATCCAGAAGGTCGTCGCGGGTGTCACGAGTGAGCGTCGCGGTCAGCGAGGCGATGCGGAGGCGCACGTCGAAGAAGGGATCGGGACCGGTATCGTAGGTGTGGCTGCGCTCGATTTTGTAGCCATAGTTCAAAAGCATCTGGCGGCCGAGGGAGGCTTCCTGTTGCGCGAAGAATCCAAGGCGGTCCACGTTGAAGCCGGTTGCCAGATCGGTTTCCGGGTTCAGCTCGCGCCGGAGATAGGTGCCGATCACGGTCCTCACCGGAAGCCGGGCGAGTAGCGGGTCGCTGTAATTCAGGCGCGCTTCGTGGAGGTTGGAATCGTAGCGCGCCCGTAGTCCGAGCACGCGCGCGCCTCCCAGGAAATTGCGGTTCGAGATATCGACCATGCCCCCAGGGCCGCGCTCGGTGTCATAGTATCCGCCATAGCGCAGTTCTAACGGCTGCACTTCCTGGACTTTGACGCGGAGCCGGATCGGGTGATCGGCGCCCGGATCGGCTCCATTCGCCGCCGCCAGTTCCTCCCTGGCAATCTCCACCGCGGCAAAACCGCCCGTATTGTAGAGCCTGCGCCGCGACTCGCCGATCTTTTGCAGGTTTACCGGGTCGCCGGGTTTGAGCTGCAACTGGGATCGGATCAGACCTTCGCTGGTACGGCGGTTGCCTTCGACGACAACCTCCGAAACCACTCCCCGCGCGTTTTCGACGATGCGGAAGTTCAGGTTCACCACTGCCTGCTCGGGAATGCGGCGCGCTTCGACGTCCACTTCCACGTCGTTGTACCCACGCTCCCAATAGGCTTCACGGAGGCGCTGAACGGCGTTTTCGCGCAGAACAGGCCGGAACGTATCGCCTTCGGGTAGCGGCGCGGCCTCCGCCAGTTCTGCGTCCTTGAACGCACGGTTTCCGGCGTAGTGTGCGGGTCCGACCCGATAGAGTGGCCCTTCGCTTACCGGAAAAACAATTCTTCCAGTACCTGCCGCGGGATTCAAATCTTCGTAGGGCAGTCCGATGGCGGCATCGAGATACCCCATCTCGCGGTAGAACTCGGTCAGCACACTGGTTACGCGCGAGGGTTTGGTATGGACCTCAACGGAGAGGTTCTGGCCCTCAATCACTTCGCGAAGGCGTTTGGGCTCGATCCCGCGCGCGCCTTCAAAGGCCCACTCAATGCGCTCGTAGCGCGGACCGCGCTCAATCTCGAACAGCACGTGTTTCTGGTCAGGAGCAACATTTGAAATGCGAGGCTGCACCTGGGACTTCAGATAGTGATCGCCGATCAGCCAGGAGCGGAGAACGCCGCCGGCATCTTCGGTGCGCTGCGCGTCGAACACTCCGCTCGACCAGACGCGACGCAACTGCTTTTGCACACTGCCGGGAACGGCGGCGCCTTCAAAAGAGAAGTCCAGCTTGGGGCCGGCCTCGACCCTTAGGTTGAGGTTCACCGTCTGCTCGTTTTGTTCCCGGCGGAGCCGCACGTTGGATTCCAGGAAGCCCTCGCTGGTGTAGAGACGATTGGCGCGGTCCAAGCCCTTGCGCACCTTGAAGAAGTCATAACGATCACCGGAATGAACCTTCAGCGTGTCAAGCACCCGCGATTCGGGAAACCAGGAATCCCCGGACAGCGCTACTGTTCCAATGCGGCGCGTCTTGCGAGCGGACGAGGGCTGCAGGCGAGTGGCGCCGCCGAAGCGCAGGTCGTGGTGAAAGTCGAAGCGGAAGCTACCATCGGATTGGCGAGTCGCGCGTGAGGCGAACCGTCTGCTGAGATCGTACTCGACACCCCAGATCTGATCGGAGCTGTCCACCAGATCCATGGAGTAGACCAGTTGCAGCTGGCGGTTGAACTCCTGGCCCACGGTGAGTCGGGCACTGGGGTTGGTTTCCGGGGCGATCAGGTTGGGCTCGACGCGAACCCGGCTCAGCCCGGTGGCCTTCTCGACCTGCCGCCCGATGGTGGACCCCACCCGTCCGGTCAGATAGGAGAGTACCTGAGTCTGAGCCACCTGAAACTCCTGGCCGCGAATTTCGTCGAGCGTCTTGCCGGTGACCAGGATGGCCAGGATGTCCGGTTCGGGAAGGACGGGGTTTGAGGTGAGCTCGGTCTTCGTGTCGGCGGGCGTGCCCGAGATGCGTAAGGTGACGTCGTAATTGGAAACGGAAGTGGCCGCTTCGATGTCGAGGTTGGGTTCAATGCTCCGCTCACTGGTGAAGGTGACAATCCCGCGGCTGACCTGGTACCGGCGCTCCTGCAACGTCAGTTCGCTACCCTCTTCAATGATGAGCCGCCCTGCCAGGCCGGGCTCGTAGGGACTGCCCAGCAGCACGAGTTGAGCCGAAATCGCGGCCTTACCCAAATTGTTCTGTACGTCAATGGGGTCCCGGGTGACGATGCTCACGTTGAAGCGCACGGAATCGAGCAGCGGGTTGCGTTCCGCGGTGACGTCGAGGCTGCGGCGCGCCGAGGCGGCCGCCAGGATGCCCTTATCGAAGTTGAGGTCGTCGGTAAAGCCGCCTTCTTTGATCAGAAGAGAGCCGCGCAACGCCAGGAAGTGCTCCAGGCTCTTGAGCTGGAGCCGGACGTCGGAGACGGTCTTGAGGCCGGCTGGATAGTCCAGGTAAACGTCCCGGGCTCGCAGAGACAGGTCCGAATCTTTCAGCGAACCCTCCGAGAACACGATGGAGCCTTTGCCGCTAAGAGCGCCGCCATTCATCTGACCGTCCAGTTGGGTGATTGTGGCGCGGTCGCCCTCCAGGTTCACCTTGAGGTTTAGTTCCTCGATGCCGATGCGGGGATCCTGGATGGAAAACTGGCCGTCGGCGATTTGGACGTAGCCCTTGACGGCTGGCTTTTCGAGCGATCCGCCGACCGCGGCGTGAATTTCAGTGGCGCCTCGCGCGCGAAAGGCATCTGTGAACGCAGCGGCGATGGAGGCGTCGAGTTTGCCGTCAACGTGCAGGTCGAGTGCTTGTGCCTGGTCGAGTTGCGTAGTGCCGGAGAGTGCGATGGCCGTTGTGGGGCCCGTGAGCCGGAGGCGGCGCACGGTGACGGCGCCACCTTCCAGAGCGATCTCCGAGATGCCGTCCTGTCCGATGGAGTAGGAACCAAGGGTGGCGCGCAGCTCGGGAAAAGAAACAGTGGCCTTGATGGCATCGAGTTCAGGCTTGGAGGTCTCCGCTTCCAGGTGGGCGTGAACCGTGCCGGCCAGCGTCCTTGGTGCGCCTTCGAGCGTGGCCAGGTTGAGGCCCTTCAGGTCCGCCGTGAGATGCGCGGGTCCTGAGCGTCGCACGAGATTCACCGGCAAATCGGTCGGGAGGATGGCAAAGGGGATTGTGCCGGAGGCCGTGACGGATGCCTGGCCCCATGAAGCTGAGGCGCTCTCGATTTCGAGGGCGCCGCCCCGAATCCGCCCCGTCAGTCTGGCATTCGAGATGTCTGGTTTGAGGCCCTGCGAAGCGATTCTGGGGCTCTCGATACCGATGGTCAGGAGGGGATCGAGATGGTTGAGATTGCCGTGAACCTCTCCACTGATTGATGCCGTTCCCTGAAGGTCGAGCTTGGCCTCAGGGACGAGCCGCGCGATGCCCGGCAAGTCCAATTGGGCGTTTAAGTGAACCGTGCCTTCGCCGCCCGTTGCTTCCAGTGGTAGCGTGCCGGCAGCCTCGATTCGGGATCCAACCGCGGTGAAGACGGCCTTTTCCAAAGTGAGGACGCCGGCGGAGTAGCGCGCGACCAGCGGACCCTCGGTCCGAACCGGTTCACCGTTCCATTGAAGCTCGACGTGCGACACCTCCGCGCGAGCGTCGCCCTTCTCGTAATTCGCGAGGTCACCCGATGCATCGACGAGCGCGGACACGGTGCCGGTCAGCCGTGTATCCAGCTTGACCGGCAGCCTGCCGAGATCCAGTTTCGTGATGAGGAATTGCGCGGTTGCCGGGTACGGGTAATGAATTCCGGTCTTGACGGACGAAGTGAGATTGAAGCGCGGAGCGGAGATCTCGAGTTCGGCTTGCCGGTTTGCTAATGTGACTGCGGCATCGAGGAGGCCGAAATCCTGCGGGCCGACCTGTATGTCATGCGCCGTAAGTTTCAAGGTCCCGGAAGGATCGTCGAGAGTTCCATGGCTTGCGGCATCCAGTTGAATCACACCGCGCACAGCCGTTCCGTCCGGGAGGGTCAGGGCGGTGAGCGTAAAGTCGCGGGCCTGCGCCCGGAGTTGATACTGTCCGGTGCTTAGGCCGTACTCGGCAGAGGCCTGAAGGGCGCCGCCGGAGAGGCGGACGTCGTTCACGTCGAGCCGCCCGTCTTTGAGGTGCGCACGGGCGCCGAGTTGGCCGAGCGGCTGACCATACGCAGTGATTTCCCGGCCGTTGACGATCATGTTGGCATCAGGCGAATCGAGCGTTCCGTTCACCTCGACATTCAGGTTTACGCCGCCCGTTAGCGGCACGTCGCCGCGATCCAGACCGGCGAGCACCGCAGCGATAGAAAGATCCGTAGCTTGCGCGGTGAGCCGGACGGGCCGGCCTGCGCCAAGTCCGATGGTTCCCCGGGCGGACACTATTTGGTCTCGCCAGCGGACAACGGCCCGGTCGATCGAGATATCCGCCGGAGTGTAGTTAGCCGCGACCTCAACAGCGGCGCCGTGGAGTCCGCCGACGGCAAGGTCAGGCAGAACCAGGTTGAGCGCGGCCGCCGGCGCCTGGAGCGTGCCGGTCAGTCGAGCAGTTGCCGAGAGCGATCCATCGATCGGCGTTCCAACCAGTGAACCCGTCTCTTTGCCCAGCAGCGCTTCTGCCGCCGCCAGTGAGGCGGACAGGCGCGGGATTTGGGCATGCAATTCTCCCGCGATCGAATTCCCGCCGACCAATGCGACCTCGCCCGCAATCGCGGCGCCCGCAGTGCGAATCTGGTCCACATACACGGTGAGGCGTCTTTCGCCAAGGACCGCATGTGCCGCGCCCTCAACCGGCAGGCTGTCCCTGGTTGGGCTTCGCCCGGAGGCATGCATTCGCAACGATGCTGCGCCGGAGGCCTCTTCGAACCGCAGGCCCGGCCACCGTACTTCGCCTTCGGCGGAAGCGGTGGCCTCGAGCCTGGGCATTGAACCGAACAGAGATGACACGCGAGCGAGATCGACATCCCGAATGGCGAATCCGCCATGGCCCCCGAGCGAAGCGGGGCCCAGATCGACCTCTCCCCGCAACTCGAACTTCGCCCACGGTGAACTCATGTCCGCCGAAACCAGCCGGGCTCTGGCCGTAGACGAGTCGTAGGCTGCGATCGCATCCAGCCTCATGCTGTCGAACTGTTTGACCGCCAGATTGTCTCCGCGAACGCGGGCCGTGGCCTTGAGGTCTGGTGAGGGTACCGGCGGCGGTTATCTCCAGGCCGACCTTGCCAGACAATGGCGCCGGCATGCTCGCGAATTCTCGAAGAGAGGCCAGATTCAGTCCGGCTTGGACGCGAAGGTCGAGGCGAGGATCGGCGAAGCTCAAGTCCGCAGCGAGTCCGGTCACAGCCAAATCGCGGCCCGCGCGGGTGATGCGGCTGCCGTCTTTCGTCCGAACGGAAACCTGGTGCTTGCGGCTGAGGGGATCGCCGGAAATGGCGATGCTTTCCAGGACTGCGGCACCTGCTATCTGGCGCCGGCGATCATCGAATCGGAACTCGCCGCCTGAAACCAGGAGCCGTCTTAGAAGGTAGTCGATCGGCTTCGAAGTCGTGGTCTTCGGCGGCAGTTTGGGAACGTTGTCGCGGCCGTCGGCGGCGATGACGAGATGAATGTGCAGATTATCGACCGACGCGTCGTTCAGGTGATATGCGCCCGCGAGGATGCGGCGCAAATCGAACTCCGCGGAAAGATGATTGACGGCAACCAACGGAGGCAGGTCGGAGGCATCCAAGGACCGTACCCGCACGTCGCGCAGATCGATTGTTTGGCGTAAAAGGTTATAGTCCAAACGCGATGCCTGCAGGCCGATCCCCTGGCCGGCCAGCAGGCGAACCACTTGCCCAAGGGCAAACCGTTTCGCCGCGGAAGTGTGCAGCGCGCCCACGACCAGTCCGGCACTGGCCACAACTCCGGCAGCGCTGAAGACCACAAGACGTATCGTGCGCGATCGCAGCATTCCCTGCGGCCGGCCCTAGTGCCCGGTGGACAACACCGCCCGCACTTTACGGGCCTCCGGAGCGTCCGGCTTGAGCTTTACGAAAATTCCGAAATGCGTCAGCATTTTATCGGGGCGCTTTGCGCCGTTGTAAGCGAGGCCGGCATAGTAGTGGGCGTATGGCTGGTCGGGATGGTCTTGGAGATAGCGCTCGAGGCTGGCAGCAGCCTCGTTATGTTGGCGGCGGTTGAACTGCAACAGGCCAAGAACATAGTCCAGTTCTTCGCCTTTAGCATCTTTCATGACATCTTCGGCCTTATCGAATTCCTTCTGCTCGATGTACATGCGAGCAAGGGCCAGCTTGGAATCTCCGCCGGGATCGAGATCGTTGGCTTTGACCAGGTGCTCTTGCGCCTCGGCCGGTTTGTGTTGCTCAACCAGAGCCAGGCCGAGAAAACGGCGGGCGCGGGCATCGTCGGGGTTGGCTTCGACTGCTTTGGAGAGCTCGGATTGGGCTTCGGCGTACTTTCCCTGCCGGTACAGGTCCACACCGCGGTTGGTGTCCGCCAGGAGAGTGGCGGCGCACAAGCCCAGCACTGTCGCAATTACGATTTTCATATCTTCACACTTGACTCTTTACATTCGACCGGCCCGAAGAACCGGGCATCGTTGCCACGCAGTAACTCAAACCATAGCACCATGGGGTGCCTATGGCGTACGTCCGGGCTGAACCGCCCGCGGATCAGCCGCAGATTTCCCTCTGTCACTTGGGCTTCCTCGCGCTCTTCCGCGTCTCTCTCCGTTAGCGTGAAAATGTGACCCCAAGACCGGTGGTGTAGAGCAGGTCGTTGGTTTTGTATCCCGGAGCGGGAGTGCTCAGATAGCGATCACTGAGCGATACGTTCCAGGTAAGCCACTTCTTGATTTTGGTCGCAATGCTCAGGTCACCGTTGATTCGGTACGTCGAAGTAGAGTTCAGGTTATTGAACATCCGGTAGCCCTGAACGATTGACGTAACGGAGTTGAGCTTAAAGCGATAGTCGTCCCCCCAGAAGAGTTCGGCCGAGTTTAGCGTCGCCGGCGTGCTGAAACTGGAATGGTTGTAATCAAACCCGGCCAGCAGGTCGAGTGTGCTCCTATCGTTCTTCCAGGCGTGGTATCCTGCGCCGCTTCCGACCACGAATCGCAGGTCGAGATTCTGGAATCGATCGTGCTCCCAATCGTTAAAGAGGTTCAGGAACAACTTCGATCCGAGATTGTGGTCATAAGCCAACCCTGCACGCACAGCTTGGGCAGTGTCGTCGTTGTGCCCGTTCACCTCCGCCGTGGCATTGATCGTTTTGAAATATAGCGAAGCCCTGTCCGTATGAGTGGTCCGCGCGGCGTTGAAGGATGTCGCGAGCGTGGATGTCCTCGCATTCCCGATCGTACCGGCGAATCCGATGCTGGCATTCCCGCTCCAGACCTCCAGCCAGCCCGGTCGGAGCAAGCGCTCGTAAGTTCGCTGCTCATCGACGTCGCGCATTGCGGTAATTTCGCCCGGCGGCACGCTGACGCGAGCGTTCTCCGCGTTCACCTCGACTTTACCTTCCGCGGTGGAAAGCGTTCCCTTGAGCGTCCTTCCGTCTTGAAGGACGACGGTGACGGGCTTGTCTGCGATCACGGATGCTACCTGGTCCCACGCGGTGGAGACTACCCCGAAATGGTCGGTCTTGATGGTCAGTTCCTTGGCATCCTTTTTGACAATGGTTCCGGTGACCCTATCGCCGTTCTTGAGCACCACCTGATCGGCCAAGCCTGTGCTCAACCAAATACAGCAAAACGTGGCAATCAGGGGCAAATTTCTACATGTCAGATGTGGCATAGTCTATTTCGCTTGGTTCGCTTAGGTGATCCGCCCCGTATCGTCTACGGCGAATCGATGCAGTCCTGATGATGGGCAGTGCCGTTCGTTGTCCTTATGGTTATGGCGACGGGTCCTCCCGCCCTGTCCGGAACTCTGATGTCGTCCAAGGCGATTCGGTGTAAAAGTTCACGGATTTGTGAAATCTGGCGTCAGATTGACAGGGGTTGCGAGCCTATGCAGGGCCGGGGAGTCCGTGACGTTCCCGGACCCTTTACGGCTTCGGAAAACCCGTTCAGCCCTTGCCCTCTGAATATGGTGAAGTTGGATATCGCAATGCTCAAGGCCGCCTTCCAGCGTTGCCTCACGGGCGCGCTGAACCTTTTCGGACTGGTCGTCGCTACTGACGACGAACGAGACGGAGTGATTGAACGAATCGAGCGCCCCCGCGCTGATAGCGTGAAGGGTTGTCCGCAGAGGGTGAACTCGACCACCTTGACCGATCCGGGAGGATTTCTCGGGCTGTCGGTCAGCGGAGGGGCAACCCGGTCCACTCGTGAGTCAGGAAAAATCGAGGCATAGAAATTCGCGGCTTCCTCAGCCTGGGTTGCGTACCAGAGGTGGGGGGTGATCTTGGCCGGCATTGTCCAATTATTACGTCGGCGGATCTGAAAGTGCTCCAGTTCACGAGGTCCGTAACGGTTACGGTGGTGTGCGCGGCCCAACGCTCCCGATACTAGAATGGCGAGATGGATTCACGGATCACTCGCCGCGCCCTCGTCGCGATGCCGCCGGTTGTGACGCTCTTGCAGGCAGCGGACTCAGCCGAGGTCCGAGCGTCCCGAATGATCGCGGATCTTCGCGAGGCGCAAAAGGCGCCGGGCGTGTCTGCCGCGGTTTGGAAGAATGGAGCGATCGCGTGGTCACAGTCGATCGGTAAATCCGATCTCGAGGACGATGCGCCGGTTTCTCCGCGGACGAGGTTTCGTATCGGAAGCTTGTCGAAACTCTTGACGGCAGCGGCAGCCGCGCGGCTTTACGAGCAGGGATTACTGGATCTGGATGCTCCCATCCAGCGACATGTCCCATCGTTTCCTCCAAAGTCCGGCCCGATCACCGCGAGGCTGCTGCTCGGGCATCTCAGTGGCTTGCGGCATTATGGCGCCGGCGAGTATCTGAATAGCAAGCGCTATTCGTCGGTCACCGAAACGCTGCAGACAATTCGGGATGCGCCCCTTCTGCAATTGCCAGGCACAAAGTACTCCTACTCCTCGTATGGATTCAATCTGCTCGGCGCGGCGCTGGAGGGAGCGGCCTCACAGGGATTCCTGACCGTGATCCAGCGCCAAGTCTGCGATCCTCTTCACCTGGATCTCACGACCCCCGACGACAATGTGAAGATTGTGCCCGGCCGGACGAGGTTCTACTCGCTGACGGCCGGTGAGATTACCAATGGTCCCTATACCGACCTCAGCGACCGCTGGCCCTCCGGGGGCTTTCTCTCCACTGCGGAGGACCTGGTTCGTTTTGGGGCCTCCCATCTGTACGGTGCCTATTTGAACTCGAAGACGCGCGGACTCATGTTCAATTCTCAGAGCACGTCGGACGGTAAAGAGACGGGTGTGGGGTTTGCCTGGCGTACCGCCCTGATCGCAAATCGACGCGTGTACCATCACGGAGGCGACGCCATTGGCGGACGCGCCTTTCTGCTTCTTCTGCCCGATGATTTGATGGCTGTCGCGTTCGTCGCGAACCTGGGATTCACGAAGTTCGGCGAGTTGGAAGCCACGAGGTTGGCCAACATCTTCTCCTAGCACCCCGTTGAACGCTGGAATGCATCGCAAGACACCCAGCATGGCGTACTCTTGGAAATGTGCCGGTTGAAAAACTCCTGGGGGGCATCTCCCGATTTCAAAAGGATATTTATCCGAAGCATCAGGACCTTTTCGAAAGGCTGGCATTGGGCCAGCGCCCCGACGCACTGTTCATCACGTGCGCCGATTCCCGAATAGACCCTTCCCTGTTAACCCAGACCAAACCGGGTGAACTGTTCATTTGCCGCGTGATTGGCAACATTGTGCCGCCTTACCCGGATGCGATAGGCGGTGTTTCGGCCACCATCGAATACGCGGTGGGCGTGCTTGAAGTGCCCGCGGTGGTCGTCTGCGGCCACACCGATTGCGGCGTCATGAGAGGCGCGCTCCATCCCGAGGCGCTTGGAGATTATCCCAACGTGACAGCCTGGCTGCACTACGCGAAAGTGGACCGCCGCGAAGCAGATCCGAGCGCCGAATTGCTTCTCGCGCTGACAGAAGAGAATGTAGTCGCCCAACTGAGAAACCTGCGCTCACATCCTTCGGTAGCGGCTCGACTGGAACAAGGCGATCTTGCCTTACATGGCTGGGTCTACCACATCGGACCCGGTACCGTGACGGCTTATAACGAAGCCAGCGGGAAGTTCGAGACAGCAACTCCCTCGTGATTTTGGGGCGGCGCTTGTACTCCACTAGGCCCGCAACCGGCTCTTGAGAAACCGCCCGGTATACGACGCCTTGCAGCGGGCCACTTCCTCCGGCGTGCCGGTCACCACTACTTCGCCGCCGGCGTGACCGCCTTCCGGGCCGAGGTCGATCACATAGTCGGCAGTCTTGATCACATCCAGATGATGCTCGATGACGATCACGGTGTGTCCCGCATCCACCAGTCGGTCGAGGCACTCGAGCAGGCGCTCGACATCGGCGAAATGCAGGCCGGTGGTGGGCTCGTCCAGGATATAGACCGTGTGCTTCGATCTCTGCAGCTTCGATAACTCGGCGGCAATCTTGATTCGCTGCGCCTCCCCGCCGGAGAGCGTCGTTGCCGATTGCCCCAGGGTGAGGTAGCCGAGTCCGAGGTCGTTCAGCACTTCAATCTTCTTGCTGATGGCCGGCTCAGTTGCGAAGAAGGCGACGCCCTCGTCCACCGGCAGGTTCAGAATATCGATGATGGTTTTCCCGCGCAGAGTCACATCGAGAGTTTCGGCGCTGAATCGCGCGCCTTTGCAGACCGCGCACGTCACCTCGACGTCCGGCATGAAGTACAACTGCGTGGTGATGACGCCTTCGCCCTGGCACTCCTCGCAGCGGCCGCCTTTGACATTGAAGCTGAACCGTCCGGGTTTATATCCTCGTTCGAGTGAAAGCGGCGCGTTCGCGAAAAGTTCGCGAATGTTGTCGTAAAAGCCGATGTAGGTGGCCGGATTCGAGCGGCTGTTGCGCCCGATGGGAGATTGATCGATGTTCACGACCTTGTGCACATGATCGGCCCCATCGATACGGTCGTGATCGCCCGGCAACGTTCGCGTGTCCACCAGGCGCTTCCACAGCGCTTTGTATAGAACTTCGTTGATCAGCGAACTCTTGCCGGAGCCCGATGCTCCCGTAACGGCGATGAGTCGGCCAAGCGGGAATGTGACATCCACAGACTTGAGGTTGTTCTCTCTCGCGCCGCGCACGGTTATGGCCTTGCCGGTGCCGTTGCGGCGCCGCGATCGCGTCTCGATTTCCCGTTTGCCCGACAGGAACTGGCCCGTCGGCGACTCTTTGCATTTCAGAACGTCCTGCAGCGTGCCTTGCACCACCACATGGCCGCCATGAACTCCGGGTCCCGGGCCCATCTCGACGATGTGGTCCGCGGCGCGAATGGTGTCCTCGTCGTGTTCGACTACGATGACCGTGTTCCCGATGTCGCGCAAGCTTTCGAGCGTCGCGATCATCTTCGCGTTGTCCTTGGGATGCAGCCCGATGCTCGGTTCGTCGAGCACGTAAAGCATACCCATCAGGCCCGAGCCGATCTGGGTGGAGAGGCGGATGCGCTGCGATTCGCCGCCCGAAAGAGTGCTCGAGCGACGGTTGAGGTTGAGGTAGTCGAGGCCGATGCCCAGCAGCAGCTCCACACGGCGCCGGATCTCCGCCACAATCTGGCGCCCCGCATCCGCGCCGGCTCCGGTTGGCTGAAGGCCGCCGAGAAACGCGTACAATTCATCGAAGTTCAGCGCACCCACTTCATGGATCGTCTTGCCGGCGAGCTTGAAACACAGACGGGTGGCCCGCAGGCGCGCGCCGTTGCAATCCGGGCAGGTGCGCTCCACCATCACTTTGTCGAGCCACTCCTCCATGCCCGAGCTCGCTTCGCCGCGCTGGCGATAGCGGCGATAATGGCGCTCGATGCGGCGCGCGATTCCTCCAAAGCCCACCTCGTGCTTGTCCCAATCGTCGCGCTTCACTTTCGATTCGGGGGGCGCCGTCGTGCGCATTCTCCGGCCGTCCAGGCCATACAGGATGGCGTGGCGGACAGCCTCCGGCAGTTCCTCCCACGGAGTGTCCAGCGAGAACTTCAGCACCTTGGAGAGCGTGTACATGATGCGGCCGTCCCAGGTGTCCGGGTTGTATTTGTACGCCTCCTTGACGAAGCAGCCGCCACGGATGCTGCGCTTGGGGTCGGGAAGCAGAAGTTCCGGATGTGTGACCTTATCCACGCCCAGGCCGCCGCAGGTACGGCAGGCGCTCTCCGGATTGTTGAACATGAAGTATTCGGGCTCTATGCCGCCGTAGACGAGGTGGTGCGTGGGACTGCACAGGCCTTTATAGAAGCGGCCGGCTTCGGCCTTCGACGCTCCTTTCAGAACCTCCACCTGCATTAGCCCGTCGCCTACTAGCAGCGTTGCCGCGATGGCCGCCTTCAAGGCCTTCTCGTGCTTGCGGGCAGCCATCAGCCGGTCAACCACCGCGTCCATGACGGTGACGGCCGTGTCATCGAGCGAGAGGTCCTCCGAGAGGTCAACGCGTTTGCCGTCAATGATCAACTGGCGACAGCCCTTCTTGCGCACCTCCGTGAAGACGAAGTCCAACTCCTCGCCGTAGACCTGGAACACGGGGGCCCGGAGTTCGATCTCGGCGCCCTCCGGCAGCGTCAGAATGGCTTCCAGTATCTGGCTCGGAGTGCGGCTTTTCACGGGCTCGCCGGTCCGCGGGCAATGCGGTTCGGCGATGGTGGCGAAGAGCAGGTTCAAGTAACTGGCGATGTCCGTCATGGTTCCGACGGTGGAGCGGGGATTGCTGCCGGTGGTCTTCTGTTCGATGGAGATCACGGGCGAGAGGCCGTACACGAAGTCCACGTCGGGCTTGGCCACTTGCGACACGAAACGCTTGGCGTAGGTAGAGAGCGACTCCATGTACCGGCGCTGTCCTTCCGCGTAGATAGTGTCGAAGGCCAGGCTCGATTTGCCGGAACCCGACAGCCCCGTGACCACGATCAGCCGGTCGCGGGGCAGTTCGAGCGATATGTTCTTGAGGTTGTGAACGCGCGCTCCTTCCACCGCGATGGTGGTTCGCGGCGCGGGTTTAGGCCTACCAGGCATCGGGCGCCTTGGTTCCGCAGAAGAACGCCAGTTCGTTCACGGCGACAGTGCTCCGCTTGGTCAAACGAGCGGGCAGCGGGGCCTTTCCGATGAAACCCTGGTCGGCGAGGTACTCGCAGGCAGCGGTGACGCACTCGATTCCGAACGTGTGCCGGAAGTAATGTTCGATTTCGGTGGCGGAGCGGGCCTCGCCCACCTCCCTCAGATGCTCGATGATCGGAGCGAAGACAGTGGCGGCGCGCTTCAGCAAATATTGATCGATAGCCGCGAGGGCGGCTTCAACGGACAGCCTGGTCTTCTTCGCGTTCAACAGGCCGGTGTAGACGAGTTCGAAGAACGGCGGATTCAGTTCGAGGGCCTGAGGGAGCACTTCACGATCCACCAGAAGACCGGCTTCGAGCACTTCGATCTTCGCGATCGCATTGGCGGAGTATAGGATCCAGAGCGCCGTGTACTCCAGATCGCCGCGAGTGATGAGCCACTTGTGCGCCTTATACACGTACAAGAGCGCGTGGCTGGCTGCCGCAAGCAGTTGCAATTGGGTATCCCGTTCGCCGAGCCCGCGAAGTCCCTGGCAGAGAGCGGCGATGCTTTCGTCATGGCTGTAGAGGAGGCGCCCCTTGGCCAGCAGCGAATGCATGAAGGAGTTGCGGAGGGCGCCTTCCGCGATCTTGCGAAAGTCGGCGCGGGGCATCAGGATCGCGTGGACGTTGATGCCGTCGGCGTAGAGGCACAGGCTGTCCTTCTCGGTCTTCTTGTCGTCGATCGTCACCAGGATCAGGTCGATGTCGGATTTCGACCAGACGGTGTCGTACGACAAGCTGCCGCAGAGCATCGCCGCGAGAATGGACCGGTCGAGTTTCACCTGCTCGACGAGCGCGTCGAGAGCGACCTTGAATCGATCGACCTCCAGTGCCGTCCCAGTAATCTGCCGAGTCTTCGCCATCCCGCCCAATTGTGGCGATTATACCGCTATGGCCGGCTAGCGCCGCGTGTCAACAGATGATACACCCGGCTGCCGGCCATCCTCACCGCAAGTTTCTCGGGGATTCACCTATTCCGCTACGAAACCGGGCATAGGTGGTCGCACGAGGAACTCACCAAGGGTAATCCCGCTGCGTGGCCCAAGTCGGCGTCTCGCCACTGCAGGACCCTGACTGCCGACCTGGACGGGGATGGCCGCGGATCTACCACCGCGAATATCAAGTGGTACGAGATGATCCGACCCGGCTCAAGGCCAAAATAGCTCTCGATGAAATCCTCGGTCTGCCGATATGACGTGTGGGAGACCACGCGTCATGAGCATCACCGGAATCACGCCGCTCACCATCACCGGCGTCAGTTCCCTGTCCAGTCAACTACAGACGGTCTTGAACCGCGCAGTTTCCATCGCCTCACTGCCGCTCCAGCAGTTGCAGAACCAGGATGCCGATATTCTGTCGAAGAAGACCCTCCTGTCAGGCTTCTCAGAGGCGGCCTTAACACTGGGAAATGCGGTGACGAAACTGGGCCAGATCGCCTCGGGGAAGGCGTTAGCCGCCACCAGTTCGGACACCTCCAAGGTGACGGTGCGGAACACTGGCGCCACCAACGCGACCGTTTA
The DNA here is from genome assembly GCA_963737465.1 of uncultured Acidobacteriota bacterium. GTDB lineage: Bacteria > Acidobacteriota > Terriglobia > Bryobacterales > Bryobacteraceae > TMP-7. The sequence goes on from CAVTTC010000011.1 coordinate 273,001, forward strand.
TACCATCTCCGACGTGCAATCGGTCGCCAGCGCCGCATCGGCAACCACGATCGGGTTTCCTTCGGCGGCTGGTACACCTGTCTCGACGGACGGAACCCTGCAGTTGAGCTTCGGCGCTGATGGCAAAGTCTACCCCATAGCGTTGACCAATAACACGATCACGGGCCTGCGTGACCAGATCAATGCTCTGGGAGCCGGCGTGACGGCGACGTTATTGACGGCAGGCGATAAGAACTATCTGTCCCTCAGCGCCGACGACACTGGAGAGGTGAAGAACTTCTCCCTGACGGATATACCAAACGTGGGACCTCCGCTGGAACTGCTGTCGAGCCCTGAACTTGGATCGAACGCCGTCTTCAAGCTGAATGGGGTGGATATCAACCGCACTTCCAATGCGGTAAACGATGTGATTTCCGGACTCACCTTCAACCTGCTGGACAAGCCGGCGGACGGCGCCTCCGTGAAGCTTACCCTGGCCACCGACAAAAACCAATTGTCGGATGGGATCTCTAGTTTTGTGTCCGCCTACAACGCGATGGCGGATCAGGTTCAAGGGCAGGTTGGGCAATCAGCGGGACTGCTCAGCGGCGATTTTGTGATACGGGACATCCAGGAAACCATGCGTTCGCTCGCCGGCTACCAGGCTGACGGCGCCGTGAAGAGCCTTTGGGAAATGGGGCTCGAGTTCGATTCCACCGGTAAGCTCTCATTCGACTCCACTCGCTTCAACTCCCTCTCGGACTCTCAGGTTGCGGGCGCCGTCACCTTCTTCGGCTCGGAAACTAGCGGCTTCGGAGCCCTGGCCAAGAAGTTCACGGCATTGACCGACCCGGTTTCAGGCACCATCCAGTTGGAGCAGAACGGCCTTACCGACACTGACAAAAACCTGCAATCGCAAATCACCGTGCTCGAAGATCGCATTAACGCGCTGCAACAGAGCGTGGCCAGCCGCCTCCAAATGGCTGATGCCCTGCTGGCCGGACTCGAATCCCAGCAGACAATGCTTACCGCGTCGGTCCAAAGCCTGAACTACGTCCTATACGGCAAGCAGGTTTCGACGTGATGAGCGCTTCATTCGACAAGGCTCTGCGGGATCTGAATGAGGCGACCGAAGCGCTCATCGAAGCTGATCAGTCCGATACTCCGGCGGTTTGTTCGGCACTGGAGAAACGCGCCGATGCCATCACCAGGATCGCGTTTCTGGCGGCAGAGGCCGGGGGCCATGCCCCCAGTGTTCTCGACCAGTTGGCATCCGCGCTGGCGAGGGGCGATCAGGCCACGCGCCGTGTGTTGAACATGAAGCAGGATGCCACCGAAGAATGGAACCGCTTGAGACAGATCAGGGACGGTCTGGGAGACACGCGCGAGCACGAAATTAGCTACTCGGGATGAGTGCCGGGAAGCCCCATCAGCAATGCTGAACCACCATCGCTCCAACCAGCGCGCCGATTAGCGGCATCACGAACCACAACTCACACGCGTCGAGAATCCAGGCCACCAGCCGGCGCCATTCCGGTTCCAGTGGGAGAGGAAAGATCCCGACAACCTCGGGCATGAGTTCGGAACGCCGATGCAACGTGGGCACTACCATGAAGAACCTCCGATGGGATAGTGACCACGGGCGCAGTTCCGTTTCAAGTGCCGGTAATCTTCGCCGCCAGGCTGCCCTCGGCCAGTCGGATCCGCACATCCGTACCCGGCGGCGCGTCTACCGGCGATTTGACCAATCGCCCCTCGTCAGTCTGTACCAGGGCGTATCCTCGATCGAGAATCTTGAGGGGACTCAACTGTGTGATCTGGGCCGTCAGCGGGAACAGCCTGCTACCGGCCTTCCACAATCGCGTGCGGACCGATTCGAGCAGCGCCCGTTCGGAGGTTTCCAGGCGGTGCCTGGCCTGTGTGAATCGCACCCGTACATCCTGCCGGCGGTGGCGAGCCTCCAGCGACTCCAACCGCCGCTTCCGCTGTTCGATGGCCGCCCGCATGCGGTCGCGCAGGCCATAATCGAGTTCGTCCACCCGCTGAGCCCGCCTTCCCATGGCCCGATTGAGCACGTTCAAGGCTCGATCCACGCCCGATTGGTGCAGTAGCCGCGCGCACTGCACGATGCGGTAGCGCGCCGCCTGCGTCAGTTTGCGCTCGCATGCGGTCACCTGATCGAGGAGTTGCTCGCGCGTGCAGATCACCAGTTCGGCCGCCGCGGAGGGCGTCGGCGCGCGCAGGTCGGCAACGAAATCAGCGATTGTGAAATCGGTCTCGTGGCCAATGGCCGCGATCACGGGGACGCTCGATTCGCAGATAGCCCGCGCCACTCCCTCTTCGTTGAAGGTCCAGAGATCCTCGAGCGACCCGCCGCCCCTGGCCACAATCACCACCTGGGCCCATCCGCTCCGGCTGAAGTACTCGATGCCCCGGCACACCGCCTCTACGGATCCTTCGCCCTGCACCTGCGCCGGATACAGCCGGATGTGGAGCCCTGGGAACCGGCGTGCCAGGATGTTCAGCATGTCCTGAATCACGGCCCCCGACGGCGAGGTGACCAGCCCGATCCGCTCCGGCAGCTTCGGCAGCGGACGCTTGCGGGACGGTTCGAACAGGCCTTCAAGCGCGAGTTTCTTTTTGAGCTGTTCGAAGGCGAACTGCAAGGCGCCGTAACCCTGCGGCTCGAGGGCATCCACGATCAACTGGTAGTCGCCGCGCCCCGGGTAGACGTCGAGCCGCCCGCGGGCGATCACGGCGATCCCGTCGCGCGGCTTGAACTTCAGGAATCGTGCGGTGCCCTTGAAGCACACGGCTTTGAGCTGTGCCTCGGAATCCTTGAGGGTGAAGTAAAAGTGTCCGCTGGCGGCGAGCTTGCAGCCGGAGATCTCGCCCGAGATCCAGAGGGTGCCGAACTCACGGTCGAGCATCGCGCGCAAGGTTTCGGTGAATTCACTGACCGTAAAGACCTGCGGCCCGGAATCCCACTGGAGAGCGATTTGTTCCACGTCTATGGATATGATCGCAGGACTAAGCTGGCAAGTAGGACGTCAGTTCCCGCCGCAGGGACTCCAAATTTCTCATGCCCCATCTCGTGTCCCCCGGCCGCCTACTGTGTCGGGACGAAGTGATGACGGCCATTACAGTATTCGTTGAAGCTACGAGCACTGAGTATCACGGACGGTCGCAATTTCGCGGCAGGCGAATCGCTGAATGGAAATGGAACCGCCACGACATCCCACTGATCTCCGGCGGTCAACGCTGAATCTCCGCAAAAGCCGCGTCGTCCTCGGGACTGTTCCATTCCTCGGCGAGCGTCGCCCCAACCACGCCATGCCACCCGGCATCAAAGGCACGGAGTTTAGACACACGCACCCCCCCGGTGGTCGAACTCATACGACAGGAGATCCCCCGCAAGGATGCCGAGCTTTTCACGCACTTGGGCCGGAATCGTCACTTGCCCCTTGCTGGTGACTTTGCTGGTAAGCATTCCTTACCTCCTTACCGATTCTAGACCGGCTGACAGGCCGATAGTTCCGGGGTCGCTGGTTGGGCTTTCCGCGATCAGCAAATCCGAACTCCTCATAATTGAGGATTTCCGTCTTGGCTCCCGCCTGAATCCTCGCTCATAGATGAGAGTTCAACGTCATCCCAAGTAAGCGGGCATTCGCCGGTGTTCGGCTCTTTCGGTTCCGGCTCCTTCGCCGCGATCGCCTCTGAAAGGGCCAGCAGCTCAGCTTCGTACTCGCCCCACGCGTCAGTGGCGCGAAAGGACTGCTCCACTTCGGGCTCCACTCTTCCCCAATGGTTTGTCACCTTCGGGAGTTTCCGCCCGTATCGGTCATGGCCTTGGCTGGCATACGCCTCGAGGATGAAATTGCCAAGAAATTCCTCGGCCTCTGAGCAGATGCGGTCCACCGTCCAGATCCCCTGCCGCCCCAGTTCGCAGGCTTCGCGGGTAAAGGCCCAGACCACGCCGCTGATGTAAGCGTTGAGGGCAGAGAGATCGTAATCTCTCTCTCGCCGGGCCGCTGGGGGCTTCTTAGCCCGCGACTGCTCGAGTTCGCGACCGGCTTTCAGCCGTTCAGCTTCCACCCGTGCGCGGGCTTGTGCGGGAAAATCATCCGGATACGGATAGTCCATCGCTCACTAGACCGGCATCGAAGTTGGAACGCGCCGGGTACTTCTTTCGCGCTGACTGAGCGTAAGTTGACTGAGCGTAAAGAGACAGCGGCGGGGCAAGTCCCTCCGATCGGCTTGAACCGCCGCTGGTACTCCTTACACGACCTTAAAAAGGTCAATTCCACTCTACGATTGAGCCGGGCTCGCAGAGGTGAATTTCCGGTGGAGATTCGGTGGAGCTTGCAGCTGGATCTTTCGCAACCTGTGGAAACGTGGTTAACACCCAACTGCTGTCTTACACGCCGGAAGGTGTATCCTTAAAACCTGAACGACGTGAAGGAGTTCCCTCCATTCCGGCTCGACGAGACGAATGAGTGCGTCTGGCGCGGGCACGACCGAATCACGCTCACTCCGAAAGCGTTCGGCGTACTCGAGTATCTCGTGCGACGCGCGGGCCTCATCGTAACTCAATCGGAGTTGCTCGAAGGGGTGTGGCCTAACACATTCGTCCAACCGGAGATCGTGAAGACTTATATCCGCGACCTGCGAAAGGTCCTGGGAGACGATTCGAAAAGGCCACGATTCATCGAGACTCTGCCCCGCCGCGGTTACCGGTTCGTCGCAGGCGTCCGCGAGAGTCGCGCGCCCGGGCCCGACGCGAACGCGGAACCCGAACACAGCATCTTCGGACGAGATGATCAACTGGCGGAATTAGCGGACTGCCTGCACAAAGCGGCTCACCGGGACAAACAATTCGTCTTCGTTTCCGGCGATGCGGGGATCGGTAAGACGGCTCTGATCGACGTATTCGTTCAGCGTGCGAGTCGCGAACGGCCGGATCTACGCATCGCGCGCGGTCAATGCGTCGAGGGTTACGGCGTCCAGGAGCCGTATTACCCGATGCTCCAGGCTCTCGGAGAGTTGGTCCGCGGCCCGGATTCCGACGCTGTTGTGAGTGCGTTGAGAGCAGAGGCGCCGACGTGGCTCGCACAGTTCGCCGCCTTTCGCGAAATCGAGCCTCAACAGAAAACCGGCACAATCGACGTCACTCGCGACCGTATGCTTCGCGAGATCTGCGACGTTCTGACCACACTGACAGCCGAGCGCCCACTCGCGCTGATTCTCGAGGACTGCCACTGGGTCGACCTCTTAACCCTCAACCTGGTTGGGGTCCTTGCTCGTCACCGCGGTTCATTCAGGCTGATGGTGGTAGCTAGCTATCGGCCCGTCGAACTGGTCCTGTCGCAACATCCACTCAGGACCGTGAAGGCGGACTTGGCGGCGCACCGGTTGTGCCGTGAGATCTCGGTCGCCGCCCTCTCCGAGGCCGCGGTGGGCGACTACCTTGCAGCAGGCGGGACTTCAACCGAACTGCCGGCGGGCCTGGCGGAATCCGTGTACCGTCATTCGGAGGGGAATCCGCTCTTCATGGTGGCCGCGGTGGAGCATATGGCTGCCCTCGGCTACATCACCCGCAATCATGGCTCCTGGAAACTGAACGTGCCCATCGAGCAGGTTGAGGTCGGCGTTCCGGACACATTACGCGAGATGATCGAAGTCCAGATCGACCGGCTGTCCGCAGATGAGCGAACAGCTTTGGAAGCGGCCAGCGCGGTTGATATCTCGTTCACTGTGCCTTTGGGCGCCGCCGCGGCGGCCCTTGACGACGAGGCCTTCGAAAACCTCTGCAATCGAGTAGCTCGCGAACATCACCTGTTGCGAAGTGCAGGAGAGCGCGAGCTGCCGGGTGGCGTCCCCTCGCCTTGCTACTCGTTTGTACACGCGATGTACCGTGAGATGCTGCAGGGACGGCTTGCCCCCCGACGCCGAACCAGGGTCCACCAGCGAATCGCGGAGTGCGCTCTGAAGTTGTATACAGGACGGGAACATGAGATCGCTTCGGAACTAGCCCTTCATTTCGAAGCCGCCGCCGACTGGTTGAGAAGTGTGAGGTATCTGCGAACGGCGGCAGAAAACGCGATCCGGCGTTATGCTCACCGCGACGCGATTGGTATCCTCCGACATGCGCTCGAACTGACGGAGAAACTGGGTCCCGAGGATCGGGCCTCCAACGAGACGGAGATCCTCGATCGCATCGGCGGATTCCACGTCCTTCTAGGCGAGGCCGGGGAGGCCGTGGATAACTACCTGGACTGCGCTGAACGGGCGCACGTACACGGTATGGTCGAAGCCGAGACGTTCGGTTTGTTGTATGCCGCTTATGCCGGGTCGACTACCGATGCCCGGCGGAGCCTGCAATCGGTCGATCGCGCCCAACGCCTCCTGCCCGGAGTCGCCTCTCAACCTGCGCAGGCGCGAGCAGCCGCTCTTGCTGCCTTTCTGCGGATTTGGTGCGAAGGGTGGGACAGCGAGACCCAAAAAGCTTTCGCCTCGGCGCTCGAGCAGATCAGAGCTTTCGGAGACGAGTTTGAATTCGCGAAGCATCTGGATCGACTACAGCTACGTGCAATGGGCGTCTATCGGACTATGACGGAGCGCGGCGAAGTGTAGACGTCGCCCTTCCCATCCTGCTCGAACGTCAGGGCCTTGTCCGGTACATGAACGGCCAGTTGTTCCTGGCCTGGACTCTGATGTTTCTTGGAGAGTGGGGCGAGAGCCTCCGGCTGCTCGAAGTTGCGATACGGACCGCCGAGCGGAACGAACATGAGCAGAGGGCCGCGACGCTTCGGGTCAGCCGCGCTTGGGTCCGCCTTCACGCGTTGGATTTCACGGGCGCTCTCGAAATCTGCGACCAGGTATTGCCCGCCTTCAACGATGAATCGCTCCGGGCTGGGCCGAGGATGTGTCTCATCGTGGCGGGCTGCGCGGCGGCCAATCTGGGCTATGCGGATCGTGCGCTCGGTTATCTCCTGAAGGCTCGGGAGGGGATGGTGCGTCAACCGGTGAACCGGGACTGGTACTTCCACATGCAATTGCAGTCCGGGTTGACCGATGTGTATCTCCGTGGTGGCGATCTGGCGAGTGCGCGCCGGGAGGCTCGCCGGTTTCTTGAGATTGCGCAAACAACGGCCGAGCACACATGGCAGGCGCTGGCCTGGGAAGCGAATGCCCGGGTTGCGCTGGCGGAGCGCGACATCTCGAGCGCCGGGGCGCACATCCAGCGCGCGATCGCCGCCCAGGAAGGCCTGCGAGTTCCGCTTGCGTCCTGGCGGGTCCATGCCACGGCCGCGCACACGGCGGTGCTCGCCGGACAGTCGGACGACGCTGCTCGTCATCGCAAGATCGCGATCGCGGAAGTCAACTCGCTCGCGGCATCGCTCGAAGGCGACCCATTGCAGCAAGTGTTCCATGCAGAAGCTGGCGGACAGATGCACTCAAAAGGGGCCGATGACTGAATCGGCAGCCGTGAAACAGCGCTGCGAATGGGCCAAAGGCGATCTGAACATCGCCTATCACGATAGCGAGTGGGGGGTGCCGGTCCACGATGACCGGACCTGGTTCGAGTTCCTCATCCTGGAAGGCGCGCAGGCGGGATTGAGTTGGTCCACCATTCTCGCTAAGCGCGAGCGTTATCGCACGGTCTACGACGGTTTCGATCCGGTGCTGGTGGCGCGGTACGGTGTGGCGAAGGTCAAAGCGCTGCTCGAGGATCCCGGAATCGTGCGGAACCGGCTCAAGGTGGCGAGTTCGATCTCCAATGCCCAGGCGTTTCTCGAACTGCAGCGGGAGTTCGGATCGTTCGACGCGTGGATCTGGCAGTTCGCCGGCAACCGCCCGAGACAAAATCGCTGGACCATGTTGAAGGAGGTTCCGGCACGGACCGCCGAGTCGGACGCGCTGAGCGCAGCGCTGAAGAAGCGCGGATTCCGATTCGTGGGAACGACCATCTGCTACGCGTTCATGCAGGCGACGGGCTTGGTGAACGATCACGTTGTGGGGTGCTACCGCCACCGCGAGTTAGGCGGCTCGCTCGAATAGGGCCGCCGCGCCCTGGCCGCCTCCAATGCACATGGTCACCACGCCATAGCGGAAGTTCCGCCGAGCCATTTCGTTGGCGAGCGTCCCCACCATCCGCGAGCCGGTCATACCGAACGGGTGGCCGATGGCGATGGATCCGCCGTTGACATTCAGCTTTGCGGGATCGATACCCAGGCGGTCGCGGCAGTAGACCACCTGCACGGCGAAGGCCTCGTTCAATTCCCAGAGGTCGATGTCGTCCACTCGCAGCCCCGCGCGATCGAGCAGCTTCGGAACAGCGAAGACGGGGCCGATGCCCATCTCGTCCGGGTCGCATCCAGCCACTTGGAATCCGCGAAAGATCAACTGGAACGGGATCGAGAGTTCATCGGCTCGCTGTCGGGACATCAGCAGCGTCGCCGATGCGCCGTCCGAAAGTTGGGACGCATTGCCCGCGGTCACAGTGCCTTGCCCGCTGTGCGGATCGAAGTGCGGCTTCAGTGCGAGCAGACCTTCCAGCGTAGTATCCGGACGGTTGCATTCATCGGTGTCGCAGACCACCTGCTCGGTGCCGCGCTCGACCCGAATGGGCGCGATCTCCGCCGCGAAGAACCCTTCGCGCTGGGCTCGGGCGGTTCGCTGCTGGCTGTTCAGCGCATACTCGTCCTGAACCAACCGGCTGATGCCGTACCGTTTCGCCACCACTTCGGCCGTATCGCCCATCACCATGTAGAGCCCGGGCAGCGACTCTTTGAGCACCGGATTCGGGTTGTTGTCGCGGGTCACCAGGGTGATGCTCTCCACACCTCCGCCGATGGCCGCGTCCACGCCCTCCTGAACGATCTGGTGCGCCGCGAAGACGATGGCCTGCAGTCCGGAGGAGCAGAAGCGATTCACGGTAACGGCCGGCACGGAGGTGGGCAATCCGGCCCGCATGGCGGCGATCCGGGCGACGTTGTGTCCCTGCGCTCCGTGCGGCTGGCCGCACCCGAGCGCGACATCGCCGATCTCGCGGGGATCGAGTTGAGGGATCTTGCGAAGGACGTCCCGGATGCAGTGCGCGGCCAGGTCATCCGGGCGGGTCAGGTTAAACGATCCCCGGAACGATTTGGCGAGCGCGGTCCGGGAACTGGCAACCACCACGGCTTCCCGCATCAGAATCAGAATAACCCACCCTGAGAATTAGTCCGGCCGGGTGGCACTTTACCCTTTATGGAAAGCCCAACTTTCGTACTCGCGTCGATTGGTCTTCTGGCGATGCCTGTGTCGGCGCGGGTCGCGCGCTGGATCCGGTTCTGGTTCCTGGGCCGCTAAACCGCCCAGGAGTTGTCTTCCACGCAGAGGACATCGGCATCCACTTCGCCGAGCCTCATCAATTCCAGGCGGATGCCGCCCACCAGGGCCAGCCAGCTCGCCTCGATGATGTTGTAGGAGACGCCCATCGTCGACCAGGAGTGCGCGCCGTCGCGCCAGCTAATGATCACCCCGGCCTTTGCCGCGGGGCCCTTATCCTGTTCCAGCACGTCCATCCGGTAGTTGACGAGTTCCACTCGCGACACCGCCGGGTACAGGTGTGAGAGGCACTGCCGCAGCACGGTGTCCAATGCATCGACCGGGCCATTGCGCGTGGCCGAAGCGGCGAAGATCGCCTCCTGAATCCGGACGGATACCGAGGCCGTGCTCTGCGTCTGGTCCGGCCCGGTCATCCGGGTAGTCACTTCGAATCCGGCGATCTCGAAATGGCCGGGCGTTGGGATAGGTGGCCTCGCGCACCAGCAGTTCCAGCGTGCCGTCGGCGGCGTCGAAGTCGTATCCCTGCGACTCCATCTGGTAAATTCGATCGTACAGTTCCCGGCGGGCAGCGTCCGACAAACTACGCGCCATCTCGAACTTCTCCAGCTTCGGTGCGATGGCGTCAGCTTCCATTACGGCGAACATCTCCAGGCATTACCTCATTATGGCTCAGGCCGTTACTGGTTCCAGGTGGAAGGTCTCGCGTCCCTTGGCCAGAGCTTTGCGGTCGAGGTCGAGCCAGCGCTCGGTTTTCACGAGCCGCTTCAGGGCGGCTTCGATGGACTCGGCGCTCAACATGCCGGTGGCTTCGAGCAAGGTTCCCAACATCACGATGTTGGCGGCCCGTGCGTCTCCTACGTGGTCGGCGAGCTCGTTGAACGGCTTCACAATGAGATGGACCCCGGGACGCGAAATGCCTTCAGGCAGAACGTCGCCGTTGTACAGCACCCATCCGCCGGGTTCCACGGTTTCGACGAATTTTCGCAGCGACGGCTCATTCATGGCGAGCAGGATGTTGGGCTTGGTCACCACCGGCGACCCGATCGCCTTATGCGAGATCCGCACGTGGCAATTCGACGTTCCCGATCGCATCTCCGGCCCGTAGGAGGGCAGCCACGATACGTGCATGCCGGCGTCCAGGCCAGCCTCGGCCAGCACCTGGCCGAGCATTAACACGCCCTGGCCTCCAAAGCCGGCGATGCGGATGCTCAGGTCATGGTCGGGGACGGCCACGGCGGCGGACGGTTCGGCCGCGACGCCGCCCTTGCCTACCAGCATCTTGGGTAGATCGGCCAGCGCAGGCTTCGGCTTCGGCGCGGGGCGCTGAGGAGCGTCCTTGGTCCGATCCTTATAGACCCCGAGCGGAAACTCCTTGGTCAGTTCGTCGCGCACCCAGTGCTGGGCGTCCACCGGGTTCATCTTCCAGATGGTGGGGCACGGCGAGAGAATCTCGATCAGGGAGAACCCGAGTCCGCGGACCTGGTTCTCGATGCCCTTCCTGATGGCCTTGGCGGCGCCGATCAATTGCTTGCTGTTGCCCAGGGCCACCCGCTCCAGGTACACCGGGGCTTCGAGCGAGGCGAACAATTCGCAGATATGCAGGGGATAGCCTTCATTCCACGGATCGCGTCCGGCGGGCGTGGTGGTGCTCTTCATGCCGATCAAGGTGGTGGGGGCCATCTGGCCTCCGGTCATTCCATAGATGGCGTTATTCAGAAAGAACACCGTGATCGGTTCGCCACGATTGGCGGCGTGCAGGATTTCAGCGCTGCCGATGGCGGCCAGGTCGCCATCGCCCTGATAGCACATGACGATGCTGTCCGGACGGGCACGCTTCGCCCCCACGGCGACGGCCGAGGCGCGACCGTGCGCGGCCTGGATGTTGCCCACATCGAAGTAGTAGTAGCCGAACACGGAGCAGCCGACGGGAGTCACCAGGATGGTGCGGTCCTGCACCCCGAGTTCGTCGATGGCGCGCGCAATCATCTTGTGCGTCATGCCATGGCCGCAGCCCGGACAGTAGTGAGTCTGGTGTTTGTTTTCCGGCTTCCGGTCGAAGACCTCGAAGAAGGCGCCGGCGCGTTCGTGAAACTGTTCGTAATGTTCCGGGCAGGAAAACCCATTCATCGACCCGTGCGCGTCATGCTCAGTCATGGATGGCCACCTCCTCGAGAATCGAATCCGGCCAGACAGGTTTCGCGATGTCCATCACGAAATCGAGAATCTCCTCGGCGGTTGGAACCACGCCGCCGGCACGGCCGTAGAACTCCACCGGGCAGCGGCCTTCCACAGCCAGGCGGACGTCTTCCACCATCTGTCCGGTGCTCATCTCGACTACGCCGAACACCGACGCGTCGTTGCACAGCGCGCGGATGGCCCGGGTGGGGAACGGGAAGAGCGTGATGGGCCGCAACAATCCGGCTTTGATGCCGCGCTCGCGGGCCTGGGCCACCACCGATTTCAGAATGCGGGCGACGATTCCGTAGCCCACCAGGATGATGTCGGCGTCCTCGGTCTGAATTGCTTCGAATCGTACCGCCTCGCGCTCGGCGCGATGGTATTTCGAGAGCAGGTGCCGTACGTGATGTTCCTGCGACTCGGGCTCGATGAAGATGGAGGAGATCAGGTTGCCGCGGGTCTCGCGGTTGCCCAGCACGGCCCAGTCCGGCGGGGGCGGCTGTACGGCTTTCTCCGCGAATTCGACGGGCTCCATCATCTGTCCGATGTAGCCATCGGCCAGCACGTACACGGGATTCCGGTACTCGTCGGCGAGTTCGAAGGCCAGTGCGGTGAGGTCGGCCATCTCCTGAACGGAGTCCGGCGCGAGCACCAGGCAGCGGTAGTTGCCGTGGCCTCCGCCCTTTACGACCTGGAAGTAATCGCCCTGTTCCGGGGCGATGTTGCCGAGTCCCGGGCCTGCCCGCATGATGTCGGCGACGACGCAGGGGAGTTCGGAGCCGGCCAGGTAGCTGAGCCCTTCCTGCATGAGGCTGATGCCCGGACCGCTGGATGCGGTCATGGCGCGCACGCCGGCCGCGGCGGCGCCGTAGATCATGTTGATGGCGGCCACTTCACTTTCGGCCTGTAGAAACGTTCCGCCCGCCAGGGGGAGATAGTGCGCCGCGGCTTCCGCGATTTCGCTGGCCGGCGTGATGGGGTAGCCGTAGTACGCGCGGCATCCGGCCAGCACGGCCGCCTTCACAATCGCTTCGTTGCCTTTAATCAATTGCTTCGCCATGCATCCTCCTCAGGCCAGCACCGGCTGGACCGCTTTGACATTCGGTACAACGCGGCGCCGGTACACCCGGATGCCGCCCGGTTCGGGACAGACGTAGAAGCACAGGCCGCAGGCAGTGCATCCATGGCCGATGTAGAGAGCGGGATGATAGCCGTAATGATTGAGATGCTCGGAGAGTTTCAGGACGCCCGGTGTGCAGGCTTCCACGCACAGCCCGCATCCCTTGCATTCCTCAGTATTGGTTATTACGGTTCCTTTATCCGGTTTTGCGTCTGACATGAGCCCCTCCTTCATTATGCGGGAGTGAAGTCCCGCGCGGATTCGCCCACTCCCTCACGGTCGTGGCTCGATAAGTAGTGCATTTTGGCGGCGAAGTCATAGAGTTCGCCCCGGAACTGAGGATGGGCGATGGCGATGAGGGACTCGGCGCGTTCCCGCAGCGTCTTCCCGTGAAGATAGGCGATTCCGTGTTCCGTGACCACGTAGTGGACGTCGGCGCGTGACGTGACGACTCCGGCGCCCGGATTCAGCGTGGGGACGATCCTTGAAATGGCCCCCTCCTTGGCTGTCGAGAGCAAGGCGATGATCGGTCTGCCGCCCTTGGATCGGGCCGCGCCGCGCACGAAATCCACTTGCCCGCCGACTCCGCTGTAGGCCCGGGTGCCGATCGAATCGGCGCAGACCTGGCCCGTCAGGTCCACCTGGATCGCCGAATTGATGGCGACCATGTTGTCGTTCTGGGCGATAACGAAGGGATCGTTCACGTACGAGGTGGGGTGGAACTCGAAAATCGGATTCTCGTGCATGAACTCAAACAAACGATTAGTTCCCAGCACGAACCCGGCCACAATCTTCCCACGGTGGATTCGCTTGCGATCGCCGGTGACGGCGCCGCACTCCACCAGGTCGATGATGCCGTCGGAGACCATTTCGCTGTGGATTCCCAGGTCGCGCCGGCCCCGCAGAAAGCGGAGTACGGCATCAGGAATCCCGCCGATCCCGGTCTGGAGGGTGGCCCCGTCGGGGATGAGCGATGCCACGCGCTCGGCGATGCGTTCCTGCACCGGGGTGGAGGGCTCGGCCTGGAGTTCGAGCAACGGCCGCGAGGTCTCCACCACCGCCGCCATCTTACTGACATGAATGAACGTATCTCCAAACGTGCGCGGCATCCGGTGGTTGACCTCGGCGATCACCGTGCGGGCGCAGCGGGCGGCCGTGAGTCCGCAATCGACGCTGGTTCCCAGGCTGAGGAATCCATGGCTGTCAGGCGGGCTGGTTTGGACGATGGCAACGTCCAGCGGCATCTGTCCCGACGTGAACAGGCCTTCGATTTCACCGAGGAAGATGGGGGTGTAATCGGCGCGTCCGTCCTGGACGGCGTCCCTGGTGTTGCCGCCCAGGAACAGTCCATTGTGGCGGAAATGGCCTTCGTACTCGGGCCGTGTGTAATCCGCCGAACCGAACGTGAGCATGTGGACGAGTTCGACGTTCCACAGCTTCGGGGCCCGCCGCAGCAGTGCCTCGATGATGGGCAGGGGTGTACCGCAGCCCTCGTGGATGTATACCCGATTCCCGGAGCGGATGAGTTCGACAGCCTGGTCGGCCGTCATCAATCTCTGTTGATACTCGTCAACCCAGTTCATACGTGTGCCTATAACACCACTTGCAAGTGGGTTACCAATGTTCTTCCGGCTTGGCGACGTCCGTTAATAGGTCTATAAGGTCTTTTTATCCTTATAGATTGCACGTGTTTTGATGCGGAGCGCGGCGGTACCGGGCAAGGCCGGGGTCTGCGCGAAGGTGCACAGATGGGGAATTTGGCGCTTTTTGGGAGCGAGTTAGTTGTCAGTTGTCGGTTGTCAGTTGTCAGTTGGTGATTCGCGGCCATTGGCTGGTGTTCGGATTCGGGAATGGGTTCGTTTGGCGCTTTTTGTGTATGGGTTTCCTGGGCTTTGTTTTCTGCTGGTTGCACGGGTTCCGGGGCCGGTTCGGGCGGTGCTACGCGCTCGGGCAGCGGGTGGGGCCAGGGCTCCATGGGGGCTGGGGGGCCGCTGTTTGTGTCCGGCGCCTCGGGATCCACGGGCGGACGGCTGTTTTGGATTTCCTTCAGCAGTCTCCAGGTACGCACGGAGTTGCTGGTCAGACGCCGTTCATAGCGGTCGAGCTGTTGGAGGGTCCGGTCGTTTTTGGCGTTGGCGCGACGGCCAAAGATGAGGCCATCGACCACGGCTTCGGAGATGCCGGGGTATTGCTTCTTGATGTCGCGGTCCCAGAAGGCCCGGCCTTCGAGCGCGAGGGCGGTTTCGTAGCGCACTCCCCGCTCGCGGCGCCACTGGTCGGCGATGAAGAGGTCGGCCAGTTGGGTTTCGATGGCGGTGGCGGGCCGGATGTGATCCATGTACTCCTGGCGGAGGTAGTCATACCGTTCGGCGTTTTCACCGGGTAAGACGACGGTGACGGCGCAGAGTCCATGGTTCAGGCTGTTGTAAGCGGATCGAAGTTTGCCCTGGCGGGTCTTGGGTCCGGTGGATTTTTTCGCGTTGGCCCGGTTGGCAGCGAGCTGGCGCGGCGTGACGGTCTTTTTCATGGTGATTCCGGATTTGATTTGCGGGACTGAAGTCCCACGCGGACTAAAGTCCACCCTACATCGATCCCTTTCTGGCGGCCCAGGCGGCGAGGGCTACGGCGAGGACGAGGTCGTCGTGGTGTTTCCCTTCGGCTCCTATGACTTCGTTTCCGGCTTTGGTCGGCTTGGATTTCATGTTCATCATCTCCTCGACCAGCCTGGCGCGGTTGGGGAGTTTCTCCGCCGTTCGTAACTCGCCGCGTTCCAGCATGATTTCGAGGTTGGAGATCAGGTCTCGCTTTGGAACGGTCCGGTAGCCGCGGTCCAGGTGGCCTCTTTCTCCTCCGGTTATGATTACCGGCATCAGCATGCAGTCCATCTCCTTGTCGCGGATCATTTCCACGACCGGGGCTCCGAGGCCGGTTGCATCGACTACGAGCGTCGCCTTGCCCTTTAATTCGGGCAGAGCAATGAACCGGGCTACCCGATTTACGACTTCGGTATAGGGCGTGCCCAGAGAGACCCGTTGTAACTGGCGCAACTCATAAATATCCGCCGGATTCGACCAGGGAGACAGGAAGTGCGGCAGACCTCCGGGGCGGTGCTGAACGGCGGCAAAGGCCGAGAAGTCGGCCCGCTGTCCTAAGTCGAGTCCAATGTAGTAATGAATAGGAGTTAGCATCATAGAGTTCCGATCAATTCCATTCCGGGCCGCCGAGGACCGTGACGTCGCTCGAGAACGAGGCTTCGATGCGGTCGCGGGAGAAGATGCCGCCGCCGATATCGACGAATTCGCAGAGATATTCCTGGCGGGTCCAATCGTCACCCATGAGGCGGCGGGCGCGTTCGAGTTCCTGGGCGGGGATGCGCGGGCACTCGGTGGCGGGCGCGCGGAGGCGCTGCCACTCGTCGCCGGCGTTGGCCCAACTGTTGTAGAAGAAGCCCTTCTTTCCAAGCGGAGTGGAGAGGGCCCATATGTCGGCCCCGGTTTTCGAGACCATGGGGTAGGCGGAGAAGAAGACGGAGTCGGCGAGGCGGGCGGCCTCATCGACGATGAGCATGACGATGCCGGTGTAGCCGCGGATGAGGTCGCCCGAACGGCCGGGGAGTCCGATGACGCGGGAGCCGTTGGGCAGGCGGATGGAGACGCGATTTTCGCCGTCGCCGCGGACCTTCATGCCGAGTTGCCGGACGAAATCCTTAACGATCCCGACGAAGATGGAGCTTTGGCGGAGGACGGGGCAGAGGACGATGACGGTCCGCTTGGGTTCCATGAGGAGGCGGTGGAGGGCGACGGCGGCGGTGATGGTGCTCTTGCCCCATTGACGGCTGCAGTTGACGAGCAGGCGTTCGTGGCGTTCGTTGAGCATCCAGGCCTGTTTGGGGTCCGGTTCGATGCCGAGTTGCTGGCGGACGAAGATTTCGGGGTCGGGGTGGATGGCGGGGATTTCGGCCTCGATGGGGGCGTAGGGGGACACGATGACCGTCGGGGCGCAGTTCCAGTACGGCAGCGTAAAGTTGTTTTCCGAGTTGTTCATATCGTGTCTCCTTTCCTCCTTTTCCGCCTTTATGGTAGCGGGCGGTCAAGCGAGATCAGCGGGAAACGAAGTGGGGTGCTGGCGCGTAAGGCTTTGTGTAATTAGTGGGTTAGGTGGATTTGTAAATTATTGGAATCAGTTGTGAACGGCGATATTCGGGGTATCGAAAACATCCCGGGTTTTTTGCGTCTTTGGGCAGGGGAGACTCGAGGCAGACAGGACACATCACATCCAGCTAGGGGTGGAGGTTGCAAGAATTTGCGATATAGTCGAGTGGCGGTTCAGACTTGCGAGGAGGCTTCGATGTCGATGCGATCCATTCGCACTTTGGCTATCGAGGGTGTAATCAGCGCCATCTGCATTGCGCAGGTACCCGCTTTTAGGGCGAACTCCGTCGTGAATGGAGTGTCTCTGCTTCCGGGCCCATTGCGCCGCGTGAAATCGTTTCCATCTTCGGTACGGATCTAGGCCCAGCTTCAGACGCCTGCGCTGGAAGTGCCGCAAAGTCTCCAACGTCTTGTGGCGGCGTCTCCGTGCTGGTCAACGGGAATGTTGCCCCTTTGCTGGCCGTCACGTCCACCAGATCAACTTCCAGTTCCCGTAGACGTGATGGGCCAAAACGCAGCCATTCAGGTCAGGCGAGGAATATTGAACCAGGTTCTGCAGTCTGAAATCGTGAATCTGCCGATCGCAGCCGCTAGCCCCGCTCTTTATTCGGCTCCATCTCCTCTCGGTCTCACATCAGAGCAGTATAGCCGTTCATTCAGGCCCTACCGGCGATACCGGGCGAATTAGTGATCGGTTACGGGACTGGTTTCGGTAGACCCACTCTAGGGCAGGAATTTTCCCCCGTGGCATCTGGGCTGACTGTAACGGTAGGGGGAAAGAAAGTGAGGCGGTCTTGGGTGTGTTTGGTATGGCCGATGGACTCGACGAGTTGCTGTTCGAAGTACCGAGCGGGGTGAGTGCGGGGAGCGCACCTGTTGTTTTAACGATAAATGGGACTACAGCGCCAACAGTGTCGATTGCGCTCGCGCTCACAAAACAGCCCTCAATCGGAGCCATTTCAGATAGCGCCAGTGGATTGCGAGTCTCTCAGAGCGGATCGTGGATTTCGATTTATGGGAGCTTCCTTTCTGAGCGAATTCGCACTTGGCAACGCGCGGATTTTTCCGACAACATGCTCCCGACGACGATCGAGGGCGTGAGGGTGATGGTGAATGGTCGAAATGCCGCTATTTCTTACGTTAGCCCAGGGCAGGTGAATGTTCAACTACCTGGCGATGTTGGCACTGGCATAACTCCAGTGAGTGTCAACAACACTTTCGGCTCGGTCAGTGGGAGCATAGACGTTCAGAGCTACGCGACTGGGTTCTTTGCGTTTCAGGGTGGTACTTACGTCGCTGCTGTTCATTCTGATGGGGTGTACGTCGCCCATCGGTATTTCGGCCCTACGGTTCCTCGCGTCCGGCCCGGCCTGGCGAGATCATCCAAGTGTATGGGGCTGGATTTGGACCGACAAGCCCGGCAACAGTCACCGGAGTGACGGTTGACGCGCCAACTCCGATCTCCGATCCCGGTGGGTTGAGCATCTCGATTGGTGGTTCACCCGCAACGGTTCAGTACGCTGGTATAGTTGCGGTCGGCGAGTATCAAATCAACGTTCTGGTCCCGAGTGTTCCTGATGGTGATCGTTCCATCATCGCAACGATTAAAGGAGTTTCATCGCAGCCAAACATGAGAGTCCCTGTCGGGAACTGATCCCCGGATGTTAACGCATGAAACACTCGAAGTGAATGATAGCGCTGTGGCGGTGCTTGTGGAGCCGACACTCAAGATGATCGCGCGGGAGTTGGTCGAGGCGATGCGCAACGCGACCATCGACTGGACGATGCGGGAGAGTGTGCGGGCGAAGATCAGAGTGATCGTGAGGCGCATAACGCGCAAATACGGCTACCCGCTGAACTTGCAGGAACGGGCGACGATCACGGTCTTGGGGCAGGCGCAAATGCTTTGCTCGGAGTGGTCGGCGTGAGGGAGCGAACAGTCTGCCAGTCGGCGATTGGATCTTGACGGCTTGCGGAGTCATCCTGCTCATTTTGACGGGATTGGCGCGGACCCATTGCCAGTCTCCGACGCATGCAGGTACAACCGAGCGCTCCGCGACGGCCTGTGTGAGGTGAATAACGCTGTGGCGGCAATCTCCGGCGACATATCGAGTATCAGTGGCGCGGTTCAAAGCGCTAATCGACGTATCGCGCAGATCGACGCTCAACACTCCGCCGGTTTGACGCCCTTGTTTCCAGCATCTCGGCCAGCAGAAGTGAGGACGCCCGGGCGCACTCCTCAATCCGCCAGTCCGTCGAGGAACTCGCGAGCGACATCGAACGTGTATCCCAAGACCTTGCCCGCAACCTGGATCGCATCAGCGGGACATACCAGCAGTCCACGAGTGAAATCTCCCGCGACATCATAAGCCTCCGCGAGATGCTTGTGCCGGACTAGGGGTCGACCTTCAGTTTCTCGCCGCAGACGCCGAACTGGATTCCTCTCCTGGGGTACTCGTACTCGGGACTTCTTCAGACGGCCAATCGTGCAGATTCTGGAGTACCCGCCAGCGGGCAGATAGGGAGCCTATCCGGGGCCCCAAAGGAAATCGTCAGTGCGGCATCGGCGCTTCTTCACCAAGCGCCGACTCTCGGCCTTAACCTCAAGCGTGCGACGGAAACAGTTGACCGCCTGAAGTTCGATCCCAACCTCGTCTCGGAGTTACACGGCGGAGCCGCGACGGTGATTCACCTGCCCGACGGCGGCATCAGGGCGCTCGCAAGACACGCAGATGGCAAGTTCGCGGGCCACGGGAAATTGTACCAAGCTGGGAGATTGGCCGAACTGTCCGCAATCGGCTGGCAGGTCCTTGCTGCGGTGACCGCCCAGCACTTCCTACACTCGATCAACGAGAGCCTCAAGCAGATCAATCGAAGTCTGGATGACATCAAGACCTTTCTTGAGCAGCAGCGACTCGCGCAGATTCAAGGGTGTTACATCTATCTACGGATCCTCGCAGAACAGCCTTCAACAGGTCCACTCTGTACCGGATCTCACAAGCTGGGCGACTCAACTCGAATCCGTTCACGTTCGTTGTCTCGAAATGATTACGTTCTCCTCAATGCGAGTCGGTGAGTCGCGGAGGCGGGTCGGCGCTATTAACCTGTCTTCACTGCTATCGAACGAAGGTGATTGCAAGGCGGGACTCGAAGCCATTGAAGCATACTCCAGTGATTGTGAGACCCACCTCGCCTCGGTGTATCTGGCGGTGTTGACCGACAGGATCAAGTGCGGACTGCCTGTAGATCCGTCGGTCTCTGAGGCCCGATCCGTAAGGGCTAGAACATTGATCGAGGGCTTCGCCGAGGATCATCAGCAAGCCATGGCCAAGGTCGGTCAGGCGATTGATGAGGCATATCGGAGGCGTGGGCAGGATGTGCGCTGGTGGAACCCTCTGGACCAGGCCGCACATTTGTCGGACTGGTTCAAGACAGAGCACAACGAGCGACTTCGGAAACAAGCCAATGATCGGTTCGCGTTGGTTGCTGAACTTTTCAACGCCGTTGACGGGGATTTGGTCGCGCTGGAGAAGATGTTCCAACTACGACGCGACATGAGGAATGTTCAACTCACAATCGATGTTCAGCTTAACTCGGACGGAGAAGTTGACGCGTGTGAAGTAGTAGGACCGCTCGGAACAGTCGGTGACAAATCGGTGTAGCAGCTACTTCGACAACGATTGTTACGTAGCCGCTGGCCTCTTGACGCTACCCCTCCTATCCGATTCGGACCGCAAGATCCATCCCGGCACCCTCATGGTCTCGTTACCTCAACTCACCGTACTAACTCTTATAACTCCTCTGTAATCACCCAGCGGGATACTGGCGGTTCCTATAACTCGTCATACTCTACGGTCATTCGAGTTGTCATCTACGCCCGAGTCTCCACCACCGACCAGGACTGCGCCAGTCAGCTTCGAGAGCTATGCGACTACGTCGCCCGTCGCGGTTAGACGGTCGCCCAGGATACGTGGACAATGGCTTCTCCGGTTCCACCTCATCCCGGCCCGCACTCGATCAGCTAATGACAGCCGCCGCGCAGCATCGGTTCGATGCGGTCGCGGTCTGAAGCTGGATCGCTTTGTCCGCTCCGTGCTCAACCTCAACCCGCACCTCGCCGGTCTGAAGAGCTATGGCATCCGCTGATCGCGGCAGGCCAGGCCTTCGACAGTGATCAATCCAACCCGACAAGCAACCGTCTGCTCATCGTGCTGGGCAGCGTCGCTGAGTTCGAGGTGAGCTTATTCGAGAGAGAAGGGTGTCGGTTTTGCGGGCTGCTCGGGCCAAAGGAAAGCACGTCGGACGTCGTGGCCGAGTCTTCAGCAGGGACGAAGTGGTCCGGCTCAGGACGACGAGAAGCTAAGGTGGAAGGAGGCCGGGCTGCGGCTGAAGATCTCGATGATGACGGCGGTGAAGGCTTATCGCGAATTACACAAAGGGTGGGGCAAAGCCGTTGCGTAAGTGGTTGAATTCTGGTGGACTGGATGCCCAGGGACACTTTTCCAAAGGCGTCGGTTTCGGCAGGCCATGAGGATGTAGGACGACTTCCACTCCGGCGACTGCGTCACCACCGCCCTGCTGGCCTCGCTGCTCGATCCGGGTGGGGTGGACGTGCCGCTTGCGAACTACTTTCGTCTGCCTGGGTCACACCTATATGCCGAGCACAAACCGCGCCCGCTCGCGCCGCAGCATCTCGAACGGCGTCATGCATTTGATATCTAGGCCGATGCAGGCGTCGGGTATCTTGATCTTACGCGTCGATGCCGAGGGGACCTCGTGGGTCACGATCGTATGGCGGCCGGCGAGGGCTTGAGCCACAAGGTAGTAATCGGCCACTTGAAGAAAGGTGCTCACAGCGGATGGCTCGTAGCCTTGGCCGCTGGCCCATACGCTGACCACGGCGAGCGCCGGGAAAACGTCTGCGTCGGGGCGGAGAAAGAAACCGGCGCCACGGGCGTCGGCCCATGTCGATAACTCGTCTCCCAAGGCCAGCACTTCGTCGCCTACCTTCTCTATGCTGAATACCCCGCCCTTCGCGTTGCTGGCGACGATCCAGTCCCAGAAGGCAGGGCAGAAGTCGAAACCGTAGTGCAGATTCTTCGCACTGATGAATACGTTGGCGTCGAGGAGATAGGCCATCAGACGCCGATGCCGAGGCTATGTCCGACCTCGCGAAAGGTCGCCATCTTCTTAAATCCGAGGAGCCGAAACGCCTCCGTGAAGGATGATCTTCCCTCCAATGTACTGACGACCAGAGCACGCGCGAAACGTTTACCCGCACGAGCGCTGAGCGTCAGATAGAAATCGCCGCCGCTCCCGGCCGGTATCGCCAGGAGACGTTCAAGTTCTTCCCGATAAGCGCGCCAGAATTGATCCAGCGTCAGGCCGCCCGCATCGTGGATGCGCCGAAGGACCACAAGCGTGCTCACTTTGAAGCGCCGCGCCAGGCGAACGATCTCCTCTTCCAGTGGATTGCGCGGCTCATACTCGGACCTCACGACGGCGAGCGGGACCAGAAGCTCCGCAGCTACGCGGTTGCACCACCGTTCCACCTCATGTTCGGGGACCTCCGATGCCTGAGCGTCGGAGACGGCGGATAGCCCGAGCCAGATATGAGCCAACTCATGCGCCAGCGTGAACATTTGAGCGGCCTTGGTATCCGCTCCGTTAATGAACACGAGCGGCGCGAGTTTGTCGGCAAGGGCAAAGCCCCGAAACTCCCGGGGATCGAGCTTGCGGCGATTATTGCTCCCCACCACGCCGTTCACCATCACCAACACCCCGAGGGCATCGGCCTGCTCGATGAAGCGCCTGAGAGCGTCGGTCCAGGTCGGCATATGCCGGCGCTCATCGAGGTCGAACCGAAGCGCGCGGCGGATCGTCGCGGCAACTGGCTCGACGTCGTTCGCCAAACGCGCGGAGCCCACGAAGGGAACCGGCCGCTCGCCCTCGGATCGTGCGAAGCCGCGATACCATTCCTGACGCTGCTGGCAGACGTAGATCGTGTCGAGAAGGTCCGGGCTCGGGCGTCCAATGCGTTCGTTACCGAGGGTGCGGAAATCCGGAATGGGAACGCGTTCGACAGGCGGCTCCGGCAGGAAGAGATAGCCGATGGGTGTGTGCGTGGCCTTTGCGAAGCTCTCCAATTGCTTGAGGGTTGGGCGCGACTCGGTGCGCTCCCAGGCGGCAAGCTGCGGAAAGCGGTGGGCGAGTGCAGCGGGTTCAAGCCCGGAGCGCTCTCGCGCCCAGCGCAGCAATTCCGATTTGACCTGGACGCGCGTCATTTTCGCAGGTTGGCCTTGCTCCCATTGTCCATCACAACATGGCCGGGATGTCCCGATCTTCGCACGGCTTCGCGCATTGTTTTTTAGCGGCGTCCGGCCTCAGTCGTACTCGACTATTCGGCGCTGCATTCAACCCACATGTTGCTGGTTCAATGGGTGGGGCAGACCGATGTCGAGTCTTCTTGTGAGGCCGATCCACGCAGCCAGGCCGCCGAGCGGGATCCAGGACAAGACGCCCAAGTAACCGACGAAGAGGAGATTACTGCCCCCGAGGAAGAGGAGCGTCGTCAGAGAGATTCCGATGGCATTGGTCGCCGCATGCGCCAGGCTCGGGGCCCAAATGCTTCCGGTCGAGTTGTAAAGCCACGCGAATATAATCGATAGAAAAACAGCGTCTACCGGAAATACCAATAGACCCCATGCGGACGACTCGGGGTAATCGTAGCCTCTGAGGAGGAGTGGGAAGTGCCAGACACCCCAGACGATGCCCGTTGCCACTGCGGCATGGAGCGGACGTTGCACGAACCATCTTCGCTGCAAGTAGCCACGCCAGCCGAATTCCTCCCCCCAGAGCACCGGCGAGGCGATCACCGCCATAATCGCGAATTGAATGGGCATGCTCAGCCGCAGCGCCACCGGGAGTTGCGCGGGCAGCTGCGTTCCGGAGGGCACAAGTATGCGCAGAGCCCGGAGCAGGGAGATGTCCGGCCGGCCCAGCCCGGTCAGGGATGCCTCGGCGATGATTGCGGCAACAACGACATACGGCAGAATGAGCGCAAGCGCGTAGTAACGCCACCGGCCAAAATGCAGGTGCAGTCCAGCATCGGCGAAGCCTTCTCGCGTGACCCACTTTCGGACCACCACCGCGGCGATCGCCGGCGCGAACCCGCCCGGTAACATCGCCAGTTGGAACAACGGGGACCACACGGGAATACCGAGTCCGAGCGGAACCGCCCAGCACAGCCAGGCGACGCCGAAAGCGATGACAAGATAGACTGCGATGCCGCGTCGGAGCATCGATCGGGACCCTGTCGGTAACAAGTCAATCTGTCCGGTTTTATTCACACGTGATCTGTCCGGTTTCAGCTGAACAATGCCCTGCCGTCCCCCTTCGGCTTGCCGAAGGGGGTTTGCGTTGGCTTTCTTCTTTGGAGGACGAAGCCGTCGCCGGAGCGGTGGGAAAGTGGGAATCCCGCCGTTGTTGGCGGGATTTCCAAGGGACGGTGGGAACGGTGGGAAACCGCTGTTTGGTTTTCCACGGTTTCCACGGGCCCGCCTTTTCCACAGGCTCTCCGCTGCTTTCGTCGTCGCTTTTCCAGCGTCTCGCCATCGGCGCTGTAGCGGCCCACCACATGCGGTCCGTAGCGAATCGAAACCGTTTCATCCAGATGCTCATGAATGGTCACCGTGCAGCCGGCCAACGTCGTTCGAAATCGGGTCTTCTCCAATTGCCAGTTCCGTTCCCCGATGGCCACCGTGTTGTCCTTGTCCACCACGCGCTCCGTCTGCACCGTGAAGACCCAGTCCAGATCGCCGCGTGCCGTCCGCCGGAATGCCGTTCCCTTTTCCCTTGCCTTCACCGTGAATTTTTCGTTGAACACCGCCGATGTAGCCCTCCCGTAGAAACCGGTTGGCCTCCTCCACGTGTCTGATCCCGGCCAGCCGCAACTCCTGCGGCAGCCGCCCCTGCCAGGTTCCAAAGTTGCGCTCGCTGCGTCCGCGCGCCTGCGGCGAATAGGCCGGAATCATCTGCACCCCCAACTCTTTCATCGCCCGCCCCACCTGCGTCAGCCGGTGCTTGTCCACCTTCTCGCCCGCCTTCGGCGTCACAAAAAAGTGACTGCCCCGATCGCTGTACAACGCACAGAACAGACCCTTGTTTCGGATCACTTCCCGCAGTCCCGCCATCACCGTCCGCGTCGATTCTTCCTCCACCAACTGGGCATAGTAAATCTCGCTGGTGGCATCATCCAGGATCACGATCAGGTCGTGCCACCGTTCGTCGCCGAACCATTGGTGCTTGCTGCCGTCAATGTGCAGCAGCATGCCTGGCATCGGCCTCCGCTCTCTCCGCCGCCGATGCTTGCCGCGTCGCTTCCGCCGCCGCCACCAGGCCTGCCCCTTGCAACGCCTTCTGCACCCACGTGTAGCTCAGCTTGATGCCGTGCTCCTCGCGCAGCTTCTCGTGGAAGTGCCGAATGTTCAGGTCGTAGTAGGTCTCCCGGTACAGTCGCAGAACCTCCTCGGCGGTTGCCAATGGCACTCGCTTCGTCGCTGGCTTCTGCCCTTGCGGCGGTCGGCCAGGCCGGAATAGCCATGCTCCTCCAACCGCTCCCGCCAGCGCCGCATGGTCCGGTCGCGTGACGCCGATAATTTCGGCCGCCTCCCACCAGGTGATCTTCTTCGCCATTGCCTTCAATAGCACGTCTTGTACTTTCATCATCCGCTCCATTTCCGCGGCCGGGTATTGCTGGGTTTTCCAACCCTTCAGCTTCCCCCGCCGCTTTTCAAAGCGGACAGATCATGTGTGAATTGGACCGGACAGATCACATACTAGCGACAAGCATCGATCGGTACCCGTGGATACGGTCCGATTATATGTAAGAGAGCATTGCCCGAAGTCGGATACTTGCAAGATAGTATGGGCCTGTGTGTCAACACTTGCTAAAGCGATCTGGTTGCCCTTGTCGTGGCTAATGCCTTAGCATCGCCCGATCGGTCTCGATGAATTCCGACCCCGCTTCCCGCGCACACTCCAGAATCCGGTTATCCGGCTCGTCCGCCAGCACCGCCAGCCTGTCTTCCGGCTCGACCATCCGGCGTACCCGCCGAAGCCGCTGGCGGGCGTCGTGCCGGTCAGCGGTCCATCCATGTCACGAAATCCCGGCAACGTGTCTCAATGACACACAAACACCGGTAAGCGGCGGCCGTGCGAAGCGCGTTCAAGCCGGGTCAGGCGAACAGCAGCCGTCCTTTCGGCTCAGGTATAGGCCGCCCCAATGCCTGAGCGGTTTCGATCCACTCCTGAATCACCGTTTCGGCATTCGCCAGCGCTTCCTGCCGGGTCGGGCCATCGGCCGCACAACCGGGCAACTCGGGAACTTCCGCGATGAACGCGTCATCTTCAGCGCTCCAGTACAGGATGATCTCGTACTTTGTCATTCGGCCCCTTCCGCCAGTTTATATCGGACGATCACAGCGCGAACCTGCTTGAACTGATAGGTTTTCGCCAGTGAACCGCGCGGCTGCAGGTTTAGGATTTCGGCAACGCCCGTCGATGAACGTCGACCGGCCCTCGCTCATTTGCGCCCTCGCTATTGGGTGTGGGTATGCTGGGAACTCTTCATAACGTTCTTTACCGCTCTCGGCCCTGTGCCGCCTTCAGAAAATCGGAAGGGTAATGCGTTGGCCGCTGGCCCAGCCCTCATCAAGGCCCGTGAACTTGCGGAGCGCAAGGGGATCGGTTACCAGACCTGCTCAAGATGCTGGTTCATGAAGGACGGCAGCGGGAAGCGCGGCGTCAATGATCTCGAACTACCTCCTGGCCTGCGGCGCCCTTGTTTCAGCGTGGCGGGTCACGTGCCGTCAGCCCGGCAGTTGCTCCATTCGGCGGCTTTGCCTCATCCTTCGTGGCAAGCGACAATATAGGCATGCAGCAACCAATCACCCGCGATCCTGACATAATGCACGGAACTCCGGTGTTCAGGGGTACGCGGGTGCCTGTGAAAACCCTGTTCGAGTATTTGGAAAACGGGGAGTCCCTGGACGACTTTCTGGAGGGCTTTCCTGCTGTAACCCGTGAACTCGCCATCCAGGTACTGGAAGAATCGAAGGACCTTCGGCTGGCGAACGTCTGATGAAGATTCTAATTTGCCGAGTGTATTGACCAACGGCTCCGATCGCAGTTGGCAGGATACGAATGCGAAACTGCAGCGTTCGCAGGCTTTTCAGGGTTGAAGAACGGCGTCCTGTTGGACGCGGCGGAAGCGGCGGGGTTCGATGTCCTGATTACAACCGATCAAGAGATTCCATATCAGCAGAATCTGGACCGCCGGCGAATCGCGAATCATCATTCACTGCGCTCCAACGAATCGCCTGGCTGACCTCACGCCCCTTTTGCCCCGCGCGACAGCGGCTCTTGAGGAAATCGGTGCCGGGGCGGTCGTTCGAATAGCCGCTAGCCGCTAATGGACGATAAGCGCAATTTTCATCTCGGTGACGGCGACTCGGCCGTTCGGGAGGACGCCGGTCGCTGCTGCGTCCTCAAGGCGGGACGGGGTAAAATCAAGACGAGTGGAGCACAATCCGCGCCCGGTTGCGCCGCGGGATCTCGAACGCCGTCATGCACTTGACAGGCATCGGGTATCTTGATCTTGCGCGTCGATGCCGAAGGGACCTCATGGGGCACGATCGTATCCAGCCGGCGAGGGCTTTGGGACCAGGCCTATTCTCCAGCCTTGAGGGCTACTCGCTCCGAACCTTGAGCCTGCCGATCAGCCCTACAAAGGCCACTCCGAAACAGACACCAGAAGCGACCAGCCCCAGAATGTCGGAACCGTGTAACGCTTCGACGCGCGGCTTGCTGAGGCTCGAGAGCAGCGCCATCACTCCGAACAGTGCCACGAACAGGCCCGTCAACCGGCTGTGTTTCTGCATACAAACTCCTCGGGGCCCCATTCGACCCCGCCAGATATTGTGACAGGAATAATGCTCCCGTTTCACCCCGGCCTGAAACTTTGAAATGACCGGCGAACAGCCAGGCTTCGGGTTCGACGACGTGGCGAGCAGCGCGCCTGTCCGCTATTGAAGAAGCCATCCCGGACTACCGAGGGCTGATCGAGCGTCAGCATGCCCCGGTGCCCGAGCCGCCGACGGCGCCGCGCCGCCGCTGAAGGCCTGATGATGACCCGTTCTTCTCCGGCCACGGCATAATGACAGAATGGAAATCCCGGAGCAAGCAACGGAATCTTCGCTGTATCAGCGAATCGGCGGATACGACGTTATCGCGAAAGTGGTCGATGACTGGTTTGCGCTCATGCGTGCCGATGCGCGATTCAGCCGGTTTGGCATGGGCCGCAGCACGGATTCCCGCAAGAGAGCGCAACAATTGACGGTGGAACTGATTTGCGCCCTGGCCGGCGGGCCATGCTATTACACCGGACGAGGCATGAGGGATTCCCATGCCGGACTGAACATCACCGGATCGGAATGGGAGGCGAACCTCGAACTGACACGGCAGGCACTGCGCAAAAACGGAGTCGCCAGCCGTGAAAGCGCGGAATTCGTTTCGCTGTTCGACCGCTACAAGACCGATATCGTCGAGACCGCATAGGCCTCCGGACGGACCACGCCCGGCGCTCGGACAACGGTCCGCGAGCCTGAAATAATACCTCTCATGAGAACGCTCCTTCTCGCTGCCTTGTCCGCATCAATCTGTGTCCAGGCACAGACACCTGCGGGCGCCAAACGGCCTCCCGTGATCGACATTCATGTTCATGCCATGGGGGCCGTCCCCGCCGCGGGGCCAATGTGCCCGTTCAATCCGCAATTCCTCGCGTCCGATCCGAAGTCCAAGGAAGCTTCGACGGGATGGGCGAAGCAGGAATGCACCATCCAACTGGAAGCAGCCAAGACGTCGGATGAGTACATGAAAGCGATGCTCGCTCAATACGAGGAGATGAACGTAACCGCGGTGGTGATGGGCTCTCCCAAGGAAGTGCAGAAGTGGAAGGACGCTGCTCCCGCGCGAATCATCACCGGCACCTCCTTCGACGCGGCCATGGGCGGCAGCAAGTTTGTCCCATTGGATGACATGCGGGCGGCCTTCACGAAGGGCGGCATCCAGGTGATGGGCGAGGTCGGGTTGCAGTATCAAGGGCTGTCGCCGAGCGACATGAGCGTGGACGCCTACTTCGCGCTGGCCGAGGAGTTGGACATTCCCGTGGGCATCCACATGGGAACCGGCGGCTCCGGCCGGGCGAATGTGGCCATGCCGAAGTTCCGCGGCTCCATGGGGAACCCGTTGTTACTGGAGGAGGTGCTGGCGCGGCATCCGAAGCTGCGCTTGTGGATCATGCACGCGGGGTATCCGATGATCGACAATCTGCTGACGCTGCTGCAGGCGAATTCACACGTGTACGTGGACGTCGCGGGCCTGATCTGGAGCTATCCGTTGAAGGAGGTTCACGGATACATTCAGCGGATTGTGGAGGCGGGCTTCGAGGACCGCGTCATGTTCGGCACGGACCAGATGATCTGGCCGAAACTGATGGCGACATCGATTGGCGTGATCGAAGGGGCGACGTATTTGACGCCGGCGCAGAAGCGGGACATCTTATACAACAATGCGGC
Organism: uncultured Acidobacteriota bacterium; assembly: GCA_963737465.1. Classification (GTDB taxonomy): domain Bacteria; phylum Acidobacteriota; class Terriglobia; order Bryobacterales; family Bryobacteraceae; genus TMP-7. The sequence goes on from CAVTTC010000011.1 coordinate 302,397, forward strand.
CCGGTTCCTGAGATTGAAGTGAATGCCGCGTCAAGGCTTCGAGGTCTTTGCCGGCTCCTCGACGATGGCCACTCCCCAGCGGCCGAGGTCGATGCTCTCGCCCCGGGCCACCGGCTTACCCGATAAAAGGTCGTTTCCCGCACCGAACGGATAGACCACGGTCCGGCTGCTCGCGGAATAGTTGAGCAGGTAATGCAGCGCGGCTCCGCGGCTGTTCACGCCGCTTCTCACGACAATCGGGAACCGGAGACCGGCTCCCGGACGGGTCACACCGGCGCGATCCACCGCCTCGGCCAGAAGTTTGTCGATCAGGGCATCGCTGGGCATGAAGCCGACATACGTAACCTCGCCCTTGCCGGAGCGGTTTCGGGTGGCGGCGGCGTACTCGCCCCACGCCGGGTGATCGTAGCGCGCCAGAACCGTGGCGGTCGCCGGCTGCAGCAATTCCATCCACCAGCGCACGTCGCCTTTCTGGCCGCCTTTGAGCGCCACGTTCTCGGGGATTGCGAACTGGCTATAAGTGGCTCCCACCAACTCAGCCAGGCCGCCCGGCTGGCTTACCGTCCGGACCTTCAGGTTCTCGTCCGAAAAACCGCTCTTGAACGTGAGCAGCAAGTGCCCGCCGCTATGGACATAGGCCTTCAGCGCTTCAATCTCGGCGTCCGATGCGGAGTACAATGCGGGGACCACCAGCAGTTTGTAACGGGACAGGTCTTTGGATGAGGGATCGACAAAATCGACCTCGACGTTTGCGCGGTACAGGGCGTCGTAGAAAGGCCGCAAAACATCGTTGTAGGTAATCTTCGATGTCCAACCGAATTTGAACGCGTCGAAACCCGTCAGCGCGCGGTTGCTAAAGTAGATCGCCACCTGATTATGCTTCTGAAGGCCGGCGAGAGCAGGGCCTAGCCGCTTGAGTTCGCCGCCGATCCGGGCGGCCTCGCGGAAGGTCGCATTGGGTGCGTAGTCCTGGCTGAGCAACCCACGCCAGTACGTCTCGACGCTGTTGTGCGTGGTGGCCCAATGCCAGTACGACACCATCTCCGCGCCGGAGGCCAGGTGGCTGTAGGCCTGCAGCCGCAGTTGTCCTGGATAGGGCGTCCACTCCGGGAAGCCTTGAGCCTGAGTTTCGATGAGGAGATAATTCTTTCCGCCCCGCATGCCGCGGGCAAGGTCACCGCCAAAAGCGATCTCGATCCCGGTCAGGTGGTCCTGTCCGGGGTGATAAATATCGATCCCCGCAACGTCGAGCGCGCGAGCCGCGGCGAAGTGATCGACGTCGGGCTGTATGCCGTATGAGTAACCGCGCCAGTCGAGATCGAAATTCTGGGTAATGAACTGGTCCGGCCGCTTGATCTCCCTGACGATGGCCGCCTGCCAGCCCAGATAGTCCGTCACCAGACCCCGCTGATACTCCGCGAAGGCCGATGTGAGGCTCGCGTTCACCGCTCCCTCAACCGGCGGGAAGTCCTCCCAATCGTTGATCCGGTTGCTCCAGTAGTCGAGGCCATACGCGAGGTTCAACGCATCCAGGCTCTTGAAACGCTTCTTCAGCGACTCGACAAAGCCGTGCTGCACGCCCGCGCTGGTCACGTGGTAGGACTTGGTCTCGTTGTCGATCTGGTAACCGATCACGGCAGGCTGGTCCTTCACGTGTCCCACCAGTTGGCGGATCACGCGCTCGGCATGAAATCGGAAGTGAGCGTTCGCGATATCCATGTTCTGGCGCGGACCGTAACGGTTCCGACCCGCGGGAGTAACGGCCAGAACGTCGGGGTACTTCCTCGCGAGCCAGGCCGGGATGGCGTACGTCGGCGTACCTACGATCACGGCGATTCCGGCCTTGTCCATGGCCCGGATCACACGGTCGACGTGCGAGAAGTCGAATACACCGTCTCGCGGTTCCAGCGTCCCCCAAGTGGACTCCGCGATGCGGACCACCGTGATGCCGGCCGACTTCATCATCTCGACATCGGCATCCAGCCGGTCGTAGGGCTCATACTCTTCGTAGTACGCCGCCCCGTATAAGATCGAGCCGGGGAAGCGGGAGGCCGGCGCCCCACTGGCGATGAATGCAAGGGCGAGCGTCGCGCACGCGAGCGCCGCTGATCGGTAGAGTTGCATGGCTGGCTGTATTTTATCCCCCCGGCAGGCGCAGCTATCCCGTGGTCGAATCGGGCAGGGCGATGCGGGGCCAGAGATCGATACCGCTTACTAACGTGCGCGGCTCGGTAGGATCAGCGATTTACCGGGCCGCGAGCGGACGTTACCGCCGGCTCCTGTTCGTCCGCCGCATGGGACTCGCGCTTACGCGGGCTCTTCCCCGTCAGCCACGCGGTATCGAGCGGGTACACATCCGGATCGAACATCACCGAGTAGAAATGCCAAACGACGATGGCCAGCGAGGCCAGCACCGCCTCGTACCAGTGGACGGAGGTGGCCAGGTCGATCACCCATTTCGGCAGGAACTGGAGGGTCCAGTTGTTCATCCAGAGCATCATGCCCGTGATCACCATCACGATGGTGCCCCAGACCACGGCCCAGTATTCCGCCTTTTCGATGTAGCTGTGATGCGGCAGCGCCGGCTTTCGGTTCTTGAGGCCGAGGTTGTAGGCGGTTCCACCGATGGCGTCGCGAACATCGCCGATGCGGGGAAGCATCTCCAGCCAGTGCTCGCGCAGGCGCTTCATGAAGATGAGCGAGTACAGATGCATCGCGCTGACGATCATCATGATCACGGCCGCGATCCGGTGAACGTTACGGCGGACGTGGACGCCAGGCTCGCCGAGCAGCAGGGGCCAGGCCCACCACTGATCGGGATACTTGAGGGCGATTCCCGTCCACGCCAGCACGATGAAGGAGGAGGCCAGCAGCGCATGCGACAGGCGCTCATACGGGTACATGCGGATCTCGCCGGACGGAACCACGGCGCGGGACATTGGCCCGCCGCGGTAGAACCGCACGGCTTTGCGGATCCAGTCGCCCAGGTTGTGGAGCAGCATGAATCCGATGGTGAACGGAATCATGAAAAGGTAGAAGGTCCGGACCCATTCGAGGGCGGGTCCCTCACCTCCCTCGGCGACGTGGATGGGTCCCAGGGCGAACCGGGTGCCCGCTCCGGCGTGGCAGTGGCCGCAGGTGGCCGCCAGGTTCTTTGGGTTGACGGCCGATTTCGGATTCGAGGACGGGAGGATGTTGTGAATCCCGTGGCAGGACGCGCATCCGGCCACCGTCTGCGATCCACCCTTGGACGCCAGGCCGTGGAACGAGGCGTCGAAGGTCGTGAGACGGTCCGCCGGCATCCCGAAACGGCGGGCCAGTGTGACGTTCCCGTGGCATTGCCCGCAGGTCTCGCGCTGGTTGCGGGCCGTCACGGGGGAGGACTCGTTCTTCTTATCCAGGATGAGATGTTCACCGTGGCAATCGGTGCAGACCGCCGCGTTCAGCTCACCTCGTGTAACCGCCTGGCCGTGAATGGAGGATTTGTACTGTTCGAAGATATCCGAGTGGCACATGCCGCAGGTGTCGGGGATGGACTTCCGGAACCCCGCGGCTTGCGGGTTCTGGACTTCGTGGGCGCTGCTATGGCAGGTGCTGCATTCGGGGGCCCCGGCATTGCCTTTGGCGACGGCCTGTCCGTGGACACCGAGTTTGTAATCGCTTCCCGCCTTCTCGTGGCAACTGGCACAGGCCGGTTTGGCGATATTGGCGGGATGCGGGTAATCTTCGTGCTTCTGGTGACATTGGCTGCAGGCCAGCGCCGCGTGCGCCGTACCGGCCATCTTCTGAGCTTTGTCGTGGCAGCCCGCACAGACTTCGTTAGCCTGATTTTGCGCCCCGGCCGACAGAACGGCACTCAAAGCCAGAAGGGACAGACGGAAAAGCGACCTCATGATCCTGCAGCCTCCGTGCTACTTTGCCGCCGCCGGCGCCGGAATGCTGCAGGCCTTCAGGTCTTTCTTCTCTTTGTAGCACTCACCGGACTTGTTCAGGTCCTTCTTGCCCATGGTGGTGTGGCATACGGTGCAGGGCTTCACTCCGGTTTCCTTGGCGATCTTCGGGTTGCCATAGGACAAGGTAGAACTGGCCAGGATTCCTAGACCAGCGATGACGATAGGCACAACTAGCTTTGCTGATTTGAGCATGTTCTGGATAGAGCCTCCACCTTCGATCATGGCATTTCGGCGTCCACTCTAAATTGCCCGTAAACTGTTGACAAAACGCACATTCATGTAGAGATTTTCAGCGTCATCCCACCCACCCGAAACAGTGTTGCGGAAATTACCCCACAGCTCCCCGATCCGATGGGGCGTGGGTCAAGTTACGCGTATGACTGGAGAGTTCAGCGGTTCTACTGACCGGAAGTCTTGGCGGCGGGCGCCACCCCGAGTTCCGTGAGCACCTTTGGCGCAGCCTCATCCATCGCCAGCATGCTGTGGCAGGCGCTGCAATCCTGGGTGATCTTCTGGCCGCCCTGTGCGACGTGTTGCTCGTCATGGCAGCGGAAGCAGCCCGGGAAATCCGTGTGTCCCAGATTGTTGGGATAGGTGCCCCACGTCACCTTCATTTCCGGAAACACGTTCTTCTGGTACACCGCAACCACTCCCAGACCGGACCTGGCGATCTCCGCCTTCCGTTGCGCATAGATGGCCGGGTACTTATCGGCGTAGTACTTTTCGAAGCCCGCAGCGATCTTCTGGGCGGCTTCGGCGTGGGTGGCGTAGGCGCCCTTCAACAGCTCCAGCGATTCCTTCTTCACGAACGGGAGGGTGGCCGACACGTCCCCATTGCTCAAGGCGCCATCGAGCGCGCGCTCCGGCAGTTGGTAGGTGTGGCTGGGGCGGTTGTGGCAATCCATGCAGTCCATAACCCGCATCGACTCGGGATTGCCGAGTTTGGCGATCACTTCGGGCTTGGCGTCCTGCGCAACGAAACGAACCCACTTCCCGTCACCCCGGTTGTATTCCACTATCGGAATGGTCTGGCGGGATTCATCGGCCGGCGCATATCTCATCTGCACGCCGGCGCCGATGTGAACACCGTGAATGCCGATGTTCCCGTTGCCGCCGCCGATGTGCATCAGCAGAACGGTCTTGGTGAGGGAGTTCGTCTCGTCATCCCCGTACTTGTTGAGGACGCGGAGGCGATCGCCGCCGTACTTCTGGGGCCAGTGGCAGGTCTCGCAGGTTTCGCGAGCGGGACGCAGGTTCCGGACTGGCGTAGGAATGGGGGTCGGATAGGTATGGAAGGTCACCGCGAAGACCTGTCCCACGCCCGACAGTTTGCTCTTCACGAACCATCCGGCGCCCGGTCCGATGTGGCACTTTACGCATTCCACCCGGGCGTGCGGCGAGTTCTGGTACGCGGTGAACTCGGGCTGCATGACCGTGTGGCAGGTCTGGCCGCAAAACTCGACACTCTCCATGTAACTGGTGGCGCCGTAGCCGATCTGGCTGACCAGGACCAGGTTGACCAGGGACGTGAGGCCTATGAATATGAGCAGACGCCGAAAATCGCGGTTTCCCAAATCGATCGGCGGGAACGAGGACATGTCCTTTCCGGCCAGGCGTTCCTGGCGCCTGCGAAGGGCAATGCCGGCGGGGATTAGTATTAACCCGGTTATGAAAACCGCCGGCACGCCAAGGAAAATCTCGATTCCGACGTAGGGGTTCGACGCCGATCCGCTCCACATCGTAGGCGCCAGGAAGATGAGGAAGATGGACGCGGTGGTGACCAGAATCACGCCGATCAGGCTGATCGGATTATTCGTGAGATGGACGAACGGACGCAGGAAGTGTTGGAACCCAGAGTCTGAATTGTTCATGATGCCGTTAACCGTTAGTTTGCAATTGGATAGCCAAGTTCCCGGTTCTGCAAAATCTTGCATTTACCGCAGGGAAATCCCACAGATCAGGCACAATCCGCGCGAAACTGCGCAGTTGCAGGGTGGGGCATTTCACCGTCAGGATTTGCCCGCCCTCGGGACTGCGCGAAATAGCGCGGGCTACCTGAACTGATCGGCGGCTAAGTTCCGCGTATCCTGGAAAGAACGTCTGGGACGAAGATTATGAAGCTGCTACGTTACACCCTGTTTGTTTTAGCTGGACTGCTCGTGCTCGCCTCCGCGGCCTTCGGCTACTTGTATTTCCGAACACCGAACAGCGCCCCTCCCCTCTCGATCAAAGTGGACATGAGTCCGGCGAGAGTGGAGCGTGGACGCTATATCTACCGTCTGGCCGATTGCGATGGCTGCCACTCGGAACGCGATTTCACGCGGTTCAACGGGCCGGTGGTGGAGTCCGGACGGGGACGTGGGAATGTCCTGCCGTTCAAGGACCTGCCCGGCCGCGTGGTGGCATCGAACATCACCCCCGATCCCGAAACCGGCATCGGCGCCTGGACCGACGGCGAGAAGATCCGCGCCATTCGGGAAGGGATCGGCCGCGACGGCCGGGCGCTGTTCCCCATGATGCCCTACCAGGGGTTCCGGTACATGAGCGACGACGATGTCCAGTGCCTGGTGGCGTATCTGAACACGTTGCCGCCGGTTCGGAATGTTCTGCCCAAGACCGAATTGCCGTTGCCGGTGGCAATGATGATCAAGTTCACCCCGGAACCGGCCGGGAAAGTCGGCGCACGGGATCGGCGGGCCACACGCGTATACGGCGAATACCTGGCCACTCTGGGCGGCTGCATGGATTGCCACACGCCGTTCGAGAAGGGCCGGCTGGACCTCGGCATGAAGTTCGCCGGAGGCCGGAAGTTCGAGGTCCCCGGGATGTCCGTGGTCAGCGCCAACATCACCCCGCACGAGGATACCGGCATCGGGAAGTGGGACTTTGCGCGATTCCAGCAGCGGTTTCGTGCCTACCGGCCATACGTGGACCAGGGATCGCCGAAAGCGGGCCCCGAACGGTTCACCATCATGCCGTGGTTGAACCTGTCCCAGTTGCCGGACGAGGACTTGCAGGCGATCTTCGAGTACCTGAACTCGCTCACTCCCATCGAGCACGCGGTGGAGAAGGCGAAGATCTGACCGCGCCCGGCGGTAAAATCGGTTTGTGAGCGATCGATTCGACAGGCGCGCGTTCGGAACGATGCTGGCCGCGGCTGCCGGAGCCTCGGGTTCCGGGGCCGGCCGGGAGCCCGAGGTGCTCCGGCTCTCGGCGAACGGGTGGGTGCCCAATAACGACCGTCTGCCGGTTCTGCTCTACCGCGCGGTGCTGAGTCCTGGGGGCAACGATGCAGCACAGGCGTTCGAGGACTCTGTTTCGCCGCAACGGATGGGCTCCTCAATGGCGTAACGGCATCTACGATTTCCACCACTTTCATTCCACCGCGCACGAGCTGCTCGGATTTGCCGCCGGACAGGCCCGGATCATGCTGGGCGGCGAGGGAGGCAGCGAAGTGGTGGTCCGGGCAGGAGACGTGGCCGTTCTTCCCGCGGGCACCGGTCACTGCCGGTTGGAAGCCAGCGCCGGATTCCTGGTGATCGGCGCATACCCGCCGGATCAGTCGTGGGACCTGTGCCGCAAGGCGCTTTCCGCCGAGGCGCTGAAGCGCATGCAACGGTTGCCGTTCCCGAAATCCGATCCGGTGAGCGGAGCCGGCGGCCCCCTCACCCGGTTGTGGAGTTAGCCGGTGTATTCGAAGATCCTGGTGCGCGCCACCAACTGGGTGGGCGATGCGGTGATGTCGCTGCCGGCGTTGCGCGCCATCCGGGACCGTTTTCCGGACTCCGAGATCGTGGTGCTGGCGCGGCCGTGGGTGGCTGACCTCTACGCGCGTGAATCCTGGTGCTCCCGGATTCTGCCGTATACCGCCGGACGCGGCGCTCGCGACTGGACCGGCAAGTGGCGCACCGTTTCCCAATTGCGCCGGGAACGCTTCGACTGCGCCATCCTGCTCCAAAACGCGTTCGAGGCCGCCCTGTTGGTGTGGCTGGCCGGGATTCCGGAGCGCATCGGCTACAACCGCGATGGCCGGGGCCTGCTGCTGACCAGGGCCGTCACCATGCCCGAGCCCGGCGAACATCAACGTTACTATTACCTGGAGTTGCTCAAGCGCGCGGGAATGATCGACCAGATCCCACGGGTGGATGCCATCCTCCTGGAAGGAGCAAGCGAGGCCGCCGCGGCGGGACGTCCCTTGTTGGGCGGCGCAGTGGTGGGAGTGAGTCCGGGGGCGGCATACGGATCGGCCAAGCGGTGGATTCCCGAACGGTTCGCGGAGAGCGCCGTCCGGCTGGGCCGGGAGTTCAGGGGCGGCGTCGCGATTTTCGGATCGAAGGACGAACGCCCATTGTGCGAGGAAGTGGCCGCTCGGGTGCGATCGTCGGATGTGGACGCCACTAATTGGGCCGGTGAAACGACGCTCCGGCAGTTCATCGAAATGGCGGCGGCGTGCCGCGTGTTCCTCACCAACGATTCGGGCGCCATGCACATCGCATCCGCGCTCGGAGTTCCCACGGTGGCCGTCTTTGGGGCGACGGACCATGTCGCCACCGGCCCCACGGGAGCGCTGGCCCGGATTGTTCGAGAGCCCGTCGAATGCAGCCCGTGTCTGCTGCGGGAGTGCCCCATCGATCACTGCTGCATGACGAGGGTGACCTCCGACCGCGTGGTTCGCGAAGCGATCGAGGTGGCCGGCCGCCCGCCTGTGTCATCCTGAGGAGTTGGATACCCGATTCAAAATCGTCAACCGGGAAGCGGCAGTCGAACGCGTGCGGGGCAAGCAGGCGGCCATCGTGACGGGATACTTCGACCCCCTGCAGGTGGACCACGTACGGCGGCTCAAGGAAATCCGGTCCACGCACGAACAGGTGATCGTGCTGCTGGCGGATCCTCCGGATCCCATACTCGATTCCAACTCCCGCGCGCAATTGGTCGCCGCGCTCGACATGATAGACTGCGTGGTGCTCCCGCAAGAGTGCGCTTCATCCGTGGACTTCGAACGGGCTGGCCGGATTTCCGTCTATCGGGAAGAGGCGGCTGATGAAGCGCGTTTCCAGCGCCTGCTGGAACATGTCCACCGGCGCCATCACCAGCCGGTCCACCCATAGCCGATGCCGTTTTCCAGTGTTCTCGTGGTGCGCCTGGGAGCGATGGGCGATATCGTCCATGCCCTCCCCGCGGTGGCGACCCTGAAGCGGAGCCTGCCGTCAGCCCGCATCGCGTGGGTGATCGATCCGAAGTGGATGCCGCTGCTGGCCGGGAATCCCTATGTGGATGAAGTGATCGCTTTCAACCGGCGCGAGTGGGGCAGTGTGCGGGCGCTGTGGAGCCGGCTCCGGCGCGAGCGCTTCGACGTTGCGCTGGATCTGCAGGGATTGATCAAGTCAGCGATGATCGCCGCGGCATCCGGGGCAGGGCAGCGGATCGGGTACGCGCGCGGCCAGGCGCGGGAATCGGCGGCGTCGTGGTTCTATTCCCGTCCCATACGGACGCGGGCGACGCATGTGGTGGATCGGAATCTGGAGCTGGCGGCGGCGGCCGGCGCCGGAATGTTCGCGCGGGAATTCCCGATGCCCCAGGGCAAACCGGAAGGCGAACTGCCGCCAGGCCGGTTTGTGCTGGCGTGTCCCTTGGCGGGTTGGGCTTCGAAGCAGTGGCCGCTCGAATATTACGCCGCACTCGCCGAGGAGTTGAAAGAGGACGGCACCACGCTGGTGTTGAACGGAGCCCCGAACGCGCGCACGACGCTGGGCCAGGTGCCCGGCGCGTGGGTCCATGTTTCCGGCGTTGAGGGTTTGATCGACGCAACACGCCGCGCGGCGGGGGTAATCGGCGTGGACAGCGGGCCCCTGCACCTGGCGGCGGCGATCGGGCGTCCGGGCGTCGCGATTTTCGGTCCTACCGATCCGGCGCGGAACGGACCCTATGGTGGGACCTTTACCGTGTTGCGAGACCTCGCGGCCGTCACCACGTACAAACGCGGCTCCGCAATCTCCCCGAGTATGCGGGCGGTTCGGCCCGCCGCGGTCATTGAAGCCTTGCGCGTCCGGATGGCGTTCCACAATGAAAGGACACGAGCGTGAGTGAACGGCGATACTGGTTTTCCAAGACCTACGCGGATGCGGTAGCACGGATGCGCGTTCCGGCCGGCTTCCTGCTGGTGGCGGCATTCCTGTATTTCGCCTCGCCGGACACACTATCGCTCGCCATCGGGGTTCCGGTTGCTTTCGCGGGGTTACTGCTGCGAGGCTGGGCCGCGGGACACCTGGAAAAGAATCGCCAGTTAGCCGTGAGCGGACCCTACTCCATGGTGAGAAATCCCCTGTACCTGGGCACGCTGATCGTAGCTGCGGGATTCGTCATCGCGGCGCGCCGTTGGGAACTCGGACGTGTTGTTCGCGCTGGTGTTCGGAGGGGTCTATCTCCCCGTAATCGAGTTAGAGGAACAGCATCTCAGGAAGTTATTTCCGAGTTACGCGGACTATGCCTCGCAAGTGCCGGTTCTGCTTCCGCGATTCCGGCGGTCCGGGAATCCGCAGCGGTTTCAGTTACGGTTGTACATGGTGAACCAGGAGTATCAAGCCGCCATCGGGTTTCTGGCGGGACTTTCGGTTCTGCTTTGGAAGGCAATTCGCTAACCGAGGTTCCTTATAACAAATGCAGCGGCGACCGGCTCTCCCGTTCCACCTGCTTCATTGTGCACTGGCGCGGCGCCTTATCCGGACGCCAGCGCAGGAGTTTGGTACCGTGCCGGAACCGTCCTCCGGTGAAATGGTCGTACTGCACTTCCACCACATACTTCGGCTCCAGCGGCTCCCACTCGGTTGAGCGTCCGGTGCTCCAACGACTCGGACCTCCGGGGGCGCGTCCCGTAAAACCGGGAGCCTTCCGGGCCGCCTCCAGCTTCGCGGTCACTCCGGCTCGGTCGGCGGCATGGATGGACGACGTAAAGCCGACATGATTCAGTAAACCCTCGTCATCGTACAGTCCCAGCAGCAACGAGCCGACCTGCTTGCCTTTGGCCGCGTAGCGGAACCCGCCCACCACGCAATCGGCGGTGCGCAGGTTCTTGATCTTGACCATCCCGGAGCGTTCGCCGCTGCGATAGGGCAGGTCCACGCGCTTGGCGATGATTCCATCCAGCCCTCCGGCCATGGTGGTGAACCAACTGCGGGCCTCTTCCAGATCCGTCGTCGCCGGGGACAACCGGATCCATTCGCCGCGCAGGTACCGGGCCGCGAATCGCTCCAGCCGTTCCCGCCGTTCGGCGAGTGGGATGTCGATGAGCGCGGCGCCGTGGTCGTCCACCAGAAGGTCGAACGACACCAGCGTGGAGGGATGCTCGCGGGCGAGTTTATTGACCCGGCTCGCGGCCGGATGGATTCGCTGCAGCAGTTGATCGAAGGCGAGTTGGCCGTCCTCCGCAATGACGATCTCCCCATCCAGGACGAAGCGGCCGGCCTTCAATTCGCGGATCCGGTCGGCAAGTTCGGGAAAATACCTCGCCAGCGGCTGCCCGGCCTTCGACTGTAGTTCGACGCTCTCGCCATCGCGAAAAACAAGGCAGCGAAAGCCATCCCATTTGGGCTCGTATTGCCACTCGGGCCCGGTTGGGATCTCCCTCCGCGGAATCCGCCTCCATGGGCAGGAACGGCGGCGTGATCGGCAGGCTCACAAGAACTGCTCCAGTTTTACGCGGCCAGTCTTGGCCAATAGCGGCTGGAACAGGTCACCCATTTCGCGCACGCGGGCGGGCATGTTGTCCAACCGGAAGTCCTCCATGTGGATGCCCCGCTCGATCTCCTTCCATGTCACCGGAGCCGAAACCGTCGCTCGCGGCTGTGGGCGGACCGAGTATACCGACGCCAGCGTCCGTCCCCACGCGTTCTGGTTATAGTCCACCAGCACGTGATTCTCCGGCCTCTTGGCGACACGGTACTCCGAGGTGACCAGCTTCGGATCACTCGCCGATAGTTGCAGGGCGAACGCTTTGGCGAACGTCCAGACCTGCTTCTGCAGCGGCCCGCGTTCAATGGGCACGTAGATGTGAATGCCGCGCGAACCCGTGGTCTTTGGATAGCTCGGCATTTTCAACTGGTCCAGCGCTTCTTTCACTCGCAGCGCCGTTTCCAGGACGCATTCGAAGCCTGCGGTGGGAACGGGATCCAGGTCGAAATGGAGATAGTCCGGCCGGTACACGTCGTCGCATGTGGCATACCACTGGTTCAGATCGATGCAGCCCAGGTTCACCACCCACAGCAACGATGCCGTGTCGTTGATCACCGGGAAGTCGATGACATTGCCGGACCGGTGCTCGATCGCGCAGAGCGGCAGGTAGTCCGGATGGGGATTCGGGACACGCTTCTGAAAGAAGAATTTGCCGGATGCGCCGTCCGGGTAGCGCTTCATCACCATGGCCCGATTCCGCAGATGCGGCAACAGCACGGGCGCGACGGCCTCGTAATACTCGAGCAGATCCCGCTTGGTGATGCCCAGGTCGGGCCAGAACGGCTTCTTCAAGTTCGTGACCCGCAGGGGGCGCCCGTCAATGACGAGATCGCCATCGCGGGCCCCCTGCGGCAGGTCGCGCAACATCGAGACAGCATCGGGCTGCCGTTTCGAAGGGGGGTCGATCAGCGCAGGTCTTCTACCGCTCACGGTTACGCTCCCAGGTCAGGATCGACGCCCTGACGCGGGAATTACGTGCAAACGGTCTGCCAACGGTCAGATCCGCGCGAGCACGGCCTCTGTCACATCCTTGGTGTGGCTCGTCCCGCCCAAGTCCGCCGTTCGCACCTGTCCTTCGGCCAGGACCGCCGCAACCGCCCGCTCCACGGCCTTTCCGGCTTCCGGAAGCCCCAGGTGGTCGAGCATCATGCCCGCCGAAAGGATGGCCGCCAGGGGATTCACGACGCCCCGGCCGGCGATATCCGGCGCCGAACCATGTACCGGTTCGAACATCGAGGGATGCCGCCGCGTCGGATCGAGATTGGCGCTCGGGGCCAGGCCGATGCTGCCCGTGATGATCGCCGACAGGTCGCTGAGGATGTCGCCGAACAGATTCGATCCCACCACCACGTCGAAGCTCTTCGGCCGGCGTACGAAGTTCATCGCCGCGGCGTCCACCAGCAGCGACTCGGTCTCGATATCCTTGTATTCCGACGCCACCGCCTGGAAGGTGCGGTCCCACAGCACCATCCCAAAGCCTTGCGCGTTGGACTTGGTGATGGAAGTAACGCGCCGTCGCCGCTTCATCGCCAGATCGAAGGCAAACCGAACCACGCGTTCGATTCCGCGGCGCGTAAACACGGCGCTCTGAACGGCCACCTCCTCGGGCTGGCTGTGATAGAGGAACCCGCCCACCTGCGCGTATTCGCCTTCGGTGTTCTCGCGGACCACCACCATATCGATCTCGCCGCCCTGGTATCCAGCGAGGGGCGATTCGACACCGGGATACAGCACCGCCGGACGAACGTTCGCGAACTGATCGAAGGCGCGCCGGATGGGCAGCAGCAGCCCGTTGAGCGTGACGTGGTCGGGAATATCAGGATGTCCCACGGCGCCCAGCAGGATGGCATCGGCTTGCCGCAGGTGGTCGAGCGCGCCAACGGGCATCATGCGCCCGTGATTGAAGTAGTACTCCGCGCCCCAATCGTATTCGGTGAACGCGAACTCGGCGCCGAACTTCGCTCCGGAATGCTCCAGGACGCTTCGCGCCGCGGGTGTCACTTCAACGCCAACGCCATCGCCGGCGATGACGGCAATCGAGAATTTCGCCATTAGCATTCATGATAAAGGAACGCGCGGCGGGTGCTGCGGATCACTCAGCCCCTTGAAACTGAAAGAGCGCTACTCCGTGGTCAGTACACCTCTCAACCCAAGCCGGGCGCCAACTCCTCGGCTCACTGCGTAGCTCGAAATAACGCGGCACCAGCCGCTCCGTGAGTTTGGGCCCGTGAGGGGACTGAGCGAATTGGTTCCGGCACCAGTTGCACTGACAAGGTGCTTGTAGCATATTCTTCATATCTGACTCATCTACTTTCCAGTGGACTTCGGATAACGTTATCCCTGAACATGGTAGGCCCTAGTCGATTGCGGAAAGACAACAGCGGTGCGAAATGTTGGTTACAGACCGGTAATATCCTGCACCATTTCACGCACTTACACACTTGACGTGCTGGGGGGGGTAGTGCATAATCGATAACCAGACAAATCTTGGGCTCTGGAGAAAACAGGTTCATGTTGAAGAGTGGGAAAGGTCTTCTTCTGGCGTTGACGTTCAGTTTGGCCGCAAGTGCAGCGCCGATCAACTATACGCTAACCACAACGGCTTCGGGCACGCTCGGTGCATCATCGTTTACGGATGCAATGGTGACCGTGACCCTCACGGGAGACACATCAAACGTTACGCCGGGCACTGGTTTAATAACCGGTGCACTGGTGAACCCCGGAACTGCGACGGTGAGCATCTTTGGTCTGGGGACAGCTACGTTCACTGACTCTATTGGGATTCTCTCTACATTCAATGGCACGGCCGTTTTCCTTGGTGGTTCGGGTTCGGGAGTACTGATTGGACAGTTTATTGGACCGTTGAATAACCCGACCGACATTACGGGCATATTGGTGCAGGAAGGCCCAGTCTTTTTCGGCTACGATCTTCGGGGCTCGCTCGGACCGGTTTCCAGCAGGGGAGGTTCTAGCGCGCCAGATCCATTCGCGGTCTTCCCGACGACTGGCGGCATCCTCAATTTCACTGCACCACCTTTTGATACGGGAACCACAACCTTCACTGCGGTAGTTGCAACTCCCGAACCTGGCACGCTGGCATTCCTCGGGTCCGGCCTCCTCACCCTCCTCGGTGGCATCGGCGTCAAAAAACAGCAATCTCGTAGACACCGCTACTTCGTGGGCAGGTGCCGTTTTGTGTAGGCAGGTATGGTCGGTGTCGAGAATTGGGCAGGACTTTCTTGCTTTCACGCACTTGCACACTTGCACTTGACGTGCTGGGGGGGGTAGTGCATAATCGATAACCAGCCAATCTTGGGCTCTGGAGAAAACAGGTTCATGTTGAAGAGTGGGAAAGGTCTTCTTCTGGCGTTGACGTTCAGTTTGGCCGCAAGTGCAGGTCCGATCACCTATACGCTGACATCAACAGGCACAGGCACGCTCGGCGGCGTGCCGTTCACCGACGCGGTAGTCACCGTGACGCTCGTGGGAGATACCTCTACCGTCATAACCTCACGTACCTGGCCCTTTGTTAGCTAATCCAGGCACGGCAACAGTGAATGTCGCCGGCCTCGGGACAGCCACGTTCACCGACTTTATCGGGATAGTCTCTACGTTCAATGACCTCCCTAGTCTGTTCGGAGGACAGTCGGTCTGTATTCTTCTTTGATGTGCCGAATCCTTCGGATCTTACCTCGGGCACTGGCATCTTGGGGCAGACTGGCCCGGAGTTTTTTGGCTATGACCTCCGGACTCCTTTCGGACCGGATACTGGCTTAGGAGGCCCATGGAGTGGATCGCATATACACGCCCCATTTCCCAACCACTGTGGGCGACATGACTTGGGCCGTCGGCCAAGCCTTAGAATTACGAACCTCAACCTTCACAGCTGCGGTCGCTACGCCTGAACCTGGCACGCTACTCCTGCTCGGCACTGGTTTCGTCGCTTTGGTCGGCGGTCGCTTCGGCCGGCGGCCCGTGACACGCAAAACCTCCTAAGCGAGACGAATTTTCGCGGCTCAAGCCGTCCTCCGCGATACTGCTCCGATAACACCATCGTGTGTCAGCCCGCCACAAACCGCGATCGATAGACTTGGTACGGGGCCAGGGGAGCTGGCTGCTCGTTCTGGCGCAGCAATGCCACACGATCGGCTTTCACCTCGAGCGAGATCCCATGGCCGTGGATCGCCGCCATGGGATCGATCTGGGTGCAGCATCCGTTTGACGGCCACTGACCTGAATGCTTAAGCGGTTCGCTTCAACGAAGGGCAGCGGTCAATATGCAATCACCGGACCGAGGCCGACTTCCCATTACCAATCCGCCTGATTGGTCCCCAATGCAGGAGGCAAGTTTACGGAAGCGACTCTTCGGGCGCGATGAAGATCAGGGCGTCTCAGTTTGCTGGTGTCCGCGCACAGCTCATTGCCGGCCGGGTTTCGTAGCGAATGCGCGGGTTGCTGTGCGGAGCCGGCCACATATTTCGCGGCGCGCGGGCCACTGCCCTCCGGCGCCTCGGACTTAGTGAAATAGCCTCGGGCGCCAGCCGCCATGGCACGGCGGACGGAGCCGGTCAGCCCGAATATCGAGATTGCCGGAATCCGCCCTCTACTGTTGATGCTCCGCTTTCCACCTCATCGCGGCGTAGATCCGTGTCCTACCGCTCGGGTGATCGAAGAAGATGAACTCCTCCATCGGCGATGGATCGAGCTTCCGGTATTCACCTAACAGCAGGTCCGCTTCGGCTTCACCATCCGGCTGGCGTGCCGCATTCAGCCCGTACATGTCCGCCTCGTATTCCTGCGTCCGGATGAAAGTGTTGTCCACCGGCGTGAAGACAAAGCCGAAGATCGTCAGCCATAGCGCCGCCAGCGGCACAATCGCGATGTCGCCAATGCCGCGCAATCGCCATCGCTCGCCCCATCGCGCAAGCGACCAATCGAGCGCGCGACGCAGCAACGAGTAGAACACCACGATGACCACCAGGAAGAACAGCAGCCCTTTGTACACATGGTTCAACACGTAGTGCCCCATCTCGTGGCCCATCACCCCAAGCACGGCCTCCGGCGAGCACCGCTTCAGCAGGTTGTCGTTGAGCGTCACTCGCTCCGTTCCCATGAAGCCGCTCACGTTTGCACTAACTCGATTACTCTGCCGCGACGCATCCACCTCGTACACGTGCGTCACCGGAATCCCATTCGCCCGCGCCAGGCTCAGAATCGGTGCGAGCATTTTCTGATCTTCAAACGGTTTATAGGTGTTGAACAGCGGCGCGATGTACACGGGCCCAATCAGCATCCCGAACGCCAGGAAGCCGAGCGTCGCCACCGCGCCCCAGATTTGCCACGTCCCCGGCAGCCGGCGAGCCACCCAGAACAGAACCATGATGGCTACTCCGCCAAACACTACCGACACCGCGAGGCTCTTCAGATCGTCGATCATCCAGGCGGCGAACGTCTGGTTCATCAGCCCGTATTGTTTCTCTCGAAGATAATCTTCGTAAATAGAGAGCGGCAAGCCTATCACGAACACCGCAACCATGAATTGAGCCCAGTAGATGAAGTCCTGCAACCCGGGCCTGCGAACAATCCTCTGCGCCCAATCTCGCATCTTCGCCGAAAATCCAGTGGCCAGAAGCACCAGGAACACGCCCACGACGTACAGGAAATTCCACAGGGTGAGCCAATACCCGCCTTCGAAATACGCGTCTGACCGCGCGCGCTTCTCTCCCGAATAGGTCGCCAGATACGCGTTCGTCGCTTTGGTCGCGTCGAAGCCGGGTCCCGCCTGTGCTTCCGGCGGAACGTGCAGCACCGGCGCCTGCGCGAGCATCGTCGCGCAAATCAACATGAGAACAACAATCAGTCGAATCATGCTCTCCTCAGAACCAGCACCCAATCCTGCAAAGCGGGTGGAATTGGAACCTGCCATTCACCGGCGTCATTTCCGGAAACGCTGCCTATGGCGCGCTGCCCGCCGGCGACCGGATCGAAAAACAATCCTTGATAGTCAACGCCCTTCTCGAGACCGAGGATCTTGGGCATGTTCCACATCGTCGGGATATACACGATGCGCAACTCGCCCGGGATTCCCGCCGCGTACGGCCGCATGTAATTCCCTTCAACCCCGTGCGGCTCAGCCCACTCCGGATGCGGCTCCATCCGGTACCACGGGTACTCGGCGAGGAACTGTTTGCCGAGGCCCACTTGCCGCGACCCCGGCAACTGCGCCGCGACGTCCCACGGCGTGTCTCCCCACGATCGTCCATGCGGCGACGGCCCGTACACCTGCTCCTTCGTGTTCACCTGCCAGATGCCGTTCGCGCCATACGTGTGCCCCGCTGCTCCGTTCAGCATGCACGACCAGAACATGAACCGCTGTATCTCCTGCCGGCTCGCCTCCAGGATGCCTTCATAGCAGACTTCGCCATTCACCACCGGCATGGCCGGCGTCCGGGCGCGCGACCCGGTGACCTTCTTCACCGTGTTCGGAATGCTCTCGCGATCCGAGTGCCCGGTTTGCAGCATGTCGAAATCGAGTACGTTGTCATCGTCCACTGATTCGCGCGCGCTCGAGCTCGGATGCGCGGTGATCATCCTGCGGTACGGATCGATCTCCCTCACGTACCGCGCCATCGTGGTCCAGCCTGTCTTCTGGGCTGCCTTATCCTCCTGCTGCGTCTTCGAGAGGTAATAGGGCATCGTCACCTCGCCCGCGAGGCACCACGTCACCGGCAGCGAGCCCCACCGCGCCACGATGTATCGCCAGTGTTGCTTCATCTTTGGCAGCCCCATCTGCGGCAGAAAATATCCCCAGCACCCAACCACGCATGGCATGATGCCGCGTTCAACCAGGTAGCCGATCCGCAGATCGGCCTGGTCGAAATAGGCAGGGTTGATGCGGCTGAAGTCCTGCGCCCACGGGAACCCGGCTTCGTTGGCGCCGCGAGGATCGTGCCACGGCATGTCCGGATACAGTCCCGCGACGATCTGCACGACGCTGAATCCCTTTGCCACGCGATCAGCAGCGAGCGCCTGAAAATCCTCCGGCCACCGGAACCGCTTGGTGAGGCCCATCCACCACGTATCGCCAAGCCAGAAGAACGGCGTTCCATCCGCATGCGCAAAGTGCCGCTTGTCTTCGGCCACACTCACCGGACCGCGCTTCAGCAGTGGATTCGCTCCCGTGTACTCAGCCGCGTCGAGCGTGCCGGCAACGCCGTGCAACTCCCTGTTGGTAGTGTCAGAGCTCACCGACTCCCACGTGTACCGGCCTTCGAGCGGCGGCGCAAATCGCATTCGCCATTCCCCGTCCCCAGCCCAAAACGCAGGAACTCGGAATTGTTTGCCTGACGAATGCCGGAGAACCACGTCTAGCTCGACATCGTTGAACTCGTCGCGATAGCTTCGCCCGGAACGAAAGGCCCACTCCGCCGTGCGATATCGTGTGGCAGCCCGCGCAGTCGCAGCCAAACCCGCCGGCAGCGCCGCGGCGGTCCCGAGCAGGTGTCGTCTGGTGATAAGCATCGAAACTTATCCTATCGCGATCCCACATGAAACCGCCCGTACGCTGGTGAAGCGCACGGCCCCGTTGGACGCGTGAGACCAGGTTACCGGGAAGGCTCGGAAGTTGAGGTCAGGCGAGCACCGAGCAACTTGACGCCTAACGCCCAAGTCGCCGTGAACGTCAGGGAACGAGCAACGCCCTTCGGGCCTGCCAAGTCACTCCGAGGAGCCAGTCGGTAGCAGATGACAAGTTGTTTTGTGCGTCTTCACCTTAACCAGACACCCGCGCCCCAGATCACCACCGAAGCGCGCGACGACGGTCCGAACTACTTCGACAACCTCGGGACCGCCCAAGCCCTGCAATCGCAGACGTATCACGGAAGGCCCGCTCGCCACGGTAACCGCCAGGATTGTGTGAAAGTCAGCGTCCAGGTCCCAACTACCGTCGTCCGGCGGCACCACTCATTCCGATTTCCCCGACGTGCAGGCATTCATGTCCGAGATCGGTAGGCAGCGCGGAACCCCTGATCAAGGACCAGGCACAGGCCCGCCGGTCAGGCCGCAGTGCTCTCGGTCGCGCTGTCCTCGAGATTGGCGGCAGCGAACGCAAGAGCTTGCCGAATGTCATCCGGCTCTAACTCGGGATAGTTCCGGAAGAGGTCGTCCCGGTTAGGATACATCGCCACCGCTTCTACCACCCGGCGCACCGTCAGCCTCATCCCGCGGATGCACGGCTGCCCGGTCATCTGATTCGGGTTCCACGTTATGCGATCGAAGCGCTGCATCTTCTCCCATTCTGATACGTTCCCGCCCGGCCGCACCCCGTGTAGGGAATCCCGACTCCCGAGTAGCCAAATCCTCCACGGTAACCTGCCCAACCATCCCAACCCCACCACAAATCAACTACATACAACTCTGGCCCCTCCCCTGCATTGTTCCTCACCGGAGGTACTCCATGTTCGCTCTACTCTTATCCGACGAAGCCTGGCTCAATGCCACCAATGCACTGCTTGGAATCGTCGTCGCCGTCTCCGTCATCGCCATCGGCGGGGCCATCTTCCACGATGTCCTCAACAAGTTCCGGGAGCGCAGCGCGGCCCGCCAGCATTTCGTCTTCGATCACCATGCCATGCACGTCCCCGAACTCGGCTTGACCATGGCCGACGGCGGCGAGCCCATCGACGAAAAACACGAACCGAAACCGTAGGCGGAAGGCACGGCCATCATGCAATGCCCATTTCTCAGGGAGACGCAGGTCGAAAGCTGCCGGCATTCGCTGGTTAAAAAGCTGATCGTTCGCAATCCCGAGAGCCTGGCTTCGGAACGGTGCTCGACGGACCGCCACGTGGAGTGCGGGCTCTACGCCGGTGCTCCGCAGGAGTTCGCCGATTTCGGACGCTGCCCGTACCTGGACGAATCGCTGGTCCAGTACTGCGCCGCCGCCCCGGTCCAGAAATACATCCCGTTCAGTGAAGCGGTTCTCAGCCGTTGCGGAACCGCGGCTTTCCACTACTGCGACCTGTACATCACCATGGCGCATCCCGAGGAATCGGATGTCCCGCACGTGGATGGAATCGCCGTGCCGCCGTGGCTGCACTATACCGCCAACCACATGTGGCTGGATGCTTCCGAGGATGGGGTCTATCACATCGGCATCGATGCCTTTCTGGCGCGCACCCTCGGGCAGGTGGACCGCATCGTGTACCTGACCACCCGCGGCGTGTGCCATCCGGCAGTGGTGCTCAGCGCCGGCGCCACGGATTATCACATGGTCTTTCCGAACCGCGTGCTGGTGGCGAATCCGAACGTGTACCTGCGGGCGAATCCCGCCAAGCTGACATCGGATCCGTACCGGTCGGGATGGCTGTTCGAGTGCCGCCCCGCTACCGAAGGAGCCGACGCGCGGTCGGGCCTGTACGCGGGGGGGCCGGAAGCGACGCGCTGGATGCAATCCGAGTTTGATCGCATGAGCGCTTTTGTTCACAAATTTGCCGGAACAAGCACAACCGGAGAAGACGTCCTGATGGCCGACGGCGGCGGTTTCGCGCCCGACCTGTTGCGCTACCTGAACCGCGAACAGACGGCTCGGGTCTATCACGAGTTCTTCTCACCGGCATCAACGAGGTAAAACAATGCAACGTGGAGCAATCTTTTTCGCCGCTGGATTCGCGGCGGTGCTTTCGGCCGGATGGCTCGTGTTCCCGCACGCGCTGTACGAGAAGGCGCCGCAGCCCATCCAGTTCAGTCATCGCACCCACGCCGACAAGGCGGGAATGAAGTGCGAAGACTGTCACTCGCTCCGTGCGGACGGAGCCTTCACCGGAATTCCGCAGGTCGAAAAATGCGCTGGCTGCCATGCGGCCCCTGTCGGCAACACCGCCGACGAGAAACTGCTGGTCGACCGGTACGTCACCCCCAACCGCGAGATCCCCTGGAAGGTCTACGCGCGCCAACCCGACAACGCCTGGTTTCCCCACGCCAATCACGTCAACCTCGCCAAACTCTCCTGCGAGAGATGCCACGGCGAGCACGGCAAGACCGACAAGCTGCGCGAGTACGAAAGCAACCGTTTGAGCGGCTACAGCCGTGACTTCTGGGGCGCCTCGCTCAAACCGGCTTCCGTGAAGACCGGCATCAAGATGTCGGACTGCGAGCACTGCCACGACGAGAAGGGTGTCGCGACAGGCTGCATCGATTGCCACAAGTGAGGAAACCATGACGTTGCCCAGACGAGATCTCATTAAACTCGCGACCGGCGGCGCTTGCGGCGCCATGCTGACCCCAGTCCCCTGGAAGCTCATGGACGATAGCGCCAACTGGAGCCAGAACTGGTCGTGGATTCCCAAAGTCCCCCGCGGCGAAGTGAAGGTGCGATTCTCCACCTGCACGCTCTGTCCGGCGGGATGCGGCGTGAAGGCGGAGTGCGTGGCCGATCGCGCGGTGAGCATCGAGGGCGCAGCCGCACACCCGGTCAGCCGCGGTGCTACTGTGCCCGGTCGGCATCGGAGGCCACACCGCTGCCTGGCATCCCCAGCGGCTGCGCAAAGTCCCGGAAAACGCGGTTACCGAAATCGCCAAACGCATTTCGGCCGGCGGCAAAGTGGCGATACTCGATCTAGGACCGGAGCGCGCGGCCTCTGCGCTCTACCGCGAGGCGGCCAAAAGCTTCGGAGACGGCCTGTATCTGCGGATGCCGGATCGCCAGGAAGCCACGTTGAACGCCGTGGCCCAGTTGCTCGGCCGCGCGCCCGGATCGCTCGGCATCGACCTGGAGCACACGAAAACCCTGATCAGCTTCGGCGCACCGGTGCTCGAAGGCTGGTCCGTTCCCGGACGCGTGATGGAGCGCTGGCGCAGCGGCGCGCTCCGGATCATCCAGGTGGAGCCTCGCCAATCGCGAACCGCGCTAGCCGCCGAAACGTGGATTGCCGTAGAGCCCGGCGGCGAAGCGGCATTCGCCTTGAAGATCGCCGAAGGCGGCGCGGCGGATCTGAAGATCGAAAGCCCGGCGGTGGCCATCGGCAACGGCGGCGCGGAAGAGCCGGCTGTCGCGGCACTGAACGTCGCCCTGGGCGCAATCGGGCGCGAAGGCGGCATCGTCGCCCGGACGGCGCTGCCCTGGAAGCAAGAAGCAGCGCAGGAACTCGTCAGCGTACCGGATCATTCGATCCACGTTCTGTTTGTCGATTCCTCGCGCGCTTTTGACCTGACGCCCTGGCCCGTAATCCAGCGCAAGCTGGCGCAGGGAGCGATGGTGGTTGCCCTGGCCTATCGTGAGGACTCGATCGCGAAGCACGCCGATTTCGTAATCCCCGTCACCGCGCCATTCGAGAGCCTGGACGACGCCGGAACCGCGCCTGCAACGGCGGTTCCGTCCTTAGCCCTAGCGCCCCCGCTCATCGATACGCCCGTCACGAAACAGACCGGCGCGGATGTTCTGAACGCGGTACTCCAGGCAGCCGGCAAGCCGCAAACGGGCAAACTGGAAGATCTGCTGAAGGAACGCGTAGCCGCGATTCAAGCCGCGAAGAAGGGTACCGTAGTAGCCCCCGACGGAACAGTCACAAAGATCTCCGAAGACCTCTGGAAGAAACTAGCCAACGGATCAGTCTGGATCGGCGAAGCCTCCAACGAGAAGTTGTCGGTAAAAAGTGGGGCAGCCTCCCAGGCTGCGCGGGGCTCTCAGCCCCGCTCTTCCGACCGTCTTCCCTACACCCTGCTCATCCACCAAACACCCGACGACACGCTCCCATTAATGACCAAGCTCTACCAGGAATCCGGCCTCTTCACACCGTCCACACTCGCCCGCATCAACCCCGAATCCGCGGCTCGCGCCAGCCTCAAAAGCGGAACACGGGTGGTGATCGAAACCGCCCATGGCTCGGCCGAGAGGGAAGTTTTGGTAGACCCGGCGGTGATGCCGGGGGTGGTCGAAGTAGCGGCTTGCGCGAGCATCGCCGACATCGCCACCGACGGGTCGGCAGGCGATTGGCGCACGGTAGCGGCCGGATTGAGGAGGGCGTAATGGCACTGGAACGGAAGAAATCGAAATACGGAATGGTGATTGACCTGGACCGCTGCACCGGGTGCGGCGATTGCATGGTGGCCTGCGCTTCGGAAAACAACGTCCCTCCCGCGAATCCGAAGGCGACGCCCCGCACGGGCATCACCTGGCTTCGCGTCTATCGCGTCAACAATGGCGCGGCGTTCCCTCAGAACCGCACCGCCTTCATTCCGATGTTGTGCCAGCAGTGCGGCAATCACACGCCCTGCGCGACGGTGTGTCCGCAGAACGCGGTGGAATCCGACGCGGCTACCGGGATCGTGGACCAGATGCCGCAGCGCTGCCTGGGTTGCCGGTACTGCATGACGGCCTGCCCTTATCACGCCCGGTACTTCAACTGGTGGGACCCGGTGTGGCCTGCCGGAATGGAGAAGGCCCTTAATCCGGAAGTCGCGCCAAGAATGCGCGGCGTCGTCGAGAAGTGCAATTTCTGCCACGGCCGCTACCATGAGGCGAAGCTGAAAGCCGCGGCGGCCGGCAAGGAAGAGATCGACCCGGCCGATTATGTTCCGGCCTGCGTGGCCGCCTGCCCGGCGCAGGCGATTGTCTTCGGCGACCTGAACGACGACGGATCGGAAGTGAAGCGGAAGTCGGCGGAGCCCGAATCCTTCCGCATGCTGGCGAAGCTGGAGACGGATTCCAAGGTGTACTACCGCTCGTCCCGCCCGTGGGTCCGCAACCTGACCGAAGGACCGCTGGTGCAGGTCGAGAAAGGAGCCAACCGTGGATAGGCAATGGATTCCGCGCGGTCTCAACCGCTGTTCGCTTCCGAAGTTTTTGGGCTGGACCCTGCCGTGGGTGGCGCTGCTCCTGTTCGGCATCTACTCCGCCGCGTTGTGCCTCATCAAGGGTCTGAATCAGACCAACATGGACAACCGGTTCGCCTTCGGGTTGTGGATATTCCTGGATCTCACGGTGATCGCATTGGGCGCCGGCGCGTTCTTTAGCGGCTTTCTGTTATATATCCTCAAACGAAAAGAACTGAGCGCTGTCATCAACACCGCCGTAGTCGTGGGCTTCACCTGCTACAGCGGCGCCATCATCGTGCTGATGGTGGATGTCGGACAGCCGTTGCGAGCCTGGTTCACGTTCTGGCACCCCAACGTCCACTCGATGCTGACCGAAGTGACGTTCTGCATCACGTGCTACCTGACGGTGCTGCTCATCGAGTATCTGCCGGTGCTGCTGAGGAACCGGAAGCTGAAGGATGTGCCTTCGTTCCTGGTATTCGAATATCACCTGCATAAAGTGATGCCGGTGTTCGCCGCTGTGGGCACGTTTCTCTCGTTCTTCCACCAGGGGTCGCTGGGCGGGCTGTACGGCGTACTCCGAGGCCGGCCATTCGCATTTCGGGAAGGCATCGGCATCTGGCCGACCACCTTCTTCCTCTTCATCCTTTCCGCCATCGCGGCCGGACCGGCGTTTCTCGCGCTGATCACCTGGACGGTGGAGAAGGTCACGAACAAGCGCCTCGTGAAACCGGACGTGTACACACTCCTGGGCAAGATCTCCGGGCTGCTGCTGATCTCGTACGTGCTGCTGAAGAGCGTGGACACGCTGGTCTGGATGAACAGCACCTCGCCCAAGTTCGGATTCTCGGCGCACCAGTATTACACGTCTCCGCCGTTCGGCACCTGGATGCTGGTGCTGGAAATCGTAGTGTGCGGTTTGCTTCCGGCGCTGGTGCTGTTGAATCCGAAGCTGCGGGCCGACCTGCGCTGGCTGATTCCCTCGGCCGTGCTGGTGTGCTGTGGCGTAGCGCTGAACCGGTTCGTATTGACCATCCAGACGCTGTCCACTCCTACCCTGCCGTTCGACGAGTTCATGACCTACATGCCCAGCTGGCAGGAGACCGGGACATTTCTGGCCGTGATCGCCTATGGCGTGATCCTGTATTCGGTGTCGTTCCGTTATATGCCTTTGTTCCCGCAGGAGCGGGAGCTTTCGAATTCATAGGGGTTCATTCATGTTTCCTGGAGTTGATGGATTTCGTTGGGATGCCGGGCACATCATTTTCCTCGGCGCGTTCTTTTCGGTGGCCATCATTATCGCGGCCACGGTGATTCTGGCGGTGTTGCGCAGCCTGCGGGACCAGACTCCCCAACGGGAACAGGCCATCCGCTGGCACGGCGATTTCAAGGAGCTGGCTCCGGCCGATCGCTGCTGCCGTCATCAACTGACGGGCGAAGTGCGGAGCCGGCAATGCCCGAACGATCTGGACTGCCGCGTCTGCCAGGATCATCCGAAGTTCGTGAAAGCGCACGGCGGACCGATGGCCGAAGTGGAGACTCAAAGCGTCGTGTGCGGCGTTCCGATGCCGCATGACCGCTGCTACCACAGAGGACATACGTGGGCCAGAGTGGAGGACGACGGCACCTATGTGGTGGGGCTGGACGAACTCGGGTCCCGCCTGATCGGAAAGCCGGAGGCGATTGAACTGCCGGCGCCCGGAACGCCGGTCTTCGTGAATGGCACGGGATGGTTTGTGCGTGCCGGCGGCGATCGGTTCCGCGTGCTGTCGCCGGTGGAAGGCGAGGTAGTGGATGCCGAACCCGGCGAGCAGGGCTGGTTCCTGAGAGTTCGTGTGCCTAAGACGTTTCGCCCGGACCATCTACTGAAGGGCTCCGAAGCCGCGGCCTGGATGAACAAGGAACTGGAGCGGCTCCAACTGGCGATGGGAGCGGAAGTAGGCCCAGCCCTGGCGGACGGCGGCACGCTGGTGCGGGATCTGGTAGGCGAGAACCCGGACTTCGACTGGCCCCAGGTGCGCGCCCGAATGTTTCTGAATGGGTGAGAAGTAGTCCAACGTGGGACGGACTTCATTCAGTCCCAAGGCAGGAGTGTATACAGATCCGAGGCTGTCTGATCCGATGTGGTTCGGGCACTCGCCGATCCGATTTGCCCAGTCGGACCGCCTGGCAGATCCCCCTCTGGGAACACCTACTCAACGGTTTCCAGTAGCTATCCGTGTCGCGCCGATCGCCTGACGCGAATCCTGGTCTGATCCACGATCACCAGGCTCCCGTGTAGCGCGTCGTCGTGGACCGAATCGAAGAGGCGCGAGAGCGCTGCCTCGGTGTTCTCAATCGTGGTCGGCCACACCCGCAATCGCACCACACCGGCGTGTGAGCCAACCGGGTACATCCGCGCGTCGGCAAAGTCCTCATCGAAGGTGATGACGATTGCACCGTCCAGTTGCGCCTGACGGAAGATCATTTCGTCTGATGCGCCATGCAGTCCGATGTCGCTCACGTGTCTGACATCCCAGAGCGGCTTGTGTTTGCGGACGAACTGACGGAGATCCGGAGGGATATTCTGGTCGAGCAGAATTCGGATCGTCAACTCGCGATGACCTGATCCTCGTCGACTACTCTGGCGGCGTATTCCAGCGCCGCGATCACGTCTTCCCGGACGAGTTCCGGGTAGCTGGCCAGGATCTTTTCCACAGTATATCCGCCAGCAACCATGCCCAGGATGTTTCGAACCATGATCCGAGAGCCTCGAATCACGGGCTTTCCAGAGCAAATCGCTGCATTGACTTCGATTCGGTTCACTGCATTCATCCTGCCAGGTATAGGATACCGCGCATTCACGTCAGGTTTGGGCTGCCCCCGGGAGAACTCGAGAGACGGCTTAAAGTACGTCTGGATTCCGCCCGGCAAGTTCCGAATGGGTTGTTCGACGGGTGATAACCCATGTCCGGCTGACGAGATGCCCGCTCACGAGGTCGAGATTACCCACGGCTTCTGGATGGGCAAACGGAAGTAACGCAGAAGGCGTACATGAAGGTGATGGACTCGAAGGAACCGGCCGGATACCTGTATTTTGCTGGTCCGGACCTGCTAATTTGGGGAAAGACTTGGGAAGAGCGGCGGAGATAGCCTGGTATGTCGGAAACAACTACAGACAACTTCACCTCGTGGCGTCGAAGAAGCCGAGCGCCTGGGGACTTTTCGATCTACTCGGGAATGTTTGGAGTGGACAGCAGACTGGTACGGCGAGAATTACTATGCCCAGAGAATCTCGAAAGATCCGCAGGGCCCCGCCAAGGGCGCCACAAGGGTGGTGCGCGGGGACTCCTGGAATGATCTGGCTGAGACAATTCGCGCGTCCACTCGAGGAAGCGGCAAGGTTAGTGACGACACCGTAGGGTCCCGTTGCGCCGGAGAATTGCATTAATGATCCGATGGTTGTTTCTGGCTTCGCTCGTGGCGCTGCCTGTCTGGGATCAGACCAACGATTGGCAAGCGGGCATTGCACAGGTCATCGCGAAAGGCCATGGCGCCGGGGCCGGCTTTGTGGTGGCAGTCCGAGCGGGTCGCGCGTATCTGCTCACGTGCGCGCATGTGGTGGAGGGAGATCCTAACCCGCTCGTCTATTTTCGCGTTTCTCAGGAAGCGCGGTTCCCGGCGGAGGTGCGGCACCTCGAAGGCGGCAGGACCGATGGCCTGGCGCTGTTGGTGGTGGAGAATCCGCCGGCGAATGTGCGTTCACTGGAGTCGGCGAAGTCGGCGGTGGGAGCGGGCACGCCTGTGATTGTCGCGGGGTATCCAGTGTCGGTGGGAGCGTTCACCATGCTGCCGGGCACGGTCGCATCGGTCCGCGGCACGGAACTCTATCTTGATCGCGACACGGGCGAAGGGTTTTCGGGAGGGCCCGTTGTCTCGAACGGGAGCGTGGCTGGGATGGTGTTTGGGCACCAGGGCGGGTTCGGTAAGGCGATTCCCTCGGGAATCCTGGACATCTACCTGCGCGGGTTAGATGTGATTTGGGCGGGCGACACACGCCCGCGCGAGGATCCGAGGCCGGAAACACCGAGCGGAACGGCGGAAGGCGCCCTTCGGGAGAATCCAAAGGATGGATTGACGTATGTCTGGATACCGCCTGGAAAGTTCAAGATGGGTTGTCCGGAGGAGGATGGTACGTGTCAAAGCGAAGAGCGGCCTGTACACGATGTGGAGATAACTCATGGCTTCTGGATGGGACGGACGGAAGTGACTCAGGCGGCCTATCAGAAGGTCATGAAGGGGAACCCGAGCGCGTTTCGAGGAACAGATCGGCCGGCTGATAAGGTCATTTGGAACGAAGCCAAAGCGTATTGCGAGGCGGTGGGAATGCGCCTGCCAACCGAGGCGGAATGGGAGTATGCGGCACGGGCGGGCAGCGAGAAGCCCACCTACGCCGAGTTGGAGCGGGTGGCCTGGTATGACGGTAACAGCGACGGTCAGACACATCCCGTAGCAGCGAAGAAGCCCAATGCCTGGGGACTTTACGACCTGCTGGGCAACGTCTGGGAATGGACCGCGGACTGGTATGACCCGGGGTACTACGATCAGAAGTTTTCGAAGGATCCGCACGGACCGGTCGGCGGGATGGACAGGGTGGCTCGTGGGGGTTCCTGGGCAACCGTCGCAAGAAGCATGCGCGTCTCGGTTCGTGACGGCGGCGGACCGGGACACAGGAGCAGCGGAGTAGGGTTTCGTTGTGCGGGCGAATCACTCGATCATACTGCTGAGCGAGCGGAAACGACCGTTACGGTGACCGTCCGCGAAAATCCCAAGGATGGATTGAAGTACGTTCTGATTTCGCCCGGTCAGTTCACAATGGGTTGTTCGATTGGGGACCGCGGTTGTGGAGACAGAGAGAAGCCCGCGCACGACGTTGAGATTTCGCGTGCTTTCTGGATAGGCCAGACGGAAGTGACTCAGGGCGCCTACGAAAGAGTGCTGCACGAGAACCCCAGCCATTTGCGAGACTTAAACCTCCCGGTATCAGACGTGAATTGGAATCAAGCGAAAAGCTATTGCGAAGCCGTTGGAATGCGATTGCCGACGGAGGCGGAGTGGGAGTACGCCGCGCGCGCCGGAACCGCTGGCATGAGTTACGGAGGATTGGGACAGATCGCCTGGTATGACGGCAACAGCGATAACCAGGCGCATAAGGTGGCATCGCAGCGGCCCAATTCCTGGGGTCTTTTCGACATGCTCGGGAATCTTTGGGAGTGGACGGCGGACTGGTACGACGGAAGCTACTTCACGCGGACCGTTGCGAAGGATCCTCAGGGTCCTCGCGAAGGTACGAGAAGAGTTGTGCGGGGAGGCTCCTGGCACGAAATGTCCGGAAATGTCCGCGTGTCATACCGCGTCGCCATGAATCCGATGCAGGGTGACAACACCACCGGATTTCGTTGCGCCGGAGAACTGCCGTAAACTCCGCCAATTCGATTTCTGTGATTTTGTCGTGCTGATTGCTGCTGGAGTGAAGGCGTGCAAGCGAACTTGCACTTTCGAATCCCACACTATCGCCAGGGTTTACGGTTTCGACCGCGCGGGGCTCAAAATCGCGGTCGACACGGCGGGGCTAGAATCCTCAGGAGACGGAGGTGTGGGAGCCGGACCCTACTAGATCATATCCCCAGGTTCCACCAATTCGGTTCCGCCTTCAGACGCGATTGTTTTGTCCGGCACCCGCCTGTCAGCGCGGTAGCAATCAGCGGCAACTAGGACCAGCACCCTCCAGCAGGAGTCGGAGTCATGCCACTGTCCAGGGCTGTCACGCGCCACTTGGAAACAGGAGCAGCGGGAGGCCGACGAGATTAGTAACGGTAAAGCCCTTGTCACCCTCATGGCGACGCAGATGACCGTTTCGCAGAGAGTGCCACCGACCGCTTCGGTTCTCGACCCCTGTCGCCGACGACCAGCCGACCAAGATGGTCACCGCGGAGATGCGGACCCATTCTAGCGCTGATGTTGCGTCCCTCGGCCTGCGACGGCCCCTCAGTGCGACGGCCTTCAGGCTGCCTCGCGCTGGACTTCATTCAGTCCTAGCGGGCCCTGGCGGCCATCATCCGGACTCAGATCAGGTCGGCCGCCGACGCTGGGGGACGCGGGTACGCAGCCTTCTGGCCTCGACCGCATCGGTTCCCGGCACCGCCGGCGCATCGGGGAGCTGGACCAGCAGCGGCCCCGGTTCGAATGTGATCCGCCATTGACACAGACCCATGACGTACAACCGGGCGCTGGAACCGGAGAGCGAGTCCGTTTCTCCGGGACCGTCGCCAATCACCTGCGGATACCACCCGGTGCCCTCCAATAACCCGACCGGCGTCGGCCAGGACGCTGGGTTCGCCAGGTCCGCCGAGAAACTGGCGAAAATCCCTCCCTGGCTCCACAGGCGATCTCCAGCCTACGTGATTCATCAACATCACGTATTGGCGAAGGAAGGTGTTCCAGTGGACGGAGGGCCCCAGAAAGCGTCCGGAGCGTTCGAGGCCCAATCGGACCGGGCGGCAAGTACGGGCGTCAATTGTCCCCCGAGATCCGGCTCGCTCCAATCTCCATTGAAGAACTTGCGGACTCGGCCCACCGGACTCGCGACATCGGCCATCGCCATCCTCGCAATGGCGATTCCCTGCGCGGCGGCCGGCGAGTCATAGGCGCTGAAAAGAAAGTAGAAGTGTTTGCCGCTCTGATCCGGGATTACGGTGAAGTCCCCGTGGCCGCCAGCGAAACAGTTGTATGCCGTTGCGCAGTCAGGCGGATTACCGGACCGCAGGATGATGCCGAGATCCTGAAAATACACTCCGTCCGTTGAAACCATCTCGCTGATCTCGGGTGCGGTGAGCGGGCGTCCCGGGCATATGTTCAGCGGTTCCGAATGGTACCACGCGTAGATAGACCCGTCGGCGCTTGCCCTGCTCCTTCGGAAACGCAGCGGATCGGCAGATTGAGCGAATTATAGACCAGTAGTTGGCCGTCGTCCCATTAGACGGGGCTGTTCGAATCCACCACTGCAGGGAAATCGACCGGGTCCGCCGGTTGGATGCGAACAGTCTGGCCCCCTACGACCGCGACCAGACACAACAAGAACAGGAGAAATCTCCACCGTCGCGCCATCCTGAACCTCATCCTCAAAAAAGGACTTTTCCATGGCGCCATTTCTCCAGGGCGCTCCCTTTGAAGTGCTTACATTTCGATGACGCGTAAAGTTCCGGCGGATCAGCGCGGAATGTCGTATCTCTTGATCTTGTCGTAAAGTGTTGACCGATCGATGCCCAAAGCGGCGGCGGCTTCCTTGATATTTCCGTCCGTGCGATGGATGGCGGCGGAAATAGCTTCCTTTTCCAACTCCTGCAGCGTGAGATTTGGTGGAGGAGTCCAGGACCGGCTCGATTCGATGTTAGCTTCGAGAAAACGGAAGTCGTCTTCTGTCAGATAGCGGTCTTTCGACGTCACAATCGCCCGCTCGATGGCATTCTCGATTTCCCGAACATTGCCGGGCCAATCGTAATCCATCAACAAGCGCAGCGCGGGTTCCGAGATTCCGGCAACGCTCTTGTTCAACTCGTGCGACAGCCGCTCGACGAAATGTTCGGCCAGCAGCGGAATATCCTCGCGGCGAGACCGGATCGGTGGAATCCGGATCTCGATGACGTTTAAGCGATAGTAGAGATCCTCCCGAAATTCTCCGTCCTGCACCGCTTGCTGAAGGTTCCTGTGCGTGGCCGCGATCACTCGCGCATCCACATGGATCTCTTCCGTGCCGCCAACCCGGTAGAAACTGCGCTCCTGCAACACTCGTAACAGATCGGCCTGCAACTTGGGCGAGATGTCGCCGATTTCGTCAAGGAAAATGGTGCCGCTGTCGGCGAGTTCGAACTTGCCCTTGCGTTGGGCGTTAGCGCCGGTGTAGGAACCTTTCTCGGAGCCGAACAACTCGGATTCGAGCAGCGTCTCGGCCAGCGCCGCGCAGGAAACCGCCACAAATGGCTTGGAAGCGCGGTCGCCCGAATAGTGGATGGCCCGGGCAATCAGCTCTTTGCCGGTACCGCTTTCGCCCCTAATGAGAACCGTGCTGCGGAGGTTCGAGATCTGGGCCACCAGGTCCAGCAGGTCGCGCATCTTCGCGTTCTTGCTGATGATGTCGCGATAGTGATATTGCTTGTTGAGCTTCTTCCGCAGGATGAGGTTCTCGCGCTGCAGATTCTTGACCTTGATGATGCGGCCCACCAGCAGGGAGATTTCGGCCGGGTTGCACGGTTTGACGATGTACTCCTGCGCCCCTTCCTTCATCGCGGCGATGGCCGTGTCCACGGTGGCGTAAGCGGTGATGATGATGATGGACGCTTCAGGCCGGAGTTTGCGGATCTCGATCATCGTCTCGATTCCGTCCATGCCCCCCGGCATCTTGAGATCGATGAAATAGATGGCGTACTCGCGTTCACGCGACTTCTCGGCGGCCTCGCGTCCGCTGCGCGCCGTGTCCACCGCGTAGCCGTCTTCGCGCAGCCACGCGGCGAGTGACTCGCACATCACCTCTTCGTCGTCCACCACCAGGATTTCCCAATTCGCTCTCATTGGCTTCTCTCGATTCTTCCTTTACCGCCGCGATGCCGTAATCTCACGCACCACCGCCGCGCACGATCCGCAAAAATCCGCGCGCTTCCCGTCCACCTGACGGATGTCGGTGGACACCGACATCGAGCACAGCCGGTCCGGACAGTGCGCCAGTCCGAACGTGTGCCCTAACTCGTGCGCCACTTCCTTGACCGCTCGCCCGATCAGAACGGTCCGGTCGGGAGGCAACCCGTAAAACTCCTGCCTCAACCGGGCCAGCGATACCAGCGCCAGGCGCCCTCCGAGTTGGGCCTGTCCGAAGACGAAAGTCAGCATGGGGATGAAGAGGTCGCGTTCGACAATCCCGACCACCTTCGAGTCCCCGGCCGGAGCGTTGGCTGCAAAGGCGCGCATCACTTCCACCGAACTGTACTGTTTGCGGCGCGGATCGAACGCATTCGCGGGTTCGGGCAACGGATCCAGGCGCCGGATATCGACATCCAGAAGGCGGGCAGTTCCCGTTTCGATGGCCGAGATATCCTCTTCCATGACCGCGCCGATCGCCCTAATCCATACGGTTCGCACTGGCGTGTCCCACCGGAGCCGTCATCGGCAGATTAACGGCGCCGCCGGCCTGCTCCGGCGCGGTGAGCGGCAACCGGATGGTAAACGTCGTCCCGGCGCCGACCTCGCTCTTGACGTCCACTTCTCCGCCATGAGCTTCTACAATACCGTATGAAACGGCGAGACCGAGGCCGACACCCTTGCCCTCGGGCTTGGTGGTGAAGAACGGGTCGAAGATCTTCGACATGTTCTCCGGCGCGATGCCTTCGCCGTTGTCCGATACCGTGAGAACAACGGCATCGCCGCTGGGCGCCACCCCCGTCCTCACTTCCACCCGGCCGGCCTTTCCGTGAGCGGCCTCGGTGGCGTTCATCACCAGGTTCAGGAAAACCTGCTGGATTTGGGAACTGTCGCAGGGAATGGGAGGCAGTCCCTCGTCCAGTATGCTATCCAGTTCTACCCCGGCCAGCTTCGCTTTGTGAGCCACCAGCGACAGGGTCGAGCGGATGATCTTGTTCAGATCGGCGAGACTGCGCTGCGGCTTCGATCGCCGGGAGAACGAGAGTAGATCCGAAACAATCCGGCCCACCCGCGTGGTTTCTCCCACCACTTGCCCCAGATACTTGCGGAACTCCGGAATGCGCTCCGGCGGGATGCCGTCGTCCTTGAGGATCCGCTGCATCAGCATGGCCAGGTTGAGGACGCCGGAAACGGGGTTGTTGATCTCGTGAGCGACGCTGGCCGAGAGCTGCCCAAGCGAAGCCAGGCGATCCGTCTGCATGAGCTTCTTCTGAGCTTGTTTGAGTTGCGCCGTCCGGTCCGTGACCTTCGCTTCCAGAGTCTCGGCGAACTGGTTCAATTCGTTCATCGCGTCACGCAAGCGCCGCCGCATCGTATTGAACGAGGAGGCCAACTCGTCGATCTCCTGGCTTCCACCCTTCACCTCGATGGGAGTGTCGAGTTGCATGTCGCTGATCGCCTTGGTCGCTTTCACCAGCTGCTGCACCGGCTGAGCCACGAACCGGCGGCTGATGACGACGATGCAGAGCCCGATCAGAGCGATCTCTATGCCGGTGACCAGGGAAGCGCGCCATTTCATGTCGCTCACCTCTTTGTCCACCGGCTCGATACTCAGCGCGACTTCGAGTATGCCGAGCACCTTCATGGACTTCGGGTGCGCGTGGCACGCCGCCTGGCTGCAGGAAGGCTCGTTGTAGATGGGCGTCACCATCGCCAGCGAGCGGTGGCCCAACGGGGATTGAAACACCCGTGCCCGGGAGTGGGCGGCCACTACCATACGCGGTTCGAGCGTAGAGTGGCACACCGAGCAGGCCTCCGAACTCTTGTTCACCCGCTTCCGGCCGGTTTCGCCGGGCGCGGTTGAATACATGACGATGCCGTCACGGTTGAACATGCGGATACGGTCGATGCCCTGCTTTTCGGCGATGGTCTGCATCACCGAATAGGCGGCGCCCCGGTTGTCGTCCAGCATGGCGTGCCAGGTGGCCGCGGCAATGCTGCGCGACAACTGGTCGGCGCCGAGAATCATGGAATCGAGCCGCTGCCGTTCCTGGCTTCGTACCGTGATGAGCCCCGATACCGCGGCGACGATGATGACGATCACCGTCAG
Organism: uncultured Acidobacteriota bacterium; assembly: GCA_963737465.1. GTDB lineage: Bacteria > Acidobacteriota > Terriglobia > Bryobacterales > Bryobacteraceae > TMP-7. The sequence continues at coordinate 337,671 of CAVTTC010000011.1, forward strand.
CGGCAGAATCAGCCTCTGGGCCAGCCGCCTGAACAAGGACGACCTCCTGACATTTCAGATTAACTACTCCGATTATATACGGGCGGCTGTCAAAGCAGCCCGTGGCGGAAGTCCAGACAGACTGAATGCCCAATGCCACCTGGTTCTCCCACAACCGAATGCTCTGGGCGTCGTGGGGCAGGATGGCATCCTGCGCGCCAGTTGGCTACCGGCGCTGGTCAGCCTGTGTTTGGAAGCAGTTGGATTCGGGTTAGCAACCCGCCGCAGGATGCCATCCTGCCCCACAAGCTTCGCGTAAGACCCAGTTCTGGGAAAACCAAATGGCATTGGGACGAATGCCTGGCGCCAATTTCTGCCACGGGCGGCTGCGCGCGGGCGGGGTCCGGTAATCTCTTAGACACCACGCCGGCGGAGCAGGTTCCCTCCCGGACGCGCTGGAACATCCCGAACAACCTCGGTGTCTACCAGGGCATGTTTGACCAGACTCTGATGTTAGACGCAGGGCGCCAGCGACCTTGGACAGTGTTCGCCGGACTTAGCGGGCAGTTACTCGCACTGGGGACGGCGATGCTGATTCCGCTGGTATATACTGACCAGTTACCCATGTTCCGATTCTCGGAGTTACACATTCTGGCGCCCGCCGGACGGCCGGAGCCGCCTCCGGAAACGGCACTGGCTCAGCGGCAAGTCACGACTCAGACGACGCCTACCCGGACTGGGACATTCTATGCCCCTGCACATACTCCGGCGAAGGTACTGATCGTAGACGATCCGATACCGGGACCGGACGCCGCGAACCCGCCCTACGTCGTAGGAGCGATGCACGACCCGCACGCGGCCACTTCCGGCATCCTGGCGCGAGTCGGCCTTGCCCCGCCGCCTCCGGAACCGCGGGCTGCGTCGGCGGAAAAGGCGGTAACTCCGGAACCGGCCATTACTCGGATCAAGATCGGCGGCGCGGTGCAGGAGGCGCGCATCGTGAACCGGGTTATGCCCACTTATCCCGCTCTTGCCAGGCAGGCCCGGGTGTCGGGGACGGTGCAGTTACTCGGGATCATCGGCAAAGACGGACGCGTGGCCCAGTTACAAGTAATCAGCGGACACCCGCTTCTGGTAACAGCGGCGCTGGACGCAGTCCGTCAATGGACCTATCGCCCCACTCTGCTGAACGGGGACCCGGTGGAGGTGGTGGCCCCGATCGAGGTACGTTTCACGTTGAACCAGTAGTTACTCCAGCCCCATCCACTTGCGGCGCTTCTCCGCGGCCAGAATCAGCAGGTACAGAAACACGAAGAGACCCGCCGCCACACCGAACATATGCCAGGCATGGGCCTTGAGCCACGGGAACGACTCACGGCCCAGTTCCATTCCCAGATAGGCCAGCCCGAGATAGCGCGGGACGCGAGCCACCAGCATCACCAGTAGAAATGTGATCGGCGGCACTTCGAAAACACCCGCGCAGATCACGAAAAACTTCAGCGGCATCGGGATGGGAATCAGCGCCGGGATAAACACGGTGAGCAACCCGTATCGTTGAAACCACTTTTCGAACCGCTCGAACCTGGGCCGGCCGCGATACTTCTTCAGCATCGCTTCCCCGCCGCGGCGGGCGAGCAAGTACAGGATGAATCCGCCGATCAGCGATCCAAGTGTGGCCAGAGCGGCCATCAGCCAAGCCTGTTCGGGCCGGTTGACACATAGCAGGATCATCATCCAGTCGAGGCCGCCGGGAGACGGAACACCCACGCCGTCAACGATCGCGACGATGAAAATACCAAGAGGGCCCCACGCCACCAGCGTGTTCAGGAACGCCTTCATTCAGCGAGTTTCTCCAGCAGTTGTGCCTCGTCCAGCACGGGCACGCCGAGAGATCGCGCTTTGTCGAGTTTCGAACCCGCCTCCTCGCCGGCCACCACGAAATCGGTCTTCTTACTCACGGATCCAGTGACCTTCCCGCCGGCCGCCTCGATTCGCGCCTTGGCTTCATCGCGAGTCAGTGACGGCAGCGTCCCGGTGAGCACGAATGTCAGGCCCTCCAGGGGGCCGGATTCCTTCACCGTCAACTCATGCGTGAACGTCAGGCCCGCCGCTCGCAATCGTTCCACTAACTCGCGGTTCCGAGGCTCGCCGAAGAACTGCGTGATGCTGTGGGCCACCTTCGGCCCGACCTCTTCGGCTTTCTGTAGCTGATCCATTTCGGCGGTCGCGATCGCCTCCAGGCTGCCGAACGTTCCGGCCAGGATCTGTGCCGTTCGCTCTCCCACGAACGGGATCCCGAGCCCGTTCAGCACCCTGGGCAAAGGACGGCTGCGCGACGCCTCGATGTTGTCCAGCACCTTCTGCGCCGATTTCTTCCCCATCCGTTCCAACTCGAGTAACTGCTCGAGCGTGAGGCCGTACAGGTCGGCGACGCTCTTCACCATGCCGCGGTCCACCAGTTGGTCCACCAGCGCTTCGCCCATGCCGTCAATGTCCATCACCGCGCGTGCTGAGAAGTGCAGTAGCGACTCCTTCAGCCGTGCGGGACAGTTCGTATTGATGCAGCGGCTGGCGGCCTCGCCGGGTTCACGCACTATGTCGCCGCCGCACACCGGACAATGCGAAGGCATGCGGAACTTGCGGCGTCCTCCTCCTTCGCGGACCACCCGGACCACCTTGGGAATCACGTCGCCGCTACGCTCCACCAGCACGGTATCGCCGATATGGAGTGCGAGCCGTTCGATCTCATCTTCGTTGTGCAGAGTGGCGCGAGTGACGGTGACTCCGCCGACGATTACGGGCGCAAGGTGGGCCACTGGAGTGAGCGCGCCGGTCCGGCCCACCTGCACTTCGATGTTCTCCACCACCGTTTCTGCCTGCCGCGCCGCGAACTTGAACGCGATGGCCCAGCGCGGAGCCTTGGCCGTCCATCCGAGCCGCCGCTGCTGCGGGATCGAATCCACCTTGGCTACGACGCCGTCGATTTCGTAGGGCAGCGAGTCGCGCTCCCGCTCCCATTTCGCGCAGAACTCCAGAAGCTCGTCGAGCGATTCGCACAGGTGCCGTTTCGGGTTCACCTTAAACCCGGCCTTCGCGAGCCACTCGAGCGACTCCCAGTGCGATGGGAAACGGTAGTCGCCGCCGCGCATCAGGAAGTAGGCGAAATAGTCGAGTTTGCGGGAGGCGGTCATGGCCGGATCGAGCGCGCGCAGAGCGCCGGCCGCGGCGTTGCGGGGATTGGCGAACTTTGACAGATTCTCCGATTCCCGCTCCGCGTTCAGCTTCTCGAAGGACCGGCGGGTCATGATCACCTCGCCGCGAACCTCGAACGGGCCGCTTTCCAACTGGACCCGCAGCGGAAGGGACTTGATGGTGCGGGCATTCTCGGTGACGTCCTCGCCGACCGTGCCGTCCCCACGCGTTACGGCCTGCCGGAAGGCGCCTGCGTCATAGTGGGCGGCCATGGAGAGGCCGTCCATTTTGAGTTCCGCGACATACCGGTACGGCTCCCCATTCAGTAAGTCACGGACCCTGCGGTCGAAGTCGCGCAGTTCAGCCTCGTTGAGCGCATTGTCCAGGCTGAGCATGGGCGCACTGTGCGCCACTTTGACGAATCCTTCACGCGGCTTCCCGCCGACCCGCTGGGTGGGAGAATCCGGCGTGATCAGGTCCGGGTGTTCCGCCTCGAGATCGCGCAACTGCCGCATCAAGGCGTCGTATTCGGCGTCGGTGATCTCCGGTTGATCGAGTACGTAGTACAGGTGTTCGTGCCTGCGTAGTTCCTCGCGCAATTCTTCAATTCGCTGCCGGGCAGTTTCAGTCATTGAGCCGTTACAATTAGTGTAGAAGAGGCGTTATCTCTACCTACCAGAATACAGTCCTGATCTACAATCCCGTAGCGGGCAAGGTGCGCTCCAGCAAGGGAAAGATCATTAACCAGGCGGTGCAGCTGCTCGAACGCGAGGGCATCCGTGTACGTGCGGTACCCACGACGGGTCCGGGCACGGCCACCGAGATCGCCAGGCAGGCCGTCCTCACGGATCCCGATCTGATACTGGCGTTAGGCGGGGACGGCACCATCAACGAAGTCGCCAACGGGATGGTGTTCTCGCATGTACCTTTGGCCATCCTGCCGGCCGGGACGGCAAACGTGCTGGCCATGGAATTGGGTTTCGGCAACGGAATGGAGAAAGCGGCCCGCATGATCAAGCAGTGCGCCCCTGAGCGGATTTCCGTGGGGCAGGTGCACACCGACCTGGGCTCGCGCTACTTCCTGATGATGGCCGGAGCCGGCCTGGACGCCCGCATCGTATATGACGTGAACGCCGGGGTGAAGGATCGTCTGGGCAAGCTCGCGTACTGGGCTGCGGGATTCTCGATTGTGGGCCGCCGGATCGCGCAACTGGATGCCGTGTTCAACGGGACCACGCATCGCTGCGGGTTCGCGCTGGCCAGCCGGGTGAAGAACTATGGCGGCGACCTGACCATCGCATCCAACGCATCCCTGCTGGAACACGACTTCGAGGTGGTTACGTTTCAAGGCCGGCACGCGTCACGATATTTGATCCACCTGGTGGGTGTGCTGACCCGGTCCCTGGGACAGTTTCCGGGGGTGCATATCGACCGGGCCCGCCGTATCGAACTCCGCGATCCGACGGATCAGCGGGTGTACGTGCAAGTGGATGGCGAGTTCGCGGGACGGCTTCCGGCGCGTATCGAAATCGTGGAAAGCGCGCTGACGTTGCTGGTTCCCGCGGATGCGCGGCAGAGGTTGGGGGTGAAGGTAACGGAAGCGCTGATGCCGGCGGCGGGGTGACGCCGGCCTCGGCGGTTCGATAGAATTCAAGCGGGTTATCCCATGCTCAGTAATTCATTCGACAAATCGGTTCCTCTGCGCTGGCCGGCGGCGTGGAACGATCCGGCACTCCTAGACGTTCTGAAAGGCTCTCCGGTCAACTGCATCCTGGACGCGCCCAAGGCGGTGGCCGACGCGGCCCGCACCCGGGGTCTGCAGGCGCCCAGCCGCGCCGAGTTAGCATCTTCGATACAGTTCCTGGCGGATCCCCAATGGCCCGGGGTGCGCGCCCGGAGGGGCGGAGGCGCGGGGGCAGATGCGGGACCGACGGGCGCCCCGTGGGTGGACGCCAACGGCTGGTCGATCCGGCTGGCCAGGGCGCTGGATCCCGAAAAACCGATCTGGGTGGAGGCGGTGCCCGAGAAGGGCGTCGTCCAAACCGACGCGTCCTATCAGCTGGCAGTAGCGGAATCGCAGGCGTTCGGCGCGCATTGGGTGATCTCACTGGACGATGGTTTCGCGAAGTCGCTCGCCGCGGGCGATGCCGCCATGAAGTCGCGTTGGGGAAAGATGATGGAGACGATCCGGTTCTTCGCGACCCGGCCCGCGGCGGCGGCGCTTCAAGAACCGTGCGCGAGTCTCGCTATCATCTCCGATTTCTCGGGCGATAACGAGTTTCTCGGCAAAGAGTTCCTGAACATGTCGGACCGGCGCAATCTGTTGTACCGCATCGTGCCCAAGCGGAGTCCGATCACGAAACTGCCCGCTGAGGTGGCCTCTGTCGTGTTCGTCGACGAGCAGGCTCCGGACCCGCAAACGGCCGCAACGTTGAAACAGTTCGCGAACAACGGCGGATTGCTGATTGGATCGCGCGGTTCGGGAATAGCCGCCTGGGGCGGGGCGGCCGGCCCAAGTCCGATGATTGGATACAGTGTCCGCACGGCGGGCAAGGGCCGGATCGCGGTGCCGGACAAGGCTTGGTCCGACCCGTTCGTTCTAGCCAGCGAGGTGCGAGTTCTGATCGGCCGGCGAACCGACGTGCTCCGGATCTACAACGAGGGCATGGTGGGCGCGGTTTACGGGCGCGGGAACAACGAAGGCATACTGCACCTGGTCAACTACGGCAGGCGGCGGTCCAGCGAGCAGATCACCATCGCGACCGCGGACGGATTCACGCGGGCACAGGTAGTCTCGTTGGAACATCCCACGCCTCAGGACCTGAAAGTCACGGCCCGTCCACAGCGTTTTTCCGAAGTGCCGGTACCGGCATTTGCGGTATACTCGGCCATCGAACTGCGTCGCTCTTAGAGGGGAGTAATGAGTACCATGCGTGATATGACTCGTAGAGACTGGCTGGCCGGTTCTGTTGCGGCAGCATTGGGATCGGCGTTACCGGTGCGGGCCGCCCAGGCCCCGACGGCGCCCGTTGCGGTGGCCCGCTGCTCATCGTACGGCGCCGAGTTGACGCCCACGCTGAACCGGATGTTCGACCAACTCGGCGGGCTGGGACGGCTGGTGAAGAACAAGACCGTTGTCATCAAAATCAACCTGACCGGTGGGCCAACACAGAGGCTGGGCTCGATGCCTTCGGAGATCACCTACTGGACACACCCTGCCGTGATCGGCTCCACCATCCACCTCATGGGACAGGCCGGAGCGAAGCGCGTGCGCATTGTGGAGAGCCCCTGGGCGACGGTGGAACCGCTGGAAGAGTTCATGCTGGCGGCCAACTGGGAGCCTCGTGACCTGATGAACGCGGCGACTCGGGTGGAGTTCGAGAACACCAATTTTCTGGGTAGCGGAAAGAAGTACTCTCGGTTCATGGTGCCCGGCGGCGGACACATCTTTCCCGGCTTCGACCTGAACCACTCCTACGAAGACTGCGATGTTTTCGTATCCATCGCGAAATTGAAGGAGCACGCCACCACAGGCGTCACCTTGTCCATGAAGAACTGCTTTGGCTGTACGCCGTGCACGATTTATGGCGAAGGCGCCGGTGTGGACGAACCGTCACTGGTGCCGCGGAGCGGCCGCGGACCTTTCCATTACGGCAATCGCGGACCGTCGAAGAGCGCGTTGCAGGAAAAGGATCCGAAGTCGCCGCGCGACGGCGGCTATCGTGTGCCGCGTGTCGTTTCCGATCTGGTGGCGGCGCGTCCCATTCACCTGGCGATTGTGGACGGAATCGAGACCATCAATCACGGCGAGGGCTGTTGGATTCCGGGCGCCAAGTATATCGCTCCGCGAGTGCTGGTGGCGGGAACGAACGCTGTTACCACCGACGCGGTCTGCATGGGCATCATGGGTTTTGATCCGATGGCGGACCGCGGCACGGCGCCGTTCGAGAGATGCGACAGCACGCTGCGGCTGGCCGAAGAGAACGGCGTTGGAACCCGAGATCTGCGGCGAATTGAAGTGGCCGGGTCGCGGATCGAGGACGTGAAGTTCCGATTCCGCGCCTAGAAATTCTACCGAGCCGCGCACGTAAGTAAGCGGTATCAGTCTCACGCGGGGCTCACGGAGAAGACGGATGCCACTGCTGAGACGCCGTGAGTTCATGATGCTGGCAGGGACACTTCCCTTGCTCGCCCAGTCCGGCCATCGGGCCACCGCCGAGATTCCGGCTGACCTTCTGGAAGACAAGATCCGGGGTGGATTCCTTGGACAGCTGCTGGGAGACCTCAATGGTCTGAAACACGAGATGAAGTATATTCTCGATCCCGGCAACGTCGAGGAATACACGCCGGAGCTGCCCGACGGCGGATGGACCGACGATGATACCGATGTCGAATGGCCGTACCTCCTCGAGATGCAGCGGACCAACACCCTGTTGATCCCGTACCGGAACATTCCGGAGATTTGGAAGAAGCACATCAACCGCCGGATCTGGTGCTCCCACCTGTACCTGCGCCAGCTCATGGATCTGGGTATCGATCCGCCGCTCACCGGTCGTATCGGCATCAACCCCTGGGCCGATTTCAACCTCTCCGGCCAGTTCGTCAGCGAGAGTTGGGGCCTGATCTCGCCCGGGATGCCCCAGACGGCGGCTCGCATCGGTCTTCATTACACGCATGTGAGCGTGGATGGGGAAGCCGTTCAGTCCACCCAGATGATGGACGCCATGATTGCCACGGCGTTCCTGACGAATGACATGGACCGGATTCTGGATGCCGGCGCGGCGGCACTGGATCCGAGGAGCGTGATGAGTCAGATCCTCGCCGATGTGCGCCGCTGGTGTAAGGAGAACCCTCGCGACTGGCGCGCGACCCGCAAACTGACCATGGAACGGTACTCGAAGTATGGCGGCCACGATATGCGGGATCGGAACGGCGTCTGGCTGAACGGCGCGTCCACGTTTGCGGCTCTCCAATACGGAGACGGCGACTTTGTCCAAACCGTCCGCAGCGCTTTCAACCTCGGGTGGGATGCGGATAACAATGCGGCGGCGGCCGGGACGATTCTCGGAGTTATGAAGGGTTACAAGGTCCTGAAGAGCCAGGGTTGGAATATCAAGGACGCGTACCGCAATACCAGCCGGGACGACATGCCGGAGGGCGAGACCATCACCAGCTACGGCGACCGGCTGATCGCGTTGGCGGTGCAGAACATTACCGCGCACGGCGGTTCGAAGACGACGGTGGATGGCCGGCCGGTGTACCGCATTCGCACCGAGCAGCCCGCCAACGTGGAGCGCCTCCCCGATCTGGAGAAGCAGCATGCGGCCATGCGATCGGAATTGAGGGTCGGGATTGAAAAGGCGGTTGCAAACGGTGGAGATGCGAGAGAACGAGCGCGGGCTGCCTATCTGGCCATCTGTCTCGACTTAGCTCCCGAGTTACAAGGGAAGTATCCGGAGAAGTGGGAGCAAGCCATCCTCGCGTTGACGGGTTATGCCCGGGTGATGCAGGCAATCTTCTTCGAGGCTCCCTTTCCGGCCGGAGATGCCATCCGCACGAAGGCCTTGGCGGCGGGGCTGCGCAAGCCCGAGGCCAGCATCAAGCTGTAGCCCGCCATGGACTTTTGACATCTCAGGGCAATTCGGCTTTCTCCGAGTGGCGCGTGATCGGCTCGGAATCCGAGGTGGACAGCGGATCTCGGTGTCCGAAGTGGTTGGCCCTAATCGTGGGGCGCCAAAACGCAGTAGTCTGTGAGCATGCGCCTGCTCTTTTTTCTCGCCGTCCCGCTATTCGCCCAGACACCCTGTGCCGACATGGCGCGCCTGCCCGACGTCACCGCCGCGGCGCAAACGGCAACTCACTGTCGGGTTTCCATCACTCTCCGGCCGTCGGCCGATTCTGAAATCAAGTCCGAAGTCTGGTTTCCGGCCCAGGCCGTGTGGAACGGCAAATTCCTGATGGTAGGCGGAGGCGGTTTCGTCGGTAGCGTTAACACCGGCGGAATGACGAACGCCGTTCGCGAAGGTTATGCCACTGCGTCCACCGACACCGGTCATACCGGCGGCAGCGGCAGTTTTGCACTTGGCCATCCCGAGAAGATCATCGATTTCGCCTTTCGCGCCGTTCACGAAACCGCCGTCAAAGCCAAGGCACTGGTAGCGGCGTATTATGGACGTGGCCCGCGGCTGTCCTATTGGGAGGGTTGTTCAACCGGTGGACGCCAGGGCCTGATGTCGGCGCAGCGCTACCCGGAAGACTTCGATGGCATCATCGCCGGCGCGCCGGCTAACAACCAGATCCACCTTTGCGCCTGGCGCATGCTCCTGTTGATGACCGCGCTCAAGTCACCGCAACACGCGCTGCCGCCCGAAAAACTGAAGCTCCTCAATGACGCAGTCCTCGACAAATGCGACGCCAACGACGGCGTCAAGGACCGCCTCCTCGAAGACCCCCGCGACTGCAACTTCGATCCGAGTGTCCTCAAGTGCGACGGCCCCGGAACCGCAAGTTGCCTCACCCCGCAGCAACTGGAAACCGTCAATGCCGCCTACACCGATGCACGTAAATCCACCGGCGAACTCCTCTACCCTCGTGTTCCCTTCGGTGGTGAGCTCGGCTGGCGCCTTCCGGCCGGCGCCACTGAGCCCGGCGGCATGGACATCGACATGTTCCGCTACATCGCCAATCAAAACCCGGCTTGGGATTGGCGCAGCTTCGATCTTGAAAAGGACATCGAACGAGCATTCCTCCACGGGAAAGAAATCCACGCCGTCGATCCCGACTTGGCCAAATTCAAAGCGCGTGGGGGCAAGCTACTCATCTATCACGGTTGGAGCGACGGTGGTTCCGGTGGCGCGATCTCCGCCTTCAATACCATCTCTTATTACGAGTCCGTCCTGAAACAAATGGGCCCCAGTCAAGACAACTGGCTTCGTCTTTTCATGATCCCCGGCATGGCGCATTGCGGCGGCGGCACCGGCCCCAATCAATTCAACGCCCTCGCCGCGCTCGAACGTTGGCGCGAACAGAACAAGCCTCCTGACTCCATCACAGCCTTTAGAGTCAACGAACGTGGCCGCGTCGACATGACTCGCCCCCTTTGCCCATACCCGCAACGAGCTGTCTATCGAGGAACCGGCAGTACCAACGACGCCGCGAACTATACTTGCAACGTCAGGGGCTATTGATCCCCGCCAGTGGAATCGGCGGTTCTAAACCGGATCGTCGGCCGTATGGAAGTCGAGTTCTAAGGAATCGAGTAGTAGCGGTAGGAACTCGTCCACCGAAACTCTTTGCCCGGCGCGACCGACACCTTCACGAACGGTTCGACGGAAACGTTACTTCGAATCGACCACAGGTTTACTCTCTCTAGAGGCTTGTCCCCCCGCATGCTCATCCCGGCCCCCAGCGCCCTATTTTCCACGCGGATCTCGTGATCGGAAGCGGTCTTGCCGAATCCAGTGATCGGGAAAGACACAACATCCTCTCCGGCGAGAGTTCTCTTGTAGACAACTTTGTTGCCGTCAATCGCGGCTAGTTCCGGATTCGGATTGCGCTCCGTGCTGATCGCGAACGGCAGCACAACCGTCGTCCCCGCCTGCGGCCCCTTGCCGTCGATTACAAGGAAGTTGTGATTGTAGACTTGCGTCTCGATCGCGTTCTTTCCAATGTTCTTCAGGCTGTGGGAGAGTTCCATCTCGGTTTTGCCTGTTACCAGGCGGAGCGTCTTGCGGTACTCGTAGGCGTAGCCCGACGATCCGTCGCTCAGGATTTGGAGGATCTCAATTGAGTCGGCATTGCGCTTGACGGACCACTTTCCGTGATCGGCAATCGGATATAGCCTGTACGCGTCGTAGGCTTTTCCATCAGAGCGTCTCAGCATTCCGACGCCGATTTTCAGGAACGTCCCACCCGGCTTCGCGGCATCATATCCGAGCGGCTGGAACTCATCGGCCGGACCCATCGTCGAGCTGCACGGACCTGCCACGATGTCTTCGCCGTCGTAGATGAAATCGCGAACGGCCTCGCTGCGCTTAGTGAACCAAGGGCCGTAGTATCTGTGGCCATTCGCCTCGAGGGAGCGGACGACGCCGGACCAATCAAACCGCGTCCCCTGATAGAAGCCGCTCACCGGATCCGGCAAATACACCGTCGCGCTGATCTTTCCATTCGAGATCTCCGCTACCGGCGGACCCGCCGCTATTACGGCAACCGTACCCGCCAGGGCAAATGCCACGAACAACCGCATGGAAAGTATTATCTCCAAACGGGGATCCATGAGGTGGCTGAGGAAAGTGGGCTTCTCGCCTCACGACGCTCGACAGCCGCCTGGGTCTTCCTGTCAAACCGCTAGACCCGGCCTGATCCGGTGCCTTATTGCTCTATTTTCTAGCCCAGGGTGTCGAGGCCTTTTGCCGTAGGTAGGCGACGCTCTCTCTCACGCGATCGGGATCCAGCCCCAGCTTTGATGATGCGAAGGCCACATAGGCGGCCACCTCGCCGGGTCGCGGATCGCTCCGCAACGGCGAAAGAAAGCCGAAATACTTCATCGAAGTGATCTCGTCCATCAGCTTGATATCCTGCCGCTCCCGCCTCGCTTCGTTGCGGGTCAAGTCCTTTTCGTACGCCGCGCCGTGAGAACGATTGGCCACGTACCCGACCAACGCGGTGCGGACATACTTCAAGCCGTACCCGCGGGCCCGTGACCGGTTGTACAAATGATCGACGTCGTAGCCGTCGGGCAACGACGGTAAGCTGAGTCCGTAGCTCTGATTCAGGAACGTCAGGTAGTCCTCGCGGTAGCTGTCGTTGCTGGTCGTAACCCACAAAGCCTTGTATTGCAGCGTCGGACAATCAGCCACAAAAGCGCCTTTGCTACCGGCGAGAGCTCCAATCGCTACTGGGTGGTGGTACCGTAGCCGGCTGGGTACGCGCGCTATGTCGTCCAATTGATTCACTGCGACCAGGGGCGGGCACTGCGCAAGCTTGGTTTCGACGGCCACCGCGTCCCGCTCCAACCGCATGATCTCGGCAAGGTTGAGTCCTGCCATGTAGAGAGCACCCTACGTGGATTTTATCTCCTTCCGCCTCGACATTTTCCTAGGTATACGTCTTCTCTCCGCCGGTCTGTGAATCCCAATACGTCGTAGGATCGGTGAAGAACTCACCCTGCCTGCAGAGTGGGCGCATCGCTTCTTCATTGACTTTGATGCCCAAGCCGGGCCCCGTCGGTACGGGGATGTAGCCCTTAACCACGAGGTCCCCTGCGTCGGTTATGTCTTTGTGCCAGGCTGGCTGCGGCTGGTGCCATTCCATGGCGAGGAAGTTCTGGCAGGCGGCTATCGCGTGCGCGCCCGCTGCGTAGCCGATCGGTGTAGCGTTGCTGTGGACCATCATCCCCACCGAATACTTGGCCGCCATGTCGGCGGTCTTCTTCAATTCGAGACAGCCGCCGATAACCAGGTGATCCGGGTGGATATAATCGACTGCACGCGCTTGGCAAAGCGGCTCGAGCGATTCCACCAGGTAGGCGTCTTCGCCGGTCAAGGTGGGCACCCGGATCGAATTGGTGATGAGCTTCCACTCCTCCACCCGGAACCACGGGACCATGTCTTCCAAATACGACGGAGTGACCCTCTCCAGCGCGTTAGCCAGCTTGATGCAACTTTTCGCGGTGAGGTGCCCGAAATGGTCGTGACCCATGGGAATGTCGGCGGCGTCGCCCATGGCTTCCTTGATCGAAGCGACGTAGTCGGCTACGAGTTCACATCCCTTGTCGCTGATCTCCAATCCCTGATAGTAGTTCTCGGGGCCTTCCCCCGGTTCCCCGTTATAGCCTGCCGGCGCAAACATCGTGCCCCGCTTGCCTTGGAGGACGCGAGCTACGCCCAGGTCCATTTTGAGCATCGTAAACCCCGCGGCGACTCTCTCCTTATAATCGGCGGCGATGTCTTTGATATCGTTCGAGCGCGGGTCACCCTCGGTGTACATGCGGACCTTGTCGCGAAATTTCCCGCCAAGCATTTGATAGATCGGCACGCCATAAGCTTTGCCGGCCAGATCCCACAACGCGTTCTCAATCGCGTTGACGCCGCTCCCCCGACGGTTATACGCGCCATGAATCTTGATCTTGCGGAAGATCTTGTCAACGTTGCAGGGATTCTCGCCGACCACTCGGGTCTTATGCGTCAGCACGTAGTTCGGCTGCGGGCCGTCCCCAATCGTCTGGCCGTAACCCGAGATTCCCTGATTGGTATCGATTCGGACGACGATCGTGCCTCCCGAGGCCCCTCCCGTGCCGGGAGTCGCAGGAGGCAGCGGTCCCCTGCCGCCGCCGCGTGCGCCTGCTCGACGCTCGGGCGCCTGGCCTCCCGGCCCTCTCAGAACGGCGATGCGCATGTCAGTGATTTTCAAGTCCGACGGAATTGAATTCCTGTTGACATTCTGGGGATACGCTTCAAGGTCAGCCAAGAGGCCAAGGCCCGCGGCTGCCGCGCCCGTCCTCAGAAACGAACGTCGCCCAATTGCGTTTTCTTTTGTGGACATCTACTCTCCCTTTCGCCACCAAAACTACTCGCGTCTGGAACCGGTCCATTCTCTCATAACATAAAGGTATCCGAAATTGAATTTCGAAGCAGATGCTCTCCCGCCCCGAAGTTCTTCCTGCCAGTACAGCTTCGCCGGCTCGATTACGCTGGTGTTCGCAAGTGGCGCCGGCCTCTGCCTCGAAGGCCCAATTGCGCGGTGAGCGGCGCTTCGAGCGACCGCTACGAGGGTCAGAAGAACAAGGACGCGCTGCTCGCGCGAAACGGTGGAACAGGTGGACGACTCCGCCGGACGGGTCAAGGCGAAGCGCGTGGAGTTCGCCCCCGCACCAAGCTGTCCTCTTTCGCGAGAAGGCTGAACGATGGCCGGCTGCCGGATGCGGAGGTGGTCGCCAATCTTGGAGAGCGAGATGCGCAAGCGGTACGAAGTGGGCGGGCGACCGTTCCAAGTGGCGCTTCTGCCGACAGAGATTCTTGCGTCGCAGGAACCCGGCCTGCCGCTCAATCCGCAACTGCGGCGGATTCAGGCCGAAATGCGAGCGGAGCTGACGAGCGCCGAAATTGCGATGAGCGGATCGTATTTCGATGACCTGCTGTACGATCCGCGGCGCTACGGCATTGAGAACACCACGGCCAAGTGCGCCGGCCGCGCGCTCTTCGAGGAAAGACGCGACGCCGTGTGCACCGAGCGTATTGTCGACACGTACCAAGGTCAGTATCCGGGGTGCCGCGTGGGCGTCCGTCCGAGTGGCGCGTATTCCGCCCACGGCGCTAATCCGCCGCATGTAGGTCAAACAGCGAGAGCAACTCCAACTTCTGGTCGATCAAGACGCCGGGCTGACTGCCTTGAAGCCCGCCTTTGTGAAAGCGGATAGTGACCTCAGATTACCCTCCTGAGGATCGGTGATCACGGCGTCGACTTTCGGGTTCGCGAACACCACGCGCGGGGGATTTCCGGATCGCGACGTGTCCCAATCCCAAACCGGTAATCGCGAGTTCCCCAATTGCGAGGTCGATACCAGCCGAAGTGGGTTCTGTGCCGAGTTGTCTTGCATGCTCTGGGTAATTAGACCAGCGATACCACTGGATCCAGCCAATTGGCCTGCGAGCCGTCTCGATTATGAAGACGTGCGTTGGTTCAGCGCCATCGACTCGCGGGCCATGCTTGCCTCGATACTCGCCAGGTCATGGACTTCGTTCCACCAGGCAACCCCGTGTGGGGCTGAGAGCCGGCTCTCCAGCCCCGCCTCGTCTCGGCAAAGGTGGGCGGACGATCCCTGGCGGGAACGTCTCTGGCGGCAGAAACGGGGAAGAGTGCGCGCGCCACAATGACATGCACCAGCCGCTCCAGTCCCGGACCCTGTCCGCCACCGAACGAATGCATTCAGACCCACCCCCCTCGACCAGGGGACGAGACAAGATCCGTCGGTAATCAGGGACACTTCACCCTTCCGGACTTGTAGCCACAACGCCGCAGCATTTCTTGAACTTCTTGCCGCTTCCGCAAGGGCAGTAATCGTTGCCGCTGATCTTCGGCGGCAAGCGCGGTTTGGTTTCCGGCCTCGCCTCGGTGCGCATGAGCTTATGGAGATCGGACAAGTCTTCGAATTGATCCGGCTCCACACCGACAATTACTTCCCAGCCGCACTGTCGAGCAAACTCGACGATTTCCTCGGCCTCCTCCGGCGATTGCACGCGGACCACCGCCGGCCGCTTAGTAGTTCCTAACTTCGCCACTTCTGACCTCCCAATGCTTCTGACGCGGTGCTGCAGGGTGATATCCAGGTCAAGCATATGGGTGATTATAGGGGGCCCGATACTCCCGCTTCAATAACTTCGCCGCCGCAGGATTCCTCACAATCTGCTCCTTCTGCCGGTCCCACACCACCCGCGACCCCGTCTTGTACGCGATCATCGCCAATTGCACCGTGGCTGTCGAGTAGAACCCGTCCTCGGGCACTACCGTAGGCTGCTTCCGCGCCCGTAAGGCCTCCAGCCAGTTCTCCACGTGCTTCAGCCCCGTGTCCCCATCCACCTGGAACGTCTTCCGCTCGCCGCCCTTCGCATTCGGAATCACCACCCAGCGCGAGTCCGTGACAAACACCGTCGCCTTCTCGCCGTAGAAGAAGATCCCATTGCTCACCTCCGGCGAGTACTCCGCCGCTCCCCACAACCGGTGCCGCCACACCACCGGACAACGCTCGAATTCGAAGTGCGCCGTCAGCGTGTCGGGCGTCGTGATCTTACCTTTGTATTGATACAGTCCGCCCGCCGCCTCCACCCACTTCGGCGTCGATTCGCCCAGGATCATCCGCGTCGCATCCATCAGGTGGATGCCCCAGTCCACCAGGTGCCCGTTGCCGTAGGGCTCCGCCAATCTCCAGCTCTTATGTCCGATGGCCGGCGAGTACGGCCACTTCGGCGCCGGCCCGCACCACAGCTCCCAATCGAGCGTGGCGGGAGGATCCTGCGGCGTCGCATCCGGCGTCGCGGCCTGGTAGTGGATCTGCACGTCCACCTGGACAATCCGTCCCGCGTTGCCCTCGCGGATGAACTGCGCCACCTGTTGATACGCAGCGCTCTGCCGCCGCTGGAATCCGATCTGCACCGTCCCCTGGTTCTTCTTCGCCGCCTCCACCATCGCCCGGCCTTCGCGGATGTCGTAGGCGAGGGGCTTTTCTTCGTAAATGTGCAGCCCCTTCCTGCAGGCCGCGATGAACGGCAGCGCGTGCCAGTGGGGCGGCGTGGCGATGATCACCGCCTCCAGTCCGGGCATATCCAGCAACTCGCGATAATCCTTGAACAGCTTGGGACGCGAGCCCTGCTTCTGTTCCATCTCCTTGGCGAAGGTCTCCAGGTGTTCGCTGTCGGCGTCGGACAGCGCCACAATCTCCACGCCGCCCGCTTTCAGCGCGTTGTTCGCATCCACGCCGCCGTACCACCCGCACCCGATCACGCCGATCTTCAACTTCTGACCCGCCGCCGCGCCGTACACCAGCGGTGCGCCCAGCGCTCCCAGAAATTGCCTGCGATTCGAACTCGTCATGAATTGTGACCTCACTTGACTACCCGGCAACTGCCGGTCAACACATCCGTTGTTGGCGCGTACTGGCCGGGTTGGCCGCCGCCCACCGAGATCTCCAAAGCGCCGCCGGTCACTGGACGCCCGCCCGTACCGGTCACCTGCAGTTGGCGCGCCGGCAATGCGAACTCCACCCGCTTCTTCTCGCCCGCTTTCAACGACACCCGCTCGAATCCTTCCAGTGACCGGATGGGCACCGGAACCCCTGCGTTGTTGTGTTTGAGATACAGTTGCACCACTTCATCGCCGGCCCGGTCTCCGGTGTTCTGAACCTCCACCGAGACTCGCAGGCTGTTCCCTGCCCGGATCTCGGGCGGAATCCGCAGGTCGCGATAGCTGAACTTCGTATAACTCATCCCATAGCCGAACGGCCACAGCGGCTGTCCCTCGAAGTAGCGGTACGTCTTGCCCTTCATGCTGTAATCGTCGAAGGGCGGAATCTGGTCTTCCGATTGGTAAAACGTGAGCGGCAGCCGGCCGCCCGGATTGTAGTCGCCGAACAGCGCATCGGCGATGGCGTTCCCGCCTGCCTGTCCCGGATACCAGAGTTCGACAATCGCCGGTACGTGTTCCTTGGCCCAGTTCACAGCCACCGCGCTGCCGTTCAGCAGCACCAGCACCACGGGCTTTCCCGTTTCCATCACCCGCTTCAGCAAGTCCTCCTGAACCTGCGGGATCCCGAGCTTGATGCGATCGCCGCCCTTGAACCCTTCCACTTCCACCTTCATCTCCTCGCCTTCGAGTCGCGGCGAGAGGCCCAGCATCATCACTACGGCATCGGACTGGCCGGCAATGTCCACGGCTTCCTGTTCGTAATTCGGCCGCGGCAATGACCACACCAGCCGCATATCCGCGTCGTTGTGATACTCGTGGAATTCCACCCGCAGCGCGTACAGCTTGCCGGCCTCCAGGTCCACCGTCGAATAGTCGTACGCCCGTTCGTGAATGTCGTTGCGCCGAGCTACCTGCTTTCCCTCCAGGTACACCTCATAAGCATTCATTCCGTTCGCCCCGAGATAATACTTCCCCGTCACCGTCGGCGCCAGATAGCCGGTCCAGCGGACTCCGAAGTTGTCGCCGTCCATATCCTTACGCGGCGCACCCGCGCCCCAGTGAAATTCCACCCGATCGTCCACGCGGGTGAATAGCGGGGTGGGATTCGCAGGAATCTCGCCGGTGGATTTCCCGCTGCTCGGATACGTCATCTCCCGCGGGCGGTACTGCTTTCCGTTGAAGTTGCAGTTCGTGAAATATTCGCCGTTGAGGCCCGGCTTGCGATCGTCTCCGTTAGAGATGAACAGCGCCGTCACCGGGACGGTTTGAAACACAGGCGCCCCCGCCGCCAGGTCGGAGCCCTGGGCATACAGCACTTTTGTGGCGGGTTCCAGCTTCTGTCTCAGCCCCTCCAGCGGCGTCACCGGATGCGATGGCTCGCCGTTATAGTTGCCCAGCAGGGTATCGATGGAGTCCGCGTTTGGGCCGATGACCGCCAAGGTCTGGATCGACTTCTTCAGCGGCAGCAGGCCGCCCTCGTTCTTCAGCAGCACGATGGATTCGTGCGCCATCTCGAGCGCCACAGCTCCGTGCTGCGGGACTGTCGTTGACGCTGTACGGGATCTGCGCGTAGGGCACCATCTCCGGCGGGTCGAACATCCCCAGCCGGAACCGCGCCGTGAACAGCCGCCGGATCGACGTGTCGATCTCCTTCTCTGAAATGAGGCCCTGCTTCACCGCCGGAACCAGGCTCGCGTACTCCACGCCGCAATCCAGATCGGTGCCGGCCTTCACCGCTGCGGCAACCCCGGCTTCGGGAGTGGGCTGGGTCTTGTGGTTCAGGTAGATGTCGCCGATGGCCCCGCAATCGGAAACGATGTAGCCCGGGAATTTCCACTGCTTTCGCAGGGTCGTCTCTTCCAGGAACGGACTGGCGCATGCCGGCTCGCCGCCGAAAGCGATTATAGGCGCACATCACGGAAAGCGCGCCGCCCTGCTTCACGGCCGCTTCGAACTGCGGCAGGTAGGTGTCATACAGGTCGCTGTCGTCCACCCGAGCGTCGAACGTGTGCCGCGTCGATTCCGGACCGCTGTGCACGGCATAGTGTTTCGCCGTGGCGATCGTCTTCAGGTACTTCGGATTGTCGCCCTGCAATCCGCGCACGAACTGGACGGCCAGCCGTCCCGTGAGAAACGGATCCTCGCCGTAGGTCTCCTGGCCCCGCCCCCAGCGCGGATCGCGGAAGATGTTGATGTTCGGTGTCCAGAACGTCAGCCCCTGGTAGATGCCGCGCTTGCCCTGCCGGAGAAACTCGTGGTGTTTGGCGCGAGCCTCGTCGGAGATGGTGGTGGCGACGCGGTGCATCAGCGGGGCATCGAAGGATGCGGCCATCCCGATCGCCTGCGGGAATACGGTGGCGACACCGGCCCGCGCGACGCCGTGCAGGCATTCGTTCCACCAGTTGTAGGCCGGAACGCCCAGCCGGTCGATGGGCGGCGGAGTCGCTCATCATCTGCGACACCTTCTCCTCCAGCGTCATGCGCGACAGCAGATCCTCCACGCGCCGTTCCACCGGCAGCGAAGGATCCTTATAAGGAGTCTGCTGGGCGAACGCGGCGAATCCGGAAACAATAAAGAATGTGAGGGCGATGCGGACAATGCGGCGGGTCATGGCAGTATTTCGACCCTTCGATTGTATGCAAACGCGCAGCCGAATGGAACGATTCAGTCCGGGTTGCTTTCCGGCCGGCGCCGCGCGCTCAAATGCCGGATCTCGTCAAAAATAGCGTCGCCATCGAGGAGTTCCCTGCGCTCAGCCTGCTCGATGCCGCGCCGCACCTTTGCCCGCAGTTCCTCGAGCCCGGCCTCCCCGGCCTGCTCGCGTTCCGGGGTCGGCGAAAGGTTCGGACTAGTGCGCATCGGCATACTTCAATTTGCAATAAGGGCGAACCCAGGTCAACACTCTACTTCCGCCGCAACCTTCGACGCCCCAGACTCCTGAGGGACGCCTGGATCCGCGTGGAGCAGCTTGCCGCCAAGGTTCCTTCCGTCATTATTCCCGAAGAGTTCAACGTGCTCTTGAATCCGAATCACTCCGAATGCCAAGTCCTGGCGTGGAGCAATCCGGTTCCATTTCACTTCGATCGGCGCCTTTTCGTCGCGGAACCCTACATTCTTTAGCGTCCGAACCAGGCGCAATCCAATGGCGCCGTCTATCTCCTCCGTGAGCCTGATGTGAAACTCCGCCATCGGGCACCAGTAACCTACTTCCGCCGCAAACGTAGCAGTACGACGCCGTGCTTGGCCACCGTGGCCGTGTACTCGCCTTCGAAAACACCCAGATCGCGCTGGCGCCACGCATCGCGTACGATCCACTTGCCGTCCAGACGCAAGTCGGACCATTTCGCGCAAATCCGAGCTTCGCCATCGCCGCGGTTGAACAGCCCGATGGCCGCCGAACCATCCTCCATCGGCTTGTACCAGACTTCGGCGCCGCCATCCCGGGCCACCGGATATCCGGCCTTGCCCAGCGTGTCCTGGTTGATGTCGATCACTTCGTCATTGTTCAGCAAGCCGAGGGTGAAATCGTCGAGCTTGGTCATGTCCCCGCCGAAAACCAGCGGCGCGGCCGAGATGCTCCACAGGCTGACGTACGTATATTGTTCGTCGGGCGTCAAAGGCGTCGGAACGAGTTCGCGATTCCATAGGATGTGACCGATCAGAATATTGTCCGGATCGTTCCAGCCTCCCGGCCCGGCGTACTTCTCCTTGCCCGCTTGCCCGAAACCGTAGGCCTCCACGTTCCCCCACAGCCCCTTCTCCTTCGCGGCCCGGCCTCCGACGTCTCCGGTAGTCCGCCAGAAATGCCCGCCCGTTTCGCGGCCCCACTCCCACACATTGGCGCGGCCGTACTGGCAGAAGTTGTAAATGAAGTCGCGATCCAGCTTCTTCAGAGCCTCGTTCATCACCCGGTAGGGCTTCATCTCCTCCTCGCGGTTGTTCTTCTCCTTGATCATCTGGCCGTAGGAACAGAGATCGTATTTGAGGAAGTCGAAACCCCACTTCGCAAACGTTCGGGCGTCGAGTTCTTCGTGTCCCAAGCTGGCTTCGTAGCCTCCGCACGTTCTGGGACCCGGGCCGATATAGATACCCGCACGGAATCCTTTCGAGTGTACGTAATCGGTGAGGCCCTTCATATCCGGAAACAGCTTGTTGGTACGCAGGACGCCGTCGGCCTCCCGCGCCGGGCCCCCGATATCAGGATCGTTGGAGTTCAGCTTGATGTTCCAGCCATCGTCGATGTTGATCATCGCGTAGCCATGATCGGCCATGCCGCTCGATAGCATCGCGTCGGCCTGATCGCGCACCAGTTTGTCGCTGATCTTGGCATAAGCCATGTACCAACTGCTCCAGCCCATCGGCGGAGTCAGCGCCAGCGTGTCGCCAACCACCAGTTTAAATGCGCGGGTGGTCTTCCCCTTCGAATTGGCAGCCCGGAACGTGATCCGGTAATCCCCCGGCTGTCGCGGAGTTTCGCCGGAGATGATCCCGGTACTCGGATCGACTTTGAGCGATTGCGGTAGCTTATCGGCGGAGAACCGGATGGGGCGTTCCCCCGTACAGGGGATTCGGAACACAAACGGCCGCCCCGGGTGTGCCCCGTAGACTTTGGGGCCGTGGATCGCCGGTGCCGGTCCCGGTTTGGGGGTGAGGATTGGCTTGGCGGTCTCTTGCGCATCCGCCCTGCCGAGCACGGCTATCGCCACCATCGTGAATAGTGTGAGAATCTGCGAGGATCGCATAACGCTCCTTCGGAATGATTACATTCGGATTTCGCCGGAATCACGCTCATAATATGCCCTGGCTTCCAGGGCGGGAAGGGCCGATTCGACGAATTGTATAGACGATTCTCTGATACGATATCCCGCATGGAAGGAACTCCAGGCGGGATTCCGGAAGGCTTTCCAGGACAGCGACTCATCGTTTTGCCGCCACCGGTGGTGCGCCAGGCGCTGGCCGGACAGTTGCCTATATCGCTCGTTCCATCGCACGTCGGATACTACCCCGACGCTTCGTCTCACTACTTCGAGCGCCCCACCGGCTGTGACCAGTTGATTCTGATCCTGTGCGTCCGCGGCGCCGGATGGGTCGGCCTCCGCGATGCGAAGTTCGATGTCACACCCGGCCAGTTGATCGTGATTCTCCCCAACGAACCGCACCGGTACGGCGCATCGGAAAAGCATCCATGGACCATCTACTGGTGCCACGCCGCCGGCGCCGCCGCGTCCAGCTTCGGAGCGATCCTGCGCCGCGACAACTCCTCTCCCATCCTCGAAGTCGCCGACCCGCCCAGGCTGGCGGGTTTGTTCAAGGAGATCACCGATGAACTTGCCGGCGGCTACGGGATGAACCAACTCCTTCCCGCCTCCACCGCCTTGGCCCATCTTCTGGGCTTGGCGATGCCAGACGGCAGGCGCCACGACGCTCCCTCGGATACCATCCTTCGCACGCAGCGGGCAATCGAGTACATGCTGCAGCGGCGGGAGGATCGAATCAACATCCCGGAAGTGGCCCGCATGGTCAATCTCTCAACATCCCATTTCTGCGCGGTCTTCCGAAAGGTCACCGGATTCCCGCCCCTGGACTATTTCATCCGCCTCAAGATCCGTCGCGCTTGCGAACTGCTGGACGGTACCAGCCTGCCCGTGAAACGCATCGCCGGGGAACTCGGGTTTTCCGATGCATTGTATCTCTCCCGCCTGTTCCGCAAAATTCACGGCATTTCGCCCACGGAATACCGAAATACCACTAAGGGCTGAGCCGCGAACCGCCGTTGTTCATCAGAGAATCATCCATACAATTCATCGAATCGGCCATTTCCGCCCTGCCAGCGCGGGCATACTATCGTGGTTTCAGATGTGAATACCTTGTCCATGGAACTATCGGATTGAAAGGAGAATGTATATGCGGTGCGATTTCCAGTTCTGCCGTCTGAGGCTTCCGCTGTGGCTGGGCCTCTTTACGACTCTGATGATCCTGCTCACCCCGGCGTTGGCACAGGTCACAGGTTCCATCAACGGGACCGTGGTGGACTCGACCCAGGCTGCCATCCCAGGTGCCACACTCGTCCTCACGAACACCCAGACTGGCGACACCCGTCAGTTGGCCAGCTCTGAACAGGGCTTCTTCAACTTCACCGACGTGCCGCGCGGTGAATACACCGTCAAGGTCACTGCGCAAGGTTTTCGCGAACTTTCTATCGGACCGTTGGTGCTGACCGTAGGCCAGCAGATGACCGTGTATCCGAAGCTTGACATCGGGACTCTCAGCGAGAGCGTCGAGGTACAAGCGACACCACCTCCCGTGACCACGTCCAGCAGTTCGGTGTCTCAGCTCGTGGACAGCAAGCGCATCGAGCAGTTGCCGCTGAACGGACGCAATGCGCTGCAGTTGGTCGCGCTCCTGCCGGGCGTCGTATCGGCGGGTAATGCGGGGCAGTTTGGCGCCCAGCAGGCGACCTTCAGCTCCGGCGGCGGGAGAAACATCGACATGAATTTCTCACTCGATGGTGGCATCAACATGAACCCCTTCTACTCCATCGCGAACGAGTATCCCAACCCGGACGCGCTGCAGGAGTTCTCCGCCACGTCCCGTAACTACAGCGCCGTATTCGGACGGGGCTCGTCCGCGGTAACCGCCGTCACCCGCTCGGGCACCAACACGTTCCACGGCACCCTCTTCGAGTTCCTGCGCAACACCGAGCTGGACTCGCGGCCATTCTTCGCGGCCACCCGTTCGGTTTTCAAACGCAACCAGTACGGCGGTACCATCGGCGGGCCCATCGTCAAGAACCAGTTGTTCTTCTTCGCCAGCTACCAGGGCACGAAGACCCGCGGCACACCGGCCGACACACGATATAGGACCCTCAACGCCGCTGAGCGGGTCGGCGACTTCTCCTCATCCGGCACCGTCAAAGATCCCACCACGGGAGCTCCGTTTCCGGGAAACATCATTCCAACGTCGAGAATACAGCCGTTCGCGAATACCTACATGAAGGACTATTTGCCGCTTCCGAACTCCGGCAACTTCTACCAGTTCTCGCCGGTTGGACTGAAGCTCGATCAAAACCAGGTAATCGCGAAGGTGGATTATTCGTTCCGCGACAAAGACAAACTCTCCTTCCGGTACTTCTACAATGACGTGCCGCAAGTAGGGCAGCAGGCCAGCGTGGGTCCGGACTGGCTTGTGAACTATCCGACGCGATTCGAGAATTACATCTTCGGTGAAGACCACCTGTTCTCACCCGCTCTGATCAATACCTTTCGGGTCAGCTATGTCCGCAGCACTTTCGGCGTGTTCCCCCAAAAGGACTTTTCGCTGACGGGACTCGGACTGCCCATATCCCTGGCCAATATGAACACCGGCTATGGGTTGGTCGCCCAGTCCACATTGTCGATTTCCGGATTTGTGGCAGCCGACACGCAAGCTCCGACACGCGACATCATGCCGACTAAGCACCTCACCGATACGGTGTCGTGGATCAAGGGACGGCACAGCATGGCGTTTGGGTTCGAGTTATACAACAACCGGGTGAATGAGCTGCAGAATTGGCTGACCGGCGGAAGCATGACGTTCTCGGGCGCGATTACGGGCAATGCCGCCGCTGACATGCTGCTCGGAAAGTTCGACAACTATCACCAGGTTACCGGACTCACCTCGCGACTGCGGCAGACTCTGCCGAGTTTCTTCTTTCAGGATGACCTGAAGCTGACCCGCAGGCTGACTTTGAACCTCGGCCTCCGGTGGGAGCCGTATTTCGGCTACGTCTCGGAAAACAATCAGTTGATGCAGCTCGCGCCCGGCCAACAATCGACGTTCATGCCCAAGGCGCCGGTGGGGCTCGTGTATCCGGGTGACGCGGGCGTCGCATCGAGCGTGGTCGGCAGCCGCATGAACAACTTCGGACCTCGTGTCGGCGTAGCGTGGGACGTCCGTGGCGACGGCAAGACTTCGGTCCGCGCCGGCTTCGGGATGTTCTATGTACCCCTGACCCGCGGCATCAGCCTCAACCGGTTCACCCTCATCCAGCCGTTCACCACGGACCTCACCGTGTACGGCGCCGACGCATACAATATCTTCGCGGGGCCGCCGTTCAACGGCGTCAGCCCGTTCCCGCGCCCGTACGCGGGCGACCTGAATGCCTTGAAGGCCGCTGACTTCGTGCCCACGGCCAACGAGACCACCTACGGCCTGCCGTTCAAGACCCAGGCCGACTATCAATGGAGTCTCTCCCTCCAGCAGGCGGTCGGTGGAGACGCCGTCGTCGAGCTGAATTATGTGGGCAGTTCCAGCTCGCACATGGCTACTTCGGTAGAGGCCAATCCGGCCCGGTACATTCCCGGACAGTCCACCATCGCCAATACCCAGACGCGCCGGTTATACCCGCAGTTTGGCCTGGTCAACGCGTTCATGAGCAACCTGAGCGCGAACTACAACAGCGCCCAAGTGGTGTTCAACAAGAGGTACTCGAGGGGCTTCACGATCCTCGGCTCGTACACTCTTTCGAAGGCCCTGGGCATCGCGGGCGCTTCAACAGGCGGGGAGGGAAGCAACGGGCCCCGCAATCCCAATAACTACCGCTTGGACTACGGCCCCCTCGGCCTTGATCGGAGACACAATTTCGTAACTTCCGCCCTGTATGATGTACCGTGGGGCGGCAAGGGCACGCCGGTGTGGCAGCAGTTAATGCTCGGCGGCTGGCAAATCAGCGGGATTTTCAATGCGATTACCGGCGCTCCGTTGACGGTGCGCGCCGGGCGCGATAACTCGCTTACCGGAATCGGCGGCGACACTGCGGACCTGGTGGGCGACTGGCGCCTGCCCGACGGTCGAAGCAAGCAGGATCAAATGTTGGCCTATTTCAATACGGCCGCTTTCGCCCAGAACGCCGCCGGCACCTTCGGAACTACCGGAATCAACTGGCTGTACGGCCCGGGGACCTGGAACATCGATTCCGCTGCCGCGAAGAACTTCCGCATCAGCGAGAGTAAGCGGGTCGAGTTCCGCGCGTCGTTCTACAACCTGTTGAATCACCCCAACCTCGGGAATCCGAATACCACGGTTCTCAACTCGACCTTCGGCAAGATCACCAGCATGAGTAACTCGCCTCGTGTGATCGAGCTAGGTCTTAAGTTCGCGTTTTAAGACTCCAGCGACGCGCTCACCGCGGAAGGGCGCCAAAACCGGCGTCCTTCCGCGGCCTTTCTGCGAGCCAACAATATGACACGCAATACCTACCTTTCTTTGGGTGTGTTAGTGTGCGCCTGTGCAAGTCACGCGTTTTCGGCCGAAGTCCGCCAGGATTCGTCGAAAAAGACCTGGACCCTGAAGACGGGTCCGGTGGAATACCGCCTTCGCCAGTTGGACGGTACTGTGCGGCTCGAGTATTTCGGCCCGTCCGGAGCGGCCGTCTGGAGGATGGGTCCGCAGCGGCGGGGCGAGCCCGTTCCGTCGCAGGATATCTCCGGAACCATCGAGGGACAGTCCGCCGCTCCCGAAGATCTCGAACTGAAATCCGCCGAGTCCGGCTCAGGTCCGGGCGGCGTCGAGACTCTCCGGTTGCGATACCAACACCGCCGCCTGCCCCTCGAGATCGAAGCCACCTACTCGGCCTGGGGCGACACCGGAGTCATCTCCCGCAAGGTGAAGCTGACCAACCGCGGCAGCAAAGTCCTGCACGTCGAATCGTTGCCTGAGTTGAGTTGGCGCCTTCCGCCCGGTGACTACAACCTGACCTATCTCTGGGGCGGGTGGGGTCAGGAAAAGCAAGTCGCGACGGAGCCGCTGGGAGCAGGCCGGCGCACCCTCGCGAATCTCCGCGGCCGCTCCACCAGCCTGTACTCCCCCTGGTTCTCTCTCGAGAACAAGACTCTCGGCGTCCGCTATCTCGGGGAACTCGCTTACTCCGGTAACTGGAAATTCCAGTGCGAACGGCTGTCGGGCACCGGCGGCACGCCGCTGCGGCAAAGTGACGTATCGGTCTCCCTGGGCACTGAATACGACTTCGAGGGAGCGCTCGCCCTCGCGCCCGGGGCTACCCGGGCTTTGCCGGAGGTCGCCTTCACCGCCACCTCCGGCGACCTGGACGAGGCGGCTAACCAGATGCACCGCTACCAGCGCCGTTACGTGTTCGCCCGAACGCCCACCAACGATCCTCTCCTGGTGCAGTTCAACTCCTGGTATCCGTTTCCAGGCAAGATGACCGTCCAGCAGATGAAGGACTGCGCGGACGTCGCGGCCGCGATGGGCTCGGAGGTGTTCGTGCTCGATGCCGGCTGGTACAACAAGAAGAACTGGTCGAGCGAACTCGGCGATTACGAAGCCGACCGCGTAGCCTACCCGAACGGAATCGAGGAGCTATCCCGGCATGTGCGGAGTAAGGGCATGAAGTTCGGCAT
Organism: uncultured Acidobacteriota bacterium; assembly: GCA_963737465.1. Classification (GTDB taxonomy): domain Bacteria; phylum Acidobacteriota; class Terriglobia; order Bryobacterales; family Bryobacteraceae; genus TMP-7. The sequence continues at coordinate 364,920 of CAVTTC010000011.1, forward strand.
CTGGGTGGAGATCGAGAACATCGGCGTCGAGTCCGACATGTTCAAGAAACACCCCGACTGGCTGCTGACCTACAACGGAAAGCCCGTGCTGAAAGGCGTCCGTATGATGCTGAACTTCGCCAAGCCCGAAGTGCGCGAGTGGGCCCATGCGGTGGTGGACCGGCTGGTGAAAAATTACGAACTCGAGTGGATGAAGATCGATTACAACATCGACGTCGGCTCCGAGTTCGACCCCGCGGCCCAGGCTGAGCGCACCGGCGCGGTGCTGCTTGACCATGTCATGAGTTACTATGCATGGCTCGACGAGGTGCGCACCAAACATCCGAAACTGGTCATCGAGAACTGCGCGAGCGGCGGGATGCGTTTCGACCTCGGCATCACCGCGCATACACACACCACTTGGCTGTCCGACGTGGTGGCTCCGCTGCCCTCCGTGCAACTCGCTTACGGTTGCACGCTCGCGTTCGCGCCTCAGGTCTGCAACCACTGGATGGTCGGGGATGGCGAAGGCGAGCGCGCCAACGTGAATATGGCGGCGCCACCCGGCTGGTGGGACTTCATGTTCAGAGTGCCGATGAACGGCCAATTCGGGATTTCCAGCCGTGTTTTTGACTGGACACCGGCGCTGCGCCAGCGTGCGGCCGAGAATGTGGCCCTATATAAGAGGATTCGCGGAGTGATTACGGCCGGGGATGTGTATCACCTGACTCCGCCGCCTTCCAATCAGGATCCGAACGGTTGGATGGGGCTCGAGTATGTCACTCCCGACAGGAAACAAAGCGTGTTGATGGCGTACCGCCTGGGTGACAGTAGAGCGGAAGAAACGTTCAAGCTCCGCGGGCTCGATCCGGGAGCCTGGTACCGGGTCACCGTGGACGGCAAACAACTCCCTGCAATGACTCAGCAGGAGCTGGCGCTGCATGGCATTCCCGTTAAGTTGGACGCCGAGTGGCGCGCCGCTGTCATCGAACTCACGGCAGAACCATGAAGCAGCCCGGTTGCAGATTCGACGGTCCAGCCTTGAGTAGGAGAAGCTTCCTTGCTTCTCTTCCGTTGGCAGCCTCCGCCGTCACCGCAGCGCGGCCCGGCGCGCCCAACATCGTCTTCATCCTCGCCGATGACATCGGCTACGGTGACCTCGGTTGCTACGGCGCCGAGCGAGTGAAGACGCCCAACGTCGACCGCGTGGCCAGGGAAGGAGTGCGCTTCACCGATGCGCATTCCTCGGCGTCCGTCTGCACTCCCACTCGTTATGCCGCGCTCACGGGCCAATACGCGTGGCGGAACCCGGCGGGCGATCACATCCTCAGCGGAGAGGACCCGTTGTCGATCAATCCCGGGACCACCACCGTCCCATCCCTGCTCAAACGTGCCGGCTACGACACCGGCCTCGTCGGCAAGTGGCATATGGGCGTAGGCTCCGGCGGTCTCGATTGGAATCGGGAGATTCGGCCCGGGCCGCTCGAAGTCGGGTTCAACTACGCCTACTACTATGCCGCCACCAATGATCGTGTGCCGTGCGTATACATCGAAAATCACCGCGTGGTCGGTTTGGATCCGAACGATCCTCTCGCGATCAGTTACGGCCGGAAGATCGGCGACGAACCAACCGGCCGCGATCATCCCGAACTCCTGAAACTCGCGCTCGTGGAGGGCCACGCGGACACCATCGTGAACGGCATCAGCCGCATCGGATTCATGCGCGGCGGCAAGGCAGCCTGGTGGGACGATGAGCGGATGGCCGACACGCTGACGGCCAAGGCCGTATCGTTCATCGAGCAGAAACGGACCGCGCCGTTCTTTCTCTATTTCGCGACATCGAATATCCACCAGCCGCGGTGGCCGCACCCTCGTTTTCGAGGCCAGAGCGGCTGCGGCACGCGCTGCGACTCCATCCTGGAATTCGACGCCGGCGTGGGTGCCGTGTTGGCCGCGCTCGAACGCCGCAAGGTGGTCGAGAACACGCTGATCGTGATCTCCAGTGACAACGGCGGCGCGATGGACGATGGTTACCTGAGCTTCGATGTCCGCGACGCGAACGGCCACCGTTTCAGCGGACCCTTGCGCGGCGGCAAAGGCAGCCTGTACGAAGGTGGCCACCGCGAGCCGTTCCTGGCGCGCTGGCCGGGGCATATCAAGGCGGGCTCGGAGTCCAGGGAGTTGTTCTGCCTGGTGGACCTGCTCGCCACCTTCGGAGCGGTTGCAGGCCAGTCCCTGGCGTCCGCCGAGGGACCGGACAGCTTCAATCTGCTTCCGGCGCTCCTGGGACAGAGCTCGCGCCTGCCGTCTCGCGACCACCTGGTGATGCAGGCGCTGAATGGCCGCGCGCTCGCAATCCGGCGTGGACCGTGGAAGTTGATCCCCGCGACAAAGGCCGGTCAGGCGCCGGAGCTGTACAATCTCGATCTCGACCTGGGCGAGACCCGCAACCTCGCGCAACAGCACCCGGAGATCGTAAGTGAGTTATCAGAGTTGCTGGCGCATACGCGAGATCGCGGGCGCACTCGACCCCACTAAGGTAACCAAGGGTCATGCCGGAAAAGGTATCACTCAGTGCAGAAATCGGAATCAGTCATACAACTGGAGACTCATATGAATCATAACGTGTGTCGTTTGACCCGGCGGCAGTTCGGCGCCGGGGTTTTGGGCTTGCCTCTCGGATGGTCCGCCCTCGAAGCGGCCGAGTTAGAAGCAATGCCATGGAACGGTCCTGCCAACCTTGCGATCGTCTATGCCGCGGCCCCCGTCGTCATGTGGCCGAAGCCCACCCTGGATGTCGCCCAGGAAATGAAAGAAGTAGAAGCGAACATGGCGGAGGTGGCGAAGAAGCACGCGAGTAACGTGCGCTTCACCAGTTCGACGCTGGTCCGGACCGCGGAAGACATGAAGGCGTGGCGCGCAACATTGGGCGATGTTGATGGCGTAGTCGGTCATTCCCTTGTCCGGCGGTTCCATTCCCCCGGTGGTCGAGGGTCTGGACAAGCCGGTCCTGGTTTTCTCGCGGCCTTATGCGTCGCATGGTTGGAGCGGCGTGGCGGCAATGCGCAAGTCGGGACGAAAGATCGACGTGGTAGCGACGACCAGTTACGGCGATCTCGACCCCTACATGCGGATGTTCCGGACCGTACACCATCTGAAGACCAGCAAGGTCCTGGTGGCGGTGGAGAATGTACCGGCACGCCAGGGAACCGTCGATGCCTACCGCCAGCAGTTTGGAACGAATTTCCAGTTCATCGGCGGCAAGGAATTGAAGGCCGCGTTCGACAGTGCGGATGCGACGGCCTCTCAGAAGGCAGCCGACGAGTTCACCAGGAACGCCCTGCGGGTAGTGGAACCGAGCCCGAAAGAGATCTACAGCGGGCTTCGATTCTACCTCGGTTTGAAGAACCTGCTCAAGGAACAGAAGGCGAACGCGATCACCATCGATTGCTTCGGGACGCTCGCGGCCAAAACCTTGCCCGGTTATCCTTGCATCACCTTCTCAAAGCTCAATGACGCGGGCATGTACGGAGTCTGTGAGGCCGACCTCCATTCAACCATGACCCAGATGCTGGTCACTTCGTACGCCGAAGTGCCGGGCTTCGTCACGGATCCGGTCTTCGACACGAGCCGCAACGAAGTGATTCACGCCCACTGCGTCTCCGCCACGAAACTCAAGGGGCCCAACGGTCCGGCGTCTCCCTACATCATTCGTAGTCATCTGGAAACCAATGAGGGCGCCGTTCTGCAGGTAACCATGCCCGTGGGGGATGCGATTACGGTGGCCAAGTTCGCTGATCCGAAGAAAATGTTGGTCACCAGGGGCGAGGTCACCGGCTCGGAAGGCAGCGACCGCGGCTGTCGCAGCCAGGTGAGAACGCGCGTTTCCGACGCTGAGAAGTGGCTCGAAAACTACTCGGCCGGCCTGCACCGAGTGATGTTCTACGGAGATCACATCCGCACGATAGAGCGAATGGGCCGCTTGATGGGCTTCTCCGTAGTGAACGAAATCGACGACGTCAGAGCCAGCTAAACACGACGCAGTTACTGTTTGCATATGGCAATGACAACTCCCTGACGGTCGTGGCTCAGAAGTCGGCACCGAGCCGCGACCGTCAGGGAGCGGATGCGCAATTGCGGATGCCGGTCGATCAGGGACAAAGAACATGCGACTTCAAAATCATCATCGAGCATCTCGCGCCGCGGTCCTGTTGTTCGCCGCCGGCGCCGCGCTGTCTGCGGCGGGGGCAGGAGATCCCGCAAAGCCCATCCTGACACCCAAGCCGGGTCCGGTGCCGGTAATCAACGGACCGAAAGTATACGGCGCCCGGCCCGGCCACCCGTTCCTCTATAGGATCCCCTGCACCGGGCTCCGTCCCATTCGGTTCACCGGCGAAGGCCTGCCGCCATCCCTCCATCTGGATGCCGGAGCCGGCATCATCTCCGGCGCCGCTCCAGATCGGCCCGGTGAGTATCCCATCACGATTCGGGCCGCCAACCAGAAAGGAACGAACTCCCGCCCGTTCAAGATCGTTGTGGGCGAGTCTCCTGGCGCTCACGCCCCCCATGGGGTGGAACGACTGGTACACGCACTACGAAATGATCACCGAACCGCTGATCCGCCAGGCCGCCGGCGCCATGATTGCCTCCGGCATGGCGGACTTCGGCTATGAGTACGTGAACATCGATGGCTGCTGGACAATGAAGCCCGGCTCCAAGGATCCAATGCTGAGTGACGATCCTCGCGACGCCAGCGGTACTCTGCGTCCCAACCGCCGTTTCGGCGACATGAAAGCGCTGACGGACTACATCCACGCGAAGGGCTTGAAAGCAGGCATCTACTCGTCGCCAGGGCCCGTCGATTGCGCGGGCTACGCGACGTCGTGGCAGCATGAGGAGGCCGACGCGGCCACCATTGCCGCCTGGGGTTTCGACTTCCTCAAGTACGATCTTTGCTCCTACCGCAAGCTGATGAAAGACCAGAACAGCCGCGAAGAGCACATGAAGCCCTACCGGCTGATGGGGAACGCCCTGAAGAAGCAGAATCGCGATATCGTTTTCAACCTCTGCCAGTACGGCCGTTCCAACGTCTGGGAGTGGGGCAAAGATGTGGGGGGCAACTGCTGGCGCACCACCGGCGACCTCGGCCTGGAGAAAGACACGCGGCTGCCGGGATTCTACAGCATCGCCTTCAAGAACGCCGAACCCTTCGCCTACGCTGGACCTGGGCACTGGAACGATCCCGATTACATCCTGATCGGGACCGTGGGAGATGCCAGGAAGAGAGGAGAACCGAAACTGACGCAACTCAGCGCGGACGAGCAATACAGCTACATGTCCCTGTGGGCTCTGATGGCGGCGCCGCTCATCTTCTCCGGCGACATGGGACAGACTCGACCCATTCACGCTGAACGTCCTATGTAACGCCGAGGTGATCGACATCGACCAGGATCCGCTTGGGCAAGCAGGCCCGAATCGTCCGAAAGACGGAGAACGAGTACATTCTCGCCAAGCCCCTCGAAGACGGATCCATGGCGGTAGGTCTGTTCAACGTCGGAGAGCAACCGGCCGCCATCACTGTAAGCTGGTCCGACCTCAACTTGGAAGGCAAGCGCCGCGCACGGGACCCCTGGCGTCAGAAGAACCTGCCGGCCGCCGCCGGGAGTTATTCGGCAATGGTTCCACGCCACGGTGTGGCACTGGTTAGGAGTTGTCTAGTAATAACGTTTCCATATTGGAATGTTTTGGCGTACACTGGTTGCAGTGGCCGATATTGCTGCTATCACCGCACGCTTTGATGCCCTGAAGACGCTTTTGGACGAACGGTCAAGACGATTGGTCGCGGCGGCGGAGAGCCGTGCGATTGGCAAAGGCGGGATTTCCATTGTTGCGAGAGCCACCGGCATGTCCCGGCCGGTGATTCGGCAAGGTATTGCCGATTTACAAGATCCCACGGCTCTGCCGCCGGGACGGGTTCGGCGAGAGGGCGGCGGGCGAAAGAGGGTCGTCGACAAAGATGTTGCCCTGAAGGGTGACCTGGAGTCGTTACTGGAATCCACAACGCGCGGCGATCCCCAGGCAGCGCTACGCTGGACCTGCAGGAGCGTGCGTCAATTGACCGCCGAGTTGAGGCGCATGAACCACGCCGTTAGTCATCAAGTCGTAGCCGATCTACTGCACGAACTGGGCTACAGCCTACAGGCCAACCGGAAGACGAAGGAAGGCTCTCGCCATCCCGACCGTAATGCTCAGTTCGAGCACTTGAACGGCAAAGTCAAGTGGAGTCTGGGCCGCCACCAGCCAGTGATCTCGGTCGACACCAAGAAGAAAGAACTGGTCGGCGATTTCAAGAATGGCGGGCGTGAACTGCGTCCGAAAGGTCAGCCGGAACTGGTGCGAGTCCACGACTTTGTGGATCCAGAATTGGGACGCGCCACTCCGTATGGGATCTACGATCTGGGCCGCAACAGCGGCTGGGTGAGCGTGGGGATGGATCATGACACGGCCGAGTTTGCGGTGGAAACGATTCGCCGCTGGTGGCGCACGATGGGACAGGCCACGTATCCCGAAGCCGCCAGGCTGTTAATCACCGCTGACGCCGGTGGCAGTAATGGTTCCCGCTTGCGGCTGTGGAAAGTCGAGTTGCAGAAGCTGGCCGATGAGACCGGATTGCGCATCGCGGTGTGCCACTTCCCACCTGGAACCAGCAAATGGAACAAGATTGAACATCGGCTGTTCTCCTACATCACCCAAAACTGGCGTGGTCAGCCTCTGCGCAGCTTCCAGACAATCGTCAATCTCATTGCGGCCACAACCACGAAGACCGGTCTCAAGGTTCACGCCGAGTTGAACACAGAAACCTACCAGTCCGGCATCAAGATCTCTGATGAAGAACTGGCCCAGGTCAAGATTCGGCGTGACAAGTTCCATGGCGACTGGAACTATGAGATTCAGCCCCGTAGCTCACTTCTCTGATCACATTATTTCTAGACGGTTCCTTAGGCTATCTCCTGCTGAGCGCGCCCATTGACCCGTCGGGGGACCCGCAGGGGGCGGCCGCCTTAGCCGGAGAGGCGGGATCCCATCAAGCGAATGGGTTTACGACCCGCACGCGTCCATATCGCTGCCCGTGGCTCAGGTCCTCGGAGTAAACGGTGTCGGTTCCAAGCGCCTCGGCGGCCACCAGGATGGCCGCGTCCCAGTAAGAAATCGCGAATCGCTCGGACTGCTCGATCGCGATCCGCACTAACTGATGGTCTATGCTCTGACACGGAAAGGCTGTCCACTGCTCAATCCACTCCAAGGCCTGCACGGCCGAGAGCGGGCGTGACGCCTTCCTTACTACGGTCACAAAGAATTCCTGCAAGACTTGCGCGGAAGTGCCGAAGTCTATCGATTCAACAAGCTCCATGGCGCGCCTTCTCTTGGGTTCGTCTTTGCCCGCTCCTACCGCCGCGTACACGAGGACGTTGGTGTCGAAGAACGCCTTAACGGTCATGCAAATCCTCCCGGGTCCACGTCTTCTTGCCGAGTCGCCCTTGAGATTGCGCGCTCAACTGACGCAATCGCGCCCGCGCGCGCTTTGCCCGGTCCTCGTGTGCGGCGAGACCGGCCAGGTACTCTCTGACCAGGGCGTTAACGCTGGAGTTGCGTTCGGCGGCATGGCGGCGAACAGTGGCCAGGACCTTCTCGTCTACGCTGAGCGTAATATTCTTCATGACCACAGTATATGTGTAACTGTGCGAATACAGCAATCGGCCGATGCGGGGTGATGCGGCCGCCCTTTCTTTGCGAACGGAGGCGCCGGACTGGTGTCAGTCGTCTGTTATCCGGAGGATCGGCCAACCGCCGGCGGCCGGGGAAGTCGCGCTACGTCGGGGCTCGGCAAATCGCTGATTCTACAGAGCCGCGCACGTTAGTAAGCGGTATAGGACCGCTTCCGCTACGGGTTGCTACGTGGGGCAGGGGCGTGGAGAGCAAGGTAGATCCTCCGTTAGACAGAGATCCACACACGGGAAATCTAAGTTCCACAGGTTCGCCAGCGCGTGTCAGGTCTCAACGTGATGACGGGCCCCCGGTCAACTTCGCGAGTTGCTCGTCGAACCATGGAATCCAGTCCTGGCTCGCCATCAGGTGCCCTTCACATTTGAGGCTCACTAAGATCTGCCTGCCCCGAACCAGATGACCGTGCCGCACCTCCACACTTTGGCCGTGCGCGAGTGTGCCGAGTTTGGCGCACGACACCGCCACATCAGTTTGCCACTGGGTGTTGGCCGGATCGCGCTCGGTCAGCGCCTTGCGGATCGCCAGGCTCGCGCGGTAGGCGCTCAGCGCCCCCGCCCCGTCGCCTTGCGCCACCAGTACGTCGCCGATCTTGTTGTGGCTCACCGAGACGTCGCGCTGCCACCCGGTGTTGGCCGGATCGCGCTCGGTCAGCGCCTTGCCGATCGCCAGACCCGCGCGGTAGGCGCTCAGCGCCCCCGCCCCGTCGCCTTGCGCCACCAGTACGTCGCCGATCTTGTCGTGGCTCACCGAGACGTCGCGCTGCCACTGGGTGTTGGCCGGATCGCGCTCGGTCAGCGCCTTGCGGATCGCCAGGCCCGCGCGGTAGGCGCTCAGCGCCCCCGCCCCGTCGCCTTGCGCCACCAGTACGTCGCCGATCCTGTCGTGGCTCACCGAGACGTCGCGCTGCCACTGGGTGTTGGCCGGATCGCGCTCGGTCAGCGCCTTGCGGATCGCCAGGCCCGCGCGGTAGGCGCTCAGCGCCCCCGCCCCGTCGCCTTGCGCCACCAGTACGTCGCCGATCCTGTCGTGGCTCACCGAGACGTCGCGCTGCCACTCGGTGTTGGCCGGATCGCGCTCGGTCAGCGCCTTGGCGATCGCCAGGCCCGCGCGGTAGGCGCTCAGCGCCCCCGCCCCGTCGCCTTGCGCCACCAGTACGTCGCCGATCTTGTCGTGGCTCACCGAGACGTCGCGCTGCCACTGGGTGTTGGCCGGATCGCGCTCGGTCAGCGCCTTGCGGATCGCCAAGCCCGCGCGGTAGGCGCTCAGCGCCCCCGCCCCGTCGCCTTGCGCCACCAGTACGTCGCCGATCCTGTCGTGGCTCACCGAGACGTCGCGCTGCCACTCGGTGTTGGCCGGATCGCGCTCGGTCAGCTCCTTGCGGATCGCCGAGGCCCGCGCGGTAGGCGCTCAGCGCCCCCGCCCCGTCGCCTTGCGCCACCAGTACGTCGCCGATCTTGTTGTGGCTCACCGAGACGTCGCGCTGCCACTCGGTGTTGGCCGGATCGCGCTCGGTCAGCGCCTTGCGGATCGCCAGGCCCGCGCGGTAGGCGCTCAGCGCCCCCGCCCCGTCGCCTTGCGCCACCAGTACGTCGCCGATCCTGTTGTGGCTCACCGAGACGTCGCGCTGCCACTCGGTGTTGGCCGGATCGCGCTCGGTCAGCGCCTTGCGGATCGCCAGGCCCGCGCGGTAGGCGCTCAGCGCCCCCGCCCCGTCGCCTTGCGCCACCAGTACGTCGCCGATCCTGTCGTGGCTCACCGAGACGTCGCGCTGCCACTGGGTGTTGGCCGGATCGCGCTCGGTCAGCGCCTTGCGGATCGCCAGGCCCGCGCGGTAGGCGCTCAGCGCCCCCGCCCCGTCGCCTTGCGCCACCAGTACGTCGCCGATCCTGTCGTGGCTCACCGAGACGTCGCGCTGCCACTGGGTGTTGGCCGGATCGCGCTCGGTCAGCGCCTTGCGGATCGCCAGGCCCGCGCGGTAGGCGCTCAGCGCCCCCGCCCCGTCGCCTTGCGCCACCAGTACGTCGCCGATCCTGTCGTGGCTCACTGAGACGTCGCGCTGCCACTCGGTGTTGGCCGGATCGCGCTCGGTCAGCTCCTTGGCAAGACGCAGCGCAGCCAGGTAAGCCGTGTTGGCGTCCGCCAGATCTCCCGTTAGTAGAGAGATGTCGCCCAGCCCGCCCTGCGCCGCCATTTCTCCCCAAACGTCACCAGTTGCCTTGGCGATGCGCAATGAGTCCGATAACGCGGTTTGAGCCTCCTTCAAGTTGCCGAGGAGGATCCATGCGTGGCCCAGCAAACGGGCGGTCTCAGCATGTTCAGGGTCGCCGGCCAACGCCTTGCGATAAAACACCACCGCCTTGGACACATCGCGCAGCAGCGCGAGGTTGGCGACGTTGCGTGCGGCTTCCGCCATCCTCTGGCGTGCCTCCTCGGCCGCACGGTCCTGAGCGTCGTATTCCTTCTCAAAGGCGTCCTCGGCCGCTTCTGAGTCGCCGCGAGCGAGCGCGGCAAAGGCGGCAGCCAGGCCTGAACGCTCGGAAGCGGACGGCGCCTCCGCGAGCTTGCTTCTGAGATTCTCAACAGTGCGTCGCAGTCCCTCAATCTGGTCGATCTGCAGATGACGCGTATGCTCGAGTTCCTCGATGCGCTGTTGCGTTGCACCGGCGTCGTGGAGCAGAGTATCCAAGTCGGGTCCCACCGGCAGACCGGTGGTTTCGGCGATCTCGGCGATCAGGCGGCGCGTGTCATCCTCCCAGCCGTCCTCGGAGACTACGCGGACGTTCCAAACCTCGAACAGCGGGCGCAACTCGGATGGCAGTTGGCTCGTCGGTACATCCATGACTTTGAGACCTTCGACGAGCGTCGGCACTAGCGTGATCGCCCCGCTGACCAGCGCGGTGACGAGCTCATGACGCACCATGTCGCTTTCGTCGTGAAGCCGGGGCAAGTTGTCAGCGTTCGCCCAGCGCGGGCCAATCACTGCCACGCAAATAGCGCTGCGCGTTAACGCCCCATCGATCTTGTCACGCCACTTGCCGACACCGATGCTCGCCACGTCGCGAAACACGCGTTCGCGCCCAAACCCGATGCGTAGCCAATCGTAGAGGCGGCCACTTGCGCCACGTGCATCGTCACGACGGTAGCTGATGAAGATGTGGTTGCGAACCGGAACCTGAGTGTCCATCGTCTCACTGTTGCCGCGTTGCGATTTCAACCATAGCAGATTACCGGGAAGGGCTGGCGTAGCGGGGAGCCGCAGGAGGAACACGAATGGGAAGACCTCCAATCCTTCTCCGCCCCCCTCTGTAAGCCCCGTGTGAAATCCCGTTCCCGGGAGTTTTCCACAGGCCACGATTCAATCCCCTCAATAACTTACAGGAAAATTGCCATTTTGGCGTTTGGTGCCGTCCGCTACTGTGAAGGTAGGGAGAGACAAATATGAGCTCCAGACGTAAATCCGCTGCTAACCGGCGCAACGCCCAACGCAGTACCGGTCCGAAAACGCCGGAAGGCAAGGCCGCTTCCGCGCAAAACGCCACCACCCATGGACTGTCATCGTCCTTCACCGTCCTCCCGCACGAGGACCACGAAGCCTATGCCCAACTTCTCGAAACTCTCCAGAAGGAACACGCCCCTACCACCGAACACGAGAAGTTCCTCGTCACCCGGATGGTAGAAGCCCGCTGGCGCCTCGAGCGCACCCACCGCTTCGAAGCCATCGCCTTCGAACAGTTCCTCGACGAATACGATGATTCGAACCCGGACCACCTAATCGTCCTGAAACTGTCCAACCGCACATCGAACATCATGGACCTGCTCCAGCGCTATGCCACCGCCGCCGAACGCTCCTATTACAAGGCCCACCGCGAACTCACCCAGGGCCGCAAAGCCGAAAAACGAAACGAAGCCAAAGTGGCCGCCGACCCCCTGGCCTGGATCAAACAACAGCTCGACCAGAACCCCGATCCGCCTGATCACGACAGCTTCTGGGCCCCTCCGCGCCACCCCCAAACCGGAAATCAGCGAAACGAAGCCAACGCGGCCGATCGGGACCCTCAGCCCCCGAGCGATGATAGTCTGAAAGGTTGCACTCCGTGATCAGGTTGCCGCTGGCGGCCGGTATCGTCATCGCCGGTTGCCTCGTCGCGTTTTTGCCCTCGCGTTCGCGAGCGGCTGGCGCGCCAATATCGGTTATTAAGGTCGATTACCCTGCTGATGGCGCCCTCTTTCCGCCCGATATCGCCGCGCCCACGTTCCTCTGGCACGACTCGGCCGGCGACGCCAAGGTCTGGCGCATCGAAGTGAACTTCGGCGAGCGCGCGCCGCGCGTCCGTTTGAAATCCACCGGTGAGCCCGCGCCTATCGGCGAGATCGATCCGAACTGCGAGAAGGCCGGAGCCGTCACTCCGAAACCCGGTCCCGACGAGGTGTCGCAGCATTCCTGGAAACCCGATCCGGACACCTGGGCGGCCATCAAGAAGCACTCCGTGAAGCACCCGGCCACGGTGGTGATCGCCGGATACGCGGACGAAAAAGCCAAGGAACCCGTCTCGCGAGGGCAGGTCGCCATTCAGACTTCGGTGGATCCGGTCGGAGCGCCGGTGTTCTTCCGCGACGTCCCGCTCATCTCCGTCCCCGTCGGTGCAAAGGGCGTCATCATGCCCCTGCCCACCGAAGCCGTTCCGCTAATCGCGTGGCGCCTGCGGTACGTGAATGAGGAAACGAGCCGGCTCATGATGCAGGGACTACCCACCTGCGCCAACTGCCACTCCTTCTCCCGCGACGGCAAAACGCTGGGCCTGGATGTGGACGGCCCCCAGAACGACAAAGGCCTCTACGGCATCGTGCCCGTGAAGCAGGAAACCTCCATCCGCAACGAGTTCGTCATCCGTTGGGCCAAGTTCTCGGAAGAGCGCGCCACCAAGCGGTTCGGCTTCATGTCCCAACTCTCGCCGGATGGCCAGTACGTCATCACCTGCATTGAGAATCCCGGCAGCCACATCGCCGGAATGGATAGCCGCTTCTTCAACGGCTTCTATAAGGAGTACGGATTCGGACAGGTCTTCTATCCGACCCGCGGTGTCCTGGCTTGGTACAGCAAGGCCACCGGCAAACTGCAGGTCCTTCCCGGAGCCGACGATCAGCGCTACGTTCAGGCGTCCGCGTTCTGGAGTCCGGATGGGAAGTTCCTGGTCTACTCCCGCGCCCTCGCCAAGGACCCGTACTACGAAGGGCAGAAGCAGGCCGAATACGCCAACGATCCCGCCGAAACGCAGATCCAGTACGATCTCTATCGCATCCCCTTCAACGACGGGAAGGGCGGAACGCCGGAGCTCGTAGCGGGTCAGAACGGGATGAGCAACAATTTCCCGAAGGTCTCCCCCGACGGCCGCTGGATCGTCTTCGTTCAGAACAAGAACGGCCTGCTGATGCGCCCCGACAGCCAGCTCTACATCGTGCCGTCGCAAGGTGGAACGCCGCGCCGCCTCAACAGCAATACCAATCGGATGAACTCCTGGCACAGCTTTTCGCCGAACGGGAAGTGGCTGGTGTTTTCCTCCAAGGGACGCTCGTTGTATACGCAGATGGTACTGACGCACATCGACGAGAACGGCAACGACAGCCCCGCCATTCTCATCGAGCACGCCACCGCCGCCAACCGCGCCGTGAACATCCCGGAGTTCGCCAACATTCCCGACGGCGCCTTGACGAAGATGGATGCTCCCGCCACCGACTTCTACCGCCTGGTGGATCGCGCGTCCAATCTCACGACGAAAGGGAAGCACGCCGAGGCGGAGGTCGAATGGAAGAAGGCCATCGAACTCGATCCCGAAGATCCCAAGGCGCACTTCAACCTGGCGCTCTCGTACGATCAGCAGGGGCGGCCCGACGAAGCCATCCGCGAATATCGCAGAAGCCTGGAGATTAACCCCGATAACGATTCGGCGTACACCAATCTCGGCGTCACCATGGCGGGAACCGGACGCATGGACGAAGCCATCGATCTGTTCGTGAAGGCGCTGGCCATCAACTCCGAAAATGCCAAGGCCGAGAGTAATCTCGCCTCCGCCCTGATGGAGAAGGGCCGCCTGGATGACGCGATCGACCATTGCCGCAGGGCCATCGGCATCGACGCCGAATCCGCTGAAGCGCTCAATACGCTCGGTTGGGCGCTGGCTCGCAAAGGCCTCCTTGATGACTCGGTGGCCCAACTCCAGAAGGCTGTCTCCCTCAAGCCCGACTCGGTCGAATACCAGTACAACCTCGGCCGGGTGCTGGCCGCCAAGCGCAGTTTTCCCGAGGCCATCCCCCATTTCGAGCAGGCCGTGCGGCTGTCCAACGCCGAGGAGCCGTTCAGTCTCGACATGCTCGCCGCCATGTACTCCGAAGTGGGCCGCTTCGCCGACGCGGTACAGGTGGCCCAGCGTGCCCTTCAGATGGCTCTCCGGACCAACAACAACGGCCTGGCCCAGGACCTCAGGAACAAGATCGCCCGCTATCAGGCCGCTTCGGGACGCCCGTGAGCCACCGCGACTACTGATTTCCCTCGCCCCTTCCGATCCCTGGTCATCGTGTAAGCGTCTGAAGCCCCTGAGAACGGCGCCACGAGATCGATGAAAGACCGCAGCTTTCCGGCGTCCACCAGTTCCCCGACCTCGATGAGTTGAGACCGGTTCGCTTCCACGATGAAGAAGGCCTGTTTCACGCGGGCGTCCTGGGTGGCTTCTCCGCCGGCCGCGATCGTCACCAATCTTCCGTTCGGTTTGAGGACGCTCCAGGACCGCTGCAGGGTATCGCCGCCCACCGTGTCGAATACCACATCGACATCGCGCGCCTCATCCTCGAATCTCGCTTTCGTGTAGTCGATCACGCGGTCGGCGCCGAGTTCCCTCACGAACTCGACGTTGCGGGTGGAAGCCGTGGCGGTCACATGGGCGTTGTGCAGTCGCGCCAGTTGGACGGCGAAGACCCCAACCGCTCCCGCTCCGCCATGAATCAGCACCTGTTCTCCCGGCTGCAGCTTCGCGCGATCGAGCAGTCCCTGCCAGGCAGTCAGCGCCCCGATCGGCACGGTCGCGGCCTCGGCGTGGCTCAGCCGGCGCGGCTTCGGAGCGATCCACTCGGGCCGGGTAATGCAGTACTCCGCCAGTGCTCCGTCCGCAAACCAGTCGTTCATTCCGTAGACTTCCTGCCCGGCGGATACCCCGGTAACACCTTCGCCCACCTCTGCAATCTGGCCGGAGAATTCATGCGCGGGAATGGCTGCCGTACGCGGACCGCCATCTCTGGTGTGAGACGTCGGATACCAGACCAGTTCGGTAGGTGTCACCCCCGCCGCGAAAACCCGAATCAGAACTTCTCCCTGCCGCGGCTCCGGCCGAGAGACGTCTCTCTCGATGAGTTGCCCGTCACCCGAAAGACACATCGCCTTCATGAGTTCACCTCAGAGTGTGCCCATTCCGCCGTCGATCATGAGTTCGCTGCCGACCATGAAGGCCGATTCCTGTGACGCCAGAAACACGACGGCCTGCGCGATCTCGCCGGCGGCTTCCGAATCGTCCGGCCGGAACCTGGCTCTTAATGGAATCCGCCACGGACTTGAGTTCGGCTTCGCCGAGCCCGAGCTTGCTGTACAGCGGCGTCTCGATGGGTCCGGGGCTGACCGCGTTCACCCGGATGCCGCGCCCGATGAGTTCGCCGGAAAGCGTGCGGACCATCGAAAGCAGCGCGGCCTTGCTGGCGCCGTAGACGCTCGTGTTAGGCATTCCGATATGGGCGTTCACGGAAGCGTTCAGCACGACGGACGCCGGGTTGGCGAACACCGGCAGGAGCGCCTGAATCAGGAAGAACGGTCCTTTCACGTTCACCGCGAACGTCCGGTCGAATCCGCTCGCGTCCCACTGCTCCACCGGCCTCAGGTCGGCGATCCCGGCATTCACGAACAGGATGTCGAGTCCTCCGAAGGCTCGCCGGACTTCCTCCGCAACCTTCTTCTGAGCGGTTGCCTCGCTGGCATCCGCCGGAATCACCAGGACATCGCTCCCGAGTTCGGTGCGCGCCTTCTGGAGCGTCTCGGGATTCATACCCGTGATTGCCACCCGGGCGCCCTCCTTCAGAAACTCGTGTGCCGTCGCTAGCCCGATTCCGCTGGTTCCGCCCGTCACTAGGGCCCTCTTTCCCTGAAGCCTGTCCACTCTGCCTCCTTGTAGTTCAGATCATGGGATTCCAGGGCCGCGAAAAGGTTTCCCGCGATAGAATCGGACTTTCCCATGTCACAGCGAGAGCTAGAGGTCATCCAGAAGCGCGTCGTGGCCTGCGAACGCTGCCCGCGCCTGCGCGTGTACTGCGAGCAGGTGGCGGCCGAGAAGCGCCGCGCCTATCGCGACCAGGAGTATTGGGGGAAGCCGGTGCCCGCCTTCGGTGATCCCCGCGCTCAGGTGGTGATCATCGGACTCGCGCCCGCCGCGCACGGCGCCAACCGCACGGGGCGCATGTTCACCGGCGACCGCTCCGGCGACTTCCTCTACCGCGCGCTCTATCAGACCGGTTTCGCGTCCCAGCCCCACAGCGTCTCCCGCGATGATGGGATGAAACTGACCAGGGTCTGGATCACCGCGCCGGTCCGCTGCGCTCCGCCCGATAACAAGCCGCTGCCCCAGGAGATCCGGAACTGCCGCGGTTATCTGGAGCAGGAACTCGCGGCGCTGTCCGATGTGCAGGTGGTGGTGGTGCTGGGACAGATCGCGATGAACGTCTACTTGTCGGTGCTGAAAGACCGCGGCCTGATCCGATCGCGCGCGGCCTTTCGGTTCGGCCATAACGTCGAACATGTGATCGGTCCCGGACAACCGCTGTTGCTGTGTTCCTATCACCCGAGCCAGCAGAACACGTCCACCGGGAAGTTGACCGAGGCGATGTTGCGGGACGTGTTTGAACGCGCGCTCAAAAGAGGTGGCTCGATGACTCGTCGCTGGTTGTTACTCGGCTCGGGCTTCACCGCACTGGCATCCGAGTCCGCAGCCCCATTCGAAACGCCATACAAACTCGGCAAGCTGGTGCTCGCCGCGTCACCCGACAAGGATGCCTTCGACAGCCGCTCCGTCGATTGTCCCTTCGTCTTCCAGCATGACGGCCAGTTCCACATGACCTATGTGGCCTTTGACGGAAACGGATACCAGACGGGACTCGCCTCCAGCCGCGACCTGGTGACTTGGACCAAGCGCGGCTGCATCCTGAAACGCGATCCATCGAACCCGATCACGCGCTACAACGTTGCACTGAACTGGATCCTGCGTGAGAACGATCTGCGATCCCCCGGTCGTCTGAAGAAGATCCGCGGACGGTTCCTGGGCGTCTATCACGCCTACCCGAACGCCGGATACGAGCAGGGTCCAGCCGTCATCGGCCTGTGCTGGAGCAAAGACCTGATGCATTGGGAACTGGATCCGCCCTGCCTGCGCCCCGACGACGGAGCGTCCTGGGAGAGGGGAGGGCTCTACAAGCCTTGCATCGTGGAGGATCGCGGAACCTTCCACATCTTCTACAACGCCAAGACCGTGGACCGCCGGTGGTTCGAGCAGACCGGTGTCGTTACGTCCAAGGATCTGAAGACCTGGACGAGGTTCGACGGCAATCCGATCATCCGCAACGGCGGCCCGGGGAGTCCGGACGAGCGCTTCGCCAGCGATCCCTGCGTCGTGCGCGACGGGAACACGTGGGCCTTCTTCTACTTCGGGCTGGATGCGAAAGGTGTCGCGCGCGACTTGCTGGCCACCGGGCCGGACCTCTTCCATCCGCGCAAGGCTGATCGGATCCTCATCGATGTAGGGCCGAAAGGGAGCATCGACGAGACCTATGCCCACAAACCAAGCGTCGTCTGGCACGATGGCGCACTCTATCATTTCTACTGTGCGGTTGCGGGCAGGTATCCGAACGAGATCCGCGGCATCTCGGTGGCCCGGTCCCGCCCCTGGGCTTAAGATGCCGCGGACATGCTGCGCTCGCGGTCGATGAGGACGCGCTTCCGCGCTAAGCCCCAGCGATATCCGCCTAACTCGCCCGTGCCTCGGATGACTCGATGGCAGGGGATCAGTAATGCGGCAGGGTTGGATGCGCAGGCATTGGCTACGGCCCTGGCGGCTCGCGGTTCTCCGATCCCTTTCGCTACCTCTGCGTAGGACTGAACACTCCCGTAGGGAATCGACTGCAGATAGCGCCAGACCTTCATCTGGAACGCCGTGGCCTGCACGTCCAGCGGCAGGTCGAGCCGTTTCCGCTCTCCAGCGAGATGCTCGCCGAGCGCCTTCATCCAGTCATCGAATGCTTCGCCATACGGCTCCGCCATGGGCTCCAATTCGGCCGCGGGGTACTCGACGCGGAGCATCGCGATCAGGCTTGTATCGCTGTCGCCGAATTGAATGAAACAGATGCCGCGATCGGTGGCGCCGATCATCATGCGCCCGAGCACGCAATCCACGGCGACATAGGAGATGACCTCGCCCTTGCCGCCTTCGCGATAGGCGGCGGGGGTCATGCCGAGCCGCGTGTCCGCGCGCTCATACACGCGGCTGCTGGATCCGAAACCGGCATCGTAGATCGCGTGAGTTACCGATGGCGCTTCGCGCAAACCGTCTTTCAGCGTCTCGAGCCGGCATGCTTCCGTGAACTGGCGCGGGGTCAGGCCGACTACCATTTTGAAGCTGCGTTGGAAGTGGTACGGGCTCATTCCAGCGCGCTGGGCCAGCCCGGCAAGGGAGTGCGCCTCATCCGAATGCGAGCGGATGAAGTCGCAGATTTCCAGAATACGGTCTCGCGATTCCGAGTTGCCTGTCACAGTCATGCTTCCATCGTGCGCCAACCCGCGCGCGCCCGATATCCGATTCTTGCGCATTCGCGGGAATCGCGGAAAGCCACGGTATAATCCGTCTCACGGGGGAGCAACGCCATGAACGGTTTGATGATGAACACCCAGCTCACGCTGGCGCCGCTGCTGGAGCGCGCGGGACGGTTGTTCGGCGGCAAGGAAATCGCCAGCAAGATGAACGACGGCGCGATGCACCGTTACACCTACGCCGACCTGTACGGGCGGGTGCACCGCCTGGCGCACGTGCTCGAGAAACTGGGAATCCAGCGCGGCGAACGCGTCGGTACACTCTGCTGGAACTCCTATCGCCATCTGGAACTGTACTGGGCCGTTCCGTGTTTTGGCGCCGTTCTCCACACCCTGAACCTGAGGCTTTCGTCGGATCAACTCGCGTACATCATCAACCATGCCGGCGACAAGGTGATCTTCACCGAGGCTTCGTTGATGCCGCTGCTCGATGCCATCCGCGATCAGATCCCCTGCGTGGAGCGAATCATCGTACTCGATGACGACCGGCCGGAGAGCTATGAAGCCCTGCTCGCGGAAGCCTCCGGCGCGCCGTACAATTGGCCGCAACTCGATGAACGGGAAGCCGCGGCAACCTGTTACACCTCGGGGACCACCGGCAATCCCAAAGGCGTGTTGTATGACCACCGCTCGATCTACCTTCATACGATGGGGCTGGCTTCCGTGGACAGCTTCGCCATCAGCGAGCGCGATACGCTGCTACAGGTGGTGCCCATGTTTCACGCCAATGGCTGGGGCATGCCGTATGCGGCCGTCATGAACGGAGCGCGCATAGTGTTCGGAGGGCGCCAGATTCAGCCGAAGGACCTGGCGGAACTCATCCAGAACGAACATGTCACCTTCACCGCCGGCGTTCCAACCCTCTGGATGACGTTGTGCGCGTTTCTCGAACAGGAGAAGTACGATATCTCCTCGCTGCGCACCATCGTGTCGGCGGGTTCAGCGCTGCCACGCCAGTTCATCGTGGACTTCGCACGGAAGTTCGGAGTCCAGATCTCGCTTGCCTGGGGCATGACCGAAACTACTCCCATCGCTACTTACATGCACCCGCGTACCGACTGCCAAAACCTTCCCGAGAGTGATTTCTTCGACATTCGCGCGCGGCATGGATTGCCGGTGGCCGGGGTGGATCTCCGGATTATCGACGCCGAGGGGCACGAGGTTCCCGCCGACGGAGTGACCATGGGAGAACTGCAGGTACGTGGACCCTGGGTCCTCAGCGGCTATTACCGGGATCCCGACAATCACGTGGATTCGCCCTCGGCGACATCATTCATGGATGGATGGTTTCGCACGGGAGATGTCGCCACCATCGACTGTCACGGTTACATCCAGATTATGGATCGTACAAAGGACCTGGTTAAGAGTGGCGGCGAGTGGATTTCGAGTGTTGATCTGGAGAACGCGATCATGGGATATCCCAAGGTTATGGAGGCTGCGGTCATCGC
The DNA here is from genome assembly GCA_963737465.1 of uncultured Acidobacteriota bacterium. Taxonomy (GTDB): domain Bacteria; phylum Acidobacteriota; class Terriglobia; order Bryobacterales; family Bryobacteraceae; genus TMP-7. The sequence goes on from CAVTTC010000011.1 coordinate 385,023, forward strand.
GGTGAATCATCCCAAGTGGCAGGAGCGGCCCCTGGCCCTGGTGGCGCCTTTGCCGCAATTCCGGGACACCATTACCAAACAGGAGTTGTTGGATTATCTATCCGATAAAGTCGCGAAATGGTGGCTTCCCGATGACATCGTGTTTATCGACGCGGTGCCCAAGACGAGCGTCGGCAAGTTTAACAAGCGAGCCCTGCGCGAGAAGTTCCGCAACTATGTATTGCCTGCGGACAGCCTGACGGGAGCCAGCCGGTAGCTACGGTTCCACGATCCTGTTGCGAACGGCGTACCGGACCAGTTCGCCGATCGAGCGGAGCCCGAGTTTCGCCATGATGCGGGCACGGTGCGTTTCAGCGGTCTTCACGCTGATGTTCAGCGACTGGGCCACCTCTTTGTTGCTCTTGCCTTCGGCGAGCAACTGGACGATTTCACGTTCGCGGCCCGTAAGGCGCATGCGGGGTGTCTCGTCGAGTTCCTCGCTGGGACCGCCGCGCAGGAAACCGGTGAGAACCATCTCGGAAACTTTGGTGGTGAAGTACGGTTTGTGGCGCCTCAGGGCGTCCACCGCGGCCACCAGGTCGCGGCCCGCATCGGATTTCAGCACGTAACCGCGAGCTCCGGTATCCAGCACTTCCCGAATCAATTGTTCGGATTCGTGCATGGTGAGAATCAGGACTTCGGTGGTGGGGAACTCCTTCAGGATCTGGCGGGTGGCTTCCAATCCGTTGAGATCCGGCATGCCGATATCCATAATGATCATTTCCGGCCTGCGTTCACGCGTCAATTCCACCGCCTCGCGGCCAGTGAGGGCCTCACCTACCACCTCCCACTCCGATTGCGCGGAGAGGATGGATTTCAGCCCTCGTCGGACAATCTCATGATCATCGGCAATAAGGATTCGATACGGCACGTCACTGTTCCAATCGGAAGACTGCACGCACAATCGTACCCGGACCGGCAGGCCCGATCTCGAGGTCCCCGCCGAGCAGGCGAACACGCTCGCGCATTCCGGCGATCCCCAGACTGTCGCCTCTGGCGGCCTCCGGCGTGATCCCCTTGCCCCAGTCGCGTACGAAAACTTCAAACGTTCGAACTCGCCGTTCCAGCCTCACCTCGGCCCGCGGGCTGCCGGAATGCCGGTGCACATTAAACAGGCTTTCCTGGGCAATTCGAAACACTCCCAACTCCACTTCGGCGGGAAGGCGGCCAAGCAGAGCGGCGATCACGAGATCCACCGTCACCGCGGTGCGCCGTTCGTAAAGGGTGATAAATGTCCGCAGCGCAGACTCCAAACCTAGTTCATCGAGCAATGGAGGATGCAGCATGTAGGAGAGCGACCGCACCTCTTTGAGGCACTCCTCCGTGAGCGAGGCGCATTCGGCCATCACCTCGGCAGTCCTCACCGGATCAGCTGCCATTTCCGGCAGCATCGCGAGGTTCATGGACAAAGCCGCGAGATTCTGGGCGGTGGTGTCGTGCAGTTCGCGAGCGATCCGCCGGCGCTCCTCATCATAGAGCTTGAGTAACTTGCCGGCCAGATGCTGGAGTTCCCGTTCGGCCTGCTCAAATTCCGCGGCTCTGAGAACCAAGCCCATGAACCGATTGCTGTTGCCGGGAATGCGCGCGGCCTGAACCAGCACCGGGATGCGGTTGCCATTGCGGTCAATGAACGCCGTTCGCCAGGGTCCGGCGTGTCCGGAATCCACCAATTCCTTCAACCTTTCGCGATCAACGGCCTGGCAATCCGGCGAGGCTAACGACTCCCATGGTACGTTCAGCGATTGTCCCGCGCCGTAATTCAGCATGTCGCGAAGATATTGATTGGCATCCAGTATAGTCCCTTTTGTGTTGCAAATCAGCGCCGCGGCAAGGGTATCGTGATTGATTAAAGAAAAACTCGGAGCCCTTGCGCCCGAAATCTTATCGGTTTTGCGAAGGCCGCCTGCTTTTGTTTTCCCAGCCTGCACTGCTTCCCGGCTGCTCCTCTGTAGGAGTGTACCTCCGAACGGGGGAGTCTGGTGAGCGCCAGGGCGTTCCACTTTTCCCGCTCATCTGAGATACGATGAGTTTCGTCATGTCCGTGCCATCCACATCCGTAAAAATGTCTGATTCGCTTTCGCTCTCCGAGGTTCGCGAGGCTCTCCGCGCCAATGGTGGAATGGTCCGCCTGGCTCCCTGCTGGGTTCCCCGATCCTTTCTGATGCCAGGCGGGCGCCTGAAACTCGACCCGCGCGACCTCTATGCGTACGGTGCGCATCGGGGAGGTATCGACGAACGCTGGTTCTCCAGCACCACCAACGCCGACAACGGGCCCGGGACGCCCGAGGATGAAGGCCTGAGCTACATCGACGTCAACGGGCGCCGGATGCTGTTGAAGAAAGCCGTTGCCGAAATCGGCGATGAGTTCCTGGGCGCCGGCGTGATGGGAGAGTACGGGGGGTGGAATATCCTCTGTAAGTTCTTCGACAACCTGGGGCCGATTCCGCACCACATGCACCAGACCGAAGAGTTCGCCCGCAAAGTGGGACGCAAGGGCAAGCCCGAGGCTTACTACTTCCCGCCCCAGTACAACTTCACCGGCAACAACTTCCCGTACACGTTCATGGGCCTGGAACCCGGCACCACCAAGGACGAGGTGCGGCGATGCCTGGAGCGCTGGAACGAGGGCGACAACGGCCTGCTGTATCTCTCGAAAGCGTACAAGCTGCAGCCCGGAACGGGATGGCAGATCGACGCCGGCATTCTGCACGCGCCCGGTTCGCTGGTGACGTACGAGCCGCAGGTGAATTCGGATGTGTTTGGCATGTTCCAGTCGATGGTGGAAGGCCGCGCGGTGCCATGGTCGCTGCTGGTAAAGGACGTGCCTCCGGAGCATCACCAGGACCTGGACTACATCATCGCCATGCTGGATTGGGACGCGAACGTGGATCCCGAGTTCGGCAAGCACCGGTTGCGGCATCCGATTCCCGTGCGCGACCTGAACGAGATGGCCGACGCGGGTTACTGCGAGAAGTGGATCACCTACGGGACGACGCACTATTCGGCCAAGGAACTGACGGTATTCCCGAAGCGGTCCGTCGTGATTCGGGATGCGGCCGCCTACGGCACGATCATGACGCAAGGGATCGGGACGCTGGGCAAGATGGACGTCGCGACGCCGGCACTGATCCGGTTCGGAGAGATGACCCGTGACGAACTATTCGTAACGGCAGCTCCCGCGGCGGAAGGCATCACGGTGACGAACCGCAGCGACACGGAACCGCTGGTGATGTTGAAGCACTTCGGTCCGGGAAATCCGGACGCGGCGAAGTTCGTTCAGTAATCTCGGATTCGGAGCTGACATGAAGATCGGTGTAAACACTCTGTTGTGGACGGCCGGCTTCGGGCCCGACCAATTTCACCTGTTGCCGCAGATCAAGCGCTGGGGATTCGACGGCGTGGAGATCGCGCGCTTCGAGTTCGACAGTTTCCCGGTGGCGCAAGCCCGCCGCGCCGTGCGGGATGCCGGCCTGGAATGCACGTTCTGTTCCGCGCTAACCGGATCACAGAGCATGGTGACGGAAGATGCGGCGGTCAGGGCGCAGACGCGGTCGTTTCTGCTACGCGGCATCGAAGTGGCGGCGGAATTGGGATCGCCGGTGTTCATGGGACCGTTCCTGGGCGCCGTGGGATATTTGCCCGGACGCCGCCGCACGGAAGACGAGTGGAAGCGCGGCGTAGAAGGGCTGGCATCCCTGGGCGGAGCGTTGAACTCCTACGGTGTGACGCTGGCCATCGAGCCGTTGAACCGCTTTGAGACGTACATGCTGAACACAGCGGCTGATGCCGCGCGGCTGTGCGATGAGGTGAACGATCCGAACGTGGGTGTTCTGCTGGACACCTTCCACGCCAACATCGAGGAGAAGACTCTCGGCGAGGCCGTGGATGTGCTCGGGCAGCATATCAAGCATGTCCACACGTGCGAGAACGATCGCGGAATCCCCGGATCGGGACACGTGGACTGGAACGCGCTATTCCCTGCCCTGCAACGAGTGGGCTACGATAGCTGGCTGGTGATTGAAAGCTTCGGCTTCGCGATTCAGGAGATCGCCGCTGCGGCGTGTATCTGGCGCGACCTGGCGTCGAGCCCGGAAGCGATCGCGGTGGAGGGAGGGAAATTCCTGCGGCGGATGACGGCGCGGGAGGTCCCGGCCAGCGCGTAGGCGGACTGAGAGTCCGCCGCAGCCGGGGCGGCTGCCCCACATCTCAGTGGATCAACTTGTCGCGATAGAACTCCCAGTCCGAGTAGTCACCGCCGAGTTGGGATGTGTCGTTCAGTCCCCAGTTGTAGCGCTGGTACTCGAGTTTCATCGACGGCTGGAATGCTGGGCTGTACTTTGCCAGGACGGCACGAACACCGCCGAGCCGTTCGAAATCGGCCTTGTACCAATCGAATATCTTGCTGATGGCGGCGATTCCCTTCGCCTGGTCGAAGCGATTGCGGTCCGGCATTCGCAACCATTCGCGGAAGTTGTCGTCTAACTGCCGGTCTACCGAATCGTCCCGGTACGGCTCCCGGCGCAAGGGTGGACAACTGCGGGCGGCGCAGACCAGGGCAGCATGAACTCTCGGGTCCATCTTGCGTAACTCGCCTTCGATGTCGTCCAGGGAGACGGCCTTGCGGTCGATCGTGTGACGGGCCTCAGTAAACGGCTTCTTCGTGCGCCAGATGCTCCTCACCGGATAGTTGTCCACAATCCAGCGAACCGTGAGCGCGTTGTAGGCGTTGATGAGCGCGGCCTTGCGCGCATCCGGACTCAATGGCGGCCAGGGCCCGGCCAGTTGCCGCGCGTACCGGTCCAACGGTTCGCGATTCGCGCGTAGAGCGGCATAGTCCACCCGATGGTCCTGGTTGACATAGCGCTGGAGAATCGCGGCCCAGTCCCCATTATCGGGAAAGGTCTGGCCCAACAGGCCCAACATGAGGAGCAGCTTCATCGGACGTGCTTGTACCATCGTGCCAGCAAGTACGGTGAGATTCCCATCCAGTACAGGATTTGCAGGGTAATCCAATTGGCCCATACCACGGCGAAGTTCCGGTTCTCGAAACGGCGGGACGAGGTGGTGAGGCAGCAGTCCAGACGGACAAACCGCCCTTGCCGTTTCAAGCGGCGAATCAGATCCAGGTCTTCGAATAACGGGTAGGGGCGGAACCCGCCGGCGGCTTGGTAGGCATCCCGGCGAACGAAAGATACCTGCGTCTCCGTAGGAGAGGCCGAGCAGTCGCAGCCAGGGGTAGATGGCGGTCAACTGGCGCGCCGACCGGCCGCCGCCATCGAACACCAACCGAAAACTCCCGCCCACGACGGCCGGATCCGTTAACGCGACGGCCGATCTCACGCGCCGCGTGCGGAGGGGGAATCGTGTCGGCGTGGACGAACCACAGAACGTCGCCCGAGGCGGCCATCGCCCCGGCATGCATCTGCGAGCCGCGTCCGCGCGCCGCGGTAAGGACCAGCGTGGCCAGTTGTTGGGCACCGGTCTGTGGTGCGATCGGTGCTGCCGCCATCCACAACGATCGTCTCTGTCTCGCCGTCAACACTCCGCAGCGCCCGCAGCGATCGCTCGATGGCCGCTTCCTCGTTCAGCGCCGGAACAATGATGCTGGTCATCATGGCTTTGCCCGCAGGCGTCGGAGCAGTTGTTGCTTGAAGGCAGGCAGCGCGGTGTGGCAATACGTCACTGGGCGACCGCCGCTGCCTTGTCGCGCCACCAGATACGGTTTGTCGCCAGAGCCGCCGGTGTCGTCGGGGCCGCGCTCGATCCGCATGGAAGCGTCAGAACAGGCGATGGCGGCGGGGTCCGTTACGTACCCCACCGCCAATGCATCGAACGGGTTGAAGCCATTGGCGCCGAACTTCGTCTTCCACAACTCGAGCCAGTCGAGCGCCGCCGGAAGGAGCCACGCCACTCCGGGGTTGGTGGATACCAGGGACTCAATGTCATCGCGCGTCACCCATACCTTCGACGACACTTCCCACGGTGCGAACGTGAGCTTCACCTTTGAATCGAGCAGAACCTGGAACGCCGCGGGATCCATCTCGAAGTTGAAGTCGCGAAAGGCGGGGCCGTCCGGCGGCTGATTAGTGAAACGCTGTCCGGGACGCCGCCCGGCTACCGCCACGATTTCGCGGATGCGGCCCGTGAGTTCCGGATGCAGCTTAACCACAGCGGCCACGTTGGTTGCCGGGCCAAGTGCGAGCACGGTGAGCGGCTCCCGCCGAAGCGCGGCAGCCAATGCCCAGACAGCATCGGTCTCGCGGTGGATGTCGTCCGGCCCGGCCGCCCCCGTGTACACCGACAGGCCCCGCGGTCCGAAACGCGTTACGATTTCGCGGCCAATCCGATCCGCGGTCGGCAGATCGGCGTTCCCGAATACGATGCTGACGCCGCGGATGGTGATCTCGGGAGAGTGGAAAGCCTGCAATAGCGCGATCCCGTCGTCGATTTCGTGACCTCCCGGAGCCACGGACGGATCGGTGTCGATCCACACGGGCGCGGGCTGCTGGGCGGAGCAGCAGGCTGCGGCGAAACACAGCGCCAGCGCAATCAGCCGCACACCAGCCTCCGCGATTGTTCGAGCCATGCGCGCTTCTGGTCGAGTCCAGCCGCGAGGGGCAACTGCGCCACCCCGATAAGGCGTCGCATGAGTTCCACTCCCGCGAAGGCGTCCACGAGGGTCCAATCCGCAGCACTACCATAGCGGGCGCGGAGGCCGGTCAACAGGTCGTCGTGGGCGGTGAACAGAAGGTGGGCCGTCAGGATACCCAGATCGTACTCCCGGCATCCGGCGAAGCAGAACTCAGGGTCAATGATGGAGAGCCCCAGCGGAGTGCGAAGCCAGGAGCCGGGAAAGAAATCCCCGTGCAGCAGAGTGGGGCCGTCGGCCAGGTACAGGCGACCCAGTTCCTCCACCCTTGCGCAATAGGTTCGATCGCGGACCAGTTCGGCCCCCAGCGCTGCGCCGTTGCCGGGCCGCAATGGGATCTCGAACTGATGCGCGTGGTTCAGGGCCCGCATGTCGCGATTGCGGAAGACGCGGCGCTCGTCCTCATCGATCTCAATCGCATGCAAGGCGTTCAAGTACTCGGCCAGTTCATCGAGATCCGCCGAGCTGAGCCGGTCACCGGCGTAGAGCGTGGTCAAATCGGATGCATCGGGCACGTCTTCGAGGATGAGCAGATAGGACTGCGGGTCTGACCCGAGCAACGCCGGCATGCGACCGGAAACGGCTGGTTCGGAGACGACGGCGGTATAGAAGGCGGCTTCGGTGGTACTGCGATGGGCAGGCGCCGAAATCGACGGATATTTCTCCACCCATGGCCGCGACTGCTTAATAATGATGCAGTGGCGCTCCATCCGCACGCGGAGGGTGAGGTTCATGTTGCCATCGCCAATCTTTTCCGCCGACAGCACGCGGTCGTCCCCGAACCAGCCGAGTTCCCGCAAGTGCTTTTCGATGGCCCGCGGTTCCGACGGATCGAGGAAGAAACGCCCGCCGCATTCTTCCTGGAAGCGGCGGCGTAGGTCCGAGACACTGGTCACGACGACTTAGCGTAGCAGACGCGTCGGCATGAGTGCCGACGCTGCACGCTACGAGCGTGCGCCACATGCAACTCGCGACTTTTGGTCAAATCTGGAAAGCCGGTTACCTCCGGGTGTCACGTGTTATACTTGAACGTGCCAACGCGTATTCTGGGCATTATTCCTGCCCGGTTTGCCTCCTCTCGATTTCCTGGAAAACCCCTCGCCCTTATCGCCGGAAAAAGCATGCTCCAGCACGTGTACGAGCGGGCGCTGCAGGCACGGTATCTCACTGGCGTGATCGTCGCCACCGACGATGAACGGATCCTGGCCGAGGCGAGGCGGTTCGGAGCCAACGTGCGTCAGACGCGGGCAGATCATCCCTCGGGGACGGACCGCGTCGCCGAGGTGGCGTCGGCCGATTCGAGCCATCTCATCGTTAACATCCAGGGCGACGAGCCGCTCATCGATCCGGCGGCCATCGACACCGCGGTGCTGGCCATGCTCGATAATCCCGACATTCCGATGGGCACGCTCAGCAAGCGGATCGAAAACGAAGAAGAGCATCACAATCCAAACGTGGTGAAGGTGGTTTCCGATCTTCGCGGGAACGCGATCTATTTCTCCCGTTCCCCAATTCCATACACCCGCGAAGGCGCCGACCGTAACTCGACGCCGCGGTACAAGCATATCGGCCTGTATGTGTATCAGCGCGATTTCCTGTTGAGTTATTCGGATTTGCCGGTGGGTCCGCTCGAGCGGGCGGAGCGGTTGGAGCAACTCAGGGCCCTGGAGAACGGGTTTTCCATTCGTGTTGTGGAGACGGAGTATGACAGCCTCGGCGTGGACACGCCGGAGGACCTGGCGCGTGTGGCGAAGTTATTCGAAGTGAAGCCAATTGGCGGATGAGTTCGTATGAGAGAAATGGAGTAAGCACAGGGGAGTCATGGCCAAGTGCATATTTGTAACCGGCGGCGTTGTTTCCTCTCTCGGTAAAGGAATTGCCGCAGCGAGCATCGGGTGCCTGCTGGAGAGCCGCGGTCTTCGAGTCACACTTCAGAAATTCGATCCCTATCTCAACGTTGACCCGGGGACGATGAGTCCGTTCCAGCACGGGGAGGTCTTTGTTACGGACGACGGAGCCGAGACGGACCTCGACCTTGGCCATTATGAACGGTTTACGCACGCGCATCTGACGCAGAACAATAACCTGACCTCGGGCCGCATCTACGAACAGATCATCTCGCGCGAGCGGCGCGGCGATTATCTAGGCAAAACCGTGCAGGTGATTCCGCATGTCACCAACGAGATCAAGGCCGCGGTGAAGCGCGTCTCGAACGACGTGGATGTGGTGCTGGTGGAGATCGGCGGAACCGTCGGCGATATCGAGTCATTACCGTTCCTCGAAGCCATCCGGCAATTGCGCCACGAACTCGGCCGCGATAATACCCTATTTGTCCATGTCACCCTGGTGCCGTGGATCGCCGCGGCCCACGAGCTAAAGACCAAGCCCACCCAGCACAGCGTGAAGGAACTGCGCGCCATCGGTATCCAACCGGACATGCTGATGTGCCGGTCCGAACGGCCTCTTCCGCAGGATGTAAAAGAGAAGATCGCTCTGTTTTGCGACGTCGAGATCGAGGCTGTCATCACGGCCAGCGACGTGAAGAGCGTCTACGAATGTCCCCTGGTGTTTGCCGAACAGAAGGTGGACGACATCGTGCTGCGCCTGCTTCGGATGGACGCGCCTCCGCGCAATCTCACCAATTGGAGCGCCATGCTCGATCGCATGCAACACCCCGAAGGCGAAGTGAGCATCGGATTGGTGGGCAAGTACGTGGAGTACGAGGACTCCTACAAGAGCCTGAAAGAAGCGCTGCTGCACGGCGGCCTGGCGCACGGCGTGAAAGTCAATATCGAGTGGATTGAGGCCGAGCATCTCAGCTGGCCTTCGTGCGCGGACAAACTCAAGGAATTCGATGGCATCCTGGTGCCGGGCGGCTTCGGCAAGCGCGGCGTCGAGGGTATGATCCACGCCATTCGTTACGCGCGCGAGTACCGGGTTCCCTATTTCGGCATCTGCCTGGGCATGCAGATGATGGTAGTTGAATACGCCCGGAACCTGTGCGGACTGACAAAGGCGAATTCCACCGAATTCGAACCGGGGGCGCCCGAACGCGTGATTTACAAGCTGCGAGAGTTGCGGGGAGTTGACGAGTTAGGCGGTACCATGCGACTGGGCGCGTACACGTGCAATCTCGCACCCGGAAGTTTCGCGCAGCAGGCGTATGGAACCGCCCAGATCAGCGAGCGCCACCGCCACCGGTTCGAATTCAACCGCGAGTTCGAGGGCACGCTGATCGAGCACGGGTTGCGGCTGACCGGCGAGACGCCCGACGCCACCTATGTCGAGATCTGCGAACTCGCCGATCATCCGTGGTATCTCGGCTGCCAGTTCCATCCCGAGTTCAAATCGAAGCCGCTCGAACCGCACCCGCTGTTTGTCGCCTTCATCGGCGCGGCCAAGAAGCAGAATGATCTGAGGACCGGACGCCTGGACGCGAACCTGGAAGAACCGGTGTTTTCAGAACGGCGGAGTTGAGGGCGATGACCCGGGCGAGCGGGGCAGGCCCCTGGCCTTCGCGGCGCGCTCAGCGCCGCCAGTTCAGAGGGCGGCCTAAGAGGCCGCCGCAGGCCGGGGGCCTGCCCCACACAAAACACATTCATGCGGATTGAACTGGCTGGTGGAATCGCATTCGGCGGGGGAGGGCCGCTGGCCCTCATCGCCGGACCGTGCGTTATCGAAAGCGAACAGCACGTTCAGTTTCTGGCGAAAGAAATCGGCCGCATTGCCGGACCGTTTGTGTTCAAGGCTTCCTTCGACAAAGCCAACCGGAGCAGCGCCGCATCGTATCGGGGGCCCGGGTTTGACGAGGGCGTGCGGATTCTCGCGGGAGTGCGGAAGCTGGGGATTCCGGTGCTCACCGACATCCACGAGACGTGGCAGGCCGAGCCCGTGGCCGACGCCGTGGATATCCTGCAGATTCCGGCCTTTCTCTGCCGCCAGACGGACCTGCTGATTGCGGCCGGACGGACGGGTCGCGTGGTCAATATCAAGAAGGGCCAGTTTGTCGCGCCGCAGGACATTCGGCACGCGGCGGACAAGGTGGCATCCACCGGAAACAACAAGATTCTCCTAACCGAGCGCGGAAGTTCTTTCGGCTACAACAACCTGGTGGTGGACATGCGCGGGCTGGCGATCATGCGCGACACCGGATATCCGGTGGTCTTCGACGCGACGCACAGCGTTCAACTGCCGGGGGCGTCCGGAAGCGCGTCGGGCGGGCAGCCGCAATTCATCGGCGTGCTATCGCGCGCGGCGGTGGCGGCGGGTATCGATGGGTTGTTTGTCGAGGTGCACGAGGCGCCGGAACGGGCGCTGTCGGATGGCGCGAACGCCCTCCGTCTCGACCGTCTGGGGGCTTTGCTGGAGACGCTGAGAGCGATTCACGCCACCGTCGCCCGTCCGTGATAAAACTACAACCATGTTTTCCCGCAGACATTTCCTTGCCACGGCGGCTCTGCCAGTGGCCGCGCAAGAGACCGCAGCGCGCCGTCCCAAGGGAATAGGCCCGCTCAAGATCACCGATGCCAGGACGCTGCGTTCCGGCAGTTACGACTACTTCAAGATCTACACCGATGGCGGAGTGACCGGCATCGGTGAGCCCAGCCACAGCAACGGCGAACTGAACGCCGACTTCCTGGAGAAACTGATCAAGCCGCTGATCGTGGGCATGGATGCCTTCGAGATCGAGAAGATCTGGGAGAAGATGTACATCGGAACGTACAAGATCCGCGGGCAGGCGGCAAGTATCGCCATTAGCGGTGTGGACATCGCGATTCACGACATCGTCGGCAAGGCTCTGGGCGTTCCCGTGTACCAGTTGCTGGGCGGCCTGGTGCGCGACCCGATTCCGATGTACGCCAGCTTCACCAGCCGGGAGCGGTCTCCCGCCGAGCAGGCCAAGCTCTGCGCGAAGGCCGTGGAGCAGGGCTTCTCGGCCACCAAGATCAAGATCGCGTCACGGCACGGATACGACGGTCCGCCCCGCTATCCCGACGAGCAGATGGTGCGCGAGGTGCGGGCCGCCATCGGCGACAAGACGCGGCTGATGGTGGACGCCAACTCGGGTTACAGCGTGCCGAAAGCGATCACGATGGGTCGATTCCTGGAATCGCAGAACGTCTTCTGGTTCGAAGAGCCCGTGCCGTTCACCGATCACGAAGGGACGGCCAAGATCGCCGCCGCGCTCGACATCGCCATCGCCGGCGGAGAGCAGGACCACACGCGGTACGACTTCCACAAGCTGATCGCCGCCAACGCCTGCGACATCCTGCAAGCGGATCCGATCAAGGCGGGCGGACTGAGCGAGTGCAAGAAAATCGCGGCGCTGATCGACGCGTCGGACCGCTACTACGTTCCGCATAACACATCCCACGGACTGGGCCTGGTGGCCTGCCTGCACCTGATCGCGTCCACACCGTGCTGCCGCTACGCCAACGAGTTCGTTACCGAAGGCGACTATCGCAAGTCAGCTCTCCAGGAGCCCCTGATTCCGGTGAACGGGTTCCTGCCCGTGCCCAAACGCCCCGGGTTGGGCGTCGAAATCAAGGAAGCCTGAGGGGATGCTGCAGGGTAAGGTCGTCATCATAACCGGGGGGAACCGGGGCATCGGACGGGCAATCGCCGACAGGCTTGCGCGGGAGAGCGCCCGGGTGGTGATTTGCGCCCGCGACCGGGCCGCCCTCGACGACACCGTGCGCAGCATCGAGCAACGCGGGGGTACGGCCGCAGCGATCTCGCTGGATCTTCGCGAACAAGGGACAGAGCGATCGCTGGTGGACTTCGCCCTGGCGCGGTTCGATGCCATCGACATTGTCGTGAACAACGCGGGCGCCACCAAGCGGGGGGATTTCCCGACCCTGACCGATGACGACTGGGCGGAGGGCTTCTCGCTCAAGTTCTTCGCGGCGGTGCGGTTGACCCGGTTGGCGTGGCCGGAGTTGAAGCGCCGGTCGGGTTCCGTGGTGAACATCGCGGGTGTCGGCGGGCGGACGCCCGGCGCGCAGTTCACCATCGGGGGATCGGTGAATGCGGCGATGCTCTCGTTCACCAAGGCGCTGGCCGATCTGGGTGTTCGAGACGGGGTTCAGGTGAACGCGGTGAATCCCGGACCGGTGCGTACGGATCGCTTTGCGCGCCGGATCGCCTCCGAAGCCGCCCGGCTTGGGGTCAGCATAGAGCAGGCTACCGAGCAGTTCATCAAGGGTGAGGGAATCACCCGGGTAGGCGAGCCGGAGGATGTCGCGAATCTGGTGGCGTTCCTGGCGGGCCCCGAGGGGCGGTTGCTGCACGGATCCTTGATCGATATCGACGGGGGATCGACGAAGACGTTATAAAGGCGCCCTAAAAAAGGTGTAGCCCCGGGACTGGGTTCCCGGGGCCACGGTCCCTTCGCGTTGCGCGAAGGGATCAGAGGGGCGGCGATCAGCTGGGTCTGATCGCTGGATGTATAAGTCAATTCAGACTTATTAAGTGCCCGGTATAGTGCACTCAGCGTGCCAAACTTCTCACGGCTGTTTTCAACAAGTTGTAACGTTACGTAATCAGACAATCGGGTGCTTTAACCTAGATTGGGGAATTTGACCCCGTGTGATGTTTCCTAACCCTAGCTAGCCAGTAAGTGTCCGGGCGGAAGAACCGCTCCCTTACGGTCGCGGCTCAGTAAGACGGTCACGGCTCGGTAAGACGGTCGCGGCTCGGTAAGACGGGCGCGGCTCGGTAAGTTTAGTGTCCGTGACTCACGCGCTGGACTTCGGAGGCGGCCAGCAGGTAGGCTCCGGTGCCCCAGGTCTGGCTTCCCACACGCCCTGGTTCGGTACGAATCCACACCGCCGGGATTCGTTCCCGCCGACACTCCCACCACCACGCCGTCCTGCACATACTTCTCGTTGATTGTCTGCCAGGCCTTCATCGCCGGGGCGCGATATTTCGCCGGCAGCACACCCAACCGCACCAGCTTCAAGAACCCGTAGGTGAACATGGCCGTGGCGGACGTCTCCGGGTAACTGTCAGGATCGTCGAGCACCGTGTGCCAGAGTCCGGTGGAATCCTGGGTCGCTTCGAGTCCCTTCGCCAGGCGCTGTGCGATGGACGCCAGCTCGCCGTATTTCGCATGGCGCCGATCCATCGTCTCCATCGTATCGGCGATGGACATCAGCACCCAGCCGTCGCCCCGCCCCCAGAATCCATCCGAGTGGGTCCCGGTCTGCCAGTCATACATGTGGTAAATCAGGCCTGTCTTTTCGTCCTGAAGATGCCGGGCGTGAACGATGACCTGATTGGCGGCATCGTCGATGTATTCGGGCTTCTTCTCCATCTGCCCCAAGCCGGCCAGCAGCGGGGCGGCCATGAACACGGTGTCCACCCACATTTGATGACTGCCCTGCCAGTGCCCGAGTCCACCCTCGGGACTCCGTTCGGCGCCGTTGCGGATGAAGTCCACCACGTCGTGGACGAGTTTCAGGTGCTCGGGCTTTCGCCGCTCCTGGTACAGGTAGAGGATCGCGGAAGCGGGACTCCAGTGGCCGCAGTATCCGGCGCGCGACTTCGGCGAAACCGCCGGCCCGATGTTCAGAAGCTTCTCCAGCGGCTGTGGCTCGTACAACTGTGCCCACTTCTCGACGTAGTCGATGTAGCGTGGATTGCGCGTGGCGCGGGCGGCCTTCATGAGACCCATCATCTGGACGCCTTCGCCCCAGTTGAACTGGTACGATTCCACGGGGGTCTCGATCAGCCGGTCGGCGACGCCGGTCCAGGTGCGCGGCGGTTCGGGCGAGAGGACGATCACCGCGCCATCCGGATCAGTGACGGAGGTTTCGGCGGCGGCTTGAACGGGCAGTACGCGGCGGCGCAACTCCCCGGCCGCACGGCGAACATCGGGGACCGTGAAGACCAGCCGGGTACCACCGGCGGCAGCCACCTGGAGTTCCTCGCCGAGCGATAGCCGGTCTTTGTAGAACGCCCTCACGGCGCTGGCGTTGCGAACCTGCCCGACGACGTGGGTCAACTTCTCCGAAATCCGCGCGGCGCCCAGGTGCTTCCCGCGATCCTCCACGTGCAGCGATCCGGGCAGGTATTGGAGGTATTCGAGCACCTGTCCTTCAGGATCCTTGAGCGAGAAGAGCAGGTTGCCGGCACGCGCCTTCCGTACCTCGGAGGGCTCGAGTTTGCGGCGCACGTACTCGTCGTGGACTGCCTGGATGGCGTCGGTTTCGAAGCACACATGCATGAGCCCGAGCGGCTCATTCGCGGCGGTGCGCGGGTAGAGCTCGATGAACTGATGGTCGTTGATCTTCATGAACGCGACGACGGTCTTGCCGTCGTCGGTGAAGGCAAACGCCTGTTCAAACCCCAGCTTCTGGTAGAAGGCGCGGGACTTCTCGAGATCGCCGATTCGAAACGCGACGTGGGTGATGCCATTCAGGGGAACCGGCTGCGCCTGAACTATCGCCGCGCACAGGACCGCCGCACACACGATGGTGGATTTCATCGGAGCACCCCCGGCGTTACGGGATCGATGTCGGCGAAATCGCGGTTCTCACCGGCCATCACCCATACAAAGCGGTAGTTGTTCGTCCCGGCCCCGCTGTGAATCGACCAACTTGGCGAGAGCACGGCCTGGCGGTCATGCACGAGCAGGTGGCGCGTCGATTCCGGCTGCCCCATCAGGTGAAGGACGATTCCATCGCCCAGGTCGAAGTACAAGTAGATCTCGCTGCGCCGGACATGCGTGTGCGGCGGCATGGTGTTCCAGATAGAACCCGCGTCGAGCTCCGTGAAGCCCATCACCAACTGGCAGCTTTCGAGTTTGCCAGGGCAGATGAATTTGCGGATGGTGCGCTTCGATGCATGGAGCGATTCGCCGATTGCCGTGGATTCTGCTTCGGCGAGCGCGAGCTTTCCGGCCGGCATGGGACGGTGCGCCGGGCAGGTGGCGAAGTAGAACGATGGATGGCCGCCAGAGGCCGGCAGGAACGTGATGGTCTCGACGTCCGAGCCCACGTACAGGCAATCCAGACGCTCCAGTCTGTAGCGGTGGCTGCCCGCTTGAACGTCGGCAGGGTCGCCCAAGTTGATGATTCCGGTTTCGTGGTTCGGCCCCGGCGCATAGTCCAATGGAGCGAGCGGCATCGCGCCTCCGATGGTCAAGCGGTCCAGATCGGTGGCCACGGTGACGACCTCGCCGGGGGCAAACAGGTGTTCCACCAGATATCGTCGTCGTAGTTCTTCGGTGGTCAGTGGGTCAATGTGAGTCACAGGGGTTCCTTACTTGTTACGTGGCGCACGCACTCTTGCGTGCCGTGTCGAGACTCTTCTCGACACGTCTTCGCGCCATCACTGACTAGCGTCGGCAGGAGTGCCGACGCGGCACGCAGGAGTGCGTGCGCCACGACATTGGTCAGATACAATCTTCACAGTTCCTTCGTAATGATCGATTCTTTCGAGACATCGGCGGCGGCGTCGATACCGGCTCCGGCGAGGTCGTTTCCGGTGAGCACGATCCGGCGGGTCCGGCCGCCTTCGACGCGCAGCCATTTCGCACCTGGTCCATCGGTCCGGCAGCCGTGGACCAAGGCTCGACGGACGTTCTTCAGCCGCAGTGCGGGAGCCCCGCCTTCAACTGTTGCGAATCGAGCGCCGGAGATCTCCAGGGTATCGACGTCATCGCAGTAGACGGCGTGCCGCTGGTCGGGCGCCGCGGTGGTAGTTCGAACACTGCGCAGTGCCAGGTCGTTCACGTGGCGGAAATAGAGTCCGTAGGCCGGAAGCTTGCCGAACATGGAATGTTCGGGGTACTTGTCGGGGTTCTCCGGAACCTCGCGCTCCACCGCTTTCTCCCCACCCGCAAAGCTCAGGCGGATGTTATCGAGAGTGATGCCTTCCAGCGGATGATCCTGCAATCCGGCGATGGCGCACCCGGTGGGTCCGGCGTTGTCCGCCTGCACGTCCCGGATGACGACGTTGCGCAACTTGCCCACGGGCGGGCGCGGACCTCCGTCGAAGAACGGGCGTGCGCGGTCGCCCAATCGGACGAAGATCGGCGTGCCGACTCCGTTCATCACAATGTTCGACATGGACACACGGTCGAGCAGGCCGCCGTCCACCATCTCGACAGCGATTCCGGCCAGGCGCGTGTCATAGATAGAGCAATTCGAGATGGCGATGTTTTCGAAACCGCCGTTCGATTCCGTGCCGAGTTTGAGTGCGTTGCACAGCGTGCTGAGTACGCAGTTGGTGATGACCACGTCTTTGCACGGGCGGTCCAGCGTGCTCTTCAGCACGATCGCATCGTCGCCGCACCAGATGTCGCAATCGGAGATGCGTACGCGCTGGCAGGCATCGATGTCGATTCCATCGTTGTTTGCATTCACGCGGCTGCGGACCGTAATGCCGCGGATCTCCACGCCATCGCAGGCCATGTAGTGCTGGACCCACATGGGGGAGTCTTTGATGGTGACGCCGGTGACGGAGACGTCGCGGCAATCGATCGAGCGGATGACGTAGGGCCGCACCTTGTAGGGTCCTTTGAACGCCGCTCCCTGGCCATCGATCGTACCTCGGCCGGCGATGGCGATATTCTCGGCGCCCTCGGCGTAAACGAGACTCTTCTCGGTGTAGGTGTCCGTGTAGGAGCGGATGCGGGCGACGTGCGGCGGGTAGTCGGCAAGATTCTTACTGCCGAGCAGCGTCGCACCAGCTTCCAGGTGGAGCGTCACGCGACTCTTCAGTACCAGCGTCCCACTGAGATACGTGCCGGCGGGAACCTGAACGGTGCCGCCGCCCGCCCGGGTGCAGGCATCAATGGCATCCTGGACCGGCTTGGTGTCGAGCCGGGCGCCGTCGCCGGATGCGCCGAACTGGCGGACGTTGAAAGTGGTCGGGGCTGACGGGGCGGGCGAGCCGGCCAAGGCAGCCCCGGGCGTAAGCGCCAACAGGAATCGCCGGCGGAAGAAGGAATTCAAGATGGTCCTTTCGACCGCCGAGTCTATCAGAATTCGAGCAGTGGTAACTGCCTACCCGAGCGCTTCCGAAGCAGCTTCGCCTGCGGTTTCTGCTGCCTTTTCGACGATGTTGCGGCCGCGATCCAGAAGTTCGGCGGCCTCGTCGGCCATCTTGCGTCCACGCTCATAGAGTTCGCGTCCGCGTTCGTACATATCTTTGCTCGATTCGGCCAAGGCCTGTTTACCCGCGAGGGTTTTTTCGCCAATGACCTTGCGAGTATCCGAGCCGGACGCCGGAGCGTACAGCAGGGCGATGGTGGCGCCGACCGCGGCTCCAGCCACAAACCAAATCAGCCTATCGTTATAACCCTGATCTTCCGCCATAATTCCTCCCCACTCATTTTAACGATTAGTTTGAACGGCGGTATCGCCGGTCCGATCGGCTGTTATGCTCTAAGCATGGCAGCCGAACCAGAAATGATAAACGTATTTCGCAGCGCCGACGAGGATGCCGAGGCAGACGCGAGAGCCGTCCACGAGCTACTGACCTCGCAAGGGATAGAGGCGGTTCTGCTGGACGATTCCGCCCCGGGAGTTCCGTCCGGAGCCTGGGAAGTGCAGACCCCGGCGGCCGATGTAGCTCGCGCCGAACAATTGATCGGCCAAGCCCGTCTGCCGGACTCGGACCTTACTGAAGTTAGCGAATCGGCGGCGTTTGATGTCGAGACCGTATTCCGGGCCCACGCGGGCACGAGCGCCGAGATGCAGGCGATGTCAGTGAAGAGCATGCTGGAATCCTCCGGTATCGCCACGATTCTGGTGGGCGATTCCGTTTTGCCCAACCTGTCGTTCGAAGTCCAGGTGGCCAAGGGGCAGGCCGAAGAGGCGCGCCGTCTCATCGCGCAGGCGGAGGTCATCGGGGCGGAAGCGGCGGAGGAAGAAGAGCAATCCTCGGAGGCTCCGCTGAACCCGTAGCGGATGGCCGTCGGGCTAATGTCACGGACGCCGGCGAGTGTCGATGTTCATTGGCCACGGTAGAATATGGAAAGGGCAGGATTCATGGCTGGGATCATCAGGCCATACACGGAACAGGAACGCACTGAGCGTCGTGCTCGCGTTACACGCGCTGTGGCGTCCGTGCGACTGGAGGGCCTGGAGCCGACCGAAGCAGCCAAAAGCACGTTCGATCGGTATATTGCAGGCGAATTGACGATTCAGGAGATGACTGCGGAGATTCGAGCGCTGAATGCCCGAGAGTTCGGACCCATACACGTACCCGGGGACTGACGTTCTTCGGAACCTCCTTGACATCCGTGATCCTCAGCAACTTGCGGCCTTCGAGGCGAACGCGACCGCGGCCCGGCTCATCGAACTGGACGCGGCGCCTATGGAGGGCCGCATCGACATACCGTACCTGAAGGCCATCTATCGACACATCTTTCAGGACGTCTATGCCTGGGCCGGTGAGTTCCGTACTGTAAACATCTCGAAGGGCGGCCACCTGTTCGGTGTCGCGGCCTTCGTCGATCCGGCGCTGCGGGAGGTGCTGCGTAAGCTCGCCGGAGAGCGTTACCTGAAGGGGGCAGGCGGCGATAAGTTCGCGACGCGCGCCGGCTACTACTTGGGAGCGATCAACGCCATCCATCCGTTCCGGGATGGTAACGGTCGCAGCGAGCGCGAGTTCGTTCGGGAGTTGGCGATACAGGCCGGTTTCGTGATCGATTGGAGCAGAGTCACACGGGAACAGATGATGGCGGCATCCGTCGAAAGTTTCACAACAGGTGACAGCTTTGGGTTGGCGGCATTAATCACGCTGAGCATGACGTAGCTGGACCGATTCACAGATTACTGGTTGGAGCGTTTGCGCTCGTAGGGTTTCTCGATGTACTTGCCGGCTTCCTCGAGCGCGCCCTGGGTGTTGTCCTTGGTGCGGAGGGCCTGCTTGTACTCGTTCAGGGCCCGCTCGCGCTGTCCGGTGACGTCGAAGATTTTGCCGAGGTTGATGTGTGCCCATACTGTGGTCCACCTTGGCTCTTCATCTCCATTTAACGCCTCGCGAAACTCGTTCGCGGCGGATTGAAAGTTATTCTGCAGGAAGAACAATTCACCCACCCGGTAATGGGCTAGGGAACTGTTGCGGTTCACGTCAAGCGCCTTCTGATATTCCTTGAGCGCCTCGCCGAATTCGCCCACTTCGGCGAACTGCTCGCCGCGGCGAATGGCGACAGCCTCGCGCATCTTGGGGCTGAAGCGCAGGACGCGGCCGTTAGGATCGATGATGACATTCTTGGGTTTACCGAAGGTGTCGATCATGAACTCCGAGGACGTGCCCATCACCTCCACGCGCTTCTCTTCAGGGTTGCCTTCGGTCTCGATCTTGAGGTCGACAGGCATGCGGAACGTGTCCAGGTCCTGCGAAATCTTGCCCATCACGCGGAAGCCCTTCTGCGTGCGGAAGACCGTGTACTCCATCTTGAACTCGGGCGCGCCGCTCGATTCGATCCACTGGATGAAGAAGCCCTGCAGGTTCTGGCCGGAAACCTGTTCGGCTAGCTTACGCAGGTCGTCCGTGTTGATGGATTTCCAGGCGTAGGCTTCGGGGATGGCCTTCAGGAGTCTTCATGAAGTTCTGATCGCCGATGACGAAGCGCAGCATGTTGAAGACAGCGGAACCCTTTGCGGCGGTGGAAGCCCAGAACTCGGGCGAGTAGTCTTCCAGGCGGGCATCCTGAATCAGGGGCGGATTATCCACCGTGAGTGCTTCGACGTAGATGTCGCGCATGTCACCTTCCACCGATGCGGGACCGTTGGCCTGCTCGGCGTACAGGATCTCGGAATAGCGGGCGAGTCCATTCTCGATCCACATGTGATTGCGGGTGGTTGGGGAGACCTGAACGCCCCACCACTGGCGGGAAATCTGGTTCGCCAGCAGCTTCGTATTGGGAGTTTTGCCAATGGCTTTGGGGGCGAGGAACAGAATGCCGGGGGCGGCATAGCCGTTGGGCGTACCGGATTCGGTTTCGACGACGGTGAGGCCGGATTGCAGCGGGAGGCCGAAAATGCTGGTGAAATACGTCATCACCTTGCCGATTTCGTCGGCGTAGGCCTGGGCCGCGGCTTTTGTTTCACGGAGGTAGAAGGTGGTTATGACGCCTCCGGAGGTGATGCGGGCGGGTTCGCCCTGCACGATGGCGATGCTGCCGGGGAAGGACGGACGGGTGAACGAGAACGAGTAGCGGACCTTCTCGCCCGAGCGGTCAGACTGTTCCTGGCCGCTGCCAACCACACGATAACCCGCGGGGACGGTAATATGCAGATCGGCGGCGAACCGGTCAGTGGTGTAGTCGTTCACCGGGAACCAGCGCGCGGGGTACATCAGGTAGCCCACGTCGGGGGTGATGGCGGCGAACTTAATGCCGAAGACCGGGGAATCCTCCTGGCCCGTCAGGTGGCCGTCGTAGGTGAACGTCAGGCTGGACTGCGCGCCTTTGGCGATGGGAGTGGGGAAATTCAGGCGTACCGAGAAATCCTGCTGATTGCGGGAAGCGGGGATTTGCTGGCCCGCGCCATCCACTACGCGAGAAAGGTTGAGGGCGTTATTCAGCTCGAAATTGGCTGAGGTGACGGCGTCGTCCACGGCGGTGAACTGGACTTCGACCTTGGCGGTCAGGGATTGCGTGCGGGGATTCACCTCGGCGTCGATGGCATAATGCTGCACGTCGATGCGCGGTGGTCTTTTCTCTGTCTGGCCCGCGGCCTGGAACACGCTGCCGAGTGACAGCACCACCACGGAGGCGGCCAGCATCGTTCGACCCATCGTACGCTTACCTGACATTTACCGTTTCCTTATCTATTCAATACCTTCTCGACTACCCGCACTGCGCGATCCATGGGATGGTCAACGGACACGAGCAGGTCCCGCACGCGGCCGAGTTCGGCGCGCATCCGCTCGCGGCGGGAGGCGTCGCCCAGCAGGAGCAGGGCCTCATGAGCGAGCCGCTGCGGCTGCATGTCCCTTTGAATGAGTTCGGGAACGATGGCCCGACCCGCAACCAGATTGACCATGGAAAGAAAAGGCGCCCGCACCAGCCACCGGCCGATGAACCAGCTCAGCGGACTAACGCGATAAAACGTGACCATCGGGATCCCCAGGAGCGCAGCTTCCATTGTCACTGTGCCGCTCGCAGCCAGAGCGATATCGGCGTGCGCCAGAAGATCCCAAGTGGAGCCTTCGATTACTTTGATGGCCTCCCGGCGAAACCGTTCCCAAAAAGTTGATTCCCGGACGCGAGACGAGAACCCGGGCGGGGTACCGGTGACAAAGACGCAGTCGGGACGCTGGCGGCGGATCTCATTGACGGCTTCGGCGAGCGGAGGGATGTGTCGTGCGATTTCGCCGGCGCGGCTGCCCGGCAGCAAGGCGATCAGCGGCGGCTCCGTCCGGGATCCCATGTTGTTGAAAGAACTCGCCTTTGGTCATCGAAGGACGGACCATGCGGGCCAACGGATGGCCGATGTACGTGGCGGGGACGCCGTGTTCGCGAAAGAAGCTCTCCTCAAACGGAAAGATGCAGAGCAGATGCTGGAGCGTCTCGCGCATGGTGCGGACGCGGCCTCCGCGCCAGGCCCAGGCCTGGGGGGCGATCAAGTACACCACCGGGATGCCGGCATTGTGGAGTTTGCGGGCGAGGCGCAGGTGAAAATCGGGACTGTCGGTAAGAATGGCGAGATCCGGGTGGCGTTGCCGGGCCGCGCGGACAAGCTTGCGGAACTCGCCGTAGATCCGCGGAATATGCCGTAAAACTTCGACCAGGCCGACAACGGAGAGGCTTTCCGACTCGACGATGGGATGGACACCGGCGGCTCGCATACGGGGTCCCGCGCATCCAAAGAATTCGGCTTGGGGGTGGAGGTCGCGCAAACGTGAAACGATGGAGGCCGCGTAGAGGTCCCCCGAGGCTTCACCCGCAGAAACTAAAACCCTTAGAGCCACTATCACTTAGTGTACCAAGATGCCCAAAACATGCGTCTCGGCGGAGAATACCTCTGTTACACTGAAAGCAAAGACGACACGCACCGAAAGATGTCCGCACAATTAGACCTTTCCAAACTCAGCGTAGGGCAGTTTGCCGAGCGGTTCCGTGGGGAAATGATTCCGCTCAGCAATACGTTTTCATACTTCTGCGCTTCGGTTCCCTTGTCCGACGAGGACGTCAAGGAGTACCTGCAAGAACCGATCGCGGCACTGCCTCCGAAAATAGTGGCACGGCTGCCTAAGATTTCCATCATTCTGGCGCCGTACCTGGAGCGGGTGAACGGTCAAAAGGTGGGCGCGAAAAACGGGGACTTCATCTCGATCGAGAAGCCTCCGGAGAGCCGTCTATCGTGGAATACCCAACTGCGCATCGGCACCGAAGAAGTGCTGGCCTTCGCGTTGAAAGATCAGGAAGTGGCGGAGTATCATTACCGCTTCTACCGGGTGTTATCCGCACTCATGGCGGACCGGAGCACGGAGGAAGAGGGCACGACCTTCGCGGCGCTACTGCGCGAGGAACTGTCCGCGGACGTGCACGGCGAAGTGGACGAAGATAGCTGGCAGATGAAGCAGGCGGTGCTGCGGCGGAAGTCGCCGCCACGCCAGACGTCGAAGCCGTTTCGCGATTACGTGCGACAGTCGTTCATCGACACCTTGACGCTGTACCTGCACGGGATCTGCTGCGACATCGACGTGGAGACGGGTCCGCGGCAACTGCCCAGCCGCTATTTGCGCCGCCGGCTACAGGCTCTGAACGAGATGTTCGCCCCTCCCGAAGGGTACGTCGTGTTCCCCGAAGAATTGAAGAAGTAAGATTTCACACGGGGCGCCCTTCGTGAGCCCCGTGGAATTCGCTACTTGAGGTCGGAGGTGCAGTTCGGGCAGCGGACGGCCTTGATGGGAATCGCGCTGGCGCAGAACGGGCAGTCCTTGGTGGCCGGTGCGGCAACGGGCGCCGGTTCTTGCCTCTTCATCCGGTTGGCCTGTTTCACGATCAGGAACGCCACGAAGGCGACGATCAGGAAGTTGATGATCGTGTTCAGGAACGACCCGTAAGCGATCACGGGAGCCGCGGCCTTCTTCGCGTCCGCCAGGGTGGCGTAGGTTTGGCCGTTGAGGGCCAGGAAGAGTTCCTTAAAATCCACTCTGCCCAACAGCAATCCGATAGGGGGCATGATGACGTCGTTGACGAGCGACGCGACGATGGCTCCAAAAGCAGCGCCCAGGATCAAGCCTATCGCCAGATCCAGCATGTTCCCCTTCATTGCGAATTCTTTGAATTCTTTCAACATCAGTCTTTTCCTCCCCATGAGCTCAATCGAGTACGCACGATGATTTACTTCAGTGGACTATAATGTTATACAGCGCTTCGGCCTGGTAAGTCGAGGTGCGTCTTCACTGAAGCAGTCCTGTGAGACATACTGCAAGTGTTTTGCGAGGCAAATGAGCAAAGAAGACAGCATTGAGGTCACTGGTACCGTCGTCGAGAAGTTCCCCGCCGGGCAATTCAGCGTGCAGTTGGACCAGGAGCGCACGGTACTGGCGCATCTGGCCGGGAAGCTACGTCGTAACCGCATTCGTGTGCTGGCCGGGGACAGGGTTACTTTGGAGCTCTCTCCGTACGACCTGACCAAGGGCCGGATCACCTACCGGCACAAATAGCGTTTCCCGACAGTGCATAAAGTCCTCTTCATTTTCGGGACTCGTCCCGAAGCCATCAAACTCTGCCCGACTGTTCTTCTTCTAAAGCGCCAATCCGATCTGGATGTACGGGTTTGCGTGACGGCGCAACATCGAGGACTGCTGGACCAGGTGCTGAACGCTTTCCAGGTGGAACCCGATCACGACCTGGATCTCATGCTCCCGGGCCAAACGCTGTTTCAATCGACCTCTCGAATCCTGATGGGCCTGGAGCCCGTACTGGAACGGGAGCGCCCCGATCTGGTATTGGTGCAGGGCGACACCACCACGACGATGGCGGGCGCCCTGGCGGCATTCTACAAGCGGATCCCGGTGGGACATGTGGAGGCGGGGTTGCGCACCCACGATCTCTACCAGCCTTTCCCCGAAGAGGCGAACCGGCTGTTAACGACACGCCTGGCGGCACTCCACTTCGCGGCAACGCCATGGGCCGCGGCGAACCTGGTTCGGGAGGGCATCCGGGAGGAGGCCATCAGTGTAACCGGGAATACGGGCATAGACGCAGTCCTGTACATCCGCGACGCGCTGGAAGCAGGGCAATTGCCCGGCGGGGATTGGGACTGGGTGGATCCGGGGAAGAAGCTGGTTCTGGTGACGGCTCACCGGCGCGAGAGCTTCGGAGAGGGGTTCGAGCGGATCTGCCGGGCACTAGCGCGGCTGGCGGAGCGATCGGACGTCCAGATTGCGTATCCGGTGCATCCGAATCCGAATGTGCAGGAACCGGTGAACCGGCATTTACGGAACCTTCCGAATGTGGTCCTGATTGAACCCGTGAGTTATGTGCCGTTCGTGGATCTGATGAGGAAGGCCTACCTGTTGGTGACGGATTCGGGCGGCATCCAGGAAGAAGGGCCGTCGCTGGGCAAGCCGATTCTGGTTTTAAGGGAGAAGACGGAGCGTCCGGAAGCGGTGGAAGCGGGCACGGTCCGGCTGGTGGGATCCGACGAGGAACGGATTGTGCGAGAGGCGTCGAGGCTGCTCGAGAGCGCAGAAGAGTATACCTCGATGTCGCGCGTTCACAACCCTTACGGAGATGGGCACGCCAGCGAGCGCATTAGCGCCGTAATTCATTCATTCTTATCGAAATAAAGTTTTCGGATTTCGCTCAAAAAGGGGCTTTTTCGGGCTTCGTATTTCATCGAGTCAGTAGACGCGACTCCTATACTGAAGGCGGAAAGAGAGTTATCCACCCGATGAGTACATCTGATATCAATGAGCGATTCCGGCAGTCGTCCGGATCAATGGATCTCGCCACGTTGTTGGCGAAGCGGGTTATCGGGCAACCGGCCGCTATGTCCGGCATCACGCCGTATGTGCAGATGCACTTGGCGGGACTGGCTCCGGAGGGCCGGCCAGTGGGGGTGTTCCTGTTACTGGGGCCCAGCGGCACCGGAAAGACGAAGACCGTCGAGGCACTGGCCGAATTGCTTCACGGCACCGAACGGCACGTGCTGCGCATCGACTGCGGCGAGTTCCAGATGGAACACGAGGTGGCGAAGCTGATCGGAGCCCCCCCGGGATATCTGGGGCATCGGGAGACTCATCCGCTTCTGACTCAACAGAAGTTGAATTCCGTTACCAGCGAAAGGTCCAACTTGTCCCTGGTGTTATTCGATGAGATCGAAAAGGCGGCCAGCAGCCTGACGCGACTGCTGCTGGGTGTGTTGGACAAGGCTTCGCTACGGCTGGGAGACAACACGAACGTGAATTTCGAGAAGTCCATCATTTTCCTCACCAGTAACCTGGGCGCTCGGGACATGCTGAACTACTTGAAGCCGGCGTTCGGCTTTCAGAAGGGCGATGGACGAACCGAGGAAGAGACCAGCGCGAAGCTGCAGGCGATCGGGGTGGCGGCAGTGAAGAAGAGGTTCGCGCCTGAATTCGTGAACCGCGTGGACTCGGTGATCACTTATCAGCCGCTGTCACAACCGGTGCTGGATCAAATCCTGAGCCTGCAATTGATGGAGATGCAGCGACACATCCAGCGGCGGTTGGGGGCGCGTGCGTTTCAAATGGAGATGACGCGGGCAGGGCGGCAATTTCTGATCGAAAAGGGTTCGAGCGAGGAGTTCGGCGCGCGGGAATTGAAGCGCACCCTGCACCGGATGCTGTTCCATCCGCTGGCGGCCATGATGGTGGACGGAGACATTCCGCCCCGCGCGACCGTGCGGATCGACGCAGGGAAGGATCGGACCGGGCTCAAGTTCAGGGTCCGGCAGCCGATGATGCAGGTTCTGCTTCCGACGGGATGAGGTTTCAATTGATCCACTCGCTCTCGTCGTCGTCTTCGTCCCTTCCGCCGTCCATCATGCTGAGCGCCTCGTCGGCGGCGTCGGCGATTTCTTCGTCGTCGGAGGCGGCCAGATCAACCAGAATGTCGTGCGCCTCTTGCGGGCGAATGCTGGCGGCGGCGCTGATCGCCGCCAGCAACAGGGACTTTTCAGTTCCGGCGTCGGTAATGAGCGCGTGGACGTGAGGCCAGGCCGCCTTGAGTTCCCAGGTGTCGGCCGCATTGACGGCTTCGTAGTGGATTTCCGGGTCGGCGCTCTTCAGAGCGGCCAGGATATCGTTGTCGAAGCCGCGGATATACCGCATGCAAAAGACAGCGGTGAGGATCCAATCTCTCTCACCGCTGGACCAGGCAGCCCGGATGGCGTCCTTTTGCCAGTCTTGTGGTGCACGCACGGCTGCCTCCAGGACTCGCCGCCGCACCAGCGTAGGGACACCGGTATCGAGATATGCCTTTCGGAGGGACTCCTGGATGTTGCCAAACGTACGTTTGGTAATGGGGAGGTCTTCCTCGGGATCGAGGTCAATATCCGTGTCGGTCTGTTCGAGGACCGGCCCAAGCGAAATGGCGGCCTGGGCGCGCAGGTCCTCGGTCTCCCGAGGATTGCCCAGAATGCTTAGCAGGTCTCCGGCAAGCTGGTCATTCATCACAACCAGGTCACCTGCCAGTTCAGCGCCTATCAGCCGGTCGGCCTCATCGGTCTGGGGATTGGTCAGGGCCTGGTGAAGCACCTTTTCGGCGTTTCGCGGCCATTCCCAGGGAGGCGTGTCGAGCAAGATTTTAAGGTCCAATCAATCCTCTCAGCGAGTAGGGCTCAGTAGCTTGCGGACATCGGCGGTCAGGGGACCGACGGCTTTGGCGAAGATCTGCTTGTACGCCGAGCAGAAATAGTCCAGGTCTTCAAAGTTGCGATGGGGCCCGTGGCGAAACTTCGGGCATCCCCCATGGCAGATGGACTGGTATTCGCAAACCTGGCACTCCGGATGCCCGATGGTCTTCTTGGCAGCGAAGCTGTACCGGCGCGACCGGCGGGCGATTTCGGGCCAGGAGTCGAGATTGATGTTGCCGAGCTTCCAATCCTTTTCCACGAAGAAGTCACACGGGTACACGTCGCCGTTGAACTCCACAACAACATAGCTATCACAGGTCTCGTGCATGGTGCAGGTGCCCGGTTTCTGGCCCGCCAGGGCTTCGGCCAGATTGTCGAAGAAGCGGATGCGGACCTTGCGCCGCTCGGGCCACCACAAGTCGAAGGTCTCGGTGAGGAAGCGCCCGTATTGTTGGGGCGTGATGGTGAACGGCATGGGGCGGCCGTCAGCCTCAAACTCGGACAGCGGGATGTACTGGATGTTATCGACGCCGAGCGAGCGGAAGAACCGGTACACCTCGCGAGGCTTCTCGACGTTGGCCTGGCTCAGGACGCAAAGGATGTTGAATTCCACCTTCTCGGCCTGAAGCAGTTCGACAGCGTTCACCACTTTGCGCCAGGTGGGCTGCCCGCCTTTGTTGTACCGGTACAGGTCGTGCATGGCTTCGGGCCCGTCGAGCGAGACGCCGAGCAGCCAGTTGTACCCGCGGAACAAGCCGCACCAGCTCTTGTCGAGTAGGACGGCGTTGGTCTGGATGGAGTTGCTGACGTTCTGACCGGGGCGTCCATATTGCTTCTGGAGTTCGACCAGTTTTTCGAAAAAGCCGAGTCCCGCCAGCGTCGGCTCTCCGCCCTGGAATGCGAATATGCTGTTCGGGAAGGAGTAGAACAAATAAGTGTCCACCATGCGCTCGAGCGTGTCGGTGGTCATTCGGCGGGCGGGCAAGGCTTTGTACGGGTCGGCTTCACGATCCAGGTAGAAACAGTAGGCGCAGTCGAGATTGCAGACGGCCGAGGCCGGCTTGATGAGGATGGACGTGATGCGCGGCGTCGTTCCGAGGCCGGGATCCAGCATTGGGAACGCGTTGCCGTTAGCCATACCGAGAGTGTAGCAGGCAGCACCGAGAGCAGCTTACCGGGAGATCCCTCTGCGTTACACTCAGAATATCCAATGCCTCGCCTCATGGTTGTGTTGGCTGGCGCCGTTGCCTGCCTCCTATCGGTTAGCTGCCAGAAATCCGCGCCTCCCAATGTCGCCGCAACCGTCAACACGCGCGCCATCACGTATGCCGATCTGGACAAGCAGTTCCAATCGCAATTCGCGTCGGCAGGCGAACGGCCGAGCGACGATCAGAGCCAGTTCCAGAAACTCGAACTACTGAGGAGCATGATCGACAGCGAGATCATGGTGCAACGGGCCGAGAAGGCCAGCCTGGTGGCTACCGACGCCGATGTGGATGCAAAGCTGAACGAACTGAAGGCGCCGTACACCCAGGAAGAGTTCCAGCGCCAATTGCAGAGCCGCAAGATGGGCGTAGAGGACCTGAAAGCGCAACTGCGCCGCGATCTGAGCGTGCAAAAGCTGTTCAACAAGGAAATCAGCTCCCACATCAATATCAGCGATAAGGACATCGCGGATTTCTACAATGCGAACCGGCCGAGTTTCAACCTGGTGGAGCCGCAGATCCACATGGCCCAGATCCTGGTGACGTCGGCGCCCAATCCCGAAGTACACAACCTGAAGAATGACAAGGCGCAGAATGACGAGCAGGCGGTGAAGAAGATCCAGAATCTGCTGGCGCGCATTCGACAGGGCGAGGACTTTGCGCAACTGGCGCAGAACTATTCGGAGGATCCTGGCAGCGCGCAGAACGGAGGCGACCTGGGTTTCATCGCGGAGTCCGCGCTGGACCGAGCCTCGCCCGAGTTGCGCAAGACCGTCCTGTTGATTCCGCCGGGGCAGGTTTCGAACATTCTGAAGACGCAAGAAGGCTACCGGATTCTGAAAGTGATCGCCAAGGAACCAGCCGGTCAGCGCGAGTTGAACGATCCGCGGGTGCAGCAGACCATCCGCGAAACGCTGCAAAATCGTAAAGACCAGTTGCTGCGCGGGGCCTATGTAGAGGTTGCGCGAAACGAAGCCAAGGTGATCAACTACTTCGCGATCATGATCACTCAGAACAAGGACAAGAAATAGGAGATTCGATGCGACGCCTGTCAGTATTCTTCACGTTATCGATGCTTTCGACAATGGCCGTGGTGGGCCAGCAGCGGTCCTCGCACCCCAAGCCTCCGGGCGAGGACTGGGTACAGATCTTCAACGGTAAAGACCTTACGGGCTGGAAAGAGATCGGTCATGAGAAGTGGGTGGTGGAGGATGGAACCATTCACGGCTTCGGGGTAACCAAGGAATATGGGTACCTGATGACGGAGAAGAAGTACACGGACTTCAACCTGACGTTGAAGTTCAAGTGCGAAGGCGAGGGCGGCAACAGCGGCGTATTCTTCCACGTGGACTTCAAGCCGGGAACGGCGGACGTCTCGCAAGGGCCCCAATTCGAAATCGATTGCACGATCGGGCACCACACCGCTGGGGTCTACGATGTCGGCCGGGGATGGGTGGTATGGCCTTCGCCGGAGAATGAACTGGTGGTTCAGGACCACGATTGGAACGAGTACCTACTGAAAGTGGAAGGCAATCGCTACATCGCACGGCTGAACGGTGTCCAAATGGTGGATTACACGGATCCACGGCCCTCGGCATGGGACGGGGGCATCGCATTGCAGCTGCATTCGGGCGGCAAGGGCAATTACCGGTTCAAGGATATCTGGATTCGCGATCTCTCCAAGCGTTGACGCTGTACTACTGCGACCACCACGAGATCCCGCTACCGGCCGGGCATAAGTTCCCGATCGAGAAGTACCGCTTGGTGCGGGAGCGGTTGGCGGTCGGAGGGATGTTTCGCTTCGAGCAGGCATCCATGGCGGATCCGGCGGTCATCGAACTGGCTCACGATCCGGCCTACGTGCGGAGTTTTCTGAATGGGACACTGCCGGCGGCGGTGATGCGGCGCATCGGGTTTCCGTGGTCGGAAGGACTGGTGCGGCGCACGCTGGCCTCCGTGGGCGGAACTCTTGCGGCATCGGTAATTGCGCTCGCGAACGGGTGGGGCGGGAACCTGGCGGGAGGCACCCATCACGCATTTCGCTTCGAGGGATCCGGCTTCTGCGTGTTCAATGACATCGCTGTCGCCATCCTGTGGCTGCGTGCGGTACACGGCTTGCGGCGGGCAGCGGTGATCGATCTGGATGTGCACCAGGGGGACGGCACCGCGCTGATTTTCGAGGCCGATGACGCGGTGCTGACGCTATCGATGCACGGCCGGAACAACTTCCCGTTTCGCAAGCAGCGAAGTCGCATTGACCTGGAACTCGACGATGGGACCGGCGACGACGAGTACCTGCGGCAGCTCGAACTCGTGCTGCCGCGGGTGTTCGAGTTCCGGCCGGACGTGATCTTCTACCAGTCGGGCGTGGACGCGCTGGCCAGCGATACTCTGGGACGCCTGTCCCTAACACATGACGGCCTGCGCCGCCGGGACCGGATGGTGATGGAAGCGGCCCAGCCATACGGCGCTCCGTTTGTGATCACGCTGGGTGGCGGCTATTCGAGTCCCATCGAGTTGACGGCCGCAGCTCACGCGAACACGTTCCAGACGGCGCTGGACGTTTGGCGTGGCCCGGCTACGGGTTGAGCCGGGTGGATTGCCGTCCCACCAGTTGCCAGCCCTTCGGCGTCTTCAGCCACACGTGGAGCACGCTCAGCAACAGGTTGTTCGTGTTGCCTGCGTTCACCATCTTGATGGCGATCTTGGCTTTCACCAGCGCCGTGTTGCC
Source organism: uncultured Acidobacteriota bacterium (assembly GCA_963737465.1). Lineage (GTDB taxonomy): Bacteria > Acidobacteriota > Terriglobia > Bryobacterales > Bryobacteraceae > TMP-7. The sequence continues at coordinate 416,442 of CAVTTC010000011.1, forward strand.
GTAGACACGGACGGTCTGGTCCTGGACGTCAATGGATTCCGTGACGGCGGGCCCCTTGGTGGCGTTCTCAATCGCTTCCGCCTTGGTCTCCGTCCGGCCATTCGAGTGGCTGTAGGTCAGGTCCGGGTGGAAGATCCGATCGAGAGTGGAGGCGTCCCGCTTCAACATGCCTTGCTTCCAGGCATCCATGGCCGCCAAGACCTCCTTCTCGGCCTTGGGTGCCGCGGCTGACAGAAGGGTGGTGAGAAAGAGAACTACCGGGATCAAACGTTTCATAGCTCTGATGGTTATATCACGGTTGTGGCGAACAGCGAGGATTCACGATAAGCGGGGGTGCTTGACGGCCTCGGATAAGCGGCTGTCGCGTCCTTAACTCATTCCGACGACGGCTCTTGCGACTCGCTCAGCTCAGCCTCGATCTCCTCGATGGTCGGCAGGGTACCTCTGAGTTGCTCCTGCAGTTGTTCGAGGTGCCGGAATTCCGAGACGCCCATCGGCGTCGTTACGTTTCTGAGAGCGTATTCCGCAATGATGCGGTTCTTCGCTTTGCAGAGAACAAGTCCGATGCTGGGCTTGTCGTCAGGATTGCGCAGGAGGTTGTCGACGGCGGCGAGGTAGAAGTTCATCTTGCCGGCATACTCCGGCTTGAACGGTGTCATCTTCAGGTCTTCTGTGGCGGAGGACGTTATGTGGCGCATGAACCATCTGCCAGCGGTTTCAAACGGGCACAAGGCGGCAAGCGCCACATAACCGGTTCTTCCTCCTGGCCAACCTTCTCTATACTTCGCGACTGATCGTTCTTTAGTGCTTTCAGGTATTCGGCTCGAAGCAGGAGGAGGAACTTTCGTTGGTGCAGTTTCGATCAGCCGGACGGTCGTGTTGACTGCGGTACGAATTTCGCGTTCGGTAAACGGCGCGAGCCATAGCACGGCTACGGCTTGGCGTCGAGAAAGTCGTTCACCATAGGGACGATGATGGGTATGCGCTGCATCAGTGTCACGTGGGTGGTATCGGGCAAGATGGCCAATCGCGACGCGGAACGCGGCTTCATGTCGCCGTGGATCTCGCCACCCTTTAGGCGAAACATCTCCGCGACGTGCGCGAGCCGCACGCCGTCAGCGTCGCCGTGGATGAAAAACATGGGCGCAGTGGTGGCCTTAAGCTTGTCGGCTCCGAAGTCGTACCCTTTCGAGAACGTGGCGACGATTCGCTGGACGAAGTTCGGAAATTCGTCCGGAGTCGGACTCAGCTTCTTGTACTCGGCCTCAATGGGCGAGCCTTTGAAAGCGTCCGCCGTGAGTTTCGGGATAGCTTCGAGCGCTTCCGCGATCATGCCGTCACTGCGGAACATGGACGAAATGATGACTGCCCTTCGCACTTTGTCCGGATGGCGGATCGCACACTGCATCGCCACGGCTCCGCCCATGCTGTAGCCGATAAGGTCCGCTCGCGGGATCTTGAGATAATTGAGCAGTGCGGCCACGTCGTCGGCGAGGTTTTCGTAGGTGATATCTCGTGGGACGTCCGCCGTGCGGCCGTGACCTTGCATTTCGACGGCAATGACTTTCCGTGTTTTGGAGAGCTCGCTGATCCACCCGGCCCAGTTGTTGGTGATGGTCATGAACGCGCCGTGAAGCAACACCACCGGTTCGCCGCCGCCGTGGACTTCGTAGTACATGTTGATTCCATTGACTGGCGCGTAGCCCGTCGTTGGCTTCTGCTGCGCCGACACGGCAGTCATAACGAGCGTCATTAAAAGGAAAGCTGTCTTCCGCACTGCTGAACGCCGCCCGGAAGCGTCTGTTTGATGGATTGGCTGCGTCATTTTGTCTCCGTACTTGGTCCCAGGCTGGCGAGAAGCTCATCGAGTTGGTCGAGCGCCTCGGGCAGCGCGCCCGTCGATCCGGAGTCAAGCGCTTCCTTCGAGGGATAGCGATCGTGCACGACCAACAGCGTCTTGCCTGCGTTTTCATCGAAGGTCACCGTGGTGACGGTCTTGCCGTCGTCACCTTCCTCGTTGGTCCAAACGAGGCGCGAGTGCGGTGTCACTTCGAGGTACGTGCCGAAGAACTCCATCGTCGAATCTTCGTGGCGAAACACCAAACGATACTGCCCCCCAACGCGAACGTCCATTTCGCAGGAAAGCAGGGTCAGCCCATACGATTTTGGTACCCACCACCTCCTGAATAGTTCTGCCTTGGTCCACGCCTCGAACACGAGGCGCGCAGGCGCGTTGACGGTTCGTGTGACGACGAGTTCGCGCTCGGACTTCCGCTCCACCCCCGTGCGGTTCTTCGTGGGGGTGGCCTCACCTTCTCTTCTTACGTCCATTTGCTTTCTCCTTCCGTTTCAATTCCTCGACAACAATGTCCAACTCGTCGAAGCGCGCGGCCCAGAGCTGGCGATACCTCTCGATCCATGCCGCCTCTTCTTCCAGTCCGCGCAGCCCGAGCTTGCAGGTCCGCACGCGCCCAACCTTTTCTGTGCTGACGAGCCCCGCTTGCTCTAAGACGCCTACATGTTTCTTCATGCCCGTAAGGGTCATGTGGAACCTCTCGGCAAGGGCTGTGATCGAAGCGTCCGCACGCCCGAGTTGCTCCAGAACGCCGCGTCGGGTGGCGTCCGAGAGCGCGCCGAACGAGGCATCGAAGTGGGCTTGGCTATACTGAGCCATACGGTTCAGTATACAACATGGGTGACGGCATGCAATGGGAGGCTAAGCGCCCGCTGCGTTGCCCGGCGATCCACCTGGACTCACGATCAACGGCGCAGCGTAGAGTCTTGCAGACCAGCCGATTCTCCGGGCTCAACGTATAGTCGGATCGTACATGTTAAGAAAGAAGTTCACGAACTCGCCGTTGTTGACGTCTCGGCGGACGCGGTCCGGCTCTTCCTGCAACATCTGGAGGAGCATTTGTATCGCTTGCTCGATATACCAGAGTCGCTGCTCCACACCCTTCACGAGGTCCAGAATCCTGACATTGTGGCCCCAGGGAATTGGTGCAACACGCCTGTTGCACAATTGCCTCATCCGGCCAAGCCTTGGCTAACGCCCTCCTTGATACTTGAGGTTCCGGGGGAGAAACCCTGCATGTCGGGGAAGGCCTGGTGCAGGTCCTCGGCGAGTTAGTCAAGACTTTCGCACCCCACCCCTGCTCCTGTTGCCGGATAAGAATCTCCCTTCCGATCTGCCAATAGAGCAAAACGAGTTTCCCGGTTCACCGATACCACGGCCCGAACCTGCGCCGTGCGGATTTGGCTCTTCAGACGAGCAAGGAGGTCTTGGTAGGTTTTCGAGCTGGGAATCAAATCTGCCATGTAACCCGCGATCACGTGGACCGCACAGCAACGGGCCGCGCGTGTGCCAAGGAGAATAGTATCAAGAGGAATCTACGCTGGCGTCGGAGTTCTGTCCATGCGCTAGCGGCTCTGCCGCTCGCCCGGAACGGTCAATGCAAGGCTACTCGTCACCGCACGGCGAAGCGGCTTGGCCTTTACGGCGAGGACGAGCGCATAGAGACTGGAGCCCTGGAGAATAGGGCGTTTTGAGCGACCAACGGGAGCGTCTCCAAGCGGGGCACTGCATTCTGTTCCCCACCTGACGGCGAGTCGAGTGCCACCCCGGTTGTTCAGGCGGCTCACCTCACGCAAGAGTGCGCGGTCCACGCTGACAAAGCAGACAGCCATTCGGTTCCCCGTTCTATGTCTCTTCCAAGGGATGCCGCGCAAAGATGTACTCCTCTACGGGTTTCCCACCGATCAGGTGTTCCTGAATGATCCTCTCCAGCACTTCCGGCGTGGCGGAGTGATACCAGGTCCCATCGGGGTATACCACTGCAATGGGGCCGCCAGCGCACACACGGAGACAGTTCGCCTTGGTGCGGTAGACGCAGCTCTCGCCTTTGAGCAGGCCCAGGTCGCGCAGCCGTGTCTTGAGATACTCCCACGAAGCCAGGCTGACCTCGAGCGGCGCGCATTTTGGCTCCGTGGGGCCGGCGCACAGGAAGATGTGGCGCCGGATCTCGGGGATCCCCAGGTTCGCGGCGATTTTGATCAGTGCAGGATCGGTCATGTCATTGCATGGCGTTGCCGCGCTCATGCCCGGCCTCGCGCTCCAGCGCGACTCGCGCGGCGTCGGGAATCACGCGCCAGTTATTGTCGGGCGACAACGGCAGCCTCTTCCGTTCGGTGTAGTACTCCACCATCATGTCGCGAATCTCGTCCGACGACCGCCATAGCACCGGGGCATCCTTGAACATGGCGTACCCCCCGCTGCCGCCTGCACGGTAGTTGTTCAACGCCAGCCGCAGCTTCTGGTCGTCGGCCAGGGGCTTGCCCTTCCACCGCAGGTTACGGATCCGTTGACCTTCCGGCTTCGAGACGTCCACTTCGTATTCGACACCTTGGGCCATGTCGTAGTTGAACCCGGGCACCTTGGTGTTGATCAGCTGATCGCTCGAGCAATCGTCTTTGCACGGGAGGTAGTAGCGGGCCGAATTCTCGAGCGCCTGGCGCACCATGCGCCCTGTACCCTCAATTGCGTAGAGGGTGTTGTCATACAGGTACAGGGCGGCAATCTCGCGGACCGTCACCGGCCCCTTGTGGACCCGCACGCGCGTGTTAAAAGACGATGTGAACGACACATCGGCCTTGGCGTACTTCAGCTGGACCTCCTGAATCGCGTCGATGAGCGCCGTGTCCCGTACCCGGGAGAACTCCGAACTTAGCGGTTCATCCGCGAGTGCCACGGGAGCGCGGAGGTAGGTTTCGGCGGCCTGAAGATATGGCTGCGCCAACTTCACCAGTTCCGGATCGTCGGGTGTCTCGGCGGTCACCGGCAGCAACCGGCTGGTCTTATCCGTGATGCGCCACTGGCCCGTGGAATCGTCCAGGGTGAAGTCCATGCGCCCCAGCGAAATGCCCCAGTTCTTTGGCTGCATCAACAGGACTTTTCTGATATGCCCGCTGGCCAGCTGCGCGTGCGTATGCCCGAACACCACGGCGTCGATGCCTGGCACACCTTCGGCGATGTCGTACATCATGTTCTCGCCGCCGAGTTCGCTGTGCTCCGGCTCGCCCGTCTTCAGGTTTCGCCCGAGTCCGGCGTGGCCCGCCACCACCACGATGTCCGGATGGTACTTCTGGCGAACTTCGGCCACCGCGGCTGCGGCGGCATCCTTGCCCAATGAGAACGTGTAACCGCCAATGTTTCCGGCTTCCTCCCAGGCGGGGATGGTGGGCGTGGTCACTCCAAGGATGGCCACCTTCAATCCACCCACCGTCTTGAGCACGTACGAATCGAACGGCTTGCCGGCGCCTTCGGCAACGTGAGTGTTGGCCGAAAGCCAGGGGAACCGCGCCTCGCTCCGTGCCTTTTGCAGGTTCTTCGACCCGAAGTTGAACTCGTGATTTCCCACCACCATAGCGTCGTACTTCAAATAGTTCATGGCGCGCATCATGGGATCGCCGTCGAGGCCGGGCGGCGTGGCGAGACCCAGCGGCATACGCCCGAATCGCACGAGGTGCTGGTAGACGCCCTCGAGTGGAGCCCCTTGAATGGTGTCGCCGCAATCGATCAACACAGTGTTCGGATTCTCGGCCCGAACCTGCTCGATCAGGGTGGCGATCCTGGAGAGGCCACGCGGGACAGGCTTGGCGGTGTAGAAGTCGTAGGGGAGCAGGTTTCCGTGCAGGTCAGTGGTGACCAGCAAGGTCACCGCGATGGTTCTCGCGGGCGCCAGGATGGCGGCGAGCAGAAGAAGGATCAGCGTGCGGGAAATGCGCATAGAGGGGCAATTCCAGTATAATCGGGCTTGATGAAATCCTTGATTTTATTGGCCATCGTCTCCAGTTTTTCGTTCGCGCAGACGCCCGCTCCAAAGCCCGCCCCGGCTACCAAGCCGGCTGCGGCGAAACCGGCTCCGACTGCCGTTAAGAAAGCCCCGGCGGCCGCGCCTACAAACGCCCGTCTCCTGAATCCCTCCGCTTGGGTGAAGCAGGCTCCGCCGGCTTTCAAGGCGAAGTTTGTCACCACGAAGGGTGACTTTGTCGTGGAAGTCCATCGCGAGTGGGCACCCCGCGGAGCGGACCGGTTTTACAACCTCGTCCGTAGTGGCTTTTTCACCAATGTGAGTTTCTACCGCGTGGTCCCGAACTTCGTCGTTCAGTTCGGCGCGTCTCCGGATCCCAAGGTGGAAGCCGCCTGGAGTAAAGCCCCGATCAAGGACGATCCAGTGAAGCAGAGCAACAAGAAGTATTTCCTGACGTTCGCCATGGGCGGGCCGAACACCCGCACGACCGAGTTCTTCATCAATCTGCGCGACAACGCTACGCTGGATGGCATGGGCTTCTCGGCATTCGGTGAGGTTATCGAAGGTAAAGAAGTAATCGACCAGATCTATTCGGGCTACGGCGACATGGCCGAGCAGGGTGGCCGCGGTCCATCGCAGTCCCGAGTCCAGGCCGAAGGAAAACCGTATCTGGACAAGAACTTCCCGAACCTGGACAGCATCAAGAGCGCGGCCATCACATCCGAAGAGCATGCGCCGGCCGCGGCCCCGAAACCGGCTGCCACCACTGCTCCCAAGCCCGCGGCGCCCAAGAGCGCGGCTCCCGCGGTAAAGTAGACCGAACCAGTCAAGAAGAGTCCCGAAAAGTAGCCTGAGAGTTTGAGGGGTTTGTTCCCACTAGTAAGTCAAAGCAGTAAACAAGAGAATGTCCTCCGAACGGTGAATCGCCGCATTCGATTCCCGAATTCTCTAAACACGAGAAGTAGGCGTCCGATGGGTAGAAAGCCCAGACGGACGCCTTTTCTATTCTGGTGACCGAGGTTTAGAGCTTGGGGATCAGAATGGTGATCCCGGGATCCACCGGAAAATCGGCGGCATTGAAGGTCACCAGCAAATCGACACCGTTGGCTTTCATGGTGGCGAGCAGGTGCGCGTCGTGAATCCGTTTGCCTTTCAGTTTGCGCGCCACCACAATGTCGAGCCAGAGGTCGATCACAGCCGGAGGTTCCTCCAGGAGTACGAACCGGCCACGGATCGTTTCCACTTCGGCCTGGGCCTGCTCGACGGACCAGCCCAGACCGTTCGCCGAAATGGGCCGCGTAGCAACGCTCCAGAATTCGAAGAGCACCTGCGGGCAGATCGCTATCCACTCTGGACCGCCCAGCAATCGAGCAACTGTTCCCTTCGTGGCCGGATGCTCCGGCGCTGCCGGATTCGCAAGGTATAGCAGAATGTTCGTGTCCAGCAAGCAACCGGCGATCATTCGTACATTGAATCGCGCCGGGTGGCTTCTCGGGGCAACGAAGGACCCGCCGGCAAGTTGCGGATCCACTCTTCCAGCCAGGATACCCGCTGCACCGGTGTTGTGGACGTCCACCAACGGTCTGCTTCGTCTCGTGCGCGCCGCAAGATTACGACGTCACCATGCGATTCAACCGCGAATGTAGCCCCGGGCTCAACTCTTCCAATGGCGCCCGCAGGAACCACCAAGGCCCCATTATTGTCGGCGTGGATCGTCAGTAATGCCATACACCTCCATTGTAGCCGGGTCGTTACACCGGGCCGGCGCCGGCCGATGGCTTACACTCGAACATGCGCGGCGATATCTGGTAGCGCTGTTCGTAGGCTGCCGCCACCTTCGTGCGGAACGCGTCCACAGCGCCTGGATCCACCAGGTTCACCGTACACCCGCCGAATCCGCCGCCGGTCATGCGGGCGCCGAATACGCCCGGGATGCTCACGGCCGTGTCCACCAGGAAGTCGAGTTCCTCGCAGCTCACTTCGTAATCGTGCTGGAGGCTCCGGTGGGAGCCGACGAACAACTCGCCCATCCGCTTCCGGTCCCCGGCTCGCGAGGCCTTGGCGAACTCCTCGACGCGATCGTTCTCCGTCACGATATGCCGCGCCCGCTTGCGGGGCAACTCGGGCATGCTGTCATCGATCATGTCCAGCGTGGCATCCCGCAGGGTCTTCACGTCGCCGTGTGTCTTGCGGATATGCTGCACCGCCTGGGCGCACTCGGCCACCCGCTGACGATATGCGGACGCGCCGAGTTCGTGCTTCACCATCGAGTTCACGGCCACGATCGCCACGTCGTCCGGGAGGTGCACCTCTTCGTACTCCAGCGTGCGGCAGTCGATCTTGATCGCCGCATGCTCGCGCCCGAACACCGAGATGAACTGATCCATGATGCCGCACGGCATCCCGACGAATTCGTTCTCGGCCGCGCGGCCCGTGCGCACCAACTCCATCTTGTCTTCGAGTGCCGCGCCGTCGCTCAGTGCCAGCGCAGTGGCGATCTCCAGAGCAGCGGAGGAACTCAGTCCGGCGCCCACCGGCACGGTGGAATGGATCAGGAGGTCTTTGGCTTCCACATCACGGCCGCGCTTCACCAACTGCTGAGCGATGCCGAAGACGTAGTCGGTCCAGTCCCGGCGCGGCTTCATGTCCGCGATGCCGGAAGCCGGCACCTCCGCACCTTCGAGCAGATCCTCCGAGTAGATCCGCAACTGCCCGGCGGACGAACCCGGAGCCACTGCGGCATAGCAGGCCATCTCCAGGGCGATGGGCATAACCAGCCCTTCGTTATAATCCGTATGCTCGCCGATCAGGTTCACGCGGCCCGGCGCCCGGTACATCTTCGGCTCTCCGGACCGCGGATACCGTTCCGGGAACTTCTCCGTCAGGACGCCCGTTTCGCCAGCCATAGCAGCAGACCTCCGAACACCAGCATAGTGATTCCCGAATACAGGTTGGCGTTAACAGTAGTGAGCGGCGCCGAGTAACCGGCGAACAGGCCGAGCACGGCCAGAATGGCGCCCATGATGAGGAAGAACCACCCCGAAGGGACACGCAGATCGAGCATTGTTTTACCCTTGCGACCTCAATCTTACCGGAACAGGAAATTCAGCACGAAGCACATCACAGCGACGGCGATGGCGAGCGGCCACGGCCTCTGATACCAGGGCGGAGTGGGATCGTGAGGGATGTCCGTCATCCCATATACCAGCGCGGTCAATTCGGATTCGGGCTTCGGCTTCGTCATCAGGCTGACCAGGACGGTGACCACGAAACACGTGGCGAAGGCGAAGGTCGCCACCCAGAAATTCTGAGCCATGGTGGAGTTGTAATGGACCATCGGCTGGATCCATCCGCCTTTGCCTTCGGCCACGGTGAGCCCGAGAGTCAGCGTCGCAGCCGTCTCACCGGCCAACAGACCCGCGAACGCACCGTGCCCCGTCGCGCGCTTCCAGAACATCCCCAGCAGGAACGTCGCGAACAACGGTGCATTCACGAACCCGAATACGAGTTGCAGCAGGTCCATGATGTTGTTGTAGAGCGTCGCCAGATAGGCTGCGCCAATGGAGGCCAAGGTGCCGAAAATGGTGGTCAGCCGGCCCACCTTCAGATAGTGCGAGTCGGGCGCGTGCTTGCGGATATAGCTCTGATAGATGTCGTAGGTGAACACCGTGTTGAACGCGGTGACGTTGCCGGCCATGCCGGACATGAACGACGCCATCAGCGCAGTGAGGCCGAAGCCGAGAAGTCCCGACGGATAGAATTTCGCCATCAACGTCGTCAGCACCTGGTCGTAGTCGGGGCCGCCGCCCGCCTTCAGCGGCAGAGCGTAGCCCGATCCGGCGGTCATGCTCAGAGCCACCGCGGCAACACCAGGGATAATGACGATGAATGGGAGGAGCATCTTCGGGAAGGCTCCCACCAGCGGGGTCTTCCGCGCATCCGCCATTGACTTCGCGGCCATGGCCCGCTGAACCACCAGGAAGTTCGTACACCAGTAACCGAACGACAGGACGAATCCCAGCCCGATCAGCATTCCGATGGTGTCGATGCCCATCGGGTTGTCGTTGGCGCTACCCATGTATTTCCACGAGTGGACCATCGTCGGCGGTAGGCGCTCGACGATACCCTGCCAGCCACCCGCCCTGTGTACGGCGAGAATCGCCAGCGGGGCAAAGCCCATCACGATCAGGAAGAACTGCAGTACCTCGTTGTAAATGGCGCTGGTGAGTCCACCCAGGTAGGTGTAGACCAGAACGATGCCGGCCGATAGCAGCACCGACGCCGTGAAACTCCATCCCAGCACCAACTGGAACAGGAGTCCCAGCGCGTACATGGAAATGCCCGACGAGAACACGGTCATGACGGCGAACGTGATGGCGTTAAACCCGCGGGTCTTCTCATCGAAGCGCAGCTTCAGATACTCCGGAACGCTGCGGGCTTTGCTGCCGTAGTAGAACGGCATCATGAACAGCCCGACGAACAACATCGCGGGAATCGCGCCAACCCAATAGAAATGGGCCGTCATGATCCCGTATTTCGCGCCGGACGCACACATGCCGATCAGTTCCTGCGCGCCAAGATTCGTGGCGACGAAGGCGAGGCTAGTGATCCACAATGGGACTGAGTGGCCGGAAGTAAGGAAGTCTTCGCTCGTCGTGACACCGCGCTTGAGTACCCAGCCGATGCCCATAACGAACGCAAAATAAACGGCAAGAATGACGTAGTCTATGTAGGCGAGGGTCAAGCGATGAGTCTATCACGACTCCACAGGCCCGGCCAGTCCAAGGAGAACTTATGCAACTACTGTTCCGTCCCGAAGTGAACAGCGGCCGAATAGAGAGGTTTGGTTTCGAGCTACTGGGATTCAAGGTGCACCGCCTGGCGCCCGGCGAAAGCGTTTCCGGTGACACCGAAGACGACGAATTAGGAATCGTGCTCTTGGGCGGCAAATGCTCGGTCCGTTCTTCGGAGGGCGAGTGGACATCCATTGGCGGGCGGGCCAGTGTGTTCGACGGACTTCCGTGGGCGGTCTATCTGCCGGTCGGTACGAAGTTCAGCGTCACCGCCGAGACAGAATGCGACCTGGCGTTCTGCTATTCGCGGGCCCAGCGCCGATTCCCGGCGCGGCTGGTGACGCCCGCCGACGTACCAGTCGAGATCCGAGGAGGCGGGAACGCCACGCGGCAGATCAACGCCATCTTCACCCCCGAGTTCCCGGCCGACCGGTTGCTGGTGGTGGAGGTGTACACGCCCAGCGGAAGCTGGTCCAGTTATCCGCCGCACAAACACGATGTTCATAACCCGCCATCGGAGGTGGATCTCGAAGAAATTTACTATTACCGGATCGATCAACCCGCGGGTTACGCGATTCAGAAAGTCTACACGCCAGACCGGCGGATTGACGAGACCATCACCGTGCGCGACGGCGAACTGATCCTGGTTCCCGAGGGATACCATCCGGTGGTGGCCGCCCACGGCTATAACGTGTATTATCTAAACGCACTGGCCGGGTCGGCGCGGTCGATGGCTGCTTCGGACGATCCTGATTACGCATGGGTGCGGCGTACGTGGACGGAGAAGGATCCGCGGGTGCCGTTGGTGAGGTGACATCTATGGACATCGTTGTTTTAGGCCGGATTGGCTACGACCTCTACTCCGAGGAGCCGCACGTTCCGCTGCCAGAGGCGCGCCGGTTTTCGCGCTACCTGGGCGGTTCGAGCGCGAACATGGCGGTGGGACTTTCGCGGCTGGGGGCCAAGACCGGGATTATCGCCTGTCTTGGCGACGACGCGTTAAGCCGGTTTCTGATCGACTTCCTGAAGAAGGAGAACGTGGACACGAACCACGTGAAGATCGCTCCTGGCTACATGCCCTCGCTGTGCCTGACAGAGGTGTCGCCGCCGGACCGGTTCCCGCAGGTGTTCTACCGACATGAGGCGGTGGATGTCCAACTGAGGGTGGACGACGGCGATCTGGACTTCGCCGCAGCGGCTGGAATGTTCGTCAGCAACGGCACTTCGCTGTGCGCCTCGCCCTCGCGCGAGTCCACATACCGGGCGCTCGAACGCGCGCGGGAGGCCGGATGCCGGGTGGTGTTGGATGTCGATTATCGGTCGATGTCGTGGAGCCGTCCGGAAGAGGCGGGGTTGGCGGTGCGGCTGGCGCTCCCGTTCGTGGACGTTCTGATCGGGAACCAGCCCGAGTTGATGCTGGTGGCCGGGACCAACGATCTGGACGAGGCGACGTCGAAGCTGCGGGCGCGGGTGCCGCTGCTGGTGTCGAAGTTGGGTTCCGAAGGTACGCGCATCTGGACCGGGAACGACTCCGTCTTCCTGCCTCCATACACAGTGGAAGTAATGACCACCATCGGCGCGGGCGACGGGTTCGCGTCGGGCTTCTTATACGCCCTGCACAATGGATTTCCGTTGGACGAGTGCCTGCATTACGGCAACGCCGCCGCGGCGATTGTGGTGAGCCGGTTGAGTTGTTCGGAAGCCATGCCCACTCTCGCCGAGGTACAGGAAATGATGGGACGGAAACGAATCTTGAAAGGCGCTCATGTTCTCTAGCAGCCAATTTCTCACTGACACGCTGATTGCGCGCTTGATCGACAGCCGCGTGTGCGATCCCGAGTATCCGCTCAAGATCGCCGGCGGAGCGTGTCCGGCGCCAGATTCTGGCCCTGGATGGAAAGCTGAATATCCTGGCTGCCGACCATCCGGCCCGGCGCGTGACAAAGGTGGGTGACGATCCCATCGCGATGGCGAACCGGCGCGATTACCTGGCTCGTATTCTCCGCGTTATGCTCTCGCCGGACGTGGACGGCCTGATGGCCACCATGGACATTCTGGAAGACCTGCTGACCATTCATGGATTTATTCGCGAGGCCGGTGGTCCGCCGTTGCTGGACGGCAAGCTGTTGATCGCGAGTTTGAATCGCGGCGGCCTGGCGGGAACGGCCTGGGAACTGGACGATCCCATCACGGGCCCAGGGCCGGCTACTTGCGTCGCATGGTGCCTGGATGGGGCCAAGATTCTGCTGCGGATCGGCGACGACGATGCCGGATCACTCAAGACGATGCTGGCCAGCGCGGAGTGCATCACGGCGTGCAATGCGCTGAAGCTGCCGATGTTTCTGGAGCCGCTCCCGGTCAGCCAGAACAGAAAAGGGATGGGTGGTAGTGAAGACGGCCGAAGCACTGGCGCGCATCGCCGGGGTGGCATCGGCGCTGGGCGACAGCAGCCGTCATCTGTGGTTGAAACTGCCGTATTGCGATGGCTACGAAGCGGTGGCCCGGTCCACCACGCTGCCCATTCTGCTGCTGGGCGGCGAATCGGCCGGGAATCCGGCGCCGTTTCTGACGCAGCTCGCATCCGCGCTCGGGGCCGGTGCGAACGTGCGTGGAGCGCTGGTGGGACGGAACGTGCTGTATCCGGGCGACGAGGATCCACTGGCGGTGGCATCGGCCGCGGGTGGCATCATTCATCGCGGGTGGAACGTGCAAGAAGCGTTGGATTCGTTTGCGGCGAACCGGGGACGCGACGTGGACTTCCTGTCGCGTTTCAGCTGAGCCGTGGTAAATCGAGGAGAGGAAATGAAAACACGTCAAGTCACGATGGCCCAGGCGCTGGTGGGGTTTCTGAAGAACCAGTACGTGGAGCGGGACGGGCACGAATCGGCCTTCTTCGCGGGCGCCTGGGGAATTTTCGGCCACGGGATCATCGCCGGGCTCGGGCAGGCACTACAGCAGAACCCGGATTTCCGTTATTACCTGTCGCGCAATGAGCAGGCCTCGGTCCACATCGCGACGGCCTTCGCGAAGGCGCGTCACCGGCTGGCGACGTTCGCCTGCATTTCGTCGATCGGGCCCGGCGCGACGAACATGATCACGGGCGCGGCCACGGCCACCGTGAACCGCATTCCCGTCCTGTTGCTCCCGGGCGATATCTTCGCGCGACGCAATGTGGCGCCAGTCTTGCAGCAACTGGAGGTGGAACAGACCCAGGACGCTTCGGTGAATGACGCGTTCAAGCCGGTATCGCGCTACTGGGATCGCATCAACCGTCCGGACCAGTTGCCGTTCGCGGTGGTGGAAGCGATGCGCGTGTTGACCTCGCCCTCGCAGGCCGGCGCGGTGACCCTGGCGCTGCCGCAGGACGTGCAGTCGGAGGCGTGGGACTACCCCGAGGAGATGTTTGAGAAACGGGTCTGGCATATCGCGCGCCAGCCCGCCGAACACTGCCGTGCTCAGCCGGGCGGCGGAGATGATCCGCCACGCGCAAACGGCCGCTGATCATTGCCGGCGGCGGCGTGCTGTACAGCGGGGCGTGCGGCGCGCTGTCGAGAGTTGGCCATCCACACCGGGATTCCGGTGGCGGAGACGCAGGCCGGCAAGGGTTCGCTTCCGTTCGACCATCCGCAGAACCTCGGAGCCATGGGGGTGACCGGAACTCCGGGCGCGAACATCGCCGCGCGCGACGCCGACCTGGTGATCGCCATCGGCACGCGATTGAGCGATTTCACCACCGCCTCGAAGACGGCGTTCCAGAATCCGCGGGTGCGCTTCATCAACATCAATGTGGACGAGATGGATGCGCACAAGCACGCCGGGCTGCCGCTCATCGCCGATGCGCGGGCGGCGCTGCAGCAGATGGAATCGGCGCTCACCGGACACCATGTGGATGCGGCATACGCCGACAAGATCGCCGAGTGGAAAGTGTTCTGGGAGCAGGAGACGGACCGGCTCTACGGATTGCGCCACGGTCCGCCGATCAGCCAGGGCGAGGTGATTGGCGCGGTGAACGCGGCGTCGCGGCCGGAAGATGTGGTGGTGTGCGCGGCGGGCAGTCTCCCGGGCGACCTGCACAAGCTGTGGCGGACCCGCAAACCGAGCGGTTATCACCTGGAGTACGGCTACTCGTGCATGGGTTACGAGATCGCGGGCGGGCTGGGTGTGAAGATGGCCGATCCGTCGCGCGAAGTGTACGTGATGGTAGGCGACGGGTCGTTCCTGATGATGTCGTCGGAGATCGCGACGTCGATTCAGGAAGGATACAAGCTCAACATCATATTGCTGGACAACCACGGCTATTCGAGTATTGGCGGGCTGTCGCGGTCAATCGGATCGCAGGGCTTCGGGACCAACTACCGGCGGCGCAGCGAATCCGGACATTTGGATTCCGAGTACGTTCCGGTGGACTTCGCGAAGCTGTGCGAAGGGTTGGGCGCGCAGACCGTTCGAGCCAATAACTATGACGAACTGGCGGCCGCGCTGGAGGCCATGAAGGGCAACGACCGCACGAGTGCAGTCGTAGTCGAAGTGGACAAAGAGATGCGGGTGCCCGGGTATGAATCCTGGTGGGATGTTCCGATCTCCGAGGTGTCCGACATCGATGCGATCCGCGAGGCGCGCGCGAAGTACGAGACGGCAGTGAAGAAAGAGCGGCATCACGAAATCGCCGCGGGGACGAGGTGAGGGCGTGAGAGAAGTCAGGGACTATATCGGTGGCGCCTGGCGGCTTCCGACCTCCGAAAGCGCGACGGAGGTGCTGAACCCAGCCACTGGAGAGGTGATGGCGCAGTCCCCCGCCGGGAGCGCCGCTGATGTTGCCGCCGCTGTGGAGGCTGCATCGGCGGCGTTTCCCGACTGGCGGGCGGTACCTCCGGCGGAACGGATCCAGTATCTGTTCAAGCTAAAGGCGCTGCTCGAAGAGCACTTCGATGATATCGCGCGCATCACCGTTACGGAGAACGGCAAGACGCTGGCGGAGGCGCGCGGCGAACTGCGGCGCGGGATCGAGAATGTCGAGGTGGCGTGTGGGATTCCCACGCTGATGCAGGGCTACAACCTGGAGGACGTGGCGCGCGGAATCGACGAACTCATGTTCCGGCAGCCGTTGGGCGTCGTGGCGGCGATCACGCCGTTCAACTTCCCGGCGATGATTCCGCTGTGGTTCCTGCCGTATGCGATCGCGTGCGGGAACACTTTGGTCCTGAAGCCGTCCGAGCGCGTTCCGTTCAGCATGGTGCGGATTGTGGAACTGATCCATGAGACGGGCCTGCCGAAAGGCGTGGTCAATCTGGTCAACGGCGGCAAGGCGGCCGTGGATGCGCTGCTGGATCACCCCGCGGTCCAAGCCATCAGCTTTGTCGGGTCGACACCGGTGGCCCGGTACATCTACTCACGGGCTTCGGCGAACGGCAAGCGGGTGCAGTGCCAGGGCGGCGCGAAGAATCATGTCGTGGTGCTGCCGGACGCCGATCCCGAAACCACCACGCAGATCATCGCCGACAGCGCGTACGGATGCGCCGGACAGCGGTGCCTGGCGGTTTCGGTGGCGGTGACCGTCGGCGATGCGCGGAAGTGGTTCCGGAAATCGATCACAGAGATGGCGGCTTCGTTGAAGGTCGGCTATCGGTTTGGATGATGGCGTTCAGATGGGTCCGGTGATCTACACCGGACAGCCGCGAGACGCATCGAGAGCCTGATCGCAAAAGGCGGGGCTGAGGGCGCGACACCCGCGGTGGACGGCCGCGGGTTGCAAGTAGCTGGACGGGCCGGCGGGAATTTCGTCGGGCCGACGGTTCTGGACGGGGTCTCGCCCGCAAGCGATCTGGCGGAGACCGAGATCTTCGGGCCCGTCTTGAGCCTGATCCACGCCTCCGATATCGACCAGGCGATGGAGATCATCACGCGCAACTCCTATGGGAATGCGTCGTCCATCTTCACTGCCAGCGGAGCCGCCGCGCGAAAGTTCCGCAACCAGATTCCCACGGGAAACGTGGGCGTGAACATCGGTGTCGCGGCGCCAATGGCGTACTTCCCGTTCAGCGGTTGGAAGGGCAGCTTCTTCGGCGTGCTGCACGCCCAGGGGCGCGACGCCGTGGAATTCTACACCGGCGAAAAGGTGGTCATCGAACGGTGGCCGAAAGAGTGGAGCAGGAGATTCTAATATGTTGCGGGTGGGAAATGCGCCCTGTTCATGGGGCTCGCTGGAATTTGCCGAGACGAAGGGCGAGCCGATCGGCTACGCTCAGATGCTCGACGAGCTGGTAGAGACCGGATATACGGGCACGGAGTTAGGCGATTGGGGCTACATGCCGACGGATCCCGCAAAGCTCTCCGCGGAGTTGTCGAAGCGCGGAGTGGTGATGCTGGGCGCCTTCGTGCCGGTGGCCTTGAAGGACCGGTCGGCGCACGCGGCCGGAATCGAGAAAGCGGTGAAGACGGCACGGCTTCTGGCGGCGGTGGCGACGGAGCCCGCGCCGTACCTGGTACTTGCTGACAACAACGGCACGGTTGCTTCCAGGACGGCCAACGCGGGAAGGATCACCGCGGAGATGTCGCTCACCGCGGACGAATGGGCGGTGTTCGCGGACGGTGCGAACGCGGTGGCGCGCGCCGTTGTCGCCGAGACCGGACTGCGGACTGTGTTTCATCATCACTGCGCCGGGTACGTGGAGACGCCGGACGAGATCGCGCGCTTTCTGGAACTCACTGACCCCAGCGTGATCGGGCTGGTTTTCGACACGGGCCACTTTGCATACGGTTCGGGGGGCGCGGATGTGGTTGCGGCGCTCGACCGGTTCAGGGATCGCGTCTGGTACATCCACTTCAAGGATTGCCAGCCGGAGGTGGCCCGGCGCGCCCGGGCAGAGCGGTGGGATTATTTCCAAGCACTGCGACGCGGCGTGTTCTGCGAACTCGGGAAAGGCTGCGTCGATTTCCCCGGCGTGCTGCGCTGGCTCGACGTTCATCGGTATGCGGGCTACACGCTGGTGGAGCAGGACGTGCTGCCGGGCATGGGCACGCCCAAGGACAGCGCTCGGCGGAACCGCGAGTACCTGCACTCGATTGAGCACGTTCACGCCTGAAGGAGGCGTTATGGATAAGGTGAATATCGGAATCATTGGCGCGGGACGTATCGGCAAGGTGCATGCGGAGACGCTGGCGTTCCGGCTACCGGAGGCTACGCCCTGGCGATCACGGATCTGAATCCAGAGGCGGCCCGGGCGCGTGGCGGCTCGCTTCGGCATCCGGAAGGTGGCCGGGAGCGCCGCGGAGATCTTCGCCGACCCCGACATCCAGGCCGTGCTGATCTGCTCATCCACCGACACCCATTCCGACCTGGTAGTGCAGGCGGCCGAGGCCGGCAAGCACATCTTCTGCGAGAAGCCGATCGACCATACGCTGGCGAAGATCGATCGCGCACTGGCCGCAGTGGAGCGGGCCGGAGTGAAGCTGCAGGTGGGTTTCAACCGGCGGTTCGACGCGAACTTCGCGCGCGTCCGGCAGGCGGTGGTGAGCGGCGAGATCGGCACACCGCACCTGCTGCACATGATCAGCCGCGATCCGGCGCCCCCGCCGATTTCGTATGTGAAGGTGTCCGGCGGCATGTTCCTCGACATGACCATCCACGACTTCGACATGGCCCGGTTCCTCATCGGCGACGAGGTGGATGAAGTCTATACGGCGGCGGCGGTGATGGTGGATCCGGAGATCGGCGAGGCCGGCGACGTGGATACCGCGGTGATCGTTCTGCGGTTCCGCAACGGCGTGATCGGCACCATCGAGAACAGCCGGAAGGCCGTTTACGGCTACGATCAGCGGGCCGAGGTGTTCGGGAGCGGCGGCGCCATCGAGACTCGCAACTGTTATCCGAACCAGGCCACCATCAGCACCGGCGAGGCCGTCCGGCGGGATCTGCCGATGAACTTCTTCATGGATCGCTATACGGAGAGTTTCGCTGCGGAGTTGCGGGCGTTCGTTGGAGCGGTGCTGCGCGATGAGCCCGTACCCGTGACGGGATTGGATGGGCGGATTCCTGTCGCAATGGCCTTGGCCGCCCGCAAGTCTTACGACGAGGGGCGGCCGGTGCGGTTGGAAGAGATCGCTTAAATTCGCCCGAACTTGGCGACCGCTTCGCTGATGGACTTGAACTTCTCGATGAAGGGCAGCATGCGGTGTTCCGTATCATCGAGTTCCTGCGCCCTCTTTAGCGTTGCCGCGGCCCGGGCTTTCGGCACCACCGCGATTCCGTCTTCGTCGGCGGCGATGATGTCGCCCGCGCTCACCTTGACGCCCGCGCACATCACCGGAACGTTCACTCCCGTCACACGGTAGTGATTCACCGAGGTGGACGGTACGATTCCCCGGCTGAACACCGGGAACTGGATGCGCTTGATCTGCGGCGTGTCGCGAACTCCGCCGTCGATCACCGCGCCCACCATTCCGCGGACTTTCATGCCGGTGGCCATCAGTGCGCCAATGCCGCGCGATATCGAGACCGTCTTCCACCACCATCACGTAAACCGATCCGGGGGGCGCTTGATCGATGGCGTCGAGCATGCCCTTGGTCGCCGGGCTGCCTTCTTTGTGCTCTTCCTTCTTCAGCATGACGGTCACTGCGGGACCGGCGAACTTGGTGGTAAAGACGGGGCGCATGTCGTGGCTCATGTGAGCACGCTCGCCGTTGTACAACTGCTCATAGGCGTCGGCCACGGAGGCGACTTCCGTCAGCCGGTACCCTTCCATGAGCGGATCGGCGTACGGCTGCGCGAAAAGCCAGGCGGCCGTCGCGGTCAATAAAACAATCAAGGTGAAAATGTAGTATTTCTTCATTCGGGTTCACTCCATACCCGGCGCCTTAACGCCGGTCCATTTCTCCATGCTTCTTCGATCGCGTACAGGTGACGCATCAATTACTTCGCCCACGTCTTGTACATCTGGGCGATGCCGGCAGTCTGGGTGTCGCCGGGGTGGATGACCACGCGGTAGCGGAACCGCAGTTTCTCACCTTGCGGCAACGTCATCTTGCCGTCCTTCGTTTTGTCGTTCTCGAACTCGGCCAGGCCGAACGGATTCGCCGCGAACAGCCCATACCCGCGCACGTGCCAGCGCACGGGGTGGCGAGGATTCATCGGGTGATCGAAGATGGCGATGCCGAGTTTCTCGCCCTCGAGCGTGCCCACGTAATCGACCCAGGAGGACGGCTTGCCCCATACGTTCTTCTCGCCTTCGGCTCCTTCGGCATTCACGATGTGTCCGTTGCCCTTCTGTTCCTGGAGGGGGGCGGCGATACGGAGTCCGAATGTGCCTTCCTTGGTATCGCCGAAGACCACCGGCACTCTCGCCGCGAGTGTCAGGTCCACATCCACGATGCGAAGTTTCGGATCCGAGTGGAAGGTCATGGTGCGGGTCTCCGTCAGGATGACGTTGCCTTGTGGATCCTTCCAATCGAAAACGGCGGTGATGGACCCTTGCTTCTTTCCGCTCTTGGTAGAGGTGAGCTTATTCAGGGTGATCTTTCCGAACTTGGGGTTGTACTTGTTGAGGATGTCGGAATCCCAAAAGTCGAAACCATTTACGTCGCCGTGGGCGAACCAGAGGCCGCGTTGATGGTTGTGATCGTGGGGTTCGCCGGGAACGTCTTTGACCATCGGGTACTGGCGGACGACGATCTTCCCGGAGGCCGAGCGCAGCGGCCAAACGATAGGGCTTCCAGGCATCGGCGCTGAAGATGAAGTCGCCGAAGGGTTTGCCATCGATTTCGATGCCGATGCGGTCGGCGCCGGGGGTGATGTTGACTTGCGCTCCCGCGGGTACGATGGCCAGCAGGGCGATGACTGAGAGAAACAGGAGGGTCTTCATTTGAGTTATTACCTACTTTACTGCTGATCGGTCCGGCGGTGAACAGTCACCCCGCTGAGGGCCGGTTCTTTTTGCGATATGCTGCAACAGACGAACTTCGTTGCTGGCAGGAATCGAATGAACCAAGACTTGAGCAGAAGAAACGTGTTGACCGCCGCCGGTACGGCGTTCACTACCAGCCTCTTTACCGGCAATGTGAAGGGGGCCAATGACAAGGTGGCGATCGGCTTCATCGGCTTGGGCGCGATGGGGTCGGGGAATCTCGGCTACTCCATGAAAGTGCCCGGCATGGTGCCCGTCGCTTTGTGCGACGTATATCAGCCGCACCTGGAGCGCGCCGATGGCCGCCGCCGCCAAGGGCGGATTCCAACCCAAGGCCGTTAAGGATTTCCGCGACGTGATCGCCGACCGCTCCATCGACGCGGTCTGCATCTCCACTCCCGACCACTGGCACGCCTACATGACGGTGGAAGCGTGCAAGGCCGGCAAGGACGTGTACGTAGAAAAGCCCGCCTGCACGTATATCGAAGAGGGGCAGAAGATGGTGCAGGCGGCCCGCAAATACAATCGCGTTGTGCAGGGCGGGACGATGCAGCGCTCTGGCGGGTATTTCAAGAAGGCCGCCGAACTCGTGGCCAGCGGCATCATCGGCGACGTGACTTTCTGTCACGCGTTTCAGAGCGGCCTCACCAAGAAGACGGGCTGGGGGAATCCCGCGGACAGCGCGCCGCCCAACGATCTCGATTGGGAGATGTGGCTGGGACCCGCGCCGAAGGTTCCGTTCAATGCCAACCGCTGGGGTGTGAAGACCACCACCTTTCCCACCTTCCGCTACTTCTGGGATTACGGGGGTGGTGCGATGACCGATTGGGGCGTCCACCTGATAGATCCCATCCACCAGTGCATGGGTGAAGGGATGCCCACCGCGGTTACGGCTATGGGCGAGAAGTTCTACGTCACCGACGACACCCAGACTCCCGACACCATGCTGGCCACGTTCCTGTATCCGAAGTTTCTGTCGAGCTACGAGAGCCGGACGTGCAATCCGATGCCGATGTTCGGGGACCAGGGCGCGGCTACCACGATCCACGGGACCGACGCCACCATCATGGTCAACCGGAGCGGGTGCTGGCTGATACCGGCGGGTCCCAGGTCCGGGGTAACGGCGCAATCGTGGGCCAACGACAAGGCGATGCGCGAGATGAACGTCCCGCACTGGCAGAACTGGCTGGACTGCATCAGGTCGCGTCAGAAGCCGATCAGTGAGATTGAGACCTGCGTCCGCTCGTCGGCCGTGTGCCAGCTGGCGAACGTCTCCATGCGCTCCAAAATACGCGTGGATTGGGACGAGGCGAATTGGACAGTGAAGCAGGACGCGGCCAAGCCGTATATCAAGGCCAAGTATCGGGCGCCTTGGAAGCTGGAGGTTTAGCGGATCCGGATTCACTGGCCGACGGAAACCGGCGGCTGTATGTCCATCTGCTCTGCCGGATTGCTGGCGCTCAACACGTTCACCCAGCTCCTCAGCACTTCCGCTACGCCCCAAGCCTGAGCGATGCA
Source organism: uncultured Acidobacteriota bacterium (assembly GCA_963737465.1). GTDB lineage: Bacteria > Acidobacteriota > Terriglobia > Bryobacterales > Bryobacteraceae > TMP-7. Next base: position 438,463 of record CAVTTC010000011.1, read on the forward strand.
ACCCCGGGGCGTAAACGGCGCCTCGGCATCGAAGATTTCACTGATCGATCCGACGCAAGCCTCGCCGAGATGCGGTACAAAACCGGCGAGCGCCTGGCGGGCCTGCTCCAGGTTGTCGGGATGGACCTTCAGCCAGCAATCGATGTACGGTCCGATCAGCCACGACCACGCCGTGCCCTGATGATAGGCCGCGTCGCGCGAGCGGAGATCGCCGAAGTATCGCGGCTTGTAGTCCTTTGAGCCAGGGGCGAGCGAGCGCAAACCTAACGGCGTAAGCAGAGTCTCAGTCACCTTATCGAGAACTGCCTTCCACTTCGATTCGTCGAGGATGGGATGCTGCAACGAGAACGCCAGCAACTGATTCGGACGCAGCAAAGAGTCGTCGCCGCCGCCCTCCTGATCCACCACATCATAGAGATATCCGCCCTGCGCGTACCAGAATCGCCGGTTGAAGGATTCGCGGGCTTTTGCGGCGTGTTCGGCGATGCACGGAGCGGCATCCGCGCGATCCTCCTCGATCAGCCATTGTTCCAACAGCTTCAGGGCGTTGTACCAGAGACCGTTGATCTCCACTGGCTTGCCGCGGCGCGGCGTCACCACCCAACCATCCACCTTGGCGTCCATCCACGTGAGCTGGTATCCCTCGGCGCCTTCCGCGAGCAAACCATCCGCCGGATCCACGTGGATGCCGAAGCGGGTTCCCCGAAGGTGGCATTCCACGATGCCCATCAGCTTGGGTAGTACGTGCCGCAGAATGGACCGGTCGCCCGTATGCTGCAGATAGCGATGAATGGCATGGAAGAACCATAGTGTGGCATCGGCGGTGTGATAGAGACCGTCCGACTTGCCTTCGGGAAAGAGGTTGGGCAGCAGGCCGTCGCGAATGTAGTGAGCAAACGTGCGCAGGATGTAGGCGGCTTCAACGTGGCGGCCGGTATTGAGGGTCAGGCCTTCCAGGCTGATCATCGTGTCGCGGCCCCAGTCGGTGAACCAGTGATAGCCGGCGATGACGGACCGGATCTCGTCACCGGCGGCCCGCGCGCGCGCCGCATCCTGCACGCGTCCATTGGGAGTAATGATGAACTGATCCGCGGCCAGCACCAGTTCCGCCGGGCTGCCATCTCGAGCCAGTGGGTGCGCTTCCGCCAGCAGGCGCCGGCGGCGGTCGTGTTCGGCGTCGAAAGCGTCGTCGGGGGACATGGCGCGAATTACCTCCCAGCACTCGGTGGATGCCACCAGTGCCGCGTCCTGTCCCTTGGTCAGATTCAGATGCAGGTAGCCGGGACTCCACAGGTCGCCGCGCGCCGCATAACCCCGGCTCTCCTCAATCCGGTACACCACCTCCTCGATATGGAGGCGGTCCACTGTGAGGGCCGCACCCGCGCCGTAAAGCAGAAAACGCACTGGTGGAAGCGACGATTCCGAGGATACTTCGTACTGGTCCTCTTCCAAAACAGACAGGGTGTAACGCGCATCGATGTGCTCACTCACCGGCGAGTTATGGGGGCGAAAGTGCATCGACGGACGCAGGGATAACCGGACCATGCCTTCTCCGGCCAGGATTCGGTACTGGAGGTACACCGTGTTTGCACCGCGAGGCATCAGAAGGCGCTTCTCGAGCGTGATGCCTCCGGCCGTGTAGCGCCATACCGGGAGTCCCATATCCAGGCGGAACTCGCTGAGGAAATCGGCGCCATGCAATTGGATGGGAGTTCCGGCTCTTTCTTCGCCGCCGAGTTGGACGAAGTTCCCGTTCGGCAGTTCCAGTCTCTCCACAACGTCGTTGAGCATCATCATGCGGCCGAACGGAGTTGGCAGCGCGGCAATCAGATACCCGTGGAAGCCGCGAGTGATCACCCCCGATACCGTGCCTGCCGCATAGCCGCCCAGGCCGTTAGTCACCAACCACTCGCGGCTGAGCAGCAAGTCCGATTCGCTGGACCCGGCGCCAGGCCATGGCATCTTGCGAACAAGGTCACTCATCTTTGTCTTTCTGTTTGAGGGGACGTTTTGGAAGGTCTTGGTGAGGTGGTCCCGGCGCCAGGAACACTGCGCATCGCGCCGGCACCCACCAGTTCTCCTCGGTCTCCACTGGCGGCGTTCCGCAGCCGCCGTAATCCGGATGCTCACTGGACCATTTCACGACCCAACCCCGATCCTCCGGCGGAGCCAACAGCGGCTCGGGATCGGGATCAATGCTCAAATCCATGCCGAGATTCACCAGAAGAAGACGATCGTCCCCGTCATCGCCGAAGAAGCGCAGCAGGAAAGCCTGCTGGCTAAGGACCGCGCCGTCCACTCCGCCCGGACGCTGCGCCCGCAGCACGGGATCCTCGCGGCGAAGCCGGATCAGGTCGCGAATCAACTTCACCGCCTGCCGGTTCTTGCCGGCTTCGCTCCAGTCCAGGCGGCATCGTTCGAACGTGCTGCGCTGGCCCGGGTCGGGAAGGCAGCCGCCCATCTCCGGCGTTGCCAGACTGACGAATTGCGACATGAACTCGATCCGCCCTTCGCGCACGAGGCGGCCCAACTCCGGGACATGGTCGGCGAAATAGAAGAACGGCGCCGAGGCCGCGAACTCCTGCCCTTGAAACAGCATCGGTGTGCCTGGACCGAGCAGGGTCAGCACGGTAACGGCTTTGAACGTCCCGGGAGCCGCGAGTTGCTGGCACCGCAGCCCGCGCGCGGAGTTCGCAATCTGATCGTGATTCTGGGTGAACGTGACGAAGGCCGCCGGAGGTAATCCAAACGCCGGGCTCCCGCGACGCTTGCCCTGCCAGCGGTACCACTGCCCCTGGTACAGATAGCCGTATTTGGCGGCGCTGATGAACTCCTGGGGTGTTCCCTTGTAGTCGCCGTAGTAAGCTTCTGTCTTGCCGCTGACGGCCACCATCGCCGTGTGATGGTAATCGTCGTTCCACAGCATGTCGAGGCCGTACCCGCCTCGCTCCGGAGGGCGGACCAACTTCGTTTGCTGTGTTTCGTTTTCGGCGATCAACAGGATACTCCGGTTGCCGGCGGCGCGCCTCGCCTCACGCGCCAGGACCGCGAGGATGTGATCCGGCGAGTCGTCATAAATGTTCTGGGTGGCGTCCAGACGTAGGCCGTCGAGGTGAAACTCACGGATCCAATACGCGGCGTTACTGGTCACCAGTTCGCGCACGGCGTCGCATGAGTAGTTGATGGCGGCGCCCCAATCGGTCTTATGCCGGTCAGTGAAGTAGTCCTTTGAGTACTGCCCGAAGTAGTTGCCGTCCGGTCCGAAGTGGTTGTACACGACATCGAGAATGACGCCCATGCCGAGCGCGTGCGCCCGATCCACGAAGCGCCGGAACGCATCAGGGCATCCGTACAGTCGAGTAGGCGCGAACGGGTGGACACCGTCATAGCCCCAGCCGAACTCTCCTGGGAACTCGGAGACAGGCATCACCTCGATGGCAGTGATGCCTGAGTCGCGCAGAAAATCGAGCTTCCCAGCCGCGGCGGCCCATGTACCTTCCGGCGTGAAGGTCCCTACGTGCAATTCGTAGAGGATCTGCCCGTTCAGTTCGAGGCCGGACCAGCCCTCGTCGGTCCAACGGAATGTTTCTGGATCGACCGCCTGCGACGGATGGTGAGGGCCTTCGGGCTGAAATCGCGAGTACGGATCGGGATAGGCATCGCCTCCATCAACGCGGTACTTGTACCTGGCGCCGGGGCCCCATCCGCTGACTAGGCCCGAGAAATGGCCGCTCGCTTCGCGCTCGAGCGCTACAGTCTTCTCGCCGTCCCCATACAGAATCACGTCCATCCGGCTATGTTCCGGAGCCCAAACTCGAAAATGGACTCCACCGGGCACAACTTCAGCGCCGCCCGGCAAGCGCCTGTGGAACTCGTCGGTCACTGTAACCATAGACTCTCCGTCTTCGTGAGAGATTTCGGATTTCGGCCCGCTGAAATATCTTGACCGACAGCCGATACTAAGATATCTTAGTAAGTAGTCTGAATATGCCGAAACCCGACACTCTCCAAGGTTCCCTCGAATTGCTGGTCCTCAAGATCTTAGCTCGCCGCGCTCCCTTGCACGGCTACGCCATCATGACCGCGATCGAACAGATCTCGGACGAGGTGCTGCGCGTCGAGGAAGGATCGTTGTACCCGGCTCTGCATCGCATGGAAGAAGCCGGTTGGATCGGTGCCGCGTGGGGCACCACCGAGGCGGGCCGCAAAGCCCGGGTTTACTCTTTGACTCCGGCCGGCCGCAAACAACTGGAGGCGCAGGAATCGCGCTGGAATGCGGTAGCGTCGGCCGTGAACCGCGTATTGAGGATGGCCTGATGTCGTGGTGGACGAGGATCGTTAACGCATTCGGTGGCGAGCGGTTGAACCGCGAACTCGACGAGGAGATGCGCCTGCACATCGAAGAAGCGATGGCGGCGGGCCGGAGCGAAGACGAGGCGCGGAGGGCGTTTGGAAATGTCCTGCTTGCGCGAGAGCACAGCCGGGACGTGAAGGTGCTCGGGTGGTTGGAAGCCGTGATCTCCGATATCCGGTTCGGCGCCCGGCAGCTCAGAAAGAACTGGGTGGTGACGGCGTCCGCGGTGTTGTCCCTGGCGCTGGCCATTGGAGCGTGCACCGGAGCCTTCCGGCTGATCGACGCGATGATGCTGCGTCCGCTTCCGGTGGCGGAGCCGGAACGGCTGCACTATCTCACCTACTCGTATCTCGATCAGGCCGGCGTGCCGGAGGACAGCGATTCGTTCACGTATCCGTTGCTGCGTGAAATGCGGTCGGCCCTGAAGGAAGATGCGACGTTGCTGGCCATCAGCTATGCTTCACGCATCGACATCACCTACGGCAGCGACGCCGAGATGGAGAAGGCCTACCGCCAGTATGTCTCCGGCGAGATGTTCCCTGCGTTCGGATTGAACCCCACGTTGGGACGCCTTCTCGGTCCCGAGGACGACGGCAAACCCGGGGCTCATCCGGTGGCGGTCCTCTCTTACGACTACTGGACCAGCCGGTTCGGACGCGATCCCGGAGTGCTGGGACGCAAGCTGCGAATTGGAGAACAGGCATACGACATCGTGGGTATCGGGCCCAAAGGCTTTACCGGCACGGAGACGGGAACCATGACAGGAATCTTCGTACCGGCTACGATGAACTCGCGCGCCATCGACAACGCCGACTGGGCTTGGTTTCGATTGTGGGTAAAGCCGAGTCCATGGCTGGCGCAGCAACCCCTGCGTGACCGGTTGCAGGCGATCTTCACCGGCCACCGCCGGGAGCGGATCAAAGGGTGGGGATCGGATACACCGCGGCAATTGATCGAGCAGTATTTGAGCAGCCAGTTGGTGCTCAATTCTGCATCCAGGGGCGCGTCCAGGGCGCAGCGCGATTACGGGCGGGCGCTCACGATACTTGGAATCCTGGTGGCGCTGGTGCTCCTGATTGCATGCGCAAACGTGGCGAACTTACTCGCCGCCCAGACGGCGGCGCGGTCGCGTGAGATGGCCCTGCGCGTGTCGATCGGGGCCGGGCGGTGGCGCCTGGTGCAATTGATATTGGTAGAGAGCGCGATGCTGGCGGCTGCGGCCACGGGACTCGGCGCAATCTTCGCCTGGTGGTCAGCGCCGTGGGTGGCTTCGCGGGTGAATCCGCCGGACCAGCCGCTCATGCTTTCCCTGCCGGCGGATTGGCGCGTGCTGGGCTTTGCCGCCGTGCTTGCGACGGCGGTGACGCTCTTCTTTGGATTGATACCTGCGTTGCGGGCCGGCCGCGTGGAGCCCGCCAGCGCGCTCAAAGGCGGCGAAACCGGCCACTCGCGTTTGCGGCTGATTCACGGCTTGGTGGCCGGACAGATCGCATTCTGCTTCGTTGTCCATTTCGCGGCAAGCCTGTTCGTGGCCAGTTTCGAACGCCTGACCGGGCAGCCTCTGGGCTTCACTCCGGAAGGCGTGATCCAACTCGAGACTGTCGTCAAGGATGGGAAAAGGCAGCCGGCCGGAGTCTGGGAACAGGTCGCGGAGGGGATCCGCGCCGTGCCGGGCGTCGAGTCGGCGGCAGTCTGCGGGTGGGCGTTGATGAGCGGAAACGGGTGGTCGGGCGGCCTGCGAGTACCAGGCCGTGCGCCGGATGCGTTCGAACCCTACTTCCTGGCGGTTTCTCCCGGCTTTCTGAAGACGATGGCGATCCAACTGAGACATGGGCGGGACTTCACCGCCGGGGATGGGTCCGGGTCCGAAGACGACACGCGGCCTGCCGCCGCGATCGTAAGCGAGTCGTTTGCACGCAGATACTTTGGAGGCGCCAATCCGGTGGGGCGCTACTTCGACCGCCACACGGAGAAAGACAAATACGCCCACCACGAGATTGTAGGACTGATCGATGATGTACGATACCGCAGCCTGCGCGAACCGGTGCATCCGGTGGTGTTCGTGCCGGCCCAGACAGCGGACTGGGCCACCTTCGCGGTTCGCGTTCACGGGCCGGATCCCCTGGCGCTGGCCCCGGCGTTGCGAAACGAAGCCACTCGCATACGGTCCGACCTTCGTGTGACCAACACGTATTCGCAACGCGAATTGGTGGATCAGTGGAGCATTCGGGAACGGTTGCTGGCGACGCTTTCCATCTTCTTTTCGGCCATCGCGCTGTTGTTGGCCAGCATCGGACTGTATGGTGTGCTCAACTACTCGGTAATGCAGAGAACGCGGGAGATCGGGATTCGGATGGCGCTCGGCGCTCCGGCCCGGCATGTAGCCATGAAGGTGACCGCGCGAGTGCTCGGCGTGTTCGTCCTGGGAGCGGCGGCCGGCCTGGTGGCGGGCGTGTCGTCTGGACGCGTGCTCGGAGCGCTGTTGTACTCCGCACGCACTACCGAACCGGCAGTTATTGCAACGCCGCTGATTCTGCTTGCGGCGGCGGCGCTGCTGGCTGCGATTCCCCCCGTGATCCGAGCCATCCGGATCGATCCGGCTCGAGCGCTGCGGGCCGAGTAGGGTTATCCAAACAGGCGATCGAACACCTGTCGAGTGCGCTGGCGGATCTGGGCCACCTTCACGCTCAATGGTTCATCGTGCAACCGTCCGGGAATCCATCGCTCCACCAGTTCATCCAGCGCCGCCAGCTTTGAATCGGAGTTCGGCAGGCTCCCCTCCGCATGTCCGGAGAAGACGCGCAGGGCATGGTCCAGGGCCCGGTAGAACGTGGCTGCATCGCCCAAAAACGCCGCATCCTCACGTTCCAGGTGGCCCATCTTTTCCAGGATGTCGATGCGCTCGGGTGTGTTGAGCACCTTGAAGAACAACCCGGCGCCTTTCAGCCGCAGGTACATGAGGGCGAAGTCGATATCGTAATAACCCCCGCGGCCAGCCTTCAGGGGATTCGACATCCCCTGCTCCTTCTCGAGCCGTAGCCGCATGTGGCGCAAGTCCGTGCGGGATCGTCCGCTTTGGCCGTAGCGTCTCCAATCCACCTCCTGTAACTGGTGCAGGAACTCGGTCGCCGATTCCAGGTTTCCAACTACTGCCCTGGACTTCATGCAGGCCATGCCCTCCCAGGCTTCCGCCGACCGTGAATAGTAGTCTTTGTAGGCGTTGACCGTCTGTACCAGCGCGCCCTCCCGGCCGTTGGGACGCAGCCGGGTATCCACCGAGAACACCACTCCACCCCCGGTGTAGGCCGATAGCAATTCGATGGTACGTTCGGCGACGCGCGTCCAGAACAGATTCTCCTTCTGGTCTGCGTCGGGCAGCGCGAATACCAGATCGGCATCGGAGGCGAGATCGAACTCGCGCATGCCGAGCCGTCCCAGCGCGATCACCATCAACTGGTCCGCCGGGCAGTAGGATGCTCCGGCCGGCGGTCTGCTGGCGACAACGTGCGACACCGCCATCCGGTAGGCGGCCGCAATGATGGCATCGGCCAGATCGGACGTTCGCCCGAGCGTATCGAAAATCGGGGCCTTGGTAGAGATACTGGCGGCCTGAATGCGGACCATCTCACGACGGTAAAAGCGCCGCAACTCCGATGGGTCCCCGATCTCGAGTGAAGCCCTGTCATAATCCGGGAATTCGCCATCCCTGGAAACCACCGCCTGCACCTCATTGATCAGGTCCGGCTCGCGGATGAACTCCTCGGCAAAGTAGGGGCTGTGCTCAAATATGTCCAGGACATGCCGGCTCAGCAGGGTGTCCTCTTCGAGTTTCCGTACGAGTTCGGCTGTGGCGCGCTCGAGGAAATGTTCGAACGCACGCAGCCCACGGGTCAGGCTGACATGCGAAATCTCCGCAGCCAGGGCCGGGGCCGTCTCATCGAGCGATCGGATCAGATTACCCGGCGTTTCCACCAGCGGCTCCGGATCGGGAATTGCGTCGGCGACATCCACGGTTTGCGTGTAGTAGATCGGCTTTTGAGCGTGGATGATGCGTTCGTAAATGGTGACCACCTGCTCCAGATGCACGTTCAACTGCCTCAACAGGTGATCGCGCGTGCCTCGCCCGCCCATCAGTGCGGCTGGCATCTGCCGGGCCAGCAGGTCTAGCGCTTCAGGATCCTGCGGCAGCACGTGTGTCTGCCGGTCTTCGGCCATCTGCAGCCGGTGCTCCAGATGCCGCAGGAACTCATAGGCCGAGGCCAGGCGCCAATACTCGGTGGCCGAGAGCAGGTTCTTGTCCTGCAACCGGATCAATGAGAGCAGAGTGCCGCCGTGGCGGATCCACTCCACGCGCCCGCCGTGCAGCCGTTGCAGGCACTGCACCAGAAACTCGATATCGCGAATTCCGCCGCGGGCCAGTTTCACATCGAATGCCGACGGACCATTCCGTCGTGCCGAGAGTTTCTCGTCGATGCGGTCCCGGGTGGCCGACATCTGCTCCACTGCTGAGAAATCGAGCGTCGAGGTATAGGTGAGCGGCTCGATGAAGTCCAGAAGTCCGCGACCGGTCTCGACGTCGCCGGCCGCGAGCCGGGCCTTGATCAGCATCTGCAATTCCCAATCGCGGGCGCGCGTCTGATAGTAGTTCTTCGCTCCGTCCAGCGACATACATACTTCTCCCAGGCTGCCGTCCGGACGCAGCCGCAGATCCACCCGGTAACAGAGGCCTTCGGGCGTGTACGTCGAGAGCAGCCGCGTGAGCTGGTTGGACAGCTTCTTGAAGAACTCCTTGTTGGAAATCCGGTTCGGCCCCTCCGTCTGTCCGTTAGCTGCGTAAATGAACATCAGATCGATGTCGGAGCTGTAGTTCAACTCGCAGCCGCCCAGCTTTCCCAGCGCCAGGATCGCGAAGCCCGCTTCGCGCACGCCGTCACCGGCCGTCATCATGGGTCTTCCGTAACGCTGCACCAGTTCTTCGCGGATCCCCGTGTAAGCGATTTGCACGATGGCGTCGGCCAGGTTCGACAGCTCCTCGGTAATCTCCGACAACGAGCCGAACCCGAGAACATCCCGCAGCAGAATTCGCAGAATCGATTCGCGCCGGAACAGCGAAAGTGTCCGAGCATTGGGTGCCGGATAGTTGCCTTGAATGGAGAGAACGAAGCGCAGCCGGTCCATGTATTCGTCGGTCCGGCATACCCGCTGCAGGTCGTTCCGGTTCAGCACGTCGAAGATCCACTTCGGATTCTGAAGTAACTCGTCCGACAGAAACCGGCTATGGGAGAACACAGTGAACGCGTATTGCAGCGCGTTCCGCGATTGCACGATCCGCTGGAACGCTCCGGGCTGTCGTTCGCGCAGGTGACCGAGACAGGTGAGCGCTGTAACGGGATCCGGCACGCTCAGGGAGAGCCGGTCTATAAGTCCGGCCGTTTCGGTGGTGAGTCCGTCGGTAACCTGTGCCAGCACAGACTCACGGCGGCCGCTGCTGTCGGGGGATCGAGGCATTTGGGAAGAAGTTGCGGCGAACACCTTGATTGTAGCCGGAGGCGCGGGATGCCGAGTAACGTGACGTCGGGTGTTGGCGTGCTGCAAAAAGGGACCAGAGGAGTGAATGATGCGTTTTATTGGAGCCATGCTGCTGGGCGCAGCCCTACTCGCGCCGGTTGGCCTGAGAGCTGACGACGACGACCATCACCGGGATCGCGACCGCGATCACCGATATTATGACCGCGACGCGCGGGACTATCACGAATGGAATGAGCGGGAAGAGCGCGCGTATCGCCATTATCTCGAGGAGCGTCACCGCGAGTACCTCGATTGGGCGCGAGCCAACGAGAAACAGCGACAGGAATATTGGCGCTGGCGCCATCACCATCCAGACCTGGACGACCGTCACTAGCCCGTTTCGGATACTTCTATCGGTTTACGATTGTCACCCCCTCGCTCACTGATAAGATGGTCCATTCACCAGCGAGGGGGTGACCATGAAGAATCAACACTCCGGTTCACGGCGGGGCTTTCTGCGTTCGGCGGCAGGATTGGCGGCTGCCGGATTCTGGGCCGACGAGACCATCGAAGCCTATCAGAACAATGTCAATACGAGTTCTAAACCGTCCGAGCTCAAGATAACGGATCTGCGCGTGGCCACTATCAGCCGCGCGCCGATGACCTGCCCGATCATCCGCATTGACACCAACCAGGGAATCTACGGTCTCGGCGAGGTTCGCGACGGAGCCACCAAGACTTACGCCTTGATGCTGAAGAGCCGCATCCTGGGTGAGAATCCGTGCGATGTCGACAAGATCTTTCGGAAGATCAAGCAGTTCGGGGGGCACGCGCGGCAGGGCGGCGGCGTCTGCGGCATCGAGATGGCCCTCTGGGACCTGGCCGGAAAAGCCTATAACGTTCCCGCGTACCGGATGCTCGGCGGCAAATTTCGTGACAGCATTCGCTGCTATGCGGACACCACGGAATCGCACGATCCCAAGATCTACGGACAGCGGTTGAAAGCCCGGCACGACGAGGGGTTCACCTGGCTGAAGATGGATCTCGGCATCGACCTGATGGAAAAGATTCCGGGCTGCATTACAGCGCCGGCGGGAGCACAGATCGCGCAGGGCGGACGTGTCCAGCACATGTTCACCGGCATCGAAATTACCGACAAGGGCGCCCAGACCATGGCCGACTATGTCGGCGCGGTTCGCGAGCAGGTGGGCTGGGAAGTGCCGCTGTCCGCCGACCATTTCGGCCACATCGGCGTGAATTCGTGCATCCGTCTGGGCAAGGCGTTGCAGAAATACAATCTGGCCTGGCTCGAGGATATGATCCCCTGGCAGTACACGGACCTGCTCAAGAAGATCAGCGATGCCATCGACATCCCGCTCTGCACCGGTGAAGACATCTACCTGAAGGAACCCTTCGCCGAACTCTGCCGCGCCCACGCGGTGGACATCATTCACCCCGACCTGGCGACTTCGGGCGGCCTGCTGGAGACCAAAAAGATTGGGGACATGGCGCAGGAATACGGAGTCGCCATGGCCATGCACTTCGCTGGTTCGCCCGTCTGCTGCATGGCGAATGTACACTGCGCGGCAGCCACCGAGAACTTCCTCGTGCTCGAGAACCACTCGGTGGACGTTCCCTGGTGGAGCGACCTGGTGGAGGGTGTCGAGAAACCGATCGTCAACAAAGGGTTCATCAAGGTGCCGGAGAAGCCCGGTCTTGGAATCACCCTGAACGACGATGTCATGAAGAAGCACCTGATGGAGCCTGGTTACTTCGAGCCCACTCCTCAATGGGATAAGGATCGCACTAACGATCGACTGTGGAGTTGATCACCGGAAGCTACGCCCTCGCCCGACAATTGGAGGTGACCGACGCCCGCAACGCCGCATTGTCGGCGGAGGCGGTGGCGCGGCTTCAAACCGGATGCGGGCGCGAAGGTGTTGACGATTGCGGGAGGATCCGTCGCCTTCGCCGGAATCGGATCCCCGCTCACGCATGCCATCGGCGTCGGGATGAATGGTCCGGTAACCGCGTTCGACCTGGACCGGATCGAGTCCTTCTATTTCGAGCGCGGATCGCCGGTGAACATCGATCTGTGCCCCCTGGCGGATCCATCGCTTCCGGATCTTCTGGCTTGTCGCGGCTACCGTCCGGTGGAGTTCAACAACGTACTGGTGCGGCGAATCGCGCCGCCGATGGATTTCTCCGAAGCAGGTCTGGAGCGCGCCGGACTGGAGGATGCGGCCCTGTGGTCCCGAACGTTGGCTTTGGGCTTTTTCGAACACGAACCCACGTCAGCGGAGCTGGAGATCGGACTGTACCTGTTCCATATGGAAGGGACGGAAGCGTGGCTGGCCCGCGCGGACGGATTCGCGGCGGCCGGTGGCGGATTGTCGGTCCATGCGGACGGAGTGGCGACGCTGTTCGCCGACGCGACGCTGAAGGACTATCGCGGACGCGGACTGCAATCGGCGCTCATCATGAAACGGCTATCGGAGGCCGCCGCGCGCGGAGCGGTATTGGCGACAGCGGCCACGTTGCCAGGTAGCGTGTCGCACCGGAATTACGAGCGGTGCGGGTTTCGGGTTGCGTATACGAAGCTGAACATGCAGCGCGATTTGGGGTAGCGGAGCCGCGCCGGGGTGGAACTCAGCCGGCGACGGATCCCCGCTGTGGCTCGTAGCGTTTCACGTTGATAGCGGCCCCATGCTGGCGGGCCTGAGCCAGATCATAAGCTGTTTGCAGCCGAAGCCAGTGGTCAGCGTTTGACCACCCGGCCTTCTCCAAACGAATAGCCATTTCCGGGGAAATGCCAGCTTGTCCGTTAACAACGCGGGACAAGGTATGACGGGCCACCCCAAGGACTTTGGCCCCCTCAGTTACGCTCAGTTTCAACGGATCCAGACAGGCGTCCTTGATTGAGTGGCCGGGATGCGGCGGGTTCTTCATGGGCATGCTCGCCATTTACCGGATGTCATCACACTCTACTTGCCCTTCTGGTCGTCTCCAAGCAGGTGGAGACGATAGCATCATTCGAGCACCGCACCCCGTATCGATGAAGAAACCAATGGGGACATTCCTATTGTGTCATCGCGGCTCAAGCGATATCGCAATGTGAAGTAGTCGCAATCGTGATCGTGCGTGATCCCGGTCGAGATCGAGGAACCGCAGCGCGATTTTCCACCCGGCGTGATAACGTGAAGGGTTCTATGAAAACTCCATTATTCCTGGCGATCGCTCTCGCCGCGACGGCTGCCTTTGGACAGCAGGCGCAGCACCACGAGTCAGTCGGATTCAAGGACACCCCGATTCTCCCCGGAATGCCTTGGCACGTCCACGATATCGACCGTCCGCATCCCGCGGTGGTCACCCCGGCCGCTACTCTCGGACAGCCGCCCTCGGATGCCATCATCCTTTTCGACGGCAAGGACCTCTCCAAATGGGAGCAGCACGGCCGCGGAGCGGATCGCGGCAAAGTGCTCCCTCCGAAGTGGAAGGTCGGCGACGGCTATTTCGAGACTCTGCCCGGTTCGGGCGACCTGATCTCGAAAGACAAATTCGGCGACGCTCAATATCACGTGGAGTGGTGCGAGCCGTCCAGCATTAAAGGCGAAAGCCAGGATCGCGGCAACAGCGGCTTCATCATCATGAGCCGTTACGAGATCCAGGTGTTGGATTCCCACAACAATCTGACCTATGCCGACGGTCAGGCCGGCGCCATCTATGGGCAGTGGCCGCCATTGGTGAATCCCGCGCGCAAGATGGATGAATGGAACACCTACGATATCGTCTTCGAAGCTCCGGTGTTCGAGAACGGAGCGCTGAAGAAGCCCGCTTTCGTCACGGTCTTCTTCAACGGCATCGTGGTGCACAACCGTAAGGAGATCATCGGCCGCATGGTCTATCGCCAGGTGGGCACATACGCGCCGCATGAGGCCGAAGAACCGCTGCTCTTGCAGGACCACAACCACCCGGTGCGCTTTCGCAACATCTGGGTCCGCAAGCTGAAGGGATACGACCAGCCCGAGCAACGCTGATCCGGTCCGGAATCAGCGCGTACCCGAAGGCCTTTGTTATCGTGGTGTTAGTTGATCAGAGGCCTATATTGAGTCGCATTGGTTCTGCTTTCAAGAGTTTTTTCGCAATCCTGTTCCAGGGAGTCCTTCCGGAGGATGTGGCTCGCGAGTTCGGCTTCGTGCGTCCGGCGACCGTGAAGCCCACCCCTGCGGCCCCCCCGCCTGCGGTGATGAAGCCGGCCGACGGCGCGATCCAGATTCTCGGGATCCTGCAGCGTGACGGACGCCTGGTGGATTTCCTGATGGAAGACATCAGCGGCGCCACCGACGATCAGGTGGGAGCGGCCGTCCGCACCCTCCAGGAACAATGCCGCGCCGCGCTGGAACGCTATGTCCGGCTCACGCCCGTCATCGACGGCGTTGAAGGTTCGTTCACCAAGGTGGACACCAACGATCCCGCCGTCGTGAAACTGCTCGGCAACGTGCCCGCTTCGGGAAAAGTGTCGGGCGGCACACTGCGCCACAGAGGCTGGCGCGCGGAGAAGGTGGACCTTCCCGCCCTCAAACCTGGCCAAACCAGTTCGGTGGTAGCACCGGCCGAAATCGAGATCGAGTAGCACCTTGCCACAGAAGTACGTGATCGGTATCGACCTCGGTACCACCAATTCCGCGCTCGCCTATGTCGAGCCTCCGTCCGACCCTCGCGAACTCTCCGCCGTGTCGCTGCTCGGCGTGCCGCAACTCGTCAATCCGGGTGAGGTGCGCGACGAAGATCTGCTGCCGTCGTTCCTCTACCTCGCCGGTCCCACGGATTTCCCGGCCGGATCGCTGGAACTCCCCTGGACTTCCGAACAGGAGATGGTGGTAGGAGAACTCGCCCGCAAGCGTGGAACGGAGAACGCGCGGCGGCTGGTTTCATCAGCGAAGTCCTGGCTGTCGCACGCCGGGGTGGATCGCACCGCGCCCATCCTGCCGCCCACCGCTCCCGAGGGCATCGCCAAGGTCTCTCCCGTGGACGCGTCCCGCCGGTATCTGCAGCACCTCGAAGCTGCGTGGAACTCCAAGATGCCGGACGCGCCATTCGCGGACCAGCAGGTACTGGTCACCGTTCCCGCGTCGTTCGACGCAGTGGCCCGTGAACTGACGCTGGAGGCGGCCAATCAGGCCGGGTATCAGAACGTCGTACTGCTGGAAGAACCGCAAGCGGCGTTCTACGCCTGGATCGAAAAGCACTCCGACTGGCGCGACCGCGTGCGTGTCGGCGATCTCATCCTGGTGGTGGACATCGGCGGCGGCACCACCGACTTCACGCTCATCTCGGTGACTGAGGGCGCAGGCGAATTGCAACTGGAACGGATCGCCGTGGGCGAGCACATCCTGCTCGGCGGCGACAACATCGACCTCGCCTTGGCCCGTCACCTGGAGCAGCAGCTCGCGGCCAAGGGGACCAAGCTCGATTCGCTCCAGCTCAACGCGCTCTGGCAACAGTGCCGGTCGGCCAAGGAGCGCCTGCTCGCGGAAGAGACGAAAAAGGGAGAGCATCCCGTCACCATACTCGGTAAAGGAACCGGTCTGGTGGGCGGCACCATTAAGACCAAGCTGTTGCTGGAAGACATCAACCGGATCCTGCTCGACGGATTTCTCCCGGTGGTCTCGAGCCAGGAGATGCCGCAACGCCGGCGCATGGCTTTGGCCGAACTCGGTCTGCCCTACGCGGCCGACGCGGCCATTACGCGGCATCTCGCGCGCTTCCTTCGCCAGCAGGCGGCGGCGTCCGAGCACGGGTCGGTGCGGCGCGGTCCCAGCGGACTAGCCTGTCCCACGCACGTGCTCTTCAACGGCGGGGTCCTGCGCTCGGCGATTGTCCGCGACCGCGTGATTGAGGTCCTGAACAGCTGGCTCGGCCAGGAAGGCATGGAGCCGATTCAGCCGTTGCTGGGCGAAGACCTGATGCACGCGGTGGCGCGAGGCGCCGCCTACTACGGAATGGCGCGGTCTGGCCGAGGCGTTCGGATCCGCGGCGGAATTCCGCGCACGTACTATGTCGGAATCGAGAGCGCCATGCCCGCGGTTCCGGGTATGCCTGCCCCGATCAAAGCCTTGGCCGTGGCGCCCTTCGGAATGGAGGAGGGCACGGACGTTCGCATCCCGGCCCGCGAATTCGGCTTGATCGTCGGCGAGCCGGCCGAGTTCCGCTTCTACAATTCCGCGGTGCGCAAGAACGACGAACCGGGAGCCTTGATCGACGATGTCGATGAGGACCTGCAGGAGTTGTCACCCGTGGAAGTCAACCTTACGGGAAACGCGGGAGAGCTTGTGCCGGTAACGCTGGAAACGGTGGTGACGGAAACCGGTCTGCTCCAGCTATGGTGCGCCGCCCGCGACGGCCGGCGGTGGAAGCTGGAGTTTAACGTCAGGGAGCAGGTAACCAGATGAAGGTCGGCATCGACCTCGGTACCACCAATTCCGCACTCGCGTACATCGATTCAAAGCAATCCGAAGAGGCCGATTTCCCGCCCATCCACGTGCTGGACGTGCCGCAGGTGGTCGCTCCCGGCCGCGTCGAAGCGCGGCGCACCCTTCCGTCGTTTCTGTTCCTGGGCGATCAGGAATACGTCGGCGCGTATGCGCGCGAACAAGGCGCGCTCGTACCGACAAAGTCCGTGCACTCGGCGAAATCCTGGCTGTCGAATCCCGAGGTGGATCGTACCGCCAAGATCCTGCCCTGGGACGCCCAGGAATCGGGCCGCGTGATGAGTCCGGTGGACGTCTCAACGCGGATCATCCAAACGCTCAGCGAGGCGTGGACCGTAAAGGCGGGCCAGCCCATCGCCGGCCAGGACGTCGTGCTGACCGTTCCCGCCAGCTTCGACGAGGAAGCCCGCGAATTGACCGTGATGGCCGCGCGCGAGGCCGGCATCGAGAACCTGACGCTGCTCGAAGAGCCGGCCGCGGCATTCTATTCCTGGATCGCCAATGACCTGGTCGCGCTCCCGCAAGAACCTCTTCGACGGCCAGATGGTGCTGGTCTGCGACGTGGGCGGCGGCACCAGCGACTTCACGCTGATCCGCGTCGCCCGGGATGGCGATCGCATCGACTTCACACGCACCGCGGTGGGCCGGCATCTGCTGCTCGGTGGCGACAATCTCGACCTCACCCTGGCCTGGCTGGTGGAGGCGAAGCTCGGGCGGCAACTCTCCATCCGTCAGCGCAGCGGCCTCCGCCGCCAATGCGCCTCGGCCAAGGAGAGGATGCTTGCCGATCCATCGCTCGAGAGCGTCGAAATCACGGTGCTCGGCGCGGGATCGTCCCTGGTCGGGGGCACGCTCAAGACCGAGATCCTGCGCTCGGAGGCGCTCGAACTGGCGCTCGACGGTTTCCTCCCGTTCTGCGCCATTGACGACAAGCCGAAGGAAGAGAAGAAGAGCGTTTTTCGCGAACTCGGTTTACCCTACGTTTCGGATCCCGCCGTGACCCGGCATCTCGCCGCGTTCCTCAGCACCACCGGAAGCACGCCCGACGCCATTCTGTTCAACGGCGGATTCTTCATCCCCGACGTCTGCCGTGAGCGTGTCGCCGACGTCATGGAACGGTGGTACGGCCGTCGCCCGTTGATCTTCGAGAATCGCGATCTGGACCTGGCCGTGTCGGTGGGCGCCGCTTACTACAGCTACGTGAGGTCCACCGGCGCCGGCTTGCTGGTCCGAGGCGGCCTTCCGCGTGCCTATTACATCGAGACCTCCAGTGGCGACGCGGCGAACGTCCAGACCATGTGCCTGGTGCCGCGTGGGACCGAAGACGGAACGACGCTCGAACTCGAGAGCGCCAACCTGCAACTGGTGGCCAACAAGCCGGTCTCGTTCCGGCTCTACAGTTCCCTGGTCAGAACCGAGGATCGCGCCGGCGATGTCGTCGAGTTCGAACCAGCCGACGTTGAATCCGGCGCTCTTCACCTGCATGCGCCGCTCAATGCCGTGATTCGATTCGGAAAGACGGGCGAACGGCTGGTTCCCGTGAAACTCGGTGCGCGGCTGACTGAAGTCGGCACTCTCGACATCTGGGCCGATTCGAAGGTGAGCGATCATCGCTGGCGGCTGCAGTTCGAACTTCGCAAGCAGGCAGCAGCCTCGACATCGGTGCAGTCCCAGCGCGCCGCCGCGGTCATCGGCGACGATGTGATTGCCGCCGCCGAAGCGCTGATTCGCGCGACATTTGTCGATCTCACGGTCGCTCCGGAAGCTCTGCCCGCCCGCCTGGAGCAGACCATTGGATTGGGTCGCAATTCCTGGCCGGTGTCCACCATTCGCCGCCTGGCGGATCGCATGTTGGAAGCCGCCGACGGCCGCAAGCGCAGCGCGGCCCACGAACTGCGGTGGCTCAATCTCTGTGGGTTCTGTCTGCGCCCGGGTTTCGGATTTCCCGGTGACGATTTTCGCATCGAGCAGGCCCGGCGCATCTACGCCACCGGGCTCCAGTTCCCGAGCCAGGTGCAGAACGAAGTCGAATGGTGGATCTTCTGGGGACGCGTCGCCGGCGGGCTCAATAAAAACCAGCAGGCCGACATCTTCCAGCGGCTCTCGCCTGTCCTGGTGCCCCGTTCGTCGAAGAAACAGCGGGTGAACCCCAGCCTGTTGCGCGAAATGTGGCGAACGGCGGCGAGTTTGGAATTGCTGCCGGTGGGAACCAAAACCCAACTCGGCGATGCTCTGGTTGAGCGTATCAAGAAGAATGATTTCGTCGAGTCGGGCCTGTGGTGTGTATCGCGCCTGGGCGCGCGCAAGCTCTTCTACGGTCCCAATAACTTGGTTGTCCCCGCATCAACCGGCGCGCGGTGGGTGGAGTCTCTCCTCAAGATCGATCGGGCTGCGGACGCCGTTGCCGCTATCGCGCACCAGACCGCTGACTCGACTCGCGACCTTCCTCCGGACACGCTCGATCTGGTCCGGCGGCGTTATCCAGAGATCGACCTTGAATCCGAAGACCGGGACGATCTTCGAGCCATGGGCCGGGTCTTCGGAGAAGAACTGCCGTCGGGCCTGATCCTGCAGGCCACGCCTACAGCTTGAATTCAAAGGCGAAGGCGGCCACGGCCTTCTTCCCGAAAGTATTATTGAATTTCCACTTCTTAACAGCCGTTACGGCCGCGCCGGTCAACAGCGCGTTGCCGCTCACCGGTTCTGCTTTCTCCACTTTTCCGTCTGCGTCGATGTAGACGTCCACCACGGCGCGGCCTGAGAGATGCATATTCTTGGCCATGGCCGGGTAATCGGGATCGGTTTTCGACACGATCGCCTTTTTTGCGTCCGTTTCGGTAACTCGGACCACGCCTTCCTGGGCAAATGCCGCAACGATAGACAGGCCTGCAACCACAAGCAGTCTCGAAATGAGCAATGGAAATCTCCTTACAGACTTCCTTATCGGGCTCGGTTACAGCAGTCTGAGTCGAAGATGGATAATCGTAAGCGAAAGTACGATAGCGGGCGCTATTAAGGACCACGGATATCCGACCAGGCAAGCAATCCAGGGGATTGGCGTCAGCAGCAGGATGGACCCGCACCGCAGTGCCCGGGAATTCAGTCCAACCGACATCACCAGCAAAGGAAGCAGCAGGATGCCGTCGAACAGGTAGGTGTGTTTGAGAAACGGCATGACGAGCGCCGGTGCGATTGCGATCCCGGCCTCGGGGCCAAGCCGCGTTCCCGCCAGCCATGCCATAGCCCCCACCAGCAAGGCCGGACCAGCGACCCACCAGCCCGGAAGCCCCAGACTCGCTAACGCGTGGTAGAACGTTGGCATGTGCTCGATCCCTGGCGTGACGGCGTCCCGTCCGATGGAAGCCAGATAGTCGAGCGGCCATCTCCAACCGGCAACGGCGAACCCAACCACCGTCAGTGCCGCGTTACCCGCCGCCGCGCCACCCATCATCCGCCAACGGCGTCCGGCGATCAGAATCAACCAAAGCGGCAGGAAAAGGTGGAATTTCGTCTGGCACAATCCCAGTGCCAGTCCCGCGAGTAAAGGCCGTCCTCTAACCGACAGGGCCATGGCCAGAGTCATCCAAGCCAGCAGCAGCGGTGTGTCCTGACCGGCCAGGAGGCTGGCCAGCGCCGGTAACGAAAAGCACAGCGCGACCGCGTTGACCACGCGACCGGGCGGCGTCCACCACAATACGAATGAGCCAATAGCCGCCGCCATCAATACTTCCCAAATCAGGTACGCTCGCGGATAGTCGAATTGCGCCAAGGGCGACAGTAGCGCTGCAAACCAAGGAGGACGGATGAAGTGCAGGTTTTCGCCGGAAGCGCCGCCCGCCCGCTGTTCCTCAGTAAGGATCTGAGCCTGATCGTAGAGGTGTCCGGTGAAAGCGAGGCGTCCGCCGGCGTAAAAAGGCAGGAAGTCGTTCCATCCGCTGAGCGCCCGCGCAGACCCCGCCCACGCGAAAAGTGACAGAAAGACAAGTCCCCCAACCGCCAGAACGACCACCGGCAGCGTAGTGCTCCAGAACACCCGGGGCACAGAGCGGGTCGCGATGGGCGGGACAGCGCTGTTCACTATACGGCAGATCGGACTGAACGGGTCGAGCCTTTAGCCTTCATACCGGCGGGCGGGTCTGACACAATACAGACCTCGCTGCGGCACCCTAATATCGACCGCTCTCGTACCGGCGCGCTACTTCCCGGTCAATCGCGCTGTCCATCTGCCGGAGTGTTTTCGCTTTGCCTTTGGAACGAAGACATCCAACCACCTCGTCAAGGCTGGTAACCGGAAAACGGGCAACAGGACGGAGCAGAATTCCCTCGGCGGTTTCTTCCACCGTGAATTCCGTACCCGGCCCCCACGCCCGGGAGTCGCGAATGTTCTTGGGCAGGACGATCTGGCCCCTGGTCGAAAGTCGCCTTATCTCCATTCGGCTCCCCCTACCCCACCAACCCCGCCACGCACGCCCAGACCTCCGCCTCGATCTCGTCCAGTGTCCCCGACCCGTCCACCAGGCGTACCCGGTTCGGCTCGTCGGACGCGATCTGGCGGTAACCCTCCCGCACCTTGCGGTAGAAATCCAGCTTCCTGCTGGTCCAGCCGCGTCTCCACCCCCGGTTGCTGCTCGTTGCGCGCGTGCGCCCTCGCCAGCCCAGCCACGGGATCGATATCGATGCAGATGGTCAAGTCCGGCACCAGCCCCCGGCAGGCGATCCGGTCCACGTCCAGCACCACGTCGGCACCCAGCCCCCGAGCCACCCCCTGGTAGGCCAGCGTCGAATCCGTGAACCGGTCCGACAGCACGATCTTCCCTTCTGCCAGCGCCGGCAGGATCCACTGGTCCACGTTCTGCGCCCGCGCCGCAAACATCAGCAGCATCTCCGCCGTGGGACACAACTCGTGATTCCGGTAGTCGAGCAGGATCCGCCGGATCTGCTGCCCGATCGGCGTGCCACCGGGCTCGGCCGATTCGAAGACCTCCCGTCCCTGGGAGCGCAGACGCTCGGCCAGCCGGCGCATCTGCGTGGTCTTGCCGCAGCCGTCCAGGCCCTCGAATGTGATGAAGCGCCCGCGGCGGCTAATCGTAGACATAATGCAGTGCCTTCTTCAGGTCCTCCCAGGCCTCCCGCTTGGCATTCTGGTTGTAGGGCCGCAGCAGGTAGGACGGATGATAGGTCACCATCACCGGGATGTCGCGCCAGTTGTGCCACTTGCCGCGCAGTTTCGTCACGCCCTCCTTGGCGCCCAGCAGCGCTTTCGCAGCGGTGCCGCCTAGCGCGACAGATCGCCTTGGGTTGAATCGCCATCAGCTGCCGGAACAGGAACTGGCCGCAGATCTCCATTTCATCCGGCTCGGGCGTGCGATTCTCCGGTGGGCGGCACTTTACGACATTGCAGATGTACACGTTCTCACGCTTGATCCGAATGCCCTCTTTTGACGCGGTGTTGTCGATCATCTGCGTCAGCAGCTGCCCCGCGCGGCCTACGAAGGGAAGCCCTTGCGCGTCTTCGTCCGCGCCCGGACCTTCGCCCACGAACACCAGCGGGGATTGCTCGTTCCCCGAACCGAACACGATCTTGTTGCGCCCCTGGTGAGCCGGCATCGCCTGCAATCCCCGATGTCGGCGAGGATCTTGAGCATGCTGTCGTCCGCGGGCTGGAGCGAAGGGAGTTGGATTGGCGCAGGCATATTTTCGACGGGCGGAGGAGAAGGAACGGGCTCAGGGGGGCCGGCTACATCCACACCGATACCGCGGCGGTACAACGTCTTGATTCCCAGGTCGCGATAGTACTCCAGCAGACCGCGCAGTGCTTCGTGGGTCATCGGGCAGCGTGCTGGGCCAAGCGTAGCTGCGAAATCCGATCGAAAATCTGCTCCGCGATGTCGCGCTTGCGGGCCCGTTTCAAAGGGATGGTTTCGCCGCCGCGCAGCACCAGCGTCACCTCGTTCTCATCGCTCTCAAACCCGATCCCGTCCTGTGAAACCAGGTTCGCCACCACCATGTCGCAGTTCTTGGAGTTCAGCTTGCGCCGGGCCTCCTCCACAAGGTTCTGAGTCTCGGCGGCAAAGCCGACCAGCAGCCGGTCGCCCTTCATTCTCCCAACTTCGGCCAGTATGTCCGGAGTCGGTTCCAATTCCAGCGACAGGAGCGTCGCCGTCTTTTTCACTTTCTGATCCGGGACGTTCGCCAGGTGGTAATCGGACACGGCCGCGCTCTTGATAATGATCGTGGCCTGGGACAGATGCTCCATCACCGCCGCGTACATCTCCCGAGCGGTCTTCACGCGTTCCAGTTTCAGGTTCCGTGGCTCCGGAAGATGTACCGGACCCGACACCAGCACCACTCGGGCTCCGCGCGCGACAGCCGCTTCCGCCAGCGAATAGCCCATCTTTCCGCTCGAACGGTTAGACACATAACGCACCGGGTCTAGGGGCTCCTGCGTGGGACCGGCCGTGATCAACACGGTCTCGCCCTCCAGGTCCCGCTGGGGATGCAAAACCCGGTGGACGGCCTCGACAATCACGTCCGGTTCGGCCAGCCGCCCCGGACCCGTGGTGCCGCACGCCAGCAGTCCGTCAGCCGGTTCCACGATGAAGTGGCTGCGATTCCTGAGAATATCCAGGTTCTCTCGAGTGGCCGCATGATTCCACATGTTTGTGTTCATTGCCGGCGCAATCACCACCGGGCCCGTGAACGCCAGGTACAACGTGGAAAGGAAGTCGTTCGCCAGCCCCCGTGCGAATTTGGCCAGGACATCGGCGGTGGCGGGAGCCACCAACAGCAGATCATTTTCCTGCGCCACGCGGATGTGCTCCACGGAACTCGAGAGCGTCTCTTCCGCGCTGCCGGTGCCGAACATGTCGGTAATCACCTTCTGACCGGTGAGCGCGGCGAACGTGAGGGGACGGATGAACTCCTGTGCACCGGCTGTCATCACAACCTGGACCGCCAGCCCGCCCTCCATCAGGGAGCGCGCAACTTCCGCGGCTTTGTAGGCGGCGATGCCGCCGGTTACACCGAGTATCACCCGCATTGGAGAGGACTTATTCGGCGGCTACGGGCTCTACGCGATGCGGATCGTCGTACTTCACCAGTCCGCGGCGAACTTCTTCCATTGAAGCCACGGTCGGCTTCTTCGATGTCGTCGGCAGGAACGAACGGGCCCCGTTCTGTAATTGTCGTGCGCGCTTCGCGGCCACGATGATAAACCGGTAGGTGCTCGATTCCGGGTCGTCGGGAATCGCGAAATTGGCGTTTTTCTTCTCGGTCACTGGTATCACTGCTCCTTATCGAATGCCGGTATGTGCCCGGCTATCGAATTACTACGCCTTCGCTGCGTTCGAAGGTCTCCAGAATCGGACGTACCTGATCTTCCATTCGCGTTCGGCGCGCACGTTCGGCCTTGACGATGGAAACCAGGGTATCCACGGAAGCGTTCACTTCCCGGTTGATCAACACGTAATCGTACAGCTGGTAGTTACGGATTTCCTCGGCCGCGCCCCTCAGACGCCGCGCGATTACCGCCTCGGAATCCTCGGAACGGGCTCTCAGCCGCTGTTCCAGAATTTCCCGGGAAGGCGCAAGTATAAAGATCGACACCGCTTCCGGTATCTTCCTCTTCAATTGTGCCGCACCCTGGACGTCGATGTCGAGCACCAGATCCTTGCCCTCGGCCGCCGCAAACTCCAGTTCGCTCCGGTGCGTACCGTAAAAATTGCCGAAAACCTCCGCGTGCTCCAGAAACTCGCCCTTCAGGATCATCTCCTCGAAGCTCGTCCGGTTCGTGAAGTAGTAGCATTCGCCGTGACGCTCGTTCCCCCGGGGGAGCCGGGTCGTATACGAGATGGAGAACCGAAGCCCCGGCAACTGCTCGAACAAAGCGTTCACCAGGGTACTCTTGCCGGAGCCTGACGGCGCGGAAATGATGAAAACGGCGCTCATTCGAGATTCAATGACTGTTCGCGGACCTTCTCGATGTCTGCCTTTGCGGCCAGGGCCAACTCGGTGATCCGGAGTCCCGTCTCCCCGATGCCGGTCGTCTTCGACAGAATCGTGTTCGTTTCGCGGTTCATCTCCTGCAACAGGAAATCGAGCTTTTTTCCGATCTCCCCGCCGGTCTCGAACAACGCCCTGAGTTGACCGGCGTGGATGTCCAGGCGGGCAATCTCCTCACTGATATCGCTGCGGTCCACCAACATCGCAACTTCCTGGGCCAGCCGTTGCGGATCGATTGTCTGGCCGCGCAGCAGGTCGCGCAAACGCTCGGAAAGGCGCGCTTCGAACAGCGGTACGGCCCGCGCCCGAATACCCACCAGTTCCCGCGCTGTCCGCTGCACGGCGTCGTTGTGATAGAGCATATGCGCCACAATCTCCGTGGCCTCCCGCTCCCTGACCTGGTTCAGCGTGTCCAGAGCTTCGTCCAGCGCGGCCAGCACCGCCTGCTGGGTCTCGGTCTGCAGGTCGCGCTCTCCCGGCTCACCTAGCATTCCGGGCAGGCGCATTGCGGCGTTCAGATCCGGCTGCGATACCAGGCCGTGTTCTTCTGCCGCCTGCCGCAGCGCTTCCAGGTACGCTATCAGCAGCGGCCGGTTCAGTTCCATCCCCCCGGTGGGCGACATCCGCGTAAGCGACACCCGTACCTCCACGTGCCCTCGCGTCAGTTTCCGGCGCACCAGCGCCCGCATGTCGTTTTCCAGGGGATCGAGTTCCGAAGAACAGTGGAAATGGAGATCGAGCGCCCGATGATTCACGGTCTTCACGCTCAGGACAATCTCCGTGTCGGCCGCCGTGGTACGCACCCGCGCATAACCGGTCATGCTGCGGACCGGAGCGCGTTGCGGCGCGGCGGAATGCGAAGGATTCATGGATTCACCAATGGGTCGGGAGCCTCCATGAACTGCAGTTCGTGCAGCCTCTGATACAGCCCCCCGCTCACTACCAGTTCATCATGGGTTCCGGTCTCTACCACCGATCCCCGGTCCAACACTACAATCTGATCCGCCCGCCGGATCGTGGACAGCCGGTGCGCAATCACAATCACCGTACGATTGGCAATCAAGTTCGCCAGTGCGCACTGCACCAGCGACTCCGATTCCGAATCCAGGTGCGAAGTGGCTTCATCCAGTATCAAAATAGGAGCGTTCTTCAGCAGGGCTCGCGCGATCGCGATCCGCTGCCGTTGGCCGCCGCTGAGCTTCGTCCCCCGCTCGCCGATAATCGTATCGTATCCTTCGGGTAGTTTGAGGATGAACTCCTCGGCCATAGCGTTGCGCGCGGCCTCCCGGATTTCATCCCGGTTCGCCTTGGGCCGTCCATAACCGATGTTGTTTGCAACGGTGTCGTTGAACAGAAAGGTATCCTGCGGCACGATACCGATCAGATTTCGAAGCGAAGCCAGCTTCAATTCACGGACGTCGCGCCCGTCGATGCGAATGGCCCCGCCGGTGACGTCGTAGAACCGCGGAACCAGGTTGGCCAGACTTGTTTTTCCTGCGCCGCTCGGCCCCACCAGGGCCAGCACCTTACCAGCCGGTACGGACACACGGACTCCGTTCAGCGCGAACCCGTTCGGCGATTGCGGATAACGAAAAAACACGTTCTCGAACTCGACGCTCTTCTCGAAACGGATCAGCTTCACCGCCCCCGGGCGGTCGCGGACGGCTTGGTCCTGGTCCAGATACTCAAACACCTTCTGCGATGCCCCTAGCGCCTGCTGGAAGATGTTGTGGATGCCCGTCAGCCGCTTCACCGGTTCGTACAGCATCAGCAGCGCCACCACGAAGCCGACGAAATCTCCCGTGGTCATCGCGCCGGCCTTGATCTGCGTGCGCGCGTAGGTGAGCAGCCCGACGATTGTGAGTGCCCCGAAGAACTCGATCAGCGGCGAGGCCAGCGATTGCTGCAGGGTGTACTTGAGGTTGCTCGATTTCAAACGCAGCGCCGAGATCCGAAACCGGTTCGACTCGATCTCTTCTGTGCCGAACGACCGCACTACCTGGTGACCGCTGATCGTCTCCTGCAGGATCTGGTTCAATTCCGCCGTGTAGTCCTGGGTCTTTCGCGTCGTCCTGCGGATGCGGCGTCCGATCCGCACCGTGGGAACCAGCACAAATGGCAGCACGCTCAGGCTCACCGCCGCCAACTTCCAATCCGTCCGCAGCACCACGATCAACAATGCCAGCACGGTGAACGATTGCCGGAGCCAGTCCGCCAGCATCTGCGACGTCGCCAGTTGAATCTTCTCGATATCGTTCATTACCGACGACATCAGGTGTCCTGTGGAGTTCGATTCGAAAAACGTCGCATCCTGCCGCAGCACTCGGTCGAAGACTTTCTGCCGCAGGTCCGTGATCGCGGAAAACCCGACGTAACTCACCAGGTAATTGCCAACGTAGTCGCACACTCCCTTGGTCAGGAACACCGCCAGCAGCGCGAACGCGACCATGGTCCAGACGTTGTGGATCCCCGATGGAACGAAATCTTCAAGGAATAGTTGCTTCTTGATGACCGGGACAGTCAGTAACGCAACGGGAACGTCCGGCGCTTGGGGCCGCAGGACGAAGTCGAACACGGGGCCGATCAGCAGCGGCATCGCCCCGTGGGCCGCGCCGGCAATCGCCATCAGCACCACCGAAGCCACCAGCGCCAGCATGTAGGGCCGCACCAGCCGGACAATCCGGAACAGTTCTTTCACGCTCGCACCCTCAGCCGCTCCACCGCGTCCAGCACGTCCTGGAGGTCGATATCGGACATCGCCGGCCGGGCCACCATCTCCGCCGCCACCGGCTTCCACGGCGCCCAGACAGCCCCATCCGAAGGTCCGAACAAGACTACCAGCGGTATCCCCGAGGCCGCGGCCATGTGCGCGGGCCCACTGTCGTTGCCCACGAACAGCGATGCGGAGGCGATCGCCGATTTCACTTCGGAAAGCGATGCGCCGGCCAAGGTCCTGAATTCTCCAAACGGGGAAGTGTCATCGGCCGGACCGCCCAGGATTAACGGCTCCAATCCGGCGTTTTCGCGGAGATGCCGCGCCACTGCGGCGAAACGGTCGGCCGGCCATGCTTTGTCCGGCGCCGAAGCAAACGGGTGGACTACTGCATACGGGGCGGAATGAGGCCAGGGACCGGCAAACAGGCGCGCGCGGGGGATTTCACCGTTCCCGGCGCCGAGATAAAAAACCGCGGACGCGAGGTGTTCGGCCGTATGTACCTTGCGCTCGGTCCCCAGGACTTCCTGCGCCCGCGGCAGCGTCACGTTGTAGGCCCAAGGCGCACGGTAGTGCCGGAATCCGGCGCGAAGGCGCGCCCGCGAGGCCACAGTCAGCATGATGCTCCGGGTTCCCCCGTGGAAATTGAGGGCGAGGTCCGGCCGCCACCCGGCCACCGATCCGGCGGAAGGCGTCAGGATCCGATCCACATCGGGGTTGCCCTCGAACACGGCGGCGAAGCGCGGTTCCACCACCACCGCCACCCGCAGGTCGGGGCGGATTTCTTTGAGGATCTGGAGGGCTGGAGTGGTGAGAACGCAGTCGCCGAGTGATCGCAGACGGATCACGGCTATGCGTCCGCCTGAGGGCAGCCGCTCCAGTACGGGCATCATGAGGGTGCTGCTACTCTTCGATCGCCGCCTCGTCGACCATCATCACGGGGATGTCGTCGCGAATCGGATATACACGTTTACATTGCTCGCACTTGAGGCCGGACTCGTAATGAACCAGATGAACGGGAACCTTACAGAGCGGGCACACGAGGATGTCCAGGAGGTCCTTACTCACAGCCATAGTATGTTCAATTGTAACAAACGCCGATTTCCAGCCGTGTCCGCGAATTTGACTACTCCAGTAGAGCCGCCAAATCTCGGCTGCCTCGGACGACGTGGACGATCAGCACGTCTACACCGTCTAAGATCCTCGTCCCTGCAGCGGCCCAGAGAATTGACGTCGCCTACAAGCCCATTGCGAATCTCACTGACCGGACACTTGGCCATTAGCACGACCACCCTGTTCGGCCGCGAGCCTGGCCCGGCCGCGGCGTCTCACATCGTCAGCCAACTGGCGCATCGATTCCGGGGTAATTGCGCGGCCTTCGCCACGCGCAAGTGAAGCGTCGGCTTGGTCCACATCGGCCAGGATTTCCGCGCGCGCCCGTTCGCGCTTCTCCCACAGGGACAGTGCCTCCTCTACCGCATCTTCCGCGCGGCGAATCCGGCCGCTTTCGATCGCGTGGCGTATGAAGGCTTCCTGGTCGGGGGACATCCGTATATCCATAGCCTTATTGTAAGCGCCTCCAGTCGCTCTGCTCAGCCGTGTCCGCCTGTTTGCGATTCAACCTTCCCCCGGAACATTGTATAGACCAGCACGAAGTACCCCACGGCGATCAGCATGCCCACGCTCCACCAGATCAGCCCGATGGAGAGCGAATGCGCCCCAGCAGCGGCGTTCCAGATGGTAAGGCTCCGCGCCGGGTCGCCCGATGACGGTAGCAGCACCGGATACAACGCAAATGCCGCCCCACACAACATGGCGACCAGGTAGAGGCAGGACGACAGGAACGCGCGGGCTTCCTGGTTGGTGCGTGTGAAATGGAACATTCCAGCCAATCCGGAGGCCACCAGGAGCGGGATGATCCACCCCAACGGTGTGGCGCGGTAGTTGTCCAGAACCTGCGGCCGGACCAGGATCGTCGCCGCCAGAGCCGCCAGGGTACCCACGGCCACGGCGGGCCACAGCCACTTCACCACCCTGCGCATACGGGCATTCAGTGTGCCGGTGGTCTTCAGTACGACGTACAACGCTCCGTGCAGGCTGACGACGGCGACCGTCATCACGGCGCACAGCACCGTGTACCAGTCCAGGGCTCCGGGTTCCGGGCCCGGCAGAAAATCCGTCCACAGAGGCACGAAGAAGTAGTGGTCGGCCGCGAGCGGCACGCCCCGGATCACATTGCCGAGCGCGGCGCCGAACAGCACCAGCAGCAGCAGGCTGGCCAGCGAGAACACCCCGTCAAAGAAATCCCGCCACACCGGGTTGTCCAGGTGCATACGGAACTCGATCCCGATCGCGCGGCACACCAGCAGCCACAGCACGATGGATAGCGGCAGGTAGAATCCGCTGAAACTCGACGCGTACAAGAGCGGGAAGGCGTAGAACAGCGTCCCGCCCGCGGCCAGCAGCCATACCTCGTTGCCGTCCCAAACCGGTCCGATGGACCGCAGCAGCATTCGACGTTCTTCCTCGGTCCGGGCCGCGATCAGATGGAGCGCGCCGGCGCCGAGATCGAACCCGTCCAGTACGACATACGCGGTCAGCATGAGCGCTACCAGGGCGAACCAGATCGTCTCCATGACTCAGCCCCGCCCTCCCGACACGGTTATCGGCGCCTCATCTCCGTGAGTTGCACCCGCTTCCGGGCCCTCGTTGATTTCGCGCTGCAAGAGGAACAGATAGAAGATTGTCAGCAGGGCATACAGGCCCATAAACCCGAGCAGAGTGAACAGTCCATTGGCCGCTGAGACGTTGGCCGAGAACCCGTCCTGCGTGCGCATCAGGCCGTATACCAGCCACGGTTGCCGTCCCACCTCGGCTGTCATCCATCCGGCGGTGTTGGCAATGAACGGGAATGGCGCGGACAGCATCAGAATCCACAGCAACCACCGTGTGCGGTACAGCGACCCTCTCCACAGCAGGAACGCCGAAAGCGCCATGATCGCGACGAACAGCGTTCCCAGCCCGGCCATCACGTGATAGGAGAAATACAGCAATGGAATATTGGTGGGCCACTCCTCTTTCGGGATCTGGTCCAACCCCTTTACCTCCACGGCCGTGGTGCCGTAGATCAGGTAGCTGAGCAGATCGTTCACCACGATCGGATTGTCGATTCGGCGGCGCTCCACGTCGGGTTGGCCGAGAATCACCAACGGCGCACCGAGTTGGGTGTGGAACAGCGCCTCCATTCCAGCGGTGGTCGCCGGTTGATGCTTGGCCATGTACTTGCCGTGCAGGTCGCCGGTGGGAAAGATCTGCACCACCGCGCCGAGGATGCCCGCGATGACGCCGATGCGAACGAATATTCGGGCGTATTCCACATCGCGATGGTTCAGCAGGTAGAACGCCCCCAGCGCAGCCATCGCGAAGGCGCCGGTGATCAGTGCGCCGCACATCGTGTGCGAATACTGGATCAGCGCCCACGGATTCATGAGCACGCCCCAGAAGCTGTTCACCTCGAAGCCGCCGTTCGGCAGCCTGTTGTAGGCCACCGGGTGCTGCATCCACGCGTCCGCCGCGACGATGAAGAATCCCGACAGCCACGATCCGACGAACACCATGAACGCCGCCCACCAGTGTCCCTTTCGGCCCAGACGCTTTTCGCCAAACAGGAACAGGCCCAGGAAGGCGGATTCCAGGAAGAACGAAAAGACGCCTTCCATCGCCAGTGGCTGCGCGATCACTCCGCCAGTCAACTCCGAAAAGCGCGCCCAATTCGTGCCGAACTGGAACTCCATCGGTATGCCGGTCACCACGCCGGCCACGAAGTTGATGCCGAATATCTTCGTCCAGAAGCGTGCGGCGTTGTCATAGACGGGCTGGTTCGTTCTGAGCCCGAGCGTCTTCAGCGCCACGATCAGCGGTGCAAGCCCCATCGTCAATTGGGGGAAAAGGTAGTGGTACGTAATGGTGAACGCGAAGTGAATACGGTGGATAAACAACGCATCATCCATGGTGGGAAACGCGACCTCTCAAACCAGGATATACGCACACCGTTCGCGGAATAGGCCGGCCATACAGTAAACTGGAAGTTCTACCTCTCGTCTCCGAGAAAATCCTAAGATCTAGGTAGGGAGTTTCCGAATGATTTCAGCGACCCAACTGCGCCCGGGCATGGTCATCAAGTTCAACAACGAACTGTACTCGATTTTCACCATGACCCACCGCACGCCTGGTAATTTGCGTGGCTTCGTCCAGGTGCGCATGCGCAGCCTCCGGACCGGTTCCATGACCGAACACCGTTTCTCTTCCGAAGACAAAGTGGAGAAGGCGGCGCTGGAAGAGCACGAGTACGAGTATCTGTACGACGACGGCGAGTACTTCTATTTCATGAACATCGAGACCTTCGACCAGATGCACCTCACCAAGGATCTGCTCGGAGACGGCACCAACTATCTGATTCCGCAGTTGAAGGTCAACATCGAGTTTTACGAAGGCAAAGCCATCAGCGTGGAGTTGCCGCCCACCGTGGACATGACCGTCGTCGAGACGGAACCCGGCCTCAAAGGCGCCACCGTTTCGAACGTCACCAAGCCCGCCAAGCTCGAGACCGGACTAGTGGTGCAGGTGCCCGCGTTCATCGTCGAAGGCGAGAAGATCCGCGTCAGCACTGCGGAAGGAACGTATCAGGAAAGGGCCTGAACGGCCGCGGCAAGACGTTCTTCCTGTTCCGGCAGCACCGTTCGCAGATCCAGCACCAGCCGGTCGTCGGCGATTCGCGCGATGACCGGCGGATTTCCCAGTCTCAGCCGCCTCTCGAATTCCACCGCATTTCCCTCGAGCGCAATCAGCCACGTGGGTAGTGTCTGGTCGGGAGTGGAGCCGCCGCCCGCCACCGATTCACCAGGGATAATCTCCGCCCTGGTGTCGCCGAGTTTTGCACACAGCCGATCAGCGCGCTCGCGAATCGCCTGGGCCGGCATCGAGAGCATACCGAGCGCCGGGATGTCGTTGTAACGTTCAAACAGGATCGCCCGTAGCGTGGTCTCGAGAGCCTGGTAAATCAGCTTATCCACACGCAGCGCCCGGAACATCGGGTTGCGGCGGATCCGCGAGATCAGGGCCGCATCTCCGGCGATGATCCCGGCCTGCGGACCGCCCAGCAGCTTATCGCCGCTGAAGCTGACCATGTTCACACCGGCTTTCAAGCTGTCTTCCACTAGCGGTTCCGCGCATGCCGTGGGCGCTCAGGTCCACCAGGCAGCCGCTGCCCAGATCCTCATACAGCGGGATGCGATGGACCTCGGCAAGCGAGGCCAGTTGATCGAGCGATGGCTTATCCGTGAATCCGGACATGTGGAAGTTGCTCGGGTGCACGCGCAGAATCAGCCGCGTGTGCTCCGTGATGGCGGTCCGGTAATCCTCCACTCGCGTGCGATTCGTCGTCCCTACTTCGCGGAGCACCGCGCCCGACCTCGCCATGATGTCGGGAATGCGGAAGCCATCGCCGATCTCGATGAGTTCGCCCCGCGAGATCAGCACCTCCCCTCCCGCCGCCAGTTCGTTGAGGGTGAGGTAGACTGCCGCGGCGTTGTTGTTCACCACGATCGCCGGACGTTCCAATAGCCGCTCCAGTAGAACGGCCGCATGGACATCACGCTTGCCACGCCGCCCGGTCTCCAGGTCGTACTCGAGGTTCGAGTAGCCGCCGGAGAAGTCCATCGCGGGCAACGGCGCGCGCCCCAGGTTGGTGTGGAGCACCACGCCGGTGGCATTGATGACAGGCCGCAGAGAGGCTGCGGCCAACCGCTCCAACGCCGCTTCGACGCTGGCATCGACGCTCGAGACGTCGGCCTCGCGCCCCGCCCGGATCTCGTCTCGAAGCCGGGCAATCACTCGCCGGGTCTCCGCCACCAGCAGCCGGTGAGGAAACCGGTCCGAGAGCCGGGAAACCACCTCATCCACCGAAGGCAGGCTGCGCAGTTGACGGTTCACTTCCCCAGCATCGGAAACAAGGCCCGGATCTCCGCCTCCGTCGGCTGCTTCCCATACTCACAAACCTCGAACGCCTCCGCGTGCTGGACCTTGCCGCCCCGCTCCGCGCCATACCACTTCACCAGAGCCGCCCGAGTGGCGTCGTTAATCCGTCCACTCCGGGTCTTGGCGAGCCATGCGCGCCGCTCGGCCGGGTCCTTCGGAACCGAATCGAGCGCACCATCCACCCAAGGGAGCCACTCGTACACCTGCGACACATGCGCATCCAGCGCCGACACCTTCTTGTCCCACGTGCCGTCGATGTCCACCGCGATGTCGGGACGGAACGGATTCGGCCGTTGGAAATGATCCTGCTCGTACAGGAATACCGGATTCTTTCTCAGCGGCGGAACATCCGGAACGATGTTCGGGACTACCACCATGTAAGCCGCGTCCTGCAACAGGACGCCCGTATATCGATGGTCCGGGTGATAGTCGTTGGGACGCGGCGCAATCACCACGTCGGCTTGCCACAACCGGATCTGGCGAATGATCTGCTTCCGGATCTCGAGCGTCGGCAGCAGTTCTCCGTCGTGATTATCCAGCACTTCATATTCGATCCCGAGCCGCCGGGCCGACTCCATCGCTTCCGCGCGGCGGCGTTTGGCCAGCATGCCTCCGCCCTCGCTCTGGTGGCCGGCATCGCCGTTCGTCACCGACACGAACCTCACTTTGTGGCCCATCTCGGCGAACTTTGCCGCCGTCCCCGCGGCGCGAATGTCACAATCGTCCGGGTGCGCGCCGAATACGATGACCCGAATCGGGCCCGACTGCGCCATCGCGCAAGCGGCCATCACCAACGCCAACAAGGCCGGTTTCATACGTCTCCGAATTCCCCTTTCCAGGTTGCCTGCTTCTTGTTGTAGACTGCCGTGCGGCCCAGGATCGCAAAAAGCGTACTGATGCTGGACCGTTCGCCGATATTCTCCACCTTGCCGGTCTCGATGTTCTCCAGGAACGCTTCGAAGGCCTCGATGGTGATGTCGCGTTTCTTGCGGTCTACCGTCTCGGTGTCCTTAGGCCCTTTGATGTGGATCAGCCGCTCGCGCGACGTCTGCAGAACGCCCTTCGTACCGGTGAACTCTTCTCCCACCTTGCGGAATCCCGGCGGCGAGAGTTGGTTTCCCTCAAAGTTCACGTGGATCCCTTTCGGGAATTCGAAGACCACGCTCATGTGGTCCATGATCTCCATAGTGGTGCGCAGCTTGGCGCCTCCCATGCCGATGGCGCTGATCGGACGCGCGTCGAGAAACCAGTGGAGGACGTCGAAGTTGTGGCAATCCTGCTCGACGATGAAGTCGCCGGAATAATCTCTGTAGGCAAACCAGTTCCGCAGCTTCTCGATTTTCGGGTCGGGATACGGCATCCGCGTGAACGGATCGCTCGCAATCCAGAAAGCGCGGGCGTTGACCAGTTCGCCGATCTGGCCCGAGGTGAGCCGGTTATGAGCCTCCAGGTACTGCGATCCATAGCGCTGCTGAAAACCGACAAAGAGGTTCTTTTTTGGGTCCTGCCGTCGTGAGGCCGCAATCGACGTCTTGACGCCTTCCAGATTGACGCCCATCGGCTTTTCGCAGTAGATGTGTTTCTTCGAATCCACGGCGGCCGAGAGCATCCGCGGGTGTTCGAACGGCGGACTCGCGATGATGACGGCGTCGATGTCGGGCGCCGCAAGCATCTTCTCGAAATCCTTGTAGACCTTTGGACTCTGTACACGGATCTCCGCGGTCGCCTTCTCAATGCGGTCGTCGAAGAGGTCGCACAGGGCCGTGACACGGGCGCGGGGATCGGCGTTCACGATGGTTGCGTCGTAGGTTCCGCGATTGCCGGTCCCGATCAGGCCGACGCTGATCTTGGAGTTGGCCTGCGACCCGCGAACGGATTGCGGCGCGACAATGGAAAACGCTGCGGCGGAGCCGATGAAATTCCGGCGCGAAAGTGGCGAGTCTTGCATGTCTGGTAGCTTATCACCCGGGGCGGACTCGCCGAGGCAGATCACTGCCGGGTTTCGGCAGGCATCTCGGACTTGGCGTTCAGGTGGAGGTCCCGGATATGCGTTCCGGTGAACATCAGCGCCAGCAGTCCCACCACCATCAGCGGCAGCGTCACCACCAGCCACAGCAGGATCGAGAACCGGCTGGCCACATCGCCCCCGTATCGCGACACCTTCATCAGAATCTGCGTCGTAATAAAGTTGAACGTTCCCACGTTGCCCGGTGCCTGCGGAATGGCCGACGACAGGCGCAGGCAGATGGTCAGCACCGTCGCGTCGCCCCAGGACGCATCGGCGAAGCCGTAAGCCCGCATCGCCGCGTATACCGGAATCACTTGCAGCGCCAGGTAGGGGACGGTCACGGCAGCGGCGTAGTACAGGTAACGCGAATGGCCGATCAGGTGCAGATCGTGGATCAGAACCCGGACATGCCGGTGCCAACCCGATCCGCTCAGCGCCGTCGTCGCACGCTCCCGGTGAAATATGGCGATGCTCAGCAGCGCCGCGCCTATCAGCAGTACGACGGTCAATGCCCACGCCCCAACGCGAATCTCCATGGGGATGTCCGGCGTACGCTGGATAGTGATCACCAGCGCCACCCCCAGGAACACTCCGTCGAAGAATCGTTCAATGAACGCCGACGACAACGTCACTGAAAACGGAATGGTTCCCCAGCGCGATTGCAGGTAGCACCGGATCACTTCACCGGGCTTGAACGGGAGCACCTCATTGGCGAACAGTCCTACGTACACCGATTGAATCGACCGCAAAACCGGAATTCGCTCAATCGGGGTAAGCAGCAGCGTCCACCGCCAACCGTGGCAGACGTACACGAGCACGTCCGTTGCCACTGCAAGTACTACCCACCACCAGGAAATCTCGCGGACATCGGCTCTGAATTCCTGCCATCTTGAATGGCGCAGCACCAAATAAAGGCATATCGCGGAAGCAATATAAGTCGCGATAGCGACGATGCGCTGGGTCCTACGCGGGTCTTTTGCTGCCTCCTGCTGCATCGGCTCCAGATCCCATGTTGGCATATGCGGGGATGTACGAGGTCCAGCGTCATGCGATTGTAGCTTCGCGCCCGGTCTCCGGAATTGTTTTCAGCCGGCGGATCGGCGAGAAGATCAGCCACAGACTGGACAGCAGGCATCCCGACGTCCCGACATAGAGCGAATTGCGGATTCCAGCCCATTCCGCCACGGCTCCGCCCGCCAGAGCCCCCAGCGGAAGCATCCCACGAAAGAGCAGTTGCATCGCCGAATTCACCCTTCCCAGAAGACGGTCGGGCGTGACGGCCTGTCGCAGGCTGATCTCCTGGATGTGGTAGATCGGCCACCCGGCGTCGCCCAGTTGAGCTGCGACCAGGAATCCCGCCGCCATCCACACAGGACCGCGAGCCATTGGAACAATCAGCCCGCTGATTCCGGTCAAGATCGCGGCGCCGAGGAAAGTTCGCGCAAAGCCGAAACGCGCGGCGAGGGGGGCCGCCAGCAGCGTCCCGGCAAGGCTCGACACACCTCCGGCCGCAATGACAAAGCCCAGTGTTGCAGGATTCAAGTGGAGTTCGCGCACGGCAAAAAGAACGTACAGGCCGGTGGGGAATCCCGCAAAGAAGGCCAGCGTGCCGGTGCGCGCGGCCAGGGCGCGC
Source organism: uncultured Acidobacteriota bacterium (assembly GCA_963737465.1). Taxonomy (GTDB): domain Bacteria; phylum Acidobacteriota; class Terriglobia; order Bryobacterales; family Bryobacteraceae; genus TMP-7. The sequence goes on from CAVTTC010000011.1 coordinate 475,207, forward strand.
AGCAGCGGGTTGCGCCAAGACACCTCGAGCCCTTCCAGGATCTCGCGTCCGATGTGCCGGTTGGACCGCCGTGAAGGGCGGGGCTCTGGTGTGCGGATCCACGTTATCGAAACCGCCGAACAGAGGAAGGAGATCGCATCGAAGAGGATCGCGATGGGCGCTGTGAGTAACTGAACCAGGACGCCCGTCATTCCGGGTCCGGCCACCTCGGCAATGGATTCCGTCAGCGCCAGTTTACTGTTGCCTTCCACCAGGTGATCGCGGGTGACCAGCGCCGGCAAATAGGCCTGATACGCAATGTCGAACAGAAGGGACAAAGCGGCGGCGCCGGCCGCGACGGCATAAAGTTGCCCTATCGACAGCCGGTGCATCGCGGCTGCTATGGGGACCGAGCCCAACAGCAAAGCCCGGCCGAGGTCGGCCGCAATGAGCACCGGCCTTCGCCGCAGTCGATCCACCCAGGCGCCCGCGAACAGGCCCGGCGCCAGGACCGCGGCCGCCCCGAGCCCGTTCAACAGGCCCATCTGAAACGGCGACGCGCCCAGTACCAGCACCGCGGTGAGGGGCAATCCCTCCCGGCTGATCCGCGATCCGATCTGCGAAATGGCTTGGCCGGTCCAGAGTTTTAGAAACTCCGGATCGCGCCACAGCCCGCCTGCACGCATTCCTACAGCATCGCAGACACCGCCGACGCCCGCGTAGATGTTATATTCGTCCCCAATGAAGGGTTCGCGCCTGGGCGGTTACGAGATCCTCGACAAGTTGGGCGAGGGAGGAATGGGTGAGGTATGGCGCGCCCGCGACGAACGGCTGAATCGCACGGTTGCCGTCAAAATTCTGCCAGCGGCTGTCTCGAGCGATCCTTCGCGTCGCGCCCGCTTCGAACGCGAGGCCCGCGTGCTGGCTGCCTTGAACCACCCCAACATCGTGTCGATCTACGGGGCCGGCAGTGACGACGGACTCTTCTATATCGTCTCGGAACTGGTGGACGGTGAGTCGCTCCGGGCGGTCATTGATCGGGGCCGCCCGCCTGTCCGCAAAGTGATCGACATCGCGGTGCAAACGGCGGAAGCAATCGCCGCGGCGCATGCCGTTGGCATTGTTCATCGCGACCTGAAGCCCGAGAACATTCTGCTGACCTCCACTGAACGTGTGAAGGTGCTCGACTTCGGCCTGGCCAAGCAGAAGACCCTGGCCACCGGCGACCGTACCGCAACGATGGCGCTCTCCGAGCCAGGCCTGGTAATAGGCACCGCGGGTTACATGTCTCCCGAACAGGTGCGTGGAGCGGAGACCGACCATCGCACCGACATCTTCAGCTTCGGCGCCGTGCTCTACGAACTGGTTACCGGGCGTCGCGCCTTTCAGGCTCCGTCGTCGGTGGAGACGATGCATGCCATCCTGCACGATGATCCTCCCGAACTCGAAAGTGACGGCGCCGCCATGCCTCCGGCCCTCGGCGCAATTGTCCGGCGATGCCTGGAGAAACGCCCCGAAGACCGGTTCCAATCCGCCGCGGATTTGTCGTTTGCGCTCCGGGCCCTCACTCCGTCTACCGGCTCGGGCAGCCAACCGCGGCTGACCTCTCCGCCCGCCTCTCGGCGGCGATGGTTCTGGGCTGCCGCGGCTGCTTTTGCAGGCGTACTGCTTCTGGTCTCGGGATTCCTGATAAGAGAGTTCAGTTTTCGCCGCGAACTCCCGTCCTTCCGGCGAATCACGTTCCGCACCGGGTTGGTCACCAACGCACGCTTCACGCCCGATGGCCGCAACGTCATCTACAGCGCCAAATGGGATAACGGACCCGCCCGAGTGTATCTCGCCATCCCGGGCAATCCGGACTCCCGCGACCTCGACTTCCCGGATGGAACGCTGCTCGCGTCGGTATCTTCCAAGGAAGAGATGGCGCTGCTCACGGGGCCGTTCGGGGTGGACGGTACAGGCACCCTCGTCCGCGGGTCGGTCTCAGGCGGAAGGATGCGCGCCTCCCTCGATGGCGTGTTCTGCGCCGATTGGTCCCCCGACGGTTCGGCGCTCGCAATTGTGAGGGTCGTGAACGGAAAGTACCGTCTCGAATACCTCATGGGCAAAACGCTGCTCGATAACCTCGAGTGGCCGCCCCTGGCCATCCGCATGTCGCCCGATGGAAGCCGGATCGCCTTCGCCCATTTCCAACAAGGCGCGAATATCGGGCTGAGTGTGGTGGATTTGACCGGCAAGGTTCAGTTCCTCGGAATCGCCAATCAGCAGACACCCAACCGCGTGGACCCGGTTCTGAACTGGACTCCGGACGGAAAGGAGATCCTGTATCGATCTTTTGATCCTTCCGAGTGGGGAACTCTCTACGCCATGGATTTGAAAGGGCGGCGTCGGGTAGTAGCGCGCATTCCCGGCCATTTGACCCTGTATGACGTAGCCCGGGACGGGCGCCTGCTGCTGAGAACGGACCAGCGGCAGCAAGGCATCCTCGGCGTTGCTCCGGGCGAAACGGTGGAACGCGAGCTTTCCTGCCTGGATTCAAGTCTTGTGTCGGGCATCTCCGAGGACGGGAACTTCATCGTCGCCACCATCCTGGGAGAAAGCGGCGGGCCCAGGGGCAGCGTCTATCTTCGGAAGACCGACGGATCCCCTCCTGTCCGGCTGGGAGACGGCGCCGCCTGGGCCTTCTCTCCAGATGGCAAGTGGGTCTCCGCCTATTCCTCCACCTCCGCCGGAAGCCGCCGCTATGTCCTTCTACCCACCGGAGCCGGCGAGGAGCGTGAGATCTCGATCCCTCAACTCAAAGGCGTCAACCTGGTCTTGGGATTCGCGTCTGACCATCAATCGCTCTTCGTGCGTGGGCCCAACCGCGCCGGCCGGTTGCAGAACTTCCAATTCAACCCGCTGACCGGCGTACTCCGGCCCATTGGACCCCAAGGAGTTGCCGATATGGAAACGATAGTCTCTCCGGATCGCCGGCAATTGGTGGAGGTGGGCCCCGATGGCGGCTGGTGGGCCTATCCGGTGGATGGCGGTCCAGGCAGCCCCTTGAAGGGACTGACTTCGCAGGATATCCCGGTAGGGTTTCGGGCCGATAACCGGTCTCTCTACATTTGTGCCGCGCAGGATGATGGAAAAGCCCTTTCGATTTCGAGTCTCGAGCTCGGTACCGGCAAGCGGGCGCACTGGAAAACGATTCGGACGGCCCGGCCAGTCGAGCAGTTGTCGAATCCGGTAATCACACCGGACGGTCGCGCCTATGCCTTTAACTACCTGGTTAAGACGTCTGAGTTGTACGTTGCCGAAGCGATCCGGTGACGGGCTACGATGTACCCGTTCCGGCCGGGATCGCCGTCCTGCAAATCCCTCTACGTTGTCTGTTTTCCCGGCTTGGTCGTGAGAAAGCGCGGGCCTGAATTCCACTATCCTGAAAGAGATAGCTCGCCTGAAACCGTTTCACGCGAAAGTTCCTTGACGGGTATCGTAACAGCAATTACAATTAGGGCAACGACTTCCGAGCGGAACCTCAAGCGAAGGTGGAGGGTGCGGCCCCAGGGAAAGTTCCTGGCGCTGAAGTCGCGTAAGTAGAATCTATTCTTTTGAACAGGTGCGCATGCAGATTGCGAACGGACACCGATTCCTGACCCCCTTCCTCGTGTTGTGCGTTATACCCGGCTGGTTATTCGGGGCCACGAGTACCAAAAAGAAGCAGACCACGAAGGGCCAGACGGCCGCCAACTCCGCCGCGAAGAAGCCGGTCCAGAAGGCGCCAGTCACGCCAGCCTCACATCAAGCGCACCTGGCGGCGATGGCACACCTCCGGGCGGCCCGTACCGTCAAGGTGCGCAGCCGCAGGGCGGCCTGGAGCCCATGGACGTCGCCGACGTTCGCTGATTCCACATCCTCTGATTTCATTGACGGAGACGATCTGACAGTTCGCCGCGCCGCGGTGGACGCGCTTGGCCCCTACAATGGCACCGTAGTGGTAGCTGACCCGAACAACGGCCGCATCCTGTCCATCGTGAACCAACAACTGGCGATGAAGAGCGGGTTTCAGCCGTGCTCCACCATCAAGGTGGTCGCCGCCCTGGCCGGCCTGACCGAGGGAGTCGTCGAGCGGAATACATACGTACGCATCTACGGCCGGACCCGAATGGGTCTGACCGAGGCACTGGCGCACTCGAACAATTACTATTTCGCGAAAGTCGGCGAGCATCTTGGATTCGACAAGGTCAGCTACTATGCCCGGCTGTTCGGGCTCGGCGAAAAGGCGGGTCTTGACATTCCCGGCGAGGAGCCCGGAAACCTTCCTTCGTCCACCCCGAGTCTCGGCATGGGCATGATGACCAGCTTCGGCTCGGGCATCACCCTGACGCCACTCGAACTGGCTGGCTTGATGTCAGCCATTGCCAACGGCGGGACCCTTTATTATCTACAGTATCCACGCTCTCAGGAACAGATCGCGACTTTTGCTCCGCGCGTGAAACGCCACCTTGATATCGGTCCCTATATTCCGGAAATCAAGCCCGGCATGATGGGCGCGGTGGAATACGGCACCGCCCGCAGAGCCAATTATGATCCAAACGAACCCATTCTGGGCAAGACGGGAACCTGCACCGACGAACGCTCACCCACTCATCTGGGCTGGTTCGGATCGTTTAATGACGTGGGGCGGAACAAGCTGGTGGTTGTGGTGTTGCTGACCGGCGGCAAGCCCGTGAACGGCCCCGTGGCTTCGGGCATCGCCGGCCAGGTCTACCGCAATCTCTCGAAGGTGAATTACTTCAATCTCGACCGCGGCCAGTCACCGCTCGCGCTCGTATCGTCGGGCTGCTGCAGGGTCGAGGCAAGCGGCCAGTAGACGCTTCACACCGGATGCATTGTTAAACTAATGCTTCCGGAGGTGTCTCATCGATTCGCCACGCGCCAAGGCGGCCGTGTACTCGCTGATTGCCGTCGCATTGGCTTCGAACCTTGCCCTGCTGGTGGACGCAGCGGGAAAGTACTCGTCACCGGCTGGCAGCAACTTCGACATCGTCCAGTATGAGTCCCGCTTCGCGGCTGTCCGGCAGGATATCCCGAGACATGGGGTGATCGGCTATCTCACCGACGCCGATGCGAACCTCACCAGCACCTTGGCTGAATACTATCTCGCGCAACTGGCCCTCGTCCCCACGGTGGTTGCCCGGAATACAGAACAGAATCTGGTTCTCGCCAATGTCCACACGCCTCAGCCACCCGCCTTTTACCAGCAGCGGGGATTGGAACTGGTGAAAGACTACGGCAATGGAGTAATGCTGCTGCGAAGGATCGCGCGATGAGCTTGGCCTTCCTTCTGGCAGCGGCGCTCACCGGATTCTTCATCGTGCGACTGGCGTGGCCGAACGCCTTGCGGCTCTGCCGTCACGACGTCCTGCGCCTGTCACTCGGAACCGGAATCGGACTCGGCATCGCATCCTTGGTCACCTTCGTCTCCGACGCCGCCTTGGGCGGGGGTGCGACTGTGGTGGTTGCCGCGGACCTCTTTCTGCTGGCAGTTGCGGCGGCCGCCTATTTTGCCTTCCGGCGCAGCGCGCCGTGTCCTTTCTGTGCACACGAGTCCACTCAGGGTGGGACGCTCTTATCGGCGGCAGCCGCGGCGGCGGTGATCTTCGCTGTGGCGGCGTTCGGGCTGTACACGGCGACAAATCCCTATGGCGAATGGGACGCCTGGGCCATCTGGAACAATCACGCACGATTCCTGGCCAGCGGATCCTCTTGGACGCAGATGTTTGCACCAGCCTTGGTATGGTCGGTCCAGGATTATCCGCTGCTGATTCCCGGCGCCATTGCCAATGTCTGGATGGCCTCGGGGTCCACCTCCGCCATGGTCCCACCGTTGGTTTCCGCCCTGCTTCTGTTCGGTGCGGCCGGAGTGCTGTTCGGAGTCCTCGACCTGGTACGCGGGTGCCGGCAAGCCCTCATTGCGACGGTCACTCTCTTCGGCGCCGCCTCCCTGATCCATACGGGCGCTTCGCAGTACGCGGATGTACCGCTCGCGTTCTTCTATGTATCGGCTCTTGGCATCCTCTGTATCCCGGACGCATACCCCGCCGATCGTCAATCCTGGTGGTTGGCCGGTGCATCCGCCGGGTGCGCTGCATGGACCAAGAACGAAGGAATGGTCTTTCTGGCCGTAGTGATCGCTGTGCGTGTATGGGTCTCTTTCCGGGCGCGGAGTTTCGACGGAAAGGGGATCGCTTTGATGCTGGCGGGCGCGAGCCCGTTCGTCGGGGCCCTGCTGTGGTTCAAAACCGCGTTTGCTCCGGCCAACTACCTTTTCGTCGAGCAGCAGCAGTCTCTCGGGACGCGCCTGGCCGATGTGTCGCGATATATGACCGTTGCAGTCGAGTTCGGACGGCAGCTATTCGTCTTCGGCGGATGGCTGTTGCCTCCGGTCCTGCTGGCCGTCGGCTATTTCTGGCTGATGGGGAAATCGGGCGGGAGCGGCTCGGGCCGGTCATCCGCTCTGATCACACTAGCGGCGATGACGCTGGCGTATGCCGGCGTTTATGTGGTTACGACGAAGGATCTCAATTGGCAGATCGAGACTTCGCTTCCACGCGTGCTGATGCAACTGTGGCCCACGGCCGTCCTGGTGTTCTTCGAGTATGTTCGCGAGGTGCGCGCCGTAGCGGCCCCGCAACTCAAGCCCAAACCGCCCAAGCAAGAAAAGCGTCGCCGGGGCTGACAGGGCGGCCGCTAACTTCAAAGCGCTCAGAACCCGATAGCTGCGCCGCCATCCACCGGCAGCACCACACCATTCACGAATCCCGCGGCCGGTGAGCAGAGATAGGCCGCCGCCCATCCGATGTCTTCGGGATGGCCGAGCCGTCCCATGGGCGTCCGCTCCAGTACGCGCGCTTTTCGCCGTGGATCGCTCTCCATCGCCTTGTGCAGCATCGGCGTCTCGATCCACCCCGGCGCGATCGCGTTTACCCGGATTCCGTTGGGCGCGAGTTCAACCGCCAAGCTTCGCACCAGGCCGATATACGCCGACTTCGCAGCCGAGTACGCCACCACCTTCGGAATCCCCATCAGCGACGCCATCGAAGCCATGAAGATCAGGTTGCCGCGCCCGCGCTCGATCATCACTTGCGCAACCGCGCGGGACAGCGCGAACGCCGCCGTCACATGGGTGTTCATAACGGAGTTGAACTCCGCCTCCGTGGTCTCCACCGCCGCCTTCTTCAGGTGGATTCCCGCGTTGTTCACCAGGATGCTCGGGCACCCGGCTTTCTTCACGATCCGCTCGATCAGTTGGGGCGCCGACGCCGTGTCTGTGACATCGTGCGATTCAAAGGTAGCCCCTGCCCCCAGTTCGCGCGCGGCCGCATCCAACACGTCTGTGCGGCGGCCCACCAATACCACCCGCGCTCCGGCAGCGACGAACGCTTGGGCTGTCCCGAATCCGATTCCCGTGCCCCCGCCTGTGATTACGGCTATTTCGCCCGCCAGCGAAAATGCCTCCGAAAAACTCAGCATGAGATCCAGTATCGCTGTTTCGGGCTCACCTGCCGGCCAGCGCACTGCGCTCGGCAGCGGTGAGGTCGCGGAATTTGCCGATCTCGAGCCCGCCGATTTCGATGGGCCCGATTGCTGTTCGTACCAGTTTAAGCACCTTGCTCCCCACCGCCTCGATCATCCGGCGCACCTGGCGGTTCCGTCCTTCGGTGATGGTGATTTCCAGATACGTATGCGGCCCGGAGTCTCGAACGCGCTTCACCAGCGCCGGACGCGTCGGGCCGTCGTTCAACTCCACCCCGTTGCGCAGACGGTCCAGTTGTTCGTCGCCGAGCAGGGTGGAGCACTTCACCAGGTACGTCTTCGCGATCTTGAACGCGGGGTTCATGATCCGCTCGGCGAACTGCGTGTCATTGGTCATCAACAGCAGTCCGCTGGTGTCCTGATCCAGACGGCCCACAGGCACCACCCAAGCCCCGAGTTCGGTGATCAGATCGTACACGGTTGCGCGGCCCTCGGGATCGCCATAGGAGGTTATGTATCCCTTCGGCTTGTAGAGCAGGATGTAGCGGCGCTCCTGCGCGCGGACCGGCTTGCCATCCAGGGTGACGCGGTCCCGCTCGAGATCCACCCAATGATCGGGAGTCTGGATGACCTTGCCGTTCACGCGCACACGTCCCGCGCCGATCCAACTGCGGGCGTCTGTGCGGGACCCGAGGCCGGCCTTCGACAAGACCCGTTCCAGCGTCTTCACTGGCCGCAGTTTGTCTCCGGTACGCTCGGGCGCGCGCATTCATTATTCAGCGTAGAGGACCGCGGTTCAGTCCCGCACGGATTTCTGCTCGGACGATCCTGCAACCACCTGTGCGTGATTCACAGCCGCTACGAGTGAAACGCCTCCAATCACGTTCCCGATCAGCGTGGGTAACATGTACCCACCAACGCAAGCGAACCAAGAGAGTTGTCCCACCCACACCAGGTACAACGCCTCCACCGACCCGGCGATGATATGCGTAAACTCGCCCAGCCCGACTACGTACGTGAGGATCAGGACTATCGCGATCTGCCCGGTCCGCACTGCCGCCAGCATCCACACCATCATGGCGATCAGCCATCCTGCGAAGATGCCCTTGACGATGGCAGTGCCGAAACCTACGTTAACCGCCTCGCGGGCCAGTTGCTCGAACGCGGCCCGGACTTCGGGGCGAAACGCGGAGGTCGCCGCCAGGGACCAACTGACCACGTGGGCGCCCGCGATGTTCGCGGCCAGGACGGTCGCCCACAGCCGCGCCACCCGCCACAGGGTTCGCAGATCGCGTCTCGCCATCAGCGGCAAGATCGGAGTCAGCGTGTTTTCGGTGAACAGTTGTTGCCGGCCGATGATGACCAGCAGGAACCCCAACGGGTATCCGAGCCTCACGATCAGAGGCCGCCATTGCGCGTCCGGCAGATGCGCCTGCAGTAGACCTTCGGCCACCATGGACAGGCCCATGGAAAGGCCGGCGGCAAGACCCGACCACGCCAGGGCAGAGACAGGCCGTTCAAGTTCCTCGTCTCCTTGGCGCCGCACCACTTCATGGACCACCAGGGCCGGGATGAACAACCGCCGTTCTACCTGTTCCATCTGTCCCCGATCGAGTTCGGGAGTATCGGACCCGGCCTGCTGCCGTTCATTCGTCGTGGTCGGCATAGATTCCGCCCGTGAGACACCCGGCGGTATGGTTCAGTTACTCTGAGCGGCCTGGCGACCGACTAGGAGAGGATAGAACTGTGAATCTTACGCCTGAGCTATTTGCCGTTGGCTTGATACGTTACGTAGTCTTCCTATTCTCAACCACCTGTCACGAAGCTTCTCACGCACTCGTGGCCAAACTCGGCGGCGATCCCACGGCGTTCCATTCGGGCCAGGTTTCCTTGAACCCCGTTCCTCACATCCGCCGCGAACCCTTCGGCATGGTGATTGTTCCATTGCTGTCCTTGTTGACCGGAGGGTTCATGATCGGTTGGGCCAGCGCGCCGTACGATCCTTCGTGGCAACAGCGGTTCCCCAGGCGGGCCGCATGGATGTCGCTGGCAGGTCCGGCGGCGAACTTCAGCCTGGTGCTGGCCGCCGCAATCCTGATCCACTTGGGGATTCTGATGGGCGCGTTTCAGCCTCCGGTCCAACTGAATTCGCTGCATCTGGTGGAGCCCGCCGCGCCCGGAATCATGGAGTTGGCTGCCCGCTTCCTCAGTATCCTCTTTTCGTTGAATCTGCTGCTCGGGGTCTTCAACCTGCTCCCGGTGCCGCCGCTCGACGGATTCAGCGCGGTGGGATTGATCCTCCCCGCCTCCGCTGCGGCGCGATGGGACCGCCTGGGACATTCGCTCCGGGCCTACTCATTTATCGCCCTGCTGCTGTGCTGGAAGTTGTTCGAGAGGATCTACGGGCCGATCTTCGGTTTGGGCGTCAGACTTCTCTATCCCACAGCCGTCTACCGCTGAGATACGATGACGTAATGCTTCGACTCGCATTGGTGTTCTTGAGTTTGTTCGTGCTCGCGGTGGCGTCCCCGGCCGCGCGGGCGTCCGACCTGGATGGCAAGTGGCAGTTCGTTTTGGACACGGAAGGCGGCGAGCGTCAAGCCGCGGCCGAGTTCCATCTCGAAGGCGAACAGGTGAAAGGAACGTGGGAGGATGCGCCGGTTACGGGCACGTTCAAGGACGGCAAGCTGGAGCTGGCCTTCGATTTCACGCCTAGCGAACTAGGTGAGAAAGGGACGCTGAAGGTAACTGGCAAGTTGGATGGGGACACGCTCTCGGGAACCTGGGAGTTCAGCCAGTACAGCGGCACCTATAAGGCCGTTCGAAAGAGCTGACGGCCTCCACGACACGGACTGCACCCGGTATCTTCTGTCGATCACCTCCGCCCTCGCTCGGCAAATCATTCTTCTCAGCTATGGTTCGCCGAATCACAAGACTGTGCCATGATGCAGTTTCATGGCCCTGAAAGTTTCCTGGTCCGGCTGGCTGCGGAAGGCCCTGCTCTGCCTCCTCGCGTTCGTCGCCGCATTCTACCTTTCCGTCGCCATCCTCATCCTCGGGCTCAAGTGGATCGACCCGCCCACCACCAGCGTTCAGATGGAGCGCCGCATCGAGGCCTGGCGCACTCACAAGCCGTACCGGAAACAGTACCATTTTGTCCCCGCCGCCAGCATTTCGGCCGACCTCCGGCACGCCGTTGTAGCCGCTGAGGACACCCGCTTTGCCGATCACTCCGGCTTCGATTGGGTGGAGGTTCACAAGGTCCTGGAAGAGAACCTGGAGAAGGGCAAGCTCGGACGGGGCGGGTCCACCATCTCGCAGCAACTGGTGAAGAATCTGTTTCTGAGTACCAACCGCTCGCTGATCCGGAAGGGCGTCGAAACCACACTGGTACCGATTACCGAACTGGTCCTGGGGAAGGAGCGTATCCTCGAACTCTACCTGAACGTCATCGAATGGGGCCCGGGAGTGTACGGAGCCGATGCCGCCGCGCGCCACTGGTACAACATCCCTGCCTCACAGGTGGGACGGGAACAGGCCGCCCGGCTCGCCTCCGTGATCCCCGCACCGCGCCGGCGCCGTCCCGACCGCATGGATGGCTACTCATCCATCATCCTCACCCGCATGAAGCAGATGGGGTGGTGAGCCATGCTACCATAGTATTTCCCCTCGAGGTTTCAGCAAGTGGATAGGATTACCCGTAAAGAACTGAAGACAGACAAGTTTGCGCTCGAAGTCGGGCATGGCGTCGAGTATGTAACCGAACACAAGCAACAAGTAATGCGCTACGGCGCGATCGCCGCCGGCGTGGTGGTCATCGCCCTCGCGACCTACGGGTTCCTCTCCTACCGTGCCGGCGTTCGCGACGATGCACTCCGCGTTGCGCTGCAGAACCAGGATGCCACGATCGGCGGGCAGAGCGAGGAAGGCCATCCCTCGTTCGCCACCCAGGAAGCCAAGGACGCTGCCGTAAAGAAGTCCCTGACGGACGTCGCCGACAAGTACGCTGGTTCGGAGGAAGGCGAAATCGCCCGTTACTACCTGGGCACCATGGCCGCCGACAAGGGCGACCTGGCCACAGCGGAGAAATCCCTACGCTCGGTGGTGGACCACGCCGGCAAGAACTACGCCTCGCTGGCGAAGCTGGCGCTGGCTTCCGTGTTGCAGGCCGAGAACAAAGCTTCCGAAGGCGAACAGTTGCTCCGCTCCCTGGTGGCGAATCCGACCGATTTCGTATCGAAGGATCAGGCGACGATCGCCCTGGCGCGCTATATCGCCGCCACGAAGCCGGCGGAGGCTCGTAAACTCCTGGAGCCGCTGCGTACCGAACGGAGCGCCGTCAGCCGCGCCGCACTCAGCGCCTTGGCCGATCTCCCTCCGCCACAGAAATAGGCGGCGATGCTTTCCCGGCTTCGGTTGGAGGCGACCTGCACGGCCGGGCGCCGTTATCCCGAACTGCCTCATCCTTATCGCAGCGACTTCCAGCGCGACCGCGACCGCATCATCCACTCGCGCGCCTTCCGGCGATTGGAGGACAAGACCCAGGTCTTCCCTCCTGACCTGTCCGATCATTTCCGGAACCGTCTGACCCACACCATCGAAGTGGCGCAAATCGCCCGCACCGTCGCCTCGGTACTCGAACTCAACGTAGACCTAACCGAAGCCCTGGCGTTGGTTCACGACATCGGCCATCCACCGTTTGCGCATTCCGGCGGGGAGGAACTCGACCGCCAGTTGCACCGCTTCGGCGAATCCTTTGATCACAACCATCACGCCCTGCGCATCGTCGAACGGTTTGAGCACCTGTACCCTCGCTTCCCTGGCCTGAACCTGACCTTTGAGGTCCGCGAAGGCATCGTGAAGCACTCCCGCGATTTCGGACCCGGCGAGTTTCCCGAACTCGACGAGTATCTACCCGGACAGAGACCTACCCTCGAAGCGCAGCTCATCGATCTATGCGACGAAATCGCCTACAACACCGCCGACCTGGATGACGCCCTGTCCGCCGGATTGTTAGACCCCGCCCTGCTGTCGGCATCCGTCCCCGCCTTCGCGGAGATCTTTGAGAAAGCGGAGATGCAGTTTCCCGGCGCGAACACCCGCGTGCGGCTGCTCGAAGTGGTGCGCGGCCTGGTGGACCACCTGGTTTCCGGACTCATCCGCGGAACGCTGGACACTGCGGAGGGAATCGAGTCGATCGAGGCGCTCCGCGCAGCTCCGTCGCGCACGGCGCGATACACTGAGCAGGCTGCCGCAACCAATGCGCAGCTCAAGCAGGTACTTCGGACCTGGGTGTATCAGTCCGAGTTAGTGCAGGAAGAACGCCGCAGGACAGCCGGCAAGGTGGGCGAGCTATTCGACTATCTGTTGGAGCATCCCGAGTCCTTGCCCGAGGATTATGTCGAAGACACCCTCGACCTGCCCCGCCACCGAGTCGTGTGCGACTACATCGCGGGCATGACGGATCGCTTCTTTCTGCGTACCTATTCGTACCTGCTGGGCTAATTGGACAACGCCTTCACTAACTCGTACAGAAACGTTTGTCCTTCATAGAACGATTGAACCGGCATCCGCTCGTCGCGTCCGTGAAACCGGATGTCGTCACGGTCCATGAAGAAGCCCTGAACGCCGTACGTAGGAATCCCCACGGCGCGAAGGTACAGTCCGTCCGTTGCGCCCATCACCATAATCGGGATGGCCGGCACGGAGGGCCACATGGTGTCGGTGAGGCGCCGTATCGCCTTGAACAGGTCTTCGCGCATGGGCGATGCCGGACCCCTGCTGACCTCGCCCACAACGTTGACTCTGACCTGCTCATCCGCGATGATTCGGCCCAGTGTACGCTGCACGTACTCGACCGAATCTTCGGGTAGAACCCGGCAATTCACGTTGGCCGCGGCCAGTTGCGGAAGGGCATTCTTGGCGTGCCCTCCCTCGATCTCGGTTGCCACGCAGGTGGTGCGCAAGGTGGCGTTCCACGCCGGAGATGCGCTTGCAATGCGCGCCATCGCTTCCTGGGATCCTGCCGCCACCGCGGCGAGGTCGCTCTTCATCGGCCCGGCCTCGATCTTCGCCATCTCCTCGAAGTACGCACGGGTGACTTCATTGGTCTTCAGCGGGAACCCGAATTTCGAGAGCCGGTCGAGAGCGCCCGCCAGGTGGTAGATCGCGTTATCCGGAACCGGCATCGAGCTGTGTCCGCCTTTGTTGCGAACCTCGAGGTGGAAGTTGATCACATACTTCTCGCTGATCTGGACATCGTTCGAGATCTTCTTGCCGCCGGCCATTTCACCCCAGCCGCCCTCGTTCAGGCAGAACTCGGCATCGATCAGTGCCCGCTTGTTCTTGATCAGCCACTGGATGCCGCTATAAGGCCCTCCGCCCTCCTCGTCGGCCGTGAGCGCCACGATGATGTCGCGCTCCGGCTTGAAGCCTTCCCGCTTGTAGCGAATCAGGTTCGCCACCCACACCGCGGCCTGGGCCTTGTCATCGCCGGTGCCGCGGCCGTAGAAGTATCCGTCCCTTTCGGTGAATTGGAACGGGTCCATGCTCCAGTCTTCCCGTTTCGCCTCCACCACATCCGTATGCGCCAGCAACAGGATCGGTTTGCGGCGGCCGTTGCCGCGATACCGGACCACCAGGTTGGCCTTGGTAGGAATGGGTCCACCCACGAAGATGTCGGACTCGGGAAATCCGGCGGCTCTCAACCGGGCCGCCATTGCTTCCGCGGCCGGAGTAGTTGCACCCGTCGTGTAGCCGGACTTGATCTCCACCAACTCCTTGTAGATATCGCGAGCCAGTTGGCGTTCCGAATCCGGGGATAGGTTCTGGCCGCTCAGGCAGGCGACGAACAGGGGAAACAGGAGCAGGAGCCGGGGCATGGTTTAATTGTTCCATACGCCTGCCGGCATCAGATCCGCTCGGGTCACGGCCGGCGGCACGAAGCAGAAGGTCGGCCGCCGATCAACACCGATAAACGCGGATCAAAAAATGTCTTATCGGCGTTGATCCGTGTTCATCGGCGGCCCACCTATCTGCCGATCAGTCTACTCGTACCGCAAGGCCAGAATCGGATCGATGCGGCTGGCCCGGTGCGCGGGAATGAACCCGGCCATGCTCGCGACTGCCGCCAACAGCAGGATGCTGGCCGACGCGACCCAGGGGTCGCCAGCTTTGATTCCATACAACTGGGCGGCGACGAATCGGCCCAACCCAAAGGCGGATGGGACTGCTATGGCCAGGCCCAGGCCGAGCAAAAGCAGCACCTCTCGCATCACCAGCCAGATGACAGAACTCCGGCCCGCTCCCAACGCCATGCGCAACCCCATCTCCTTGGTGCGGCGCGCCACGACAAAGGCCATCACGCCGTACAATCCGATGGCCGCCAGCAACGTCGCGAGCAGGCCAAATCCTGCCGAGAGAAGCGCGATCAGCCGCTCAGTCAGCAGTGTCTCGTCGAGCTGCCCGGCCAGGGTCTTCATTTCGAATACCGGCATCCCCGCATCCAGTTTCTTCACCTCGTTCCGCAGGGCTGCATACGCAGACGACGATCCTAAGCCGGCACGAACGTAGATGGCGGAACCGTTGTTACCTGACTGGCGAACGAACACCTGACGCCGCACGCCTTCGCGCGGCCCTTCATAAAGGCTGTTCGCGACCACCCCAACGATCTCGATATCCAGCTTCGTCTTCGGACCGGACCCGTTCCCGATGTGCCGCCCAACTGCGCTCCGGTCGCCGAAGTAGTGGCGGGCGAACTGCTGGTTGACAATGGCCAGTTTCCACTCCCCGGGCTTATCGTTGTCGCGCCGGTCGAAGTCGCGTCCCTCAATCAACTGGATGCCCATGGTGGCGAAGTATCCTGGCGAGACCGAATTCATGAACGCCTGCACGTCTTCACCATCCTTGGCCTGATGCCCCTCCACTTGCATCGAGTTGTCCCATTCCCAGCCGTGCAGCACCGGGACCCCCGCTATACCCGCCGACTTCACACCCGGAATCGCACGAATGTGATCGAGGAGCTCACTGTAGAACTGCGTCCCACGCACTTCGCTATAACCGTTCAACGCCGGGTTGACTTGGAAAGTCACCAGGTTCTCGGGGTCGCGGAAGCCGGTGTCCGTGGCCTTGAGATTCTGCAGGCTGCGCACGAACAACCCGGCGCCGAACAGTAGGAGGAAGCTGAGTGCGACCTGGGCAGCCACCAGTCCCTTACGCAGGAACAACGATCCGCCGGAGCCCGCGATCGAGCCCACCGCGTCCTTAAGCGTGGTCCACAGATCCGCCCGGCTCGCCCGCAGCGCCGGTACAAGTCCGAAGACCAGGGCGGTCAGGAAGGTCAGCGCCAGCGTAAACAGCAAGATCCGCGCGTCGGGCAGCGGCTGGATCAAGAGCGGATTCCCCTCGGAAGGCACCAGCGCCAGCAGGCCTCGAGTCAAGGCGACTGCTAAAAGGACTCCAGCGACACCGCCGGCCACCGAAAGCACCAGGCTTTCCACCAGCAGTTGCCGCACCAACTGGCCCCGTGACGCCCCAATGGATAGGCGCACAGCGATCTCCTTCTGGCGCGCGAAGGCCCGAGCGATCAGAAGGTTGGCTACGTTAGCGCAGGCGATCAGCAGCACCAGGCCCACCATGCACATCAACACCACTAGCGCGGTGGAGAAGTTGTTGCGCAGATCCGAATATCCCGTGGCGGCCTTCTCGATATGGATGGTTCCCTCCAAGAACCGATTGCGGGAGTAGGGACTCCAATCCTTGGCCGCCGGCAGTGTCGCTTCGTACTCGCGAACCTGCCGGAACAGGACCTGGAGTTGGGCCCGCGCGGACTCCGGTGTGTACCCCGGCTTCAGACGCGCGAACACCTGGACCCAGCGGGCCCGGCGAGATGCGCCGTTGAACCACGCCCACTCCGGTAACAGCGGCTCCTTCATCAGGATCGGCACCCGAATTTGAGGACCCTGCGCCGGATCGAGACCGGCGAATCCCGCCGCTGACACGCCAACGATGGTCATCGGGTAGTTATTCACCAGGATCTTCTTGCCAATCACCTTCGGGTCGCGGGCGAAGCGGTTCACCCAATAGTCGTAGCTCAGCGCCACCACCGGATGACCGTTGACCACGCGGTCGTCTTCCTCGGATGTGAAGAGACGGCCAACAGCAGGTTTCACGCCCAGCATGGTGAAGTAGTTTCCCGAGACCATCTCGGCTTCTACCCGCTCGGTCTGATTGTCAACGCCGATAGACGTATTGATCAGACGCCGGCAAAGGACCTCGGAAAACGGCTCCGCCTTCTTCTGGTAATCCTGATAGATGGGATAGGAATGCATCCGGCTGCCCATGTTGCTGCCGTTATGGGCTCCGCGCTGATACAGCATCACCAACTGCTCGGGGTGTTGCACCGGCAACTGCCGAAGCATGATCTGGTCCATGAGGGTGAAGATGGCGGTGTTGGCGCCGATACCCAGGGCCAGGGACAGAATCGCCACTGAAGCGAACAGCGGGCTTCGGCGGATCGCTCGGAGGGCGTAACGCAGATCAGGCACAAGGCTGGTCATAGTCTTTATACGGCTGTTCGGCGCGGCGGTTACTCGGAAAGTGCAGCATCGGTTAAGCACTGCGACTCGTTCGCTATCCAGCCCCAAGTCCATGCGAGCGGTGCTGAGTGGTCGTCAGCAACTTTGACGCTCTGAATTCAGAATGCCGTTGTCGGCACAGAGATCGTTCAGTAGCGCGCCGAGGAAAGTTAAGGGCGCATGGCGCCCTCTCACTGCACCGGAAGCTTCGCCGTATTGCTGGTTACGCCATTGGACTGCACCGTCACATCCACTACCGCGGACGCGACCGCCGCCGGAATCGCCACATTGATTTGATAGAGACCAATAAACCCCGGCGTCAGTCCTGCAAACGCGGGTGTTGCGAGAAACCCACCAATGGTCACCTGCGGAACCACGAGCGCATTGGACAGCGTCGAAAGCGAAGCTGGTTGACCAGGTTGCGGAGCGTTGCTCACCGGCCCTAACCCGGTCAGGTACAGCACCACGGTTTCGCCGCGGCTCGCCGGGTTAGCCGCCGTTACAATCGTTCCGTCCGCGTGTACCGCGCCATCGCTCCCGGCATCGAGAATAAAGATTCCCGGCTGCGCTCCCAGCACCGGAACGCTCACTGCAGGGGAACTTCCCGCCGCGCTGGTCACGGCGACCTGAGTAGTGCTCTTCCCGTTGAGCGAAAATGGCGCTTGCACGCTCAGTTGCTCTTGTCCGTTAAGATTCAAGATGCGATACACTGGCACGGCTGTTCCGTCCATCGTCACCGTCACGCCGCCCAGGGACGTGGACCATGTGCCGCCGCTCGCGGTCAGAACCTGTCCCGCCGACGCGCCCAGGTTGGACCCGAAAATCGTCACGATCCCTCCCGGCGCAACACCGGTTTGAAAGCTCGCTCCGTTGGTAACCCCGGCGCTACTGATGAACGGTCCGTTGCCGCCGGCTGCCACGCCGGATATCATTCGAATGCGATTGTTGTTGGAGTCCGCTACGTACAAATTCCCGGACGCGTCCAGCGCGATCCCGAACGGTGAGTTCAGCATCGCTTGCAGGGGCGGTCCGTTATCGCCGCCGTAGGCTGCCACCCCCGTGCCCGCAATTGTGTTGATCGTGCTGCCTGTAACCTCACGGACCCGATTGTCCACGCTATCCACGACGAACAGATTCCCGGCCGGATCCACCACGACCGACCCTGGGAACGGAATACCTGCGGCGGTCGCCGACCCGCCGTCGCCCGAGAAGGTTTGCGAACCGTTGCCCGCCACGGTCTGAATCGTTCCGCTGGAATCTACGCGCCGTATTCGATGATTGGATTGATCCGAGATGTACAGATTCCCTTGCGCGTCAAACGTCAGAGCAGTGGGGTTGTTCAACACGGCTGCTGTGGCTGGCCCCCCGTCGCCCGAGTATCCGTTACTGGCCGCCGCTGCCACGCAACGTCCGGCGAAGGTGGAAATCGTGCCCCCGGTGTCGATCTTTCGAACACAGTGCGCACCCTGATCCACGACGTACAGGTTTCCGGCGCGATCCGTCGCGCAACGGATCACGATCGAGAAACTGGCGCTGGTGGCCGGCCCGCCGTCTCCCAGCGTGCCGAAGGTCGTGCCGATTACGGTGCTTCCCTGCCCATTGCCTGCCACCGTGGTGATCACTCCGCTGGGGGAAACCTTGCGCACGCGGAAGTTGGAAATGTCATTAATGTAGACGTTGCCGGCCGTATCCGTGCATACGCCAGTCGGCGCATTCAACTGCGCCTGCGCCGCCGGGCCGCCATCGCCGCCGAAACCCGCCGTACCGGAGCCCGCAAAGGTCGTAATCACGCCGTTTTTATCCACTCTTCGGACGCGATTGTTCCTCTCATCAGCCATATATACGTTCCCAGCTCCGTCCACCGCCAGGGCGTCCACGCGGTTAATCATGGCCTGCGTCGCAGGTCCGCCATCGCCGCCAAAACCCGCCAGGCCGTTCCCTGCGAAAGTCTTGATGGTCTGGGCCCAGCAGACCGCCGCCAGGACCGTCCAGGCGGCGAATCCAAACACCTTCGTCATCCTTAGCTCCTCCGTTCTTACAGACTATCTAAGCACAACTTTGCTCAACTCTCGCATTTCACGCCGGCTTAGCGTGGATAGAACCTGAAAACCGCGTAGGCCGATCGCGTCTCAGTCCGGATGCAACGATCCTAACGAGACGCTATCTCGGCCATGAGATGGAAAGCAAGACCGACGGCTAACGTGCACCTCTTTTAGCGGCGAATCCCTCCACCGGATGCGCTGCGGGTAGCGACCGCCATCCGTGGAGGCGCGGCCGCACTGATTACCAATGATTCGGACATTGCGCGCATCCCGGAAATCGAAGTTGGAGTGCTCGACCGGTTCCGCTGACCGGCCGGGATTCCCTCCACGGGCCCGCGACCGCGTGCCCTCAAATCAGGCATCATGGACTACATGGACACCATGCCTTCGCACGAAGACGCCAACCTCATCCTTCGCCTATATGAGCTCCGCCGTGAGGAGACCCTGCGAAAGGCCCGCCAGTGGTTCGTTCAGAATTTTCATGTCACCGACTGGGCCAGTCTCCAGGCCATCGCCCCGCCCGGATCCCAGGAGAACGCCTACTTCCGTATGGTGGTCAGCTACTGGGAAATGGCCGCTTCCTTCGTCGCTTCGGGTGTCCTGAACCAGGAACTGTTCTTCCAATCCAACCAGGAACTCCTGCTGGTCTGGACCCGTGTCAGCGGAAGCATCGCCGACTTTCGCAAAACCATGAACAGTCCCAGGATGTGGAAGAACCTGGAGACGGTGGCAATGGCGTATATCGATTACTGGGAGCGCAATGCACCGGGCGCCTACGCGGCCTTCCAGAAGCGTATGGGACCGCCCGCGCCAAAACCGGCGAGTTCATGAAACGGGACCCCGACTTCTTCGGCGACCGCGAGGTCGAATTGGTGTACATTGCCAAACGGCTGAAAGACGCGCTCCGCCTGGAAGATGCGCTAACCGCTTCCGGAATCGACTATGCCGTCCAGACCGAGACGTACCTCGGCGGCATCATCTTTCGGGGGGAGCGGGCCGGCGCCTTCTTCTACGTGGACCCCGCACACGCCGGACCGTCCCGCGACGCAGTGGTCCGGCTGGGCCTGCGACCTTATACCGAGGAGGCGGGTTAGGATAGTCGGCATGGGGTGTCACCCAGCTTCATCCGAGTCGATCCGGGAACTTCGCGAACTCCGGGACCGCGCCGCCGACCGCGGAGATGAATGCTTATCGGCACTGCTCGCCGGCATCGACCTGTTCGTAGCCCTGGGCCGGGAGCTCGAAGTTCTCGACGCGCTGCGAGGCATGGCCCAGGATGTCCGGCATGCGGCGGAACATACCCCCACCGCGGAGGATCTGCGCCGGCTGTACGACATGGACGATTCTGGCTCCGGCGGCGGGGAATCCTGACCGGCGGCTGGTAAACTGGAGTATTCGGGAGGTTGGATGGCAGCTTTAACGCGCCGCCGCAGTGTGGCGGTGGATGTAGGTGGGGTGAAGGTCGGGGGTAACTCCCCCATCGTGGTTCAGTCGATGACCAACACCGACACCGCGGACACACCGTCCACGGTGAACCAGGTGATGGCGCTGGCGAACGCCGGCTCTGAACTCGTCCGGGTTACGGTGAATAACGACGAAGCCGCCGCCGCAGTCCCCAAAATCTGCGAGACCCTCTACAAGTTCGGCGTCCGCGTACCCATCGTCGGCGACTTCCACTACAACGGCCACCTGCTGCTCAAGAAGTATCCGGATTGCGCCAAGGCCCTGGCGAAATACCGCATCAATCCGGGCAACGTCAACATCGGAAAGAAGCACGACGACAACTTCCGGACCATGATCGAAGCGGCGGCCTACTATGACCGGCCGGTGCGCATCGGCGTCAATTGGGGATCGCTGGACAGTGTCCTGCTCACCCGCATGATGGACGAGAACAACCGTCTGCCCGAGCCGCTCGACGCGAAAACCGTGACAATGAACGCGATTGTCGCCAGCGCTCTGGAGAGTGCCGCCGCCGCCGAACAGTACGGCCTTGGGAAGGACAAAATCATCCTCAGCGCCAAAGTCAGCGGCGTTCAGGATCTGATCTACGTGTACCGGAAGCTCGCGCGCGAGTGCGACTATGCCCTTCACGTCGGACTGACCGAGGCGGGTCTTGGGGCGAAGGGGATTGTCGCCACCACCGCCGGTCTTGGAGTGTTACTGCAGGAAGGCATCGGCGACACGATTCGCGCCTCACTCACTCCGCTGCCCAACGGCGACCGTACCGAGGAAGTGGTGGTCTGCCAGCAGATTCTGCAGTCGCTCGAACTCCGCAGTTTTACCCCGCAGGTCACCGCCTGTCCGGGTTGCGGCCGCACCACCAGCACGTTCTTCCAGGACATGGCGGATCAGATTCAGACCTACCTGCGGGAGCGGATGCCGGTCTGGAAAACCCGCTACACGGGTGTCGAGGAGATGCGTGTGGCGGTGATGGGCTGTATCGTCAATGGCCCCGGCGAATCGAAGCACGCCAACATCGGCATCTCGCTGCCCGGGACTTTTGAAGAGCCCGTGGCGCCGGTCTACGTGGACGGCAAATTGACCATCACACTCCGCGGCGATCAAATCGTGGCCGAGTTCATCGACCTCCTGGACAAGTACGTCGATCGCACCTACGCCGCCCTACAAGAACCCGCCACCGTCTGATGGTGGGGCAGGCGGTTTCGCCTGCCGCAGGACTCTCAGTCCCGCTTCAGCAATCCCCGCAACTTCTCGAACCCATCCACCGAGCTGTTCTCCGTAAAATCGATCCCCACAATTCCGTGCAGCCAAACCGGCAGCTCCACACGTTCGAAAATCAAAGGCACCACGCGCCGTGTCCGTTCCGCCATATCCAGCGTCTTCGAAATCACCGCCTCCTCCTGGCAGTGGTCGCTCGACACATAGCTCGACGTGATCACGCACAGCACAAACCGGCTCTCACGGATGCACCGCTCCATCTCGGAGAGAAAATGTTCGTTGGCGCGGAAGTCCCGCTCGTCGATCACGGTGCGAAATCCGTTTGCTTCCAGCCGCTGCAGCAACTCGATCGTAAGAGAGCGATCGGGCTCGCAGTGGCGATAACTGAAGAACGCATCGAACCGGCTCGGTCCGGCCGGAACGACACCCACCGTTCGAGGCTGAGCGATCGCCGGACGCGTCCGCATCAACTGCAGCAGGCAGCATCCACACGCGGCGAACAGCGGCACGGCCAGCATCCCGATCCAGCCCAGCCGCCAGCGGCACCAGCGAATCGAAGCGGGCGTCCACGCGCGCTCCGGCACTCCGGCCGCGTCGAACAGGATGGACTCCGCCGACGCTCCCGGCTCCGGGTGTACGTACGGCTGGAGTTCGCCGCCGATAATCACCTGCCGCGAGTCGTATTCCGCCACGCACGACGCAGTGGCAGCGATCTGGAACCCGAGCGCGACAAGGGCCGCCAGGCCCGAAAGTGCCGCCAGGACCAGCCACAGCCTCCGATCCAAGCGCAGAGTAGTAGGCGCCAGCGAAGCCACGCCGCAAATCGCCACTCCCAGTAGCGCGCCCGCAATCCGCGAACCGAGCGCATCGCCCTGAGGCAACGAGGGGACCAGCGGCCACGCGATCGCGGCAACGCACGCCGCCAAGGCCACCGCCGCGTAGGGCCAAGGCCATTTCATGGGACCGCCAGATCCACGGGGATGTCCGCGCGCCCGCTGAACGGCAGCACCTGCGGAGCAGTCGATTTGCCCGAAACCGGATCGCGCGCCCACAGGAGATAGCGCCCGGGCTCGAGCATCTCTTCCGCCGGGCTCGTCCACTTAGGCATCAGTCCCGGAACCACTCCCGGTGCGTTCTGAAAAATCCGCGGCAGGTAGAGCACCTGCCAGTTGTTCACAACCTGCTTACCCCTGCGTGTGGTCACGGAGACCCGAACCTTCCCGCCCATGCCGATGCCAAGAGCCTTGCAGTGGGCCACTTTCAGTTCCAGATCGTCGGCCACCGCGCTTGCTTCCGCCTTCGCACGCGGAGATTCCAGCCGGGCGACCGATGCCTCCAACTCCTGGCGGTACGAACCGGTGATTCCGCGCGATTCTGGAGCCTTCGCCGCCATCCACTTCGCGGCTGTCAGAATACGATCCCGATCCGCCGATACGGGCAGACTGGTACCTGCCTGGAGAATCCGCTCGATCGACGGCAGCACCAGCGGATCGATTCCGCGAATGCGATCGATCGCCGGCTTCAGCACCGCGTTCATTCGCTCGTCACCGCGGAAGGAGTTCGCCTCCTGCTCCGTCGGCGTTGCACCCGCTGCCACCAGTAACTGGACCAGATCGGTTCTTCCTGCGCGGATCGCCTTCACCAACTCGGGAACTTCACCGAAGGTAGTGTCGGGGTCGGCGCCGGCCGAGAGCGCCTGCCGCACTCCCGCCGCGCTTCCACTCGAAACTGCGCGCGCCAACAGGACGTTCCATTCGTAAAACCGTCCGAACTCCGGACGTGGCACGCCGGGCTTTCGCATGGCCCGGAAGACGACTTTGGGGGGTGGCCGCGCCTCCAGCAGCAACCGCAGCACTTCCGGCTTCACGTTCGCGTCCACATAATCGAACGGCGACCGCCCCTCGACATGGTCGTCCGAAACCGTTGCTCCGGCCGCCAGCAGTACGCGCATCATCTCAACGCGGCCGTAAGCTCGCATGATGGGCGTGTCGTACGGACGCTTGTTCCAGGCATAGCCCGTGGGAGCGCCGGCCTCCAGCGCCGATTTCACCCCGCGCAGATCATTCTCCGCGATCGCGGTCATCAGGCCTTCCCCCAGCCGGATGGCTTTGTTCACCACGCCGGCCACCAGCGGTCCGCGCGCGCCGGTTTGGGGATTCCAGCCCGGTTCGAGCGACACACAGTTCGCCCCCGCCTTGATCAATTCCCTGACGATCAAGTCATGGCCGTTGGCCGCCGCAATCCCGAATGCGGTGGCGCCGCTGAGGGCGACGGCGTTCACCCGTGCCCGCCTCTCGAGGAGCGCGGACGCGAGTTCCGTATTGCCCCACGCGGCCGCCCAGATGAGGGGCGTGTAGCCGCGTTCGTCGCGCTGATTGACGTCGGCCCGGTCGCGGACCAGTCGGATGGCCTGCCCCGCCTTGCCCTCGCGGGCTGCCGACACCAAGCGCAAGTCCGCGGTCTGTGCCGCTGCCAGCGTGATGGATACCAAACCCAGTAACGCCCAACGCCCCGCCATTGTCAGCGAGGATAACACCTTTGCCCACTGGCTGAAGCTATCCGTGCTTCTTCAGTCCGAAGTGGCGCACGCTCCCAGCGTGCAGCGTCGGCACTCCTGCCGACGCATGGGCTCCGCCGTCATAATAGAAAACAAGTGTCCGATCGAAAACTAACGGCACACGTCAAAGCCGCCGGTTGAGCGTCCAAGCTCAGTCCAAAGGTTTTGGACCAGGTGCTCGCGCGGATTCCCCGCGTGACCGACAGTAACGTTCTGGTGGGCTTCGACACGGCCGACGACGCCGGCGTGTACAAGCTGACGCCGGAGTGTGCCCTGGTGCAGACCATCGATTTTTTCACCCCGATCGTCGACGATCCGTTCACCTTCGGCGCCATTGCCGCCGCCAACTCCCTGAGTGACGTCTACGCGATGGGAGGACGGCCGCTCACATCGCTCTCCGTGCTCTGCTATCCCGTCAAAGGAGATCTCGACGACCTCTCGGAGATCCTGGCCGGCGGAGCCGAAAAGATGCGCGAAGGCGGATGCGTGGTGCTGGGCGGCCACAGCGTCAACGACGACGAGATCAAGTTCGGTTATGCCGTCACCGGCACCGTCCACCCGGATCGAGTCAAAGCCAACTCCGGAGCGCGTCCCGGCGACGTGCTGATGTTTACGAAGCGGCTCGGGACCGGGGTCATCGCCACCGCGCTCAAGCGTGGAATTGTCCAGCCGGGCCACATGGAAGCGGCCATCGAATCGATGCTCACGTTGAATCGAGCCGCCTGCGAGGCGATGCTGGCCTTCGACGTCCACGGGTGCACGGATGTCACCGGATTCGGACTCATCGGGCATGCGCGCGAACTGGCGGTGGCCAGCGGCGTCACCGTGGAGATCGACGCCGCGCAGGTCCGCTTCCTGCCCGGTGCCCTGGACTATGCGCGACAGGGTGCGATTCCGGCCGGACTTCGGAACAACCGCGAATTCGCATCGTGCGTCGTCGAAGGGACGTCCGGTGTGGACGACCTCTTGTACGATCCGCAAACGTCGGGAGGTCTTCTGATCAGCCTTACCGAAGCGGACGCCGTGGCGCTCGAGAGCGCATACCCAGCCGCATACCGCATCGGCCGCGTGCTGCCGGCCGGCGCGAAAAGGATCCGAATCATATGACACGGTCGCCCATCATCATCGCACTCGACGTGGAATCCGCCGGCGAGGCGCGCAGTCTGGTCAAAGCCCTCGGCGATAGCGCCGGTTTCTACAAGGTCGGGATGGAGTTGTACGCTTCCGCCGGCATGGACTCTGTCCGCGAGTTGCTCGCTCAGGGGAAACAGGTCTTTCTCGATCTGAAGCTGTACGACATCGGAGAGACGGTGCGACGGGCGGTTGCCCAGGTGGCCAAGGCTGGTGTGAATATGCTGACCGTGCATGCCGTGGGGCAGGTGATGCGCGCCGCGGTGGAAGGGAAAGGCGATTCGCAATTGAAGTTGTTGGCCGTAACCGTCCTCACCAGCTTTGATCAATCCGACCTGACCGAATTAGGCTATTCCTGCTCGGCCTCCGAGTTGGTAGCGATGCGGGTACGATCGGCGGTAGAGTCCCGGGTGGACGGTATCGTGTGCAGTCCCCTCGAAGTGCGAGCGGTACGGGAGATGGTCGGTCCCTCGGTCACCCTGGTGACGCCCGGGGTCCGTAGCGCCGGTGCGGCAAAGGGCGATCAGAAGCGAGTCGCGACACCCGCCGAAGCGTTAGCCGCCGGCGCCGACTACCTGGTGATCGGCCGTCAGGTCACCCGCGCCGCCGACCCCGCCGCCGCCCTGGCGCACCTCCAAGCCGAAATCTAGAAGTCCAAGGTGGGACAGGCGGTTTCGTCTCGTCTGCACGAAGCCCTTCTACTCGTATCTCAGCGCAACCATTGGATCCACCCGCGAAGCACGCCGGGCGGGAATGTACGCAGCGAACGCGGCAGTCAGAGTCACAACGACGGCGGCCAGCGCAGGAATCAGGGGATCGTTGACATCAACGCCCAGAACCACTCTCGATACCGCACGCGAAGCGGCAAGAACAAGTGGTGCTCCGATCAGTAGTCCGAGTCCCAGGAGCGCCAAAGACTCGCCGAAGACAAGGCGGAACACGCGCCCCGGCACGGCGCCCAGAGCCATGTGGATTCCGATCTCATTAGTGCGGCGTGAAACCGCATAGGACATCGTCCCATAAATCCCGAAGCAGGCCAGCCCCAGCGCCAGCGCGCCAAAAACGGATGCGAGCCAAACAATCAACCGGTCTCGCCGCAGGTTTCCGTTCACTTGGTCACGCACCGTCCTGATGGAATCGATGGGCAGATTGGGTTCGACTCTCGTCATGGCCTCGCGAATCTCCTGAATGCGCGCCGTCGCATCGCCCGCAATGCGCACCTCCAAACAGCCCCCGTACACCGTGCCCTGCGCGAGTGGATAGAAAGCCATGGGAGGGGCGGCCTCGCGTTCGTTGTTGACGCGTGCGTCCGCGACGATCCCCACGATCTCGGTGTTCGCTTTTCCGTACCCAAACTTCCGCCCGATCGCATTTCCGCTGGGGAAATAGCGCCGTGCCGCAGCCTGATTGACGATCGCAACCAGCGGAGCTTGCTCTCTGTCCAGTTCGGTGAAGTCGCGCCCTGCAAGCAGGTGCATGCCGACAGTGGAGAAGTAATGCGGTCCGACGCGGTTTTCCTGAACGCGCACGTCCTCACCGGCCGCGGGCTGATATCCTGCCACCGTAACCGATGAGCTCGTCCGGCATCCGCTGGCCAGGCCGCACATGGCATAGGCGGCCGATTGGACACCCGGTATGGCCTCCAGACTCTCCACCAACCGCCGGTGAAGAATGGGCAAATGCTCCTGCGGATATCCCGCCAACTCGGGCCGGACCCAGACGGTAACAACCTGGTCCTGGTCGTATCCAAGGTTCAGGCGCGCTAAATAGCGTAGGCTGTCGGAAAACCATGCCGCTGTGACCAGGAGGACGAAGACGAAGGCGATTTGCGCGGCCACGAGGAATCGTTGAGGATTACTGCGCGACCTTGCCAATACGCCGCGGGCTCCGAATTTCGCGGCAGCGTCGAGTTCGACTTCCGTAGCCCGGAGTGCCGGCAGTAGGCCGCAGAGCAGCGCGGTAAGGATTGACACGATCAGGGTGAAGCCCAATACGCGCCAATCCAGGCTGGCGGTAATAGGCGAAGCGCCGGCTGAAACTCCCAATGCGGCGCGCACGAGCAAATTGCTGCCGAGGTGCGCAGCCGTCATGCCGGCCGCCGCTGCAATGGCCACAAGCAAAACACTCTCTGTGAGCAATTGCCGGATCACCCTTGCACGGCTGGCGCCGACGGAAAGCCGCACCGCGATCTCGCGCTGACGCGAAGCGCCGCGCGCCAGGATCAAGTTAACCGAGTTCGCGCATGCGATCAGCAGGATCAGCGCCACCATACCGGCCAGCGCGTACAACGGCGCTTCGATCTGGCCGCGCAGGTTGGAATATCCCTGCGTCAACGGATCGAGGATGAGCTTCTGGCGAAGAAAGAGCTGCCGGTCGATTCCACTGCCCATCTGGCCGGCGTGACCCTCTAGCCATCGCTGGAATACGCCTTGGATGGTGGGAAGATTTCGCTGCGTTCGCACCAGCACATCGAGCCAGCGGATGCCTTCCTGATTCGGCCACGGCTTGTCCTCGTCCGCATTGCTGGAACTGAAATTCTGCTGATAATGCGCTGCTGCTTGCATCATCAGAGGTATCCAAATATCGACCGGCGATTCGAGCCAGAGGCCGTTGAAGCCCGGTGGCGACACGCCAACGATGGTGAAGGGTGCGCCGTTCAAATCGACTGAACGGCCAAGGACATCGGGTGAGCTGCCCATTTGCTTTTGCCAAAAAGCGTGGCTCACCACTGCCACGGGATGCTGCCCGATAGTGAGATTATCCGCGGGACCGAGGAGGCGTCCCCGCGCAGGCGGAAGGCCCAGGAGACTGAAGTATTCTCCCGAAACAAGCTGCACGCGTGCAATTTCTTGTTCGCCTTCGCCAGTGAGCCGGCTGTACATGCGCGCTACGCGGCTCATTGCAGCCACTCCATCTCCTACAGAGCCCCGCATCTGTTCGAATAGCGGATAGGAAAAACGCTGGGGCGCGCGGAACCTGGACTCGGTGATGTCCAGTGCATATAGCTGCTCGGGATGGGGAACGGGCAGCGGACGGAGGAGCACGGCATTCAGCACCGAAAAGATCGCGGTATTGGCTCCAATGCCGAGTGCCAGGGACAGAACGATGACCAGCGCGAATCCTGGGTTACGTCTTAAGCCTCGCGCTGCGTAGCGCAGGTCTTGCCAAAGCCGTTCAAAAGAGGCCCATCCCCACATTTCGCGTACCTCCTCCTTCACGTACGTCGCATTGCCCAACGCCCGCTGGGCGGCATAGCGGGCTTCTTCCGGCGATACGCCGCTCTCCCGCTGCTCTTCCGCCTCCAATTCCAGATCGGAACGGAGCTCGCGCTCCAAATCCCTTTCGCGATCTTTCCGCCGCCGCCAACCCATCTTAGGTCCCCTGGGCCGGCCACATGATCCGGGCGACCGCGCTGGTCAGCTTTTTCCATTTCGATTCTTCCGCCACGAGCTGCTTCTTTCCGGACGGGGTCAATCGGTAATACTTGAACTCGCGCTTCAGATCCTTCCCGGCAGGCTCCCATTTGGCTGCGAGCCACCCTTTGCCTTCCAGCCGGTGGAGCGCTGGGTACAGGGATCCATGTTCAACTTGCAGCAGGTCATCGGTGGTCCGCTGGATATGCTTCGCGATCTGGTGTCCGTGAGCGGGTCCAAGCCGCAAAGTGCGAAGGATCAGCATGTCCAGCGTCCCTTGCAACAGTTGGATACGGTCGGAGGATTCGTTCGGCATGGCTCAGTAGATATTCTACCCGGAATTTGGTACTACTGGGTAGGCAGCCTACCAAGGGGTTCAGTCTCGCCCTACATTACCGTGGTAATATGCCCAATGGCTATTGGGCATTCAAGAGTAACAGCTCAAGGGCAAATCTCCGTCCCCGCGAACGTGCGAAGGAAACTCGGCATCGGTCCCGGATCCGTCCTGGAATGGGAAGAGGAAGGCGACCGGATTGTCGTTCGTCGGGCAGGACGGTTCAGTTCCAAGGATATTCATCGCGCGTTGTTCGGATCGAAAGAACCGAAACCGAAGAGTCTTGATGAGCTGAAGGAGGGTATCCGCCGCTACGCGCGGAAGCGTTATGCGCGCGGTTGACACCGACGTTCTGGTCCGCCTCATCACGCGCGATGATCCTCGCCAAACTGCCGCTGCCGAGAGCTTCGTCGCTAACGGAGCCTGGGCTTCCACCCTCGCGGTGGCCGAGGCAATGTGGGTGCTGGGCAGCGTCTATGAGCTCAGTTCCAGGGATCAAGCCAGAGCCATCGAGATGTTGCTGGATTACCGCGAGCTTGTGCTTCAGGATCGTGAGATTGTGACAGCGGCTTGCAGCTATTTCGAGGAAGACCGGCACTGGGCTTTTCCGATTGCCTGATGGTTGAGACCGCGCGAAAAGCCGGACATCTCCCGTTCGGCACATTCGACAGAAACCTGGCGAAGATCGAAGGAACTGAAAGGCTTCAGTAGCGTCAAGCCGTTCTCATTGCCACTGGTGGAATATGCCCAGTCTTCGAGGCAAGGTCGTCAGCGGTCTCGCCGATTTCGGTCAATGGATCGAGCGCTTGAGCTCATTCTACGAACAGAAGACCGGCATGCGATTCTACCCCGGCACTCTCAATGTCGAACTGTCGGCCGAGTACTCGCTCCCCTCGAACGTCATACGCCTCGAAGCCGATGAATACGGCGGCAGGGCGTCGGTAAGCATCGTTCCATGCAGGATCTTCAACCGGCCGGCCTTCCTGTTGCGCACTGATCAGAATGAAGCCGGGACGGGACATCATCCGCGGAATATCATCGAGATCGCCACCGATGTGCGTCTGCGTGCGAACTATGGTCTCAAGGACGGAGACTGGGTAGAAATCGACGTTCCCCACCCCCACCGTACAATGGTGGCGAGATCACGATGATAGTCGACCGACGGGAGTTTCTCATGCTGGCCGGCGCGGCCGGCCCGGCCGCGCAGTTAGCGCCCAAAGCTGCCCGCGAAGCCAGGGAGTGGAAGGCACAGTGGATCTGGTACCCGGGTCAACTCGCGGCCTGGCGCCACGCGCGGCGAATGCGCCTGGCAATGCAACGATGCACCATGGTCGGCTATCCGGCGAACTACCGTCAGCGCCTGGCGCAATCCTACTTCCGAATCGCCGGCGCCGCTAATCGCGATATTCCGCTGCACTGGTCGGGTCCGGTAGGACGTATTCGGGTCACGGTCGGCGGCCGCGGAGGCGACATCACCAGGCGCGAAGCGACGCTTCGATCCGGACAGTCCGGCATTGAAGTGCAAATCGACTTCGCCGACGGACTCCCCTGCCTCCTGCTCGAAGGAGCCGAGTTCTCCACCGGGCCGTCGTGGGAAGCGAGCCTGGACGGCGAACACTGGGTGCTGGCGGAGTCCTCGGCAGGCGGTGATCCGCTCAAACCGCCCGACGCCGAGCGCGAAGTGACGGTGAGCCTGCCGGTGCATCGATGCGTCGAGCCCCAGGGTGCGCCCCGCGAAAGCTACCGGCTCGCGCCCGGCCGAGACCTCTTGCTCGACTTTCGCGAGACCGAACTCGGCGCGCTGCGGTTTGACGCGCGAGGGAACGGGGCGTTGACTGTGCAGGTGGGTGAGTCGGTTGCGGAGGTCCGCGACCCCGATCATCGATACTTCGAGCAGTATGCGCTCGATCCGATTTCACTCAAGGCGCAAGGCGCCGGCGTGATCCTGCCGCAGCGGGCCTTGCGATTCGTCCGATTTACCGCCACCGGTGAGGCCGAACTGACCAAGGTCCGCTTCGATGCGAGCGTCTGGCCGGCAAAGGAACTCGGGCGATTCGAATCGAGTGATTCCGAGTTGAACGAGATCTGGAAGACGGCGGTGGCGACGCTGCGCTCCAACATGCACGATTTCTACCTCGACGGAATCCGGCGCGACGGCCTCGTGTGGCACGACGGTCCACTGACTCTCGATGCGTACGAACGCGTGTTCTTCGATGCCGGACTTTCGAGACAGACGCTGGTGGCGGAAACGTTGCCCGACCGTCCTTCGGTTCGCGACCTCGGCATCATCGACGCGCCTATGTACACCGTGATTGCGTTCGAACGGGAGCTTCTCGTCCGCGGCGATCCCGGATTCTCGCGCATGTTTCGCGATCGTATCGAGGACATTCTGCGGTTCTATTCGTCCGCTCCAGGACGAACGCGGGTTTGTCGATGCGCGCCGCGTGGAGCCATACGGATACTTCCCCGATTGGTCGGCAACCCAGGAGAGTGGCCCGGATTCGCACGGAGCACCGGCGTACGGCCAGATGCTGCTGGCCGGAATGTTCGCGGCCGGCGCGCGGTTGGCACGCGCGTGGAACGATGGCGACGCGGAGGTGCGCTATCGCGCCGCTGCCACGCGGATACGGGCCTCGGTGCGCCAGACCTTCTGGATGCCGCGCCAGAGCCTCTACGCGAACGGCCTTGACCGGAGCGGAAAGCTGGACGCGAGGGCTACTTCGTTTGCCCAGGCCTTTGCCGTCGCGTTCGACACCGCGGAGCCAAGTGAGTATGAGAGCCTGTTCCGATACCTGGACGATCCTGCCAGCCGCCCTCAGCATTTCAGCTTGAGCCAGGTCGTCGAATTGACGGCCTATGCCAAGGCAGGCAGGGCGGAAGGAGCATTGAAGCGCCTGCGATCCGCTTGGCTGCCGATGATCCAGCTCGGGAATCACCGGTTCTTCGAGGACATCTGGCCCCAAAAAGATCCGGTATCGCAACTAGGCATGTACGGGCGCAAATACGCCAACAGCCTGTGCCATGCGTGGGCAGGCGCCGCGCCGGTGATGGCAATCTCGCGAGGCGTCCTGGGAATCGAGCCGCTCGAACCGGGTTACCGGATCTGCAGCGTGGCCCCGCAGCGGTGCGGAATCGAATGGGTACGAGGAGCCGTGCCAACTCCCGCCGGGATCATCGAAGTCGAGTGGCGCGGAACGGACGCAAGATTGGTACTTCCGGCCGGCGTCACTGCTCATCTATCGAGCGGCCGTGTCATTGCCGGGCCAGGTTCGTTTCCCATGTGAAATTCGATACCCCGATGAGAGACGTTCACAGACCCCCGAATCCCACCTAACCCCATCAAAAAAAAGAAAGAGCGCAGTACGGTTTTTGAGGCCTCTCTTGCATCCCCCGATATGCTGTAGATGGAAATGAACACATCCATCAAATCCGCCGGCGAGCCGTCGATGCTCGATCCGGTCTACGGCTATCGCGACGACCTGGCCGAGCACTACAAACCAGCCAGCGCCTACGAACGCCTGCTCCTCGGAGTAGCCGCTCAGGCCCTCAAGCGCTTCCACGACGCCCAGACTCTCGAACGGCGCCTCTTCGAAAAGGTGGACGCGCTCGAACTGCTAACCAACAGCCCCGACACCTTCAAGACCGTCACGCGCCACGTCGCCGAGTGCGAACGAGCCTGGCGCAAGTCGCTCGAAGAAATTCGCCGGGCCATCCGGCAACGTGAGACTGGACCTGCGGTGCGAAAGTCCTATCCGCGTCCAACCGCGCCGCCCCCGCAGTCTGCCGCACCACCGAACATCCAGGTACCGCCCGCGCCGGTCCAGTCCCGCCGCGAGTGAAACCCTGAAACCGTCGGCCCTCTCCCGCAGCAACCTCCGGCCGGACCTTCGCAAGATCGTCGGCACCGGAGACCGGATCTTTGAAATTTTGAATAAGACGGGTCGAGCGTGGCCCGCGGTTGGCACCCCGCGGCACAGCCCTGCCCGCGCGGCGAAACCGGCTACTTCTTTTCCTGCTTCTCTTGCTTCTCTTGCTTCTCCAGCACCTGCTTCATGTCGAATTCGCCCTGCGGGCTGGTGATGTGGGAGGTCTGGGTGAGCATCTTGCCGTCTTCCGACAGCGTCCACTTGCCCTTCACGCCGATGTCCATCCCGTTGAAGTCGATCTTGCTGTTCACTACCAGTTCATCGCCGTCCCAAACCACGGTGCTCTTCACCTGCATCGGCCCCATGGTGTTGGTGGTTTCTTTGCCATCGGTGGAGTACGTCGCATCGAACTTCATTTCGCCCTGGTCCCCGTTCTGTGTGGTGGCCACCTTCATTTCGGGGTCCTTGTGGTCGATCGCGAGCGCTGCCGATTGGGGCGGCGGCATCGGCCCGTAATCGCTCTTGTCGATATTGACCTTCCAGTCGCCGGTGAAGTTAGGTTTGGCCGACATGGCGCCGGCCACGGCGATCATAAGAACACAAGCAATCAAAAAACTGTTTCGTCGAGTCATTTTCGTGCCTTTCAATGTGAGTCTATTGTTTTTCGAGGACCAACCGGATCTCGGTGTCTCCTGCCGGCATGCCGATCTTGTTCACGATGGTGAGTGTTTTGCCATCGCCCGACAACGTCCACCGCTCGTCCTGC
This sequence comes from uncultured Acidobacteriota bacterium, assembly GCA_963737465.1. Lineage (GTDB taxonomy): Bacteria > Acidobacteriota > Terriglobia > Bryobacterales > Bryobacteraceae > TMP-7. Next base: position 509,073 of record CAVTTC010000011.1, read on the forward strand.
GTAATCGTGGCGCCGTTTACCTCGCGTTTGCTCGCGATCACCAGGGCGTTGCCGTCCCACTTCGCCGTCCCGGTAACTTCGCCGCGCGGCGTCTTATTAATGCTGGGCTTGCCATCGGTGGTGTAAGCCATCTCCGTGGTGATCTCGCCCCGCGCGCCGGATTGGTGGGTGGTGAACTTCAGAACCGCACCCTCTTGCGTGATGACGCGTTCAAACTTCTGCGGCGCCTGCGCCTGCATAATTCCGTAATCGCTCTTAGCCAGGTTCAGCGTCCACTTGCCGGAGAAGTCCGGTTTGGAAGCGGCCACGCCCGGGAGGGAAATCAGCAGCACAGCCGTCCCCAGTACCGCCGCCACATTTCTTCTGTTCATAATGCGCCAGCCTTTTCTAGATGCCGTGGAACAGTCAAGAGTATATCGCAGGCATGCGGATCGGTCCTTTTCGCTTCAGCGCTGCCGCACTCTGCTAAAGTATCGGTTACGAATGAGTGTCCATCGAACGAAATCCGTGAAGGCGTTGCTGGAGCAAGCCGCCAGACAAGAAGGTTCCCTCAAGCGCACGCTGACTGCAAGAAGCCTGATTGCGCTCGGGGTGGGCGCAATCATCGGCGCCGGTCTGTTCGTGCGTACCGCCGCCGCCTCCTCTGAGGCTGCGGGTCCGGCGGTGACGGCGTCCTTCATCGTAGCCGCCATCGGCTGTGCGTTCGCCGGACTCTGCTACGCCGAGTTCGCCGCGATGATCCCCATCGCCGGCAGCGCCTACACCTACGCCTACACCACCATGGGAGAGTTTACGGCCTGGGTCATCGGATGGGCCCTGGTCCTGGAGTATGCGCTGGGCGCGGCAACTGTATCCATTGCCTGGAGCGAGTACCTGAACAACCTGCTCGGCGGAGCCATTCCGTACCAATGGTGCCACTCGCCAATGGAGACTTCCACGGCTGGGGTGACGGGAATCCTCAACGCTCCGGCGCTGCTGATCCTGCTGCTCCTCACGGCTCTATTGGTCAAGGGGACCGAGGAATCGGCGGTGGTGAACCAGATCATTGTGACCATCAAGGTTGCCATCGTCATCGTGTTCATCGTGGTGGGCTGGCAGTTCATCAATCCCGCCAACCACACTCCCTACATGATCCAAGCCACCGAACCCGGTCACGAAGGGTTCTTCAAGCACGGAATCGGGGGCATCCTGGGTGGCGCGGGGATCGTGTTCTTTGCCTTCATCGGCTTCGATGCGGTGTCCACGGCCGCGCAGGAAGCCAAGAACCCCAAGCGCGACATGCCCATCGGCATCATGGGATCGCTGGTGGTTTGTACTATCCTGTATATCCTGTTCGGCTACGTTCTGACCGGGGTCGGCAGCTGGAGGGAGTTTGCGGTGGCGGGCAAGGAAGCGTCGGTATCGTATGCGGTGCAGCAGCACATGCCGGGCTTCGGATGGCTGGCAACCATGATCAGTGTGGCGATTTTAGCCGGGTTCTCATCGGTGATCCTGGTGATGCTCTTGGGCCAGAGCCGCGTGTTCTACTCGATGGCCAACGATGGACTGCTGCCGAAGCTGTTCGCCGAGGTTCACCCGAAGTTCCGCACGCCATACAAGTGCAACATCGTGCTGTTCTTTTTCGTGTCGGCGTTCGCGGCCTTCATTCCCGGATCGATGGCGGGCGACCTCACCTCAATCGGGACGTTGTTTGCGTTCGTCTTGGTCTGCGTCGGCGTGTGGATCATGCGCCGGAAGCAGCCGAACGTGGAGCGTCCGTTCCGGGCGCCCCTGGTGCCGCTCGTGCCGATTCTGGGCATGCTGGTTTGCGGCGCGATGATCGTCGCGCTGGATCACCGTACCCAGTTGACGGCGTTCTGCTGGATGCTGGCCGGACTGCTGATTTACTTCCTGTACAGCAAGAACCACAGCAAGCTGAACCCGAACCGCGTGGAGTAGGATCTCCTACTTCTCCAATTTGTAGATGGTCAGGCCGGTGAGCAGCTTCGGGTAGAAGTCCGTGGACTTCTGCGGCATGACACCTCCCGAGAAGGAGATGTCGGCCGTCTGCTCGACGGACGTGGGCTGCAGCAGGAACGCTACTTGCGCCCCTCCGGTCCGTACTGCATCTACGGCTGCTTCCACGCCGCGCACATAGCGGATGTGTTTCTCGTCGCGGACGGCTTCCTCGCCGATGCCCAGCGCATCCCGAAGCAGTGTGTCGTGCAGGATTCGAACATCCAGGTCCTGGGGCCGGCGTTCGCGCTCGATCACGAAGTATTTGGACGTTCCGGTGGCCGCCACTCCGATGCGTACCCGCGACGTATCGTCCAGCATTGCATGGAATGATCTCGCGTCTGGAACGCGATGGACGGTGAACTCGGTGGACACCCGCTCGATGAAGGCGTTCACGTCGAAGCCGGCGAGATTCGAGAGCACCCGGTGCGTGGCCAGAATCTTGAGCCCCGGCGAATACATATTGACGAAGGTCATCATCACGTTGCGGGCGTCGGCAAGCTCCGGATGCTCCTTCCGGAAATTCAGCGCAGTCTCGTAGCGGTGGTGACCATCGGCGATAAGCAGCTTCTTGTCGCTCATCAGACGCTGAATGGCAGCTATCTGCTGTTCTCCGTCAATGCGCCACAGGCGGTGGATGGCGTCGTACTCGTCCGTGATGGTGACGTCGGGTTCGCGCGCTGCGGCTTCGTCGAGAATGCGGTCGATCGCGCCTTCCCGGTCCGGGTACAGCATGAAGAGCTGGCCGAAGTGCGCGTGGGTGTGGCGCAGCACTTCCAGGCGGTCCTTCTTCGGGCCGGACAGGGTTTGTTCGTGGCGGTAGACGATATTGGCCGAATAGTCCTCCACGGCGCCGAGTCCGATGAAGCCTTTGCGGGTGAGGCGCTCCTGGCTGTCGGGAGGGGTGAACTCCTGGAAGTAGGCGTAGAAGGCGGGACGCGGGTCCTTCACCATAACACCCTTGGCGATCCAGTCCTTCAGGTGCCCGGCGGCCCGGGTGTACACGTTGTCGGTCTCGCTGTCCGATGGCTGCTTCTCGCCCAGGATGATGCGAACCAGGTTGTACGGGCTCAACGAGAGATAGCGCGCTCGCATCGCGGCACTGATCTTGTCGTACGGCTGGGTGACCAGGTTGTTCGCATCACCCGCGGATGGGGAGTAACGAAAGGGTTGAAAAGGAGATACGTTTGCCAAAATAAGAGGATAACAGAGCCGTCATACTGGAGGGGATGGAAAACCATGTGCGCCGGACCGCATCGCGCGAAATCCACCAGGGCCGTCTGGTGCGGCTTCGCGAAGATTCCGTGATTCTCCCCCAGGGGACCGAGGCGACCTACGAGTACGTGGAGATCAAGCATGGAGCCAGCACCCTGGCCATGGAGGAAAACGGCGATGTCTGGCTGGTCCGCGAGTGGAAGTACGCCATCGACCGCCCTTCCCTGGAAGTGGTGAGCGGCGGTATCGAAGCCGGAGAGCAACCGGTGGAGACGGCGATGCGCGAGTTGCGCGAAGAGGTGGGCCTGGTTGCCCGCGAGTGGATTCCGATGGGATTCGTGGACCCTTTCACCACCATGCTGCGCTGTCCCAATCACCTGTTCATCGCCCGAGGGCTGACGGTCGTGGAGCGGGAACCGGAGGAGGCGGAGGTGATGCAGATCCTGCGGGTACCGCTGGCCGAAGCGGTCCGCCTGGTGATGACGGGCGGGATCACGCATGCCACCAGTTGCACGCTGATTCTGAAAGCGGCGGAGTGGGTACGGGGTAGCGCGTAGCGAATATCGGAGTTACGATCTGGAGTGGATTAAGAGACATCCTATGCTAAACTCCAGTACCGACTTCGACTACATCGTGATCGGCTCCGGCTTTGGCGGCAGCGTCACAGCGCACCGCCTCACTGAGAAGGGCTATCGGGTCGGTGTCATGGAGATGGGGCGCCGATGGAATCCGGACAATCTGCCCACGACGAACTGGATGATCTGGAAGTGGATCTGGCGTCCCCAACTCGCCCTGCGCGGTTTCTTCAACATCGAGCCGTTTAAGCATGTCGTGATCATGCACGGCTGCGCAGTGGGCGGCGGATCCATCACCTGGGCTAACACCGCGCTGGTGCCGCCGGATTCGGTGTGGGACAACGGATCCTGGTCGGGGCTCGCGTCCTGGAAAAGCGAGATGCCGGGACATTATGAAACGGCGCAGCGGATGCTCGGCGTCACCGACAATCACATCCTCGGTCCGGCGGATCGCGTCCTGAAGCGTGCCGCCGAGGCGATCGGCGTGAGCGATACGTTCTACGGCACCAAGGTGGCGGTCTTCGAAGGACCGGAGGGCGAAGAAGGCGGCAAGCTGTGTCCCGACCCCTACTTCAACGGCGAGGGACCGGAGCGTTCCACCTGCACCGGATGCGGCGGATGCATGATGGGATGCCGTTACAACGCCAAGAATACTCTCGACAAGAACTATCTGTACCTGGCCGAAAAGCACGGCGCGCAAGTGTTTCCCGAGACCCGGGTTGTGGACGTAACTCCATTGAACGGCGCCTCGGACGGATCCGGCGGATACCAGGTGACAACGGAGAGGTCCACGGCGTGGATTCGCAAACAGCGGCGCCGGTTCACCTGCCGCGGCGTGGTGTTCGCCGCCTCCGCGCTGGGTTCCATGGACCTGCTGTTCCGCTTGAAGGAGAAAGGATCGTTGCCGCTGCTCAGCGATGAGTTAGGCAACCGCGTCCGTACCAACGCCGAGTCGCTGATCGGAGTACGCGTACCGGGCAGCAAGGAGGATTTGTCCAAGGGGATCGCTATCGGCTCCGGCATTTACATCGACCAACATACCCACATCGAGGCTACCCGCTACCCGGCGGGTTCCGATGCCATGGGATTTATGAGTACCCTGCTCACGGGCGGCCGGCCGGGGCGGACCCGAATACTCACTTGGCTGGGCACGCTCCTGAAGGGGTTCCTCCTGCATCCGATCCGCACGGTGCGCTGCCTGCATCCGTTCGGGTGGGCCAGGGAATCGTTGATCCTGCTGTGCATGCAGACGCTCGAAGGACACATCGACATGCGCCTGGGACGGCCCTGGTTCTGGCCGTTCAGCAAGGTGTTGAGAAGCCACGGCCGGGGCATTCCAACGTATATCGTCCAGGCGAACGACTTCGCGCGAAAGACGGCGGAACTGGTCGGCGGAACTCCCATGAGCATGCTGACCGAGGTGTTGTTCAATGTGCCTGGAACGGCCCACGTTCTGGGCGGTTGTCCCATCGCCGGATCGCGCGAGAAGGGCGTGGTGGACGGGCGGCACCGGGTCTTCGGGTACCGGAACATGTACGTGTGTGACGGGTCGGTGATCGCCGCGAATCTGGGCGTCAACCCGAGCCTGACCATCACGGCGTTGACAGAACGCGCCATGAGCTACATCCCGCCCGCCGCTGAGAATCAGTGGAACGATCAGACCCGCAGGTCGTAGCCTTCGGCGCGCATTCCTTCGATGATCCGGTTACGGATGGCGCCTACCTCGTCCGAAGACAGCGTTCGGTCCGGTGCGCCCTACGGTCAGGCGGAAGGAGACGCTCTTGGCATCGGCGGGGAGGGGTGCTCCGGTGTATTCGCGCAGGAACTCGATCGCCAGAAGGTCGGCGCCGGCGAGGGTCGTGAGTTGGCCCTGTATTTGGCCGACGGGGCGTCGGAGTTCGGTAATCACCGAGAGGTCGAAGGCGCTGGCAGGCAACCGCCGGATGGGAACGTAGCGGCCTTGTCGCGGAAGTACCTGTTCGAGCGCCCGCAGGTCGATGTCGAGGACTGCGGCGCGCCCGGTCTCCACCATCGAGGGATGGAATTCGAAGAGACGTCCCACCTCTGTTCCGTTGATGGTTAGGCGGCCGGTGCGGGCAGGGTGTTCGTAGGGCAAGGCTTCAGTAGCTTGCACTTCGATGGCGGGCGAGAGACAGAGCGCCACGCGCTTCAGTTCGAACAGTCCGGCGCGTCCGTCTCCCGATTTCGCGTAGAGCGCCGCGGCGAGGTGCGGGACTTCATCGGGGAGTCCGGATTCGCGTTTGTGGATCTCGTGCCCGATTTCGAATAAGCGGAACGTATCGAAGTTCCGGACGTTGTCGAGCACGTTCTTCCAAATGCCCGGGATCAGGCTCTGGCGCATGAGGTTCTGGCCCACGGCGATGGGGTTGGCGACGCGTACCAGGTCGGTGTGCTCGAAACGCGCGGCCAGTTCGTCGCTCACGAACGAGTAATTGTAGACCTCGGTGAAGCCCTGATCGGTCATCAGGTCGCGCACGCGGTGGTGGTACGCGCGCTCCTCGTTCGAGGGCGGCACAGTGGCCGCCACCAGCGGCGGACGCGGCGTGATGGAACTGTAGCCGATGATGCGTCCAACCTCTTCCACCAAGTCGTCCTTAATAGAGATGTCCTTCGTGGCGCGCCAGGTCGGCACAGTGACGGACAACACGCCGGGCCCGGCTTCGCTGACGCCGAATTCGAGCGATTCGAGAATGGTGCAGACCTCGGCCTTCTCGAGACTGCGGCCGAGTTTCCGGTACAGCCACTCGAGCGGCAGCAGGATCGGTGGCGGCGCCGGCTTCTCCCTCCACGCATCGGCCAAACCGCCCACCAGCCGGATGCCGGGCGACACCTGCTCGAGCAGTTCGACCGCCCGTGCCAGGCCGCGAACCGTATTGACGGGATCCTGAGCCTTCTCGAAACGCATGGACGCGTCGGTGCGAAGCTTGAGGGCCGACGAAGTCCGGCGGACGTTCGAGGCCTGGAAGTTCGCGCTCTCCAGGACGATTCGCGTGGTCAGTTCCGAGATGGCGCTCTCGCCACCGCCGATGACGCCGGCGATGGCGATGGGTCCACCCTCATCGGCAATCACCGTATTGGAGGTGTTCAAGTCATACCACTCGCCGTTGAGCGCCAGGATTCGTTCACCGACGCGCGCGGGGCGGGCGAAGATGGTATCGCCACGCAACTTGTCGGCGTCGAAGGCGTGCATCGGCTGCGAGAGTTCCGCCATGACGAAGTTGGTGACATCGACGATATTGCTGATCGGGTTCAGCCCCACGGCTTCCAGCCGGTACTGCAGCCACAACGGGGAAGGCTGCACGGTGACGTTCTCGAAAACGAGCGCGGAGTAACGCGGGCAGAGGCTGTAATCCTCTATCTCGACCTTCACCGGAGCGGGTTCGCGCGGCACGCGGCGGATGTCCGCCGGATCCTTCAGTTTCGCGCCGGTGATGGCGGCCACTTCGCGCGCCATGCCGTGGTGGCCCCACAGATCGGGCCGGTGCGTCAGGGATTTGTTGTCGATTTCGATGACGGCATCGGGCGCTAGATCGAAGGTGCCGGAGCTTAGTTCGAGAATGCCGGAATGGTCGCGGTTCAGGCCGAGTTCGGCTCCGCTGGCGAGCATGCCATCGCTTTCGACGCCGTCGATGGTGCGTTTACCGACTTCGAGCGCTCCGAGCTTCGTGCCGGACGGGACATACGCCGTAACCATTCCCGCACGGCAGTTCGGGGCGCCGCAGACCACTGTGCGCTCGCCGTATTTGCCGGCGTGGATCACCGCTTTCCGATTGTGGCTGCCCGGGATCGGTTCGGCGGAGAGCACACGAGCGGCGGCCACCCGCGCCAGCCAGGGAGCGAACGGCTCCTCGCCCTCGCACTCCGCGGTCTTCATCGTGATGAGCTGGCCGAGCGCATGCGGATCGGTGGAAAGGCCGTCCACCAGCTCGCGAAGCCAGTTGTAGGAGAATTTCATGGCTCAGAACTGATTCAGGAATCGAAGGTCGCCGCCGAGCAGCAACCGGATGTCGTCAATGCCGTACCGCATCATGGCCAGGCGCGTCAGGCCCAGGCCGAACGCAAAACCATTCCATTGTTCGGGATCGATACCGCTCATGCGAAGCACGTTGGGATTGACCAGCCCGCACGGCAGCAGCTCCACCCATCCGCTCTGCTTGCACACCGGGCAGCCGGGGCCGCCGCAGATCAGGCACTGGATGTCGAGCTCGAAGCCGGGCTCTACGAAGGGGAAATAGCCCGGGCGAAGGCGGACGGTCACTTCGCGCCGGAAGATCGACGTGAGCAGCGTCTTCATGAAGAAGATCAGATGGGCGACGCTCACGTCGCGATCGATCATCATGCCTTCGAGCTGATAGAAGGTGTGTTCGTGGGAGGCGTCCACTTCCTCGTTCCGGAACACACGGCCCGGGGCAATCATGCGGAGCGGCGGGCCGAGTCTCTCCATCCCGCGCACTTGGACCGGCGAGGTGTGGGTGCGGAGCACGTTTCCGTCGGTGAGCCAGAACGTGTCCTGCATATCGCGTGCCGGATGATCGCCGGGGATGTTCAGCGCTTCGAAGTTGTGATATTCGGTTTCGACCTCGGGACCGTCGAGCACCGTGAAGCCCATGGACACGAAGAGGTCTTCGATTTCGCTTTGAATGATGGTGACGGGGTGCAGGCTGCCACGGCGAGGCGGCGGCGCGGGCAAGGTGAGATCGACCCATTCGGAATCGAGCCGCTTGGCAAGTGCGGCGGAGGCGAACGCCGCCTTCTTCCGTTCGAGTTCGGATTCGATCTCCTCTTTCACGGCATTCAGCAGCTTGCCGATGCGGGACCGCTCCTCCGGGGCCAGCTTGCCGAACTCTTTGCTGACTCCGGCGAGCAGGCCTTTGCGGCCGAGTACCTCGACGCGGACCACTTCGAGATCCTCCTGGGCGGCGGCAATGGCAATTCGGGCGAGCGCGCCATCGCGCGCCCCGCCTATGACATGGTCGATTGAATTTGTTTCGGGCACTACTAGGCCGCTCCGTAGTGTTCGAGAGTCTCTACCATCTGTTTGTGCCCTTTGGTGAGGGCCATGTCGAGAGGATTCTGGTTATTGTCGGCGCGGGCCTGGACGTCCGCTCCGGCCGCGATCAGCAGGTTTGCGAGCGCCACGTCGCCATTTTGCGCCGCGGCGTGCAGCGCGGTCCAGCCACCACTCTGGCGCGCGTTGACCCACGCGCCGCGTTCGAGCAGGATCCGCACGATTTCCGCGTGGCGTCCGGCGGCGGCCGCGTGCAAGGGCATGTTCTGCATGGCGTTATTCGACCGCTCGTTCAGTTTGGCGCCGGCGGCGATCAGCGCTTCCACACACTCGCAGCAGCCGAAGAACGCCGCCAGGTGCAGCGGGGTCCAGCCGTCGGGGCTCAAGGTATTGACGCTCTCCGGCGCGGAGGCGAGCAACGCCCGAAGCGCTTCCACGCGGCCGGCCGTGGCCGCGGAGAACAGGTCGAACCGGGCTCCGCTCGCTTCCAACAGGGCTACGATTTCGGGCTGGCGATGGTAGACAGCCACCATGATGGCCGGGAGTCCGGCGTCGTCAGCGGCGGAGGCGAGTTCCGGGTTGCCGTCCAGGATCTCCTTGACAGCCGCAGCGTTGCCGGCCCGGATGGATTCGAAGAGCTGTTTCATATCCTACGTTGCCGGAGTGAACAAAGCCTCGGCGTGTTGCACTTCCACAGCCAGGTGATTGATGTAGAACAGCAGCAGCGATTGCGGGAACTGTTCCTTGAAATGGTCGTACACGCGCTCTTGCCAGCCCTCGGTGAGGTACTTGCCCGCCTCGATGTCCTTGGCAAAGAACCCGTCTTCATTCGGGATCTCAAGCAATCCAAGGACCGCCACGATGAGATCGAGGTGCGAGACCAGAATGGACTGGGCGAGTTCGGAGGCGAACTCTTCATCGCGCTCCTGGATGCGCTGCCACGACTGGGGCGCCACCTTGCGCAGAGCTTCGGTGTTCAGCTTGTGCACGTGCAACCGGGTCTTGACCCGCTCAAACAGCTGATAGGTTTTGAGTTTGCCAAGCGAGATGGATCGCAACAGTTCCCGGAATCTCTCTTCGCCGAGTCCTGCAAATATGTCGGAAACCTGCATGATGTTCAAAATGGGACAGAAACATAAGTTTAACGCAGGCGGCGGCATGTCCGGTGTAGTATCCTCACTGAATGGCGATCCACAGTGTCGAACAGGGCGATCACTTGTCCAGCATCGCCAGCCAATACGGTTTTGAGCTCACCAGCACGATCTGGAATCACCCTCAAAACGCGGATCTGAAGGCCGAACGTAAGGATGGCCACATCCTCTACCCTGGCGACCAGATCTTCATACCCGACAAAACGGAGAAGAAGGAATCGCGGTCCACCACCGCGGTACATAAGTTCAAAAGGGTCGGTGAGAAGCTAAAACTGAAGCTCAAGCTGCTCGATGTCAATGACAAGCCGCGGGCCAACGAGCCGTGCACGTTGACGGTGGAAGGCGACGCCAGCAAACTCACCAGCGGCGGCGACGGGACCCTGGAAAAGCAGATCCTCGAAGACGGCCAAACAAGGGAAGCTCGAACTGACCGATCTCGAGGTCCCGCTGATGATCGGCCACCTCGATCCCATCGACAAACAATCCGGCCAGATCGGTCGTCTCAACAACCTGGGCTACGCCGCGGGCGATCCATCCAAATCCGACCCGGACCGCTTCAAGTCGGCGGTGGAGGAGTTCCAATGCGATCAGTCCATGCCGGTGACGGGCGACTGCGATGGGGCGACGCAAGACAAGCTGAAAACGGTGCACGGATGCTGAGCGATGCCAGATAGCGAAGCCGATCTCGTAGGCGGCACGGCCGCCGCCCATCCGGAGCCGGAAATCCAGCCGATGCTGGTGGCGCCCACGCTCGAGGTGGCCGTCAACACGGTACGTGCGTTCCTGATCCCGGTGGGATGCTGGCGCATCGACGACGTTCGCTTCGACTTCGACTCTTCATTTGTGCGGGCTGGCGGCAAGAAGGAATTCGGGATGCTGGCGACGTTGGTGAAGGACCACCCGGGTTCGCCGCTATCCATCTTCGGCCACGCCGACCCGACTGGCGGCGACGACTATAACAAGACCCTGAGCGGACGTCGCGCCCGCGCCATCTACGGCCTGCTGATTCGCGACACCGCCATCTGGGAGGATCTCTATTCGCACCCGGCCGGGGGTGATAACTGGGGCGTCCGCGCCGTCCAGAAGATGCTGTTCAACCTGGACGAGGATTGCGATTTCACGGGGGTGATGGATTCGAAGACCATCAAGGCGCTGAAGAGTTTCCAGGGGAAGAAGGGGCAATCGCCCACCGGATCGAACAATGCCGCCACCCGCGCCGTCCTTTTTCAGGCCTACATGGATTTAATCTGCGTAGACGGCGATGGCGCAGTTTTCAAACTCACAAAGGACGATTTCCTGGCCAAAGGCGCCGACGCGGACGGCAAGGGCGACTACCAGGGATGCAGCGAGTTCAACCCGGTCCTGATGTTCTCCGCCAGTGAGAAGGCCACCTTCGACCAGCCCAAGAATCACAATAAGCGCAACTCCGAGAATGCCCCCAACCGGCGAGTGATGGCCCTGTTGTTCCGCAAGAACACGGTGGTGGATCCCGGCAAGTGGCCGTGCCCCACCTGGAAAGAAGGTGTGGGCGGGTGCAAGAAGCGCTTCTGGTCCGATGCCGACAAACGCCGGCAGTTCCAGGACAAGCGCCGGACGTTCGAGGCCGACAAAGACACGTACGCCTGCCGCTTCTATCACCGGCTTGCCGAGCTTTCACCGTGCGGCAGTTCGGCAGGGCCGGGCGTCATCTCAGTGCTGGAAGTGAAGGCGTCGGTTCCCGGCACCAAGGGGATTCGCAACCCGGCCAACCAACGCGCGCGCTCGGTGCTGCCGTCGAGCCAATCGACTCATGAGGACCTGAGCGAGAACAAGCCGGTGATCCTGGTGCGGGGCTGCAACGATGTGGAACTCGAAGCGGTTACGATGCCGTCCGCTCCCGTCACCTGGACCGTGACTCCGAACGAGAACTCGAATACGGCGCCCACCATTACTCCAGCGGGCGGCGGGAAGCGCGCCGTGCTGAAGACCGATAAGGCCGGGTCTTTCTCGGTCACCGCGTCCACGGGAGCGTCGAAGATTGTCTGGAATGTCGTATTCGTATCGGTGAACGTGGACGTGAGTTCGGGAGTCGCGATTACGCGGGACAATCTGTATGTGGACAACGGCTCGAATGCCACCCAGACGCGCTTCAAATCCGGGGAGTTCGTGGATAACCAGTTCGCGTGGGAGATTACGGTCACAAAGATCGAAGTAGTGGGCGGCGGCAAAAACAACGACATCGGCATCGAAGACGTGCAACTCCACTATCTGCAGAACGGCATCCAGGATACCTTGACCGGGAACTATGACGGCGGCGGCACCGCCACCGAGGTCCCACGGGGCGGCCTGCCGATCGTCGATTCGAACGGCGATGCCACGGACGATCCCACCGCCGACCTGATGCTGAAGGTGACCCCCGACAATGTCAGCAAAGTGCGCACAATCCGGATCGGCGATTCACCCGCCGGCTCATTCCCCCGCACCCATCCGAATTCAAAGAAACGGCTGGCCACGATTTCCGGCGTGAATGGTTTCCGCGCGGCGATCGGTTCGACCAGCATTGCGGCGTCCGATGCCTTCGTAGTCCACGCCGAGTTGAAATGGAAGGCCGACTACGCCGGCGACGTGGCGAAGACCGGCGCCGTTGGAACCTACACGCGCAATGGGGCGAAGACCACCAGCGACGTGGCCATGACTCTGATTTCGCCCGATACCGGCGGTCAGGATGCCGGTGTGGCCGGCTATGAGTTGTTCGAGCCGCGATTTAACGGCGGCACGGATACGACGTTCGTCCCGTGACAATGGAATCGACATGTGCAGGACAGCATGGATTGCGCTCATTCCGGTGGCGGTGCTTGCGGCCGCGAATCCCGGGTTGGGCGCGCCACAAAAAAGGAGAACTCCGGTGGAGCGACTAAGCCCCGACCTGGTGCCGTTCATCCCGGATCCGAACGCGGTTCTGGCCGTGGTCAAGGTGATTTCGTGCGCGGTTACTCCGGTGCCGCGGGAGCAGAAGGAACAGCTCACGGTGCAACTGGAGCCGGTGGACGTGATTCACGGCGAGAAGCTGAAGCCCGGGGGCAAGATCGAGATCTCGGGCAAGCGGCTGGCGGACGAGGAGGCGCGATTCCGGTCCCACTTCGATAAGTGGAACGTCCTGCCGTTTCAGCCCGGCGACCTAATTGCTATGGCTCTTGCGCCCACACAAACTCCGGCGGTGTGGATCGCACTGGCCGCACAGCAAGTGGCGTCCGCGAAGGATCCCGTGGTGGGAGCGCTGCGGCGGGCATCCTCGATCGACCGGATGGTTCCGGAGGCGCGGGTGACGGCGCTGGAAGCAGCGTTGTCCAGTCCCTCCGATCTGCTGCAGCGCTACGCGATCGACGCGGTAGGGCGGCGGGGATTGGTGACCCGCATAGCTGGAGCCGGGATGATTGCTCGGGCGTTGTTCTCGCCGCGGATTCTTCCGGCCGGACGGCCGCCGCTGGCTTTAGAGCTTGCGTCGCGGGATTTCTATCATTATGAAGAGGGCGCCGAGCCGGCGAATATTATCGTCATCCAGACTCTGGCCCGGTTGCTGGTGGAAGACGGCGGGTCGCAACAGGCGCTTTGGACGCAGTTGCTGGGAGCGTCGCTGACCATCGAGTTTTCGAAAGATCCGCAGAAGGATGCCGGGATGCGGTCGTCCTTGATTCGGGCCGTCGCGGATCCTGGACGTGTGATGGCGGCTCTGGAACAGCAGGCGGCACAGGGGTCCAGGGATCCGCGAGTGCCGAAGCTGATTGGGGCGTGGAAGGCGGCGGACGCGCGCTAGTAGGTTTGTCGATGCTCACCATTCGCGATTCTCAGATGAACGACATGGCCGGGACCTCGGGGAAGGCTCCGGTGCAGCCGTGCCCGAAGGAGAAGACGTGGATCGAATTCCGCATGGTGGACGAAGACGGGAAACCGGTTGAAGGCGTGAAATACCGGGTGAAACTGCCGGACGGATCGTTGAAGGAAGGTTCGCTGGATGGCGAGGGGAAGGCCCGGTTTGAGGACATCGATCCGGGGTCGGCGGAGATTTCGTTCCTCGAGGTGGATGGCGGGGAGTGGGGTCCGGCGTAGGCGGCGTCCCGGCGCGTTCGGGTTGGCTTTTCTGGCCGCTGTTGGGCAGTTGTTCGACTGACAACTGGTCAACGATCGCCGGAGCCTGGGGCAGTATGGTGAGTAATCTGTGAGTGGCCCCCCGAAATTCTACACATCGCAGCGTTTGTCAACGCGTTCTGGCGAACAAGTCTAGCCAGTTCTCATTCAGGACATCCGGGCGAAGCTTGATAGTGTTCCGGTGGTGTTCAGCCGTGGCCGGCATGGCGGGGCGCTGGCCGGCAGGCGGGGCGCTACCCCTGCCGATATGAATTCTTATAGGATAGGACAGGTTCCAGATGGGAGCGATACGGCCGGAGATTCTGACGTGGGCGCGAGAGACGGCAGGGCTGCCTCTTGAAGACGCCGCGCAGGCTCTCGGTCTGAAAGAGGCTCGCGGCCGGACGGGGGCAGAGAGACTTGCGGACTTGGAAGCCGGGGCTCAGGAGCCCTCGCGGCCCCTGCTGCTCAGGATGTCGCTGGCGTACCGGCGTCCGCTGCTCGTGTTTTACCTGAATCAGCCGCCGAAGACTGGCGACAGGGGGCAGGATTTCCGCACGCTGCCCGGGCCTGAGCGGTACAACCCCGAGCTTGATGCGCTCATCAGGGATATCAAGGCGCGGCAGGGACTCATCCGTTCCATGCTTGAGGATGCCGAGACGGAGCCCGTGGGCTTTATCGGAACGGCGACGATGGAGATGCCGGTCACATCCTTGGCAGCGCGAGCGGCAGAGCGCATGCATTTCGCGATGGCCGAGTTCCGGGCGGAAAAGACGGCTGACGCGGCCTTCACTTATCTGCGATCCAAGATCGAGGCGTCTGGCGTGTTCGTGCTTCTTCTCGGGAACCTGGGCAGCCATCACACGAATATCCCGGTCGAAGTATTCCGGGGATTCGCTGTATCGGATACGATCGCACCCCTGATCGTCATCAACGATCAGGATGCCCGCTCGGCGTGGTCCTTCACCGCCCTGCACGAGTTGGCGCATCTGTGGCTGGGGGATACCGGCGTAAGCGGCTCCGAGGCCACGAATCGCATCGAACAGTATTGCAACGATGTGGCCGGGGAAATCCTGCTGCCGGCGAAGGAACTGGCGGCGTTCCCGAAGGTCGTCACGCTTCAAAAGGTGATAACGGAGATCTCCGACTTCGCCGAGGCGCGCCGCGTGAGTCGCTCTATGGTGGCCTATAAGTTGCTGCGCGCTGGGCTGATCAACAAGCCCATGTGGTCGGAACTGAGCGCGCACTTCCAGAAGGAATGGCTGACATCCCGGCAGAGGCAAACGGCAAAGCAGAGAGCCTCCGAAAGTGGACCAAGCTATTACGTCGTTCGCAGGCATCGCGTCGGTCCGGCGCTGCTTGGGCTGGTTCGGCGCTCCCTCGATGAAGGGAATATCACATATACGAAAGCAAGCCGAGTGTTGGGCGTTAAGCCGAGAAACGTCGAGCCCCTGCTCTATGCGGGAGTGAGGCGAGGTGTGCGATAGGTGCTCTACTTGTTCGATGCGAACGTCCTGATCACCGCAAGCAACACCTATTACCCAATCGATCAGATACCCGAGTTCTGGGCATGGATTCAGCATCAGGGAAGGCTTGGCAATATCAAGCTTCCGGTCGAAATCCTCGAAGAAATTCTGGCGGGCCGCAAGAAGGACGACCTGCTTCTCGACTGGATGAAAGAGAAGGAAAATCAGGACGCGCTGAAATTGGACGAAGCGGTGGACGCTGCCCTCGTGCAGAAGGTTGTGCGCGACGGATACGCGCCCGATCTCACCGATGACGAACTAGAGGAAATCGGTCGCGATCCGTTCCTGATCGCGTACTGCATGGCGGCGCCGAATCGGTGCGTGGTGACCACGGAAGCGTCAAAGCCGAGCAAGAAGCGGCAGAATCGGCACATCCCGGACGTGTGCGATTGTCTATCTGTCGTCTGGTGCAATCCGTTTCATGTCAACCGGGTGCTGGGCTTCCGCACCGCGTGGAAACCGTAACCGGCTTCGGTGGTTCGGGCTCGGTTGTCACACGCCCAGCGAAAATCGGGTGAATGCAAGCAGGCCATCCGCGATCTCTTGGCCGTCAGTTGCACGCCTGAGTAGTTCCTTCAGTGTTCAATCGGGCGTTGGTTCGGCATGTCTCTCTCGATCGGATTATGAATCCGTTCTCGTGATGGATCACCGAACTCTCCGTTCATTAGCCGCACCGTCGGGTTAGGTTGGGAACGACAAGTCGGTCAGGGTCCCGCTTGAACCGCTGACGTGCCAAGCATCGAAGTCGCGACGGCGACGTATCGTTCCTAGTCTGGTCCTGATCTGGTTCAGCTCCGAGAACCCGGCCGGTCAACGATCCCGGGGGGTCGGTGCCAGGTAGGCACCAACCTTCGGGATGCAACATCGCCTGGTCCTTGGCTCACCCCTGTTTCGGCGTTTCCGACCCGCGATCCTCCACAGGCGCCCCTGTATTGAGCTTTGCTAGTCAAACTCGTGCAAAGAACGTGCGCCGCGCAGACGCTCGGGGGAGATTGTGCGTTTCGAACGAATCAGTTCGGGCGCGAGTTCGCGCTCCTCATCAGGGCGGTTCATGGTGAATGCAGCGACGAGGTTGTCGCGGGACAGCCACCATACGCTAAAGCTGCTGGTATGCAGATCGCCGCGGTGTACGATGCGATCGGCTCCTGACGGGTCTCCCCAGAATTCATAGGAGAGGTCGAACACGTCGGAGAAGAAGTACGGTACGTGAATGAAGGCCTCGCGGCGGCCGAGCAGCGCGCGCGCGACGTGCTGCCCCTGCGATACTGCATTGTCCCAGTGTTCGACTCGCCGCCGCTTGTTGCCGAAGATCGCATCGGGATAGTTCACGACGTCGCCCGCAGCCAGAATGTCCGGATGCTCCGTTTCCAGAAATTCGTTCACCAGGACACCGTTGCCGGTCTTCAGACCAGCGCCGGCTGCCAGGTCCGTGACGGGCTGTACACCGATGCCGGCTACGAGCAAGTCGAAACCGATCGTGTCGCCCGTGTTCAGGCGCGCCGCGGAGTCGTGCTCGATCGCCGCGACGGCGGTTTGCGTCAGCACACGGACGCCGCGGTCGGCGTAATACTTTCTGAAAAACGCGGACATCTCCGGCGTAAAGAAAGCCTTCCACATGCGCTCGTCACGAACCAGCATCGTCGTCTCGATGCCACGGCTGGCCAGCACCGACGTAACCTCCATGGCAATAAAGCCACCGCCCACGACGACCGCGCTCTTTGCTACCATCGCGCGTTCGCGAATTCGCCGGGAGTCGGCGAGGGAGCGGAGATACAGCACGTTTCGCGGCGAAGCGCCCGGGACGTCGAGCGTGCGGACCTGTGCTCCGGTCGCGAACACAAGCTTTTCGAACGCGAGATCCTCGCCGGCAGCCGTGTGGAGACGTTTACGTTCTGAGTCGAGGGAGGTAATCGTCGTGTTGCGCCTGATCTCGATGCCGTGCGCGTCGTAGAAATCGGGCGGGCTGATCAGAACCGACTCTTCGCTGTCCTTCCCCGCGAGGAAACTCTTCGAAAGCGGCGGGCGTTCATATGGCACGACATCGTCGGCGGAAACGATGGTGAGATCTCCGGGACTTCCGCCGTTGTCAACGTACTCTTTCGCGAGATAACCGGCGACCATGCCGCCGCCGAGGATGATGTGCTTATAGCTGGTCATCAGGCTATCGTACTCCTTCCAATCCGGACGCCGTATGCGGGTCCACTCGTCAGAAACGGCAACACGTGGTGCTGAGTGGAGCCCGGCGTAGGGTTTTCGGACGTATGCTGGATGTACGCGGATTGCTGCCGGACGGCCACAGGAAGGTTCCGGGCCGGCAATCTATTTGAGGATCTGAAAACTATGAATTCAAACAGACGCCAGTTCATGCAGGCACTTGGGACGAGTTCAGCCTCGATTGCCGTTGGTGCGGCGGCGATGGCCGCAGCCCCGGAAGACGCGATGGCAAAAAGCCAGGACGGGCAGATTCTGCTTGTCGGCGACAACATCGCGCTGACCGACACTCAATACGGAAAGGTGAGAGGATACGTGCTCCGGGGTATCAATTACTTCCTCGGCATGCCCTACGGCGCGGATACCTCCGGGGCAAACCGGTTCATGCCTCCGCAGAAACCAAAGCCCTGGACCGATGTGTACCCTGCGCTCTGGTGGGGCAACTCAGCGCCGCAGAATATGGACAACCGGTATGCGAACAAGTTCGGTTCATTCCGGGACCATTGGAATTACGACGACGTCAGCGAGGATTGCCTGCGGATCAACGTGTTCACGCCGGCAATCAACGACGGCAAGAAAAGACCGGTGCTGTTCTGGATCCACGGCGGCGGTTTCACGGCCGGCAATGGGATCGAACACGATGGTTACAATGGCGAGAATCTCGCGCGGTTGGGAAACGTCGTCTTCTGCTCCATCAATCACCGGCTAGGTCCTCTGGGTTTCTGCAACCTTGCCGGCGTGGGCGGAGAGAAGTTCGCCGCTTCCGGGAATGTCGGCATGATGGACATCGTCGCTGCCCTGGAATGGGTTCGCGACAACATCGCCAACTTTGGCGGCGATCCGGCAAACGTCACCATCATGGGGCAGTCGGGCGGTGGAGCGAAAGTCTGCATCCTGACCGCGATGCCTTCGGCCAAGGGATTATTCCATAAAGCCGTGGTGCTGAGCGGAGCGTCCCGGAGATCCGCGGAAAAGGCCTTTTCCGAGAAGTTGGGGGCCGCGGTGCTGAAAGAGGCCGGGCTGAGTGCCAATGAGTTGGATAAGCTGCAGACCATGCCCTGGAAGGATTTCTATGGCATCGCAACCAAGGCGCAGCAGGCCGTTGCCAGGGAGGCAGGACCCGGGGGCGGCATGACGCGCGGATTCAGCCCTGTCGTGGACGGCAGCATTCTGCCCTGTCATCCCTACGATCCCGAGGCGGCACCCACGGCAGCCAGCGTGCCGATGATCATCAGTTCCGTTCAGAACGAACAGTCGCCCAGCTGGTTTGATTCCTCACTGGAATCCATCACGCTCGAGCAGGTGACGGAGCGACTGAAGGAGAGAGCGGGTTTCGGCGCAGGTTTCGGCGACAAGGCGAAGGACGTTGTCGCGTCCTATGCGAAGGCTTTTCCGGGCTTGAAGCCCGTGGAAATCTGGTCACTGGTCAGCAGCAACAGGCAGAGCGTGGTTGCGCTTGCGAATGTGAAATCCAAACAGCCGGCCCCGGTGTACGTCAATTGGTTCACCTGGCAACCTCCTTTGTTCGACAACCGCATGCGAGCGTTCCATTGCGTGGATATCTGCTTCTGGTTTTACAACACGGATCTGATGTTGACCCACACAGGCGGCGGCCCGAGACCGAAAGCATTGTCGACGAAGATGGCGGGCGCTTTGCTGCAGTTCATGAGAACCGGCAATCCGAATGGCGGCGGGCTTCCCAACTGGCCCAAGTACTCGGCGGCCAACGGTGAAACGATGATCCTGGATGATAGCTGCGCGGTGAAGAATGACCCGGACAAGGAAGCCAGGAAGGGCCTGCCGGCAGTGACTTAGACGCAGCGTTGGATTCCGACGATGCCGATCAACATCCCGTCGGACGCTGATCGGCATGTCGGATACGCAGTATCAGACGGAATCCTGGCTGCGCGGCCTCAGGCTCGAATAACTCCCAGATCAGAAGATCAGTTTCAGGAACAGCTGCATGCTCCTTGGAGTGCTCGAGAACACGTTCTGAGGCTGGTTCCACAACCCTGCCCCTAAGTTACCCGAAGTCAGGCGAACGAACGAAGTCACGCTGGCATCCGCCGAGTGAGTGGTCGGCTGGATATCGTTCACAAAACCCGGCACGTATTGCGGGTGGTTGAACAGGTTGTAGACTTGCGCCGCGAACTCCAGGCGGAACCGCTCAGTCAAGTTAAAGCGCTTCATCGCGGTCACGTCGAAGTTGTTGATGGGACGCGTTGGTTCGGTATTCCGGCCGGCGGTCGGAATCACGCCGTAGCCTGCCTGAATGTACCGGGCATTGGGATTGGCCGCCACATAAGCGACGGTGGACGGATCGTTCATCGCCACCGCGTTTCCAGTTCGGTCAACCGGCGTGACGGCGCTTCCCGTGTGGGCGGCACCCGATGGGTTCACGAGCACGCGGTCCGGCCACGCGTCGCCATTCAGGTTGGAGTCGATCCCGCTCTGAACGGTGAAGTATTCGGGACTCTCATAGGTGTAGATGGGAGCGAGTTCCCAATTGCCTACCACGTTCTTCATGAACCAGCTTCGGTCCTTGAACCACGGAGCGTCGTAGATCACGCTAAAGGTGAAGCGGTGCCTGCGGTCCAAAGCGGACGACGCCTCATCGGCGGCGAGATTCTGAAAGTCCTGCGGACGCCGCGGCGTGAGGACTGTGCTGAAAACTTCGGCCGTGCTGTTGTCGATCAGATGGCTCCAGGTATAGGCGCCCACGAATTGCAGCCCGTTGGAGAACCGGCGATTCAACTGCAGTGCCAGGCCGTGA
Source organism: uncultured Acidobacteriota bacterium (assembly GCA_963737465.1). Taxonomy (GTDB): domain Bacteria; phylum Acidobacteriota; class Terriglobia; order Bryobacterales; family Bryobacteraceae; genus TMP-7. The sequence continues at coordinate 529,652 of CAVTTC010000011.1, forward strand.
TAGTGAGAGTACCCCTGCGGCGTGTACTCCGTGATGGGCGTCGTAAACCCGGCCGCCGAAAATCGCGGGTCGATGTTCGGCAGGGCGCGCAAGTCGCCTAAAGTGTACGGCAGGCCTGCCAGGGCGGATGTCGAAGGCATACTCATGTACGTGGGAAGTTGGTTGCCGGCGTCGAGCGGGGAGATGCGGGTCGGGTTCGATTGAACATACAAATGGACGCCCTGCGTTCCCAGGTACCGGGCCTCGAAGGTGTAGTTCCGAGCGAACACGTGCTGGACTCCGAAATTCCACTGGATGGAGTAGGGTTGTTTGATCACACTCGGGATGTAGTTCGATGTGGCGGCACGTGCCTCTTCCGGTGTGAACGCGGCGCCTGCAGAGCCGCCGGTCAGTCCGCCATTGGCGAGGAAGTTCGGGCTTCCAATGGCCGGTTGGCCAGGGGCGCCCACGTCCTGCGTGGTAGAGAGTTGCGGAGGAAGCGCCAGCAGGCCGAGGTTATCGAACAGGACGTCGTAGGCGAGGCCGAAGCCCGCCCGAATGGACGTGTTTCCACTCTTGCCTGGGGAGTAAGCGAAGCCGATGCGCGGCGCCCAATTGTTCTTCTGCGGTTGCGGTTCGTTAAACTCCAGGACCCCGGGCACGGTGGACAGAGCATTGATGGTCTGTTGCCGCATGGTGAACGGAACAGTGGTGTATTCGTACCGGACCCCCAGATTCAGGGTCAAGTTCTGGTTCAATCTCCATTGGTCCTGGACGTAGGAGTAAGTGGCAATCTGGTCGCCGTAGTAAACCGGGTTACCCGCGCTGCGCTCGCCCGTGACATCGGGAGCCAGGTCGTACAGGTAATCCTGGAGGTTCGAATATTCGTAGTCGCCGCGGGAGCGTTGCGTGAAGGTTTGCGGCGAGATGGACTTGCGGAAATCCGTGCCGAACTTGAATGTATGCCTGCCCTTCACCCAGGTCAGGTTGTCCGCTCCCTGGTAGAGGTTCTGAACCGTGCTTTGCGGCGCACTCGGGTTCGGTCCGAGTTGCAGCCCGCCCAGATCGTCAAATGTGAGTTGAGGAAAGGCGTTTAAGCCCGGGAAAGAATACTCTCCGGCCGGTATCGGCTGGTTGAACCGGTTATAACCCAGGCGGAATTCGTTCGTCACGCTCGGGCTGAAGGTGTGATACTCGGCCAGCGTGGCAATGTAACTCGTCTGCGGCAGCGTCTGGTAGAACGCGGGTAATTGCGCTGAAATGTCGATGTAGTTGTATTTGTTGTACGCGAAGCGCCCGCGGAGTTGGTCCCGGTCGGAGATGTTATAGTCCATCGTGCCGACGCCGAAGTAGTTGTTCTGCCAGTTCGGCGCGATGACAGACAGGATTCCCAGTGGAACACTGTTGTTACCCACCTGCACTGCGTCCCCCGACGCGGTTGGCGCCATCGCGTATTGTTTGAGGACGTTCAGGTTCGTCGTACTGACCCGGGGGTCGGATTGCAGCAGGCTGTAGCCGGCCGCAGTCGGAGCGAAGACCTGGCCCGAGGGCGAGGACGCTCTCCCAATCGGATTCCACTCGAAATCGGCGAAGTAAAACCACTTGTTCTTCTGGATGGGTCCGCCAATCGCTCCTCCGAGGCGGTTGTTGTCGTAGCGCGGATTGATGACAGGCTCACCCGCCGGAGTCTGGCGCGCAAACGACTGGTCGATGGCGTTATAGTCGCGGTTCTGGTGGTACTCGTAGATGCGGCCGTGCAGTTCATTCGTTCCGCTCTTGACGATCGTGTTGAACTGGCCGCCCGAGGAATGGCCGTATTCCGGGGAGAACTGGTTCTGCAGCAGCGTGAACTCCGCCACCGCATCATTAGGCAACTGAACGAGGGGACCGGTGATGCCTTTGTTGTTGTTGTCCACTCCTTCGATGGTGAAATTGTTATTTCTGGGCCGCTGTCCGCCCACCGAAGGCCCGCTACCCACGCCGACACCGCCGCTACTGGACACGCCGGAATTCAGCAGGGCCAGGTTGTTCACGCCCGACCCGATCGACGTGATCGGAAGGTCCTCGGCTTGTTTCGCCTCGTACGTGTTTTGAACCTGCGCCGTAGTCGTGTCGATCACCGCGGCTGCTTCGTGGACCTCCACCGTACTAGTGGTGGCGCCCACTTCCAAAGTGATGTTAGCAGTGGCCACCTGGTTGAGATTCACTCGGAGGTTACGTAACGAGCCTGCCGCAAAGCCGGACGCGGTTACATTTACGTTATAGGTCCCCGGGGGGAGGTTGCTGAGCCGGTATTCGCCGGTAGCATTGGAATTGGTGCTCGCGGCCACCCCTGTTGCCGTGTTAACCGCCTCCACTCTCGCGTTCGGGATGCCAGCTCCAGTGGAATCCAGGATTGTACCTGTCAGATCGCCGCTGATTGCCTGGCCGTTCAGGTTAAGGGTAACGAGCGCCGCAAGCAGCAATGCGATCGCGAAGATTGGAACGCTAAACTTCATGCGTTGAGCCATGGCGTCGCCATAGCAGGTGGAACGCCAAAATGACCTTTGCGACTATGTCAACGACTTAGCCTCAAATGTCAATGAGTTAGCCTTAAGCGATCTGATATGCTCTATGCGTTCTTATAGTCGATTCGATTCACTTACAATTTATGGAATGATTAGAGGGATAATTCGATGCAAAAAGTCCGGGAAAATAGGGCGCCTCCACATAAGAATTTGTTTCCGGTTAACATGAATGTAAATAGATATGCGTCGCCTTACTGTTACTCTCTGCCTGATATCCAGTCTGCTTTGCGCAGCCCCTCCAACGGTGGTGAAAGTGGATCCGCCGAATTGGTGGGCCGGTCATTCCATCAATCCGGTTCGACTGCTGTTGCGCGGAACAAACCTTCACGGAGCGCGCGTCACAATCGAGGCTCACGGATTCCGAACGGCCAATGTACGCGTCAATGATGCGGGGACGTACGCCTTCGTCGATCTCTCGATTCCACGGTCCGCGCAACCCGGCCCGGTGCAATTTACGGTCACAACGGGGGACGGAAACGCAACCATTCCGTTCGCGGTCTCGCGACCGCTGGCGCGTGACGGCCGCTTTCAGGGATTCTCGCCGAACGACCTGATGTACCTGATCATGCCCGACCGCTTCGCCGACGGCGACCCTTCGAACGACGATCCCGCAATCTCGAAAGGCCTGCTGGACCGAACGAAAGGGCGCTATTATCACGGCGGCGACCTGCAAGGCATTATCGACCGTCTGCCGTACCTGAAGGACCTGGGAGTTACGGCGGTGTGGGTGAATCCCGTTTATGACAACGTGAACCATCTCAACACGCGCGAAACGTACGGCGGACAGGCGATTACCGATTACCACGGCTACGGCGCCGTCGATTTCTACGCGGTGGACGAACATCTCGGAACCCTCGACAAGTTCCGCGAACTGGTGGACAAGGCGCACCAGTCGGGGATCAAGATCATCCAGGACCAGGTGGCGAATCACACGGGTCCCTTCCATCCCTGGGTAACTGATTCGCCAACACCCACCTGGTACAACGGAACGCTGGCGAAACATCAGGCCAACACCTGGCAGACCTGGACGCTGATGGATCCGCATTCGCCGTCGGCCATGCGCAAAGCGACGCTGGAGGGATGGTTTCTCGACATCCTGCCCGACTTGAACCAGGACGATCCGGAAGTGGCCCGTTACCTCATTCAGAACACGCTGTGGTGGATAGGTGTGAGCGGGATGGACGGGATCCGCCAGGACACCTGGCCCTACGTGCCGCGTTCGTTCTGGGCCCAATGGATGGCCGCGATCAAGCGGGAATACCCGAAGTTCAGGGTGGTCGGCGAGATGTTCGATGGCGATCCGGCGCTGGTGTCCTTCTTCCAGGGTGGCAGGCCGCAGTTTGACGGGATCGACAGCGGGGTGGATTCGTTGTTCGATTTTCCTGCGTTCTTCCCGTTGCGGCGCGCCTTCGCGAACGGCAAGAGCATCCGAGAGGTCGCCAACATGATTGGACACGACCATCTCTACCCCAACCCGGACATGCTGGTGACCTTTCTCGGATTGCACGACGTTCAGCGATTCATGAACGAAGACGGAGCCACGCCGGCCGGCCTGAAACTCGCGTTCACGTTCCTGCTGACGACGCGGGGAATCCCGATGATTTACTACGGCGACGAGATCGCGATGGCCGGAGGTAACGATCCCGACAACCGGCGCGATTTTCCGGGCGGCTTCCCGGGCGACAGCAGGAACGCATTCACCAAAACGGGCAGAAGCGCCGACGAACAATCGGTCTTCGAACGCGTTCGCACGTTGGCGCGACTGCGCGCGGCGAACGATTGTCTGCGGCGGGGGAAGCTGACGGACCTGGCCGCCACGGACCAGGTTTACGCTTATCTTCGTTCGAGCGGAACGTGCTCGGCGATCGTGGTTTTCAACAACGATGCGAAGCTGTCCCGCGTTGCGGTCTCAGCGGAGGGGCTGGCGGATGGAAGCCTGCACGATGCGCTGGGCGGGGGAGACGGCCGCGTCCACCATGGCGAACTTACTGTTGAACTGCCTGCGCGGTCAGCGGCGGTGTATCTTTCGCCAACGCGTTGAGGAAGCCGGTAGCAATGAGTAACTGGCCCACGTAGTAAGTGGGCCAGATGATCCATTCGGCGAACGGCACGGGCATGCGGAAGCGATCCACCGCCAGCACCGAATCCGAGATCAGGAAGAGAACCGCCCCCACCTCAACCCAGCGGTTGGATAAGCGAGCTGTGAACGCGCTCGTCACCATGGCCGTCAGGGCAACGACATAAAATGCCACGGGCACCACGATGGTCCCCACTTCGGGCAGCAGCCAGGCGGCGAGTCCGGCGGAGTAGATCAGGGCCATGACAGCGCCCGCGGTCACCTTCACTTCTTTCCACTGGCGTACGAACACCACGGTGTAAGTGATCTGAGCCAGCAGGAAAAACGTCAGCCCTCCGATGAACAGATTCGGCGACTCCAGCAGTGCATCGCCCAGCGCGGAGAAGGCCAACGCGGTGGCGAGTCCCCGCGCCCCTTTGCGGCCGGCCAGGAAGGCCAGGACGGCTACCGGGGCTGCCTTCACCGCCCAACTGCCCGGGAACGGATGCCACGGGAGGGTCAAGTAGTAGACCGCGCTCAACAGTATCGAAACGGGAATCATGCGTCACCCCCGCCGTCTACAGCGCGGCGGTGCGGACCTTCTCCGGCACGGGCGCCGGCTCCAGGCCCAACTTGGCCAGCAGCGCGTAGACCACGAATCCAGTGATGAAGCTGTACACGACGGCCGGCTGCGCGGCGCTCTTCACAGCGTCCGACACCGGCAGGAACGGGAGAATTCCGACGATGAATCCGATGGCCCAAGCGCCGTAGCCTGCGATGCTGACACCCTGCCGAGGTCCCGCCCACTTTCTGCCCGAGAGCAGATAGTCAGCTGCCATCGCACCGCAAATGGGGCCGAAGGAGGCACCGACGATGGTGAAGAATCCGATCAGATTTTCAGCTACACCCGTGATGGCAAGAATGATGGCCACCGTCATACCGATCATCATCGAAGAGATGCGCTTCACGCCCGGAATCATCGTGGAGAAGCTGTTGCCGGCGATAAATGCGCAGAAGCAAGCCGAAGGTATCGACGTGATCGCGAACAGGAAGAACATCGCCGAGGCCAGCAATCCACCCAGGGATCCGATGGCGCCTTCGTAGAGGAAGGAGTCCACGGACGGGTTCAGCGCCCGCGCACCGGCAACCGATAGGATCGGCAGTCCGCCGGCGTACAGGACCGCCAGGGCAACGCCCACCAACCCGCCCAGGCGGACATCCCTCGTATCGCGGCTGTTCATTCCGAAGTCGGCTCCAGCGGCTCCGGCCGTCGCGAAGAATCCGATCACTGCCTGCACCAGGAAGGTGAAAGCGGCGAAGGAGTCCGCCTTGGCCGGATTCACGGTGTGCTGGCCGAGACCGCCCATCGTCTTCAGAAACACAACCAGCACCATCAGGAACGCGATGCCGTTCAGATAGAGCGCCACTTTGGCGACGTACTGGATGCCTTTGGCGCCCACGTAGGCCATCGTGTAGCCCCAGATCACCGCGACTACGGTGAACAGCACCGTTCCGGGCTGCGTGCTCAGGCCCAGTCCGCTCAGGATGAATCGAGTGGCGAAGAATGTCCCGACGGCGAACCAGCCGATCTGGAGCAGTCCCATCAGAAGGCCCGGCATCAGATAGCCGCCCGCGGTACCGAACGTGGAACTGCCTACAACATAGAGCGGCAGCCCTGTCTTCATGCCCAACATCGCCGGGGCATAGTAATAAAGCCCGTAACTCAAGAGGCCGGCGACGGCGAGAGCCAGGATACACACGCCGAGCCCCGCCCGATCAATGGCGCCGCCCGCCAGCGAGTTGTAGAACGCGATCCAGAGGAAGACTCCGGCATACGTGGGAGCGGTGTTGACGTACCAGGGCGCACGATTCGATGCCGGGTTGGGATCGGCTTTCGATATGTAATCAGGGAGCATGGTCACGTATGCTATCAACTTCCGCGACCGTTCGCTCGAATCGCGTGCGGGCCGTATGGCGGCTTAGCGGAGCAACTCGTCTTCGAAGGAGTAATCGGGCGATGGAAAGGGGTTATTGGCCAACCACCATTCGTAGGTCGCACGAAGCCCCTGGCTGAACGGCACCGGCTGGAAACCGAGGATTCGGCGCGCCCGATCGATCCGAATCGTGATCGAGGGCAGGTCGAAATATTCGCCGAAGTACAACTTGGACCCCATCAGACTCCCGCCCGCGGCGAGCGCCTTCTTCCGCGGCACATGGACAATGCGCACCTCCCGGTTAGCCGCTTCCGCCAACGCCCGTACCGCCTGTTCTTGTGAAACCGGTGAAGCGTGGGCGGCGTTGAAGGCCAGGCCGACGGAGAGCGGTTCGTCGAGAATCCGCATACAGATCCGCACAAGGTCGTCCACATGGACGAACTGCATCAGGCGGCTGCCGTCGTCCGGCACGATGATCGGACGTCCATCGCGCAGGCGATCCCAAAAGAACGCTTCCCGATAAAACGGATTTCCCGGTCCGTAGACGAACGGGGGCCTGAGGGTGACGGAGGGGAATCCCTCGTCGCGGTGCATCCGGAACAGGGCTCGCTCGCTCGAAGCCTTGTGGGCGGCGTAGAGGTTGGGATCGCCGTCGGGCGCGAGCGGTGCGTCCTCATCCAAGTCGAGGCCTTCGCCGGTAGGCTCGCGACGCTCGACATGAAAATGTAGCGCGGAAAGATGCGGGCCGGCGACAGGCTCGCGCGGTGGCCTCCACTTGTTCGGCCGTGGTGCCGCGCTGCCAATCGTAGACGTTGTCGAAGACCGCATCGAAGTGGCGGCCCGCCAGTGCGCGGCGAACCGAATCGCCGTCATTGCGGTCGGCGAGGAGTCCTTCGACTTGCGCGGGCAGCTTCGAATCCGGATTGCGGTGAAGGACGGTGACGGAGTGGCCGGCTCCCAGCAATGCATCCACCAGGCGCCGGCCGATAAAGAGCGTTCCACCGATTACGAGAACGTCCATTCAACGATTTTAGTCGTAATACTCGAGGCCGAGGTGGGTGATCAGGTCCTCGCCCCGCATCCAGCGCAGCGTGTTCTTCAGCTTCATGAGCTGGATGAAGATGTCGTGCTCGGGGTAGACCTCCGGCGCGTGCATCGGGCCTTTGAAGTAGAACGACAGCCACTCCTGGATGCCGCGCATTCCGGCAGCGCTGGGCCAGGTCGAGGAACAGGACCAGGTCGAGCACCAGCGGCGCGGCCAGAATCGAATCGCGGCACAGGAAATCGATCTTGATCTGCATCGGATAGCCGAGCCAGCCGAAGATGTCGATGTTGTCCCAGCCTTCCTTGGAGTCGCCGCGCGGCGGGTAGTAGTTGATGCGAACCTTGTGATAGAGATCCTTGTACAGCATCGGGGTACAGATTCGGCTGCAGGATCTGCTCGAGCACGGAGAGCTTGGTCTCTTCCTTGGACCGGAAGGAGCCGGGATCGTCGAGCACCTCGCCGTCGCGATTGCCCGAGGATGTTGGTGGAGAACCAGCCCGCCACGCCCAGCATGCGCGCTTTCAAGCCGGGCGCGATCAGCGTCTTCATGAAGGTCTGGCCGGTCTTGAAGTCCTTGCCGCAGATGGGAACATTCCGTTCGCGGGCGAAGTCGAGCAGAGCCGGGATGTCCGTGGTCAGGTTCGGCGCGCCGTTGGCGAACGGGACGCCGCACTTGATCGCACGCATAGGCATAGATCTGGCTGGGGGCGATTTCGGGGTCGTTGTTGCGCAGGCCTTCCTCGAAGTTGGCCAGGGTCTGGTGCACCGCGCTGGGCCGGTGGAACACTTCGGTGGACCCGCACCAGATCATCACCAGCGCGAGCGCAGTTGTTGTTGCGGCGGAAATCCTCGATATCCTGCATGAGCATTTCGGCCTTCTCCATTTTGGTGGCCGCCTGCTTCACGTTCGGACCGTTGATATTGCGAACGTACTCGTGATCGAACACGGCCTTCATCGGCTTGAGGGCCGAGAGCGGCTCTTTCACCTGTTCAACAGAGAACGATCGAGCACCTGCGCCCTGACGGCTGCTTCGTAGGCGTTGTCTTCGAATATGTCCCAACCGCCGTAGACGAGGTCGTCGAGGCCGGCCAGCGGAACGAAATCCTTGATCAGCGGCGTACGTCCTTCCGTGCGCTTACCAAGGCGGACGGTGGCAAGTTGGGTGAGGGATCCGATGGGCTGCGCGAGACCGCGCTTGACGGCTTCGACGCCGGCAATGAAAGTGGTGGTGACGGCCCCGATGCCGGGAATCAGCACGCCGAGCTTGCCATCGGCGGGCGCGATCCGCACGTTCTCTTTCGTATTGGACAAATGAGTACTCCTTCAGGTTGTTGCGAGCTAAAATGTAGAAATAATTAGGGCAAGGGCCGGATGCGCCGGTCCTCAGCTATACTATCAACTTCATGGCGGCACGCGCGACGACCACGACCATTTCTACGGTCATCGTAGACGACGAGCAACTTGCGTCAGAAGAACTATTGTATTTGCTCAAGACTTCCCCGATGTGGGGTGGCGGCACGGGATCGAACGGCTACGAAGCCTTCGATCTGATCGAGAAGTTGGAACCCGACCTGGTCTTCATGGACGTCCAGATGCCGGGCATGGACGGACTCTCGCGTCATCCGCAAACTGCGCGAGAAGGAAATCCCCTGCCTTATTTCATCCTGGCCACGGCCTTCGATCAGTACGCCATTGAGGCGTTCGCGCCTGGAGGCGATGGATTACCTGCTGAAGCCGATCGAAAAGGACCGACTGGCGATGACCATCGAGCGGGCGCGCCGGGTGCATGAGCGGAAGGCGAAAACGCGGAAGCGGACTCCCGCGCCCACTGCGCCGCAGCCGCGCAGCGCACCAAGCTGCTGGTGAAGAGCAACAACCGAAACTTCATCGTGGATGCCAACGACGTGATCTACGCGACCATCGACGATGGACTGATCACGATTGTGGCCACTAATCGTAGAGGGACAGTCGAATTACCGGACCATCGAAGAGTCTGCAGTCGAACCTGGACCCGAAGTATTCTGGCGCGTCCACCGGTCGTTCCTGGTGAACATCAACCGGATCAAGGAAGTGATTCCCTGGTTCAAGTCGAGTTACCAACTGCGGATGGACGACAAGCGCCAAACCGAGGTCCCGGTGAGCCGTGTTCAGACCAAGCGGCTTCGCGCCCTGTTGAAACTCTAGGCTTCCCGGCACTCCATGAATCGCGAACATCATCGATGGTACAGTCCCGCCCTGCGCCGTGACATGGAGTTGCTGGTGTTCGGGCACGGTGGAACGCCGCTGCTGGTTTTCCCTTCGTCCAGGGACGATTCTACGAGTATGAGGATCGGGGGATGATTTCGATGCGGTCCGTTGAAGTTGGATCGAGGCGAACTCCAGGCTTTTGCGTGGACAGCGTCGATGCGAGAGCTGGTACAACCGCGGCGCGCATCCGCGCCACCGGGCCTGGCGCCACATCAGTACGAGCGGTATCGTCACGGACGAGGTGTTCCCGCTGATTCGAGGCCGCAACGGCGGTCCGCTGGGAGTGACGGGCTGTAGCTTCGGCGGATACCACTGCGTCAATTTCGCGCTTCGGCATCCGGACCTCGTGTCGTCCTGCGTAAGCATGAGCGGCGCGTTCGATATCAAGCAGTTTCTCGGCGGATATTACAACGACAACTGCTACTTCAATAACCCGGTGGATTACCTGCCGAACACCAGCGACCCGTGGTATCTGGACCGGTATCGCAACATGCGGATCGTGTTGGGGACTGCCGAGTACGACATCTGCCTGGGAGAGAACCGCCGGTTGAGCGGCATGCTGAACGCCAAGGGCATCCCACACTGGCTGGACGTCTGGGGCAACGGCGCCGTGCACGACTGGCCGTTGTGGCAGGACATGGCGCGCAAGTTCTTTTAGCGCGCCGCACAATAGGAAGAAATGAGACCGAACCACACAGCAGTGCTCGTTACCATCCTCGCGTCGTGCCCGGCGGTGTTCGGGCAGACCACTGCGCCGAGGGTAAACATGGTGGGCAGTTATGGACCGTGGCTTGCCGACACGGTGCTGGGCGACGGTCCGGCGCGCCTGTCGTTCCGGACCGGCAAATGGAAGAACGTTACGGAGTGGCGAGAGGCGGCGCGAAAGCGGGCGCTCGAGTGCATCGGTCCGGTGGATTTGGGCGGCAAGCCCATGGTGACGGTCACGGGACGCACCACCTACGACGGGTTGGACATCGAGTTCCTCCAATGGCAATTGCCGATGGGACCCGTCACCGAGGCGGTGTTCCTGAAGCCCGCGGGCGCGCGCGGACCCTTGCCCGGCATCCTGGCGCTGCACGATCACGGCGGCAACAAGTACATGGGTTGGCGCAAGATCACCAGAACGGACTCGACGCCATGGTCCGTTCAAGAGAAGCACCAGGCCCAGTATTACGGCGGCGTCGGGTGGGCGAACGAGATCGCCAAGCGGGGATACGCCGTTCTGGTACACGACACGTTTCCGTTTGCCAGCCGCAGGGTGATGGTGAAAGATGTGCCGCCGCAGATCCGGGCGGGAGGCGTTGATCCGTCGTCGCCCGAGGACGAGGAAGGCATCGCGAAGTACAACGCGTTCGCCGGACAGCACGAACACATCATGGAGAAGAGCCTCCTCTCGGCGGGAACGACGTGGCCGGGGGTCTACCTGGTGGAAGACCAGCGGGCGTTGGACGTTCTGGCCAGCCGGCCGGATGTGGACGCCTCGCGACTGGGATGCGCCGGGTTGTCGGGTGGAGGCATGCGCACTGTTTTCCTGGGAGGGCTGGACGACCGCATCAAGGTAGCGGTAGCCGTCGGCTTCATGACCACCTGGCGTGACTTCCTGCTGGACAAAGCCTTCACGCACACCTGGATGACCTATGTGCCGCGCCTGCCGAAAGACCTGGATTTTCCGGAGATCCTGGCCCTGCGGGCTCCGGCGGCGACGATGGTTCTCGATTGCAGGCAGGATCCGCTGTACACGCTGACGGAGATGCAGCGGGCGGATGCGATGATCGCGGAGACGTTCAAAAGGGCCAATGCGAGTGACCGCTATCGGGCCATCTATTATGATGGCGGCCACAAGTTCGACCGGGCCATGCAGGCGGATGCGTTCGAGTGGTTCGACCGGTTTCTGAAGGGAGGATCGGGGAAGCGGTAGAGAGAGAACTGTCGAACGCCGCTTGCTTCACTGGTTCTGATGATCAGATATTCTGAAAGTATGGCAGGGAAGACGGTCGCAAGTAAAGAACGGATCGGACGCGTGGGGCAGCGCCGCCAGGTGGTGATCCCGCGCGAAATGCTCGCAACCTTGAACCTACGCGAGGGAGATTTCGTGGCGTTCAGCCAGCAACCGAACGGCGTGCTCGTCAAACCGAAGCGCCTTGTAGACCCGGACGACGTCTTGACCCCGGAGGAGGAGAAACTCGTGCGCCGCGGCGAAGCCCAGCTTAAGCGCGGAGAATCGAAACCCTGGCGCGACGTGAAACATGAGCTTTCGCGTTGAGTTGTCCGAAGAAGCACAGAAGCAGTTGGCACGGCTCCCGCGCGACGCGAGAGGGCGGATCGCGCGAGCGATTGATGAATTCGAAACCAAAGACGAAGCGGAGTGGAGTACGTAAAGGCCTTGCAAGGATCCGAGTGGAAGGGACGGCTGCGTAAAAAAGTCGGCCCGTACCGGATCATTTTCAGGAAGTACCCGCAGCAAGAGCTGCTGGAAATCTCCGCCATCCTAATCAGATCCAAAGACACCTATCGGTAACGTTGTTGGAGCATGGACGGCCTCACGTGTGCGCGTGCGACTGGTAGTGCTGGCGAAGCAGGTCCTTACCGTAATCGTTGCCGTTCGGAGTGCGCACGACGCAGTGAATGTGCTGGCGCGTGGGCACGTTCGCGGTCCTTCGCGAATCGCGCGAGGTTGGCCGGCGCTGGTGATCGAATTCGATCAGGATCACCGGGCTGTGGATGCGGTAGTAGTAGACGCTCGATCGAATCCGAGCCGCCGATCCAGGCGAAACAGGTGCGGTCGATATGCCGCTTCACTTCATCCATCTTGACGCGCGCGTGGCCGTCGTCCATGTTGCCGACGTACAGCTCGACCAGATCCAGAAGCTGCTTGCGCCGCGGCTGAGGGAAATCCGCGGCACGCGCGCCGGCGTAATCGAGCACCACGTTGTCTCTTGAACGCTTCGGTGAGGTTGTAGTTGCCGGTCTTGTCGGGTTCAGGATCGCCTTCGCGCGCTGTCGCATTGTCCAGGGCCAGCAGCATGTCGAGACCCCGGTTCTGCTCGTCCTGGAGAATCGACGATGCCCTTGTACTTGCCGGAAGTGGCGGTGACCGGCTCGGAACCGGCGAAGAAAGGCGTCATCACCACCTGGTCGCCCAGCACGAAGTAGTTGATGATGGCGTGGTGCCCGTCCAACTGCCATCCCCACGGTTCGGTTGCGGAGGGCTTGCCCATCACGGTGATGAAGTAGAGCCATTCGCCGAGAAACTCGTGATCGTCGGTCAGCTCGGCGAGCGTCTCGTTGAGGCGCATGATGTCGCGAGTCAGCTTCAGGCCGCGCGCGCTCAGCGACGCCTCCAGCAGGCCGAAAGCGGCGTCCCGCTGGGTGTCCGTCATCTCCTGGAAGCTGACGCCCTGGCGCACGTAGAAATGCTGGTTCATCCACTTGCGCCATTCCGGATCGTCGACGGCGAACATGGTCCGGTCGCGCTGTTGCGGGGTGAGGCTGGCCAGGAAACGCTCGGCGGCGGTGCGGACGGGCGCGGTGGAAACACCGGTGGAATGGATCCCGAAGAGGCCGGGCTCGACCGAGCCATTGGCGGTGATCGCCCTTGAAAGGTTCGGCCAGCCCCTTGCGTTCGAAATCGGCGGACATGTTCGCGGAAGCGCTCGGCCATGCCGTCCGCGTTCTGGGGGAAAGCGCGGGGAGCCAGCAGTGCGCCCGGGATCACTCTGGCAAACAACGAACGGCGCGTCAACTTCGCCGGATGATGGTGGTGCGGGTGCTGCATAAGTTGGAACCCAGATTCCAGCCAGTATACAGTACACCGGCAACCCGCTTAGTCCGAAATCATTTCCGGGGCTCGCTCGAGGGCGGAACCAGCTTGTTCAGCCGCATGTACGTGACGATGTTTCCGTAATGCTCGTTGTCATGCGAGTTGTTGCCGGCGAGTATGCCCAGTCGCGCACTCTCGTTGCGGCCGGCTTTCACCTTCTCGGCACCTTTGGCGTCGGTCATGCCGTCGTAGACCTTGTCGCAGTACGCGAAGGCGTCCTTCAGTGCCTGCGTCAGGTCGGCCTTGGTAGTCTTATCTTTCTCGATGTTCCCCGAACTGGGGCTCTTTTCGCCGGCGGCCGCGGAACAGTAGAAATAGTTGGCGTTGGCGACGTGGCCGATTATCTGGCCGAAGCTGCGCACATCGGGAGTCGCCTTGAAAGCGTAGGCTTCCTCCGGCATTTTCTCGGAGGCCTTGATCAGGTTGGTCTTGACCGCGGTGTACTGGTTCTTGATCGCGGTGCTGATCGGATTGTCCTGCGCCATCACGGAGAGGGTGGCGAGTGGAATCAAGTAGAGAATCTTGTTCATGAGATGGACCTTCTGGCATCATCCCACAGACACGCTTAGAAATCGATGGACGCCAGAATCTCCGACGGCTTCTTATCGAACGCCCGGCAGATGGCCAGAAAGCTCTCGATGCTCGGCAGATTCGCTCCCCGCTCGATGGAACTGATCTGCGACACGCTCAGTTTCGTGGATGCGGCCAAGTCCTTCAATGACCAGTCGCGCTCTACCCGCAGCATTTTGATCTTGTGCCCGAGTCGCTCGCGCAGACGGTCCTGCGCGGTGCGGCCAAGGCCGTAGTGCTCGATGGCGTTCTTCAGCGTCTGCCGCAATTGGGCCAGCGAGAACGGCTTGGCGAGATAGTCGAAGACCTTCAGCTTGAAGGTCGCCCGCATATCCTCGAGCGACGGATATCCGGTAATGATGATGACGCACAGCCCGGGCCAGCGCGCGAGCAACTGCTCCAGCACCTTGTCGCCCCGGAACTCGCCCATCTTCATGTCCAGCAGGACGATGTCGGGCAGGCGCTGTTCAGACGCCAGAAACAGGTCCTCGGGATGGGCGAACGCTCGCACCGTATACAGACCCTCGTCTTTGAGAAAATCCTCCAGGTAGTTCCGGAAGTCGGTGTCGTCGTCGAGAATCGCGATGTCGATCACCGCGTTCGGACTCTGTTGCTCGGGAGTTGGATCGGCTGTGCCCTTCACTCTTTTGTCCTAACTAAACTTGGAGGCTGGCGGCTGGCGCCGGCTGTTTGTCTCGCGTTCCGCAGGCCGGAAATCGGACTTCCAGCGTCGCTCCACCCTGCGGACGGTTAGACGCCGCAATACTGCCGCCGTGCTGGCTGACGATGCCCTCGGTCACGGTCAGTCCCAGCCCCGTTCCGCGAGCATCCAGCCGCGTCGTTACAAATGCTTCAAAGATGTCCGGTAAGACATCAGCGGGAATGCCCGGCCCGTTATCTTGAACTGTGATGGATAACCAGGGCTGTTCGTTCCACACGAAAGCCCGGGAACATACACGGATCTCGCCCCTGGCCCGGCCGCCGTTCGATTTTACCGCATCCAGCGCGTTCCGCAGCAGGTTGACGAAGACCTGGATCAGCCGGTCGGGGTTTCCCTTGATCTCGTGTTCGGGTGCGACATCGTTGCGATAATCGACATCGGACGCCCGTTCGTCGATCGCCACCAACCCCCACGCCTCGTCCACCAGCGGCCGAACCAACACCGGTTCCATGCGCTGCTTCCGGGTTCGCGCGAAATCGACCAGCCCCTCGCTGATCTTGCGCAGGCGCTGCGTCACCCTCTCCATCCTGGCCAGCCTCTCCAGCGTGTGTGGATCCTCGGTGGTTTCGCGCAGCTTCTCGATGGACCCGTGCAGGACCGATAACGGCGTGTTCAATTCGTGAGCGACGCTGGCGCTGAGCAGGCCGAGACTGGCTAGCCGGTCCTGTTCCTCGAGTCGTTGCAGCGCGGAAGCCAGGTTGTCCTCATGCCGCCGGAGTTCCGCGACGGTTTCGTTCCGCGACCACATGATCTGTCCGATCTCGTCTTTCAGGATACGGTCCGTCGGGATCAGTTCATGCTCCCGGTCCCCCTGCTGGGTAGCGTGATCGGCCTCCAGGAACAACCGTATGGGTCCGTACACATAACTCGGCATGATCAACGTCTCCAGCAGAACCACGGCCAGAGCGTAAATCCCGCCCAGCACGATGAACAGAGTCAGCCGGGCACGCTCCACAACATTGTTGTAGGAGCCGGGATCGGTCTTGAGCCGGTAGTAGGCTCCGGAGTCGGGATCCCGCCGGTAGGTGTAGGGATTTCTCGCCTCCCACCAGATTTCTCCGGGATTAGCGTCGAGCCAGAGGCGGACCTGTTTAGGAACCTGCAACTCTGCCGCCGTGCCCGACCGGAATTCGTACGTTTCCAGACCTTTGAGCTGGGAGACGGGAATGTCGGACGAAAACACCTGCCGGACCAGCTCCAACTCCCGCTTCCGCGCATCGGAAACCTGCTTTTGAAACAACGGGATAAGTGAAAAGTAAGCAGCGCAGGCCAGCACCAGAAAGAACAGGTTGTGCAGGACCATGAGTTTCGGCCGGATGCGTAAGTTGCCGAACGCCCGAGTTACCCGTGGCATGGCGCGCGGCCTTCTTTGCGTAAGCGGTTTAACAATTTGTTGGTCGGGGGACCTTGCATTGCTGCCTAACAATAAATTTTACTCCTGTTGCAGAAAGATTGCGGTCATGATAGAAAATATAAAGATCCTTTTGCGGAGCGTCTCTGCACGCCCGCCGATTTTTTCCGTTCACCCCTGGGCAATACGGGGTTCGTTACAGCAATCACTGGAGCTACCGCACAAAGATGGCTTTGATCCTTCCAAAGACAGCCGACAAATATGTCCGGCTTGGGGCAGCGGTCGTGGGCCTTGTGGTCGTGGGCGGCGCTGGACTGGCGGGTTATCTCACCCTCCCCACCGTCGTCGAGCCCGGCTACACCCCTAAACAACCCGTCCCGTACAGCCACAAGCTGCACGCCGGCAACCTCGGCATGGATTGCCTGTACTGCCACTACACCGTAAATAAGGCCGCCTTCGCCGCCGTTCCCCCCACCGAAGTTTGCATGAACTGCCATACGCGTGTGAAGACCCAGAGCCCCAGCCTGGTGAAAGTGCGCGAAAGTTATGCGACGGGTCAGCCGGTTGCCTGGGTCAGGGTCCACCGCCTCCCGGATTACGTCTATTTTAATCACCGCGCCCACGTGACCGCCGGGGTCAGTTGCGTTTCCTGCCACGGCCGGATCGACCAGATGATCGAAGTCAAGCAGGTCAAGCCGCTCAACATGGGCTGGTGCCTGGATTGTCACAGGGATCCGGCGCCGAACGTACGGCCCGCCGACCTGGTGACGAAACTCGATTGGGTGCCTCCCCGCGACCCGGCGGAGATTGGACGCGAGATCATCGCGGAAAAACACTTGAATCCTCCTACGAACTGCTCGGGGTGCCACCGATGAAATCCCAACCGGGTGACAATCTGATCCGCATTACTCCCGGCCCCGCGCCTCTCACCGGGAAGAAGTACTGGCGCAGTCTCGATGAACTTTCGGCCAAGCCGGAATTCCGCGACTGGGTCCACCGCGAGTTCCCCGAAGGCGCCGCCGACCTGCTCACCGGCGCTTCCCGCCGCAATGTGCTGAAGCTGATGGCGGCTTCGTTCGGACTGGCCGGACTGACCGCTTGCCGCCGTTCCGCCCAGCTCATTCTGCCGAACGTGAAGGGCATCGAGGATTACGTCCCCGGAAAGCCCTATTTCTACGCGACGGCCATGCCCTTTGCCGGCACGGTTTCGCCGTTGCTCGTCGAAACCTACGACGGCCGGCCTACCAAAATCGAAGGCAACCCGGACCATCCGTTCAGCGGTGGCGCGGCGTCGGCCTTCGCGCAGGCGTCGGTGCTCGGCATGTATGACCCGGACCGGTCCAACTCGGTGCTCGAGGACGGCCGTGAATCCGATTGGGACAAGTTCTCCAAATTCGCCGCCGCCCATTTCGCCAAAGCCGGCGATGGCACGGGCCTGCGGTTCCTGGCTGAAAGCAGCACGTCGCCGTCGCTCGCCTCCATGAAGAAGCAAGTGCTGGCGAAGTGGCCCAAAGCTCAATGGGTCGAGTACGAACCGGTCAACGACGATAACGCCATCGAAGGCGCGAAACTCGCTTTCGGACAGGCGCTCACGGCGCATCCGAACTTCGAAAAAGCCAAAGTCATTGTCGCCCTCGACAGCGACTTCCTCGGCGTTGAGTCCACGACGGTCCTGCCGATCCGCCAGTACTCCAAGGGCCGTCAGGCGGGCGAGCCGAAAGAGACCGAGCTGAACCGGCTTTACGCGGTGGAGGCGAATTACTCGCTCACAGGCGCTATGGCCGACCATCGTCTCCGCCTCCGCTCTTCGGAAGTCCAAGCGTTCGCAGCCGGCCTGGCCCGCGAACTGGGCGCGCTTCCAGCCGGACTCAACGTTCTCAACAATGCTGGATCCGACAAACGGCAGAAGTTTCTCACGGTTCTGGCCAAGGACCTGAAGGCCAACGCCGGAAAGTCGATTGTCGTAGCCGGGCCCCGGCAACCGGCCGCCGTTCACGCGCTGGCCCACCTGATTAACGAAAAACTCGGCAACAACGGCGCGACGGTCACCTTCACCAAGTCCGATTACGAAGGCTCGTCGACAGCCGCGTTGACGGCGCTGGCCGGCGAGCTCTCGCGTGGCCAGGTGCAGACCCTGGTGATCCTCGGTGGCAACCCGGTCTACACGGCTCCGGCGAATTTACAGATCGAAGCCAATCTGAAGAAGGTTCCGGTCAGCATCCACCTCGGTCTCGAGCACGACGAGACGGCCGCCGCCGCGAAATGGCACGTCCCCCAGGCGCACTACCTGGAAGCCTGGAGCGACGGCCGTACTCCGGACGGAACCGCCACCATTCAGCAGCCCATGATCGAGCCGCTCTACGGCGGAAAGACCTCAGCGGAACTGCTCGCCTTTCTGAGTGGCGCCAAGGACCATGCCGGTTTCGCCATCGTCCGCAATTACTGGCTGGAGCAGTGGCCCGCCGCAACGCGCGAAAAGACCTGGCGCGAGGCCCTGCACAACGGAATCATCCCTGGTACGGCGAGCGCCGAAGTGAAGCCTCCCGCGGCCAACGCCGCCGCCATCGGAGCCGCCATCGGCCAGACGCCGGCCCCGCAGGGCATCGAGGTCGCGTTCTACCCGAGTTATTCCTGCCTACGACGGCCGTTTCGCCAATAACGGATGGATGCAGGAATGTCCTGACCCGATGACGAAGCAGGTGTGGGGCAACGCCGCGCTGATCTCGCCCGCAACCGCTCGCCGCCTCAAGGTGGACACGAACGATCTCGTGAAGATCGAGCGCGGCGGCGCTTCGGTGGAATTCGCCGTCATGGTCCAACCGGGTCACGCCGACGATGCCGTTTCGCTCACCCTCGGCTACGGCCGCACGCGCTGCGGGCGGGTGGGGCGCTCGGTCGGCTACAACGCCTATGCCCTGCGCACCGCCGACGGCCTCTGGTTCCAGGGCGGAGCGAACATCACGGCCACCGGGTCCAGCATCAAACTGGCCACTACCCAGGAACACCACGCCATCACCGATACGTTGGCGTACGACGAAACCCGCCGCCGCGCGCCGCTGTTGGTCCGCGAGGCGACCCTCGAAGAGTTCAAGAAGAATCCGAAGTTCGCCGAAGAAGCCGTCGAGGTGCCCGAGCTCGTATCGATCTACGGCGACCAGGATTACAGCAAGGGCTACCAGTGGGGCATGTCGATCGATCTGAACGCCTGCATCGGCTGCAACGCCTGCACCATCGCCTGCCAGTCGGAAAACAACATTCCGATTGTGGGCAAGGACCAGGTCATGCGCGGGCGCCAGATGCACTGGATCCGCATCGACCGCTACTACGCCGGCAAGGACGAGGACCCCGAGGTGATGCATCAGGCCGTCGCCTGCCAGCAGTGCGAGAACGCGCCGTGCGAGAACGTATGTCCGGTGGCCGCCACCACGCACAGCCCCGAGGGCCTGAACGACATGGCGTACAACCGCTGCGTCGGAACACGCTACTGCGCCAACAACTGTCCTTACAAGGTGCGCCGATTCAACTTCCTCAACTTCCATAAGGAGATGACGGAGGTGGAGAAGATGGGCCAGAATCCCGACGTCAGCGTCCGCATGCGCGGCGTCATGGAAAAGTGCAACTACTGCGTGCAGCGGATCCAGGAAGGCAAGATCAAGGCCAAGACGGACGGGCGGCGCACGCTGAAGGACGGCGAGGTGGTGACGGCCTGCCAGCAGACCTGCCCGGCCGGCGCCATCGTCTTCGGCAACATCACCGATCCCGAAAGCCGCGTCTCGAAACTCAAGAAACAGGAACGCAATTACGCGATGCTGGCTGAACTGAACGTCAAACCGCGCACCTCCTACCTGGCGAAGCTGCGCAATCCCAATCCGGAGCTGGCATAACTATGGCCGACCTGACGTTTCAACACGATCTCGACGCCGTCAATCAGCCGCTGATACTCGGCGAGCCGACCTATCGCAGCATCAGCGAGCAGGTGGGCAACATCATCGAGGCGAGGACCCATCGCAACTGGTACATCGCCATATCGATCACCAGCATGATCACCGTCATGCTGGTGGCGATGCTCACCTACCTGGTAGCGACCGGCATCGGCGTGTGGGGTAATGACTCCCCGGTGTTCTGGGGCTGGGATATCACCAACTTCGTTTGGTGGATCGGAATCGGCCACGCCGGCACGCTGATCTCGGCGATCCTGTTCCTGTTCCGCCAGAAGTGGCGGACGTCCATCAACCGCGCCGCCGAGGCCATGACGCTGTTCGCGGTGGCCTGCGCCGGACTCTATCCGTTGTTCCATACCGGCCGGCCGTGGCGCGCCATTTACTGGCTGTTCCCGATCCCCAATCAGGATCTGCGAATCTGGCAGAACTTCCGCAGCCCGCTCATGTGGGACGTGTTCGCGGTCTCGACGTACGGCACGGTGTCGGCGATGTTCTGGTACGTCGGGCTGATCCCGGATCTGGCGACCGTTCGCGACCGCACCAAGAACCGGATCCGCAAAATCGTCTTCGCCGTGCTGAGCCTGGGCTGGCGCGGATCGGCCCGCAACTGGCGCCACTACGAAATGGCCTACCTGATTCTGGCGGGCATCTCGACGCCGCTGGTGCTCTCGGTCCACTCGGTGGTCAGCTTCGACTTCGCCACCGCCGTGATTCCGGGCTGGCATACGACGATCTTTCCGCCGTACTTCGTGGCGGGCGCCGTGTTCTCCGGTTTCGCCATGGTGATGACGCTGCTGGTGATCGCGCGCTGGGCCTTGGGTCTCCAGAACATCATCACCATGAAGCACCTGGAAAACATGTGCAAGGTGATGCTGGCCACCGGCAGTATCGTGGGCTACGCGTACGCCACGGAGTTCTTCATCGCCTGGTACAGCGGCAACCCGTACGAGCGCTTCACGTTCATCAATCGCGCTTTCGGTCCGTACGCCTGGGCCTATTGGACCATGATCAGCTGCAACGTGATCTCGCCGCAGTTCTTCTGGTTCAAGAAGTTGCGCACCAGCGTTCCGGTGATGTTCGTGTTGTCGATCTTCATCAACATCGGCATGTGGTTCGAGCGGTTCGTCATCATCGCCACGCTCGCTGCACCGCGACTTCCTGCCGTCGAGTTGGGGCTACTTCCGGCCGACCATCGTGGACATCCTTACGTTTACGGGCACGTTGGGATTGTTCCTGACGTTGTTCCTGCTGTTCATCCGATTCGTGCCGATGGTCGCCGCATCGGAGGTGAAAGGCGTGCTGGCCACGCAAAAACATACCGGGCATGCAAAGCCCGCGGAGGTGTCGCAGTGAGTCCGCGGAATATCTTCATCCGCCGCGTGGAAACGAAGCCCAAGTTCTACGGTACGGTGGCCGAGTTCGACGACGACCGCAAGCTGGTGGCGGCCGCCCGCGCCGCGCGCGAGTTCGGGTTCACACGCATGGACGCCTACACGCCGTTCCCCGTGCACGGCATCGACGAAGCCATCGGCATCCCGCGGTCGCCGCTGGGTTTTATCGTCGCGGGGTTCGGATTTCTCGGCCTGATATCGGCCGTGCTCCTGATCTGGTGGACCGGCGCCGTCGATTACCCGCTGGTCATCGGCGGCAAGCCGCTGTTCTCCGTCGTGTTCTCCATCCCCATCATGTTCGAGCTGACCGTTCTATTCTCGGCTTTCGCCGCCGTCATCGGAATGTTCGCACTGAACAAGCTGCCGCAGTTCTATCACCCGGTGTTCAACTTCTCGAAGTACGAAGGCGCCACGGACGACAAGTTCCTGTTGGCCATCGAATCGACGGACCCGCTGTTCAATCCCGAGCAGGCGGCCCTGCTGCTGACGAATTGGGGCGCGCTTACGACAGAGCTGGTGGAGGCTTAATGAGGATTAGCGACAAGCTCTGGACACTGGCCTACTGCATCGCACCGCTGACCGCGATCGGCGTCGGCACCCTCCTGTTGACCGGCTGCGGGGCGGGGCCGCAACGCGTTCCTTCGTTCCGGATCTTCACCGACATGGAGCATCAGGAAAAGTACAAGCCGCAATCGGCGAGCCCGCTGTTTGAAGACGGCCGCTCGAATCGCCATCCCGTCGCGGGAACGGTGGCTCGCGGCCATCTCCGAGACAACGACATCATGAATACGGGCTTCACTCCGGCCGGTCTGTACACGGGCAGGAATCCGGTGACCATCGACGCCGAACTGCTGAAGACCGGTCAGACCCGATTCAACACGTACTGCACGCCGTGTCATGACCAGACGGGTAGCGGCAAAGGCATCGTGGCGCTCCGCACGCCGGCCTGGCAGCCGTCGAACCTGCTCGAGGACCGCGTAAAGAACCTGGCCGATGGCGACATCTTCGACACCATCAGCAACGGCCGCCGGTCCATGCCGGCCTACAGGTTTCAGATCGAGTCCATCAAGGACCGCTGGGCCATCGTCGCTTACGTACGCGCCCTGCAGCGCGCTTCGAGCGGAACCCTGGAAGACGTGCCCGAGAACCTGAAAGCGGAGCTCAAGTAGAATGCAGCACGCACAGACAAAACGAGACAGTTTCTATTTGGAAGACAGCCAGTGGCTGAAGGGCCGGAACATCCTCGCGTTCATCGCGCTGGTGGGCATCCTGGCCTGCGCCGCCGGGTACGCCGTGGACCCCGCGCAGTTCTTCCGTTCTTACCTGGTGAGCTTCAGCTTCGCCGTCACCATCATGCTGGGCGGAATGTTCTTCGTCATGGTGCAGTTCCTGACCGGCTCCGCCTGGAGCATCCCGGTGCGCCGCTTCATGGAAACCATCGCCGCGGGAATGCCGGTGGCGTTGCTGCTGTTCGTCCCGGTGGCCCTCGGAGTCCACGATCTATACACGTGGACCAACGCGAGCTTCGTGGCCCATGAGCCCGCCGTCCATGCCAAAGCGGGCTATCTGAGCCCGGGTTTCTTCGCGCTGCGAGGCTTCATCTACATCGGACTGTGGAGCTTGTGGGCGCTGGCCATCTACCGCCAGTCCACCAAGCAGGACCGCGCTCGGTCCATCGATCAGATGAACGCCTGTTCCCGCTGGAGCGCGCCGGGATTGCTGCTGGTGACCCTCACTGGAACCCTGGCCTCGTTCGATTGGATCATGTCGCTGGATCCCAAATGGTACTCGACGATCTTCGGCCTGTACTGCCTCTCGGGCGGTGCGCTGGCGTTCTTCGGCGTCTTGACGCTGGTCGCGCTGGGCATGCGGAAGGCCGGCGTGCTCTCGAACTCTATTACCGTCGAGCACTTCCACGACCTCGGTAAGTGGCTGTTCGCGATGACGGTGTTCTGGGCCTACATCGCTGTCTCGCAGTATCTGCTGATCTGGTACGCCAACCTCCCCGAGGAGACCATATTCTTCCGGAACCGCATGGTCGGATCCTGGAAGGCGGTGAGCGAGGTGATCCTGTTCGGGCGGTTCGTGCTGCCCTTCCTGGTGCTGATTTTCCGCGCCACCAAGCGAAACCTGACGCTGCTGGGAATTGTCGCAGGCTGGACCGTCGCCATGCACTTTGTGGACATGTACTGGCTGATCATGCCGAACTTCTCGAAAACCGGCATGGCGCCCAGTTGGATGGATTTCGGGACACTGGCCGGCGTCGCTGGCGTACTCGGGCTGGCGTTCTGGCTGAGATTGCGCAAGAAGGCCCTGGTGCCCATCGGTGACCTGCGCTTCGAGCAGGGCATGACCTTCGAGAACGTCTGAGGATAACGAGTCGATGAGCGAAGAATTAAAGCCATTAACCGCGGCGGACTCAGGGTTCGACGCCGACGAGCCGAATATCAAGGGCATCTTCCTGTTCATGGTGCTGATGATCGGGTTGTTCATAGCCGTGGTGATCGGCGTCACGTATTACTACAACTACGTGTTCGAGCAGACAGAGGAGCGGCAATTGCTCGATCCGCCATCCGAGCAACTCGCCGAGTTGCACGCGCGGGAGAAGGCCGAGTTGACTCACTATTCGTATGCGGATAAGGCCAAGGGACAGGTCCGCATCCCCGTGGCCCGGGCCATGGAGTTGATCGAGAGGGAAGCCGCCGCGGGCAAATTGCGCTATCCGCAGGCCGATCAGGCGCCTAAGAAGCCCGAACCAGTGGCCGCCCCGGCAGCATCAGAAAAGTAACCCCGATGAAAAGCAACTCATTCAGATCGTTGGCTCTCCGGAGTCTTTGTGCGCTCTGTGTGAGCCTCTTTACGCTTCATGCCGAGCCCCAACGCCCCACCATGCTCGAAGGCGTCGGAGTGGACGAGCGCATCGGCCGCAACATCGATCTCGACCTGACCTTCATCGCCGAGAACGGCTACCCCGTTCCGCTGCGGCAGTTCTTTCACTCGGGCCGTCCGGTGATTCTGAACCTGGTCTATTACAAGTGCCCGATGCTCTGCAATCTGGTGCTCAATGCCCAGACTGCCGCTCTGCGGGAGATCCCGTGGACGCCCGGCGACGAGTTCGAAGTCGTCACCATCAGTATCGACCCCACCGAAGGATTCGATCTCGCCCAACAAAAGCGCGCGACTCTTGTCGGCAGCTACGGAAAACCCGCGCCTGGCTGGCATTTCCTGGTGGACCAGGACGGGCACGCCAAGCAGCTGGCGGAAGCCATCGGATTTCATTATCGATACGACGAAAAGATCGAGCAATACGCGCACGCCGCGGCCATCATGGTGCTTACTCCCGATGGCAAGATGGCGCGCTATCTCTACGGTGTCCGGTTCAAGGCCCGCGATCTGCGGCTGGCTTTGACCGAAGCGGCCGAAGGTAAGGGGAAATTCTCCATCGACCGGCTGCTGTTGTTCTGTTATCACTACGATCCCACCACGCGTTCCTACACCCTGTTTGCGACGAACGTGATGCGCGGAGGCGGCGTCCTCACGATGCTGATCCTCGGGTCGATTCTATTCGGTTTTTGGAAAAAGGAACGGCGTAAGGCTTCCCAGGAGAGTCTGGTACCCGCACGATGAACTGGTTTCGATCCCTATTTCTGCCGGCGCAAGGTTCGGCGTATGCGCAAGACGTGGACGCGTTGTTCATGTTTCTCGTCTATGTGAGTATTTTCTTCTTCGCACTGGTGGCCGGACTCATACTTCTGGTCGGTGTTGCGCTACCGGCGCAAGCCCGGGCGGAAGACTCCGCACATCACCGACCACCTGGGCCTCGAGCTGACCTGGAGCATCCTCCCGCTCATCCTCGTCATCGGCGTGTTCTTCTGGGGCTTCCGCAACTACATGAAGTCGCAGGTGGCGCCGAACGAATCGCTGGAAATCAGCGTAACGGCGAAGAAGTGGGTCTGGTCGTTCGAGTATCCGGACGGCACGCGCACGCTCAATGAGGTCCACCTGCCGGTGAACAAGCCGGTGAAATTCATCATGACCAGCGAGGACGTCCTGCACGACTTCTACGTCCCCGAGATGCGCGTCAAGATGGACGTGGTGCCCAACCGCTATACCGAGGTCTGGTTCCAGCCCACCATCGAAGGACAGTTCCGTCTGACTTGCGCCGAGTACTGCGGCAAAGGCCACTCCGACATGATGGGCAAGGTCTTCGTCGAGAATGAGGCCAAGTACAAGCACTGGGTGGAAGAGGGCGGCGACGAGTGGAAGACCATGACTCCCGTGGCCTACGGCCAGTTGCTGTATGAGAGCAAGGGCTGCGCCACGTGCCACAGCCTGGACGGCATCGCGCATGCAGGGCGGCGGTCCGAGTTATAAAGGCGTTTTCGGACACATGGCCAAAATGAGCGACGGCAAGGAGTACCTGGTGGACGAGAACTATCTCCGCGAGTCGATGCTGGTCCCGTCGGCGAAAGTGGTGGCGGGTTACGAGAACATCATGCCCGTGTTCCAAGGGCTGTTACGCGAGCGCGAGATCTCCGCGCTGATTCAGTTCATCAAGGCGCAGAAATAAATATGGCACACGCTGCGACAATCGGAACGCCGGTTCCCAAGAATTATCTCAACGCGGACAAGGGCATCTGGTCGTGGATGACCACTGTCGATCACAAGCGGATCGGCATCATGTACCTGGTCAGCGTCATGACGGCCTTCCTGCTGGGCGGCGTCTTCGCGCTGCTCGTGCGCCTCGGCTCTGTTGAACCCCAAGCACATGCTGTTCGGCTCCGTGCTGGTAACGGCGGAGACGTACAACCAGCTCTTCACGCTGCACGGCGCGATGATGGTGTTCCTGTTCATCATCCCGTCCATTCCGGCGGCGCTGGGCAACTTCGTGCTGCCGCTGATGCTGGGCGCCAAGGACGTGGCCTTCCCGCGCTGAACCTGGCCAGCTACTACATCTACGTGACCGGGGTGATCTTCGCCCTGACGTCGCTGGTCACCGGCGCCGTCGACACCGGCTGGACGTTCTACACGCCCTACAGCACCACCACCCAGGGCAGCGTGACGCTCATGACCCTGGCGGCGTTCATCCTGGGCTTCTCGTCGATCCTCACCGGGATCAACTTCATCGTCACCATCCACAAGCTGCGCGCGCCGGGCATGGCCTGGTTCCGGATGCCGCTGTTCGTCTGGGGCATCTACGCCACCGCCATCATCCAGGTGCTGGCCACGCCGGTGCTCGGCATCACGCTGCTGCTGCTGATGATGGAGCGCGTGTTCAGCATCGGCATCTTCGATCCGGAACTGGGCGGCGACCCGGTGCTGTTCCAGCACTTCTTCTGGTTCTACTCGCACCCGGCCGTCTACATCATGATCCTGCCGGGCATGGCGATCATCACCGAGGTGATCCCGACCTTCTCGCAGAAGACGATCTTCGGCTACCGGTCCATCGCCTTCTCGAGCGTCGCCATCGCGCTGATCGGCTTCCTGGTGTGGGGCCACCACATGTTCGTCGCCGGCCAGAGTCCGCTGGCGAGCGTCATCTTCTCGTTCCTGACGTTCCTGGTGGCGATCCCGTCGGCCATCAAGGTCTTCAACTGGCTGGCCACGATGTGCAAGGCAACATCTCGCTGAACACGCCGATGCTGTACGCGCTCAGTTCCTGTTGCTGTTCGCCATCGGCGGCCTGACCGGCCTCTTCCTGGGCGCGCTGGCCGTCGACGTCCACCTGCACGACACCTACTTCGTCGTGGCGCACTTCCACTACGTGATGATGGGCGGCACGATCATCGCCTTCCTCGCCGGCCTGCACTACTGGTGGCCGAAGATGACCGGCCGCATGTACAACGAGACGCTGGCGCGCATCGGCGCCGTGCTCGTCTTCATCGGCTTCAACATGACGTTCTTCACCCAGTTCATCCTGGGCAGCCGCGGCATGCCGCGCCGCTACTACAACTACCTGGATCAGTTCCAGCCGCTGCACGCGTTCTCGACGTATGGTTCGTGGGTGCTGGGCGCGGGGTTATTCCTGACTCTCGGCTATCTTCTGGCATCGCTGCGCAGGCCGATGGATGCGGGCCCGAACCCGTGGGGCGGCACGACCCTCGAATGGACGACGCAGTCGCCGCCGATCAAAGAGAATTTCGAGGAAACGCCCGTTCTGGACCGGCTGCCGTACGATTACCGCAAACCGGTCGAGGCCAGCCTGGCCGGCGTGGGAGGGAAGTAGATGAGTACCGCCGCAACGGTGGAGCACGGCCACCACGGTCACCACGACCCGGCCCTGCAGCACCATTTTTCCACCAAGGAACAGCAGTTCGATACCGCCAAGATCGGCATGTGGTTGTTCCTGACCACGGAAATCCTGATGTTCGGCGGCTTGTTTGTGGGCTTCGGCCTGATGCAGGCCAAGTTCCCCGAGGCCTTCCTGCTGGCGCACCACCACCTGGACAAGAGCCTGGGCGCGCTCAACACCGTGGTACTGCTGTTCTCGAGTTTCACGATGGTGATGGCCGTCTGGGCCGCCCAGCACAGCAAGAAGAAGGCGCTGATCATTTTCCTGATCATCACCCTCGCCTGCGCCGCCATCTTCCTGGGTGTGAAGTACTTCGAATACTCCCACAAGTTCCATGAAGGATTGCTGCCGGGCAAGTATTACCACCATGAAGGCGACACCGTGCCGGGTCAGTTCATGTTCTTCAGCTTCTACTTCATGATGACCGGACTCCACGGGTTCCACATCCTGGGTGGAATGGCGGTGATCACGTACCTGCTGGTCCGTGCGATCCGGGGCGATTTCAACGCCAACTACTACACGCCGGTGGACATGGTGGGACTCTACTGGCACTTAGTCGATCTGATCTGGATTTACCTGTTCCCGTTACTCTATTTGATCCAATGAGCGAACAAGCACACAACACGACACACGAGCACGGCGGACCGAAGGTCTACGCCGCGACGCTGGGGGCGCTGCTGGTTCTTACCGCGACCACGGTGTTCGTCGCCCAGTTCGATTTCGGCAGCGTCAACGTGGTAGTGGCGCTGGCCATCGCCACCATCAAGGCGACCCTGGTGGCGCTCATCTTCATGCACCTGCGCTGGGACAAGCCGCTCAATGCGATCATCGCCGCCTCGGGCTTCCTGTTTCTCGGCCTGTTGCTGATGTTCTGCCTGACGGACATCGACGCGAGATCGAATCCGATTCCAGGGACGTTGAAGGTGAAGCCGCCGGTCACCGCGGCTCCCGCACCGCCACCGGCCGCCGAGCACAAATAACCCGCACCCTCGGATCGGCAATCGTCAACCTCAAGCCCGGCCCCTGCCCAGCCGATATGCATTTCAGCGATGGAACAGGATGTGTCCCGCTTAATGGAGGAGTATGGCCGGCAGCCCGGAGCGGCCGCCAGGGCCATCCGTGAGTTGCTCGACGGTAACGATGCGCAGTGCCTGGAAGCGATCGAATCGGTCTTGGATCTTCCCGATTCGCCGGCGCGAGACCGGCTGATGCGCCTGCTGATGGCCGACGATTGCGCGCTCACCCGTCTTACCAATCCCGGGTTTCTTCCCTTGCCCGAGGCCGTCTCCCTCGTGGGCCGGATGCAGTCGTTGGACTCCACCGTGGATGTGCGGCTTCTCCGGCTGCTGGTCCCCCATTCCGATCACGAGATTCGGGATCCCTGGCACGCCAGCCGCGTGTTGGAAATTGTAGCGGCGGTTTCGGACGGCCGCCGCCTCCAGGCACTGCTGTCGGCGCTGCTTCGTCATCCGGAGGTCCGGGTCCGTTCCAAGGTCGCCTTGATGCTTGGCAGGTTCAGCCGTAACGTGCACTGGCTGGAGCAGTTTTTGGCCGAACGCGACCCCAGAGTACGCGCGAACGCGGTCGAATCGATGTGGGGCATAGGTTCCCGCCAGGCCCGGGATTTGTTCCTGTTGGCGGCCAAGGATCGGAACCCACGCGTCGTGGCTAACGCTGTTGTCGGGCTGCACCGCGCGGGTGAGTTGAATTCGACGCGCCTGATGCGGCGCATGGCCTGCGCGGAGGATTCCGGATTTCGCGCCTCGGCATTGTGGGCAATGGGGGAGAGCGGAGACCCTCGATTCCTTCCGGTCCTGGCTGAGATCGTCGCACGCCGCGAGCCCGGCATCGTGCATCAAAACGCCATCCGGTCCACGATTCGCATCCGCGGGCGGCTCGCCGAATTGCGCCAGAATGAACCCTTGCGCGTCGATGCCGCTTGGACCAATGACCGCCTGGGGGTTTGCGTGCGGTCGTCGGACGGAGTCCCGCTGGTTTCCCTGCCGCCCACTGCATTCGTGGTTCACGACACGGCCGGGCCGCTCGACATCCGGTCCGTCCTCTACATGGCGGACCGGGACGCGCCCGAGGCGGATCGCTATGAGCTGGTACTCGACGGCACGCCGGGGCCTGAACTCAGGGTCTCGGTCTACACGGACCAATGGATGGGCGAACAGGACGCCTCCTGAACTCGTACTCCCTTCTTCGGGAGGCCGTAGACTGTAGTTGTGAATCGTCGGATTTTCGTAATCCTCGCCACAATGGCCGCTAGCCTGAGTGCGGCCGACAACACCGGAGCCACGCTGGCCCGGAGCATTCGCGACGCCACCCTCGACCCGGATGCCTGCTACCGCGTGCGCGACCTCAACTTCGTTAAAGAGGATCTGAAATTCTACCTGACCGATGGCTACATGATTTTTGCCAAGCCGGTTCAGGGCCAGCGGCTGTTCGCCGTCTTCTCCGCCGATGTCGAGGGCGGTGATGCCGAAGTCATCCTGATGCCGCCTCATCGGGGCGAGCGCCGATCCCTTGCTACCTTTACCGGCAGTCCCAACCTGGACGAGCACTTTCTTACAGCACTGTTTCTCTTCTCCGACGGCACTGGGGACGAGTTGATCCAGCAGGCCGAGACCTCCGGAAGGAAGAGCCTGGACGTCGGCGCCCTGATGAAGGATCGCTGGACCTCGCTCGCCCACAACATCTCAAATGGATTTGAGGTCCGGCTGGTGCAGGACGTTCTCAGCCCGGACCGCAGCACGGGAATCTTCTTCGCCGCCGTGGCCGGCAAGGAATTGGGCAACTTCGATCTGGTGCACGACCCGGCCGCCCGCGAGCAGATCATGGCTGGACAGTTCGCCACCAAGAACGCCCAGGCAACGTTCGACGTTTGGGCGAGCTTCGAATCACGGTCGATCCGGACCGGCCGCAAGCAGCCTCCCAAGCCGAAATTTGAACTGGCCGAATATCGTATTGAAACCATCCTGGATTCCAGGCTGCACGCCAACTGCGTGACCCGCGTGAAACTCACGGCTCGTGTACCCTCCCGTGCCATCACGCTGAGCGTCTCCGACCGGATGCGGATCACCTCCGTCACCATCGACGGAGCGCCCGCTCATCTATATGAGAGTGAATCGCTGCGGGACACCGCGATCCGCGGGGGTACGAACTCGGCTTGGTTGGCGATTGTGGATCAACCGTTGACTCCGGGCCAGCCGCACGAGATTGAAATCCATCACGATGGCGACGTCGTGCTGTCCGCCGGAAACAACGTGTTTCTGGTCACGTCGCGCGGCAACTGGTACCCGCGTGTCGGCCAGGACATCGCCAACTACGACCTGACCTTCCGGTACCCCAAGCACCTCACCCTGGTAGCCACCGGGGAACCGGTGGAGGACCGCGTCGAAGGCGAGACCCGGATTTCCCGCCGCAAAACCAGCCGCCCGGTGCGCGTCGCCGGCTTCAATCTCGGGCTGTATCAGGAAGTAAAGCTGAACCGCCCCGGATTGACCATCGAGGTCTTCGGCAACAGGACCCTCGAACCGTCGCTGCAACCGCAGAACGCCACCGTAATGATGCCCGCCTCGCCACGCTTGAGCCGTATGGGCGGCGAGATCCTCACCATTCCCGTCACGCCGCCCAAGCCGGCGTCGCACCTTTCGACGCTGGCCGAAAACATCGCGGGCGCCTTTGATTTCATGCGCGGCGAGTTCGGTCCCAACCCCATCCGGACACTCACCGTGTCCCCCGTTCCCGGCGCATTCGGGCAGGGCTTCCCCGGATTGGTTTACCTTTCCACCCTCACCTACCTCCGCAATGAGGAGCGGCCCAAGAACATCCGCACCACCCAGGAACAGGTGTTTTTCGATGAGTTGCTGCCGGCCCATGAAGTCGCCCACCAATGGGTTGGCAACTTCGTCACCCCCGCCGGCTACCAGGACGACTGGTTGATGGAGGCGCTGGCAAATTATGCGTCCCTGCAGTATCTGGAGAAGCGGCGCGGACCCAAGGCCCTGGAACCCGTCCTGGATGCATATATGGCCCACCTGTTACACAAACTCGAGGACGGCCGCACCATCGAATCGGTGGGCCCCATCATCTGGGGTCTCCGCCTGCAAACGTCTCAAAGCGAGGACGCCTGGCGCACCATTACGTATGAAAAGGGTTCGTGGATCATCCACATGCTCCGCCGCCGCATGGGTGACGTACGGTTCCAGAAGCTGCTGTCCGAGATGTGCCGGCGTTATATCAAGGACCCCATCAGCACCGAACAGTTCCGCCGCCTCGCCGAGGAATGCATGGGCGCCAAGCCGGGTGACGAACCCCTCGCCGAGTTCTTCGAAAGCTGGGTATACGGAACCGGAATCCCCAGCCTGAAGGTCAATTACACCGTGAAAGGGAAAGTTCCCGCTCTCAAAGTCACCGGTACCGTGACCCAATCGGGCGTGGACGAGGAGTTCAGTACCGACGTACCGGTGGAAATTCACTACCCCAAGGGACCGCCGCGCGTAGTCTGGGTGCGCACCGCAAGCGAGCCTGCCAGTTTCTCCGTCGCCGTCCGCCAGATGCCGGTGCGCGTATCGATTCCCGCCGGCACCGGAGTACTCGCGCTGAAGAAATAAGGGCTCGGCTGTGAGAGTGGCGCACGCACTCTTGCGTGCCGTCTCGGCACTCTGCCGAGACACTCGGGACTCTTAGTCCCGCTGGATCATCCCGGTGCGGTATCATCTGACTTCAGTTCCATGGAAGAGTCCACGCCCGTCGCGAAAGTCACCGCGCTCATCGTGTCCTACAACTCCGCCGCCGCGGTGAAGCGGTGCATCACGGCCCTCGAAGCCTCGAAAGGGCGGGACCAGATCGAGATCATCGTCGTCGATAACGGCTCCATGGACGAGAGCCCGACCCTCGACCGCGAGTTCCCGGGCATCACCGTCCTCCGGTTGGAGCGCAATTTTGGATCGACCAAAGCCCTCAACATCGGCATGCGGACCGCTGCGGCGGATTACGTTCTTTTCCTGGATCCGGAAGTCCTGGTGCTGCCCGAAACCGTCATGGTCCTGGCTTCCCGGCTCGATGCGGACGAGTCCGCCATCGCCGTGTGCCCGATCCTCATTGATGAATCCGGCCAGGCGCTCACCTCGATTCGAAAGCTGCCGTCGCCGGAGGGGATGGCCATGCTGTGGCGGGACCCGGATTCCCTTCCCTCCACCACCATCGACACCACTGCCGACACGGTTTCTGTGGGATTTCCCGGACGGCGCGCATTGATGGCGCGCAAGCAGTTCATTCGAGCTTTCAACTGGCTGGATGATCGTTACGGCGAGTTTGGAGGCGACCTCGAACTGGCCTTCCAAATCCGCAGGGCCGGCAAGAAGATCCTGGTTTTGCCGGCCGTTCAGGCCACGCTCACGAACGCCGATCCGCTCCCCTTCGATACAACGGCGCTGGCCACTCTTCACGCCGACCGCGCACACGGCATCTCGGTGTTCCTGGGCAAACACTTCGGATGGTTCTCCGGTTTCCGATTCACCCTCTCGGCAATTCTCCACACGCTCGGCCGGTTGCTATCGTTCCGGCGACCGGGTTACCAATTCCGCGTTCTCAGCGCCCTAGTCAGCGGTCAGAAGATCGACGGATCCCAAGGATCGCTGTAATTAACCATTTGTTACAGCCCTGTAACCTGGTTGTCATAAGACGATAACGCACGCCCGCTACCATCAAAAAGGCTTCCACCAGTATGATCAAATTGTCGAGAGGGTTTACCCCCGCCTTGTTCGTCGTCTGGGGACTTGGACTGTCATCGTTCGCCTCGGCCGCGGAGCATTCCGGCACGGCGCCGGATTCATCCACGGCCGCGGAAATCCGAGAGCTACGGCAACTGTTGCTGGAGCAGCAGCATCAGATCAACGAGCTGCGGCAGGCATTACGGGACCAAAACACGGGTGCGGCGGCTACGACGGCGCCGTCCTTCCGCAAACTCGGCGAAGTCGGCAGTACCACTCCCATGATTCCGCCCGGTCCCGCACTGCCGGTGCCTGTGCCGTCGCCGGTTGTAGCGGCTCAGAAGACCGATGCCCCCAAAGAGGCCGCACCTCTCTCACTCCGCATTGGCGACACCTACATCACGCCGGTCGGCTTCATGGACTTTACGGCGGTTTTCCGTGACACCGCTCCGGGCAGCGGCATAGGCACCAATTTCGGCAGCTTCCCCTATCGCACACAGGGCGCTGTGAATGGAAACCTGAGCGAGTTTAAGTTTAGCCCACAGAACTCCCGCATCGGCGCACGGTTCGATACCATCGTCAAAGGCACGAAGGTGCTGGGGTATTGGGAGTCGGACTTCCTGGGCGGCGTCGGCAATCCGCCGGTAGGCAATGTTGCCGTCAGCACCAACAGCTATCCACTCCGCTTGCGCCTGTTCTGGGTGGATCTGAAAAAAGACAAGTGGGAAGTGCTGGGTGGACAGACCTGGAGCTTGATCACTCCCGGACGCACGGGCATCTCGCCCCTGCCGGGAGACATCTTCTATAGCCAGGTTGTGGATGTGAACTACACGGTGGGGATTCCCTTGGGCCGCATCCCGGAGTTTCGGTTCGTGTACCGCCCCAAGCCCAACGTTGCAATGGCACTGGCGCTGGATAATGCGGAACAATACATCGGCGGCTCGGGTGGCGGCGGCGTTGTTACCCTGCCTTCAGCGCTGGCCACACCTTACGGAAGCCAGTTGAGCAATGGCGCCCTGACCCTGGGCACGCCCAACCTGCACCCAGACATCATTGGAAAGTTCGCCGTAGACGGTAAGTTGAAAAATGGCAACGCGATTCACTTTGAAGTAGCGGGCCTCGAACGAACGTTCAAGACTTATCTACCCGCGACGGGCCAGGATTTCTCGAAGGTCGGCTTCGGGTTC
Source organism: uncultured Acidobacteriota bacterium (assembly GCA_963737465.1). Lineage (GTDB taxonomy): Bacteria > Acidobacteriota > Terriglobia > Bryobacterales > Bryobacteraceae > TMP-7. The sequence continues at coordinate 564,474 of CAVTTC010000011.1, forward strand.
TCGGCCAACCTGAACGTCGAAGTGGCCAAGGGTTTCCGCCTGCTCACCAACAACTACTATAGTCAGGGTGGCGGGCGATATCTGTTCGGAGAGGCCCCGGATGTTGTGGTCCGAAGCGACGGATCTCTGTCGCTCGTCAAGTCAATGGGCACGGTGACTGGTTTCGAATACACCAGGAAGAACACCCTGTTCTACGCCTACTACGGCGGTGTGTACATCCCACGCAACATAGTCGACGACACCACCGGCGCCAAACCCGCCTTGGTTGGGTACGGCTACAGCGGCGCGCCGAATAGCCAGAACAAGTCCGTTCAGGAAGTCACTTTCGGGCTCAATCAGACACTTTGGAAAGACGCGAAGTACGGCGCACTCAACTTCATGGCTCAGTACGCCTACTTCAGCCGGAACCCCTGGTACTTAGCCGCGGGAATTCCGACTAATGCGTATATGAATGAAGTCTGGCTCAACCTCCGATATACCTTGCCGGGATCGGCCCCGGCTCTCAAATAGCAGTAACCGTTTATTCATAGGTTTGTAACTTCCGAATGCGAGACTAGGTCCAGCAAAACTGGCGAAACGAAGATGGTAAATTCCAACACTAGGATTCTCTTGTTCATGCCCGCGGTACTGGCCCTTTCGGGCGCAGCCTCCGCACAGGTGCAACTCACGGGCGCGGGCGCTACCTTCCCCAACCCCATCTACCAGAAGTGGTTCAGTGACTACCACAAAGCCCATCCCGATGTGCAGATCAACTACCAGGCCATTGGTTCCGGCGGCGGAATCAAGCAGGTCACCGAAGGGACGGTTGACTTCGGAGCGAGCGATGCGATCATGACGGAGGAGCAGATCGCCGAGTTTAAACAGAAGCGCGGGACCAACATCCTGGCTCTGCCCACCGTCGCCGGCGCCGATGTCGCCACCTATAACGTTCCCGGGATTCCTTCGGGACTGAACTTCACTCCGGAAGCCTTGGCCGGCATCTTCCTCGGTAAGATCACCAAATGGAATGATCCCGAGTTAGCAAAGGCAAATCCGAAGATGAAACTCCCCGGCGCCGACATTGTCGTCGTTCACCGTTCTGATGCCAGCGGAACCACGTTCTGCTGGACCGACTATCTGGCCAAGATCAGCCCCGAGTGGAAAAGCAAAGTGGGAGCCGGCGCGGCGGTGAACTGGCCTGTCGGCATCGGCTCTAAGGGCAACGACGGAGTTGCCGGCCAAGTCAAGCAGACAGCAAACTCGATCGGCTATGTCGAACTCATCTATGCCGTAAAGCAGAATATGCCCTACGGCAACGTAAAGAACTCCGCGGGCACATTCGTCAAGCCCGAGTTGGCCAGCATCACCGCGGCCGCTGCCGGCGCTGCCAAGACCATGCCGGATGACTTCCGCATCTCCATCACGAACTCCCCCGGGAAGACCGCTTATCCCATCTCCACCTTCACTTGGCTGTTGATCCCCGAACACATCCAGGACTCAGCCAAACTAAAAGCGATCAGGGAATTCGTGCAGTGGGCTTTGGCTGCCGGCCAGGACCAGGCCGAACCCATGACCTACGCCCGCCTTCCCAAAGAAGTGATCGGCAAGGAACTGAAGGCTCTCGCGAAGGTCAAGTAGTGAATGGCAACTTCGGCGACAACCTTAAGGGATACCCGGCCAACCCGGGTATCCAACTTCTTGCGCGCGTATGCCAACGTCGATGGCTTGGTGCATGCCGTTGTCTTTGTGGCCGCCTTGAGCATCGTCGCCATCACGGCGCTTGTCGTATTCGAGCTGTGGATCAACTCCAGTCTGTCCCGTAACAAATTTGGCTTTGGCTTTCTGCTCACCAGCACGTGGGATCCGATTGCGGGTCAGTTCGGCGCTCTGCCGTTCATCTTCGGCACGGTAGTGACTTCCGCGCTCGGATTGCTGATCGCCGTTCCGCTCGGAGTGGGGGCCGCCACGTTTCTCGCCGAACTTGCGCCACCTAAGATCTCGGACGCGCTCACCTTTTGCATCGAACTTTTGGCTGCGGTTCCCAGCGTGATCTTCGGATTGATCGGAATCTTCGTCCTTGTGCCCGCGTTGCAGGTGATCGTACCGCCTCTGAAAGCCGTCTTCGGTTTTCTGCCGATCTTCTCGGGAGCGTTCTACGGGGTCAGCATCTTCTCGGCCGGCATCGTTCTGTCGATAATGATCGTCCCCTTCATCATCTCGATCTCTCGAGAGATCCTCCTGGCCGTGCCGCGCGACCTTCGCGAAGCCGCCCTGGCCCTGGGAGCCACCAAGTGGGAGTCCACCTGGCAGGTGGTGCTGCCCTTCGCCCGAACCGGCATCATCGGCTCTATCTTCCTGGCCCTGGCTCGGGCGCTCGGTGAGACTATGGCAGTCACCATGGTGGTGGGTAACACTCCCAAGATCCAGGCATCCCTACTGGCCCCGGGTTACTCCATTGCCGCCGTCATTGCCAACGAATTCACCGAAGCCACTGGCGATTTGTATCTCAATTCCCTGATCGAGCTAGGTCTCGTCCTATTCGCCTTGACCATTGTCATCAACGGTCTCGCGCGGATCCTGATCCTGGCAACCACCGAAAAGGGAACCAAATGACGGGCACACTCTCCCTTCGGCGCAAGCTGACCAACGCAGTCATGCTGACCGCCACCGGCGTCTGTACCGCCATCGCCGTGGGCGTATTGTTTTTCATCCTTGGATACCTGTTGGTCAAAGGCGGCGGGGACCTGAGTTGGGATTTCTTCACCAAGCTCCCGGTGCCGGTCGGCGAAGCCGGAGGCGGTCTGGCCAACGCCATTGTCGGCAGCGGCAAGGTGCTATTGCTTGCTACCGGCATCGGCGTGCCCATCGGTTTTTTCGCCGGAGTCTACCTGGCCGAGTACGCGGGATCGAAATCGGCGTCCTTTGTGCGGTTTGTCACCGATCTGTTAAATGGCGTTCCGTCCATCGTGATGGGCATCTTCGCCTATACTCTAATCGTGCTGCCGCATGCATCACTTCTCGGCCTTCGCCGGCGGTGTCGCGCTGGGCATTATGATGATACCTATCGCTCTGCGCAGCACGGAGGAGTTTCTTCGCGCAGTTCCCGACTCGCTGCGCGAGGGCGCCATGGCCCTGGGCGCCACCAAATGGAGAATCGTCGCCACCGTCGTGATCCCGGCCGCGATCCGTGGCATCGTATCGGGCATGATGTTGAATCTGGCCCGCGTCGCCGGAGAGACCGCGCCGCTCCTGTTCACCGCTCTCAACAATCAGTACTGGAGTCCCGGCTACAACCAGCCGATTGCGACGCTGCCGGTGATGATCTTCACCTACGCCATCGCGCCCTACCCCGAGTTACACCGGCAGGCTTGGGCCGCCGGATTCGTTCTCCTCACGCTCGTCCTCTTGGTCAACATCACAGCGAGGTCTATCATTGCTTCCGGCACCCACAAAGCGAGATAATTCTGTGACACCGACACCAGCTAACAAAGCCAACCGAACGGAGGCCCAGTCGTTCGAAATGCCAGCGCAGCAGCCTAAGCTCCAGTCGGCCAATCTCAATTTCTACTACGGCGCTTACCAGGCGCTGCACGGGATATCTCTCCAAATCCGCGAGAATCAAGTAACTGCCTTTATCGGGCCGTCGGGATGCGGAAAGTCCACCTTTCTGCGCACGCTCAACCGGATGAACGAAGCGCTGCGGCATACGCGCGTGGAAGGGTCCATCCTGCTCGACGGCGAAGACATTTTTCCCATGGAGGTGTCGAATCTCCGCCGCCGCGTCGGCATGGTCTTCCAGCGCTCCAACCCGTTCCCGAAATCCATCTACGACAACATCGCCTATGGTCCCCGGGTCAATGCGCTGGTCCCCCGCTCGGAGATGGACGGCAAGGTGGAGAGCAGCCTTCGCCGCGCGGCGTTGTGGGAGGAGGTCAAGGATAAACTGCATAAGTCCGCCTACGATCTTTCGGGTGGACAGCAGCAGCGGCTGTGCATCGCCCGCGCCCTCGCCGTCGATCCCGAAGTGCTGTTGCTCGACGAGCCCTGTTCCGCCCTCGATCCCATCGCCACCGCCAAGATCGAAGACCTGCTCTTTGAGTTGAAGAAGACTTGCACCATCGTGATCGTCACTCACAACATGCAGCAGGCCGCGCGCGTCGCCGATCACACGGGCTTCTTCCTGCTCGGAAAGCTCATCGAGTTTGGTGACACCAAGATCATTTTCAGAACTCCGTCGAAAAAAGAGACCGAAGACTACATCACGGGACGCTTCGGTTGAGAAGTTCGGGCCCGCAAGAGAGGAACCTGTGCGTCATTTTGTCGAAGAACTGGAGCAGTTGAAGTCGAAGCTTCTCGAAGAGAGCGCCCTGGTGGAGTCCGCCATCTATCGCAGCATTACGGCCGTAGTGCAGAAGGACGAGGCGCTCGCCCGTGAGGTGCAGGCCAGCGAGATTCGCATCAATCAAATCGAAATCGAGGTCGATGATGCGGCTGTCAGCTTACTGGCCCTGCAACAACCCATGGCCGCCGATCTCCGCTTCATCATCGCCTCCATCAAGATCAACAACGACCTCGAGCGCATGGGCGACCTGGCGGTCAACATCGCCGAGCGCGCCCTGTCGCTGCTCAACGAACCCATCGTGAAGCCCATGATCGATATACCGCACATCGCCGGGCTGGTTCAATCGATGGTCCGCAAGAGCCTCGATTCGTTCGTGACTCGCGATGCCGACCTGGCCCGCAGCGTCCTCGCATCCGACAACGCCGTCGATGACTTACGAAATGCCAGCTTTCACGAGTTAATCAGTTTCATGGAGCATGATCCGGCGAATATCCGGCAGTCGATCGACCTTTTGTCGATTGTTCGTAATCTCGAGAGAATCGCCGACCATGCCACTAACATCGCGGAAGACGTTCTCTTTCTGGTTAAAGGAATTGACGTCCGGCACCACGCGGAGGCGCGCCCGTAAGTCAGGTTGTGAATCTGGACCGAGCCGCGCGCGTGAGCGAGCGGTATACCGCAAGTAATATGACGCAGAGTTTGTCTGACTAACGGATCAGACGCATCGCGCAAACTCTTCATCCACGCGCCCGTCGTGCGAAAGTAGGTGGCGATCGAGCGCGTCAGCTAGCGCGGATTGCATTTTTCGGCTGTGTTCGATCTGCCGCTGAAGCGTCTCATACCGCACCCGATCATCCGAAGTTGAACTGCTGAACAATACGGTGCGCTGAATTAATGTGGCCTTCGCTTCCTTTTGCGACTCGACCGAGTACTCTCGCCGCAACTGAGAACATACTGCGCATTCCATATGTGAGGATTCCCTGCCTGATTATACCGCTTCGACGTCGGCGTCAAGTCGGATAGGAATAGGAGGTACTAACTGGGAAGTTATTAAATTAAACTGAAACAGATCTGTAACACTTCTGTAATATTACTCCCGATCGGCGCACTTGTTTTGGTGATTCATCTTGCAGTTGCGCAAGTCAGGCTTGTGAATCGGCTGCCGATTTTTGAAACGCTCAATCGCAGCCCAGACACCAAGCCCGATACCCTTTGCCATCTGCGCCAGGTCAACCATATTGTGCGCCAGGAAAATGAGGACCGATCCATCGTTGGGGTCGGCTTGCCACCACCCGCCGAACGCTCCCGGCCAACTGACCGTTCCCACGCCGGCGCGTCGCATCATATCGTTCGCGTCAGTCTCCAGCACCACCGATACACCCAAACCAAATCCTCGCCCGGCTGCGAAAGGCTTCTGCCCAAGCAATACCGAACTCGCCCGCTGGGCCTCGGTCAGTTGGTTCGTCATCATTCGCGCCAGCGTTTCCGGACGCAACAAACGCACCCCATCCACCGAACCGTCGCCCAGGAACAATCGAGCGAAACGGAGATAATCATCCACCGTGGACCACAACCCTTGGCCGCCTGATTCATATGTCATCTCCACCGGCCGTTCCTCGACGAAAACTCCGCTCCTCGTGGTTCGTTTGATCAACTGCTCTTCATCGTTAAAGCCGTAGGCGGCCGCACGCCGATCCCGCTTATCAGGAGGCACCAGGAAACTGGTGTCCTTCATACCCAGTGGATCGAAAATGCGCCGCTTGAGCACGGCTCCCAACGGCTCTCCTTCGATGCGGGCGATCAAGAAACCGAGCAGGTCCGTCGCGCGGCCGTATGACATCATCGCTCCGGGCTGGTGGATCAACGGCAATTGAGAGAGCCTCGTTATCCAGTCGTCGGGCGCAACGTGTGCTGTCAATATCGCCGCCGAGCGCCTCGCGGTACGCCTGCGAGATCGGCCCGCGATGAAAATCCCCATACGTCAGGCCCGCCCGATGCGTCAGAAGGTCTTCGAACGTAATGAGCCGTTCCGCGGGATCTGTTTCCTCCAGCGGTCCGTCGGGAGACCGGAGCACCCGCATCTGCGAAAACTCCGGCGCATAGCGAGCAATGGGATCGTTAAGCGCAATACGGCCCTCATCCACCAACATGAGCGCCGCGACAGAGGTAATCGGCTTTGTCATCGAGGCGATTCTGAAGATGGTGTCGCGCTCGACCGGCAACTTACGTTCGATATCCCGCCAACCGAAGCATGCCGTCTGGGCCGCTCCGTTCTTCCAGACCAGGGTTGCGGCTCCCGCAAGCTGCCCCGAGTCCACGATCTGCTGCACGGGATCACTCATAATGTAGCTTTACTATAAAATAACTATGTTATAAAATCAAGTCAAATGGCAACCGAACTCGATTCTCCCCGACGGCAGCCCAAAGGCGACAAGCGCGACCGCACCCGCGCCAAACTGCTGGAAGCGGCCCGCTCACTGATCCGCGAAAAAGGCTACGAGCACACAACTCTGGACGCCATTGCGGAGCGGGCCGGCATGACCACCGGAGCGATCTACGGCAACTTCAAGAACCGCGATGAACTGTTTCTTGCTCTGGGCCAGACCTACTGGGCTCCGATCAAGCCGAACGTGCGACCTGGGGCGACCTTCCCCGAAATCATGCGTGCCCTGGCTGACGCCACACTCGCCGCGATCCCGGACCGAAGCGCGGCCGCGGTCGGTCGTCTAACGGGCTTGGCCTATACGCTCACGCATGAGGAGTTGCGGGCCAAGGTTGCCGAGTTCACGGCCCAAAGTTATGCGTTCGGCGAGCAATGGCTTCGCTCCGTCACGAAAGAAGAAGATCTCCCCATGCCCGCCGACCAACTTGTGCGCGTGATACACGTCTTAACCGAAGGCCTCGTTTTCCAAAGGCTGCTCACGCCAGAACTGATGCCCGACGAGATCTTTCATGCGGCCTTCGCCGCGCTGGGGAAGAAGACCAAAAGACTGACGCATTGATTTCAGACAGACCAATCCTTACAAAATGTTAGGGAACTTTCATCATTTCGTCCGTCTGAACAAGCATGGGACCCCAAACGGAATTCCTCGCAGCTGAGCGCGAAAACTCGGGCCTGCTGTCCAGACTCGAAAAGCGGACCCTCCTCTGGCTTGCGCACCACCTCCCGTTGTGGGTGAACTCGGACCACCTCACTGCCCTCGGATTTCTCTCGTTGATGGCAGTCGGACTCTGCTACTGGTTCTCGCGGACCTGGTCCCCGGCACTGATCCTGGTAAACATCTTCTTCATTCTCAATTGGTTCGGAGATAGCCTCGACGGCACGCTGGCCCGCGTGCGAAACTGCCAGCGCCCCCGCTACGGCTTCTACATCGATCACATTCTCGATGCCTGTGGAAGCGTGTTCATTTTCGGTGGGCTGGCCCTGTCGGGCTACATGAGCGAACGGATCGCCGTCGGACTGTTAATCGCTTATTTCCTGCTGAGCATTGAGGTCTACCTGGCCACTTATACAGTTGGGAAGTTCCACCTGTCGTTCTTCGCCTTCGGGCCCACTGAACTGCGCCTGCTGCTGATGATCGGGAATATCGCCTTGCTGACAAAACCGGTGGTAACGCTGGCTGGCGGGCAATACCTCATGTTCGACGTCGGCGGCGCCATTGGAATCGCCGGACTCGCTACCGCTCTCCTCTGGTCCGTCGTCAAGCATACGGTTTATCTGTATCGAACAGAGACGCTGTCGTGACCTTTACCCGCTGGTTTCGATTCAACGTCGTCGGCCTGGCCGGAATGGCCGTGCAGTTGGTCGCTTTGGCGCTCCTGACGCGGGTCTGCCGGGTTCCCGACATCCCCGCCACCGTGCTCGCAGTCGAGATCGCCATCCTCCACAACTTCGGCTGGCACGAACTGTGGACCTGGCGTGGACTCCCATCCCAGCAGCGCTGGCGCAGGCTCTTCCGCTTTCATGTCGCCAACGGTTTGGTGTCGATCGCCTCCAACGCGCTCCTCACCTGGCTGTTTCAGCGGTCCATGGGCTGGCCGGTCCTCATCGCCAACAGCGCCGCCATCGGCGCCACCGCCCTGCTGAACTTCGCGCTGGCCCACCTGTGGGTGTTCCGGAGCTTGAGCCCCGTCGCCGCTACTGGACCTCGCCGTGGTACTTAAGTTTTCCGGCCCTCGCGCCGATGTTATAACAGGCGTATGCACCTGGACGCAGTACTCTGGATGTTTTTGCCGCTGCTCATCGCGGCGGGGTCGGCGCTCCTGGCGTTCTCCATCATGCAGGCCCGCATGGAAGTCGCCATCTCCAAAGAGCGTGAAGCGCTCGCCGAAGCTCGCGCCAACCTCAACACCCAGAAGGTGACTTTGGAGGAACGCGTCAAGGCCACGGAGGAGTCCACCCGGCGCCAGGCACTCGATGATTTCATGCAGGATATCCGCGTCGAAGAGCGAAGCTACCTGCGCGAAAGCAAGTCCATGTTTTCCACCAGGAAGCTCATGGTTGTACAGGAGCGCCTCTACTTCAGGAACATTCCTCTCTCCAACTGGGTGGAGCACGAGATGCTCCTCGAGGAGGGTGTCGATCCCAAGGAGGCCGCACGCGGCGCGTCGGTCTTCAGCACCAAGGCCCTGGACAATCGGGCGGATGTGGCCAAGCTCATCCAGGAATCGTTGGCCATGCATCCCGCGTTGACCGACTGACGCTCCCTCTATTTCTCAAAAAACAGCATCCGAATAGCGATCAGCGCCAGGAATCCGCCGTACAACCGTTTCACCAACTCGGGCGGGATTTCCAGCATCAGCCGGGCCCCGAAAAAGCCGCCGATCAGCAGTCCCAACGCGATCAAGCCCGCATACCGAATATTCATGAATCCGGCATGATAATAAGCGTAGGCTCCCAGCAAGCCCACCGGCGGAATCAGTGCCGCCAGGCAGGTGCCAAGAGCCGCCTTCTCCTCCATTTGAAAGAAAAACAATAGCGCCGGTACAATCACAACCCCGCCGCCGATCCCGAACATGCCCGCCAGAACGCCGGCGGCCAACCCTAACGCAAGTAGTCCAAAGGTGATCACACCTGCAGTCTATCAACGGCTGGTAATCCTTTCCCGTCCCACCGCCGTCATGAAAGGTATGATGGGCGAGATGGCCGAACCCATGGCGGCCAGCGCCGGATCCGACGCGTTGCTGCGGGATTTCGGCTCCTGGATGCTGTCCGAGCAGAAGCGCATCTACCTGCTCTGCCATCGGATGCTCCAGGATCGCGAAGATGCCGATTCCGCCACCCAGGACGCCTTTCTGAAGGCCTATCAAAGTCTGCGGCGCGACAATCCCGCCATCGACGACCCCGCCAAATGGATCACCCGCATCGCCGTCAACACTTGCCTCGATCGCCTCCGCTCTCGCAAGTGGCAGTTCTGGCGCAAGCGTCCCGCCCCGGAAGACGAAGCCCTCATCATCGGTTCCGCCCCCGAGCGCGGGCCGGACGCGGAAGACCGGATCTTCGCTGCTCAAATTCAACAGCGCCTGGCTGCCGCGCTCGACCGCCTATCCGCTCGCCAGCGGGCCGTCTTCACGCTCCGCCATTTCGAAGACCGCAGCCTCGAAGAGATAGCAGAGATCCTCGCCGTGGACACCGGCACCGTCAAAGCGCATATGTTCCGCGCCATTACGAAATTGCGCGAAGAGTTGCGGGAAGTGTACGCCTACCGCACCCTGGAGGGAAGAAACGTATGAACCCCGGACATTGGTCCGAACAGGACTTCATCGATGACATCTATGGTGTCGGCCCCGCGGACCGTCACCTGGAAGTCTGTGCCGCTTGCCGCACCCGCCAGGCCGGGATGCGCGCCCGCAAGGAACTGCTCGTCCGCGAACCATCAATCTCGCATGAATTCCTCGCCGCTCAGAGGCGTTCTATCTATCAGCCGTCTCCGCCAGCCATCCCGGCCGGTTTCCCGGCTCGCGCCCGCTTTCGCCGTCCTCGTACTCCTAATCGGGATACTGCTGATGCGGCAATCCCAACCGCCCGCGCCGCAGCCCGACCAGGCCTCGGACGCCCAGCTCTTTTCCGACATCTACGCCCTTGAACAGAGTTCCGAGCCCCGCGCAGCCGCTCCGGTGCGCGCCTTGTTCGAGGAGAACTGACATGCTGCGGCTCCTCCTGCTCTTTGCCGGGATCTCGTTCGCCGCATCCGCGCAACTGCCGCGCGGCTTCTATCCGTGGTGGGATCAGCCCATCGTCAAGAACCTGAATCTCACCGACACGCAGTCGCGCGACATTCGCGTCATTGTGCGCGAATATCGCGGCAAACTCATCGAGGAACGTGCCGCCCTCGAAAAGGCCGAGTCGGACCTGCAGTATCTGTTCGATGACGACAACGTCGATTCCAAGCGCGCCAGTCAGGCCATCGAAGAACTCGCCAACGCCCGCCTCAATCTCACCCGGACTTTCTCCCAACTCGCGCTCCGGCTCCGGCTGGTGCTAACCCCCGAGCAGTGGCGTGAACTCCAGAAGCGCCGGCAGGAGATGCAACAGCAGCGCCGCCAGCAGCGGGGCTTGTCCAGGTAGCGTGGCGGATCTCGGGAACCTCCATCACTCGCCATTCCCGGGGCCCGTCCTCCACTGCCGCAACCAGGGCGGCGACCATCTCCGCCCGCGTCACCAACCCCAGCCGCCGCGACCCTTCGCGTGTCGCCGGAATCCGCTCACCCAGCCAGTAGAACGGCTTCAGCAGAAGGGGCCACCAATGCCCGGGACCCAGCACGTACCAGGGCCGCAGAACCGTCGCCGCTAATCCCGATTCCGCGAGAATCCGTTCGCACTCCCGCCGCACGCGGATGTACGCCTTCATTACCGGCGCAGGATGCGCCACGCTCACGAAGACGAAATGTTTCACGCCGGCGTGCCGCGCCGCCGCCACGGATTCCTTCAGCGACACCAGGTCCACCGCCAGAAACCCCCGTTCCTTCCAGGGCGCCGGGTGGGGAGTCCCCACCAGGTGAACGAACGTGTCCGCCGGCCCCACGGAGTCCGCGAAAGTCGTGGAATCGAGCGCGTTGCCCCGCACCACCGCGCACCCCTTTGCCACCCTGCCTTCGGATCCCGCCCGCACCAGCGCCCGTACGGCATGCCCCCGCCCGAGCAACGCCTCCGCCAGGCGAGTGCCTACGTACCCCGTCGCTCCCGCAATGAAAACAGTGGTCTGCCTCATGCTCAAAATACGAGGCTCGCTCACCGAACGGATTTCCAATGAGAATTTAGCCCCGCATAGGCACTTTCAATACCATGAAAGCTGTTGAAGAACTGTTGGCTGAATCGAACTCGATGGAGTTCCACACCGTCTTGTTCGACGCGAATCCATTGCCCACTTTTGTTCTCGATCGCGAGTTCTGTGTTATCGACTTCAACGCCGCAGCCTCGGATTTCCTGGATACGTCGCTATCCGAGATCTTCCGCCATCGCACAGGCGATCTCTTTCAATGCCGGAACGCCGTCGAGACCATGGCCGAGTGCGGGGCTTCACCGGCATGCCGCCATTGCGGCGTCAGAAACGCGATCACCGAGGCGTTCGAGGGCCGTCGTACCTCGCGGTGCCGTCACCAGATGGAGTTGATCCGTGACGGCGAACGGGCGCGGGTCGATCTTCTCATCACTGCCACCCCATTCACAGATCGCGGGCAAGCCCTCGCGCTTCTCATCCTGGAGGATGTAACGGAACTGAGCGTCGCCGTTCACCCGCCCGCCAGCACACGCTCATAGTGCGCCTCATATTTGGGGATCACCAGGTCCGTGCTGAACCGGGTCTCGGCTTGGCGGCGGGCCTCCTGCGCCATCCGCTCGTACATCGCGTCATCGGTCAGCAGTTGCAGTACCCTGCGCGCCTGCGCGTCCACATCGCCCACCGGCTCCAGAAATCCCGTCACGCCGTCGTCCACCAGTTCCGGCACGCCGCCGCACGCCGTCGCCACCGGCGGCACTCCACAAGCCATCGCCTCCAGGGCCACCAATCCGAACGCCTCCAGTTCGCTCGGCATCAGCAGGACGTGGGCTTTCGGAAACAGCCGCTCCACGTGGTCCTGCTTGCCGAGAAAGGTGACGTGGTCCTGCATTCCCAAATCCCACGCCAGGGCCTCGGCGGGACCGCGCTCTGGCCCATCGCCCACCATAAGCAGGTGCGCATCGGTCTCCCGCCGCACCAGCGCGAGAATGCGAATGCAATCCAGCACGCGCTTGACGGGCCGGAAATTCGAAACGTGCATCAGTTGCTTCTGCCGCGGACGCGCTCCCGGATCCGGACGGTACATCTCCACGTTCACGAAGTTGCTGATCACGTCGATCTCATTGGCAATGTGAAAGACGTCCACGGTGCGCCGCCGCATGTAATCGCTGATCGTCGTGATGCCGTCGGATTGCTCGATCGAGTACTTCGTGATCGGGTAATACGAGCGATCGATGCCCACCAGCGTGATATCGGTCCCGTGCAGAGTCGTCACGAAGGGTAACCGGCGCCTCGGACGCACGATGTCGCGCGCCAGGCTGGCCGATGTCGAATGCGGAATCGCGTAGTGCACGTGGAGCAGGTCGAGGTGGTAACGCTCGGCTACCTCGGCCATATGCGACGCCAGCGCCAGGCAATACGGCGGGTACTGGAATAGCGGGTAGTTGGAAACCTCCACCTCGTGGTAATGAATGCGTGGAATCCCGGGGTCGAGCCGGATCGGATTGGCATAGCTGATGAAGTGGATCTCGTGGCCACGCATGGCCAGTTCGAGACCCAACTCAGTGGCGACAATGCCGCTGCCGCCGTACGTCGGGTAGCATGTAATCCCAATTCGCAATCCTTATTATAGGGATGAAACCTATGCTGCGACGAAGCTTGCTGCTAAGTACCATCGCGATCCTGGCGTGTGCCCAGGATGCCGTGATCCAGATCGATGCCGCCAAACCGGCGGGCTACACCGTGCCCCGAACCATCTACGGGACCTTCCTCGAGCCGATCGGCAACTCGATCTATGGAGGCCTGTGGGCCCAGATCCTCGAGAACCCCAGTCTCGAGGATAACCTCTGGAGCGCGACCGCCCTGAAAGGGAAGCTCGACGCGAACCCTGCGCTCTATCGCGCCTCACAACTGGGATTACCCATACCCTGGGAGCCGCTCGACCAGAGCCAGGGCGCCCGCTATGAGCCGCGCTGGAACGATGCCGCGAACTCGCATCGCTCGCTGCTGCTGATGGCGCTCCCCGAACAGCAGACCGGCATCCGACAGCAGGTCTACCTTCCCGTCCACCGCACCCTGCGCTACGTGGGAAGCATTTACGCCAAACACGTCTCCGGACCGGCGGCTTTCGAAGTATCCTTGCGGAAACGTAATCGACCGGAAATGGTTTTTGCGCACGCGGCCATTGAGGCGCCCGACACCGGCTGGAAGCGTTACGAATTCATCCTGGAACTGAGCGGCGGGCAAGTGGCGCGGCTCGAACCTGCGGATTTCGTCATCTCGGCCACCGGCGGCGCCCGTGTGCTGCTCGACCAGGTCTTCCTCTGGCCGTCCGACCACGTTGATGGCATGGACCCCGACATGATCGCGCTCTCCAAAGCCCTGCGGTCTCCGATTCTGCGCTACGGCGGCAACTTCACTTCGGCCTATCACTGGCGCGACGGTATCGGTCCCATGGATCGCCGCGTCAGCATGCTCAACCTCGCGTGGGGCATGCCCGAGTACAACCACTTCGGCACTGACGAGTTGCTGCAGTTCTGCAAGCTGATCGGAGCCGAACCGCAGATCGCGGTCAATCTCGGAACCGGCACGCCCGGTGAGGCCGCGGAGTGGGTGGACTACGTCAACAAGAAATGGAACGGCGGGCGCGGCGGCTTGTGGTGGGAACTCGGCAATGAATTGTGGGGGGATTTCCAAACCGGCTATCCCACCATCAGCCGGATCGCGGGATTGACGGAATCCTTCAGCCGCGCGATCCGCGCGGTGGATCCGGCGTCCCGGTTGATCGCTACCGGAGCCGATCCGGACCACTTCGACAAGTGGAATGCCGAACAGTTGAAGATCGCGCCGTCCGCGTTCGATGCGCTCTCGACGCACTTTGTCGTGAGGACAGGCGACGTTCGGCGCAAACAGCCCAGTGCGGATTTCACTGCCCTATCGGCGTTTGCCCTTCCCGTGGAACTCGAACGCCGCCTGCGCGCAATGAAAGACCAGATGGATGCGACACCCGCGCGCGGCAAGGTGCGTCTCGCCTTCACCGAATGGCTGTTCTGGGGACGCGATGATCGCGAGCCCCGGTTCACCAACATGGGAGGCGCTATCTGCACCGCGGGCATGCTCAACACGCTGATCCGTACCGCGGACTTCACCCCGGTATCCGATATGACGGGACTCATCGAGTTCGGTGGCATTTGGAAGAAGCGCGGGCAGGTCTACGGAGTGCCCGCGTACTGGGCGTTCCGAATGTATTCGACCTCGTCCGCCACGCGGCCCGTGGCCGTCGCGGCCCGAGGGGAGACCTACGATATCAGCGAAGGAAGCAACCGGCTTCCCGAGATCCCGAAGGTGCCCTACCTGGACGTCGTTGCGGCTTTGGATGACGGCGGCACGACACTCACGGTGTTCGTCGTGAACCGGCACCTCACACGCGACCTGACGGCCGAGATCCACCTCGACCATTTCCAACCGGCCGCCCGCGCCCGCCAAACCGAATTGAGGGGAGCCAGTATCTATGAGGCGAACGACGAGACGGACCCCGAGAGCGTCATGCCCGTCGAGTCGGCTTTCGCGGTCAGCGGTCCAGTTCTGAAAAAAGCATTTCCGCCTTCGAGTGTTTCGCGCATTGAATTCACGCGTGAAAGATAGGACGAACGCCTTTCGCTTTCGCCAACAACTCATCGCGCTCAGTTGCACCGAGGGGCCGGAACCGCGCCGCGAAGTCGAGCGCCATGCGGAACAACTTCTCCTCACCGGGCGGGATGGCCGCGGTGATGTCCTCGCTGAGAGTGAAGCGGACGGCCTTCTCGGCCAGCGCCGGATCATCCACCGGCTTGTACCAGCACTTCTTCCACGCTTCGTGATTCTGGTCGGGCCACACGGTGTGGGCCATCGACTTCAGCGCCATCCGGGCGATGCCCTTCTCTTTGGCCTTGGCCAGTATCTGGGGACCGAACTTCCCCTCTTGAAACAGGACGAAGTTCACGGGGAACAGAACCGAGTCGAGCGGAAACTTCTCCATGAGCGCAATCCCCGCCGCGGCGTCGTGAATGCTCGCGCCGAGAAACCGGACTTTACCTTGGTCGCGCGCTTTCAGGAAGGTCTCCGCAGCTCCGCCCGGGGCGAGTATTCGATCCACGTCCTCCATCTTTCCGACGGCGTGGAACTGGTATAGGTCGAAGTGATCGGTCCGCAACCGGGTGAGGCTCTGCTCCAGTTCCTTGCGGGATCCGGCAGCGTCACGCTCGGTAGTCTTGCACGCCAGGAATGAACGTTTACGGTACGGTTCGAGCGCCGGACCCAACTTGCGCTCGGCTTCACCATCGAAGTAGCTGGGCGCAACGTCGAAGTAGTTCACGCCGCGATCGAACGACTCGGCGACTATCTTGTTCGCGGCCGGTTGCTCCATGCCGCAAACGACGATGCCGCCGAAGCCGATAACGGACAACTGGACATCGCCCTTGTATGGGCGCTTCGGCAGCACAGTCGCCGCCGACGCCGCGGCTGCCAATGGTCCGGCAGCCGCCGATTGCAGAAACGTACGTCTTTGCATCCCTTCCCCCTCAGAACGGTAGGATCTCTTCGCGGACCGGATCGAAATCGATGCGCCGCTTTTCAACGTAAGCGATGTTGCCCAGATGCGAGGCCTGCGCCGAGCGATGCCCGATCAGCACGTCGCCGTTCGGCCGCTGGCGGCTGCGCACGCAATCGAGGAAGTTCTTCACGTGATCCTGCGTGAGCATGTCGCCTCCACCTTCGCCGCGTTCCGCCTGCACGATCACCGGTTGCACGTTCCGTCCCACCTCGCGGAACTCGTAATGGCCGCGATCGATGTACAGCCGTCCCTTGGTGCCGCAGATTTCCACTGCAGCGCCCATGATTCCCGGCGCGAGCGTCGCTTCGAAGGTGGCGGTGTAATCGGCGGGATACTCCAGCAGCACGTTGATGGTGTCCGGGGCGGTGCGCCCGTCTTTGTAGGCATAGACGCCACCGGCGGCCACCGCCGAGGTCGGGATCTCATGACCGAGGAACATGTGAACAACATCGATCCAGTGCGTGAACAGGTCCGTCACCTGGCCGCCGCCGAAGTCCAGATAAGCGCGCCAGTTGAAGTACTGCTGCGGATCGTAATCGCGCCACTTGAGCGGACCCAGGAAACGCGCCCAGTCCAGATTAGAAGGCTTCGTCTGGAGCGAGGCCGGGGCGCGCCGCAAATGGTAACCGTTACCGTGCCACCAGGTACGAGCCAGAGTTACTTTCCCCAGTTTCCCGGTGTCCACGTACTGCTGCTTGGCCTCGATGTAGTGCTTGCCGGAGCGCTGCTGCATGCCGACCTGGCAGACGCGATCGTTCACGCGGGCGGCCTTTACGATCATCGGCCCTTCTTCGATGGTGCGGGTGAGCGGCTTCTCGACATAGACGTCCTTGCCGGCGTTCAGCGCATCGATGGCGCAGGTGGCGTGCCAGTGGTCGGGCGTGGCGATCAGAACCGCATCGATTTCCTTCGTTTCCAGAAGCTTGCGATGGTCGTTGAAGGATTTCGCGTTGGGTGCCTGCTGTTTGGCCAGATCGATCTGCTGGCTGTAGATATCACACACGGCGACGACATCCACCTGGCCCAGATTCTGGAACATGCGCATGTCGTGACGGCCGCGGTCGCCGACTCCGATGGCGCCCAGTTGAACGCGGTCGTTCGCGCCCATGACACGCGAGTAGGAAGCTGCCGTCAGCGTGGCGGCGGTGGTGGTCACGCCGCGTAAGAGATCGCGGCGTCCGATTTTCTCAGACATGAGCGAATTATATCAGCCGCCCGCGGCGCGGGATTCGTGCGAATTGTAGCGTCCGGCGCCCACTCTACATACGTGACCAGATTTCTGACTACCCTGATGATCTTTGCCCTGGCGGCATTTTCCGCCGACACGGGGAAGGCGCCGGCGCGGGTGGTGGCGCGGTCGGGTACCGGCGTACCGGCGCAAGCGGACGCGGTGATCGAGGCTACGATCAAGAGCAAACTGGCCCGATCCAAGATCGGACTGGATGGCTTCAAAGTGCACGTTCAGGGCGGAGTGGCGTATTGGGACGGCAAGACCGACGTCATTCAGCACAAGGGCGCTGCTACGCGCATGGCCAGAACCGCCGGGGCCAAGGGTGTGGTCAACAACATCCAGGTCAGCGCGGCGGCAAAAGCAAGAGCGGCCGGCAATCTCGATTCGGGGAGGAGGCGCGCCCAGATCAAGCGCGGGGAGACCCGCAGCGAACCGCGCTCTCAGGCCCAGCCACCGCGCGGTTCATAAGCCATTTCGCCCTTTAGTTCTATATGATTGCGGTCCGGGAGGGTTGACCATTCGGGCGCTGCTTATCGCCCGATAAGCAATCCTGGGCTTTTCGATTGGAAATACCGCATCAAGAGTATATCCCCCGGCGACTGATAGGTTCATACTGTAAACACAGGCGAGGGACGATCAGGATGCAACGACTCCGTACGTTCATTTTTGGACTCTACGAACAGCCTCGAATCCGAAACTGGTTCTATACGATCGCTTTCGCGATCTTCGTACCGACCGGTTTCCGTTTTGCGACTCTGGCGTGGGAGTTTGGCGATTGGTTCGACAGGCCGCTGGCGGTAATTGCCGGCGCGTTCATCGGACTGACCGCACTAGTGACACTGTTGAGAATCTGGAATGTGGAACCGCGCAAGACGGTGGCCATCGCGCCAACCGAAGAACCACACCTGACTGCGGTGAAGCCGCCGACGGATGTGCTTGCGGCTGTGAAGTGGCAGGCGGGCCGGAACCGTCAGTACGCGCGTGACGCGGCCAGCCTCGGTTCTACACGGAAATAGGTCTCAGACTTTCAGGGAGAGAAATGAAGGGAGGACACCGTGAGGCGTCCCCCGAGTGATCAGATGAACATTTCGTCGTCGTGAGTGGCGGCATCCGGGGTGGGACGACTGCCGCGGGCCAAGTGAGCGAGCGCCGTTCGCAATCCAGCGGTAAGGCCCTGAATCTCACGCAACGGGCGAGTGACACCGTTATGCACCATCGCTACTGTTTCATGCGCCCGGCTCATGGTATCGTCGATCACCAGCTCCGCGTGCTCCAATTGCACTTTGGCCCGGGCTGAGGCGTCGTTGAGGACCTCCTCGACTTTCGCCATCTGACGTTTTGCCGAGTCGAGGATGTCGTTGCTCTTCGAGACAATCGCTGCGACCTGCTGTTTGTTCTGGTCGATGATGGCGTGCGAGGATTCAAGCAGCGCCGCCATGTGGGGGAGCAGCGCCTCGACCCTCGGGACGATTGCCTCCAACTTCGGAGCCAATGTTGCCAGCTTCTGCTCAGTGGCTTTGGCTGCCCGGTAAAGTCCGAAGAGCATACCGAGCTGCAGTAACATACTAAGCCCGGCAATCACAACGAATACCGTCATGATGTACAGCAGAGTCTGGTTGTCCATTTAGTCCGAGCCTTCAGATTCCTTCGTTCGGGACGTGCTTTTCCGCCGGGCCACCAACCGTGTCCCGATATGCCTGCTTGCCGGCCTCCACGGCCTGACTCAGCTGGTCCTTCTGCTTATTCAGTATGGACCGCCCACGGTCCACCAGGTCATTGGCGGTTTCCTTGATGTCGGCACTGCGCTTCTTCAGATACTCGCCGCCCTCGCCAGCTTTGGTTTTAATCAGTTCCCGGGTCTCCGGCCCGGACTTCGGGGCGAACAAAAGACCCGCCGCGACGCCCAGCCCCAATCCGAGAAAAAAGTACGAAAGCTTGCTATCATCCTCCATGAATTTCTCCTTTTCCTTCCTATTCGAGAGTTTACTCTACCGATTCAAGAATAGCAGCTAAGTTCCCACTTGCCGCCGACGTGGCGCTTGCCACGTCCAGTGCTACGAGCCACACCAAGAGGACGCGAACGGCCCCCGGGCGTTACACTTTGAACGGTATGGCACGCCGCAATCCCGAACCGCTGGACCGCAGCGGCCTGATGAATTACGCGCTCCGAACGCTGTCCACACGGGGACTTTCCACCTCCGAAATCCGGGTCAAACTCCAGCGCCGGGCGGCCGAGGCTTCCGACGTGGACGACGTGATCGCAAAACTCCAGGAAGCCGGCCTTTTGAACGACGTCCGGTTTGCGGAGTCCTACGCGGCGGCGCGCCTGGAGAACCAGGGTTTCGGAAAAATGCGCGTGTTAAGGGACTTGCGGCAGCGACGGGTGGCCGGCGCCGTGGCCGCGACCGCGGTGGAACAGACGTTCGAAGGCACCGATGAAGAGGCCCTGGTAGAGCAGTATCTGGCGCGCAAGTTCCGCGGCAAGGTGCTGGCGGAGTTCCTGGCGGTGGACAAGAACCTGGTATCCGCGTTCCGGAGATTGAGGGTGGCCGGTTTCGGAGCCGGTGTTTCAATCCGGGTGCTCAAGCGGTTCGCCGCGCAGGCTGAATCGCTGGAGGGCGTTGAGGATGCCGAGCCGGAAGGCTCAGAGTGAGACGGCGTTGGCCCAGTGCCGGGAGGGTCAACGGGTCCTCTCGGGCGCAATTCATGTGGAAGGCGGCGCATGGGAGAGAGAGGATCGCGGCGGCGGCGTGCCCGCGTGAATTCCAGAACGGCGGTATGCCACATGCGTTCGGCGTGATTGAGGTTGCGCATCAGGAACTGATATTTCCCGAAATCCTCTTCGAATAAGCCGAGCAGCCCTTTTCGGGCGGTCAGTTGAAAGCGCAGTTCGTACACCTCGCGCAGGTTTTGCCAGGCCATGGCGATGTTGTCGGCGAGCATACGCTCCTCTTCCGACCGCGGGCAGTATGCGCGTACGACATCGTCACGCGTGCAGTACAAGTCGAGATTCACGGCGGAACCCGACTCGTTTTGAACGGTTGCTTCAGTGGGCATGTCCTCTCCCACCTTCAACCTATCAGGCGGCTCCAAATTTTCCGGCTGTTTTTGAAGTATTTGTGTTGCAAACAAGGGAGATCGAGTTTGTGAACGGCCTTCCGGGGCGGCGCAAAAACCGGCCCGGGAGCATCCCCAACGGCGACTTCAGATGCCAGTGATGCGGAAGGTGTACGCGAACCGGCCGGTTCGTTTCGACGGCGGATGAATGATGAGCGCGGCGGCTTCCTGAGTCCACTTCAGCGGTTCCGAGGAGCCGAGCAGTTCCACCTTGGACACGTGCTTGCCGGCGAGCGAGGTCAGGCGCAAGTCGTCCTCGGGCCATTCGAGGGCAATCGCATACAGGACATTTCCTTTGCGCGTGAAGCGCACGTCGCCGTCCTTGTAGGTGTCCCAGTAATGGGAGCCGTAAATGGCCTCGCCATTCACCTTGAGCCATTCGCCCACCTGCCGCAGGCAGCTCTGCATGACCTCGGGGATGGTGCCGTCCGCTCGCGGACCGATGTTGATCAGCAGGTTGCCGTTCTTACTCACTACATCCACCAGGTAATCGACAACCTGGTTCGGCGTCATGTAGTCACTCTCTTTCAGATTGCGGTTATAGCCCCAGGAAAAGGGATCGAGCGAGTCGCAGGTTTCCCACTTGTCGGTTCGGATCCGATTCATGCGGGTACGTTCGGGAGTGGCGAAATCGCCGAGCAGTTTGCCGTCGATGTCGCGTCCCCAGCGATCATTGGCGACGACTTCTTCGGGATCAGGGGAGTGGTTGTAGTAGTAAGCGAGCACCTGCTTGCTGCCCCAGTAATCGGCGGGCAACTGATTTCCTCGGGCGTCGCGAATCGGGCCCTCGGTAACATCGCCCCACAGCACGCTGGGATGGTACAGATCGACCAGCTCCTTGATTGAGTTGTTCATGTAATCCACCCAGTCGCGGCCGGGAAATCGCGCGTCCCAGAAGGTGTAAGTGGTGTTGTGATAGAAGCCCATCTTCAGTCCGGCGGCGCGGACTTCCTTGAGTAAGTCACCGGCAAGGTCGCGCTTGGGACCCATGGCGACGGCGTTACGGGGCGTGTACTTGGTGGGCCACATGGCGAACTCGTCGCCATGCTTGGCGGTGAGTACGACGTATTGAGCGCCCGAGTCGCGGAAGAGGCGCGCCCAGGCGGCGGGGTCGTATTTTTCGGCCTTGAACATGGGGATGAAATTGTCGTAGGGGAAGTCCGCGCCCCAGTTCTTGCGGTGATATTCGACTGCGTCGGCGCGCGTCTTTTCGCGGAAGATCTCATCGGGCAGTTCGCCAGCAGTGGCGGTAAATGGGGGCCCGCCGAGCATGAAGCCGAAGTTGGCTTTGGGGCTGATGAACTCGACGTACCACTCGTGGTAGGCGGGGACGGCGTAGGGTCCCCAGTGGATGAAGATGCCGAACTTGGCGTCGTCGTACCACTGAGGTGTTTTGTGGGTTCGGAGCGAGGCGGTGGTGGCCTGGTAGGGGCCGGCAGCAAAGGCCGGGGCAATGACGGCGGAGAACAGCAGGAGTGTGGCGATGCGCGAGGCGGTCATGATGCCTCGTAGCATAATGCAGCGGAGGATGGTGTGGGCGGGGGCGAGCGCTCGGTTGCAGCCGCTGGCGTCACCAGCCGAGGTGCTGGAGGTTCGGCACGAAATCGAAATGCTCGTCCCGACTGATTACAGACATGCGATGCTGGCGTGCGAGAGCGGCAATCCACGCGTCATTCGCCGGGATGGGCCGAGCCGCACGCTTCAGTTCGCCACGCAGCGTCGCGTATTCGGCGGCCGTCGCCTCATCGATTCGCAGAACCCTACAGTTTGCGACCAACTCCATCAACCATTCCGTGTACCGGAAACGGTGTCGCGACTGCGCGATCCCGTAGAGATACTCGCCAAGCACTACGACCGGGATTGCCAACTCGTTGACTTTACGCAACAATGGCTCCAACCGAGTGTCGCCATCCGCCATCGCCGACAGGCCATTCGTATCCAGAATCACTGGCGATCCTCAGGCTCGATCTGGCCAAACTCTTGCTTTACGATAGCGTCGATACGCGCCGATTCCTCGCGAATCGCCTTCAAGTTGCCGAACGAGGTCATCCGGGGTCTCTCTCGTGACCCGTAATGAGTCAACTTAACGGCCAGCGCCTCGGGCACCCACTCGCCATATTTATGGGTCTGCAAAGTTTCCCATCCCCATGGCGCCGCCTCTTTAATCACTGCTCATCGGTGCGGTGGGCATCAATGGACGGTAAGGCCACATACCAGGAAGTAGCCGGAGAGCGTGTTTGCGTTATGGTTCGTAAACACTACGCCGTCAGTATGGGAGGAATCACAGCCAACGGCTGGGGGGGTACAATTGAGCCATGATTTTAACGCGGTCGTCGCGATTTTTGCTGGTTTGCGCGGGCCTCGCTTTGCCAGCCCTTGCCCAGAGCAATGGAGAAAATTACGCGACGAATCTTCGTGCACAGTACGGCCCGGCTCTCGCCAGAGAGACGTTCATGGCGCGCGGCACTGAGATCATCGTGCACTTCACTGCGAATAACCACGTCTGCCGAATTGAACTTCCCCCAATGGGACCAACTGTGGAGCCTGGAATTACTTCAACCCAAGCGGTGGACGACCTCGTCGCGGAACTGGTTCCATCAAACGTACGAGGCAAGGAACTGCGTCGTTTTGCCCAGACGTCGGGGTTGATTTCAGTATCTACAGTTGAGTCTGAAAACGTTTCGATCTCTGAATGGTTTCAGGGCCAGGAACGAACTAAGGTAGCTATCGCTTTTACAGATGAAGTCTGTAAGGACCAGGCGACGCGGCAACCGCGCGTTCGATAGAACCTGCCTGGTCGCCCAGCGTTTGGCGATGTTTCGACCTGGGGCAAATGCGTTTAGGGGCAGGTAAACCGCCCCACCGGAAACCGAAGCTTCGACTGTGGGTTCGCTTCTTGACGGGCGTTCATTAACGAGCCGTGCCTCACTGTCTTCGCGCTTCTCGCTGCAACCCCTCATGCACGAGCATCTTCAACAACGTCTGATACCCAATCCCCTTTCGCTCGGCGATCTCGCGCGCTTTGGCGAGATCCGGACTCGGCAAGCGCAGCGCGATCTGCACGCTGTTCGCTTGTCCTAGCCTGGCTACTAGCGCGGAGCCTCTTTGCTTTTTAGCGGAAAGCGGTTGCTGCATGAGAAACGCCCGGCCTTCCTCACTCGCCCACCAATCGGCTTCGGCGTTCTCGCTTGCGAACTTCGGCGGCTTGGCCTTTTTCGGTTTCTTCGACATCACTCCTCCCGTGCCCGGCGCTCCAGGTAGTCTCGCTTCTGACCCGCATCCAGATCGTAGGCGGTTATGACCCGGATCTTATCGTGGCGTTCCGTCAGTACAACGGCGATCATTCGGCTCCGTTCCGTCTCGCCATAATACACGAACCGAATCTCGCCACCTGCGTCCTGTTCGTAGATTAGGATCGGACCGTGCGCCAGCGCCTGTTCAACCTCGACTCGTCTAATCCGATGCGCCCTGATCTTCCGTAGGTTGTTCTGATCCCAATCGAACACGGTCACTTCTATTGTATATGCAATGCATATTCTTCGAGAGCCGGGCGGCAATCGGAGAATGGGCCATTCCAGTCCCGGACCGGAATTCAGCCGGTGAAGATGCGATGACGACACTACCGCCTTTGGCTACTCTATCCGGTTCGCCTCATTTCCTCTCCAATAACTCGTCGAATCGACGATTCCAGTGGCGCGCGGCGCCGCGCGATTGGTCCGAGAGCGCGTCGTTAATCAGCGTTTGGTAATTGCCGCCTCCCTTGGCGTCCACTTCCTTTCGGAACCAATCCAAAATCGCGTTGTCAACACGGATTGTTACGCGCGTCTTACCCGGCCGATTCGGATTGATAGCGCCGCGTTTTGCCTTGGTGGACGTGCTTCAGGAATCGCTCCCGCCTCATCCGACGACGACAAGCTCTTGTTCTGCATCTGGAGGCGATGCGCAGAGTGAGTCTTCACGCCGGTGTTCGAGAATCAGCGCAATGGCGTCGTTGAGATTTGCTATACATTCCTGCCGCGATTTGCCCTGCCTATTCGCACTGGAGACCTCGGCACAATACGCAATGTACCAAGGGCCGTCCCGCTCCACAACCGCGGTGAACTCGTTCCGCAAAAGAACAGTTTAGCCTTTCATCAAAGGAGGCGGGTTCGGTTCATCCGGCCGCTGTCTCATTCAACGGTACGTTTTGTCGTCCACCCGGGTCAGGTCGGCGCTGTCGTCCAGGACGCCTATTGTCACGATGGCGAAGGTGAAGACTACGGTGCCCGGTTCCAGGTGGCCGCCGATGGCTTTGTCCGGCGTTGCCAGCGTCATGTGGGCGTGGATGCGGCCGTTGATGATATAGCCGTTCATGCCGATGAGGTCGGCGGGCGCGGTGGGGTCCTTTACGAACATGTTTTTCGAGGGAAAGGTGCGATTGCTGACCTGGTGCACCTGATAGCCGCGCACCGATCCCGCGCCGGACAGAATCACCGCGTTCCTGATCTTCTCCTGCTTCACCATTTTCTCCATGGCGGCAAGCAGGTCCGTATCGTATTTGAAGCGCAGGGTCAGGATGCGATCAAAACGTCCGGGGATCGCGTAGACGTCGGGCACATCGGCGCTGTTCGGCTTTGCATCGTCGGCGGGTTTGGGAGAGGCGTTGGTGATCTCCCTTCGCGTCTCCTGCGCAAACAGCGCGGCCGCGAGTATCAGGACGGCAATCAATGGTCTCATCACCATTCCAGGATCGCACCGTATGAAAGTATCCGATAATGGAATGGTCTTTCCAGTCATCTTATGAAGCCAACATCCAAGCCTGTTAATCCCTGTTTTTCGTCCGGACCTTGTGCGAAACGTCCGGGCTGGACACTGGACGCGTTGAAGGATGCCACGGTGGGGCGGTCGCACCGTGCCAAGTTAGGAAAATCCAAGCTGGCTGAAGTCATCCAGCGCAGCAAGAGAGTGCTCGGCATGCCGGAGGATTACATTCTCGGAATCGTTCCGGGATCCGATACCGGCGCCATCGAGATGGCGATGTGGTCGATGCTGGGCGAGCGCGGCGTAGACGTATTCTGTTGGGAAAGTTTCGGCAGCGGCTGGGCGGCGGATTGCAAAAACCAGCTCAAGCTGAAAGACCTGCGTGTATTCAAGGCCGATTACGGCAAGTTACCGGATTTGAGCCAGGCGGACTGGACGCGGGATGTCGTGTTCACGTGGAATGGCACCACCTCGGGCGTCCGCGTCCCGAATGGAGATTGGATCGCATCCGACCGCCAGGGGCTCGCCATCTGCGACGCTACGTCCGCAGTGTTCGCCATGGAAATGCCGTGGAACAAGCTGGACGTGGTGACCTGGTCCTGGCAGAAGGTGCTCGGCGGAGAGGCGGCGCATGGAATGCTGGCGCTCAGTCCACGGGCGGTGAAGCGGCTGGAGAGCTATGCGGCCGAGCGTCCTCTGCCCAAGATCTTCCAGATGAGCAAGGGCGGCAAGCTCGCGGCCGGGATCTTCGAGGGCGAGACGATCAACACACCTTCCATGTTGTGCGTGGAGGACGCGCTGGACGGGCTAAAGTGGGCGGAAAGCGTCGGCGGGTTGGCGGGCCTGATCGAGAGGTCGGAGGCGAACCTGAAAGCGATTGCGGACTGGGTGGCGCAGTCGAACTGGGCTGGTTTTCTGGCCGAAGATCCAGCCATACGGTCGAGCACTTCAATCTGCCTGAAGATCACGGATCCGGCGTATCTCGCGCTGTCCGCGGACGACAAGGCCAAGCACGCGAAGGCGATTGGGGCGAAGCTGGACAAGGAAGGGGCGGCGTACGACATCGGTTCGTATCGCGATGCCCCGGCCGGGTTGCGGGTGTGGGGTGGGGCGACGGTGGAGACGTCCGACGTCCAGTTGCTGATGCCGTGGCTCGATTGGGCGTACGGGGAAGTGAAGGCGGGGTTTTAGGTCGAGCGTCGAGAAGAGTCTCGACGCGGGTCGCAGAGTGCGTGCGCCACTGCAGAACTGAGTAACAACACAAAGGGTGGCTAACTAACGAGCGGCCTGGAGAAGCGGGCGTCGATGGCGCATCGCGTGGATGGTCCACCAGTCTACTTTCCCGCTGACCGGAAGCGCAGCGTCAGGCGCGCGAACCGTTCGCCAAATCGACGGGCTTCCGCGAGTTCCTTTTCGCTGACACCGGAATGTCCGGCACCCGTGGTGGCTTCGGGGCCCAGTGTTCCGAAGCCAGAGTCGTCCACGCCTCCGATGACCGTATAGCGCATGGTGAGGAACGCCGCGAGGACGGAAAGCCGGACCAGGTCCTTTCCCATCGCAACTCCACCGCCGGTGCAGAACACGCCCGCGGTCCGGCCGTCGCCGTTCGTCTTGGCCTTCCACAGCGCATCTCCGATGCGATCGAGGAAGGCCTTGGATTCGGCGGAGAGGTTGGACCAGTGGACCGGGCTGCCGAGCAGCACGCCGTCGTACCGGGTGATCGTCTCGGATTTGAAGTCGGCGGTTTTCGACAGCGTGACTTCGACGCCATCCACCGCCGCCGCGCCGCTTCGCACTTCGCGGGCGAGTCTCTCCGTATTGCCGGTGACCGAGTGATAACAGACCAGAATGCGCACCGGTTCGGCCGAACACACGGCGAGTGAGAGAGAGCACAAGAGGACGAAGATCTTCATCGGCCGGATGATATCAAGAGTGCACGCGATCGTGATAGGTTTATCACTGTGATGACCCGATTCGCGCCTGTATTGTTTGTACTGCTTACCGCGGTTCCGGTGGCGGCCGAACCGCTGCAACCGGTTCCTCCCGGACGAGTGAAGCTGCTGAACAGCACGTTTCTGAGCCGTTCGCGACTGAACCGCGATTACGTGGTCTCGCTCAAGAACAAGAACCTGCTGCAGAACTTCTATCTCGAAGCCGGAACCATCAGCCCGCAGATCCGGCTGAACACACCTGCGGGGCTGGAGCAGGCAGAAGACATGCACTGGGGATGGGAATCGCCGACCTGCCAGTTACGCGGCCACTTCCTGGGGCACTGGCTCTCGGCGGCCGCGTCGATTGCATCGGCAACCGGCGATGCCGAAGTGCGTGGGAAGGCGGAGGCGATTGTCTCAGAGCTGGCACGCATCCAGGAAGCGAACGGCGGGCGGTGGGCGGCCTCGATCCCGGAGAAGTATTTCTTCTGGATCGCGCAAGGCAAGCCGGTGTGGGCCCCGCACTACACGGTACACAAGACGTTCATGGGCCTGATCGACATGTACAAGCTGACCGGCGATCAGAAGGCTTTGGATGTCGCGGAGAAGTTCGCGGCGTGGTTCGCGGAGTGGACGAAGGGGTTCACGCGCGAGCAGATGGACGACATCCTCGACGTGGAAACCGGAGGCATGCTGGAAGTCTGGTCCGACCTGTACGGCATCACGAAGAAGCCGGTGTATCTGGAACTGATGGCTCGGTACCGGCGCGGCCGGCTGTTCGATGCGCTGCTGGCGGGGAAGGATCCGCTCTCGAATCGTCACGCCAACACCACCATTCCCGAAGCGCAAGGGGCGGCCCGCGCCTACGAAGTGACCGGCGATACACAGTGGCGCGACATCGCCATGGCGTATTGGAAATCGGCGGTGACCAATCGCGGCTACTACGCGACCGGAGGCCAAACCAGCGGCGAGATCTGGACCGCTCCGTTCAAGCTCTCCGCGCGTTTGGGCGACAAGAACCAGGAACACTGTGTCGTCTACAACATGATGCGGCTGGCGGACTATCTATATCGCTGGACCGGAGACATCGAATACCTGGATTACATCGAGCGCAACATCTATAACGGAATTCTGGCGCAGCAGAATCCGGAGACGGGCCAGGTGACGTACTTCCTGCCGATGGAGCCGGGAGCGAAGAAGACGTGGGGGTCGGCGACGAACGATTTCTGGTGCTGCCACGGAACGCTGGTGCAAGCGCAGAGCCGGCACGACCGCTACATCTACTACACGAGCGCGGACGCGGTGACGATTGCGCAGTATATCCCCTCGGAAGCGACTGTCCAGAGGGGCGGAAACGACGTGAAGATCACGCAGACCCTGGCGTCTGAAGCCGATGACCACCGGGTGCACCGCGGCGACGATCCGTCGAACCGGCCGAATCACTGGGTGGTGGATATCAGGGTGACATCAGCCACGCCCGCGGCGTTCGCGCTGAAACTGCGCATCCCCTGGTGGGTGCACGGGAACGCCACGCTGACCGTGGACGGCAAAGAACAGAAGGTGGATGCGAAGCCGTCCACGTATCTCACGCTGAATCGGACCTGGAGCAGCCAGCATCTGCGGCTGACCCTGCCGAAGGCGGTTGTCGCGGTGCCGCTGCCGGATCGTCCCGACACGGTGGCGTTTATGGATGGCCCGATTGTGCTGGCTGGGTTGACTTCCGAACAGGTGACCCTGGCGGGGGACAAAACCAAGCCGGATACGATGCTGACGCCCGACAACGAACGTGAGTGGAGCCGCTGGCTGGAGGGGAATTACCGGACCACGGGACAGAACAGCAACATCCGATTTA
Organism: uncultured Acidobacteriota bacterium; assembly: GCA_963737465.1. Classification (GTDB taxonomy): domain Bacteria; phylum Acidobacteriota; class Terriglobia; order Bryobacterales; family Bryobacteraceae; genus TMP-7. Next base: position 593,474 of record CAVTTC010000011.1, read on the forward strand.
TTCCGCTGCTTGCGGTGACGGACCAACGCTACACGCTGTACTTCCCCGTCCGCTGAAGCTGCGCTTTCGGGGTATACTACGCCCATTGGCCTCTGGAAGCCCCGACATGCCCAACACGATTGTTAATTACGACGGCAGCATTTCCGCATCACCCAAGCAACTGGTTTATGCCGAAAGCGTGGAGCAGATCCAGGCAGTGCTGCGCGATCCGGTTCGTTATCCAGGGCCTGTACGCGCGGTGGGCAGTTATCATTCGCTGACTCCGTGCGCGTCGTCGGATGGCACGATGATCAATACGTCGCGCATGGACCGCGTCATCGGGATTGATCGCGACAACCTCACGTTCACGGCACAGGCCGGACTGCAGTTCATCGAGGCGTCCAAGGCGCTTCGCGGTCAGGATCTGCAGTTCATGACGAACATCGAGATCGGGAACATGACGCTCGGCTCGGCCGCCTGCTGTCACACGAAGGACGGCCTGGACGGAGTGGAGTTCGGACAGGTCAGTTCCTATGTCACGAAGGTCAAGTGGGTGACTCCCGCGGGGGACCTGGCCGAAGCTTCGGAGACCGGCAATCCCGGCCTGCTACGGATGATGCGTTCGAGTCATGGACTGTGCGGCGTCATCTATGAGGTGACGTTTCGCATCAAGCCGATTGAGGCGATTCACCTGACGTATCTGCCGCGGCCGGTGGACGAACTCACTCAGGAAGAAGTGGACCACATCATGGACACCTCCGAAGGGTTGGTGGCGTGGACGGTGGGCAGAACCGTCGTGTTTCAGCAACGGCAGCGCATTGCGGAACCCGGTGTGATTGGATCGTTGCAGGCCGCAGTCCGGCGCAAGCTCTGGAATTTTGGCGAAGCTCACACGGCTCACCTCATCGACCAGTTCCTCGCACACAAGCACCTCCGCGACGCCGCGGAGCAGGGACTGTTCGACGTCACGAAATTCCTGTACTCCGCGCTGCACCTGTTCGGCGGCATTACGATGCTCGCGCCGGACAAGACCATCGATTACCGCGGTACCCCGCAGTCGGCCCGGTACGCGTTCACGTTCTGGGCTTTCCCAAAGGCGAAATGGCTGGAATCGCTGCGCGCCTATATCGACTTCGCTGACGGGTATTTCAAGGCTACGGGTTTCCGCTGCAATATGCCGTGTGGCGCCTATCGCGTGCGGCGGGACGCAAGCGGCATCCTGTCATACTCACACGATGACGAGACGTTCTCGATCGATCCGATCCACGCCAGCACGAACGATGCCGCCTGGCACCAGTTCCTGCGGGCGTTCAACGAATTCGCCTACCAGCGCAAGGGCATTCCCTTGCTGAACCAGAGCCCGTTTATCGAGCGCCAGCACGTGGAGGCGGCATATGGGCAGCGCTGGCTGGAGTTCTCGGAGTGGGTGCGGAAGTCAGACCCGAGCGGGCGGATGTTGAATGAGTTCTTTGCGGGGTTGTTGTCGGAGGGGAAATCGGAATCGGTTGTCGGGGCGGTCTAGCGGGGGCGTCGCCCAAAAGACCTGCGTCGCCAGGAGTGGCGACGCGGCACGCAGGAGTGCGTGCGCTACACCAGGTCTATACTGAGTAGGTCATGACGTTCCCGACCTTTTTCCGCGCCAGCATTCTGGCGGCTGTGGCCGTCGTTGGTTCTGCCCAGAACAGCCCGGCTCCGAAGCGACCCCGTATTGTCGGTGTCGCCCATATCGGTCTACGCACAGACAACCTGGACGCCGCGCGTAAGTTTTACGGCCACGAGTTGGGGTACGAAGAGGCGTTCAAGCTCAACAAGCCTGACGGCGCGTTGATGCTGGTCTACTTCAAGGTGAACGACCATCAGTACATCGAGATATTCCCGGACTGGAAAGGGCCGGAGCAACTGGTGCTCTCGCATATCGCGTTCGAGACCGACGACGCGCAGCAGTTGCGCGATTATCTGGCAAGTAAGGGCGTGAAGGTTCCGGGCAAGTTGAGCCCCGGGCTGGACGGGAACCTGAGCTTCATGATCAAGGACCCGGACGGTCACGATATCGAATTCGTTCAGTACATGCCTGGATCGCTGCACTCCCGTAATTTCGGGAGGTTCCTGCCGGCCACGCGCGTGTCGGAACGGATTATTCACGTGGGTACGACCGCCTCGGACCAGGCTGCGTTCAATGCGTTGTATCGCGACATCCTGGGGTTTCGCGAATTCTGGCACGGCGGCATGACCGACGAAAGGACCGACTGGGTGGACATGCGGGTGCCGGACGGGACGGATTGGATGGAGTACATGTTGAACGTGAAGAATCCGACGGCGCGAACGCTCGGGGTGATGAACCACATGGCTCTTGGGGTCCCGAGTGTTCAGGACGGTTACAAGACCGTGATGGGCCGCGGGCTGAATCCAGCACAACCGCCGAAGATCGGGCGGGACGGCAAGTGGCAACTCAACCTGTATGATCCGAACCTGACGCGCGCGGAGTTGATGGAACCGAAGCCGGTGGAGAAGCCCTGCTGCTCACCGATGCTGGAGTGATTTCGATGGCCGACGAAATCGAGCAGTCTGACGGATCCAGAACGGCTACCAGTCCGAAGAAACTCTGGAAATCTCCACGCGGCAGTTGGAAGAGTAAGGCCCAAATCGTAGGAGACATCGTCCACATTGATACATCACGTCTGTGGGATGTTGTTCGCGAGAAGTCCCGCCCCACATAGGGACTTGGCTACTGAGTCAAGGCGGTCTTGTAGAGCGTCGCCATTGCCTGGTGGAACGAATCCAGGCAGGCCTTCTTCATGTACAGCATGTGACCGGCGTCGCAATAATACAGGCTGACGTTTTTTCGTAGTGATGGATCCAGGTCGAGGTGATCCACCGTGTATTCGGCTGCGAAGAAGGGTGTGGCGAGGTCGTAGTAGCCGGCGCCTACCAGCACGTGCAGGGCGGGGTTCTGGGTGATGGCCTGGCGCATGGGTTCAGCCACATTCAGGTACCGGTTTTCGGCCCTGCCGTAACTCCAGGGGCGCACCTGACCTGTAAGGATCGCGTACTTCAGGTCAGTGGAGTAGTTCAGCTCGGTCTTCACGTAGCTGTTGAACATGGCCGTGTACGCACTCTGCACGGCGGCATAGCTGGGATCGTATTCGGCGCGTTCGCCCGCCGCGTCCAGGTCCATTCCCTCAAGGCGGCTGTCGTAGCGGCCGATGGTGCGGCGTTGGTCGCGAAGCAATTCCTTGGCGAACCGGCTCATGGATATTCGAAGATTGGCCTGTTCGACGAAGCGTTCCGAGAGGCCGGTGATCCGCGCCAGGCGCCGGACAATGTTCGCACGCTCCTGCCCGGTGAGTGCGGAGCCCTTCATGAGGGCCAGGGTGTATTCGTTTGCCGCGAACCGCCGCGATTCGGCAATCGCTTTTTGGAGATCGCCGCCCTGAAGATCGGGAGGGAGCTTCTTGTGGTACCAGGCGGTCGCGGTGTAGCTGGGCAGAAACAGCGTGTACGGAAGGTCATTACCCACGGCGAAATTCAGCGTCTGAAAGTTCAGCACCGAAGAGAGCAGGGTGATTCCGTTCAGGGCAATGCCGCGTTCGTTCAACAGGTCCGAGAGGCCGGCGGCGCGCGTTGTGCCGTAACTCTCGCCTGCCAGGAACTTCGGAGACGCCCAGCGATCGAAGCGCGTGAGATACAGCTGGATGAAGTCGGCAACCGAACTCAGGTCGCCCTCGACGCTGTGGAATTGGGCCGGGTTCTCACCTGGCGCGTGACGGCTGAATCCCGTCGTCACCGGGTCAATGAACACCAGGTCGCTCATGTCGAGCGTGGTGTCCTCATTGTCGGTGAGGCGATAGGGCGGGGCGGGTTGGATCCCCTCGGCATTGCCCATCACGACGCGCCTGGGGCCGAGGGCGCCCATGTGCAGCCATACGGACGATGAGCCGGGCCCCCCGTTGAAGGCGAATGTCACGGGCCATTTCGAATGATCGGGCTGGTCGTCGCGCGTATAGGCGACGAAGAAGATGCTCGCCAATGGCCGTTCATCTTCGTGGCGCAGGACCAAGGTTCCCGTAGTCGCAGTATAGGAGATTTTGCGACCGTTCACGGTGATGGAGTGCTCGGTCTTGGAGAGGCGCTCGACTGCGGGAGGGGCCGGGAAACGCCGATCGGTGGAGCCGGGCGCCGCTGCCGCGGGTGGTTCTGTCGAAGGAGCCTCCGTCCGGGCCGAGGGGCGGCGCGACGTGGCCGGCGCCGGTTGGTCGGGAGCCCGCTGGGCCGGTGCCGGAGCCGCAGCCGGCGGCGGTTGTGGGGCCTGCGCCGGTGGAGTCTGTCCGACAGCTGCGAGCACGCATGAGAGTGTCCCGACGATCACAGCCGAGTAACGCAATTTGCCTCCTGAAACCTGCTTGAACACGAACCTGAATCTTGATTATACGTTTTGCGCTAACGAGCCCCCAGCGTCGCCATCGCGCGCACCACCACCGGGTCCCTCTGCGCTTCCACTTCGTCGCCTTTCGCGACCCCGAGGGCAAGACTGATCACTTCCTGCTTTAAACGGCTCTCGATCCAGCTGCGATCCTTCAGCCACTCGCTGACGTTGGGCTGGATGCTGTGCTCGGAGAGGTAGACTTTGAACTCGTCCAGGATGGCGGGCGTGATTTCAAAATCCTGCGCGATTTTATGCTTCTGCGTATACTCGGTGGCGAAACCCGTCAGCGAGCCACTAGCCTCGAGGGCGGCGCGCAGACGCGTCACGGGCTCGGGCTCCACTACTTCGTCCGGCTGAATTCCGCCGCCGCCTTTCACCACACGGCCCGAGTCGGTCCGGTGCTCGCCCTTGCCGGCAAACTTCGCCGGATTCAACTGCCCGCCTGCAATGGGCTTCTGAATGGACCGCCCGCTGGGCGTGTAATAGAACGCCGTCGTCAACGCCAAGGCTGTATTGGACGAGAGGTTGTACACGCTCTGCACCAGGCCCTTGCCGTAGCTTGGCTCGCCCAGCACCGTGGCGCGATCGTGATCCTGCAGCGCGCCGGTGACGATCTCGGCCGCGCTGGCCGTCTTGCCGTTGATCAGCACCGCTACCGGGAACGAGTAGGGTTCCACTTTCTCGGGCACCTTCACCGAATCGTCTACAGTAGACCGGCCGCGCACGCTCAGAATGGTCTGCCCCGGTTTCAAGAACAGGGCTGCCGCTTCTAACGCCGACTGCACAACGCCGCCCGGATTGTTGCGCATGTCGAGAACCAGCCCCTTCAGTTCTTTTCCGCCCAGGGACTCGATGGCCGACTTCAACAGCGCGCCGGTCTTTGGATCGAAGCTGGCCACGCGGACGTATCCGACTTCCGGCTTCAGCAGGAACGACCGGTCGACACTGGGGGCATCCACCAGTTCCGGCGACAGCGTGAACTCCAGCAGCCTCATGTTGCCGGGACGCCGCACGGCCAGCCGCGCTTCGCGCTGCCGCGCCTCAGTGAGCAACTGGATGAGTTGCTCGAATGACAGCCGGTTCAGCGGGATATTGTTGATGACCAGGATTTCGTCGCCGGCCGACAATCCGGCCTTGGCTGAAGGCGTGCCCGGCAGCGTCTGCAGGATGATGACACGCCCCGGCAACACCGATACTACGCTTCCGAAGCCCTTGCGTTCGGACTTCTCCATTTCCTTGAGCTGTTCGGTCTGAGTGGGATCCAGAAAGACGGAGAACGGGTCGAGCTTGCGGAGCATCGCGGGAATCGCGCCGGCGTAGATAGCCTGCTGAGAGCTGAAGGGATCGGCCGACTGGGCTTCGACTGCCGCGTACACGTCCGCGAACGTCTTCAACTCGCGCTCGACCGGAGATTGTGCCCGGGCAGGGGCGATGAGGAGCGCGATCCAGACTAACGCGGGCATCCACTTCCGAGCGGGACTGAAGACCCGCGCCAGCGGGGCTGAGAGCCCCGCGCAGGCCGAGGGCCTGCCCCACCGTGGGAATGCCGCGCAACCAGGACTGGCTGCCCCGGACGCGGGACTGAAGTCCCGCGCGGACTGAAGTCCGCCCCACATCGGAGTGCTGCGACTCATCGGGTATAACGGATCTGCTTGCGCATCTCGGCACGCTCCAGCGCCAGCCCGATGAGGCGATCCAGCAATTCCGAATAGGCGATGCCGCCGTGCTCCCACATTCTGGGGAACATGCTGATCGACGTGAATCCGGGAATCGTGTTGATCTCGTTGATGAAGATCTGGCCCGTGGCGCGATCCATGAGGAAGTCCACGCGGGCCATCACCTCGCAGCCCACCGTGCGGTAGCACTGCACCGCGAGCCAGCGCATGTGCTCGGTCTGTTCGGGACTGAGGCGCGCGGGCAGCACCGTCTCCGCCTTGTCGAGCAGATACTTGTCGTCGTAATCGTAAAACTCGCGCGACGGCAGCACCTCGCAGGGTATGGACGCTTCGGGGTCCGTGTTGCCCATCACGGAGCATTCGAACTCCCGCCCTTCAATTCCACGCTCGACGATGATTTTACGATCGAACTCGGCCGCCAGTTCCACAGCCTTCTTCAACTCGGATTGATTGTGCGCTTTCGAGATGCCGACGGACGACCCGAGATTGGCGGGTTTTACAAACACCGGAAAGGGAAGCCGCGAGCAGGTCAGGTCGGAATCGGCGGCATCGCGGTCGAACACCACGTAATCGACGATGGGCAGACCGCGCTCCTTGCACAGCCGTTTCATTACTTCCTTGTCCATCGACACCGACGACGCCAGCACGCCGGCGCTGACATAAGGAAGCTCGGCCATCTCGAGCAAGCCCTGGATGGCGCCATCTTCGCCGAAGGTCCCATGGAGGATGGGGAACACTACGTCGATGCCCGGATTTCCACCGGGCTCTGGCGAGAATGCCCGCGGGTTCCACTTACCTTCCTTCGAGATGAAGTACTCCGAGACTTCGTACTTGCCGCGATCGAGCGCCGCCAGAATCGACTTGGCCGAGCGCACCGAGATCTCATGCTCGCCGCTACGGCCGCCATACACCAATGCCAGGTGCAGTTTCATAGGATTCTCTTGCCGAGGGCCGACATGACCAACTCGACGCCCAGAATCGCAGTTCGATTCGCCTCGTCAATCACGGGATTCACTTCCACCACTTCCAGGCCCAGCATGCGATCGCAATCGCAGATGTTCTCCATGGCCAGGTGCGATTCGCGGTAGGTCATGCCACCCTTTACCGGCGTCCCCACCCCGGGGGCTTCGTGCGGTTCCACGGCATCCATGTCGAACGACAGGTGGAAACCCGCCGTTCCGTCGTTGGCCACTTCGAGCGCTTCCTGCACCACGGCACGCAGTCCGCGCTCATCGATATCGCGCATCGTGTAGGCGTGCACACCGGTCCGCTGCACGTTGCGGCGCTCGTCCGCATCCACCGATCGCAGTCCGATCACCGCGACGTTGCGCGGATCCACCTTCGGGGCAAAGTCGAAAATGTGGGTCAACTCCCGCGGACCCATGCCGACGCAGCAGGCGAGCGGCATGCCGTGCACATTGCCGCTGGGACTGGTGTCAGGCGTGTTCATGTCCGCGTGGGCATCGATCCATACCAGCCCGATTTTCTTGCCCTGCTTGCGATGGTGATTGGAAAGTCCCGAGACGGTGCCCACCGCTACGGAATGATCGCCGCCCAGGACGATGGGGAACTTGCCGCCCGCCACAGACATCTCCACCAGTTCGGCCAGCGTGGTGCAGGTGGCTGCAATCTCTTTCAGGTAGCGCGCCGTCGAAGTCCCCTCGGCCACGCTTTCCGCCTGAACGACGTGAATATTGCCGAGGTCCTCGACCTTGTAGCCGAGCGATGCGATCTTCTCGTTGAGGCTGGCGACGCGCAGGGCCGACGGCCCCATATCGACGCCGCGCCGTCCGGCGCCCAGATCCATGGGGGCGCCGATGATGGCTATGTGGGAACGGGACATATGTTTTACGGTCTGGTCCGGTACAGCATGCGCGGAAAGGCGATGGTCTCGCGAATATGCTCGGTGCCGCACATCCAGGCGACGCACCGCTCCACACCCATGCCGAAGCCCCCGTGCGGCACTGCGCCGAACTTGCGCAGATCCAGGTACCACTCGAATGCTTCCCGCGGCAAGTGGTGTTCTTCCAGGCGCTTCAGCAGCAGGTCCAGATCGTGGATGCGCTGCCCTCCGCCGATGATCTCGCCGTAGCCTTCGGGCGCGATGACGTCCACGCCGAGCGCCACTTCCGGCCGGTCCGGATCGGGCTCGAAGTAGAACGCTTTCACCTGGGTGGGATAGCGGTCCACCATCACGGGACGGTCCAGGTCCTCGGTGAGAATGGTCTCGTCGGTGCCGCCGAAGTCGCCGCCCCACTGGATCTCGCTGCCTTTGGCCTGCAGTTTATTCACCGCCTCATCGTAGGTCATGCGGTGGAACGGAGCGCGGATGGCTTCCAACTTTGTGACGTCGCGTTCCAGGACCTGCAATTCGGTCCGGCGATTCTCGAGCACGCGGCCGGTTACGAAAACGATCATCTCTTCAGCCACGCGCTTCACATCTTCGAGATCCGCGTAGGCCATCTCCGGTTCCACCATCCAGAACTCGGTGAGATGGCGGCGCGTCTTCGATTTCTCGGCGCGGAACGTGGGGCCGAAGCAGTACACCTTGCCGAAGGCCATGGCGTTGGCCTCGTTGTAGAGCTGTCCCGATTGCGTCAGGTAGACGATCTCGTCTTCGAAGTACTTCACCGGAAACAGCGTGGTGGTGCCCTCGCATGCGGCTGGCGTGAAGATGGGAGTGTCCACCAGCGTGAATCCGTGCGAATCGAAGTAATCGCGGATGGCCTTGATCACTTCGTGGCGGATGTGAAGAATAGCGTGCTGGCGGCGGCTGCGGATCCACAGGTGACGGTGGTCCATCAGGAAGTCGATGCCGTGCTCTTTGGGCGTGATCGGATAGGCATCCGATTCGGGAACGCGCTGCACAATCTCGGCGCGCTCCACGTCCATCTCATAGCCGCCGGCGGCGCGCTGTTCCGCGCGGATCTTGCCGGTGACGATCAGCGACGATTCCTGCGTCAGGTTCTTCAACGCGTCAAAGGTGGCTTCGGGCAGCGCGTTCTTCACCGCCACGCACTGCATGATGCCCGTGCCGTCGCGCAGTTGCGGGAAGCAGATCTTGCCCGACTTGCGCAGGTTATAGAGCCACCCGGCGAGCTCGACAACTTCACCCGCGTGTTTGCCCGCGTCCGCAATGGTGATGCGGGGGGCCCGGGTTTCTGTAACTTCAGGACTTGTAGATTCCATGAAAGCCTATTTGCGTTCCTCCGGCGGCGGCAACTCCTCGAGTTGTTCGAAGACGCCACTAGCCACACTGATCGGGTTCGCCATGCCGGTCACCTCCCGCAATTCAAGCAGCAGGGGATACTGATCCGGTTGCGACCGAAGCAGCGGCATCGTCTTCTTCCAGTCGATTGTGCCGCCATTCGACGCCAGTGGAAAGAGGTGTTGATCCTCAACTCCATTATTGTCATGAACGTGGGTGGAACGGATGCGGCTCTTCATCAACTCGAAAGCGTTCGCGATTCCTCCGCCGATGTGGGCGTGGCCGGCATCGAAGCAGAAGTTGAGCTTCAGGTGGGTCAGTTCGTTGAACAGCAGCAGCCGCTCGGCCGAGGAGAATCCGTTGGGGATGTTCTCCACCAGCACCTCCACGCCGCGCTGCCGGGCAAACACGGTGAGTTCATCGAGAGCGACGAAGGCGGCTTCGAGTTTCCGTTCGCTGTACTCTTCGCCACTGACTCCGATGTGCTGGATCAGGTAGGTGAAGGGAACCGTCTCGGCAATTTCGATTGCGCGTTTGATCTCGTCCACCATCTCGATCCGCTTCCGCTTTTCGGGCTCGGTAATGGTGAGCACCGATTGCGGACCCGACCGGCCCCAGATCTCGTCGGTGTACATCGGCGCGTGGATGGAATGGAGCTTCAGGTCGGAATCGCGGAACCAGGCGCCGAATTCCCTGATCTGGGCAGCATCCCGCCAATCGACATGCTGCCGCGCGCAGAAGATCTCCACGGCGGGGATGCCCGCGTCGCGGATACGGTCAAACCATACCGTCGTCAGTCGATGGTTCACGAACAGGTGAGTGGAAAGAACATGTTTCATCGGATCAGTACCCGGCCGCCTTGCCCTGCCCGCGCCCGTCCAAAGCGCCCTCCAGCCATCCTTTTGCGGATCGAATGACGTCCACGCGGGCGGTGACGTTGTACTTCAGATCTTCGGTGACGTGGCCGCGCGCTTTGAGCAGTTCGATGGTGTCGGGCGAGAAGCCCCGCTCGTATTCGAGGCGGTCGGGCTTCCATTGATGGTGAAATCGGGGCGCATCGGCGGCATCCTGGCTGTTCATCCCGAAGTCCACCATGTTCAAAAAGACCTGCAGCACCGAGGTAATGATCCGCGATCCGCCCGGCGCTCCAAGCAGCATCTCCACCTTGCCGTCCCGAGTGACGATGGTGGGAGTCATTGAGGACAGGGGCCGCTTCCGGGGGACGATGGCGTTCGATTCGCCCTGCACCAGGTGGAACATATTTTCGAAGCCGGGTTTCGCGGCGAAGTCGTCCATCTCGTTATTCAACAGGAACCCGAGTCCGGGGACCGTCACGCCGTTGCCGTAACCGCCGTTCAGCGTATAGGTGACAGCCACGGCATTGCCGTCCGCATCCACAACGTTGTAATGGGTGGTCTCCGTGCTTTCGGCGCCGGCGGGCCGGCCTGCTCCCAACTGGCTGCTGGGCGTGGCGTGGTCGCGATCGATACTGGCAGCGCGCTGGCGGATGTATTCGGGGTCGAGCAGACCTTTTACCGGGACCTTGTAGAAGTCCGGATCGCCTAGGAACTGGCTGCGATCGGCGTAATAGCGCCGCATCGTTTCAGCCAGGTAGTGGATGGTGGCGGCGGCGCCCCAGCCGGACTTCTCGTAGCCGGAATGCTCCAGCATCCCGAGCATCTGAAGAATCCCGATGCCGCCCGAACTCGGCGGGGGCGACGTGATGACGTGATAGCCTTTGTAGTCGCCCTCGAGGGGCTGCCGTTCAATGGCGCGGTACTGTTCGAGATCGGCGGCGGTGATCAGGCCGCCGTTCTGCTTCATCGCTGCGGCCAGCAACTTCGCGGTCTCTCCGCGATAGAAGCCATCGCCACCCAGGCGGGCGATTCGGTCGAGCGTCCGGGCCAGTTCCGGCTGGCGCAGGATTTCGTCAGCTTCGTAGAAAGCTCCGTCCTTGAGGAAGATACGCTTTGATTCGGGGGACTTCGAGAGGTGTTTTGAGCCCCTCAGCGATTCGGCCAGCCAGTAGGAGACCGGGGATCCGCGCTGCGCCAGGTCCACGGCCGGGCGCACCAGTTCAGCCCACGGCTTCTTACCGTACTTCTTGTGTGCCAGTTCCAGTCCCCGCACGGTGCCCGGCACTCCGGCGGCGCGCCAACCCTCTATGCTGTCGCGCGTCGGTTCGCCCGATGCGTCCAGATACATGTTGCGCGACGCGCCCAGCGGAGCGGCCTCACGGAAATCGATGAACGTGGTGCGGCCGTCGGCGAGACGCGCCAGCAGGAATCCCCCGCCCCCGAGGTTTCCCGCGAAGGGATAGGTCACGGCCAAGGCGAACCCGATGGCGACGGCAGCGTCAATCGCGTTGCCGCCGCTCTTCAGCACGGCCAAGCCGACATCGGCAGCCCGGGGCTCCTGCGTCGTGACCATGGCGTGCCGGGCGCGTTCAGGTTGGCGCGCATAAAGCACCGTCACAGAAAAGAGAGCGAGAACAGCCGTTGAGCGCCGCACAGGCTCAATTTTACTATGTCGAGTACTTTTCAACCGGGGTAGACAGGATTACGGACGCATGAACCTCGCCGTAGGGCCTGAATTGATCGAAAACATCATTCAAGTCTTCCCGCGATTTCGCGATTACCTTGAGGAGGAAATCGTCGTCGCCGGCCGAGCGGTGGCATTCCCGGACTTCGGCGATGTCCCGCGCGAGCGCGATCACTCGCTGGAAGTGGTCTCGGGCCACTCGCAGGCGGGCGTAGGCTACGACGGGGTAGCCGAGTTTGGCCGGATTCACCCGCGCGTGGTAGCCGTTGATGATTCCGGCGTCCTCCATCTTGCGGATGCGGTCAGTGATGGCGGGTCCCGACATTCCGATCTTGCGGCCCAGTTCGGCAAACGAGACGCGAGCGTTGTCCTGCAGTGCGCGCAAGATTTCGAGACCGGCCTCGTCTAACAGACGTTCGGATTCCATCCGCCGGACTTAATTACACCACATTCGCGGCGAGCGTAATCTATCATTCGGTCCACGAAGCGTGCTTCGGCGCTATCCTCGAAGGAGTGTTCCCGGCAGATGACCGTTCCCTGATCCAGATCGTCGATGCCGCGCTTGCGGAATCCGCCCGGAAGAGCGGAGCCTGGCTGGCCTGCCGTCCCGGATGCACCTCGTGCTGCATGGGGCCCTTCGCCATCAGCGCGTTGGACGCCGCTCGCCTTCGGGGCGGGCTCGACGAGCTCGACACTGCCGACCCGGCTCGCGCCGCCCGGGTGCGGACCCGCGCCGTCGAGTGGATGGCTCGGAACAGCGCCGCCTTCCCGGGCGATCCGCAAACCGGCGTACTGTCTGGCGACGAGGATGCATTTGAGTCGTTTGCCAATGACGAGCCGTGTCCGGCGCTCGATCCCGCTACCGGCCTTTGCGATTTGTACGCCTCGCGCCCGATGACGTGCCGGGTCTTTGGTCCGCCCGTACGAATGGGCGATCAGGAGTTGGGTGTGTGCGAACTCTGCTTTGACGGCGCAACCGAAGCCGAGATCGCGTCCTGCGCCGTGGATCTCGATTTGTCCCGGATCGAATCCGAACTGCTGAGCCAGATGGATCCCCAAGGCGAAACCATCGTCGCATTCTGCCTGGCACAGTGACCATGTCCGCACCGACGCCGAACTCCTGGGCCGTGTTGTGGGACCTGATCAAGCGCGTTCAGACCGATAAGATATCGCCCTGGCTGGGATTGCGGAACGCGGTGGGGGTGGCGCTGCCTATTGCGGCGGGAGTTGCGGCCGGCGCGATACCCACGGGCTTGGCCCTGGCAACTGGAGCCCTGAACGTAGCCTTCACCGACAGTTCTGAACCGTACCGCGTACGCGGGTGGCGGATGCTGGCGGCGACCGTGCTAGTCGGTTTCGCCGTGGCCACCGGCGAGGTGTGCGGGAACAGCCACATCCTGGCGGTCGCAGTCTCCACCGGGTGGGCCTTCGCGGCCGGGTTGCTGGTGGCCCTGAGCAGCACGGCCGCCGATCTCGGCGTGGTGAGCCTGGTAACGCTGGTGGTGTACTCGTCGGTGGCAGCTTCGCCTGAACACGCGCTCGGCGCGGGAGTCCTTGCCGTTATCGGAGGGTTGTTCCAGACGGCGCTGTCACTGATATTGTGGCGGGTTCGCCGGTACGCTCCGGAACGGCGCGCGCTCGCCGCCCTGTATCTGGAACTGGCCCGATCGGCGGCCGCGCCCATCCGGGCGGGCTCCGCGCCACCCGCCAGCGGCCGCAGCACCGAGGCGCAGACGATGGTGGCCACGATGGGTCGCGATCATTCGATTGAAGGCGAACGTTACCGCGCCTTGCTGAGCCAGGCCGAGCGGTTGCGGATCAGCCTGATGATGCTCGGCCGCCTGCGCATCCGGCTGGAGCGCGAGAATGCCGGAGATTGCCTTTTTATCGACCGCTTCCTCGAGATCGCCGTACAACTGCTGGAATCCATCGGCAACGCACTCGGCGCGGGGAAACGGGTGAGCGCGGATGCGGAGTTGCCGGCGGAGATCCAATCTCTCGTCGAACGGATTCGGCGCGGGTGTCCGGAGCAGACGTCGCCGCTTGCGGCCATGGTCTCGGATGCGCGCCACCAGATGGACGCAATTGCCGGACAACTGCGCTCGGCGGTGGACTTGACATCGCACACGGCACCCGAGGGGTTTAATGAGTTTGAAGAACGGGAATCGCGCCAGCCTTGGCGCCTACGGTTGAGGGGCACGTTCGCCACGCTGCGGGCGAACCTTACGCTGGAATCAGCAGCCTGCCGTCACGCGATCCGTCTGGCGGTGTGCGTCGCTCTCGCCCACGGGCTGGCGCGCGGCCTGCACGTGGGCCGGGCCTACTGGCTGCCCATGACGGTAGCCATCGTGCTGAAGCCCGATTTCAGCGCCACGTTCAGCCGCGGGGTGCTGCGTCTCGCGGGCACTTTCGCGGGATTACTACTCGCCACCGAGATATTTCATCTGCTCCCTGCCCGCGCCGGGTTGGAGGCGGTGCTGATCGGGATCTTCATGTTTGTACTCCGCTGTTTCGGCCCGGCCAACTACGGCATCTTCGTGGTGGCGGTGACGGCCCTGGTGGTGCTGCTGGTGGCGATGACTGGAACCTCGCCCAGGGACGTCATCGCCGCGCGGGGCGTGAACACGGCCATGGGCGGAGTGATCGCACTGGCGGCATACTGGCTGTGGCCCACCTGGGAGCGCGGACAGGTACCGGAAGCGCTGGCGCGAATGCTGGACGGCTATCGCGATTACTTCCGTATGGTGCGCGAGGCGTACCTCTGGCCGGACCGTTCCTTCGCCGCGGAGTTGGACCGGGTGCGGCAATCGGCCCGGCTGGCCCGGTCGAACCTGGAGGCGTCGGTGGATCGACTCACCGCCGAGCCGGGGACGGGGCATGAACTGATCGGCGCGCTGAACGGCATTGTGGCGGATTCCCACCGGTTGGTTCATGCCATCATGGCGCTCGAGGCGGGGCTGTACACCAGCAATCCGGTTCCCGCGCGGCCCAAGTTCCCGGCGTTCGCGAACGCGGTGGAGTTTACGCTATTCCAGCTTGCTGGCCTGCTGCGCGGCGATAGCGTCACCGCCGCCGATCTTCCGGATGTGCGGGAAGCGCACCATGATCTGGTGGAGAGTTCCTACTCGCCGACGGACCGGTACGCGTTGGTGAACGTAGAGTCGGACCGTATTACGAACAGTCTCAATACGTTGAGTGAAGAGATCCTGAGTTGGCGGAACGGTCGGGTGGGCGCGGAAACAGTGCGTCAGTGAGTCGAGTCGAACGGTTGTGAATGCCGTTCGCGTGTTCGTGATAGCAGGATTGGCGCTACTGCTAGTTGGCTCGGCGGCTGAAGGTCGGGAACGGTGGCTGAGGTTCACTGCAACGGCCTATGTGCGGAATGGCGAGACTGCCTCCGCCAAGCCAACCGTGGAAGGCCGGACCGTCTCGGCGGATCCAGCGGTGCTGCCGCTGCGCACAAAGATCCAGGTGTGGGGCCCGGGTGCGTACTCTGGTGTTTATGTGGTCGATGACAGGGGCGGAAAGGTGAAGGGACGGGTGATCGACATCTTTGTGGAGAACGCGACGGAAGCGAAGCGGGTTGGGCAGAAGAAGGTGAGGGCGCGTATGGTGCAGGCACCCCAGGAGACAGCCGAGATGAAGTAGGGCAGTCTAGCCCCACCATACCGGTTGTGGACTCGTACAATCAGGCAGACAGGACACCGCCGCCTCGCCTATGGGGCTGCATCACGGGATCGCTCTTTGGCGAAGGACCAGAACTCCTTGATCTTCGTTTTGGAGGAATTCGGTGATCCGAATCGCTTGGTTGCGGATCAGCCCCTCAGCGACTCCTGTGGGATAATCGCACCCCCGCAGCCAGATCACTTTGGGAGGTGGCCCGAACGTCGTGGAGAGTTCGTAGAAGTCCGCGTCAGCCGTCACGATGGCGAACGCCCGCGCTTTCGCGTACTCCCAAATGGCAATGTCCGGATTCTGTAGCAATCCTTCGAGCACGACATGGGAGGATTCGGGAAATAGGTCCGCGAGGCGCGCGACCAGCCGACGGGAAAGGTTCTCATCGAAGAGAAGCTTCACAGAGCAACGCGCCGTCCCACCCGAGCGGCGTACTCGTAGACGGCACGGAAGTCATCCTTCTCCAATTCGGGATAATCGTCGATGATCTGGTCTTCAGTCTTACCGCCAGCGAGCCAACCGAGAACGTCCCAGACGGTTATCCGCAGGCCTCGGATGCAGGGCTGGCCGGAGCGCTTCCCAGGCTCGATGGTAATGCGCGTGTCGTCCATGGCTCTCACAATCCGATCTTACCGCGCCTATTGAACGCAAGGTGTGCCTGCGGTGGTTGCGCATCGGTCACAAGCGTCTGGCTGGCTTCATTGCGCTTCTTGTCCGCCGTGCGCCGTCGTGAAGCGATTTCGTACGACCGTCCAACAATCTTGCTTCGTCACGCGCCTTTTCCACACCGTTCCTGGCGTCGTCACCGGGCCGGAATGATTCGGTTGGTCTCTCGATGCGGGAAGACGTCCCATTCCAGCTTGCCCTCACTGAATCCCTGATGCCGTGCCCGGTCCGTTTAATCTTGCCCGCCGTCACCCCGCAGTTCAGATCCCTGAACTGGGTACCTGTTCTTGCTCCGCAGCTTCGCTGATTCAGCGAGCATGCGCGCCTTTTCCTCGGCAAGGTGGGCGCGTGCCTGCGACGGAGGCCTGTTAGACGATCCTTCGGGTAGAGCCACCCGCTTGCAGGCGAAAGCAGTGCTACTTACGCGCGCAGCCGGTTGACCCAGTACGCGGCGCGTAGTATGTTTGACGTGTATGATTCGCTCGTTCCGATGCCGGAAACCGAAGCGATCCACGAAGGATTTGGCAGCCGGAAGTTTCGACGCGATTGCCCATCATACGACGTCGAAGAGCAGCTTGAAACCGTAATCCATGTGAAGTTGCTGGTGGCAGTGGAAAAGCGTCAGGCCATCCATTGCTGGCGTTACGTCCACTTCAACTCTCCAGAAGCCTTTTACAAGCACGACATCCTTTAGAACACCGGCCGTGGGTTTGCCGTTGACGTTCGTGAGTTCGAAGCTGTTCCGGTGCAGATGGATCGGATGAGCGTCGTCGGTCTGGTTGTCGAAGACCAACCGATAGCGCTTGCCTTTCTGAAGCCTCCGAGGCTCCGCCTTCTCATCGAAGCTCGGCGCCATTGATCGTCCATCGATTGAAGCCGCCTTGGCCGCCGTTGATCTTTCCGAAAACCAGTGGAATCGTCTCATCCGGGTTCGTGACCAGGACGGCTGCTGGCCGAAGAGAGTGTAATCCCATGTCTGCTTTTTGGGCTTCACCCAGCGAGGCGCGCCAGTTCGACCGGCGTACTCGACGACGATCCCCATGCCGTTCTTGCGGTCATCATCCATCGGCGTACCCAGAATCCACACGCCAGGATTCTTCATCTCAACGACGGCCGAGACTCGTTCGGCCGTGCCCAATTCGAGCACCTCCACGGATTGTGGTTGCGGTACCGGATTTCCGTCGAGCGCGACGATCTGAAATTGATGTCCTGGCAAGGCGAGTTGGATGTTCTCGGTGGCGCTGGCATTCAGAATGTGGAACAGCACACGCTGGCCTTCCTTTACGCGCACCGGGCTCGCCATAGCCCAAACATTTGCCGTTGATCGTAAATCGCTGATACCCGATCTCCCACCCGTTTGGCTTCTCCTGCTTCTGTTGGGACTCCTTCTTCTTGCGCTCGAACTCCTTGTCTTCTTCGTCGCCGGACTCCATCTCCTCAGCCCCGAAGAACGGTTCAAACTCGTGGGTTGCCAGAAAGACCTCCTGATCGTAATGACCAGGGTTGTTCTTGGGTTCAATGTAGACGAATGCAAACTGCCCCGTGTAGGTGCCACGGTTCAAATCAGACATCGACATCACATGTGTGTGCACGAAACGGGCTCCCGCCGGCTGGGGGGTCAGTCGATACCGAAGATGGCCATGGGCGGGGACTTCAAGGCTCTTTTCTTCAGCCGCCCCGTCTACGGACGCCGGAATAATCTGGCCATGCCAGTGGACAAGTTCCGGCGTGTCCGTATCGTTGAACAAATCGATGGTAGCGGGGACGCCCTCGCGAAACCGGATAAGGGGACCGGGGACTGTCCCGTTGTATCCGAGAGTGCTGATGGTGTGGCCTTTGGCGATATCGGCCAGCACGGGACCGATGCGCAGCGTGAGATCGGCCGGCCCGCCAGGAGCGGTCTCTTCAGGCTACGACCTTTGGCCCGCCTGTGCGGCTGCACCCCGCCAAAAGAAGGCCTGATGCGGCCATGGCGTCGGTGAAAAAATTGCGGCGTGTCTTTTGAGATCCGTCCATTGGTGGCTCCTCCTGCAGTTCACTACTTCCCGCTTTGCGGATCTAAGCCCCGGGTGAGTCTCCCATCTATCGACAACGGTCCAGCTCCCTCAATCAGCAGAAACAGCAGGCCGAGTAGCATCGATAAGTCGGTTCGGGACTCATGTGCCGCCGCCCAGAAGCCCCTATCGAGCAGCATCGGGATTTTGGTCGTCGCAATTGCGACAGAGATGTCGATGAGTAGAGGAATCGCTGCGATGCGCGTTAGAAAACCTACGATGACCAAGGTTCCGAAGAGAATCTCGACAACACCGACGAAGGGCGCGCTGAATGAGGGATCTGGTATCCCGATTTTCGTGAAGCGGCCTACTCCGAGGCTCGCCGGAAAAAGGAATTTCTGAATACCTTCGGCCAGAAAAACCCATCCGACCAAAACTCGGATGAGCGCTGTGGCCTTCGGCGCGGCGGAAGCTAACACCCTCTGATTCAGTTTCAGCATCTTTAGAACCGGAGCGCGTTGACAAACGCTCCTGAGCGTACCTATACTAGCATCATTCGTAATCGAATGTCGAAATCGAAGCTAGAGCAATCAGACGCTGCAGCCGATCGCGATCTGTACTCGGGTCTGATCCGGCTGCACGTGCTCCACCACGCGGTCGAAGGCCCGATCTTCGGCCTTGGAATGATCGAGGAACTGGCGCGCCACGGATACCGCATCAGCCCGGGGAGCCTCTATCCGCTTCTCCAGGGCCTCGAAAAGAAGGGGTACCTGCGATCGACCGAAATGCGCAACGGCAAGTCTCTCAGGAGAGTGTACAGGGCCACTCCATTGGGCCGGAAAGCGCTGGCGGCATCGAAGAACAAGGTCCGGGAGCTTTTTCATGAACTCATTGAAGGTGATTAGCTCAAGTGCGGATTAAACGAAAATCGAACGTCATATGCGCGGCAAAATGGGTCTCGGCGATGTTCGCGATTGCAGTGGCATTGCCGGCGCAACAGGCTGCGCCTCCATCGGGCTTGACGATCACCCAGGCGGTGGAAGGCGCACTGCGAAACTATCCTTCGGTCCGCGTGTCCCAGGAACAGATCAATGCTGCGGCAGCCGGAATCCAACTCGCGCGGACTGCCTACCTGCCGCGTATCGATATGCTTGCGCAGGCCAACCGCGCGACGCGAAATAACGTATTCGGTTTGCTCTTGCCGCAGAGCGCGATTCCTTCAATCTCCGGGCCGGTGCTCGGCACAAACAACCTGGGAACGGCGTGGGGCAGCGCCGTCGGAGCCCTGGTCACATGGGAACCTTTCGATTTCGGTTTTCGGAAGGCGAGCGTCACGGCCGCCACCGCGGCGCAAGCCCGCCAGGAGGCTGCTCTGAAACGGACCCAATACGAGGTCGCGGTGGCGGCCGCAGACGCATATCGTCACGATGATCGCGGCGCAGGAGACGGTCCGCGCGGCGCAAGCCGGCGTGGACCGTGCCGAGGTTCTCTCACGAACAATCGGCGCGCTGGTGAACGCGCAATTGCGCCCGGCGCGGATGCATCGCGCGCTCAAGCGGAATTCGCCGCCGCCCGGACGCAATTGATCCAGGCGCAGCAGGCGGTGGAGCTTGCGCGCGCGAATCTATCTCAGTTCGTCGGGATGGAACCCGCGTCAGATTGTGGTCTCCGCTCCCAAGCTGCTTCAATTGCCGCCGGAACAGGCGCCCTGCGCCAGTGAATACGGCCGCCAATCCCGTTTCGGTCGAGCAGAACGCCGTCGTCGAGCAGTTGAAAGCGCAACTTCGAGTCCTCGAGCGGTCCTATTTTCCGCACTTCTACTTGCAAGGCGCCGCCTATGCAAGGGGGACCGGGGCAGAGGTCAACGGGAACGAATCTGGGAGGGCTCAACGGCCTTGCGCCCCACTACACAAAATTACGCTCTTGGCTTCACCGTAACGTTTCCGGTAATGGACCGGGCGTCGATACGGGCAAGGGAAGCGGAACAGTCAGCGGCTATCCGTGCCGAGACGGCCAGATACCAACAGATTGCAACCGATCTGAAGGCCCGGTGGAATGCTGCCGTTGCGACGTTGGAAGGAGCGCGGAGATATCGCGGCGAACACGCCTATCCAGGTAGCCGCCGCGCGGGCCGCAACCGAGCAGGCGACTGCTCGTTATCAGGCCGGGCTTGGGAATATCGACGAGGTGGCCGAAGCGCAGAGATTGCTGACGCAATCCGAAATCGATGATGCGCTTGCCCGTCTCGGCGTCTGGCGAGCCTTACTCGGCATCGCCACTGCGGCGGGAGATCTTCAGCCGTTCCTTGCCGAGGCAAGCCAATGATCCCGAAAGGTGAAACATGCGTTTCGTCTTAGCCGCGCTCAGCCGGCCGATCACAGTCGTCGTAGCCCTGATTGCCCTGGCGCTATTTGCGTTGTTGCGGTTCAGCGAATGCCCGTGGACATCTTCCCGAAGGTCGGCGAGCCCGCGATCTACGTGGCGCAGCCATATGGAGGCATGGATCCCGCGCAGATGGAGGGCTATCTCACTTACTACTACGAGTATCATTTCCTCTACATCACCGGAATCAACAGAGTCGAGAGCAAGAGCATTCAGGGCGCCGCCTTGATGAAACTGATCTTTCATGAAGGCACCGATATGGCCCAGGCGATGGGCGAGACGGTCGGATATGTTAACCGCGCCCGGGCGTTCATGCCGCCCGGGACGGTGCCGCCCTTCATCACGCGATTTGACGCGGGCAGCGTTGCCGTTGGGCAATTGGTTTTCAGCAGCGCAACTCACACGCAAGGCGAGTTGCAGGATTTCGCACTCAATCGAGTCAGGCCTCTGTTTGCGACATTGCCAGGGGTGTCGGCCCCGCCGCCATTCGGCGGAAACCAGAGGGCGATTGTCATAACGCTCGATCCGGGCAAACTTCGGCAATACCAGATCTCGCCGCAGGAGGCGATCGCGGCGGTAAGCAAGGCTTCACTGGTGATGCCCTCCGGAAACATGTGGACTGGGAAGATCGAGCGCATTGCCAGGACCAACGCAGCGCTCGGAGGGAACCTGTCGGAACTCTTGAACGCGCCCATCCGGCCGGTTTCGGGTACCACCGTCTACTTGCGGGACATCGGAACCATTGAGAGCGGGACGGACATCATCACGGCTTACGCTCATGTGGATGGCAAGAGAACTGTTTATATTCCCGTGACCAAGCGTGCGGATGCATCGACGCTCGCGGTCATCAACGCGGTCAAGGCGGCAATACCGGACTTCAAGAAAGTCGTCCCGGATGACGTGAATGTCAGCCTGCAATTTGACCAGTCTCCATTCGTTACCAACTCTCTTCGCGGACTGATCATTGAAGGTCTGTTAGGCGCGGGACTAACCGGCCTGATGGTCTTGATCTTCCTCCGCGATTGGCGCAGCGCCATCATCGTGATCATGAACATCCCGTTCGCCCTGTTGAGCGCCGTCATCCTATTGTGGGCCTCCGGCCAGACAATCAACATCATGACGCTGGGCGGGCTAGCGCTCGCAGTGGGGGTACTGGTGGATGAAGCGACCGTGGAGATCGAAAATATCCATACACAGATGCTTCCCGGCGTGACCCGCGCCCGCGCGGTGGTGGAGGCGTGCAGCCGAACGGCCATGGCGCGCCTGCTGTCGATGTTCTGCGTCCTGGCGGTATTCGTTCCTTCTTTCTTTATGGTGGGCGCCGGCAGGCAACTCTTCGTGCCCTTATCGTTGGCCGTGGCCTTTTCAATGATCGCGTCATATCTCCTCTCGAGCAGCCTTGTGCCAGTATTCTCTACCTGGATCATGCGCGAAGCACATCGCGGCGAAGAGCATGAGGGCATTTTTGGGCGCCTGCGGTCCTTCTACGAGAGCTATCTTCGCCTCGTATTGCGATTCCGCTGGCCCTTGGTGGGTGTGTATCTGGCGGGGGCTTTCGGCCTGCTGTATCTGCTGGTACCGAGCATTGGGACAGAATTGTTTCCGGACGCCAATGCTCCGCTGTTGCGTATCCGCCTCCGCGCGCCGGCCGGCACTCGGATCGAAGAGACCGAACGCATCGTCCTCCGCGCACTCGACGTCATCAAGCAGAACGCGGGCAACGACAACGTGGTGGTGACGAGCGACTTCATGGGCGTTGTGCCCTCCAGTTATCCGGTCGACTTGATTCATCTGTTCACCAGCGGCCCCCAGGAGGCGATCATACAGGTTGCGGTGAAACCCGATACTCCACGCGGCGAAGAGCTGCGAGAGAAGATCAGACGGGACCTGCGGCGGCAGTTGCCGGCCTGCGAGGTCTCTTTTGAGGCAGCCGATATCGTGTCCCAGGTGATGAGCTTTGGATCGCCGACGCCCATCGAGGTGGCAGTGCAAGGGCCCAGCCTTGCGGACGACTATGGATACGCCCAGAAGATCCACACTCAATTGGCAAAACTGAGCTTCATTCGAGATTTGCAGTTCGCCCAGGAATACAGCTACCCGACCCTGGACATCAACATTAACCGCGAACGGGCGGGCCAGTTTGGGCTGACCATGGCGGACGTGGTCCGTTCGGTTGTCCCCGCTACTTCATCGTCCCGATTCACCGAACCGAACTACTGGCGGGATCCGAATTCCGGCAACGCGTTCCAGATTCAGGTTCAGCTGCCGCAAAACCAAATCCAGAGCGTCGATGAGATAGGGCGCCTTCCGGTAATGCCAAGCGGTCGCACGGAGCCCCAACTCGACAATATCGCGACGCTGAAACCGGGTACGATGCCAGGCCTGATTGAACGCTTCAATGGCCAGCACATCATTAGCCTGACGGCGAACATCCACGGGATCACGCTCGGAGAGGCAGCGCCGAAATTGGACCAGGTCCTGGCGTCTGTCGGCACCCCTCCACGCGGAGCCAAGATTGTCATGAAGGGCCAGATCCCGCCGCTGGAGCAGACCATTTCCGGGCTGCGGATCGGCCTGTTGTTGGCTGTCGTGGCGATTTTCCTGCTGCTGTCTGCCAATTTCCAGTCCATGAGGCTGGCGCTGTCGATTGTCCTCACTGTACCTGCAGTCCTTTGTGGAGTTCTGCTGATGTTACGAGTGACCGGCACCACCCTGAATATTCAATCCTTCATGGGCGCGATCATGGCGATCGGAATTGCTGTTGCGAACTCAATTCTGCTCATCACATTCGCCGAGAGGGCGCGTCACGAGAACAGGCCCGTTATGCAGGCCGCCCAGGAGGGCGCCGCCAGTCGGCTTCGGGCGATCTTGATGACAGCCGCGGCGATGATTTGCGGCATGCTGCCAATGGCGATCGGATTTGGCGAGGGCGGATCGCAATCGGCGCCGCTGGGCCGTGCCGTCATTGGTGGTTTGCTGGTGTCCACCTTTGCCACATTGACGATCCTCCCCTCGATCTACGCCGTTCTACAAGGAAGAGCGTCGTTGATATCTCCATCACTCAATCCCATGGATCCCGCGAGCCGCTACTACGATGCGCAATAGAATTCCACTCTCTCAAATCTGCCTTCTCGGGCTGCTCACCCAAGCGGGCCAGGCGCAGACGGGCGAACTGGCTCCGGTCATATCCAAGCCGGTATCGCGAACCGTTGGATTGCCGGGCGAGTTCATGCCGTTTCTGACCGTCTCCCTGCACGCGAAGGTTCCATCCTACGTGGAGCGCGTTCTGGTGGATCGCGGCAGCATGGTCAGGCAGGGCGACTTGCTGGTTGAGTTGAGCGCTCCGGAAATGACCGCCCAGATCGCGGAAGCTGAGTCCAAAGTGCAATCGGCTGAGGCAGACAGGTTACAGGCTTATGCCCAACTGGCGGCGGCACAGAGCACATATGAGCGAATGAAGAAGGCCGCGGAAACGCCTGGAGCGATCGCCGGCAACGAACTGATCCAAGCGGAAAAGCAAGTGGAGTCTGCCAGGGCCCTGCTAAACTCCCGCGGACAAGCGGTCAAGGCCGCGGAATCGGCTGTTCGCTCTCGCAAGGAATTGCTCGCCTATCTCAAAATCTCAGCGCCGTTCGAGGGGGTCGTGACTGAGCGGATGGTTCACCCGGGGGCGCTCGTCGGCCCTGGCAACGATGTCCCGCTTCTGGTGATCCAACAGGTGTCTCACTTGCGGCTTGTGGTGCCGGTCCCGGAAGAGGACGTAAGTGGAATTACCAACGGCGCCAGCGTGCCTTTCAAGGTACCAGCTTGGCCTGAACGGACCTTCTCAGGGACAATCGCGCGTATTTCTCGCGCCCTCGATCCAAAGACTCGCTCCATGGCTGTGGAACTGGATGTGATGAATCGGGACGGCGCGTTAGCGCCGGGCATGTATCCGGCCGTAAAGTGGCCCGTGCGTCGCTCGCGACCGGCTCTGTTCGTGCCCAAGACGAGCGTGGTTACAACCACTGAGCGCACATTCGTTGTACGAGATCAGAACGGTAAGGCGGAATGGGTGGATGTCAGGAAGGGGACGACCGACGGAGATCTCGTGGAAGTGATGGGTAATTTAAAAACGGGCGACAAAGTAGTCCGCCGCGCGACGGATGAGATCCGGGATGGCACCCCAATTCAGTCTTCAGCGAAGAAGGCGAGTTAGTTTTAGGACACTCTAACCCGCCATTTCCGCCGCGGGCTCTGACAACGACGGTTCCGTCATCGTCCGCGAATATCCGGGCAATAGCAGCATCATGCAAGCGGCCAGCAGCATCAGTCCGGAAAGCCCGATCAGGAACACCGTGTACGATCCCGTGAAGTCGAAGGCTCGTCCCATCAGCACGGGGCCCAGCGCACCCGCAACTGCATACGCTGTCCAGGTGAAGCCATACAGCGTCGAGAATGAGCCGAGACCGAAGTATCGCGATAGGAGATACGGCGTCACGTCGGCTTCCCCACCCATACCAATCCCGATTAGCGATGCCGCCACTACGCCCGATGTCAGCGACTGCGCACCCGCCAGGATGAACGCGCCGAGCGCGGCTGCGCCCATAAGCCAGACCGCTACACGAGGGGCGAAGAAGCGGTCGAGCAGGTATCCCGCGGCGAAGCGGCCCAGCAGACTCGCGCCGCCCATCGCCGACATCACCAGGGCGGCACCGCCGGCCGGCATGCCGCGATCCGTGAGCAAAGCGGAAAGGTGAATGATCGCGCCGTTCTGGCCAAGAGAGCCCAGAAACAGCACGCTGACGATGATCAGGAATGGGCGTGAACAGATGGCCCCGCGAACGGAGGCCCGGGTTGTGGCGGTCCGTTCCGGACGCCGCGCCAAAGGATTCTCGCGGACAAACGCCGCCACCACCGGCAGACCGAGGGCGAGCGAAAATCCGCCCAGCATCGCGGCGGCAGTCCGCCAACCGACCCCGTCGATGAGGGCCTGCGCGATGGACGGCCAGAGCATTGCTCCGGTGCCGCTGCCAGCCATGATCAGGGCCAGGGCGAGACCGCGGCGCCGCGAGAACCAACTCGCCACGGCGCGCGAGTGGGCCAATTGCGCCGTGCCGTTTCCGACGGCTCCCAAGATCAGAAACGTCACGTAGAGCATCGCCAGACGGCCGCGCAGCAGCGAGAGAGACGCGAACGCCAAGCCGAAAACGGTCAGACAGGGGAGGATGACGCGCCGGGGCCCGATCCTGTCCAGCAAGGCTCCGATGACAGGCGAGCAGACCGCCACGGTCAGCGCCGCGATTCCAAACGCCATCGAAGCCGATTCTCTCGACCACCCGAACTCGGCTGTCAGCGGCTTCAGGAAGATGCCGAAGCTGAAGACCAGCAGCGACGAGAAGCTGACGAACACTCCCAGGCTGGACGCGACGGCCACGCGCCAGCCGGGATACCGCCAACTCGACTCGCTGCTACTTCCGGACATAACCCGTGTTGGCTGACCTCACGCCGCCCTGCCGGTGCGCTTCGTCCGAGAGCGCATGCACGCCGCTCGCATCAATCCAGCGATTGTAGAAGTTGAACAACGCGCATACCGTGATGGCGTAGTAGATGGCCTCGTCGTTCCAACCGGCCTCGTACAGAGGCTGCATGTCCGCGGCGGTGATGCGCGGCGAATCGTGATTCACGCGATCGACGAAGCGCAACAGAGCCTTCTCCTTCTCCGGAAGCGCAGAGCTTTCGAGATCGCGCAGTACACCCTCCACCAGCGACTCTCCCCAGCCCGCAGCCGCCCCAGCCGCTTCGCGCTCCCACAGAACCGCCGCGACCGCGGCGTGCGACTTCACTCAAAACGGACAGTGGTTGCGCCCCGAAGTGTATGCCGCAATCAGCTCCCGCAAGGCGGGCGTCAACGGCGCAGGTTCGCGCATGATCTCCTGGGTGAAGCGCGCAAGGTGGATCGTCGCGTCCGGCTTGAATGCGAACAGGTGCCAGATCTGCGGGTATTCCGGTCCGGCGGCCTGCATCATTCGGATGGCGTCGGCCCAGGGACCCGGCTGCGGGTTGTTTTCGACTCCCGGCAGGAACATCGGGTCCATCTTTTTCGAATTGTTGTCACTCATGGTTGAACTCAGAAGATCAACTTCAAGCCGCCCTGGAAGAGCCGCGGAGACCCGGCTTGCAAGACCCGGCCGAAGTTGGGCGAGACGATATCATTGTCCGGTATGGTGAAGTTCGCGTGGTTGGCGATATTGAAGCACTCGGCCCGGAATTGCAGACGGACGGCTTCGGAGAGCGGGAAGTTCTTGAGCAGCGAAACATCCACATTTGCGATTCCCGGGCCGAGGATCGCATTCCGGCCCTCGTTCCCGAACCGGCCCGCCTCGTTCACCGGATCCAGCCGTCGGAAGACCGAGCGGGAAACCCAGGCGTCCGGCGTGTGCACCCCCGCATTGGGATCCGACACCAGGTCCGGCCGGCTGGAATAGAACCCGGTGATTTCGGGCGCGCTTCCCTGCAAGGCCACGTTCGCGCTGTCGTACACGGTGAAGGGCGTTCCCGATGAGAAGTTCGCGATGGTGTTCATCTGCCAGTCCGCCAGGAACATCCTCGCCACGCGCGGCGCGCCGCGAGGGAACGGAATTTCGTAACTGCCGCTCAGAACGAACCGGTGGCGCGCATCGAAAAGCGATGGCCCGTGCTCGGCCTTGAGGTCGAACGGGTTCTGCGCCAGATCGTTTTCCCCGGCCACCAGGCGCGGGGCCGATCCCGCCACGTTGAAGCTGGACACGTAATCCAGCGATTTCGAGAACGTGTAAGAGGCGAGGAAGGCCAGGCCGTTGGAGAAACGCCGGTTAAGCGCAACCTGTGCGGCATGATACGTGGAATTGGTCGAGTTGATGATCAGGCCGACCGACGCGAAATCGCAAGGACCGGTGGGGCCTTGGCAGCCGGCGTACAACCGTCGCTGGTCGGCGTTGTTCGCGGTCGCGCCAGGACTGTAAATCGCAGGATTCGCTTCAATCATCCGCGGCAGGCGGGTACCCTTGTTGCCGATGTAGCGAACGTCGATCAGGTAATGGTTCCGGAACGAGCGCTGCACCGAAACGTTCCAGTTCTGCGCGTAGGGCGGACGCATCCCATTCTCCACCG
The DNA here is from genome assembly GCA_963737465.1 of uncultured Acidobacteriota bacterium. Classification (GTDB taxonomy): domain Bacteria; phylum Acidobacteriota; class Terriglobia; order Bryobacterales; family Bryobacteraceae; genus TMP-7. The sequence goes on from CAVTTC010000011.1 coordinate 621,149, forward strand.
TGAGTACCGTAGTCGGCTGAGGAAACGAATTCGGCGTGAACGGGTTCTGACCATGCCAGGGATCCGAGAACGCAATGGGCGGGGCCAGTTGCCGGGCTTGCGTCCAGGGAAGCGCGCTCAACGGGGCCTGCAGCGGACCGCCGACTCCATTGGTGTTGCTGTCGTAGAAGATACCGTATGCCGCCCGGATAGAGGTGGCGCCGTGTCCGGTGGGATCCCACGCGAAACCCACCCGAGGCATCAGCCCTTTCCAGTAGACCGGTGCGATGCCGTCCGGAACACCCGTGTCGCCCGGAAACAGCAGTCCCGCGGGGGCATTCGGGAACACGGTGGACTTCTGCCCCGGCGCCCAGGCGTTCATCCGGTTCCGAATGTCCACGAACGGCGTGCTCACTTCCCAGCGCGCTCCGTAGTTCAGGGTGAGCCTTGGCGAGATCCGCCATTCATCCTGTGCGAACAACGCAAAATCGTGATTGCGAAGGCCGCGGTTCATATCCCCGCCACCCTGAAAGAACACTACCGGGAATCCCATCAGAAAGCTGGCAAAGGAGTCGCTGGCCGGGAAAGGCGCGAATACGAAAAAGCCGTTGGATGCGATGCCTTCGGTCATGTTGATCTGGGTCCGACGGTAATCCACTCCCGCCTTTGATATTGTGAAGGCCCGCGGTGTGCGAGACCGAGTCGTATATCTCGTACGTGTTCTGAGCGGTGTCGCGGGGCCCAGTGATCGGGTCTCCCGTGCTCGCGTATCCGCTGACGATCAGGAACGGTGGACCCTCCGCCGCCGCGAGGGTGCTTTCATACCCGAACCCGAGAGCGGATGGCGGCGTCCGGTTCAGCGGCTGGTCTGTATTGAAGACGTTTCTGAAGAATGCAAGCCGCAGGCTGTTGATCGTATTAGCGCTGAATAGATGCGTCTCCGATACGGTGACGGTTTGCGTTCGAATGTCCTCGCCCACCGGAAATCCGGGCACGTTGGCGCCGGCCACCGACAATGGATCGACGTTTGAGGAAACGCTATGAGCATAGTGCGCCGAAAGCTGATCGCGCTCGCTGAACGTATGATCGAAGCGAGCCCCGCCCTGGTCGGCATTGTTGCGCATCGTCTCAGTGGTCACAAACAGGTTCGGCCCTGCGTTCGCGTGCGGGTAGAACGAGACCAGGCTCTGCGCCAATGGATCGATGGCCTGTGCCGGAACCCGATTATCGGGGAATGGTTCGCCGGTGAAGTAGTTGATGAGCGGGAACGGGCTGGCCCGTTTGCGGATCGGTCAACCCGGAGAAGTCGCCGGTCCGCTGCGCATCGCTCGGCACGGTGGCGCTTTGGGTGATCCCCTGCCGGTTGCGGAAGCCTTCATAGTACGCGAGAAAGAAGTCACGGTTTTTCCGCAAGGGGCCGCCCAGCACGCCGCCGAACTGATTCTGTTTGAGCGGCTCCACGCTCGCGGAGAAGAAGTTTCGCGCATCCACCGCATCGTTCCGGAGAAACTCATAGGCCGTGCCATGAAACGCATTGCTGCCCGATCGAGTGACGACGGTGGTGGTGGCCCCGCTGGTGCCGCCATATTCGGCCGGCGCGGTCTCCGTGATAATGCGGAACTCCTGGATTGCATCCACCGGAGTCCGCAGGGCGTAGCCGCCGTCAACCCGGTTCACGTTGGTGGAGCCGTCCAGGAGATAGTTATTCGATTCGGGACGCTGCCCGTTGACGGAATACGCCTGGCCCGCGCGCAGAGAGCCACCGGCCAGGGCGAGGCCCGGCGTCATGGGCGCAACACCCGGCTGCAGCAATCCGAGCTGCGTGAAGTTGCGACCATTTAAGGGCAGGTCAACCAGTTCACGCCCTGTGACGACGTTGCCGATCGAGTTCGAACCGCTTTCCACCAGCGGCGCCTCCGATGTCACGGCTACGACGTCCCGCTCTTTCGTGACCTGCATCTGAATGTCCAGGCGAGCACTCTGGCCTACATTGAGGGAGACGGACTGGACCACATAAGGCGAGAAGTTGGGAGCACTGACATGGACCTGGTATTCGCCAGCGGGCAAGATCAGGTGATAGGTTCCCGCCGAGTTAGTGAGTTGCATCCGCGACTGGCCGTTGGTCGCGTTCACTGCTCTCACCGCTGCGCCCACCATCACGCTTCCGGACGGATCGGTCACCTGTCCGTCCAGCACCGCCGTCGTGTCCTGCGCGAACGCCCCGATGCATAGAACGGTGAATACAACAAAGTTCGTGATGGCCATCGACCCCTCGTTCCGCCCAGTCTAGGGGAACAGGCGGGATCGCAGCCATACTCTGAAAAGACTATTTCCGACGTTTGAGTCTTGGAAGGAGCTACCGCGCTACCCTTCCGTCCCGAGCCTCCGCGATCGTCACCCCATTGGCTTCCAGTGTCCGTCCCAGGGTCTGGTCCAACGCGATCCGGGCGTTCGAGTAGGCCACCAGGGCCGACGTCTCCGCCGACTGCGCGACAATTAGATCCCGCTGCTGCTGGGTGACGTTGTACGGCGTCGAACTTCCCAGAGAGTACTTCTTCTGCTCCGCGGTGAACAACTCCTGCTGCAAGGCGGTGTTTTTCACCGCGGCGTCATACCGCGCCCGCGCCTGTTGCAGCGCCACCATGTAGTTCAACACGTCCACTTCAACCTGGTTCACGTCTTTCTGCGCAGTCAAGGTGGACTGCCGCAAGGATAACTCGTCAATCGCGAAATCCGCCTGCGCCGCGCGGTTCCGGAGCGGGGCCTGATAGAAAACGCCGACCCGATTCGTCGGAAAATTGTTCCGGAACACCTGCCCCAGAGCCGTGCCCAGACCGCCGACGAAATACGGGTCCGCTGTTTGAACACCGGTTATCGTTTGCACTGTACGGGGATCGCCGGCCAGACCCGCCGCACTGGCGCCGCCGAACGCCACCAGGTTCGGCAGCAGATTGTTGTGCGTCCCCAGCGCCGAAACTTCGCTTGCTTCCAAGCCGGCCTTCTCCGCGGCCAGGTCCGCACGATTGGCCCGCGCCTGCTTCACCATCTCAGCCACCGGCGGCAAATCGTCCTTTGCCGGAATTGCGATCTTGTCCACCAGAACGATACGAGCCGAGGCCAGCAGCGGATCGGCGGTGCCTACACGGCTGATCACGTTCTTCAATTGCAGTTCCTGCTGTTTAAGGCTGGCCTCTGCGTCCACCACGGACTGACGGCTGTTCACCGCCTGGGATTGCGCAGTAACCAACTCGGTGGGCGCAACCGCCCCCAAATCGATCTGCCGGCTGACGTTTGCGACAAAAGTGTCGGCCACCTCCGCCGCATTCCGCTTCGCCTTCAAGTCCTCATACGATGCCGCCAGGCCGTAGTACAGGTTGAGCACCCGCGTCACCACGCCGATCACCTGGGTCTTGAAGTTCAGCTCAGAGGTGTTGATGTTCATTCTGGAAACGGTAATGGTGCGAGCGTTCACGGCGGTGCCAAACCCGCGCAGCAATGACTGCTGGGCGGAGATGGCCAGACTGGTGGCCGTTGAGGGGTTCAGCACGTCCGTCGGGGAGTTCTCATTCAGGTAATTGTCCCTGAACTGAACCGTCACGGCGGTACCCGTCAGAAAGCCCTGCTGGTAAGTGGCCACGTGCGCGCGTGTGTCGTTGATCAGCACCGCCACGCTGCTCTGAATCACGTTGGCCTGCGGTTGGCTGGTGTGGCTAAAGGTGCTGGTTTCCTGGACGGAGGGATCCAGCGTCTGGGTCACCGGCCCGATCTGCGAGATACTCGCATTCGCCGTGGTGTTCCCACCCTGGCCGGTCACCGCGCCGCGAACACCCGCCGCTTGCTGGCTGCCCACCACGCCCTGTCCGGCTGCCACGCTACCTGACTGAGATGCCGCGCTAGGAACGCCGGGCAGCGCGCCTCCGGCCTCCGAGCGCTGCAGCCGCCAAGCGGCCATGATCGGGTTATACCGAGCCACCTCGATGTCGATGTTGTTTTCGAGCGCCAGCGCTATGGCGTCCTGGGCGGTCAGATACAACGCGCCGCCGCGAATCAGACTCGCCAGCCGCGGCGAATTCGAAAGGCGGACCGGCGGGACGGTAACCGACTTGTACGGCCGGACGATGATCGGCGCCTCGGGCCGCACCGGTGCAATCGACAATTGCTGGGCGGGCAGCAGAGATGCGCACACGGCGAACACCAGGCTCTGGCGAAGGATGTCGCGGGTCATTGGATTACTCCCTTCGGCAGTTCGGCCGGCAAGGTGGAGGTGTGTGACATCCGTCCTCTCAGCGCCTCGCTGATGGCAATATTATGCACCTCCAGCGTTGTTCCGAGAGCCTGCTCCAGCGAGATTCGCGCGTGCGTATAGTTCGCCATAGCCTGAACCTCTGCGCTTTGGGCCGTTGCAAGATCCCGCTGATCCTGAATCACCTGAAAGGGCGTGCCCGCGCCCAGTTCATACTTGCGGCGGTCGGCACGCAGGGTCTGCTCCTGCAACTCCCGCGACTTCACTGCCGCTTCATAGCGCGCCCGCGCCTGCTCTAATCCGATCACCGCATTCTGAACGTCCACCCGGATCTGGTTCACGTTCTTGCGCAGGTTCAACTCGTTCTGCCGGAGTTCCAGAAGGCTGATCGCGTAATCGGCTTGCGCGGCGCGGTTTCGGATCGGGATGTTCAATGAGAACCCGGCCGAATAATTTGGATAATTCCGCCGGAAGATCTGCCCCAGCAGATTGCCGTATCCGCCCACCAGGTACCCAATGCCGGGTTGCAACGCGCCCAGGGCGGTCAGGTCGCCCGTCAGTCCGTTGTTGGTCGCTTCGGCGAAGGCCTGCAGGGTCGGCTTCAAGGAATTCTTGATACCCACCAGGTTCATCTGGTTGCTCTCCAGATTCGTTTTGGCCTGCTCGATCTCGGTGCGCTTACTGAGCGCCTCCGCCACCAGGTCATCAATGGGCCGCACAGGTTCAGCGGTAGGTATCGCGATCTTATCCAGCGGCACGACGTGTACACCCGCCAGGCCCGCCTCAGAGACACCGTTCCGCACGAGTGCGTTCTTCAGCACCGTCTCCTGCTGCAGCAGGTTCGTCTGCGCGATCACAAGATCCTGCTGGCTCGCATAGAGCTGAGCTTCGGCGCGAGTGATCTCGATCTCGGCCAGGGATCCGCTGGCGACTTGTTTCTTGTTGTCTTCTAAAAGTTGCTGCGCCGTCGTGACACCCTGCCGCCGCGCGCTCACGTCTTCTGCGAAACTGACCAGGTCCCAGTACAAGTTGAGGACCGCGGCCACTGTGGTAATCACCTGCTGCTTGAATTGCAGATCGCTGACCTTCAGGTTGTTCTTTTGCACCCGGATGTTGCGCCCGTTCACCGCCTTCCCGAATCCCTGCAGTAAATTCTGAGTGACCTGCAGGTCCAGGGCGCCGGTGGTGTACGGATTCAGATTGAAGAACTGGCTGTTCAGGTGGATGTAGTTGCTGGAATATGCCAATTGCGCCGAGAGTCCGAAATCCCAGTTCTGCGCATATTGGGCCTGGTACGTTCGGGTGTCGGCGATCAAAGCCGTCGTACCCGTCAGTAGAGTGTTGCTCTGCGGGGTGGTGGTATGCGCAAAATTGGCAAACCCCAGCAGCGTCGGGTCCAGACTGGGTATCACCGGACCCAACTGCGTGACAATACCGCCGCCCGAACTGACGCCCGCGGCGGTCAATCCGACGCCGCCACCGGCGTTGGTGCCGACGCCTTGAAGACTGACACTCTGCGGACCCGCAGCCACCGGAAGCCCGACACTGCGCAGCGCGCCACCCGCCTGAGCACGGCGGAAAACCTCGCGTGCAAGCACGGGACCGTACCGCTGTACTTCAATATCGACATTGTTTTCGATGGCGAGCACAACCACATCCTGCGCGGTGAGGTAGAGGTTGCCCGCGCGGATCAGAGAATCGAGCCGGGAGGAATTCGAAAGCCGGACGCCGGGAACGCTTCGGGCTGTATAGGGACGTATCAACCACCCCAGTTTAGGGTTGACCTGTGCCGGGCTTACGTTGATCTCTTCCTGAGCCGCCGCGCTCCCGGCCAAAACGCCGAACAAGAATAGGAGTGCCGTGGGCCTTACAAAATGTTTCATCGCTAGTGCCTTGTTTCCAGTATCACCGGAAACAGGTCAAGCCCGCCCAAACACTCGGCGAACGTCACCTGAGAGTGGATGAATGGCGGTTTGGAGGCCGGCTTCCGGATTTTGGACATGTGAAATGAGCCCGGAACGGGCGGAATCAAAACTGTGCTCCAGCCGGGTGTGCCCGCCGGGGCAGACAGAGTGTGGCAGACATGGATATCCTCCTCGCGCCCTGGGCTGCTGGACGTCTACAAGCTAGAACGATGAAGAACGTTCGGAAGTTCCGCCGAGTGTTGCCTTGCGGGAGGGATCACCTAGGCCCGTGCAATATCGGTCCGCGTGAAATCGTCGCCGACAAACAGCAACGGCATTCCCGCAACCGACGCGACTGCGTATGACATACAATCACCGAAGTTCAAAGCCGCGGGGTGGCGTCCTCGTCCAAACCGGAGAAAGGCGGCGGTGGCGACTTCCAGATGTTCTTCGCGAAATGCGACCACCTCGGCCTCTGCGCGGCGGAGGAAAGCCTGCACGAGCGGACGAGAATCCTTGCCCAGCCGAGTGGTTAGAACCATCACGGTTTCGAGCAGAGTCGGTACTCCTACTACCACCACTTCCGCCCGGTCTATCGCTTCGATCATCTGCTCGTAGCCGGGCTCTCTCAAATGAATGGCTACGATTGCGGAGCTATCGAGGACCACGGTTCAGTAACCTCCCGGGCCGTAGCCCAGGATCTCGTCTTCCTCCTCGCGACTGAGCACCCGTCCCAACTCGGCCGGCGGAATCAGAGGCCAAACATCGCGCTCCAGGTAATCCCGCACGCTTTTGCGATCGGCACCCTTCGCGCCGCGGGCCTGGAGGCGGGCACGACGCTCCAGCAAGGCCCTCCGGATGGCTTCGGTCTTGGTTTCATGAGTCATTCCCGCTACCTCGGTGGCCAATCGTTCCACGTCGGCGTTCTTGATATTGAGGCCCATGGTAGAAACCTATTCAGATTCTACCATACACCTGGAAGGCGAGCGTGGGTGGCATGCATCAGGGTGCTAGAGTCGGGATAGCTTGGCAATGAGATTCTCCATTGTTGCATTCGCCACGCTCGCTCTCGCCCAGTGTCTTCACGCCGGGTTTGTTCACGTTTGGGGGATTAAGGAAATCGAGGATTCGCCACTCCTGGTGGTGGCCACCGTCGAGAATATCGCCAAGAAAGAGGCCTTGCCGAAAGGTCAGAGCCGGTCGCCGTTCTTGGAGCGGTATTGGGAGGCCACGCTGCGGGTTCACCGGGCGTATTCGCCGCGGGCGCTTGCGTCCGTTGCACGCCTCACCGTGCGATACGTCTCCAACGCCGATCAGAATTCCCGCACTGTTCAAGGGAACCCGATCTGCCCGAGCTTCGAAAAGGGAGAAACGGCGCTCTTCGCCCTGGCTCCCCGCGAAAGCGGACCGTGGCGGCTGGTTGCCGATGAGGGCTTCAATCTGACCGTGCCGGCGATTGTCCCGGAGTTGCAGGGAACGCCGGCGGCCCGCGACGGCCGGGCTTTTATCCTCTTAGAGCTTGCCAATGCGCTCGCAAATGGTCGGGCGGCGAGTCGTTATCAAGCGGCTGTCTACCTTCGTGAGGCCGGAGTCTGGCCGGAGGGTCTCCGCGAAATTGTGGAACAGGCGGTCGGCACCAGCGATGATCGTTGGCTGGAAGTAGCCTGCGCTCTTCTTGCGAGCATGGGAATTCCCCACCCTACGATCGTCGAGTTGCTGGCGAACCCCAATTTGACTGGCACGGCGAATCAAGCCGCGTCCTGGGCATTGGCTAAGGCCGGTCGCCGCGATCATCCGGACCGTCTCATTCGCTGTCTGCTTCGCAACATGCCTGCTTACGACTGGGGCGCTGCCAACCGGCTTCTGGAATTCAAGGACTCGCCGGTGGTGGTCCGCGAGATGGGTAGCGCGCTCGTCCGCGATCCCAGTGGGTCCATCTATGTAGCGTGGACGCTGGTCCGGAATGGACAGCGCGCGTTCTTACGCGAGGCGCTTGATGCTGCGATGGTTCTGGTTCGCAGTCCTGACGAAGTGCCAATGAATCGCCTGCAAGCATCCTCTTCACTGTTGCGTGATTTCGGCAGCGATGAGCAGTTTGACCTGATTGTTGCGACCCTGCGCCGGCTCAAGACGCAGAATGAGAACGCCTATCGAAAACTGTTCGGTTCTGTCAGTTACATGCAGAGCCGCCGTGAGCTCCGGGTGGCTGCGGTTCTGATCGACGACTACCGTTGGGGATTCAGGACTCTTCGATACTGTGATGTGGCCGCGGCGACGGTCCAGAAACTGACCGGCGAAAACCTCGGCATTCAGCAGGAAATGACGTTACAGGACCGGGACCGCGCGGTAACTGGTGCCGCGGCATGGTTGCGAGGCCATCCTAACGCCCGGTAACTGAGGCCCTACGGCCAGGGGACGCGAGCCCCCTGGCCACTGGCGTCGAACGAGGAACTACTTCACCCGGTTGAACCGGTCTTCAACAGCCTTCCAGTTCACTACGTTCCACCATGCCGCCAGATACTCGGCGCGGCGGTTCTGATACTTCAGGTAGTAGGCGTGTTCCCAGACGTCCACTCCCATGATTGGGGACTGCCCGTCCATCAGAGGACTGTCCTGGTTGGCCGTGGAAATGATCTCCAGCGATCCGCCCTTCTTCACCAGCCAGGCCCAACCAGAACCGAACCGGCCCATTCCGGCCGCGTTCAGCTTCTCCTTGAAATTATCGAAGCTGCCGAAGGTTGAGTTCACCGCGTCGGCCAGTTGTCCGCTTGGGGCGCCGCCGGCGTTCGGACCCATGATCTGCCAGAACATCGTGTGATTCACATGTCCGCCGCCGTTATTGCGGACGGCCGTGCGGATATTCTCGGGAACCTTGCTCAAACCATTGGCTAGCAATTCCTCGACGGGCAAATTGGCCAGATCCGGTGCGGACTCCAGGGCCTTATTCAAATTAGTCACGTACGCGCCGTGGTGTTTGCCGTGGTGAATCTCCATCGTCATTTTGTCGATGGAAGGCTCCAGGGCATCCAAGGCATAGGGCAAGCCAGGTAACGTAAACGCCAAATCGCATCCTCCTCTATTGAACTGAAATGTAGAGCTGTGTAATTGATGGATCACTACTGCTTCACTAAAGATGCTTGAAGCTGCGGAAAAGATGCGGTTACGTGAAGTTACCCGTTCGTTGGATTCAATTTACGGCGCCTGTCGCAGCGCCGTCGCCATCCGGTAGCGATTCCGCATCCACACGGTCCCGTCCGGCTGGCGCAGGTCTTCGAGCACGCGGCGGATCGCTCCTCGTACCCGGTCTTCGCCAAGAATTTCCACGGCCCGCCACGTAGCACCGGCCGACATTTGCCCGCGCAACGCCGTCTCAACATCGGGATATTCGTGCGAGTATTCCAGCTCACTCTCGGCTTCGCACTGCAGGCCCGTTACCGATTTTATGAGCTCCGGCAGCGTTCCGGGGGCCGATAACGCGAACGGTCCGCGGCTTGCGGGAGGCTTTTCGAACAGGTCCAGTATCGCTCCCAGGATGAGCGCTGAATCGCATCCCTCGGGATCCGAGAAGACCACCGCCACCGCGCGACCGCCCGGTTTACACACCCGTCCCAGTTCGTGCATAGCCACTTGGGGACCAGCGACGTATTGGATGGAGTTCACGGCCAGGGCTGCATCGAATTCCGCATTCGGAAACGGCAGTTGTTCCAGTTCGGCAATGCGGAAATCGACCAGCGGAAGCCGCTCGCGCGCCAGCGTAATCATCGTTACGGAGGGGTCCACTCCGAACGACAGGGCGCCGCGCTGGGTTGCCAGGGCGCACAGTCCGCCGCCGCCACAACCAGCGTCGAGCATGCGCATGCCTGCCTTCACGCCCGCGGCATCCAGAGCCGCTTTCCACAAAGGCCCGCCGGTGGGCTCCTGAATCGCCACCCACTCCCGCGCTCCGCGGCTCCACAACTCACCTTGCTTCGATGCTTCGTTGCTCAGCTTTTCCACTACCGCTCCCGGGCGCCAGAAATGAAATCAGCAGCCCCGTGAGTATGACTACCAAACAGCCGATGACGTTGTACCAGAGGAACGAGATTCCGGTGAATAATCGCGTGGCGAAGATAGCTGCCTCTCCCGCCAGCACTCCATAGAATGCCCCATTGGCGCCCACTCGCTTCACGAAAACGGCCAACACGAAAACGCCCAGCATTCCCCCGTAAAACAGCGATCCAATCATATTCACGGCTTCGATCAGTGCACCGAAGCCCGATCCATAACTCGCAAAGCCCACCGCCCATAATCCCCAGAAGGCCGTCGCCGCCTTTGAAACGAGGAGGATATGCCGGTCCGATCCACCCTTGGCCAAGTAGCGGCGGTACACGTCGATCACGCTCACGGTCGCAAGAGAATTGATCTCGCCGGAAATCGACGACATCGCGGCTGAGAAGATCACGCCGAGGATCAAACCCACGACGCCCACCGGAAGGTAACGGGTGACAAAGGATAGAAAGATGTAGTTTGTATCGTTGAATCCGGGTACGCCCAACTGGTCTCTGGCCAGCTTCGCGCCTTCTCCCCGCGCCGAGTCCAGCGCCTTTTGCGCCGCTCGATAACGGTCCAACCCCGCTCGCCATCGCGTGTCGTCATTCGCGTGCCGGGCCGAGATCAGGTCCGTGGCAGCCTGCCGCCGCGCGTCAAATGCTTCCGAGTAGCGCTCCTGCACACCCGCGAACTGCGGCGCCGATTGGATCTGCTTCAACGCTACTGGCTGGAACAGCACCGGAGCTTTTTCGAACGTGAAAAACACGAACACCATCGCTCCGATGAACAGGATGAAAAACTGCATCGGGATTTTCGCCATCGCGTTGAAGATCAGACTCAACCGGCTCTGTCCGATCGACTTCCCGGTCAGATATCGCTGCACCTGGCTCTGGTCGGTTCCGAAATACGCCAGCGCCAGGAACATCCCGCCGATCAGGCCGCTGAACACGTTATAGCGGTCGTTCCAGTCGAAGTTGACGGTCACCGGATTCAGCCGTCCAGCCGCCCCCGCCACGGTTAACGCATCCGCGAAGGACACGTTCGAAGGCAGCAGATAGATCGCCATCCCGAGCGCCAGAATCAGGGCCGCGAAGATCACCATCATTTGCTGAACGTCGGCCCACGTCACTGCCTTGATGCCGCCGAAGGACGTGTAGAGCACCACCAATCCGCCCATCAGCCAGGTGGTGACGCGGTCCGGCCAGCCGAGAATCACTGACAGCACCACCGCCGGCGCATACAGCGAGATACCCGCGGCCAATCCACGCTGGATGAGGAAGATCGAACTCACCAGCGCGCGCGTTTTGGCATCAAAGCGCTGCTCCAGATACTCGTAGGCGGTGTAAACGTTGGCGCGATGGAAGATCGGTACGGCGGTTGCGGACAGGATCACCATTGCCAGCGGCAGGCCGAAGTAGAATTGCACAAACCGCATGCCGTCCACATAGGATTGCCCGGTGGTGGATATGAACGTGATCGCGCTGGCCTGCGTAGCCATGATCGACAGGCCCATGGCATACCAGGGCATGGTCTTTCCCGCGCGCAGGTACTTATCGACAGTCGTGGACCCACGCCCGCGCCACAGTCCATAGCTGACAATGCAGACGAGCCAGCTGAAAAGGACAACCCAATCCAGCGTCCTCAACGGTTCACCCGATCAGGGTGCGAACGCTCTCGTGAAGCAATAGAACACAACAATCAGCACCCCCAAATAGCCGATCACGAAAGCATAAACCCGGTTCCAAGTCCCGAGAAAAGGAGGCGGCTCGTCGATTACCTGCTTCTCATCGAGCGCCATTCAGCACCTTCCCCGCACTCAGCAGGTTGGCAAAGATCCGATATGCGCCAGGCACGCCCGCCGGTAGTTCACGAAACCACGAGTAGCCCGTGAACACGAAGGCGCCCTTCCCGTACGGAGTGACCAATGTGCCGCCCTCGAGCGGTTTATCCCCCGGATCGTGGCACTCGAACAGGGGCGAGTAATGCGAATCCCAACTGGCCGCGAAATACAGACCGCGTTCCTGGACCCATCCGCTGAAGTCGGCTTCCGTAATCTGGTTCGGACTCTTCAGGACGGGATTCGAGGCGTCCGGGAACAGCACCGGAACATCCTCCACGGTCACGCGATCGCGCGAAAAACGGATCGGATACGGTCCGATGTTGTCCAGCGATCGCGGATCTCCTCCTCCAAATCCGCCTTCCAGCACGTTGTACTGCACCACCAACGTTCCGCCCTTCTTCATGTACTCGAGCAGCCGCTGGCGGTTCGCGCGGAGGTCCGGCCGCACGTTGTAGGCACGCACGCCCGTCACAATGGCGTCGAACTGCGAAAGGTCCGCACGCGCCAGATCGTCAGCCGAGAGCATCGTGAGATTGCAGCCCATCTGCCGCAGCGATTGTGGCACCTCATCGCCGGCGCCAACGATGTAACCCACTTGAACAGCAAGGTTCCTGATTACGGCCGACACTGCCTTTGTCCTCGACGGCGGGAACAGCGTCTGCGGAGGAATATGCTCGTAGCTGATCACGTCCACGTCCGACGAGATCTCCCGTCCATCCACCGTCGCCACGGCCTGAATGTGGGTCTGCACGTCCTTGGATCCGGGCGGCGTCACCGCGAAGGACAGAACCGTCTGTTCCCCCGCGGCCAGCTTGAAATCGGCCGACGGCGGTTCCACTCGCCATCCATCGGGAATGCTGAGGCGAAGCGCTCCCGCCGTGGCCCCTGCCTCCGATCGCACTGGGACTTCAATTTTTCTGCCTGTGCCGTTGGCGAACACCAGGGCATTGGCCGGCATCTGGATGGCAACAGGCGGAACGATGGTCAGCGGCCGGACCAACTCGCCTCGCGTGCGTTCAACGTAATGGTTCACCACCGTGCGACGGAGCGTAATCTCAGTCCCGTTGATGGTGAACAGGGCCCGCGCCTCCAGCAGGGGCGGATTCTCGGGGCGGCCAACCAGGTCCTGATTGGTAACCGTGTAGGTATCGCCCGAATGCGGAGCCACCAGCCAGTACGGCTGCGTGTAGACTTGCTCCGGTGCGACATCCCATTCAGCCGGCTTTGAGACCGGCACGTTGTCCGGCAACTCCTGCCTGGCCGCCAGCGTGGCGGGCTTCGCCGGTGCGGTGCCACCCCAATCGATCCGGTCGAGCATCACCGAAACCGGCCCGCGCCGGATGGCCGTCACCGTGAGCCCCAGTCGCGACCCCGGAATGGCGGCCGACCGTTCGGCATTCACGTCCACCGAAAGTCCGGCGCACTCGGCAATTGCCTCGTCGAACTCCGGCAATTTCCGCGTGGCCCAGGGATCTTTCAATCCGGCCACAATCGTCCGCGCCTTCAGCAAAGCCGGGATGGCTTTCTCCGGATGTTCAGGGACAAATGCCCGATCGGCCTCTGCCGCAAGTTCCGCTACTGGCGCTCCGCCTGCCACTCGGTTCCAGGTGAGATCCAGTCCTTCCATGGGATCGGTTCTGGCCGTGTCGCCCGCGATCGTGATAAAGAACTGTTTCGCGGTTCCCTTACGTTCCGGCGAGCCCATCCCCTGACTGCGGTGGAGGCTGCGGCTCATCCCCGCGATCTCGCCATAGCTGTACCCCAGCACAGGATTGTATGCGCCGGTATCGATGTCCACACGTCCCCCGAGCGCGGCGGCCTCCTTCTCCTGCTCCCGAGTGAACGAAAACGCATTCCACATTAAACGTTTCGCCTGCCAGGGCTCCACTTCCTTCAACTGTTCGGGATAGCGTTTCGGATCGGCAGCCGCGGAAAACGCTTCGCGCCCCAGGATGGCGGACGTCTGGTGCTGCCCGTGACCATCGCGCGGCGTACCCGAAAAGCGCAGGATGATGACGTCCGGACGGAAACGCCGAATGGTCCACACAATGTCGCCGAGCGTCTGGTCGCGGCCCCACTTCGCCATCGTCTCCTGGGCCGTCTTGGTGAAGCCGAAATCGATCGCGCGAGAAAAAAACTGCTGCGCACCGTCGATTCGCCGCGCCCCCAACAGTTCCTCGGTGCGAATCACCCCGAGTTTGTCGCCCTGCTCCGGCCCGATCAGGTTCTGTCCGCCCTCACCGCGCGTGAGCGACAGGTAACCCGTTTCCAGATTCCGTCCCCGGGCGAAATATGCCAGCACCGCCGTGTTCTCGTCGTCCGGATGGGCAGCGATCATCAGGACGCTTCCCACCGTCTTGAGGCGTCCAAGGGACTCCTTGATCTCGGCCGTGCCGGCAAGGTTCTTCTGTCCATAAACCGGCGCCAGGCCGAGGGCGCACACTCCGCTGGCAATCAGCAGCAACTTGGAAGGTAGAATGCTCGTCATTCTGTTATGAGAAACCGTCATTCCATCTTAGGACACCAGGCGGTGGGCATGATTGAATCGGTTCGAAATGTAACGTGGTTGAGGCGGATAGCGGATTGGGTTCGCCCCGAACCCAAATCGCCGCCGCCCCCGGCGCGGATCGGACTCGCACTCGGCGGTGGATTCGCCCGCGGCATCGCCCACGTCGGCGTACTTCGTGCGCTCGAGCGAAATGGTGTTCCGGTTTCCTTCATCGCGGGAGTCAGCGCCGGGTCCATGGTGGCCGCCGCTTACGCCAGCGGAGCGACGGTCGATGAGATCGAACTCATCGCGCGCAAAATGCGCTTTAAAGACGTAGCCCGGTGGACCTTGAGCCGGTTCGGACTTGCCGATTCCGATCGCATGGTGCCGTTCCTGAAGCGGCTCTTGAAGAGCTACCGTTTCGAGTCGATGGGCATTCCCTTGGCGGTAGTGGCCAGCGACCTGTGCGCCGGAAAGCCCGCCGTCTTTCGCGACTCGGGTGATGTTTGTACCGCCATTCGTGCGAGTTGTGCCTATCCGGGGCTGTTCCTGCCGGTGCGTGACAACGGCCGCTACCTGGTGGATGGGCTGGTAACAATGGAGGTCCCTGCCGCGCCGCTGCGGGAGTTGGGCGCCACCCACGTGATCTCGGTTGCCCTTCCGAATCCGGCAAGCATTGACCCCCGTAGTATTTTTTGCGTCATGACACGGTCGTTCCAGATCTATTCCTCTCGCACCGAACACGAATGGCGGGCTCAATCGTCCCTGGTGATCGAGCCGCCCGTGGCTGGTATCGCGTGGGATGCCTTCGAGTCCTGCGAGAAATTGGTGGAGGCCGGCGAGCTTGCCGCCGAAGCCGCCATGCCCGAAATCCGAAAATGGCTGCTGCCGGACTGTAAGGCGGACTGCAAGGCGGACTTAACTTCGCGCGGGGCCCCAGTCCCAACGGCGGCACGGTTCCCGATCCCGGTGTCACCGTTATCGACCCGAATGGCGACTTCTATGGCCAGCCCGTTCGCCTGATCCCCAGGCTTCACGATTGGATCGACCAGTACTACCCGGGCACCAGAATCGCGATCACGGAATACAATTGGGGCGCCCTCGATCACTTAAACGGTGCGCTGGCGCAGGCGGACGTCCTGGGGATCTTCGGTCGCGAGGACATCTTCGCGGCCACCGTCTGGAGCCCTCCGCAACCAACGGACCCGGGCGCGTTCGCGTTCCGCGTGTTCCTCGACTACGACGGCAGGGGCGGCCGCTTCGGCGAAACCAGCGTCGGAGCGGCGTCAGCCGACCAGACCCAACTCTCCATCTACGGCGCCCAACGATCGGATGGAGCACTCACCGTTCTGGTCATCAATAAGGCCGCCACCAGCCTGGCCAGCATCCTCGCTTTGAAGGGATTCACTCCCGCACCCGCAGCCGAGGTCTACCGGTACAGCGGGAGCGACCTGACGCGAATCGTTCGGGCTACGGATCAGGAACTTTCGGGATCCGAGATCGCGGCCACGTTTCCCGCGCAATCGATGACGTTGTTTGTGATCCCGGCCGCCCCTACGTCCTTCACGGTTCCTCAGCCAGTACCGAAGGCAGTGGTCGATGCGGCATCCTTCCGGAGTTCCATTGCACCAGGTCAGATCGTATCCATCTTCGGTACGAATCTCGGGCCGAAGGAAAGTCTGGGTCCGGTGCTGAAGAACCCGGACATGGTCGCATCCACCCTCGGAGGCGTCCGCGTTCTGTTCGACGGAGTCCCGGCGCCCATGCTTTTCGCGAGTGCGGGCCAGATCAACTGTGTCGTTCCGTATACCGCCGCGTTGTGGCCGGTGACGCATGTGCAGGTGGAATATCAAGGACGCCGCTCGGATGCTGTCGAGATCGCGATCGTCCCTACTGCGCCGGCCATCTTCGGGCTGGTACCGAGCCCGGACGCAAAGCCGGGAAGCGTGATCACCGTTTTCCTGACGGGGGAGGGCGCTACGACGCCGCCCGGCGTCGATGGACGGGTCGCCACTGCCCAACCCGGCCGCCTGAACGTGTATCCCCGGCCCCTGGCGGCTGTGACCGCCAAAATCGGGGGGCTCGCAGCGACAGTTCAATACGCCGGCGCCGCGCCGTTCAACGTTGCGGGACTCTGCCAAGTGAATGTGGTGATCCCCGATAACGTGCCGGCGGGCAACGTACCTATCGACATCGTAATCGGTGGCAATGCCACCCAGGCGGGAATCACCGTAGCTGTTCGCTGACGCGCTCAGCGCCCCGCGGGATTCGGTGAAGCCCGCACCGCACGTTCGAACGCCCAGCCTCGAATGTGGTTGATCTGTTCCTTCATGGTCCGCGACAGCGGAACCGTCTTCGCCGCGATGGTGATCAGGTCCTGCTCAATCACTTCGCGATCCGCGAGCCGGGCCTTCGTGACGGCCGATACTACGCATTGCTCGATTTCGGCGCCCGTCCAGCCATTCGTGAAGGTGGTCAGTTGCGTCAGGTCGAACGCCGACGGCTCCACTTGCCGTTTGCTTAGGTGAATCTTGAAAATGTCGATCTGTTCCTGTTGCGAAGGCAGATCCACGAAGAACACCTCATCGAAGCGCCCCTTGCGGATCATTTCGGCGGGTAGCAGATCGATCCGGTTTGCCGTGGCCGCGACAAACAGCCCACCCGCTTTTTCCTGCATCCAGGTCAGAAAGAACGCGAACATTCTCCCCTGCTCGCCCGAAGACTCCGTGGTCGTGATCCCCATTTCGATCTCGTCAAACCACAGTACGGCGGGCGCCATCTCCTCCATCATCTTGCAGGCTTCCACGAACGCGCCTTCAGCCCTCCCGTGCCGGCCGGAGAAGATTTCGATCATGTCGATCCGGTACAGCGGTAGCTGGAAAACGGAAGCGATCGCCTTGACGCAGGCGCTCTTTCCGCATCCGGGAATGCCCATGAGCAGCACGCCCTTCGGCACGATCTCCGCCGTCAGGCTGTCCCTCAGTTGAAACAGCTTGCGGCGCTCCAGCAGCCAGCCTTTCAGGGTTTCCAGGCCCCCGATTTCCGCCAGGCCCTTGCCCTCGTCGATCAGTTCAATGAAGCCGGTGCGGCCGATCAGGAGTTTCTTCTCCGCAAGCAGCGCCGGCAGGGACTCCGGCCCCAGGGGATGGCCGGAGGCGAGGGCGCGTCGCAATGCGTAGCGTGCTTCGTCCAGGGTGAGTCCCCGCAGCGCGAGCGCCATCTGCTCCAGAACCGCTTCGGTCACC
The DNA here is from genome assembly GCA_963737465.1 of uncultured Acidobacteriota bacterium. Lineage (GTDB taxonomy): Bacteria > Acidobacteriota > Terriglobia > Bryobacterales > Bryobacteraceae > TMP-7. The sequence continues at coordinate 638,877 of CAVTTC010000011.1, forward strand.
GGGGTTGGCTGCACCTCTAACCGGAGGAAATCCACGAGCTCAATCGAATCAGGCGGGCGGAGTTCCAGAAACAGGATACTCCGCTCCACTTCATCGGGAATGAACTGCACCGGAGCCGTAATGACCACGAACTTGCGGCGGTCCCGGCAGTTCGAATACACATCGCGAAGCCGGCGGCGGATTTCGGGATATTCGCGCAACGGTTCGTGGAAATCTTTGAGGTGGAAGATGGCGGCCCCTGCGTGGGCAATGATGAAGTCCAGGGCTCTCCGGGCATCGTGTGTGCCAACTTCCGCCGCTCCGTCATTGCGGAGCATGCCCTCAGTCAGGCTCCACGTCCAGACAGGAAGCAGACTCCCGCCCACCTCGCGGAGCACACGGGCCACCCGTTGCTCTTCCGCCGTGCGAATGTAGGTGAGCGGCCGCCCCGAGTCGAAGACCTTGCGGATCATCCCCGCGGCGCGGCTTTCAGCGGAGGAATGCGGAGGGTTTGCAATTGCCATGTGACACCTCCATTATGAATGTACAAATGCAACCCTACGACTTCTCCAACCAGATACTCGCCAGCAAGGATTTCTTCGATCGTTCAACCCGGGTCCTCGACGAGGCCGACTCCGGGTTCCGCCCACACCCTGAAATGATGACCGCCGCGCAGCAGGTGGCCCACACGGCCCAGACTCTCGACTGGTTCATCCAAGGCATCTCCAGGCCCGAAGGATTTGATCTCGATTTCGAGGCGCAAGGGAAGTCCCTCGCCGCCGTGACATCGCTTGCCGCCGCCCGCCAAGCGCTCGAAGCTGCGTTTGGGAACGCGTTGCAGTTCATCCGCTCACGCAGCCCGGAGGATCTCTCCAAGCCGCTGCCGCCCGGTCCCATCATGGGCGGTCAACCCACGAGTGATATCGTATGGGCGATGGTCGAGCACACCGCGCACCACCGCGGCGCCTTGACCGTGTATTCCCGGCTGCTCGGCAAAGTGCCGCCGATGCCGTACGGGGGCTAGGTCGCTTTGCTGTTCGCTTAACAGATTGAGGGGGATTTCGCCCGATGAAGCCTACGGAGTGGCGCCGGTGCTGGCGGATTGCCTCCTTCGATATGCGCCCGGAAAACATCCGGAGCCGCGTCATGCGGGCTGAGCGGAGTTTTCACGCCAAGAGAATAGCGCCGCTCCTCCCTTGAACTCCGAACGCCGCTGGTTTCGGCAATCTAGCAAAGGACAAGCTAAAGCTCGGCCGGCGCATCCGACGATCCTCGTATTCGAACGGGAGAGGGTAAAATTGAGAACGAATGCCCGAGGTGACTCGATTCTTTGGGATCGTCATTCGAATGTACTTCAACGATCACGAACCGGCCCATTTTCACGCAGTGTATGGCGACTATGAAGCCCTCATCGCAATAGACACGCTCGCGATACTCAGTGGCGAACTGCCGCGGAGAGCGATGGCACTGGTCCTCGAATGGGCCGCGGTTCACCGCCACGAACTTGGATTGGACTGGGAACGGGCCCGTTTGGGGACCCCGCTACAACCGATTGCCCCACTCGACTAGGAGCCGATATGAAATTAGTCCGCATCCGTGAAGCGAAGCCGATGGACGGCCACCGCGTACAACTCACCTTGACCGACGGCCGCGTGATCGAGCGCGATCTCGGGCCGTTGTTGGCGGGAGCGGTCTTCTCCGAAATCCAGAGCGATCAGGCGCGTTTCCGGGAGATGCGTGTGGAAGGGGGCACCCTGGTGTGGCCGAACGGCGCGGACCTCTGTCCGGATGTTCTAATCTGGGGTGGCCTGCCGCCCGCCGAGACGGCCTCGGACGCCGCGTGAGCCGACGAGCCTCCTCCACCCTCCACTGTGTCGTGCCAGGTTCCGAGTGGTCGACTTACTCGCACACTGACCCGGCAGCTACTCCCCTTGCACTCGGCGAGCACACCCGGCAGCCACTCGCGAAACCAGGTCTCGAACCGCTGTAGCTTCGCCACGGTGTCGGAACTCGTCGATCCGGTCGATGAACTCCTGAACCCGGGCGTCCAGCCGCGCGAGGCAACGGCCGCTCGCGATGGCTGCGTTGAGCGCCAGCATCAGCTCGGGGATCGCGCAACCTACTCCGGTTACAGCGCCGTTCGCTCCAAGTGCTCCGGTCGGGTTTTGACCTCGATTTCGAGGCGATGGCGAAAGCCCTCGCGGCTGCGACATCGCTCGCCGACGCCCGGCCCCATTATGGGCGTCAATCCACCAGTGACATCCTGTGGGCCCGAAGTCACGATCTGGGAAGTCGATGCTGCCGCTTTCAACGCAATTCAGAGGTCTTCTGGACGGAGACCAGTGTCCTTGCCGATCTTCGCGAGGGCCGTCGTCCCGACCTCTTCGGGGTCGTGAAAACAACGGTGAAGTTAGGCCGGCCGGAACGCTGCAACTTACGATGGGAGCCGACCTGCTTCTTGAGTTTCCAGCCAAGCCGCAGCAAAGCAGCGTAAACTCTTTTGGCCTTCGTCGCTCCCCAAGCGCTCACGCCGCGAAGAGCACCTTGACTCACAACAGGCCGGAGGAAGTCATACATTTTCCACGTCTCATCTGCGAAGCAGGCAAAAACCAGAGTAGCGCGGTAGAAAAGTGCGTGCCAATGATCCTGAGTGGGCGTGGGTTCAATGATTTGCCGAACTGAGGCTGGAGTCGAACGGAACACGACCCGGGCCATCTCCACGTGCGTTCCCCACCGCCGCAACCGCTACTCGGCTGCTAAAACCGTGTTCTTGGCGTGTATGGATATTCTGGCTTCCGCCGTGAGTCGAAGATCACTCGAGAAGTTGGCCCCAAACGGCCTTCTGGAAAGTTTCGGGACGCCATCTCCTACTGCAAGAGAACAGTATTGAGCCTACCCCGCCTTGCACTCGCCGAGCACGCCAGGTAGCCACTCGCGAAACCAGGCCTCGAACCGCTGCAGCTTGACCGAGAGTTCCGGTCCCAGTGGCGACGAATGCGGTCCGATCTTGACCTTCCGTGCCCCGACCGCGGCTTTGACCCCCACCGGCGTCGGGAACTCCTCGATCCGGTCGATGAACTCCTGAACGCGTGCGTCCAGCCGCTCCACGACATCGCAGCGGCCGCTGGCGATGGCTGCGTCCAGCGCCAGCATGAGTTCGGGGATCGCGCAGCCCACTCCCGTGACTGCGCCGTTCGCTCCAGCATTGCGTGCCCGGGCAAAGATCCGGTCGTTACCCACCATTAGCGTGAACGAATGTCTCTGTCGTAGCTCCAGCAACGCTTCCATCGACGCCCAGTCGCCGCTCGAATCTTTGATACCCGCGAACATGCCTGTCGCTATCAGCCGCTCCACTACACCGAGCGGAATCGCATCGACGAAAGCGGGGATGTTGTACAAGTAGATGGGTACCCACCGGGCGATGTGCTGAGCGAACTGCAGGCAGAACGCCTCAACGGTTTCCGGGCAATACCGGAAATAGTGCGGCGGCATCAGCAACACTGCGGCGATGCCCGCGCCCGCACCCTCTTCTGCCATCAATAGAGCGCCGTCCAGGGTGGAATGCGACACGTTGGCCATCACCGGAACCCGGCTGCGTTTCGCGAGCAGGGAGACGTACCGGCTCCGCTCCTCGATTGTGTAGTGTACGAACTCGCCGGTGGTGCCAAAAACCGTGATGCCCTGTATCGGGTGGGCGCCGAGGAAGTCCACCAATTCGAGCATTGCGCCCAAGTCAACTTCCACCTCGCGGTCGCGCCGGGGCGTGATGGCGGCGATGTTAATCCCGCCAATCACAGGAGCAGCCGGAGCCTTGTCTTTCGCCCTCTTCAGCATGAGCACTCGCGACGGTTATACAATGATGGGCTACCCGATCGATTCGAACCCTACCAGGGAGAGGCAACGTGAATACTATATCCCGAAGAGCACTATTGGAAAAATCCGGGGCGGTGACAGCCGCTTCGACGTTCATGATCATCAAGCCGGAACTCGTCCGCGGGGCAGGCAAAGAGAAGCTGAAGGCCGGCCTGGTCGGCTGCGGTGGACGCGGCACCCAGGCCATCGTGGACATGATGCGCGGCACGGAAAACGTGGACGTCGTGTCCATGGGCGATATCTTCGAGGACAAGCTGGAAGCCTCGCTTGGCAACCTGCGTAAACAGTCGGATTACGACACGTTCAAAGATCGCATCAAGGTCGAGCCCGACCACCGCTTTATCGGTTTCGACGCGTTCAAGAAAGTGTTGGCCAGCGACATCGACATCGTGATGCTGGCGACGCCTCCCGGCTACCGGCCGGAACATTTTGAGGCGGCCGTAGATGCCAAGAAGCATGTTTTCTGCGAAAAGCCTTTCGGCGTGGATCCCGTTGGCGTGCAGCGCTCGATGCGGGCTGCCAAGAAATCGGAGGAACTGAAACTCACCGTGATGTCCGGCGCTCAGCGGCGCAACGCCAAGGACTACATGGAGACCGTGAAGAAGATCCAGGACGGCGCCATCGGCGATGTCGTGGCCACGTACGCCTATTGGGTGGGCAGCCCGGTATTCCCCATCGGAAAGCCGGAACTCCGAAAGCCCAACTGGGGCCCGATGACGTGGCAGCACCGGCAATGGTACAGCTTCGTCTGGATCTGCGGCGACCAGATCGTGGAGCAGCACCTGCACAACATCGATGTCTGCAACTGGGTGATGGGGACTCACCCGGTAGAGTGCGTCGCCAGCGGCGGCGCTGCATGGCGCAAACCCAACGAGGATCCCGAGTGGTACGGCAACATCTACGACCACATCTCGGCCGATTTCATCTATCCCAACGGCGCACACATGAGCAGCTACTGCCGCCAGTATCCGCGTGGCTCGGCGGAGAACATCAGTGAGTTGATCATTGGCACCAAGGGCCGCAGCAACGCGCACGATCTCGGCACCGGCACTGGGCAGGACGTTCGCACGCGGTTCCAGGACCAGCGCGAGAACCCGTACGTCCGCGAGCACACCGCCATGGTCGCCAGCATCCGCGGCGACGGACCGTACATCAATCACGGTATGGCCGTGTCAGAGAGCACCATGACCTGCGTGATGGGCCGCGAAGCCGCGTATTCCGGGCAGAAGCTCACGTGGGACATGATGATGAACTCCAAGCTCGACTTGCAGCCGAAGGCGTTCGATTACGACCTGAAAATGGACATCCCGCCGCTGCCGGTCCCGGGCGTCTACAAGTTCTCCTAAGATCCGGCAAGGGCGTATCGAATGAGGGCCGCGGTTCTGACGCTGATTCTCGGAGCCGCGGCTCTACTGCCAGCTTCGCGGGGGCAGACACTCCGGGCGGGTCCCCAGGTTGTCACGTTTTTCTCCGATATCGACGACACCGACCAGCCGTACAGTTTGTACCTGCCGAAAGACTACAATCCTGCGCGCAAGTATCCGCTGGTGATCAGCCTGCACGGCGCCGGGTCGAACCACCGCCTGAATCTGCGGCGCGTGTTCGGCAAGGGCAATCTGCCGGGTGAGACCGATGCCGAAGCCACCCGCTACTTTCCGCCGCTGCCCGACGTTGACTACATTGTGGCGAGTCCACTGGCGCGCGGCACCATGGGTTATCGGGGCATCCCGGAAAAGGATGTACTCGACGTTCTGGCCGATGTGAAGAAGCGCTTCTCCATCGATGAGGACCGCGTCTATCTCACCGGTCTCTCGATGGGCGGCGGCGGAACGCTCTGGATCGGCCTGACTCGCCCCGATCTCTGGGCCGCGATCGCGCCCGTCTGCCCCGCCGACCCACAGGAGACAGCGAGGTTCGCTCCCAACGCCCTCAACCTCCCGGTGCACCTGTTCCAGGGGGCTGCCGACCCGTTGGTTCCGGTAGAAGCAACGCGGTTGTGGAACGAGAAGCTGAAGGCGCTAGGAACCCAGGTGGAATACATCGAGTACCCCCACGTCAGCCATAACAGCTGGGACAACGCCTACAAGAACGCCGCGATCTTCGACTGGTTCGCGCAGTTCAAGCGAAACCGTTTTCCGGAACACGTACGGTTCGTAACGGACCGGTATCGATACAACCAGGCTTACTGGGTGCGCATCGATTCGCTCACGCCGGGCACGACGGCATCCATTGACGCGCGGCTTACCGCAACGAACGAGGTCGAAGTCAGCACCAGCGGTCTGGACGCATTTACGCTGACCCTGCCGAAAAGCCCGTCACGAGTCACTGTCGATGGCAGGCGCATCGCGGGTAGGGGTCTTGCGTTCGCGAAGAAGAACGGCGCATGGACCCGCATGGCCGCGTATAGTCCGTCTACAGGACAGAAACGCCCGGGTCTGGAAGGGCCCATCGCCGACGCCATCGCCTCGCGGTACATCTGCGTCTACGGAACGCTCGGCGCCACCAGCGAAGACGAACTGAAGGAACGGCGCGCGACGGCGGAGCGGGCTGCGACTTGGTCAACGGATCGTGCGCGCCTGCTGCTATCGCCTCCCGTGATGGCCGACAAGGATGTTAGCCCGGCTGACATGGAGAAGGCCAACCTGATGCTGTTCGGCACCAAGGAGACCAACAGCGTCATCGCGCAGATGGCTGACCGGCTGCCGGTGGAGTTGAATGCCGGCGCCGCCGATTACGGGCTGTTGTATGTCTACCCGAACGGCAATCGCTACGTCCTGATCAACAGTGGTCTCCCCTGGTTCACCGGAGCGGACCGTGTACGAGTGGGATTGCGGTTCATGCCGTCGCCCTTCTGGGTGCTGCTCGGAATGGACGATTTCCTGCTGTTCAAGGGATCGCTTCATAATCCGATTGAGTCGGGCCGCTTCGACAACTCCTGGAAACTGCCGGATGCCGTTCGCAAGAAGATTACGGCTACGGATGCCGTGAAGGTAAAACAACTATGAGCTTCGACATGCCGCCGGAGGATTTCCGGCGAGCAGGACATCAAGTAGTAGACTGGATTGCCGATTACCTGGCCGGCATTCGCGATTACCCGGTGCTGACGGATCGCAAACCGGGCGACCTGATCGACGCGATCCCCGCATCGGCTCCCGAACGGGGCGAACCGATGGATCGCATTCTGGCCGACTTCCGAGAGCTAGTGGTGCCGGACGTAACCCACTGGAATCATCCACGGTTCCACGCGTACTTTTCCATCACCGGATCCGGGCCCGGCATTCTCGGCGAAATGCTGACAGCGGCGTTGAACGTCAACGGCATGCTGTGGAAGAGCTGCCCCGCCGCCACCGAACTCGAACAGGTGACGATGAGCTGGCTCCGCCAGTGGCTCGGACTCTCCGAGGAGTGGTTCGGGCTCATTTACGACACCGCCTCCATCAGCAGCATGCACGCCATCGCCTCTGCGCGGGAGCAGGCGTTTCCGGAGGTTCGCACCGATGGCGGGCTGATCGATGCGGTCGCCTATACGTCGGAACACGCGCACTCCTCAATCGAGAAAGGCTGCATCACTCTCGGAGTGGGGCAGAAGAACGTGCGCAAGATCCCGGCCGACTGCGAGTTCCGCATGCGGCCCGGATCTGCTCGAAGCCGCCATCCAGGAAGATATCGCCGCGGGACGGAAGCCGTTCTTTGTCGCCGCCACTGTGGGGACCACATCCACCTCGAGCATCGATCCGGTGCCGGCCATCGCCGATATCGCCCAGCGTTACGGGCTATGGCTGCACGTGGACGGTGCGTACGGCGGGTCGGCCTGCGTCGTGCCCGAATTCCGGCCGTACCTGAACGGAACCGAACGCGCCGATTCCCTGGTAGTGAACCCGCACAAGTGGCTGTTCACTCCCACCGACATCAGCGTGTTCTACACGCGCAAACCCGAGATTCTGCGTCGCGCTTTCTCGCTGGTTGCCGAATATCTCAAGACCGCGGCCGACCCGCGCGCGCTGAACCTGATGGACTATGGCGTCCAACTCGGGCGACGGTTCCGTGCCCTCAAGTTCTGGTTCGTTTTGCGGTATTTCGGGCACGAAGGGGTCTGCCGGATCATCCGGGAACACGTGCGGATGGCCGCCGATTTCGCCAGTTGGGTACGGGCCGACGACCGGTTCGAGGTGGCGGCGCCGCATCCATTTTCACTGGTCTGCTTCCGGTTGAAGGCCGGCGACGATGCCAACCGGGGGCTCCTCGCGGCTCTCGACGATTCGCACCAGGCGTTTCTCTCGCACACGGTGTTGGACGGGCGCTTCACGCTGCGGCTCGCCATCGGCAATCTGAAGACGACCGACGAGGATATGGTGTCCACCTGGAAGCTGATTCAACGCCTGGCGGCCGCGGTTCACGAGTGACCGGCGCCTCTCCCGAACTCAAGCGTGAACTCGGGCTTCGCGACCTGGTTCTGTTCTCGTTTGTCGGCGTGGCCGGAACACGTGGCGCCGCAATGGCCGCCCAGATGGGGCCGGGATCCATCACTCTGTGGGTGCTGGCGACGGCGTTCTTCTTCATCCCTTCCGCATTCGCAATTGCGCGGCTCTCGACGCGCTTTCCGCAGACGGGTGGACTCTACATCTGGACTCGGGAGACTTTCGGCGAATGGCACGGGTTCCTGTGTTTCTGGATTTACTGGTTGGGCTTCGCGTTCACGTTCACGAGTGCCCTGCTCTCCTGCGCCAGCATGACCGTATATGCGTTCGGATCGCGATGGGTCCACCTGGCCGAGAACCGGACTTTCGTATTTGCCCTGGCGATGGCGGCGCTCATCGTCTCGATCGGCGCGAATGTGATCGGCCTCAAGTTCGGCAAGTGGCTGGACAACCTCGGCGCCCTGTGCACGTATGCGTTGTGCGCCGCCATTGCCGGAACCGCGCTGCTGGTGTGGATGCGGCAGGGCTCGGCCACCGTCTTCGACCTATCGCTCAAATGGGACTGGCAGCGCATCAACTTCTTCTCGCAGATGGCCTTCGCGCTGACGGGCCTGGAGATGGCGCCGATTCTGGCGGGCGAAATCCGAAATCCGGCACGAGACTTGCCGCTATCGGCGGCCATCGTTTCCCCGCTCGCTTCCGGCTACTACATCATCGCCACCGCGGCGCTGCTAGTGATTGTCCCGGCTGATCGCATCAGTCCGCTACACGGCATCGCCCAGAGTGCCTATGCGGCCGGCGGAATCATGGGCTGGTCTTGGATTTCTCCGATTACCGCGCTGCTGTTGTTCTTCGCTTCGGTGGGCCAGTTGAGCGTTTTCGGCGCTTCGGCCGGTCGGCTGCCCTATGCGGTGGGCGTTGCTGGATTGCTGCCGCCGGCATTGACCCGCGTCCACCCACGCTTTCACACGCCCCATGTTTCCATCCTGCTGTTCGGCGGCCTGGCTGCGCTGTTTCTGTTGCTGGTGCAAGCCGGCGAGACACTCCGCGCCACCTATCAGATCATGACCGATATGATGGCCATCGGCGGCCTGCTGCCTTTCGTCTACATCTTTTTGGCGGCATGGCGCTGCGGCGGGCGCTGGAGCGTGCTGGCCGGAGTGGCGGTGACGGCAATCGCAGTGCTGTGTTCGGTGGTGCCCACCGCGGAAGTCCACTCGGTCTGGTTGTTCGAACTGAAGATCGTCGCCCTAACGGCGTCATTGGTGATATCGGCGCGCATCCTGTATAACCGGAGCAGGCGCATCGCAGTATGAATTACCCGGAGTCCGTCCGTTTTCTGTACGCGCTGGGCAACGAGATCAAGACCGCGAAGTTCGGTCTGGACCGGATTCGGACGGTGCTGGCGGCGCTGGGAAATCCCGAGCGCGCCTGCCGCTTCGTGCATGTAGCGGGGACCAACGGGAAGGGCTCTACCTCGGCGATGATCGAGGCGGCGCTCCGGGCAGCCGGCATCCGGACCGGGCTGTATACATCACCCCACCTGGTGGAGCCAACCGAGCGGGTACGGATCGCGGGGACCGAAGTGACCGCCGGCGAATTCGCCCAGGCGTTCGCCACCGTACACGAGGTCGCCGAGCAGTTGCTGGCAACGGGCGAGATCGACCTGCACCCCACCTACTTCGAAACAGTGACCGCCATGGCGTTCCTGCTGTTTCGCGAACTCGGATGCGAACGGGTAGTGCTCGAGGTGGGATTGGGCGGCCGTCTGGACGCGACCAACGTCGTCGATCCCGAACTGTGCGTGATCACGCCGATCGATTTCGACCACGAACAGTTTCTCGGCAACACCATCGAATCGATCGCCGGGGAGAAGGCGGGCATTCTGAAGCCCGGCGTACCGGCTGTGTTCGCGCGGCAGCGACCCGAAGCCGCGCGAGTGCTGGACCGCCGGGCTGCCGAATTGGGATGCGCCGTAGATCGGGTTGCGGATGCAACGATATCCGGGCTCCGCATCGACAAGGGCGGCAGCCGGTTCGAACTCGACGGGCGCGAGGTGATTTGTCCACTGGCCGGGGAACACCAGGTTGAGAACGCCCTGACGGCGGCGCTGGCGCTGAACCGGCTTGGAGTCCCACCGGACGGTATGGCCGGGACCGTCTGGCCGGGCCGGCTGGAGCGGGTGGCCGAGAGTCCGGAGATCATCCTCGACGGTGCGCACAATCCCGCCGGAGCTCGGGCTTTGGCAGCCTACATCCGCCGATTCTACTCCGGCCGACGGATCTGGCTGGTGTACGGGTCCATGCGCGATAAGGCGGTGGAAGAGATTACGGGCACGCTGTTCCCACTGGCGAGCGAAATCGTGATGACCGCCCCGCATTTCGCGCGGGCGCTGCGCCCTGACGCCGTCCACGAGATCTGGCATGGAACCGGAGTCCGCACCGCGGCTGATCTCGGCGAAGCGCTACGTATTGTTCGTGACGGCGCGGGCCCTTCCGATGCGATTTTCATCACCGGTTCGCTCTTTGTGGTAGGGGAGGCGCGGGCGCTGCTCGTACAATAGTGTTTTCATGTTTCTGATTCGGGCAGCCCTGGTTGTGCTGAGCACAATCTTCTGGGGATCACTCAGCTTGGCCACGTCGTTCTTCGACTCCACCGGGCGGATGCAGATGGAGTGCTCGCGGCGCTGGGCGCGCCAGTTGTTGCGCATCGGCGGCGTGAGAATGACCGTGGACGGCATCGAGAAGATCCGTCCCGGCGCGAGCTACGTGTTCGCGGCGAACCATCTCAGCTACTACGACACGCCGGCGATTCTGGCGAACATCCCGGTACAATTCCGTTTCCTGGCCAAGCGGGGGTTGTTTCAGATCCCGTTTTTGGGCACGCACCTGGCGCGTGCAGGACACATTCCGATTCCCCACGAGAACCCTCGCGAAGCGATTAAGGCGATGACGCTGGCGGCCCAGACGATCCGGACCAAAGGGATTTCCATGCTGATCTTTCCCGAGGGCGGGCGCAGTCCGGACGGGGTTCTGCAACCTTTCAAAGAAGGTGTGACCTACATCGGCATTAAGTCAGGGGCGCCTATCGTTCCCATCGCTCTGATCGGATCGCGCGAGATTCTTCCCTTTGGGTCAGCCCGGATCCAACCAGGGCCGGTGACGCTGAGGATCGGGGATCCCATCGACACCACCCAGATGTCGGTCCGGGAGCGGGCCGAGGTTACGGAGCGGATCCGCGAAGAAATACTGGGTCTGCTGTCGAAGGACTAACTGGTTCAGTGCCGCATCCAGGAGCGCTCGATTTCTTCCAGCGTCCGGCCCTTGGTTTCGGGCACCCATCGCCACACGATGAACAGCGTGATCACGCACATGCCGGCGTAGATCATAAAGGCTCCGGTGGCAGAGAGTACCTGCACCAATGTCAGGAAGGTCATCGTCAGCAGGGTGCACGCGACCCACAGGCATATGGTGGCTATCGACATGGCCCGGCCCCGGATCCGAGTGGGAAAGATCTCGGCCAACAGCACCCAGAAACCCGGACCCAGTCCGATGGCGAAGGCCGCCACGCAGAACAGCATCGCCGTCAGCACCAGCCAGGAGGGCGGCGGATGCAGAAGAAAGGCGGCGCCTAACGCAACCTGGCAGAGAGCCATCACGCCGGAGGAGAACATCAGCAGGAACCGGCGGCCCAGCTTATCGATGACACCCATGGCGACGATGGTCACCAGGAAATTCACAACGCCTACGATGACGTTGGCGAAGATGGCCGATGACTCACTGTGATTGCCTACCTGTTCCTTAAAGATGATGGATCCGTAGAAGAGCACGGTATTGATACCCGTCACCTGTTGCAGGATCGCCAGGGACACGGCGATCCAGAAAGGCCGGCGCAGCCCAGGCTGAAACAGCTCCAGCATGGATCCTGTCTCCTCCGCCACGGCCTCTTCGATCTGCTTCAGTTCGGAGGTCCCCGTTGTATGCCCGTTTACTTTCGTGAGCACGTTCAGCGCTTCGCGGCTCCGATTGTTCTCAACCAGCCAGCGCGGGCTCTCGGGAACGAAGAACAGGGCGATGAAGAACGCGATGGACGGTACCGCGGCAGTGGCGAACATCCAGCGCCAGCCGGTAGTGCCTGTAAAAGACAGGCCCCAGTTGACGAGATACGCGAGCAGGATTCCGGAAACGATCGCCATCTGGTTCCCGGCCACCAACCGGCCCCGAATCCGCGCGGGCGCGACTTCCGCGATATACAGCGGAGCCAGCACCGAGGCCGCTCCGATGGCGATTCCACCGATAAACCGTGCTGCGATGAACTCCGCCAAAGTCCGGGGCAGTGCGGCGCCGAAAGCGGAGACGGCGAACCCGATAGCCGAGAACATGAGCACGCGCCGGCGCCCGAAGCGGTCGCTGGTCCATCCCGCTACGCTCGCGCCGAAGATGCAGCCGAACAAAAGGCTGCTGGCGGCGATCTCCGTCTGGAACTCGGTCAGGTGCAACTGCTCGCGCAGATAGATGATGGCGCCGTTGATTACGGCGATATCGAAGCCGAACAGCAGGCCGGAAGTCGCGGCCACCACGGCGGCGAGATATACATACAGGGCACTGCCCCGGTCGATGGAGTCCGAAACCATGCTGTTGGCCATGCGCGAGATTCGAGGTTCTGCCCTGTACGTTATCATGATTGCTACATATGCAGCCTCGTGGCGCGCTGGCTGTGGCTCCTGTTGACGCTGACTCTGCGCTCAGGACTGGGGTCCGCCACAGTTCCTGATCGGAAAAGAAAAGGCGAGGGCAGCAGGTCACCATGAACCTACCACCCTGGGGGCGTTGGAAACGGTGTTGGGGAACTCGGCAGGCGGGTTGCACGGATCGGCTATCTGGTACGTCACCTATATTGTGAAGGCACGTGTCGCCGGGGTTCTGCTCGTATTGGCTTCGTTTTGCGCGAGCGCTGCCGATCTCTCTAACATATTGAAAAATATAGAGAAACGGTACAATCGTGCGCAGACCCTGGAGGTCCGGTTCGCGGAGTCGTACAAGATGCAGGGGCGGACCCGCACCGAGAGCGGCGACCTGCTTTTGCGAAAACCCGGGCGAATGCGGTGGCAGTACACCAATCCGGCTGGGAAGCTGTTCGTCTCCGACGGGAAAACCGTGTATTTTTACAGCTCCGAGACGAACCGCGCCGAGCGGATGAAGTTGAAGGAAACAGACGATATGCGGGCTCCTATGGCGTTCCTGCTGGGCCGTCTGGATTTCGATAAGGATTTCGGCCGGTACACCTACAAGCCGGAAGGGAATGGGTGGTTCATCACGGCCATTCCACGGTCGGAGAAGGTGCCGTACCGCGAGGTGTCATTCCTGGTGGGGCCGGACTCCCGCATTGAACGGCTGATCGTGACGGGGCAGGATTCTTCGGTCCTGGACTTTTCCTTCTCCGGAGAAAAGCTGAACCCGCCGATCAATGACCAGGTGTTCCGATTCCAGTTGCCCAAGGGCGCCGAATTTGTCGATTCGTCCGAGACGGTGCAGGGGGTTCAGTAAGCCATGGCTGAATTCACGCTGAAGTACGCGGACGCGCGAGGCGAGATTCACCAGCAGGTAGCCATCGCCGCTACCGAGCGTGAAGTGCGCGACCGTTACACGCAGCAGGGCTTCCTGATCTACTCGATCAAGCCGAGGGGCGAAGGCTCGGTCCTGACGGCCAGCGTAGGGCGGAAGCAAAAGCTCAACGTCGAGAGATTCCTGATCTTCAACCAGCAGTTCGTGACCCTGATCCGGGCCGGGCTTCCGATTCTGAAGGGGCTGGACCTGCTGGCGGATCGCCTGACCGACCCCAAGCTGGGAGCGTACATCCAATCGGTTCGCGACGAGGTTCGAAACGGGTCGCTGCTGTCGGATGCTTTCGAAAAGCAGGGTGTGTTCCCGCCCATGTACGTCACCTCGGTGATGGCGGGGGAGAAGAGCGGAGCGCTGGGCGAGGTGCTGGACCGCTACATCCAATATCAGCGGCTATCCCTTTCGGTGCGCAAGAGGGTAATGCTGTCGCTGATGTACCCGTGCATCCTTCTGGCGATGGTGACCGCCCTCATCATCTTTCTGATCACCTACGTGGTTCCGAACTTCGCGCAACTCTACACCAGCATGGGTGCGAATCTTCCGGCGATGACGCAGGTGTTGATCGCCGTGGGCACGACGGCTCGTGGATACATCCTGCTGATTTTCGGTTGTGCGGTGGTGGCGGGGATCGCGTTCCGGTTCTGGGCGAAGACGGAGTCCGGGAAGGAAACGCTGGACCGGGTGAAACTGCGGACTCCAATATTCGGCGAGGTCTGGATCAAGTACCAGGTGGCGCAGTTCTCGCGTGTTTTGAGCACGCTTCTGGTGGGCGGCATTCCACTGCTGCAGGCTCTGGAAACGGCCGCGGACTCCATTGGGACGCTGCTGTTGCAGCGAACGCTCGAAAAAGCGCGGCAGCGGGTTCGGGAAGGCCAGTCGTTATCGTCTTCGCTGGCGGCCACGAAGGTGTTTCCGGGACTGTCGATCGACATGATCGAGGTGGGCGAATCCACCGGAGCGCTGCCGGCGATGCTGAACAGCGTGGCGGAGTTCTACGAAGACGACGTGAACACGCGCATGACCGCGGCGATGGCTCTGATCGAGCCCGCCATCATGATTTTCATGGGCATTTTCGTGGCATTTGTTTTGATTGCCCTGTACATGCCAATTTTCTCACTGGCCGACACGGCCGGAAAGCCGCCCGGAGCATAACGTTATGGCGTCGCCCGAAAAACCGTATCTCACCGATCCCCTGCAGGAAGCCGAGCAGGCGCGCCGGCTGGCCATGCGCTACCGCTGCGATTTCGTGGACCTGCGCGAGACCCGCATCGATCACGACCTGTTCCACTCGGTTCCGGTGGACATGATGTTCCGATACAACTTTGTGCCGATCCAGGCGCAGAACGGAACGCTGGACATCGCCATTGCCGATCCGCGCAACCTCAACCTGATCGACGAACTGTCGATCCTGCTGAATAAGAAGTTGCGGGTGAGGGTGGCAACGCTCTCGCAAATTTCGGATCTGCTCAAGAAGACCGAGCAGAGCCAGCGCGTGTTGGAAGAGGTGACCGAGGGCTTCACGCTCGACGTCGTGGGCGAGGAAGACAACCCGGACGAAACGCTCTCCATCGACAAGCTGACCCAGGAAGGCAGCGACATCGCCCCGGTGATCAAGCTGGTGGACACCACCATCTTCAACGCGCTCGAACGCCGGGCAAGCGACATCCACATCGAAACGCGCGACCAGGAAGTGGCGATCAAGTACCGCATCGACGGCGTGCTGCACTATGCCATGCCTCCCATTGCGAAGGACTGGCATTCGACAATCATTTCGCGCATCAAGGTAATGAGCGAACTGGATATTGCCGAACGCCGCGTGCCGCAGGACGGACGTTTCCGGGTGCGCTACAAGTCGCGCCTGATCGACTTCCGAGTCTCGGTGATGCCGACGATCCACGGCGAGGACGCCGTGCTTCGCGTGCTGGACAAAGAATCGATGAGCGAGAAGTTCGCCAAGCTCTCGCTGGACGTGGTGGGGTTCTCGGATTCGGATCTGTTCAAGTTCCGGCGATACATCAAGGAACCTTATGGGATGGTGCTGGTAACGGGCCCCACTGGTTCGGGTAAGACGACCACGCTCTACGCGGGTTTGAGCGAAATCAAGAACGACGAAGACAAGATCATCACCATCGAAGACCCGGTGGAATACCAGATCAAGGGCATCACGCAGATCCCGGTAAACGAGAAAAAGGGGCTGACCTTCGCGCGCGGCCTTCGTTCAATTCTGCGACACGATCCCGATAAGATCATGGTGGGCGAAATCCGCGACCAGGAAACCGCGCAGATCGCCATCAATGCGGCGCTGACCGGCCACCTGGTGTTCACCACGGTGCACGCCAACAACGTGCTGGACGTGCTCGGCCGCTTCCTGAACATGGGCGTAGAACCCTACAACTTCGTCTCCGCGTTGAACTGCATTCTGGCTCAGCGGCTGGTCCGCATCATCTGCGAGCACTGCAAGAAGACGGTGAGGTATCCGGAAGCCACGATCGTTGAAAGTGGGCTGCCGATTGAGGAGTGGCGCGATTTCGGCTTTTCGGAAGGAGTGGGTTGCTTCGAATGCGGCGGTACGGGTTTCCGGGGCCGGACGGCGATCCACGAATTGCTGGACCTCAGCGAGAGCATCCGGGAGATGATTCTGAACAAGCGCTCGGCCTCGGAAATCAAGCGGGCGGCGCGGGAAGAGGGTATGACGTTCCTGCGCGAATCGGCCGTTGAAAAGGTCCGGCTGGGCATCACCACGCTCAAAGAAATCAACAAGGTTACGTTTATCGAATGAGTGTTCTGGACTCGCTGTCATCGATGTTTAGAGACCCGCCGCCGGCGTACGCCTTCGAGGTGTCGGAGGCGGGGGTGGCGTGCGCGCCCTGCGCGCGGGCGGGAGAAGTCCGCTTTCACGAATTCGAACCGGGGATCATCTCCGTGTCTCCTTCTCGCGACAACGTACAGCGTCCGGAAATCCTGGCGGCGCACGTTTCAGCGCTCTTTCCGGCGGGCGGAGCAAAGAAGCGGCGTTCGGCGGCGCTGGTGCTGCCGGACCATTCGGCGCGCGTGCAGGTGCTGGATTTCGATTCATTCCCGAGCCACGCGGAGGAACAGCGGGCTCTCATTCGCTTTCGCGTGAAGAAGAGCGTGCCGTTCGATGTCGATTCGGCGGCCGTGAGCTACTACGTGCAAACCGGCGGGGAAAAAGGCAAGATCGACGTGGTGGCGGCGGTGATGTCGCTCGAGATCGTGGCCCGGTACGAGGCCGCGTTCCGGGGGGCCGGCTACCAACCCGGGATGGTGACTACCTCGTCACTGGCGGCCCTGAACCTGGTCACTACAGACGGACTGGCAGTACTTGCAAAACTGAGCGGGAAGGTGCTGAGCGTTCTGGTATCCAACGGTTCGCGTCTGAAACTGGTACGGACAGTGGAATTGGACGATGTTGCCAGCGACGATATCCTCGCGGTGCTCTATCCGACGCTGGCCTATGTGGAAGACGAGATGTCCTCGAAACCCGACCGGCTGCTGCTGTGCGGTTTCGGATCGCTCACCCATCTCTGGCAGGCGGAGTGGCAGAAGGAGCTGGGACGTGAAGGTGGAGGCGGTGCAATCGAAATTTGGTGCGCCGGGTCCGTACAACGCCGGGTTGCTGGGTTACCTGGAAGGCTCGGGAGCAACACAGTGAGGATCCCGATCAATTTGGCGAGTGAGCCGTTCCGGCGGGACCGCCCGGCCATGGTGGGGGCCGTCTCGGGGTGCGTGGCACTGACCCTGCTGCTGGCAGTTTTGGTGTTCACGATCTTCTCGGGTCGCGGCACCGCGGCGAGCACGCGTGAAATGATCGCCCGGCTGACCGAGCAATCGCGGGTGATTTCGGCGGAGCAGGCCAAGCTGGACGGGACACTGCGGCGTCCGGAGAACGCGGAAGTACTGGAACGCAGCGTCATGCTGAACACACTGATCCAGCGGAAATCGATCAGCTGGACCAGAATCTTTGCGGACCTGGAGAAGGTCACGCCGTACAACGTACGCCTGATCTACATCCGCCTGCCGCAGGTGAATGCGGATAACCAGGTGACGCTGGACATGGTGGTGGGGGCCCAGAGTCCGGAGCCATTGCAGGAGTTGCTCAAGAAGCTGGAAGGATCGGCATTGTTCGGCCCACCCTCGGTTTCGACCTATTTGCCGCCATCGCAGAACGAACCGCTGCATCGCTATCGCGTGAGCGTGAACTATGCCCAGAAACTTTAAGTTGCCCAAGCTGACGTGGCCGCCTAAGAACGCCGTTGCCGGCGCGCAGTGGCTTCTGGCCGCCCTACTGGTATGCAATCTGGCGGCGGGTTGGTTCATATTGCGCCCGCCCGGCGGTTCCCCGGAGGAACTGGAACAGCAGGCGGTCACCCTGCGGGGGCAAGTCTTACAAAAGCGCGCGATTCTCGAGCGGACGCGCCGCAACGTCTCCAAGGTGGAAACCGGACGAACGGAAGGGGATGCGTTCATGCAGGACTTCTTCCTGGGAGAGCGGGTCGCTTATTCGAACATTCTGGGTGAGCTGGTGAAAGTTGCAGGGGAATCGAAAGTGACCGCCAAGGAGCACGCCTTTTCGGTTGAGCCGATCGAGGGTAGCGATAATCTGGGGATGATGTCGATCACCGGGAACTACGAATGCACCTATCCCAACCTGATGCAGTTCATCAACCGGGTGGACCATTCGCAACGGCTGGTGATCATTGAGAGCCTGAATGCGACCCCGCAATCCGGATCAGCCGGCCTACTCAACGTGAACATGAAGCTGGATGCCTTCGTCCGGCAGGACACGGTGCAGCAATGAAGCGGCCCGTCCTGAAACCAGAGTTGAAATTCGGCGCGGAGCCGAAGAAACTGGCGCTTCTGCTCGGCCTGGTAGCGGTGGGAGCGATCGTCTACTACATCAACTCTTCAGATACGCCTTCAAACCCGGCATCGGCGAAACCGGCCACGCTCAGCCCGATTCCGGCAGCGGCGCCTTCTCAGAATACGGTTCGGGCTCCCGGCCGGATGGCGCGTCAGAACATCGGACGCAGCGGAGGCGGACAGGGACGAGGAGGCATCTCGCTGCAGGAATTCAAACCGACGCTGAAGCCGAAAGATCCCATCGACCCGGCTAAAGTGGATCCGATTCTGAAGTTGAACCTGCTGGCGAATTTGAAGAACGTAGGGGTGGAGGGCACCAGCCGCAGCCTCTTCGATTTCGCGGGAGCTCCGGCCGCACCGACGCCCGAGGTGGCCAAGGTGAAGCCGATTATTCCGGGGCCGAAGCCGTTTATCGGTCCAGTGGATGTGAAAGGCGTGCAGGAACGCGCGGCAGCCGCGGCTCCGAAACCGCCGCCGCCTCCGATTCCCTTGAAGTTCTACGGTTTCACGAGTGTGGTCCGGCAAGGACACAAGCGCGCGTTCTTCCTGGAAGGCGAAGATATCTTCGTAGCCGGTGAAGGAGAAGTGATCAAGAATCGGTACAAAGTGGTGCGTATCGGCGTGAACTCGGCGGTGGTGGAAGATACTTCCAATCAGAGCCAGCAAACCTTGCCGCTGGAGGCCGAAGGGGTGGCAACTTGAACTGTCGTTCCCACCGGCGATCGGGCGAATCCGGTTTTGCCCTGCTGCTGATTTTCGTGTTGGCGGCGGGAATCGCGATCTCGATGATGATGCAGCTTCCGCGAGTCTGTTTCGAAACCCAACGGGATCGGGAAGAGATGCTGATCGAGCGGGGGGAACAATACAAGCGGGCGATCGGACTGTACGTGAAGAAATGGGGCAAGTACCCGGCCAAGATCGAAGACCTGGAAAACACGAACAATATCCGCTACCTGCGGCGACGCTATATCGATCCGATGACCGGAAAGAACGAGTGGCGGCTGGTGCATGCCGGACCGGGCGGGGTGCTGACCGACTCGTTGGTACAGAAGGGAGCGGTGGGTCCGGATGGCAAGCCGCTAGCGCCCGGGTCGGGAGGAATGCCCGGGTCGAGCGGGATGAATACGGCGAACATGGGTTCGGCGTTCGGCATGAACGCGACTCCGGGAAACACCCCGTCCGGGACGACCCCTACGGGGACGACCGATCCAAATCAACCGCCAGAGGTGAACCAGGCTGTCAAAGCGCGCCCGAGCGATCGAATCATCGGACAGCCGGCGATTCCAGGGCAGCCAGGACTCGATCCGGCGCAGCAGAGCCAGAATGCGTACGGATACCCACCACAAGCGCCGAGCAATTATCAGCAATATCCCCAGTCAGGACAGCCGGTGTACCCTGGACAACCAGGGTATGGGAGTCAGACGCAGGCGGGCTACCCTCAATCAGGTAATCCACAGCAGGCGCAGAACAATCCAGGGCAGACTCCCTACGCTCAGCCCGGGATACCAGGGCAGCCGGTACAGAACTATCCGATGCAGCCCGGGCAGATTCAGGGCCAGATGATACCTGGGCAGATTCCTGGACAGATGATGCCTGGGCAGATTCCTGGACAGATGATGCCTGGGCAGATTCAAGGCCAGATGATGCCCGGGCAGATTCAAGGCCAGATGATGCCCGGGCAGATTCCTGGACAGGCGGTCCCCGCCGGATACGCCGGACAACCGGGTACCTTTCAGCCAGTTACATCTCCCGGATTCAATCAGAATCCCGGCTTCAACCAAGGCCAGGGCGGGTTCAATCAGAGTCCAGGGTTCAATCAAAACTCCGGCTTGAGTAACCCGCCAGCTGGCGGCTTTGGCAACCAGGGGCAAAGCGGAGCGAGTCCGGCGGCCCAGATGATCCAGCAGATGCTCACGCAGCCGCGGCAGACTCCCGCCAACATGATGGCCGCGGGAATGAACACGTCGGGGCTCGGCCCAGGGATTGCGGGAGTGGCCACCAATTTCAAGGGGCCGGCGATCAAGGTGTACGAGGAGCGGCGGAAGTACCAGGAGTGGGAGTTCGTATACGATCCGCGCAAAGAGGCCGCCAAGAAGATGGGAGCAGCCATGGGCGGACAGGCCGGTACGAATCCAGGGAACAGCCCTAGTCAGACAGGCATGTCCGGCTTCGGGCAGTCGGGGACGCAGTCCGGTTTTGGACAGCAGAATCCTCAAACGGGTTTTGGGCAACAGAATCCGCAGTCCGGTTTTGGACAGCAAAATCCGCAGTCGGGGTTCGGGCGCTAAGAATCCTTGTTTATTCGTCCCCACATCGTATGGTTTACTAAAGAAGGTCAATGGAATTCGTAGCCGACCGTCTGCCGGACAAGCCTGGTTCGCTTGAACCCGGGCGTCCCGCGATCCCGTGGTTAAAGATCGTGTGGATTCTGGCGCTGCTGGTCCTCTGTTATCTTCCAATCCTGATTCGCCTGGCGGAACAGTGGTACGCCGATCCCGACCTGGGGCATGGGTTTTTCGTTCCGGTGGTGGCCGCCTATATCGCCTGGACGCGGCGCGAGGCACTGCTGAGGGCGGAGTCCAAGACGAACTACTGGGGCCTGGCGCTTGTCGTCTGGGGGGCCGCGCAGATGGTACTTGGGGCGCTTGCCGCCGAATTGTTCCTCCAGCGATCGTCTCTTCTCGTCTCGATCGCCGGATGTGTGCTCCTTCTCTGGGGCCGGGAAGTCTTGAAATTGGCTGTCTTTCCGCTGGTCATTTTGGCCTTCATGATTCCATTGCCGGCGCTGATCTTCAATCAGATAACATTCCCGCTGCAGTTGCTCGCGACGCGTGTGGCCGAATGGGCGTTGAACGCGATCAACATACCGGCGCTTCGCGACGGAAACGTTTTGGAACTGGCGAACCAGAAGCTGTCGGTGGTGGAGGCTTGCAGCGGGATCCGATCGCTGATGTCGTTGTCGTTCCTGGCGTTGGTGTACGCGTTTTTCTTCGACAAGAAGCCGTGGATGCGTTGGGTTTTGTTTCTTCTCACCATCCCGATCGCAATCGTCGCCAATGCGGGTCGAGTGACGGTCACCGGGATCCTGAGCTACTATCAGCCGGAACTCGCGCAGGGTTTTTTCCACAGTCTGGAAGGCTGGGTCATCTTTCTGGTGGACCTGGTTCTGCTCATGACCGCCCATCACCTGATCAACCTTATCTACAAACGTACTCATGACGCAAAACGCGTTTCCCAATCCGCTTAAGAGCACGCCCTTCGTTGTGCTGACGGTGGCGTTGATCGCGCAGACGGTGATCCTGCGCGCCGTTAACCGGCCCGAAAGCGTTGCCCCCCCGCCGCCGCTTTCCGGGTTTCCACTTCAGGTTGAAGGCTGGAAACTGGCTCAAGAAGGCTATGTGGACGCGGATACCCGAGACCTGCTGAAGGCGGATGACCTGCTTTCACGCACTTACTACCGCCCGGGTGACCGCAGCGCGATCAATCTGTTCATCGCCAGCTTCCTGTCGCAAAGAACCGGGAAAACTCCCCATTCTCCTAAGAACTGCCTACCCGGAGCAGGGTGGGTGCAGGACACGGCGGAGATTCTGCCGGTGGAGATTCCAGGCCGGGGGACGATCGAGGTCAACCATTACATCGTGTCGAACCGCGAGGCCAGGAGCGATGTTATGTACTGGTACCAGTCGCGCATGCGGGTGGTGGCGAGCGAGCTTAAGGCGAAGTTGTTCGTGATGGCCGACGCCGTCCGTTACAACCGCACCGATACGGCGCTGGTGCGCGTGATCTCCCCGGTGCTCGACCAGCAGGACGATCCAGCCAAGAAGGCAAACATCGAGTTCATTCAAGCGGTGTTCCCGACGATTCTCCAGTACATTCCCAAATAGTCACCCGGCATTCGAGGCAGTGATCATGAATCAACTTCGGCTGTTGTTGCTGGCAGCGGCATCGCTCCCGTTGTTATCGCAGACGCAGCCTGCCCGCGAAGTCCCCCCGCCGGCCCCCGGCGAGATGCAACTGGACCAGACCATGAAGGCCGTTGACGACCTGATGTGGCACATCCGGCTGTCCGACATAGCCGAGGTAGACCAGGTACGATATACCAGCCTGCCGCTCACGCGGGTTCGCCAGGCGAATGCGCCCGGGGCAACCAATTCGGTGATTATCACCGCGTACACGTTCATTCCGAAAAGCCTGGACCGCTCACGCAAACATCCCCTCATTGTGCTGGTGCATGGAGGAGTGCACTCGAACTTCGGGACCGGAAGCGCGCACATCGTTCGCGAACTGATTGAGCAGGGATACCCGGTGATCGCACCGGATTATCGCGGGAGCACCGGATACGGCCGATCCTTCTATGAGGCGATCGATTATGGCGGGCGCGAGGTGGACGACGTGTTCGCAGGCCGGGACTGGATGTTGGAAACCTACCCATTTCTGGACCCCAAGCGGGTGGGCATCATGGGCTGGAGCCACGGCGGCCTGATCACTCTAATGAACATCTTTCAGCATCCGGATTCATTCGCGGTTGCTTACGCGGGTGTCCCGGTGAGTGACCTGGTGGCGCGCATGGGATACCAGACGGAAAGCTACCGGGCTCTGTACTCCGCGCCGTACCACATCGGAAAGACCGTTCGCGAGGACATTCAGGAATACCGGCGCCGGTCACCAGTGAACTATGTGGACAAGTTGCAAACGCCGCTGCTGATCCATACGAACACCAACGACGAGGACGTAAATGTTCTGGAAGTCGAACACCTGATCGATTCGTTGAAAGCGGCCGGAAAGAAGTTCGAATACAAAATCTACAAGGATGCGCCCGGCGGACACGCCTTTAACAGGCTGGATACGGAGCTTGCCAGGGAATCCCGGGCCGAGGTATACCGATTTCTGTCGCAATACCTCAACCCGGGGAAGTAGGGCGGGGCCGGTTTACTCGATCCGCGTGCCGATGGGAGCGCCGCTCCCGACGGGTGCGGACGACTCGATGTCAGAACCGTCCCTCAATGCGCGGATCCGATTGTGCGCCTGCAGGATCTGGCGATATTGTTCTTCCACCACCGACCTGAGATCGCTCGGCAGATCCTTTGCGAGAACCTCCTGATAGTTTCTGACGGCGGAATCCTCGCCGCTTTCACACTCGCTCAGGATGGCGTGATCGTCCTTTCCGGTGACCGCTGACTTGAGATTGATCCAGCCGCGGTGGAGAGCCCCGCTCGCGCTACCACCGGTGGCGGGATTGCCGCCAATCCTGGTGACTTGTCGTTGCAATTCAGCGGCGAACTGGGCTCGCTGCCGCGCAAACTCTCCCAAGATTGACCTCAGGGATCCGCTCCGGACGCCGTCGGCCGCATCCCGAAAGCCTTTCTCCCCGTCTTTGCAGGTCTCCACCAGATCGTTCAGCCATGAAATGTAATCGCTGGCACTGTTCTCCATTGAGTGTCCTCCACCTCATGGACGCCGGACTAAAAAGGGTGTTTCCGGTACGGAAATATGCGAAATAAACAATTGTGGATCGCGTCTATCAGATACAAACATATGTTCAGCACGGCCCGGTACTGGCGGGATTTCTTGCATCTGGTGGCGATGCAGCACGCGCGCGCGGCTAAACAGCAGCAGCGGGGACTGCGCGCTGGTCAACAGAGGCTGCTCGCTGGCTGCCAGCGCTGTTCAGCCCGCCGGCGCCTGCTTCGCGGAATTCTACCACCGCGGATGATCCCTGAAGTGCGCCCAAGCGCCTGACAACCCACTCTGCTCACCCGCCGGATTCGTCATTCGTCCGGCGAGGTACGCCATTAGCCCGAAAATGGCAGCCTTTCGAGAGCCACCCGGTTAATCTGGGTAGGTCATGAACCGGCGGAAGACGATCCTGATGTTGGTGGCGGGACTGCTCGCCTTCATCATTGGATTTTTTTCCACGCAGGGTCCGCCACCGGCAGACCCGCCGGTGGTTTCCGCTCGAGCGGTGCAGAAGGTGGACCGCCCACAGCCCGTTTCCCCGCAGTAACTGTCATGGGCCGGACGGACGGCATACCGTCGGGCCCAATTTTTCTCAGTGCCGGATACCCCAGGATTTCATAGGTTCGGGTCCTAATTCGATCTCGAGCGTCCCGCCGGCGGCCAGTTCGTGGTGGGTGATCCAGAACCGGTCTTGGACGGACTTGCCGTTCAACCGCACTCGCTGGATGTACACATTTCGCGCCGAGTTGTTGCGAGTGACGATGGTGAAAGTCTTTCCCGGGTAGTATCGCGGATCGAGCTGAATGGCGATGCGATCGAATACGGGGCTGGTGATCCCGTAGCGGGGTTCGACGCCCGCACCGCCCTGGATGTCGAATAGCCCGATGGCCATGAGCGCGCTTAACCCACCCATCTGTCCCTGGTCCTCATCGCCGTTGTAGCCACCGCCGGGGGTGATGTCACCGAACACCTCGGCCTTCATCCGGCGCACCCAATACTGTGTCAGCCAAGGGGCTCCCGCATGGCTGAAGAGATGGGCGATCTGGCATCCGGGCTGATTCTCGTAGTCGAGCCAGTTCTCGCCGTGCTTGCCGTGCGGCGTAATAAAGCGGCCTGGTTCGGCGAGTTCGAACTGGTGCTGGAGTTTCGCAACGAATTTCACCGGTCCTCCCAGGGCGTCGATCAACCCCGGGATGTCCTGGGGGACGAAGTAGGTATAGACGGCCGCGCTGCTTTCGACAAATCCAGGGCAGTTCGAACCTTTGCAGACCGGCTCGAAAGGATCCAGCCAGGAACCGTCCAGACGCTTCGGGCGGATCCAGCCAGAGGAGGCGTCGAACAGGTTCTTCCAGTTGCCCGACCGTTTCAGGAACCGCTGGTAATCGTCGTCCCGTCCGCGGGACTTCGCAAACTGGGCAAGGCACCAATCCTGGAAGGCATACTCGAGCGTTTGGGCCGCCCCTTCGCGGTGCATTCCGCTGCCGCCAATTCCGATGGGGACGTACCCGCGATCCACGTAATATCCCATCCCGCCGCCCTGAGCACTATTGCCGGCTTCGTACCCGGCATGATCGCGTATGCCGCCGGGCAGGGCGTTCTTGATCGAGCCCTGGTAGGCGGCTTCAATGTCGAAATCGCGGATGCCTTTGTTGTAGGCGGCGGCGATGAGGGGGATGGCCTGATCGCCGACCATGACAAAGGTGTAATTGCCGCCACTGGGGCCGCGAGCGATCAGACCGCCGTTGTTGTAGTAGTCCACCAGCGAAGCGGCCTGATCACTCATCAGTTTGGGCCAGGCAATCGACCAGAGTATGTTGAGGTTCCACCATGAGCCCCAGAACGCATCGGACGTATATGTGTCGCGGACAGGCTTGCCGGCCGGGTCGAGCGGGACTTGGCGGATACGCGGAGCAGGTCCGGTGTTGTCGGTGTATTTGCCGTTGGCGTCCGAGTACGTGCGACGGCCCAGCAGGGCGTGCCATAGGTCGGTGTAGAACTTGACCCGCTGCTCGCGAGTGCCGCCCTCCACTTGAATCTTGCCAAGCCAGTCGTTCCATTCGCTCAAGGAATCATTGACCACGCGATCGAAGTCCCAGCCGGGGAGCTCGGCGGCCAGGTTCAGCCGGGCCTGTTCCTCGCTGACATAAGAGATGGCGACCTTCAGTAGGACAGCGCCGGGGCGGTCGAAGTGAAACTGGGCAAAGCCGCCGGAACCCGGGCCGTCCACCTGGTTGATGGGACCCCTCACCACTTCCGCCGCCTTGCCGCCAAGGACGCGCCGCCAACCGCCGAAGGCGTCGAGGTCGCGATTGAAGACGGCGACGAAATACACGGTGGATGGCTTCCTGCGGCGGATGGTGGGCGACATCACGGAGAATCCAGCGAGTTCACGCGCGTTCACCCGGCGGATGCGGGCGTCCTGCATCGTCATAGGGCCGAGTTCCGCTCCCACATCGAACAGGACGTAGGCGTCCTTCGCCGCCGGGAAGGAGTAGCGATGGAAACCGACCCGCTTGGTAGAGGTGAGTTCCGCAGTGATGCCGTAATCCCTCAAGAACACCTTGTGATAGCCGGGTTTGACGACTTCGTCCTGGTGCGAGAAGACGGATTTGTATGCGTCCGAGCCGAGGTGCCCCTTCATTGTGCCAGTCACGGGCATCACCGGTACGCCGGCGAGTTGCCAATCGTGGATGTGGCTGAAGGCGCGAATCGAGGAGTCGCCGTAGAGATAGCCCGCACCCCAATCGCCGCGAGTCTGCGTGTCGGGGCTGAGGTTCACCATGCCGAAAGGACGGCAGGCCGAGGAGAAGAAGAACCAGCGCGAGTTATGGGTGTCCACCAGCGGGTTCACCTCATCCACGGGTCCCGCTGCCCAGGATGCTAAAGGAATCAGGAACAGGATGGCGCGGCGCATACTCAACTCAAATAGCCGTCGATCTCGCGGGCGGCGCGGATCCCTTCGGCGACGGCCTGCACCACCGTGGTCCCGCCGTTAACGATGTCGCCCGCGGCAAAGACGCCCGGCCGGGAGGTGGCGAGCGAAGCGCCGGTGGTGCGGATCAGACCATTCGGGGTGAACTCGACCCCAACCAGCGCTTCCTGCAGATCAGACGCAGCGCGCTGGCCGATCGCCTCAATCACCAGGTCGGCCGGAATTACGTGCTCCGATCCCGCGATCTCTTCGGGGCGGCGGCGACCGCCCGAATCGGGCGCTCCCAGGCGAGTGCGAACCACTCGCAATCCGGTCAGGCGGCCCTTCTCATCGCACGAGTATCCAACCGGTTGAGTGAGGATCAGGAAATTGACGCCGCCGCGGATGGCGGAGTCGCGTTCATCGGGCCAGGCGGGCATTTCGGCGAAGGACCGGCGGTACACGATGGAAACGTCGGCCGCGCCCGCGCGTTTCGCCGAGAGTGCGGCGTCGATGGCAGTATTGCCTCCGCCGAGTACGAGCACCGAGCCCTGCACCCGCTCACCGCGCTTCACGGAGATCAGGAATTCGAGGGCGCTGCGAACTCCCCGCTCCGGCCGGGTGATGCCGGGCAGGGGGACGGACGCGCTCAGCCCCGGAGCGAGCAGGACGGCCTGGAATCCCTGGCCGACGATGTCGTCGAGCTTCACGTCGCTACCCAACGCGCCGGCGCGACGCTGGATGGCCCCGGTGGATACCAGCGCATCCTCGATTTCGCGGCTCACGATGGGATCAGGGAGGCGGTCGGCCGGAATGGTGGCTCGGGCCACTCCACCCGCTTCGCCGCGCTCGAACAAAGTTACCTGATGCCCCATGGAGGCGAGTGTGACGGCTCCGGCTACACCAGCGGGCCCCGCGCCGATGACAGCTACGAGTTTGCCGTCCGTGCGCAGCGGAACCCGCGGCTCACGCACCCAGCCTTCCTCCACCGCCTTCCGGCTGACCCATCGCTGCAGATGGCGGATGGGAACCGGTTCCGTGTAGTGCTCATTGATACATCCGCTTTCGCAGAGCGTCTCAGCGGGGCAGACGTACCCGCAGACTGCAGCCAGGACATTCGCGGAACGTAATGTTTCATATGCGTCGCGGAACTTGCCCGCGGCGATTTCCCCAACAAACTTCGGAATGTCCACATGGGCGGGACATTTCGGGATGCAGGACGGATCGTTGCACTGGCGGCAGGTCTTGGCCATCGCCAGAATGGTGTCCAGGGCCTCGGCGCGGCCCGTCTTATAGATGGGTTCGTACACAGCCGCATCGCGCGGCACGCAGCCGGAACGTCCACCGTCGCGCATAATCTGGGTACAGGCGGAGCAGGCCACGCACACGCGTTCGGGATCGAGCGCGCCGCGCTCCACGATGTCGCGGGCGAAGTCCGGATAGGCGAAGGCCATGCGTCCGCCGCCCACCAGCGATACCCATCCTTTTTGGACCAGGGCGGCCGTCACATGCGGAAAGAACTGGCGCAGCCAGGTATAGCCTCCGCCTATGACGGGCAGTTCGGGCACGGCCTGCTGAACCGTGCGGACGATATGGACAAATCGGGCGACACCGTCGAGTGGGTGCTCGGGAGGGATGGGAGCGCCCGCGGTGGGCAGATCAAAGGGGCGGTTCACGTAAGGGTTGAAGTAGGGATTCCCGATAGTGATGTTGACCAGCGGGGCACCGACGGAGGCCAGGAACCGGACCAGTCCGATGGGCTCAGTGAGATCGGGCTTGTTGGCATCCTGACGATCGACGCCAAAGCCGTACGGATACGCCATGGCGTCGTACGCGTTCATGCGGGAGGTGACTGCGATGCCCGGTACACGATCGCGGATCTTCGCAACGATATTCCGGAACAGCCGGGAGCGGTTCTCGAACGGCTCGCCGCCATAGCGGCTGTTCTCACGGGTAAACGAGGCATGCAGTTCCGACATGAGATAGCGGTGGCAGGCCTTCACGTCCACACCGTCGAATCCAGCGTCCTGGGCGCATCTGGCGGCCTCGACGTAGGCGTCTTCCAGACGCTCCAGTTCGTCGTCCGAGATCAGGGGATAATCAGCCGGCAGGTTGTGGATGTGGTCCAGATACTTGGAGTGATGGGCGATGATAGGTGCGGGGGCGCGGCCCGGACGGCTGTACCGTCCTGAGTGCGTAAGTTGGACGATCAGCGAAGGACGATGCTGGTTTCCGTAGCGCTCACTGGCGGCACGATGGGCCGTGTGCACCAGTTCGGCAAAGGCGGGCACAGTGCCCCGGTGCAACCACAGTTGCCGCGGATTCGCGCGCGCTTCGGGTACGACGGCGGTGGCTTCCACCCATAAGAGGCCCGCCCCTCCGGCGGCGAAACGCCGGTAGCGGCGGAAGGTGAGTTCGTCGGGGGATCCGTCGGGCAGCCCGTCGCAGCCTTCCATCGGCAGCACGACCAGCCGGTTGGGGAGGCGGAGCGAGCCAGCGGTAACGGCTTGGCCAAGCACGCTGAAGTCCGATGTCACGGGCAGATGGACGCCGGTCTCTTCGATATCGGAGAGGAGGTCATCGACCGTATGGTAGTGAAAGGGCGTATGGGCAATCATAGGCTGGCCGGAAGTTTCAGCCTATCAGATCGGGTAGTCGGGACCGGCGGGTAAGCGACCTTGCGCCACAGCGTCTAACGCGCCGCAGCCAAGCGGTCCCGAAAGAAAGCTTTCACCCGTTCATGGATCTGATCGCGAATGCGACGGAATGCAGCCAGACGCTCTTGTTCGCCGCCCTGGACAGCCGCCGGGTCTTCGAAGCTCCAGTGAATACGTTCGGTGCCCGCCGGAAACACCGGACAGTTGTCGCGCGCGTTGTCACAGACCGTAACAACGTAGTCGAACGATTGGCCCTCGAACTCATTCACCGACTTCGAGTGATGGCTCGAAATGTCAATCCCGAGTTCCTGCATCACGGCAATCGCCTCGGGGCGGACGTGGCTCGGCTTCGTGCCGGCGCTTGCGACCTCATATGCGCCCCGGCCTTCATGCCGGAACAGCCCTTCGCCCATTTGACTTCGAGCCGAGTTGCCGGTGCACAGAACAAGTATCTTCTTCATCGGTTTCCTATCTCCTTTGTCGATTGATCGTTGTCTTGACTATCCAGGCTCGCGCCGCTAGCTGGTTTCGGCGCCTGTCAAGCTTTCTGCGTACGACAGGTGTCGACGCCGGCAAACACGCCACCGTACCATTTTCGATTGATCCAAAGTGCGACATTGACCAAGGAAATGAGTACTGGGACTTCGACCAGCGGTCCGATTACGGCGGCGAAGGCGGCACCGTGATGGATGCCGAACGTGGCGATTGCCACCGCGATGGCGAGTTCGAAATTGTTGGACGATGCCGTAAAGGAGAGCGTGGTTGCTTCCGCATAGTTGGCGCCCACTTTCTTGCTCATCCAGAACGACACAAAGAACATCACCACGAAATAGATGGTCAGCGGGATGGCAACTCGAACCACGTCGAATGGCAGTTGCACGATCATCTCGCCCTTTAGGGAGAACATCACCACGATGGTGAACAACAAAGCGATCAAAGTCATGGGACTGATCTTCGGGATGAACTTCTTCTCGTACCACTCGCGGCCCTTGGCCTTCAGCATCACGAAGCGGGTGAGCATGCCAGCCAGGAAGGGGATGCCGAGATAGATGAAGACGCTCTTCGCAATCGCGGCCATGGAAATGTCCACCTCGACCGCCCGGAGGCCCAACCAGCGTGGCACGGTGGCCAGGAAGAAGTACGAGTAGACGGAGAAGAACAGGACCTGGAAGATCGAGTTCAACGCGACCAGGCCGGCAGCGTACTCACGGTCGCCGTGCGCCAGGTCGTTCCAGACGATGACCATGGCGATGCAGCGGGCCAACCCGATCAGAATGAGGCCCGTCATGTACTCGGGTTTGTCGCGGAGCAGCAGCACCGCGAGCGCGAACATCAGGATCGGTCCCACCACCCAGTTCTGGGCGAGCGAGAGGAGCAGGATGCGGCGGTGCTGGAAGACTCGTCCCATCTCCTCGTACTTCACCTTCGCCAGCGGCGGATACATCATCAGGATCAGGCCGATGGCGATAGGGATGGATGTGGTGCCGACGCTGAAACGGTCGAGAAAGGGCACCACTCCGGGAACGAGGTACCCGAGTCCGACTCCAGCCGCCATGGCGGCGAATATCCAGAGTGTAAGAAATCGATCGAGAAACGACAGCCGGGGACTTGTTGGCGTGTCCATGTCTGTTTTCAGCCTTTCGAAGCGCCTGCAAATGCCACTGAATCGCCCGCCAGTTCCCGCAGCAGCTCAGGACCTACGGGAGCTGCGGGTTTCCAAGGGATCACCGCGAATCGGGTGGCCAGGCGATCACGCACTTCCGCGATGTACGGAGCCTCTCGCGAGCCGCGCTCGACCAGGACCGGATCGCGGAATCCGTCGCCGGCGAAGCTCTGGTTGATGATCCAGGCGTAAGGCTTGATGCCGGCCCGCAGGAGGTCGTCCTGTAGCCGGGCCGCTTCATGAACGGGGGTCGCCTCCGGCAACGTCACCAGCAGAACACGAGTGAAACCGGGGTCTCGAAGCCGCGGAAGGAGTCGCCGTACGGCATCGGGCACATCGCTCATCGTGCGCGTGACGTCGCGGTGATAGGCTTCGGCCGCATCCAGCAAAAGGATGGTGTGCCCGGTGGGAGCGGTGTCGAGCACGACGAAGGCGTGCTCTCCTTCGGCCACGGTTCGCGCGAACGCACTGAACACTGCGATTTCCTCGGTACAGGGTGATCGCAAGTCCTCCGCAAGCAGCGCCATCCCCTGCTCGTCCAGTTGGGGCGCCGCTTTCGCCAGGACGGCTTCCGTGTATTGGCGAGTCTCGGCGGTGGGATCGATCCGGCTCACCGACAGGTTCGGAACAGATCCGCCGACAGTAGCCGCCAAGTGAGCCGCCGGGTCCGTCGTGCTGAGATGCACCGGATGCCCCCGGTGGGCTAGTTCGATAGCGATGGCGGATGCTACAGTCGTTTTGCCGACGCCGCCCTTCCCCATGGTCATCACGACACCGTGCCCCATCTTTTCGAGGTCGTCGATCAGGGGCGAAAGGGGAAGTCCGGAATGGATCACGTCTGACAGGTCATGGTGCACCGTCTTGCGAATCGGTGACATGCCGCCGAACACACTCCGGAGGTTCTCCACGCCCATCGGAGCGTATGGGAGCAGCGGAACCTCGATTCGCGGAAGTTTCGCGAGCTCGGCAGGCATCCCAGCGAGTGCTTCCTGGCCGCGGACTTCGAGTGCGCACGCGGCGGCATCGCTGCGATCCTGTGCAACAAAGATGCCGTTGAGAAACAATCGCTGATTGGCGATACCCATTTCCGCCAGTTCCGCTCTTGTTCGATTCGCTTCGGCGAGTGAGGAGCGCTCGGGACGGCTTACCAAGACCAGTGTTGTCGTGAATGCGTCGGTGAGAGCTTGCAGGCTGGAGTCGTATAGGGATTTCTGAGTTTCGAGGCCGGCCAGTGGCCCAAGGCACGAGGTGCCGGTCGTGTTCTCGGCAATGAATCCCGTCCATGCGGCCGGAAGCTGCAACAAGCGAAGCGTATGTCCCGTCGGAGCCGTATCGAAGATGATGTGATCGAATCCCGCGGTCGCCTGGGCATCGCCAAGCAGTTTGGTGAATTCGTCGAAAGCGGCGATCTCGACCGTGCAGGCGCCGGATAGTTGCTCTTCCATGCTGTTGAGCGAGGCTTCGGGGAGCACTCCGCGGTACGGCCCGATCACCCGGTCCCGGTAGGCCTTTGCGGCCGCTTCCGGATCGATGTTTAGTGCGAACAGTCCGCCGGCGCCGGGAACCGCGGTCGGCGAACCGGAAAGCCGGACGCCCAGAACCTCGTCGAGGTTCGATGCCGGGTCCGTGCTGACCAGTAGCACTTTCTTGCCCCGCTGGGCCATCGACACCGCCGCCGCACAGGCGAGCGATGTCTTGCCGACGCCGCCTTTTCCTGTGAAGAAGAGAATGCGCGTGGCATTCTCCAGGAGACTGTTCATACTTTCTGTCGTCATGGCGAACCTCGCTAGCAGCACTTGGTCTTGATCACCGGCAGTTGCGCGCCGGGCTGCGCCTGAACTGGCTGGCTCCGGCTCGACGCCAGTCAGTTGCGCCAATTCGTCCCGGGTCGGGTAGCAGCCTTTGCTGACGACCGCGCCATCCAGCAAGATCAACGGCAGACATTCGTTGCCATACTGCTTGAGCGCCGTCTTGACGACCTCACTGGCGGCGAAAGCTTGCGGTTGCTGTGCCAGGTTGTACCGTTCGACCGCGATTCTCTGGTTGGCGAGCCAGTGGAGATCGGACGAAAAGCGGGCCAGGGCCGGATCTACGTTGGGTCCGCACACTCCGGTGGAACAGCACATCGGGGGATCAAACACTTGAACTTTTGTCATGGTGAATTAGTGCTCCGTCCGTTGTTCGTTCGAACAACGAGTTAACAAGATCTCAAATAATGGCGACCAAGGCCTTCAGTCTTCGAAGGGTGTCGTAGTTGATGCAGTAGCCAATCCGGGGACCGTCTTGGTTACTGCGTATCAGTCCAGCGTCCTTCAATATCCTCAGGTGCTCGGAAACTGTCGACTGGGCGAGCGGAAGCTCGTCAACAATCTGACTACAAACTCTCGCCTCTTTCCGCGACAACATTCGAAGAATGAAGACTCGCGCGGGGTGACCGATCGCCTTGGCCATTTTCGCGAGTTCTTCGTCAGCCTCCGGGCCTTCGAGCCCCATCCAATCGGCCTGCGTACGCGGCTCGGCCGCGGGGCAGCACAGGGTATCTTGATCGGGTTTCTCATTCATATCAATTCGTCGAGTAACGAAACGATGACCGATTCTTCGTCGTCAAACCTTCACTGCATCCCTGTCCGCAACGATGGCGGGAGTGTTCCGCCGTTGCTTCAGGGGAGTGTTCAGTGGTTTGTTGGAGGGCGTCCCTGCATGTGCTGCACAAGAATACTCGCGCTCGAAGCGGAAGTATGACGGTCTTGCAGACCGGGTATTGGGTCGTGAGGGGATCGGCGAAAACTAGTGCGTGCTCCTGACACAGAGCTGCGGAACAATGGCTGCAGAGGGCGACAGCATCGCGACGCTTACCCGCCTGTTGGCATTCATAACAGATCATGGAATCCTTTCGCGGATCGCTAGTATATAGCCATTCGTCGATTAACGATACCAGTGCCCCTGCCTGCTGTCAAGCCCTCCTCCGGCAGAGACGGGCGGCGGCGCAACCATACGCGCCCTCTTCGCCGCCTGCGAGCATTTGCGGCAGGTCAACAGAGCCTCCGTTGTTCGAGAATCGTTTTCAGTTCCGGAACGGCAGGAACCCTTCCGGAGATCACGACCTCACCATCGATAACCACGGCCGGTGTTCGCATGACACCGAGATCCAGAATGGCGGCAATGTTCGTCACGTGGGAGATGTCGGCCGCGAGATCGAGCTCCGCGCAGGCGTTCACGACATTCCTCTCCGTCGTCTGGCAATTGGGGCAACCTGGCCCCGCGATTTGAATCTTCATAGCTGCACCTCGAAGATGTAGATCAGGCTATAGCGGACTCCGACGGTGACGAATACCGCTCCCGTGGCGCGCCGGGCCCACTTTTCAAACTGGACAAGCTTCCTGAATGCCGTGCTCACCCACTGTCTGCCCAGGGCGATCAGCACTGCAAAGACGAACACCGGGACGCCGGTTCCCACTCCGTATGCCGAAGGAAGCATCACGCTGGAGTTATTCCTGGCGGCGAGCGGGAGTAGGCTGCCAAAGAACAGTGCCGCGGACACCGGACAAAAGGATAGAGCAAAGAGAACCCCAAGCAGGCCGGCGCCCCAGGATCCGGATCTTCCAATGCGTTCCCCGGCTTTGTCGCTGACGCAAGAGGTGGCGAAATTGAAGCGCACGAATCCCAGAAGGACAATCCCGGTCGCAATCAGAACTGGCCCGAGAAACTTGTTCATATACGTGGAGAGCCAGAAAGACAAGTCCGGGACAGCGAATACGCTGGCGATCAGGAGAGCGGCCAGCACAGCGTAGGCCAGACTCCGGCCCAGGGTGTACAGCACTCCCGCCAATAGAACCCGGCGGGGAGAAGAGAGGTCTTTGCCAACAAACGACATCGCGGCCACGTTGGTGGCGAGCGGGCACGGACTGATCGAGGTGAGGATCCCCAGCCAGACCGCAGTCATCACCGACGTGGCGGAGAGGATCATGAGAGCCTCTTGAGGTAGTCGCGAACCTCCCGCTCGACGTACCCCTGCATAGCCGATTTGTTTCCCACCAGTTCCCAGGTGTCGTTCAGTATCTTGAACTCGGCCTGCCTGCCCTTGTCGAAGCGCACCAGCACCAGGGATTTCGTGAACAGCTGGTAGTCCTTCACAAAATGCCGGTTCTCTTCGAGCTGAATGTTGACCAACTTGAACTGCAGGCGGCCCTTCGCGATTTCGGCTCCGAGCTTCCGCTCGATGACTTCGCGAGAGTAGCTTTCAATCGCGCGGCAGGTAGTGCAACGTACGTTGACATGGAAGTAGTAGGCGATTACTTTCGTCTCGCTCGTTTGGGGAGGCAAGGGAGCGGGACGATCGGAGGGGGCCTTCTCGGGGCTCACGAGCACAGTCGGCCATAGAGTTCTCCCTAACCGCCGACAAAGGGGATTGGAGCGGGCGGTACTGGAACTCACAAGGACAGTGCCGACCGTCGTCGCAGCCAGAATCAGCATGGGGATGATCGGCTTCCGAGTCATCATGCCTCCGGAACTACCATTGGCCGAGCAGTTCGCGCAACTTCGCCGCAACCATCGCAATCCGTTCATCGGTAACCGGTGTCTTGCCTTTCTCCATCCCAGCCAGGCAGAACATCTTTCCGTCGCCTGCCTTGTGGAGACTGCGCACAACACGATCGCCGATCTCGGCGAGGTCGGCCGCGCCAGAACACGAGAACATCAGGTCTCTATATCCCGAATAGGAGCACTTGGGTCGTATGTTCATGTGGTTTCCTTTCTTCCTGCAATGATTAGGGTGTGTCACCAGCGTGGACCAGTTCCCACTGCTCACGAGCTTGTTTCTGCAACTCGGACTCGACGCAGTTGAAGAACTTGGTGACGCACTTCATGCGAAGGCGATACCAGATCTGGGCACCCCGCCGTTCATCCTGAACCACGCCCGCAGCTTTCAGTACGGAGAGGTGCTTGGAGACGGTGGACATGTCCGAGCCGACAAGCGCGGTTAAGTCGCAGACGCAACGTTCGGACTGCATGAGCTCATCGACGATGAGCAGACGGGAAGGATGGGCCAGCGCCTTGAAAACCTGTGCGCGCGCTTCATACAGGGCGAGGGTCTTGACATCCATCCCCTTCAGTGTACTGCCATTTGGCAAAACCGCCAAGCATGCAAATTGAGGGAACTGCGGAAGCGAATCGACGTGAATCGAAACCAGGCTAACCGCCGCTGCCCGGCGACCGCTACTCAATTCGGCCGTGTGCGGGTTCGAAACTCATGACGAAGGTCGCGAACGTTCCTCAGGGCAGGGCCGCGGGGATTCCGAAGAAGTTGTGAATGCCTTCGCCGCTGCCTAGGCCCACGTACGCGCGAAACACCACTTTCGATTGCGCCCAGAAACTCACACCGAAGCCGAAGCTATGGCGCATGTCGCTGAAACTCAGGTCACTCCTATTTACCGCCACCTGGCCGGTGTCATAGAAACCGAGCACCCCGAAGTATTGCCAGATCCGGCGTTCGTACTGGGTCTGGATCAGGAACAGGTTGGGGGCTCGGAAACGATAATCGGCGAAACCGCGCAGTGTGGGGATTCCGTAGATGTCGGAGCCGCCCAGGGTTTCCTGGAGGTAGAACGGGATGGCATTGCCCGAATTCGCGTGCGACAAGGAGACCATCCCCCGGATGCTCAGAACGCTATCGCGCTTGGGACGACCGGCGCGGATCCGCTCGGGATAGAAGTTGTAGGTGAGGTCGGTTTTGAACCGCTGGAACGAGTAGTGCCCCGTATCGGTATCGGTGAAGAAGTGATAGCCGATCCGTGCGTCGAACTCAAACGGATACGCATGATGCGGGCGCACGAACATTTCGGTGTGTACGAAGTTCGGCTGCGACGTCAGGCCTGGAGCAGTGGTCTCGTCGAAGTACTGCTCGATGGACCGGATGGTCCCGTCGTGGACACCGGTGATCTCCGGCATGATTCCTTCCACCACGGCGCCGATGTTCAGCCAGCGCGCCACGGGCAGCACCCCGTCGGCGCCCACGAAGATGTCGCGCTCGCCGAAATTGACGATATCGTCCTTGCTGGTATGGGGGCCGATCCCATAGAAAGTCATGCGGGGCAGTCCACGGGCTCGCACAAAGGCATGGAGGGCGTAATCCTCGTTATCTTTATTCCAGTTGGCGAGGACCGGCCGCGTCAGGCCGAATTTGGTCTCGGCCACCCAGAACGCGCGCATGGATACGGCTCCATCCACCGTGAAGGTCTTGTGCCAGTTGCCCGGCCTGTCGAGTTTGAAGTTCAGCCCGGCACCGGTACCGCCGCCCGGGACAATGCTCCGGACGATGGGATGGATGGGGGTTAGCGTGAAGATGTCGGCCCCGCACGCGAACAGCGTGTTCGCGCCAGGCGTTGACCTTGCCGCCGCACAGTCGCGTTTGAGTTCATCGATCGTAGCTGCGGGAACAGCGGAGGCGGCCAGCACCACAAGTGCAAACGGTCTCAATGCTTTCATTGTGTTTATTGCCCCGCAACTCGCCGTCTGGGACCCAGGATCTCGGCCGCCACCAACCGGATGTACTCCGACGCCTGACGCTCGGTTTGGATGTGCTCCGTTGAGGTGATCCCGGAACGCCTCTCCGGCGGAAGATCCTGTTCCATGTCGAACGCCTGGTCTACCAAATCCTTTTGATGCGTGGTCAGTTCCTTATCCAGGCAATTCAGGGGCGGGGTTTCCGCCACCTCGTCAAAGCCGAACGACGTCTCCGGCTCGGGCCTTTCGGGCATGTCGGTGCGCGGGGCGGATCGGGTAAGCAGGTGATCGAACGTGGCGGCGTTCCGATCGCGCTCAGTGAGGAACTTGTTCTGCCATTGGTCGCCCAGGAACAGCTTGCGAGCGGTGGCGATGACGGAGGCATGGTCGTATACCTTGTGATCGATGGTTCCGGGTTCGATCCACGGGGAAATGATGAGGGCGGGAACTCGGAGACCGAGACGGGTGAAGTCGAAGGTCGGAATCGGTGGATTCGTGATGATATTGTCGCTCACGTTCGTGGCGATCTTGCCGTCTGGGTTGACGGTGGAGGGTGGAACCACATGGTCATAGGTTCCGCCGTGCTCGTCGTAGATCACGACTAAGATGGTGCTTTCCCATAGCGCCGCGTTCTGCCGGATGGCATCGTAGACGTTCCAGATCAGGCGATCGCCTTCGCGGATGTCGTGGTCCGGATGCTGGTCGCAGGCGCCGCAATGGCCGCTGCCCGATTCACAATCGTTGTACCGGGGTTCCACGACGGAGTAGGCCGGCAGGCTCCCGTGTTTGCAGTCGTAGAGGAAGTCGTCGTAGGTGGCGAACCATTTGCTTTGTTTGTTGGCAAAGTTCTTGAAGGTCAGGGCTACCGAGAAATCGGTGACATAGATGGTCGATGTGACGTTGTTCGCATCGAGCAGTTCATATACCGTGTTGGCGATGTTGCGCCAGATCGGGTTCATGTCCACGCGGCCGATGGAGGTGGCGGCGTGCAGGAAAGCACGATTAGGAAGTGTGGGGCCGGGCACCGACGAAAACCAGCGGTCGCAATTGGCGTACTGTTTGGCCAGGGTAACCAGGGCGGGGATCTTGCGGGCATCCTCGGGGTCGTAGCACTTCATGATGTTGTGCGATTTCAGTCGATTGTGCGTGTGCTCCTCGTACGACTTTACGAAGCCCTGCATGAGCGGTCCGGATGGCGCACCCTGCAAGTTCCCGAAAATCTGCATGTTGACATCGGGAAAATGGTGACCCGGGTCGGGCGTGAAATCGCCCGCTACTTTCGCGTCTTTGGTGACCGGGACCATTTCTCCGGTGGAATCGGGATTGGATTCATTGCCGGTCAGGCCATCCACCGCATAGGTGGGGGAAGCCATGAACCCCAGCATGTGGTCGAAGGACCGATTCTCCATCATGAGACAGACTAAGTGTTTTATTTTGCCTGTAGATGCCGGCATCCGAC
The DNA here is from genome assembly GCA_963737465.1 of uncultured Acidobacteriota bacterium. Taxonomy (GTDB): domain Bacteria; phylum Acidobacteriota; class Terriglobia; order Bryobacterales; family Bryobacteraceae; genus TMP-7. The sequence continues at coordinate 678,297 of CAVTTC010000011.1, forward strand.
CCCTCCTATACCATCCCCGACTATTTCCTAGGGGAATAATCCAGGTAGCAGTATAGCCGAACATTGGGGGAAACGTTCTGGGTCATTTGGCCAGTCCACCTGACCTCACGATGCATGCAATCACGCTGCTAGTCTGTGTTTTTGGGTGGCCGATAATACCAAAACAATCTGGAACGGGGGATGTGATTTGACGGACCCAATAACCATGTTCGGATTTCACTCACCATCCGCAGAACCAAGCGCTTCTGCAATAGTTCGAATTCCAGGCCAAATCCGATGCCATTGGGAGCACCGTCCTCTAAACAAAGGCCCTTCTGCCAGTATGCTTTCGCTCACAGTGGGAGCCGCGTCCTGTCGGGAACAGCAGGGGGCTCCGAACGGCGGAGAAAACGTTCAGCGCGTCATTCGGAGGGCGGGCTCGCGCCGAAGGAATGCGTCCTTATCCCAATCGGGGTCCGTACAGGCGAGCGATAGTACCTCTACCCGCAGACCTTCGCATAGCACCTGCAGACTGAGCCGGCGCCCGTTCTGAAACTGCACGGCATCACGATAGACGTGTGCGTCCGCGCTGGTCTGAACGAAGACGACACCCTCTTCAGAATCAACACCATACTCGCGCTGCAAGCTGGGGGGGATTCCTTTCAATATGAGATGAGCTCCGGGGGGCACGCAAACGGCATGGACGCGGGTGGATTCGTATTCGGATTCGCCCTCGAGCAACCTTCTCAGCCGTACCCAAAATCCTTCGCGTTGTGCGATCCGCTGCTTCGGCACGAGGTCGGCCGGAGGCGCCAATCCGACGCTTCCGATCGGGAATCGATAGACCACCAGTTCTTCGCCCTCCACCGCGAGTCGATTGGGAACGCCACAGAGCGAATAGTCACACATATGCTTGCCCTCCTATTCCGGATGGACGCGCACACCTGCAACTTCATTTCGCGTGACCCTGGGATCCCGCGGCCGACCGGAAAAGCTAAGTTGCCAGGACGGGGCTGACGGCGGCCGCCAGTTCCTTTCCGCCGGCGGGTTTTGTGAGCGTGGCGTCTGCCCGGATTGCGAAGGAATTCTCAACGGTGATTCCTCCGATGCCAACAGTTGCAGAGCTTGATTGCCCCCGGCCGGACCTACCTGATATCCCTGCCGGATCAGGATCTGTTCGGAACAAGGTGCGAATGCCCTCCTAATCGTCTAACACCAGGACTCTTCCGAGCGGACGAGGCGGACCGAGTACTTCTCTAACTCGCGCCGCCAGGATCTCGGGGGTAAATGGCTTGGGGAGATACGCCAACTCCTCAGTCCCCTCTCCTCGCGCTCCTGTGTCGCCTGGGTAGCCCGACATTAATAGGACTGCGATGGAGGGACGGAGACCTTTCAGACGGTCAGCGAGTTCCTGTCCGCTGAGGCCGGGCATCACTACATCCGAGAGCAGGAGGTGGATGGGCCCGAAGTGGCGCTCGGCGACGCTGACGGCGTCTCCCCCGTTGCCCGCCTCCAGAACCCGATAACCGAAACTTCGCAATACCTCGACGGCAAACTGCCGGACTTCCTCCTGGTCCTCGACGACCAGAATGGTCTCCGATCCCTTGAGCGATTCCTGAAGCAACGAATCCCGCGGTTGCGTTTCGGGCGATCCCGCCATTCGCGGGAGGACGACCCTGAACGTCGTGCCCTTCCGTAGTTCGCTCTCGACATCAATCCATCCGCCGCACTGCCGGACGATGCCATAGACCGTGGACAGCCCCAGCCCTGTGCCCTTACCTTTCTCCTTGGTGGTGAAAAACGGCTCAAACAGGTGCTGCAGGACCTTTTCATCCATTCCGATCCCGGTGTCGGAGACCGACAGGACGGCGTAGAAGCCCGGAGGCGCAGCCATGTGCGTGCTCGAGAACGCCTCATCGAGGAAGATGGACTCCGTCTTCAGAGACAATTGCCCGCCCGCCGGCATCGCGTCTCGGGCATTCACGGCCAGATTCATCAAGACCTGGTGAAGTTGGTCCGGATCGGCCAGAACTCGGCCGACCTTGGAGCCGAGTTCGAGGGAGATCTCCACGTCCTCGCCGATCAGGCGCTTGAGCATCGCCTGGTTCTCCGAAATGAGGTGGTTCAGGTCCACGGCAACGGGCGCGGTGATCTGCTTCCGGCTGAAAGCCAGTAATTGTCTGGTCAGTCCGGCCGCCCGGTCGCCGGCTCTGCCGATTTCATTCACGTACTTCCACCGGGGGTCGTCGGGCTGGAGTTGCCGCAGGACCATGTCGCTGTATCCGTTAATCACCGTCAGCAGATTGTTGAAATCGTGTGCCACGCCGCCCGCGAGGCGGCCGATCGACTCCATCTTTTGGGCCTGTGTGAGTTGGACCTGCAGCCTCTCCCGCTCCTCCGCCGCCAGTTTCCCTTCAGTAACGTCGCGATTGAGACCGATCATGCGAACCGCACAGCCGTCCGCGTCCCGCACCACCAGAGCATCGGCTTTGATGTGGCGGACGGCGCCGCTCGGGTGCACAACGCGGAATTCCAGATCGTACTGCTGTTGTCCCTCCACCGCGGCTTGAATTGCCTGAATATTCCTGGCGCGGTCATCCGGGTGCAACCCGGCTTGCCAGGCTTCATAGCATCCCGAAAACTGGCTGGGCGCAATCCCATACAGTTCGAACATCCGGTCGTCCCAAACCAGCGTGTTTGACGGTATGTCCCACTCCCAGATCCCCAGGCCGCCGGAGGCCGCCGCCAGTTGCAGGCGGAGGTTGGTTTGCGCCAATTCCACCTCGGCCCGCTTGCGGTCGGTGATGTCGCGGAAGAAGCTGACAAACCGTCCGCCTTCTGTGTCGAGATAGGTAGTAGAAACCTCGACATCGTAAGTGCTTCCGTCCTTCCTGCGGTGACGTGTTTCGAGAAGATCCGACCCGTTCAGGACGATGCGGCGCAGACGGGCCGCCACATCGGCGCCCGGATGGCCGGCGACGAGATCGTGCACGCGCAATGTCAGAAGTTCCTCGCGGGTATAGCCGGTCATCCGCTGGCAGGCGCAGTTGGCTTCAAGAATTCTCCCGTTACTATCAACTACCCAAAACCCGTCGGCCGTGGTCTGAAGGATGGCCGCCAGGTACCGCTCGCGATCAATGACCGCCTGCTCCCCACGCTTGCGCTCGGTGACATCCTGAATGGTGCCCACCATTCTGACGGGCTTACCGTCGGCATTCTGGGTCAGAATGCCGCGGCCCAAAACCCAAGCCACGTTGCCGTCGCAGTGCCGCTGGATCTTGTATTCGTGGTTGAAGGGACGGCCTTGCCCGATGACCTGATTTTGAAAATAATCGGTCATTTCGGTCCGGTGTTCGGGATGAACCAATTCTCCCCATCCCTCGACATTTCGGACATAGTCCGTCCCGATGCCGAAGATCTCGTCCAGGGTTTCCGAACTCGTCCAGAGCCCGGACTGGATGTCCAGCACATAACTTCCGATTCTGGAAGCGCGCTGCGATTCCCGCAGCCAGTACTCACTGTTGCGAAGCGCTTCGGCGGCCCGCTCGCGTTCGGTAATGTCAATGGAAACTCCGCCCAACAACGCCGCGTTCCCTTCTACGCCGATGGGGAATTTTATGGTCTCGAAGGTGCGTGTTGCACCGTGACAATCTGTGACGGTTTCCTGAGTCTTCAGAGGGCCCTGCGCCAGCGCCTTACGGTCATCCTCCTCCATCCGCAACCCCGCTGCCCCTTCGACCAGTCTTCGAGTCGGTTGGCCTTCACAATTCTGGAAGCCGAACAACTCTTGAAGGTACGGATTGGCGAACAAGGTCCGGCCCGCCTCATCCTTGACGAAGGCCGCGGCCGGCAAATTGGACATGAACGCGGCGAACCGAGCCTCGCTAGCCCGCAGGGCCTCCCCGGCCTGCTTACGTCCTGTGATGTCACGGTTGCTACCCCGCCGTCCGAGGTACCGGCCATCCTCGCCGTGCACCGGTTGGCAGATGTGTTCGATTGTTGCATCAGCGCCACTCCTGGTTCGGATGCGGAATTCGATCTTTTTCAGCTCCCGGTCTCCGTGATCCTCGTGCGAATGGCAACGGTAGGTCTCCAGGTCGTCGGGGTGGATGATGGACGCCTGAAGATCTGGATCGGAGAGGAATTCGGCGGCGGTGTAACCGGTGATTCGTTCGCACGACGGCGAATGATAGAGCGGGTGCCCGTCCGGTCCCAACCAGAATTCCCAGTCATAGGTGTAGTCGGCAACCAAACGGTAGTGCTCGCGGCTGGCGCTGAGGCTCTCCTGGGTCCGCCGCTGCTCCAGTGCGATTGCCAGGCTGGCGGCGGCGCGCTCGAGTAGGTTGATTTTCGCGGGAGTGAAGCGGCCCCGGCGACGGTCATTGCATTGGAGCAGGCCCAGAGTCCGCCCGGCGTAGCGTATTGGAATGAGCGCAACAGATTCGTAACCTTCGCCATCGCAACGGTTGCGCGTTCGCGCTTGCCGTTCGGCTTCGGTCGTGGACGCCGGCAACTCCGAAGTGGAGTTGGTCCAGAAACTCCCGTTCGCGGTGAAAAACGGCCGGAGCGGGTCAAAACGTCCGCACAGGACGTTTCCGCACATGCATTCCAGCGCCGGATTCCCCTCGGAGTCGCACAGCAACGCGCCGTCGGAATTATCCACGCAAAGGCGGCTCTCCGCGAGTACGAATCGAGCCGGGAAGCCGCGCGTTTCGAAGTACGGGAAGTCCTCTCCATCGCCCAGCCGCACCCCGATCGAATCGCAGCCCGACCAGACTTGCAGCAAACAGGTCACGTCCTGGATCAGACTCCGGATGTCATTGGCGGAGTTGATCACCCTCAGCAGGCGCAGCATCGTCTCCCGCTCGAGTTCGTGTTCCTTCCGCTCGGTGATGTCGGTGAGGACAGACAGCAGGCAGTCCCGTCCATCAATGGTGACCCGTGTTCCGGAGTACTCGCCTTCGACCTGCCGGCCGCTCTTTCCTCGTATGCTGACCGGCTGGCCTAACGTGTGCCCGTCCCTGAGAATGGCTTCGAGGATGCGGGTTCGATTCTCGGCCGTCAGCACTCCGGCCTCGACTGTGGACTTACCGGTGATCTCCTCGGGAGCCCAACCCAGTGAAGTGAGGAGTTTGTCATTCACGTCCACTACCGTGCCATCGGCGATCTCGGTGATGGCCATCATTACTGGAGCGCTCCGGAAAACCAGTGAGAATTTCGCCTCGGATTCCTGTAATGCGCGTTCCCGCTCGGCTTCGGCCTCGAATTTATCCAGGGCGAAGGAGATATCGAGCGCCGCTTCTTCCAGCAGGTTGATCTTTTTGGAGTTGAAGAACTCCGGCTCGTCCGAATGCAGGCAGAGGACTCCGCAAACCCGCTGGTGGCAGTGAATCGGGAACGCCGCACAGCTTTGCATGCCGGATGGGTCCTCGGAGCTGATATTCCGGGTGGCCGGGCGATCCTCCGACAGGGCCTCGCGGACCATGTCACATTGGCCGGGCGCGATGGGATGGGGGAAATCCACGTCGAACGTGGATTCGGCCATCAATGTCAATTGGTCCGTGACCGGATCTTTCAAGCCAATCCAGGACCAGAGGAAATGACCGAATTCGGAAGTGACCTTGCAGATGTCGCTAAACAACTGCTGCCGTGTCGCCGCCCGGACCACTGTCTGATTGATCTGGCTCAAGGCGGCGTGCAAGCGGATCAACCCGCGAATTTCGCGTTCGCGCTGCACTCGTTCGGTGATCTCGCGGAAAACACACGCGAACTGGCCCTCCTGCGGCCGGAACGCCAGGACCTCAAAATGCTTCCGCAAGCCTGGGTGATAGTTCTCGAACGTGAAGGGCTCTCCGGTGAGCACCACCCGGCCGTAGCTTTGGATCCAGTGGGTTTCGGTGCCGGGGAGAACCTCCAGAACAGTCCGGCCCAGGATTCGATCGGCAGCCAGGCCGGTAATCCTCTCGAAGGCGGGGTTTATCGCCAGGAACCGGTAGTCGGCGGGTTGCCCATCGGAGTCGAAAATCATCTCGTGGATAGCGCACCCGTCGAGCATTTGCGTGAATAGAGTGCGATACCGCTGTTCGAAGCCGATCGGATCAGAATCGTTCGAATCCGAGTGAGCGCGCCCAGTCGAGATCAGCCGGCCCACCGCGTCCAGCAACTGGGGATCGGTAATGGAAAGCGGCAGGAGTTCATCCCCCCCGGAATCCAGGGTGACGCGCCGGGCCTCCGGGCCGGCCAATGTAGCCGAGAGCAGCAACACCGGCGTCTCGTCGAGGTAGCGGTTCCCGGGCCGACGCACATCGCGGCAGAGACGCCATCCATCGAGTTTGGGCACTTCGAGGCCGCTCACAATCAGATCGGGCGTGGGGCCGGCCGGAGAGCTAACCGGCCGATTCACTTCCGGAGGGGCGGCAATCGAGTGTCCCGCGCTCTCGAACAGGGCTGCCAAACGGCTCGCCACCGGGGGTTCGAAATGGGCAACTGCAATATGTGACATACGCCCCCTGAGGCTGCCGATGCTCCAGCCAGGCGCCGGGCCGCACAGAGGACCTCTCTAATCAAAAACGGAGCATGGAACCTGGGGAGCTGTTTATCTTGATCTGGATTCTAACATCATACATCGAATGTCATCGAAAACACGCGAAATTCTCAGGGATTAAACCGCCTTCAAGGCTGTCCGGCGACGAATTAACCGATGAATACTCCAGTTGTGCCGATCAGGTTTACAGAGGCAGCCACTTGAGCTGCGTCGAAAGGCAGGAATCAGTTGACTGGAAAATGGGGTTTACAGGGATCAGGCCGATTCGTGGCCGCAATTGGACTACTATGCGTGGTGATCACCGGGTCGGCATTCGAGTGGCAGGGCATTGCGTTGACAGTGCTGGCCATTGTCAGCCTGGCAGGCTTTGCCGCTTGGGCGGCGCGGATGGTGAGTCAACTCGAGGAGCGTATTGTGTGGCTGGAAGGGACTCTGGATGCGGTTCCCAATCCGATCACGGTAACGGATCTTAATATGCGGTGGATCCTGGTGAATAAAGTGACCGAGACACTGTTGAAACGGACGCGCCGGGAAATTAAAGGCAGGCTGTGTTCGGAGTGGAAGGCCCCCATCTGCGGCACGGACAAATGCGGCATTGCCAGTTTGCGCGCGGGCTGTCCCGAAACTACTTACATGCAGACCATGCCGGACGGCGCCGAACGCTGCATGGCGGTGAATACATCCTATATCGCCGACCGGTCCGGGAAACGCATTGGGCATGTCGAGTTCGTTTCGGATGTTCACACGAAGTTCGAACTGGAAGGGATCCACTCCAATCTGGCGTCGAGCCTCGAGGAGATGACGGCCACGATGACGGAGATTGACGCACAGACCAAGAGCAACGCCGCCAACGCGAACTCCGCGAGTGCGGAGGCCAAGAGCACCCGCCAGGTAGTGACCGAAAGCGCCCAGCAGATGCACAATCTGGAAGCTGCGATGGGCGATATCCAACAGACGAGTCAACGCATCGTGAAGATCACGAAGGTGATCGACGAGATTGCATTCCAGACGAATATCCTGGCATTAAACGCCGCCGTGGAAGCGGCCCGGGCAGGAGAATCCGGATCTGGATTCGCTGTGGTCGCAGAGGAAGTCCGCAATCTGGCAGCGCGGGTAAGCAACGCGGCCAAGGAAACGGGTGAGTTGCTTTCAGCATCCACCAGCACCGTAAGTCAAGGCAAGGACCTTGTCGGCAAGGTCGCGGCTCTGCTTTCGGGAATGGGCGCCGGAACCCTGAAGATCGACGAACTGTTGTCCGATATTGCGCTGGCATCCTCGGAACAGGCGCAGGGGATTTCGGCGGTCGCGCAGACACTCGGACAAATCGAGCACACTGCCCTGGCGCATTCGGCTGGCCGGAAAGGCGCTCAATTAGTGGCTCTGAAGCCCCGCTGAGACCGGCAATTAACGGAAATTACTAATTAATTCGGATTAGAAAACTCAAAGGATGAGTCCAGAGTGCCGATAAGGAAATAGAGTGACTGCTTCGGGTGTGACCGCATCGGCGTTGTCCGCTCTGCGAAGTCTTCCGCCATTTCCGCCTGCCGCGGCCCGGCTGATGAAGCTGTTGTCCAATGAGGGGACCGCCTTTGCCGAGGTGGCTCGGGTTCTCAACACCGATGCCGCACTTGCGGCTGAGGTGGTCCGATTAGCCAACTCACCGCTCGGTAGCCGGTACCGGCCCACAACCATTGTGCAGGCCCTCTCTTTGTTGGGTATCGCCCGCGTGAGCGGATTAGTGCTCACGTTGACGATGTCCAAGCTCCTCACGCACGCCGGTAGAAGCGAGGTGGTTCGGCGCTGCTGGCGCCACAATCTCGCCACCGCCGTCGCGGCAAAGGATCTGGCGGCCACCTTCGACGTAGACCCCGAACAGGCCTACACCGCTGGGCTTATGCACGACATCGGACGCTTGGGACTGGTGGTTCACGCACCGGAAGAGTACGAGAGCCTTTTGCAGACCACGCAAGACATTCGCACAGCCGAACGGCAGGTCTTTGGAATCGACCATTGCCAGGCGGGGGAATGGATCGCCCGGGAGTGGAACCTGCCCGCCTACGTGGCCGAAGTGACGTTGCACCACCATGATCCCATCTCGGACCAGTCGCCACTCGCGATCGTCGTTCACGTCGCCTGTGCCATGGCCACCCAACTCGGCTATCGTGCGGGGTCGTCGAACGGGGCCGAGGAAAGTCTGACCATTTCGGACGAACTCAGCTTCTCCATCGCCGATTCGATTAACGCTGTCGAATGCGAGTTCGGCATTTGAGAGCAGGGTGGCTGGCGCGGGAGGGGAAGCGATTGGCGGGTATGGGTAGGGAGAATCGGGCGTTGGCTGCGACTTCATAAGCGAAGCCGCAGCCAGGCCCGTTACGGTACGTCTTACTGAATTGGTCCGCAGGCGAGGCGGGTACCCGCATTGCCGGCCGGATCGCTCTTCATGTCGTCCTGCTTTTCGTGAATCACAACGCTGGTGCCGCCGGAATGGAACAGGGAATTGTCTCCGTCTCCGGTCAGTGTCACGCCCTGAAGGGTGCTCTTGAACGTGCCCTTACCGTTTGCCCCAACCGTGAGGTTCGGCATATCACCGGCGTGATGCCCTTCCGGATTCTCCAGACCGTGTTTTTTGTGAGCGGGATTGAAGTGGCCGCCCGCTGATTTGAAATCGGGAGCTTCGCACTTGCCCATTTCGTGAATGTGGATCGCGTGTACCCCGGGGCTGAGGTTCTCGACCTTCGCAGACAGTTGAACCCCGCCTTTGACCTCCTTGAACTTCGCCTCTCCAACCTTCTGTCCCTTAGCATCCTTGATCTCAGCGGTCGCGCTCTTTCGCGCCGCGTCCGCGCCCGCCATCGTGCCGGCACAGGTAATGAATAACGCCGCGGTGGCGGCGATGAGCTTGTGGCTAAACATTCGACGGATCTCCTCTGAACAATTGTACGGGACTCGGGTGCGGTGAGGAGAGGGCCAAAGAACGATAGAATCGAGTTTCACCATTTCAGGTGCTGTTACCGGAGAACACGGTTTCCCGGAGCGGCGATTCATAGCAACAAAGGAGTAATTCTATGGCGCGATTCTCGCGATTGAAAGTTCTGAATACGATGATGGAGACGGGCATGGTCCCCGTCTTCTATAACGCCGATATCGAGGTGGCGCGAAAGGTAGCCGCGGCGGTGGTTGCCGGCGGATGTCCGCTGCTCGAGTTCACCAACCGCGGCGATCACGCTTGGGAGGTGTTCAGCGAACTGGACCGTTTCTGCGCTCGCGAACTGCCCGGGTTGATACTGGGCGCCGGCTCCGTGGTGGATCCGGGAACAGCGTCCTTGTACATCAACTGTGGCGCGAATTTCGTAGTCGGCCCGGTGCTGAACCCCGACGTCGCGCGGGCCTGCAACCGGCGCAAGATTCCATACTCGCCGGGATGCGGAAGCGCATCGGAGATCTCGCAGGCCGAAGAACTCGGGTGCGAAATCGTGAAGGTATTCCCCGGCAGTGAGGTAGGCGGACCGGGATTCGTGAAATCGGTGAAGGGACCGTGCCCGTGGGTGTCCATCATGCCGACAGGCGGAGTGGAGAGCACGGAAGAGTCCCTGAAGGCTTGGTTCGGAGCGGGTGTGTCCTGCGTCGGCATGGGCTCCAATCTCATTACGAAGACTCTACTGAAGGCCGGCGATTACGACGGCATCGCGGCCAAAGTCCGCGGGACGCTGGACCTGATCCGGAAGATCCGGGGAGGATCCTGAACATGGCGTTGAAGATTAAACCCCGCGAGCAGTGCCGGTGGGATGCGGCCGCATTGGGAGAAGTGATGCTCCGGCTGGATCCAGGCGAGGGGCGGATCCGAACGACACGCGAGTTCCGGGTGTGGGAAGGCGGCGGCGAGTACAATGTCATGCGCGGCCTGCGCCGGTGCTTCGGCCTGCGCACCACGGTGGTGACGGCGGTGGTAGATAACGAAGTGGGCCGTCTCCTGGAGGATCTGATGCTGCAAGGCGGCGTGGATCTTTCACACGTTCGTTGGGTTCCTTTCGACGGAATTGGGCGGGCGGCCAGGGTGGGGTTGAACTTCACCGAGCGGGGCTACGGAGTGCGCGGGGCTGTCGGCTGCTCAGACCGGGGACACTCGGCGGCATCCCAACTGAAGCCGGGCGACGTGGACTGGAAACAACTGTTCGAGCAGGAAGGGGTGCGCTGGCTGCATTGCGGCGGGATATTCGCCGCGCTCTCGGCCACTGCGGCGGACTTGACGATTGAGGCCATGGAGGCCGCCCGCGCTGCGGGCACGGTGATCTCGTACGACCTGAATTTTCGCGCATCGCTGTGGAAGTCGCAGGGCGGCACCGCTCGCGCGGTTGAGGTGAACCGGAAGATCGCATCGTTGGTGGATGTGATGATCGGCAATGAGGAGGACTTCACGGCGGCGCTCGGCTTCCAGGTGCCCGGGCTAGACGAGCACATTTCGAATCTGGATCCGGCGAACTTCAAAAAGATGATCGCCGAGGTCCTGACGATGTACCCGAATTTTCAGGCGGTGGCGACGACGCTGCGCAATGCCAAGACCGCGACGCTCAATGACTGGGGCGCGATTCTATGGACCGGCGGCGAATTTTATCAGGCGCCCTTGCGCGAAAATCTGGAAATCTACGACCGCGTGGGCGGCGGCGACAGTTTCGCGTCGCGGTGTTGCTTACGGATTCCTCAGCGGAAAGACTCCACAGCAGACGGTGGAGTACGGCGCGGCGCACGGCGCGCTGGCTATGACCACGCCAGGCGATACTACCATGGCATCGCTCAAAGAGGTGGAGGCGGCGATGAAGGGTAAAGGCGCGCGAGTGATCCGCTAGGTCACTCCCGGCACTCGAAGTTCTTCGCGTCTTCCGGGTCGCCCTGCCCCTTGTAGTGCGCGTGCTTCGGATACGCGCACAAGGGCCGGCTGCGGCCCGGAAACGCTTTACCCGTGGCGACAACCGAATCCGGGGCCTTGCCCTTCTCCACCCAATCCACCACCGCGGTCAGCATGTCGAAGCGGTCGAGCGCCGCTTCTCCGCCCCCGCAGTGTCCCATGCCAGGCACCAGGTACAGACGGCTCCAACCGGCCACGGTCTCCATTCCGCCGTTGGCCTCGCTCATCTTTCGGTAGTAATCGAGAGTATCCAGGGCGGAGAACCAGGGATCACTCACGCCGTGGTAGAACAGCAGCTTGCCTCCACGGCCGGAGAATGTATTGAGCTGAGTGGAAATCGAATCTGTGAGCGGACTGGCGGCCCTGAGGGCTTCCTTGTCCACGTCCTGACTGGTGGGAGGCTCGCGTGGTCCAACGGGGCTCGGGCCGGGAGACAGCAATCCCGGAATTCCCGTCTTCGCGTTGATCCCGGTGTCGAAAGCGAAGCCTGGGTAGACCTGGAATCCCCTGGAGTCCTTGGGGCCGGCGAAGCCCCGTTTGATGGCGCCGACCTGATCGGAGCTCAGGCACGTGTCGCTCTTCGGGCCGTTGCAGGTCAGAACGGCGGGATCGAAATCGCAGCCCGCGACGTCGAAGATCATGCCGTCCTGCAAACCGTCCCGGGTGTCGCAGCGTTTCAGCAGGGCGTCTATGACCAGTTTCTTGTCGCTCTCAGAAAGCGCGCCACCGGGGACCGGCTTGCCGGCGGCATCCTTGGGCGCAATCCGGTTCAAAGCCACCGCGACCCAGCGGTCGGCGAGGTTGGAGAACCCGGTGCGCATGGCCGGAGCCCCGGAGACAACTCCATTGAAGTACGCCGGGTAGCGCTGGGTCATGATCATCCCTTCCCGTCCGCCGGTGGAACATCCCACGAAGTAGGAATAGGCAACCGGTTGTCCGTAGTAGTGGGCGATGATCTGTTTGGCCGCCTGCGCCACCTGTGGATTGGCCTGGTAAGCGAAATCGAGCACGGCCTGCTGGTCCCGGAAGAAACTGCCGTCAAAGGCGCCTTTCCCCTTGTGGCCGGTATCATTGCTGGCAACTGCGAATCCTCGCGCCAAACCCGGAGTCGCTCCGGCGGCACCCGCTCCCAGGGGAGGTTGGACGGATCCGTTCAATCCGCCGCCACCCTGCATCAGGAAATCGTGGTTCCAGTTGTCCGGAAGCGCCAATGCGAAGCTGATGGCATACTCGACCCCGCCGGCGCCGGTACGCCGGTTCAGCGCACCATCAACCCGGCAATTGGCCGGACCTTTATCCGAGGCGGGGATCGACTCAGCCCTGGTGATCTCCATGGCCACTCCGGGAATCTGGAAGGTGGCCAGATCGGCGCAGGTTTTTCGATCGGTTTGGGCGAATGCGAGTCCGGCCCAAAGAACTAAGCAAACGGCGACTCTCATGGGTTCATTCCTCTCATTTGCGTGCTGCTTCCTTCTAGCGGGCGGGAGTGATCTTGTAGATCGCCGAGGCGTGGGGCGCCACCTGGAAACTGCGGCCGTCTTTAACCGCGCCCAGGTCCTTGTGAGCCCAGAGATCGCGCAGAAGACAGTTCGACGGAAGTCCCAGGTCAGGCCAATTCGCTCGGATGTCTTCATCGGCGCCGTCGCCGATGTTGAATACAGCGAGATACTTGCCAGGTGCGCCGGCGATCTCGGCCGTCCACGCCACTTGGTTGCCGCGAACGAATAGCTGTCGGCTTGACGTTGCCTTCTGATTGACCGCGAGCACTTCATCGTTAGTCAGCAGAGAGAGCGTGAACTCGTCGTTATCGGGAAGGTTCCCGCCAAACATCAGCGGAGACCTCGCGATGGACCACAAGGTCATCAGCGTATATTGCTCGTTGTGAGTGAGTAGCGACATCCTCGGGTCGCCGCGCTCGGCTCGGATCCCGATCCTGCCGAGCGGGAGCATGTCGGCATCCGGCCAGTTGCCCGGCTTCGCATACGGATTCCACTTGGCGAGATTCGGGAATTGCTTCTTCAGGTCCACCCAGCGATCCCAGAAATCATCGGAGATGCGCCACATCTGCGCGTGTTCGCCAATAAACTTCGCGCGGTCCACACCGCGTCGTTCCCGGTGAGAGACTCAGCACGATGGGCCGGCCGGACTTCTGGATGGCGTTACTCAAAGCGGCAATTTCCGTGCTGTGGTCGCCACGAGGTCCGAAGCCGAACATGTCGTCGGCCTTGATGAAATCCACGCCCCACGACGCGTACATCTGGACGATGGAATCGTAGTAGTCTTGTCCGCCCGGCTTGGTGGTATCGATACCGTACATGTCGCTATTCCACGGGCAGATGGACTGTTTGTCAGCGATGTCCGCGGCTTTGGCGGTGCTGCCGGAGATCGGCAGGTTGGCGTCCACGGCCTTGCGCGGAATCCCACGCATGATGTGAATGCCGAACTTCAGACCTTTCGAGTGCACGTACTCGGCAAGTGCCTTGAAGCCATTTCCGTTCGCCGATGAAGGAAAGCGGTTGGAAGCGGGGATCAGGCGGCCGAACTGATCCATGGCCAGCTCGGCGTTGGGGCGATAGCCGTGCGTCTTCGGGTTCAGCTCAGACCATTGGATGTCCACGACGATGTACTGCCAGCCGTGCCTGGCGAGATTCGCGGCCATATAGTCGGCATTGGCTTTCACCTCGGCCTCAGTCACGGTGGTGCCGAAGGAATCCCAACTGTTCCATCCGAGCGGCGGGCTCTGGGCCAACCTGGCCTGGCTCCAGCCGAGTGCGGCCAGAACCGTGGCTGCGATGATCAGTGGTGGTGTCCTCGCCCAAGGCCGCGTCGCGTTGTCTCATGCATGGTTCAAGACTATCGCTTAGCAGGACTCGGCGCCCGTGGGCTATGCGCGCAGCGGGCGGCTATATCGGCGCCGACGCCAAGCGCGATTCGAGTTCTGCTTTGACGTCTTCAGCCGGTTGATCGAGCCAGCCGGTGGGGCCGTCAGGCACAAAGCCCATGAGTTCTTCGAAGCTCCAGGCTTTGTCGGGCGAGAATGCGGCAAAACCGAGAGCGTCACAGAGACGCCAACTAACTTTGATCAGGTTGTACGCATCGCACTCTCCCGCTGCCGGCTCATCGTGGTGCGTCGCGATCGCGGCTGCCAGTTCGTCGGGGAAGTTCCAATCCTGAGCCAGATACGCACCGGCGGCACAGTGATCGATCTCGAAAAGATCGCGCTCGGTCTGAAGCAGATCGAAGCCGAAATCGTTCGAAACCTCCAACATCCGGCTGTACTCGTCGGGGTAGGCCGACATCAACCCCAAGGTGCCCAGGTTGTGGAGCAGGCCGATGGTGTACGCGCTTTCCCTGGGAACATGAAAGGCGCGGGCGGCTTCCTCCGCGATGAGCGCCGTCGCGAGACTGTGAATCCAGACTTTGCGGAGCGCCGCCGTGCGAATGGACGATCGGACCATCTTATTCAAAACCACCAGGACGGCTAACGTCTTTACGCGTTGAGCGCCAACGAGCATGAGCGCGTGGGGTATGCTTTGAACTTCCTGGCGGACGCCAAGCAGGGCCGAGTTGGCGAAACGGAGCAACTCGGCGGAGAAGGATGGGTCCATTCTGACGAGAGCGCCGACATCACTCATGGGGACGTCCTCCGCGCTGACGAGAGCGAGGACACGCTGGGCAATAGAGGGGAACGGCGGCACCAGACGGAGCGCCCAGGGGGCTTGCGGATGAGCGAAGACAGTAGCCATTATTACACTCCCAATGGATACTCATCGACAGAAACTAGCCTGGCGTCACGATGATTGTAGGTTGAGATTTGGCGTTGGCGGGCTGCTAGAGGCGGAGTGCCGAAACCGGGTCCATGGTAGCTGCGCGCCATGCCGGCACGATGCAGGCGGCCGAGGCTACGAAGAGCATCGTGACCGGGACGGCCAGGTACGTCACGGGATCGGCCGGGCTCACGCCGAACAGGAGCGATTGCAGCACACTGCCGGCGAGAGCGGCTCCGCCGATCCCGACGGTCAGCCCAACCGACGAGGAGCGTAGCGTGTCTGCCGCGACCATTGCCATCACGTTTCGAGGCGTGGCTCCCAACGCCGTTCGCACTCCGATCTCGCGAGTGCGCTGTTCAACGGAATACGACAGAACACCATAAATCCCAATGGCTGCCAGCAGAATCGCACAACCCGCCAGCGACGTAATGAGCGCCGCGCCGATGCGTGCGCGGGACAGCGCGCCCGCGACTAGTGCCTCCATGGTGGTTACATTGCTGATCGGTTGGTTCCGATCCGAGGCGAACACGGCCTGCCGAACGGCGCCGGTCAGCGCCCATGGATCGGCATGCGTCTTTACGACGAAATCGCTGCGGTGCTGTGCCCGCTGCGTGAAGGGAACGTAGAAGTCGGGACGCGCGGCCTCCCACTCGCGATAGTGCACATCGGCGGCGACTCCTACAACGGTCAGCGGCGGCGCCTTGGGCCCGGCCCCTAATCGCAAGCTCTTGCCAACTGCGCCTTCGTGCGGCCAATGCCGCCGGGCGGTGGATTCATTGATGATGACAACGCCACCGCTTCCATCGCGGTCGGCCGAGGAGAAATCGCGTCCGGCGAGCAGACGAATTCCCATGGTCCGGAAGTACCCCGGGCTGATCGCCTCGTAGTTGCCGTTCGGGTTTGTCTTTCGCTCTGTGGCGGATTGCCCTTCAACTGCGTAGGTAGTGTCCCACCCGACCGAGCCGGAGAGAGGCCTGATGAGGACCGCGCCCGCCGCCTCGACACCGGGCAAAGCACGGACGCGCTCCAGAATCTGGCTGTAAAGCGCACGCCGCGATTCCTGCCCGGGCAATTCGGTGGTGACCCGAAAAGTGAGTACGCGGTCCGGCCGGAACCCAGGATCCACGGCCGTGAGCTTGGCGAGACTGCGTACCAGCAGGCCAGCGCTAATCGCCAGCATGGTGGCGAGGGCGAACTCGCCCGCCAGGAGGAGATTTCGGATCTCGCCGGTGCGATGGGCCGCCGATAGCTCGTACGCCTGCACCCTGCAACTCGCCGTTTGGTTGCGCTGAGGAGGCGATCAGAGCAGGCGCCAATCCGAAGAGCAGCACGGTTACCACGGTCAGGAGGAGGCCAAAACCGAGCACTGGCAGGTTCAAGGCGATACGTCCTAAACCCGGTACTTCCGGCCGCGCCAACCGGGTGATCAGCCCGATCGCCAGCAGAGCGCCGAGCAGCCCAAGGATCCCGGCGACGCCGGCAACGGCGGACGATTCCGAGAGCAGCAGGCGCGCCAGGCGAGCACGACTTGCGCCCAACGCCGCGCGGACGGCCATCTCGTGTGTGCGTTCAGTGACCAGTGCCAGCATCAGGTTGGCCGCATTGACACAAGCGATGACCAGCACCAGCAGCACCGCGCCAAACAGAACCGCTACGATCGGACGGGCGGTTCCGTATGCTTCGTCCTGAAAGGATCGGACCAAAGCCCCGTACCGTGGGGTGCCGGATGGCCGCGACGGGTCGGCATGGCGGAGCGCCAGTTCGGTTCGCGCCTGGGCTTGGGCGAGAGAAACTCCGGGAGCAAGGCGAGCCACGGAGCGGAATACTCCCAGGCCGGCGCTCTTCTCCACGCCGGGCCAGAGCGGCCGTAGCGGCGCCCACATTGCGACCTCGCGAGGAAAATCGAACTCGGGCGCCGCGATACCGATCACGGTGGCGGGGGCGCCGCCCAGGCTCAGTTGACTCCCCAGCACCCGGGTGTCGCCGCCGAAGCGCGTCCGCCACAAGCGATGGCTGATCACAACCCGGATCGGCGCACCGGGGCGATCATCGGCATCAGTCAAGAGGCGGCCCGCAAAGGGCTTGCTTCCGAGGACATCGAAGAAGTTGCCGGTTACCGTGGTACCGTCCACATGTTCCGGGGTGCCGCTGATGTTCACGCGGAAATCGAGGTTCACTGAAGACGCCAGCGCTATGTCCTGAAACGCATCCCGGGCGCCGCGGCAAGCCTGCCAGTCGTCATAGCTCATCTCCACCTGACTCTGGCCGTGCGCGGAATCGGTTAGCCACACCGCAATCAGGCGGGCTGGATCCGACAGACCCATCGCTTCGATCTCCAGGACGGAGAACACACTGAACACGGCGGTACTCGCCGCGATTCCGATCGCGAGGCCGGCCACTGCCGGGATGGCGAACGCGGGACGCCTGGCGAGCGGGCGCAAAGCCCGGAGAATCACCTGAAGGGGTCCAGGCATGAGGTATTGGACGGGCGAACCATGCGGACGTTTGTGGAGTTGACCGGCGACCCCGGCCATTACTGACGGGGCCGACCCTTACTGATATGATGTTCAGCGATTGGACAAGCAATATATGAAGGCTCTTCGATACTCCCTCATCTTTGTACTCACTGCCGGCGTGTTCGGCATCGTTGACGCACAGCAAGGCCCGCCGCCAATGAAGCGCATCCTGGCGATCGGCCAGACCAAGGGCTTCCAGCACGACTCGGTTTCCACCGGCATGGCGACCATGTGGAAAATGGGCAAAGACACCGGGTTATGGGACACGTACATCAAGACCGACTGCCAGCTCATCACCAAGAAGAAGCTGCAAGGGAACGCCAAAAATCTCGACTATTTCGATGCCGTCTACTTCTTCACCACCGGTGAACTGGATCTCGACGATTCGCAGAAGGCCGATCTACTCTCGTTCATCAAAGAAGACGGAAAGGGCTTCATCGGGGGCCACACCGCCATCGACACCAACTACAAGTGGCCCGAGTATGGCGAAATGGTGGGCGCCTACTTTGACCAGCATCCCTGGGGTACGTTCGACGCACCCATCATCGTCGAGGACCGTACATCGGCGATGACCAAGCTCTTTCCGGCCCGATTCACCGTTCGAGACGAGATCTATCAGCCCAGCAACATCTACTCGCGCGAGAAGGTGCACGTGCTGGCCCGTTTGGACGAAACCAAGTTGGACCTGAAGAATCCCCGGGTGCACCGGACCGACGGCGACTTCGCCGTGGCCTGGGTCAAGACCTACGGCAAGGGCCGCGTGTTCTATACCACCCTGGGCCACGTCGAAGAGATCTACGAGCGCCGCGACATGCAGAACCTGTACCGCGAAGCGGCAAAGTGGTGTTTAAAGCTGACCGATCAGGACGTGTCTTCGCACCCGAAAACGAATCCTGCCGAGTGAGCCGGCGGCCACGCGGCCTTTACAAACGAACTACAATTGAGCGAAGCGGAACCCTGATCCGGTTCCGTCTGGATTCTATGTTGTTTGCTAACTACATTAACGGCGAGTGGGTAAGCGGCGATACGTTCGAGAATCGTAATCCCGCGAATACGGATGAAGTGGTTGGGTTGTTCGTCAAGGGCCAGCCCTCGGATGTCGAGGCCGCGGCGGATGCGGCGGACAGCGCGTTCTCTGGGATGGTCGAAGATGCCGGGCCCGGCTCGCGGCGCGTACCTGTACAAGGTGGCCGAGATCCTCGACCGCAGGTTCGACGAGATCTCGGCGGACATGACGCGCGAGGAAGGCAAGACGCTGCCCGAGGCCAAGGGCGAAGTCCGCCGGTCCATTAACATTTTCCGTTACTTCGCCGGCGAAGGCTCGCGCATGAACGGGTTGCTGGTCCCGAGCGAACGCGACCGCGTCCACATGTTCGCCATCCGCAAGCCGGTGGGCGTGGTCGGGCTGGTGACGCCCTGGAATTTTCCGAGCGCCATCCCGGCCTGGAAGCTCGCGCCGGCGTTGATCTGCGGCAACACGGTGGTGATGAAACCCGCTTCCGCCGCGCCATTGAGCGCCTGGCGGCTGATCGAAGCCTGTCACGAAGCGGGCATTCCCAAAGGCGTCGTGAATTTCATCGCGGGCTCCGGCGGATCCCTGGGAAAAGCGCTGGTGGGCGCGGCGCCGCTGAAGGCGATCTCCTTCACCGGCTCCTGCGAGATCGGCCAGTGGCTGCACGGCAAAGCATCGGAGCGGCGGCTTCGCATCCAGCTCGAGATGGGCGGCAAAAATCCGACCATCGTGCTGGCGGATTGCGACTTCAAATCGGCCGTTGAGAATACGGTGAACGCGGCGTTCTTCTCCACCGGGCAGAAATGCACGGCCACCAGCCGCGTGATCGTGGAAGAGTCCATCTACGACGCTTTCGTGGCGGCGCTGGTGGAGCGCACGAAGAAGCTGAAGGTCGGCAATGGCATGGAGCCCGGCATCGACATCGGCCCGGCAGTGGACCAGGGCCAACTCGAGACGGACCTCCATTACATCGAGAGTCGGAAAGAAGGAGGGCGGCCCGGCGCTCACGGTGGCAATCGCCTCACTGGCGGCAGCTACGACAAGGGTTACTTCGTGGAGCCGACGGTGTTCGCCGATGTCACCCAGGACATGACGCTGGCCCGCGAGGAGAGTCTTCGGCCCGGTGCTGGCCGTTATGCGCGCCAAGAACTTCGAGGACGCGATGCGCCATCGCCAACAACATTCCATTCGGACTATCCGCGTCGATTCAAACCACCAATGTGTCCCGCGTATTCGACTTCGTCTACGGGGCGGAGGCGGGATTGCTCACCGTGAATTTGCCGAGCGCCGGCGTCGAATACCAGTTGCCGTTCGGCGGCACCAAGGATTCCAGTTTCGGACCCAAAGAACAGGGTCCGGCGGCACTCGACTTCTACAGCGATTACAAGACGGTTTATCTCAAGTACTAAGCATGAAACTCGGTCAAGTTCGACAGGAAGGCCGTCTCACGGCGGCCATATTTGACGGCGGGCGCGCGCGGCTGATCCCGGAATACACTCTCCTGGAATTGATCTGCCGTGCCGACAAGGAAGGCGCGCCGCTGACGGCATTAGCCGCGGGACTAGTGAGCTCTCACCGGGAGCAGGCGCCTCCGGTGATTCCGTTGCGCCCGAGCGAGGTGTGGGCCTGCGGTTGCACCTACCAAACGAGCGCGTCCTTCCGGGACGCCGAGCACGGCACGCGTGGAGGGCTTCTACGCTCACGTCCATCGCTCGGAACGTCCGGAAATTTTCTTCAAGGGCACGTCCCGCGTGTGCGTCGGCACCGGCAAGAACATCGGCATCCGGCCGGACTCCAAGTTCACGGCCCCAGAGCCGGAGTTGGCGGTGGTATTGGGCTCGGAGGGCAAGATCCTCGGCTACACGCTGGCTAATGACGTCTCGGCTTGGGACATCGAACGTGAGAACCCGCTGTATCTGCCGCAGTCGAAGTTTTATGCGGCCTGCTGCGCGCTGGGACCGGTGGTGGTGACTCCGGACGAGTTGAAGGATCCCTACTCGCTCGAGATGACCTGTAGCATCGAGCGTGAGGGCAAAGTCGTTTTCTCGGAGACGGTTTCGACGTCGAAACTGGGTCGCAAAATCCCAGACCTGATCCAATACCTGCTACGTGCAAATCCGGTACCGGCGGGAGCCGTGCTGTTGACCGGGACGGGGATCATCGTGCGCGAGGAGTGCGCGCTGCGGCCCGGCGATGTGGTTTCCATCCAAGTGCCGGAGATCGGCGAGTTGCGCAACACGGCGGCGTTCGTTTAGGTAGGCAGGTCAACGACTCCGGCGGCCTGGAACGTCAGGATGTGTGATGAAGCTTCTTCTTTCGTTCATTCTGCTGGCTGGGATGGCCTGGGCGACGGATGTGCAATCGACAGTCCAGTACCCGGAGGATATCAGTCCGGCCAACATCTCCCCGACTTTTGACAACGGCTACCTGGTCGCATATGGGTTGTGGCCCGGTGTTGCTGTTTACCGGCGAGATGGGTCTCCCGCCTTCCGCTATGTGCCGCCCGCGAAGGCACTGGTGTACAACGTCGCCGTGGATACAGACGGATGGGCGGCGGCGGCTCTGGAGTTGCATGACGCGCAGGTTCCGCAGCGGGGCGGCATCGCGATTTTGGATGGCACCGGCACCCAAACCGTTCTGATCCAAACCGAAGAGTACGTCCCGTACGGCGTCGCGTTTGCGCCCGATCATTCGGTGTGGGCCATCGGTGGACGTATGCTTCGAAGCGAGACCGTCCGCCCCGGATTACGAAATGCTACGGCACTTTTCACGGGAGGGCCGGGAGTTGGGCCGCTACTTGAGGCGCTCTACTTTCGCAGCAACTCAGTCCCCGGCGTCAATTGTCGGCATCTCGCTGCTGAGGATTGCTGGCGACCGCGTCGGCGCCTTTTTGCACGGCCGCGAGCGGCAGCACTGTCTGTGGGTCGAGACAACACTCGACGGCAAGGAAGTCGGAAGATGGCCCGTGGACTTGGACGGCTACCCCGCGGTGCTGACGGCAGATAAAGAGGTGTACGCGCAAACCGTGACCGGAGTAGTGATGCTTGATCGCGCATCCGGTCAGTGGAAGGCGACGACCATCGCAGGCCCCGGAGCCTTGATCGGATCCGAGGGCCGCGATCTGGTCTTTCGAGTTCGAGGCGGAAACAGTGTGGAGCGCGTTCCCGTTCACTGAAGTTGGACGAGAGGCGGCTTGCGGAACCAGGTGTCGTAGCCGATGATGAACCAGCCGATCGGGAATCCTCCCTCGTGCGCCGCCACCAGTGCGACTCCTTTCGCCGCCGCGGGAACAACGAACGTGCGGCTCACGACGGCCGATTCGCCAGCCTGGAGCAGCACCGAAAAGGGAGCGCCGGAGTAGTCGCCCACCGGGTCGTAGCGGCCGCCGCGATCATCCGTTAGATAGACGGCGAGGTTCCTCTCACGCTGTGCAACGCGGCGCGCGCGGCTGGAGAGCCGGAGGTTCACCGAGTATTTCACGGCATCCCCAGCTTCCGTTCGCCTCACACCTGCCACACCGATGCACCAATCGTCAAAACACTGAGTGGCCGTTGGCTCGAGTACCCGGCGACGACGAGAACAACGAAACCGCGACCACGACGGCCATATAGACAGAGGCGCACAGCAGCAGCCTACGGAGGATACGTCCCGCATGGCCGAATCGTCCGGCAACCGCGAACCCTGCCGCAGTGAAGAGGGTTCCCACGGCTGTGAGTAACAAACCGATAAACAGCAGATCGAAAATATTCATGGAACCGCCAAGGCGCGATCCAGTCGAGCAGACGGATCTGGTATCTAGAGGTTATCTGAACTGGGCGTCGTGATCGAGAAAAAATTCGAAGTATCTTGCAGTTGGCGCGCCCGGAGGGACTCGAACCCCCGGCCTACTGGTTCGAAGCCAGTCGCTCTATCCGGCTGAGCTACGGGCGCGAAAGGTGGCTGTAACCAAGCACTTACGGACAGGCCATTAATAACGACAACCGTTAGCCAAGGGACCTGCCGCAACCATAATTGCAGGTCCGCCCAGGGGTGTCAACCAGACCGCCAAGTCCCTTCCAAGTCCCGGTGGGATCACCACGGCGCGACAAGCATCTATTCCTGCATCTCAGGTCAAAGTTACCGTGCCGTGAGTCCATGCCCCCCGGATCCGCTTGATCCTGCTTGGTTTGTGGGCTGGATAAGAAAGTGCAACTACCAGACTGGAGGAACGATTATGCTTCAATATGCGATTCTGTTTTTGATCCTGGCGCTGGTGGCAGCGTTCTTGGGCTTCGGCGCCTTGGCGGGCATGGCTGCCGGGATTGCGAAGATTCTGTTCGTCGTGTTTCTGGTGGTGTTTTTGGTAAGCCTCATCATGGGGCGGCGGACCGTTGTTTAGACCGCACCGTAGCGTCTCAACTGCTCCGGAGAAGGATCTTTCGGGAACCCAGTCGATCGCGTCGCGAGCCTAGAATGGTGGTCGATGGGGAACGAATCGAACGTCGAAACCGAAATTAAGGTCCCGGTCCCCGACGCGGCCGGGGCCCGCCGGCTACTCGCGCAACACGCCTACGCTATTTCCCGGCCGCGAGTCTTTGAATCGAACGTGCTCTACGACACTCCGGACGGGGCATTGCGCCGTCGCAACCAGTTGGTGAGGGTCCGGCGCGTTGGTGACGACGCGATTCTCACATTCAAATCCGCCGACCTTCCGGGCAAGCACAAGCGTCGCGAAGAACTCGAAACGCACGTGGCGGATGGCGCCGTGATCGAGTTGATTCTGGACAGGCTCGGGTTCCGGCCCGCGTTCCGGTATGAAAAATACCGTTCCGAGTACCGCCGCGAAGGGGATGTAGGCGTGGTCACCTTGGATGAGACCCCCATCGGGGTGTTTCTCGAAATTGAAGGCCCCGCTGAGTGGATCGACAAGACCGCTCGGGAACTCGGTTTCTCCGAAACCGATTACGTTCTCATAAGCTACGCCGCGCTCTATTTCGAGCATTGCCGCACCCACGGTATCGAACCCAGCGATATGGTGTTCCCGCCGGCACTCCGGGGATAGGCCATCGACTCCGAACATCCCTCTTCGCCTCATGGTCGCCATCCTCGATAGCGCCGCATGTGTGAAATCGAGGTGAATTTGATACCCCGATTTTCGCCGTTCACAAAAAATGTAAGAGAATTTTTCCTTTAATTCCACACGTTTAC
This sequence comes from uncultured Acidobacteriota bacterium, assembly GCA_963737465.1. Classification (GTDB taxonomy): domain Bacteria; phylum Acidobacteriota; class Terriglobia; order Bryobacterales; family Bryobacteraceae; genus TMP-7. The sequence goes on from CAVTTC010000011.1 coordinate 702,208, forward strand.
GGATTTCGTTGACGGGGTCTCGGTTGTGCGGCGTTTGACAATCAAGACAGAGAGAGAGAGTCACACGATATGCAAGAACCGAACCCGATCCAATCAATGGAAAAGATCAGCCGCATCTATTCCGAGCGGCGCGAAAAGGAAATTGCCGTTCGCATCTGCTACGATGTCACGGTCGACAACGGGTGCAAGCTCGTTCAACTGACGAATATCGAAGTGCTTGAGCCATAGTCGTCTCGAGTGCTTGATAGTACCATCCGAATGTAGGCAGTAGATGGAAGATTGTACTGGGTGTAGTACGTTGCCACTAGGCCTACCTTCTATTGACCTTAGCCCCGTTTCGGCTTTACAGTCGGCATAGAGGCTCATGTGATCGAACAGCGAAAAGCCCGGCGATTTGAGTTGAGATTACCCATGACACTGATCCGGGTCGGCTCGTTGGAGGTCGGCAAGGACATCGAAACGAGGAACCTCAGCTCGTCCGGAGTCCTGTTCGCTACAGAGGCCAGGTTTCCCGTCGGCGAAGCGATCGAGTATCTGGTCACGCTTCCCGTCACGACCGAAGCGGAGACCCCGGTGCGTTTGAGATGCGTCGGAAAGGTGGTCCGGCACCAGGGACCCGCATCGGCCGCGACCCTGGAACGCTACGAGTTCCTGCGCGGCTGAACGCCTTCCCGGCTGTTTTCGTCCGCCCTGCTCCCGATATCGCGATTGGCTGCGCCCGGCGTAAGATAAGAGTTCACGCCGCCGGTCGAACGGCGGTCAAGGGAGTAATCAGATGAATCGACGAGTGTTCCTCGGCAGCTCCGTTGGAGCGGCCGCATTTGCCGCGGCGCCTGCTGCAACGCGGCTTCCCATTCGCAAGGCCGTGGAATTCAGTATGCTGCCGGCGTCGGCGAGTGTCGCCGACCGGTTCCAGATGGCGCGGGATGCCGGATTCGAAGAGGTCGAGTGCGGCACCACTCCCGAGCAGTCGATGGCGGAAGAGTTGCTGGCAGGCTCGAAAAAGTCGGGACTGCGGATCCATTCCGTCATGAATATGGCGCATTGGAAATATCCGCTCTCGTCACCCGATCCGGACGTGGTAGCCAAGAGCATCGCCGGCATGGAAACCAGTCTTCGCAACGCGAAGCTCTGGGGCGCCGACACCGTCTTGCTGGTGCCGGCCGTGGTCAACGCGGATATCAGCTATCGCGATGCGTGGACGCGATCGCAGAAGGAGATCCGAAAGCTGATCAAGCTCGCCGCCGAGTTGAAGGTGGTGATCGGGATCGAGGAGGTGTGGAACCATTTCCTGCTCAGCCCGATGGAATTTGCGAAGTACGTGGACGAGTTCAACAGCCCTTGGGTGAAGGCGTACTTCGATGTCGGCAACATCGTGCTGTTCAGTTTTCCGCAGGATTGGATCCGGATTCTGGGCCCCAGAATCGTGAAGCTGCACTTCAAGGATTTCCGCTTCCGCCCGGTGAAGGGAACCGGGAAGATCGAGGCCGAGTTCGTAAACCTGCAGGAAGGCGACATCGATTGGAAGCAGATCCATGCCGCGCTCGGTGAAATCGGCTACAAGGGGACGGCCACGGTTGAGCTGCGCGGAGGCGATGCGGACTACTTGAAGGATGTGAATCGCCGCTTCGACGCCATACTGAACGGAGTCTAGGAGACAGAGAGTCCGGTCATGAAGAAGTTCCTGCTCGGTTTGCTGTGTGGGGCGGTGCTGGTAGTTCTGTGCGGCATCATTCTGATCTTCTCGGCGATCCGGCTTTCGGATCGCAGGCCTGTGATCGCGGACAACTCGGTGCTGGTCCTCCGGTTGGAAGGCGAAATACCGGAGCGAGCCCCCCTCGACATCCCGCTGCCGATGTTTGAAGAACAGTCGCGGCCCACGGTTCGCGACATCTGGTCGGGGTTGAAGCGGGCGGCGGAGGACTCCAGAATCAAGGCCGTCATTGTCGTTCCGCGACATGTAGCCGCAGGCTGGGCCAAAACCGAGGAGATCCGGAATTCGCTCGCTTCGTTCAAGAAATCGGGGAAGCCCGTTTATGCCTTTCTTCGCTTTCCCGGCACCAAGGACTACTACATCGCGTCCGTAGCGGACAAGATTTATGCCGGCCCGGAAGACTACCTCGATCTCAAGGGCATGCGCGTCGAGGCGATGTACCTGCGCGGGACCCTGAATAAGCTCGGCGTCGAAATGGACGTGGTGCACGCGGGCAAGTACAAAGACGCCTACGACATGTTCACGCGATCGTCGATGAGCCCGGAAACCCGCGAGGTGCTGAACCAGGTGCTCGACGTTTTGTACTCGAATCTGACGAGTACCATCGCCTCGGGCCGTAAGAAGGATCCGGCCGCTGTCAAACAGTTGATCGACCAAGGGCCGTTCGTCGCCAAAGAGGCGCTGAAGGCCGGGCTGATCGACCGGCTCGGCTACGAGGACGATCTCGTCGGGGATCTTCAGTCGGCCCTGAAGCAATCCAGTGTCAAGAAAGTGGATACGCGGGAGTACCTGCGGGCTCTGGCTCCGGACACGGGGCGTGCCAGAATCGCGCTGGTAGTGGCCGAAGGGACGATTCTCCAAGGAAGCGAGGACCAGGGTTTCGGATCGACGGACCAAGTCCGGTCAGCGACATTTGCCAAGCTCCTGCGAAGTGTCCAGTCGGACCGCACCATCAAAGGCGTGATTGTCCGTGTGAATTCGCCCGGTGGCGACGCCATTGCCTCCGATGACATCCTGCACGAGATGAAGGCGTTGAGCCGCGCCAAACCGCTGGTCATTTCGATGTCTGACGTGGCCGCCAGCGGGGGATATTTCATGTCGGTGACGGGCGATCCTATCGTGGCGTATCCCGGCACTATCACCGGATCGATCGGCGTGATCACGGCCAAGCCGAATCTGCGCGGGCTGTACGACAAGCTCGGCATCTCGAAGGAACTGTTGACTCGCGGCCGGTTCGCGGCGCTCGATTCCGATTACAAACCGCTGGATCCGGCCGAAAAGGCGAAGCTCGAGGAGAGCATTGAGGCGACGTATCAGGGCTTCATCAACCGTGTCGCCACTGGACGCCACCGGACGGACGCGGAGATTCGGGCTCTGGCGGAAGGACGCGTGTGGATGGGAGTGCAAGCCCGGGACAACGGGCTGGTGGACCGGCTGGGCGGGCTGGACACGGCTGTGGAAGTGGTCCGCAAGAAGGCCAACATCCCAGCGGGAGACAAGGTAGCCCTGGTGCCGTTCCCATCGCGGCGGAGCCTGCTCGATCTGTTGATGAGCCACTCCGATGACACCACGCTGGCCGAAATGAAGCTCGATTCCGTTCTGGCCCGGGTTCCGGGAGGCCAATGGATCCGTCCCGCTCTCGAAGGCGGAACGCTGGCCCTCATGCCCTACTTCATCGAGGTGAAGTAGAGCTGCAGGATCAGTTCTTGGAGCCGCGACTAAACGCCACTGACAATGCGTGGCTCGAGTGGATTCCCGACTGGTGCAGCGCCACAGCCATCTTCTCCAGCGCTGACTTGTGGATCTGCGAGACCCGGCTTTCGTTGATGCCCAGGATTCCGCCGATCTCCTTCATGGTCATCTCGTTGGTGTAGTAGAGCGACACCACCTTCTGGTACCGGTCCGGCAGGACCTGCATCGCGGTTCCAAGCACCGATCGCATCTGCTCCCTCGCGCACATCGAATCCGGCTGCATTTCGGGTTTGCTCGGGAATTCCGGAGCGGGAAGATCGTCCTGATCGTTGGCGCGGGTGGATGCCGAGATCAATCCGACGTTGCGGAGATCGAGCATCATCTGACGCCACCGTTCGACATTGACGCCCAGTTTCTCGGCCATCTCGGCATCGGTAGGGGCGCGTTCCAGGACGGCCGTTAACTCGCGAGTAATCGCCTCTACCTGTTTGTGCCGCCGCCGCAGATCGCGAGATGCCCAATCCGATTGCCGGAGGCTGTCGAGAATTGCACCTTTAATGCGGTGCTTGGCATAACTCGAGAATGCAACCTGCTTGTCGGGATCGTATTTCTCCGCCGCGTCGAATAGACCGAGGATACCCGCATGTACCATGTCATCGACGTCAACGTGGACAGGCAGGTTCTCGTGTACACGAATCGCGATCGCCCGCACCAGGGGCAAGTGCTCCAGCACAACTCGATCGCGATTGGCCAGCTTGTTCGACTGATTTTCCGCAGTCCCGCGAACGCTGGACTCGCGAGGCGCGGTCGGTTCCCCCGCGTTCGTCGCCTGCTGCCTGCCGCGCCCCGCGGCCTGTGCGCTTGCCGTACTCGTTTTGGCCATGATCTCTAAGTCCCCTTCTTCTTCTCGAGCCCTGTGATTCACGTCCCTTGCGCCGCTGATCAGTGCAAGCCTTAGACCAAGCCCGTGAAGACACGTATGGCCGCTAATAGACAACGACTTACGGCCACTCAGAGCCGATCTGGTGCGGGGCCTGCTACTCGGACCAGTCCCGTTGTCCCGTTGTGAAACAACTAACCGGTCCCCGTCGGTTCCAAAATGGAACGCTCAGTTCCATTCCGACATTAACGGGTCGGACCTCCATTACTGGTTGCTGGATGTCTAATTGAAGAATAGATCCGTTTGTTTATGTCGCCTCTTAGGGAAAGGCCCTATGACTTAGGCCAACTTCTCTGATGAGCGTCTGTGGAGGGATCTAGGATCTTGGTTTGGAATGAGATAGTCCGTGAGTGCTAGTGAGACTGGGCCAGACTCGTAGGGCGCTAGACATAAAGTAATAGGGCTGGTATTAGAGGTGCTATACCGACGTCCTATCCATAATGACCCAAGAGCGCCTGATTATCCGAAATGCGCCAAATCATGGTCACTCACCGGCAAGAATATGGCGAACAGAGGTGCTCCAATTGTTAAGGTGCGGATCCCCTCCTGAGAATCTCAGGGAGAATACCGCCACTCGCCTACCGGAGTAGATCTTCCAACTGAATCTTGGTGTCGGTTTTCGAATCGCGGTATTTCACGATCACAGGGGTGTACAACGAGATCCCCCAGTCCTTGCCGGGGCCATTGGTAATCGATCGGGCGCCGGCTACCACCACGGCTTCTTCGGGGATGATGAGCGGATCCTCGTTGGTGGCATGGTAGACCTCGCCGCGCACCAGGTCGTAGACCGGAGTCGAGCGGTTCAGGATGGTCCCGGTACCCAACACCGCGCGCCGCTTCACGACTGTTCCCTCATAAACGCCGCAGTTGCCACCCACCAGCACGTCGTCCTCGACGATCACGGGCAGGGCGCCTACCGGCTCCAGAACGCCGCCGATTTGCGAAGCCGCCGAGATGTGGCAATTCCGGCCGACCTGGGCGCAACTGCCCACCAGGGCATGGGAATCCACCATTGTCCCGTCGCCGACATAGGAGCCCGTATTGATGTACATCGGAGGCATGCACGTGACACCCCGGCCGACGTAGCAGCCGTCGCGAATGGACGAACCGCCCGGTACAATGCGCACACCGCTGCCTGTCGAGAACTGCTTCACCGGGTAGGTGGCCTTGTCGAGCCAAGGCTGGCGGGCGGCGTGAATCGACATATCGACGATGGCGCCCATGCGGAAGCCCAGCAGGATGCCCTTCTTCACCCATCCGTTCACGCGCCAGCCGCTCTTCTGAGCCGGGTCCGGTTCGGCGGCACGCACCTCTCCCGCGTTCAGCCTCGCCTTGAACTGGCGGAACAGGTCGAAGTCGGCTTCGGAGTACTGATCGGGTTTGGAGTCGAACAACTGCTCGATTTCAGCTTGCATGTACGGTCTCGACGAGGTTGAGCGATTTCAGAACTGCATCGATCCTGGCGCGGCTGGATTCGGCGGGGGGCACCAGGGGCAGCCGCCAAACCGGCTCCAGCAAGCCCATCTGCGACATCGCGTACTTCACGGGAATCGGGTTTGACTCGACGAAGTTCACTTCCATCAGCGGCAGGTAGCGCCTCTGCAATTGTCGTGCTGCGGCGAAGTCGTTCGCCAGCGCGGCCTTTACTAACTGGGTCATTTCGCCGGGAATCTCGTTGGAGACTACCGAGATTAATCCGCGGCCGCCGAGCGCGATCAGCGGAATGGTAATGGCGTCATCGCCCGACAGCACCGCGAATCGTTCGGGAACATGGTGTAACACAGCCGCCTGCTGGCCAATATTGCCCGACGCCTCTTTGACACCGACGATGTTGTCGATCTCAGCCAGCCGCCGCAGCGTGGCAGGCTCGACATTCACTCCGGTCCGCCCCTGTACGCTGTAGACGACGATTGGCAGCGGAACAGCCGACGCAATGGCCTTGTAGTGCTGGTAGAGGCCTTCCTGCGTGGGCTTGTTGTAGTAGGGCGTAACCGAGAGGATTCCATCGGCGCCCATGGCCTTCAATTCGCCGGCCAGGTGAATCACCTCCGCCGTATTGTACCCGCCCGCGCCGCCCAGCACCGGGACTTTCCCCTTTGCCTCTTCCAGCGTGATCTCTACCACGCGCAGATGCTCCTCGCGGGTGAGCGTCGGGCTTTCGCCGGTGGTGCCGCAGGGGACCAGGAAATTAATGCCGCCCGCAATCTGACGCCGCACCAGCCGCCGCAACGCGGCTTCATCAAGCGTACGATCGTTGCGGAACGGAGTGACCAGTGCAGTACCGCATCCAGTAAACATGACTTATCTCCCAAACAGCACTTGGCTGAATTCGAACACACCGCGTTTGCCGGCAATCCATTGCGCGGCCTTCAGGGCGCCGCGGGCGAATCCTTCGCGGCTGCGGGCCGTGTGGCGGAGAGTAATGGTATCCGCCGCCGAATCGAAGCCGATTTCGTGCGTACCGGGATGCGCGCCCGCGCGGTTCGAGCTCACATCGATAGGACGCTGGTAGCCGGCGGTTTTCATCGCGTCCACCAGCTTCAGCAGACTTCCCGAGGGAGCGTCCTTCTTCGTGTTGTGATGAATCTCCCAGGCCCACGCTCCGTAGGCCTGCTCGTCGGCCAGCAGTCGCGCCGCTTCGGCCGCCAGTCGCGTGAACACGGCCACGCCGATGGAGAAGTTCGGACTCCACACCAGTGCCGATCCGTTCCGCTCCACAACTTCACGGATGCGGGGTAATTCGCCGAACCAACCCGTCGTACCGCAGACGACCGGAATCCGCATCCCGGCCAGACGCTCGATGTTGCCCGGAGCAGCTTCCGGCTGCGTGAACTCGATGGCTACATCGGCGCCGGCGGCGTTGGCGATGTCCTCGCCGAGGTCGATGGTGGCCGAAACTTCGAATCCGTACTCCGGCGCCAGCCCTTCCATCATCTTGCCCATCTTGCCATAGCCCACCAGGGCGAGCTTCATCGCAAACACCTCCGGGTCCAACTCGGTGAAAAACTCGTTATGCAGCGCCTCGGTTGCGCGCCGCAGATCGTCCTGCGCCACCACGAACCCGATGTTCAACTTGGATGCGCCCTGGCTGATCATGCGGATGTTGATATCGCCGAGGGCCGAGAAGACCCGGGCTGCAACGCCCGGCGTGTACCGGATGTTATCGCCCACCAGGCAGATGATGCTCTGGCTGTCTTCAATGGAGACCGCGGCGAACTGCTCCAGTTCGGATCGGATCTCGGCGAGGTTGATCGGTGCGGTCGATGGTGAGCGACACGCTGACTTCGGAAGTCGCCAGCATGTCCACCGGGGTGGAGAAGCGATCAAAGACTTCAAAGATCCGGTGCAGGAATCCGTGCGCCATCAGCATGCGAGTGGAGAGGACGTTCACCAGCGTGACGTTCTTCTTGCAGGCGATGCTCTTGGCCACGTTCTTCGAAGGAACGGCGGCCGAAACGATCCGCGTGCCCTCCACTTCCGGGCGCCGGGAGTTCAGAATCAGCACCGGGATATTCTTCTCCACGGCCGGAACCACGGTGGCCGGATGCAGCACCTTGGCCCCGAAGTAGGCCAGTTCGGCCGCTTCGTCGAACGAGCACGTACGGACGCGATGCCCGCCCGTGAGAATCGTGGGATCGGCGGTGAGCATGCCATCGACGTCGGTCCAGATCTGGATCTCCTCGGCGCCGATTCCGGCGCCGACGATGGAGGCCGTGAAGTCGGATCCGCCGCGGCCCAAAGTACTGGCGACGCCGGCCGCGGTGGACGCGATGAATCCACCCATCACCACCACGGATTCGTGAGCGAGCGGCGGAATCTTTTCGGCCAGCCTCGGGTACGTGATGTCGAACAACGGCGCTGCCTGAGTGTGGCGGCTGTCGGTGGTGATCACCTTACGTGAATCCACATGCACGGTCCTGATGCCGAGCTTCTGAAAATGATTGGTCACGATCAGGCTGGACAAACGTTCGCCGAAGCTCGAGATGGCGTCGATCGATCGCGGTGTCAGTTCACCGAGAATCGCCAGGCCGCGAGTGAGTTCGCCGAGTTCCTGGAAGTGCTCGTCTACGGTACGCTCCATCCCCGATTCGCGGAGATGGAAGTCGCGGAGCGCCAGCAGTTCGCGCAGTGCATCGTCGCGTTTGCCGCTGACCGCGTGGTGGGCGATGGAGAGCAGCCGGTTGGTGGTTTTACCCATCGCCGATACCACCACCACGGGCCTGCGATGGAGGCGGGCTTTCACGATTCCGGCTACGCGTTCTATGGCGGCCGCCGATTCCACGGACGTGCCGCCGAATTTCATCACTATCATGTTAGTGGCGAGTTGCGAGTGGCGAGTGGCAGTCAAGAAGCCCTTCGGAATACATCAGCTCCGCGTTCAGCACGGCGGCTCCGGCGGCTCCGCGGACGGTGTTGTGGCCCAGCGCCACGAACTTCAGGTCGAGCACCGGGCACCCTCGCAGGCGGCCGATGAACACGGTCATGCCGTTCTCGCGCTCTACGTCGCGGCGCGGCTGCGGGCGATCGTGGGCTTCCATGTACACTACCGGCTGAGCGGGCGCGCTGGGCAGTTTGCGTTCCTGCGGGATACCGCGGAATTCATTCACGGCGGCAATGGCATCCTTGTGCGAGGGCTTGTGCTCGAGCTCAACGCGACACCGTCACCGTGTGGCCGTCCACCACCGGCACGCGATTGCAGTGCGCGCTCACCTTGGCGGCCAGCGGCACGAGTTGGCCGCCGGTGAAGTCGCCCAGGATCTTCTGCGTCTCCTGCTGCATCTTCTCTTCTTCGCCGCCGATGTAGGGGATGACGTTGGCGTTGATGTCCATCGACGGAACGCCCGGATATCCGGCGCCGGAGATGGCTTGCATGGTGGTGGCGATCACCCGCTTGATGCCAAACTGCTTGAACGGCGCAAGACCCATGGTCAATACAACGGTGGAGCAGTTCGGGTTCGTGGCAATCCGGCCCTTCCAGCCGCGCTGGCTCTGCGAGGGCAGGATCTTCAGGTGATCGGCGTTGATTTCGGGTACCAGCAGCGGAACATCCGCCTCCATGCGATGGTTCTTCGAGTTCGACACCACCACATGACCCGCCTCGGCGAAGGCGCGTTCGATCTCGGTGGCCACCGAGGCATCCATGGCCGAGAACATCAGCTTCGGAGCGCCATCGGAGGGTTTGGATTCATTCACGACGATGTCGCGGACGCCCGCGGGCATCTCGCCGTCCAACCGCCACGAGGTGGCGTCCGAGTACTTCTTGCCGGAGGAGCGGTCACTGGCGCCCACCCAAGTGACTTCGAACCACGGGTGGCTGCGGAGGAATTTGATGAAGTGCTGGCCCACCATTCCGGTGCCGCCGAGCACTCCGACAGGAATGCGGTTTTTTGGGTGCTTCATTGATGAATTAACTGCCTTACCATTTGTTGATAAATCTGAACTGCTTCTTCCAACTGCCGCTTGGGAACGCGCTCTTCACTGGTGTGGGCAACGTGAATGGTGCCCGGTCCCATCAGGAACGGCTGTCCCCATGTTCCGCCGAACGCAGGAATGTCCGTGGTGTACGCGACAATCGTGGTTTCGAAGCCGGGTAGCGATCCCAGGTGGATGGCCGGGATGGTGAGCACGTCCTTCACCTCCACGCCCGGTTCCACCAACTCGTGCACGGCGAGTTGCGTCTCCATGCCGTCGTCCACCAGGCGGATGAATAGTTCGGCCTGGGCATGGTCTGCGATGACATTGGGCGCTCGCCCTCCCGAGAGGGTTCCAATATTGAGAGTGCTGGCGCCGAGAATCGGGTCCACCGGGAGTGGCAGGCGGCGCACTTTCTCGAGTGCATCGAGCAGCTTCTCGATGGCCGAGTCGCCGAGTTCCGGATAGGCCGAGTGAGCCATGCGTCCGTGCGCGTGAAACTCGAAGCGCAGAGCGCCCTTCGATCCGAGAGCCAGTTTGTTCTCCGTAGGTTCTCCGTTGATGAGATACCTCGATCCCCGGTTCTGGCGGGCGGCGGCGTAGGCACCGGCGCTGTTGCGTTCCTCGCCCACTACGAACAACAGCCCGAAGCCGCTGACGCCATCGGCGAGCAGCTGGCGCGCCGCCGTGATCATGGAGGCGATGATGCCCTTGGTGTCGCAGGATGCGCGGCCCCAGATGTGTTCGTCGTCTTCCCTGGACGGAAAGAACGGCGGGACCGTGTCCATGTGAGTGGACAACGTAACCGCGGGTTCGCCCCAATGCGCGAACACGTTGAACCGGTGCGGCTCCACATCCATGACCTCGACGCGTCCGCCGCTTCCAGCAGCAAGTTCGGACAGATGAGCGAACAGAAACTGCCCCACCCGTTCCTCGTTGCCGGTGATGGACTCGATATCGACCAGGGTACGCGTCAGCTCAAAGAGGTTCATGGATTGCCCGCAAGCCAGTATGACGGGTTGCGAGACGCTAAGGGGAGGGTAGAACGAGCAGTGAGCCCGAACCCGATAGCGCTCCACCCGGCGAACCGGATGACAGTGGACCGGTTATTCACCTGCCCCCCAACCCTGCGTGCCGCGAGCCGGCAACGCCGATTTCGGCGGCGGCCCCTTTCCCCACGTTTTCCGGACTCGCCGGAACTGCAAACGGGGTACTCTTGACCAGCCGCGCCTCTATCGAAACCTTTATTGTACCCGAGAGAACCAGTGTTGTGCAGGCATTTCAGCGACGCTTCTTCGCTTCATTCTCGGCGACGCGCGTCTTCACCATCTTCTTCACCAGGGAGGCCGGCAACGGCTTATCCATGGGGAATCGGATGGTGCCCTTGGATGTTTCGAAGCCCTCCAGTTCCTTCGCGAAAGTCTTGATCAGGGCCGCGTTCATGGGGAACAGGCTGCAGTGATCCGAGAACGCTGCAAAGCAGACCAGCGCTCCTTTGTATTTGAACGCCGGCATCCCATAGCTAATGGCCTCCGTGGCCTCAGCCGGCACAACCGAACGAATCATCGCGCGAATTCGATTCAGGGTGGTGCGGGCGGGTTCCGGGACGCAGGCCAGGTATTCGTCGATGTCTTTCGGGGCGCCGCCTTTCACGGCCGGCCCACTGCCGTCAGATTTCGCTTGTCTCATGTGGGTACCGCCTCCGCTCTCCACACGAGACTATCATGCCCTCACCGGACTACTTCGTCCGCAACCGCGCGCAGTACAGCGCTCCGCCAGCCCAAGCGGTAGGTATCGCGAGGACGACCAGGGCGAGGGGATACCATTTCGGCTCGAATTGCGGCCCCGCATTCCAGGTAGCTACGGCGCCCGCAATACTTGCCAGAAAGCCGGCGAATCCCAGTGCCAATGCGTGTGTCATCGGCCGGTCCGGCGCGAGCCGCGCCGCGACGTAGCTCCCGGCGATGCCGTAAACCGTTCGATAGAAGGTTGCCAGCAGGAGCAGATGATCGGGCGCGCGCTGGTCTGAGGGCGGGAAGATGCCCCCTGCGTGCAGGGCCAAGTCCGTGAGAAGCGTGGGGATGAGGGAAACCAGCAAGCCCGCAATCAATGCGCCGAGACTGCGAAGGAGGCGGCGTTTCACGGTTTGGCTCCCGGACTCGCGCCCACCTTCAGCTCCAGCTTTTTTCATCGGCGATCCACCTCCACATCTTCGTCCATAATTCTTCGGGCCGGGCCTTTAACCTGTCGTCCGGCCTCGTTGTGGCGGAAGTAAGGCGACCCGCATAGGAAACAGGCCGGACTCCAAGGAGTCTAACATCGGCGAGCAGGCCACTTCATGGGGCAGATTTCCGGCGCGTACGAATGGCGGCTGTCCAATCAACGATTGGCAGTCCAGCTGCGACCTTCCGCCCTGCGCGGGATCCGCAAGAGCCCGGAAGGCGTACTGGCGGGCCGCCGGGGCGTCCAGGACGGAAAAGCGCTGATTCTGATCGATTCCGCTTCCTCGAAAGAGCCCAATCGCACGGGCGTGAGTATCGTTGGATACTATCGCGTGGCCAGCGTGCACGAACCCACCCGGGAGGAACTTGCTCGGCTGACGAGCCTGCTGGGTGATTCGTCAGGCGTCTTCCTGTTGCTGCACCCGCAACGGGGTGGTCTGGACGGAAAGCTGTTCTATCAATATGGCGGTCGTATCCTCCGTGAAAGCAGCAACATATCCATCGCCGATGAGCGTGGAGTGGCTCGCAGGACCTGGACTATAGCCGCGGCTTCAGTTCTCGTCATGCTCGTCGTGATTGGTATCGCCACCTGGTACGCGCTCAATGTTCAGGCAACGAATACAGAGCAGACATTCCATCTCACGGCGCACTGGGATGGGCCGGAGTCCAGGCTTCGTTGGAACGCTGGATCTCTGGAAGGGCTTCCCTCGGCCAACTTATTGATCAAGGACGGGAAAATCACTGCGCAGTACCTGCTCAGCCGGCGGCAGATCCAGGAAGGCTCATTCTCCTACACGCCGCGCGATGGGGACGTCACATTCCGGTTGGAAGGGACGGACACTCGCGGGCATACCTTTCGCGAGTCTCTGGTCTTGGCGCGGCAGCTTCAGCCGCCCCAGCCGCCTCCGGAACCCATAATCCGGCCCCAACAACGGCGGCACAAATCGGGAAGACGGTCCCGCACCGCCGGCCAGGTCTATTCAATGCAGGAATTGGCGAAAGCAAGAACGTCTCTGGAATCGCCCCCGGGCGCGAGATTGGGAGGCGCCTGATGCCCTGCCTGCTGGCGCTGTTGATGGTGGCGTTCCCCAGGGTCGCCATTCTGCTTTTGTTCTTTTTTACCAACTACTTCGGCCGCGCCTTCAACTCCATCCTGTTGCTGCTGGTTGGGTTCGTTTTCCTCCCCTTGACCACCATCGTGTATGCCTGGATCGTGAACGCGGGTGAGCCGCTGGCCGGGATCTACCTGGTGGCGATCATCGTAGCGGTTCTGGCCGATGTCGGATTGCTGAGCGGCGGGGAATATCATCGCCGCCGGGTATAAACCGCTACAAAGAACGCTGTTAACCATCCGACCGCTACAATCGTCTCGTATCCTGAGTAGTGAATCGAGCATCCAAAAGGAGGATCGATTTCCGCGTATCAGTTAGGGGGCAACAGTCAGCTTTGACGTTCGCCCGCTAAAGCTCAGTCGCAAGGGGAATTTGGTGATGTATCGCGTGATTTCCAGCTTTGTTCTGCTGTGTGTGGCGGCTGTGGCTTCGCCTGCCGTCCAGGACGCGGAGAAGCTCTACAACCGGACGGATTACCATGGAGCGCTCAGTATGCTCCTGCCGGTTGCAAATAAGGATGCGAAGACCTGGGCGCTCATTGGCCAGAGCTACTTCGGAATTGCCGAGTTCAAGAAAGCCACCGAGGCCTTCGAAAAAGCGATCGCGCTCAATCCTGGCAACTCCGAATACGTCCACTGGTTGGGCAAAAGTTGGGGACGCCGCGCCGAAGTGGCGCCGGTATTTCTTGCGCCGGGCTACGCTTCGAAAGCCCGGCAATACTTCGAGCGTGCGGTAATGCTGGATACGGCCAATAAGGAGGCGCTCGGGGACCTGTTCGATTACTATTTGGAAGCTCCCGGGTTCTTGGGAGGCGGCCTGAATCGGGCCGAAGCTCTGGCCGACCGGATTGGCGCGTTGGATCCGGCCGAAGGATACTACGCGCGTGCGCAAGTGGCCGACCGGCGCAAGGAGTTCGACAAGGCGGAGCAGCATTTCCGGCGCGCTCTCGAACTGGCGCCCCGCCAGGTAGGCCGGGCCATTGACCTGGCCACCTATCTCTCGAAGTTGGGCCGGGTGCAGGAGAGCGAGGCGATCTTTGCGCAAGCCGAGAAGATTACCCCGAACAACCCCCGAATTCTGTACGAACGTGCGCGGACTTACATTCGCGACAATCGTAACTTAGCCCAAGCCCGGGATCTCTTAAAACAGTATCTGAGTTCGCCCCTCACAGCAGACGATCCGCCCCGCTCGGAAGCGGAGGAACTGCTGCGCAAGGCCGGCGCGTAGATCCCATTCGTCAGTTCGTAAACGGAGCCTTGCGCTGTCCCCAGGTGGGAGGCGCGGGCTCCTTATCCATTTCGTTTCAGCCACCGCGTGCCCGACGGGAAGATCGCTGCCGGGCCGGAGCTAGGGAAAGGCGGCCCCGCTGCTATACTTGATAAAGGAATCCCCTTCCACTTTAGGAGTATTCGAGTCCCATGTTTGATCTCTTCCGCAGCCGGGACAAGGCTGTCCGCTACGTGCTCGGCGGGATGCTGATGCTGGTCGCCCTCTCAATGGTCGTCACTCTCATCCCCGGCTTTGGCTCCGCTACCCGTGCCGATGACCCCGTGGTTGCCGAAATCGGCAAAGACGTCATCACCGTCAGGCAAGTCCAGAACGAATTGCAGTCGTTGGTCCGGAACCGCCAGGTTCCTTCCGAGATGCTGCAGATTTACGCGCCCCAGTTCATCGATCAGATGATCATGGAGCGGGCCGTGTCGTATGAGGCGGAACGCCTGGGCTTCCAGGTAACGGACGGGGAACTGGCGGCGGCGGTACGCTCAGTGATGCCGCGCTTCTTCAACAACGGGCAACTGATCGACAAGGCCGCGTACGAACAATTCCTGGCCGACAAAGGCATGACTATCCCGGAGTTCGAGGCCATGGTCCGCAAACAGATCCTGATGGGACGCCTCCAGAACCTGGTGATGGAGGGCATCGTCGTCACTCCCCAGGAGGTCCAGTCGCAGTTCGAGAAGGCCAATCTGAAGATCAAGTTGGAGTACATCGCGTTCAAGCCGGAGAACCTGAAATCGGCCGTTACGGTTACGCCTGAGGATATCCAGAAGTACTATCAGTCCAACCAGAACACATACATGGCGCCGGAGAAGCGCAATCTCGCGCTGCTGATTGCCGATCAGGAAAAGATCGGAGCCACCATCAACGTGCCTGAGGCGCAGTTGCAGCAGGCCTATAACGAACGGCGCGATCAATACCGCACGCCGGAGCGCGTTCGTGTACGCCACATCCTGTTGAAGACCACCGATAAGCCGGCTGCCGAGGTGGCGAAGATCAAGCAGAAAGCCGAAGACCTGCTAAAGCAACTGAAGGCCGGAACGGACTTTGCCGAACTCGCCAAGAAGAACTCCGAAGACACCACATCGGCCGTGAAGGGCGGCGAGGTGGGCTGGGTAGTGAAGGGCCAAACCGTGAAGAACTTCGAGACTGCGGCCTTCTCGCTACCGGTGAACAAGGTGAGCGATCTCATTACCACCGAGTACGGATTCCACATCCTGCAAGTGGAAGAGAAGCAGGACGCTCACACCCAGAGCTTCGGCGAAGTGAAGGATCAACTGGCCGCCGAGTTGAAGAAGCAGGTGGTATTTGAGCGCATGCAGACCGCCGCTGACCAAGCCCGAGCCGCATTGGAGAAGGCGCCCGGCAACCTCGACCAGGTGGCCAATCAATACAACCTCGAACTGGTCCGCGTAGAGAAGGCCGGCCCGGGCCAGGTGTTGCCGCAACTCGGAGCGCTTCCGGATCTGGACGCAGCGCTGAGCGGGCTCAAAAAGGGTGACATCACGCCGGTGTTCCAGGCTCCGGGCGACAAACTGGTGCTGGCCGAGGTGACGGACGTATTCCCGGCCCATGTGCAGCCGCTCAGTGAAGTGGAAGCACGGGTACGCGAAGCCGTACTCTCACAAAAGAGCAAAATGCTGTCCTCGGAACGCGCTACTCAGGCCGCCACCAGGCTGCGGGCCGGCGAAGACGTCGCCAAGGTTGCCAAGGAACTCGGCGCCGAAGCGAAGACCTCGCAGGACTTCACCATAAACGAAACGATTGAAGGAGTCGGTTCCGCAACAATGTTCGGGGATGCGTTCGAGAAGCCCGTGGGAACCGTGATCGGTCCGGCACCCGCGGCCGGCGATGTTTTCATTGTTGCCAAGACCATCGACAAGACTCCCGCTGACATGAGTCAGCTTGCTGCCAAGCGCGACACCATCGTGCAGGATCTGAAACAGAAGAAGACGGCCGAGCGGCGCGAGTTGTTCTACGACAGCATTCTCACCTCGCTGATCAAGTCCGGCAAAGTGAAGAAGCACAACGACACCATCAAGCGGCTGGTAACGAGTTACCGCGGCTAGCGGGAACTCGGAATCCGCGCATGATTGAGACTATTATCGAGTTCATGCGGACGCTCTGGACTCCAGACCGTCTGATCCCCTTCCTCTCGCACGTGCTCACCAGTTGGGCGGGTTATGCGATGCTGTTCGGCATTGTATTCGCCGAGACCGGACTGCTGGTGGGATTCATCTTTCCCGGCGACTCCCTGCTGTTCACGGTGGGTGTGGTGGCGGGCGCCGGAGATGCCAACGTGACGGCGTTGTGCATTTGCATGATGGTGGCCGCAATTCTCGGCGATCAATCCGGCTACTTCCTGGGCTATCGCACCGGGCCCAGAATCTTCAGCCGTCCCGATTCAATGTTTTTCAAACAGGAATACGTCCGCGAGACTCAGAAGTTCTACGAGAAGCACGGCGGAAAAACGCTGATCTACGCGAAGTTCGTCCCCATCGTGCGGACGTTCGCGCCGTTCATGGCGGGCGTGGGCAAGATGCGATACGCCCGCTTCCTCTCGTTCAACATCTTCGGCGGCATGGGCTGGGTACTGTCGATGACGCTGCTCGGGTACTTCCTCGGGGGCATCCCGCTCATCCGGCGCCACTTCGAGAAGGTCGTGCTGTTGATCATCTTCCTGTCGATTCTGCCGGTGATCATTCACGCCGTGAAGGCGAAGCTTGCGCCGCCCGCCCAGCCCGACAGTTCGCAAGCCTGACAAGCACGCCGAGCCCACAGTCCGCTATTCTGGTTGATTCATGTCTCAATTGCTCGAAGGCAAGACCACGGTCGTCCTGGGTGTCGCCAACCGCTGGAGTATTGCCTACGCCATTGGCGAAGCATTCCGCCGCGAAGGCGCGAAGTTGATTCTGACGTACCAGGGCGAGCGTCAGCGCCTCACCGTTGAGGATATCGCCGCCGCACTCGGCGCGCACAAGATCCTCAACTGCGACGTCACTCTGGAAGACGACCTTGCCCGGCTCACCGCCGAATTGCAGGCGGAAGGCCAAGTGGATTGCATGGTCCACAGCATCGCCTTCGCCAACCGGGAGGATCTCTCGCGGCCATTCCTGGAGACGTCCCGCAGTGGATTCCTGCTCGCGCAGGAGGTCAGCGCGTTTTCCATGGTGGCGGCTGCGCGCGCCGTGGAACCGCTCATGAGTAAGGGCGGGTCCATGATCACGCTCACCTATCTTGGGCGCCAACCGGGTGGTGCCGAACTACAACGTCATGGGCGTGGCGAAAGCTTCGCTCGAGGCTTCGGTACGGTACCTGGCCAGCGATCTCGGTCCGAAGAATATCCGCGTCAACGCCATATCCGCCGGCGCCATCAAGACCGCTTCCGCCCGCGGCATCAAGGACCTCTCGAAGATGCTCGACGCTATGGCCGAGCATGCACCGCTGCGGCGCAACTGCGACTCCAAGGAAGTGGCGGATACCGCCGTCTTCCTGGCGAGCGACCTTGGCCGCGGAGTCACCGGCAACATCATCTACGTCGATTCGGGCTACCAGGTGATGGGATTCTGATTCGCTATGGACGTCGCCAAGCTTCGTGCATGGTGGGCGCACCGGCAGGGTCTGGATGGCTCACTGACCGGTTCAACGCCGGCCGAAGTGCTCGCCGCAGCCGGTTGGGCGCGGTCGGTTGGCGGCGCCGGGCCCTACCTGGGGCTGTTCGCGCGGGCCGGCATCTCCCGCGAGGGTACCGACCGCGCGGTGGAACAACTGGCGATCCACGAACTCCCCAGCGCCCGGGGCTGCACTTACGTCCTGCCGGCCTGCGATTTCGCGCTCGGCCTCAAGGTTGGACAGCCTTTCTCCGGCGCCGACATGAAAGTCGCCGCCAAGCTGGGGGTGAGTGAATCCGAAGTGGACAAGCTGTGCCAGGCAGTCCTCGCCGCGCTCGGCAAGGGACCTCTGGATCCTGAACAGCTGAAGCAAGACCGTCGGCGGTGCGGCGCGCAGCCTCGGCCCGGAAGGCGTCAAAAAGGGACTCGGCAACACCCTGCCTCTCGCGCTGGACCGGCTCCAGGCCTCGGGCGATATCCGCCGGATCTCCACCAACGGACGCCTGGACCAGCAGCGCTATCGCTACGCTCTGTGGACTCCGAACCCGCTCGCGACGTTCCGCCTCGGCTCCGACGAAGCCTTTACCGAACTCGCCCGCAAATTCTTCCGCTGGATCGGGCCGGCGACGATCGCCGAATTCCAGTGGTTTTCAGGACTGGGCGCAAAAGCCGCGAAGGTGGCGGTGGCGCCACTAGAGTTGGCCGCCTTCGAAGAGTCGGACCGGTTCATGTTCCCAGAGGAACTGGAAGCGTACCGGCAGTTTCGGGTTCCGAAGGATGCCGGCTACCGCCTGACCAGCAGCCTGGACAGCATGTTCCTGCTACGGCGCGATCTGTCGCTTCTGGCGGAATCCGAGGTCAAGGCTCTACACGGTCTGACCGATCTGCCCAGTCACGCCATCCTCGACCGCGGCCAAATTGTCGGTCTCTGGGAGTTCGATCCCGGGGACGGCACCATCGCATGGACGTCTTTCGTGCCCGCCAATAAGATGCTGAAGCAGGCGGTCGCCCAAACCGAGCGTTACGTGCGCGAACAACTGGGCGACGCCCGTTCCTTCAGCCTGGACAGCCCCAAGAGCCGCGCGCCGAGAATCGCCGCCCTGCGTAAAGCCCGCGCTTGAAGTAGATCGTCCGCTCCCGTCGGAACTGTATTTCCCATGGAATCAACCGCCTAGCGCCTGGACCAACCGATTTTTATTGACCGTAATCACAAATTGCAATATTGTTATTACGAATTGCGATATAGGTGGCGCCGATGAGCGCTGCCGCCCGCAACCAAATGCTCATGAAACTCGGAGAAAAGTTGCGCTACCTGAGGGAGGTCGAGGGAACTCTCCGCGGCCTCGGACGCGAAATGACCCAACAGGAGATCGTTCGCGCCATGAAGGTGGAGATGCGCGAATCGATCAGCCAGTCGTATCTGTCGCAGATCGAAAGCGGCGCCCGCCCGCACCTCACCAACGACACGCGCCTCCTGCTTTCGAAGTTCTTTAAAGTTCACCCGGGTTACCTGGTGAACGATCCCGATGGCTTCCATACCGAGCTGATGTCGGATGTGAGGACCAACGAGGACAACCTGGACCTTTGGCTAATCGAGGGAGCGGAGCGATTCCGCCGCGATCCCAGCGTCGGTTCCGCGCTGCTCGCGCTTGCGAAGCACGAAGACTCGCGAAGGTGCCTGATGCTGCTCGAAGGAATCATTCAGACGCCGGGATTGGTGGACCGGCTCATCGGTGTACTGAAGCCCGAGATCGCGATGGCTAAGCCGCACAACGGCAACGGGAGGCAACTCTCATGACATTGGAAAGCTTCTATCTGGTTTGTTTTCTGGTCGGATTTTTGTTGAGCTTTGTTTCGTTCCTGGCCCAGTCAGGCCACATCCACCTGCCGGGCGGCGACGGACACGGCGGGGGCGACTTGCATCTGCATCACGGCCATGGAGGCGCGGGCGGACATGCCGGTCACGCCCATGCCGGACACGTCCATGCCAGTTCGGCAAATGCTGAAGAAACCAACGGCGGCCTGATGGCCAAGCTCAACTTCAGCACCATCACTGCGTTCCTGGCGTGGTTCGGCGGCACCGGCTATCTGCTGCAGCGCTACACGTCCTTATGGACGCTGGTCGCGTTGGCCCTGGCTGCCGTCATGGGTCTTGCCGGAGCGGCCGTGGTGTTTTGGTTTCTGGCGAAACTGGTGGCCCGCGACGGCACGCTCGATCCGGCCGATTTCGACTTGGTCGGAATGCTGGGCCACGTCAGCAGCACGGTATACAAGAGCGGTA
The DNA here is from genome assembly GCA_963737465.1 of uncultured Acidobacteriota bacterium. GTDB lineage: Bacteria > Acidobacteriota > Terriglobia > Bryobacterales > Bryobacteraceae > TMP-7. The sequence goes on from CAVTTC010000011.1 coordinate 722,470, forward strand.
CCGGCGAGATGATCTTCACGCAGGAGGGCATCCGAAAGTGCGCTCCCATCCGCAGCGAAGACGGTTCCGCCATCGAGAAGGGCGAGGAAGTAGTGATCACGAGGTATGAGAAAGGAATCGGCTACGTCCGGCGCTGGTCGGACTTGGCCGGCATGGCCGCCGGCCAGTAATCCGGCAGTAACCAGGAGAGATCATGTTGAACATTTCGAATGAGGTATTTGTCATTGCCGGTTTGATGGTCCTGACCATCCTCTTTTTGATGATGATCATGGCGCGTCTGTACCGGAAGGCCGGTCCGCACGAAGCCTTGGTAGTGTACGGCTTCCGCGGAACCCGGATCGTCAAGGGTAGCGGCACGGTGATTTTCCCGCTGGTGGAGAACTACCGCGAGCTGTCCCTGCAGTTGATGTCGTTCGACGTTGCCCCGCAGCAGGACCTGTACACCAAGCAGGGCGTTGCGGTCACGGTGGAGGCGGTGGCCCAGATCAAGGTGAAGTCGGATCCCGAGAGCATCCGCACGGCGGCCGAGCAGTTCCTCACCAAAACCGACCAGGCCCGTGAAGGACTGATCCGCCTGGTGATGGAAGGCCACCTGCGCGGCATCATCGGCCAGTTGTCGGTGGAACAGATCGTGAAGGAACCCGAGATGGTGGGTGACCGGATGCGCGGCACCTGCGCCGAGGACATGAACAAGATGGGGCTCGAGGTGGTCTCGTTCACCATCAAGGAAGTCCGCGACAAGAACGATTACATCAGCAACATGGGCCGTCCCGACGTAGCGCGGATCAAGCGCGACGCCGATGTCGCCAGCGCCGAAGCCGAGCGCGATACGGCCATCAAACGCGCCGAAGCCATGCGCGCGTCGGCGGTAGCCAAGGCCCAGGCCGATCAGGAGCGCGTCCTGGCCGAGACGCTGTCGTTGACCAAGCAGGCCGAAGCGCAGCGCGACCTGCAGATCAAGCAGGCCGAGTATCTGGAGACCACCAAGCGCCAGCAGGCCCAGGCCGATAAGGCCTACGACATCCAGACCAACATCATGCAGCAGCAGGTGATGGCCGAAGCCGTGAAGGTGCGGCAGGTGGAGAAGGAGCAGGAGATCAAGGTGCAGGAGGCCGAGATCATCCGTCACGAGAAGGAGCTGATCGCCACCACCTTGAAGCAGGCGGAAATCGACCGCAAGCGAATTGAAACCCTGGCCGCGGCCGACAAGGCCCGCGTGATCGCCGAAGCTGAAGGCCGCGCCGCGCAGAAGCGCCTGGATGGCGAGGCCGAAGCCGACATCATCCGCAAGAAAGGCGGCGCCGAAGCCGACATCATCCTGGCGAAGGGTGAAGCCGAAGCCAAGGCCATGAATGTCAAGGCGGAAGCGTACCAGGAGTGGAACCAGGCCGCGGTAGTGGACAAACTCCTCACCGGTCTGCCGGAAGTGGTCAGGGCTCTGGCTTCGCCGCTGGCCAACGTGGACAAGATCACCATCGTCTCCACGGGCGATGGCGCCTCCGCCGGCATGCACAAGATCACCGGCGACATTGCAGCGATGGCCGCCCAGATTCCGGCCTTGTTCGAGACTCTCTCGGGCATGAAGATGTCGGACCTGCTGGGCAGGGTGAAGCAGATCGGCGACACGCCGCCTCGTCCGGATGACAAGGCGAAGGGAGCCGGACTGTAGGCATTAAGGTGTTCGAGTAGACGAGGAGATAGACATGGCACTGCTGGAAAGAGTCGGCACTTTGCTACGGGCGAACTTGAACGATCTCGTAGACAAGGCGGAAGAACCCGAGAAGATGTTGAAGCAGGTGATTCTCGATATGCAGAATCAGTTGCTCCAGGTGAAAACCCAGGTGGCTATCGCCATCGCCGATCATCACCTGCTCCTCAAAAAGAAGCAGGAACACGAGCAAAACGCGGCCGAGTGGATGCGCAAAGCCGAACTTGCGGTGGGCAAGAAGCAGGATGATCTGGCGAGAGCCGCCATCGAACGCTCAGTGGGGTACAGAAAGATGGCGGCGAGTTTCGACCAGCAGCTCGCCGATCAGAACATACAGGTGGAAAACCTGAAAGCCGCGCTGAGCAAGCTGGAGATGAAGCTGGCGGAAGCGCAGACCAAATGCGAACTGCTGATCGCGAAGAGCCGCCGTGCGCGGGCCATCGATCGTGCCGGGGACGCCCGCATGAAACTGGACGACGGCTGCTCCGACCAGGCCTTCGACCGTATGAAGCGCAAAGTGGAGCGCACGGAAGCCGTCGGCGCCGCCAAGAACGACATGATCCAGGACACCGTGGACGACCAGTTCGCGAAGTTGGAGAAGGAGGACGAGATCGAGCGACTGCTGGCGGAGATCAAGAACAAGAGAGAAGTCGCGTAGTTCCGTGGCGCAGAACCCCGCTTTCTTACGGGCGCGGCTCAGTAACGCGCGCACGCTACCGAGCCGCGCGCGTCAGCAAGCGACCCATCCTCAATCCGTCCGGGGAGCCCGGAACGGCCGTCGTGCCTCATACAGCGCGGCCCTGCTTCGAAGCTCCCCGGATTCAGCAGCTGTGGCCACCGCAAGCGCTCGGTGCGCGGTGTCCACAGCTTCTTCGAACTGGCCCTCCTCTGCATACGCCGCCGCCAGGGCATCCAGAACCGCAACATCTTTTCCGCCGGTGACTTCGACCGCGCGCTGCGCCAAGCTCAGGGCTTCCTTCCCATTTCGCAGCGTATCGTCGGGCGAAGTTGCCAGTACCCAGGCAGCCTCTCGGAGGGCTGGGACGTAGTCCGGAGCCAGTCGGATCGCCTCGCGCAGTTCCACGACCGCCTCCCCGACCCGCTCCTGCGCCATCAGCGCACGGCCGAGATTCGTACGTGCGGAGACCGATGTCGGGTCCAGTTTCACTGCGTGGGAAAACTCCTCCACCGCTTGCGCCAGCTTCAGCTCGCGAGCCTTCCGCACGTGTGGGGCGGCCTCTTCACGCCGGCCCGACAACATCAGCGCCATGCCGAGATAGCCCTGCGCGATCGGATCGTCCGGACGGATCTGGATCACCTTCTCCCAGTCTGCGGCGGCTTCCCCGTACCGGGCGTTCTTCTGGTAGTACATCGCGCGGTCGAACAGTTTATAGTAATCGATCACCGGTCCTCCCAGGGTCCGCATTCCGTCCGGCGGTATCGCGACGAACTCCGGCAGGTTCACGGCGCGATTGGACGCCGTAACATTCTCGATGAGGATCGCCGGGCTGTCGTTGCCGTCCGGGTCGAGGTGCGTCAGGTACATCCGTGTGTACGGGCCTTGGCGTTTGGAGGAGAATACCAGCCATCGGCCGTTCGGCGAGAAGCTGTGCCAGGAGTTCATCGGCGCGCGCGTTGGCACGCAGCCGCCGCGCCTCGCCGCCCTCGGCCGGCACGATGTAGAGTTCGCTGTCCGGGCGCATCAGCAAGGCCGTTCCGCGCCTGCACGAACACGATCCACCGGCCGTCCGGCGAGATCTTCGGGAACGAGTTGCTCTTGCCGTTTGCGGATGCGCCTCGAATCGGCTCCGGAGTGCCACCGAGGCCGCCCCGGAAGGGAATGCGATAGAGGTCGTACTGGATCTGCGTTTCGTTCGGGTCATTGGCAAACCGTGCCAGCACGGTGCCCGCGGGATTCGGTTCCCTGGCGCGGGCACGGGCGAACACCAGGTACTTCCCGTCAGGACTCCAGACTGCGCCCATCTGAACGAAGCGTGGATCGTCGGCTCCCGGCAGCGGCTGCAGCACGCCCGTCTTCTTGCTGTACCAGACCAGAATGCCGCGAGTCGGATAGAACACCTGCAGGAAGCGGTAATCCATGAAGTTCGCGACATAGTAATTGCTGCCCCTCGCGGCCCCGGGCGCGTCGATGGTGGTCACGACGAATTCGCTGTCCGGCGAAACCTGCGACATGAAACCGATCCGCAGATTCCCTTTCAGCGGGCCGGTCGCATCGCTCCATTGAATTACGTTCTCGTTGCGGATGGCCGTCTCGCGTCCGACGGGAGTCAGCGTATAGAGGCCGCGGTTATTCTGCAGACCGTCCATGTCCATTCCGAGCGTCTTGCCGTCGCGCGAGAAGGAATGGCAGTTCGCGCACATCGGCAGGCCGGTCAGCAGGACCCGGCTCCGCGGCTCGGCGATGTTGCGCAGCCGCCATGCGATCAGCCGCACCGCTTCCGAGGCGATGGGCTTGATGACGCCCGTCTGAGTCTCCGACGGCATCAGCGGCACGTCGCGATAGAAGATGGGCGCGCCCACCGGGTCTCGCGAGGTGTGGATGGTCACGCGCCCGGTAGAGACCTCCTCGGTCCCGTCGAAGCCGGTGATGGTGACGGTCGCGGTGGGGTGCTTCTTGATGGACGCCCACAACACGGGATCGGGCGACCAGGTGTGCGCCGCCGCCTGTCGCGGGGTCAACTGCGGAGGCTTGTTGGTGGGTGCGACGCAATCGGGATCGATGGGGCCAAGTTGCATCCTTGGCCCCGCAGTCTCGGCGCGGAGCGGAGCCGCCCCGCCGGGGAAAGAGATCTCGATGCGCCAGCGCGTGGCGGATGGCGCCGCATCCCGCCAAAGGAACGTCGGGGGAGCAATCTCAGGCGGGAAGATCGATGCTTGCTCGGGATAGTCGATCGTGATCTTGCCGGGCACGTCCGCTATCAGCGCGCCCGCCAGGTGAATCAGCGCCAGAAACCGCAGCCACCTCATTATTCAATTATCGCCGTAGGTGAACCGGACACAGTGTATTCTACGTACATGAACAGACGCGCGTTTCTTGGACTTGCTCCGCTCGGCGCCGGCTCGCTGTTCGCCGGACGTTCGGCCCTCGCCTCCCCCTTCAGCCCCGGACCCGCGAACAAGCGGGAACGGATGCTCCAGTGGCTTGCGGGCAAGACCGACCCCAATTACACCCCGGCCGCCTTTTTCCTTCACTTCGGCGAGGGCTACAAGAACGGTCCCGCCGCCGCCCAGCGTCATCTCGAGTTCTTCCGCCAGACGGACATGGATTTCGTGAAGATCCAGTTCGAGCAGGCCTACGAGCAGCAGGCATTCCTCCAGAAACCCGCCGACTGGTCGAAGCTGACGCTCCGGAAGATCGACTTCTACGAACCGCTGATCGTGACCGTGCGGGAACTGGTCAAGTCCTCCAAGAAGGACGCCTTGATCCTGATGACCCTCTACTCGCCCTTCATGTGCGCCGGTCAGTGCGCCACCACGCCCGTTCTGCAGCGTCATCTGGAAGAGGACCCCGCTGCCGTGAAGCGCGGACTGGAAATACTCACCGAGAGCCAGCTCATCTTTGTGCGAGCCTGCATCAAGGCGGGTGTCGATGGCTTCTATATGTCCACACAGGGCTCCGAAGCCAAGCGCTTTACGAATCCCAGGATCTTCACCGACTACGTGAAGCCCTTCGATATTGTCGCCATGAAGGAGATCAGCACCGCGTGTCCCTTCAACATCCTGCACGTGTGCGATTACGTTGCGCCTTACGCTAACTACGATGCGACTCTCGACTACCCCGGGCACGTCGTAAACTGCAACCCGAAACTCGTGGGCAAGCAACTCTCGCCGCAAGAGATCACCAAGCTCTTCAAACGCCCGTATATGGGCGGCATGGACCGGCATGGCATTCTCGGCACCGGAACTCCCGAGCAGGTTGAAGCCGAGATCAAACGGGTGGTGAAGAGCGCTCCCCGCCAGTTCATTCTGGGCGCCGATTGCACCGTGGAGGCGAGCACGGATTGGAACCGGCTGCGACACGCGATCTCCGTGGCGCATCGCACGGGAAGCAACGCTTAGAGAGCACTTTTGCGCGGAGGTCCAATGCGCACGATTACCGCTTTCCTCGTCGCCGCTGTCTGTGCCGTGGCTGCGCCGCAGTATTCCGGGGAACTCATCTTCCCGTTGGAGAAGTGGCACAACCACTCCTCCTCGATTGTCGAACTGCCGAACGGCGATCTGCTGGTGTGCTGGTTCCACGGCTCCGGCGAACGCACCGCGGACGATGTCCTGATTCAAGCCGCGCGCTGGAATCGATCGACCGGCAAGTGGACTGCGCCGTTCACGCTCGCCGACACGCCGGGATTTCCGGAAACCAACCCCGTCCTCTTTCTGGATTCCCGGCAGCGCCTCTTTTTCTTCTGGCCGCTCATCGTCGCCCATAAGTGGGAGACGGCGCTGATGAAGTACCGCATCTCTACCGATTACCAGCAGGCCTCGGGACCGCCGAAATGGGAGTTCCAGGACAACATCGTTCTGATCCCGAAAGACATCGGACCGCTGACCAGGGACTTTGCCGCTGCCGTGGCCGCGGGATCCGGCCCGCGCTCCGAACGCGCCCGGCGCCTCATCGAGAGGGCGGAGGATGAATACTTCTCCCGCATGGGCTGGTTCACACGCACCCATCCGCTGGAACTGCCGTCCGGCCGCATCCTGGTGCCCATGTATTCCGACGGCTATTCGTACGGCATCATGGCCATCAGCGACGACCGCGGCTATACCTGGAGCGCCAGCCAGCCCATCGTGGGCGAGGGTTGCATTCAACCTTCGGTAGTCCGCAAGAACGACGGCACGCCTGGTGGCGTATCTGCGGGACAACGGTCCTCCGCCCAAGCGCGCCCACATCAGTTTCTCCACCGATGACGGCGTTTCCTGGACGCGCGCCGCCGATACCGATATTCCCAACCCCGGCACCAGCCTGGAAACCGTCCGCCTGCGCAACGGCAACTGGATCATGGTGTACAACGATCTGGAACGCGGCCGCTATTCCCTGGTGGCCGCCCTCAGCGATGACGAAGGCGCCACCTGGAAGTGGAAGCGCCACCTGGACGGCAAGTCCAGCAGCGCAGGCCCCCAGCCAGTATCACTACCCGTCGGTGATCCAGGCGCGCGACGGCGCTATCCACGTGACATACAGCTATTTCACGCCGGAGGGCAAGTCCATCAAACACGTGCGATTCGATGAAGACTGGGTGAAAGCGGGCGACTGAATTCGCGCTCCCAGGCCTGCGTATGATTTAGCAGGTTGAACGAACCTGATCTGTGACAGCCTGCATCGCGTGCGGGCCATCACGGCGCCGCTCGGGCGACATCCCGGTCAAGCTCCTTTAGACCCTCACGATTGCAGCGCTTGCTGTAAATCAGCGATCAGATCATCAGCGTTCTCGAGGCCGACAGAGACACGGAGCAGATTTTGGGGTGTCTTGGTCTCACGACCCTCTATCGATGCACGGTGCTCGATGAGGCTATGCGGTGCGCCGAGACTCGTGGCTCGTGTGAACAGCCGCACCCGGGCCGCGACCCTCATTGCCGCTTCGCGGCCGCCGTGAACCTGGAAGGACAACATCCCGCCCCAACCCGACATCTGGCGACTCGCCACGTCATGACCCGGATGAGTTTGCAGTCCCGGATAGTGTACACGCTCGACCGCGGCGTGTTGGCGCAAAAACTCCGCAACCGCGAGCGCGTTCTCGCAATGTGCCTTCATGCGCCAGGGCAGCGTGCTCACGCCGCGCAGCGCCAACCAGCAATCGAATGCGGACGGGGCCGCTCCACCGAACATCAATGAGTTCCTGGCTCGCTCGAAAAGATAGTTGTCGTATCGGGTAATGAGCGCACCTCCGGTCATGTCACCGTGCCCGCCGATGTACTTCGTCGTGGAGTGCCAGACCATGTCGATGCCGCAGTCGAGAGGGCGCTGGAGAACCGGCGTCGTAAAAGTGCCATCGCACACCGTGATGGCATTGACCTCCCTGGCAATCCGGGCGACGGCCGCGAGATCGACGATCTTCAACAGCGGGTTTGACGGCGTCTCGATCAGCACCAGCCGGGTGTTGGGCCGCATTGCCGACCGTACAGCCGCGACGTCGGTCATATCGACGTAGCTGGTATCCAGGGGCCACTTGGCGAACACGCCGCCGATTACCTGCCGCAGGCCATAGTAAACATCGTCCCCTGCGACGACGTGGTCACCCGGTTCCAGGCCCTGCAAGAGCGCCGTCGCCACCGCCATTCCGGAGGAGAACGCGAGGGCTTCTTTTCCGCCTTCGAGCGCTGCCAGGCACTCTTGGAGTGATCGCCGTGTTGGATTCCCTTCGCGCGCGTAGCTGAATCCGAGAGGATATTCGCCATCGGCGCCGCGTTCGAAAGTAGTCGAAACCTGGATCGCTGGCGTCACAGCGCCGGTCGCCGGATCACTGCTGCGCCCTGCATGGACCGCGAGTGTTTCAATTTTCACGACTGGAATCTTCGACCGCTCCATTCTTTGTTCCTGGTGCTGTACCGGCCTCGTTAAATAGTCTACTATTCAGTCCAGCCGAAAACGCAGGTTCTGGGATGAGATTTGGGTTCGGTTCGGGCGCATCGTCGGTGTGCTGAGGATTCCGTGTGGCGGGCCACAGGGAGACTGAGCCGTGCCGTGTCGTCTAACTTCCTCCTGGACAGTCCCCTCACCTTCGACTGTGCCGCGCGGTCCGAGCCGCAGACGGCTGCGGCGTCATGACAACGGCAAACCTTTTGCCGCCGGGGTCTACGCACATTCCGATGCGGAATTCACCAGATCGATGGCTGGTTGCGCGATCCTACGGCGCGACCGACAGCACCACATTGCTGGGCGACGAAACCGGGTTGACGCCGCCCATGGTTGCGATGATCGGCCAGTCTCCGGCGCCGAGCGATGCCGGCACCTGGATCGCTATCTGATATAACCCGGCGTACCCTGCCGCCAGCGCAGCGCCGTACACAGTGGCCGGGACGCCGCCTACGGTCACGGTGGGCGGAGTGCTGGTCGAGTAGAGCTTGTCGCTGGGAACCACCGCTCCGTCCTGTATCGCCGGGGTGATGGGACCGAATCCGGTACCCCACAGGGTGATGACGTCACCCGGTTTCGCCGCGATGGTGTTCACGCTTGGAAATGTGCCGGGCTTAACTGCATATGTGTAGTCCTGACGTGTTGCGACAGCCTGGTTATTGGGCCACAGGAAAAACGCAGGCGAAAACGGAGGGCTCTGGCCCGGGATGGGGAAGGCAGTGCTGGTGGCGCCATTGTTGCTCACCGTTGCGGTGGGCGCGCCGAGCCCGCTGTCGGGGGTCAGGAGATTGATCTGCGTGGGACTGATGTAGCTGATGTAGGCCGGATAGCCGCCAAAGGTGACCGTCACGCCGTCGAGCGAGGTGGGAAGCTCGCCGCCGACAACGGAGTTGTTCCAGTTGTCCGTCACCGAGGCGAGGTTGGTTCCCTTGATGGTCCAGATGGAATTGGCCAGGTAACCGGATTGGAAGCTGGCGCCGTTCTCGACGTCGGTAATCACCGGCGTGGCCGGCGGTGCAGCGTTGATCACGTACGTTACTTGAATTGTGATCGGCGAATAGCCCGAAGTGGTCGGCGTCAAGGTGATGGTGCCCTTGTAGGTGCCGGCGGTCGTTGGTCCATTGCCGATACTGACGCTGAATACCTGCGGTGTTGCTCCAGTCGGCGTACTGGAGATCAGCCAACCACTGCCGCCGGATTGCGTAGAAGCCGTGACGTTGAAGCTGATCGGCGCGCCCAGAGTCCCGACAATCTCAACCTGGCTGGGGACACCGGGGTGACTGACGGTGCCCTCGAAGTACAGAGAGGGCGCACTCGAATAAAGCCCGGGAGGCGCCGAGCCGAAGGAGACTTTGCGAATCGTCCCGCCAGTGATGTACAGATTTCCGGAAGCGTCCAGAGCCAGCCCTCCCGGCGTAATGCGCGCGTTGATCGCCAGTCCGTTATCGCCGCTATTGCCGGCTACGCCGGTGCCCACCACGGTCGTAATGATCCCGGAGGTATCCACTTTCCGGACGCGATTGTTGGCGTTATCCGCAACATAAAGGTTCCCCGATTTATCGATGGCCAAACCTTCCACACCGAACAGCAGAGCGCCGGTGGCGGCTCCGCCATCGCCGGAGTACCCGATCGAGCCGCTTCCAGCGACGGTGTGTATGACTCCGGAGCTGTCCACTTTGCGGACGCGCCCTCTGTCCTCGGCGATATAGAGGTTGTCCTGCCTATCGAACGCGATGCCATAGGGCGCCAAAAGGTACGCGCTGGTGGCGGCGACGCCGTCGTCGCCCGTGCCGCCTCCGGCCACGACGGAACCGGCTCCCGATGGAGTTACCTTATAGACTCTCCCCAATGTTGCGTCGGCGACATAGAGGTTTCCGGCGCTGTCGAGGGCCAATCCGGACGGCTGACTGAAGATCACATTGCCCGTGCCTGCGAACGTGGTGATGATTCCCGACGTATCCACTTTACGGACGCGTTTGTTGCCAGGATCGGAGACGTAAAGGTTCCCGGCCGCGTCTACAGCCACGCCGGCAAACACACCCGGAGTGCCGAAACCCGCACTGGTCGCGGGGCCACCATCGCCAATGCTCCCGACAATCGCCAACGCCAGAGTGCCGTTGCCCGCTACCGTTTTGATGATTCCATTCGTGTCCACTTTGCGGACCACGATGCTGCTGCCGTCCCAGTAGTAGATGTTGCCGGCCGGGTCAATCGCGATGCCTTGCGAAGCACCAACCAGAGCCTGGGTGGCAGCGATGCCATTCGAGGTATCGTAGCCGCCGCCCGCGACGGTTGTGATCTGCTGACCGGCGGCTGAGTTAGAAGTGACGAGTATGGCGAGCGCCACAAAATACCCTGACCGGTTATGGCAGGCAATTCTTTCGCGATGTGTCATGACTTCCCCCCTCGATCTCGGCGGACTGGACGATGGTTAATCTTACCGTGGATTGCTCCCAGGTGCTCATTCCGAAAAACGACCTCGCCCATCAGCGTCAGCGAGCCTTCTTCAACTCCACCCGGATGGCTCTCAGAGGTTTGCTGTGCTCCAGGTTCTCCATCTGATGCGGAGGGCCGACGGGCAGAAAGATGACGTCCCCATCGTCTTTGTGGCCACGATCCACCACGGGCACGCCCGGCGAGTATTCCTGCAGATGGGCAGCGGAGACATAGTACAAGACACTCGGATACCGGTGGGCATGGAGCGGCTCGCGAACGCCGGGCGGAACGGTTACTTCCAACACTCTCACCTCATCGTTTTCGAAGAGAACCTTGTGATGTCGTGGCGCCGCGGTGAGAGCGTCGTTCTCGGGGGTCCACCACTTATCGAAGTTACTGGTGCTCTGCCCCAGCAGAAAAGCCGCGCCAAGCGCGCCGAGCAGTAGTGCAGCCTTCACAAACCGGTTCATACTCCCTTTCTTCGATCGTCGGACATTCGGCATATTCTAGCGCGTTCCCGACGTGCCAGGAATGCTTCACGCTACGGCGCGTGACGTTGCGGCTCTGCAAGATCGGTGATCCAACATCCGTCGTCCCGCCGGTCCACAGTCGCGACAATCTTGGTCTTGGCGATGAGTTTCCGGGGAATCCTCATTCTACAGGTCACTCCAAAATCGGTGTCAATCCGTGTCCATCCGTGGCCAAAAACTCCGCCGTCGGTTTACACCGTTAATACTGAGTTTTCCACAGGCCATCTCCCAATCCCGTCAACAACTTAACCCCAAAACCGCAAACTGGAGATTTGGAGCCGTCCGATACGCTGAAGGTAGGAGAGACAAATATGAGTTCCAGACGTAAACGCGCCGCCAACCGGTGCAACGCCCAACACAGCACCGGCCCGAAAACGCCGGAAGGAAAGGCCGCGTCCGCCCAGAACGCGACCACCCACGGACTGTCATCGTCCTTCACCGTCCTCCCGCACGAGGATCACGACGCCTACGCCCAACTCGTCGAAACTCTCCAGAAGGAACACTCCCCGTCCACCGAACATGAGAAGTTCCTCGTCGCCCGGATGGCCGAATCCCGCTGGCGCCTCGATCGCACTCACCGCTTCGAAGCTGTCGCCTTCGAACAGCTCCTCGACGAATACGACGAATCGAACCCAGACCACCTCATCGTCCTGAAACTGACGAACCGCACTTCCAACATCATGGACCTGCTCCAGCGCTACCGGACGGCCGCCGAACGGTCCTATTACAAGGCCCACCGCGAGCTCACCCAGGCCCGCAAGACCGAAAAACGAAACGAAGCCACCGACCCTATGGCCTGGCTCAAAACCCAGCTCGACCAGAACCCCGACCCGCCTGACCACGACTCGTTCTGGTCCCCTCCCCGTCACCCGCAAACCGGAAACGAACGAAACGAACCCACCGCGGCACCCGCAACCGGCAAGGGCGATGTTCCCGAGGCTCCCAGTGTCGCCGGATAACCGTCCCGGGTCCATCGGATCTCGTTCTCGATACAATCGTTCTCGATACAATAGGATATCGATGCTCAGCAGAGTAGTCGCGGCGTGCCTCCTTTGCCTGGCCGCTCTAGCCCAGAGACCCGAGGACGCGCTTCAGCGGGCTGTCGCCGCCCATCAGGCTGGTGACCTCGATACCGCCGTTGCCGCCTATCGCGAGTATCTGAAAGGGCATCCGGGCAATCTCACGGCGTTGATCAATCTCGGGGCCGCGCTCTCCAAACAGGGCCGCTACACGGAGGCGATTCAGACCTACAAGGCCGGGCTCAAAGTCGCGCCAACCAACATCGGGCTCTCACTGAATCTGGCCCTCGCCTATTACAAGATGGGCAGCATCTCCATGGCCGCCAAGGAGCTATCGACCCTGCGGGCGCTGGCTCCCGACAACCAGCAGGCTATCCTCCTGTTGGGGGATTGCTGGCTCCAACTTGGCGAGAATCAGAAAGTGATCGACTTGCTGGCGCCGGTTCAGAAGAAGAAGCCGGATGACTTGGGCGTCGCCTACATGATGGGCACCGCCCTGCTCCGCGAGAAGCGCGATGACGAGGGGCAGCGCGTCCTGGAGCCGATCTTCCGCCGCGGAGAATCCGCTGAGGCCCGCCTTCTCATGGGGACCGCAAAACTGAACAACGCGGATTTCACCGGAGCGCTCGAAGATCTGAAAAGGGCCGTCGAGATGAATCCGAACCTGCCGGCCGTGAATGCCTATCATGGGCAGGCCCTCATGGAGACAGGCGATTCCGCGGGAGCCGCCGCCGCGTTTCGCAAGGAGCTGGCGCTCGACCCCAACAATTTCCTCGCCAACCTGAACCTGGCGGTGATTCTGAAACAGGAGCAGGAATATCCCAAGGCTCTCGAATACCTCGATCGTGCGTTGCTGATTCGGCCGGGCGATTTCGGAGTCCGCTATCAGCAGGGCGCCATCTATCTCGCCCAGGGCAAGATTGAGGAATCGCGCAAGGTCTTTGAGGCGCTGGTCAAAGAGGCTCCGCAGTTCACCGAGGCGCACGTCACACTGGCAACCATTTACTACCGGCTCAAGCGCAAGGAAGATGGCGATCGCGAGCGCGCCATCGTTACCCGGCTGAACGCGGAAGCACAGGCACAGCAGGCCAAGGCCCCCACTGATGCCTCCGTTTCCAGTCCCGCCAGGAAGAATCCATGAAGGCGGTTTTGCCGGCGGGCCTTCTGGTGCTCGGCGCTGCTTGCGCAATCGGACAGCCTCCGCCTCCGCCCGCCGCCATCGCCGGCATTGCGAGCCAGGCTGCCGCTGCGCGCGAGGCAAACCGTTCCGATGAAGCCCTGCGCCTGTACCGCCAGGCCGTCCAGGCCGCGCCCAAGTGGGAGGAGGGATGGTGGCAGATCGGGACCATCCAATATGGGCTGGATCAGTACCCTCAGTGCCGTGACGCCTTCCGGAAATTTGTCGCGCTCAACGCCAAGCTGAGCGCTGGATTCGCTTTTCTCGGTCTCTGCGAATTCCAAACCAAGGAGCTGGCTGCGGCTCTGGACCATCTCGAGAAGGCTGCCGCGCTCGGGTTGCCGAACGGGGAACAACTCTCCGACGTGGCCATCTACCATCTGGCCTTGTTGCACACCAAGGCTGGAAACTTCGAACGGGCTCTTCAATTCGCCGGCATGCTGGCCCGCGAAGGTGTTCCCGATCCTAACGTGGTGGCCGTGACGGGCATCGCCGCCCTGCGCCGGCCGATTTTCCCGCATGAGCTTCCTGAGAGCGATCGGGATGTCGCCTTCAAACTGGGGAGCGCCTTGATGGGGGTGGGTCCCAGTCCCGCCGCTGTGACTACCGCTCGCTTTGAGGAACTCGTACACGCATATCCAAAAACTCCCAACGTTCACTACTCTTATGCGACGGTGCTGCTGGCCAGCGATCCGGATAAAGGCATCGATCAGCTGAAGCAGGAACTCGCAATCCAGCCGGACCATCTGCCCGCGCTCATCTCGCTGGCCTTCGAATATTTGAAACGCGATAAGGCGGACGTCGCCCGTCCGTATGCGGAACAGGCCGCGAAGGTTGCTCCGCGGTCCTTTGCCGCCCGTGCCTGTCTCGGCCGCGTGTTGTTGGGGCTGAACCCGCCCGATGTTCCCGGCGCCATCCGCGAACTCGAAGCGTCTGCGAAACTGGCCCCGGATAGCCCGCAGGTCCATTATTCACTGGCCGCCGCCTACATGAAGGTTGGCCGCAAGCAGGACGCCGCCCGTGAGCGAGCCGAGTACGCGCGGCTGAAAAAGCTCACCGACGCAAAGGACATCCAGTGATGTCCGTCATACTGGCCTTTGCCATGTGGGGCAGCGTCCAGTGACTCCTGCCCATCCTGTGGTGGGCGGCCTTCAAAGTGGGGCGGCCCCCCGGGCTGCGGCGGGCTCTCAGCCCGCCCCGCTCAGTCCCCACCGCCGAACCCACCGGCCCCCTCATCTGCGCCCCCTGCCATCCCGCCGAGACCAAGGGTCACGCCGCGACCCAAATGGCCCACGCCATGGAACCCGGCATCCGGTCCCGAATCCTTCAGACCCGGCCGGAAGTCACACACACCATCGGCCCCTACCGGTATCAGATCCGCCGCGACGGCGACCATTACTCCTATACGGTCACCGACGGTGCCGGCACTATCTCCGCCCCCATTCAGTGGCTCGTGGGACAGGGCGCCGCCGGGCAGACCTACCTGCTCGAACGCGATGGAAAGTTGTATGAGAGCTGGGTCAGTTATTACAATGCCCTGGAGGGACTGGGAGTCACCATGGGCGCGCCGCAAGGAACGCCGAAAACCCTCGCGGAGGCGTTCGGCCGGGAGATGCGGCCCCAGGAGGTGACGGACTGTTTCGCATGTCATTCCTCGCCCCGCCCCGGAGCCCCTTCGGTCCCCAAGGGCACGCTGGAATGGACCCGCACGTTGGAAGTCGGCGTCCAGTGCGAGAATTGCCATGCCGGCGCTTTCCGGCATGCCGCCGCCCGCAAGCAGGGTGACCTCGCCACCGGACGTTTGCGGCATCTCAAATCCGCCACCACGGAAGAGCTTTCGGATGTTTGCGGCGCTTGCCATCGCACCTGGGACTTCATTCAGATCAACGGTCCGCGAGGGGTGGGCAACGTCCGCTTCCAGCCGTACCGGATCGCGCTCAGCAAGTGTTACGATGCCGTTGACCGGCGAATCGGCTGCACCGCGTGCCACGATCCGCACACACGGCCGGACAAAGCCATCGCCGGTTATGATTCAGCCTGCAAGGCTTGTCATCGCCCTGCCGCCGGCACACAGAAATCCATTCAGTTATGTAAGGTGAGTCAAAATGATTGCGCGACGTGTCACATGCCGAAATACGAGTTATCCACCGCGCACTTCCGGTTCACCGATCATTTCATCCGCATAGTGAGGCCTCATGAAGAATACCCTGACTAACGCCCTTCTCCTGGGCGTGCTGGCTACCGCCCTTGCGCCCGCCGTAAAGGCTCAGGCGGCCCCTGCCCAGCCCCAACCATCCCAGCAGATGCCGGTCTACAAGGCCACTGCGGAAGAAGTAATGCTCGATGTCATCGTGCGCGACAAGAAGGGCAAACCGGTCAAGGATCTGTCCGCAGCCGACTTCCGCGTCACCGATGCCGGCGTCGAACAGAAGATCGCCGGCTTGCGCGTGGTGGAAGGCGCTGAGGCCATCGAGAAAGGCACTCGCGTTCCACTCGACGCGATGCGCCAGATTCGTCTGGTAACGCTGGTGTTCCAGCAACTCGGAGATTCCGCCCGCCGCATCGCCCGCAAGGCGGCCCAGGATCTGGTGCAGGGTGACCAGGCGCAGAACGTGTTCTACTCTGTGGTCGCCATCGATACCCAACTCTACGTGTTACAGCAGTTCACTACCGACAAGGCCGCGTTGAAGAAGGCTATTGAGATGGCGACCAGCGGCAAGTACACCACTTTTGCCGCTGAATCCGCCCGCATCAAGGCGCAGTTGCAGGAAACGGCTGGCCGCGCGGGAGGCGGCACGGCCTCAACTCAGCCGCCCCCCACTACTCCGGCCGCCGCCGGTAGCGCCGCGGGCTCCGACGCCATCGCCAGGCGGACAGCCGAGATCATGCTGAACATGCTGCAGTTCGATTCCAGCTACAGCCGTGAGGAGAGTACCCGGACCTCCATCTTCGCGCTGCTCTCACTGGTTCGCGGCCAGTACTCCCTGCCGGGCCGCAAGAGCATGCTGTACTTCTCCGAAGGCATGGACCTTCCGCCACACCTGGACGAGCCCTTCAATAACATCATGAGCACGGCCAATCGCGGCAACGTGTCATTCTACTCCGTGGATTGCCGCGGCGTGATGACCACAAGCCAGAACCAGAGCGCCACCGACGAACTGCGAGCAGCAACTAAAGATATCGCCGACGATGTCACCAACACCGACCGCAGGTCTGCCGTGACGATCGACCAGATCAGGGCGGCCGATCGCGCCGAGGTGAGCGGCCGCAGTAATCAGCAGTTGCCTCTCCGCACTCTCGCGGAATCCACCGGGGGATTCCTCATTGGAGATTCCAATGATCTTCGGCCTTCGCTGAAACAGATCAACGAGGAAATCTCCAGCTATTACGAAATCACTTATGACCCGGGCATCGAGACGTATGACGGAAAGTTCCGCAAAACGCGCGTCGAAGCACTTCGCAAGGACGTGGTGGTCCACGCCCGGAACGGATATTTCGCCTTGCCTGTAAACGTCCGCGGACCCGCCGTCCTGCCGTTCGAATTCGCGTTGCTCAAGGCCATCGATACCACGCCGGCTCCGGCTGCTGTCGAGTTCCGGTCGGGTACGATGCGGCTCAAGGGCAAACAGTTGGTGATCGTGGAGGTGCCCATGAGCGGCATCCAGTTCACTGAAGACGCCGCCGCTAAGACGTTTAAGTCCCGTGTCTCGCTGATGGCTCTAGTCAGGAACGACAAAGGCGAGGTCGTCACCAAATTGACGAACGATCTTCCGCGTAGTGGACCGCTCAACCTGGTGCCCCAGGCCAAAGCCGGCAACTTCATTTACAGGGAGCAGGTGGAAATCCAGCCCGGTAGTTACACATTGGAGACCGCCGTCATCGATCACGAAGCGGATAAGCTCGGTGTAAAGAAGACTCCCTTTGTGGTGGAAGCAAAACCCTCCGGCGTTTCGATTTCAGACCTCTGTCTGGTCCGTAACTACCAGCCGAATGCGAAAGACTTGGACCCGAATGAGCCTCTCCAGTTCCAGGGCGGCAAGATCACCCCTACCCTGAGCGGCAAGGTCTTCGCCGTGAAAGGCGCGCAGCTTTCCACTTTCTTCGTGGTGTATCCGGACCCTGCCATCAAGGCGGCCCCCACCGCGTCCATCGAGTTCCTGGTGGAAGGAGCGCCCATCGCGAAAGCCGATCTGCCCCTCCCCGCGCCCGATGCCCAGGGCCGGATCAACTACGTGATGTCGGCCCCCACTGAGAGCATGCCGGCAGTCACCTATGAGATACACCTGACCGTGAAACAGGGGTCCTCCACCGCGGAAGATCGCATGAAAGTAACAGTCGAATCCCGCTGAAGGATTACGCACGCATGCTTTCCCATGACCCAGTGGCCGATGTGTTGCCAGATGTGCTGGCCGATGTGGCGCACGCACTCCTGCGTGCCGCGTCGCCACTCTTGGCGACGCTCTGCATTTTCGGCGCGCTGCCCGCCGCCGCGCAGCAGCCACCGGCCGGCCCAACCCTGCGTTCCGACGCCACCGAAGTCCTGGTGGACGTCGTGGTCCGCGACAAAAAGGGCCGGATCATCCGAGGGTTAAACTCCGAAGAGGTGACCGTTCGCGAAGACGGCGTGGAACAGTCGATCACCTCGTTCCGCGAAGTCCACCGTCCCGGCGCTGCGCAAGCGTCGGAGCCGCCGGCGGCGCCCTCCGCCACGCCCGCGACCGTGAAGGAGTCCGTTCAGATCTCGCGTCAGATCCGGCTGGTCTCGTTTGTCTATGATCGGTTGGGTCCGGACGGGCGCCGGTTGAGCCGTCAGGCGTCACTCGATTTTCTCGCGCGCGACCTGGGCCCCAATGTCTATTACGGCGTGTTCACCATCGATCGGGGCTTCCGCGTTCTTCAGCCATATACCGCCAACGCCTCGCTATTACGGACCGCGATCGAAAAGGCCACTTCCGGGGAGAGAAGCAGTTTCACTAACGATGCTCCGGCCCCGGAGGAGGTCCCCGATGCCCCGCAGGTGGCATCCACTCCCGGACAAAGCCCCGGGGCCGTGGACGGTGGATCCTTCTCCGCCGCCGAGGCCGCCCGGATGGCTCGCGAGATGGCGGACATGGCCGATCAGATTTCCCGCGAGGATCTCGGCCGCATGTCGGTGTTTTCGTTGTGGGCCGTGGTGAAAGAACTCCAGAAGTTGCCCGGCCGCAAGACCGCCCTGTACTTCGCCGAAGGTCTGCAGATGCCCAGCGGCCTGGTGGAGCAGTTCAAGTCCATGATCAGCTCCGCGAACCTGGCGAACGTCACCATCTATGCCATCGATGCGCGGGGACTGACTCAGGCGAGCGACCAGGTGGACGCCAACCGACGGCTTTCCGACGCCGCCCAATGGAGCCGTTACGCTCGCAGCACTGAACACGAAACGGCTGCCGGCAACAAGCAGGAGTTCCGCACCTTCGACCGGGCCGTGGACAGCCTCCGCGCCAATCAGCAGAATGTGATGATGGAACTCGCCGAGAGCACCGGCGGTTTCCTCATCGCGAACACGAATGACCTGCGCCCGAACCTGGAACGGCTGAGTCAGGACTTCAACACCTACTACGAACTCACCTACCGCCCGAAGAACTCGCTCGCCGACGGACGCTTCCGGGCGATCTCGGTCAAGCTGAACCGTGCCGATGGCGTCGTGCAGGCCCGTAACGGCTACTTCGCTCTGCCCCGGATGGACGGCCAGGCCGTGTATCCCTACGAGGTCTCGCTGTTGAAAGCGCTCGGTGGAAATCCACTGCCGAATGGCCTCGAATTTCGTTCGCGGGTGCTCCAGTTCCGGCCCACCGCCGGTGCGCGTCAGTCCGTCCTCGTGTTCGACATGCCGCTGAACCAGGTCGCGTTCACCAAGGACGACTCCGCCGCCAAATATCGCACCCACATTTCCGTGCTGGCCTTGGTGAAGGACGAGGAGGGGCGTGTGATCGCCAAACTTTCCCGCGACGTGCCGTTGAATGAGCCGTGGGACCGGATGGCCGGATTCAAACAGGGGCACTTCATCGTCACTCAACCGGTCAACATCCCGCCAGGAAGGTATACGGTGGAGAGCGTCGCGGCCGACCACGAAGGACAGCGAATCGCTGCGAAACGATCGGTGCTGGTGGTGCAACCCGCGAGCTCAGGATTGGGCATCAGCGAAATGGTCCTGGTCCGCCGTGTCGATCAGCCCGCGCTGATTCCTGACCGGCTCGACCCTTTTCAGTTAGCGACGGGAAGAATCGTGCCTACGCTGGCCGACACCGTGCCCGGAGGCTCCGGCCAGATGCTCTCGCTGTTCTTCGCAATGTATCCGGATGCGAGCCTGTCTGAAAAGCCGCGCCTGATCGTGGAAGTTATGCGAGACGGGAACGTGTTATCCAAGTCAGTGCCGGAGTTACCAGCGGCGGACGCCTCCGGCGCAATCCCGTTTGTAGCTAACACGCCACTTACAGGAGTTCCGCCGGGACAGTATCAGTTCCGGGCCACATTGATGCATGGAAAGACCGGCGTGCGTAAGAGCATCTACGTCAACATCGAGTAATGCGCCGCTATCTCATCGCCGCCGCTGTTGTCTCCGTGATTCTCGCGCAGACCGGCGGCCCGCGGATCTCATTCGTCTTTCGCGAGATCGGCTTCACACTGGATAGCTGCGAGACGCCCGAGCGGCACGTGCCGGAGACGATGGCCGGAGGCGTGGCGGTCTTCGACTATAACAACGACGGGAACCTGGATGTATTCTTCGCTAATGGCGCCGATATTCGGACTCTTCAGAAGAGTTCCCCGAAGTACCGCAACCGTCTCTTTGCCGGCGACGGTAAAGGCGGCTTTACCGACGTCACGGAAAAGGCCGGGCTGGCCGGGACGGGCTTTGATAATGGCATAGCGGTCGGTGACTACGACAACGACGGTCACAAGGATATCTTCGTCGGCGGTGTCCACCATAACACCCTCTATCACAATAACGGGGATGGGACGTTCTCGGATGTCACCGCCAAGGCGGGCTTGGCCAAACCCGACAATGAGTATGGCCCCCTGTGGTCAGTGGGCGGAATATGGGCCGATTTCAATAACGACGGACTGCTGGATCTCTTCGTCGTGAATTATCTGAGCTGGGACATTCGAACCGAGCAGGTTTGCGAATACCGCGGCATTCGGGAGTACTGTCATCCCAAGTTCTTCAAGAAGACCCCGAACCAGTTGTTCCTGAACAATGGCGACGGCACGTTCCGGGATGCTTCCGCCACCTCGGGAATCCGGTCGCATCCGGGCAAGGGCATGGGCGCCGGTGTCGCGGATTACGATCTGGACGGGAAGATCGATATCTTCGTCGCCAACGATAGCATGGAGAACTTTCTGTTTCACAATCTCGGTGGCGGGAAGTTCGAGGAGGTCGCGCTGGACGCCGGCGTGTCTCTGGTCGAAAGCGGCGCTGCGATCTCCGGTATGGGTGTCGATTTTCGGGATCTGGACAACGACGGCCTTCCCGACATCTCCGTCGTCGCACTGGATCAGGAGACCTTCCCCTTATTCAGGAACAACGGGGCGGGCCAGTTTGTGGACCTCACCGTCAGGAGCGGGATGGGTCCGCCGAGCCTGTCGATGGCGGGTTACTCCCCGATCGCTGGAGACTTCGACAACGACGGACGTAAGGACCTGTTTGTAACTCGCGGCCACGTCCAGGCGCTCGAAGCCGCCCGCCCGATCAAGGCCGAACAGCATAGCTCTGTATTTCGGAATCTCGGAGGCCTGCGGTTTGAGGCACTCACGGCGGAGGCGGGCCTGGCTGCCCAGCCTCCCCGCCGCCATCGCGGTTCCGCTGTAGGCGACCTGAACGGCGATGGCCGCCTGGATGTGGTGGTGGTTTCACTCAGCGGTCCGGCGGAGATCTGGATGAACCAGACCTCCGGCGGGAACCACTGGCTGGAGTTGAAACTGGAAGGCACCCGTAGTAACCGGGACGCCGTCGGCGCGCGAGTGAAGGTGGTCAGCCGCGGCGGTGTGCAGTACGGGCACGTCTCCTCCGCGGCCGGCTACGCATCATCGAGCGCGGGACCGCTTCACTTCGGACTCGGTCCGGACACCGCCGCCGACCTGATCGAGATTCGGTGGCCGTCCGGCAGCGTCCAGCAGGTGAAGAATACGCCGGCGGACCGGGTGTTGACGATCCGCGAAGTCGCCAGCGCTAGCGGGGCTGGATGCTCTCACACCTTGACGAGACTGCGCAATACGCCGTCCCACGGCGCGCGGTAATGCGTGGTGCACATGGCGGCGGCTTCTTTGTCGCCGATCACCACTTCCTTTTCCGGATCCCAGCGAATCGTCCGCCCGCCCAGGCGCAGCGACATGTTCCCGAGATTGCAGATGATCGCGGTCCGGTGGCCCATCTCCAAATCGCAGAAGGGCTTGTTGCGGGATTTGATGCAGTCGATCCAGTCGCGCTTGTTAGCCACGAACATCTGCTCCTCGAGCGATGCGCCGGTCGCCGCGGCGCCCCGCCGCCACCAGTTTCAGGCGGAGGCTCAAACCACGGCTTGGGCTGGGTGTTGCTGTAGACCGGCCCGCCGGTGGGATGGCCCGAGAATCGCGGAATCTGGTTCATCGGATCGCCGTGCATCTCGGCGACTACGCGGTTGGCCCCCAACACGAGGTTGCCTTTGTTGCCCATGATCACCGAGCCCGTGGTGTCGCGGAAAGCGTTGGCTTCGCGTACCCCCATGTTCATCATGAAGCCCGGAAACTCATAGAGGCATTGCTGGAGGTCGGGCGTTTCGCCATCGTCCTCGAGGGTATATCGTCCGCCGAATGAGACCACCTTGGTCGGACCTTTGACACCCATCACCAGCAGGAATGCCGCCACGCTATGCGCGCCGAGGTTGGTCAACTGGCCGCCGGAGTAATCCCAGAACCAGCGGAAATGGTACAGGCCCCGGTGCGGCTGGTAGGGCCGCTTGGGCGCCGGGCCGAGCCATAGATCATAATCGAAGCCGGCCGGCACCTCCGTCGCGGTTGGCTTGCCGAATCCCGGATACACGTTGCGCCCGCCGGCGCCCAACCGCACCATCTGGATTTTGCCCAGCACACCGCTCTCGACAATCTTCTTGGCAGTCTGGTGGCCTGGATTGTGGTTACGCTGCGTTCCCACCACCACCACACGCTTGTACTTGTTCATCGCCTGGAGCATCCACTTGCCTTCGTCGATGAACACGGTGAGCGGCTTTTCGACGTAGACATCCTTGCCGGCCGCGCAGGCCATGATGGTGAGCATGGCGTGCCAGTGGTCCGGGGTAGCCACCACTACGCCGTCGATGTCCTTGTTCTCATACATCTTGCGGAAGTCGCTGTAGCCTTTGGCGTTCGGGTTATCCAGGTACGCCAGCCCTTCGTCGAGGCGCGGCTTGTAGACATCGCAGAGCGCGACGCGGTCAACGTCTGGGAACGACTTCTTGAAGTTCGCGATGTGCTGCTTGCCGATCAGTCCGTAGCCGATGAATCCGAGGCCGACGCGGTCATTGGCGCCGAGGACACGGTTGTAGGAAGCGGCGGTCAGAGCCGTCATGGCGCCCATGAAACCGCGGCGCGTCGATGGATTGGTTACTTCGTCTTTCATTGGTCGGATTCTATCAGCTATGGGAACGGCCAGACGCGTTCCACTGTTTTCGATAGGATCCAACTCAGGTCATCCTGGTTGAGAAACTTCATTTCATCCCGCACTACGGTGAGCGCCTGGCGGTAGCTTGCACGCTCTTCAACGATCGGCCAGTCCGTACCCCACATCAGCCGTTGCGGACCGAAACGGTGGTACAGACGCTTCACGTGCTCCTGGGCATCACGGTATGGATACGGCTGCCGCGAGATCGACCAGGTGTGCGAGATCTTGACGAACACCTTCGGATAGCGCTCCAGCGCGAGCAGCTTTTCCAGTTCCTCCGGGGCGTCCACCGGACAGTCCGCCATGTGATCGATGACCACGGTGAGATCCGGATACCGTTCGGTCAATTTGCCAATATCCGGCATGCGCGAAACCGGCGCCAGAATCTGCATGGGCACGCGCAGGCTTTCAGCGCGCTTCCAGAGGGGCGGCATCAACTCGCCGCGGATCCAGTCTCCGGAGGCATCCGCTCCGGGGCTCAGACGCACTCCTCGAAAACCTTCGGCGGCCAAGCGCGACAGGTGGTCCGGAGAGGCCGGGTCGAGCGGATTCACTCGGGCCACACCCTGAAAGTATTGCGGGTATTTCCGGACGGTATCGGCGATGTAACGGTTATCCCACCGGTAACCGATGTACTGCACCAGCACTGTCTTCTCCACGCCGTTCGCTTTCATTAGTTCCAGCAGCATCTCGGGAGTGGCATCGCGCGCGGGCGGTTTCGCAGTCTCCTTGGCCCAGGGATAGGCGGGATCCCGAACCCAAACGTGAACGTGCGGGTCGATGATGCGGAGCTTCGGCGCAGCCAGGGCGGCGGCGCCAACCAACAATGAGCGGCGGGTCACAGGTAAATGGGCTCCAACACCCTCACCACGTACGATCCGCACCGGGCGAAGCTGGCCCGCGGACCCTTTCGGGCGGTGTCGAGATCCACACAGATCCAGCCGCGGTAATCGACGCTCTTGAGAATGCGGTGGCAGGCGGGGAAGTCCACGTCGCCGTCGCCCAGGTCGTAGATGCTCGAGAAGAAGCGCGCGGTCTGGGAGTCCTTGGGATGCACCTTGCCGCTTTCCTCCACCCAGTCGGCAGTGGGCGTGGTCCAACGCGCGTCCTTGTAGTCGAGAAAGCGGATCCGGTGCTTGTAGCGGTTCAGCACGCTCGGCCACGTTGGCGCCCGCCAGATGCAAATGGGCGGTGTCGGGGGAAAGCCCGAAAAGCTTCGGATCCGTAAGGGCCATGACGCGGTCAACCTCGGCCGGGCTCTCGGCCATCTGATTCAGATGGTTGTGCAGGCCGGCGGTGAACCCCATCTCTCCGGCCAGCTCGCCGATCTGGTTGCAGCGGGCGCACATCTCGCGGAAAGCGGCGTCGGACATGTTTGAGCGGCCGGGTGAGAATACCGCCAGGTGACTGGCGCCGAACCCGGACAGGAACGTCATCGCCTCGCGCGCGTCGGCAAGGACTTTAGCGCGCTGGTCCGGTTGTTCGAGTGGACCGTTGAACGAGATGGTGGCGACGTGAAGCCCGCGCTTCGCCACCTCCGCGCGCATTTGGTCCGCACTGATCCCGTAGGTCTTCAGGATGCCGGGGAAGCCCGTGAGGCGGATGCCGATGAAGCCGGTGTCCTTCATCACATCCAGGATGTCGGTGAACGGCACCGGCCGGAAGTAGCGCCACAGAGCCGCACTGAGGGCCCACTTCACGTTCCGGTTCGCTGGGATCGAGGCGCCGGCCTGCGCTGCCGCAGCGGCCAGCCAGCCGAGTAATTCGCGTCGGGTCATGCAGACTACTCTACTCCCGCCGCTGGTTTGAGGGGGACAGAAAAAAAATCGGCTCAACTACGAAACAGAATGACAACCTGGATGATCTATCCTCAGCTACCAGAAAGTCCGGCGGCAAATTCACATTTGGTGGGGGAAACTCATGGGCACCAAGTTGATGCTTGCGGGGGGGCTTGTACTCGCAACGGTTCTGTCTGTGCACGGGCAGACATTTGGAGAAATCAGCGGCCAGGTCCGCGATAGCACAGGGGCGGCTATTCCCGCGGTCCAGGTGACCGCTACGAACGTCGCCACGAACGTAGGCCGAACCGCCATTACCAACGACGCAGGTCTGTACACTTTTCCAGCGATGGTGCCGGGAGTCTACAGCCTGAAGGCCGAAAAGACCGGTTTCAAGGCCACCGTCAAGTCGGGCGTCGAAATCCAGGTGCAGCAAAGCGCGCGCATCGATTTCGACCTGCAGGTTGGACAGTTGAACGAGAGCGTTGAAGTCTCCGCGGCTGCCCAACTGCTTTCCACCGAGGACGCCACGGTGGGTACCGTTATCGACAACCGCCGCATCGTGGAACTCCCGCTGAATGGCCGGAACTACCTGCAGCTGGTGTCGCTCGCACCGAATGTCAGCTACGGATTCGGCACCGCCGGCCAGGCCGACGGGCGACAGGGCGGTGACCGGGCCAGCCAGAACATTTCGGTCGGCGGCGGCCGGAGCGAGTTCAATTATTTCACGCTGGACGGCGTGGACAACACGGACCCGAATTTCAATACGTACGTGATTCAACCCTCCATCGACGCCGTCCAGGAGTTCAAGGTCCAGACCGGCATCTACCCCGCCGAGTTCGGCCATGAAGCGACGCAGATCAACGTTTCCACGAAACCGGGCACGAACAACTTCCACGGCACTTTGTACGAGTTCCTGCGCAACGACGCGCTGGACGCGGCGAACTACTCGTTCACCGCCGTCAGGAACACCAAGTACCCGTTCAAGTGGAACCAGTACGGCGGCACGCTGGGCGGGCCCGGTCTGGATTCCGAAGCTATGGAACGGCAAGAACAAGCTGTTCTTCATGGCCAACTACGAATCGTTCCGCCAGCGGCAAAGCTACCAGGCCCTGTACGATCTGCCGTCCGCCGCGATGCGCGAACGGCGACTTCTCGCAATTACTCGGCAAGGGCATTGTCATTTACGACCCCTCCACTCGCATGCCGGGGGCGAACGGTGCGGTCACTGCGACGCCCTATCCGGGCAATATCATTCCCGCCGAACCAGATCAGCTCATATTCAAAGAAGTTTCTCGAGTTCTATCCCATTCCGAACCTGCCCACCGCGACTCTGACACGGGATTACCAACAGTCGCAATCCGGGCCCCGCAATAAGGACATCTTCGTCCTCCGCATGGACTTCGCGGAATCCGCCAAGTCCCAGTGGTTTGGGCGCTATAGCTGGGACGACGAAAACCAGCTCAACGAGGGTCTCAAGCTGAACGGCTCTAAGATCCTCACCAACGTGGAGCAGTACATGGGATCGAACATCCGCATCTTCAGCCCCACCCTGGTGAATGAATTCCGGTTCGGCGATGTCGCGATTCTTCAACTCGTCGGGACGCGAACTGGCGTTCGTTCGCGACGTGGTGTCGGAACTCGCAATACCCGGGTTGAGTAGCGGACCTCCCGTGACATGGGGAATCCCCGCAGTCGCGTTTACCCGGTACAGCGGCTTCGGCGACAACTCGGATGGTCCTTACGCGAACGACAACGGTTCGCTGCAGTTCGTGGACAATCTCTCTTGGACCAAGGGCAAGCATTCGGTCCGCTTCGGCGGCGAGATCCGCCGCGATCGACTACAACCAGGACGGCAACCAGTTCTCGCGTGGGTCCTTCACCTTCGACATCAACGCCACACGCAATCCCGCCACCGCTTCAGGCGGAGACGATTTCGCCGATTTCATGCTCGGGCAGATCAAGCGGTCCGAGGCGGCGGTAGCGATCGCCAGCGCCCAATTCCGCTCAACCAGCTTCGCGCGTACGTTGACGACACCTGGAAGGTGACTCCCAAGTTCACCATCGCCGCCGGCCTTCGTTACGAGCGGACTCCGCCATGGGACGACCAGACGCGGCCACCTCATCGGCGTCGGCATTCCCGCGATGCTGCGCGTGCCGCAGGTGACGGACCCTTCACTGCATCCTTTCTTCGAACGGCAAGGCAGCGGCAACTTCTATGAGGGGCTCACGCTGGTTTGGCCGGACATCTCGACGCGGCGCGACGGCGCATTGCCGAATTCGATGGTCCGGACCGACAATCTCAACTTCGCGCCGCGGTTGGGATTCACCTGGAGCCCGAGCCAGAGCTGGGTGGTCCGCAGCGGCTTCGGGATCTTCTATTCGCAAGATACCGGCAACCCGCGCTTCGACATGGCGCGCAACCTGGCCGGACGCACCCGTTTCGAGTCGATCGATCCCACGCTATACACTTGGGACACAGCGTTCGCCAGCCTTGCCGGCAGTGTAGCGACCGTGCGCACCCCTTACGCTTTCGCCAACTTGATCGATCGCAAGACTCCGCGAACGATGACGTACCTGCTCAACATCCAGCGCGAACTCCCCGCCAACATGATGTTCGAAATAGGATACCTCGGTTCGCTCAGCCGGCACCTGGAGTCGCTCCGCGCGGTAAACGAGGCGATTCCCGGCACAACGCCGGTGATCCAGAGGACGCCGTTCGCCGAATGGGGCCGCATCCAACTGGTGGACGCAGCGGCCAACGGCGACTACAACGGCCTGTCGGCGAAATTGACGAAACGGTTCAGCGCCGGCCTGACCTACCTGGTGTCGTATACATGGTCCAAGTCCATCGACGACGCCAGCGGCATTCGCGTCCACAACGGCGACACGTTGTTTCCGCAGAACAGCTACTGTCTCGAATGTGAACGCGGACTGTCGAACTTCAACACGGCGTCCCGCCTGGTGACGTCGGTGCTGTACGACATCCCCATCGGCAAGGGCCTGCGGGTGGACGTTCCGAACCGCTTGCTCGATGCGATCGTAGGCGGATGGCAGCTCGGATCCATCCTCACGTATCAATCCGGATTCCCGCTGACCATCAGCGCGAACGCCCGGGATACCTCGAATATCGGCGCGGGCTTCGACCGGCCAAACGCGGTGGCTGGTGTAGATCCGGTGCTGCCGCGCGATAAACAAAACACGCAGGCTTTCTTCAACACGGCGGCATTTGCTCCGCAGACGTTCGGTGCGTTCGGCAATGTCGGGCGAGATCACGATGATCGGTCCCCGGATATTCAACATTGACAGCTCTCTAATCAAGGAGTTCAGGTTCACGGAACAGAAGATGCTGCAATTCCGGTGGGAACTGTTTAACACCCTCAACCACCCGAACTGGGGTGATCCCAACACGAACTTCTTCGCCGGTCGAAATTCCGATGGCACCTACGCCGCCAATGGGTTCGGCTCCATCGGCGGTACCCGCACAGCCATGCGGCAGATGCAGTTTGGGCTGAAGCTGATTTTCTAATTGCGCAATCCGGCTCCCTGACGGTCGCGGCTCGGTACCGATTTCTGAGCCATGACCGTTAGGGAGTGGTTGCCGGCGTACTGGCTAACGCAGGGAGCTCTCCACCTCTTCCAGCCAGTCCGGCCGCTTCAGTACTTCCCTCGGCCGCGGGCCATCCGGCGGACCGATAATGCCTTCCCGCTGCATCATGTCGAGGATGCGGGCAGCGCGGCCATAGCCGAGGCGCAGGCGCCGCTGAAGGGTAGACGTGGAGGCCTTTCCCATTTCGAGCACCACCCGGACCGCGTCCTGATAGGCTGGATCCTGTTCGCCGTCGAACTCCTCGCCCTCCGCATCCTCACTCTCTTCGGGGGGCGCCAGCAGGAAGCTCTTGTCGTAATCGGGCGTTGCCTGTCTCTTCCAGAACTCTACTACGTCATTGATTTCGGACTCCGTCAGGTACGCACCGTGCACGCGCGTCAGACGTGACGATCCGGGCGGGAGAAACAGCATATCTCCCTTTCCCAACAGGTGCTCCGCTCCCATCACGTCCAGCACGGTTCGCGAATCCACGCGAGTAGCCACGCGGAAGCTGATTCGAGAAGGGAAGTTCGCCTTGATCAATCCGGTGATGACGTCCACGCTGGGGCGCTGTGTCGCCAGCACCAGGTGCATTCCCACTGCACGGGCCATCTGAGCCAGACGCGCCACCGATTCCTCAACATTGGCCCTTTCGAGCATCATCAGATCGGCTAACTCATCGATCAGGATCAGAATATACGGCAGAGGCTGCAGGTCTTCTTCGGCGATCTCCTCGCCAAAGAGACTGCGCGGCTTGTTCTGCATCTGCTTCAGCTTGCGGTTGTACTGGTCGATGTTGCGGACGCCTTGCGCGGCGAGCAGTTTCAGCCGCCGCTCCATCTCGAGCACGGCGTTGCGCAGGGCGTTGGTGGCCTTCTTGGGGTCCGTGATCACCGGCGTCAGCAGGTGAGGGATCCCTTCGTAGAGGCCGAGTTCGAGACGCTTCGGATCCACCATGATCATCCGCACTTCGTCCGGCGTGGACTTGTACAGGATGGACATGATCATCGAGTTCAACATCACGCTCTTGCCCGATCCGGTGGATCCGGCGATGAGCAGGTGGGGCATGGTCTCGAGCGACGCCACACGGATGCGGCCGCTGATGTCCTTCCCTAAGGGGATGGTCAATGGCGAACTCGACCCGGTGAATTCCTCAGACTCGAGGATCTGGCGCAAGCTGATCACCTCGCGGCGGGTGTTCGGCACTTCAATGCCGACGGTCGGTTTGCCGGGAATGCGCTCGATCAGGATCGACTCAGCCTGCAGGCCGAGGCACAGGTCCTCGGTGAGCGTCGTGATCCGGCTGTACTTGATGCCGGCTTCGGGCTTGAATTCGAAAGTGGTGACCACGGGTCCAGGGTTGATCTGCACCACGTTGCCATGCACGGCGAATTCTTCGAACTTCGACTTGATGCGGGCGGCCGTATCCTTCAGTTCCTGGGTGTCGTACGGGCTGCGTCCGGCGGGTTCGGCCAATAGCGTGGTCGGCGGACGGCGCCATTCCTGATGCTGCGGACGCGGTTCAGGCTCCACTGCATAGGGGCGAACCGGGGCGGGAGGCTGGGGCGCCGCTGGCGCCGGCACGGGTGGAGGCAGTTCCAACTCGCGAATCGGTATGTCTTCAGGTTCGGGCTCGGCGGCGGGTTTGGCGTTGCGACCCGGGATGTCGAAGGGCGGCTCGTCATCGTCTGGGGCGGCTGGCGCTGGGGTTGGAATGGCTGCGCGAGGCGTACTCGTGCGGGCGGTCTTGGTCGAGACCCCCGCCGCAGCGGCTGCCTCCGCAGCGGCGCGTTTGCGCGCACGGGCTTCGGCACGCTCATGCGCCTTGGCTTCGCGGATACGGGCCCGTTCCGTCCTCCAGTTCCGGAACCGCTCCATGCGTCGGGACCACCAGGCGACAGGACCGGCGAACCATCGTCCCAGCGTCGCCATGGAGAATGATGAAACCAGATAGATGGATAGGATGGACGCGGCTGCGGTCGCCATCACAGCGCCGGTGATGTTCAACCGCTCCGTCAGGTAATCGGCCATGAGCCTGCCGAGGAGTCCACTTGCGGGAATGACCCCGCCGATGATGAGCGATCGTGGAGCAAGTCCGAAGGCGGTGCAGGCACTACAAAGAATACCGGCCGCGCCCGCTGCTTTTGCCAACGGTACGGCGATGGGGCTCGATAGTATCCACTTCCATGCCAGAATCAGCATGAGCATCGGGATCACGTAGGCGGTGATTCCGAACAGCTGCAAGGTGATGTCGGCGAGCGCCGCGCCGATTGGGCCGGTGAGGTTCTGAGCACGCATCCCGGTGGCGGTATCCAAGGAAGGATCCTGCCAGTGGTATGAGGCTAAACTGATGAGGACGAAAAACGCGGCGAGCACATACACTAATGCTGCAGCCTCGTTCAGGCGAGGATATCGCGTGGGACCTAATATGTTCATCCGCTGGAATAGCGGAAGGTAGCCAGAGCGATTACCATTATGGCAGACGGGGGGCGGGAGTAAAGGGGGCACGCCAACCTCCGTTGCGCTAGGGTAGTGGGTTGAAGCTGATCGAACAGATTGCAGACGCCGTCGTCCTCACCGCCAACCAGCGCCTTTCGCGAACGCTTCGTAAGGCGTATGACGATCAGCAATGCGAAGCGGGACGCACCGCTTGGCCGAGTCCGTCGATCCTGCCGTTTTCCACCTGGCTGGACACACAATGGTCGAACGCCCTGCTGGCCGGAGCCGTCGCGCCGGCAACCGTGCTGAGTCCGGCACAGGAAGAGAGCGTATGGCGCCTCATCATCGCCCAGGCTCCCGAAGCGGAAAGCCTGCTGGACCTGCGTGGGACGGCTCAATCCGCCATGCAGGCGTGGCGGCTGGCGCACCAGTACCGCGTCCCCTTTGACGGCAGATTTCAGGCGCAGGAAGACCAGGCGGCATTTCTCGAATGGGCGGAATCCTACCGGCGCACATGCTCCGAGAATCAATGGTTGGACGCAGCGCGGCTGCCGGATGCGGTCCGGGAGGCGATCGCGGCCGGCGCCCTCGACCTTCCCCGGCACGTTTTGCTGGCCGGATTCGACGAGTTCACGCCACAGCAGCAGGATGTTCTGGATGCCCTCGGTCGTGCCGGTTGCACCGTCGAAGGGCTGGAAACTCCCGCAGTGGACTCAACCGTGGTCCGTCGGGAATGCCGCGATGCCGACGATGAACTGCGCAGCGCAGCGGAGTGGGTACGCAGAGTTGCTCGATGCCGGCGAGGCGCGCTCAATAGGGGTCGTTCTGTTGAACCTGGGATTGCGGCGCAGCCGGCTGGAGCGGATCTTCGATGAGACTCTCGCGAGCAGCGGCCCGCGCGCTTTCCACATCACCATCCCCGATCCTCTGGCGGGCTACCCGCTGGTCGATTCCGCACTTCTGCTCATCCGTCTCGCTTCGCAATCACACTGGCCGCTGGCCGGGGCGGGGCTCCTGCTGCGGTCGCCATTCACTGCCGGCGGAACGACGGAGGCGGCCTCCCGCGCCGTTCTGGACGCGAGAGTACGCCGCCGGCGCCGGACTCATGTCGCAGTATCGTCAATCGCTCAGCAAGGTGCGGCGTGCCCCGCGCTGGTGAGCATTCTGGAATCGTGGCGCGGCCTGTCGTTCAGCGCTGCGCGGCTTCCCTCCGAATGGAGCGGAGTGTTTCGCACGGTTCTGGAGGGGGCGGGATGGCCCGGTGACCGCGTATTGACCAGCCCCGAGTACCAGGTGTTCGAATCCTGGCGCGAACTGCTCACGTCATTTTCGTCTCTCGATGTTGTCACCGGTCCTCTCACATACGACGCAGCAGCCACCCGCCTGCGGGAGCTGGCGGCCGGGACCAATTTCCAGCCCCGCGATCCCGGAGCCCCGGTTCAGATCATGGGCGTCCTGGAGGCGGCGGGATCCCGGTTCGACGCGCTGTGGATTCTGGGCACGACGGACCAGACCTGGCCCCCGCCGTCGCACCCGCATCCATTCCTGCCGTTGGCCGTCCAGAAGGAACTACGCCTGCCCCACTCATCTCCCGAACGGGAATTCGACTTTGCCCAACGGACGTTTCGAAGGCTGCGTTCCAGTGCTCCGGAGTTGATTGTGAGCTGGGCGTGCAGGGCCGGCGATGTCGAGCTTCGGCCGAGCCCCTTGCTCGAAGGTATTCCGAATGATGCGGCACCCGAGCTCACAATGCGGGCGCGCACAGCGCCTGAGTTAGAGGCGATCATCGACGAAGAGGCGCCCCCGCTCGAGACTACGCGTCCGCGCGGCGGCACGCGCGTGCTGAAACTCCAGGCGGCCTGTCCGTTTCAGGCTTTCGCAGACCTGCGTTTGGGGGCGCGTCCGCTGGACGCCGCCGAACTCGGACTCTCGGCGATGGATCGGGGCAGCGCCATACATGAGTCGTTGAGAATGTTCTGGGACGAAGTGCGCGATCACGCGTCGTTGGTGGCGATGTCAGACGACGAACTGCGTGCGGTTGCGGGAACTGCGGTGACGGAAGCGCTCGAAAGGACGTTTCGCGACACGCGCCAGGAGTTTGAGATTCGCTTTCGCGAACTGGAGACGCGGCGCCTGACGCAGGTCATCCTGAACTGGGCGGAGTTCGAGAAGACACGCTCGCCGTTTCGTGTGGCCTCCAGCGAGCGCGACCGGTTGATCTCCATCGGCGGCCTCGAACTCGATGCGAAGACCGATCGCGTGGATGAGCTACCGGATGGACGGCAGGTGATTCTCGACTACAAGTCCACGGCCCCCTCCACTTTGGCGTGGGCCGGCGAGCGTCCCGACGAGCCGCAGTTGCCGCTGTATGCGATATCGAATGAAGCGCCGGTAGCGGGCGTGGCCTTCGTGCCGGTGGGAGCGGACGAGCCGGCCT
Organism: uncultured Acidobacteriota bacterium; assembly: GCA_963737465.1. Lineage (GTDB taxonomy): Bacteria > Acidobacteriota > Terriglobia > Bryobacterales > Bryobacteraceae > TMP-7. The sequence goes on from CAVTTC010000011.1 coordinate 755,842, forward strand.
TCAAGGGTTTCGCGATTGCGCAGCGGATTCTGCCGGGAGCCAGAGCGTTCCCGGTATCCGCGGAGGAGCAGATCGCGGAGTGGCGGCGCGTGCTGGAACCCATCGCCGACGCCTTTCGACAAGGCGCTGCCGCCGTCGATCCGAAGCACGGAACCAAGACCTGTGCACTGTGCCGGCTGACTTCGCTGTGCAGGATTCATGAAGCCGCTCCGGACGAGCCCGAGGAGGCCGATGCGACGGCGTGACGAGGCCACCCTGTGGCTACCGGGCTTCGACTGGAGCGGCGCGGCGCCCGCTCCGGAACCGGCCGATGCGGATGAGCGCAGGCGCGCGCTGGACCCCGAAACGTCGTTCATCGTGCAGGCTCCGGCGGGTTCGGGGAAGACGGAACTGCTAATTCAGCGCTACCTGGTCCTGCTGGCACGCGTCCTGCAACCTGAGTCCATCGTCGCCATCACTTTCACCGTGAAGGCCGCCGGCGAGATGCGCGCCCGCGTTCTGGAGGCGCTTGCTAAAGCCGCAGCCCACACCGAACCGGAGTCGGCGCACGAACGGCTCACGCTCGAACTGGCGAGCGCAGCGCTGGCGCAGGACACGCGGCAGGGCTGGAACCTGCTGCGCAATCCCGACCGGTTGCGGATACAGACAATCGACGCGCTGTCCATGACGATCACGCGGCAGATGCCGTGGCTGGCCAGGTTCGGCGCCATGCCTGAAGTCGTCGAAGATGGGCGCATGTACTACCAGCAAGCGGCGGCGCGCGCGGTCCAGGAGTTGGGCCGCGAATCCAGCGGGGACGCCGTCGAGTGCCTGCTCGAACATCTCGATAACGATGCGGCGCGAACCGTGGACCTGTTGGGTTCCATGCTCGCAACGCGCGACCACTGGCTGCGCGTGATCGGCGGACACACGGACCCGGCGGAGGTGCGATCGGTGCTGGAGGCCGCCTTGCGGCGAATGGTGTCGTCGCACCTGGATCGCTTGCGCGCCGCAGTCCCGGGCGGTCGTCAGGGAGAGTTGCTGGAACTGGCGCGCTACGCGGGCGCGAACGTGCATGCGAGCGATCCAGTCATCGCGCGGTGCGCTAATCTGTGGACTCTGCCGGAAGCGCTGGACGAATGGATAGGCATCGCGAAGCTGCTGCTGACAGGCAAGGGCGAGTGGCGCAAGAGTCCCGACCGGCGCGTCGGGTTCCCCACCCACAACAAGCCGATGAAGCAGCGCATGGAGAGCCTGCTGCGGGAGTTCGATGCGGCTCTCGAATTTCGCGATCTGCTGGCGCGTGTTGCCGAACTCCCCGCGCCCGCCTACCAGGAAGAGCAATGGAGGGTGCTCTCGGCGTTATTCGCTTTACTCCCGCGGACGGTGGCGCATTTGCGGACCGTGTTTACCGAAGCGGGGCGCGTCGATTTCGTAGAGATCGCCAGCGCGGCGAGCCGCGCGCTCGGGACGCCCGACGATCCTACGGACCTCGCGCTCGCCATGGGGACTCGCATCGAGCACTTGCTGGTGGACGAGTTTCAGGATACCTCCATCACCCAGTTCGAACTGCTGCTCAAGCTGACCCCTGGCTGGCAGGATGACGCGCGCACCATCTTCCTGGTCGGCGATCCGATGCAGTCCATCTACCGCTTCCGGCAAGCGGAGGTCGGATTGTTTCTGAATGTGCGGCAATCGGGTATCGGCGCACTGCATCCCGAGCCGTTAGGGCTGAGGGTGAATTTCCGGTCGGCACGGAGCGTGGTGGAGTGGGTGAACGATCTGTTCCGCGGTGTGTTCCCGGCGGAGGCCGATGCGTACACGGGAGCGATTCCCTACACGGCATCCATCGCGTCCAGCGAAGGCGACGAGGGCGCCGGCGTCACCGTACATCCTTTCCTCGGCCGCAACGATCGCGCCGAGGCGGACCTGGTGATCGATCTGGTGGAGCGTGCCCGCCGCGAGATGCCCGGCTCTCGAACGGCGGTGCTGGTCCGATCCAGAGCCCACCTGGCGGCTATCGCGGACCGCTTGCGCGAAGCGCGGATCCGCTATCGCGCAATCGAGATTCAGGCACTCGCGGAGAAGCCGGTGATTCAGGACCTGCTGGCGTTGACGCGCGCATTGTTGCACCTCGGCGATCGCGTCGCATGGCTCTCCGTGCTGCGCGCTCCGTGGTGCGGGCTGACGCTGGCCGCGCTGCATCACATCGCCGCGGGCGATCGTTCGACACCGGTGTGGAGTCTGTTGCAGGATCTCCCACCGAACGTGGATGAGGACTCCGCGGCTCGAGTGGCCGGCGTTGTTCCCGTCCTGTCGCGGGCGCTCGAGAAACGCGGCCGTGTTCCCGTCGCGGAACTCACGGAGCGAACGTGGATTGCATTGGGCGGCGACCACATTGTGGATGGAAACGATCTCGCCGATGCTCGCGCATATTTCGATCTGCTCGAAGAAATGGGCGCTCAAGGAGACGTCGAGGATCTCGAGTTGCTGGCTACTCGAGTAGGGGAGTTGTTCGCGAATCCGGATTCGGATGCGGGTGATGCACTCGAGTTGATGACCATCCACAGGGCAAAGGGACTGGAGTTCGACACCGTGATTCTTCCCGGCCTGGGGAAGCGTCCGCGAGTGGACGATACGCCGCTGTTGGTGTGGTCGGAGCGCGCCGAAGGCGAAAGGACCGATCTGTTGATGGCTCCCCTTGCCGGACGCGGCGATGGCGACAAGAGGATCTACGACTGCATTCGCCGCGAAAACGATGTGAAGAACAGGCACGAATCGGAGCGGCTGCTGTATGTTGCCTGCACCCGCGCCCGAACACGTTTGCACTTGATCGCGCATGCCGAGGTGAAGATCGAAATAAACGGCGCAGTGTTGTGCGACCCACACCGGGATTCACTGCTGGCCCACGTTTGGAGCGCGGTACGGCCATTGTTTGAGGCGCTGCTTCCGGAGGCGATTCTGGCTTCGCAACCCGAGCAGGTATCGCCGCGCATCCCGAGGCCGCTGCGGCGTGTCGTTTCGGTTATGGGTGCGGGAGTTGCACCGGCAGCCGCGATCTCCGAACCTTCGCGAATGCAGTTGGAGCACGATGCGAGCGATGCGGCGCGGCACGTCGGGACAGTGACGCACCGCCTGCTCGATCGCATCGCGCGCGACGGTGTGAACGCGTGGAGCGCCGATCGCATCCGTCGTCTCGGGCCCGTGCTCCGCACTCTGCTGGCAGGCGAGGGCGTTCCGGCCTCGCTGATGGACGCGGCGTGCGAGCGCGTGGCGGCGGGCCTTACACGCGCGCTCACCGATCCGAGAGGACGCTGGGTGTTGGGCCATCACGCGGAGGCGCGGAGTGAACTCGCGGTGTCCGGGATGATCGACGGCGAGGTGCGCCACATGGCGATCGACCGGACTTTCATCGATGACGACGGAGTGCGCTGGATCGTCGATTTCAAAACCAGCGAGCCCGATAGTATGGAAGCCGAGCGCCGCGAGTATCAGGCTCAACTGGCGGGTTATGCAACGTTGCTCGAACGAATGGAAGGCCGCGGGCTTCGCGTGGGGCTGTATTTTCCAATGACAGGAGAGTGGGTGGAGTGGGATCCGTTTGTTGAGGATTGAAGAAATGGATCATGAACGCTACATGCGGGAAGCGCTGGTCCTCGCTCGCGATGGTGAATCCGCGGGTGAGGTTCCGGTGGGCGCGGTGCTGGTGCGCGAAGACGAGATCGTCGCGCGTGCACACAACTCGCCCATCCTCGCATCGGATCCAACGGCCCATGCGGAGATGCTGGTGTTGCGCGAAGCCTGTGCGAAACTGGGCAACTATCGTCTCTCTGGCGCCACGCTCTACGTCACCATGGAACCCTGTGCGATGTGTGCCGGCGCGCTGGTGAACGCCCGTGTCGAGCGGCTTGTCTTCGGTTGCCGCGACTTGCGCTTCGGCGCGGTGCGAAGCAAGTTTCGCATCGCCGATTCGGATCTGCTCAATCACCGAGTGGAGGTGATCGAAGGAGTGCTGGCAGCCGAATGCATGGAGTTGGTGAAGGGTTTCTTCGATCGGAGGCGGTGAGTATCATGGAAGCATGCTCCTCCGTCCCGCACTCTTTGCGCTCTCTACCCTTCTGTTGTTCGCGCAGCCGGATCCATGGCAGGCATCGGAACTCCTGCCGCCCGCGGCGCTGGCGGCAACGCTGAGAACGCCGGGCGTGAAGCCCGCGATTCTGTTTGTTGGATTTCCGGTGCTCTACAAGAGCACACGCATTCCCGGTTCCATGATGACGGGACCTGGCGCCCGGCCGAACGGCATCGAGTTGCTGAGACAGGCCGTGGCGAAACTGCCGAAAAATAAGGAGATCGTGATCTATTGCGGATGTTGTCCCTTCTCCGAGTGCCCCAACGTGCGGCCCGCGTTTGCGTTTCTAAAGCAGATGGGCTACACGAAAGTGAAGGTGCTGGCGATTCCTACCAACCTGAGTACGGACTGGGTGTCGAAGGGTTATCCAACGGAGAAGGCGGCGGGCATCACGGGGTCTTGAGCCGCGGCATGCCCGCCCGCGGGATGAGGTGGAACGCTACTTCTTCTTTGCGGCCTTCTTCGCGGCCTTCTTCGCCGGCGCTTTCTTTGCGGCCTTCGGCGCCGCCTTCTTCACTGCTTTCTTTACCGCGGCCTTCTTCGGCGCGGCTTTCTTGGTTGCGGTTTTTTTAACAGCCATTCTGATTCTCCCTTTCGTCGCAGATTACACTGCGTATAATGGCAAGTTAACATTAAAACGCTCAAGAGCGGTAATGTTTTTTTACATCGGACCTCTCGCGCGTCACGATCGCATCGATTCGGCGTGCCTTCACCGGCCCTCGCATCGCGGTAAAATTCTCTCGCGGACATGAAGAGCTATCGTAAGGAACTATGGTTCGAGATCCCGTCACGACGGGGTTTCGTGAACATCACACGCGACGTGGAGCAGTGCCTTCGCGAGAGTGGAGTGCGCGAAGGACTAGTGCTGGTGAACGCAATGCACATCACCGCATCGGTCTTCATCAACGACGACGAATCAGGATTGCATCAGGACTACGAGCGCTGGCTCGAGCGTCTGGCCCCGCATGAGCCGGTCTCCGGATACATGCACAATCGCACGGGCGAGGACAACGCCGATGCGCACATGAAGCGGCAGGTGATGGGGCGCGAAGTAGTGGCCGCCATCACCGCGGGCAAACTCGACTTCGGCCCGTGGGAACAGATCTTCTATGGCGAGTTCGATGGCCGCCGCAAAAAGCGCGTGCTGGTGAAGATCATCGGCGAGTGAACGTTGGACATGGACTCTGCGTCAATCCTTATTTGCGTATGCGAACGTTGAATCTCCTGGCGCGCACGGGACTCTGTGCACTGGCCGTCGTCTCCTTCGCCGCTGAACAGACCACAGCGCGCAAAGAGACGAAGGCTTCTCGCAACGTCTGGATACGGGGACGCGTGTTGAACGATCTCAACAGCCAGCCGTTGAGCCGCGCTCGTGTGTTTTTGCGCTCGGCCGGAGGCGAGACACAGAGCGTGGCGGTGGAGGCCGACGAGAAGGGCGCCTTCACGATCCCGAACGTCGTGCCTGGCAAGTATTCATTGAGCGCTCAGCGCGACGGCTTCATCAACGCTACGGTCGCTCTGAGCGGAACGATCCGGCTCCCGTCGATCGTGCACGTGGAGGAGGGAAACGATCTTCGCGATGTGACCTTCCGTCTGCGGCCGTGGAGCGTGGCCGCGGGTCGAGTACGCTTCGATGACGCGGAGCCTGCAATCGGCGTGTTGGTGCAGGTCTATCGCGACTCATGGTCGCGCGGCCGCCGCAGTTTCACGCTGGTATCGTTCACGCGCACCAACGATCGCGGCGAGTATCGCATCGCGGCTCTGCCGCCGGGCTCCTACTACATCGCCGCATCGTACGATCGTCCGCTTTCTCCGGAGTACCAGGAGCGGGACCCTGTCGATGAAAACGGAAAGCGCATTCCGCAGTTCCGTTATTCCACTACGTTCTATCCCAACGCGCAAAGGCTCGGCGAAGCCGAAGTGATCCGACTCTCGTCCGCGCAGGAGATCGAAGGGCTGGACATTTTTCTTCAGCCGGTTCGTACCGTGTCCATCCGAGGAAGTGTACTGAGTGGACTGACCGGACAACCGATCCGAAGTCCGAACGTTACGCTGCGGCGGCTGTCGGCGGACGAGCGGTCGAGCATCAACGCATCCATCTCCGTTATTCCGCGCACGAGCGGCTTCGAAATTCGAGGAGTCGCGGCGGGTCCGTACCTGCTGGTTGCCGACAGCACGGAGAATGGCAAGCGTCTCTTCGCGCGCGTTCCGTTGATGGTAGTGGATGCGGATATCGACGATCTCCAGATGATGCTGGAGCCGGAGATTGCGTGGCGTGGTTCGGTGAATCTGGACAATGCGCCCAATGTGGCGCCCGGCTCGCTCCGTCTCACGCTTGAACCGCGCAGCGACTTGAATCCCATAGTGGCAGCGGATGTGCGAAAGGACGGCAGCTTCGTGGTGAACGTTGTCCCCGACGAGGTTTACGATGCGTACCTCTCGGGAGCCTCCGACGAGGTTTATATTCAAGCGATTCGCACCGGCAACATGGAAGTAGGCGCCGGGGGGATCGCGGGCCAGGCGGCGTCGTCGAACGCTCCTCTGCAGATCGTGCTGAGTTCTCGCGACAGCGTACTGGCGGGAGCAATTTGGGCAGCCAATGGCGCGCCCGCATCGGGATGCTCCATCACCGTGGTGCCGCAAGAGTTGAAAGGCCGCGCACACCTGGTGAAAACGGTCTTTGCGGATCTCTACGGCCACTTCCAGGTGCGCGGCCTGGCTCCCGGAGCCTATACCGCCTTCGCCTACTATGACGAGGCTCCTTGCGAGTTCTACGATGCGGAAGCAATGACGGAGTGCCGCGCCCAGGGAACCAGCGTCACCGTCGGAGAAACGGCACAGGCCGTTCTGAGCCTGCGCCTCGGACGCTGACGGTGCAGCGGGAGATCAGGCGAAGTGCAAGCGCTCCGCGAGTGACTCGTACCTGGGATCCTGACGGACCGCTTCGAATGCCGGTGAGTGGCGGATCAGAGAAAGCCACATCGAGTGCTCTTCCACGGCCTGATCCAGCTTGCGGTAGGCGCCATCCACATCAGCCGCGGCCGAAAAGGCCATCGCCTGAGTGAGCGGCGACACGTACTGTTTCTGGGCTAATTGTGTGAGTTCAGCCAGATCCTGACGGCATTGATCCATACGGCCCGCCGCGGCGTGGCAATAGACCATGGCAGCGAGTACCGCAGGATTGCGCGGTTGCAGTTGGGCGGCACGATTCAGCGACTGCATCCCTTGTTCATTCATGTTCTGATCGATGAACAGCAGCCCCATGCCGAGGTACGGGAGAGGGAAAGACGAATCCAGATGCTGCGCGAGGCGATACTGGACCAGGGCTTCGTCGTAATGCCGTCCGGCGTGGCAGGCGAAACCGACGGCCAAGTGAGCCCCGGGCCAGCCCGGCGCGGCCTGCTGGGCCTTGCGCGCTTCGCGGGCCCCTTCTTCGGCGCGTCCGCACAGCGTAAGGTATAACCCATACCAGAGCCTGGCGCCCAGGTCGCACGGATTCAGGCCCACGGCTTTCCGAAGGCGCGGCTCCGCTTCCGTCCACTCCCAATCGTAGAGGGCCGTGCTGATTCCGAGAATCGACTGCGCCTCCGAGGATGAGGGAACCAACGACAGGGCCCGCATGGCGCATGCTCGGGCTTTAGGCACCACGTCGCGGGCCGGCATCAGGTCCAGCATTGCAGAGCACATCCATGCCGAAGCGAGACCCGCGTGCGCGGCCGCGCATTTTGGATCTTGTTCGAGCGCCTGCGTGAAACACGATATGGCTTCCGCCACGCCGTCCGCATTGGCGCGCGCAAGGCAAGCGCGGCCCCGCGCATAGAGGGCGAACACATGCGGATTCTCGATCGCGGTGATGTAGGGGACCGAGTCGAGTTCACCGGAGCCCGGTTCGCCCGCGCGCTTTTCACCGAAAGATGGGATGTAGCACCCTTTGCGGAACTGAATGTGGACCGGGTCGCCCTGTCCCTCAGTCTCGTAATACCTTTCGAGCTTGTACCGGAGCCGGCGCGCCTCAACGCGAACAATGGAATCAATGCGAGGGTCGAAGGAGTCCATTCTTCCGAATACTTCGACTCCAAGCAGGTACTCCTTCAGCTTGTTTTCCTGACCGTCCATGGTCTGTTCAACCACGAAGGTGAGGAAGCGGCTAATGCGGGGGGAACGGGCGAATGCCTTGCTGTTGAGGATACGTTCCAGTTGCGCTCGTACAGCTTCGAGCGATAAGGTCGGCGCTGCAGCGATGGTCCTGGTCATCGTGGATACTGCTGGTGATTCACTTTGGCCGACTGCTAGAGCCTCAGTCATGATGCCTTGACCTCCGTCGAGAAGTTACCCATCAGTGACTAGACCTAAGTGGTGACAACATGTTTCATCGAAATCGGTTATGGTCCTGACCTTCGGCTCACGGGCCGCAACACCGCCTTGAAGGCCCTGGTAAAAACCCTTGTTTTGTTGCGATTGGCAACGGTTGGGAGGCAGAGAATATCGCCAAAAGCGCAAACCGCACAGAAAACGCATAATAGCTATTGACAAGATAACGCTAAGATTTTATATTGGTATTGCGTAGAGATTTTAGGAGGTTGTAAACAACATGGCGATTATGAGACACAAGCCTTTCGCTGAGCTCGATGACCTTGGCAGCGGGCTCCGGCTGTTTCAGGACACCGTCAACCGGCTGCTGAGCGAGCCGACTTCCCGGCCGTGGACGCCGGCGGTGGATATCCTCGAGACCGAGAATGAGCTCCTGCTCAAGGCCGATCTTCCCGGCGTGGACATGAAGGACATCGATATCGAGATGGAGAACGGCACGCTGACCCTCCGCGGGGAGCGAAAGTTCGAGAACGAGACGAAGGAAGGCGGCTACCACCGCATCGAGCGCAGCTACGGCGGGTTTGCCCGTTATTTCACGCTGCCCGATACGGTAGACGCAGAATCAGTGAAGGCCGATTACAAGAACGGGGTTCTCACCGTGAAGCTCCCGAAGAAGGAACTCGCGAAGCCCCGTCAGATCAAAGTTGAAGTAAAAGAATAACTTACCCGGGGTGGTCCGAGAGGGCCGCCCCATCCTTTGCTAGGGCACCGGCGTCGGAGTCTCGACCGTGGAACCGCCCAGCCCGGCATAGGTTTCCTTGACCTTCACGACCTTTGAGCCCTGGAAGGTCACGAACGTGATCCTGCCGGGAGCCTGCCCGTAAATCCAATCCTCAAAATCGACCCCATCCTTGGTCTCACGGCTCTTGCGGACCGGGCGGCCCATCGCCAGAATCACCTGATCCCGATCCATACCCTCAACCGCCTTCTTCGCGGCGATCGCCTCCTTGATCGGTTCCGGCAGCGTCTCCATGTACTGCTCGGTGGCGCTGTGCTTTTCGAAATCGAGCACCGGCGCGAGCATCTTCTTGATCTCGGAGGACTTCACAAGGGGAATCTTTCCGTCGAAAACCACGGCGATGTAGGTGCCGCCCGGCGCCGAGGTGGCTTGCTGATTTCCGATCGGCGACGTGCTGCCGCCCATGCCGACCTGGATGTGGTCCAGCCAGTTCCGCTTCCCTTTCAGTCCGTTGTTGATTTCGAGGATGATGCGGTCGTCATTGATGGTGACCTTGGTGATCTGGATCTGGTCGCCAATGCGCGCAGCGGGACCGAGTTCTTTCCCGGACTCGGCCCATTTCGCTTTGTCGTAAGCGCCTCTGCTCTCGAACACCAGGGGCTTCTTGGACCGCGGCAGCGGGACTTTCACCGTGGCATATTCCGCGGTGAGCCCGCGCAGGATTTCGATGCGGTCGGAGTCGGTCAGGTTGTCGGAGGATGCCGTCAGCGTCGCAGCGAACAGCAGCGAACCCAGGAGTGCGTACTTCATCACCAGGCCTCCGCGGATCGGACCAGGACGGGCGTCTGCCGTTCCACCGGCGCACGGTACAGGGCATAGGCGAGCGCGAACACGATCAGGGTCGTCAACAGTCCGCCCTCGGGGCCATATTCGCCGCCGGTCCACATGTCATTCGCCCGCGTCCGGAACGCGATTCCCGTCACCCCCATTGTAAATCCACTGACATTGGCGCCTAAGAGCGGAAGCAGGCAATTCCAGCCGAAGTGCAGGCCGATGGGGAGCCACAGGTCGCCGCTGCGCAGGAAAGCGTATCCGAGAAGGATGCCCCACAAGGCGGTATTTACGGGCGCCACAAAGCCCACTATGGGCGATCCTTGCCCCGGGTTGCCGAGGTGAGCGAAGGCGAAGAGCACCCCGAAGGGCAGGATGGTGGCGAACGGTCCCAGGTACCCGAGCAGCACCTGGAAGGCGTATCCGCGAAACAGCATTTCCTCCCCGATGGCTCCGAACAGCAGGACTACGGAGACAAAGAACACCGATCCCCACTGGAACGTGGTTCCCGGAACCCGCTCGATGGTGGCGGCGTGTAGCCATAACGCGAGGAGAATCGCGACCACGGCGGCGCCGCCCCCGCCGGCAAAACCGATCAGTAGATTCCTGCGCGAGGCGGGCGTCCAGCCCATTCCTAGGTCGGCCAGTTGACCGCGTTCATAAATGCGCAGCGCGATGGCGTTGGCCACGGCGGCGGCGGCAAATACACCCAGGGCGGATGCCACAAAGTACATGTTCGGCGCCCAATTCAGCAGGCGCGGAAAGATGACGACGCCGGCCGTCGCGAGAAAGGCGAAGATGCCGATTCGCAGCGCGATGGCGAGTTTGTCCACCTTGGGAGTGGTCGGTTCAGACGGCATTGGCGGATTTGAGCGGTGCGTCCTTCTCCACTTGCACGCGGACGCCCTTGGGCGCCACTTTGACGTCCAGCACCTGGGCGCCTTCCGTTTCGATGAGCGCGGCCACTCTCTGTTTCGCGTCCGGTTCCACCAGGAACAGCACGCATCCTCCACCGCCCGCGCCGCAGACCTTGGCGCCGGTGGACCCGGCACGCCGGGTGACATCGATCAGCCGGTCGATGAGAGGAGTAGTGATTCCCGGCGCGTTCTTCCGGCGGTTCGCCCATTCCTCGCGAAGCAGGCGTCCGGCCTCCTTCCAATCGCGCGAACTGACGGCGGAGCGCATCCCGTTGGCGATGGCGGCGATCTTGTCGAAGTTCTTGTGAACGTTCTTGTCGCCGTCGATGTGGGCCTTCATGACTTCCCAGTTGTTGATTCCCGAATTCCTGGGTACGCCGGTGTAGGCCAGCACCACCCGCTGAATCAACTCGTCATGGGGAATCTGAAGCTCCGTCCGGTTCAATCCGGCGGGACCCATCTCGATGGCATTCACCCCGCCATACATCGCCGGGAAGTAATCCTGGCATCCGGTGGGCACATTGATCACCTGGGCCTCAATGTTCTGAGCAATTTCGCGGAGTTTCTCGAGGCTGTAGCCGGTGCCGGCCAGCTTGTTAAAGGCCACCGTACCGGCGATGAAGAGGGAAGAGGATCCCGATATACCGGCTCCGGCCGGAGCCTCGGAGTGGGTGTGAACGTCGAGCCCGGTTTCCGGGGTAAAGAATCGCAGGATGTTCGCAACAAGCGGAAGGCGGTATTTCTTTGTGCCGCGCAGCTCTTCCAGAGTGCCGAAGCTTTCAGACTGCTTCAGATCCCCCGAATGCAAGTGAATCTCGCGGTCGTTCCGCGTTTGGATGACGCACGACGTGTACCGGTCAACGGCAAAGTTCACCGTCACGGCGTTGGCGTGGAACAGGTACAGGGGCCAGATATCAAGTGTGCCGCCCGCCAGATCGACGCGGCATGGGGCTTTGGATGTGATGCGCATGGATGAAAGTAACCGGACTCCGTTCTATATGTTGTCACGATTCGGCGGTAGAAAAGCAATTCGCGCCTTCTACAGTATCGACGCGTCATTGCCGATGGACATACTGTGAGGTTTGTAGCCCTATTAGCCTTGCTTCCCCTCCTGCCGGCGGCAGAGCCAGGCGCCAACCTCGGCGTGCAGGACATCATGGCGGCGATGGCCCAGGCAGCCGAACAGCAACGCACCGCCGTTCAGGCGATGTCCCTGGGCATCGAGCGCCAGCGGCAATCGGTCCGTGGGCAGTTGCGCGAGTCGGGGGAACTGGCGGCGGATCCCGCGGACCATTTCACGATTCCTTGGCCGAAGGCGCCCGTTCCCGCGTCCATGGTGGTGGCCGAGTGCGACCCTCTTCCAGACCCGGTAGTGGATGCGCTGGTGGACGATAGCGCCCGCCGTGAATCGCTGTCGCCGGCTCTGCTTCGCGAAGTGATGCGGCGCGAATCCGGGTTCCGGAACTGCGCCGTTTCCAGGTCGGGAGCCGAAGGTCTGATGCAGTTGATGCCGGCGACCGCGCGCCAGTTCGGTGTTCGAAATGTGTTCGATCCCAGACAGAACGTCGCCGCGGGTGCGCGATTCCTGAGGGCTCTGATCGACCGCTATGAAGGGGACCTGACTCTGGCGCTAGGCGCGTACAACGCGGGCCCCGGAAGGGTGGATGAGACCGGTGGGGTACCGGCAATCCAGGAAACCCAGGATTACATCAGCGCCATCCTCAGCGCCGTCGCGTTTCACTAGAGGCGAAACCGCCTGCGCCACAACGTCAGGTCAGTGAGTTGCAGCATTCGGTGGGACAGGCATTCAGCCTGTCGTCGTACAGGCGGCCGCAGCATGAAAGGCGAGATTACGATAATAGGTCATGCGGGTTGCGCTGGGATTCCGCGCCCATTCGGGGTGGGCCGCTATGGTGGCCGTGGCAGGCACAATCAACGCGCCGAAGGTCCTGGAGCGGCGACGGATCGTCATCGCCGATCCGGAGATGCCCGGTTCGAAACAGCCGTATCACGCCGCGGCCGAATTGACGTTCACGGAGGCGGAGGCCCTGGTGAGGCGGGCGATCGAATCGTCGCGCGGTGCTGGCAGCGGAAGCGATCTCGGCAGCTTTGAAAGCCATTCGATCGCAGGGGCATGAAGTCGCCGGATGCGGTGTCCTGCTTGGTTCCGGCAAGGAGTTGCCGTCGCTCGAAGGGATTCTCGCCTCGCACGCCCTGATCCACACGGCGGAGGGCGTGATGTATCGAGAGGTGCTGGTGTGGGCGGCCGAAGAGTGCCATCTGACCGTTGCCGGTGTGCGTGAGAATGCGCTCGATGCCGCGTCGCTGAAGCGCTTGGATTCGCTCGGCAAACTGATTGGACCGCCGTGGACGCAAGATCAGAAGTACGCGACTCTGGCAGGGTTAATGGCCTTACCGGCCTGAGTCTAATCCGCTCGCAGCGCGAGCATGGGATCGATTCGCGATGCGCGGCGTGCCGGCAGGTATCCGGCCAGGGTGGCCACCGCCGTGAGAATTACCAGGATCCCGATAAACGTGACCGGGTCCGTTGCGGTGACCCCGAACAGCAGTCCGCTGATGGTTCGCGCCAGGATCCACGAAGCGACGATCCCCAGCGACATGCCGATGGCTGCCAGTCCGAGGGTCTGCAGTATGATTCCGGTTTGCAGATCCCCGTTCGATGCGCCGAGCGCCATGCGTATGCCGATTTCCTGGGTCCGCTGAGCCACCGAGTAGGAGATGACGCCGTAGATCCCGAGCGAGGCCAGAATCAGCGCAAACGCCGCAAATCCTCCCAGGAGCAATACCACAAAGCGGCGGGGCGAGACGGCCTTATCCACCAACTGCTGTAAGGTCCGGAATTCGTGGGCGGGGAGGTTTGGCTCCAGCGGCCTCAGGGCGCCGCGAACCACCGTGGCCAGGCCGGACGGTGTGAGCGCGCTTCGCACCACCAGGTCCACCCCGGAGTAGTCGTTGGTCTGTCGGATGGGCAGATACATTTCGGACCCGGACCCCTGCTCCAAAGCGACATGCCGAACATCGCCGACAACACCCACCACTTCCCGATCCGGCCGGAGGGCGATGAATTGTCCAATCGGATTCTGCCCCGGCCAGAGGGTTCGTGCCAGAGTCTCGTTGACGATGATGACCGGCTTGCTCGATGGTGTGTCCCGTTCCGTGAAGTCGCGGCCCGAGCGCAGGGGAATTCCCATGGCTTGGAGGTAGCCGTCGCTTACGATACGAACGAAGCAATCCGGATAGGTGCCTCTCGCATAGACCTGGCCTTTTGCACCGCAGCCCCAACTCCGATTGCGGCCGAGCGGCAGGGCGTCGGTGAGTCCGGCAGCCTCAATACCCGGCTGCGATTTCACACGCCGGAGCGCCTCGTCGAAATAGGCGTTTCGCATTTGCTGGGTGGAGTATTTCGAACTCGGATCGACACGCAGCGCTACCGCACGCTCGGGTTGGAATCCCAGATTGACGTCGAGAACCCGCAGAAAGCTCCGTATCAGAAGCCCGGCGCCCACCAGCAAAACGCACGCGAAGGCGATTTCGGACACGACCATGACGCCGCGAATCCAGGCATGCCTCCTGCCCTGACTGGACCCCCGGCTGCTCTCTTTCAGGGAATTGTGGACGGCGACGGATGGAACCTGGAGCGCGGGCATCAAGCCGAATACCAGGCCAGTCACCACCGCCATGCATAACGTGAAGCCGAGCGCGCCGCTATCGATGCGGACGCTCCCCAATAGCGGAATGCTCACGCCATCCAGATGGGCCAGTACGCGTGTCCCCAACACGGCGAGCATCAGGCCGAGCGCCGCGCCGCAGCAGGATAAGACGACGCTCTCGGTGAGCATCTGCCGGATCAGGCGAAAGCGGCCCGCTCCGAGAGCGGTGCGGATGGCCATCTCCTTCTGACGCGACGAGGTGCGCACCAACTGCAGGTTCGAAAGGTTGGCGCAAACGATCAGCATCACCGCGCCCACGGCACAGGCGAGCACGAACAGGGCGGGGCGGAGCCGTCCGCTGACGTGCTGTTCGAGCAGAGTGAGCCTGGGACGGAATCCATTACGTTCCGGGTGCAGGCGCTGAATCTCCGCGCCGAGCGCCGCGACTTCCGCTTGTGCGCTTCCCACCGTCACGCCAGGCTTCAGACGACCGACGATGGCCAGCGTGTTCCCCCAACGGTTGGTCTCGGGCGTGAGCGGAAACGGAGAATACAGATCGATGTGTGCGCCGGGGGCAAAGACGGAGGCGAAATCGAACGACTCGGGCAGAACGCCGACCACGGTGACAGGCGCATCGTTAATGGTCAGTTTCCGTCCAGCGATGGATGGATCGGACGCAAAGCGCCGCTTCCAGAACCCGTAGCCCAACAGGACGGCTTTGGGTCCGTTCCACTTGCACTCATCCGCATTGAACATCCGGCCGAGATACGGTCTGACACCCAGAAGCGGGAGAAGATTCTGGGAGATCGGGACTTCGCTGAGCCGCTCGGGTTCGCCCTCTCCGGTCAATTTGCTGTCGCCAACTCCATAGAAAGCGAAGTAAGCCGCCATGTCGGAGAAGGATTGATTCTGCTGCCGCAGGTCGAGGAAGTGGCCAACCTGGATAGTCTGTCCGGACAGGTCGCCGTCCTTTCCTAGATTCGAAACCCACACCAGGCGGCTCGGGTCGTCGAACGGCAGAGGCCGGATGAGCAGCGCATCCACCACGCTGAAGATCGTGGAACTCGCGCCGATGCCGAGTCCGACGATGAGAACGGCAAACGTGGTGAAGCCGGCTTCGCGGCGCAGGGTGCGGAACGTATACTGCAAATCCTGCCGAGCGTCACTGATCCAGCGGCCGATCCAGCCGTTCATACGATATTCCTCCACACCGTAGCGGTATCCCCGTTAGTGATACGGACGAATGCCGGATCGGTTACTTCGGGAAGTTGGGATCGGCCTTTACTTCTTTGATCTGATTCGTGTGGCGCTCGGTGTGCGCGGACATGAACAGAAACCAGTCATAGCCGTCCATTGGACCTGCGGGGCCGGGAGCGAAATGGCTGCGAAGGTCGTCACTGGTCTTCTCGATGTAGTCGATATTGGCATCGCGCGCCTGGCGAAAATGCTCCACCGCCTCCTGGGGAGTGGCGAATTTGTGCTTGGGTTGGAGGGGCTCGGGAGCCTGGGCCTTGTGCGAACGGTCCACAACGGCATCGATCAGTTTCTGGTCGCGCGTGCGGGCCTCATTGCCCCGAACGGCCTTGTCGGGTTCGGCGGGGCTCTTCAACGTGCCCTTCGCCGCCGCCGAAATCCCGTCCTCTGCGAGGGCGATGTGCTCCGCGCATTCCGCAATCGACCAACGGTCCGGGGCGCTCTTGAAATTCCACTGCGCGGGCGTCAGCCCCGCCACCGAATCCAGAAAGAGCTTTCGGGTGGCGTGCAGGTTGCTCATGGCGAAGTCGCGATCACCCTGGGTGAGGGTGTCGGCGCCGTACAAGCTAAGGGCACAGACCGCTGAAAGAGTGAGAAATCCAAGCGTATTGCGCATACGACGATTCTTATGGTCGCTGAATCCCTTCATTACCTGCAAGTTGGTCCTCAGGCTGGGACATCAACTGGATAACGCTCAATCCCACCAGGTACAGGACACTGGCCAGCGCAAAGATGAGGAGGTAGCTGCCGGTTGCCTGCAGGATGAACCCGACCGCGCTCGCCACCACCATGCCTCCGACAGCGCCGCCAAATCCGCAAATTCCCACCACAGAACTGACGGCGTGCTTCGGGAAAGTGTCCGAGACGATCGTGAAGACATTGGCCGCCCATCCCTGGTGTCCCGCCATGGCCAGCGATATCAACGCGACCGCGATCCACGGATCCGGCACGCGGGGTGCGAACACGATCGGAAGAACCAGCACAGCGCAGGCGAGCATCGCCAATTTGCGTGCGGTGGTATTGGAGCGGCCGCGGCGAATGAGGAAGGCCGAGAGCCAGCCGCCGAAGATGCCGCCGGTATTCGCCAACAGATACATGGCCGCCACCGGTATACCGAGCTGGTCGAGTTTCAGGCCGAATTGCGTATTCAGGAACTTGGGCGCCCAGTAGAGATAGAACCACCATACGGGGTCGGTGAGGAACCTCGCGATGACCAACCCCCAGACGGGGCGGTTCCCGATGAGCTTCCGCCACGGAATCGGCTCAGGGGATTCCGAGGGATCGCTGCGAATGTAATCGAGTTCGGCCCGGCTCAGGCGTGCGTGGTGCTCGGGTTGTTGGTAGATGAGAAGCCAGGCCACGATCCAGAACAGGCCAATCCCGCCGAGCCCGGCGAAAGCCCATCGCCATCCGAACTGCAGCGTCAGCCAGGGAACGACCAGTGGCACGATGATCGCGCCCACGTTGGAGCCGGAGTTGAAGATCCCCGTGGCCAGCGCCCTTTCCCGCTTGGGAAACCACTCCGCGACGGTCTTGATCGCGGCGGGAAAATTCCCGGCCTCGCCGAGTCCCAGCAGGAACCGGGCGCCGCTGAACCCGGCGACGGACCCGACCAGGCCGTGCGCCATGGTGGCGAGGCTCCACCATGCCAGCGTCAACGCGTAGCCGATGCGCGTTCCGACCAGGTCGATTATTCTTCCGATCCCGACCAGGCCGATGGCGTAGGCAGTCTGGAATGCCGTCACGATGAGACCGTACTCAGCCTCGGTCCAGCCGATCTCCTTCTGCAGCGTCGGCGCGAGCATGCCCAGAATCTGGCGATCGGCATAGTTCACGGTCGTGGCGAAAAAGAGCAGGGCGCAGATGGTCCAGCGGAAGTGGCCGGTGGGCGCACTCGCAGGTGCAGCAGCGACGGCGCGGGCGGAGTTCTCCATGGATGTATCAGCGTATCAGAGGCGGATGGGTGGGGCGGAGGAATGGCGCGTGGGCCCCCAGCGACCCACGCGCGTCACTGAGGACTAATTGGTGATGTCGTGAGTGGTGCTGCGATCGCGGATGGGCACGTAGAGTTCCTCCCAGGCCTTGTGCGCGGGCGCGTCGGCGTAGGCCTTGAACGCGTTCTCGTCCTGGAACTCCATTACGAATGCCGCATTGTAATTCTCGCCCTGTACCTTGAGGGTCTTCAGCCAGACATTCTTGATTCCAGGAGTATCGGCGGCCATCTTGGCCACGCCTTGAATCGCCGCCTGCCGCTGCTGTTCGGTTGAGTCGTCCTTCCACCGCACCGTAACCACGTGCAGAATGGACTTCGGCTGGCCGAACTTGTTTGCGCCAACCAACAGGCCGGCGCCGAATAGAAGCATGGCCCCGAGAGCGCCCAGCACCACTTTACGAGTTGTCATGTCGAAACAGTCTCCTTGTTGATGAATCGCAGCCCCGACCAATGCTCGCACAGCACGATCGAGTTGGCCGGATTTCGCGGCGAATATTTCAGTGTGACCGGACCGATCAGTCGATCGCGATCAGCCGGCAAGAACTCCGCAAGAGTCGAAATCTCCTGTGAGGCGCAGTATTCAACGCCCGACACCGCGTAGGAATAGTAGACCACATCGGAGCCGACATCCGTCACGATTCCGTCACTCAGACGGCCGCGAGAATTGACCAACAGTCTGCGGCGGCGCTCCCGCTTAGCGGGGGCATCTTCGTGCAGGAACAGGACCCAGATCCCCACCGCGAGCATCAGGCCCGCAAAGGCGGCCAGACCGATTACCTGCCATTCCACTGTGGTCATGCCGCGGCTACCTCACGGCAGCAGCACCCTGAAACGCCTTGGCATAGTCCTTCAGGAACTGCTCCAACCCTTTATCAGTCAGCGGGTGATTGAACATCATGTCCAGAACCTTAAACGGCATGGTGCCGATCTGCGCGCCCGCCTTCGCCGCCTCCACTACATGCGTGGAGTTTCGCAGGGATGCCGCCAGTACCTGAGTCTTGATTCCGTAATTGCCGTACACCTGCACGATCTCGCGGACCAGGTGGATGCCGTCCCATCCGATGTCGTCCACGCGACCCACGAACGGGCTGATGATGTACGCTCCCGCTTTTGCCGCCAGCATGGCTTGGGCCGTCGAGAAACACAGAGTGACATTCAGCCGGATGCCTTCTTTGCTCATCGTGGAGCAGGCCCGGATGCCGTCGCGCGTCAGCGGAACTTTCACCACGACGTTTTTGTGAATCTTGGCCAGCTTGCGGCCTTCCGCTATCATCTTGTCCCACTCAGTGGAGACAACCTCGGCGCTGATGTCCCCATTTACCAGGTCGCAGATCTTACGGATCTGATCTTCAATGGGCGTGCCCTCTTTTGCAATCAGTGTCGGGTTCGTTGTGACGCCGTCGACCAGTCCCAGTTCGACGCCGTGTTGCAACTCGGCCAGATTGGCCGTATCCAGGAAAAACTTCATGCTCCCTCCTGTTCCTATGGTGCCTGAATTCCGCTCGCACCGGTACGCCTGCACCGTTAGGGATGCCGCGCCGCCGGATTCACGCTTTCACGATTGGGTTCTCGAGAACTCCGATACCTTCAATTTCGACCTGAACGAGAGACCCGGGCTGCATGGGCCAACGCCTGGAGGCGTGCCGGTGGCGATGAGGTCGCCCGGCTCCAGGGTCATGAACGCACTGACGTAGGCGACGATCACACTCACCGGAAACATCATATCGCCCACCCAGCCATCCTGCTTCACTGCGCCGTCCAGGCGCGTGACCACGCGCAGACCGTCCAGCGGAAGCTCGTCTCGCGGAATCATCCAGGGGCCTGCGGCACAGAACGTATCGAAACCTTTCCCCCGTGTCCACTGGCCATCCTTTCGCTGCAGGTCGCGAGCGGTCACATCATTCACGCAGGTGTACCCGAGCACGTAGTCCATGGCCGAGGCGGCTGAGACGTTGCGAGCACGCCGACCGATGACTACGCCCAACTCGCCTTCGAAGTCCACTCGCTCGGAGAGGGTCGGGTAGACGATGGCATCGCCGCCGGCGATCAACGACGAGGGCGGTTTCAGGAAGATGAGCGGTTCGGCCGGAACTTCGTTTCCTAATTCGCGCGCGTGCTCCGGGTAGTTGCGCCCCACACAGACGATCTTTGTCGGCGCGCACGGAGGCAGCAAGCGAACGGTCTTCAGATCGATGGAGCCGGCCTCGGCGTAGCGAACGTCGGCCGTGTCGGGCGTCGTCGGTGCAATATCACGATTCAGGGAATAGCGGATTCTCGGCATGGTTCAGGGTGCGGTCACTTCGACCGCGGTGGATTGTTTGCTTTCGTTACCGGTCTGGTCAACCGAGCTGACCGCGTACCGATATTTCTTTCCCGCTTCGATCTTGCGGTCGCTGAACGCGGGAGCATCTACGAGTTCGGAGATACGTTCGAAGGCGCCACCTTCGATTGCACGGTACACGCGGTATCCGCGCAGGTCGGAGTCGGCGTTAGGGTCCCACGCAAGTTCAATGCTGCCGATACCCGCAACCGCATTCAAGCCGGTGGGGACCGCGGGCGGGAATTCGTCCCGAGGGGTAAACTCCACAGGGGCAGAAAGGCGACTCTCGGCTTTGTCGCGCACGGATTGGACCAAGTAGGTGTACGGAGTCCCGTATTGAGCGGTCGTATCGGTATACTCCGGCGACACGGCGTTTCCCGCAAGAGCGGGCTCCTTTTCATTCGGCCCCTGGCGGAACACAAGGAAGGAGTGCTCGGGACTTTTCCACGTAACGCGGGCACCCTTGGGATCGGATGTGACGGTTACCTCCGCTGGGGTTGCCAGCGGCGGTATCACGCGCAACGCGACGAGGTTCGACCAACTAGAGGCTCGACCCTTCGTGTTGATGACTCGGACGCCTGCCACGATGTCCTTTCCGATCCACTCCGATGCCGGAACACCGGCGTGCACTTTGCCGGGCTCGGTGGCGGGCAGGGGGATCATCTTCGCGGCCGCCGCCCACTGATTCGTATCGAACGGGGTCGATCCCGGACCGATGCGCAACTCCACGCTTCCGAGCCGTTTCAGCACGAGTCCCTCGGTAGTGAGTTCGGGGATGGTGAAGTCCACGGTCAACTGGTCGCCGCTCTCGATCACGCGCAGATCCGTCACGGTGGCGGCAATGTTGAGTGCCGGCGGTAGTGGGTCGCCAATGTACCCGCAGGAGACACACCCCAAGCCGAGCACCGCCGAGGTGAGGAGCAGGCCGTACGCGCGCATCAGAGAATATACTTGCTCAGATCCTGGTCTTTGACGATGTCCGCAAGGCGTTTGTGCACGTAGGCGGCATCGATCTTGACGTTCTTCTTCTTGAGGTCGGGGCCGTCGAACGAGATCTCCTCGATCACCTTTTCCATGATCGTGTGGAGCCGGCGCGCGCCGATGTTTTCGCTCGATTCGTTCAGTTGTTGGGCATAATCGGCCAGCGCCTGAAGGGCATCGTCAGTGAACGTCAGCTTGATCCCCTCGGTGTCCATGAGCGCGATATATTGCTTGATCAGCGCGTTCTTGGGCTCTTTCAGGATCCGGATGAAGTCATCCTTGGTGAGAGCCTTCAACTCTACGCGGATGGGAAACCGGCCTTGCAGTTCCGGAATCAGATCCGTGGGCTTGGATACATGGAAGGCCCCGGCCGCAATAAACAGGATGTGGTCAGTGCGGACGAAGCCGTGCCGCGTATTGACGGTGGTCCCTTCGACGATGGGCAGGATGTCCCGCTGCACGCCTTCACGGCTGACATCGGGGCCGTGTCCGGCCTCGCGACCCGCAATCTTGTCCACTTCGTCCAGGAAGATGATCCCGTTGCGCTCCACACGTTCCAGCGCGACGCGGGTCACCTGCTCCATGTCGATCAGTTTCTGCTCTTCTTCCTGGATCAGGTACTCGAGCGCTTCCCCGACGCGCATCTTGCGTTTGCGGGTGCGGCCGCCGAAGAGAGTAGGCAGGACGTCCTTGAGGTTCACGTCCATCTCTTCGATGCCGGAGTTCGTAGTGATTTCGAACGTCGGGCCGCGCTCCTTGACGTCCACTTCCACCATGCGCTCGTCGAGTTTCCCCGCGCGCAGGCGTTCACGCAGCTTCTCGCGAGTACGCTCATTGCTTTCGGCAGGCTCGGGTTGGGGAGGCATGAGCAGGTCGAGCACACGTTCTTCCGCGTTTCGTTCGGCTCGCTCGGCCACCTCTTCCAGGCGCTCTTCGCGTACCATGTCGATGGCGATGTCCACCAGGTCGCGGATCATCGCCTCGACGTCGCGTCCGACGTAGCCCACTTCGGTAAACTTGCTCGCTTCCACTTTGAGAAATGGCGAGTTAGCCAACTTCGCCAGGCGCCGTGCGATCTCGGTCTTCCCGACGCCGGTAGCGCCGATCATGAGGATATTCTTGGGGATGACATCCTCGGCCATGTCCGGCTCGAGTTTCTGCCGCCGGATCCGGTTTCGCAACGCCACGGCAACGGCGCGCTTGGCGTCGGCCTGTCCGACCACGTACCTGTCCAGTTCGCGGACGATCTCTCTCGGCGTCAGTTCGTCGAGTAATGGCCGTTCGTCGTTTGCCTGCGCGGGAAGATAGATCACCATTTAGCCGAGTTCCTCATAGGTGACGTTCTCGTTCGTATAGATGCAAATTTTGCCGGCGATGGCCATCGACTTCTCGACGATCTCCTTTGGCCCCAGCTTCGTGTTTTCCACCAGCGCGGTAGCTGCCGCTTTCGCGAACGGACCACCGGATCCGATGGCCGCAACTTCATTGTCGGGTTCGATTACGTCGCCGTTGCCGCTCACGATAAACGTGTCCTTGGTATCGGCCACCAGCAGCAGGGCTTCGAGATGACGGAGAACGCGGTCCGTCCTCCATTCCTTCGCCAGTTCGACGACGCTGCGCGCGAGGTTCCCGTTGTGCTGCTCCAGTTTGGCTTCGAACCGGGCAAACAACGCAAACGCGTCGGCGGTGGAGCCGGCGAATCCGGCAATGATTTTCCCGTTGTAGAGGCGCCGGAGTTTCTTTGCTCCGGACTTCAGAACTTCTTGTCCGAACGTGACCTGACCATCCCCGGCCATGACGACCTTA
Organism: uncultured Acidobacteriota bacterium; assembly: GCA_963737465.1. Classification (GTDB taxonomy): domain Bacteria; phylum Acidobacteriota; class Terriglobia; order Bryobacterales; family Bryobacteraceae; genus TMP-7. Next base: position 778,773 of record CAVTTC010000011.1, read on the forward strand.
GCCGCCCTGCGGACGCAGAGAATGGTGGTAGAACGCACTTTTTGACGCATCAATCGTTAATTCCAGTGTATCAGTGGGGGCGATGCGGGGCGTTTCGAAGTTATTCGATGAAATTCGAGGTCCTTGGACGGCCGGCGTTACTGCCCGGCGCAACGGAAGCCGAAACTGTAGCCCTGGCCAGACGGGTCGTTGTAGGCACGCTCGGAAGCGCGCACGGCGCGTGGAACACTGGCCCAAACGCCCCCACGAACGACACGATCCTCTCCGGTGGATGGCCCCAAAGGATCCGTGTTGGGGCTCTGCTGATAGTACTTCGCATCGTACCAGTCGGCCACCCATTCCCAGACGTTGCCGAGCATATCGTAGAGTTCCCAAGCGTTCGGCAGCTTTCCCCTCACTGCATGGTACAACTCACCGCTGTTAGCCCTGTACCATGCCACATCGTTCAAAGGGCCGTAGGTGGCGCCCGTGGTTCCGGCGCGAGCCGCATACTCCCATTCGGCCTCGGTCGGCAATCGCAATCCGGCCCACTCGCAATATGACTTGGCCTCGAACCAAGTCACCCCAGTGATGGGAAAATCGGGATTCTGGCGACCTATTGGCTTCTTGCTGAAGCGCGCATACGCCGCCACCGTCACCTCCGTTTGTCCTAGCCAGAAACCGTGTGTGACGTTCACTGGATGCTGCGGTTTTTCGCTAGGGTCGCATTCCTTGTCATCCGGAGAGCAACCCATCATGAACTGTCCAGGAGGAATCCAGACGTACGTGAGTCCGTCCTTGCCCGTGCGTGTTTGAGCGAAAGTGCCCACGCGGAGGGCTACCGAATTTGGCGGCGCTTTAGTCTTTCGCAGTTCTTCCTCAAGGCTCGCGATCTTGGCAAGCGCCTTCTGGTGCTCGGCCAATGGCACAGTCGTCTCTTTCGACGGAGCACTGTCCAATTGCTGCATCAACGCATCGCGATCCTGTTGCGCTTTCTTCAAATCCGCTTCGAGCAATTCCGCCCGGGTCCTCTGCTCACCGAGCTTTTTCAAGTCAACCGTCGCCGTATCGAGCCTCCTTTGCAACTCGGCCCGCTCGGATGCCGAGAGGCCAGCTTGCCTCAGCCGCTCCTGATAGGCGGACTTTTCGACCTCCTTGGCGGCTACCTCGTTATCAAGTACGTGGACCCGGCGCTGCAATTCAATCATGCCGTGTTGCGCCTCGATCTCACGACCCCGCTCCCACCAAAAGGCGGTCACTGCCGTCAACGCAGCCGCTAACAATGCGATGGACCCGATCCACACTACCCGAACTCGCCGTTTTATGGCACGCTGCTCGTCCGCCCCGCGGTCGAGAAACCCCCGCACGTCCTGGTAGCCGATGCCGAGATCCGGCAGGTTCAGCCGTGCCCACGCCTCGTTCCACGGCCCGTTTTCCGCCAGGGCCAGCGCGCGCCCGAGTTCGGGGTCGCGCCATGTCCCCGCCTGCCCGCGGCGATGCCGCAGCGCATCCTCGGCGGCGCTTCCATACCATCGGACCGCTTCGGCTTCCTCCTCGACCCAGCGCTTCAACTTCGTCCACCGCGATATGAGACTTTCGTGGGTGATGTCAATCACGCTTTCGGGTCGAATTTCTCCCGGCGGAGAACACACCAGTAATGAGTTTTCACGCTGGGCGTACTTTTCGATCACCGAGCGCACCAGCGCGCGCGAGCCGTCGTCCGTGATGGCCAGGACGTCATAGATCCGGTTCAGCCGCGCCGCCCGCCGCACTGGACGGCCACCGGACAGTGTCGTGGTCAGGCACCGGAACAGTTTTTCCACCCATGGCTGAGCGGCTTCCGGCAGTTCCCTCAGCAGCGCGTCGGCATGATCGTTCAGAGCACCTTCCAGGGTTTTGGCCGCCTCGTAATGTTCAAAGTCGATCTCACCCGCAGCCCCTTTCCACTTGCGGAACGTCCTGTTCAGGGCATGCTGCAAGACCGGCAACTGGTACGGATCGTCGCCGAGCTCGTTCAGAAGCCGCTGCACCAGACGGGGGGCCATCGCCGCATCCACCAACCGCGCCGGTTTCTCGATCGCTTCACGCCGCTGCTCCCGCGTCAGTCTCGGAATCAGATATTGGCTGCGATTCAAGGCCTCGGCCAACCCGGGAAACTGCGTACAGTCCCCAAGGAAATCGGCCCGCATGGTCAGCACCACGTAAATCGGCGCGGAGAAAGAATCCGCCGCTTCGAGCAGGGACATAACGAACAGATTCGCTTCCGCGCCGCCGTCAGTGTGTTCCTGGCGAAAACGGAACAGCTCCTCGAACTGGTCCGCGACGATGAGCAGTCCTTCGCCCGGAACGAACCCGGCCTTGTTTACGGCCTGCACCAGGCCGAGGCTGGAACGGCTCAGCTCATCCACCGGCACCCCCCGGTCCCGAAGCGCCTTCGCGAGGTTGGCCATGGGCGCATCGCCGGGCTTCATCACCGCGATGCGCCACTGTGATGTCGCACCCGCCAGGAAACCCCGGTACAGAGCCGGTAGTAACCCCGCCCGTACGAGCGACGACTTGCCGCTACCCGAGGTGCCGACCACTGCCAGGAAGCGGTTCGTTGCCAGCCGGCGGAGTAATTCGTCGGTGTGGCCTCTACGCCCGTAGAACAGAAAGGCCTCGTCCGCCTCAAATGGCCGCAGACCCGGGTACGGCAAGTCCAGATCGAGCATCGGAGCCAGGTCAGGCGCCGGCATGGGGCCGCCCGGTTTGCCGCATCTTGTCGAAGAACGGCTGAAGGACGCCGGCCTCGACCGGCTCAGTGTATGGAAGCACGTCCACGCCGGGCACGGCGCCCACCATTGCCGGATTTGCCAACAGCAAGGCCTTCGCCTTCAACGGTTGCCCGAGTTCATACACAGTCTCCGCGAAGCGCACCTGCCGGAGGTTCTGCCGCAGCCACGCGTCGGGTTCGGAAATGTCTCCACGAAACAGCAGCAGACCATCGCATTCGTGCATAAAATGATCGTCGCTGTCGAGAGACAGCGAACTCCTCAAATCGGGAAGGACGGTCATCTGTTGCGCCTGCATTAGGGCGCGCAATTGACCGGCTCGCTCGGCTTCCAGCGGCTGGTGGGCGTCATGCATCAGGTAAACGGTCCGGCCAGTTCTGTCGGAGGAGGCCAGGGCACCGGCGCGGCGGGGCCCGAGCAACTCCACGAGATTGGAAAATACCTCCTGGATGGAACTCCCGCCGAGCACCTGCGACCCGCGAGGCGCGTCGCCAAGGTCGCGGATCCGCGCGATCAGATCGCCCTGCTTTCCGGCCGCATCCTTCGATTTGCGCGGGTGGACCCATATGATCAGCCGTCGCCCGAGATCCCTGGCGGCCTGGATCTGCCGTTCGACAAAGGCATCGGAAACGCCTCCCAACAGCGCGATCTCGAGGATGGAACGCTCCAGTTCTTTTTCTGCAACGTCCCCATACGCCGGGGTGAGATTGCCTTCCGGGCGGACATCGTAGCCGTAGTCCAGAAGCTGGGTCCTGAGTTGCTCCCGTTCCTCCCGGAGATCGCCAGCGGCGGTGGCCAGATAGACTGCCTGTTTCCCGTTGCGCATGGTGCGCAACAGTTCCGAAATCGCGCTGGCTGCACGGCGGACTTGGAAAGCGAACTCGGAGGAACCGGGCAGGATTCCTCGTCGGATTTTCCGAAGAATTCGATCGGCTGCAACTGCGTGAAGAAACGTTGGTGCAGCTTGTCGGGATGCGGCGTTTTGACGACTTTCAACAGCCGGTAGAAGGAGCCTGCCATGAGGCCCTCCAGGCTCCCGCCGGGTGCAAATGTGTCGTGCTCGCGGGCGCACCAGTCCGATTGATAATAAGCCGGCGACCAGACCGCCAGAAACGCCGCAGCTTCGTGAATTCCTTTTTGAACTTCCTCGGGCCAGTCCTGGCCAAAGCGGATGTTCTGGACGTCCTGCCACACCGCTGGCGATGCGCCGAGCTTTTCGAGCACGGCCTGGCTCAACGCGACACGGAATGCCTCGGCCCAAGCCGACTCGGCGCGAGCGTAGCTAAGGAACAGATCGTGCTTGTGCCCAGGGACGTACGCCACTCAAATCACCCAGTGATGCCTCGGAAATCGGCCGCCCGATGTTTTTGAATTATAGCTCCTGTGACCGCCTGGGAGGACGCCGACTCAAGCCTATGAAGGGGCGGATTGAGAATCCACGCACCCGGAGCGGTTGCCCCACGAACACCAGCCACCCTACACCGATTCCGGCGCAAACTCGATCGCCACCGGGGCGAAACGGCGTCGTCCCAACCTCATCTCGAGCACGTGCGGACCAGGCGGCAGCCCGGCCGGCAGGCGGAAGTTGATCTCGTACTTCGACGGCAGCGCATCCGTGCAGAAGGCATCTGTGCCTTCGACGGCCCGCCCGCCAACCGCGGCGGCGAACTCTTCCGGTTTCGCGACGTCCTCGAGAGTCACCTTCACCAGCCCGGTCTCGATCCGCGCGCCCGACATCAGGTTGATTCCATCGCTCACCGAAACGATCCGCGGCACGGAGGGGCCAGCCGGAATGACGCGCAGAGTTCCCGGATCGCACAAGGCCTTGCCGAACCACCGCAGTTCGACAGGCATCATACCCGTGGCGTCCGTCTCATTCAGGACGGCGTTAATCTGCTGGACTCCGCAGTTATCCCTCGGGCCGATATAGGTCACCCGCGCGGGCGCTCCTCCCACAAGGATGGCGAGGTCGGAAAGATCGAGGTCCGCTGGCAGGTTCTCGGCCCAGATGGACAGGGCTGCGAACCTTCCACGATTCGGGGCCACTCGCTCCGAACTGTGGGCATTGGTGATGCGCTGGATGCGCGTCGCTTCGCTGCGGCCGGCGCTGAGCGCCACCCCGGAGCGCCAACCAGCGGGACGTTTTACCCAAGACGTCCACATGTATTGGGTCATCGTCCCCTCCAGCGCGAGCAGCTGAAAATCGTATTGACGCGTGAAATCTACAATTTCCTTGGCGCTGATCCGAACCCCCGCCCACGTGTTATACACCCGTGCTGTTGGCGGCAAACCATTTAGCTGCAACCGGGCAAGGCCTCCCGGTTTCAGAACCCGGTGGGTCTCGCGCAAGTACTGCATGACGACTTCGCGGCTGGGGATGTGCTGGAATACGGCGTAGGAATAAACAAAATCGAACGATTCGTCGGCGAACTGCCCAAGCTCTGCGCCATCGGTGGCGTGAACGTGAGCGTGGCGGATGCCGCGCAACCGTTCGCGTGCCAGCCGGACCATTTCGTCCGCGACATCCACTCCGTGGATCTCACCGAAGTGGCCCGCCATGGGCTTGATCAGACGGCCTGGACCGCAGCCAATCTCGAGTGCCCGCCGCGCTCGCCGGTTTCCCGGTCCCAGGCGCTTCAGCTCGGTCTCGAAGCTGGAGACGACTTCGGAAGCCGTCGCGAAGAACTCTTCCTCGCTCTGGTCCCGCCGTCCGAACGCGACATAGTAGTGCGCGTCTTCTTTGGCGCGAGCGTTCCAGTCCTCCCGCATCCGCGCCGATACATCCGTACTCATCTACTCCATTTTCGTATCAGTTCTCCTATCCATGTACAATTTTCGTTCCGCTGCGGTTGCCGGTTGTTCTTTCCCGCGGGCCGGCTTGTGCGGGCAACTGTGCTCGCGAATTTCTCGCGCACTAAACAACTCCCCGCAGCCACACCGATAAATCACTTTTGCCGGACCTGCATTCGTAGTGCGCATGCGAGCACTGATCGTTCCGTGCGCATGCATAATGAACTCATGCTGCAATTCGACCTGACAGTGCGGACAGGCGATGTGCGGCAGTGGAGGTTTCTTTTCTGGTTCCAGCACTAATCATTGTGTAACATGTCGAACAGTATAATGACAACAAGGTGGGACATGTTACATTATTTATTGTCACGGCAGGTGTTGTGCGCCACCTTACTTTCACTTATGTCCACACCCGGAGCCGTCATGATACAGCGCACGTCCATCTTGTAACCCGTGATCACGTTATCCTCGATCACGTGCCCGCGCGATGCGTCGGCACGCTTCTGCGCCCATTCCGCGGCAATCCGTCCCAGGTAAATTCCCGCCCGCAGTACGTCCGGCTCGCCCTGAATGGCTACGCATCCGAACTTGGCTGCGGATTCATTGCAATGCGCAAGGTTAAGATTCAGAAGCTTGTTCCGCACCACAATGTGATTTGATCCGATCAGGAACACCCCGCCGAACTTGGAACCATCAATCGTATTGTCGGCGATGGTGATGTGCTCGCTGCGCATGTCGGGGTTGTAGTTATTTACAACAATTCCAAAATGTCCATGGGGATAGTCTTCTGCTTTGCCCTTGTTCACGCAGGTGTTGAAGGTCACCTCACCTTCATGAAACCCATCGAGATCAATGCACTTTCCGTTCACTTCTTCAAACCGGTTTTGGGTGTAGATGGTGTGATCTACATTGCCGGACGTGTCAATGCCAACCGGTGTGGCGCCTGTCTCGATGTCCACCGCATCAAAGGGATAACCGATCCGCGTCCCGGTATTTCCCTGAACGCGGACCGCTGTCGCGTGGCCAACCTGGACCGCGTCCCGGCCGATCTCGTTGAAAGTGTTTTCGGAGATCAGGCCACGCTCGTTTCTCGGCGATCCGTAGTTTGAGTGGGTCCATACTCCGTTGCCGGCCACACGGTCGAATTTCGAACGTCGAACCTCGAAATCCGTGGTTCCTTCCTCGAGCAAAACACCTCCGGTGGTATTGTTGCGGCCCGCCGCGTTGCGTCCCCCCGAATCCGTCACCGTGAGGCTGTCCAGTTGCACCCGCGTGGAACGGCTCACCAGCACCGCGAATCCCCAAATCTCGCGAAACGACACTCGCTGAATCAACAGTCCCTTCACATCGCGGGCCAGAATTCCATTCCGCTGGTAGAAATCCGCGAAGGTCACGTTGGATGGCGGCAGTGCTACGTGGTCCTTCACAGAGTCCCTACGCCCCTCGATGGAGAAGCCTGCCAGGCGTACGTTGGTGGCTCGCTCACAGACGATCGCGGCGCGTCCACGAAATCCGGGTGCGAGTCTCAGCGTGGTCCCGTTCGGGTGCCCGGTGATCGCCAGGTCATGCGCGCCCGCGGGGATGGTCAGCTCCGTGGCGAGTTCCACGACCCCGGCCGGAAGCACTACGCGCCCGGTGTTGGGTATGGAGATGGCCATCGCAAACAGAAGCGGAAGCATTCAGGGTTATTCTATCTTCAGCATGGCCATTCATTTCCGCGGGGTCACCAGCCCTCCGCTAACAGAACTCACGCTCAGCGCCCCGGATCGCGCCATTATCGGCATCACCGGTCTGAAGGGATCGGGAAAGTCGGCACTCTTGCGATTGGCGGCCGGCCTGGATGCGCCGATTGCCGGCTCGGTAGACGGTCCAACCAGCCGGCGGCTGATCCAATGCGGCGAGAATCTCGAACTCACCCCAGCCGGTGTGCTGTGCATCGATGGCGCACTCGCCCACCAGGATGCCCTGGTTCGCGGACAACTCATTGCCGGATTGGATCGGGTGCGGCGTACCGGAACCACCATTCTGATCGTCTCCCACGATGAACCGTTGCTCCGCCGTTTGTGCGACGAGATCTGGTGGCTCCATCAAGGACGGATGCAGGCTAAGGGGGATCCCCGGGGACGTGTTCCCCAAGTACAACGCTTTCGTTGCCGGACACCTTGCCGAATGGGGACGGTCACTGGCCGAACCCATCGACCTGGGGAGCCGCCGGGGCGACGGACGGGCAGAGATCGTCTCCATCGAGACCGCGTCGGCCGACGGCCACCCCGCCCTGGTCCTGCGCGCTCACGATCCGGCGATGATCCGGGTACGTGTCCGATTCCTGGCCGCGGTGGACAATCCAGTAATTGGCATCATGATCCGCACCCGGGTGGGGCTGGAAGTGTACGGAACCAACACGGAACTGGAGCGCGCTCCCATTGGGCCCTGTGCCGGCGGCGATGAGGTGTTCCTGGAATTCCAATTCGCCTGCCGCCTCTGCCCCGGTGAGTACACGATTACAGCGGCTTCCCACGACCCGGACGGGAGCCCGCACGACTGGTTGGACGACGCTGTCGCCTTCTCTGTGGCAGCCGATCGATACACGGCCGGCGTGGCCGACCTTCGCGCCAAGGTGACCGTCGCGCGGAACGCCCCTATCCCTGGCTGATAGGCTCATCGGGGTTTTCCTGTTGAGACGAAGAACGGCGAATTCTTACTCCTGACCAGAGCCGTATGATTCCGAGTCTGTGGTTTCCTTGGCGGGATCGCCGACCGCCTTTCATGTATCCCATGGCGATGCCGCTCCGGACGGTGGTGTTCGTACCCCATTTCCGGAGAAACGTCCGCGTGCTTAGCGTGGACCCGCAATCGCCGGACGCCGTCGCACAGGTCACGCGATTCCGGCCCGCGGTACTGGCCGGGCAGATGGATACGCTCCTGACCATCCAACCCGAACTGGAGGTGTTACCCACTCACGGGATCGTCGTGTTCACGGAGGAAGGCACGCGGTGCATCTCGGAGGCCGATCGCGATGCTCTCTGGGATGCCTATCGAGTTCCGGCATTTGAAGAGGTGATCACCACCGACGGGCGGCTGGTGGCTTGGGAGTGCGAGGCGCACGACGGTCTTCATCTTGCCGTGGGAGCGGTAGCGGGGCCACTTGGCGCAATTGAAAATGCCGCCTGCCCCTGCGGAATCTCCGGACCGCGGGCCATCGATCCACGGATTGCCCCGTCCTTTACCGGCCCGCAGGCCCCGCCTTTGCTGCCGCTTCCAGTACGGCTCGGGTCCGGCACGCGGCCGCTTGCCATGTGAAGCGCTCGGATTGGCGTATCCCCTCGGACACAAGCCGGGTCCGCAGTTCCTCGTCGCGGACGATCCGAATCAGGGCATCACAAATGGCGTGCTCGTCCCCGGTGGGAAACAGCAACGCTGCCCCGCCCGCGACGGTCCGCAGCGGCTCGATGTCCGAGCACGCTACCGGAACACCGGCCGCCATGGCCTCCGCCACTGGCATTCCGAACCCCTCGAATGTCGAAGGATAGACGAACGCGTGGGCTCGCGCGTAGAGGTCAAGCAGCCTTTCACGCGGTATCCACCCGGTGATCTCGACGGACTCGGTCAATCCCAAGGAACGGATCCGCTGTTCCACGGCCTCCGCCGCGAAACCGCGCATTCCGGCCAACACCAGCCGAAATGCTGGGAACTTCCGGTGAAAATCTGCAAAGCCACCCAGCAGGCTCTCGATGCCTTTGTGCGGGTGCAGGGTGGAGACGCACAGCAGAAACGGCTCGGGACGACGGCTGGCGGCGATGTCGAAGATGGCCCGCTCCACTCCGTGCGGCACCACCTCCGCATCCACGCCGTAGTATCGCAGCAAATCCTGGCGGGTTGCCTCCGATACGGCGATCAGCCGGGTGGAGCGCCGCGCCGATCCTCCCAGCAGCAGATTCCAGAACGGCAGGTCATACCAGCGGAAGTGCTCCGGGTGCCGCTTGTGCTGCAGATCGTGAAAAACGGTCACCTGCGGGCAAGGACAGGCCAGCGGAGCCGTAAAGCCGGGATTGAATAACACGTCGAAGCGCTCCCTGCGAGCAACACCGGGGACCTTGAACTGCTCCCACAGGATTCGGGCGGGACGGTTGACGCCTCGGACGTTCTGGCCCAACGCGTGGACGTTGGCGGCCGCAGGGGCCAGATCCACGGTCTCGCGATTCGTCAGGACGAAGTATTCATTCTCGTTGTCCGTGCGGGCGAGTGCCGCCAGCAGATTGCGGAGGTAGATCTCAGTCCCACCCACTCCTCCGGAAATGAGGTACAGCGCGTTGACACCGATGCGGATGGGCATCTACATCCGCGGCGGCTGCTGGCCCTGGGCCATCTCGAGCCCGTTGCGCGCAGCCATGTCGGTGGGATTCAGCGAAAGGGCGCGGCGGAACTGCTCGGCCGCCTTCGCGAAGTCCTTGCCGAGCAGGTATACGTTGCCACGATAGACGTAGGTCGATTCAAAGCTCGGATCGATCCGCTCGGCCGACTCGAGCGCTTCCAGCGCCTCCGGCAATCGATTCTGCTTCGCATACACCATGCCCATCAGCGCATATGCGTGAGCGCTCCGTTCCAGCGCCAGCGCCTGCCTCAGTTTCTCGAGGGCGGCGTCGGGCTTCTGCGCGCAGTCGTAGGCGAGCGCCCAATCCACAAACAGCGAGTAATCGGGCTTTTCCAGCTTCGACGCCTTCTCGTAATCGGCGGCGGCGTCCGCACAACGGCCCTCCTGATAGTAGGCGTAGGCAAGCTGGAAACGCGGGCGCGATTTGTTCGGCGATTTCTCGGCAGTGTCCTTCCACAAGGCCACCGGGTCGCCCCATACCTGGTTACGCTGGTAGGCCGCGAACGCGAAGACCGCTATGACGCAGCCCAGTCCGGCGATCGCTCCCGAGCTGCGCAACTCGACCCTGCGCAGAAACTCGCAGACGATCAGCAGGAGTCCAATGAACGGCAAGTAGAGGCGCCGCTCTACCAGCAGGTCACGAATCGGGACGAACGACGACGTTGGCGCGAGCAGAATCAGAAACGCGAACCAGCCGAAACTCGCGAGCGGGTAACGCCGTCGATAGATCCACGCCGCCACCGATACGCCGATCAGAGCGACAAGCCCGAACAGGGAACCGTGGTCCAGTACGCTGCGCGAGACGGCGAACTCATGATCCACATTCTGCCCCACCGGCAGCACAAACATTCGCACGTAGATCCAGATGGCGCGGCACTGGCTGAAGAAGTAGTCGGACCACGTGAGGTCCTTCATGCCGAACCCAGCCGTTGGGGCGCCTTTGAGTATCGTCGAAATCCAGATTCCGGCCAGCGCCGCCCCGGCGGCGATGGGCACGTAGAGCTTCCAGTTCTTGCGGATCCCATCGAACGAGAAGCCTGGATTCCAGAAGTAATCCGTGAGCAGCAGCAAGGCGGGCAGCACCGCTGCGTGTTCCTTGGTTACGCACGCGGAAATGAACAGCAGCAGCACCGCCGCCGCTACGCGAATGCTCACGGCCTTCGTGCGGCGATATACGAATATGGCGAATGCGGCATTGAACAGCATCACGCTGAGGGCTTCCGAGCGGCTGGCAACGTAGGCCACGGACTCGGTCTGAATCGGATGCACCAGAAACAGCGCACCGCAGAACACGGCCAGAATCCGGCGCGGAGGTGGTTTCACGCCCGCCCATTCCAGAATCCGATCGACGATCAACCAGATCAGCACACCATCGGCGAGATGGAACAAGACGTTGAGGAGGTGATACGAGTACGGGTCTGTCTGCGACAACCTGAAATTCAGCCAGTACGTGAACATCAGCAGCGGACGCACGCCAGCCACCCAGTTTCTGAGCGGAGCGTCCGTCCACCCGGGAAGAAAGAACGGCAGATAGCGATCGTCGAACAGAAATGGTCCGCGAATCGCAGGACCATAAATCTCGAACACCACGACCAGGGCCGCCACCACACCGGCCACGTAATACCAGAGCCGTGAATTCTTGGGAGCTTCGGATTTCGCGGCCTTCCCAAGACGCCGTTCGTCCGGGGAGCTTGCCTTAGGGATGCTCGAGCGGTTGCGTTTCATTCAGTGATTCGATTTGATATTCGAGTATGGCGACCCGTTGTGCCATGGCGATGTTGGCGTCCTTGAGATGGGAGATGATCACCGAAAATCGGTAGAATACGCCCAGAAAGACGCAAAATACAATCATAACCAACGCCACCAGGGGATCGCTGACTCCGAGCGCCCAGGTGAGCCATTCGAGCAGCGTGTGTGACCGCGAGAGCAAGAGAAGTGTAACCGCGGCGCCCAGCCAGCTCACCGAATACTCCACGCGGATGTGGGCTCTCCGGACCGAAATCAGGACAATCGCCAGCAGCACGATGCTGAGCACGGTTACGATGTTGAGCAGATGGTACATGGGCTATGTCTTTCCCTTCCGCCCTTCGAATCGCAATACGTTCACGAACACTCCGAGTAGGACATGAACAATGTAATACAGCGACTTCACGGCCGTGATGGTGCTCCTGCCTCCCTGCCTGGCCCGCATCCGGCACGGCACTTCCTGAAACGTAAACCGCTTTCTTTGCAGCACCACCAGCGCTTCGATCTCGGGATACTCGAGCGGGAAGCTGCGGGCAAACACCTCCAGCGCGGTTCGCTTCACCCCGACGAAGCCCGAGGTTGGATCGCGGACGGTTTTACCAAGAATCGGACGCAGAACCAGCCGAAACAGGCGTATCCCGGCCGCCCGCGCAGCGTTCGTATGTTTGCCGTTCTGCTGATGAAACCGGGATCCGATGACCATGTCGCAGTTCGAACTCTTCAAAGCATCCAGGATCACGGGGATATAGGCTGGGTCATGCTGCCCGTCCCCATCGATGCGCACCACGTAATCGAAGCCGAGTTCAAAGGCCAGCTTGTATCCGGCCTGTACGCAACCGCCGAGACCCAGGTGATGGGGCATGGCCAGCACACGCGCACCGCCGTGCTTCGCCAGCACCCGTGTTCCGTCCGATGAGCAATCGTCAATCACGAGTACAGGAACACCGGGCAGGGTCACGCGGACTTCCTCCACGACGTTCCGGATGGCTGCTTCCTCGTTGTATGCCGGGATGATAATCAGCAGGTCGCCAGGTTCCGAGGCGCGCATCACAGGATTGCCACCTGCCGCGCGCTGATACCGTAACTGGCCATCATCCGCCGGAACTGGATAGGCTGCATGCGCCGGCCGCGCCGGATGGCGCGACGTTCCCGAATCAGGCGGGGCAATGCCGGAATTAGCGAAAGGTGAGCTTTCAGCGCGTACCAGGCCAGCAAGGCGCCACTGCCTCCACCGGAAGCGTACTCGGCCGCTTTTCCACTCCCACGCAGCAGATAGACGGAGTGCCAGAGATAGCGCAGAAGCGTGACGAAGGGGGCGGCGGCCAGTTGGCGCATGGGAAAATTCTTGACGATCAGGAACAACCGGTTCCGTTCGACATAGAAGGCCTTCAATGCGGAAGCGCCGCCGGCGGAATGTGAATACCGGTGTTCCACCTCAGCCTCCGGTACGTACACGCACTCCCACAGTTTCCAGCGCGCCCTCAGGCCCAGGTCCGTGTCTTCGCAATAGAGGAAGAAGCTCTCGTCGAACAAGCCGATCTCATCCAGCATGTCGCGCCGGTACAGGGCGGCACAGCCGCTGGGCAAGAGCACCTGTTGTTGGCGTGGAAAACGCGAGGGTGGATCCAGATGGCCACGCTGCTTGCTGCTTCCGTCCCGGCAAAGCAACATTCCAGCCGAGTCGAGCCGGTCTTCCCCGTGCATCAGGATACGGGAAGCGCACATGCCGATCTCGTAACGGGCCTCGGCGGCGCGCACTAAAGCCTCGAGGCACCCGGGCCGCATCAGGGCATCGTCGTTCAGTGTCACGATGTACTGCGACGCCGACTCCCGGATCCCCTGGTTCACGGCTGCACCGAAACCGCGGTTGGATGTGTTCTCGATAATTCGCGCGCGGCGGCGCACTTCTTCGAGCCGTCCGGCCAGGCCCTGTCCGCTGTTATCGACGACGATCAACTCGAAATCGGCAAGCGTCTGCGATTCGAGCGAGAGAATGCACTCCACTAATGGGGTGCCCGCTTGCAGGGTCGGGATGATGATGCTGACTCGCGGATCCGGCAAATCCCGATTTTAGCTCGAACTACGGGCATGCCGGACACTGGCCGCTTACGGCCGCTGCCCGGCGGCCCGCTTGGATCGCTTGGCCGCCCTGGTGATCGCGCAGGTACTCTTATTGGCGCTCGCGCCCTGGACTGAAATTTATCCTGCATCTGGCTACTGGGGAACGGTGCAGCCTTCCGGCGCTCTGGTTCGGATTGCGCTCAACCCGCCAGTTGATCGAGTAACACGGTTGTCCGAAGGGATCGATCCTCGCCGCGCGATCCACTTTCTATAATGGATCATGTCCTCTGCAATCGAGGCGCCTCCGGACCTGATCGCGAAGTATGAACCGGTCATCGGTCTCGAGGTGCACGTCCAACTCGCCACCAACACCAAGATCTTCTGTGGATGCGCTACCAGTTTCGGCGCTCCACCGAACTCCAACGTCTGTCCGGTATGCCTGGGATTGCCGGGCGCGCTGCCGGTGCTGAACCGCCGCGCGGTGGAGATGGCCATCAAAGCTTCGCTGGCCTTGAATTGCAGGGTGAACCAGCGCTCCCAGTTCGCTCGAAAGAACTACTTCTATCCGGACTTACCCAAGGGCTATCAGATTTCACAATACGACCTCCCCGTCTCCGAACACGGTTGGGTGGAGATCGAGGTCGGTGGGAAGACGAAGCGGATCGGCATAACCCGTGTGCATATGGAGGATGACGCCGGCAAGAGCATTCACGACGGCTTCCGCGATTCCGACAAATACACCTACGTAGACCTGAACCGCTCCGGCACGCCGCTCATCGAGATCGTGACGGAGCCTGACATCAGAAACTCCGACGAAGCCTATGCGTTTCTGACCGAGCTGAAGCAGGTACTGCAGTACATCGAGTGTTCTACCTGCGACATGGAGAAGGGACACCTGCGCTGCGATGCCAATGTCTCGGTCCGTCTTAAAGGTGCGGAGAAGTTCGGTACCAAGGCCGAGGTAAAGAACCTGAACTCGTTCCGTTTTCTCAAGCTGGCCCTCGATCATGAGATCGGACGGCAGGTAGCTCTCATCGAAAGCGGCGGCCGCGTGCACCAGGAGACCCGCTTGTTCAATCCCGACACGGGTGAAACGGTGGGGATGCGCAGCAAGGAAAGCGCCCACGATTACCGGTATTTTCCGGAGCCCGATCTGGTGCCGTTGCGGATCAGCGAGGAGTGGATGCGCGAAATCCGCTCCGACATGCCGGAGTTGCCTCAACAGCGCCGCGCCCGCTACATCGCTGAATACGGTCTGCGCGACTACGATGCCGGCGTGCTGACGGCCACCCGCGCCGCCAGCGACTACTTCGAGCAGGTGGCCAAAGTGTCCGGCGATCCGCGCACGGCTGCCAATTGGGTAATGGGCGAGCTAATGGGCGCCCTCAAGTCGGAAGGCAAGGAAATTGTCGATTCGCCGGTATCGGCGCAGAATCTGGGCGAGTTGCTGTCGCTGATCGGCGCAGGTGACATCTCGGGCAAACTGGCCAAGGAAGTCTTTGCCCGCATGCTTATCAACCGGCGATCGCCCGCGAGCGATTATGGAGCGCGAAGGCTTGAAGCAAATCAGCGATTCCGGAGCGCTCGAGAAGATCATCGAACAGGTGATCGCGGCCAATCCCAAGCAGGTGGAGCAGTACAAAGGCGGCAAAACGACGGTGCTCGCCTTTTTTGTCGGCCAGGTCATGAAAGCGACTCGTGGCCAGGCAAATCCGGCGGCGGTGAACGAACTGCTCAGGGACAAACTCGCCTGATCGTTGTCGGCGTCGGCTCATAACACCACTCGGACGTCGCCTTCCCGTCGAGTGACGTGCTCGCGATCCAGGAACTCCAATAGCGGGATGGCATACTTGCGCGAGATTCCCGTCCATTCCTTGAACTCCGGGACACCGAATCTCTGCCCTTTCCGTAAAGCCAGCAGTTGACGTAGCTTGCCAATGGCTGAATCATGGAACACCAGATCGTCGCCCATCCGGACCAACTTGTGATTCTTGAGCAAAATCTGGAGCAGCGTCCTTGCACGGGCGCCCTCCACACCTGATTTCGCCAGTACTTCGGCAGTGGACGGAACGGCCAGACCGGCCGCTGCGAAGGCTCCCTCGATCTTGGCCAAGGCTTCCTCCTCATCCTGGCGGAAGGCCACTCTGTGAGAAGTCAGACGTACGATCTCGCCTTCTACGGTCAGCGTCTTCATGGTCTTCAGAAGCGCATCCAGCAGGAAGATGGGTGATTCTGGCGCCACCCGCGCGCGGAGGTCCTCCTTCGCGATTCCCGGCGCGAGAGGGCTCTGCTGGTGAAATGCCCGGACGGTCTCGTGGAGTTTCTTGCCGGCGTCGCTGGCCCATCCCCGGTCAACCAGCAGGAACTGGGGGTCCGTAATGAGAAAGAAAGCGCCGGAATTCGCCACCTTCCGCAACTCGTCCGGCATCACTCCAGTGCGCGCGATGAGTTCCGCCTCGCCGAGCCCATAGCGGCTTTCGCGGACCAGCATTTCGATGCGAGCCGCCATTCCCGCGCCATCGAGTTGGCGCAAGCGCACGGCGGCCGAAGCTCTCCGCGTCCGCGTGTTCATCTTGATGTCGAGCACTTCGCCCCCGCCGATGGTGAACACAGGGGAGAACATCCTGACAATGAAACGATCCGACGGCAGAAGCAGGAGCGGCTCGCGCAGTATGAACCGGGCATAGCCGGATTGGCCTGGAGCCAGTGTCGCCGGCGGATCCAGTAAGCGGACCTGGGCCTCCACCTCGGCCGTCCCCGAATGGAAGTGGACCGGAGAGCCATGCGCGAAGGGTGGCGCGCCGGCCAGCAACTCGAAACGGGCGTCCACGATCAGCGTGACCTCAAAACGCCCGCGTTCGGCCAGCGCCATGCCGCGAGCCACGTCGCCAACTTCCACTCCCGCCAGGTTGAGCGCGGTCCGTTGCCCCGCGGTGGCCTTTTGAACAGCCGTTCCGTGGACCTGTATTCCCCGCACCCGGACCCGTTTCCCCGTGGGATAAACTTCAATTTCCTGCTCCACCTCTACCGAGCCCGAAACCAGCGTTCCGGTTACCACTGTTCCGAACCCGCGCATGGAGAAAGACCGGTCCACCGGCATCCGGAACCATCGCGAGGTGTCTTTAGCCGAGACCCGTCGTGCGGCTCTTCGCAAGGCATCTTTCAGGTCCCCGAGACCTTGCCCAGTGGTCGCGCTGACCGGAACCATGTCCGCGCCTTCGAGAAAGGAACCGCGAACGAATTCCTCCACCTCCAACCGGACCAAGCCGGCGATATCGCTGTCCACCAAGTCCACTTTCGTGAGCGCAACCACCCCAGTTGGGATGCGCAGAAGACGGCAAATCTCGAAATGTTCGCGAGTCTGTGGCTTAATGGATTCATCGGCGGCGATAACAAACAGGACCAGGTCGATTCCGCCGACCCCGGCCAGCATATTCTTGATAAACCGCTCATGGCCGGGCACGTCTACAAAACTGAGGCGTATGTCGGGCGGAAGTTCGAGGTGCGCAAAACCGAGATCGATGGAAATACCCCGACGTTTTTCTTCTTCCAGCCTGTCCGTATCGATGCCTGTCAGGGAACGGACGAGCGCTGTCTTTCCGTGGTCGATGTGGCCGGCAGTGCCGACAACGATATTGCGCATTCGGAGATCTCCATTTACAGGTTCGCGCAGAACGGATTCCGGCTCCAGTGGCGGAACGCTGCTGGCCCTCGTCGTAGCCTGCCTGCTGGCATCCGCGCTGCCCGGTTCGGGCCAGGGAACCCCGCCCCGGTCGCCTGAGGACGCTCCCGTCCAGGAAGCGACCCCGATCTTCCGAACTGGCGTCTCGGACGTGCGAGTAGTGGTGCAGGTCACCGAAGATAACAACATCGTGAAAGGCCTGACCAAGGACGATTTCATCATCACCGATCAGGGTGTGCCTCAGACCATCGCGGCCTGCGATCAGGAAAAGGAACCGCTTGACCTTCTCCTTCTGTTGGACATCAGCGGAAGCATGCGCCAGAACATTCAGGAGATGTCCGAGAAAGCTCGAGAGGCCCTCGGCTTCCTGACTCCCGGCGACCGGGTCGCCATCATGACCTTCGCCCTCCGAACCAATATCCACTTCGATTGGTATGACAATCATGCCGAGGTGGCCCGGCAACTCGCCACCGCCGTGGACGATCAGGACAAAGTGGGCTACGGCACATCCATCAACTCCGCAATCATTGATGCCGCTAAGTATCTGGCCAAGGACGACAGCACGGCACGACGGTCCATCCTCATTGTCACCGACAACCTGGGCCTCAACCACAAGATGAACGATGATTTGGCAAAGGGATATCTGTGGAATACCGATGCTGTGCTGAATGCGATCGTGATTGGCCGGGGAATCCGCCCGGGTGCCGCCAAGCCTGGCGACAATCCCGACTTCACCCCAGCCGACGTGTTCAAACTGGCCGATGCGACCGGCGGCGAAGCGGTGAGGGCAGAGCGCGCCGCGGCCTTTTTCCCTCAGATGGTCTCGCGCATTCGCGATCGCTATTCAATCTCGTACCATCTGCCGGCCAACGCCCAATCCGGGCAGTTCCGGCATCTTTCCGTCGATCTGACCCCTGCGGCTCGCAAACTTCACCCCAAGGCCGAGATTCGGGCTCGAGCCGGTTATTACGTCCGCTTGTAGGCACCGCTCACCAGGCCTGAAAGGGTCCCGTCCATCGCTGGTCGAGATCTCGATCCATGGTCTCGACGGTCAACGACCGTCCGTTGGAACGGATGCTGATCAGGCCTGAGCGGTCCGTTCGCCATACCGAGGCATGGCGGTCCGCAAGGCGCTCGAGCACGTCGGCGTGCGGGAGGCGAAACATGTTGAGGTATCCGGCCGAGATAATGGCGAATTCCGGTTGCGTGGCGTCCAGGAATTCCGGCGTGCTGGAAGTCCGGCTTCCATGGTGAGCCACTTTCAGAACCGTCGTCTTCCCGAGAACGCCTTGGGATACCAGGCTCCACTCCACTTGGCGCTCCAGGTCGCCGGTCAGCAGGAACGAGTGCTTCCCGTAGCGGACCCGCATGGCCAGCGAGTCGTTGTTGGGAGCCTGTGCATTCGCCTGATGATCATGAGCGGGCGCCAGAATGTCGAAATGCGCGCCGCCGAACTCGAACGATTCACCCGCCACTCTCGCCCGCACCGGAATACCGGCTGCACGGGCTTTGTTGAGGTCTTCGGTCTCGACGCTGTCATCCGGTACGGAGCCCGTCCAGATCTCGCCTGGCCGGAAATTGTCCACCAGCGCCTTCAGTCCGCCCACGTGGTCCTCATGCGCGTGCGTGGTCACGATGACATCGGCGCGCTGAATGCGGCGGGTCCACAGGTATGGTGAAATGACATCCTCGCCGATATCGAGATTGGGCTTCTTCTTGCGGCCATAAGGAGGAAATCCACCGGTGTCCACCAGGAGCACCTTGCCTTCCGGCGTCGTGAGCAGCAATCCGTCTCCTTGACCGACGTCGATGGCCGTGAGTTCCAGCACCCCCCGCCGGACGTCAGCCGGAAATGGTGCTGCGATCATCAGCCCAAATATCGACAAGGCCGCGGCGAGTGCGGGATACAACCAGCGCGTCTTCACACGCGCAGCTATCGCGACCGACACCAACGCCGCGGTGAGTGCCACAGCCAGCCATACAGGAGGATCCGGAATGCGATGCGAGGGCTCAAACTGGGCGTGCCAGGCCGCCACCACCGCCGAGAGTCTGAGACACAACCGTGCCAGGGACGCGAGGGGCGCGAAGCCAGTGAAAATGGCGCCGAACCCGATCGGCACCAATGCGTTCATCAGCGGAACCACGGCCAGGTTTGCCGTCACTCCCGTGACCGAGAGGCGGTGGAAGTAGACTGCCATGGGCAATGCCAGCGCCAGTTGGATCACGCTCGACAGGATGACCATCTCGGCGGTCCAAACGCCCAGGCGCACCGCGACTTCGACCACTGGAAACAGGACGCGTTCGGGGATCCGTGCCCAGAAGGCGATGGTTTCCACCAGCAGACGCATCTCGATGCGAAAGGCCGCCGCCACCGGTACCGACCGCATGTCGCGGGAGGGACTGCCCAGGTCGCGGCCAGCGTCGCGGTACCTTCGCAGGGCCCGTTCGGTCAGGGGAGATGCGAATGCTCCGATGGCCGCCACGCACAGAAACGAGAGTTGAAAGCTGGCCTCGAACAGTTGCCCGGGGTCCCACGCGAGGTAAAGCAAAGCGATCGCGCTCAGTAAGTTGAGCACTCTGCCGCGCCGGAACATGTACCGGCCGATCAGGTAGAACGTGAACCCCCCGGCCGCTCTCACCACTGGCGCCGACCATCCCGAAACCGCCGCGTATACCCAGGCTCCCACGGCTGCAATCAGCAGGGCCGCCATCTCGTTCAACATGCACAGACGGAGCAGAAAGAGCACCGTCCCCGCTAGAACGACAATGTGCATTCCGGAGATCACCAGCGCGTGATACGTCCCGGTGCGACGGAACTGCTCGGTCCAAACCTTTTCGAGCTTGTGCGATTCTCCGATGAGAACGGCTTCCGTCATCCCGGTTGCGTACTCGTCCCCGGCATACATCCGTTCGATTCGTTCGAGTGCCGCGACGCGAAGGCGAAAGATCGCCCGTTCCAGGGTCGATCCGCAACGGCCCGGCAGAATCCGGATCGGCGTGGAGGCTCGCGCCGACGCTGTCCAGTACACCTGCTGACGGGCGAGGTAATGAGCATAATCGAAGGCGCCGGGATTTCGGTAATTCCGGGGACGGCGAACTCGCGCATCGAACTCCACCCTCTGGCCGTACTCGAGCCTGGGTGCCGGCTCACCTTCCTTCACTGAGAACGAGACATTCGCGCGGGCCCCCGGCTCCAGTTCGAGTACAAATTGATCGCGGTCGCTGGTCAGGACCGGCGGTCCCACGATGCAACCGGCCAAAATCAGTGTCTCGCCATCCTCTGCCTGGAGTTCTGGCGCCGGCCCAGGATTGCGAAGGACGTCGGCCAAGGCGCCAGCCGCGACCATTGCGAGCGCGGTGGCAGCAAGGGTCAGGATCCGGCACTTCCGCGAACGAGCAACCATGGCGAGCGCAGCTAGCGCTACCCCGGCCAGCACTAATTCCCGTGGGGCGAATTGTGTCCAATTGGAAAGCAGGATGCCTGTGGCAAAACCCGCGAACGGAATGACGAATGGCTCCCGCATCATCGCGCCACTGGGGTAGTAGCGGAAGGGGCGGGATCCTCTCCGACCGGCCGGACCGGCGGCCTACCTCTGGTAGATCTCCGCCCCAGGTGCCCGGGGCGTCGCGAGCCGCTCTACCTGGCGGTTGATCAGTTCCCGGCCGCGATCCACTGCGTCCAGCGTGGATTCGCGCATCTCATTGGTTTGCTGTGTAATGTAGTGACGTACCGCTTTGCCGGATCGCGGCGCGAACAACAATCCTGAGCGTTATTCCGGCGCCGAAACCCATAAGGAATTGGTTCATACAGAGCTCCTGGCTGACCCTGAGGCTTACCTGGAGCACTAGAGCACCCGAGATTCCACATCGCAGGATGCTGATAGTACAGGGCCCAGGCGCGCCAGGCCAGTGCAGACAGCCCTAATTCCTGTAGTTATTACTGGTTCGGTGCTGTATCCTGGGTTTGTCGGTTCGAAACAACGCCCCATTGAATGAATAATTTATTGCTTTCGGTCCTGATTCCCCTCTACAACGAGGAAGAGTTCATCGGAACCGTCCTTGACCGTGTCCTCTCTGCACCGCTCCCCGAAACCTCCCACTTGCAGAGCAGGGAGGTGATCGTGGTAGACGATGCGTCCAAGGATGGTTCCATCGAAGCTGTCGAGGCATACCTGGCCGCCCATCCCGATGCTCCCGTGCGTCTGGTCCGGCACCCTGTAAACCGCGGCAAGGGTGCTGCGATTCGGACCGCCGTGGAGCATGCCCGGGGAGAACTCTCGATCATTCAGGACGCCGATCTCGAATACGATCCCCGCGAATATCCCAAGCTGCTCGCTCCCCTGCTGGAGGGCGATGCGGACGTTGTATACGGGTCGCGGTTTGCCTCCGTCGGGGTGCGCCGTGTCTTGTACTACTGGCACTCCCTTGCAAACTGGATTTTGACGACGATGTGCAACATCGTCTCAGACCTGAACCTTACGGATATGGAGACGTGCTACAAGGTCTTCCGCACGTCTTTGCTGGCGAGCATCCCCATCCGCAGTGACCGCTTCGGTATCGAGCCGGAACTAACCATCAAAATCGCCAAGCGCCAGGCGCGCATTTATGAGGTGCCGATCACGTACCGCGGCCGGACCTATGAAGAAGGCAAGAAGATCGGCATTGGAGATGCTTTCAATGCGCTCTGGGTGATCTTGCGATTCTGGCTGTCGTCGGACATCTACAAAGACAAGGGCGATACCGGACCCGATATTCTGGATGCGCTCGCCGACGCTAACCGCTTTAACCGATGGATGGCCGATACCGTATCGCCGTACCTGGGCGACAGCGTTCTGGAACTCGGCGCCGGGATGGGCAACCTAACCCGGCACCTGGCGCGACGGCGCAAGCGCTACATTGCCACTGACATCGACCGTGAACATTTGGCCCGCCTGCAAGCGCGGCTGCAGCACCGGCCCAACGTCAGCACGGCGCTCTGCGACCTGAGCAAAACGGCCGACTTCGCGCCTTTCGAACGCCAGATCGATGCGGTGGTGTGCCTGAACGTGCTCGAGCATGTGGAGGACGATCTTGCCGGTCTCCGGAATATCTACTCGACTCTACGCCCGAACGGCCGGGCCATCATACTGGTGCCTCAGGGTGCGGGCGTGTATGGAACCCTCGACGAAGCCCTGGGGCACTTCCGGCGTTATTCGAAGGACGAACTGGCGTCGAAGATGAAGGCCATGGGTTTCCGTCTGGAAGCCATGCTGGAGTTCAACCGGATCACCTACCCGGGCTGGTATCTGAACGGACGGATTTTGAAACGCCGGACTTTCAGCCGTTTCCAACTCTCGGTGTTCGATCGCCTGGTGCCCATGTGGCGAAAGCTGGACAGAAGGCTGCCGTGGCCGCCAACGTCGATTGTCGGGGTTGGTGTGCGGGAGGATTGACCTCGGCCACCCGTGGGCACACGGGAGGAGTGATAAGGACCCACGGCATCGCGGCCTGGGACGGTTCTACCAGGGCGATGTTCGGAACCGGCTGCATCCGCTCAAGGGCGATCGGATGGGTTTCTGGTCGATGACGGTAAACGCCAACTGGCGGATCATTTTCCGCCTCGACGCGGACGGGAACCCGATCGACGTCGATCTTGTGGACTATCACTGAGAAACGGAGATCAGACAATGCCAATGAAGAATCCATCTCATCCCGGCCGGATCATTCGAAGCGGTTATCTCGAGCCCCTTGGTCTCAGTGTCGCCGAAGGAGCCAAGGTGCTCGGAGTCACCCGTCAGGCGTTGAATAACATCATCGCGGGCCGCTCAGGAATTTCAGCCGAGATGGCCGTTCGCCTCTCCAAAGCTTTCGGAACGGAGCCTGAGCTGTGCCTGCGTCTTCAGATGAACTACGATCTGGCTCAGATCCGGCAGCGGGAGAGCGAAATCGCAGTCGAACGCTACCCGCGCGCCTCATAAGCCGAGCGGCATCAAATAATCCCCAGCCCGCACAGTGCCCGCCGGATTTGCTCCCGCTCGTCGTCCCGCATGGTCCAGTACGGTTCCGCCATTATTCCATTCCCAAATCCCGCCAGCGACACGGCGCACTTCAGCCCTCGCAGGTACGCCGACGAGGGATCGCCGACTTCATACACCGCCGAACTGATCGCCATCACTCGTTCATGGAGCCGGGCGACGGCGGCCGTGTCGCAGCGCAGCGCGGCCTCATACAGGTCCACGTAAAGCCTCGGACAAAGATTCGCGCCGCCGCAGACTCCGCCCATTGCGCCATCGTGCATCACCATCTCCGCAAGAATCTCTTCGATCCCCACCAGAACGGCGAAGTCTGGCCGGTCCGACACCGCCGCGCGAACGCGCCGAAAATACTCGCGGTCACCCGAACTGTCCTTCAGCCCGTACACCAGCGGAAGCTGCGAGGCTGCCCGAACCGTCTCGGGCTCGATCCGAAGCTTCGTGAACCGCGGCATGTTGTACAAGTACACCGGCAGTGTCAGCTCCGCCGTCAGCCGCTCCAGATAACCGAGAAACGCCTGTTGCGAGAGTGGGAAGTAGTACGGCGCCGCCAGCACCAGCGCGGTGGCGCCCGCATGCGCCGAATACTCGGCCAGTTCGAGCGACTCCACCAGGCACGAATCCGAGATGCCAACCAGCAGCGGAACGCGATCGCCAACCGCGGAGACGGCGCAATCCACCACCCTCTTCCGCAGCCGGTGGCTCAGAGACGGGGCCTCTCCTGTGCTTCCCAAAATAAACAGAGCGCTCGACCCACCTGAAATCAGATGTTCAAGCAGGCGCGAAAACGCGTCCTGATCGAGCGTGTCGCGGTCGATCAGGGGAGTGAGAACCGGCGGCACCACGCCGCGCAAAGGTTGAGGTAACGTGATCATTGTTCGAGTTGGCGGCGCAGTTTTTCCACGTCGCGAGGGACGGTCCATAGAATCGCGGCGGCCAGCAGTATTGCAGCGCCGATCAGGGCCACCGAAGCGATGGAGATGGCATAGCTGAGGCTCGCCCCTTGTGCGATATATCCGATGAGCACGGGCGCGGTGCCCGCGCCGACCAGCCAGCCCACCATGTTCATGAATCCCACTGCGGTGCCGCGCGCCTCCGGCCGGATGACGTCCAGAATCGAAGCGAAGATGTTGGCGTCGTATATGCCCTTGAACAAGCCCCAGAAAGTGAGAGCGACCATCAGCCATTGGACCGACAGCGTCTGACCGCACCACACGACGAAGGGCGCCGCGCCCACCATGCCGAGCAACTGCACCGCGATACGGCCCCCGACGAAGCGGCGGCGAAAAACGTCGGCGATCCAGCCGCCCAAGGGCGATCCCACCATGCTCGCCAGTTGCACGAAGATGGTCGCGGTCAACCCCGCCATCGCCAGACTAAGGTGAAACTTCTCGAACAGGAACGCCGGCATCCAGCTCAGCAGCACCATGGCCACGAAATTGGCCAGGGTGAAGGCAGTCATGCAGAGCAGTACGGTCGGGGTGGCCCAGATGACTTTCAGGAAATCCAGGAGCGGCATACGGGGGGACTCATGACGCCGGATTCCGAAATCTTCCAGGTCCGCCGCGCCTCGCTCCGGCTCCACCAGCAATTTCGACAAGACGAACCCAAGCAGCACGCCCATTCCGCCGAACACAACGAACGAGTATCGCCATCCGAAGTGCTGGCTGATCAGCCCTCCGAAGAAACCTCCGGCGACCGTACCCACGTACACGCTGGTCTGATGCAAGCCCATGGCGCGCGAGCGCGACCGGCGCCCATGATAGTCGCTCACTAGCGACATGGAAGCCGGGAAGTAGAAGGTCTCGCCCAAGCCCTCGGCCGCGCGGAAAGCCAGCAGGTGGCGAAAATTCCGCGACAGTGCGGTGGCCATGCAGATGACGCTCCACGTATTCAGCCCCCACAGCACCGCCGATTTGCGCCGCACACGGTCCACGATATTTCCCGCAAACGGCGCACAGATTCCATACACCAGCGCAAAGGACGAGCCCAACATTCCCAGTTGCAGCTTGTCCAGGTGCATCTCGGCCTGGAGCAGCGGGAACACCGAAAACACCGCCTGCCGGTCAGCGTAGTTGAAGAACCCGCAGAACCACAGCATCCCGACCACGTACCATTTGTAGTTCGGACTCCGCGCGATTGACGGCAATCGCGGTGTGGGCGTTCTAGCTGGGGTCATAGCCAGGTCTCAGCTCAGCCCCTTGATCTTCCAGCCCTCGCGATACGTCCGGCGCACGAACCGCGTCGCTTCCGGCGAGTTCTTGAATTTCATTTTCCCGGCGTTCCATTCGAGCGTCGTCTTCGGGAACCTGGTCGCCACTGGGCCCAGCAGCACTGCCTCGGTCAACGGACCCGAATAATCGAACGAGGTCGAGGCCTTCGTCTTGCCCAGCACCGCGTCCGCGAACTGGTGATAGTGGTCCACCGGCTCCAGTGTGGGCATCGGATAGTCTTTGAACTGCGCCTCCGGCAGCAGCACCGGCATGGCGATGTGGGGCAGCAGCATCACGCCTTTCGTGCCGATGAAGATCGACCCCTGCCCGGGCAGCCGCCGTGAACCGATCAGCGCCTTCACCTCCTGGGGCGGGCGCTCGTCTCCGTCGTACCACGTAACCGCCACGGTCTTCCCTTCCGTGAATCGCGTCCCCGGGAACACATAGTGGATCACCGCATTGATGGCCCAACTCTGCTGACTCGGCGCGGGACCTTCTGAGCGTACGGTCAACGGCGCCGTCAACTGCAGAGCGTCAAAGACCGGATCATAAATGTGGCAGCCCATGTCTCCGAACGTGGCCGTGCCGAAGTCGATCCGCTTCCGCCAGTTCCCCGGATGATATACGTCTTTGATGAAGGGCCGCGCCGCTGCCACGCCCAACCACAAATCCCAATTCAGTGTGTCGGGAACGGGATCGGTGCGATCCGGAAGAGGATTCAGATCGCCCCACTTCTTCTCGCTCCAGGCGTGAACCTCCTTGACTTTCCCGATGGCGCCACTCTGGATCAACTGCGAGGCGACGCGATAGTCCACGCTGGAGTGGATCTGGATCCCCATCTGCGTGACCAGGTGCTTGCGGCGCGCCATCTGCTCCAGTTTGCGCGCTTCGTAAATATCGTGCGTGAGCGGCTTCTGGCAGTAGACGTGAAGCCCGCGTTGCATGGCGCTCATGGCCTGCGGAGCGTGCATGTGGTCAGGCGTGCCCACGCAGGCGATGTCCAGATTCTTGCGTTCCTTGTTCAGCATCTCTCGCCAGTCCTGATAAATGCGAGCTTCGGGATACTTCTTCTTCACGCGCGCCAGGTGGGTGGAGTCCACCTCCGCGGCGCACACCAGCTTCACGCCAGGATGCGTCGCGATGCCATCCAGCGTGGCCCAGGCCATCCCATCGGCGCCAAAACTGGCCAGCCGGAGGGTGCTCGACCGCGGAGCCGAGATCAGGTTGCGGACAAAAAACGGGGCGGCCAGACCGGCAGCGCCCGCCTGTTTGAGGAACGATCGGCGATTCATGTGTCGATTCCGAGCATAACTCAGCCAGGACCGCCTCAGTTCAACGCGGCCAGATATCGCTGGATCGCTTCGATCTGCTTGACCACGTCGTTCCGGTCGGCGGCCTCCGGCGAAGCTTTCAGGTAGCTGCCGAGATCGGCCAGCGCGTTGCGGTACTGGCGCAACTGCATCTGGATCACGGCCCTCTGCTTGTATTCGTCGGGTGCGAAACTGGTGCCCGCGAGAATGATGCCGGACACTGCTACGGCCTTCTCCCACGCCTCCGCCCGCACGTAGATGCTCTTCAGGTTCTGCAGCATGCGTGAAGCGATCTGTTTCGGACCGCAGGGCAAAAAGCTCGATGCCGGGGGCTCCGCGCCGGTCCGATCCACCACCAGTTGGACGCACTCGGCGCGCGTCAGCAACTCGCCGCCGTGAAACGGATCGATGTAGGCGTCATGCATGCCATCGTCGTACTGCACGATGAAGTGGGCAGGGAGTGCAATTCCGTAAACGGGCCGGCCCAGCCGGCGGGCGATCTCCAGGTAGACCACCGAAAGAGTGATCGGGATTCCCAGACGGCGGTCGAGCACATCGTTCAGGCAACTGTTCCGGACATCGTAGTAATCGCGCTCGTTGCCGCGCAGGCCGAACCTGCCGAACAATACGTGATTGGCGGTCTCGATGAAAGCCGGTCCGCTGGCGGCGGATCCTGCCAGGACGCCGATTTCCTCTGCAAGCGAGTCGAGGACCTGGATCCAGAGCTCCGGATCGAGATCGGGATACTCCAGTCTCGCGATGTCGAGGGCCGCGCGATCCAATGTCACGGCCGAACGGTGCTTGGTGAGCAGATCGGTTAGGTCCCGCACGTGGCCGTCTCCAGCAACCTAGAATAGCAATTTGTATGATTCGTCCGTGTCTGTTTTTGTTGGCCTGCCTTTCAGGGGCGGCGCAGCAGCAATTCGGCGCATTGACCGGCGAGCACTGGCGCGGCGCCGCCCTGGCCAGCGGCGTCCTCTATACGTGGGGCGACCGGCTCTCGCGCTGGAACCTCGCCGACGGAACGCACCGCGTGATTGCGGCAGCACGAAACGGCGGATTCGGCGAGGGTGGTTGCGTGGACGCCCACGGTACGGTGTACCTGCAGGATGGCGTCGAAAGCGGCCCGCTGGTGGCGCTGTCACCCTCCGGCGACCGTACCGAGCTCGACCCGAACGTCGAAATGCACGATTGCATCGCTACCGTTCTGCTCGGACACCGCGGCGTCCTCATCACCGATCATTACGGGCAGGTGCGACTCTACGAAGGGCGCGGAATTTATCAGGAGGTGTACTCGTTCTACACGCCCTCCCGGCAGGCCGGATTATTGCGCGCCGATGTGGACGGCGACGGCCTGAAGGACATCTTCGCAGGTAACTACTGGATCCGAAGCCCGCGCGAGTTCGACTTGCCCTGGCGTCTGTTCGCCGTGAACACCCGCCACGAAACCCCCGATTCGGCCACGATGAGTCTCGCGCTACGGGGTAGGATTTTGTTCGCCGCGCAGGGACACATGCGGGAGGGCGGCGTCTTTCGCTATGCCCCTCCCGCCGATCCTACCCAGTTGTGGTCAGAGACCGTAGTTGCCGCAGGTCTGCATTTCCCTCATGCCCTGGTATCCGCGCCGTCGGGGGTGTTCGTCGGCGAGAACAACGGCGCGGGATCCCGTCTGTTCCTGGCCGGCGACAGCGGCAAACTCGAGCAGATCGGAATCACGCCGGGCATTCACACCGCGTTCGCCATTGGCAATCGAGTGCTGGCGGTGGGAGCGGAAACAATCGACTGGTGGACTGTTCAGCGGCGCAAATAGGCGTCGCTACCGCTTTTCCAATCCTCGCGGACGCCCGAAAAGATGTCGATTGAAACGGCATCCTCGGTGGCATAAGCGCTATGCGGGACGTTCGACGGGATGCGCAGGATTTCGCCGGCTTTCACGGTCACCTGCTCGCCGCCCACGACGAACTTCAACTCGCCCTGCTCCATCACCGACAGTTGTTCATTGGGATGCGAGTGCTCCGGCACCAGGCAGCCCTTCTTCAGGAAGACCCGGGCTACGGTCATGGAATCGCCGTGTATCACCTGCCGGGCGAACAACGGGTTCAGCTCTTCTCTCTCGATCGTGCTCCAGTCATAGCGCGTCATGGGACGGATTCTAACATGATCACGCCCGCATCACGATCGGCGGATCGCTGGGCGACTCACTCGCGGCAGATACCGCGCTTGCTGGAGCGCACGAAACGGACCAGGTGCTGCGCGTGTTCGGTGGCCACCTCGGTCTCGATCCGGGCCAGGGCCTCTTCGAGCTTGAGGCCCGATCGATACAGCAGATGATAAACGGCCTTAAGCGCGGAAACATCCGCAACGGTGAATCCCGCACGCCGCAGTCCCACCAGGTTCAGGCCCCTGGCCTGCACGTAGCTGCCGTTGTCCGTGTACGTGAAGAAAGGCGGCGCGTCCTGATTCACGCGCGCATTGCCGCTCACCATGGCCAACCGTCCAACTTTCGAGAACTGGTGGATGAGCGCGCCTCCGGAGATGAAGACCTGGTCTTCCACCTCCACGTAGCCGGCCACCAGGGCGCAGCTCGCGATTACCGTTCCGTTTCCGATCCTGCAATTGTGGGCAATGTGCCCGCTGGTCATGATGTAGTTGTCGTCCCCGATCTCGGTGGTGGTCTCGGGCTTGGTGCCGCGCGAGATGGTGTAATGCTCGCGAATGCGGTTGCCATTACCGATCCGGAGATAGCTGCGGTGGCCTGCAAAATTCTTGTCGAGCGGGTCGGTGCCCAGCACGGTTCCGGCCGAGATTTCATTCCGCTCTCCCATGCTCGTCCAGCGTTTTACGTAAACGTGCGGCTCCAGGCGGCAAGCCAGCCCGATGACGACGTCCTGCTCGATCACGCAAAAATCGCCGACCACTACCTGAGGCCCGATCTGCGCGTCGGGATGCACACGGGCAGTGGGAGCGACGGTCGCCGATGGATCGATGGGCATAACTTTGTATCATAACGGCATGTTGGTTCATGAGTTGGCTCAGATGCTCGGCGGAACGTTGGAGGGAGACGGAGATCGCGAGATTCGGCGCGTAGCCTCCCTGGAATCCGCGGGTCCGGAAGACGTCACATTCGTCGCCGGCGCCAAAGCGGCCAAGGCGGCCGCCGAGTCCCAGGCCGGATGCCTGCTGGTTGCGCCAAACTTCGTCAACTCGCACAGCGCGACGGTGATTCGGGTGGCCGACCCTCGCTCGGCCATTGCACAGGTGATTGCCCGGTTGCATCCGAAGCGCCAGCCCGACGGCCGGATCCATCCGACTGCGTTGATCGGCGCTGGAGTTGTGCTGGGAGATGCCGTTTCGGTGGGCGCGTATGCCTCCATCGGCGAAGGCACCCGTATCGGTGAGGGCACGACGATTGGCGGCGGGACGGTGATCGGCGACGGCGTTGAGATCGGCGGCAACTGCACGATTTATCCGCGGGTGACGGTGTACGACAACGTGTCCATCGGTCACCGGTGCGTGCTGCACTCGGGGGCGGTGATCGGCGCGGACGGGTTCGGGTTCGTGATGCGAAACGGAGCCTGGGAGAACTTCCCGCAGGTGGGCCGGGTGGAACTGGGCGATGACGTGGAGATCGGCGCCAATTCGTGCGTGGATCGGGCGGCGCTCGGCGTGACTTCCATCGGCAACGGCACCAAACTCGACAACATGGTCCACATCGGACATAACTGCCGCCTGGGACGCCACGTGGTGATTGCCGCTCAGACAGGACTGGCGGGCGGGGTGGTGATCGAAGATTACGCGGTGATCGGGGGCCAGGTCGGCATGGGCGACAAAGCCCACATACAGAGCAGGGCGGTGATCGGATCCGGCGCGGGCATCCTGACGTCCAAGATCGTCCGATCGGGTCAAGTGGTCTGGGGTACTCCGGCGCGTCCACTGAAGGAGTACCTGCAACAACTCGCAGTCTTATCGAGACTTCCCGAGATGCGAAAGGAGTGGCTGGAGATGAAGCGCCATGCAGCGAAGCCGGCGCCGCCGGAATAGGTGCCCGTCAGCGAGGCTTCGGCGCGGTTGGAGCGATTTCGGTCTCTTTGGCCAAGCGCTCCGCCAGTTCTTTCATCGGACAACTGAACTCCAGCCCAATGAGATATTTCCCGCGATAATGGACGCAGTGCCGGACGGAGGCCGTAGTGGTGAGCGAGATCTTCTGAGCACTGACACTTACGTACGTCCGCAATGGAATCGCAGCCGCCACTTCGATCCGCATTCCCGACGCCGATAGATCCAGGCTGCGGCCGCGGACATATTTGGTGGCGCCGCCAGCATCCGCCCAGGTCATGACGACGGTCGTCGGCAGGGATATTCTCTGTTGTCTTCGCATAGATCAACGACACCAGTCGGTCGTAATTACCATATCGGACGAATCGCTCGGGATAGTAAGACAGAAAACAATGAAAGCCCCGAGACTGGGTTCTCGGGGCTTTCGTCCCCCGCTCACGCGGAGGTCCTTAGAGGGGCGGGTGATCGGCTGGGCCCGATCACCGGATGCTATAAGTCAGTTGCGACTTATTAATTGTCATTTATTAGGGCATGTTTGATTCCAAACAACGCCCGTTTGCTTGCAATCAGTTAGGTGTCCTACAAGCGATTCCATTGGGTGCTATTGCGAAAACTGCGCAATTTGCCCCACCCCTCTGAGTGCCAAGAGATTGCAGATGCAGGACTTACTGAGCTTGGGCGACCAATTGGCGTTGCAGTATTCCCGAGATCTCCTCAAATACACGCTCGGGAGCCTGGGTCCCATCAATCTTATGATAGTTACCGCTCTTGTAATGCCCGATTACCGGATCGGTCAGCGCATTGTACGCACGGAGACGCTCTCTCACCGTCTCTTCCGTATCATCCTTGCGGGTGAAAAGGATTCCGTTGTCGAAATCGCAGACGCCGGCGACTTTCGGAGGCTGATACAGCGAATTGTAAATCCGGTTACATACCGGGCATTGCTTGCGGGCCGTGATCCTGCCGACTACGACATCGGCTGGAACGTCCAAATGGAACACGATGGGAGTGGGATAGCCACGGCCGCGACCAGCACCTGGTCCAGGAACTTGGCCTGTTCCACCGTTCGAGGATAGCCGTCCAGAAGAAAGCCCTCTTTGCAGTCAGGCCTCGCGATGCGCGACACCAGCATGTCGTTAACGAGTTCGTCACTCACCAAACCGCCGGCGGCCATGATGTCCTGAGCCTTCTTGCCGAGTTCGGTGCCTGCCTTCATCTCGCCGCGCAGCAGGTCCCCCGTCGAAATGGCCGTAATTTGAGTAAGACCGACGATCTCGCAGGCCTGCGTTCCTTTGCCGCAGCCGGGCGGTCCGAACATCAGAATAATCACGAAAGCCTCCTTATAACGTCCCGGCGCTCGCGAAATTCCCGCGCAAGTCCGATGCCCTGAGTCTGGCGTACGACCATCGAACGGTCAACCACAGAACCGTGGGTGCTCGCAAAGACACGAACAGCCGAGTATTTTGACGAGCACTTCGAGCGCCAGGCAGCAACCTCTAACTCCAAGTCCGTAAATGTTTCTTCGGCAACGGCTTAGCTGCATCTCGCGAGCGTCCAACGGTCTCCGGACTGAGCCATAGCCCGCAGTGATTCGGACGCTGGGGTATGAAACCCACTCTGGGCGAGCGCCGGCCGGGGCGGAGCGCTTTCCCACGTGCGACAAACTCACATATGCTAAGAGATTCGGGAAATCACATGCGCAAATTCTATGGGTGGTGGGTTGTCGCGGCCTCATTCGTGACGTTTGGCCTGTCGGTGGGGGTCCCCTACTACAACATGCCGTTTTTCTATGACTACTTCGCCAAGAACTTTGGCTGGGCGCGTAGCCAGATCACCCTGGGTTTCCCGATTGCCGCCATTCTGACCCTGTGGGTGGGACCATTGCTGGTGCCCAGACTCAGCCCGCGCAGAAGTATCATCATCGGCACTGGCCTCACTTTTCTGGCTTTCCTCGGATTCAGTCAGATGGGAGGAAGCCTGCCCGTCTACTACGCCCTGTGGTTCCTGTACACCATGGGCTACATTCTCTCCGGTCCCATTCCGCATCAGGTGATTGTCTCCCACTGGTTTCGCAAGCGCCGGGGATTCGCCATGGGAATCGTGTACATTGGCGTTGCTGTGGGCGCATCTCTAGGGACGCTGCTGGTGAAGAACATCACGCCGGCCAGTAATCCGAACGCCTTCCACACCTCGCTGCTGGTGGTGGGCCTCCTGATGTTTCTGGCCTGGCCGATCGCGTTCTTCATACACAAGGACAAGCCGGCGGAGATGGGCCAGTACGCAGATGGCGCGAGTGAGCCGCCGCCCGACGTCAAGGTCGAGTCGAAGAGTTTCGGCTCCCTCTTGCGGAGCTTCCCGTTCTGGCTGCTGCTGATCGGGAGTTTCTGCTCCATCGGGTCCATTGGCGCGGTGAACTTCCACATGAAGTTCGTCTTCCAGGATCAGGGGTTTAAGGATCAGGCCATCCGCGATGCGGTATGGGCATCCGCAAACATCGCTATCCTGATTTCGTCGGTATTAGGCCGTGTCTTCATTGGAACCATGGCCGACAAGCTGAATATGAAGTGGGTGATGTTCGCCACCTACTTTTTGGTCGCCGGCACCATTCCGGTATTGCTGCTGGTAACGCCGCCCGGCACTCCGTGGGGATTCGCGGTTCTCTTCGGGCTGGCCATGGGCGCCGACTACATGCTGATCCCCCTGATGGCGGCCAGACAGTTCGGTGTCAACACTCTGGCCAGTGCGATGGCGATCATCCTTCCGGTGAACACCATCGGGCAAACGTGGTTTCCGCAATTGGTGTCGGTGCTGCGGGAACATTCACCCGATTACCGCGTCCCGCTGTACACTGTGTTTACATTGGCAATGATCGGGGCGCTCGCCATTTTCCTGCTCCCCTCCCGCGGTGCTGATAAGTGAGAAATTTCAACTACAAGAGCCTGGATGAGTTGATCCGTAAGGGCGCAGAACTCGGCCTCTCTCACTTGCGGTTCGAGACCGACCCCAGCAAGATGCAGGACGCGTTTCGCCGTCCCGTCCCGGTGGGTTCGTTTCGCATCGGGAACTCCCTGTGCATCCACCCCATGGAAGGATGCGATGGCGAATTAGACGGGCGGCCGGGCGAACTGACCTGGCGGCGCTACGAACGCTTCGGACGGGGTGGCGCCAAACTCGTGTGGTTTGAGGCGACGGCGGTGGCGCCGGAAGGGCGCGCCAATACGCGCCAACTTTGGATCAACCCGCAGAACGCGGGTGATTACGCCGCCCTGCTCGAGATGACGCGGCGCGTCCATCGCGAAGAGTGGGGCACCGACAGCGATCTGCTGGAGCCGCTGCAGTTGACCCATTCGGGCCGCTACAGCGTGCCGCAATCGAAAATCATCGCCTATCACAATCCCCTGATCGATCAGAAGACGAACACCCCGGCGGATTTCCCCGTCATTACCGACGACGAACTCGACCGTCTGCAGGACCAATACGTCGCAACCGCCAAACTGGCCGCGAAAGCCGGGTTCCGCGCCTTCGACGTGAAGGCGACTCACGGATACCTGCTCAGCGAACTCATGGGAGCGAAAACCCGGCCCGGAAAGTACGGCGGCAGCATCGGGAACCGGGCCAGTTTCGTTTGCAACGTGCTCCGGCGCCTGCGCGACGAACTCGGCCCCGACGTGGTGCTCACGGTGCGGCTGGGCTGCTTCGACGGGGTGCCTTTTGTGCGCGATCCGGCGACGGGGTTGGGGGTGGCGCTACCTTATCCGGTGCCATATCCTTGGGGCTTCGGGGTGAATCCAGAGAATCCGATGGAGCCGGACCTGAGCGAGGTCAAACAGGCCATTGCCTTGTTTCGCGACGCCGGCATGCAACTGCTGAACGTCTCGATGGGATCACCCTACTACAACCCGCACATCGGCCGTCCCTTTGAGAGTCCCGACGAAGGCAATTACGAGCAGCCCGAGCATCCCCTCATCGGCGTGGACCGTCACTTCAGGGTGGCGGGCGAGTTACAGCGTGCGTTTCCCGAGTTGCCGGTGGTGGGTACCGGATACAGCTGGCTTCAGGTGTATGCGCCCACCGCCGGCGCAGCCAATATTCTGGACGGCAACATCACGATGATGGGCATGGGCCGGAACGCCCTGGCCTATCCCGATTTCGGGCGTGCCATTTTGGAGCGTGGCGCGCTGGATGAGCGTAAGGTCTGCAAGACGCTCACCTATTGCACGTACCTGATGCGGCGTAAGGATCATCCGCTGGGCCAGTTCCCCACCGGATGTCCTCCATTCGACAAAGAGGCGTACGGACCCATCATGAAGGAGGCCCGCGCCGTGGAACGCGCGAAAAAGTCCGGGCAGTGAAGTGCATCTTCTGTGAGATCGTACACGGGCGTGTGGCGGCCGACGTCGTATACGAGGACGAGCGTTCGATGGCATTTCTCGACACACGGCCGTTGTTCCCGGGCCATACGCTGCTGGTGCCCCGCGAACACACCGAGACGCTGGGCGATCTCGACCCCGCTGCAATCGGCCCGCTGTTTGAAGCAGCGCAGCGTTTGTCCCGTGCCGTGGAAAGTGCGATGAGTGCGGAGGGAACGTTCGTGGCCATCAACAACCGTGTCAGTCAGAGCGTGCCGCATCTGCATATACACGTGGTGCCGCGGCGGAAGGGCGACGGGTTGAAGGGGTTCTTCTGGCCGCGCTCGAAATATGGAACTCCCGAAGACGCGGCTCGGGCCGCCGATGCGATTCGAAAGGCACTCGCTTGAAACACCTCTGTTTCCTGCTATGCCTGGTGGCTCACGGACAGTTGATCGCGGCGCTGAAGCCAGAGACGGTCCGCGAGTTCGAAAAGTATCGGGCAACGGTGGATCAGGAACTCGAGCAGCGGGTCAGCGGCAAGAGGGCCTTTCAATGGATCGAGGAACATCCGGAACGCCGGGAGGAAGTGCTCAACGGTGGCGTGGTGACCGTCCCTCTGACGGGCCCCGACGGCCGCAGCGTCTCGAACGGACTGGTGCACGACTGGGTGGGCGACATCTACCTGCGCGGGGTGAAACTCGACGCGGTCCGTGATTTCCTGCTGGATACGGAGCGGCATCCGTCCGTCTTTGCGGACGTGAAGGAAGCGGCGGTCCTCTCGCGCAATGGCAACCACTCCGTCACCCGGCTGCGGCTCGTTAAGAAAAAGATCCTCACGGTAGTGCTGGACGTGGAATATCAGAACGACTGGCAGGATCTTCCCGGCCCGCGTTGGACGATGAACGCGCGGTCGCGGAAAGTGGTGGAAGTAGACAACGGGAATCCACTGCCTCCCGACACCGGCCACGGATTCCTGTGGCGAATGAATACTCACTGGCTATTGCGTCAGGACGAGGGCGGCACCTGGGTGGAACTGCGATCACTGACCCTGAGCCGGGACACGCCGCGCGGGCTTGGGTGGATCATCCGGCCTCTGATCCGGAATTTCCCCGCGGAGGCGATTCTGGGGACTCTGCAGGGGACGCAGAAGGCCCTGGCTCGCTGAGCGTTCCTTTACGGTGCGAGGAAATCTGTTCTCTTTCACGGTTTGTTGCCTGCGTGAGGGCGCGCGCGGCCCGACGCCTTGTGCTGGGCTCGCCGTGGGGGTCACACCTTTTGCGGAGCGGTTAAAAACTCTCTGCCGCCCGGTTTCGGCGGCATGGGGGAAACCGTCCTCGCTCCGGCGTCCCCCGGAATCAGATTCGTTACCGCAGGCTGATTCTGATCAATGCGCCGATCATGGATACTCGCGCCGTAAACCCCGACATCGCGTTCTTTCGCATTTCGAAATTTCAGTGGAGTTTTCGGGAGTTTTCAATTGCCGTGTGCCACTACTGCTCATTACAGTTAACAATCACTATACCTGCTACGCATGCCAAACCCCAGCAAAACCGCACTCCCTGCCCTCGACTTCTGCTAAGAACAGTCATTGTGAGCGGTACTCCCCGACCTTCGGGAGGCTGCCATCATCTTTTGCTCTGATCACTCCGGCACGAGCCGGCTGACCATCGGCAATGGAACTTTCGCCCCAGGACTGCTTGAAAGATGCGTAGTTGATCGCCGATGAGCTGATGCACCTCGCTCAATACGAACGTCACGAGAGCATCCCGACCTTCCTGCAACGTATCTCTCCCAAGTAGATCAGTACGGTTATCCCGAAGCCCCGATGGAGCAGGAGGCGATCCATTTCGCGGACAGTGCCTTTACGAGCGCATGATTAACGAGCAACGAGACGCGACGGGAACACGACTTCCAGCCTAATCCCTTATGCTAGTGTTCTGACATGCAAACAGATTGGTTGCTCGTCAATTTTCAATCAGTGTGGAGCTTGACCCAACTGCTGATAGGCATTCTCTGTACTGTAGGGCTCGGATGGTTTGTCAACCACAAGATGGAGCGGCTCAAAACCGCGTTGCTCCTTCAACAGGCTGTACGAAACGAGAAAAAGGAAGCGTACTGCCAGGCATTGAAGGTTTTGGGAGAAATGCGCTATGCCGTGGGTATCGCGCAGGTTGACCCGTCGTCCGTGACGGCCGGAAGCGCCTACAGCAGGCTCGAAGACCTCAGACAGGAGCTATACCGAATCGCTCCCTGCGTGATTATGGTCCTGAACGGTCCCACCGCAGCTGCATTTGAAGCGTATCGGCGGATTGCTGAACCAGCCTTGCAACTCGATCCCGTGGACTACCAAGAGTAGATGGAAGCGCGAGGGAGAAGCCATTCAAGAAGCGATGAAGCAATTAATGCAGATTGGCCGAAACGATCTCGGGTATGTGAAAGGGTTAGCCGCACATAGCGTCTTTTATTATGCCCGCCGAATCTGACTGGTCGCACCGACGCCGTTGCCCCCGCTCCCCAACGGGGGCGCCATCATGTGGCCGTGAAGGCCGCAATCCTATTTTTCTTACTCTCTATACAAGCGTTGGCGGACCTCGCGGCAGGGCAGCGCGCATTGGAGAACGGGGATTATGCAACAGCCCTCAAGGAGTTCCTTCCGTTGGCAAAGCAGGGAAACGCGTCCGCGCAGTTCATTCTCGGCACCATGTATGCCAACGGCGAAGGAGTCCCGCAGGACTACACGGAGGCCGCAAAGTTGTACCGTTTGGCGGCGGAGCAGGGACACCCACGTGCTCAGTTCAACCTCGGCTTCATGTATCACGACGGTCGCGGTGTCGCTCAAAACTACAAGGAGGCCGCAAAATGGTACCGTTTGGCGGCGGAGCAGGGCGAAGCGGAAGCGCAGTTCATTCTAGGCACAATGTATGGCACAGGCCAAGGTGTCCCGCAGGACTACAAGGAAGCCGTTCGCTGGTATCGTTTGGCGGCGGACCAGGGACACCCACATGCTCAGTTCAGCCTCGGCACCATGTATGGCAAAGGCCAAGGTGTCCCTCAGGATTATGTTCAAGCTCACAATCTTGCGGGTTCCACCGGTGATGCCGATGGTGTCAAGGAGCGAGATGGAATTGCCAATAAGATGACTCCGAGCCAAATCGCCGAAGCCCAGCGCCTAGCTCGGGAATGGAAGCCGACAACCCGGATGCCGCGCTCGTGGTACCCGGCAGCTGTGCGCCGGGACTCCCTTTTGCTTAGAAGAACCTGTATTGAGCAGTACAGAAATGCCTCGCCATGTGTCCGATCGTCGGTTGACCTGCGGTTTTAGCCGTTTTCGAGCATTCCGCAGCTTTCACATCCGTCCAAATTGCACCGTGCCAACTCCGCCGTAACGAGCAGTCTGAAATAACGCCAAGAGTAACTCCAGATCCCGGCTCGCGCGGCTGTCACGCGCTGATCACCGCATCCGGGTTTGCTCAATGGTTTAGGTTGGACCTGGCATTTTTGCGCCAGATGGTAAATAGACACCGGCGAGAGCGATAAACCAGCGCCGTTGCCTGGGAATTCATGATGACCGCCCTTCCAGAACTTGTTTCAGTTCACGCTTGCCGTGCAGCACGGCGATGACTTGCAAGGGAGCCGTTTCCGGGCGGTAGACGATCACGTAGTTGGGGAATTTGGTGACGGACCAGAATCGCACCGGCAGACGCGTTATATCCTGCCGCCTGGTTCCAATCAGGGGATGTTTGGCCAGACGGCGGCAGGTGGCTACGATCTCCATTTCCACCCGGTCGGCGGCGCTTCGGTTATTGTCCGCGATAAAAGTCCAGATAGCGTCGAGGTCCTCAGTCGCTTGCGGCGTTAACTGAAAGGGCTCATTCATCCTGCGGCTTCAGCCGTTCCGCGCGGCGTTGCCGCAACATCTGAAGCGCGGCGTCCCCGTCGATCAATTCTCCGCGTTCAGCCTGCGCGAAGCCCGTTTCGATATGCGCGGATATCGCCTCGCGCCGTTCAAGCATCCAGTCTTCGAGATCGAGTTGCTCGCGGATGATCTCGAACGCCTGGTCGAGGACCTCGCCGGGGTTTTGATAGGCGCCGGATCCGACCGCCAAGTCGATCACACGCTGCTGTTCAGGTTTCAGGTCAAACACCATTGGGGCCTTTCCGTTTTCTAGAACTTTTCTTTCCGGCTACTTCCACGCTACCGACTTACCTGTCCGCCGTCAACCAATGAGGACCGGGTTTCTCAACGCCTTAGGCGCGCCCATTTCCGGCCTGCGCAGCGATTCCTCAACGTACTCGTCAACCGCATCCAAAAACCGAAACGCGGTGTCAGCGGCGTCCTGCTCGATCAGATACCAGCGGAACTGCCGGATGATATCGTCACGGGCGCACGGGCGGATGACGTGCTTCACGGCTGGAGCTTTGATGGCTTGTGTTTGGCTGCAATCTGGAGGCGTCGGCCTTAAGCCCCGTCCAGGACTCCCGCGTGAGCAGGATGTCGTTGCCGCCGGCCAGCCCTTTTGACGAGTAGCGCTTCGAGACGAACATCTTCCTCCGCATCCTGGGGGTCGCGCAACAGCGAGCGGAAGAACTCGCTTACGTTGCCATAGCCTTTGGTGGCAAGCTGGCGATCGATGAACGCCTTCAGCGATTCGGGCAGCGAGATGGTGACGGTCGTCATCGTTTGGGTCTCCGGGCCCGAGTCCTCGCGCACACCATCTTGGCAGATTTCTTATCTGTTCTCGATAGATAAGAAGGCAACGGTCGCCCCAAAGCGCCGAACCGGTGGCGGCGCGAGAGGGTTGGAAAGTTCGACCTGGAGTTCGACCGGTAGGGCGACTTTATCAAAAATGCGGGGAAGAAGCTCGATATGGCCGATCTGGATCAGGTAATTGACCGGGCCGGTATCGGCGATGACCAATCGCACAGGTTAAAACCCGATCTCTTTGAGAGCCTGCCGTTCCTGTTCGAAATCTTCGAGCGTGTACTCTTGGTGAATGCCATGGGCCTTCAGGAAGCCGTCCAGCTCGATGCGGGCCAGGCCGAGCATCTTACGCAGTTGTACTTCGGTGATGCGGCCCACCCTGAGGGCTTCAAGGGCTACGCTTTCCAGAGCCACGCGAGAGAGGTCGCCGCCGCCTTCGGTCAGGTGATGGGCGATAGCGTCTGGAATGTGCAGGGTCACTTCCATGGACTCACCCTACTGGTTCCGGATTCGGGCGTCAAGTTGTAGATAGCGCAACATAACGCCCGGCAATGTCCGGCAATCGTGAGCACTGGATGCGGCTGTGTGGTGTTGCGCCGGCCGCTGATCCGGAACTTCCCCGGCGGAGGCGATTCTGGGGACGCTGCAGGGAACGCAGAAGGCATTGGCTCGCTGAGCGTTCCTTTAGTGCCTGCGTGAGAGGCCTCCTTAGACACTCCTAAGCCGTTTTCAATCGCTTCGCCGGCATGAATCGGATTTCAACGCGCTTGTCGAGCGCCTCAGCGATGCGCTTGAGCATGGACAAGGAGTGGCCTTCGTAGTCGGCGTCCTCAAGCCGTGAAATGGCCGACTTAGAAGTTCCAACACGTTTGGCGAGTTCCTGCTGGGTGAGGCCCGCCTTCATGCGCAGCTCGTAAATCTTCCGCGCAAGCTGAGCGTTGATGACCTCCTCTTCGTATTCCTCTTCGCGCTTGGGGTCGCCCGCAATGTAGCGGTCGTAGAGAAACTGGGCGGCCTTTGACTGTAACTTCTTCTGTGCCATGGGCTTTACTCTACTCCGGTCTAAATGTAAACTTCTCGAAATCGGCTTCAACCAACTGCTTGCGCTCCACCGCGCGGTCAATCTCGCGAGTTGGGATCTCGCGTTCCTTTGCTAACCCGTGGGAGACTACGACGATCGCCTTGCCTGAGAAGAAATAGAGCATTCGGTAGTGCACTCCCTGATAGCTCGCGCGAAGTTCATAGATGCCGTCTCGCAGGAAATCGGCCTCCGGCCGCCGTAACTCGTGTCCCAGTTCCGCTAAACGGTCAATCCGTTCGGCGCACTTGGCTTGAACCTTCACAGGCAAGCCGTCGAGCCACTGTAAAAGAGGCACAGACTCGTCTTTCGGCTCCCGGTAGAAGAATACTTCTGTCTGGGCCAACCTCCCTCCACCAAGGTTCTCATTTTTGTGAACTTTGTTCAAGACATCAATACGTTATCGTCTAATACCGATGCGGGCGACCCGTTCCCCCAAACGTCAGCGGCCCATCCAGCCCCCGTCCACCACAAGGATCTCCCCACTCACGTAGTTGGACGCCGGCGACGCCAGAAACACCACCGCTCCCTTGAAGTCGTCGGGCTCGCCCCAGCGTCCGGCGGGGATGCGGGCCAGGATCGCCGGGTTCCTGACCGGATCGGCCCTGAGTGCGGTGGTGTTGTCGGTTGCGATGTAGCCGGGCGCGATCGCGTTCACCTGCACCCCCTTGGACGCCCACTCGTTCGCCAGCGCCTTGGTGAGCTGTCCGATGGCGCCCTTACTCGCGGCGTAGCCGGGCACCGTGATGCCGCCCTGGAACGTGAGCAGGGACGCTGTAAAGATAATTTTGCCGCTGCCTCGCTCCACCATTCCGCGGCCGATTTCGCGACTCAGCGTCCACTGGGCGTGAAGGTTGGTATTGATCACTTCGTCCCAATACTCGTCGGGGTGCTCGGCGGCGGGTTTTCGAAGGATCGTCCCGGCGTTGTTGATCAGAATGTCGATCACCGGGAAGTCCGCGTTCACCTTCCGCGCGAATTCCGCGACTGCGGCGCGGTCGCCGAAATTGCAGGCGTAGCCGTGGAATTTGCGGCCTGCCGCCGAAACCTCCTTCTCCACCTCGCTGCCCGAGGGCTCCAGCGAGCGGCTGACGCCGATGATGTCGGCCCCCGCTTCCGCCAGCGCGACAGCCATGGCTTTGCCGATTCCGCGCCGCGCTCCGGTCACCAGGGCGACTTTCCCATCCAGACGGAACAGATCGAGAACGTTCATTCCGAGCACCTCACCAGGATCTTCATCACCGCGCCACCCGACTCCATGTCGCGGAACGCTCCGGCTAATCCTTCGAGCGGTACTACTTTGGTGATCAAGCGATCGAGCGGCAAGGACTGGGCCGCAGCGAGTTCGATGGCCCGTTCGAAATCCTGCGGCTCGTAAACGCGCGCTCCAATTAGCTTCAACTCGCGCCAGAAGAACTTGAACAGGTCGATCGGCGCGGGCTGGCCGTGGATGGCCACCATCACCATACGGCCCCGAACACGGGGCAGCTTCGTCATCAATTCCACCGCGGGCGCGGCTCCGGTCACTTCGAAAACGACATCGGCGCCCGCGCCTCCGGTCCTGGAGTTCACCAGCGCGGGCAGATCGACATCCCGCGGGTCAACGGCTTCAAGCCCCAGGCTGCGCGCCAATTCCAGGCGGAAAGGGTTCAGTTCGGAGACGAGTACGCCAGCTCCGGTAGCTCTCGCGACCAGGGCGATGAGGATGCCGATGGGTCCGCCGCCGAGCACCACCGCGAACTCGCCGGCCTTCAGTTCGCCGAGGCGGACGTCGTGGCAGGCGACAGCGACGGGTTCGATCATCGCGGCATGTTCGAAGCTGAGGCTTTCCGGCAGGCGGTGCAGGGTGTGCGCGGGCACCGTCCACAGGCCTTGCATGGCGCCCGGCGTATCGATGCCGATGAACTTCAGGTTCATGCAGATATGGCTGTGGCCGTTTGCGCAGGCCGGACAGTTGCCGCAAGGGTCGAGCGGACGTACGGTGACGCGGTCGCCGGGCTTCCACGGACCGGCTCCGTCCCCCACGGCGGTGATGACGCCCGACATCTCGTGGCCGACGATCTGCGGAAACTTGACGCGATGGTCCATCTTTCCGTGAAAGATATGCAGGTCCGTCCCACAGATTCCGCAGTGCGACACACGGATCTGAACCTGCCCGGGTCCTGGAGTGAGCGGACTGCACGGACCCACGGTTATGACTTCGTGGCCTTCGTAAAATGCTGCTTGCATGAAGCTCCTTTATGACTTGATGAGTTCGGCGGAGTGTTGCTGGATCTTGCGGATGGCGGTGGCGATGTCGTCCATGTCGCGCGGCGGACCGAGCAGCATGGTCTGGGTAAACCACACCGCCTCGGAACAGAGCCGGTCGTTTGCAGGGCACTCATTGCGCTTGTGCCACGCCGCGATTTCGCCGGCGCCGTAGATGCGTTTGTATCCGCGCGATTCCAGCGTGTTCTTCAGCACGGGCTCCTGGTTCAGGGGCGAGTATCCGGCGGCGCAGGGAATGCCTTCGGCCGCCAGCGCTTTCAGGAACTTGCCGCGCGGAAGTCCGGCGAATTGCGCCGGATCGTAGCGGAACATGTACAGGTGATATGCGTTGCGCGTGCAGCCTGGATACATCTGCGCGGGACGGATGCCGGAGATCTGTTGGAGCATCGACGTGAGGCGCTGGGCGTTCTTCTCGCGGGTTTCCATTTGCGCCGCCAGGCGGGTCATCTGCGATAGCAGCAGCGCGGCCTGGAACTCCGTGATGCGCAGGTTGAGCCCGCGCTCGAGATAGCGGAAATCGGCGCCGCCCGTTCCACGGCTGTTGTTGTGGAACGCGTAACAGCGGTCGATAAAGCCACGATCGTTTGAGACCAGCGCTCCGCCTTCACCGGAGTTCAGGTTCTTTGACGCCTGGAAA
This sequence comes from uncultured Acidobacteriota bacterium, assembly GCA_963737465.1. Taxonomy (GTDB): domain Bacteria; phylum Acidobacteriota; class Terriglobia; order Bryobacterales; family Bryobacteraceae; genus TMP-7. Next base: position 822,801 of record CAVTTC010000011.1, read on the forward strand.
CTGAACGCTCCACACTTGCCGAAGGGGCCAACCCGCTTGCCGCGCCATTCTGCGAGATGCGCCTGGCAGGCATCCTCAATCACGGGGATATTGCGGCGGCCGTGAGATGTCGAGGATCGCATCCAGGTCGGCGACGTTGCCGCCCAGGTGCACGGGAACAATGGCGGCGGTGCGAGGCGTGATGGCCGCCTCGATCTTGCGGGCGTCGATCTGGAACGTCGTGGGATCGGTGTCCACGAAGACGGGCAGCGCGTGACGCTGGAGGATCACGTTGATGGTGGCCACGAAGGTATAGGGCGGCACGATGACCTCGTCGCCCGGGCCGACGTCCAGCACGTTGAGCGCGGTGAGCAGTGCGCTGGTGCCATTGGCCGTGGCGAGACAGGCCTGCGCGCCGAGGGCCTTCGCGTATTCGGCCTCGAAACGGCCTACCGTGCCTGCGCGATTCCACCGACCGCTGTTGAGCACGTCGAGCACGGCGCGCTCTTCCACCTTGTCGAAAACGGGCCACGATGGAAACTTCGCGGTCCGCACAGGAGTCCCACCCAGGGCCGCGGGCCGATCGGTGGCTGCCGCCCCTACCGCTGATGCGGCCAGGGCACCGGATAAAAAGTTACGCCGATTCATACCGTAGTTACCATAATCTCAGAGGAACGGATATGCAACTGGGAATGATTGGACTAGGGCGCATGGGGGCGAACATGGTTCGCCGTCTGATGCGCTCGGGAGTGGAGTGCATCGCCTACGACGTGAATCCGGCGGCGGTGGCCGCTATGGAGAAAGAGGGCGCCGTTGGGGGCGGATCGCTGGAGGAGTTCGCAGGCAAGTTCACGGGGCGGCGTGCGATCTGGATGATGGTGCCGGCCGCGATTGTGGATGACACCATCGCGCGATTGGCGCCGCTGCTGGGTAACGGCGACATCCTCATCGACGGCGGGAACTCGTATTATATCGATGACATCCGGCGGGCGAAGGAACTGGCGGCCCGGGGCATCGAATATCTGGATATCGGAACCAGCGGCGGCGTGTTGGGGATGGAGCGCGGGTATTGCCTGATGATCGGCGGCGATGCCGATGCGGTGCGATACCTGGATCCGGTATTCCGCGCGTTGGCTCCGGGTAAGGGCGCCGCGCCAGCCACGCCCGACCGCAAGAACTCCGGCACGGCGGAGGAAGGTTATCTGCACTGCGGTGGTCCAGGCGCCGGGCACTTCGTCAAGATGGTGCACAACGGCATCGAGTACGGCGTCATGGCGGCGTATGCCGAAGGGCTGAATATCCTCAAGCACGCCAACGCCGGAAGCGAGGAGCGCGCTCGGGATGCGGAAACCACACCGCTGCGGAATCCCGAACACTATCAGTACGAGTTCAACCTGCCGGATGTCGCGGAGGTCTGGCGCCGCGGGAGCGTGATCGCGTCGTGGCTGCTGGATCTGACCGCGCGGGCGTTGCTGGACTCACCTGAGTTGAGCGAATTCAGCGGGCAGGTTTCCGATTCGGGCGAAGGCCGTTGGACCATCATGGCGGGCATCGAATCGTCCGCGCCCGCGCCGGTCCTGAGCGCCGCGTTGTATGAGCGCTTCAGTTCGCGCGGGGAGGACGATTTCGCGGATAAACTACTCTCCGCGATGCGGTATCAGTTCGGCGGCCACAAAGAAAAGAACGCCAGCGTCTGATCAGGCTTTCATCGCGCGGTAGCGGCGGATCAACGCGTTGGTGGACACATCGTGCTTCAGTTCTGGCTGTTCGGCCGATTCGAGTTCCGGCGCGATTTTCATCGCCAACACTTTGCCCAACTCGACGCCCCACTGGTCGAACGGGTTGATGTCCCAGATGGCGCCCTGGGTGAATACACTGTGCTCGTAGAGTGCGACTAGTTTGCCCAACACTTCGGGTGTCAACTGTTCGATCAGCAGCGTGTTGGACGGGCGGTTGCCTTCAAAAACGCGATGCGGGACGAGCCACTCCGGCGTTCTCTCGGCTCTTACTTGTTCTTCGGTTTTGCCAAAAGCGAGCGCTTCGGCCTGGGCGAAGACATTCGCCATTAACAGGTCATGGTGGCGGCCCAGTGGGTACAGTCCGCGAGCGAAGCCGATAAAATCGCAGGGAATCAGTTTGGTGCCCTGGTGAATCAGTTGATAGAAGGAGTGCTGTCCGTTGGTGCCCGGTTCTCCCCAGTAGATTTGCCCGGTCTGGTAATTGACGCGAGCGCCGGATAGGGTGACGCTCTTGCCGTTGCTCTCCATCGTGAGCTGCTGCAGGTAAGCGGGGAAGCGCTTCAGGTACTGATCGTAGGGCAGCACCGCCACCGTGTCGGCCTCGAAGAAGTTGTTGTACCAGACGCACAGCAGGCCCATGATGACGGGCATGTTCCGTTCAAACGGAGCTGTGCGGAAGTGCTCGTCCATCGCATGAAACCCGGCCAGCATCGACCGGAACTGATCCGGCCCGATGGCGAGCATGGTGGAGAGGCCAATGGCGGAATCCATTGAGTACCGGCCGCCCACCCAATCCCAGAATCCGAACATGTTGGCGGTGTCGATGCCGAACTTCGCCACCTCTTTCGCATTGGTGGAGACGGCGACGAAATGCCTGGCCACGGCGGCACTGGCGCCGAGTCGTAGGAGCGCCCAGGACCTGGCGGTTTGGGCGTTGGTCATGGTCTCGAGGGTAGTAAAGGTCTTTGACGAGATGATGAACAGCGTCTCTTCGGGATCCAGGTCGCGGGTAGCTTCCGCGAAATCGGTGCCATCGATATTGGAAACAAACCGAAAGACCAGATCGCGCCGGCTGTATTGCCGGAGGGCTTCATAGGCCATCACCGGGCCGAGGTCCGATCCGCCGATCCCGATGTTCACGATGTTGCGGATCGCCTTGCCGGTATGGCCTTTCCAGTCGCCGCTTCGAACCCGGTTGGCGAAGTCGGCCATCCGGTCCAGCACCTGGTGAACGTCCGGTACGACGTCGTGTCCGTCCACAACAATAGAAGCTTCACGCGGGGCGCGAAGGGCAGTGTGCAGGACGGCCCGGTTTTCGGTGACGTTGATCTTGTCACCCCGAAACATCGCGTCAATGCGGTCGCGAAGACCGCACTCCTTGGCGAGGTTTACCAGCAGTTCGATGGTGCCCTGGGTGATACGATTCTTCGAGTAATCGAAGTAGATGCCAAGCTCTTCGAGCGTGAACTTCTCCGCGCGCTTGGGATCGTTTTCAAACAGCGTGCGCAGGTGCACGGATTGGATCTTGCCGTAGTGATCGGACAGCGTTTTCCAGGTGGGGCGATCGGTCAACATAGTCACCCATTAGTGTACTTTGTGGCACGGTAGTAGTATGCGAACTCGACTGTCCTCCTATGGGGAGGCGTCCACCACGCCCGCTCCGGTCAGCCGCATGATGTCGGATTTCGCGCACGATTTTCGCGACGGCGTGGACATCAATCTCGGCGTGGGTTACGTCAACGAACAGACCATCCCCGTGGGGTTGCTGGGCGAGGCGATGCAGGCTGTGGCCAGCGATGGCGTGCGGTACCGGCAGGCGTTCAACTACGGCAGTCCGGCGGGATCGGCGAATCTCGTGGCAGCTCTCCGACGGTTCCTGGTAGACCGGCGGATCGGTGGACTGGATGCCGCCACCGTGGACCGCAAACGCCTGATCATTGGCGCTTGCGGAGCCACCAGCGTGCTCGACGGGCTGGCCGACGTGCTCGCGCCCGGAATCGTCGTCACCTCCGATCCGATGTATTACATCTACACGGAGGCGCTGGAGCGAAAGGGTTTTGAGCTGCTCACTGTCCCCGAAGATGCGGATGGAATGGATCTGGCCCTGCTGGATCAAAAACTCGAGGCGCTGGGCGAGCGTTCAGAGCGCATCGCATTCTTCTACACCGTGACGGTGAACAACCCGTCCTGCACCATTCTTTCGAACGCCCGCCGCCGTGCGCTGTATCGCCGCGCCGCGGAGCTGTCGCGCAGGCAGGGACGCGCAATCCCGATCGTCTATGACCTGGCTTACGAATTACTGCTGCACGATCCGGCGGCTACACCGTTTGCCTCAGTGCTGCCCGAAGACGACCTGGACATCGCCTATGAGATCGGCACACTCTCGAAAGTGCTCGCTCCCGGCCTGCGGATGGGTTATCTGCTGGGCCCCGACGGTCCGCTGATGAACGCCATGGTGCAGCGAACCAGTGATATCGGTTTCAGTGCGCCCCTGTTCGTGCAGGAGATGGCGGGCTATCTCCTCCAGCGCCATATCGGCGAACAGCTGTGTGCGGTGAACGCCGGTTACCGCGCCAAGGCCGTTGCCGTGCGCGACGCAATCCGGAAACATCTCGGTCCGTCGCTCGAAGAGTGCCGCGGTGGCAGCGCAGGGTTCTATTTCTACCTGACCTTCAAGGAAGTGGAGACACATCCGAACTCCCCGTTTTTCCACTACCTGACGCGGACTACCGGCGACCCGGCCATTGACGGTCCGGCCGGCAAACGGCATCCCCGCACGTTCTACATCCCCGGCGAATACTGCGTCCACCCGCGCGGCGATTTGGCGGCCAAAGGGCAAGCGGCAACTTCGGCTCTCCTACGGATTCGAGGACGTGCCGCGGATACTGGAAGCCCTGGAACTGATGCGTGACGCGGTGGAATACTGTGAGCTCAGTTCCCACTCCGTGCGCGCCGTGTGAAACTACTAAGGAGCCGTGATCTGCGCCTTCTCCTCCAGATCGCGCTTCGCCGCTTCACTCTTCTGCTGGATAGCCTGATACTGCGCCATCGCCTGCCTGGCCTTTTCGGTGTTGCCAGAGGCCTGGTAGGCCCGTGCCAGCTGGAAATGAAGGCTGCCGTCATCGTCGTTCCCGAGCACGGACTCGAGATGCGGAATCGCCTCAGCGGGCTTGCCGGTTCTCATGTACGCCAATCCGAGTGACGCATGCGCCGGCATCAGTTTCGGATTCAGGCGGACGGCTGTCTCCAGGTACGGCAGAGCCTGATCCGGCTGCTCCAGGCGCAGATGCGCTTCGCCCACAAAGAAGTTCAGGTCCGCGGACTTCGGCTCGGCCGTTAGCATCTTCTCGAATATCGGCAGCGAGGCCTGGTAATCTCCGCCCTGCTGTAGCGCGAGCGCCAGTTGCTGTTCCAGGCTGGCATCGCCGGGGGCGAGCTTCATGGCGGCCCGCCACTCGTTCGCCGCTTCTATGAACTGCTCCTGGTTCGACGCGATTTCCGCTTTCAGAGCGTGCACTTCCACCGACTCCGGCAAGTGCCCGAGTTTCGAGAAAGCCTGGAAAGCGAGTTCGTTGAAAGACCGCGCGCGCCAGTACGGCGAACCCGCGGCAAGACGCCTCCAGGTAGCGGCCCGCGGCGAAATCACAGGCCGCTTTCTCACGCACGCAATCGGGCTTCGGCAGGGCTTGCATCTTTTTCGATTCCGCCGCGGCCCAATCGGGATGATTAGTAGCCTGATAGACCACCGCCAGCCCTTCGTGCGCCGGGCGGAAATCGGGCCGCTTCTCGATCGCCTTCTGGAAGAAGAAGAACGCCGCGCGGAACCGGCGGCGCGTGATACGCGATTCGGCCACCAGCGATAGCCATTCCGGCGAGCCTTGCGCCGTCTTATCCAACTGTTGGAAGGCCTGATCCGCGAGAGCCTCGTACGATCGCCCCAACCCGTGCCAAGCCTTCGGATCGGCGGGTGCCAGGGCCGTGAGTTTGCGATACTGAACCGCCGCTTCGCCGGCTTTTCCCACCGTGATCAGCGCGGATGCCAGCATTCCTCGAGCGTTGACGTGCGATGGATCGGCCGCCACGGCCTTCTGCAGCGGAGCGATCGCGCCCGCCGGATCGTTCAACTCCAGGTGGGCCGTCCCGAGCGAGAGCAGTGCGGGGAAATTGCCCGGCTGGTTTTTCAGGACCCGCTCGAATTCCGGAATCGCTTCGCGCGGATTGCCGGACATGTGGAGCGCCAGCCCGAGATTCAAGTGCAGCCCAGGATTCGCGGGCATCGCTTGGACGAGCTCCCGGCACAGAGGCACCGCTTCGGCAAATCGGCCATCGCCCATGAGTTGCCGCACCTGGGCCGACTTGCGGCCAAGATCGTCGGATTGGGCCAGCGCCAGCATCGCCCCGAATATCACGGCGAGGAATCGGACGTTTCGCCGCCCAGAGATTGCAAAGTCCATCAAATACCAGTTTAGAACCCGCGTATGTTAAGGCGGCCCAAAGCGTCCCACCACGCCTCGGAATTCCCTATCGATGCACGCACTCCTAAATGCGATTCTCTTTAATTTGTGGAGGTTAGGATCCTATCGGGGCTTGACACCGACCCCCAAATAGCTTTAGGCTAGATAAACTCCGCTTTTTCCAGCTAGTGGGAACTGCGCGTCGTAGCATTCTACACCGTGCGACTGTCAGAACAGACATGGGGGTATAATTTGAAGAACTTGAAAGTACTCGCACTGCCCATCTTGGCCTTGGCCTTGATGGCGTGTTTGACTACGCCCGCATCAGCTCAAACGCTGTACGGGTCAGTGGTCGGACAGATCGAAGATCCTTCGGGGGGCGCGATCGTCCAGTCCACAATTACATTGACGAATAAGGGCACCGGCCAGATCTATGAGGCCAAGGCCGATGAAGGCGGACGGTACCTCATTGCGAACGTACTGCCCGGCGACTACGATCTAAAGGCCGCCGCCCCGGGTTTCAAGACCCAGTCGCACACGGACATCCGTGTTGCGGCCGGCGCCGTGACACGCTCCGATTTCAAGATGGAAGTCGGCGCGGTCGCGGACCAGGTCACAGTCGAGGCTACGGCCACGATGCTGCAAACCGACAAGGCCGACACTCATACGGAACTGAACGCCAAGCAGGTTTCGAACCTGCCTTTGCCTGGCTATCGCAACTATCAGAGCCTGATCAATCTGGTTCCTGGCGCCACGCCGGCAGCGTTTCAGAACTCCGTAACCGACACTCCTGGCCGTGCATTGACCACCAACATCAACGGCACCAACCGTAACAACAACGTTACCCGCATTGATGGCGCGGCGAGCGTGAATCTCTGGCTGCCCCACCACACCGGCTACGTAATGCCCGCGGAGATGGTGGAGGCAGTAAACGTTACGACGGCCGCAGGCGACTCCGATCAGGGAATGGCGGGCGGCGCCGCCGTCACACTGCTCACCAAATCGGGCACCAACACATTTCATGGCAGCGTGTTTGAATACCACGACAACCAGCACCTGAAGGCGTACAACTATTTTTCGAAGGCCAACCCACAGGCAAACGGCCAAGCTCAGCTCAAGCCGTTGAGCATTTACAACAATTACGGGGGCACCATCGGAGGGCCGATCAAGAAGAACAAGCTGTTCTTCTTTTACAGTTTTGACGGAACCCGCCAGCGCCAGGGAGCCGTTGGCACCTATTCGGTACCGACTGCTGCCATGCGGGCCGGCGATTTCAGCTCGTACGGCACCACCATCTACGATCCGCTCACCGGCAACGCCGGACGGCACGGGACGTACGCCGTTTGCTGGGAACATCATCCCGACCAACCGGCTGAGTCCGCAGGCTCTGAAAATCCAGAGCTACTACCCGGCGCCGAACCTGAGCGGAGCGCAATCGAACTACTTCGCTTCGGCCGTCCCGGCCTTCAATCGGGACTACAACGACATCAAGATCAATTACAACCTTAGCGACAAACAGCAGGTCTTCGGCCACTACGGCATGATGAAAGCCCTGGTGGTGGGTAAGGCCATGTTTGGCGACGGAGTTGGCCCGGCGCCCGGCGCGGACCCCGGCACCGGTGATACCAGGGTTCAGAACATGTCCCTCGGCACCAACCGCGTCTTCACGCCATCGATCTTGTTCGACGGCGTGATCGGTTATCAACGGCAGGATCAGACCGTACAGGGCGTGGATTACGGCAAGGACTTCTCCACTACGCTCGGCATTCCGGGCATCGGTGGATCCGATCCCCGCCAGCAGGGCTTCCCCAACATCGCGGTCAACGGCTACGACGGATTCGGTGTTCCCGGCTGGATGCCGCTGCAGCGCGTGGAGGAGAACTACACGCTCAGCGCCAATGTGACGTGGACGAAGAGCGCCCATACGTTCCGGTTCGGCTTCAACGGAGTGAACTACCGGATGACCCACTGGCAGCCGGAACTCGGCGCAGGTCCCCGGCGGCTACTTCGACTTCGTGCGGTGGACGCCACCAGCCTGAACGGCGGCCCGGGTACCAACAACTTCAACGGCATATTCCGCATTCCTGCTTGGCATGTCGGGAGACGTGCAGAAGAGCTATCAGTACATCATCATGACGCCGCGCGAATTCCAGTTCAGTTGGTACGCACAGGACCGCTGGCAGGTGAGTCGCAAGTTGACCATGACCCTCGGGCTGCGTTATGAGCTGTATCCGCTGATGACCCGCGCCACCGGCAAGGGCATCGAACGGCTGGACCCGGCCACCAACCTGGTGTACATGGGCGGCCGCGGAGACGTGCCCAAAGACGTTGGTGTGATCGGTCAGCCACAAGCTCTTCGCTCCGACTCTCGGTATCGCCTACCGCTTGAACGATAAGACCGTGATTCGCACCGGGCTACGGGTTGAATTTCGACCCGCTGCCGTTCTCGCGTCCCTTGCGTGGCTTCTATCCGTTGACGATCAACAATTCCTACCAAGCCGTGAACGGATACGCTACATCCAGGACTCTGGCGCAGGGCATTCCGGCACCCGACCTTCCGGACCTCTCGACGGGCATCATCCCGCTCCCCGCCACGGCCGATATGCGCAGCCCTTACGCAGGGCTGATTCATCGCGGCTACACGCAGTCGTGGAACTTCACGGTGGAACGCCGTCTGCCGCAGGACATCCTGGGCACCATCGCTTATGTGGGCACCTCATCGGTGCACCTGTTTGCGGACCGGGACATCAACTCCGGTTCCCCGGGCCTCGGCGCTGCGGGCCGCCCCTACTACAACACCATTGGGCGCAACACCGCCACCAACATGTGGGATGGCTATCTGAGCTCAAACTACCATTCGCTGCAAACCAGCGTTCGTAAATCTTTGAGCAAGGGCTTGATGCTGCAGGGCGCCTACACCTATTCGAAGGCCATCAACATGGCCGACGACGACGGCTGGACCGGAGTGAACTGGAACTGGGGACCTGTATTCGACCGCAATCGCGCGGCAGCCGGGTATGACCGCACCCACGTCTTCCAGATGGGCTGGGTCTACGAACTACCGATGGGCAAGGACAAGATGATCGCCACCAGCGGCGTGGCCGCCGCCATTCTGGGCGGATGGTCCGTCAACGGCGTAATGTCCAACTACACCGGCACGCCGTTCACAGTCACTGCGCCTGGCGGCTCGCTCAATGCTCCGAGCAACACACAAACGGCCGACCAGATAGCCGCAGTCAACCGGATCGGCGCCATCGGGCGGGGTTCGTACTACTATGCCCCCACCTCCTTCGCCGCCGTCACCGGCGTTCGCTTCGGCAGTACCGGGCGCAACATCCTGCGCAACCCCGGCGTATGGAACACGGACTTGATGGTCAATCGCACCTTCAAGATCACAGAGCGGGTCAATACCTCGTTCCGTGCCGAGTTCTACAATTTCCCGAACACGTCTCACTTCAACGGCGTGTCCAGCACCGATGTCACCAGCGGCAACTTCATGCGGATCCTGGGTTCGTCGGGCGAGCGGCAAATCCGCTTCGGCCTGCGGCTCGCGTTCTAAGTGAAGTCGCTTTACCTGTTAACCTCATAGTTCGAATCCGAAGGGCGGGCCCGAAAAGGCCCGCCCTTCGTGCGTCTGAGCTGCTCTCGGGGCGGCTCTAATGTAAGAAAAGCGCCTGTCCACCTCCCTAACGTCGTTCTTGCCACGCTCCTTCAGCCAATTCCCCTCGGTCTGCGTCTAATATTATTCAGTACGAATATGACGATCCGATTTTGCGCCTTGGCCCTGTCAGCCGCCCTTGTGTTGGCACAAGACAAGAAGGTCCCCTCCGAGTCGGCGCCACCTGAGGTGGACGCTGCTCTCCGTGCACGTATCACCCAGTTCTATCAGGCGCATGTGGATGGCAAGTACCGCATCGCTGACCAGGTTGTAGCCGAGGAATCGAAGGACCTGTTCTTCGCCATGGCGAAGCCGAGGTATCTCGGATTCGAGGTGGTCCGGATCAACTACCTCGACGAAAAGTTCACCACCGCTGAGGCCGTCGTAAATTGCCAGGCGAACTGGGCGATCCGCGGCCAAAACCTGAAGATGAATATGCCGGCGACCAGCCAGTGGAAACTGGTGGACGGACAGTGGTTCATCGTCTTAACCTCTCCGAGGGAGAGACAGACTCCCTTCGGTACAATGCACTTCCCGCCGCCTTCGGACAAAGATCCTCAAGCCCCGGCGGGTTCCGTGATGCCTGCGGATCCGAAAGTGCTCGCCCAGAAAATTCTGGACTCGGTCCGTGCCGACAAGAAGGAGCTGACTCTCAGCAGTTACCAGCCCTCCACCGGAGAAGTGAAAGTCACCAACGGATTGCAGGGACCAGTATCCTTGTCGGTCGATTTGGGCGGCGGTTTTGAAGGGCTGACCTACTCCATCGACAAGAAGGAACTGAAGGCGGGCGAGGTGGCGACGATCAAGTTTATCTGCGCGCCCAAAGACGCGTCGCCAAAGCCGGTTCGGAACGCCCGCATCCTGGTGGAGCCGATCAATCGCGAGCTTCCTGTCCGCCTGGTGTTCGCGATCCCGCCCGAGTTGGAAAAGCTCATCCCCAAGGATGCCCGGCCGAAGTTGGATCAGTAGCCTGTTCAGCGTCTTACCGAGCCGCGACCGTCTTACCGAGCCGCGACCGTCTAACCGAGCCCGACCGTCTTACCGAGCCGCGACCGTCTTACCGAGCCGCGACCGTGAGGAAGCGGTTTTTGGCCCTTCGCATGCCCTAAATTGTGCGGAGAGACCAGTAAGCATGGTGAATTCAGCTCGTTCAATCGGAATGATGCCGGGGGGCGACGTCCCCATCCGCATCCCCCACTTGCACCGCAGGGACGCCGGCGCCGCTTTTCCACTCGCCACGGAATCACTCGAGGCCACCAGTCCAAACAAACCTTCCAGCAGCGGCGGAGCGGGTCGCCAAGCTTACGCCAGCCTGCGGCAGGATTCTGTCGCTTCAATCCTGGCTGCCGCCGCAACGTCCACTGCCTCCGCCCGGGTGACGCCATCCGTCAGCGCGACGGCGTCGGGCCAGGCCGCCACGAAAGCAGCGACGCCCACCCCGGCCCCAGCGCTGACAGGCGACGCGGCAGTGGTCCAGTCCCTGAAGGATGCTTTGGCCGCGGCAGGTGTCAATGTCGAGGAACTCGGCCTCAACATCCACAACGATGTCGAGCGCTATCCCGGTGGAACCTATCTGAATCGGTACATCGCGGTTGATACGCCATACGGGTCCGCCGGCCTCATGACAGACTTGGTAGCCTTGGACCCGAAAATCGCCGTGCTCGATATCAAGCGCATGCTGGGACAGGCCTAGCGCTCCGTGGTGCTACCGACCCGCGCACGTCAGTAAGCGGTACGGCGCGGTGGTTACCAAAAAGAAACGGCCGGGCTCGGAGCCCGGCGCGTAGTTCCAATTTGGGATGCCAAATCTACGAGATCGGCACGAACGAGCCGTTCGCGTAGATCTGAACGGTCGGGGTTGCGGGATCTGCGACTATGAGTCCCAGGTTCTGGTACGGCCCTATGGCCGTATCGCCCGGCACCTGGAATGTCACGGTATAAAGCCCGATGGCTCCCGGCATGTACTCCGATGAAATCACCGGAACCCCGCCATTGTTGAGGCCCGCCGTAATGATGGCGGATGGGGTCTGCTCGCCCAGGCCGACCCGGTTGGTACCGGTGGCTGGACTGATCGGACCAAGTCCGGTGACGAACATCTTCAGCTGCTCTCCACGCCGCGCCGGGTTGTCCGGAGTGACGTAGCTGCCGTCAGACGCGTGCAGTAGTACCGCGTAGCGCTTGCCGCCGATGACGGTCTCGAAGATCCCGGGCTGAAGTGCGGCAACCGAAACGTTCGAAATCGACTTGGTCCCGCCGTTGTACGTGACGGCGACCGTTGCCGTCCCAGGGCTCACTTCGCATGGCGTCTGGAACGCCACTGCTTCCCCTCCGGCCGCGGTATTCGACACCCAGAAGATCGGCGCCGGGATGCCGTTTACGGCGATACCGACACCGGCCAGGCTCAACGGAAGGGGACCGATAAAGGGGTTGGGAAGAATCGTCCCCTGTACACCAGTGGCGAGCCCTGTGCCCGTTACCGTCGCAATGCCGCAGGGCGTGAGGCCCTGGTAACCGCTGGCTGCGTTGCGGAAGCTGGTGACGTCGATGCTGGGGCCGGGTGGCACAACAGTCAACGTGAAGGTAGCCTGAAGGCTGCCGGTTTTGGCGGTTACCGTAGCAGTCCCTGCCGAAGCTCCGGCAGTAACGCCGGTGCTGGCTTGTCCGCTGTTGTCTGTAACGCCGTTCGGGCTGCCCACCGTTGCCCCGGTGGCCGTAAATGTCACGGCCGCGTTAGGCAGAGGTTGGCCGTTGGCATCCGTCACCTTGACTACCAGCGGTTGACCAAACGCTGTGGACGCGGTAGCCGTCTGTCCGCTTCCGGAGACCACGGAAATAGCCGCGGCCGTGACAACGGGTACCACGGTTAGATTGAAGTTGGCTGAAGCTGCGATGGAACCACTACCCGCCGTCAGTTGAACCACTACTTTGCCGCCAGTGGACCCGAGCGTAACGGTAGCCTGCGCCAGACCCGCCGAGTCAGTCTGGGTAGACTGATTGGAGAGCGTCGCACTCCCCTCGGTCACCTTCCATTGCAGCGGTGTCCCAACGCTGGCCGGACCGCTGGACGTCGTCACCGTGGCCTTCAGTATAAACTGAGCTCCGGGCTTGCCGGACTGTCCGTCGCCCTGAGTGATCGAGATCTTGGGGGGCTGTCCGGGACTGATTACCACCATGATCGGCGTGCCGGGGACGAGATAGCTCCCGATGTCAACCGTGAGGGGAACCGCGCTGCTCGACACGGTTGAACCGAGTACGAGGTCGCAGCTGATGTGTCCGTTGGCGTCACTCAAGGGTGTCCCTCCAGCGCACGTGGCGGCCCCCGATACGTTCAGGGCGACACCGGCGAGCGGGAAACCGCTGCTCGAACCATTCGTGGAATACACGTCAGCCTCGATAGCATCCGGAATAGTAGCTCCAGCATTCCCCTTGATGATTCTGTTCCCGGACGCATCGGCTGTAGGTGCCGAGTAGATCGCATTGAACGTTGCCCCCCGGGCGAAGGCGATGGTCGTCTCAGTGAAATTGACGGTGAGACTCTTGGTGCCGAGCACCGTAGTGGCGGTCACCGGCGTCGTCAGGTACGACGCGCCTACTCCGTACAGGGATTGCCCGAGAAACTTAACCGCCGCCAGACCGTTGGCATCCGTATAGGTAATCAGGGTGTTGACTTGGCTCGTATCGGGCTGACAGGGTGTGGTCGGAACTGGAATCGGGGTATTGGGATATTGACCTGAATCGCCGGTAGTCGTGCAGAGCAGACTTATCGCCGCCGGAGTACCCGGTGGTACCGCAAAGACCACTTTCTGGTTGGGAACCGGCTGACCATTGACATCCTTCACTGCTACCTCCATGAGTTGCAGTGAAAGGTTGTTCTCACTGATGACCTGTCCGTTTCCGAGCACGATGGTCAGATTGGTCGGAGTCGGGTTGCAATTCTGAGTACAGGGAGTGGTTCCGCCGCCTGGAATGGTGATGACGTAGTTTCCGGACGATGTAGATCCGTTCAACAATGCCTGAATCGTATACTGGCCCCCGGTGTTTCCCGCCGTTGCGGTTACCGCGGCATATCCGTCGCTATTCGTATTTGCCGATGCGGCGCTGAGAGTGACACCGCCATTCAGGGCGTTGAAGTTCACTGTGGCGCCGAAAACCGGTCGCGAAGCCGCGTCCAGGACTCGGGCTGCCAGCGGCCGCGACACCGCTCCGGAGGCGACGGTCTGTGTAGCGTTGAAGGTCGTGACAGTGGTGCCGCCGCTCGTGGGATTCAAGCCGTTCCAAGCGACAATCTGGCCATCGGCGGGCATCGGTTGCGTCCCCAACTGCTGGTTTGCAGCGAGATCGATCTGGTAGATGGTGTTGGCGCCGGCCTGGCCGGTTGCGGTGATGTAGATGGTCTTCGGGGGAACTTCGTTTGAGGTCGCGAACGAGCCGATAGTCCCGTTCGTAATCACGTCCTTCAGGCGGCTCTCGACGAATCCACCGGCGAGATTGCCCTCATACATCATCTTGTTCTGACTCGAGTACAAAAGAGCCCGACTATCCGAAGCCAGAAGCAAAGTATCCAGCACCGCCCCCCCGAGGTTGGCGCCAACCGAGCCATTCACTGTATGGGCGTTCAGGTCGAAAATGAAATAGACCGAGCCATTGCCGCTCTTGTTCACCGCGTAAGCGTGCGCGGCGTCGGAGGTGATAACCAGTTTCCCGGGGGTGCCATTCACAGGGATGGTCACCGTGCTTGGGGCCTTGGACCCTGGGGTTATCTTCATCGTCCGAGGGTCAATTTCGAAAACTGAGTTCGTGCCCGACACGTAGAGCATGCCATTGGGACCGGCGACGATTCCCGTCACACCGGGCGTGGGAATGGTAAGCGGCGTCGCAGGGACGATGCTGGGCGACAGGGAGACTGGTGTCACACTCGCGGCAGAATCTGTCTTACTCAAGACGTACATCGATTGGCTGTTCATGCCCACTGCCACGTCTGTCGCTCCACCGGAGAGGGTCACGCCAAACGGGTTGAGCAGCGTGTCCGTGGCCGTATCCACGACATAAGCCGTAAGAGTCGTGTCAGTGTCGCCGGCAAGAATGATCAGTCGCCTGCCATCGGGGCTCAAGATGGCTTTTGCAGGCTTGCCTGAAATAGCTGTCGCAATTTGCGATGGCACACGCGAAGCAGCGATGTACACGGTGATGCCTTGGGCAATGTTGGAAATGATGTAATTCTTCGATCCACCCGGGGTCGTCAGAATTTGAAAGGCTCCGGCCGGTACTGGACTGATAGTGGACTGCGGTGAAAGGGGCGGGTTCGTGCTCGGATTCGCAGTGTAGATCTGTACGTTTGTGCTGGTTCCCTGGGGACCAGTCAGCACGGCGATGGACTGAGCACCCACTACGCCGGCAAACACGGCCAGACACAGGGCTCCTCGGAAAAGGAACTGGCTGAGACGCATGGAACTCCTCATGAAGTGAAAGCTTGGACGCGGGCGGGGCAAGTTTGAGTTTAGCACAACACCATCTGCCGCCAATACATTTTTACCAACAAATGATTTGCGATTGGGTGGAGGAACCGATCGCGGCTCCGCCGGAACGATCCCCCGTAATAATCAAAAAAGGGGAGCCGAAGCTCCCCTTTCTTGTACTGCTAACTGCGTTGACTACCGGTTAATGGGCCTTGTTTTCGCCAATCTGGCCGGTACGTTCCAGACCGCCCGCATCGAGCACGATTCCCAGGTAACCTTCAGAGGTACCAGGCGAAGTCGGCAGTGCGCCAAAGCTGCTGATGTAAGCATAACCGTGGCAGAACTGGAACTCGGCCTGGGCAATGACGTAGCCCGAGAAACCGTTGCTGACCGGACCGATGCCGTAGTTGCCACCACCCGACACCGTGAAGACGAGGCTGTCGCCTGCCTTCACAGGAGCGTTGGTGGTCTGGGCCGGCGGCGGCGTGGCTGCATTGAAGTAGTTGATCGTTACGTTGCCCGCCTGAGGCGTGGTCCCGTAAATATCAAGCGTGGTGTTGGAGATGGCAATACCTGTGTCATAGCCCTGGGTGTAAACGACCCACGGGAACAACAGGTTGCAGGAGCACTTGTTGATGATGAAGGAATTCACCGGCGTGGTGGACGGAGCAAAACGCGGAATCGGAGCGGTGTTACCCGTGTCGTAGGTTCCGACATTGCTCAACGGGGCAAAGCTGCCCGACACAGTCGATTGAATTCCAGGGGCAGGCAGATTATTGCCCGCGTTGGCGACATAAGCTACCGCCACCGGAACCTTCATCTCCTCGTTGTTGAACGGATCGTCGAAAAGGATCTCGTAAACAACCGAGGCGCTAGACGTACCGCTATTGACCGGCACGCTAATGAGATCACTGGTGGTTGACGAGCTAGTAGCGCTGGTAGTGAACGCGCCGGCGCCATTGGCGTCGGTGCTAACCAGTACGGCATAGCCGCTGACGATATCGTTGTTCGCCGGGATTGTCAAAGCAACAACCGCCGGAACGAACAACTGGGTGCCGGCCGGAACCGAGTTGAACATGGCCATCAGGCGGGTACCCTGATTCGCTGTCCCAGCCTTTTCCGCACCACGGCCGGTGAACGCTGCGTTCGCAGCCAGGAACGGACCGAAGCCGGGCGGGTACAAACCGGTGACGGTTGTTCCGTTCACTTCAAAGCCGCTCTCACTGAAGTAGTTGGATCCTGGGACATCCTGCGCGCTATCCGCGGGATAGGCCACAGGCACCGCCCCGAGCGTCGTAGTGCCAAGGCCGCCCGTGGCCATGTTGTCCAGATGCGTCTGAATGTTCTTTTCCTTCCAGGCAGCCGGGAAGCCTTCCGTGAAGTTGATGCTGACCTGCTGGCCGTCCTGCGCACCACTCCCGAGGCTCTCGGTCGGATCCTTCGCGAGATCCTCGTTGGCGGACACGCACTGGATGAACTTGACGGCGCTGCTGGCGCCAACCGTCAGGCCCTTGGCCACGAAGGCCACCGTCTGCTGCGGATTGTTGATGGGCAGCAGGTTGGGCGGGCTGACGGAGATGTTGGCAACGATCTGAGTCGGAACCAGCGTGGAGCTGACGCCGAGCAGGTTCGCGTTGCCGCGCAGGTTGGTGATGCGAATGATGCGACGTCCGGCGGTTCCCGGAGGATCGATCGGCACACCAAAGAAAGTGACTTGGTTGTTGCCGGTCACGCGAGCCTGGAACACGTTGGGGCGGGCTGTCGGAACTACCGTCATAGGTGCCCGATGCCAGTGCCGTTACCGAGGACGGTGCAGATGCCCAGGGTAGCGTTCGCAGTGTCGCACTGAACCAGTGGAACTGCCGGGTTAGCCGGCGAGTGCGGCTCGTCGAACAGCATGAAAACTTCGGTGAACGGATTCGACGTCACCCGGCTGGTTAAGTTGGTGCTGAGAAAAATCGTGACGTTCGCCTGCGGAACAGGGATGCCAGCTTGCAGTCGGCGTACCGCCGGTGCAATCGAGCACGATGTCGCCGACGAGTTCTGCCAGGCCTTCGGAACGCACCGTCGGAGTGACGGCCGCGTTGAAGGTGCATTGCAGAGACGGCGTAAGTTGGCGCGCTCGCAACGCTAGACAGCAGGGCTACCAGAGCAAACGCGATAAGGCATTTGCGAAAATCTGCCATTTCCTTCTCCTTGTGAAGTGTTTGGGTTTGATTTGAATTGATGGAAGTTCTCTTTTTCAACCTGAGCCTCATGGAGCAATTGTGCGTATCTTTGTGAGTTTTCCCCCAAGAAGACACCCGCCGGTCTCTCGCGGGGTTACCGCTCGACCGGCTGCAGCTCCTTGAACTCTACTCTCGCCTTGCCTTTTCAGGCTCATTCGGTTTTGGACTTCTCTATCTTAATATGTGCTCGCGAGATTCATGCGTAGATGAATACCGCTAGTCAACCCATGGACGCAGTCAAGTTATTCTTACCATTCGGCGCATGACAAGTCAAGCGCAAAGTGGCAGTTGCGGGCGCTCCAACCCCTGAAGAAGCGAGTGCGCCTCGCCTCCCTATTAGAGCACGTACCTCCCGCGCTGCCGATGAAAATCCACGCAGCAGCTCACTTTCTCCATTAAACGGCAACTTGGGCGGCCCTACCTGCGATTTTTCGCCCCTGAATGGCGTGGACGCAGGCCGTTGGAGGGACCTTCGATAGGTCCCGGCCTGACTGTCGGGACCTCATTAAAAAAAGACGATCAGGACCGATATTCCAGGACCAAGCCTGTGGGGCAGGCTGGCAGCCTGCGGCGGGTTGTCAACCCGCCAGCTCTATACCCTTGACAAGAGGCGAACAAAACGCGAATATCGGTGCCATGGCCAGCTTATTTCCGGATTGGCCGTCCACCCAGGGACTGGTCGGAATTGCCAAACTCGCCGCCCAGGGCCCGCTGCTCGAAGCCAAGCGGCGCACCGAATACTTCGAGCTCCCGACCCGCAAATACATTACACGCTGCGCCAGCGATCGCGTCCCGTTCGCTTTCACCATCAACCCCTACCGCGGCTGCGAGTTTGGCTGCAAGTACTGCTACGCCCGCTATACCCACGAATTCATGGAGTTGCGCGACCCGGTGGATTTTGAGGTCCGCATCTTCGCCAAGCTCTGGGACGCGTCCGCCTTTCGCGCCGAACTGGCCAAGGTTCCACGCGGGGAGCACATCGCAGTCGGGACCGCGACGGACCCCTACCAGCCCGCCGAGCGCCGGTTTGGAATCACTCGCAAAATCCTCGAGATCCTGGCCCAGGACTACGGCCGCCGTATCTGGATCACCACGAAATCGGACCTGGTGGCCCGCGACACGGACCTGTTGGCCGGCATCGCCCGGCGCAACCTCGTCTCGGTTAACATGACCATCACCACGCTCGACGAGAAACTCGCGCGGCAAGTGGAACCGTACGCTCCCAGGCCATTGCTGCGGCTAGCGGCCATCCGGACCCTGACGCAGTCGGGGATTCCGTGCGGGGTGCTCTGCTGCCCGATCATGCCGCTGATCAATGACAGCGCATCCAGCATCGATGCGGTCGCCCGCGCCGCCGCGGAGGCCGGAGCGACCTCGTTTTCAGGTAACGTTCTGTTTCTGAAACCGTGCGCGAGCAAGGTATTTCTGCCATTTCTGGAGCTGGAGTTTCCACACCTGGTGCGGCGCTACCGGGAGCGGTTCGGGAACACCGCGTTCCTGCGCGGCGAATACCCCGAGCTCATCCACAGACGGCTTATGGCAGCTCGCGAACGCCATCGGCTGGGTGGCCGTCCTGTGGAGTATGACCCGCGGGAACTGGCGGACGACCCACAACTTCCCTTGTTCCCGTCCGGCTCCTGAGCGTCAGGCCGCTTTGCCCGCAACACCGGGGAGAAACTCAAAGCCAAGTTCGTCCCATCCGTTGAGGCCGATCGATGGTGAGGGTTCGCCAGGCAACTCCGGTCCCACCGTTCTAATCATGGCGGGCAGGCCGCCTTCACCCAACACGATTTGCAGGTGTACCGGGCCGCCCTGAGGAGCGCCGGATTCCACAACCGTTCCATCCGGTCGCACCACACTGACCGTCATCCCGGATGGCATCGTACGCCCCGCGACACCTCCCTGAGATCCGGGGTAGGCGTACGAGACCGGAACCATCGGCTCCGTCGTGCCCGCCCTTTGAGCCGGCCAGGCCACTGGTCCGTATTCGGTCGCGGTCACGAATTCCGGCGGCGCGTAGGCCATACCCGGCGGTAACGGCGCCAGGTACGAACCCCCTCCGATCACCGCCTCAGTCATGCCCGGCCGGAAGGTTGGGGACTCGTGCCCCTGGGCTCCGGCCGGTTCACGCGACGGCGGCCGGACAGAAACCGGATCCCGGGGCTGCGTATTTGCCTTGTTTCCCGCGGACCCATGCTGCTCCGCTTTTTCCGGATTGTCCCACGGCGCTGGCGCCTTTTGATGCTTCCCTGCTTCGGCGGACTCGGCCTCCGTCGCGGCGGTCGACAGCCCCAACGCGATTCTTCGCTGATAGGGCAAGTATCCCGCGATATCTTCAAGGAGCGACTGGTTTGCATGCAGCGCCTCCTCATGCCTGGACGGAACCGATTCCCAAATGTTGCGGGCCTGGCGAACGCAGGTGACGGCGTCCTCGAAACGCCCGAACTGGAAGTAGGTATTTCCCAGCAGGTCCAGCGCGGATCCCAGTCGCTCGTCCCGCGACCCTTCGAGCCTCACCACCGCCTGTTGCAACAGTTCGATGGCCGGACCGTGCCGTCCCAATAGCGAAAGTAGTCCGCCCAGGTTCGTGAGCAGCGATGCGATGTCCTCCGCCTTGCCGCCGAGTTGACGCTCGCGCTCCTTCAGCGCCCGCTCGTAGTAGCCCACCGCCTGCTCCGGGTCGCCCGCCGCCTGGCAGGCATCCGCCAAGGCCTGCAAAGTCCTGATTTCATGGTCGGTGTCGCGGCCCCGGTCCAACTGAAAGATGTCGAGCGCGCGCCGCAACGTCAGGATTGCCCCGGCCGGGTCCCCGCCTTCGCGTTCGCACTGCCCGAGTTCGAGCAGGCATTCGCCCGTGTTGACGTCGTCTTTGCCGTATCGGTCCTGTACCAGGTTGAGAGCTCTGCTGGCAGCGGACTTAGCCGTCTCGAAATCCCGGCTTTTCCGTAGGGCTTCGGACCAGCGCCGGAGCAGGTTCGAAGTGGTCAGGGAATTCTGAGGCCGCACCCGTTCAGCGGATTCCACGGCTTCCCGGAACAGATCCACCGCGCTGGTGACTTCGTCTTCTTCCACGGCGATCAAACCGAGCACATTCAGGCACTCGGCCAGTTCGGCCGGCAGCTTGGAATCCGCCAATAGCGGACGGGCCAACGCCGCATTCGCCTTCGCCTCGGTATATTTTTCCTGCTTCGCCTGTGCGCACGACAGCAGGAGCAGGCTCTTGGCGTACCGCTTCCGGTCCGAAGGCCGGGCCCTCAGGTGCTCGACGGCCTCAGCCAGCAGGGTCTCGGCCTCTGCGAAATCGCCTCGTTCGAAAGCCGCCTCCGCAGTCGGTTCCGGCGTCTGCGCGCCCGCGCGCGCTCCGGAGTGCGCCATTGCATCGCGGACAGCTCGCTTTACTCGCTCGAACGGATCCATTGATGTTCGCCCTTCCTCATCGGTCCAACGGACACCTTCATCGGAGAAAAGAGACCTGATGCTCGTCCACCTTAGATCCAATGCCGGAAGTTATTGAAGGTGCGTGCGGTCTTTCACTTAGTCCGTAGAAATGGACAGTTCCGGGGCGTAGCATTGCGGTAGGACCGTGATGCAGGACCGCACGTGCAACCATTGCGGTAAGCGTCTGACGTTCTTCCTGAAGTTGTCCGGGGACGGGAAATTCTGCTCATCCGCCCACCGCAAACTCTATCAGGAGGAGATGGAGAGGCTCGCCCTCGAGAGCCTGTTCCGGTCTGAGCTGGTCACGCGCCAGCGGATGGCGGAACCGAACCCGTCAACCCCTCCGCCGGAACCGCAACCGCCGGTACAGATCGCGGAGACACCCGACGCGCCGGTTCCGCCGCTGGGAGACATCGTCACCTGCCACCCTACCAGCCACCCACCTGCCGCGTTGCGCCGGAGGACATTCGGGATCATGATCCGGATCGGAACCATGGTCCCGGAATCCGAGGCCCGTGAACAGTCGCCCCAAGGGCTCGCATTGGGCAGTTTAGTGCCGCTTGCGATCACCCTCCTGACCATCCCGCCTGCCACCCATTCCGTAGATTGCACCGGCCTGTTGCACGACTCAGCAATGGCGTACCCCAACCGGGGGCGAGCCACTACTGGCCCCAGTCCGGGCGGGATGTCCGGGGTAGCAGGACTGGTTCCCCTGCCGATACTGGCGGCTTGGTCCAAAGGGGTCATCGCGATTGGCACCGCCCGGCGCCAAGGGGGAGTCGCGCCCGCGATGGTATGGCCCCGAGCGTCGGGCCTCGCTGGCGGAAAGGGACTCACCCGGGCCGGCTACGTCCCATTGCCACCTTTGCGATCCGCGGCGCCGATACAGCCGGCCGTACCCCACGCCGCGAATGCGTCCTTCCCAATTCCGGGCGCGATGCCGTCCGGCTGCAGCTCTGTCCGATCCGGTGGCCTTCCCGAGGCTGCCTGCCTCCCCATCCCGGTAGCGCCGCAAAATGGCCGGATTCCTATCGAGGCTGGCCCATCGCCGTTCGACCGCCCGTACACTCTCGCTAACGCCATCCCCAGATGCGGCACCGTCCGGGCCGGAGGTGCGCCCTCTGCCGCTAGCGTCCCAATCTCGGTGCGGCAGCGAACCGGCTCGCCCCTGGTTACGACTGGTCGCCTACTCCCGGTTGAGTGGCCATACGCTCCTGCGCTTCCTGGTACCATCCCGGGCTACTGCTATAGTCCGATTCGCACCGTACGATCGCCTCCACCCGGCGCCGGCGTCGAGCAGCGTCCTTAACACGGGTACCGGTCCCCCCGAAGAATGCCGCCCCCCGCCCTGGATATCAGCCGGTCTCCCGCAATCTCACTGCATTGACACCTAGGGGGATCCCCGTTTCGGCGGCGGGCGTTTCGAGCCTGGGGGTGGCTCCATCCCTGCAAATCCGTATCCGTGCAAACTCGGAACTGCAGCTTCGAGACACCCCAGCCCTGCCGATCCATACGGTTGTCCTCCTCACGGTGGCCCGAGGAGAGAGGACAATCCCGCTCCCGACGGTCCCGGGGTTCGCTTCCGCCGTCAGACTGGAGAAGCCGTACACTCTCCCACCGGTGCCGAGTCCCGTGCTCCGCGTGGCGCCCCTGGACTTTGGCCGCGCGGTAGTGACGAGTGCTCGAGGCTACCAGCCACAAGCCCCACTAGCATGTGGTGTATCTATCCCAGCCGATGCGGTCGCTGGACCCTTACGCCCGCGAGCGCTGACCGCCCGGTTGACGGGTCACGCCCTCGCCGGCTTCACCCAAGCCGCGTTAGCGGTCCGGCTTCCGCAACAGGCCCCCGCGTCTCCCCGCGCCGGGGGCTTAATGACCTCGTTGGGGACGATTTCCCTAAGGTGGCCCTCTACCCAGGCCAGTCCCACACAGCCCCCGAGGCTTGCTGCCCCAAGCGAAACGAACCCAAGCCCGGCCCTCCCCGCAGGCCGCCCGGCGCTGCGCGGCACTGCCCTGACCCGGGCAGGCGCCGTCCGCATCCCCTTGCAACCGCGTCCTTTGCTGTGGGCGATCCGCCATAACGCCGCCGAACCGCTCACCTTCGAACTCGCGCTCGCCACCGGACAACACCAGCCCGCAAGCCGTCGCCGCGTGCTGCCAAGCGCGGCTCCGCGACTCCCGGTCCGCATTCCGCTCGAATCGCTCGGAGATCGCCCTCAGGCCCTGATCGGACCATCTCCGGCCGACTGTCTGGATCTGGAGTCGAGCACTCCGGCCGGAGCCTCCCTGGAAGTCAACGCCAGCGTTCCGCTGCCCCGGACTGTCGGCGAGCCCATGCCGCTGAATCTCTCGTGCGCAGCGTGGGACGGCCTCGAATCGACGCTCCAATTTCGCCAAAACGAACCCAACGGCGGCGGCTTGTTCATACCCCAGATCCGGACGAACACGCTTCGCCCGTCGATCCTGTTCCTGCCCGGACCGCCCGGCGCCACCCCGATAGCTGAGGCATCCGGCCGGCCCCCGGTGATCTCAATCGCCGATCTGCGCGGATCCGCGGGGCCGGTGAAAGAGCGGGCGCGCTTTGGGGCCCGGTAAAACCGATATGACTCAACCTTCTCCCCAATGGCTATGGTTCGTGGATGACGAACTGGTCCACAAGTTTTTGGCCCTGGATCCCGAGAACCCGGCGGTGGCCAAACGCGCCAGCGCCCATCCGGCGCTGACCAACGCCGTACGGCTGAAATTGGAGGGTGCTCCGGAACGGGCGCTGGAGCAGTTGCGGCCGGCCATCGCGGCCGGCGACGAGGACGCCCTGATGCTGGCGGGGCAGATCCGGTTCGAACTGTGCCGGTTCGACGAAGCTGCGGCCACTTACGGCCAGTTGGCCGAGAAGTGTCCCGGCAACCGGGTGGCCAGCTTCAACCAGGGGCTTTGCCTGGCGCGGCTCCACAAGTGGACGGCGGCCGTCGATTGCCTGCAACGCGCCGCTGTGCGTGACCCCGAACGGATGGAGGTCTGGCAGACCCTCGGCATCTGTCTGCTAAACGCAAAGCGGATGCCCGGTGCCGACGCGTGTTTCAAGCAAGCCCTGAAGCTGCGACCGGACTACGTTCCGGCCCTGCTGGGGCGCGCCGCCGCTTCTCAGATGCAGGGGGACCATCGAGCAGCCCTCGCAATCTATGAGCGCCTGCTCGAATCGCAGCCGGAGCGAATCGAACTGCTGGTGAACGCGCTGAGCGCTGCCGCCGGCGTGCAGGACCGCGAGAAGACGGCTGCGCTGGCCGCCCGCCTCCTCAACCTCAGGCCAGGCCACCCGGCGGCCGGTGTCGCGCTGGCGGATGCCGCCTTGCAGCGGGAGGATTTCGACACAGCTATACGGCTCTGCTCCGAACTCACCCAGACTCTGCCGGACTCCTTCGATAACTGGTTCAACCTCGGGATCTGCTGCCACCGTACCGGCCAGTTTCAGAGTGCCGTGGAGGCCTTCGACAGGGCTCTCGAGATCACTGCCGGCGATCCGGACGCGCTGGAGGCCAAGGCGCGTGCCTGGAGTGCTTCGGACCGAACCGTCGAGGCCCTGGAGGCGTGGGATGCCGTGGTCCGGGCGGCTCCGGAACGGGGAGAGGCGTGGTTTCAGAAGGGACGGCTCCATTACGAATCAGGCCAATGGAAGGACGCAGCCGATGCCTTCGAACACTGCCGGGAACGCTCCACCGAGCATCCCGTGCAGGTGGTCCTGAACTTGGGGTTGAGCCGCTGGAAAGCGGGTCAACTGGCGGCGGCACGGGATGCGCTGGAACTGACGCTGGTCCAGGATCCGGAAAACACCGCGGCCAGGACGGCGCTGGTGGCCATTGAGATCGACAGCGGCGATCCGTCAACCGCCCTCCAACGCTATCGTGAATTGGGAATCGGCACCCCGGAAATCACCTACAACCTGGCCCTTCTGTGCCACGAACACGGGCAGTTGAAGGAGGCGGCACAATTCTATCGCGAGGCTGTCGAACTCAATCCCGGCTCCGGGGAGGCCCGGCTCAACCTTGGTAACGTGCTCTTCGCCATGGGTGATCGCGCCGCCGCCGGCCGCCTGTGGAAAGGCGCAATCGACGCCAATCCAGGACTGGCCGCCCGGTTCATGGCCGTCTGGGACTGAGTTCAGGCAGCAGATCGAGCCAGGCTTCTAGATCCGCCGGCAGCGGCGATTCCACGGTCACCGGTTCCCCGGTTGCCGGGCTCGTGAAACTGATCCTGTGCGCGTGCAGGAAGTACCGATCGAGCGGGGGCATTCCCGGAACCCTGGACGGCGCGCCATAGAGCGGGTCCCCGGCCACCGGATGTCCGATGCTCGAAAGATGCACTCGGATCTGGTGGGTCCGGCCAGTCCCGATCCTGACACGAAGGAATGTAAACCCCTCGAATCGCCGAAGCACCTCCCAATCGGTGAGCGCCGAGCGCCCCTGGTCCAGGCGCGCCGTCATGCGAGTTCGGTGTACTGGATCGCGAGTGATCTTGGATGTGATTCGACCAGTGACGGCGCTCATAACCCCGTGTACCAACGTCAGGTAGATCTTCTCCACGGCGCGCGAGGAGAACTGCGCCGCCAGGGACTGGTGTGCGGCGTCGGTCCGCGCTACGAGCAGGACGCCGCTGGTGTGACGGTCCAAGCGGTGGACGATGCCGGGCCGCTCGTCGCCACCCAGGGTGCTTAGAGTCCCGAAGTGATGCACCAGCCGGTTCACCAACGTACCTTCGTGAATCCCGGCTCCCGCATGGACTACCACACCGGCCGGTTTGTTCACCGCGATCACCGCCGGGTCCTCATACAGGATCTCCACCGGAAGGTCCTCGGGGCTGGCCTTGAGCGGCGGCAGTGCGGCCGGTTCGACAACCACGGTTTCCGTTCCCCGCAGGGCGAACGAGGCTTTCTGGGGCAAAGAGTCAACGCGCACGCGACCGCTCTTGATCCAATCCTGAATGCGGCTCCGGCTATACTCTTTCAGTTGTTCGTGAACGAAAAGATCCAGGCGCTTGCCGCAGTCCTCGGCCTGAACTTCGAGCTTCATGCGCCAGCGCGCTCAGATCGTTGTCGGAACAATCTCCAGCTCCGCGATGGTGACCCGGGGGTTCATCCGCGCGACGTCCAGAATCACCTCCGCGACGTCTATTGGCTTGAGCGCCTGGGCCAGTTGCTCCGGCGTCGGCTTGACCGGCCGCTTCTCGAGCAATTCCGAATCGATGAGGCCGGGGCAGACCACGCACGTGCGGATGTTGTTGTCCTTTTCTTCCATGCGCACGGCGTGGGACAGGCCGACCATCCCGCGCTTGGACGCCTGGTAGGCGGCGCCCGAGGCATCCGGCCGCAGTCCTGAAATGGAACTTACATAGATCAGGTGGCCTTTACGCGCCTGCCGCATCGAGGGTAGAACGGCCTGGGTCAGATAAAAGGCGCCGTTCAGGTTGGTGTTGATCAACTCGTTCCAGATGGGGGCCGTAAGACGTGTGAGCGCGCGTTCTTTCGTGTTGGTGCCGCTCGAATAAACGCAGATATCCACACGGCCGAATTCGCGGACGGCCGCTGCGGTCAGGGCTTTCATCTGCTCGGGATCCGACGCATCGGCGGGAAACACCGATATGGCGAGTCCTTCTTTCCCGAGTTCGTCTTTCAGTTGCTGTAACCGGTCCGCACGGCGGGCGCTCGCCATAACGCGTGCACCTTCACGGGCGAATAGAACTGCGGCATCGCGTCCCACGCCGCTGGAGGCACCGGCGATGAGTACACATTCGTCTTTCAATGAAACTGGCATCAGCCGAATTCTATCCTGATTCGGAGCTGAGCGGGTTTCCGCCTATGTCAGGCCGGCGTCGCGCATCCGGGCCCGGTAGAAATCGACGTCGCGCTTCATCCTGGCCACCACCTCCGCCTTCGGAAGGTCGAGCTTGGCATTGCCATGTTCGGCGCCGCCCAATCCGGAGTACTCGTAGTGCACCTGCACCGGACCGCTGAATTGCGCCTTCTTCAGCATGGGCAGGAAACGCGAAAACTGCACCATTCCTTCCCCGGGCGGGCACCATTGAACGGTCCACCCTCCGCGCGCGTTCCTGGCCCAGCGATAGTCTTTAAGCGCGACTCCCCGCATGTACGGCGCCGCCAGTTGCGCGCTCCGAATCCAGCCGCCGAATCCGCCCTCCACCGTAGCGTGGCCGATATCGTAGTTGATGCCGGCGTATTTTGGATCGATATCGCGCAGAATCACCCACAGGTCCCAGATCGGAGCCCCCACCTCCATTCCGGAATGAGTGTGATACATGGCGGTGATGTTGAAATGGCGGTTCATATCCGCCAGTGCCTGCACCCGCGGCCTGAGCTCTGCGAGTTGATCCGGTATCGGTTTCGAGTCGTCGTACTTGAACCCGCCCCAACGGTAGTTGCGGATGCCGAGGGCGGATGCCGTCTTCAAAATCGACTCCGCGTGAGGCGACGTCGTGTCTACGATGCCGGCGGTGATCATCGGCATTTCGAGTCCGGCCTTACGGACGGCTTCAAGGGCACGCGGCAGGTCCTCGGCCACCCGCTCCGGCTCGACGTGCCCGGCCTTCCGAACCGACAGGTCCACTCCATCGAAGCCGCACTCGGCCGCCACGGCGGCCATCTCGTCCCACTTCGCCCATTGGAGGTGCTTCGAAAAGACGGCGAGTTTCAGTCCGCCCTGTTTCGTCTCGGCTGCGGCGGCGCCGGCCGCGAGTGCTCCAACGAAACCGCGGCGGGAAAGATCGGATCCGGACATTTTCATTTCTCCTTCAGCGCCGTCACGAGTTCATCGGACGTGATGGTAGGCGCCCAGTATTTCTCGATGTGCTCGATCACGAGTTGAGTGCCCTGATCGTGCGTGACGAAGGGCCGCCTCGCTGGATTGTACATGGAATCCGTGAGATCGCGAACCAGGATGCAGCGCACTCCCCATTTTGTCATCTGGCGGATGGTGAACGAGCGGCCGAGAACACACATGTTCGTATGGACTCCGGCGATAAGCAAGGTCTTGACGCCATGCAACCGGAGGGCGCTGTAGACCTCTTTGCCATCATCGGAGATGAGATCGGAGGGCCCGATCGGAATGGCGTCGTGTTGTTTGCTCCATGCGCGATAATTCACGGGAAGTGGATTGTTGACGGTATCGCATCCGCCATCGGAATCGTCGATGGGAAGCGGCGGATCGGTGAGCGCGAGGGGAGGCGGTGGCGCGACAGCGGGGATAGCCAGCATGTTCAGCCGTTGCGGCGCATCTTTGTAGTAGCCCATCGTATCCGAAGGCGCGTGGATGATCAGAATACCCGACTTTCGGGCCAGGTCGATCACCGGGGCCATTGTATGGGCCAATCCGTCCACCCGTTCAGTGGCCCCCCGGCACCAGTGTTTATCCCACATGTCGCACAGAATCAGCGCGGTAGCGGAAGCGGGCAGGGACTCGTTGAACCAGGTCTCCCGCCAGTCGCCGCTGCCCTTGAATATCTCGACCCGGGTACGGAGTTTCAGTTGCAGAATTTTGCCCGGTGCGCCCCACAAGCCCGCCGCCAACACGACGGCGACGGCAACCAGCAGGCCGCTTGGATGGGCCATCCGATGCAGGAGAGGCATGAGGTCATGATATGCTGAAAATGATCCTCGGCGCGGTAGCCAAGTGGTAAGGCAGAGGTCTGCAAAACCTTTATTCAGCGGTTCGAATCCGCTCCGCGCCTCCAACCTTTTCGCGCAAGTTCCCGCATCTGCTCATCTTTCTGTACTCGTCCGATTGTGGCATTTTGCCTCTCGCGCGAATTATCCAAGGTGAAGACACGCCATTCACCAGCGTAGGCGGACGAGGACCGGACGGAACGCGATGGGTCGCCGCGCGGCAACTTCGTGGCTGGACTTCAAGCTTGAAATCCAACGTCGATCTGGGTGATTACTTCCACTGGTTCACCCGTTCCACAGGTTGGTTGACAAATCCATTTGTTTGACCGCTCCGGCCGGCGGCCTCTATCAGCAAGTGGATGGCCTGAGATCAACT
This sequence comes from uncultured Acidobacteriota bacterium, assembly GCA_963737465.1. Lineage (GTDB taxonomy): Bacteria > Acidobacteriota > Terriglobia > Bryobacterales > Bryobacteraceae > TMP-7. The sequence continues at coordinate 851,798 of CAVTTC010000011.1, forward strand.
GTAGACTCTGAATCGTGCCGTTCTTGGCCACGATAGCCTCAAACCGGACCGTTCCCGCGACCTCGTCTTGACAAATATCGTTTAAACATACAATATGGAAGTTAAATGAGGGACGCATCGAGCCGAGTCGAAGCCCCAACCCGGCGCTCGGATTGTCCTGAAGAGTCCGCTTTTCTCGACTTGTTGCGCACTACGGATCTGCTTTCCCGCCCGCTCGCCCAAGTGCTGAAGAACGAGGATCTCTCACCGACGCAGTATAACGTACTCCGAATTTTGCGCGGGTCTCCCAACGGTTTGACCTGCGGCGAGATCGGCAACCGCATGATTACCCGCGATCCTGACATCACGCGATTGCTCGACCGTCTGGAAAAGCGTCACCTGATCTCCCGCTGCCGCGAGACGAAGGACCGAAGAATGGTACTGAGTCGAATCGCGCCGGAAGGACTGGAAATCCTCGCCCGGTTGGATCAACCGGTGCGGGACACTCACAGAAAATTATTGGGCCACGTCGGCCGGGAGCGATTGCGCGCCCTCGCCAGTTTGCTGGCCGTCTGCCGCAGTGAGCTGTGAAGGATTTGTTAGGCCAAATATTTGTTGCAACGGATTTCGTTTAAACGAATCTAAACAACCAGAGAGGAAAACCGAAGATATGACCGCCACACAGGAAACCACCGCCATCACCACCTGGAATCTCGACCCGGCCCACTCCGTCGCCGAGTTCAAGGTCAAACATATGATGATCTCCAACGTGAGAGGGCAATTCACCGCCATCTCCGGAATGTTGACTCTGGACGAAAACGACGTGGCCAACTCCCATATCGAGGCCGCCATCGATGCTGCCTCCATCCACACAGGTGAGGCTCAACGCGATGCCCATCTGAAGAGCGCCGACTTCTTCGACGTCGAGAAGTTCCCGACACTCACTTTCAAATCGACAGCAGTACGGCGCACCGGCCGCGATGAGTTGGCGGTCACTGGAGATCTGACCATTCACGGCGTAACTCGCCAGGTTGTATTCAAGGTCGAAGGTCCAACCGCGTCCGGAAGGGACCCGTGGGGCAACACCCGCATCGGTCTCTCGGCCGCAACCAGGATCAATCGCAAGGACTTCGGTCTGACATGGAACGCCGCACTCGAAACCGGTGGCATCCTGGTGGGTGACGATGTAACCATCACGCTCGACGTCCAATTCGTGAAAGCCTGACTCCCGCATTCAGCCGCGGCAAGGAGGTAAATATGTCGCTCCGTCCGATTAGACAAGTCATTCGAACCAAACCCACCCTCGAAGGCGCGGGAGTGAAGTTGCAGCGCGCCTTCGGATTCGGCAAAACCAAGGATTTCGATCCTTTTCTGCTGCTGGATGATTTCCGCAACGACAATCCGGCCGATTATCTGGCCGGTTTTCCCTGGCACCCGCACCGCGGCATCGAGACCATCACCTATGTGCTGGCGGGCTCGGTGGAACACGGCGACAGCCTCGGCAACAAGGGCAAGATGACGGCCGGCGACGTCCAGTGGATGACTGCCGGCAGCGGCATCCTGCACCAGGAAATGCCGAAGGGCGACCCGCAGGGCCGTATGCACGGATTTCAACTCTGGGCCAATCTGCCCGCGTCGTTGAAGATGACCGACCCGCGTTATCAGGACATTCCCTCGGGCGCCATCCCCGAAGTCACGGATGACGACGGCACCGCATGCCCGCGTGATCTGCGGCGAGTTCTGGGGCAAGCGGGGTCCTGTCGAAGGGGTAGCGGCCGATCCCAATTATCTCGACATCTCGGTCCCGCCGAACCATCGGAAACGGCTGAACGTGGAGACCACGCGCAACGCCTTCGCGTACGTCTTCGCAGGTTCCGGAACCTTTCGCGACTCCTCCGATCCTCGCGCCGTCCTCACCGAACAGGTGGCGAAACCGGACGCCGCCCCGGTGTATGACGTGAACAACCACTCTCTGGTCCTCTTCGACCGAGGCGACGAGGTGGTGGTCGAGGCCGGGCCGGACGGGATCCGCTTCCTCCTGGTGTCCGGAAGACCGCTCGAAGAGCCGGTGGCCTGGTACGGTCCCATTGTGATGAACACGCAAGACCAGTTACGGCAAGCGATGACTGAACTGCAAGACGGCACGTTCATCAAGCATCGTTAGAAATGGCGAAGCCGGGTCTGACCCGAAACTGCTATACTCGGTAAAGGTTTGCCCGGCTTCCACAGTTGCCCGCCAACTGTCCCTACGTTATCCTAAAAGCTGGAATTTCTCTGAGGATCAGGATTTTAAGTTAGATGGCGAATACTTTTTCTGCCCTTAAGCGGGTGCGCAAGACGGAACACCAGACCATGGTGAACCGTATGCGCAAATCGCGTCTCCGTCACACGATTCGTACCATCCGGCAGTTGCTCGAGAAGAAGGACGCGCCCGGTGCGCAGGCGGCCTTGCCCGCCACTTTCTCGCTGGTTGACCGCTCGGCGAAGTGGGGAATCATCAAGAAGAACACCGCCGCCCGTTACAAGAGCCGCCTGGTGAAACGCCTCCGCAGCCTTTCCGCCGCCGCGTAGCTTCAGGCCAACTCAAATAGTCAGCGACAGGATCAACTCTTCCATCACAATGCGGTCATCCGGGCGTGCGTCCCGGAGGCCGCGATCCGCTGCGAAAACCCTCCTCAACGCAGTCTCCAGCTTCTCTTTCGGGAAGGCCTGCAGCGTCTGCCGGACTTGCTCCGCCCGATCGCGCCAGATGCGTATGCCCATTCGAGTGAGCTGAGTCTGGATGTCCGATGTGGTCCGCGCCCCGGCCTCCCTCGCTACCAAGGCCATGCGGAATTGCGTAGCCAGGAAACTGAGGGCGAGAGGCAGATACTCCCCTTCCCGCACCAGCGCATCCAGCACTGCCAATGACTTCGACCGGTTCCCCGCCCCCAACGCTCCAACCAACTCGAAGATCGTGTTCTCCTGTGCGTTCGGAACCAGCCTGGCGATATCCGCCGCGGTGACCCGTCGATCCGTTCCGGCAAAGAGACTCAGCTTCTCGATCTCCGACGCGATTCGTGAGGCGTCCGCCGCCAGAGCCTCCACCAGGACGCCCAGTTCGGCGTTCCCAATCTGTAGTCCTGCCTTTTGAGCCAGTCGCTGGGCCAATCCCAATGCCGCCTCGCGATCGAAGGACCGGAATTCCACCTGCTGAGCCACGGACCCGTAGTACTTCTGAACACGCTCGATTCGGGCCTTGTCCTCGCCCTCGAACTCGTACCGGCTACAATCGAAGACCACCACCGTTCCGGGCGAAGGATCCCGAACGTAATCGGCGACGAGCCCCGCTCCGTCTTTTGCCTTGACGCCGGAGTCCTCTTCGTCATCGTCCGCCACGGCAGCGGTCCGCCCCCGCGGAAGGGCGCCCTCCGCGCTCGAGATCCAGATCAGCCTGTGAGTGGCGAACAATGATAGCGTCCGCGCGTCGTCCAGCACGGGAGCCAGTTCCTCGTCGTCCAGGTCGTGCTGGGAGAGACCCTGCTCGCGATCCTCCTCAGGCAGCGCCGCCTGGATCAGAGCACGCCGGCACAGGTCGCGCATGTAGAAATCGGGGCCCAGGAACAGGTAAGCCGGCGAAGGCCCCTGTTTCTGCAACTGGCGGAGGAACTGGTCGGGGGTCATCGTCAGAAATTCTCGAGTATGCCCGAAACCACAGTGCGGGCAACATCGCGGCTCAGCCGCTGCATGGCAGAGTCACTCTCGTCGATGAAAGCGCGCGGATCCACGCTGATCTCGTACTGCTGCTTCCACTCGAGGCTGGGCCGCGTGAACAGAACCTTGCCGGTAGTGCGCTCGGTGAGTTGTATGGACATGACAACCGAAACCTGGATGGAGCTGGCGCGGCCACTGCTTGGATCGAAGATGACCGGATAAGAATAGAAGTTGATTACGGTGCCGCGCAGGATGGCATCCGCCTGGTTCATGTCGTTCACAACCTTGTAGCGGGTGCGTGAAATGAACTCGCGGGTGATCGCCTCCGGCAGGCGGTCTGTGAGTTTGTACTGTACGGTGGCATTTCCGAAAGCCGGGATGGCGATGGTCTCAATCGTCTTCGGCATCAGGTCCGCGTGGCCGGAAACGTGGTAACCGCACCCGGCTGTCAGCAGACAGACGATCACCAGCAAACGCGTCACAGGTACTCCCGGAGAACCGCGACAGCCGTTTCGGCTTGCGTCCGGATATTGTCGGACACCAGCCAACACCAAAACGCGCGGGGATGGTTCCGATCCTGCCGGATATCCCCGACCGTCAACCCGCTTTGCCCGGCAGCCCCGACGTTGTTAGGAGGCTCTTCATCCGCGGTTCGTACTTCGATCTGCGCCGAAGCCAGCGCCAGGCCCAATTCTTCGACCGTTGGATTCGCTTCAAACTCTACCCACACCGAGGCGCTATAGCCGTGAAACACCGGTGCCTGCACCAGTCGCAGTGACGGCATCGGCGCACGGCTCGAGATCAGCAACAGCGTCGCCAAATGGCGGTCCATCCGAGCTTCCATCTGCTCGAGCGCCATTGGGGCTTCGGTCCCAAAGGCCGGCAGCAGATTGAAACCCACTTGCGCGTCGTACACGTCTTTGGGCAGCGGCTTGAAGGAAAGCAGATTCACAGTCTGCGATTGCAACTCGTGCAGCCCCTTCTGTCCGCGTTGGCTGGCCGGCTCAAACACCACCACTAGGGACTGGCGAATCGGCCATTGCTTAACCAGCCTGGCGTAAAACAGAGCCAGCATCGTGGCCGCGGGGTGCGCAATGATGTGAATATTCTGAGACTTGGACCCAGCCGACGGCTCGAGCAGCGGCGAACGCAGGCGCGCGTTCGAGTGCTCCTCGAGCGACGCCGTCAGATCGATCAAGGGTTTGCCCGATTGGGCCGTGAGTTCCAGCGCTCGCTGGCTGGATTCCGGATTCCCGGCCAGGATCACAGCGCGAACGCCAGACAGTGTCTCGGCGTTCATGGGCTGGAGCACCACCGCTTCACCCTCGTCGTCACGAGTGAGTTTCGGATCACCCGCTTCTCCGGAGATCAGTTCCAGGGCGGGCCCCGGTTTCAGCTGCGATATCAGTTCGCGAATCTCGCGTCCCATCAGGGAATCGCCCCCGACCAGGGCGATTCGAGTGACATTCGGTTTATCCAACTTGATGCTCCGGACGTGGAGTGGGATTCGATCGGTGGAATCTGCGACGGATGATCCCGCCAAAGCGGATTGCGACTCCGCTGCCGACGTAGGCCGTGGCGATGGCCAGCAGAACCGGTTGTGACGCCACCCAGATGAGGTAGAAGAAACACCCCACCAGGATCACGCTGATCGGCGAGCGCGGTCGGAGCAGGTTGATGTCCTTGAAACTGGGGTATCGCCACATGCTCACCATCAACAGCGCGAGCATCGTGAGGAGGATGAGCCACATCACGCCGAACACCCACCACTGTACGGGCGTGCTGTCCGCGGCGTATACGATAGCCGCCACCATCCCGGCGCCGGCGGGAATCGGTAATCCGACGAAGTATTTCTTATCCGCGCGCCCGGGGTTCTTGGGAATCGGGTTCGTGGTGATATTGAATCGCGCCAGCCGCATGGCGCCGCAGAGCAGGAACAGAAAGCACACGAAGTAGCCGGCGTTCCAGAGATGGATGAGGGTCAACCTCCCAAAACCCGGCGGCTCGATGAAGCGGATGCCCCAGGCAAAGGCCAGCACCGCAGGTGCGATGCCGAAGGTAATGACGTCCGCCAGGGAATCGAGTTCCCGACCGAAGTCGCTGACGGTGTTCGTCAGCCGGGCCATGCGGCCGTCCAATCCATCCAGCACCACGGCGATTCCAATCATCTTGGCCGCCGCCTCGAAGTGCGAGTTCATGCCGAGGTTGCCGCCGAGCGCCTGCATCGCGCCTTGAAAAGCCTGGAGAATGGCCAGGTATCCGAGGAAAATATTGCCGGCCGTAAAGAATGTCGGTAGAACATAGGCGGCGCGGCGCGGGCGCCGGTCAGGCGAACGCGGGTCGATAAGTCGCTCTTTGAGAGTCATTAGCTATCCACTCACGGACGGCGCCGCGCGATCACGGACGATCCGGCCTTCACGCGTTCCCCGGGTCGCACGGAGATTTCCCACTCGGGGCCAAAAAGCACGTCCACGCGAGATCCGAACTTGATCAAACCGACCCGTTCTCCGCAGGCCACGCGCTCACCCACCTTCTTCCAGCACTCGATTCGCCGCGCTATCAGTCCCGCGATCTGGGTGAAGACCACGGTCGTATCGTCGCCTTCGACGGTGATAGTATTCTGCTCGTTCTGCTCGCTGGCGGCTTCCTTGCTGGCCACCAGAAACTGGCCGGCTTGATACCGTACCTGCCGGATTTGGCCGGCGATGGGCGAACGGTTTACGTGGACATCAAAGATGTTGAGAAAAATGCTGATGCGGGTGGCTTCGGGCGATTGCGGCTTCACCATGACCACTTTGCCGTCGGCGGGCGAAACCGCCACCGGTCCAGCCGGCGCCTCGCGGTCGGGGTCGCGAAAGAAGTACAAACAAAACGCGGCCAGAATGTAGCACGGCAGCGCCCACGGCCAGCTGAGGAAATAGGTGACCGCCAACCCTGCTGCGACAAGAGCAGAACTGTAATAGAATCCGTAGGCTACCATTGGCTACCCCTATTTTCTCACGTAGCACACCCGCGCAGTTCTCGATTTCAAGCCAAATCCGGCGCCTGCGCCACTAACTTCGCCATCAGCGCCGTCCGATCGGCGATGCGGTCCACCAGAATACTCTCGTTCGGGGCATGCGCGCCCTCCCCCACACCGCCCAAACCGTCCAGGGTGGGGACGCCCAAAGCGGCCGTGAAATTCCCGTCCGATCCGCCGCCGGTTGACGATTCATCAATCTCCACGCCCATCTCACGGGCGAGCCGCTGCGCATGCCGGAACAGGTTTCGAATCGCCGGGGTACGTTCCATCGGTGGACGGTTCAGGCCCCCGGTGACCTCGAGAGAACAACGTTTGTCCACGGGCTTCAGCGAGCGGAAGCATTTCTCCAGGTAGGCTCCATCTCTCAGCCGGGCGATCCGGACATCCACGTCGACCCGCGCCGCGGCGGCAACGACGTTGGTTCGCGTCCCGCCCGAGATCACACCAGGATTCACGGTGATTCCCCGCTCCAGCTTCGTGAATCCGGCAATCCGCTCGATCTGGCGCGCCAGTTCCACAATCGCGCTGGCGCCCGCGGCGAAATCCACGCCGGAATGGGATGGCACGCCGCGCACCACCACGGTGTAATCGCCCACGCCTTTTCGCGCGGTCTTCAGTTTCCCGTCCAGACCCAGGCCCGGTTCCAGCACCATCACGAAGCGGCTCTTCTTTGCGATCTCTTCGGTCAGCGGACGGGAACTGTCGCTGCCCACCTCTTCATCGGCGTTCAACTGCAGCACCACCTTGTCGGGCACGGGCAGATCGAGTTCCCGCAAGCCGCGCATTGCATAGACAAAGAAGGCGAGGCCGCATTTCATGTCGAACACGCCGGGCCCCCACAAGCGGCCGTCGCGTTGGAGGAACGGCATCGATTTGAGAGTCCCGACCGGCCACACGGTGTCGGAGTGCCCCAGCGCCAGGATCTGTCCAGCCTTCCGTTTCCCGGGCAATTGAAACTCGCATCGCAAGTGCCGGCCGAAACGACCGCCCGGGAACGTCTTCACCTTGGCGATGCCGGCAACGCGTGCGGCAAAAAGATCCACGAAGCGATCCACTGCGGCAGCATCGTCGCTGGGCGACTCGCATTCCACCAATTCGCGGATAAACGCGATGATTTCGTCCTGTTTTGTTTGGGCATAGGAAAGTAGCGGATCCATCGCTTGTTATAATAACGAGTTACATGCCACTACTCGATATCGACGCCATACGCGAGATCCTTCCGCATCGTTATCCTTTTCTGCTCGTGGATGCGATTCTCGAGTTGGAGGCCGAGCGCGTTGTCGGGATCAAGAACGTGACCGCCAACGAGCCTTGGGCGCAGGGACACTTCCCCGATTTCCCGGTAATGCCCGGCGTTCTGATCGTCGAAGCCATGGCGCAGGTGGCCGGCGTGCTGGTGCTGAGTTACATTCCCGACCGCAAGAGCAAGATTGTCCTGCTGGCATCGGTGGAGGAAGCCAAGTTCCGGCGCCCGGTGCGCCCCGGCGATCAACTGGTCATCGAGATGATCGTCGGAAAGCGCAAGGCGAGTGTGGCGAAGATGTCCGGCAAGGCCACAGTGAATGGGGCCGTGGTGGCCGAGGTGACGGTGATGTGCAAATTGGCCGATCGCGAAGAGAAACCCGCGCCGGCACCAGTCCCAGCCCCAGGCGCGTAGCAGATGGCGGTACACCCAGCGGCGGTGGTCGATCCCTCGTCCAGAATTGACGAATCGGCCGAAATCGGGCCGTTCTGCGTCGTGGGACCGGACGTGGAAGTTGGCGCCCGAACCCGTCTGATGGCGCATGTCTTCGTCGAGGGGCCAACCCGGATCGGCGAGGACAATGTCTTCTTTCCGTACACGACGGTGGGCGTCGCTCCACAGGACCTGAAGTACAAGGGTGAGCGGTCAGAAACCCACATCGGCAGCCGGAACCGCATTCGCGAGTTCGTCTCTATTCATCGCGGAACCGAGGGCGGGGGCGGGATCACCTCCATCGGCGACGACAACCTGTTGATGGCCTATGTCCATGTGGCGCACGACGTCCGCGTTGCCAACCACGTCGTGATCGGCAACAGCGTCGGATTCGCGGGACACGTCGTTGTCGAGGACTGGGCATGGCTGGGCGCTCTCAGCGGCGTGCACCAGTTCTGCCGCATCGGACGGCACGCCATTGTCGGCGCGGGCAGCGTAGTGACGCAGGACATCCTGCCGTTCTCGTCTACCGTGAGCCCGCGCGAGATCAAAGTGTTCGGCGCCAACGCGACCGGCATGCAGCGGCGCGGCTTCAGTCCCGAGACAATCGATGCGCTGCACAAGGCCTTCCGTCTGCTGACGCGGGCAAAACTCAATACCACCCAGGCCGTCGAGCGTATCCGCGCCGAAGTGCCGATGACGCCGGAGGTGGAGGAACTGCTCGCCTTTATCGGACGGTCCGAGCGCGGCTTCGTCAAGTAATGCCCCGCTACGGACTGCTCGCCGGGAACGGACGGTTCCCCATTCTGGCGCTCGAAGCCGCGCGGCAACTCGGCCTGGACCTGGTCACCATCGGCATCAAGGAAGAAGCGTCGCCGGAGATCGAGCCTTTGTCGGCCAAGACGTACTGGATCTCCCTCGGGCAGTTGAGCCGGCTGATCGAGATCCTGAAGGACGAAGGCATTTCGGAGATCATGATGTGCGGGCAGGTGAAGCACGCCAAGATCTTCTCCACCATCCGTCCGGACTGGCGATTGTTCAAACTGCTCACGTCGCTGCGCGAGAAGAACACGGACGCGTTGATTGGCGGGGTGATGAAGATCCTCGAAGACGAGGGGATCCGACTGGTGGAATCGACGCTGCTGCTTACGAACCTGCTGGCGGGCGAGGGAGTTCTGACTTACCGCAAGCCGGAGCATGCCGAGTTGCGGGACATCGGATACGGGCGCCGCGTCGCCAACGCACTGGCGGGCTTCGACATCGGCCAGAGCGTAGCGGTGGCAGACCGGGCTTGCGTCGCCGTGGAAGCCATGGAAGGAACGGACGCGATGCTGCGCCGCGCGGCCTCGCTGGTGAACGGCCGCCCGTTGCGACTGGTCAAGGTGTCGAAACGGCGGAAGCATTTGCTGTTCGATGTGCCGGTGGCGGGACCCGAAACCATCCGCGCCATGCAGGAAACGGGAACCACGGCCATGGCGGTGGATGCCGGGCGCACGCTGTTTCTGGATCGCGCAGAGTTGCTCGAGCGGGCCAACGCCGCGGGCGTGAGCATCATCGGCTACAAGCCGGACGAGTAAGGAGAGCGGATGTCAGTACGAGTGGCGGTGATCGGCGCTGGGTCCTTCGGCAGGAACCATCTTCGGGTGCTTCGCAATCTGGAGGGCGCGAACCTGGCGGCCGTGGTGGATAACGATCCGGCGCGGGCTGGGGAGGCCGCCGCGAGGTTCGAGTGCGAGGCTCTGCCGGACGTGGGTGCGCTCGCCGGCAAGGTGGACGCGGCCATCGTGGCCACTCCCACAGTGACCCATTCGGATATCGGCTGCGCACTACTGGAGAGCGGGATCGACGTTCTGGTGGAGAAGCCGATCGCGAAAGACCTGCTCTCCGCCAACCGGCTGGTGGATTGCGCTGCGCGACACGGGCGCATCCTGCAGATAGGCCACCTGGAGCGCTTCAATCCGGCGGTGACGGCGCTTCGTAAGATGGTGCGCAACCCGTTGTTCTTCGAGATCCACCGGCTCAGCCTGTTCAGCCCGCGCAGCCTGGATGTGGATGTGATACTCGACCTGATGATCCACGACCTGGACATCGTGCTCGCCCTGACAGACCGAATGCCGGAGGAGATTCGCGCAGCGGGGATCTCAATCCTGTCCTCCAAGGTGGATATCGCCAATGTGCGCCTGGCATTCTCGGGTGGGTGCATCTGCAACCTGACGGCAAGCCGGGTATCCACCGAGCGGGTCCGCAAGATCCGGCTGTTCCAGCCCCGGCAGTATCTCTCGCTCGACTATGCGCGACAGGACCTGGTGGCCTTCGAGGTGTCGCCGGAGAACCAGATCGGGTTCCAGTCGGTGGCAGTGGAGAAGGACGAGCCGTTGAAGTTGGAACTCGCCTCGTTCCTGCGGGCAGTAGAGACGCGCGCCGCGCCGGAGGTGACCGGCGAGGAGGGACGACGGGCCCTGGAAGTGGCGCTCGATATCCTTGATAAAATAGAGACACACGCCCGCGTTGTAGCCCAGTCACTCGGAACCACATAGCAGGCAACCTCAACGTCCCGGCAAGCGTCTTCACATCGACCCATGAACGTCTCGGCTCCGCCTGCACCTCCCGCCGAGCCCGAACTGCACCTGCTGCCCGGCTGGGAGGACCAGGACCGAGGGAAGCGCCGGCTCGAGGCCGCGATCGGATCGGTTCTGGTGCACGTTGTGCTGGTGGCTGCGGCGGTGGCTTTCGCCGTGTACGTCCCGCCTCCCGCCCCGCGTCCAGCCAATGAAACGGTGGATATTCGCAAGGCGGTCAGGTTGGTTACGCCGCGCGACATCCTGACCCAGCCCGAAAAGAACAAGTCCAAAGTGGCGAAGGAGATCCGGCTGGAGAACCTGATCGCGCGCCCCGAGGTACGTCCGTCGCCCAAGGTGATCTCCAGCCCTCCGGCTGCAATGGGAAGTTCCGCTCCGCCTCCACCGCCGCAGGTGCTCGAGGCTCCGCAGGTAAAGATCGCTCAAGCGCCTCCCCCGGTGCTGGGTGATGCCAACATTCCGGGGCCTCCATCGGCAAAGCCTCCCCAGGTTCAGCCGGAGGAGAAGCCGAAGCTGGCATTCGAGACGCCGGGCGTTTATAGCGGCAAGGTGACCGGCGCGAGCCGCATCGAAGCGCCGAAAGCGAACCTCCAGGAGGCGATTCGGAATGCCGCCAAGCCCGGACCCGGCGACATGACAGTTGGCGACACGGGCGCCGATATGGACGGGGGGATCGGTCAGCTGCCGGGGCGCCCGCTGGCTCCAGGACGGCAATCGAGCACGCTGGAGTTGCAGAGCGATCCCATGGGCATCGATTTCCGGCCTTACCTCAGGCAGGTGATCGCGGCCGTCCGGCGCAACTGGTTCGCCGTGTGGCCGGAAAGCGCAAAGATGGGTCAGCGCGGGCGAACGGTGCTGATTTTCTCGATTGACCACTCGGGCGCCGTGCCGAAGCTGGCCATCGACATGGCGTCCGGAACGCAGGCTCTCGACCGCGCGGCAGTGGCCAGTATCAGCGCATCCACTCCATTTCCGCCGCTCCCCGCTGAATTCAAGGGCGATGTGATCCGCTTGCGGCTGGTGTACTACTACAACATCCCATCGCGGTAGGCTGAGGTATCGTGAATATTCGCTTCTATATGGCCATGTCCGCCTACGCCGTGCTGGCGCTGCTGGCGACGTTCACGCTGGTGGGACCGTTCCGGCTTGCGGTGTGGATCCTTCTGGGTGGGTTGGCGTTCAAGACGTGGCTGGTTACGCTGAGGCGGGACGAGGATTAGCCGGGTTTACGTCTGGCGTCGCAGAGACTCTTCGACCCAACGGCGGAGATTTCGCAGCATCTCCCTGGCGCTGTCGCGATTCAGGGCCAGTTCCGAATCGTAATTCTCATATCGGTAGACCGCGCCGAACGGCTTGCTGACAGTGGAACCCCACAATCTCATCGCTCACCCCCTCGGAGGTTCACTCTGCTTCATATAAGGTTTTGCCTTCCGACGCTGCTTCGAAATGGACCTTCTGGTTGTGAGTGAGGAGAAGTTCGAGTATTGGCGGGATACTCCACAGCTATCCCGAGTGGCCGTACAATGCGATTTAACCGAACCATCTCCGCGAGCCGGTTCGGCGGGTCTCGCTCTACCACCATGATGTCGACGTCGCTATCCTCGGATTCGTCGCCTCGCGCCTGCGAACCGAACAGGATGATCCGCCGCGGTCTGGCTGCGTCAATCAGCAACTTCGTCATAGCGGAGATCGCAGCGCTCGGCGCGATCATCGGGTCTGTCCCCACACCCGCAATTCTACTCCGCCGATCACCGTGCGTTTCGGCATCGCTACTCCTATCACTTCCTCATAGGTCGTCGCAGCAATGTTGGATAACTGCACGAACGGGCGGATCCGGCCACGGGCGCGCGCCGCCGAGATGTCCCAGATCGCGTAAGGATCGCGGGCGTACCGCTCAGTCACACCGATCCGGGTACGCGCGACGATCTCGCCTCCGAGCGTTCCCTGCCATGTGACGACGCCGTTGTGAATGGGGTAGTTGAAGACGTACTTCGAGATCGCACCCTCTGCCACGGCGCGCTGACCCGACATCCCGGTGTATTGAATCGATACCAACTGGCCTTTCCGCGGCTGCCATTCGACGCCGGTCTCGACGCCGGTGAAGTGCAGGCGCTGGAAGTTCGTCGCGCGGTAGATGTCGGTGGGCGAATAGCGAACGTAATCGATCAGGTCCTGGTCACGGCGATGGAAGACGGTCGCGGTTGCCTTCAGTCGATCGGTCAGATGGAGGTCGAGCCCAGCCTCGTAGTTCCAGGCTTTCTCGGGCCGGAGGTCGGGGGAACCGACGTTAGAGGGATCGTGATAATACAGGTCGGTATAGGTCGGCAGGCGGAACGCGCGGCTCACGGAGGCTCGCAGTTTCATCCGCGACGACAGCCACGCGCCACCGCTTACCGCGGGGCTCAACTGGTGCTGGAATGATCCGTACACCTCGTCGCGCAGTCCGGCCGTGAAGGAGAACCTCCGCAATACTCGCGCGTCCCAGGCGACGTATCCCGCATAGTGCACACGCGAATGATCGCCGAGGTTGGTGCTCTCGATCTGTTCCGCATAGGTCTCGACTCCGTAACTGAGGCGCGAGTTTACCCCCAGTTGTTCACTCCGGCGAACCGCGCCGTCCCAGCTTTCGAGAGCGTGGTGGTTGGTGAAGACCTCAGGCTGTTCACGGTACAGAACAAAGAGGTCGGTATGACGGCGGAATGCGAAGTCGATTTCGGTGTGCTGGCCTAACTCCTGGCGGAGGGAGCCGAACCAACCCTTGGTACGCTCCCACGAATCGTAATTGCCGTAGAACTGATCGGCACCGAAGGAGCGGTCGCTGGCTGCCAAGAGTACATCGGTGGCGCCCAACCGAGTGGCGCCGTGAGTGATGGATGCGAGTGAAAGGTTGCGGTAATCGCGGTCGGGCATGAAGCCGCTCGAGAAGTCCCGCGAGAAGACGAACGACTGAGAGAATGCCCGGCTTCCATAGGCCAGCGTGCCGCTTTCCTGATTAATACCGTCGTTGCCCAGCGCGCCGCGCAGCCGCACTTCGGTTTCGGGCGGCCGAACCAGCAGGTTCACGACTCCTGTGACAGCATCGGATCCGTACTGCGTCGAACCCGATCCGTGCAGCACCTGGATCTCGGTAATGGCGTCCAGCGAGACCGGCAGATCCATATTGTGATGGCTCGACTGCGCGTCGTTGATGCGGATGCCGTTGAGCAACACGAGCGATTGCGCGAAGGTCCCGCCGCGGATGGAGAGGTCACCCTGGGTGTCGCCTGGAGCGCGGCGGCGCAGATCCACCGAGGAGTCCATCTGCAGGTAGTCGGAGACCGAATTCACCAGCGTGCGGCTGCCGTTGACATTGAAGACCTGCACGGTCCTTTCCGATTCGTCCAGGGGGACCGGATCGAAGGTGCCGGTGACGATCACCACTTCCTTGCGCGGCTCCGGCTTGGCCGCATCGGGCGCGGGTTGCGCCAGGCACGAACAGACCAGTAGCGCGGCCAGGACAAATCGGCACTTCATGCGAGCTTACTTCAGCCATTTGACGCTGACCGGCGTCGAATGTTCGCATTGCTGCGAATCGGTCACGCCGCTCGAGATCAGCGCGCAGGCGTTGGTGATGGCGGCGCGCAGCGCGTTATCCTGCGTCTCAGCCGACGCAATACGGCAACTGGTGCGGCCTTCGAACTGCATACAGACTTCCACGCGATGACGGCTGCGCATGAGGCTCAGCGTCGAATACACCAGAACGGCGATGAAGACCACTATGAAGAAGATGCCGGCAAGAACCGGCTTCCTCACACCGCAGCCTCAGTGAAGAAGTTGCCCATCTGCCGGAACTTCTCGTAGCGGCGATCGATCAACTCTTTGGATCCGAGCGCGGTCAGTCCGTCCAGAGCCTTGGCGATCGCATCCCCCAACAACTGAGCCGCCTGGTCGTAGTCGGTATGCGCGCCTTCACCGGGCTCGGGCACGATTTCGTCCACCAGGCCGAGTTCAAACAGGTCGGGCGCGGTAATCTTCAGCGCCGCCGCGGCCTGAGCGGCCTTGCCGGAATCGCGGTAAATGATGGCGGCGCAGCTTTCCGGCGAGATCACGCTATAGATGGCGTTCTGCAGGATCAGCACGCGATTGCCGACGCCCAGCGCCAGGGCGCCGCCGCTTCCGCCTTCACCAATCACAACGACGATAATCGGGACGCCCAGCCGCGACATCTCGCGCAGGTTCACGGCGATCGCCTCGGCCTGCCCGCGCTCTTCGGCGTCGATGCCGGGATAGGCGCCGGGGGTATCGAGCAAGGTGATGATCGGCCGCCCGAACTTCGCCGCCAGGCGCATTAAGCGCAGCGCTTTCCGATAGCCTTCGGGCTTGGGCATACCGAAGTTGCGCAGCAGCTTCTGCTTGGTGTCGCGGCCCTTCTGCTGGCCGACCACCATCACGGGCTTACCCCGGAAATAACCCGTGCCGCCTACGATGGCAGCGTCCTCACCGAAAGCACGGTCGCCGGCCAGTTCGGTAAAACCCGTGAGAAGCCGCTGGATGTAATCGAGCGTGTGCGGACGTTTTGGGTGGCGAGCCAGTTGGACCCGCTGCCAAGCGGGATTGGGCGGCTCGGCTACTGGCTGCACCGGTTGTTCGGGTTCTGCGTTGGGCTGGCTCAAGATGCGACGACCTCCAGTGCTTCGGGCCCGCAAATGCGCGCCACTTCGGCCTTAAACTCTTTATCCGGCCGGACTTTAACCGGAACATCCAGGATAACTGAGAAATCGCGCGGCTTCTCAATTCGCAGACGGACGCCGGTGGGACCCTGCTTGCGCTGGAACAACTCGTTCAGCTGTTCCGCCTTGGTCCCGCCGTTTCCGACATTGACGCGGATGGAGATGACCGTGGGCAGATCGACCCGCGCCAGTTCGAGCGGGATGACGTCCTGGATCGACAGCTTGGGCGGCGCATTCTCTTCCGGGAAGACCGTCGCCTTGATGAGAACGGCTTTGTCCTGCCGCTCGTCGGCGATCATGGGGAGCAGGCGCTCATACTGCGTGGAAAAGACCATCGCCTCGGCGCTGCCCGCCAAGTCTTCGAGCGTCATGGATGCCCAGTTCTTGCCTTCCTTGCTGCGGCGGCGCTGAATCCCCGTCAGAATCCCGCACATCTTCACTTCGACGCCCCTTTCCAGATCCTGGATGGTCTCCGTGGTGTGGGTGGCCAGTTCCACCACTTTGTCCATGTATTGATCGAGAGGGTGCCCGGTAACGTAGAAGCCCAGCAGTTCCTTCTCGCCGGCGAGCTTTTCCTGGCTGGTGAGATCGGGGACGTTCGGAAGCGGGTGGTCTTCCTCTTCCTGGGCGGGACCGAACAGGTCGGCAAACAGTCCGTTCTGACCGCTGGCCCGATCGCGCCAGGCACGCAGTCCGGTCTCGATGGCGGAATCGAGAATGGTCATCAGTTGAGACCGGGTGCCGTTCAACGAATCCATGGCGCCGGCCTTGATCAGGCTTTCAATCACGCGGCGGTTGACCGACGCCATGTCCGCCCGTTCGCAGAACTGAAACAGCGACTTGAACTTGCCTTCTTCGTCCCGCGCCTTCACGATGGCGTCGACGGCCGAAGATCCGACGTTCTTAATGGCGCCGAGCCCAAACCGGATCGCGCCCGACGGAATCCTTGTACTCCGGCGTGAAATGGAGGCCGGAAGAGTTGACATCGGGAGCGAGGACCGAGATCCCCATCTCACGGCACTCGTTGATGTACTTCACCACCTTCGCCGTGTTCCCCGTTTCCGAGGTGAGCAGCGCGGACATGAACTCCACCGGGTAGTTCGCCTTCAGGTAGGCGGTGACGTAGGCGAGGTAGGCATAGGCTGCCGAGTGCGATTTATTGAATCCGTACCCGGCAAACTGCGCCATCAGGTCGAAGATCTTTTCGATCTTGGCCTGCGGGAAGCCGCGTTCGAGCGAGCCCTGGATGAAGCGGGCGCGCTGCTTGTCCATCTCCTCGGCCTTCTTCTTCCCCATGGCGCGGCGGAGAATGTCGGCGTCACCCAGCGAGTACCCGGCCAGGCGATTCGAGATCTGCATCACCTGTTCCTGGTACACGATGACGCCCAGGGTCTCTTCGAGGATTTCCTTCAACTCGGGCAGATCGTAACGCACGGCTTTGCGGCCATGCTTGCGATCGATGAAGTCGTCGATCATGCCGCCCTGGATGGGACCGGGGCGGTAGAGCGCGTTCAACGCGCAGAGATCTTCGACGCGCGCCGGCTGATAGCGCCGCAGGATGTCGCGCATGCCCGGCGATTCGAACTGGAACACGCCGCTGGTGTGTCCCTTGGAGAAGATCTCGTAGGTCTTGGCATCGTCGAGCGGGAACTGCTCGGGATCGAGCGTGACGCCGCGGTGCTTTTTAATCAACTCCAGCGCGTCGTGGATGATGGTGAGCGTGGTCAGCCCGAGGAAGTCCATCTTCAGAAGCGAGAGCTTCTCGAGACCTCCCATGTCGTACTGGGTGACAATTTCATCCCGGTTCGTGCGGTACAGCGGAACGATGTCGGTGAGCGGCACCGGCGAAATGACAACGCCCGCCGCGTGCACGCCCGCATTGCGCGCCATGCCTTCGATCTTCTGCGCGACGTCGAGCACTTCCTTCACGCGCGGATCCTGGCGGGAGAGTTCGGCGAAACCGGGCTCCTGAGCGAGGGCGTCCTTCAGCTTGATGTTGAGCTGGTTGGGGACCAGTTTGCTGATGCGATCGACGTCGCTGAAGCTCATGTCGAGCACGCGCCCGACGTCTTTGATGGCGGCCTTGGTGGCTAGCGTTCCGAAGGTGATGATCTGCGCGACCTGCTCGCGTCCGTACTTCTCGGTGACGTACTGGATCACCTCGCCGCGGCGGTTGGTGCAGAAGTCGATGTCGATATCGGGGAAGCTGACGCGCTCCGGGTTGAGGAAGCGTTCGAACAGCAGGCCATACTGGAGCGGATCGACGTCGGTGATCTGCATGGCGTAGCTGACCAGGCTACCGGCCGCCGATCCGCGTCCGGGGCCCACCGGGATGCCTTTCGTTCGCGAGTAGCGGATGAAGTCCCAAACGATCAGGAAATAGCCAGCGAACCTCATCTGCTGGATCATGCGAATTTCGCGATCCAGACGTTCCGCGTATTCGGAGAGATCGTGCTTGAGCGCACCCTGGGCACGGAGCGTTTCAAGCCGGGTCCGCCGCTTCTCGAATCCCTGGCGGGCGACGTACTCGAAGTAGGTATCGGTGGAGTGTTCGGCGGGGACGTCGAACTTCGGGAAGGGGTCCTTCACCTTCTCGAGCTTGATGTGGCAACGCTGGGCGATGTCCCAGGTACGGTCCATCGCGTCCTCGACTTCGCCGAACAGAGCCAGCATTTCGGCGCGGCTCTTCAGGTAGAAATCGGGCGTGGTGAAGCGCATCCGGTTGGGATCGCTCATGGTCTTGCCGGTGCCGATGCAGAGCAGGATCTCGTGCATGCGCGGGGTCGTCTTTGCGCAGGTAATGCGAGTCGTTGGTGACTACCAGCGGGACTCCGGTTTCCTGCGAGAGCCGGTTGACCAGGGGCATGACGATGCGGTCCTGATCGAGGTGATGATCCTGCATTTCCAGGAAGAAGTTGTTCTTCCCGAACATGTCGGTGTACTCGTAGGTGAGGCGGCGGGATTCCTCGTAGCGATCGGAGAGCAGGGTCTCGTTGATGTCGCCTCGGAGGCACGCCGAAAGCGCAATCAAGCCCTTGGAGTGACGCGCGAGCAGTTCCTTGTCGATGCGGGGCTTGTAGTAGAAGCCTTCCAGGCAGGCCGTAGAGACCAGCTTGATGAGATTGCGGTAGCCCTCCTGGTTCTCGCAGAGCAGGACCAGGTGGTTATAGCGATTGGTGTCCGATTTGACCGTGTAGCTTTGCTGGGAGACGTAGACCTCGCAGCCGATGACCGGATGAACGTTCTTCTCCTTGGCCTTGTTGTAGAACTCCACTGCGCCGAACAGGTTGCCGTGATCGGTCATGGCGATGGCCGGCATCTTCTGCTCGGCGACGATGTCCATGAGCTGGCCGATTTCGCAGGCGCCGTCGAGCAGCGAGTAGTCGGTATGGCAATGAAGATGAACGAATGGAGTATCAGACATCGGCGGTCGCATCCTGCCGCGGGGAGTCCGCGGTAATCGGGGGTGGTTGACTACCAGTATAGGATGCGGGGCTGGGCGGCCGGTGGTCAGTGGCCTGAGCAGTGGTCAGTGGCCGGTGGCCAGTGGTCAGTGGCGCGGCGGGTTCGGCGGCTGGCTTGGGTTCGTTTGGTTGAGCAGTGGCCGGTGGCCGGTGGTCAGTGGTCAGAGCCGGTTCGCTGGGCTCGGTTTTGTAGTGTTCGGCCATGACCTCGGGTTCGTTTGGTTCCACGATGGGCTCGGCGGGCGGGAGGCGCTGGTCGCGTAACTGCATGAAAAGCTTGATCGCGCGATCGGACTGGGCGGCGAGCTGGCGGGCGTAGCGCTCCAGATTGGGCAGGACGGTGCTCTCCTTGAGCGACTTGGCCAAGGCCAGGGTCTGGCGGTCGAGCATGGGGATGGGGTCCCATTCGAGGTTGACTTCCGGGAAATCGGCAAGGATCTGGATTTTGAGGGTGCGGGCGTGCATCATCCAGGCCTGGCGCATCTGCCATTTGGCGTAGACGGCCTCTTCGATGAGGTCGTGTTCGGGCTGATCGCGGGGGGTGAATCGCCGGATGTAGTTACTGTGGAGGGAATCGAAGAGCTGGGCGTCTCCATCGGAGAGAGTGAGGGATCGGGCGAGGAGTCCGTGGGTGACGGCGTTTTGGGAAGAGCGCTGTTTGCCTTCGGGCGTGACGGGGCCCTTGGATTTGGCGCCATTGGCGCGCGAGGCGGCCTGACGGGCCTCGCTGGGCGGCTGTTTCGGTTCCGGGTTGTTCGGGTCTTTCAGTTTCTTCATTGTGTCCTTCTACCTTCACGATAAAGGGTGGTTGTGGGAAGTCGTAGGGTTTGGTTTTCGTATGTTGTTGAGGGCATTGAGACAACTTTATTTTCGAGTTCTGTGAATCCCCGTCATCGACCTATCCGGTCGATCACCAGAATGGATGAAGGTGGGGGGCTTGACAGGTTTGTCAGACTGAAAGCAGATCCCAGCGAATCAGAGGCCGGCTTGGTGCTTCTTCAAAAGCCCGATTGTGAATCTGGCCAGGGCGCGCTTACTGGAACCAGCACCCGTTGTCTCCGCTCCCCGCGGATGAACCCGAATAGCAATGTCAACAAGACGTTGTCCAGGCGCCCTTCGCTCAGGGTCGAAATACCTGGCCGCCACCGGGGATCGGTTTTAGCTAACCGATTGACGGATCAGGGCGAAGTAACGCGAGATTTTCGTAGCAACGCGCGTCATCGTGGCATCGGATCGGATGAACCAGACGGCGGCTGCACGGACGTTGGACAAGGTTGCGAGCGCTCCAAAGGGATGCCCGGCACGTACTTGCCGCCTGGGCGATTGGGATTAAGAGTACTACGGCTGAGCTCTCTCGAATTACTTTCAACGTTCACAAGTACAGCCGTCCGGGTGTCCGGGGTGCCTCCGATCTACTGAAGCCGACTCTTCGTGCGCTGTCGGAAAGTGACTAACGCGGTCAGTTTCCGAATATCGTTGTCCAGGAGCGTAGCCGGCAAGAACCTAAACGTTATTGGCGACGAAGGCAGGAGGGACCACGCACTGGATAGGGGGACCCCATCGCGGGAGGTCCTCGTTTCGGGACAATGGAGAAATGAGTTGCGAACTGCGCGCTGCTACGGTATCGGACGAATCGTTCTTGTGGGAGATGCTGTATCTCGCAATATTTGTGCCTACAGGTAAACCGCCGCTACCACGGTCTATACTGCGTGACCCGGCAATTGCCCGCTATGTTGAGGATTGGGGAATTCGAAGCGGCGATTCAGGTTTGATCGCGCTGGTTGACGGCGCGCCTGTGGGTGCAGCTTGGCTACGCTGTTTTCCTGCTTCCGAACCGGGCTACGGATTCGTGGACGAGAGGACGCCCGAACTGAGCATTGCAGTATTGCCCGCCCATCGCGGCAAAGGAATTGGTTCGCGCCTCATGGAGCGACTGCTTCAGGGCGTCGCTTCAACGTCACTTAGTTGCGACCCAGCAAATCCGTCCTGGCGACTCTATGTCCGCCTTGGTTTCGAGCCGCTGCGAGACGGCCGGACCATGTTGCGGATCAAGTCGTCGATCAGTTAAACCCTTACTGACGCCGAAGGGTAGACTCGTGACCCGGGTAACGACCGGCATCAGGGTTACTCGCCCCTTCGCGACCGCGAGAACCTATTTCCCGAACCTAAAATCTTCAACCTCTTCCTGCCTATGCCGCCCTACGAGGACTACCGGCATCCCGTTCCAGTCTCATTTGATGCGGCGGATTAACGGTGACCAATGGGTTAATTCACCCCTGGAAACTCCCCCGGCATCGATGCTTTCCTGCACAGTTGCAATCGTGACGTGCGGGCGAAACCAACTAATTCCCGCCGTCCGAGAGGAAATCAGATGAAACTTACATTTTCCCGGTTGATGCTGGGGTTAGTACTTGCGGCGGGATCTAGCGGCAGCTTAGCACTTGCCCAAGAGCGTGCGGGCAGGTGCTCCGGCAGACCGCTGGTCGGCTCCTTCGCGTTCAAGGCGACGGGGGTCATTGTACGTGCCTGCGGTGATTCAGCCCAACGGCGATCCGCCCCTAATTGCTCAGATTGGCGTCGCTACTTTCGACGGCAATGGGAAGTTCAACCTGATTGGGGTGAACAGCTTCGCCGGGCACATCGTCCCGCATCCTTCGAGCGGAGTAAACGGCAGCTATAAGCTGGAAGCGAATTGCACCGGCACGATATCCTTTGTAGACCTTGCCGGTCCGGAGACCATCTACTTCGTCCTGGCAGACAATGGCAGCAGGATGTTCGGCCTGTATACAACTCCTCCAGAGCAAACGACTCCCGGACCAGTGGTGACCGTGGACTTCACCCGGCTGTAGCCTGAGGCTGCCTGGGCGCTCAGTGGGTCGGGTGGGGACTTGACCCACTGCGGATGCTACATCTCCCGATGCGGCAAACCGCCAGGACAGAGGTGCGGTCTGCGATTCTCGGTAGTGGTGCAACATGTATTATGGTAAGTCCGCCGGAAGCGGGGGGAGGCTTGCCAGACCATCCGATCGCAGAATCGTCCATTCCATCGCCGGAGGCGGTGCGCCAACAGTTGCAGGCGATCCTGGCCAGCCGCCCGTTCGTCACCGCCACTCGCGCCCGGCGTTTCCTGACCTACGTCGTCGAGCAGACCCTGGCAGGCCAGACGGACGCCATCAAGGAACTGGTCCTCGGCATCGAGGTGTTCGACCGGCCCGCCGATTTCGACCCGAAGGTGGATACCATCGTCCGCGTGGAAGCCGGCAAGCTGCGCAAGCGGCTTGAGGAATACTACGCGGACGAAGGCTGCGCCGCGGCCGTACGGATCGAGGTCCCCAAGGGCAGCTACGTTCCCCAGTTCCTGGTTGCCGCCCCAACTCCCGCCCCAGTAGTGCCAGCCGCTGCCGTCACGCCTCGGCGCTGGTATGCGGCCGGCGTTGCCGCGCTGCTCCTGGTTGCCGCCGGGCTTTGGGGAGCCTGGCGATTTCGCGTACCCGCCGCGCCGGTGAACCCTTCCATCGCCGTTCTGCCGTTCCTCAATCTCAGCGCCGACCCCGGCAGCGAGTACTTCACCGATGGCCTGGCGGAAGAACTCACCGATGCGCTCTCTAATGCGGGCGGCCTGCGGGTGGCCTCGCGTACTTCGGCCTTCATGTTCAGGAGCAAGCCGGCTGACGTACACGAGATCGGCGCCAAACTGCATGTGGCGTATGTGGTGGAGGGCAGCGTCCGCAAGCAGGGCGATCAATTGAAGGTGACGGCCCAGTTGATCCGCACCGACGATGGCTACCACGTCTGGTCGGGCTCCTTCGAGCGGCAATTGTCCGACGTGTTCAAGGTGCAGCAGGAGTTGGCCGGTTCCGTGGTGACCGCCCTCCAGGTGAAGTTGACGGGCGCACAAACCCGGCGCTTGAGAAAATCCCATACCGCCAACCGGCAGGCGTTCGATCTGTACCTTCAGGGAATCCACCTCATGTCTTCGTTCGCGCCGGGCTCTCTCGACCAGGCCGAGCGCCGCTTGCAGGAGTCCATCGCCGCCGATCCGGCTTACGCGCTCTCCTACGTGGCTCTGGCCGGGGTCTACATTCAGGACAATATCGTCGGCAACCGGCCAGCCCGCGAACTGGCCGCCAAAGCCAGCGCCGCCGTCCATAAGGCCCTTGCCCTGGATGACGAATTGGCCGAAGCCTACGTCGAGCTGGGCACGGTTGCCGCACGTCATGAATATGATTGGCCCGCCGCCGAGCGTCATCTGCGCCATGCCCTGGAATTGAATCCGAACTCCGCACTGGCCCACTATGGGCTCGCTCACTTTGTCTTCGCGCCGCAAGAACGCTGGCAGGAAGCCCTGGCGGAAAGCCGCCTGGCCAGCGAACTGGACCCGCTCTCCCCGATGATCGCCATGAGCGAGCCCTGGCTGGCGGTTCTTGAGGGACGTCACGAAGCGGCGGTGGGAGGATTCCGCCGGCTGGCGGCGGCCAATCCCCTGGATATCATGGCGAAAGGCGGTCTGGGGATCGCGCTCGCGGGAAAGGGAGATTATCCAGCCGCCCTGGAGGCGATACAGCAGGTGCAGCGCATCGCGCCGTCCTACCAGAATCTGGCGTTCATCGGGCTTCTGCACGCCTCGATGGGGAATCCCGGCGAGACACGGAGAATTCTCCGGCAATTGCAGTCGGAGCGGCGGTTCGTTCCACCACAGGCCATAGCGCCTTCTCTACATGGGTCTGGGAAATGCCGACGAGGGTTTCCGCTACGCGGAGATCGCCCGTGAGCAGCAGGAGTCCTCTTTGATTTTTGCCCGGGTAGGCTTCGGCTGGGACCTCTTCCGAAACGATCCGCGTTACTTGAAGCTGCTGTCCGAGATCGGGCTCTCCGACGAGCAAATTCAAAAGAATCAACACCAGCAATAGGGCCGTTCACGGTTAATTCACCTGCCGGACACTCCCTGAGGCTCTCCTGGCTGCGGCACTCTGTCGCGAATGAGCATACCGCAATTCCACCCATCGCAGCGCAGTCCTGGTCGTGGGGCTATTCCTGGTCTGCATCGCCTCCAGTTCGGGGCAGACCATCCCCAGAGCCTGGGATGAAGCTGCCCTGCCTCGACATGCAGACGCCTTTGCGCGACCCATCCCGGACGCCGAAGCACATGGCGTCCGAAGTCTACAACCGGATTCCGGCTCTGACCATCTACAAGACTTATCCCGTTTATGCACCGGGCCGCGAGCCAGCCGGATATATGGAGCGACTTCGCGGGCTGGAGCCCGAAGTCATCTTCGAGCCGGCCCGCCTGCATACGCCCGAGGACTGGGTCAAGGCCGGCGAGGCGATCTTCGATGCTCCCACCTTTTTCCAGGATCCGGCCCAGGCGCCGGCAGGTCCACGGTTTTATCCCGCTGCCGGAGTTCCGGTGGCCGCGGATGGCACCTACCCCTTCAGCCGCTACGTCATCCGCAAAAAGGGCGAGGTCGAACTAGGTGGAAACTCCTGCGCCGGGTGTCACACCCGGGTCATGCCGGATGGCAGCGTGCTCAAGGGCGCGCAGGGGAATTTTCCCGTGGAGCGCGTGCTGGCCGTCAGCCTGCGGGCGCTTGCCAGGCAAGGTACAGGCGACATGGTGGTTGCTCAGTTCTTAAAGCCCATGCTGCGCACTTTCTACGCCGCTCCCTGGATCACGCCGGATCCCTATGCGAAGGTGGCCGGTATGTCCCTGGAGGAATTGGCGGCAGCATGGTCCCGGTTCCTGCCGGGGTCATGACGCGCGACGGCTCCACGTTCGATTCGCCACCGCAGATCCCGGACCTCATTGGGATTCGCGATCGACGCTATCTGAACCACACCGGCACGAAGATGCACCGCTCGATCGGCGATCTGATGCGCTATGCCGCACTGGCTCAAGGGGCGGATGCCGGTTCGTCGTGGGGGGACTTCCGTCTGGGCCCGGAGGTACCGCCGTTCGCCGTCCGCTACACCGACGAGGCGCTGTATGCTCTCGCGCTCTACCTCTATTCCCTCAGCCGCCAGCGAATCCGAACCACATGGACGCGCAATCCCGTGCCGGTCAAGTGGTCTTCGAACGCGAGGGCTGCGGTGGCTGCCACACGGCCCCGCTTTATACCAACAACCAGCTGATGACCGCGGGTGAGATCGGCACGGACCCCGAACTCGCGATGTTATCCCGTCGTGGAACCGGATACTACAAAGTCCCCTCGCTCAAAGGTGTCTGGTACCGAGGACCGTTCGGCCATGGTGGAACCAGCCCAACGCTGGAAGACTGGTTGGATTCGGCGCGACTGGCCGGCGGAGAAGCGCGCAAGCCGTCACCAGGGCATAAGTTCGGTCTCAGTCTCAAGCCCCGGGACAAGAGCGCGCTGATTGCTTTCTTGAGGACCCTGTAGTTACATTCACTCGTTGATCGGGCCGAAGGGTTCGAGCTAAAGGAGAAAAATGACCACGTTTTCAGGCAACAGAATACTCTCGTTGGTGACGCCGAGTCTGCAAAGATCTCGAGTAGTGGCCGGGATACTGATCTGCATGGGCATTCTTTCCGGTATCGCATCCGGCGCCATCCAGGAGGACCATTCCGTGCCGGCGGTTATCTTTGACACGGATGCCGATTTCGACGATACCGTGGCCCTCGCCGCCCTGGCACAGCAACACCTGCACGGCACCATTGACTTGCGGGCGGTGACCGTTACCAACAACGGCGGGGGATTGCCCGGCAAAGCCTACCAACACGCCCGCTGCCTTCTCGATTCACTTGGCCTCCACCATATTCCGGTTGCCGATGCTACTTACTCTTTGCCACACGCATTTCCCGACATTCTTCGCACGACCTTCGACTTCGTTCTCGATGCATCCATACCCGACTGCCCGGCCGGTCACGTTCCGGCATCGCGATCCGCCGTCGATCTGCTTGCGGATACCCTGGAGCACGCGGGGGGGCCGGTCACGCTGATCGCGACCGGGCCTCTGACGAATGTGGCACTCGCGCTCAAAATTCTCGGCCATCGGAACGGCATCGTCCCTGCATCCGTGATTGCCCATGCATTCGTAGAGGGTGGGGCGGTACGCGTGCCAGGCGGGCTGGAGGGGGTTCCTGGATTCGATAATACGCAAAACCTGAATATTTGGGGCGATCCCGCCGCGGCCCAGGCCGTGTTCCATTCCCTTCGGCCGGGCGTGCTTCATCTGGTCGGCGGCGATGCCACGCAATTCGTTCCCGTCCGGCTGGCATACGTGGCGACCTTGACTGCCGTGGCGCGAACCCCCGCCGCACGGTACGTAGCCACCTTGATGAACCACCCGATCCTCCAGGGCGCCGTCCAAGCTGGCCTGCCGGTATTCTGGTAGGACCCCCTTGCGGCGCTCTCGGCAACACAGTCGGACCTCGTGGAGTTCAGCCGTGCGAACATCACCGTAATTCAGGCGGGAGTTTCGTCCGGCCGCACGATTGAGGACCCGGCCGGCGATCCGATGTGGGTCGCGTTCTCGGCCAACCAGACGCGTTTCGAGGACACCATGATGCGCGTACTGAATGGGGTGGCGGGCGATCGCTGACGCCTGATCTGCGAGTCAACGCAGGACGAGATCGATTGACGTCAAGGGCACCGGCAAGGCGCCCTCCTTTCCTGGTCACTGCGTCTTGATCTTCGGGAGCACTGCTATCGCTCGTTCCACTACCAATGCGATTCCATCCTGATCGACGTACGCCGGACACTCGGGCCACATCGCCCGGACGAGCTTGACGCATCCTTCCAACTTCTCGCGGAACTTGCGAGGTCTAGCGTAGTCTGCGCTTCCGAGTTGGCTGACGAGACCGAACTCACCGAAGAGCGGAATCCGTTCTCGACCGCGAGCCGTGAAACAGCGATACGAAAGCCAGGTGAACAGGTCGAAGGCCGCAGGGCACGACGATAGAGCCTTTGCCGCCTCTAGATCGGTCGGAATCGGATGGCTGGAGATCTCCCGATGGAACTCCTCGCTCAGAACGATCACGTTCTGGCAATCGCCAG
This sequence comes from uncultured Acidobacteriota bacterium, assembly GCA_963737465.1. Classification (GTDB taxonomy): domain Bacteria; phylum Acidobacteriota; class Terriglobia; order Bryobacterales; family Bryobacteraceae; genus TMP-7. Next base: position 878,931 of record CAVTTC010000011.1, read on the forward strand.
GCAGTAGGGACTGTTCCAGATCTCGGGAATACCAAATCCGCGCCTCCGTCATGAAGTTGAATCGGGCGCAATGAACCACTGCGGCCCGGTCCTTCTGAGTGTCCGTCCCGAAGAAGATCGTAGCGCCGAAAATGCGCTGGAAGGAAGCGACCAGGCACCGATATTGTGAACCACCCTGCTCCGTATATATTAATCACAATTCTCGGCGTAAGATGCTCTTAAGGATCGCATTATCTGCATTGCAAGCATTACGGCGGCGGTTGCAATGGCGAGCCATTCAGGACAATCCCACGGCAATGGACGAATGCTCAACCGGTTTCAGCCAAGCATGGGACGAGTGCACTGTGGCATTCTAGCGTTTTGCCCAGGCGCGTTCTGTTTCCTGTCTGGCCGCTGGCTTTACGGGTCTGTCACGCCGCCGACCGGCGGCCCGATCAGGGAGGTTTTCAAGTGAGTGAAGTCGAACAGCGAATTGCTCGGATCCGGGCCGGCGAACAGGTCCAGTCCGACATTCAGGTCTTCACGGATGGCGCGAGAGTGAGTGCCGAAGCGTTGGCCCTCTTTCGCGAGGCGCTCGAGAGCGGATCCGACGCCGAGCGGAGGAACCTGATACACGCGATCGAGGCCATCGGCCAGCGGCTCGACCCTCTGTACGAGCGGGGCAGTATTCTGTTGCGCGATTCGGGATGCGTTGCACTGATCGTCGATCCCGGCCTCGCCGTCATGGGCCTGGCGCGCGACACGGCGCTGGAAGTTCTTCTCGCGTGCGTCCCGCCGCAATTACTGCACCCGTTCGGACCGAAATTGACCGCCCATCTGAAGGCGCACACCGACGATCTGTCGTTCCGGTTGATTGCCAAGGCCAAGCCGCCCAGCGCACGAATTGAAATCGCGAGGCTGATGACCATGCCACGCTGGGCCTTGAGCGAAAGCGTCAAGATTGCCCACGCGGCGCTGGGCAACTCGGACACCGAACAGGAGTTCATTGACGCCTTTTTGATGACTGGCGACGCCAACGAGAAGGCCCGCCTAGCCAAAGTGCTGGGGTATATCGGAACTTCGAACACGCAGAAGGCCCTGGCGCATGAAATGCGCACCGGTCTGGTGGTGGTAATGCCCGGGGTGATGCGGCGTTCCGTCCGGCTGGATATCATCACAGCTTTGAGAGTGTCTTATCCGGACAAACCTGTCCTATGGGACCAGGGGATCAGGGACGATTCGGGCTACGCAAGTGTAGAGGACTTTTGCGTGCAGTACTTCCGTGTCCAGTGGAAGACACCGAGACCTCCGTTTCTGTGGATCGAGGGACTCCAGCCGGGTTCCGCAACCGCGCGCTAGCCTCGGGTCTTGCCTCAATCCCACCGCAGGCCGATGCGGTCATTCGAAGTGCCTGGTTCCACTTGGGCATCTGGCCCCGGCAGCGCGGCGCACGCGGCCAATCCAGGATCTTCGTGAACTCCCGACCGGTGGTCAACCTATGAGTCTACGGAAAACACGCTTAGGCGCACCCTCTACCGAATTCCTGCTCAGCCGCCGAAGTTGCCAAGCTCGCGATTCTACCCGTTCAGATCCTGTCCGATTTGACCGTATAGCTCTGCTGAGAGACGTAGAACCTCGCAGCCGATGACCGGATGAACGTTCTTCTCCTTCGCCTTGTTGTAGAACTCCACTGCGCCGAACAGGTTGCCGTGATCGGTCATGGGCGATGGCCGGCATGTTCTGCTCGGCGACGATGTCCATGAGCTGGCCGATTTCGCAGGCGCCGTCGAGCAGCGAGTAGTCGGTATGGCAATGAAGATGAACGAATGGAGTATCAGACATCGGCGGTCGCATCCTGCCGCGGGGGGTCTGCGGTAATCGGGGGTGGATGTCTACCAGTATAGGATGCGGAGCTGGGCTGCCGTGCATGCAGAATTGTCCAATGCAAGATGATACTGAAGCCGAGTTCGATTCCAATGCAGGATGATACTGAAAGGTGGGCTTCAGGGGTAGGCTGTCCGCGGCCGGGTGCACGTACACATGCAGAACGCCGAGACTCTGAATCCGAGCCAGATTTCCGAGTTTTTGAAGTTGGGCGAGGAGATCTCGTTTGCCGGCCAAAGCCGGGCCGAGAAGTACGCCTTTGCGCAACGATTATTGGTGGCGAGGGAGTACGCCAGCCAGGGCAAGAAAGAGCGTGGAATCATCGGCGCCTACCTGAGCAAGGTGACGGGATTGAGCGTGCCACAAACGGCGCGACTCATTCAGATGTACCGGGAAACGGGAGTGGTGGAGTTGAAGCCGCAGCTGCGGCACGAGTTCCGCCGCACCTACACCGATGCCGATATCGCGCTGCTGGCCGAGTTGGACCGGGCGCACGAACGGATGAGCGGACCGGCGACCCGGTGTATTCTACAGCGGGAGTACGAGCGGTTCGGCAAGCTGGAGTATGTGCGCCTGGCGGGGATCTCGGTGGGGCACCTATACAACCTGCGCAACAGCGTGAGCTACCGAAAACAAGCGGCGGTGTGGGAACCGACGCGGCCGACGGCGGTGTCCATTGGGGAACGCAGGAAACCGGATCCGAAGGGGCGTCCGGGATTTCTGCGGATCGACACGGTACATCAAGGCGATTGGGAGGGAGCCAAGGGGGTGTATCACATCAACGCCGTGGACAGCGTGACGCAGTGGGAGGTGGTGGGGTGCGCCAGCAAGATCAGCGAACTGTATCTCATGCCGGTGCTGGAGGCCATCCTGCATCAGTTTCCCTTCGCTATTGCGGGGTTTCACGCCGACAACGGTTCCGAATACATCAACCATACAGTGGCCCACCTGTTGAAGAAGTTGCTGATCGAGTTCACCAAGAGCCGGGCCAACCGCAGCCAGGACAACGCCCTGGTGGAAGGCAAGAACGGGGCCGTCATCCGCAAACACATCGGCTACGGTCACATCCCCAGCGAGCATGCCGAACGGTTGCAGAAGTTCTATACGGCGCACCTCAACCGGCATCTGAACTTTCATCGGCCGTGCGGGTTCGCCACCGTCAGCTTGGACGCACGAGGCAAACGCAAGAGGGAGTACAAGCTGGCCGACTATGCCACACCGTACGAGAAGTTGAAGTCACTACCCGAGGTAGAGCGGAACCTGAAACCGGGGATCAGCCTGGCGCAATTGGAACGGACCGCGGGGCTGATGAGCGACACCGAGTCGGCCCGCAAGTTGGGGGTTGCCAAGGCCAGACTATTGCGAGCCTGCAAAACCGAGTCGCCGGTTCCGCCGCGATTCGGATGACAGCGGGCACGACAAGCTGTGGGAATGACGCAGTTCCGGCTGCTTTTCTCTTCTTCTTAATAACCATCACCGGAGGCGGAAAAACTGAGGGCTGTGGAAAAGTGGAAATCCAACCCCAGGATTCCCACTTTCCCACAGCCCCGAAGCCTGCGGCGCAAGGAAGAAGAACCATTTAAGAACCGGCTCAAACCGAGCCGAAAAGGACCACCCTCAAAGCGGTTGGCCACCTTCCCGTTCAGTATCATCCTGCTTTGGAATGAAAGTCGATTTCAGTATCATTCTTGGATTGGAAAATGCTGCTCCCGGCCGAGTTTCGATGCGATCGCCAGTCGCCAGCGGCGAGTAGTTCTTCCCAGAGTGTCCGGAAATGGGAATGGGTCCGAGAAGGGAGGGAGTCGCCGATTCCGACGGGCAAGCATCGTTGAACACGCATTTCGTTCTCATGCCCACTATGTATCATGAGGGCGGCAGGAGGGCCGGGAAGCGTTTTTGGAAGTTGCTTAGAATCTATGTGGTACGGAGATTTTGGTTTGTGAACGTCGCAGATCGGGGTATCCGAAGTGTTTACGCGCCGGTGACTGCGATGAATATGCTGTAGCCGGAAATGTAGACTACAATGTGAACAGATGAGGTAATCCGTATGGCTACCACGATTCGGATCGATGAACAGGCGCACTCGGTGCTCCGAGACTTAGCGCGCGCAGAGCATCAGCCCATGCAGGCCATTCTCGCTAAAGCCGTCGAGAACTACCGACGGGACAGGTTCTTGCAACGCGCCAACCTCGCCTTTGCCGCACTGCGCGACGATCCGGCCGCGTGGAGCGAGGAGGACGAAGAGCGGCGGCTGTGGGAACGAACGCTGGACGACCGCGGAGAGGACCGGTGAACTTCGATCAGCCAGCTCGAGGTCAGGTCTGGTTCTTGAACCTCGATCCGACCGAGGGACGGGAGCAATCGGGGAGCCGCCCCGCCCTGGTGATTTCGGTTAACGCGTTCAACCAGGGTGCGGCCGGACAAGTGGTGGTGTTGCCGGTTACTTCAAAAGCAAAAGGTATTCCATTCCACGTCGAGTTGATCCCTCCCGAAGGCGGCGTCCGGCAGATCAGTTTCATTAAATGCGAAGACGTCCGGTCTGTGTCGAGATCCCGCTTGCGTGAACTCTGGGGCTTTGTCACGCCAAGGACCGTGGGACTAGTGGAGGACCGATTGCGAATCCTGATGGGTTTGTAGCCCCGGTGCGCAAGGTTTCCCAAGGCGACATCGAACTGGCTCTACTGCAGGCAGCCCACTGAAAGATCTGGCGTGCAAAGCCTTTCCCTAGTCCTTACTGCATCAGGTGCTTCGGCAGGCCAAGTTGTCTGCCGGCGCGCCGGTCAGCCCCGATTTCCCGCTGATGCGGGTCCTTGCCAGAAGGAAGGAAGTCCATGAACGACAACCGGAGAGGGCGCAGCCCGCACGCGACCTTGTTAGAAACTGGGTACAGGCAAGCTATGGCGATGGAGGCTACGGTATCAGCTCGACCGGATGTTCCCGACATCCTTGGGAATCGACTCGGTACTGCCCACCGGGTGGGCGACTGCGTTGTCGAACCCGGCGGTAACGCTCTCACCGTGGCAATCGACAACGGTGACGCTGGCTAAAGCAGCTCAGGCGGATGCGGCGCCTGTCACCGACGCCGTGAACGCCGTAGCGACTGCTGGAGCGCGGACCCTCACGGGACCGGCTAGCTGTACCGTCATCCTGCCGCCACCGCTTTCCGTAAAGCTGACCGTCCCGCAAACCACTTACACGAGCCGCGATAAAGGGTGGCAGTTTCTGCCGGTCTCCTGAACGGGAATGGCGGGCGTCCGGGCTACTGTCGCGTTTACGATGGCAAAACCCGACGCCGGCACATCATTCGAAGTCCGTCACGGCAGGCGCGACCGGCACGGCAACCTGGAGTTTACCGGCTCGGTCAAAGGCGTCTATATCATCTCGGCGCATGCGAGTTACAACGGCCAGACCAGAGTGGGATGGGAGCGCCGGTACAATCACACGGCAGCAGGGAGGTGGGTCCGGGAACAAACGGCACCCCGGGCGGGGTGCGAATTTCAACCGCCCGGAGTGTCCACGCAGCCGATGGTAGACGCAAAGAGGGAGGCACACGGTCTCCCTCGACTCTTATGTCCGGCTATTCGTCGCCGCAGTGACCCGGGCCGCCAGGATACAGGCCGTTGTTGTACTGATCGAGGACGGCTGCCCAATCCTTCTGGGTACCGCACGACGCATTCGCGGTGCAGGCACTGGGGACGGCCTCTATCTCAATCTTGCGCACCATCCGTTCCAACTCGGTCCGAAACGATTGATCGGTCACTACCGCCTCCGGACTTATCTCGCCCCGTTACATACAGTATTTTGTCAGCCTATGCAAAGTACGTCTATGGGTGAAGAGCACTGGTACGGTTTGCCGGGTTGGCTCGCCACAGGCAGAGGAGGGAAGGGGCGGCTCGGATGAACCGCCCCTTGGAACACGGGCTAGAAGTAATACTTCAGGCCGAATTGAATGTTGCGCGGATTCTGTACCTGGGCCGTAATCTGTCCGAACGCGCCCGGGTTGGTGATGTCGCGGCCGGGAGGACCCCAGCTGGCGTGGTTCAGAAGGTTGAAGAACTCCACGCGGAAATCGAGGTACTGTCTCTCGGTGATGTCGAACTTCTTGCCGACGGACCCGTCGAGGTTGAAGAAGCTGGGAGCGCGCATGGTCCCGACGCCGGCACTGCCGAGCGATCCGACGGCGGGGATACCGAATGCGCAGGTGCCATTGTCAATGCCGGCCGCGCAGAAATTGGCCGCCGTCACAGCGCCGTAGAACTGGTCAACGGTCTGGGTGGTTATGGCGTAAGGACGATACGCGTTGGCGCGGACGTTGCCGCGAGGAGTGCGTCCGCCGGTGTTGGCCGAGCTGGCGAAGATGGTCACCGGGAAGCCGGAGTGGGCGCTGGCGAAGAAGTTAGTGTTCCAGCCGCCCAAAATCAGGTCGGCGGCCTTATTCCAGCTGGAGCCGAACTTCTTGCCTTTTCCGAACGGCATTTCATACAAGCCGCCAAGAGTGAAGTTATGCTTGGCATCGAAGCACGACGGACCGCGATTGCCGAGGCGGTTGTACGCATCCTGCCAGTAGGCGCCTTCGGAGTTCACGGAGCCGCAGCCGTAGTAGCCGAGGTTCTCCATGATGCTCTTGCTGAACGTATAGGTGGTGACGAATTCGAGTCCACTAGACATGCGCTTGCGGCCCGTCACCTGCAACGCGTTATAACTCATGCGGGCGCTCGACTCGGTGAGGGCGATGTTGCCAACGTTCGGCAGCGATCCGTTCAGATACAGTGGACGCCGATCGTTCGAAGGAGTCCACGAAGACACCGGACCTGTGCCCGCGATTGGGTTGTTCGCCTCGTGCGGTACCACTAAGTGAGTGCCGAGCTGGCCGACGTACGCCACGTTCATCGAAGAGGTCTTATTGATCTGGTATTCGACAGCCATGTTGTACTGCTGGGTGAACTGCGGGCGGAGGTTCTGGTCCCAGGCGCGGCCCTGATAGAACGGGGTCGCACCGGTGCGAGGGCTGGCCAGGTCGCCGGCCGAGACGACGTCGGTGAAGCCGAGCTTGATGTCGCCCGGCGTTCGCGGATCGTAATTCACGTTCGACTCGGTGAAGAACGGCGGGTTGAGCGGCAGCCGCAGGTTCGCGCCGGTGCCCTCGAGGAAGCTCGACATGGCGTAGCCCATGCGCGAACGACGAGCTTTCTGCTTCGGATTCCAGGCAAAGCCGATGCGCGGCATCGAACTGCTTGTAGTAGGGGTTATACAAGCGCGCGGCTGTTGCCGTCCTTGCCCGCATAGAGCAGCTTGCCCGTAACGTGTCGATATTGACCTGGCGGTCGGCCACTTCGTAGATGGGCTGCGTGTATTCCCAGCGCATGCCGAGGTTGACGGTGAAATTACGGGTCAACTTACAGTCGTCCTGGACGAACAGGCCGGCCAGCCAGTGGCGATGTCCCCACTTGCCGGTCACCGCTGCCGCGGCCCTTGTCGAGACGAGGTTGTTCATCAGGAAATCGGCGAAGGCCACGTTCGAGTAGGTGCCGTCGTAGGTGAACGTGCCAGCGCGCCGTTGTTGCCGGCGTAGTAGCGGTTCTGCTGGTAGCGGATGCCGAGCCCGCCCATCTTGATGCAGGTGCGAGCCCTTGCTGCCAGGTCAGGTTGTCGCTGTAGGTGTACTTGTTGTCGCGCGTGCTGCCGATGGTGGCCGCGGCTGCCGATGCTCGGTCAGCGAGTTGCCGAGGGCGACACGCGCTCAGTCCGGGGATCGGCTGGCCGCCCGGAATGCCGAACTTCGAGTTGCCGTCGGCGCCGAGCTGCCCGCTCCAGTCGATGACGATGTCGTCGATGCCCACGCGCGAGAAGCCGACGCGCGCTTCGTTCACAACCCGAACGGTGAAAACGCGCGGGTCCAGTTGACCATGGCGCTCTGCGTGGGGCCGTAGGTGCCGCCCGGCATTGAGTACAGGGAGCGCCGATTGCGATCCGCCCTGGTCATAGCGTCCCATCGACCAGCGGGCCATGTAGCTGTCCTTCTCGTTCGGGCGATAGTCGAACTTGGCGTCGCCCTGATGATTGGACGTCTTGCTAGCGGTACCGCCAGGTAGTTGTTGGTCACTGCCAAGGGCGCCCGTGCCGGGATTGTTTGGCAGCGGATACAGCGCGGGCTGCTGAACAGCTTCAGCGCGACCGGATTGACGATCCGGCGATACGGGGATCTGATTATTCGGGAACGGAGTACGAGACGCGATGTCGGGCCCGGTGAGCGGATCCTTGCCTGCAGCCCGGACTTGGTCAGGATGTCGGAGAGGTCGCCGGTGCGCCATGCGGCCGGGGCGACGCTGGCGCTGGCTGGGCCCGAAGTGCGGTATTCGGTGCCCTCATAATCGATGAAGAAGAATGCCTTGTTGCGGATGACGGGCCGCCGAAGGTGCCGCCGAAAATGTTGCTCCGAAGCGCGTTCCTCGGGGTCTTAGTGCGGTTGGCGAAGAACCCGTTCGCATCCAGTATGTCGTTCCGCAGGAACTCGAACGCGTTACCGTGAAATTGGTTCGTGCCGCTCTTGATGGTTGCGTTGACGATCGCGCCGCCGGCATTGCCCCACTCGGCAGGAGCCGTTGCCGGTGACCACTTTCACCTCTTCGAGCGCGTCCACGTTGGGGTTGTATCCGATGCGGTTATCGATGGAGTCGTTGACGTCGATGCCATCGAGCAGGAAGTTGTTGGTCTGCTCGCGATTGCCGTTCACCTGCGGACGGCTGCCGGATCCCTGGAAGCGGTTCGACGTATTCATCGCGTTCGGGCTGGTTGAGATTGCGCCCGGCATCAATTGCAGAAGGCTGGCATAGTTGCGTCCGTTCAACGGAATGGCCGTCAGCTTGGTGCTTTCGAGGGTGTCGCCGGTGGCGGTGGACTCCGTCTGCAGCACCGGAGCGAAGTCCTTGATCTCGACGGATACCGACGTGTCGCCGACCTCGAGTTTGACGTCCACGCGCGCGATCTGGTTGACCTGGAGGTCGAAGGGACCGAGCACGGTCCTTTTGAATCCCTGGATTTCCGCCGCGACGTTGTAGTTGCCGACCGGGAGGAAAAGCAGGTTGTAAACTCCGGAGTCGTTCGTGGTCGAGCTATAGGTGAGATTGGTGGATGTGTTGGTTGCCGCGATCTTTACATTCGGCACGACTGCGCCGCTGGGATCAGTGACGGTTCCCGTTATCGATGCGGTGATGGTTTGTGCGGAAGCGATCTGCATGAATAAACAGAAAGCCAGCACAAAGAGAACAAATAGGGATTTTTTCATACCCCTTTTTACCCCCTGAAACCTTGAACTAAATGCTAGGTTCGATTGTAAGTCTAACCTTAGGCGGTGTCCAGCCCCGTTTCACTTTCGGGTGGTGTACAACCGATCACATTCGGAATTCGGACTCGAAAGATCCGATTCTATCAGCCTGAAAGGATGGAGCAAAGCGCCCCGCATGCGGCATGGACGCTACAGCCACAGGAAGGTCACGCTCACTGTCGCTGTTCCGCTACACTGAGAACCATAGATGACCCTCGACGAACTGGAAAGAGAGTACGTTGCGCTCCGCCAGCAGGCAGAAGCTGTGCGGAGCTATCTTTGACGCTCCCAAAAAGAAGGCGCAGCTAGACAAAACTCGAAGAACAGATCTCCGATCCCGACTTCTGGAATCAGCCCGAAAAGAGCCAGAAAGTGATGCAGGATCGCAAACGGCTGCAGGAATCCATCCAGCAGGATTCCACCATCGCCGGAACCACCTCCGACCTGGAGACCCTGTTCGAACTCTCGCGTGAAGGCGAGGACGTGGGCGCCGAACTGGAGCGCGAACTGAAAGCGTTCCGCCGCCAGCTGGACGAAGCTCGAAACGGGCATGCTGCTATCGGGCGAGAACGCAGCGCTGCAGCGCGATCATGACCATCCATCCCGGCGCCGGCGGCACCGAAAGCCAGGATTGGGCCGAAATGCTGCTGCGCATGTACCTGCGCTGGGCGGAGCGCCACGGCTTCGAAACCGTGGTTACCGACCGGCTGGAAGGGCGAAGGCGCGGGCATCAAATCCGTCACGTTCGAAATCAACGGCGAGAACGTGTACGGCATGTTGCAGTGGGAAATCGGCGTACACCGCCTGGTGCGGATTTCGCCGTTCGATGCCAACGCGCGCCGCCACACCTCGTTTGCCTCGGTATTCGTCTATCCGCAGATCGACGACGACCATCAATATCGACATCAAACCCGATGAACTGAAGGTGGACGTGTTCCGCGCCAGCGGCGCCGGCGGACAGCATGTGAACCGGACAGAGTCGGCGGTCCGCTTCACACACATACCCACGGGTATTGTGGTGCAGTGCCAGAACGAGCGGTCGCAGCACAAGAACCGCGCCAGCGCCATGAAGCAACTCCGCGCCAAGCTTTACGAGTTCGAACTCGAGAAGAAGCAGGTGGAGCAGGACAAGTTGGAGATCGTCCAAGCTGGGGATCAATTTCGGCAGCCAGATCCGCAACTATGTGCTGGCGCCGTACCGGCTGGTGAAGGACATGCGGACCAAGCTGTCCATCGGCGACGTGGACCGTGTTCTGGACGGCGATATCGACGAGCTGATCCATGCCTGTCTGGTGTGGCGCAAGACCGGCCAGACGGCGGGCGACGGCAAGGACGACCTGCCTGAATAAATGGTGACGCCCGAACAGCTTGCCGCGGGCGGCACAACTGATCCGTGAGGGTGAACTGGTGGCGTTTCCCACCGAGACCGTCTATGGACTCGGAGCAAATGCGCTCGAATGCCGCGGCCGTACGCCGCATTTTCGAGTTGAAGGGACGGCCCGCCGACGAGTCCGCTCATCGTGCACGTGGATTCCCTCGGCCATGGCCCGATCGCTGGTTTCCCAGTGGCCCGCTGCCGCCGGGGAACTCGCCGCACGGCACTGGCCGGGTCCGCTGACACTGGTGCTTCCGAAAGCGCCCATCGTGCCCGACGAAGTTACGGCCGGGCTGAACACGGTAGGGATCCGCATGCCCGCCCACCCGGTGGCGCTGGATCTGATTCGTGCGGCAGGTGTCCCCATCGCGGCGCCCAGCGCCAACCGGTTTACGCAGCTTTCACCGACGACAGCCGGACATGTGCGCGAAGCATTCGGGGATGGGTTGATGATTCTGGACGGCGGCCCAACCGAGGTCGGCATCGAATCCACGGTGCTGTCCCTGGCCGGCCCCGAGCCGGTTCTGCTGCGGCCGGGGATCATCCCGTTCGAGGATATCCGCCGCGCAATCGTGGTATCCGGAGATGAAGCGCATCCATCGCCCGGCATGCACGAGCGGCACTACAGCCCCCGGACCCCCGTGGTGATCGTGGACGGACCGCCGCTGCCCGCCGGGCGAGTGGCGTACCTTTGGCGGCAGCGTCCCCTGGAGGCGGCCAGGAATGTTAAGATGCCAGCCAGTCCCGGGGGATACGCGGCGGTTTTGTACAGCATGCTGCACGAATTGGACCGGGAGGGTTGGGACATGATCGCCGTTGAACGCCTGCCTGACGATGTCGAGTGGGCGGGCATCGCCGATCGTGTCGAGCGCGCATCGAAATGACGGAGCCGATCAACACCGGAGCCATGCTGGCCGCCGAAATCGAGAACAGCCGTCCCACCGCCCCCACCTTATGGTGGCTGGGACACAGCGGATTCGCGGTGAGGTTTCTCAACATCCTGTACCTCGTGGATCCCTGCCTGGCGGAAATCCAGGGACGTGTGCGCGTGGTGTCGCCGCCACTCGCGCCCGGACAGTCTCAACGAGATCGATCTGATCCTGTGCACGCATCCGCACGATGCCCACATGCACGGGCCAACGCTGGCGGCCATGCTGATGGCGTCGCGCCGCGCGCGGGTGGTGCTGCCGAAGAGCGCCGCCACTCATGCCGCGTCTCTGGGCATCGAGTTCGACCGCATGACCACCACGGACTCGGATCTGCGAGTGGAGTATTTCAAGGATGGGCTGTACAGCCGCGTGTACGCGGTCCCCTCCGCGCACGAGCAACTGGAATGGACCGCGGCCGGCGGCTTCCCGTATCTCGGGTACCTGATGCGGTTCGGCGGCCACACCATCTATCACGCGGGGGACTGCGTCCTATACGACGGACTCGCCGAGCGCCTGAAGCCCTACAACGTGACCGTGGCACTGCTACCGATCGCCGGAAGGAACTTTTCGGTGCAGGACGCCGCCCAGTTGGCCGAGGATATCGGCGCGCGTTGGCTGGTGCCGATGCACTACGGGACGTTCGCGGACAGTGGCGGCGACGTGAATCGCTTCATCGAGCACATGCTGGGGCACCGGCCGCAGCAACGGTTCAAGGTCTTCGAGTGCGGCGAGAGGTGGACGTTGCCGGAGTCCGCTTACTAACGTGCGTGGCTCGGTACGCGTCAGATGCGAAGGAACAGTTTCCTTCGATACATCCAAAACAGGATCAGCCAGTACATCAGTAAGACCGCGATCCCCTGCATCAGAGGCTCTAGCTGCTGGCCAAACAGCGCAAACACGCCCTGCCCCAGATGGATGCGGAACGAACTGGCTATGAAATTCTCGAAAAGGTGTGCAATCAGATAGGCCGCTATCGAGTTCATCCCGATGACGAGTAGCGGGAAGGCCCACTTCCGGAACCCGTTCACGTCGATGATCCAGCTGAAGGCAGCCAGCAGCAGGAAGCAGGCGCCGCCGCTGAAGATGGTCCAGGCCGGGGTCCAGATGCGCTTCACCACCGGGCAGATCCCCGTGAAGTGCAGCAAGGCGCCTAGAGCCAGGCCGATTGCGCCGGCAATCAGGAATCGTTTCATTGGGACGCGGGGAGAATACGTGCGCACCCAGCGGCCCGCCACCAGCCCCAGGATCATCGTTCCCAGCGTCGGGATGAAACTCAACGTGAGATAGCCGCCGCCGTTGAACACGAACGGCTTCGCGCGCGGCAGCAGATTCAGGAACCACTGATCGAAGGCGTTGCCGAAGTTCGCGTTCTTGTTCCAGTGCGCCGCAAAACCCGTAAAGTTGTGCGTCCAGTTCGCCGGTACGCCGACAGTCTGGTAATCGAAACCCGGTGCTGGAACCGGATACACCGCCCAGGCCAGCCAGTATCCGGTCAGGACCACGGCGAAAGCGATCCATTGCCACTTCGGCGGCTTGAATCCCAGCAGGAACAGGAACGGATATCCGAGACCGATCTGCGTCAGAGTATCCTCAAACGTGAAGTTGGTTTGCGAACTGTGCATCGACCGCAAAAAGATCCCTAGCGCGACGAGGATGAAGGATCGCCACAGGGCATGTCCGAACATGCGGCCGAACGTGCCGCCTTTCGCCATCCGGCTGGCGATGGAGAAAGGCAACGCGGCCCCCACCAGGAACGAGAACGACGGCTGAATCAAGTCGTGCAGAGAGCAACCCGCCCATTCGACATGGCTCTGGTTAAAGGCGAGCACACCCCAGATCCAGTTGCCCGGATAGCTGCGTGCGACGCGAGCGAATTCGAGCACTTCGGCCATCATCAGCAGCATCACGAACCCGCGAAAGGCGTCGAGCGCCATGTTGCGGACTACGGGCGCTTTTACGGGCGGCACCGCCGGTTGCGGGGCTACGGGAGTTTCCAGAGCAGGCTGCATCTACTACCTCCGTCTGATTAGCATGACACTATCACACTCAGGTTCGCCTCCGTTCGAGCGACGCGGCGATACCCTCCGCGCAAAGATTAACGCCGGCCACCTCCAGCATCCAGGGCGCGATGCGTACGATGCTGACCGAGGCGGGATCGATTCGGAGCCTGGAAAACAGGTCCAGGGACATGCCGAGCAGATGGTAAAGCAAAGACCGGATGGCGTCAGCGTGGCTCACCAAGGCCACCGTGCCGTCGGGAAACTCGTCGCGCGCTTGCGTCAGTTCGTCGAACATACGGCCCTGCGTGTCCAACATCGATTCTCCGCCCGGAGCGCGCTCGGAGCCGCGTAGAGTGTTCCATCTCCGCCAGCGATCGTCGAGTTCGAGTTCATCGAGCGTCATCCCGGTCCATTCACCGAATCGCACTTCCCCGAGTCCGTCGCGAAAACGTACCGGCAAACCGTGCGGCTTAGCCACGGCATCGGCTGTCATTGCCGCCCGTTCCAGAGGACTGCTGATGACAGCGTCCAGCTTCACGGACGCCAATTCGCGGCCCAGCGTCTCCGCCTGACGGAGGCCGGCGGCGTTCAAGAGGACACCCGGGTTCCATCCCGCGATGCGCCGTCCCACGGCGTCGGTCATACCGTGGCGAATGAGCAAGATTGTTGTCATCCCCTTGATTTTCCGTAACATGGATGGCTCGACGCAATCTGCGCGGGATTGTACTTTCATGAAACAGCTACTCTCTCCCGGCGTCCTACGCACGTACAGGCATGAAGCTGGTCATATTCGGACTAACGGTTAGCTCGAGTTGGGGGAATGGTCACGCAACCTTGTGGCGAGGTCTGATCCGCTCTCTCGCGCGGCGCGGCCATGAGATCCGATTCTTTGAGCGCGATGTCCCCTATTACGCCGACCATCGCGATCTGGACGAACTGCCCGATGCCCACCTGCACCTGTACCCGGAGTGGGACAAAGCAGCCCGCAACATGGCACGGCGCCATCTGGCCGACGCCGATGTAGCCGTCGTGACCTCATACTGTCCGGATGCGATCGCTGCCTCCGAACTCGCCTTCGAATCACCTGTTCCGCTCAGCGTGTTCTACGATCTCGACACCCCCGTGACCCTCGCCCGTCTCGATTCCGGACAACCGGTGGAGTATCTCGGTCAGCGCGGCCTGCGGGATTTCGATCTCGTGCTCAGCTATACCGGAGGCCGTGCCCTGACAGAGTTGCAGACTCGCCTGGGCGCCCGGCGCACGGAGCCGCTGTATGGCCACGTCGATCTGGAGGCACACCGTCCGGCCGCACCCGTCGATCGTTTTCTCGCCGATTTGTCCTATATCGGCACCTATGCCGCCGATCGCCAGGGGACGCTTGACGAGTTGTTCCTGGAACCCGCCCGGCGGCTACCCGCCCGACGGTTCTGTCTGGCGGGGGCAATGTACCCGGAAGATTTCCCGTGGACGGAAAACATATTCTTCGTCCGGCACCTGCCGCCCGGCGAGCATCCGGGATTCTACTGTTCTTCACGCCTCACGCTGAATGTCACGCGACGAGCGATGGCGGACATGGGCTATTGTCCATCGGGCCGCCTGTTCGAAGCAGCCGCGTGCGGCGTGCCCGTGCTGTCCGATTGGTGGGAAGGGCTGGAGCGTTTCTTCACCCCGGATTCGGAAATCCTGGTGGCATCCAGCACGGAAGACACCATGGCGGCCCTGGCGAGGGACGATGGCGAACTGCGGCGCATCGCCACCGCGGCGCGAGAACGGACCATCGAAGAGCACACGTCAGATCGACGCGCGGGGGAGTTGGAACAAATCCTTTCGGAATCCTGGAAACCGGCTCCGGTGGAGACGTAGAATGTGGGGAATCGTCCCAGCAGCCGGAATTGGAAGCCGTATCCAGCCGCTCGCGTTTTCAAAGGAATTGCTGCCCGTGGGAAGCCGGCTGGACGGCGAAACGGAACGTCCGCGCGCCGTCAGCGAATACCTGCTGGAGCGAATGATTCAGGGCGGCGCGACGCGCATCTGCTTCGTCATTTCACCCGGCAAATCCGACATTCTCGAATACTACGGCGCTGGGGTATTCTCGGCCTCTATCTTCTACGCGGTGCAGCCCCGACCCGCCGGCTTGTGCGACGCCATCTTCCGGGCGCTGCCCATGATTCACGATGACGATCCCGTACTCATCGGACTGCCCGATACCGTCTGGTTTCCGGAGGATGCGCTACGGGCGTTGGATGACGACCGGTTTTCGTTCCTGCTCTTCCCGGTGGACCGCCCAGAGCGTTTCGACGCCGTGCGCACGGATTCAGCGGGCAATGTCCTGGAAATACAGGTAAAGTGCGAAAGGGCTTCGACCAGTTGGGTTTGGGGCGCATTCAAGATGCCGGGCCGGACTCTGCGCTCGCTTCACGATTTGTGGTGCAGACGCGATCGCAAGGATGAATACATCGGAACGCTGGTGAACGCCTGGCTCGAGCGCGGCGGCTCCGCCAAAGGCGTACGCGCGGGCCACTCCTACGTGGACGTGGGCACGTTGCACGGGTACCGGGAGGCGTTGCAACTACTGGCGGGGGCTGACGTCGCCGAGGTGGTGCGGAGCCGGTGATGGATCCACGTCCGACTGTATGCGTCGATCTGGACGGTGTGTTGAACACCTTCGACGAATGGCGCGGTCCGGAGTTCTTCCATCCACCGCGCGAAGGGTCCCGCGAGTTTCTGAGCGCACTACAGGCTGCAGGATTTCGCGTGGTCGTGTTCACCGTCCGCTGGCACGAGTGGACGAGAGATTGGCTGGAGGAGAACGGACTGGGTCAACTTGTCGATGAGGTGACGGATCGCAAGCCTCCGGCTCACGCCTATGTGGATGATCGGGCCGTTTGCTTCCAGGGCGACTTCAAGGACACCCTTCAGCGCATTCTCTGTTTTCGCCCGTTCTGGGAGAAAGGGTCGGCTGCGTGATTGTGTATCGCCCGCAGGAGCGGGATGTTAATACAGCGGAGATGGTGGCCGGAATCGTGGGATTGGCCCGCGAGATCCGTTCGCATGAGCAACTGACGGATCTGCTGATCCGCTTCGGCGAATTCGAAACGGCGGTGGCCGATGCGGGTACGCCGTCGCCGGCTCTGCGCGACACAGCCGTGCTCATCGGACGGCAGTTCGCGGCAAAGGTGTACCGGCCGGTTCCGATGCCGCGGTTCGAAACAGCTCCGTTTGCCGTCTACGTTGCGCATAGCAGTCCCTGAGGGATTCGCCTTCTACGGTCTGTATCCCGAAGCGTACCTGGAGGCGGCGCGCCGCTTTGCGCACGAGTGCTCGCCCCGCGAAGTGTGCGTGATCGGAATTCGCAGCATCGGCGCGGCTTTGAGCGCAGTGGTAGCCGGAGCACTGCAGCAGGCCGGCTGCGTCACGCGCACCTACACCGTCCGTCCGCACGGGCACCCGTTCAATCGAACCTTGGACATTCCGCGTGAGATGGAACGCGAATGGCTTGGACAACAGGACTATTTCGCGGTGGTGGACGAGGGGCCGGGACTGAGCGGATCTTCCTTCGCCTCGGTCCTGAAGAAACTCGAGGAACTGGGAGTTGCGCGTAATCGCGTGGTGTTGTTCCCCAGTTGGGAAGGCGACGCCGGCCGGCTCATCAACGACGATGCCCGGACGCTATGGCCGCTGTACCGGAAATACCACAGCGTCTTCGATCCCGCGTGGATCGACGCACCGCCTTCGTATCGGGATCTGTCCGCCGGGCAGTGGCGCGAGTGCGTGATCGGCACGCCCGCCCATTACCCTGCCGTCCAACCCCAGCACGAAGCCCGCAAGTTTCTGGCCGGCGGAACGCTTTACAAGTTCTCGGGGCTGGGGCAGTACGGCGAGGCGAAGTACCAGCGGGCTTGCGCGCTGGCCGGCGCGGATTTCGCACCCGAGCCCGTATCGTGCGCGAACGGGTTCATCGGCTTCGAGTTCGGGGGATTCGGACCCGTCCGGGCCGACTCAGGGCCCCCCGACTTCGCCGCCTACCTTGCATTCCGGTCGCGACACTTTCCGGCCCAACGATCTCTGAACTTCGATCAACTCCTCGAGATGATCCGGATCAACACGGGCGGATCCACGGTCGCCTTCGAAGATCTACGGCAGGAATTCGATGATCGCCCAGCGTGCGCCGTTGACGGCCGCATGCTGCCGCATGAGTTCGTGGAGAGCGAACGCGGATGGCTGAAGACGGACTCGGTGGACCATTGTTCCGACCATTTCTTGCCCTGGGTACGCAGACATCGCGTGGGACCTGGCAGGGGCTTCGGTGGAATTCGACATGGGCCCGCACGAGCGGGAACGTATGCTCTGCCGGTATCGCAGCGAGTCCGGCGACGATGTGCCGCCCGAACTCCTGAGTTTCTATGAAATCGCCTATGCAGCCTTCCGCTTTGGGTACGCCGTAATGGCCGCCGAATCCACGGCTGGAACCGCCGAGCAGCCACGGTTTGAGGTTCTGCGGCGAAAGTACCGGGCGGTGCTTGCCGCGAAACAGCTCATGCCGCCCTTCGAAACGATCGAGTCATACAACGGCAGCGGCGAAGCCAGTCGTCCAGGAGTAGACGCCAAATGATGGAATCAGCCATGCTCTGGAACGAGCCGAACAACCTATCGCACTGGGATTTTGAAGTGGATCCCGAGTGGGACCAGTTCGCGGAGATGGTGAAACTGGCATCCAAGGCAATACGCGCCGAAAAGCGCGACTTGGTGCAGGTTCTGGGCGGGATCTCGCCGATCGATCCCGTGTTCATGGATCGCATGAAGCGTTTCTGCGTTCTCAGCCACGTGGATGCGGTTGCGGTACATGGGTTCCCTCTCGATTGGAATCATTGGTCCATACACGAATGGCCCTGCAAATTGAGGGAGATCCAGGCTGTCACGTCGCTTCCCTTATGGGTGTCCGAGGTCGGTGTATCGACGTTCGGCGCCGAAGAGGTGCAGGTGTTCGGATTGCAGCGAACGGCCGAACTGCTCACTGGCCTTGCACCCCGAATCCACTGGTACAGCCTCTACGATCTTCCGGCCGCCTGGCCCGCCACCACGCGCCACCGCGAGGCCGAAGGTTCTGCCTACTACCGGCATTTTTACATGGGGCTGCTAAAGGAGGATGGCGAGCCGAAACTCGCCTTGCGGCACTTCGCAAACTATACCCCCGATTTCGGGATTTGCCAGTGGTTCCATTACCAGGATCACCGGTTAGACAATGCCGTGCGATGGTTTCGCGATCTGGGCGTCAAACATGTGAGGACTGGATTGAGCTGGGCCGATAGTTTCAGACCTGACGCCGTGGCATGGTTCGACCGGCAGATGAGGGCGTTGGAGCCTTTCGACGTGACCGTGACCTTCTGTTTCACTCCGGAACACTGCGGCATTCGCCCGCATCACACAAGCCCTCCGCGCCAGCCGGAGGAATTTGCCGAGTTCTGCGGACGTATGACCCGACGCTATGGGTGCTGAGGATCCATTCAGTAGAGGCCACGTGCTCATCGTGGCGGCCCACCCGGACGACGAAGTCATCGGCGTTGGCGGACAACTTCCGCGCTTGCGCGACCGGGTGGAGATCGTGGAAGTTACGGACGGTTCGCCGGATGGCAACGCGGACTATGCTTGGGCCCGCCGGCAGGAACTGGATCGCGCACTTGCCTTGGCCGGTATTCCCATCGATCAATGCCACCGCCTCGGTTTTCGAGATCAGGACACCTCGTTCCACTTGGCTGAGCTGACGCACCGGCTGGCCGGATTTCATCCGGACATCGTAATCACCCATCCGTACGAAGGCGGTCACCCCGACCATGATTCCTGCGCCTTCGCGGTGGCGCGGGCGTTCGGTGAGACATGCCCGATTTATGAGTTCACGTCCTACCACGCCGGCCCGCACGGGATCGAGACGGGAAAGTTTCTGGGCGATTCCCCCGGCGAGGTCCGCTTCGAGTTGACGGCCGCGCAAAAACGCCTGAAACAGCGCATGTTCGATTGCTTCACCAGCCAGCTCCATGTGCTCGCCGATTTCCGGATCGATCGGGAGGCCTTCCGTCCCGCGCCAAGCTACGACTTCACCCAGCCCCCGCACCCGGGGCAACTCCACTACGAACAATTCGATTGGGGTGTGACAGGCCACCGCTGGCGGGAACTCGCAGCGGAGGCCATTCAATATTCAGGAATTACCTGTTTATGAAACGTACGATTCTGAGTGTGGCGTATCCGTTGACGCCCGTCGGCCCTAACGCAGTAGGTGGTTCGGAGCAGATCCTTTCGCAGGTGGAATCGGAACTGGCCGCCGCCGGACACCGGTCCATCGTTATCGCCTGCGAGGGATCCGAGACGGCCGGGGAACTCATCGCCACACCGAAATGGGATGGCGACCTTACCGACGACATCCGCCGGTGGGGCCAGCGCCAACATCGCATTGCCATCGAACAGGCGCTACGCCGTTACCCCGTGGACCTGATCCACATGCACAGCCTGGACTGGCACGCGTACCTCCCGGCGCCGGGCGTACCGCTCCTGGCCACCCTTCATCTGCCGCCATCCTGGTATCCGGAACACGCCATGGGTATGCGCCGCCCGCTCACTTACGTCAATTGCGTGTCGCATTCTCAGCGGGCCGTCTGCCAAACGACGGACCTGCCGGTGTTCGTGGTGGAAAACGGCGTGCCAGTGGGCCGTCTTCGGAGCGGGGTGCGAAAGCGGAACTTCGCGCTGGCACTGGGACGGGTCTGTCCGGAGAAGGGACTGCACTTCGCGCTGGAGGCGGCACACGGAAGTGGGATCCCCTTGCTGCTCGGCGGCGAAGTCTTTCGCTATGAATCGCATATGAACTACTTCGACCAGGAGATCCGCCCCCGGCTCGACGCATGCCGAAAGTTCCTCGGTCCGGTGGGATTGGAACGTAAGCGCCGGCTGCTGACAGCGGCGCGCTGTCTGCTGGTTCCCAGCCTGGTGGACGAGACGAGTTCCCTGGTGAGCATGGAGGCGCTGGCCTGCGGAACTCCAGTAATCGCTTTCGCGTCGGGGGCGCTGCCCGAGGTGGTGGAGGACGGACGCACCGGTTTCATCGTACGGGATGCGAAAGAGATGGCCGCCGCCATTCGCCGGGTAAGTGAGATTGACCCGGACGAGTGCCGTCGCACCGCGTTCGAGCGATTCTCTTCAAAGAGGATGGCTCGCGACTATATGGCGCTGTACGAACAGATCCTGCAGCAGTCTGGCGAGCGGAGGTCCGTACACGACTACAGAACGATGACGGCCCTGGATTTCTAGCCGGGAACCTGTCACCAGGGTTGGCTGGTATTACTCTAGATTCCAGATGCAGCGCTACACCGACTACGATCCCTTCGCGTGGCTCTATGCCACTCACTGGGGTGGCGAGTATCATGAACAGGCCTTCGCGGTTCTCGATCGCCTGGTGTTAAAGCAACTCCCACACGGCGCCGCCATACTCGACCTCTGCTGCGGCGACGGCCGGTTGGTGCAGGTGCTGGACATGAAGGGTTTCCGGATGACCGGTCTCGAGGGCTCTGAACGAATGCTCGAGTTCGCCCGCGAGCGATGTCCAGGGATACCATTCATCGCGGCCGATGCGCGCACCTTCAAGCTGCCGTGCCAGTTCGACGCGGTGATTTCCACGTTCGACGCGCTCAACCATGTGATGACTACCGAGGGTTTTGCCGACGTGTGCCGGCGGGTGTTCGCGGTGCTCAAACCAGGCGGTTATTTCGCCTTCGACTTGAACCGCGAAGAAGCGTACACGGACGTATGGGCGCAGACCTCGGCACAGGTGGAACCCGACATGGTGAGCGTGTCGGTGGGTTCATACTCGCCGGAGCGACGGGTGGCCCATTGCGATGTGACGCTGTTCCGGCAGTACGTGAATGTCTGGGCCCGGTCCGATTTCCGCCTCTCGCAATATTGCCATCGCCAGGAGGATGTCGAGAAGAATCTCCGAGCCGCCGGGTTCCCCGCCCCTTCAGTTTACGATGCGTCAAATGACCTGGGCATGTTTGGCAATATCGGCAAGGGGCGGGACTATTACCTGGCGCGGCGGCCTTCCTGACCGGAACAACTGTGCGCGAGGGAAGGGTGGATCCGGCGAGCGATTCAGTAAAACAGCCACGAACTGTGATATTCTCGGGACGCTAGAATGCCGCATCGGAAACCCTTGCCCAAGATATGCATCGCCTTGGGTTTTGCAGATGCGTCCACGCTGATTGCGCACGCGCGGCAGGAGTACGAGGCAGGTGAGCGGTTCTTCGAATTTCGGTTGGACTACCTGCCGCAACCTGAGCAGGGATTTCGTGTAGTTTCGGATTTCCTCGCCGGATATCCGGACTGTGCGATTCTCGCTACCTGCCGGCGTCACCAGAACCAGGGCCGCTACAACGGCAGCATCGAAGAACAGATTCGAATCCTGGACGGTGCGATCGATGCCGGCGCGCAGGCTGTGGACGTCGAGATCGAGAGCGCCGAGAACGTGGCGGCGCACCTGGAAGGACTGCGTGCCAGGGCGATGCTGGTATTGTCGTACCACAATTTCGGCGGTACGCCTGCGCTCGATTCGGTGGTGCGCCGCATGTCACGGATCCCGGCCGACGCGTACAAGGTAGTGACTACCGCCCGCAAACCCTCGGACAATTTCCGGATTCTCAACCTGGCCAGGACCTTCGCCAAACAGAGCATGATTGTGCTGGCGATGGGGGAAATCGGGTTCCCGAGCCGTGTGCTTTCGACGGCGCTGGGCGGTCTCTACACCTATGCCGCGCCGAACGCGGCGGAGGGTACCGCCAGTGGGCAGGTCAGTGCGCGCACGCTGCGCCAGTTGTTCCGCGTGGACAAGTTCTCGCGCGCTGCGAAGATCTACGGCGTCATTGCCGATCCCGTGCGCCACTCCATTTCCCCGGCCGTTCATAACCGGGCATTCCAGGCGAGGCGCCTCGACGCGGTGTACTTGCCGTTCCTGGTGGCGCCGCCCCACTTGAAGGACTTTTTTATCCTGGCGGAAAAACAGCCGATTTCGGGCTTCAGCGTCACCATTCCTCACAAACAGAAGATCGTCCGCTACCTCGACATAGTCGATCCACTGGCACGCCGGATTGGCGCCGTGAACACGGTTTGGCGCAAGGCGGGAAAATGGCGGGGCGCCAATACGGATTCCGAAGGGGTCACCATCCCCCTGAGCAAGGTGATGCGGATTCCGAAATCGAGTATTCTGCTTGCGGGTAACGGCGGCGCGGCCCGAAGCGCGGCTTACGCCTTGACTTCGGCGGGGGCCAACCTGTCGATCGTCGGACGTAATCCCGACCGTGTCCGCGCGCTGGCAAAGGCATGCGACGCGACGCCGCTGTCGCGCGAGCAGGCGGAGGCCGGCATGTTCGACGCCGTGGTGCACGCCACGCCGCTGGGTATGTACCCGCACGTGGATGAGTGCTTCTTCCACGACCGGATTCCCGCCGAAGTCGTGTTCGATATGGTTTACAACCCGCAGGAGACCGTTCTGTTGCGTCGTGCGCGGGAACAGGGCAAGATGGTCATCGAAGGGCTGCAAATGTTTATCGAACAGGCTTGCCGGCAGTTCGAGTTGTGGACCGGCGAAACTGCGCCGCGCCCCGTAATGGAAAAGGCCGCCATTGAAGCTCTGTCCAGCATGGGCACCTCGGCTGCGAACGAAAACGGGTCATAAACATGCAGCGGATGACGCGCAGGAACCTGGCGGCTCTGGCACTGGCTCTGCCCATCTCGGCGCAGCAGCGCACCCCGGTGACGCCTATTCCGGCGACGCCGGATGAGGAGTTGAAGGCCGCCCGCGAGAGTCTTCGCGCCAACTCGGAACAACTCTCGAAGGTGAAACTGCCCATGGCGACGGAGCCCGCAACCCGCTTCAAGGCCTGATCCCGATGGCGACTTTCACCGAAGACATTTTCTTCGAGAGCATCGCATCCATCAACGCGCGGTGGAAAGCCAAGGAGTTTTCAGCCGTCGAACTTGCACGCGCCTTCAGCGACCGGCTGGAGCGCCTGGGTCCCCGGTACAACGGACTGGCTCTATCGCTGCGGGAATCGGCGAACCGTAAAGCCCGGGATGTAGATTCCGAGCGCAAACGCGAGCGTTTCCGTGGACCGCTGCAAGCGGTCCCCTTTGCGGTGAAAGACCTGCTGGCGGTGGAGGGCCAACCCACCACTTGGGGCGCCAAACCGTACGCCGGACAGGTATTTGACTATACCGCCACCGTGGTGGAGAAGCTGAACAAGACCGGCGGTTTGCTGATGGGAAAGCTGGCCATGGTGGAACTGGCCGGAGGCCCGTCCTACCGGTATGCCTCAGCGTCTCTGCAAGGCCCCGGACTCAACCCGTGGGATCGAACACGGTGGTCGGGCGGATCGTCCAGCGGATCGGGCATTGCTGTAGCCGCCGGACTGGTTCCATTCGCCCTCGGATCGGAGACCTCGGGGTCCATCCTGACCCCCAGCGCCTTTTGCGGCGTCACCGGGCTGCGTCCCACGTACGGACTGGTGAGCCGCTACGGGGCGATGGCACTGTCCTGGACGCTGGACAAGATCGGGCCGCTGTGCCGGTCGGCCGAGGACTGCGGGATCGTCCTGCAGGCCATCTCGGGAGGAGATTCGGACGATCCCGGGTCGGCCGGAAAGAGTTTTTATTACGCGCCCCAGTTCGCCCGCGCCATGAAGGACATCACCGTGGGTTTCGCCCCCGTCGATTTTACTGATTGGGCTGAGCCGGAATCGCGGCCGGATCTACAGCGGGCGCTGGATCAGATCCGGGGATTGGGCGTCCAGGTGCGCGAGACCCGGCTCCCCGATTTCCCATATGGCGCGATGGTCGGCACAATCATTGGCGCAGAGGCTTCATCGATCTTCGAGGACCTTTTGGAGAGCGGCAAAGTGGACTCCCTGGCCGACCAGAAGCAGATCGCCGGATTGAAGGCCGCCGCGGAGATTCCTGCTAGGGATTACTTGAAAGCGATGCGCATCCGGTCCCTGGTCCAGCAGGCATTCCGGGAGCTGTTCTCCCAGGTGGATGTGCTCGTAACCCCGTCCAGGTTCGGACCGGCGCCGAAAATCTCCGATCCGCTGGACCGGCCGCGGAGTGACCGCCCAAGGCCGCAGGATAGGGGCATGAGCGCCGCTATTCCTGCGGGGAACCTGGCGGGATTGCCCGCGCTATCGCTTCCCTGCGGCTTCGCGGAGAACCTTCCGCTCGGCATATCGTTGATGGGACGTCCCTTTAGCGAGGGGATGCTGATAGCGCTCGGGCGGGAATTCCAAGCGCGTACGGATTGGCATAAACGCCGCCCACCGCTGGGGCCGTCTTAGGCTCTCCTTTTCCGAAACGCAGGGCGATTCCATACGTGCGCGTGGCCGGATCCACGGTGGGCACAATCTGCGGATTCAACCACGCCCGGTGATGGATTGCGTGATCCATGTGGGTCTGATAAACATAGCGCCCAATGAACCAGCCCATGGCTCCGCCTGCCACGATGTCGGAGGCGAAATGTTTCTGAGCGCCAAATCGAGCGGCGCTCACCACGCCGGCAAGTCCGTAGGCGACGATCGGCACCATTTTCGTGTGCTTGTACTCGTGGGCGACGAGTGAAGCCAGCGCCCAGGACTCCATCGCGTGTCCGGAGGGGAAGGACGTTCCACCGGCGAAAAACTTGCCCGCGTCTGTTTCCGAGTCGGGGCGGTTTCTGCCCGCGATTGTCTTCAGGACTTCGACCACGATGAGCGCGTCCAGCAACGATTCGGTGCCGAGCACTCCGACCTCGCGCGGTTTCGGATCGTCTTTCCATACGCCATATCCATAAAAACCGGCTATCAGCGGAATCAACGTATACGAAGCACCGATCTTGGAAACCCGGTTACCCCAGCGAATCTCGGAATTACTGCCGAGAACGGCGTTCGATGTTTTGTGATCCGTGGCAATCAGGGCTGCGGTCACCGCTCCGAATCCGAGCCACCACTTGGCGTCCTTCGCCCGCATGTGAAAAGGGCTGGTCCAGATCTCTTTCTGATCGAGCCAGATATTCACGCCGAGCTTGTGCATCAGCGGTTTGAACCGCTCGGTGTCCCCCGGGTAGTACACGGGGTCCCGCGCGTCAAAAGGTTGCGGCTGGGCCGCGGCCGCGGTTCGGTCCGCCTCCTGCCCTTTAGGAGTTGCCGGAGGCGGGGTGGGATCCTGGGCGCGCGCCAGGAACCCCGGACTCATCAACAGGAGCGAAAGAACACTGATCCGGACGGTAAGTGCCCGCATAGCCTTCTACCTAATGGAGATTCCGTATTCCGAAGTACGTTTCACAGAATCAAAGCCCGGGAAACCGTCCGCCCACCACCAGTCGCATCACCGAGGATCCCGCGACTCCGGTCAGGGCGGGCATGAGAGCGGGAGCGACGCCACCCCGTTTGTACTCGCTATGGACAGCATGATAGCCGAGATACAGGAAAGACCCGGCGGCCAAGGCCAGCAACGCATGCGCCCAGAGCGTACCGAGCGAAGGCGCGAGCAACAAAGCAGCGGCGGCGCCCGCGACTGTCATGGCCTCCGCGCCGACGGAGGTCCAAATGGCTGAGCGGTTGCCGCGAACCGACGCCCGGACAATCACGCCGAGGGCGAGCCCCTCGGGTAACTTGTGAGCGGCGATACCGAGCAGTACGCCCGTGGCCAGAAGAGCCGTGGATCCTTCCGTGGAGGCCGCCAATACCCAGCCGTCCAGAAAACTGTGAAAAGCCGCTGCGGTCAGAATGGGTCCGGCAAATCCGTGCAGGCGCGTGCTGCAGGCATCATGGTCGTGCGTGTGGGAGCAGGACGGACAAACGGGGTGAATGTAACGGTCAGTGATCCACAGCGCGCCGAATCCCGATGCCACCCACGCCACAGCGCCCGGCCATCCGAAAAAGACCGAAAGTTCGGGAACCACCCAGAAACTCGCGACCCCCACCAGCACGCCGCCGCTGAAGGCGACCAGTCCACGGGAAATAGCGTGAATCGAGGACAAGCGCACTCCCGCAATGACGCCGGCGGCGGCGATGAGGGATACCCAAAATGCGGCAGACAGGGCGGAGGGCACAGGGATGCTAGTCCCACTCTAGCAGTCCGCGCCAGCTTGTTACCATAAGCCAATATGTCCGTAAACAGGAGAGTGTTCGCGGGTTCGGTAATGGCGTCAGCGGTCGCGGCCGCGCAGTCCACGATGAGTGAGATCACAGCCCGGCTGAAGCCGATGACCTCGGGCGTGACGCCGATATCCGTTCCGGAACGCGAACACCGCCTCGAGCAGGCGCGCCGGCTGATGGCCGCGAACAAGATCGAGGCGATCATCGTGGAGCCGGGCAGCAGCATGATCTACTTCACTGGAACGCGCTGGGGCCGCAGCGAGCGGACCTTCGCGATGGTGCTTCCGGTTCGCGGCGAGCCGGCCTTCGTGGCGCCGGCGTTCGAGGAAGGACGTGCCCGCGAAGTCATCCGGTACAGTAAGGACATACGCGTCTGGCAGGAAGACGAGAGTCCCTACGAGCGCATCGTCGACGTGTTGCGAGACCGCGGAATTCGCACGGGACGCATCGGTTTCGAGGAGACCGTGCGATTCTTCATCTTCGATGGAATCCGGAAAGCCGGCCCCGCCTACGAGTGCGTGAGCGCGGATCCCGTAACGGCGGGCTGCCGAATGATCAAGTCGTCCGCCGAGATCGCGCTGATGAAGCGGGCCAACGAGATCACACTGGCGGCGATCG
The DNA here is from genome assembly GCA_963737465.1 of uncultured Acidobacteriota bacterium. Taxonomy (GTDB): domain Bacteria; phylum Acidobacteriota; class Terriglobia; order Bryobacterales; family Bryobacteraceae; genus TMP-7. The sequence goes on from CAVTTC010000011.1 coordinate 906,203, forward strand.
CGGCGGCAGCGCCCACGGCCCTCGACGGGATGATGCAACCGCAGTTCTCGGCGAACCTCCAGGCGGCCTTCCGCGCATTGGGAGCGCCCGGTGGAGGGCTGGTTCTGTTCGGCAAATACACCGCATCGCCACACGGGACCATCGAGCCGCAGCGGCTTCGCGACGGCGACTTCGTCCTGGTGGACGCGGGATGTTCCCTGGAGGGTTATTCTGCCGACATCACTCGCACCTTCATCGTGGGCAAGCCCAGCGATCGCCAGCGCAAGGTCTGGGACCTGGAGCGAAAAGCGCAGGATGCCGCGCTGGCGGCGGCGAAACCGGGTGCGACGTGCGAATCCATCGATGCCGTCGCGCGCAAGGTGATCACCGATGCGGGTTTCGGCCCGGATTACAAACTGCCCGGTCTGCCCCATCGCACGGGGCACGGCATCGGCCTGGATGGGCATGAATGGACCAACCTCGTGCGAGGCAACAAGACCCGCCTCCAGCCGGGCATGTGTTTCAGCGACGAGCCGACCATCGCCATTCCAGGGGAATTCGGCGTCCGGCTGGAGGACTGTTTCTACGTGACCGAAGACGGTGCGAAGATGTTCACGCCCCAGAGTCCGTCCATCGACCAGCCCTTCGGTTAAGATGACCGTGTGAAACTTCAGAACAGAGTGGCGGTGGTGACGGGCGGCGGCACCGGAATGGGTCGCGCCATTTGCGAGCTGTTCGCCCTGGAAGGCGCCCGCGCGCTGGTGAATTACAGCGAGTCCCGCGAGGCTGCCGGAGAGGTCGCCACGCGCATCCGCGAGAGTGGCGGGGATGCCATCGCGTTCCGTGCGAACGTCGCTATCGACGCCGAAGTCCGGGCCATGATGGCAGCCGCCATCGAGCGGTGGGGACGCATCGATGTCCTGGTGAACAACGCCGGATGGAGCCGGGTGACGCCCCACCAGAATCTCGACGACCTTACCGACGAGATCTGGGATCGCACGCTGAACACAAATCTGCGGGGCGCGTTCTATTGCTCGCGGGCCGCGGCGCCGCATCTGCGCAAGCAGCCGGGCTCGGCGATCGTGAACATCGCGTCTGTCGCGGCGGACACCGGCGCCGGCAGCACCATCGTGTACGCGGCGTCCAAAGCCGGCCTCATCAGCATGACGAAGTCGTTTGCGCGCGTGCTGGCGCCGGAGGTGCGGGTAAATGCCCTGGCGCCCGGAATGGTGCACACGCGATTCGCGGGGTGGCCTGAGGAGGTGTTCCCAGCCGGAGCCGAGAAGTCGCCCCTGAAGAGGATTGCAACGGTCCAGGAAGTGGCTGCGGCCGCTCTGTTTCTGGCCGCCGATGCAACCGCGATCACCGGCGAAACATTGCGGATCGACTCGGGGCTCACGGTGCTCGGGCGAGCATGAGCCCCGGCTCGATATAATCACGACGGAGCAATCAACCAACATGTCAGAAATTGGATTCGTCGGCCTGGGCATCATGGGCAAACCCATGGCCCGGAATCTCATGAAAGCGGGTCACGCTGTGACCGTGTTCGACGTTGTCACCGCATCGGTGGACGAGTTAGCGGCGGCGGGAGCCAGCCGCGGAGAATCGTCGAGCGATGTCGCGGCGAAAACGGACATCATCATCACCATGCTGCCGGACGGCCCCCAGGTGGAAGAAGCGGTGCTGGGGCCGGGCGGCGTCCTGGAAGGCGCGCGCAAGGGCTCCATCGTGGTGGACATGAGTTCCATCAGCCCGATGGTGTCGCAGAAGGTTGGCGCGGCCTGTGCCGAGAAAGGCGTCGAGTTTCTGGATGCCCCGGTAAGCGGCGGTGAGCCGAAAGCGATCGACGGGACGCTGGCCATCATGGTGGGCGGCAAGAAGGAAGTCTTCGACCAGGTTGAGTCCGTGCTGAAGAGCCTGGGGTCGAGCGTCACCCTGACGGGCGCCATCGGCGCCGGCAACGTGACCAAACTGGCGAATCAGATCATGGTGGCGTGCAATATCGCCGCCATGGGCGAAGCGCTGGTGCTGGCAACCAAGGCCGGCCTGGATCCCGAGGTGGTGTTCAACGCCGTGAAGGGCGGATTGGCCGGCAGCACGGTTCTCAACGCCAAGGCGCCCATGGTGATCGGCCGCAATTTCAAGCCGGGCTTCCGCATCAAGCTGCACCAGAAGGATCTGCGGAACGCGCTGCTGGCGGGCGAATCGATGAAGGTGCCGTTGCCTTTGACCAGCCTGGTGCAGCAGATGCTGATGTCGTTGATGAATGACGGAAAAGGCGATTGCGATCACTCGGCCATTGTGAATTTCACCGAGGATCTGGCCGGGATCGAAGTCAAAAAACCGTAGCGTCACCCGAAGTGGCGCACGCACTCTGCGTGCAGCGTCGGCACTCCTGCCGACGCTTTCTGGGGCGGGAGCCGGACTCCCGCCCTGAACGTCAGATTCCCAGCCGAGCCCGCCGGGCCAGTTCGCCGAGGCTCTGGTTCGTCTCCGGACGATAGTCCTTTAGCGGCACAATCCGCTCGTGGATCGCGTCCAGGAACCAGTTGGTCTGCGGGAAGAACAGCGTCTCCAACTCGGCCGCCGGAGTGATCCAGTTGCGCGACCCGATCACCACCGGCGGTGCGTCGAGATAATCGAAGCAGAGTTGAGTGAGCGTAGCGGCGACCGTCTGCACCACGGATCCGCGCTCGGCCGCTTCACAAGTCAGCAGGACCTTCCCGGTCTTCTTCACCGATTCCACCAACGGCCGGTAATCGAGCGGATTCGCCGACCGTAAATCGATGATCTCCGCATGCAGGCCGAATCGCGACGCGAGCACGTCGGCCACTTCCACGGCCTTGTACAGCGCCGGACCGAACGTAATCATCGTCAGGTCCTTCCCCGCCCTCTTGATGGAGGGCTGGGAGAGGTCGATCTCGTAATAGCCTTCGGGCACGCCTTCCGCGGCGAACATCTCGCCGTAGTCGTAGACCTTCTGGCTCTCGAAGAACACCACCGGATCGGTGCCCGCCAGCGCGGCGTTCATCATGCCCTTGGCATCATACGGCGTCACCGGGTAGACCACCTTCAGGCCGGGGATGTGCTGCATCAGCGCCGTCCAATCCTGCGAATGCTGCGCCCCGTACTTCGCGCCCACCGAGATCCGGAGCACCACCGGCATATGCAGAAGCCCGGCGGACATGGCCTGCCATTTCGAAAGCTGGTTGAAGATCTCGTCGCCGGCGCGGCCGATGAAATCCGCAGTACATCAACTCGGCCACGACGCGTCCACCCGCGAGCGCATAGCCGACCGCGGCTCCGACAATGCCCGCTTCCGAAATCGGCGAATTGAACAGGCGGTGATAGGGCAGCAACTCGGTGAGGCCGCGGTACACGGCGAACGCTCCGCCCCAATCGCGATTCTCCTCGCCGAAGGCAACCAGCGTCGGATCGATGGTGAACCGGTGCAGCAGCGCTTCGAAGATGCCGTCGCGCACGTTGTACGCCTTCATCTTGGGGACAGGCTTGCCATCGGCCGACGGCTTGCGGATCTTGCCCTTGATCTGCTGGACGCGCGGATTCTCTTCCGGCTTCTGCAGCAGTTCGGGCGCGCGATCGTCCAACTTCTCCACCTTGCCATTGGAGAACATCACCTCGCCCACGAGTTCGGAATCCATCCCAACGCGCGGCGACACTTCCAGATCGACGGCACAGCGGAACATCTCGAATACGACTTCGTCGATGGCCCGGCGCGCCGACTCCAGTTCGCCCTCCGAGTACACTCCGCCCTCGACGACCCGCTTCTCGTATCCGGCAATCGAATCGATGTGCTGCCACCGCTCGACTTCTTCTTTCGATCGGTAACTGGAGGCATCCGACGGCGAGTGGCCGCTAAACCGGTACGTCACCGTATCGAGCAGCACCGGCCCCCTACCTTCGAGCAGGATCTGCTTCTTTCGGCTGATGGCGTCGATGACGGCCAACGGATCGTATCCATTCACGCGTTCGGCGTGCATCTGTTCGGGATTCACGCCCGCGCCGATCCGCGCCGTGTACTGCACGCCCATGGTCTCGCCCATGGGCTGGCCGCCCATGCCGTAGAAATTGTTCATGCAATGGAACAGGATGGGCAGGCCGCCGCCCAGGGTCGGATCCCACAGCGTGCGGTACTGATCCATGCTCGCGAAGGTGATCCCCTCCCACACCGGTCCGCAACCGAACGAAGCATCGCCGATATTGCAGACCACGATGCCGCGCTTCCGGTTCACCCTCTTGAACAGCGCCGCGCCCGGTGCGATGGAACCAGATCCGCCCACGATGGCGTTGTTCGGGTATACGCCGAACGGCGTGAAGAACGCGTGCATCGATCCGCCAAGCCCCCGGTTGAAACCCGTCTCCCGGGCGAAAATCTCCGAGTACGCGCCGTACACCAGGAACTTCAGCGCCAGTTCCTTCACCGTGCCCGTGTGCCGCTGTTCCAACGGGCGCAGGATGGCGCCCCCGAGGTACGATTCCATGATCGACATCAATGCGGCATCGGGAATCGCGCGGATAGCCGAGAAGCCCTTCGCCAGAATCTCGCCGTGACTGCGGTGCGAGCCGAAGATGTGGTCGTCGGGCGTGAGCCCGAACGCCATGCCCACCGCCGCCGCTTCCTGTCCGATGGACAGGTGGGCCGGCCCGAGATGGTTGTACGCGATCCCCTTGTAGCTGCCCGTCAGCTTGACCTGGTTGAGGATGGTCTCGAATTCGCGGATGGCGCACATGTCGCGCCAGATCTCGAGGAAGTCTTCGCGCGAGTAGCGGCTCTTCTCCTCCTCGATGGTCCGGTTGTACACGTTCATCTCGATGTCTTCGAAGTGAATCCGTCCGGACGCCAGCACTAGCGCTGGATCGATCAGTATTGCTTTCGGCATTTCCTTGCTTTCCTCAGTACTCGTTGAAGGTGGCGCACGCACTCCTGCGTGCCGTGTCGAGACTCTTCTCGACACCTCTCCGCGTATTCAATCAATTGTTTCACGCGACTTCCAGAATGGCGCTCTTCAGGGCCTCGCTGACGGTCGGGTGCGGGAACACGATGGGCTGGATATCGGTGGCGCGCATCTCCGTTTCCATCATGGCCGCGGCCAGCACGATGAACTCGCTTGCTCCGTCGCCTGCCACATGGACCCCGAGGATCTCGCCGTACCGTTTTCCGGCCAGAACCTTGATCACACCGGACCCGCCCTCGTTCTCCACCAGGAATCGTCCGGCGACGCTCATGGGCAAGAGGGCCCGCTTATACTCGACGCCCTGGGACTTCAGTTCCTCTTCGGTCCAGCCCACGCTGGCCACTTCCGGATGCGTATAAATGACCGAGGGAATGGCGTGATACCGGATGCGATCCCGGCCGCCGAACATGTTGTTGACCGCGACGAGTCCTTCACGAGTGGCGGCGTGAGCCAGCAGCCTGCGCCCCGTCACATCGCCGCAAGCCCAAATCCCCGGGACGCTGGTACGTCCCTCGTCGGAAGTCCGGATTCCGCGCGCATCGAAATCGAGGGACAACGCTTCCAGCCCCAGCCCGTCCACCACTGGAACACGGCCGGTCGCATTCAGGATGCAGGCGGCCTCGATTGCCGAGGCGACGCCCTTTTCGTCCCGAAAGCAGACTGTCGAACCCTCGATCGACGTAACACGGCACGAAGTCTTCAGAGACACGCCCGACTTACGCAGTGCGTCGAGCAGCCGGTTGGCGATGTCCCGATCGCAGCCGCCGCGCCGCGTTCGGCAGCATCTCGAGCACCGTCACTTCGCTGCCCACCGCCGAGAAGAAGCACGCAAACTCCAGGCCGATGTAGCCGCCTCCGATGATGACGATGCTCTCCGGCACAGAGGTGCGCTCCAGGATGCCGGTGGAATCGACAACGCTCGCCGAGTCGAGACCCGGGATTCTCGGCACCGCCGGACGCGAACCCGTCGCGATGAGGATGTTGGACGCTTCGAGCGACTGGCCGTCCACCGCAACTTTACCCCTGGCCACGATCCGCGCATACCCGTTCACCGTCTCTACGCCGGCCCGCTTCAACATCGAAGCGACGCCACGGGTCAGCGTTCCGACAATCTTGTCCTTACGCGCCACCACCACGGGCATATCGAACCGGACGCCGTCCGCGAATACGCCAAATGCGGCTCCGTGTTTCGCATCCGAGAATATCCGCGCGGATTTGAGAAACGCCTTGGTAGGAATACAGCCGACGTTGAGACAGGTGCCGCCCACCCGCCCCTTCTCCACCAGCGCGACCTTTTTTCCCTTGTGCGCCGCATGGGCGGCCGCTTCGTACCCGCCCGGGCCTCCGCCGATGACGATCAGGTCGTACATACTACACCTTCAGCCCGGCCAGGGCGTGAACATCCTCGATGCAATCGCGCACCACTCCCAGGAACCGGGCCCCGGGGGCGCCGTCAATCACCTGGTGGTCGCAAGTGAGCGACAGCCCGATGCGATCCTGCATCTCGATCTTTCCGTCGCGGCGAACCATGCGCAGTTCGATGGAATCGACGCCGAGGATCGCGACCTGCGGGGCGTTGATGATGGGCGTGAACGACTCGATCCCGAGGTTTCCCAGGTTGCTGACCGTGAACGTTGCGCCCGAGAGTTCGTCCGGCAGGATCCGCCCCTTGACGGCGCGCCCGGCCAGGTCTTTCGCCGCGGCGGCGAGTTGCTCCACGCTCATGGCCTGCGCGTCGCGAATTACCGGAACCATCAGGCCGCGGTCGGTATCGCAGGCGAATCCGAGATTGACCTGATCGTACTGGTGCAGTTTGCCGTCCTTCAGTTCGGCGTTGAGTTGCGGCATCCGCAACAAGGCCTTTACCGTGCAGAACAGGACGAGTTCGTTGACGTTGATGTCGGGGATCTCGCCCCGCCGGGCCTTGATCCGGCTCCGCAGCGCCAGCAGGGCCGTGGCGTCGGCCGAGGCGGTCATGGTGTACTGCGCGGTACTGGTGAGCGATTCCCGCATCCGGCGCGCGATCTTGTCGCGGATGCCGCCGACGTGCAGAGGCAGTGGCCGTGGCCGTGGTCGGTGCCGGCGGCGGTGAGGCCGCGCGTGCGACCCGAAAAGAACGCATCCCGCAGATCCTGCTCAAGCACCCGCCCGCCCGGACCCGATCCGGCGATGCTCCGCGGATCCATGCGGTGCTCTTCGGCGAATCGCCGGGCTCGCGGACTGAGGGACGAGGATTCCGAGTGGGGCAGGCTCACGGCCTGCGGCGGCCTCTCCAGGCCGCCTTCGGTGGGAGCGGGCTGAGAGCCCGCAGCAGGCGGAGCGCCTGCCCCACTGGCCTTCTCTCCCGCCGACCCCGGGGCGAACGCCGAAACGTCCTCTCCCAAAGCCCCAATCACGCAGATGTTCGTAAACACCGGAACCAGCGATCCCTCCTCGAAAAACGTCGCGAGGAGGACGCCGGCCACCGGAGCCGGAACTTCAAACGTCGCTTTGTCCGTCTCGATCTCCGCTACGATCTCGCCGGCGGCGACAGACTCGCCTTTCGCCTTGATCCACTTGGAGAGCAGACAATCTTCAACCGTATTGCCGAGTTTCGGCATTTCGACGGGCGTAGCCATCGTATATGTGTCTCTAACTGAAGCCTACTGGAAAGCCTCTAGCAGTTTCCACCCGACCTCGCAGAACTGCGAGAGCGTGCGCTGGGTGGCGCCGTAAGTCACGAACTCTTCGGGCGCCATTCCATCCGGCTCATAGGCGCGGACGAATTCCGGCATCGTGCGCAGGCGATCGATCACGTCGGCGTGCACCGGCTCCTGGATCTTCTCGACGCGTGGGAAGTCCTTCGTCACGAATACATCCTGGAACGACGGCGCGATCGACATGATCAGATCCGCTCCGGCGATTTCCGTCAGATGATACGAGCCCCGCAGAGCGGCGATCAGCAGTACCGCTTCGTAGCCCTGTTCCTGGTAGATCGAATAGGCGCGCTTGGTGGCCGCGACGCCGGTTTGCTGGATGTCGGCTTCGCTGACCGGCGCCTTCGAATCGTGCGCCACCTCACGCAGATAGTCGTCCAGACGGCCGATCATGATCACCGAGAAACACTTGCCCGGCGTGACGCCGTTCTTCCGGGCGCGTTCCGCGCCGCGGCGGTGCCGTTCGGCGATGGCCACCACCTGGGGGACGGTGAAACTCACAGTGGCGGTGCAGGTGATTCCTTCAGCGACACACTCTTCCAGAACATCCAGACCTGCGAAGGTTGCAGGCAGTTTAACGGCGATGTTGGGCGACCAGCCGTGGAACCGCTTCGCCAATGTGTGCATGCATTCGCGATCGCCGGCCCGCAGCGGGTTCACCTGGGCGCAGACGAATCCACGCTCGCCGTTGCTCGCCTCGTACTCGGGCATCAGTTTCGCTGCGGCATGCGACACGGCGATATGCATTAGCGCTTCCGCTTTCATTTCGCCGGGCAGCTTCTGCGCAAGCACCGGATCGATCTCACCGGCCCACAGCGAACGGTCTTTCACAGACGGCGACATTCGACAAGAAAGGATTCGTGGTAACGCCGACGCATCCGCGTTGCAAACCGCGATCCAGTTCCGCCGCTTCGGCCGAATCGTGCCACCAGGAAGTCCTGGTGTTGCCGATCAGCCAGTTCAAATACGTATCAGACATAAGAGGCTTAATTCCGCGGCCATTATATCGTGCCGTGGGATGCGGATTGCAGCACATGCCGCCGGTGGCTTGATCGCACTTGTTGACTCCAGCCTTTTCAAGTCCGCGACGGCCAACCCCAAATCGAGCCAGTTCCCCGATGGATTCCATCCGTACATCGGCCGGCGGATACCGCCGGGTCACTTCCGGGTCCGTTGCGTAATGTCCCTGCACCACCCAAACCGTCGTGAGGCGTTCTTTCCAGATCTCCTTCATCGCCGCGTGAATGCGCAGCTTGTCGTCCACCATGACGTAGCGTTCGGCCGGATACTGGCGCTCAATCTCCTCGAGCATGTGTTCTTTATGCACGTATATGAGGACGTTGCCTTCGACCGCCGACCACAAGCCGGAGCGCTCGACCTTCCGGGGCTGGAACACCGCATCGCCGTCGCTCAGGATGATCGCCGGGCCATATTGCCGGATGTGCTCGATGGCATCAAGCGCACCCGGATAGAGGCGGTCGCGAAACGGATAGTCGATCAGGAACGACGACATCTGCAGGATGCGCGGATCGTCGGGGCGTTCCAGCCGGTACCGCTGCAAGGCGCCGAGATAGTCGGCATATCCGAGTTCGGCCCGCAGTTGCTCGAAGATTCGCCAATAGCGTTCGCCCCGTTCGGCGCCGAAGGTTCTGTCGAGATGGGCGCGCAGGTCGCCCGAGACGCGGTCATTGTCGAGCAGCGTGTTGTCCACATCTAGCAGAAACGCTATGCGATGCACGGAACCACCTTCTGTTCCACCGCTGCCTCGTGCGCGGCGATCGTAACCTCGCAATTACGATAGATGTCCTCAATGGACAAGGTCGGTTTCGCGCCGCCGTAGACGCTGGCGATGTAGTCGCGGAACACGGAGCCCTCCGGTGGTAGTGCTTCCAGGCGGTGCGGCTTCTTCGTTGCGGTGGCGAGCGTGGTTCCGGTGGCGGCCATGTACTCGGCGACCCCCTTCGTGCCGGACAGCCGCAGGCGATCGTCGCCGTGGGAGGGCGCACCCGCCGGCAGGCAATAGTCCATGTGAAGCGTCGCCGTTCCACCGTTATCCATGCGGAAGGCGGTGGATGTGGTGGTCTCCATCTCTCCGGCGGATGGGAATCCGACGCGTCCCATGAAGGAACTGGCGTGCGTGAAGTCGCGCCCGCTGGTGAAGCGCATCAGATCGAACATGTGAATGCCGATCCACAGGATCGTGCTCCCGTAAGTAGCCTGGTGCTTGTACCACTCCTCGCGATTGCCCAACTGGTACGACTTCTGGGCGGAGATCAGAATGACTTCACCGATCTCTCCGGAATCGACGATCTGCTTCAGCGCGAGATAGGAGGGCTCATAGCGCATCGGCAGCAACATTCCCAGCTGGATACGGTTTTCCTTCACTGCGGATTTCACGCGGTTGAGGTCGGCGCGGGTTAGCGCCAGCGGCTTTTCGGCGATCACGTTCATCTTGCGTCCCGCGGCTTCGATGATCGCGGCGGCACGCTCGCCGTTGTTGTTGCAGACCGCCACCACGTCGGGCTTTTCCACGTCCAGCATGCGGCGATAGTCCGTATAGGGTTTCAGCGCGGCCAGGCGGGATTTGCCGCGCGTGTATCGCTCGATGGCGCGGGCGTCCGGCGTTGCGATGGCGACCACCTCAACGTCGGGCATCTCGTCAATCGGCTTGGAAATTTCGGTGGGGTGTCCCTCCAATCCGACGATGGCGACTCGAACCTTGGCCGGAAGCTTGAGAGTCTCGGCGGACAGAGCCGCGGCGGCGCCAATGGAGCCAATCAGAGAACGCCGGGTTATTTTTTGATTCGTTTCAATCATCTGGAGCCCTCTTTCGCAGTATGACCCACTTTCGAAGTTGCAAACGGCATATAATCTTGCATGATGCAACCGCTTTCATCAGGGCGGCAGTCTGCCGCACCCCGTTTCGTGTGTCCGGACAGGTGATTGCGGTGATGCCAACCTTCTTTATGGCGCTTCCCTTCTCACTCCTCGCCGCCGCGCCTTCGCGCCTCATTTCGCTCAACGGGATCGATATCGCGATCATCGCGATCTACTTCGTAGCTGTGCTGGCCATCGGGTTTTATTTGAAGGGCCAGTCCGGCACCGGGGAAGATTTCTTCCTCGCCGGACGTGAAATGACTGCGTGGATTGCGGGCTTGAGCTTTCTCTCCGCGAACCTGGGCTCGCTCGAATTAATGGGCTGGGCCGCTTCCGCTTACCAATACGGAATTCTGGCCACGCACTGGTACTGGATCGGCGCAATTCCGGCCATGTTGTTCCTGGGCCTGGTGATGATGCCGTTCTACTACATCTCCAAAACCCATTCGGTGCCGGGCTACCTGAAGCTGCGTTTCGGTGAGGACAGCCGGCTGCTGTCGGCTGTGTCGTTCGGGTTCATGACCGTGCTGATGAGCGGCATCAACATGTATTCGATGGCGCTGGTGATGAAGGTGGTTCTCGGCTGGGACATCAACTTCAGCATCTGGGTCTCGTCCATCACGGTGGCGGTTTACGTCGCGTTGGGCGGGTTGCGTTCGGCAATCTTCAATGAAGTTCTCCAGTTCGTGCTGATCTGGTTGGGCGCGTTGTTGATACCGATCCTGGGTCTGATTGAATCCGGGGGCTGGGCCGGATTGCAGGCGCGCATCGCGCAGAGACTCGGCGATGCCGGGACGTACACGCACCTGTGGGGGACTCTCGGGAATTTCACCGACAATCCGATGGGAATTCACTGGACGGGCATCGTGCTCGGGCTGGGGTGGGTAATCTCGTTCGGATACTGGACCACGGACTTCCTGGTGGTGCAGCGCGTACTGGCGGCCAAGGACATCCGCGCGGCGAAGATGGCTCCCATCATCGGATCGGCATTCAAGATGGCCGTGCCGTTCATCGTGATCCTGCCGGGGTTGCTCGGACTGGCGCTGCTGCCGATGAAACTGGTGGGCGAAGGCGCCGCGGTGGAAGCGGGGACGCACAGCTACAACGAAGTGCTGCCGCTGATGCTGGCGCGATATTGCGGGCCGGGTTTATTGGGGTTGGGTATCACGGCGCTGATCGCGGGATTCATGTCGGGCATGGCGGGCAACGTCAGCGCGTTTACCACCGTGTGGACTTACGACATCTACCGCGCTGTGATCAAGAAGGACGCGAGCGACGCGCACTACGTCAGCATGGGCCGCTGGTGCACGGTGCTGGGCGTGATGGTGAGCATTGGTACGGCGTACCTGGTGATGCAGTTCTCGAGCATCATGGACTACGTTCAGGCGTTGTTCAGCTTCTTCATCGCGCCGTTGTTCGGAACGGTCGTGCTGGGCATGCTGTGGAAGCGGGCGACCAAGGCGGGCGGGTTCTGGGGATTGCTGTGCGGCACGGTCTCCTCCGTGGGCATGTGGGCCTGGGTCAAAGCCGATCCGTCGGCACTGTCGATCGTGGCGTTATCTTCAAACGCCAAGGCCATGGCCGAGAACATGTACCGCGCGCTATGGAGCTGGTTGATTTGCGTGATCGTGACCGTGGTGGTGAGTTACATGACTCGTCCGCGGCCGGAATCACAACTGGTCGGCCTGGTCTACGGATGTACGGAACTTCCGTCCGAAGGCCACCTGAAGCTGTACCAGAGGCCAGTATTCTGGGCGGGTGTGGTGGCGGTGGTTTTCGTGATCTTGCAGATCCTCTTCTGGTAAAACAACATGGAACACCCTAAAGCGATTTCGGTCTGGTTCTTCATCGGCGTCCTGCTCCTGATATACGGCGTGCTGATCACCGGTTCGGGCGTGGCCGGGATGGGCGCGCCGACTCCCGGTGTGGTGTTGGGTGAGCTGCACGTGGACATCTGGTGGGGAATCCTTTTATTGTTGATCGGCGGATTTTATACGTTCGCGTTCCGGCCCGGCAAAGGTTAGGCCGACTCGCGTACAGACTCTCATAAGGCCCGGATGGGCAAGATAGGAATTGAATATGGCATTGAGTTTTGGAATTATTGTCGGCAATCGCGGATTCTTCCCGGACCATCTGGCCAAGAGCGGCCGCGACGAAATGATCGCGACTGTAGAGGGCGCCGGTTATGGAGCCGTCTGCCTCACTCCGGAACAGAGCAAGTACGGCGCCGTGGAATCGCGCGAGGACGCCAAACGATGCGCGGCCCTGTTCCGCGAGAATCAGGACAAGATCGCGGGCATCATCGTGACGCTGCCGAACTTCGGCGAGGAGCGCACGCTGGTGGAAGCCATCCGGATGGCTGACCTGAACGTGCCGGTGCTGGTGCAGGCGACGCCCGACAACGCGTCGAAGATGACCATCGCCGACCGCCGCGACAGCTTCTGCGGAAAGATGTCGGCGTGCAACAACATGCAGCAGTACCGGATCAAGTACTCGCTCACCACGCTGCACACCGAGGCTCCGGGATCGCCGGAGTTCCTGAAAGACCTGCACTGGTTCGCCGCTGTGTGCCGCGTCGCAAACGGGCTGAAGAAACTCCGCATCGGGGCGATCGGCGCCCGTCCGGCGGCCTTCAACACCGTGCGGTACAGCGAGAAGATGCTGGAAGGCTACGGGATCTCCATCGAGCCTCTCGACCTGTCCGAAGTGTTCGGGCGCATCGAGAAGCTGAAGAACGATGAGGCTCCGGTGCAGGAGAAACTCGCGGCCATTCGCAACTATGTGGACACGTCCTGCTGTCACCGAAGCAGCGCTCTACAAGATGGCGAAGCTCGGAGCGGTGATCGACCGCTGGATGGGCGACAACGATCTGGACATCAGCGCCATCCAGTGCTGGACGTCGATGGAAGAGTACTTCGGCGTGGTTCCCTGCACCGTGATGAGCATGATGAGCAACGGCCTGCATTCGAGCGCCTGCGAAGTGGACGTCCCGGGCGTGATCGGCATGCATGCGCTGCGCCTGGCATCGGAAACGCCGAGCGCGCTGCTCGACTGGAACAACAACTACGGCGACGATCCGGACAAGGCCGTCTGCTTCCACTGCAGCAACCTGCCGAAGCACTTCTTCCAGAACGTCCGGATGGACTTCCAGGAGATCATCGCCGGGACGGTGGGCAAGCTGAACACCTTCGGCACCTGCGTCGGCCGTGTGAAAGCCGGGCGATATGAGCTTCGCGCGGTTCTCAACCGACGACACCACCGGGCGTATGCGCGGCTATGCGGGAACGGGGCGGTTCACGTCGGATCCGCTCGAGACATTCGGCGGCGCGGGCGTGGTGGAGATCAAGAACCTGCAGAAGCTGCTGCGCTACATCTGCGAGAACGGCTTCGAGCACCACGTGGCCGCGAACTTCAGCGACACGGCTGCCGCCGCGGTGTACGAAGCGGCGAAGAACTATCTCGGCTGGGACATGTACTGGCACGAATAGGTGACGAGCTGACGAGCAATGGCTATTGTTGCTGGAGTTGATTTCGGCACGCTGAGCGTGCGCGTTTCGATTGTCGATAGCGAGCGGGGCCGGCTCGGGTCCGGCGTCGGCGAGTATCCGCTGCACCGGCGCAAGGAGGACCCCGACCACGCCACCCAAAGCCACGCGGATCACATGGCCGCGCTGGTGGAGGCCACTGGACGGCGCTCGCGCGCGGCCGGCGTCGCCGGGCGGCGCCGTGGAGGCCATCGCGCTGGATACGACGGGATCGAGCGTGATTCCGGTGGACGAGAACCTGAAGCCGCTGGACGATTACTATCTCTGGTGCGACCATCGCGCCTGGCGCGAGGCGGCCGAGATCACCGCGGCGGCCCATCGCACGCGGCCTGGAGGCGATCCAGTGGTGCGGCGGCACCTACTCGTCCGAGTGGGGCTTTTCGAAGCTGCTGCACTGGCTGCCGCAACAATCCGGACAAGCGCGAGCGCATGGCGACCGCGCTCGAGCACTGCGACATGGTGGCCGCCGTACTGTGCGGCATCACCGACGCCGCCGAGGTGCCGCGCAGCGTCTGCGCCATGGGTCACAAGTGGATGTGGAACGCGTCGCTCGGCGGGCTGCCGCCGGAGGAGTTCCTGACGTCGGTGGATCCGCTGCTGACAGGAGTGCGCGCGAAGATCGCCGCCGGACGCTACGCCGACCAGTGATGACGTCGCGGGCACGCTGATGCGCCGGAGTGGGCGGCGAAGCTGGGGCTGCGCGCGGGCATCCCGATTCCGGTGGGCGCGTTCGACGCGCATTGGGATGCGATCGGCGCGGGCTGCAAGACCGGGGACGTGGTGAACGTGGTGGGCACGTCCACGTGCATCATGGCGATCGCCGAGCAAGCGGAGTTGGTACCCGGGCGTGTGCGGCGTGGTGCCGGGCAGCATGCATCCGAAGTTGACGGGCATCGAGGCGGGGCTCTCGGCGACGGGCGATATCTTCGATGCGATCGCCAGGCGGGCCGGATCGACCGTGGCGGCGCTATCCGAGGGGCTCGAAGCGTATCGCGGCCGGCCAGACCGGGCTGCTGCGGATGACCTGGGACAACGGCGATCGCACGGTGCTGGTGAATCCGGAACTGGGCGGCGTGACGCTCGGCTGGAAGCTGACGCACACGGCGCAGGACGAGTTGTTCGCGGCCATCGAGGGCACGGCGTTCCATACGCGCGTGATTCTGGAGCGCATGGAGGAGCACGGCGTGCCGATCCACCGCGTGATCAACGGCGGTGGCATCCCGCAGAAGAACGAGACGCTCAACCGGGTGTACGCGAACGTGCTGAACAAGCCCGTGCTGGTGCCGCAGAGCCGAAGTGACCAGCCTCGGATCGGCGATCTTCGCGTTTCTGGCGGCCGGGACATTCAAGACGATCGAAGAGGCGCAGGAGGCGCTGTGCCCGAAATATCGCGTCGTGGAGCCGGATCCGGAAGCCGCACGGATCTACGAGGAACTTGTACTGCGCTATACCGCAAGTTGTATTTCGGCGTTCGGCAAGCCGGGATCGGAAGCGGTCGCGGTGGGCGATGTGTCTGCCGGCGCTGCGGCGGATCGCGGCGGAATCCAGGAGTGCGGTGAAATGCTCGAACGCCTGAAGGAGGAAGTTCTGGAGGCCAACCTCGAGTTGGTCCGCCGGGGGCTGGTGCTGTACACGTTCGGCAACGCCAGCGGAATTTCGCGCGACGGATGGGCTGGTGGCCATCAAGCCGAGCGGCGTGCCCTACGAAACGATGAAGCCGTCCGATATCGTGCTGGTGGATCTGGACGGGAAGGTGGTGGAAGGCTCCCTGCGTCCTTCCTCCGACGTGGATACGCACGTGGTCCTGTACCGCGCGTTCCCGGCGATCGGCGGCGTGGTGCACACGCATTCGCGCGCGGCGACGTCGTGGGCTCAGGCGGCCCGCGAGATTCCGTGCTTCGGAACGACCCACGCGGATTACTTCTATGGGCCGGTTCCGGTGGCGGGTCCGCTGACCGATGCGGAGATCCAGGGCGAGTACGAGCGCAATACGGGACTGGCGATTGTGCGGCGGTTCGAAGGCATCGATCCCATGCGCGGTTCCGGGAGTGCTGGTGTGCGGGCACGCACCGTTTGCGTGGGGCAAGAACGCGGCGGGGGCGGCGTACAATGCGGTGGTGCTGGAAGAGATCGCGGAGATGGCTACTCGAACGCTGATCGCTAATCCGCTGGCTCGCCCAGTGCCCCAGGCGATGCTCGACAAACATTATTTTCGCAAACACGGCGCCGGGGCCACCTACGGACAGGTATCCGGCGGAAAGGGAGATTCATGTTAATCAACCGGAGACAGGCGGGCGCCGCGCTGGCAGGACTGGCGCTGGCGGCCTGCGAGAAGAAAACCGAAACAACCGAGACGAAAGCTGAAACGGGAGCGAAAGCCGGAATCATGAAACACGAGTGGGGTAAGACGCCCGATGGGCAGCAAGTGGACATGTACATGCTGTCGAACGGAAAAGGCATGTCGGCGGATATCATTACCTGGGGCGGGATTGTTAATTCGCTGAAGGTGCCGGACAAGAGCGGGACGCCGGTGGACGTAGTTCTCGGGTTCGACACCTTCGAGCCGTACATCAAGAATCCGGCTTATTTCGGCGCGTTGATCGGCCGTTACGGCAACCGTATCGGGCATGCGACCTTCAAGCTGGACGGCAAGACCTATCACGTGCCGAAAAACGACGGGGATAACTCGCTGCACGGCGGGACTCAGGGCTTCAACAGCCGCCTGTGGACGGCGAAGGAAGTGCCGGGCGGCCTGGAGTTGACTTACGTGAGCAAGGACGGGGAAGAAGGTTATCCCGGTACCTTGACCGCCAAGGTGACGTACTCGCTGACCGACGACAACGGACTCAAGATCGACTATTCGGCCACCACGGATAAGGACACGGTTGTGAATCTGACCAACCACTCGTATTTCAACCTGGCGGGTCAGGGCGAAGGGTTAATTCTCGATCATGAGATGCAGATCATGGCCGATAACTTTACTCCCGTGGACAAGGGCCTGATTCCGACCGGCAAGTTGCAGCCGGTGGAAGGCACACCGTTCGATTTCCGCCAGCCCACCGCGATCGGCGCAAGAATTAATGCCGACAATGAGCAACTGAAACTCGGCAAGGGTTACGATCACAACTTCGCGCTGAACCAGCAAGGGCGGATCAATGGCCGTGGCGGCGCGCGTTCGGGAACCGAAGTCGGGCCGGATCATGGAAGTATCCACGGATCAGCCCGGAATCCAGTTCTACACGGGCAACTTCCTGGATGGCTCGCTCACAGGCAAGGGCGGAAAGAAGTACCCGCAGCGGTGCGCGCTCTGCCTGGAAACACAGCATTTCCCGGATGCGCCGAACCAGCCGCAGTTCGCTTCCACGGAGCTGAAGCCGGGGCAGGAATACAAGACCACTACGGTGTACAAGTTCTCCCAGGCGTGAAACGGATCTGTTTCGGGGCCGCGCTCATTTTAGGTGCGGCCTATGCGCAAGAGTGGCGGAATCTGGCGGCCGGCTCGTGGCTCGAAGTCACGGGCCGGCCGTTTCCTGTTTCATCGTGGGTGGTGGAGGATGGGTGTCTGAAAGCGTTGACGAACAACGCTGAAGGAATGCAGGACCTGCGTACGCGCGAAACCTACCGATCCTTCGAATTCGAGTTTGAATGGAAGTTAGATCCAGGCGCTAACTCCGGTGTGAAGTACCTGGTGCAGAAAACAGATCGCTGGCAGCGCAACGGCGAGACCGGATTCCAGGCGCGGGCTCGCGGACTGGAATATCAACTGATCGACGACGAGACGAATCCGGATGCCCGGAATGGACCGTCGCGGGGCACCGGAGCGCTGTATTCCATCCTCGCTCCGGTCCGAAAGCCTCCACAGGGAACGGGAGCGTGGCACCGTTCACGGATCGTGCTAAAGGGCGATCGAGTGGAGCACTGGCTCGATGATGCCAGGGTGCTCGCCTTCGATCTCTCTCAGCCCGAGGTCGCCGCCGCGTTGAAGAAGATGAAGGGCAACGGTGACATCGTGCGCGTGAGTCCGCTCTCGTCTGCAGAATCACGGCGGCGGCGTTATGTTTCGGGGACTGCGCGTGCGGCGTTTGGACGACTAGACCGGGCGGCATTCGACGACGAAGTAGCCGGACGGTTGCCGCCCGGCAGCCAACACTTCGAGCCCACTTTCACCCGCCAATTCACGGAACTCCGAGACGGTGCGGTGCTTGCCTCCCGCCAGCACCATTTCGATAACCAGGTCCTTGGGCGCGCCGTCCGGACCGACCGACTTGAGGACGACAACCCGCCCGGCGGGGCGCGCCGCCTCGGCGCAGCGGATCAGGATCGCCTTCGCCTCGGCATCGGGCCAATCGTTCAGTATCCCTCTGAGCAGGTAGACATCGGCGCCGGCCGGCAGCGGGTCGAAGAAGCTTTGGCCGGTTTTTGTGACCCGATCGGCGACGCCGGCCGCCTGGAATATTTCGTCTGAACGATTTACGGTTCGGGGCAAATCGACCAATGTGCCCCGAACGTGCGGCCACCTGCGCAGAATCTCCGCGAGCATCGCCCCCGTGCCGCCGCCGACGTCCACCACGGACCGCACCGGTTCCCAGCCGCCGGTGATTTGAAAATCCGGCGCTGGGAGTTCCGTGTCCCGCCGGCCCGATGATGGCATCAAATTCGGCTGCGATCTCAGGGTGCGCGGCCAGGTCATCCCAGAACGGAAGTTCGAAAACATCGCGATAGGCGGGGCGGCCGGTCCGAACGTAGGTGAGGAGCGTTCCCCACGCATGAGCCATACGCCCGCCGAACCCTTCGAGGTCGAGCCCCATTCGCTGGACGGGGTCGAGCAGCGCCCGTGCCGGTTCGTTCAATGAGAACCGTCCGGGCGCGAGTTCCTCGAAGACACCTTTGCCAACCAGGTGCCCCAGCACAGAGTGCAGGACATCGGCGTCGCAGTGCGCGGCGGCGGCCAACTTGTGGATCTCGTCGATCCCTGCGGCGATATGGTCGGCAATTCGCAGAGTAGCCGTTACGTGGACGCACCACGGCGTGCATAGATCGCTCAAAGCGTAAAGATCGACGGTGGATTTCTCAGGCATGGTTCTTTCAGGTTAGACGCATTCGCGCCCCTTCCCATTGCGCTTCGAACGGGCATAGAGTAGTAGCGTTGATTTCGGAGCCAAGACATGTCTACCACAGCAATGAACGAGATCCTGCCTGAGGTGTCGGGATTCCTCGGTTCAGGTCCGCTTCCGATGTTTATCGGTGGCAAATGGCTGGACGCGGCAGAGGGGCGCCATTTCGTCACACGCGATCCTGGCACGGGCGAACCCCTGGCTCGAGGTCGCCGAGGGCAGCGCAACCGATATCGACCGGGCTGTCTGCGCAGCCGCCGTTGCCTTCCGTGGTTCCGGGTGGGCAACGATGTCAGCCATCGACCGCGCGTGCCATCCTCTATCGTCTGGCGGAACTGGTGGATACCCACGCCCCGGCTCTGGCGCAGATGGAATCATTCGATGTCGGCAAACCGATTGGACAGGCCGCTGCCTTCGATGTTCCAAATGTGGCGCAGACGCTTCGCTACTACGCGGACCTCGCGGTGGAGACGCGCATCCGCGAACCCATCGCGGTGCCCGGGTTCGAGGCCTATTCGGCACGCTTTCCGTATGGCGTGTGCGCCTTCGTTCTGCCCTGGAACTTCCCGTTACTGCTTCTCGGCTGGGGCTTCGCGCCGGCCTTGGCGGCGGGCAATACGGTGGTGCTGAAGCCGGCGGAAGATACTCCGCTGACCAGCCTTTACTTCTGCCGGTTGGCCCAGGAAGCGGGGATTCCCGACGGCGTCATAAACGTGGTTCCAGGCTACGGGGAGACCGCCGGCGCCGCCTTGGCCGGGCATCCCGGCATCCGGCGAATGGGCTTCACGGGATCACCCGAAGTGGGCCGCAAGATCGCCGCTGCGTGCGGTGCGAACCTGGCGCCCGCGAAACTGGAACTCGGCGGAAAGGGCGCCGCCGTAGTCTTCGAGGATGTCGATGTGCCCTCAACCGCGGCAGCGCTGGCCGGTGCGATCACGCTCAACACCGGACAGGTCTGCTGTACCGCCACCCGGTGGCTGGTTCACGAGAACATCCTGGACGACTTCCTGGATTCGGTAAAGCACCATCTCACGAGTCTGAGCATCGGGCATGGCCTGGACCCCCATACCGACATGGGACCGTTGGTGAGCCGCCGCCAAATGGAACGCGTCCTCGGCTACATCCAGCGCGGTAAGGAGGAAGGGGCCGGCGTGTTGCTCGAGGGCGGCCCGGCCACGGTTCCCGAGACCCCGAAGGGGTTCTACGTGAAACCGTGCCTTCTTATCGGGGTGCCGGACAATGTGTGTGCGCGCGAGGAGATCTTCGGCCCGGTCGCCTTCGTAATGCCGTTCAAGACCGAAACGGAAGCCGTGGATCTCGTGAACCAATCGCTGTACGGGCTTGCGAATAGCGTGTGGAGCCGCGATCTGGATCGGGCCCGCCGGGTGGCCGAAGGAATGGTGGCCGGCAACAGCTGGATCAATGCCCATAACGTGTTCCAACACGGGATCCCCTATGCGGGATGCAAGATGAGCGGACTGGGCGGTGGGGTCCTCGGTCCCGATACGCTGATGGACTACCTCCGCTCGCAATCGATCGTGCGGCCCGTGTAATTCGGGGACAGGCTACGCAATCCCCAATTTCCCGCGAGAACAACGACAGCCAATCCCGGCTATTTAACCGTAATGGCGAGAATGGCACGAGTCGTCGACTCCTGGATTCTGGCATCATGTCACGCAGCGCGGGAATCGCCAGCAGGACGTGTTCCTCGACGACAGCGACCGCGCGATGTACCTCAAGTTGCTGACCCACCACTGCCGCGCCGCCAGCGTCCGGATCACCGGATTCTGCCTGATGCGGAACCATGTCCACATCCTGGCGATCCCGCACAATGAGGACGGCCTGGCCCATGCTCTGGGTCGCGCCCATAACGACTACTCGCGATGGTTCAACATGCGTCGCGGCGAGAACGGTCACCTCTGGCAGAACCGGTATTTTTCATGCCCGCTTGATGAACGGCACCAATGGGAGGCGCTTCGATACGTAGAGCTGAATCCCGTGAGAGCGGGTCTGACGTCCCAGGCCGTCGACTGGCGATGGTCCAGCGCGGCGGCTCATCGGGCCGGCGCCGACAGGACCGGCCTGCTCGACATGGCGGAGTGGTGGTGGCGCTGGACTCCACGAGGTTGGGGCGAAGTTCTGCAACTCGGCCTGCAGGATGCGGTGACCATCGACCGGATTCGACAGTCCACGCGAACCGGTCGTCCGGCCGCTGGCGAGGACTTCGTTTTGCGTCTCGAGGCGACTCGGGGCCGTCCCCTGCGTCCACAACGTCGCGGTCGTAAGCCGAGAGCTATGGTAGGCGTAGAATTAGGGATTGCGTAGCCTGTCCCCGAATTACGATTTGAGCGGGCGGACGGCCTTGGTTACCGGGGCCAGCCGCGGACTCGGCCGGGCGATGGCCACATCCCTGGCCGCTGCCGGCGCCCGAGTCGCACTGGTGGCCCGCGATGTCGAACAGCTCAACGTCACTGCTGCCTCCATCGCTGCCGCCGGCGGAGAAGCCCGCGTCTTCCCCGCCGATGTCTCCGATGAAGCGTCCGTCACCGAACTCGAGCACTCCGTCGCACAGGCGTTCGGCCGCATCGACATCCTCATCAACAACGCGGGCATCAACATCCGCCGGCCCCTGCTCGAGTTCACGCTCGATGAGTGGAACCGCGTCATGACTACCAACTCCACCTCAGCGTTCCTCATGTGCCGCGCCTTCGTGCCGCACATGAAGGGGCAGGGCTACGGCCGCGTGATCAATGTCGCGTCCACCATGAGCCACGTCTCACTGCCTCTGCGGTCGGTCTATTCGGCCAGCAAGGCGGCGCTGCTCGGAATGACTCGCGCCCTCGCACTCGAACTGGCTCCGGAGCAAATCACCGTGGTCTCCATCAGCCCCGGCCCGTTCGCCACTGAGATCAACTCGGTGCTGCTGGACAGTCCGGAACAAACCCAGTTCTTCCTGTCGAAGGTTGCGCTCGGCCGCTGGGGACGGCTTGAAGAGATCGGCGGACTCGCGGTGTTTCTTTGCACCGAGGCCGCCTCCTACATTACCGGCGCCGACATCCTCATGGATGGGGGCTGGTGCGCCCAGTAGCGGACGTCCTCAGAATCCCCATTCACTCGGCTCAGTGGTGGACACTTCGAGCCAGCCTTGCTGCGGCACCGCGTCCAGCGGAAGGCCGTCCTGCCACAAGGAGAGATGGAATTTGACCGGCTGCCGGATGGCGGCGCCAATGGCGCTCAGCTGAATTCGGGCCTCGAAGATCTTCGCAAATGCGAATTCACAGCCTTCCGATTCGATGCGCCTCCCCTGGTCCAGCCGCATGCTAAACGTCCTCACGGTGCCTGGGGCGGCCACTGCCGAAGCCTGCAGGACGACCAATGCGCCCTGCATCGCCGAGATCATGTTCTGCTCGAAATCGAGCCGCACAAACAGGTTTGAGCCGTCGCTGCCGTAGCGCATTTCCTTCACTACGAAGCGTTGCCCGTGCATCGCTCCCGACCGGCTATCGACGATGTACAGACCTGCGCCGAGCCATTCGAAATAGGAACTGACCTCGCCGTCGATGGTGGCGCGGATGGGCCCGCTGGGCACGTCGTGCGCTTCGGGCTCCGCAGTTTTGAGAATCGGCCGCGAAAGCTCCACTGGAGGCTCCATTCCCAAAGCGCGGTAGACATTGGCCACATGTGCCCGGAACAGCCGATCGAATTCAGGACGGTTCGCGGATTCGTGTTCGGGACCGTACCACCAGTTCCAATCGCTGCCCTCGGCAATCAGCAACTCTTCATGGGCCAGTCGCAGTCTGTCGGGCGGCACGCCACGGCCGCCGTCCAGCAGTACCTGGTCGTAAGTGCGCCGCGCGCGCAGAAGATAATCCCACGCGCGGTTGTCTTCCTCGGCGCCGATCCACACGTCGAAATTGGCTCCGATCCACGAACCTGGGAAAATGTGATCCAGCGGATGAGGTTCAATGCGTCGAAGGGCCTCGCTGACGGTCACGGCCGCCATGTAGGGATCCTGTTCGATGCGTTTGTATAACTCCGCCAGGAACGGCCGCCCGCTCCGATCGTAGTATTCCCAAGCATTTTCGCCATCCAGAATGATGGGAACCAGCGCGTCGCGGCCGTGCGCCAGAATGTCGCGGCAATTATTCCGGATCTGCGTCAGGAAGTGGGTAGCCGATTCCTCCGGCGACATGCGCGAGTATACGAAGCCGATCAGGTCGCTCAGATGATGATCTCGAAAGATCATGTGGATCTCGTTGTGGCCGTCGTTCCACAAGTAGGGGCGATAGGTGTTGGCGGGCCCGCCGTCTTTGTGAATGGTGCGGGCCAGTACACCGTTGTCGGATGCGGACCACTTGAAACCCGTCTGGGCAGCCAGGCGCAGCGCATCGTCGGATACGGAACCCTCGGAGGGCCATAGCCCGGCTGGCGGCGCGCCGAAATTCTCCTCCATGTACTTTCGCGAACGCACCAGTTGCTCGCGGGCGTCTTCGGGATAGCAGAAACGCTGCGGCAATGGAACGTATGGATGCGCTACTTCGGCTATGTTGGAATCGCACAGCAGCGGCAGAATGGGGTGATAGAAAGGAGTCGTGGAGATTTCAATCTGTCCGCGGGCTGCGAATTCGCGATACGTCGGCAGCACACGGCGCAGCGCCGCAATCTGCTTCCAACCGATCAGGGCCTGGTCCGAGGCGGTGAAATGGTGGCCTTTTTCGGCCAGTCCCCGAATCTCGGGATCGTTCGCGTGATCCTCCTCGTCGAACCACGCAAGCTGCGAGAGCACCTGCAGGTCGCGCATCTCAGCCACGTGGAAGAAGCGGAGCGCATGCTTCGGATTTCGACCCGACCGTTGCCAGTAATCGTATAACTCACCGTATCGCGGGTAGCGGTATATCATACGCCCGGCATTAGCGTGGAAGAAATACTGCAGGATGAAGCTCTGCTCGTCGGCGGTCAGATCTTCCGTCGCCTTCAGCGCAGCGCGCAGAAAGGGGTCCGCGGCCCGGCCGGACGCATACTCCTCAATCTGCACCATCATTGATGGAACCAGGTTGAAGGTCTGATGCACACCGGGAAAATCTCCCAGCAACTTCACCATGCCGTAATAGTCTTTAAGCGCGTGCATCCGAGTCCACGGAAGCTGGTACTCGCCTGAGATCAGGTCCTTGTAAAACGGCTGGTGCATGTGCCAGACGAAACACAGGTAGATTTGGGGCATGGTTTATCGCGCGAATATGCTGCGCACCGGCACAGGTGGTTCGCCGCCGCGAATGGCGCGCCACAGAACATCGTTCAGTTCGTCGTCATCAATCCGGTCCGCTTCGCTGAAATCCATGCGAAGGCTGCGGGCCGCGGTGGGCGACGCGGCGGGATTCCGTTCGTCGAGACGATGGCCAGGTTTGACGGCCTGATAGGGTCGCGAATCGGCGGTAGCCTGGAATGCCGCTGACATCGGCCGCGATGCGGCATCGAACTGAGTCATGGGCCGCACGCCGAGTATCAACTCCATCGTCCGCAGGACCGAGGTCTGGTTGTACATCGTGCTGTCGATCGCGCCGCGTTTCGCAAAAGGCGAAATCACCAGGACTGGAGAACGGTGCGAATCAACGTGATCCGGCCCGTTCTGAGCATCGTCTTCGACAACGAAGATCGCGGTATTGGCCCAGAACCGGCTCTTCGATACGCCTTCCACAATCTGGCCGAGCGCATAATCGTTGTCCGCCATCGCCGAGAGCGGAGCTACTTTGCCGGGCGACGTGCCGGACGTATGGTCATTGCCCAGCCGCATGATGATGAACCGCGGCATCTGGCCGGACTTCTCGAATTCCGCGAGGTCCGCCAGGAATGTCTTCGCGCGCTGATGGTCCGGGTATTCGAGATCGAATCCGCGATACTTCAGGTTCGTTACCGTACGCAGGACCGGGTCGCGGACCGCCTCCACCTGCGTGCCGTCCGCATCGGCGGTTTTGCGGTTGGTGCAGAAGTAACCGTAGTTCCGCATCGACAATCCGGCGGCGAGAACGTTGGTCCAGATGTATCCGGCCGGTGGCGCATTGGCTGGTTCGCCGCCCTCGTAATCGTAGTGTTTGCGGCGGCCCGCGTAGCTGTTTGGCCACATCTTGACCGTGTAGTCGGTGGCGATGGCGGCAGTGGCCCAGTTATGGCCGTCGGCGCTCACATCGGAGTTCACGTAAAAGTTGTCGAACAGCACGAACTCGGTGGCCAGCTTGCGCTGATTCGGATTCGTATCGGCGGTGAAGAGTGTCAGCGACGGGTCGCCGTTGCCCTTACCGAGGTCGCCAAAAATCTGGTCGTAGGTACGATTCTCCTTGACAACATAGATGACGTGCTGGATCGGCGACGGATCGCCCGGACGGCTGGGAATCGGGTTGTTCTCCCCGGTCTTCGCGTCCATCAGCAGTTCATCGCGGTAGGGCGAATTGGCCGCCACCGTTTTCGTGTACTGGTCCAACTGTTCCTCGTTGAACGGCGGAACCACCGATGCCGAGCCGGTCTGCAAAGATCCGACGTACTCCACTGCCGCCGTGCCTCCGTGCAGCGGAGCCGGGCGACGGAGCGGACCGGGGCCATTCGGGTTCGGATAACTGCGCAAGCCGCGGCCATTCAGGATGATCAGGCGACCGTCACCGAGTGACCGGGCTGCCATCGGGTACCAGCCCGTCGGGATGAATCCTTCCACCAGGCTACGCTTGGCCGTCACGTCGGCCACAGCCACAGCGTTTGCGTCGGAGCAGACAATGAACAGCTTCGATTTATCGGAATTCAGTCCGAGCGCCGTAGGCGTCATCCCCACCGGCTGATTCGGAGTCATGGCCACATTGATCTGCTCCACCTGGCTGATCTCGTTGGCCTGGTTGATGCCGGCCACGAAGACCGTGTTCGTATTCGCGGCCGTGATGAAGAGGCGCGCAGTCCAGTTCGGCGCTTCCTCGCCTTCTTCGAGTTTCGGCTTTCGGTCGTCCCACACCATATCGGTGGGGTGCGGACCCAGCGGGAGGCGCTTGAGCAGAGTGCCGTCAGACGATTGATGATGATACAGGGATCCATCCGCCCAACTGGTCACGAAGAATGATTTCCCATCCGGATGGAACAGAATCCGGTAAGGCCGCCGCCCGGTCTTGTACCGTTCAATCACGCGGCCGCTCTGCGGATTGATCACGACGATCGTGTCCCGGAACAGTTGAGCGGCATAGATCAGGTGGCCGTCGGGCGAGAGCGCGACATCGCCGGTGAAATCGGACCATGTACGCTCAGCGGCCGGGACGATCTCGAGATTGCGGGTCGGTGCGAGTTTTCCCTCGCTGAAACTGAACTCGTACACCGTGGCGCGCGAACCGCCGCCTACATAGACGAATTTGCCGTTCGGCGCGAATGTGAGTCCGAGCCAGCCGTCCTCCACGGGAACGCGGCTCAACTCGCGCTCTTCCGCGACGCTCAGAACCGAGATGGAGGGGGGCTTGTAACCGCCATTCAGAACCAGCAGGTACTTGCCGTCCGGCGACAGCGCGGATGACATCGGCAATGTATCCAGCGGGATCTGTTTGCCCGCGGGCTGAAGCATCCAGCCGTTATTCAACAGGAATCGGCCGTCCGCCTGAAGGCCGATCTTCTGCGGCCCCGGGCCGGGCTGCGAAATCAGAAACAGGGATAGGGCGAGCAGAATAGCCGTGCCGGCAGCAAATTTCATTCAGAAAACCTCTGGGCGATCGGGAAGCGACGTCCGATTCCGAACGCCTTGGTGGTAACCTTCAGTCCCGGCGCGGCCTGCTGCCGCTTGTATTCGTTCCGGTCCACTTTGTTGATGATGTCGCGGACCAGTGAAAGCGGGAGCCCGAGATCCGCGGCGATCTTCTGCGGCGACTCGTACAACTCGACGTAAGCACGAAGAATCTGGTCCAGGATATCGTACTCGGGCAGACTGTCGGTGTCTTTCTGATCCGGCCTGAGTTCGGCGGACGGCGGCTTCGTGAATACGCTCTCCGGAATCGCTCCCGGATGCCGGCAGTTGGCGACGCGGCTGAGCTTGTAGACCAGCGTCTTCGGAACATCGCTGATCACGGCCAATCCGCCGCACATGTCTCCGTAGAGGGTGCAGTAGCCGACCGCCAGTTCGCTCTTGTTACCGGTAGTCAGCACCAGCGCTCCCAACTTGTTCGACAGCGCCATCAGCGTGACTCCGCGCAATCGCGATTGCAGGTTCTCTTCCGTCACGTCTTTCGGAAAGCCGCGGAACAGCGGTTCGAGCACGGTCTCGATGGCCTCGCAACCCGATGTGATGGGAACGATCTCGAACCGGATACCCAGATTGCGGGCCAGGTCGCGGGCGTCGCTGACGCTGTGATCGGACGAAAACGGACCCGGCATCCCGATCCCGGTGACGTTCTCCGGTCCCACCGCATCCGCCGCGATCACCGCCGTCAGCGAAGAGTCGATGCCGCCGCTGAGACCGATCAGCACTCTCGAGAAGCCGCATTTGCGGATGTAATCGCGAGTGCCCAGCACCAGCGCTTCGTAGACCGCTTCTTCCTCGTCCTCCAGGTTGGCATGACGGTCGCCGGTGCCGGTCCGTGTATCCACCAGGACGAAATCCTCGCTGAAAGAGCATGCGCTGGCGATGATCTCGCCATTTGCGTTCATGGCGAAACTCGATCCATCAAACACCAGTTGATCGTTTCCGCCGACCTGGTTCACGTAAACCACGGGAATGCCGTACCGGCGCGCGGCGGCTGTGAAGATGTCGCGGCGCAGCTCGCGCTTATTCATGTGGTAGGGCGACGCGTTGATGCTGATGAGAATCTGGGCGCCGGACTGCGCGAGTTCCTCCACCGGGTCGCGCTGATACAACCGGCGCTCCCAGTACTGCTTGTCGTTCCAGGCATCTTCGCAAATCGTGAGCGCGGTCTTTACGCCTCGTAAATGCGCGACGTATTCGCGATCGGCGGGAAAGAAATAGCGCGCTTCGTCGAACACGTCGTAGGTGGGCAGCAGCATCTTGTTCTGGCGGAACAACTGCCGTCCGCCCTGAACGATCGCTGCGCTGTTGGTGGCCTGTTTGCCGGTGGACGCGTCCGCGGGTCCGACATAACCGCAGACCACCGTGAGATCGAGTAAGGCGGTCGCGTTCGCCAGCCGTTGGAGTTCTGTTTGGGTTCGTTCGATGAAAGTGGGCTTCTCCACCAGGTCCCGAGGCGGGTATCCGTTCAGCGCCAGTTCCGGAAATACGACCACCTCCGCCCCAGCGGCGGCGGCCCGTTCCGAAAAGCGGATCATCTTATCCGTGTTCGCGGTAAGGTCCCCGACGGTCGAGTTGATCTGACCCAAAGCGATGCGCATGGCAAAGAACCATTGTATCGGGGGTTGCGTGCCGGGCTGGTCTACTCTTTCGCGGCAGCCTGCAGATGTCCGAGGAGTTGTCTGGCGGTAACGATGGAAACGGGCTGGTAGTCCTTCGGAAAGTGGCGGATGTTGCCGGTGACGAGGTATGTGGCCTCCGCCGCCAACGCGCATTGCAGAAACCGATCGTCGTCCGGGTCGGAGCAAAGGGACGGCGTCCGGCTGGGAGAGACGTGCACCGCAAATGCGGCCATGAGCTCCAATAGCTCCCTGGTGCGCGCGGAATGCGGCCTAAGGAACGGTCGCGCGAGCACGTCCAAGTACTCCGCCATGACGTCGTCCGACACGCACGGCGTGAGGACGCCCTCCGCTACCAGATCGAGGATCTGAGCCGGAACGCTAACGCGTTTGAGGACCGCGGAGAAAAGGACGTTGGTATCGATAACGACGCGAATCATCGCGCGGGCTTTTGTTTTCGAGCTCGTCTTGCGGCGGCGATCTCCCCGTCGATCTGACGCGCGGTGAGTTTGCTGGCGGGAGTCTTCGCTGCTTCCGTTCGCAAGATCTCGAGAGTCCGGCCGAACTCCCGCCGCGCTTCATCGGCCACGTAGCGCCGGTAGAGCTCGCGGACGAGTTCGCTCATCGTGCGATTCTCCTTCCTTGCTGTCCGTTCCATGTCCTTGAGCTGGCTGGGCGGCAGAGAAACGGACAGGGTCTTGGTGGTTCTCATGGGTCGTGCTTAGTGTTACTCGCCTTTTCAGTATAGCGGAAGTGGCGTCGAGGCCGTCGTCCGCCCGGTTGACAGCGTGCCGCCACAGCACTATCTAACCGCCCGTCCAGCGGCATCGATGCCCGCCAGCCTGCAACTATCCCGGAAAACACGTCTAGGACGAGTAGCCCTGCGTCCGGCGCAGCCAATAGCACTACGGGCTCGCTTGCGCGGTGGATCGGCTTCGAGTGGCAGATCCGCTACGGCAGTTGGCACCTTACTTGCCGCCGCTTCCCGGATCGTCCGACTTCTCCTCAATCGTCAAAATCTGGTCCGCCGCGACATTCCGCAAAGTCTGATGCACCCGGGTCGGCCACTTGATTTCGATCTCGCGGATCACCTTCGACGCACCCAGCCCGAAATGCACCCGGGAGTCGCTCGAACATGCAAAGCCGACAGCCGTCGTCGCATGGTTGTACTGCTTCTGTCCATCCTCGGTAGTTATCCGGACCTGCGCGCCTAATCCCATGCGGTTGTCCTTAGTGCCGACGAGCTTCAGAAGGATCCAGTGGTTCGCGTTCTGCGAGACGTTGTGGAAGTACTTGGCCTTGCCGTTCAACACGCTGACTACAGCGTCGATTCGCCCGTCGTTATCCATGTCGCCGAACGCCACTCCGCGATGGGCCGCCGCTTTCTGGAAGTCCGCGCCGGCTTCCGCGCTCACGTCCTGAAACTTGTCCTTGCCCAGATTGCGGAACACCGCGTTCGGCTCTTCGTACTTCCGTATGGAGAACAGGGCGATGTTGTCCAACACGTTCCCACGCGCTACGAACAGGTCCTTCCAACCGTCGTTGTCGAAGTCGAAAATCCCATTCGACCAGCCCGACATATTGCGCGTTCCATACAAGCCCACCTTGGCGGTGACGTCGAAAAAATCAGCGCCATTGGTGTTCTGGTACAGCGGAAAGGTCTCGTTTTCGATCGCCGTATGCCAGATATCGGGACGGCCGTCGTTGTCGATATCCTTGAAATCCGCGCCCATCCCGGAGATGAGGTTCGATCCCTCGGCGTACGCCGCGCCGCTCTGGAAGGCCACTTCCTCGAACTTCTTGCCGCCGAGATTGTGGAACAGGAAATTGGGATGGTTGTCATTTGCGACGAACACGTCCATAAAGCCGTCTCCGTCGTAATCGGCGATGACAACTCCCATACCCTTGCCCCGGTGTTGGTTGAGGCCCACCTCGACCGAAACGTCGGTGAACGTGCCGTCGCCGTTATTCCGGTACAACGTGTCGGGGAGCGGAACGTAGTTCTTGGGATGGCAATAGGCGCGCAGCTTGGGACTCGGACCGCACCACGGATCCTTGTTCACGTCCCATTTGCAGTAATTGGAGATGAACAGGTCGGTGAGGCCATCGTTGTTGTAGTCCACCCAGGCGGCCGAGACAGACCACATCTTCTTGCCGTCCACAACGCCGCCGCTCACGCCCGCCTTCGCCGTCACATCCTCGAACGTGCCGTCGTGCCGGTTGCGGAACAACTCGTTGCCCGTGACGTTCACGACATACAGATCGGGCCAGCCGTCGTTATCGTAGTCGCCGACGGCCGCGCCCATCCCGTAGCCCGCGCCCGCCACTCCGGCTTTCTCCGTCACATCGGTAAACGTGCCGTCGCGGTTGTTGTGGAACAGCCGGTTCCAGAACTTCGGACCCTCCTTCTGGAGCGACGGAATGGCGGCGCCGTTCACGAAATACACGTCCAGGTAGCCGTCGTTGTCATAATCGATGAGCGCCACGCCGGACAACATCGTTTCGGGCTGGTTCTTGTTTTCGGTAGGCGAGCTGTCGGCAAGAAAGTGGAGACCTGCCCGCTCGGCGACCTCTTCGAAGCGGATGGTGCTGGCCACCGGGCCGGCGGCAAAAGCGGCGGCCAGCGCCAACACACAACATCCCGCAAATCCCTTCATAAATGGCTCACCTTCGAGTTTAGCAACGCCGCCGCTAAATCCTCTCCGAATTGGCGGCCCGGAATGGGATACTACTGTTTTCGGTGCTTATTTGAAGATCATCCTCGTCCCGATCGCGCTCTGCGCGCTCTTAGTACTAACCATCCAGCCCGGCCGCACCGCCCCGGAACCCAAGCGGCCGCACTTTACGGATGTCGCTCCGCGTTCCAAAATCACCTACGTCTCCAATAACAGCTTCACCGGACGCAAGTACTTTCCCCAGCCCATGTGCGGCGGCATCGCGATCTTCGACTACGACAACGACGGCCGCATGGATATCTTCTTCACCAACGGCGCGCAGTTCCCCGAATTGAAGAAAACGAACCCAAGCTTCTACAATCGCCTCTACCACCAGAATCCGGACGGGACTTTTGAAGACGTCACCGAAAAAGCGGGATTGGCCGGCGAGCAGCTCGATTTCAATTTCGGCGTGGCGGCGGGCGACTATGACAACGACGGTTTCGGGGACCTGTTCATCGCCGGCGCCGGCAGGAATGCGCTCTATCACAACAACGGCGACGGCACCTTCACCGATGTGACCGCGGTCTCGGGCATTGGCGGCAAGCCCGCGAACACTTTGAGCGTCGTGGCCGCCTGGTTCGACTACGACAACGACGGACTGCTCGACCTGATCGTCTCGAACTACACCTTCTGGACGCCGAAGACCGACATCCACTGCACCATGGGCGATCGCGATTTCTATTGCGATCCGCGCCGCTATCCGAGCGTCCCCCACCGGCTCTACCGCAACTTGGGGAAGGGCAAGTTCGTGGACGTCACCGAGAAGACCGGCTTCGCCGCCGCGCCCGGCAAAGGCATGGGGATCTCCATAGCCGACTTTAACGACGACGGCTGGCCCGACATCTTCATCGCCAACGACACCGAACCTAATTCGCTGTTCATCAACCAAAACGGAAAGTCTTTTGAAGACGTCGGTCTGCAGATGGGTGTGGCCTACAACGAAAATGCCCAGACCGGATCGTCCATGGGCTGCGACGCCAAGGATTACGACAACGACGGCAAGGTGGACATCTTCTACAACAACCTGATGGGACAGATCTGGGGGCTTCTGCACAATCGCGGCGAGCTGTTCCAGATTGTGTCGCACCCCACCAGGATCCAGCGCCTCAGCCTGGCGTTCTCCGGCTGGAGCAACGGTTTCATCGATTACAACAACGATGGCTGGAAGGATATCTACTCGGCCAATGGCGACGTCGATCAGGTGAACGAGAAATCGCCGCAGCACGACACGATGTTCGAGAATCCGGACGGCAAGACTTTCAACGACGTGTCCGAGCAAATGGGCTCGGACTTCCTCCGCAAAGGCTATCAGCGAGGATCGGCCTTCGGCGACCTGAACAACGACGGCTCGCTCGACATCGTAGTCACTTCCCTGAACGAGACTCCG
This sequence comes from uncultured Acidobacteriota bacterium, assembly GCA_963737465.1. GTDB lineage: Bacteria > Acidobacteriota > Terriglobia > Bryobacterales > Bryobacteraceae > TMP-7. The sequence continues at coordinate 938,869 of CAVTTC010000011.1, forward strand.
CGCATCCTCCTAAACAGCGGCGATTCCGGAAATCACTGGCTGATCCTGCAACTGACCGGACACAAGAGCGCGCGGGACGCCATCGGCGCCAAGGTAAAGGTGACCACCGCGTCCGGCCGCACGCTGTACAATCACGTCGCCGTCAGCGTCGGATTCATGTCGTCGAGCGACAAGCGCGTCCACTTCGGGCTCGGGCCTGAAACGTCGCTGGCCTCCGTGGAGATCCGCTGGCCGAGCGGAATCCAGCAGGTCCTGAAGAACGTTGCAGCCGATCAGTTCCTAAAACTGGACGAGCCCGCGAAGTAACTACTCGATGGTGATGGCCATGCTGCGCTTGTCGCCCTTGGAACCCTGCAGCATCGCCGCGCGCAGTTCGTACACGCCCGGGGGGATCGATTCAGTGGATATCCGCGCGATGACGGGGATCGCGCCGCCGTCGCCCGCTTTCGGCAACTCTGGCTGTGCGCGGCGCACCACTTTGCCGTCTCGGAGCAGATCCAGGTAGAGCGCCGGAGCTGGACCGGACGGTTCGGGGTAGAGCATGATGAAAGCCGCCAGTTGTCCGCCAGGGCCGGATCTAAAGTCTTCCTGCAACGTCGGGACTACTCTTCCGGACGGGAGTTGCAGCGGGTCCTGGAGATCGGGCGCCTCGGCCGCAGGGTCCACACGTCGCACCAGCGACATGTCGCTGATGGCGGGACCGCTCTCGTCGCCGCGGACAATCAGCACCGCTTTCCGCGCGGCCATCTTCCCGGCAATGTTGTCGGAGATCACGCTTTCGAGGGTGTAGCGGCCGGGAAACAGAGTCACAGTGCGCGTGATGATCGATCGTCCCTGCCGGAACGCTGGCACGCGATCGATCGGCACCTCGACGGGCAGGTCGCGCGAGAGTTTCGAAACCACCCGTCCCTGCTCGTCCTTGATGAGCGCGAGGAATGATGCGTACTGCTTCGCCTTCAGACCCTTCTCGTCCTTCATGAACGCCATCTGGTCGAGGGCCATATCGAAGACCAGTGCGCCTTTGCGCACACCGCCCGGACCTCGGTATTGCAGGACGCGCGACTGGAACTTCAGCTCGCGCGGGAGTTCCGGGCGGCCCAGGGCAAGCAGTAGGGGGACCTCATAGGGGAACACCGCCTGCCCCTCCATCGGCGGCAGCGCGAAGTAGCCTTCGCGAGCCTGCACCTTCGCATTCGGACGGTTCACCTTCACCGTGATCGCGCGGAAGCGGCCGTTGTAGTTGTCGTCCGAAGGACGGTAGGTCAATTCGTAATAGGTGTTGAAGTCTTCCGCCAACTGCCGCATCGGCTTGCGGTAATCGTTCATGTTGGCGATCAGAAAGCCGCCCGTCTTTTCGGCCAGATCGAAGAGGTTCTGCTGCGGGTTGTCGTACAACGACTGCATGGCCCGATCCATTCCAAGTTCGGCGCCGCCATATCCGCCCGAGCCTTCCGTTGCCGCCCTCGTAGTGACGTCCTGCGTCGTCGAGGTTGCCTGCTGCAAGTTTTCACGAGGCTTCATCATGTCGCTGGCCGTGAACAGCCCGCGCGCGTCGATCGTGTAGATCGCCACGTTGGCCCGATTGGCCGCGCTGATCATGGATAGGTAGTGCTGGCGATAGTCGAACGGCAGGCCGAGCCCTTCAGAGAAATACAGGACCGATTTTCGGCCGGGCAGGCGCCCGAGTTCCGAGATGATGCCCCACAAGCTGAAGATATCGACGGAGCCGAACATGTTCAGGTCCATGCGCGCATTGAATTCCGCCATCGCGACGAGCGTGTTCTCCAGATTAGGTCCGTGCGGGGCTACGTCCACGGTGGGAGCGGACATCCCCGGTGCGCGGGCACTAGCGATATCGGAAGAGGTCCCGGTAGGGGCCTTGATCCAACCGGTGATCCGGTCGATTGCGGCCTTGATGCGCGCCCGATCGTTCGTATACGGGAGTACCGGGTAGAACGTGCGATTCACATAAAAGACCGCATAGTAAACGTTCGGACCGTAGTCGGCCTCGATAAAATCGAGCGCCGCCTGTCGGGCGTTCCGACGTCCGTCGTTGTCCATGCCGCCAAAAACCAGGGACACCAGCCGGATCTGCCTCTGCAACTGTACGCCCCGTTCGGAAGGCGCCGCGGTTTGAACCGTGGTTTCCTTGTCGGCCCGCATCGTCCCGGGTGAATGGACAGGCCGGAACGACGTAATCTTCTGCTCTGTCCCGTTCTCGAACACCGCGACATCGCCTGCCTTCAAATCCCGGGTCAGCTTGCCTCCCTTGTCGCGGACCACGATGTCCACCAGCACCTCGCCCGCACCGGCGCGAAACACGGGTTGCGCCACCTCCTGGTTTTGTCCGCAGACATTCCCGGCGCACAGGAGCACGGCCGCAAATATCATCGCTGACGATCGCATAAATCCCCCGGGTCAAAAGGATCAACAGACCCTTAAACCCATATATGAATGACGTTGAACCTGGCCCGCCAGTTCCACGGCCCTCAGACAAACGTTACGAATCGGTCCGTCCGCCGTATGGCCAGAGTGCCCTGAGGATGAGGGCCAGGCCCCCTACGAGCAGAATCAGCATCACCAGGGTATTGAACAGGCTGGTGGGCTGGAAATAGATGTGCAGATTCACGAGCACGCCGGACAGAATGAAGAGCGCTCCCGCGGCGGTCAGCAGCCAGCCGGCAACGCTGCGGCCATTCCAGAACAGCAGGCCGATTCCGATCAGCATCGGAATCAGCGTGATTCCGAAAGTCCCGGCTCCGTAGAAGTTCCAGTACGCCCCGGCGACTGTGACCTGGTTGGTGAGTAGATAGCCGCCGGTGCAGGCCATCAGGAAACCGATCAGGAAATGACTCAGCCCACCCGGGGTACCGCCCACATCGGTCAGACGACGATCCGGCATCAGTCCGAAGATATCAGATTCCGCCCGGCTCACATCGGGCTACGCCAAGCCGATAAGACACGTAAGGCCAATGCCGACTGCCAAGCCCAAACCGGAAGGAATCGTGCCCGACGCCGTTGCGCGCGAGGCGCTCATCGCCGCACTGCAATCCACCAGCGACGCCGTGGTCATTACGGGCCGCGATGGCGCCATTCGCTGGGTCAATAGCGCCTTTACCGCGCTGACCGGATATTGGGCCGTCGAAGTGATTGGCCGAAATCCTCGGATTTTGAAGTCCGGAGCGCACTCTCAGGAGTTCTACCGGACCATGTGGGACACCCTGCTCGCGGGACGCCCGTGGGTCGGTGTGCTTCGGAACCGCCGAAAGGACGGATCTCTTTACCGCGAACAGCAATCGATTACACCCGTCTTCGACAATGGCGGCCGGGTTACCCAGTTCGTTTCCATCAAGCGGGACTTAGCGGCGGTGGAACGCATCGAGCAACTCGAGCGGGATCGCGCCGCCCAGTTTCGTCTGCTGTTTGAAGATGCTCCGACTGCCTATCATCAACTGGACATCCGCGGACGGATCACGCAGGTGAACCACGCGGAATGCGAATTGCTCGGACGTTCGTCCGAACAGTTGACCGGCATGGCGGTTTGGGACCTGGTGGCGCCTGAGGATCGGGAAGGCAGCCGGGACGCGACGCTCGGCAAACTCTCGGGCGAGTACCCGGTCATTCCGATTACACGGTCCTACCTGCGTGCCGATGGAAGCCGCGCCGTCCTGGAGATCCACGAGAAGTTGTTGCGCGATGAGACCGGAGCCACTACAGGCATGCTCTCGGCCTTGATCGACATCACCACGCGGATGACGTTCGAACTGGCTCTCGCGGAAAGCAACGCTCGCTACGAAGGCCTCTTCGACAACTCATCGGACGCAATATTCATTATTCGGGTGACAGACGACGGCGGATTCGTCGTGGAAGCGGCGAACGCAGCCCATGAACAGGCGTCTGGCTTATCGAACTTCGAGGTGGAAGGGAAGCGCATCGAAGACGTCCTCGACCGAGAGTACGCCGCGAAGGTCGTGGCCCGATACAGGGCGTGTGTCGAGAGCGGAGAACCGCTCACTTACGAAGATACGATTGCTCTACCCTCAGGCGAGCGGACGTTCCTGGTCCAGTTATTTCCGGTCCGGCACGCGTCGGGAAAGATCTCCCGTCTGGCCGGCATCTCTCGCGACATAACGGAGCGCCTCGCGGTAGAGCAGAAACTGCGCGACCGGGAGCATCAGCTCAGCCTCGTACTCGAAGGGAACAAGGACGGGGTATGGGACTGGGATATCCCGAGTGGGCGAATCGACATGAGCCCGCGCTGCTTCGAAATGCTCGGCTACGAACCCGGCGAGATCGCACCGAACCTGAAGGCCTGGCAGAGGCTCGTCCATCCGGAGGACCGGTCCGAACCGCTTCGCAGAATGCATTTGCACTGCAGTGGATCCATTTCAACCTATGAAGTGGAGCAGCGTATGCGCACCAAGTCCGGCCAGTGGGCGTGGGTGCTGAGTCGCGGTAAGCTGGTGGCCCGGGACGAGGCGGGAAGGCCACTACGCGCCGTCGGCACCAATACCGATATCACGGCCAGGAAGCTCGCCGAGATGGCGCTTCGCGACAGTGAGGACCGGTACCGGAGCGTAGTGTCGGCCCTGGCGGAAGGCATCATCGTTCGCGACGCGCAAGGGAGAATCACATCCTGCAACGCCGCCGCCTGCAAAATCCTGGGAGTTAGCGAAGATCAGTTGCTGGGCCGCGATAGCACTGGATGGGGATCCGTTCGGGAGGATGGGTCGGAATTTCCGCTGGACGAGCATCCCACCACCATCACTCTCCGTACCGGGAAGACGCTGTTGAATGTGGTGATGGGGCTGCCCCGCCCCGCCGGCGAAATGGTCTGGGTCTCCATCAATTCAGAGCCGCTGATGAGGCCGGGCGAGGAAAAGCCGTACAGTGTGGTGGTGTCCTTCACGGATATCACCGAGATGCGGAGAACGTTCCGGGCGCTGGAGGAATCCCGCCGGGCGGCCGAGTCCGCCACCCACGCCAAAAGCGATTTCCTGGCCATGATGAGCCACGAGATCCGCACACCCATGAACGGCGTGCTCGGGATGTGCCAGTTGCTGATGACCACCGGCCTCAAAGCCGAGCAGCGCTCCTTCGCCAACTCCATCTCGGAATCGGCCCACGCTCTTCTGGCCGTGATCAACGACATTCTGGATATCTCCAAAATCGAAGCGGGCCGCCTGGAACTGGAGAATGCGCCTTTCGATTTACGAAAGACGTTGGAGGGTGTGATCAACCTGTTGCTTCCCCTGGCGCAGCGCAAAGGCCTTCGACTCAACTTCGGTTATTCCCCCGGCACACCAGGCTGGTTTGTCGGAGATGGTGCCCGATTGCGGCAGATTGCCATGAACCTCGTAGGCAATGCCGTGAAATTCACTGAATCGGGAGAAGTGACGCTGCGGGTGCAATGGGATAAAGCCGTCGAGATAACCATCTCGGACACCGGAATTGGTATCTCGCCGGAAGATCTGCCGCGGCTGTTTTCGAAATTCGTCCAGGCGGGTCCGGTATCGCGCGGCCGCTCGGGTACGGGTCTGGGGTTGGCCATCTGCAAGCAGTTGGCGGAACTGATGGGCGGATCCGTGCAAGTCCGCAGCGTTCCCGGAGAGGGATCGACGTTCACCGTGCGCCTGCCCCTCCCAGTGGCCGATGCGCAGCCCCTGAAGCCGGCCGGAATGGCATCGCTCGGAAGCGTGAAAGGCTCATCCATCCTGCTGGTGGACGACAATAGCGTGAATCAGCGGGTGGGAGTCGCGCTGCTCATGAAACTGGGCTGTACGGTGGCCACCGCAAGCGACGGCGAACAAGCCGTATCGCTGGCCGCGCAGCAACGGTTCGACGCTATCCTGATGGATTGCAAGATGCCGCGAATGGACGGCTACGAAGCCACTCAGAACATCCGCACCCAGGAAAGCCCGGACCGCCGAACCCCCATCATCGCTTTGACCGCTTCGGCGATGGAGGAGGACCGTCATCGATGCATCGCCGCGGGCATGGACGACTATCTTTCCAAGCCCTTTCAATTGGACCTGCTATCCAAGGCCTTGAGCCGCTGGATCCAGCCTACGGTTTCTTCGGTTCCGGTTCCTGCACGCGAGACTCCCGCGGGATCCGCCCCTTAAGGGCATCGTCCACAGAGACGTTGTTTCGCTCCAACGTCTCGCCCAGCACCTGGTCCAGGCCCACCTTCGCCCGGGCGTAGGCCGCCAGCGATGCCACTTCGGCCGTCTGCGCGGTCACTAGGCTGCGCTGCGCGATGATGACCTCATTAAAGGTGGAGCCGCCGATCCTGAAACTCTGCTGAATCTTGTCGAGCAGTTGCTCTTGCAGCGCGCGGCTGTCCACCGCCGCGGAGTACCGGGCGCGGGCCTGCCGGATCGCCACCACCTGGTTGGAAATGTCCACCACGATCTGGTTCTGGTCCCGGCGATTGCTCAACTCTCCTTGCCGCAACTGCAACTGATCGACGCCGTAATCACCTTGGTTAATCCGGTTCCTGAGATTGCCCTGAAACAATACCGCTGCCCGATTGTTGGGGAAGTTGCGGCGGAAGACCTGGCCCACGGCGGTGCCGAATCCGCCCACGAAATAGGGATCGGGTGCTTCGCCTTCGTAGGGGTGAGCCTCGCCTGCCAGTCCGCTCTGATACGTTTGTACAAGGGCGGCCAGGGTCGGCAGAATTCCGTTCGCCGTTCCTAGCGCGTTCGTCTCGGCATTGGCCATCCGGACCTTTCCCACCGCGACATCGGGCCGGTTCGCCAGCGCGCGCGCCACCAGTTCCCGAAGAGGCGGAAGGTCGTCGCTGGCCGGTACCTCGATCCGGTCCAGCGGCACGATCTCGGCGGCGTCGAGCTGTGGATCCTGCATCCCGTTGCGGCTGAGCACATTCTTGAATTGATTCTCCTGCTGCCGCACGCTGGCGATAGCCACGCTATGGTCCTGCTTGCGGGTGCTCACTTCCAGACGGGCACGATAAATGTCGGCCTTCGACAGAACTCCGAGGCGGATTTCGTTCTCCGTGTCTTCGTAAAACTTCTGGGCCACATCCAGCGCGCGCTGCCGCATCCTGACCGTCTCGTCTGCGCTCACCAGGCCCCAGTACTGGATCAGGACGTTCGCCACCAGGTCGAGCAGTTGCGACCGGAACGTGTCCGCCGAAGCCACGGCGTTCCTCTGCGCCACGGTGATGGAACGGCTGTTCACCGCGATGCCGAAGCCCGAAAGAAAGTTGTGTTGGGCATACAGGTAGAGCCGCGGCGCCACCGACGGATTCAAAATGTCGGTAGGTGTATTCTCGTGCAGATACGACTCATTGAAGCTCAACTGGACATAGCCGCCCGTGAGCAGGCCCTGCTGCACTGAAGTGTTATACAGGTGTTGCACGCCCACCAGCGACGTGGTCTGGCTCTGCACGGTATTGGCTTGCGGCGTGGTGGTGTGCGAGAACAAGGTAGTCTGCCGCAGCACCGGATCCAGGTTTGCGGTCACCGGGCCTATCTGCGACACCACCGCTCCACCTCCGCCGCCTGAGCCTCCGTTGCCGCTGTTCGACAGGCCGGCGCTAGCCTGGCTGCCGGCCACCCCCTGGCCGCTCGCGACATTTCCGATCTGCGAGTTGCCGCTTGTGACGCCGCGCAGCGGTCCGCCGGCTTCCGCGCGTTGCAGCACCCACTCTGCCATCAGCGGGCCGTAGCGGTTCACTTCCAGGTCCAGGTTGTTTTCTATGGCCAGCGCGATCGCATCCTGTGCGGTGAGATACAGCTTGCCGCCGCGGATCAGTTGATGCAGCCGGTCTGTGTTCGCCAGGCGGATCGGTGGAACCGTCGCGGCGCGGTAAGGCCGCCACAGCACGGGATCCTGCGGGCGGTCCACAGTGAGCGGCAGCTGCTGGGCCGCCAGTTGGCAGACCAGCGAGTAACTCGCGACGAGAGCGGTGAATGGTCTGGGTAAGTTCATAGCCGCCCTCTTACTTCCTCACCGCCGGAAGCGATTCGGGGATGGCGGATTGCCGCGCAACCCGACCCGTCGCCGCTTCTTCAATCGAGATATTGTTCACGTCCAGAGTGCGCCCGATCGCTTCGTCAAAGGCGATCTTGGCGTGGGTGTAGTTCGCCATCGCCTGCACTTCCGCGCCGCGGTTGAGATTGAGGTCGCGCTCCGCCTGAATCACCAGGGTCAGATCGGAAACCCCGTACTTGTACCGGTTCTGCTCGGCCTTCAGCGTCTCCTCTGCCAATACTCGCGAGTTGACGGCATTCTCATAGCGGGCCCGCGCCTGCTGCAGTCCGATCACCGCGTTCTTCACGTCCACACGCACCTGGTTGAGCGCCCGTTGAAGCTGAAGCTCACTCTGCCGGAGTTGGAGCTCGTCGGTGACCAGGTCCGCCTGAGCCGCCCTGTTGCGAAACGGGATGTTCAGCGAGAACCCCGCCGAGTAGTTGGGAAAGTTGCGGCGAAAAATCTGGCCCACCATATTCCCGTATCCACCGACAAAGTACGGATTTGGCTCGCTGGACCCGTTATACAAGGGATTGACGGGTCCCGAAAGACCGTTATTCTGGAAATCGGCAAAAGCCTGCAGGGTGGGCCACAGGCCATTCTTCGTGCCGGTGAGATTCACCTTGCTGCTTTCGAGATTCAACCGAAGCTGCTCGAGTTCCGGCCGCCCTGCGACGGCCTGCTGTACTAACTCGCCAACCGGCTTCAATTCTTCCTTCTCCGGAACCACGATCCGTTCCAGTGGGATGATGTGGACTTCATCCAGCCACTCGCTGGCCACCCCCGTGCGGCTCAAGGAATTCTTCAGAATGGTTTCCTGCTGCGCGACATTGGTCTGCGAAATCAGCAGGTCCTGCTTGCCCGCTGAAACCTCGGCCGCCGCCCGCGTGACTTCAATGCGCGATATCGCTCCAAGCGCGGCCTGCTTCTTGTTATCGTCCAGCAGCCGCTCGGAAGTGGCCACCGCCTGCTGTTTGATACGTACATCCTCATTGAAACTGACCAGGTCCCAGTACAGGTTGAGGATGGCGTTAACCGTGGTGATCACCTGACGTTTGAGCTGAAGGTCCGTTACCTTCATGTTGTTCTTGGCCACACGGATGTTCCGGCTGTTCACCGAAACGCTGAATCCCTGGAGCAGGTTCTGAGTCATGTAGAGATCCAGATACCCGCCCGTGGATGGATTTAGGAAGGGAGCCGGGCTGTTCAGCTTGCTGCGCGAACTTCCGTAGGTCATATACGCGTTCGTGCCCCACAGAAACTGCTGTGAGTAGCCGACTTGATACTGGCGCTGGTCATTGGTGAGCGCCGTGGTCTGGCTCAGGATCGTGTTGCTGAGTGGTGTCGTCAAATGCTGGAAGTTCGCATAGGTGAACAGCACCGGATCGAGTTGTGGCGGCGTTGGGCCGTATTGGATGACGATGCCGCCGCCCGAACCCACGCCTGCTCCGCCGCTTAACCCGTTGGTGTTAACGCTGACACCGGCCAGGCTGACGCTCACCGGCCCCGGCGCGATCGGCGTGTCGATACCCCGCAGAAAGCCGCCGCCTTGGGCGCGACGCAGCACCTCGCGGGCCAGCGGTGGACCGTAGCGCTGAATGGCGATGTCCAGGTTGTTCTCCAGTACCAGGGCGATGACGTCCTGCACCGAGAGGTAGAGATTGCCCCCGCGCACCAACGATTCGAGGCGCGGCGAGTTGGACAGCCGGACAGGCGCAACCGACCGTTTTTGAAAGTGAAAAGGCTGCAGGATCGGGTTCGCAAACTTAATCGGCGGCGGCGATTGAATCGATACCTCGGATTGCGGGAGACCCGGTATGGCGGCAGCTATCAAGATGGCGATGATTTTCCGAAAGCGCTTCACGACGCCTTCGCTTGTGCAATTGCCACGCCAACGCCCGGAATCCCTGTTTCCCGGACGCAGGCGGGTGCGGGAGTCCGGCGGCTTGTCCGGTTTTGTTCAAAAGTGTCCGATTTCGAGACGGACGCCCGTCAGGACAAGGGTTCGGGCGTCTATCGCACGAAGGCCACGGTGCCGCCCACCCATTCCATATTCTTGTTGTGATCCACGCCCATCATCTTGCCCCGGCCCATCCGGACGATGGTGGTCACCGCCCGCGGCCGGTCCAGCCAGATATACATGATGCGGATCTCGGCCTTCGTGGGCCCATGCGGCGTCTCGATCAACGGCGCGAAATCGATCCGCTCCTGCAGAATATACTGCGATGGATCGGACACCCGCTCCACGTCTTCACGGGTCGGACCCACCGAGACGCCCAGGCCGGCAAACGAGTACAGCGGCTTCAGCACCCAGTTGTCTAAATCGTCCGGTATGCGGCTCACCTGGTCCAGAAACAGCGTCCGCGGAACCGAAGGATGCTTCAGGAAGGGGATCGAGAATTTGCTGATCCGGAAATACCAGTTGGGATGTCCCGCCCACTCGACATCCAGGTCGTCGGTGAAGGAGAAGTCGAGTTCCACACCTTTCCGGTCGAGTTCATCGGCGATCGCGCGGTTGTAGATGCGTTCAATCGGTCCGTCCGGACCGAAGAGCTTATTGCCGTGCTTGCGGATCTCGCGAATGTCCACAATCCGGATGCCTAACTGCCGGGCGGTCATCAGAAAGTCGGCGAGCGTCTTCTGCTGGTAAGGATCTACTTCCACCAGCGCCACTTCATACGGAGCGTGCCCGCCCAGGACGGCCCTCCGGAACAGTCCCCAGTAGTCGTCCACCAGCAGGGCCTGCAGATCCGCGTCCAGACCGTAGGTTTCCCGGTGCGCTTCCGAAAGTCCCGGCTGATACCCGTACAGGGAAGGGAAGCCTTGGATCTCCACCAGCTTCGGTTCTAAGTCGGCCGTAAGTCCGAAATCCACTTGGATGAACAACGGATGGCTGTCTTCGTTGGGGGCGTGATAGCGTGCGGGCAGTGCGGCATCGGACCGCTTCCGGTACTCCGGATTGTTTACCAACTGCAGGATCAGGTCTTCGCCGGCCGCAATCATCCGGTCCATCAGTCGGCGTTCGATGAACACCGGCGTCTCCGAGTGTCGAAAGTGGATGCCCGTGCCGGTCTCCTGCTCCAGGCGGCGAAGGAGCGACTGATACTTCTCCGGCGTGAAGCTCGAGTTGAAGCGAGCCCGCAGTTCGGGAATCATGGCTTCAAATGACGAAGCGGCCGGACTTCATGATCTGCCGGTCGTCCGCCCAGATGTCGAAATCGCGGCCCACTACGTCGATATGCGTCGATGAGTACCAGTCGGCCCCGGTATGCGCCCCGTACGGATTTCCGAACGCGATATGTACGCCGGGAATCTTCTCGTCCTGCAGGATATTGCCGATCACGTCCTGCAGCGCCAGGTTGGTGCCGATGGCAAATTCACCGACGCGGTCGCTGTTCTCGTCGGTGTGCGTGTACTTCCAGAATTCATCCTCTAACTCGCGATTATTGCTGTGGGCTTCGGTGAGCCGGTTCCCACGGATCTGAATGGTCAGTGGAGCCGACTGCAGTTTGCCGTACTTCCCGCACAGGTAATCGCCCACCACTCCGTCGATGACGAACGTGCCGTTCACCTCCCCGGGACAGGTAAAGATCTCGCCTCCCGGAAGATTGCCCCACTTGTTCGGACTGATGATGCCGCTCGTCTTTATCCACCGGTAATTGGGGTTCATCTGCGCGGTGATGTCAGTGCCGCGCTTGGTGGCGGCGCGGATCGTCTTCGCCTTTGAAGCGATCTCGAACACGCGGATCGAAAGCTGGTCCACCTGTTCAAAATCGGCGCGCATGCCCTCCAGCATGATCTGCTTTTCAATGTTCACCATGTGGGCGTGCCGCATCTTGCGGCGGTTCACCACATCGGTCATCTGCATCCGCGTCTTCAACTCGTTGGGCTGCGCTTGAACGGCGTAGATGCTGACCTGGCTGGTCTCCATATCGGCCAGGATCTCGGGGGGTAGATCGGAGAGCGGCCGTGGCGCCAGTTCTTCCAGCAGAAACGCCCGGTATGGCGAGCCTACGTCTTCCAGTTCGCTCGCGATGCTCGCGGCGATCTCCCTGCACGCGTCATCGGTGATCAGGGTCACCTTCTCCGAAGGTTGTATCCGTAGGCAGGTCCGCACCGCATTCCGGGCGCCCTGGCTCAGTTCCGGGTCGAAAGAGATACTCCGCAGGTTGGTCATCGGGCGGCGACGACCCCCGTTTCGTCGAACACGTTCTGTTGAGTTTCCTCGATGATGTAATCCACTACTTGCTTCAAATCTCCCGTCTCTCTGAACACTCGCAGTTGCCGGTCCGCGCCGGAGCCGTTCTCGAGAATTTTGTGAATGTAGTTGATCTCGTCCCGCGAGCCCAACTCATCCACCACATCGTCGATGATGGCCAGATACTCCTTCATCAGGTCTCTGAGCGGCACTTCCACCTGCTTGCCAAAGTCGATCAGCATTCCGTCGAGTCCGTACCGCAAAGCGCGCCACTTGTTCTCCATCAGCAGGGCCCGGCGATACAGGCGGAATCCCGTGTTGGCGGCGTGCAGCTTGTACAGTTTGGCCACCGTCGCCTGGATCAGCGCGGCGATCGCGATGGTCTCATCCAGGCGCATCGGGATGTCGCACATGCGGAACTCGAGCGTCGGGAAGTTCGGATGCGGCCGGATATCCCACCAGATCTTCTTGGGATTGTCGATGCAGTTGGTTCTCACCAGCAGGTTGGTGAAGTTCTGGTATTCACTCCAACTCGGGAAGTAATCCGGCAGGTTCGTCCGCGGAAACTTGTCGAACACTTTGCACCGATACGATTTCAACCCCGTATCCATGCCCAGCCAGAAAGGTGAGTTGGTGGAGAGCGCCAGGATGTGTGGCACGAAATATCGCGCCGCGTTCATAATGTGGATCTGCGTTTCCCGATCCTCGATCCCGATGTGAACGTGCAGCCCGAAAATCAGGTTCGCGCGCGCGACCATCTTCAGATCCTCGACGATCGTTTCGTAACGCGGATCGGGATAGATCTGCTGCGTCCGCCAATCCGAGAACGGATGGGTGCCGGAGGCCGCCAGTTGCAGCCCGTTCTCCCGAGCCAGTCCGATGATCGACTTCCGCAGGTTCCGCAGATCGCGCCGGGCTTCCTGGATGTTCTTGCAGATGCCCGTTCCCACCTCGACAACCGACTGGTGCATCTCGGCTTTCACGGCTTCCGCCAACCGCGTCTTACCCTTGGCAATGATCTCCGCTTCGATATGGGACCGAAGATCGCGGGTGACCGGATCGATGGTCTGATATTCTTCTTCGATTCCTATAGTGAAACTCGGAATCATGGCCCCTCCCTGACACATCATTATCGCTGTTCAGCCGCGATTCCCGCATCGGGTGTATCATCGCCTCTGATGCGCACTCTTCTTCTCACGCTAGTTGCCGCGGCCGTTTCGCTGGCCGACGTCCGCCTTCCCGCCGTCCTCGCCGATCATATGGTCCTGCAGCGCGGAGTCCCGGTCCACGTCTGGGGTCACGCCACTCCCGGCGAAGCGGTTTCCGTGACCTTTCGCGAAGCCACCGCTTCCGCCGTGGCCGGCGACATCGGCTCCTGGAGCGTATATCTTCCGCCTTCCGACCCTGGCGGTCCCTATGAAATGACCGTAAAAGGAGCGAACACCATCCAGCTCCGGGACATTCTGATCGGCGACGTCTGGGTGGCCTCGGGCCAGTCGAATATGGAGTTCACGCTGAAGGAAGCCATGAACGGCGGCGCGGAAATCGGCGCGGCGAACTACCCGCGCATCCGCCTGCTGCATGTCCAGAATTCGGTTGCCGATCACCCGCTGGACGACGTCGCCTTGAAGCACCCGTGGAGGCCCTGCTCGCCCGAAACCATCGCCGATTTCTCGGCTGTTGCCTACTTCTTCGGACGCGACCTGTACCAGAAATCCTCGGTGCCCATCGGGTTGATCGACAGCTCCTGGGGCGGCACCCCCGCCGATTCCTGGACCAGCCTGCGTGCCATTGCCTCGGACGCGTCGCTCATGCCGGTGTTCGCCGAGTGGGCCAAGATGACGGACCAGTTGACCTTAGTGCGCCAGCGCCGCGCGAAGCAGTTGGCCGCGTGGGAGCAGGCCGTGGCGCGTGCGAAGTCGGAGGGCAAGACGCCGCCATCGCGGCCCTGGCAGGCCAACGACAGCGGCGAGTGGGGTCCCTCGACCCTTTACAACGCCATGATTGCGCCCTTGACGCCCTACCCCATCCGCGGCGCCATCTGGTATCAGGGCGAAAGCAACGCCTCCATCGAGCGTGCGCCGTTGTACGCGCGCCTGTTCGGGACCATGATCCAGGATTGGCGGCGGGCTTGGGGAGTCGGCGATTTCCCATTCCTGTTCGTCCAGCTGGCGAACTTCCGCACCGGCTCCAACGCGCGCTGGCCCGAGTTGCGAGAAGCCCAGCAGCAAACCCTGGCGCTGGCCAATACGGGCATGGCTGTAACCATCGACATCGGCAACCCCACGGATATCCACCCGAAGAACAAGCAGGACGTCGGGCGCCGGTTGGCTCTGGCGGCCCGCGCGCTCGATGGCGAGAAGATCGAGTATTCCGGTCCGATGTTCCGCCTCGCCGTGCCCGAGGGTCCGGCAATGCGCGTCTGGTTCGACCACACCGGCTCCGGCCTTACGGCGAAAGGTGGTGCGCTGACCGGGTTCGAAATCGCGGGCGCCGATCGAGCCTTCGTTCCAGCCGCCGCCCATATCGACGGGAACACGGTGGTGGTGTCCAGTGCATCGGTCCCCGCCCCGGCCTACGTCCGCTACGCATGGAAGGACGACCCCGCGTGCAACCTCTACAACGCGGAAGGCCTACCAGCCTCCCCGTTCCGTTCCGGAACTTGGTAGCGGTCAGTCCTTCAGCCCGGGCATGGCTCGGTAAGTACGGACCGTGCTTGACGCCTCGGACACATCCGTCCGAGATTAGAGCTGGGGAGTGGTGCGAAATTCGAGCGGCTACGCGGGCCAACTTCCAGATCCGACGATCCTACCGTAAAGAAAGGTATGCCTTTCGGAACTGAGGAGGTTCCGATGAAGCTGAACGCCTGAACCCGAACGGCATTCCGGATGATCCCGAACACCATCGGAGCGTAGGGACCGAACGCGCTCCCAATCGCCAGAGACAGGATTGACGCCCTTACGACGCTGGACTACTTGTCGACGGTGTGCCCAAAAAGACAGCACGTATCCGCTGTTATCGATGATCTCGAAGGCCCTGAGTCCATCGCTCGTATTGGCCGGTTCCCCATGCACCGGGATCTCCCTGCCTACGAACTCTTTGTACAATGCGTCCGGATTCATCCGTGCCGATCTAAGGCGTCCCTGCGAGCCCATTCGTGACGCGTTGATGCCCTTGAACATGAGCATTACTCGGTCGTGTCCGATGATGACGAAGTAGTCATCTTCGTTTCCGTCACCACCACACTGATAAGGAACGTCGAAACCCGATGTAGACAACAGGGCGCCGGTTACGCTTGTGAGTAAGCTGAACCGCTGCTCGCACCCGCCTACTTCGCCGGTGCCGAAGCTGTTTGCTGGCTCCACTCTCTGGCATCGATGTCAGGAAAGGAGATGGTGGCCTGGCCCTCCACAATACTGTCGAAGCGCACCTTGCCTTTGCCGTCCAGCACGCCTTCCATCATCGAACCATCCGGCAACTTTATTTGATATTTCTCTCCGGGAACCACCTTACCATCCTGATCTACCAGCACGACCTCAATCCAGGTGGCATTGTTCGGACATGGCTGCATCAGTTTCGTGTTGGGAGAGGACTCATCCATCGCCTGCATCTGTGAGTCACGAATCGTTAGCATTGTCCGGCCTCATCGGGAAACGCCAGCCCTTGAGCTGACAATTTTTCGAAGCGCATGACTTGGCATCGAACCGTCTCTGATTCTTTGAGTGCGCCCGGTTTGAGGGTATCACAAGCTAGCGGCCCTTCGGCTGCGATAGCAGGAACCCGGATGTGTTTCCAAGCGCTTTCTCGGGTCATTGGCTCCGCACCACCCCAATCGTTGGGAATCATACCTCGGGGCGGGTCCGAGGGAAGCCCTCGACACCCTCGACTCGCGTGGCGAAAACCAACCCGGTCGCGCGCAACGGCCAAGCCGACGGCGCCCTGATCCGACAGCCCCAACATCGAGAGGCGGGCGGCGCGGGAATGGTACACGGAGAAGGCTCCTCCGACCAAGCTCCTTGGAGGCCGGGTTCAGGCCCCCCGAGCTGCAGCGGCACTTGTCGCGGTTATCGACGAGATACATTGCGCTGCCGTCAGGCGACCCTCGGCAGAGATCGCAGCATTCTCTGGTCGGCTTCCACAGAGCGGGGTCCGGCATCGCGCCGTGCTAGAGTCTAGATATGGGTATGGGTGATGTTCATACCTTCACTCAGGATCATGATGACCATTCACTGCCCATCGGCCGAAGGATGCGCCTGGAACGTGGGCCGAGGAGATCCTCGATGCCGATTATCCGCCATTCACTGCCCATCGGCCGAAGGATGCGCCTGGAACAGCATTCCCATCGATCGGGTAAAGCTCCGTCGCTCCGCCAGCCACCGACAGAACCCACGGTGGGGACGGACATCGTCGCCTGGATTATGAGCAATGTCGCCTGGATTGTGAGCAATAAGGCTTCTGCAGATCGCATCGACTGGTGGTAAAGTGATGGGTGATTCGGGCGGGTCTGTTATGCCACGGAATCACACGGTCTCTCAAGGCGAATGTCTTTCACTGATCGGGGCGCAAATATGGGTTCCGCGACTACCACACCATCTACGACGATCCCGCCAATGCGGACTTCAAGAAAAAGAGACCGAACCCGGATCTCATTTATCCCGGAGATATCATAGTAATCCCCGACAAAGTGCAGAAGACCGAGGCCCGCGGCACCGGCGCCGTCCACACCTTTAGCGTCCCACTGACTTCGCGGATTCTCCGTGTCGCGCTTGAGGACGCCTGCTGGCATAAACTCGCCAATGAACCCTACCAGTTCAGCGCAGGAGGTCAGACCGGTAACGGAAATACCGACGGTTCCGGCATCCTCCAGGAAACCCTCCCTGACGGCGCGACGCAGGCCACGCTGACTGCGCGCGGCCACACCTGGGTTCTCGATATTGCACACCTGAACCCGCTCGATGCCGACACCGGCGATCACGGCGTTTCCGGAGCCCAGGGGCGGCTACTCAATATGAGCTACGACACCGGCTCCATTGATGGCGACCTCGGCCCCCAAACCGCCGCCTCGCTCAAACAGTTTCAACAGGACAACGGTTTGGACGTCACCGGCAAGCTCGATGACGCCACGCGCTCCAAACTGATCGAAGTCCACGGCTGCTGACCTATGCCCTCCAACCGAGTCGCCCCCGGACCCTCTGGCGCCAACTTGCTGAGCCTCCCCGGGCGTGTCCGCCGTCTTCCACGGCAACTTCGACCGCACCGGTGAAACCGAGGAAACCGCCGACGAGACCGATCGCCGCCTACTCCGGCCCGGGGCGATTCTTCTCGCCAACCTCAACATCAACCATGCCATCGACCCTGGCAAAGCGCGCTCCGACCAGCTCGACGCCCTCGACACCGTCGTCTCAAACGACCGCGATGCCCGCGAGATGGCGACCCTCAAAGTTGCCCCGCCCACCTACGCCAATCAACACGCCGATAAGGTCGTCCTCCATGTCCACCCCGATGACGCGCGCCGCATTCATCTCTTTCAAAGCGGAACAACCCAGCCGGTCTACCTTGGAACCGGTAAGACGGACCAGCCTCATGAAACCATCTACAGCGGGCCGCAAGTTTCAATACGAGTTGCCGCCCGCCTCGGGCAAAATTCAGGTTCACTTCGAAGTCGAAGCCCTGACGTGGCCGGAAGTCCCCAGTCTCCGGAGCCGCGCTCGGCCGACGATCCCCTTAATCCGCCCGCACTGACCGCCACGCCCGCTCCCGTGCTGACAGCCGACCTGCCGCCCGCGCCCGCCCTCCCACGTCGAAGTCTATCTTCCGGCTGCGCCCACTACCGCCGTGGTCCGGCCCCGACCACGACCACTCCGGTCTTCGACAAACGCCTGCCGGGCGAAATATGGTTCCAGTTGGTCCACCTCGATCACGCCGGAGCCGCCCTTCCCGCCGCTACGGACGTTCGCGACGTGGCGCTCTACACCATCGCGCCCTACATGCTGCTCAGCAACCTGCGGCCGGCCGAGACCCTCTACATCGCCGATATCCTGTCTAACGCGGATACCGTCGCCGACGTCGAGCGCGCCATGGCGGGCATCTCCGGCCTCAAGCTGCGCAAGATTCAGATCGACGAACTCAGCGAACCAGACCAATGGGTCCAGGACGAATTTGAAATCGGCTATTGCTGGGCCGTTCATAACTGGATGCACGTCGTCTTGCACTGCCTCCGCGAGCGGGGACTCGCCAAATTCGTCCGTGAGTCGCTCCCCGATGACACTATCGGCTTGTTCGACGACCTTGCCGGACAAGGGCAACGCTCCCGATGAATCCATCAGCTACGGCGGCAATCTCGCTTTCCCCACCGGTCATGAAGCCCACGGATGCCCTTAAAGGCGTCGACGCCGGACCCGACGTACCCGCTCACCCCCGCGCCCCATTCGGCAAAGTCCTGATCGGAACGACGGCCGTAAGGCCCACCGACCCCTTCTTCCTTCAGTTTCTCCAGATGCAGCGCGTCCAGCCGATCCTGCCCCTGAACACTTCCTGGCTCGCCGTCGGCCACGTCGACGAGTTCATGTGCTTCGTGCCCTCCACCTCCGCCAGCGGCTTCAAACTCGTGATGGCGTCCTCGAGCGTCGCTACCAAACTCCTGGAGGCGATGAAGGCCCTCACTGACTCCGATCCCACTGCCCATCCTCTAACCGCCATGCATCGCGGGAAATCGTGGACCGATGACTACCCTCCTTTCGGCCCGCGCAGCGGCGATGATGCCATCACTGTAGACGATTGCCTTTCCGATCACCAGACGTTCAACGACATGACCATCGACCCGATCTTGCTGGCCCTCGAGCAACGCCTCATAGACGGCTGCAAAGTCGAACCCGGCGATGTCCTTCGTGTCCCCATTTACTTCAACGCATTCAAAGCCGGACACACGGCCGCGTTCACCCCGGGTCTGGCCAACCTCCAAGTCGTCAACCGGCACGTCCTCGTCCCCAGACCCTTCGGCGCCCGAATGAACCTGGCAGACGCCGGTTCCATCCTGCGCGACAAAATGGGACTTGCGACCGCCACCGACGCCCGCCTCCGTCCCTTCCTCGAGTTCGAATACTGGGCCTTTCAGGACGCAGAGCTCTCCCTGGTGCTCTCGGTTGTGTTCGCCGACGGACGCGTCTCGTCGCAAGATATCGAAAAGGCCAATCCGGGCAAGTTCGACTCCAGCGGCATGGTGATCCCGGACATGACGCGCCTGCTGATTCCGGAAAAAACCATCGATCTGTTTGAGGCCTACACCCAGATCCTGCTCGAAGACGCGGGCCTCACCGTCCACTGGGTGGATGACTGGCACACCTATCACCGCCAGGAAGGAGAAATCCACTGCGGCACCAACGTTAAGCGCCGGCCTCCCGAACTCGACGCCGGTGCTGGCTTCGAATTCTGGTGGGACTATTATGCGGAGATCGTCAAATGAACCCCGGCCCGCGGCTCGCTGCGCTGACATTGGCGGCGGCCTTCAGCGGCCGGCCCCGGCAAAGGAGAGGCCCAGATGAATCCTGACACCCTTGACTTCCGCTTCAACCAGGCGCTGTCCTCTCATGGCCCCCAATACGTCGAGGCGAGAACGGCGATCCTGGCCTCCGGCTCCTCTGCGCTTCCTTTCCTTCATGCGCGTGAGCAGAGTCTCCGATTGGCGCCCGCGCCTGCTCGCCGAGACGCTCATCGGCTGGCTCGATCAACGCCCGCTCTTTGAAGAATGCACCGCCCGCGTCAAAGGCAAGACCGAAATCAAGGTGCCGTCCATTACCGGCAAAACCCCCACCATGGTCCGGATCAAGTCGATTGAGAAGCTGGGACCATCCGTCGTCCCCCGTCTCCTCGAGATGCTCGTCTTCTCTCGAGATTACTCCGACCCCGATGAACTCGACGCCATCTTCGCAGTCCTTGCCGACCTTAAAGACCCCCGCGCCATCGACCCCCTCATTGACCTCGTCCACAGTGACGACATGGCCGTGAGAACCGCCGCCGCCGGCGTGCTCGGCCGCGTCGATAACGGCCGCTCGGTTCGCCACGCTCATCTCAGTCGTCGAGAATCCACGCGCCGGCCTCGAGTTCCGCACCGCCGCCGCCACCTCCCTCGCCGGCATAAAAGCGCCCCAAGCCGCCGAACTGTTCCGCTCCATCCTGGCCAGCCCTCGCGAGGGCATCGAGCTTCGCCGCCGCATCGCCTACCTGAGCGGCAAACTGGGGCCGGAAATGACTCCCGCCCTGGAACAGTCCCTCGAAGGCGAGACCGATGACCGGCTCCTGATCAACGCGTTGAAATCGCTGGGCCGCGTTGGTGGGTCCGCCTCGCTGCCCGCCATTCAAAGGATCGAAGCGGATTTTCCGGACGGCCCGGTGAATGAATCCGCCCGCGACGCCGTCAAGGACATCAACCGGCGAAGCCGCTGAGATCCGCAACAACACACTGCGCCATCCGTGTTCATCCGCGTTTATTAGTTTCGCGCCACCCAATTAAACCGGCAGCTCCCATCCCTTTCGGTACTCATACCCCAAATATTGATTCGCCTCCCGGCAGTTCGTCACCTGCCGCGTCAGCGCGTTCCACTCGATCCGGTGCCCGATCTTCAGCGCGATGTTGCCCAGCAGATACGCCTCCGTGAACGGCCCCGAGTACCCGAAGTGGGCGCTCGGCTGAAAGCCCGTCTTAATGCCGCGAACCCAATCGGCGTGAACTTCCTGATAGTCCCACGGCCCCGCGGGCGGCTGCGGGTACGGCTCCGCCGCTTTACCATAAAAAGGCCCGCGGTTCACTGGCTGGCTGCCCTTCGTGCCGATCCACACCAGGCCTCCCCCGGCCGCATTCTCACCCGCGATCTCGGCCGGCGGCATCTTCCCACCGTCGTACCAGAACAGCTTCAGCGGAGGATGCACACCCCTGGATGGGAAGTCGAACCGGATGATGCTCCACGCCGGGTACATGTCCCGCGTCATCCCCGAGCACTCCACCACTTCAACCGCCGAAGGCGCCCCCAGGTCCAGTGCCCAGAACACGACATTCAGGCTGTGCGGGGCGATGTCCCCCAGCGCACCCGTGCCGAAGTCCTGCCATCCGCGCCACGTGAATTGGTGGTACACGCTCGACCAGCTCTCGGTCCACCACTTCTCGCGGAATGCATTCAACCGCTCCGGCACCTTGTACATCGGGTGCCCCTCCGGCCACTTCGCGCGATACGGCCGCGCCGCCGCCGGGCCCAGCCAAAGATCCCAATTCAGATTCGACGGTACAGGATCTTCGCCCCTAGGCAACTCGAACCCTTGCGGCCAGAGGGCCCGGTTGGTCCAGGCGTGGACTTCCGTGATTTCGCCCAGCGCGTCGGACCTCACCAGTTCGAGTTCTTTCCGCGTGTGTTCGCCCGCTGCGCTGGCTGTCCCCATCTGGGTCACCACCTTCTGCTGCTTCGCCACTTCGGCCATCAGCCGCGCCTCGGAAATCGTCTTCGTCAGCGGCTTCTGGCAATACACATTGAGGCCCCGCTTCATCGCCGTGATGCTGATGTAGGCGTGCGTATGATCGGGCGTGGCCACCACCACCCCGTCCAACTTCTCCTTGTCCATCATCTGCCGGAAGTCGGTGTACTTCCGCGCGCGCGGATGGTCTTTCGCCCGCGCCTCCAGGATCGTCGAATCGACATCGCAGAGCGCGGCGACATTCTCGCCCAGCGCGGCGAGACTCTTCGCATTCCCGCCCCCGACTCCGCCAACCCCAATCACCCCGATGCTGACCTTCTGATTTGCCTGATACCCGCGGACAAGTCCCGCCGGCACGATGGTGAATGCAGCCGATTTCACGAGTTCACGACGAGTCATAGAATGATCACTCCAGCGTCATCGTATCTCAGAACCTGAGTGCCCAGGCAAACACGCGTGGATGATCCGGATCCGGCGCCGGCAGCCTGGCCCGGAAACTCCGTAACCCAGGCAGCCGCGGAAACCGGAACAAGTGCGATTCGCACGCACAGCCCGAAGATCCGAATCGCGCCACCGGCGTGCCGCCCATGGGCTCGGCCCACTGATGCTCCCTCCGTACGGGTCCTAGACAGTACCAGATCCGTCCAACCGGCGCTGCACTCGCAGATAATCCGTGTGCCGGTGCGGCCATCGCGCGGTCGCAGACGGCGCTCCAACCGGGCGCGGAGTCCGCTGGGGTCCAAACGCACTACCGGCATGCACGTAGTAGCCCCGCCGCAGCGCCACACGCCCGAGTCATCCCGCTTGAATCGTCGTGTCCCTGCCGCGGACACACCCCGGCGCGTACGTGCTGCGCTCCGCGGGAATCAGCATTCCTGGCATCCTGAATCTATGTCCATTGAACCCGCTTCCACCGGCGCCGGTCTACCCGAGGATGTCTTGAAATACGTGCTCGATCGCCAGGACCGCCAGATCGACACCGAAATGAACCTGGTGAGCGCCAGAATGACATGGCTGGTGATCTCGCAATCGTTCCTCTTCGGCGCCTTTATCGGGTCCGGATCGCTCGAGCCCAAGGTGTTTGGTGAATCGGTACAGGCCCTGGTATCCGTTGTCGGACTGCTGATCTGCGCGTGGGTGCGGACCGGTGTTGCCGCGGCGCTCGCCGTCGTTGACCGGCGCAAGGACGAACGCCGCCCCATCCTCGCGTCCCTGTCGAAAATCCTCGGCGTCGAGTTGCCCGCCGTCCACCGCGGCGATCCCGCCCACACCGCCGGCAACGCGCCGACACAGCGGATCCCGGCAATGCTGATCCTCGCCTGGGCGGTGCTGATGCTGCTGTGGACGGCCAAGGTCGTTTTGGTACCATGACGGACACTGCAATGAATGACCTGTCCACTATCCACGAACTCTGCTCTGACCTGTTTACCTGGCCCGCGGCACCCGCCGAATGGGACCAGTACCGACTCACCGGCGAGCAGGTGGCGCAATTCCACCGGGACGGATTTCTGCGTGGCGTACGAGTGCTCGACGACGCCCAGACGGATGCGTTGCGCGAACAACTGGCTCGCCTGATGGACCCCGCCCATCCTGGACATTCGCTGTTCTACGAGTACCACTCGAACGAAAGCCCCAACCCCGATACCGTGCTGTTCCACGCACTCGGCGCATGGCGGATCGAATCCGCGTTCCACGATGTCCTGTGGAATCCCGCTTTCCTGATGCCCGCTTCGCAACTGTTGGGAGGGGCCGTCCGCTTCTGGCACGACCAATTGTTCTGCAAGCCCGCCCAGCACGGCGGCGTCGTGGCCTGGCATCAGGATTACTCGTACTGGACGCGTACCCAACCCCTGGCCCATCTCACTTGCTGGATGGCGCTGGACGACAGCACAACGGAGAATGGCTGCCTGTATTACGTGCCTGGCAGCCATCAATGGAACCTGTTGCCGGTCACGGGATTGGCCGGCGACATGGAAGCGATTCAGTCCGTTCTCACGCCCGCCCAGCGCGAAGCGTTCAAGCCCGTCCCAGTGGAACTCCGCAAAGGCGAGTGTTCCTTCCATCACGCGCTCACCGTTCACGGATCGTACGAAAATCGCAGCCCTCGCCCGCGCCGCGCAACCCTCGTCAATGTCTTCCGCGACGGTGTCCGATCGGCATCCGGTGAAGAGTTGCTGGCAGGCGTTCCGCCGGTACCCGCCGGCCAGCCGATGGGAGGGCAATTCTTCCCACTATTGTTTCGCCCCTAAGTCACGTCCGTGGATATGATTTAGCCCGATGACTGTCTGCCCCGCTCCGGAGATTCCAGGTGGGACAGGCTTCTTCCTTCACTTCACCGCGACGGTAACTCCCGACTGGCTGGTCAAGCTGCCGAAACTCAGCGCGATCGCGATATCTCCGCTGGGCACCCCCGCCGGAATCACGACATTCACCTGCACCAAGCCCGCTACAGATCCTGGAGCCGCTCCAGCAAACGTGATTTCCGCCGGTATGCCTCCGACGGCCGCCGAGACCGGAGCGACGGGCAGAAATGTGCCGGACGTCACCGATCCGGTTTGCGCGTCGGGTCGCGTGACGCCTTCACCGGTTGCGAAAACCTGGACAATCGATCCTACCCCAGCGGGGGCCGCAGAAGAGTTGTAACTATTGTCCTGGTTCAGAATTGCGCCTTGTCCCCGACCGTTCTGCGTGACGGTGAAAATGCCCGGCGCCGTAGCACTCGCTTGCATCGTGTAGGCCGCCGACTTCACGCCCTGATATTCCACCACCAACTGCACCGTGTTCCGCCCGGAGACCTCGTATGGCACGACGAGATTCACTTGTCTCGCCGAGGTGTAGAGTATTGGCGCCGCAACTTCGTCGAGCAGGACCCGGGTTCCCGCCAGCGTCGTATCCACCTTTCCATCGGCTGTCAGTTTCAGCGATACTCCTTCCGCTGGGCCCATCCCTTCGCCCTTGATGGCGACAATTTCACCGGGCGAAATCGCCCCGCGAACGCCGCTCGCCGCATTGGCCACCTCGGAGATGGTCGCGGACGGGGCTGGCAAAACGTCCAGCTTTACCGGAACGCTGAGGGGGCTATTTGCGATTCCCACGGCGGTCAGGGTCACCGTACCGTTATAAGTACCCGTCTGCAGGCCGGCCGTGTCCACTTTGACGGTGAAGGCGCCGGGCGTCGCAACCGCGGCCGGAGTTACGCTGAGCCAGCCGCCCGTGGAAGACGAGGTGACCGGCACCCCTGGGCTGGTCGTGGTCACGCTCATTGTCTGGGCGGCTGGAGACGCGCCGCCGACTTTAGAACTGAATGCGAGTGACGCGGGCGATGCCGCGATCGTCTGTCCAGTAGTTACCACGAACGTCACTGGAACGCTGAGTGGACTATTCGTCGCGGCCGGCACCGTGAATCCTACCGTGCCACGGTAAACACCCGCGGGAAGGCCGCTTCCATTTACCTTGACCGAGATCGTCCCCGGCGTGGTCCCCGTGTTCGGAGTAGCAGAAAGCCAACTGCCGGAATCGCCGGCCGATGTGGTGACGACCCACGCCAGCGTGCCGCCGTGAACAGACCCGATCGTGATGTTCTGCGAAGCCGGCGCGGCCTCCGTGGTGGATTGCGCGAACGAGAGCGCCAGCGGCGCTACGGTAACGGTCTCGGTAGCCGTCACCTGGAAGGTGACGGATATGTTTTGGCCCGTCGTCAGGGCGGACGAACCTACCACCAGGTTTCCTTTATAGGTTCCCACTCCCAGGCTTGTTGGATCTGCGCTAACCTTCACCGAAGCCGGCGTGGTTCCCGTGGTTCCCGACCCTCCGGTTACTTTCATCCAGTTCCCGCCAGTGACCGTCGACGGTTCCGCAGTGTAGGACACGACGGAGTTGTCGGTCATGGCCAGGAGGATCTCCTGGGCGGCCGTAGTCGCCCCTGCAAAAGGCGCCGAGAAACTCAGCGACAAAGGCTTGATGTTGAGCAACGGCGTCGCGGATATAATCAGCGACACCGGTATCACTACGGACGAACCGCCTGAAGTCGGCGTCAGCGTAACAGCGCCCTGGCAGTTGCCGCTTGCCGGCACCTGCATCGGATCGAACGCGATCGTGATCACCTGCGGTGTCGTGATCGTAGTATCGTAGGACCGCAGCCAGTTCGCACCGCAGCTGCTCGTGCTAACTCCGATGGCCACCGTTACTGGTTCGCCGGTCGAGTACACTCCCACCGGCTGCGAGTAGATCTGGCGCTGCCCCCAGGCTGGTAGTTGAAGTTGAGGGATTGCACGCTCGCCGTCAACTGGCTATCCGAGCTGATGACCATAGTGACCGGGATCTGGACGGGACTGTTGGAAGCGACGGCCGATTTTACGGAGATTGTCCCCGTATAGGTGCCGGCACTCAGGGTTCCCGGATTCACCACCACGGTCAGGTTCTTGGGTGTGGTTCGCTGAGTGGCGAAACCGCCAGCCAGCTCTTTCCGTCCGCCGTCGACGCGCCCACCGTGAAATCGAGCGGTGCCGATGTGCTTCCAATGGACACCGACTGGGCAGGGGGGAGTGCCCCTCCGTTCTGATAGGCGAACGTCGCCGGAGACGGACCGGCGGTCAGGAGAGCGGAGTTGCTGACGACTAAGGTAACCGGTATTTCCAGAGTGTTATTGATCGTCGAGATCGAAGACACGGTAATTTTGCCCGTATAGGTCCCCGGTCCGAGTGATCCCGGCGCAACCGACACGGTAACGGTTTGAGTTGTCGTGCCCCCGATCGGCGCCGCGCTCAACCAATGAGTTCCATCAGTGGTGGAAGTAGCCACCGCGAACGTCAGGGGACCGGAGGTACTGGACACTTCAAAGGTCTGGTAAGTCGGGTAGAACCATCCTATCTGGTAGAAGAATTGAATTGCCGAAGTGTTGGTCCTTAGTGCGGCCCCGCCTCCCAGCGTCAGTGTCACCGGTACCTTCGTTGAGTTCCCGGATGTGGGAGTCAACAGTACCCAGCCGGAGTAAACACCCGTCGCCATCCCCGCCGTGTTGACGGAAACCTGGACCGTAGCCGGCGCCGTAAGAGTGCTCGCAGCCACCTGCAGCCAGTTCCCGTTATCATTTGTACCCGCGGTGATGCCAAAAAAGGCCCCCGAAGGAACGGAAGTGACGCCCAGTTGCTGTGTCCCAGGTGGCAGCCCGCCGGCTTGTCCGACAAAGTTGAGAGCGGTAGGGGTAACAGCCAGTCCGGAATTGCCATCCGGAGGCGTAGTGCCCACGGCGAGCGACACGGGGATCAACACCGGGCTGTTCGTTGCGCCGCTCGCCGAAATCAGGATTGCGCCATTGTGATTCCGCCAAAGGCCAATAGCATGGCCGAAACGATAAGATTGGCGGGCGTTGGCGTGCCGGACGGGCTGACGCTCAGCCAGTTTCCCGTGCCATAGGTGTTCACGTCATCGTCACCAGCAGGGGAGCCCCGTCCGAGCTGACTTGATCGTCTGCGCTAG
Source organism: uncultured Acidobacteriota bacterium (assembly GCA_963737465.1). GTDB lineage: Bacteria > Acidobacteriota > Terriglobia > Bryobacterales > Bryobacteraceae > TMP-7. The sequence goes on from CAVTTC010000011.1 coordinate 966,008, forward strand.
CACTGAACCGTCGGGCTGGGCGGTCATTGTGATCTTGTCTATTGGGATGCTGTCTTGACTTGTCAGGATGTTCTGCGCCTGTGTCACGCCGGCAAAGAGCAGAACGAGGGTCAGAGCAGAGGGAGTTCATAATTCCGTTTCATATGATCCCCGAAACCCCAACTCTATCAGACTGGCTTGTCCGAAAATAGCACCTTCAAATCCCCGGTCCCTGGGCCACCCGTGTTCGAAGTTCACCACCCTGTGAGCCAATCCACCCCGCCTTTTTCGCGCATAGATATCAGAAGAAAGTTTTTGGAGGGTAACTGGGTATGAAAACTACAGGTCTTTGGACCATTCTGTTGCTGGCGCCGGGAGTTTGGGGAACCCCAGCGTCCGATGCTGCCGACCGATACTACCAGGCGATTCGCAATCATGATGTGACGGCGCTCCGCTCCCTGATCAAGAGCGGGGACGTAAATACCAGGGACAAGCGGGACGCCACCCCCCTCATGTACGCGTCCGCAGTCGGCGCCTCTGAAGCCCTGCGGCTCTTGATCGAGGCCGGTGCGGACGTCAATGCAAAAAACGCCTTCGACGCGACGGCGCTGATGTGGTGCGCCGGCGACACCTACAAAGTAAAGATGCTGGTGTCGAAAGGCGCCGATGTTAACGCGCGGTCGAAACAGGGACGCACGCCCCTGCTCATCGCGGCCGCCTCCAACGACTCCTACGACGTCGTGAAATTCCTCATGGATTCAGGCGCCGATGTTTCCGCCAGGGATTCGATGGGCCAGACCGCCCTGCTATTAGCCACGTCCGCCAACGACACGGCCACCATTAAGCTGCTCCTGGAAAAGAACCTCGACGTCAACGCCGTCAACAGGCGGCTCACTCCGCTCATGTACGCGGCGATGAACGGCAACGCCGAAATTGTGCGCACCCTCATCACCCGGGGTGCCGATGTCAACGCGGTTTCCAAACCAACCGGGGAAAAGCCCGTCAAGAACGGCATGATCGCCCTTGGCAGTTTCACGCCACTGATCCTTTCGGCGGTGTACTCCGGTTCCGACGTGGTCAAGGCGCTTCTAGACGCGGGCGCCAACGTGAACGCGAAGGACGTCCGCGGTATGACTCCCGCTGATGACCGCCGTCGCCATCGGACCACGCCGACCTGTCCACCATCCGTTTGCTCCTGGCCAAGGGCGCCGACCCGGCGATTCAGTCCAAGGCCGGCGAGTCCACGATTGACTGGGCCCGGAAGTTCGCCAACCCCGCCGTCTACGCCGCGCTCGGCATCTCCCGCGCTCGCGTCGATCAACCGGCGGTCGCGATGCTCGCAGAGGATCGCAAACCGCTCACCGCGAGCCTCGCGGCAGCTCGAAGCATCGCCCTGTTGCAGCGCTCCAGTGGGTCGTTCTTCAAAGACGGCGGCTGCGGATCCTGCCACGCCCAGAACTTGACGGGAGTAGCCGTCGCGGCGGCTCGCGCCAACGGCATCCCGGTCAATGAGGAGGCGCTCGCCGCTGAAACGCACGGCGCTCAACTGGCCTGGTCTTCCTTTGAGCAGATGCTGCTGCAGCGGCTCGACCCGCCGGCGGGGACAGACATCACCATGTACACGCTATTCCAGCTCTCGGCGGGAAAGGCGACTGCCGATCGCACCACGGACGCCATGGTTCACAACATCGCGTCGCAGCAGTGGAAGGCCGGCAACTGGCACCAGAGCGGCATCTCGCGGCCGCCCATGGAAGACGGCGACTTCTCGCGCACGGCCCTGTCCCTCCGCTCCCTGCAAGTTATGGTCCGGCCGGGCGGGGAGCCGAATTCGGCGATCGCATCGGAAGCGCGGCCAACTGGCTGGTGAAGGCGACTCCCCGTACCACGGAGGATCGCGACATGCAGATTCTCGGCTTGACCTGGGCCGGAGCGGAACAGGAGTTCGTCGCCGCCGCCGCCGACGAGTTGAAGCGGCTCCAGAGAGCCGACGGAGGCTGGGCGCAGACTCCCGAACTGGAGAGCGACGCCTATGCAACCGGCCAGGTGCTCGACACGCTGCACGAAGCGGGAGTGCCGTCCACCGACCCCGCTTACCGGCGTGGCGTGGACTACCTGGTTCGCACCCAGCGCGATGACGGATCGTGGTATGTGAAGAGCCGCGCGCCGAAGTTCCAGCCGTACTTCCAGAGCGGATTCCCGCATGACCATGACCAGTGGATCTCGATGGCGGGCACCGGCTGGGCTGCCGCCGGGCTCTCCTTCGCGGCTCCAGAGACGGCCGTCCAGCAAGCCTCTCGCTGAAACCCGCATCAAGCTAATCTGTAGAAGGGCGCCGGCATACCCAGGCGCTCTTTTCTCTATGAACTGGACTGGAATCGCAGGTGTCGCTCTCGGGTTGGCCGTAATGTTCGGCGCCTTTGGCGCGCACGCTCTCCGTGCGCGGCTGGATGCCTACTCCATGGGCATCTATGAGCGGGCCGTATTCTATCACTTCGTCCACGCGTTGGGACTGCTGGCCGTCTCCATGCTCCCGAAGTTGGGCATCATTACTGACTCCGCCGGGACCTGGGTTTGCGCGCTGCTGCTGGCCGGCGTAGTCATCTTCTCCGGCAGCCTGTACGTGCTCGCCATCTCTGGCGTGCGAACCTTCGGAGCCATCACGCCCATCGGTGGATTAGCCTTTATCGCCGCCTGGTTGTTGCTGGCCGTGGCCGCCTTCCGCAACAACCGCTGAGCAGGCCAGTACAATGGCTGCATGTCCTTTCCAACCATTCTCCGCGTGGCCGCGATTGCGTGCCTAACCCTGGCCGGATCCGTTGCTCTGGCCCAAAGCACCGGCCGCGTCTTCGAACTCAGAACCTACACCTGCGTCGATGGCCGGCTCGACGCGCTGAAAACGCGGTTCCGCGATCACACCACCCAATTGTTCGAGAAACACGGCATGACCAATATCGGCTACTGGGTTCCGCAGGACGGCCCGACTTCGAACAACACCCTGATCTACATCCTGGCCCATCCCAGCCGCGAGGCCGCCAAGAAGAACTGGGATGCCTTCCGGGCAGATCCGGAGTGGGTCAAAGTTCAGAAAGAATCCGAAGTGAGTGGCAAAATCGTTGACCACATCGCCTCCGTGTTCATGGATCCTACTGACTTCTCGCCGTTAAAGTAGTACTGAAACGCTCTCCTGTCCTCCCTCCGTTGATGAATTGCTTTTCATCGAAGATTTCTGGAACTTTCAGTCAGAAAGTTCGTCAAATCGGGCAGGAGGACAGGTTATGAGCAACACGGCAGATCGGATTCAGCTCTGCGAGGCGATCCTGGACCTCATTGAGCACAAGCGGCTTCAGACCGGTGACGAGACGCTCGGCGCCGCCATCGAGAAAGCCGTAGTGGAAAGCCAGATCGCGGATCTGGAACGTGAGATTTTCGACAACCCAGGCGCATTCGACCCTGGCTGGTTCGACGCCGGCGCGCCGAAGCATAACTCGAGTCCTTCTTGACGGCACGTGCTCGCCCGCACGTGCCGTTCGTGTCTTCCGCCTCAACAAATTGTGAGTTCCTGTTCCCCTCAGCCTTGTGAGTTCTGAAGATACTGCTCAACACAACTGTCTCCCAACTCCGTAAAATATGATCATCCATGCACCGGCTTCTGGTCTGCCTCCTCTTGGCACTCGCTCTTTTGTCGCCCGCGATCCGCTCGCCTACGTCAATCCCCTGATCGGAACGCAGAAAAGCAGAATCGGTTATGGCGGGACGATGCCGTTTGTCTCACCTCCGTTCGCAATGACAAACTGGACGCCGCAGACCCGCCAGAACAAGATCAGCATCACGTCTTATGAGTACGACGACACGGCCATCAGCGGCTTCATCGGCACTCATCAGCCTGCCATCTGGATGGGCGACTACGGTTACATCACTCTGATGCCGCAGGTCGGCGAACTCCGCACAACGCCCGAAGCTCGCCAACTCGCTTTCTCCCACAGACGACGAAACCGCCAAACCGGATTACTATGCCGTGTCGCTCCGTACAGCGGAAGGCACCCGCATCCGCGCCGAAATGACGGCCACCGAGCGTTGCGCATTTCTTCGCTTCCGGTTTCCGGGCGCCGGGGTCGCGCGCGTGCTCGTCGAAATGTCCCGGCCGGGCGTCCCAGGCTTTGCCGCCGTTGATGAGAAAACCCGCGAGATCACCGGCTATAACCCTCACCGCATGGATGCGCACCTGGGGCCGCATAAGCTGCCGAACTTCAAAGGCTACTTCGTCGTTCAGTTCCGGCAGGCTCCACAGAACGCCGGAACCTACGGCCTTGAGAAACAGGACGCGTCCGCGAGCAGGGGAGCATTTGCCGAATTTCGCCCTGGCGAGTTAGTGGAAGTACGTGTCGGCACATCGTTCCTCAGCATCGATCAGGCCCGCACGAATCTCCGGCGCGAGATCCCGGACTGGAATTTCGATGCGGTGCGCGCGAAGCTCCATTCCGCCTGGGCGGAAAAGCTGGGCCGTCTCGAATTGGAGGGCGCTACCGAGTCGCGAAAGAACCCGCCTCTACACCGCTCTCTATCACTCGCTGCTCTACCCGCGAATCTTCTCCGAATATGGTCAATACTACAGTGCCTTCGACGATCAGGCGCACAGCGGCGAAAGCTACACAGCTTATTCGATCTGGGACACGTTCCGCGCCGAAAACAGCCTGCTCACCCTCTTTGCGCCGGAGCGTATCGATGGCATGATCACGGCCCTACTTCAAAACTTCCAGGAAGGCGGATGGATGCCGAAATGGCCGAACCCGTCCTACACGAATATCATGATCGGCGCCCACGCCGACTCACTTGTCGCGGAGGCCATCCGCAAAGGGTTCCACGGCTTCGATCGCGAACTTGCCTGGAAGGCTGTCTTCAAAGACGCCATGGTTCCGCCCGACGGAGACACCTCACGGCGCTGGCTGGATCGCGAAGAAGGAACACCGTACGAAGCCCGGGCCGGGCTGACTTACTACAAGCAGCTTGGCTACATTCCCACCGACAAGACAGACGAAGCCGCATCTCGCACCCTCGAGGACAGCTACGACGACTGGTGCGTGGCACAGATCGCGAAAGCTCTGGGCCGCGAAGATGACTACCGGTTCTTTCTCCTTCGTTCTCTGAACGATCGAAATCTGTTCAACCCCGCCCTCGGTCTCATGAACGGCAAAACATCTGATGGCAGGTGGGCTCCCATCGGCGGCTCGCAGGATACGCAGGAGAATCGTTCGGTTGCGGGTTGGACCGAAGGGGATGCCTGGGCTTACACGTTTTCCCCACTGCACGACCAGGCGGGACTGATCCAGCTAATGGGCGGCAGAGAATCGTACGCTGCAAAACTGGATGCTCACTTCAGCGGTGGACACAACGTGCACAGCAATGAGCCGAGCCACCACTACGCGTACCTGTATGACTTCGCCGGGCAGCCCTGGAAGACCCAGGCGAAGGTGCGCGAGATCGCCGCAGCCGAATATGGTTACGATGCGGGCGGCCTTGATGGCGATGACGACTGCGGACAAATGTCTGCCTGGCTGCTGTTTACGGCGATGGGCTTCTACCCCGTCAATCCGGCCAGCGGCGAGTACATGATCGGCAGCCCCATGCACAGTCGCGTGAGCATCAGGCTGCAAAGCGGAAAGACCTTCCGCGTCGTAGCGGAGAAGGTCTCAGCCAGGAATTTTTACATTCAGTCTGCGACGCTCGACGGAAAACCCCTGAATGATCCGTTTATCACCTGGGAGCAAATTCAGTCAGGCGCCACATTAAAGTTCAGAATGGGACCAAAGGCGTCGCGGTGGGGAAGTCGATTGGCAGCCTGCCCCAATTCAGTAGAAATAGCTGGCCTACCGCAGCTTGCCCTTCAGAATCACCGCCGAAATGCGCCGATGTTCTTGATATCGGCTCAGCGGATCGCCGTCCAGCAGTACCAGGTCGGCATTCTTTCCTGGAGCGATGCTCCGCGCACAGTCCAGCCGGCCCAGGAACTCGGCTGGCCGGACCGTGGCTGCCTGCAGGGCTTCGGCTGGAGCCAGGCCCGCCGTCACCAGCAGCGACAACTCCTCATGGAGGCTGATACCCGGAAACGCGTACGGGTTCGGCGTATCCGAGCCGGCCAGGATCTTTACTCCCGCGCGTTGCATGGCGGCTACGGTCTGAAGCTGCTCATCGAGCTTGCTCCTGCGGTCGGCCGCATCCTTCCCCCAATGCATCATTTCCGCCATCTGCATCTTCCAGTACTGCTGAATGGGCTCGGGCATGTCCTTCACGCGCGAATCGTTTTCGAACTCAGGTTGGCGAGCATCGCGGTGGATTGCGTGGCCCGCTGGCTCAGCGACTGCCTGTGTCCGATATCGCCGGCGGCGTGAAGATGATAAGCGGCGCGGCCTCCAACCGAACCTGGTAGACCGCCGGACTCAAACTGAACGTCGCCAGCGCTCGGTACAGCCGAACATAGACGGCGTAGGCGTAGTTGTCAAAATCAAACGTGTGCGCAAAAGGTACGCCGATACTCCTGATGGTGTTGTCTGCAATGCAGGTGGTACCGGCGGCGCATTGAAGGTTGCTGTCGAAGGTGGCGATGCTGGACCATACGCCTCGGGCCTTTGAAACCCTGACCAGTTGAACGTATGCCGGGCATTCCGATCTCGGTTGGCCCGGATTCCCAAGCCCGTCTGGATCGCGGTAAGTCACCTGAAGCCTGCTCCATACCTGGTTGGCCGTGATCGTGGCCCGTGAACCGGGGATTGTCGACATTGCAGACCACGGCAATATATCCATCGTGAAAGCCGTTGAAGGTCAATGAGCCCCCCGGCGTTTTGTATCGAGCCACCGGATGGTCCGAGAAGACGCGACGCCGTCGTAGAAGTTGTAGTCGGTATTTGCGCACCCTCCTGGAAGAGCGCTCCAAGGCGCCTGTGCTTGTGCCAGAGGCGCCATCGCGCTCAGAAGCGTGCCAGCCGCGCATAATACGATCTCTTTCACTGTTTTCTCCTTTTCTGCGTTGCCCCAGGACTTTTTGCGACCTGGGTATTGCATAGGGCTAGTGTCGAGGGCCCCGACCGTTTCAGGGCGTACATTCACTAACGGTTAACCATCCCGGCCGGCGCCCACGTCCCTCGCGCAGATTTGGGTAAACTGAATGCGACCTTTGAACGATCTTCGCTACGCCTTACGAAGCCTCTCCCGCGCCCCCGGATTCACCATCGCCGCGGTGCTCACGCTCGCGCTCGGCATCGGTGCAAATACCGCGGTCTTCAGCGTCGTCGACGCCGTCATTCTGTGACCTCTCGATACCCCGATTCCGGCCGCCTCGTCATGGTGTGGGATCAACTCCTGAAATACGGCCTGCCCCGGCGCTCTCCCGAATACCACACCGCCGACGCCTACCGTCGCCTCGACAATATCTTCGAATCAACCGGCGGGATCTTCTGGTTTGACGACATTCTGACCGGCGATGGCGGCTCCGAAAGGGTGTCCGTAATGGACGTAAGCAAGGAAGTATTCCCCATGCTCGCTCCGGCAGCCGCGTTCGGACGGCCGTTCACGCCGGACGAATACCGTCGCGGCGCGGAACGCAACGGTCATGCTCGGCCATTCTCTTTTCATGCGTCGATTCGGCGGAGATCCCTCCGTCATCGGCAAGTCGATTCACCTCGGCGGCGCCAGTCGGCGCGTGGTAGGCGTGATGTCTCCCGATTTCGAATTCAGCCTGCGAGTGGGCGGCGTCGACCTGTGGATTCCCGTGCCGCTCGACACGCGCCTGAGTTGGGCAACGCCACTCGATGATCGCCCGCCTCAAACCCGGAGTCTCGCTCGCAACAGCGCAAGCCGCGCTAAGCGTCGCCGCAAAGCATGTCGATGAAACCGAGCATCCCTATGCCGGACCGCACGGCGAGGACGGGGCTACCGTGTGAAAAGGGTAACCCTTCACGAACAGTTGTTGGGCGAGTTCCGTACCGTCACCCTGATCCGCTGTCGGCCGTCGCGGCCGTGTTGCTGATCGCCTGCGCCAACGTGGCGAATCTCTCTGCTCGTTCGCGCCGTATCGAGAGAAAAGGAAACCAACGTTCGCCGCGCGCTCGGCGCCACTGCCGCGCGATTGGCGGCGCAGTGACGCCGAATCCGGCGGTGCTTGCTGCGCTTGGCGGCGCGCTCGGCTCCGTCGCCGCCGTGTGGGGCGTAAAACTCCTCGTCTAGGCCGAGCCCGGCAGCCTTGCCCGGCATCGCAAAAGTCGCCGTCGACGCACGAGCGCTCGCCTTCACGATCATCGTCTCCGCCATCGTCTGCCTGGTGTTTGGCCTGGCGCCCGCGCTGACCTCTGCCAGGATGGCGTGGAGCGCACGGGGTGCTTCGCGTCGCACCCGACGTTCAGCATCTCTCCTGGTGACGGCCGAAGTTGCGCTCGCCCTGATGCTGCTGATCGGCGCGGGATTACTGCTCAAGAGCTTCTCGCGATTAACCCATGTCGATCCTGGATTCAACGCCAGCCACCTGCTGATCATGTGCACGGATTTCACCCGTCAGACCATGCCGCCCGAGCGGATGAAGTTCTACTCGGAACTGCGCGAGAAACTGGCGCTGTTGCCTGGCGTGGTCAATGCAACCATCGGAGATCCGCCGGTTCGGGGCGGCGGCATTAATGCCGGGGCCGGCGATCCATTCGGGATCAAAGGCCGGTCGTACGACGCTACAACCGGGACCGCGACGCAGTTCGCCAAGCTCAGTTTCGTCGGCGTCGACTATTTCAGGACGCTCCAGATTCCCATCCGTGCCGGCCGCGTGTTCACTGCCGCGGACTCGGCCGGCGAGTTCCCCGCTGTCGTCATCGTCAACGAAACTCTGGCCCGGGCCTTCTTCCCGCGGGGCGCCGTCGGCGAGCAGATCGGAGTGCCGCCCCCGTGCCGCGATACCAAGTGCGATTTCATCTGGATGACGGTCGCCGGTGTCGCCGGAGACGTGAAAACCACGGCACTCGACCTCGCGCCCTTGCCCCAGATTTACCTCCCGTGGCCAAACGGTGGAGTGATCCTGCGGACTGCCGGCGAGCCCTTATCGGTAGCGCGCAGCGCCGCTTCCGTCATTCGATCGATGGAGCCGGACATGGCCGTGTCCGACGTCCGCACGATGGAAGATCGCATCTCGGCCACCATTGGCCAGCCGCGATTTCAAACCGCGCTCGTCTCCTTCTTCGCCGGCGCGGCCCTGCTTTTAGCGGCAGTCGGAATCTTCGGCGTAGTCGCGCATTCAACCGCGCAGCGGACCCGTGAAATCGGCATCCGCGTCGCGCTCGGCGCGGACAGGTGGACCGTCGTTCAGATCGTGATGTTCGAAGCACTGCGCCCGGTCGCATTCGGCATGACGCTCGGCCTCGGTGGCGCACTGGTGTTGAACCGGATCATGGCGAGTGTCCTGTTTCAAGTTGCCGCAACCGATCCGTCCATCCTACTTGATTGCGGCTGCCTTGCTGACCCTCGTAGCCGTCATGGCGCGCTCGGGACCGGCTCGCCGCGCGACGCGCGTCGAACCCGCAATCGCGTTGCGGGAAGAGTGAAGACAGCCGGGTACTTACCAGACAGGAGGTAGCAGCATTATCGCACTCTGCTCGCGTAATCGGTATAACCCATCGAGTTCGTTGCGCAGGGTATGGTCCTCCAACGCCGTGCGCAATAACGTTACTGCGGCCGTCGCTGCAGCGGGTGCGAACGCCCAGAAAGAGCCCAGGATCAATGGTGTCGCAAGAGTGAACGCCGGACATGCCGGCGTAGCCAGGATGCCGAATGAATCGATAAGGCCCGCCCTCCGCCACCGTGTGCCCGCGATCCTTCTGGATGCGAACCACAGACGAAAAAAAACTGATTGGATCGCATGGCCCACGCGGTCATGGCAGCGCCAAGCGTGGCCACAGCCACACCTGCGGCATGGACTGCCACGGAAGGCATTTCGTTCGACCAATGAAATCGGACGTCAAGACCAGCCGTAATCCACATAGCCATGGGGCCCTAGCAGAACGGTGATGGCGACAAGCACCTTATCCCAACTCTTGCCGCCCTTGACATTCCTCCGCTCGGCCGCCAACTGGGGCTGCGCCCGGCGGTAAAGCCAGACCCGTGACGAAGGAGAGGCCCACGAGAACCCATGCATTCGACCAATTCAGACGGCCGGCTGACCCGAAAAGACAGCTTGCTGTTATCACGAGACTGAAGGAAGCTGGAATGAGGGATATTAATGAAAGGCAGGTCGCATCTACCTCATATTCTATTCAGACCATATTATCCGTTGCTAGGAATCGAACTCGCTCCGGCCGCGATTCATCCACATCGTCGCGGTCCACCCGATCCTCTCTGATCCTCCCGTCTCTCCTGCTCGCGGCGCCTCTCGAGTTCTTCGCGCTCCTCACGACCGTCGCTCATTGGTCCTCCTGCTCTCAGTGTAGGCGCCGAACAGCCTCATCGAAACGTGCCTGCCGCATGTTCTGCGAGAGTTGTTCCCAATGAACCCTGCCGTAGACCGTTTTCGCCTGGTTGTCCGCCAGGCTGACCTCGCGCTCCCAGAAGCGTCGTTGAAAGTCATTGTATGCGGACACGGGCTCACGCCAATCGATCGGCGTTCCCGACGATCCCAGCGTCAGGAAAGCCATAGCGTAGAACATGTGTGCCAGCTGTCTCATCAGATAGAATCGGGCTCTCTGGTACTCATCCGCCGTCTTGCCGAAATACTCCTGAAGATAGATTCTTTCCTCTGATTCATTGGTGACGAGCATGTTCGCAACTACCGCCAGGTCGGCATACCGGTCGTTCTGAAAAGCAGCCTCCCAGTCCACCAGCCACAGACGGTTACCGTCGAAGAGCATGTTGTCCGGTTTGAACAGGTCGTTATGACTCGGCGCCAGATCCGACTCGAGACGCGAGCACACCGCGGCCACCTGCTGGTAGCGAGCAAGAAGTTCCTCGGTCCCGTTATCAGGCAGAATGTCGACGCCCTGAACGTCTGAAGGAATCCGTCCAGGGCAGGTCCTTGGTTCAGGAGGAACGTGCATGTGGTGTTGAAGGGGGCACGGGAAACGGCGGAAGCGCGTGCAGGGTCCGCAGCGCGGCGGGAATCCGAACCAGCGCGTCCATAGGTGGAACGGAACAGCTTCCACAAAATCGGTGATGGAGATCCGATCCTCGGCGCTGGCGTACCGGACGCGCGGCGCCAAGCCAGCATCGGCCGCAGCTTGCATCAGGTGAAGTGACGAGCCAATCGCCGGGCTCGCGTGTTGATCCGCAGCAGGTATGCGGATCCGCGCACGACAATGCGAAAGGCCCGGTTCGAGCCGGGCCGCTCGGTCAGGTCGCGGATGTCTTCGAATTCGGTGACACCGAAAGCCTCGTTCAGGCCGAGAGTCACGGCCGCGCTCTTTTCTTGCGGGATCATTAAAAGCCTCCTGCGAATCGCTCAAGATTGGTCACATAGCGATACTAATCGAGTTTCGGGCCGCGGACCAGTCTTAAGTCTGGCCTGGAAACACCTCTATCTGTATTATTTTCAACTGTTTATACTTACAACCCGAGGGCCTGTTATCCTAAAAGCGGCAGGGAGTTGCCGCCCCCGTTCAGCTGGCGTACCATCCATGCGGCGCCCGCTTCGGCATGTAGGCAGCGCGCGGCAGGTCGTCCTGAGTTCGAATTGTCCATCGGAGCAGTTCCGCCAGCAGCCGCGGCTTGAATCTGCTCACCTTCCCCGGCATTCCATAGATTGTTTAGTTCGTACGGATCGCGGGCGACGTTGTAGATTTCGCCGTTGCCCATCATGTCGAACACCAGTTTCCAGGCGCCCATGCGCACCATCTTCAAGCTTCCGCTCTGGGTCACCGGGTTCAACTCGTCGTATGTCGGCTTCACGTCCTGACCGTTCCGCGGTCCAAATTCCGGCGGGATCGTGTCCTGGGAGCCATAATCAACCCGCCGAAACCGACCTCCGAATAGATACTTTCGAATTCGCTTCGCGGATACTCTCGCCCGGTCAACATCGGCCACAGGCTCCGGCCCTGACTCCCGAACGGAATCTCGGCGCCAATGGCCTCACAAAGTCGGCAGAACGTCGGCGGTCGAAACAAACGCCGGCAGTTTCGCATTGGGGCCGGACGTTCCAGCCGGACCAGATCATGGGGATGCGCGTCAGCACTTCAGGCAGATCGACGCCCTTCCTTTCGAGGCCGTAGTCGCAGAAGAAATCGCCGTGATCTGCGAGATACAACACGAGAGTGTTGCGCGCCTTGCCGCTCGACTCGAGATGCGCAAGGAGTCTCGCGACCTGATCGTTGATCAACCGCAGCATTCCCAGATAGTTCGACCGCGTGCGCCGCCAGCGCTCGGCATAACCAGGGTAGGTGCGCTCCTCGAGCTGGCGCAGCCAGCGCCAACGAAAGCTCTTTGATTGAAGTGCGTCCAGGCCCACGTCTCTGGGGGGCGCCTCGCCAGGCGGGAACATATCGAAATACGGCTTCGGGCCTGGTGGAGGATTGTGAGGTTCCGGGAAGCTGACCCACAGCGCGAACGGATCGTCCTTTGCGCTGTCGATGAAGTCGATGGCGCTCGATACGATACGGTAAGGGAACTGTACCTCGAGTGGGAACGGTGTCGGTTCCTGGCCGGTGGCGTGATTCAGTCGCTTCATCCACCCTTCGAAGTCGACATACTCTTTGGGCGCCGGCTCCGGCATCCAGCCGTCCAGATGCATAAATGGTCGCCACAAATCGACTCGCGACGGAGTCAGGTGCGAGTGGTTCTTCCCCGTCAATCCGGTGCGGTAGCCCATTTCCCGGCAAACCTGAAATAGGTCCTTACCGAAGACAGCGGATTCAGCGGCGCTGTTCTGCCGGACCCGGTGCGCGTCCGGCCAGCGTCCGGTCAGCAGGATTGATTCGTGCCGGCACGCACAACGGCGCGGTCGTGTACGCTCGATCAAAGCCGACTCCTCGCGCAGCCATCTGGTCGAGCGCCGGCATTGTATCCAGCGGAAAGCCCGAGGCGCGCGTCAGCCCGGCGCGGTGCTGGTCCGCCATGATGATCACGACGTTTGGGCGTTCGCTGGATAGCCCCTTTCGAACTGCGTTCCCACCGGCAGGTGCGATTGCAACACCCGGCAGGGTCCTAAGAATGTCTCGGCGATTCCAGGTCATTTGATTTCAAGCTTCTTGGTGGCGTCGGGTTTATCTTATCGAAGCGGGAATTTGAAACGGAAACGGCAACTTCATCCCGGACGAACCCGATGCCGCGCCAACCTTATAATTGAGGTGAGTCTCCATGCGCAAACGCGTCCTCATCGGCCTCGGCGCAATTGTACTGGCACTGCTGGTGGTCATGGTGGTGTGGCAGGGCTCGTTCACCCTCGGCGATTACGCCCCTGCCAGCCCGGAGCAAACCGTCCTCTTCTGGGCCATCTCCACGCTGATTGCGCTGCTCACGGTCATCGTCGGGTTCATGCTGTTCCGCACCGGCGTGAAGCTGTACATCGAGCGGCAGAGCAACCGCGCCGGGTCTCGCATCCGGTCGAAGCTGGTCGTCGGCGCACTTGCGCTCAGCTTCGTCCCGGTGATTTTCCTGGTTCTGTTCGGCTACGGCGTGATGAACCGGAACCTGGCGAAATGGTTCAGCCGTCCCGCCGAAGGCGTCAACCTGGAACTCACCAAAACCGGTAACGCCCTGCGCACCGAGTTTGAGGCGCGTGTGGCTGCCCAGGCCCGCTGGCTGGCGGGAGTGCCGCAGACCTATTCGGCCGGGGGCGGCGGTGATGTCAACCTCGCTTTCTTCGGGCGCAAGTGCGAGGAGCAGGCGCTCGACCGTCTCTGGCTGACACTGCCGGACGGCCAAGGAATGGACCTGTGTGTGCCCAAAGCGGCGCAGCCGGCCCGCCTGTCGTACACGGCGCGCGTGCCCGTGGAAGGCGTGGCCGGAGTGACCCTGTCGGCAACCGCGCACATGCCTCTCGACCTGGCGGCCGAGCAATTCACCATCAACCGCTACGTCAGCGAGTATCTGCAACTGGCGGCGTACCGCAACCAGATGCGGAACCTGTACCTGCTGTACATGACGGCTATCGCGATGTTCGTGCTGTTCTTCGCCACCTGGATCGCCCGCATACTCGCCGATCAGATCAGCAATCCCATCTCGGCGCTGCTGCGGGCCGCGGGCGAGGTCCGGAAGGGCAATCTCGGCTACCGGGTGAACATCCGGGCCATGGACGAACTGGCCACCCTGGTGCGCGGGTTCAATGAGATGATGCAGGCGCTCGAGGAAAGCAGCAAGGAACTGGAGAGCCGGCGCCGCTTCACGGAGGCCATTCTCGAGAGTATTCCAACCGGCGTCATCTCCATCTCCGGCGACGGCCGCATTCTGCGTATCAACCGGGCGCTGGGCGGCATCTTCCCGCAAGAGCGCATCGCCCGCGCCACGTACCTCCGCGATCTGTTTCCGCAAGAGGATGCCGCCGAGTTGCGCTACATGATGAACCGGGCCCGCCGCACCGGACTGGCTGCCACGCAACTGGAACTGAAGGCCGACAACAAACCGATGAACCTGGCTGTGACGGTGGCTGCTCTCGAGCAGGGCACCACCGCGGGATTCGTTCTGGTACTGGAAGACACCAGCGAGTTGCTGCGTGCTCAACGTGCCGCGGCGTGGCAGGAAGTCGCGCGCCGCGTGGCTCACGAATTGAAGAACCCATTGACGCCCATCGCTCTGGGCGCGGAGCGGATCGCGCGCCAGATCGAACGCGGCTTGACTCCGGACGGCGAGCGTATCGTTCGCGAATGTTCGTTGACCATCGCCCGTGAAGTGGAAACGGTGCGCACGCTGGTGGACGAGTTCTCGCAGTTCTCCCGCTTCCCCGCCTCCCAGCCGGCTCCCAATGACCTGAACCGGATCGTGCGGGCCGCCATGGAAGTGTTTTCGGGACGCTTGCAGGGCATCGACGTGAGGGTGTCGCTCGATCCGGAACTGCCCGCCGTCAATGTGGATCCGGAACATTTCAAGCGCGTGGTGGTGAACCTGGTGGACAACGCCGCGGAAGCCATGCAACATTCGCTGGTACGCGGCCTGCTGGTGGCCACCCGGCTGCTTCCGCCGGAGATCGTGGAACTGGTGGTAGCCGACACGGGACCGGGCGTCTCGCCGGAGGTAAAAGAGAAATTGTTCCTTCCGTACTTTTCAACGAAGCGGCGAGGCACGGGCCTCGGGCTGGCCATCGTGGCGCGCATCGTCGCCGACAACGGATCCACTATCCGCGTCGAAGAAAACAAACCGGCCGGCACGCGCTTCATCATTGAGATTCCCGCTCTTCCCGCCGCCGCCGAAAGTTCGGAATCGACCACGCTGGAGGCCCGCTCATGAAGACGCACCGCATCCTGGTGGTGGACGATGAGCCGGGCATCCGGCAGTCGCTGTGCGGCGTGCTCGAGGACGACGGCTATGTCTGCAGCGCGGTGGAATCCGGCGAGGAATGCCTGACGGAAGTGGCGCGCCAGCCGTTCGACATCGTGCTGCTGGATGTGTGGCTGCCGGGCATGGACGGGCTGGAGACGCTCTCCCGCATCCAGGAGATTCCGTTGCCGGATCGTCCCGAGGTGGTGATCATCTCCGGCCACGGCACCATCGAGACCGCGGTCAAAGCCACCAAACTGGGCGCGTTCGATTTCATTGAAAAGCCCCTCACCATCGAGAAGGTCACGGTGGTGGTGAAGAACGCCATCGAGCAGCGCCGTCTGCAGCTCGAAGTGCAGCGGCTGAAGGAAACCGATCACGGCCCGCAAATCATCGGCGAGAGCGTCTCCATGAAAGCGCTGCGCCAACAATTGGGGCTGATGGCCGGCACCAACGGCCGCGTCCTCATCTTCGGCGAGAGCGGGACCGGCAAGGAGTTGGTGGCACACGCGCTGCACGCCATGAGCCCGCGCGCCGACGACGCGTTCGTCGAGGTGAACTGCGCCGCCATACCGGAGGAGTTGATCGAAAGCGAGTTGTTCGGCCATCGCAAGGGATCGTTCACCGGCGCGCAGGAGGACAAAGTCGGCAAACTGCAAAAGGCCGATGGCGGCACGTTGTTCCTGGACGAAGTGGGCGACATGAGTCTGAAGACTCAGGCCAAAGTGCTGCGCGCGCTCGAGGAGCAGCGGTTTGAACCCGTGGGCGCGGCGGAGTCCATCCAGGTGGACGTGCGCGTGGTGGCCGCCACCAACAAGAACCTGGAGGATGAGATCGAGCGCGGCAACTTTCGCGAGGACCTCTTCTACCGGCTGAACGTGATCCCGTTTTATGTCCCGCCCCTGCGCGACCGGGTGGAAGACATCCCTCTGCTGGCGGACCATTTTCTCAAAGAGTTCACTACCGAGTATGGACGCAAGCACAAGGAGTTGACCGCCGAGGCCTATCGCGTCCTGGCGGAGTATTCGTGGCCCGGCAACGTCCGGGAGCTGCGCAACCTGATGGAACGGATTGTCATCATGAATCCCCAGATCCGTGTGGACGCGCGCCATATTCCGCTGAATCCGGCGCGGCGCGCGGTGTTTGAGCGCACGCTCGAACGCTTCGGCAGCCTTGCAGGAGGTCCGGGAGGCGGCCGAGCGCGACTATATCCTCAAGAAACTGGACGAGGCCAAGGGCAACGTCACCCGCACCGCGGAATTGCTGGGCCTGGAGCGCAGCAATCTGTACCGGAAGATGCGGTCCCTGGGCATCGCTCCGAAAGACTGAATCAGCGCGGGTAGCGGAACGTCAGCTTCTTGATCCACACATGCGCTTTGTGCGGGAAAGAGGACCCTGCAAGGAACATGAACGGACACTCTCCGGCCACCACGTCGATACCGGTCTCCCTGCACACCTTCAGAGCACCGATACTCACGGCGCCTTGACCCGCGCCCCGGTGCAGCCAGACATGTTTCACGCCCGCCGCGGCGCACTCGCTCACCACTTGTTCGGAGATCGCCGCGGACGTCAGGATCACAGCGCCTTCGGGAGCCGGTGAGACGTCACCCAGTTTTGCGAAACACGGACGTCCCTCCACCTCGGTCAACTTGGGGTTCACCGGGATGACGTCGTATCCGCATTCTACGAACTTGCGGAAGATTTCGCGGCTGAAGTCGGCGTCTTTGCCCGACACGCCGACTACCGCGATCCTTTTCAGAGCAAGAAAGCCATCCACTGAGGCTCGGGATGTTACTGGCATTTCAGACCTCCGGGTATTATTGTAATGCGGCCGGTCCTACTTCGCGTCGCGCCAGTTGTCTCCCACGCCGATGTCCACCAGCAGTGGAACAATCAGCGGATACACGCGCTCCATCGCGGACTTCACCATTCCCCTCACCTCTTCCACCTCCGCCGGCGGACATTCGAACACCAACTCATCGTGCACCTGAAGCAGCATGCGAGTCTCCAGCTTGCGCTCGCGCAGTTCGCCGTCGATGCGGATCATCGCCATCTTGATCAGGTCCGCCGCCGTGCCCTGCAGCGGCGTATTTACCGCCGTGCGCTCCGCGAAGGATCGAGCGTTGGGATTGCGGCTGTGCATATCCGGGATGGGACGTTTGCGGCCCAGCAGCGTCTTCGCCACGCCCGATTGCCGCACCTCGGCGATGGTGGCGTCAATGAACTTGCGCACTCCCGCGTAGCGCTCGAAATAGGCCTTGATGTACGTTTCGGCTTCCTTGCGGTCGATGCCCAACTGCTGGGCCAACCCGAACGGCGTCTGCCCGTAGACGATGCCGAAGTTCACCGCCTTGGCATTCCGGCGCAGGTCCGAGGTGACCATCAGCGGAGGCACTCCGAACACCTCGGCGGCCGTCCGCGTGTGGATGTCCTCCCCATTGCGGAATGCCTCCACCAGTACTTTGTCGTGCGACATGTGGGCCAGCAGCCGCAGTTCGATCTGCGAGTAGTCCGCAACCATCAGCCGCCAGCCCGGTTCGGGGATGAAGGCGGCGCGGATCTCGCGGCCCAGTTCCGTGCGAATGGGGATGTTCTGCAGATTCGGGTTCGATGAGGATAACCGGCCGGTAGCAGCCCCAATCTGGTTGAAGGTGGTGTGAACCCGATGGGTGCGCGCGTCGATCAGGGCCGGCAGCGAGTCCACATACGTTCCCTTGAGCTTCACCAGTTGCCGGTAATCGAGGACCTTGCGCGCGATCTCGTGTTCCACGGCCAGGTCCTCCAGCACGTCCGCGGCGGTGGATACCTGCTTGCCCTTGCCGTATTTCACCGGAACCGGCAGCTGCAGATCGTCAAACAGAATCTTGCCCAGTTGTTGGGGCGAGTTAATGTTGAATTGCTTTCCGGCGATGGTGCAGATCTCGCCCGCCAGCCGCTGGATATCCTGATCCATACGGCCGCCGAGTTCCCGCAAAGCCGCCGGATCGATGCGGATGCCGGTGCGCTCCATGCGGGCCAGGACATCCGTCAGCGGCAGATCGATGGATTCGTACAATTCCCGCAGGTTCTGCTTGTCGATCTCGGGAGCGAGCTTCTCGAACACCGCCAGTGTGGCTTCCGCCGCCTGTTCGGGATCCGGCGAGAGTTTGCGGTCCAGGAACTTCTCCGCCAGGGTCTCCTCGCTGCAACCCGACGGGTCCGCGCAGAGCAGGAAGGCGTACAGCATCAGGTCGTGGCGGAAGCTGGCCGAGGGAATGCCGAGTTCGTCCAGCATCGCGTGGGTGGTCTTGGCGTCGTGCGCCAGTTTCGGCCGGCTGGAGGCCAGCAGTGCCACGGCCCCGGGGCTTTCTTTCACCGTATCCGCCGCTGCCGCTCGCCCCTCATCCGTGTGATGGGAAAATCCGATTACTGCCGGCGCCAGGTCCTCTCCGCGGCGAACCGCGACAGCGACGACCGCCTCTTCTGGAATGCCCGAAACCCATGCGTCCAGCGCGGCGGCTTCGGTCAACGTCTGGTAGTCGCGCGTGTGTGCGTCTTCGGTCGGCCCCAGTTCCTTGATCAGGCTGAAGAACTCCAGCTCTTTGTAAACAGGCTTCAAGGCGGCGGGATCGGGAGCCTGCGCCTTCACCGTGTCCAGTGTAAACTCGATGGGGACATTCGTCTCGATGGTGGCGAGTTTCTTGCTCAGCAGGATCCGGTCGCGGTTGTTGAGCAGGCTCTCGCGGTACATCTTGCGCTCCACTTCGGAGGCGCGGTCCAGGGCCCCTTCCACCGATCCGAAGCGCAGGATCAGGTCGCGCGCACCTTTGTCTCCGATGCCCGGCGCTCCGGGAATGTTGTCGATGGCATCGCCTTTCAGCGCCAGCAGGTCGGCCACCTGTTCCGGCTTCACGCCCATGAACTCCTCGGTCTTGGCCGGGTCGTACCAGATGTCCTCTTTCATCGGGTTGTACATCTGGATGCGATCGTTCACCAGTTGCAGCATGTCTTTGTCGCTGGAAACGATCACCACATCGACATCGGAGCCCGCGCACCGGCAGGCGATGGTGCCGATGACGTCGTCCGCCTCGAATCCTTCGTATTCGAGGATGGGGATGCGCATGGCCTCCAGTAGTCGCCGGATGTGAGGGATCTGTTCACCCAGGTCGGGGGGCATTTCCGAGCGGTTGGCCTTATATTCGGCGAAGGCCTCGTCCCGGAAGGTGGGGCCGGCGCTCTCGAACACAGCGGCGACGTACTCCGGATGATAGCTGGTCATCAGTTTCCGGATCATGTTGTGGAAGATGTACACCGCTTCGGTGGAGAGTCCCGCGGCGGTGCGCATGGGCGGGGCGCCGGAGCGGGCACGCGCGTGATAGGCGCGAAAGATAAAGCCAAACGAATCGATAAGAAACAGTCGTTGCCGGGACACTAGTCCATTGTAGGTTCATGGGGCTTGCGTGATATCCTTCAAGAAAATTTCATTCACATTGGAGGCGCGCGCATGTTCGGGTTGATGCGTTTTCGCAGTACCCCTGCCGCAGGTAGCGGTCGCGCCTGCTGCTGAATTACGACGCCGTTTTCGTGGGTGAACTGC
Organism: uncultured Acidobacteriota bacterium; assembly: GCA_963737465.1. GTDB lineage: Bacteria > Acidobacteriota > Terriglobia > Bryobacterales > Bryobacteraceae > TMP-7. The sequence continues at coordinate 985,986 of CAVTTC010000011.1, forward strand.
GGACTTCGCAGGATGTCGCCGGAATTGCTTCCATCTGCCGTTCGCCGGCGAGACTCCGGATGTGCTGCGCTACGCGGCTGCCGCCACCGTGCTGTTGAGCGAATACAAAGTGGATGACCACCGGGCCGATTCCGGCCGTGCCCGTTGGGCCTGGGCGCGCCGCGTGCTCTCGCCCAGTTTCGGAAAGGCCCGGGCGGATCTGAAGTCGTTCGATTTCCCCTTGGATGAATGCGATGCCATCCTGGGGAGGCAGACCGCGCTCGAACAGCGCTCGAATCTCCTCGATGTCTGGAAGGACTTCGACCAGGACGTGCGCACCAGAGCCTTCAATGGTCAGGACTTAAGTCCGCCCAGGAACACCACGGACTCATGGAGTCAAGTTGTGGACATTGAATTGAAACATATTCGTGTTATTCTGTTTTCGTGCTGACAGTGGCCGCGGATCCTGCGCTCGAACTGTTCAAGTCCCGAACGCTCGATAAGCTCCGTACCGTCCGATGCCCCATCCACCGCCAGCCCCCCCGCGTCCGATTCGAAGGCGCCACGCTGCGGGAGATCCGTATCACGATGTCCGCCTGTTGCGACCGTCTCGCCGTCATCGCCAACAAAGCCATTGCCAGGTAGCGCGAAGGCCGCGATACCATGAAATCCGGAGCCTATCCGTGACTGTTTCGAAACCCTTGTCGTACCTGTCCGAGCAGCTCGAATCGTGGCGCGAAGCGGGGACGTTCCAGCGCCTGCGGCAGCTCGAATCCCCCTGCGAGCCGGTCTGCCGTTTCGACGGGCGCGAGGTAATCAACCTCGCCTCCAACAACTACCTGGGCCTGGCCAACCATCCGAAACTGGTGGAAGCCGCCGTCGAGGCGACCCGCAAATACGGCGCCGGGTCGGGCGCGGTCCGCACCATCTCCGGCACCATGACGATCCATATGGAACTGGAGCGCCGTATCGCGGCCTTCAAGAACGTCGAGGCCTGCGTAGTTTTCCAATCCGGCTTCGCGGCCAACGCCGGCACCGTCTCCGCCATTCTCGGGCCCGAGGACCACATCATTTCGGATGAGTTGAACCACGCCAGCATCATCGACGGCTGCCGGCTGTCGCGGGCGAAGATCCACGTCTATCCGCACAAAGACACCGCCCGCGCGAGCGCAATCCTCGCCGAGCTGGCATCGTCGCCCGGACGCAAGCTGCTGATCACCGACGGGGTGTTCTCCATGGACGGCGATATCGGTCCGTTGCCGGCGCTGGTGGAGGCCGCGGAACAGAACGGCGCCATCATGATGATCGACGACGCTCATTCCTCCGGTGTGCTGGGCCGCAACGGCCGCGGAACCGTGGACCATTTCGGCCTGCACGGACGCGTGGACGTCCAGGTGGGAACGCTCTCGAAGGCCGTCGGCGTACTCGGCGGGTACGTTTGCGGGAGCCGCGACCTCATCGAGTTCCTCTATCACCGGGCGAGGCCGTTCCTCTTCTCCACCTCGCACCCGCCCGGAGTCGCCGCCGCTTGCATCGCAGCCTTCGACATCCTGGAGCAGGAACCGGAGAGAATCGCCAAACTCTGGGACAACACGCGATACTTCAAGGCCGGCCTGCAGGCGGCTGGCTTCTCCACCGGCCAGAGCGAAACGCCCATCACGCCCATCATGGTGGGCGAAGCGGCCACCGCGCACCAGTTCTCCCGCGAGTTGTTCGATGAAGGCGTCTACTCCACCGGGATCGGATTCCCCACGGTGGCCAAAGGCAAGGCCCGAATTCGCGCCATGGTGAGCTCCGCGCATACCCGCGACATGCTCGACCGCGCTGTGGAGGTCCTCACCCGGGTGGGGAAGCGGATGGGTCTTGCGGCTTCTCAATCCGCCTGATTTCGACAGTGGCGGCCTGACGATCTTTCACGGCTCTTGCCTGGTAAGCCGGTAAGATCATCTCAGCCAAATTAGAGCCTGTATCGGTGAGGTGACTTCCCGAGCTCCGGCCTCCGCCGGTCCGGGTACCGTTTGCGCCCCGTCCGAGCAAGCGATTACAATGCAGCGATGAACATCCGTGTGGCACTATTCGCCGGGCTGGCGCTCGCAATTACGGCGCGGGCCGAAAAGCCCCCTGAAGGACTACGGCTTCATCCGGGGCGTCAAATTACGGAATGAACGCTGATCAGGCGACGCTCGAAAGGGACCTGGGCTACGCAAAACGGGTGAACCTGAATAGCACGCGCATCTGGCTCAATTACCAGGCCTGCGAGAAGGACCAGCAGACTTACATCGCCCGGCTCCGGAGTTATATCCGCACCTCGCACCGTCTGGGCTTCTCGACCATGCCCATCCTGTTCAACGGCAACGGCCTGAATCCGGACACGCTAAAGCCGGCATTTCGCCCTGGCGGCGAGGCCTACGTGAAAGCGATCATCGATGCAGTAAAGGACGAACCCGGTCTTCTCATGTGGGACATCATGAACGAGCCCTTCACCAATTCCTACTATGAAGGCGTTTCGGGTGAGGAACAGAGGAAGCGGCAGGCGGAAATAACGGAGTTCGTCCGCTACCAGTTGTCCTATGTCAAGAAACTCGATCCGGTGAATGCCATCACCGTGGGATACACATTCGCGAAGGAACTGGAGCCGACCGCGGACCTGGTCGATGTCCTCAGCTTTCACGACTACACGGCCCTCCGGTCTACAATCGAAGACGCCTACCGCACGGCCGAGGAGGTCTCGAAGAAGTTCGGCAAGCCGGTGCTGAACACGGAGACGGGTTGCATCGCGCGCGCCAATCCGTACGATGTGGTGCTGGAGATCGCCGAAAGACACAGGACCGGGTGGTACCTGTTCAACCTGATCATCCAAGGATACTGGGGCGAGATCCACGGGCTGTTCTATCCGGACGGGACGATTCGAGACCCGGCGGCCATCGCGGCCGTGATGGGGTTCTACAGAAACCGCGTACAGCGCGCGCGGGTGCTGGGCGGCGACACAGGCGGTGCCCTCTGCGTCATAGATTTCGCAGGGGCCCGGCGGCCGGGCGGCCGGGCGGAGTTGCCCCGGCCAGCGTGAGCGCCAGTGCGGCCATTAGCGCGAGACTGGCTGTCGTTTTCGTCTGTGGCCTTCTACCTGGACCTGAAGTATTGGTTGGGGGCTCCAGGCGTGGGGAGGCTCCTGGTCACCTGCGTACCGTTGGTGTGCGGCTTGGTGAGCGGGGCCGCAAGCGTAATGCCGGTGCCAGAGACCTGGACGCCAACCACATGCGCAATCGTGAGCGGCTTGGCCACGGTGATCGTCGCACCGGCTCTACCGAAGAAACTGGCGGCAGCGACAACCGCTGTCTCACGGTTCGCGCCATCGTCAATCGTGATGGCCTGGCCGGCGCTGAAGCCCATCCCGCTGGCGACAGGGATCACGGTTGCGCCTGGCTCGGTGGCGACGCGCACTGTGGAGGCCCCCGCTGTGCCGACCGTCGCAATGACGGCGTTCTCGAAGTCCGCGCCCGTGTCGATCAGAAGCGTCTGGCCCGTCGCAAATTCCGCAACAGTGCCGACTTTGATGTTAGTCGCGCCGCCAGCCGATGCGGCCCTTAGAGTGGTGGCGGGCTGCAGCAGGAAATCGGTGCAGTTGCTATCCGTGTCGGCTCCGTCCGGGAAGCGGCCCGCGCTCCGATTCATAACGACGGCTGAAGCGGCCGGTCCGAAGCCACCGGCTGAACCGGGTGAGGGCACGCGGCAGCCGCCCTGTCCTGCTCCCGAGACGCCATGGTAACCTTCGGCAGCCCATGGGTCGACCAGGAGGCCGTAGTTCAGGCTGTCTACCACCAGGCCCGCGGCGTCACGCAGCACCATCTCGCCGGCTCCCGGCGCGAGGGCGGGGCCTCCGAACCATTGGTTCGGCGCCGCAGTCCCTTGATAGCCCGCGGTCTTGACCTGGCCGTCTCGCACCACCGCGTTGATCTCGTGGTCCTTCGCCAGGGGGCTGTCGAGCGTGATCCCGGTACCTAGCGGCTGCACGGGCTCATTGCTCGCGTGGGCATACGCTGTCTCCGGCGCGAAGCTGATCCCGGTTCCGTTGACGCTGAACGGCAGGTTCGCCGCGTGCATGAACTTCAGCGGAGCGGCCGAGATCGAGGCCCGTTCCCTGCGCCACCACGAACTCACGGTTGAGATGCGCTTTCGCTAGCGCCGGCGTGAAGTCGACGCTCGACCCGGCAGGACTCGCCGCGCCCACGCCGGCGATGGTGACGACTTCGTGGTTCGCCGGAGTGCCGACGGTCAACTTGTCACCGGTCGTGAATCCGTTCACGCTGCGAACCTTGATACTGGTCGCGCCGGCGCTCGCGTCAGCCGAGAGCGCCGTGCGGTACGACTGCGTGCCGACCTTCGTGACCGTGACGGTCTCAATGCCATGGCCGACGCTGTCGATGTCCAAACGGATTTTGTCGCCGGCGGAGATGTTGGCGACGGACGTCACCTTGATGTTCGTCGCACCGGCGGGTGCATCGGCGCCCAGGAAGGCTTGTGTGCCCGGTTTGCCGACCGCGGTGACCGTTGTCACTTCGTACTTCTCCACGGCCTTCGCAACGGCGGGGTAGGTAGCGCCATAGCCGATAGCGATCTTCTCGCCAACGACGAACCCGGTCGTACTCGTCACCGGCACAGTGGTCCTGCCCACGGGGATCTTCATCACCGGACCGTCGGGGAGCGGCTGCCACACCGTTGTGGGACTACCGGCCGCTGTGCCGACGCTCACGACCGTGCGGGTCTCCGCATCGGAGCCAGCGCCGATGGTAATCGTATCGCCGGCGTTCATGCCGGTCGTGCTCCTGACATGGATGGTTTTGTCGCCCTTGCGCACAGGGGCAGCCAACCCAGAGTCCGACAGGCCGAGCAGGTAAAGGCCACCCGCCGCGAGCTTCGCCCCGGCCGGGATCCTCACATCCGAGAAGATGGCTTGTTGGGTCTGGTGCTGGGTCAGTGTCCAACCGGAGATGTCGACGGCTTTGGATCCAGCGTTGTACAGTTCGATGAAGGAGTTAGTCGAGTTAGCCGAGCCGTCGCTAACACGGAATTCGTTGATCTTGACTGGCGGGACGTTCCGCACCTTTTCGGCGGTCGTCTCGGATTGCTTCACGCCGTTTGGCTGGTTCGTCCACGACGCGTTGGCGACCAGGTCGCCGTTGAACGGCGTTGGTCCCGAGGTGACTTTGAAGGTCGCACTCACGCGTGCCCCCGGCGCGACCGGACCGGCGATCGCCTCCGAATTGGTGGTGGACCACTGCTTCGGTACTGAGATGCTCAACTGGACGTTCGCCGCCGGCGCACCCGTGGTGTTCGTGAACGTCACGGTGGTGTCCTGAGAAGACCCCGGCGAGAACGTCTGGAGCCCGGGCGGCGCGGAGATTGCCGGTGCCGGCGCCACGCTCAGCCGCTGCACGTCGTAGCGGGCGGCCACAACGTTCGCCTGCACGAGTTGGTCGGTGGCGTCCGAAGGGAACGTGCCCGCGGCCGTCATCGCGCCTTCATAGAACGTGCCCTGCGAGCCGACGCTGTTATCGCCGCCGTTGCCCAGCAGGATGGCGCCCTGCTTGCGCATCGGGTCATAGGTGACGTCGATGCGCGGTCCGTCGAACATCACCTTCAGGTCGCCTTTTTGCGCGTCCCCGCCCATAGAGGTCCAGTGGTGCGGTTCGCCCTTGGCCATCGCGGTCACGAAACGCCAGTCGATGCTCGGCAGGTCTTTGCAGAATTTGGAGCCGTCCGGATTCACGCAACCGACGAGGTTGTTCTCCTGGTCGGTCATGATCCACGGACCGGGGCCGGTTCCGCGATACCACGGCGTGGCGTTCCCGTAGTAGGTGGTCTCCATGGTGCCGTTGTCGTCGTCGCGGCTGTCGATCTCGGCGTTGCCGTAGTCGAAGCAGCAGCCGGAGTTGTAATGGTGGCCGTTGATGACCCAGTACTGCCCTTCGGCCTGGTCGTCCACCGCGGTGCCCTTAACGTCGTTCTGGCGGAGGCCCATGCCCGGTGCGATGAAGACGCCGTATGCCTTGTGACTCATGATCGTGATGGGCGCCATGTCGGCTACGGGAAGGTTGTTGAATCCGCCCATGGACGGTCCGCTGAATCCGCCGCGGGGCGCCTGGATGAGGTCATTGTGCTTGGGGGATTGGTCGTAAATGATGCTGATCCAGCAGTACGTGTTGGCGCAAAACGCGTCCTGCGCGGCCGCGTCAGCGTATCCGCCCGCATCCGGGACCGGCGACGCAACGGGCTGGACGATGCCGATGTCCAGCGTCCTGCCATCGGACTGGCGCAGAACCTGGTAAAGCGGACCGTTGTAGGAGGCGTACAGCGCACGTGTCGTGCTGTGCGCGGCCACGCATGGAGTATTGGCCGCGGCGTAGATGTCGCAGGGACCCTTCGGCCTCGGCGGAACGGTGCTGTTGCCCGCGCCAGCCTGCATGGCAATCGAGAACGTGGCGCCGATCAGTGTGAGCGCCAGCGCCAGTACGAGTGCAAGATTCGTTCGCGTTTTCATTGTCGTCCCTAATTCCACTTCGATAGTTGCAGCTACAGCGCTTTATCGAATTCCTCGAGGCCCGTGATGCCGTGCAGGTGGTTCACGGAAATCCACGGAAGCCAGGTACGGTGCGCTCCGATTCCTCTCGCCCCCAGGCCCATCCGCCAGTGTTCCTGCTGCCAGCCGGGACCCAGCATATCGTAGGTGCGGCCCGGCAGCGCCAGCATCGCCTTCGTGCCGTGCAGCAGCACGCGCGCCACATCCAGGTAATGCGGGTCGTTGGTGTACTTGTACAGCCTGGCGTAGGACGGAACGGCCCAATCCAGGTATTGGTCCACTTCGCCGGGCACGTTCGAAGCGATCCCGTTAGCGCCCACGGTGGGTACGCCCGGTTTCCATCCCATTTCGGCGGGATTGGCGCCGATCGGCATCGGAACGTTCCAAATCCAGATCCAGCTTTCGGTATAGTTGCCTGCTGATTCGGCGCGCTCGAGCCACCTGGCATCCTTGGTGTTTTCATAGAGTGACAGGAATGCCTCGAGGCTCAACATCCCGGACTCTTTGTCGGCCGCATCACCGCCGGTTGCGCCCAGGTAGACACACTTGCTTCCGAAATTCGCCCATAAATACTCCCCGGCGCGGACAGCGGCGGTCAGGTACTTCTTTTCTCCCGTCTCCTCGCTCATCCGCATCAGAAATTGCACGGGGGAATAACTGGTGACTGTCGAGTTCCCGCGCGGTTCTCCCGTTGCAGTCCAGCCCGAGGGGAACGATCCGTCTTCCTTCTGCTGGGTCAGCAGGAAGTCCGCATAAGCCTTGCCCCAGGCAAACCAGTCCGGATGCTCGCGTCCGTGGGAGCGCTCGCGGCGCAGCATGTCGATCAGGATGCGCATGTCTTCGGAAAGCGACCGCAGAGTGGCCCCGGGGATCACCTTCCCAGTCCGGATATTGAAGCCCTCCCCGGCTGGATATGGGCTCATGGGCACAAGGCGGACGAGACTGTCGATGATCGCCACGGCCAGTTTGCGAAGCCTCTGCCCCCGCGGGCCCGGATCACGGGCGCTCTCCATGAAGAACTGCTCCGCCACTTCGACGTGCTTGCCACAGAACCCCATGATGATGTTCGCCCACAGGTTCAGTTCGGCAGCATTGGGATCCATATCGATGCCGACGGTTTTGGCCCACGCAGCCAGTTCCTGCGTGTCCACCGAGGGGTGTCGCGTGCTGGGCCCCATGGGCGTTGCGTTCGCCGGGTTCGCTGCCGCGGCGCCAGGCGGGCCGGCGGTCCCCGGCGCGCGGCCAAAGCGAGTCGCGAGCACATAGGCGGGGCGGAACGATCCGGGCTTGCCCGAAACCGAATCGATGACGAACGGGATCCCGGCGCGGTCATCCACCACCAGGACACGGTCCGCCAGGTGATCGACAAGCGCGCGGCGGGCAGATTCTACGTCGATCGCCGTGATCTTTGGCTTCAGCGTTTGCCACGCCCAGCGCCACGCCTCGCGCTCCATATCGTGGAAGGTTGCGCCTTGCCCGAATAGGAAGCCCACCCGATAGCTCTGCGAGAATCCGGCGTTCACCGGATGATATCGCCGCCGCACCACGGGAAAAGTGAGAGCCCGGGCGGGTCCAAACCCGCCGCCCGAGAACTCGCTGGTCGTGCCCGGAAGCCGGAAGCCAAACTCCACGCCGCCCTCGGGCAGCTCGCGCGCACCCAGGGAGCCGAATTGAATGCGCTCGTCGATCACTGGGGTCGAGGCCGCAGCGGTGGTTTCTTCCTGGGTGGTGTCACCACGCGGGGCCATGTCCATTACAGCCGCCCAGTTGCCATCGCGGAACGACATCGCGATCAGCGGCGCAGAGAGATAGTCCTCGCGGATCGACAAGCGCTTCGCACGCACATTCAGAACGCCTCCCGGGGCGGTCTCGCGCGTGTGCGGTTCGCCGTAGAGCAGGCCCGGAACCAGGTAGCCGGCGTCTGTCCACGCCGCCGTCGGCGCAGTCGCTAACCGGATTGCCGAGAGGAACCCAGCGCCATCCTCTGAGGCCGTGGCATTTACTCTCCTGCTCAGCGACAACACCGCGCCGGAGACCTTCCAGCGATCCTCGACGGAGAACGTCGTCGGGCCGCTCGACACGTTGGCTATCGCTGCCACGGCATCGGCTTCCTTCCAGGCCGAGTGGTAGCCTGCGGAGAGCTGACTCGCGTTCTCCCCGCCTCGATAGACCTCAATCTGCACCGGCTTCGGCTGCGTCAGGCGAGGTCCGCCGCCAGAGAGTTCGCGGCCCCAATCCCCGGAACTGGCACGCAGGAACGTGACAGCCGCGCCATTTGCCAGGCGCCCCAATTCGATGCGGCCGGCGACAGCGCCCGCCTGCGCGGACGGTCCTTGCGCATACAGCAGTATGCCGCCAAGTGCGCCAACGATTGCGAATCGGATCGTCATGTCAACTCCTCAAAACAACCATCATCCATCACTTCGGCGAGAACGCCTCTGGCAATGAATGCGGTTCCTCCGACGCGGCCCGACGGGGCCGGTTAAGGAGTTCTTGGCCTTGCAACCCCCGACAATATCACGGCTCGATTCGAAAGTGCGCATGGTGGAGCGGGTTCGACAAACGCTACGCCAAGAGTGGAACCTGGCCGGAAGTGTCGCACGGTGCAGCCGTCGAAACATCGACGTGTCCCCTAGGTTCGTCGGCACAGTTTATCGATGCGCCGGCCGTTCCCTGGCGGCGTCTGTCGTCGGCTGAGGCACACATGCCGGCTTGAGCGGCTGCTCCACCGTATTGTATGGCGACACGTAGTCGGCCCACCCGTGATACATCAGGAGCTTCCCGCCGTGCCCGACGAACTTCTCGATGTGCGGGTCGGTGGAGTTCATGATCAGATACTCCGGCCGCTCGAAGCGGCCGTTGTCCTTGTCGAAATCGAACGTTCGCCAGTCCGAAGTTCGGGCCCTCGAACACCACGAACCTGGCTTGATCGAGAAGGGGCGTAAGGCTGCCGTCCGCCGCCCATGACTGCCCACCCGGGCGCAAGGCTCCCGAATAGCGCTTGGCCGGTGTGCGGATTGCGGCCCGGACCGTACACGTTCCGCGCCGCCTAGTGGATCAGCGGATACTTCGCCGGTGGGATGTAGCTGGCGGGGTCGTTCAACAGCGCCTGTGCGATCCACAGACCCCATCGCGGTCGCTGGCCGGGGCGCGCCCGCGATGATGCCGTCGAAGTCTGCTTACGTCGTTATAAACCTGCTGAACGATTGATGTAGATTACGAATGAAGACGTATGCGCTTGATTGATATTAGGGTTGGACCTCCCGTGGAAGAGCGTGCACAGCCGAATGAACAACGAACCGAAGAACACGGGCATCGCGTCAATGTGTTGGTAGGTTCGACCCTGAGGCGCCGGCCGCGTGACCGTGGTTGAGCAGTTGTCCGCCGAACCGTGGCGTTCGCACCTAACGGCTTCTTCGCCGCCATTCTGCTGCACAGCCTCATGAACCTGCCGAGCGGGACCGACACGAACTCTAAGCCGACTTTGTCGGCCGCGGCAGATCCCACCTCGCCCCGGGCCTTCTTACCCAGGGGTTGGTCCCTCAAGCCGGACCGCGTCTTGCCGCTTTGTTGAACCGGATGACTTCTGGATCTGCCGCCCATCGGCCCAGAAGGAAACATGCCAGATCTTGCCCCGCTGGAAAATCGTGCCCGCCCCGTAGGATCGCCCCGCCATACGCCGGAATCATAACACGGGAAACCGTTGCAGACCGTTTGCAAACACCGTTGCAGTCGAAACGCAAAACGGGCCACTCTTTTCAGAATGGCCCGTAAGTCATTGAAATATTTGGTGCGGAGAGGGGGACTTGAACCCCCACGAGATTGCTCCCGCTAGCACCTCAAGCTAGTGCGTCTGCCAATTCCGCCACCTCCGCATGGCGTGCCAACCACTATCTTACTTCTTTGCCGGAGTCGCGGGCTGCGGTTGAGCCTGATTGCTCTCGCCGGGCCGCGGCGGCAATTGGATCGGCACCGTTGTCGATGGGCCAGCCGGCGCGCCACCTTGTCCCAGTGGTGTCGTCGTGACACTCGGCTTTGCCGCTGGCGCGGTCACGGGGGCGGATTTCGTTGCCGCAGGCCTTGATCGCTCAGTAACCGAAGACGCCGATCCAGAAGCGCGCGATGCCATGATCGCCAACGCAAGCGACGTTACCATGAACAATCCGGCTGCTACAGCGGTGGCCTTTGACAGGACCGTCGTCGACCCGCGCGGACCGAAAGCCGTCTGAGAACCCATGCCGCCGAACGCTCCGGCAAGGTCTGCGGCTTTGCCGCTCTGGAGCAGAACGACCACGACCAGGAACACACAGACAAGGATGTGGACTAACGTCATCAATATGATCATGTGAAGCTCGAATCGCGACGGGACTCTAACTGTCGGGAGTTAAACCGGCGAAGTTCAGTTACAGTATAGCGCAGAATGCCCCATGTTGCCGTTTTAGGCGACCCGGGGTTGCGGGGAGAATCGGCGCCGTTCGAGTTGGACGTTCAGCGCCTTCTCGATCTTGCGAATATCGCCGCGCTGCGCGCGCGATCCGAACGTGCTGGCGATCCCGGTGGCTCCGGCGCGGCCGGTCCGGCCCACGCGATGAATGAAGTCCTCGGGAACTTGCGGCAGATCGTAGTTGACCACATGGGAGATGCCGTCCACATGGATGCCGCGGGCGGCAACATCAGTGGCCACCAGTACGCGATATTGCCCGTCCTGGAATCCACGCAGCGCCTGGTTGCGCTGGTTCTGGGTGCGATCGCCGTGAATGCGCGCGGCCTTCACGCCGGACTGCACCAGGTTCTTCGCGAGTTTGTCGGTGCCGTGCTTGGTCCTGGCGAACACCAGAAACGATCCATTGCCGTGCTTGATCAGCGACTGCAGAAGCGGCAGCTTCTGGTCCGCTTCGATCTCGTAGAAGTGCAGATCCACCTTCTCGGCCGGTTTCGTCTCCCCCACGCTGATGCGAACGGGGTCCTTCAGGTGTTTGCGGATCAGCGGAGCGACGGAGTGCTCGATGGTCGCAGAGAAGAACAGGGTCTGGCGCGTGGCCGGAACTTCGGCCAGGATGCGCTCGATGGCGGGCAGAAAGCCCATGTCGAGCATGCGGTCGGCCTCATCCAGCACGAGGACCCGAACCTGATCCAGGCGGACCAGTTTGCGCCCCAGAAAGTCGTTCAGACGGCCGGGCGTGGCGATGACAATCGAGGCCCCGCGGCGGATGGCGTTGAGCTGTGTACGTTCCTGAAGTCCGCCCACCACCACGGCGCATTGCAGGCCGGTGGTACGCGTCATGAGTTCGAAACACTGATGAATCTGGATGGCGAGCTCGCGGGTGGGGCTCAGAACCAGGGCCTGGATGCCGTGCCCTTTCGGATTGGCCAGCAACGATTCAAGGATAGGCAGGACGAACGCGAGGGTTTTTCCCGTACCGGTTTGCGCGGTGGCGATCAAGTCGCGACCGGCGAGCGCGGGCGGAATCGCGCGCTCCTGCACGGGGGTTGGTTGGATAAAGCCGTTGCGAGCGAGATTGCTCTTCACAGCTGGAGACAAAGAGAGTTCAGCGAAATTGGTCATTCAGAATTTTTAAAAGGGGAAACGAATCAGCGAGCCGGCCAAAAGGGAGCGAGGTGTTGCGGATTTACTTCCAGTTGTATGATACCGCACTTCGGCACTCAGCCGCATGAACCATCTTCAAGCGAGCATTGACCCGAGCCGAGAACGGGTCCCAATATCGACGCCAGTAACTCCGGTTTCTGTGCGCCCGACATCAGGGGTTCGCCATCCACGAAGAACGTGGGCACTCCCGTAACTCCCTGGAGACGTGCGAACTCGGCTTCGGCCCGCACCTCGGCGGCGCCGAGTCCCGAGCGAAACGCGGACGGATCGATTCCGTTCGCACGGCCGATGTCCTCGAGCACAGCCGGACTACCGATGTCCCGGCCTTCGATGAAATACGTCCGGAACAAGCTCTCCACCACCGCATCCTGGGTGGATTCACGTCCAGCGAGCCAGATCAGGCGGTGGGCTTCGAAGGTGTTGGGAACCCGGCCGATCCGGTCAAATTGGAAGTTCAGCTCCTCTTCGGCGGCAGCAGCAGCAACCCGGTCTTCCAGTTGCTTGGCATAAGCGGCGCTGCCGAACTTGCGCGCACGGTACACCGCGCGCGGATATCCTTCGGGCGGCGCGTGGGGGTTCAGTTCGAACGGTCGCCATTGAACTCGGAGATCCTGGCGGCCGAGCAGCGCCAGCGCCTGTTCGAGTCGCCGTTTGCCGATGTAGCACCACGGACAGACGACATCGGAGACGATCTGGATCATTCAGTTATCCGATGCGGGCGCATGCTTAAAAGTCGCGCTTAGAGCACGACGGCAGCGCTGTCGGGTATCTTCAATAGTGAGGGCGTTTACCGTCCTTTCTCTGAACAATGCTGAAAAAGTCCATCCTACTGGCTGCCGTCGCCTCTCTTTCGTTTGCGGTTACCGTCCCGCGTCCCTGCGGCAAAGTCCCATTCACAGTACCGGGACACGGTCCCATGAACCTCTCGGACTTCTACGGGAAAGTCATCATTGTGTCCGTCTTCAAGACCACGTGCCCTGAATGCCGGAACACCGCAAAGGTCCTGACGAAAATCCAGAACGACCTCAAACCGCAAGGACTGCAGGTGGTGGAACTGGCATTCGACGATCAGGATAACCAAGAAGTGATCAAGAAGTTCGTTCGGGAGTTCAAGCCCAGCTATCCTGTTGGCATCATTGATGCCGAGAAACTCGCCGAGTGGGGACAGTTAACCGCGGAGATGCACCCCACCGTGCCGATGCTGTTCTTCATCGACCGCAACGGTTTCATTCAGGGGCAGTACATGGGTGCCGAACCGTTCATGGCGGAATCGATCCAGGAGACCAACATTCGCATGAAGTTGAAGCGACTGCTGGAGCAACCCGTCCCGAAGGGGGCCCTGGCGAGAGACGCCGCCACCAAGCCGGCCGCGCCCACAAAAAAGTAGTTCAGGCCTTCAACACATCGCCGGGTTCCGGCAGTACTGCGTCCAAAGCCGACGACCGGAGGGCCTCTACAATTCGAGAACCCTCCCGCCGAACATTTCGCTGGACGTGCGTCAGAGCCAGGCGCCGGACCCCGCGATCGGAGGCCATCCGCAGCAGCGCATCGATGTCGGCGTGTACGGGGGATTTTTCGAACGAGAACCCTTCGTGCGCCAGCAGGTTTGCCCCCGTAAACAACTCAGCGCTCTCATCTGTGAACATGCCGTCTCCGCTGAGGCACACCGCGACGTCGTCAGCATCGATGCGCACTGCGTAGTTCGTCACCGAGTGCCTGGTTGGGGCAAATCGGAACCGGGCTCCGCGCCATTCCACCTTGTCGCCGGACCGCGCCGGCACGTACTCGATCGCATATTGGAACCGGGAGGGCAGCGTCCGGTATCCGTACTCGAGGACGTCTTTGATCTGGTCGATCACCGATGGCTGGCTGAGGATCGTCAGTGGTTTGGTTCGCCCGTCTTCCCACCAGCGCCCCAGCACCGGGGGCAAGCCGAAGTAGTGATCGGCATGCGCATGACTGATGTAGATCAGGTCGATTTCGCCGGCGCCCGCGCTTTGGAACACACGCGGCGGGATACTGTAGCCGCAATCCAGCAGCGCGGTAAATTCCCGCGCGCGGAGGAGAAGGGACGTATTCGGGAGACGCTCGTCGAACGCCTCTCCGCAGCCGAGTACAAGAGCTTCCATAATCAGATTGGAAATTTGATCCCCTGCGCCAGCGGCAGATCCGGCGACCAGTTGATGGTTACCGTCTGCCGGCGCATGTAGGCCTTCCACGCATCGCTTCCTGATTCGCGCCCGCCTCCGGTTTCCTTCTCACCGCCGAACGCGCCGCCGATCTCCGCGCCGCTGGTCCCGATGTTGATATTGGCGATTCCGCAATCGCTTCCGCGCGCGCTGAGGAACGTCTCGGCGGCAATGACGTTGGTGGTGAACATCGCCGACGACAGTCCCTGCGGCACGTCGTTGTGCCAGTGAATCACCTGGTCGAGATCGTCGAACCCAATCACATAGAGGATGGGCGCGAAGATCTCCTCCTTCAGCACGGGCATGTCCGGGTGCGCCTTCACCAGCACTGGCTCCACATAACATCCGCCAGGCCGGTCGAGCGTCCGGCCGCCGCAGAGAATCTCGCCGCCCTGTTCGCGGATCGCCGCCAGCCCCTGCATCATGGTCTCCACCGCGCCGCGATCCACCAGCGGTCCCATCAGCGTGCCCGGGTCCAGCGGATCTCCGATGGGGACCTGCGCATAGGCCGCCTTCAGACGTTCGATCACACCCGCCGAGATCCTGCGATGCAGGAACACGCGTCGAGTGGTGGTACATCGCTGACCCGCGGTTCCCACCGCTCCGAACAGCACGGCGCGGATGGTGAGATCGAGATTGGCATCGTCCATCACGACGATGCCGTTGTTGCCGCCGAGTTCGAGCAGCGTGCGGCCGAGGCGCTCGCCGACAATCCGGGCGCAATCGCGGCCCACAGCCGACGATCCGGTCAGGCTGACCAGCGGGATCCGGTTGTCGCGCAGCATGCGGTCGCCCACCGTCCGGCCCGAACCGATCAGGAGACTGCAGACGCCCGTCCATCCGTGCCGCTCCAGCACGCGATTGGCGATGTGCTGCACCGCGATGGCCGTGAGCGGGGTCTTGCTCGACGGCTTCCAAATCACGCAGTCGCCACACACCAGGGCAATCAGCGCGTTCCACGACCACACGGCGACCGGAAAGTTGAAGGCGGTGATGACGCCAATGGCACCCAGCGGATGCCACTGCTCGTACATACGGTGCAATGGACGCTCGCTCTGCATGGTGAGTCCGTAGAGCTGTCGGGACAGGCCGACGGAGAAGTCCGCAACGTCGATCATCTCCTGCACTTCGCCGCGGCCTTCCACAAGGATCTTGCCCATCTCCAGGGTCACCAGCGCGCCCAGGTCGTCCTTGGCGCGGCGGAGTTCGTCGCCGATGTCGCGCACGATGAGTCCGCGCTTGGGCGCCGGAAGCATGCGCCATTTCAGGAACGTTTCGTGGGTGCGGCGAACGACCTCCTCGTAGTCGGCCTCTCCTGCCATCCGGACGCGCGCGAGTTCGGCGCCGTCGATGGGGCTGGTGGACACCAGTTCGCCACCTGAGGGACGCTCGATCCATTCACCCGCGCACGCGCCCGAGTTCTCCGCCCGGATCCCGAGACGGTCCAGGATGCCGGTCACCGGCGTCATCTGTTCTGTGCTAGCCATGAAAAGCCCTCCGGTTGGCGGCTTGCGCCACTCGTTCTATGGTGCGCACGGTCTCGGACTGGAATCGAGGTTCGAACCAGGACTCGTGTCCGTGCCGTAAGGCGATCCGTCGCGCCGCCTCGCGCGTGCTTGCTCCATGCCGTTTGACGGCGCCTACGTGCAAAGGATCTCCAATCAGAATCTCGCTGGTGGGTCGGATTGCGGCCACCGTCAACTCTTCTACATCGGCGAGCAACGGCGGCGCAAGTGTGGCAAAGTTACTGACGCCAGAGCGGGGCGTGCAGTCCGGCCTCAATTGCAGGGTGTGGAGGTCCCGATTAGGGGGCAAAGACGCATTTTGTCCTGGTATGTGCCTGAGGAGGGGGTTAGAAGGACGGTCGTGCCGACGGCTTACTGTCTGAGTTTGCGGTGGTGATTTGCGGTGGTGATTGCCCGGTATGAATCGACGATGGACGCCGCGTTGGAGGTTATATATGATTCACCGCATCACCCAATCTTCAATCCACCTGGAACCACGCACGGATCGAGCAGCGTAGGACAGATTACGTCCACTTGGATCGGATCCCGCAACATTCAGCTCAGCCTGAGGTATTACTTCTAGACAAGTCCCTCGCCCAATCGGGCAGCTTTGCATGCCGGAGTGGGCAAAGTTCCTGCTGGATGTAGGCCGCTCGTCCTCTGGAATAGATCGGCGTACACGCGGCCAAAATTCCGCAATTGTCCCAACGGTTTAGTACGTCGGTCCTACCATCCGGGTACTATGAAGTCATTGATTCGTTCGGTTGTTTGTGATGAAGTGAAAAGGAATAGCGGTTCTGCAATGCTTATGTCCCGTTTTGTCCGTCTTGCGCTCGTCCCGCTGCTACTGCTGTTTGCCGTTGCCTGCAGTCGCGATCCGAAGGTGCAGAGCCAGAACCTTGTTGAAAACGGCAACAAATTCTACAACAAGGCTAAATATCGCGAAGCGTCGATCATGTATCGGCGTGCCTTGGCAAAGAATCCCAAGAACGGAGACGCCTACTATCGTCTCGGCTTGGCTGCCACCAAATTGCAGGCTTGGGACGACGCCGCCCGAGCCCTGCGGCGGGCCGTCGATATTGCGAACGAACAGCACAAGGAAAACGCGGATGCATCCACGAGATTGGCCGACATCTACTGGATGGCATATGTAGCCAATTCGATACAGCCGAATAGCCCTCGCGGTGGCGCCTCTAATCTCCTGCCTGAAATAGAAGAACTCTACAAGGCCCTGCTGGCGCGCAACCCGAACTCATTCGACGGTCTGCGCCTGCGCGGATACCATACACTCGCCGAGGCCCACCAGTTTGAACTCAACCGGGACATTCCCAAGGCGAAGGAAACAATGTTGAAGGCGCTGGCGGACTTTGAGAGCGCCAATCGAGCCAAACCCCTCGACCCGCAACTCACGCTGGTGCTGATGAATACCCTGCAAGGGGCTGGGCGCGACGCCGATGCCGAGAAGCTTGGCCGCGACATGATTGCCAAGGACAAAACCTTTGGGCCGGCCTATGACGCGCTGCTGGCACTCTACATCCGCACGAAACGCGTGGCCGACGCCGAAACGCTGTTACAGGAGAAGGTCCGGAACAATCCTCTTCAAGAGCAGCCGCGCTTCCAGTTGGCCGCGTACTACCTCGCTGTCCAACGGCGTCCTGAGATGGAAAAGATCTTCCAGGACATGATCGGCGACTCCAAGAACTTCCCTCTAGCGCATATGAGGGTGGGAGTGTTCTTCGCCCGAATCCGCGAATATGACCGGGCGTTCCGGGAGTACGAAGCGGGTATGGCCGCCACTCCCAAGCTGAAGCCGGACTATCAGAAGGCCATTGTCGAACTGCTCTCGGCACAGGGCAAGTACACTGAGGCTTCCGTCATTGTCAACGAGATTTTGAAAGCGGATCCAAAAGACTCGGTGGCCATCGAGCTCCGTTCGGCATTGGCCATCCAAACGGGTGATTCGCAACAGATCAGCGCCGCCGTGAAGGATTTGCAGACGCTGGTGGTAAAGAGCCCGACGAACCATCTGTTGCAGTATGAACTGGGACGCGCGCTCATGGCCAAAGACCAGGTGGACGAAGCGCGCACGCACCTGGAAGAAGCGCTTCGGCTTCGGTCCGGCTTCTCGCCCGCTAAAATCCTGCTGGGGCAGATCTACTCGAAGAAAGGGGACCACACCCGCGCGCTGCAGTATGCCGACGAGGTGATCTCCACTGAACCGGGGAATCTGGCGGCCCGCCTGATTCGTACCGCTTCGCTCATGGGTCTCGGCGACCGCGCCAAAGCCAAAAACGAGTTGGAGGCCATGATCAAGGCTGCTCCTGCCGCGGGAGACGCCCGGTTCCAACTTGGCTATATCAACTTCACCGAAGGTAAGTTTAAGGAAGCCGAGCAGATCTTCGCCGACATGCGTCAGGCGAACCCCAACGATGTTCGCGGCACAATGGGCATCGTCGAGGCCGAGGTCGCGCAGAGAAACTACGCGGGTGCCGCCCAATTGGTGGAGGCGGAGTTGCAGAAGGATCCGAACCGCCTGGATCTGCGGCTTGCGCTTTCCACCGTGCTGGCGCGCTCGGGCCAGTACGACGAAGCGATCAAACAGCTCCAGATACTCATCGCCAAGAACCCGAAATCGTGGGACTACGAGACCAAACTGGCAGAAGTGTACCGAATTAAGGGCGATTTCAACTCCGCCATTGAACACTTCCGAAAGGCCAGCGCGCTGGCCCCGAACCAGGTGGTGCCGCTGATCCGAGTCGCCATGTTGCTCGATTCCGTGGGCCGCCGGGCCGAAGCCAAGCCGATTTACGAACAGGTCATCCGGCTGGAGCCGGACAACCCGCTGGCTCTCAACAACCTCGCCTTCATCAAGGCGGAGGAAGGCACCGACCTCGATCAGGCGCTCTCCTACGCGCAACGCGCCAAGCAGAGGGTCCCTCAGGATCCGAACATCTCGGACACGCTGGGTTGGATCTATATCAAGAAGAACCTCAGCGAAGACGCGGTTCGCCTGTTCCGCGAACTGGTCACCAAGAACCCGAACAATTCCACCTATCGCTATCACCTCGCCATGGCGCTATTCCAGAAAGGGGACCGTCCCACCGCGAAGCAGGAATGCGAGATCGCGTTGAAGAACAACCCCAGCAAGGAAGAGCAGTCCAAAATCAAAGAGCTGATCGCCAAGCTGGGATGACGACCGGCGTAAAGGCGACGCTGAAGCCTGCGTCCGGCCCGATGAATCATCCGGCTGTTCCATACGTTCTGCCGTTTGCGGTGTTCATGCTGCTGCTTGGAATTCAGGATTGGATTCCACTGCCGCAAAAGGCCGAATTCGGGCTGCGAATCGTCATTCTGTCGGTGGTGTTGTGGTTTTCGCGCCGTGTGATCGACCTGGGCGTATCGCACGTGGTTGGAACCGTGGTCGTCGGATTAGGCGTGTTTGCCCTGTGGGTAGCGCCCGACCTCCTGTTTGCCGGTTATCGCCAGCACTGGCTGTTTCACAATTTCGTCACCGGCACGGCGGGTAGTTCGCTGCGGACCGGGGTCGCCGGAGATTCCGTCGCGCTCGCGCTGCGATCGCTCCGGGCGATCCTCATCGTTCCCCTCGTCGAAGAGCTGTTCTGGCGCGGCTGGTTGATGCGGTATCTCATCCGCCA
Organism: uncultured Acidobacteriota bacterium; assembly: GCA_963737465.1. Classification (GTDB taxonomy): domain Bacteria; phylum Acidobacteriota; class Terriglobia; order Bryobacterales; family Bryobacteraceae; genus TMP-7. Next base: position 1,005,500 of record CAVTTC010000011.1, read on the forward strand.
GGACTTTCTGAAGGTGCCTCTCGGCACCTACGCGACGTCCGCCTTTTGGACGGTGGCGGTGCTGTTCGCGGCCGAGCACGGGCCCTATTGGGACGTCGGACTGTTAGCCGGGATCGTCTACAACTGGTGGATGTGCCGGACCAAACGCCTGGGCGACCTGATCTGGGCCCATGCCATCACCAACGCGGCACTGTGCGCCTACGTCGTTTTCACTCACAAATGGGAGTATTGGCTTTGACGCCTGGCCTGGAATTATTAACCCCGGACCTCGACGCTTCGCATACGCGCGTCGTCCTGTTCGATTTTGATGGAACGTTGTCGCTCGTCCGCTCCGGCTGGATGAACGTCATGGTTCCGATGATGATGGAGATCCTCGCAACCTGCGGGACCGGTGAGACCGAAGACGAACTCCGCCTGGTGGTGGAAGACTTTGTCTGGCGCCTGACAGGGCAGGAAACGGTCTACCAGATGATCGAACTGGCGGACCAGGTGCGAAAGCGCGGGGGCACGCCGCGCGATCCGCTGGCTTACAAACATCAGTACCTCGAGTTGTTGTGGGCCCGCATTCGGGATCGCATCGAGGCGCTTCGCTCCGGAGACGCCGCGCCGGACGACTATCTGGTGCCGGGATCGCGCCGCCTTCTGGAGTCCTTGCGAGCCCGCGGCATGACCCTTTATCTGGCCAGCGGCACGGACGAAGAGTACATGAAGGACGAAGCGCGGCTGCTCGACGTGGAGCGCTACTTCGACGGTGGCGTTTTTGGCGCGCTCGACGACTACAAGAGCTTCTCCAAAGGCATCCTCATCCGCCGGATTCTCGCTTCCGCACAATTCCGCGGCGACGAATTCCTCGGTTTCGGCGACGGTTACGTTGAGATCGAGGAGGTGAAGAAAGTGGGCGGGGTGGCGGTGGGGGCGGCTACGGCCGAGCCGGAATGCCGTACCATTGATGGTTGGAAGCGAAGCCGCCTGATCGGGGTGGGCGCGGACCTGATCGTACCCAATTTCCTCGAGCACGACGCTTTGTTGCGGACTCTCTTCCCTCAGGATCGCTGAACATGTCCAGCAGGTATGCGCAGTTTGACCGTTCCCGGCTAATCGTCAAACCGCTCTCCGAGCGGGTGAATGATCTGGGTTTGTCGAATTGGCTCCAATTGGACGATCCCGCTCCCGCGTTCGAGCATCCCGATTTGGCCGCTTTGGCGGCCCGGATACGCGCCGCTAAGGAATCCGGGGCTGCACGGATTCTGATGATGGGCGCCCACGTCATTCGCGGCGGGGTGAACCGGCACATCATCGACCTGGTTTCGCGCGGCCTCATCGACCACATCGCCATCAACGGCGCGGGCGCTATTCACGACTACGAACTGGCCCGCATCGGCGCAACCACCGAGAGTGTCGCGCGCTACGTGGCCAGCGGTGAATTCGGCCTGTGGCGTGAGACCGGTGAACTGAACGACTGGATTGCCGAGGCCGCGCGGCTGGAACTCGGCCTGGGCGAAAACGTGGGGCGCCGCATCGCTGAGAGCGACTATCCGCACCGCGACCTGAGCGTACTCGCCGCCGCCTACCGGCAATCCGTTCCCGTGACGGTGCACGCGGGTATCGGCTACGACATCCTCCACGAGCACCCGAACTGCGACGGCGCGGCCTTGGGTGCGGCCAGCTATCGCGACTTCCTCATCTTTGCGGAGGCAGTGACCCGCCTGGAAGGTGGCGTGTTTCTGAACTTCGGGTCCGCCATCATGGGCCCAGAGGTGTATCTCAAGGCGCTGGCCATGGCGCGCAACGTGGCCGCACAAGAGGGCGGCACCATCCGGCGCTTCACCACCGCGGTGTTCGACATCGCGCCGGTGCATGGCGATCCTCGCCGCGAGCTGCCGAAATCCGACCCGGGATATTACTTCCGCCCGCACAAGACGATCCTGGTGCGAACCGTTGCCGATGGCGGCGAAAGCTTCTACATTCGTGGCGAGCATCGTTCCACCATGCCGGCGTTATGGCGGGCGCTGGTCAAAGGCTGACATGGACGTAACCGAGATTCTCGAACGCATCGCGAGCCTCTCCGTTCTAGTGGTGGGCGATATCTGCCTGGACCGCTGGTCGCGCTACGACCCCGCACTGTCGGAGCCCTCGCGCGAGACCGGGATCCCACGCATCGCGGTAACGCGGACCATGGTGACGCCCGGCGCGGCGGGGACCGTGGCCAGCAACCTGACGGCGCTCCTGGCCAAGCAAGTGGCGGTATTGGGCGTGATCGGCGAGGACGGTTTCGGCATGGAACTGGAACGTAGCCTCATTGCGCGTGAGATCTCGTCGGAACTCATCGTCCGCAGCAGCCGGATACCCACTTTCACCTACTCCAAGCTCATCAACATCACCAACGAAGAAGAAGACCAGCCGCGCGTCGATTTCGTTTATGCGGACCCCATGCCGGCCCATGTCGAGACATCGGTGCTCGGACATCTGCGGAGTTTCTGGCCGGCCTTCGATGTCATCATCGTGGGCGATCAGGCGGAGACGCAGCACGGCGGCGTGATTACTCCCGCGGTGAGGGACGCCATCGCCGAACTGGCCGCCGCCGATCCGGATAAGGTGGTCTGGGTGGATTCCCGCGTGCGCGCAGAGCACTTCCGGCACACGATTCTGAAGTCGAATTCCGATGAGGCCGCCGAAGCCTCCCGGCGCGTGTTCGGATCGGTGGACCTGGAACGGCTCAGACAGCACACGGCATCTCCGATGCTGGTGATGACGGACGGTCCGCGGGGCGCGATGTATTTCCGCGACGGCCAATCGCACCTGGTTCCAACCAAGCAAGTCGGAAAGCCTGTGGACATCTGCGGCGCGGGTGATAGCTTCTCGGCCGGCGCCGCGCTGGCCCTGTCGATTACGAAGTCACCGGAAGCCGCGTTGCGCTTCGGCAACCTCGTCGCGTCCATCACGATCATGAAGAAGGGAACCGGAGTGGCGACGCCCATCGAGGTGATGATGGCCGATCAGGCTTGGAACTCATGAACGTCCTGGCCATCGACATCGGCGGCACCAAGTTCTCGATGGCTGCCTTCGCGAACGACCGGTTGGTGGAGCGTACCACGCGCGTCACCGACCGCGAGGGCGGACGAGCCTGGATGCTCGAACAGATCCAATCGATCGCCCGTGAATGGTCGGCGGGGCAGCGAATCGACCGCTGCGGAATCGGATTCGGCGGGCCCGTCGATTTCGGTTCGCAGACGGTTACGCTGTCCACGCACGTCGGCGGATGGCAGGACTTCCCATTGGTCTCGCATCTTCGCGAAGTGCTGGGCGTGCCCGTGGTGATGGACAACGACGCCAACGCCGGTGCGCTTGGGGAGGCGGTCTTCGGTGCGGGGAAGGATCACCGGCCGCTGTTCTACATGACGCTCTCCACCGGAATCGGCGGTGGCATCGTAACCGGGCAGGGCATCTACCGCGGAGCGGACTCCTACGCCGGCGAGATCGGGCACATGCCCGTTCGACCGGATGGCCCCGAGTGCCTGTGCGGCGCCAGGGGCTGCTTCGAGCGCATGTGTTCGGGGCTGTGGCTCGAGCGCGATCACGGGCGGAGCGCGAAGGAACTGATCGAAGATCCAGACTTTGTCCGAGGCTACGTGGTGAATCTGGCGCTGGGGTTGAAGTCGTGCATCATGCTGCTGAACCCCGCGCGCATCGTGATCGGCGGGGGCATCGGAAAAGCGGGGGACAAGCTCTTCGGGCCTCTGCGCGACGAACTGCGCCGGCAGATTACGGCGTGGTCGCGCGCCCGTATCGATGTCGTGCCCGCGGCGCTCGGCGACGACAGTGTTTTATTCGGCGCGCTGGCGCTATCAAAGGAATTGGATTCATGAGCTTCACAGAAGATTACCGGAAGCAGTTAGTGGAGACGCTGGCGCAACTCGACCTCGCGAAGGTGGACCAGGCCATCGAATGGTTCAAGGAAGCCCGCGCCTCGGGCCGGCATATATTCACTTGCGGCAACGGGGGCAGCGCGTCCACTGCGTCGCACTTCGTCTGCGACATCGTGAAGGGGGCCAGCTATCAGCGCCAGACCAGATTCCGCATCATGGCGCTCACCGACAGCCTGGCCACGATCACCGCCTATTCGAACGATGTCGGTTATGAGTGTGTCTTCGCCGAACAGTTGAAGAACTTCGGGCAGCCCGGCGACGTGCTGCTCGCCATCAGCGGCAGCGGCAACTCGCCCAACGTCCTGCGCGCGGTGGAGTACGCCAATTCCTGCGGGATGAAGACCATCGCTCTCACCGGACGCGACGGCGGAAAACTCGGCCCTTTGGCGCAGCTCAACATTCAGGCTCCGGTTCCGCACATGGGCCGGATCGAGGACGCGCACATGATCGTCTGCCACATGATCGGCTACTACTTCATGGACACGGAATACGCTTCCACGGTGCTCGATTAGTCCGGTCTTCCTTGGCGTCGATCTCGGCTGGTACGGCAAGCCGAGCGGCCTTGCGTGTCTCACCTTCGATGGCGAGGCGCTCCGCCTCAGTGCGATGGCTCGTATCGAGAGCGGAGACGAAATCCTCCAGTGGATCAGCACTCAGGCCGGAGCCGCCGATGCGGTGATCGGTGTCGATGCGCCCCTCGTCATTCGCCGGCGCACCGGAATCCGGAATGCCGAGCGCGAGTTGAACCGCGACTTTCGCCGCTATCACGCGGGATGCCACGCGGCCAATCTCGGGCTTCCATTCGCCGCGCGGGTGCTCGCCTTCAGCCGGTCGCTTCGATCACTCGGATTCGCCCACGGTCCTGGCATGAAAGCCCGCCAGTCCGGGAGATTTCAGATCGAAGTACACCCGCATGCCGCCTCGGTGGATCTTTTTAACCTGCCGCGCATCGTCAAGTACAAGCGCGGTCTTCGCGCCGACCGGGCCCGCGAGTTGAGGCGGTTGCGATCGTTGATGCGGGAGCACCTGCCGCGCATCGAGCCGCCGCTGGCGGGGGCACGGCTGCCCGCGGTTCCGCGCACCGGCCCGTTGAAGCCGGCGGAAGACCGGATCGACGCAATACTGTGCGCGTACATCGCCGCACACTGGTGGTACTGGGGGCGCGAGCGCAACGTAGTGTACGGAACCGAGCGGGCGGGCTACATCGTCGTTCCCGCCCGCCGGGGACTCGTCGATCCTCGTGACAGTATTTTCCAGGCCCTGCAACTCTAGTGCGACACTGGTCTTCACCGATGCTCGATCACCTCACTGTCGTCCTGGTCTCTCCGCGGAATCCGCTCAATATCGGCGCGGCGGCACGGGCTATGAGCAACTTCGGCGTGTTCGATCTGCGACTCGTGAACGCCTACGACGTTGCGTTTCGCGAGGCCAAGTCGGCCGTGAAGGCGGGTCATATTCTAGACCGTGCCCGGGAGTTCTCCACGGTCGCCGAAGCGGTGGCCGATTGTTCGCTTGTCGCCGGCACCACCTCCATCGGGGCGCGGGCGCTGGAGCATCCCATCCGCCGGCTCGAGTATGGCGGCCGGCTGATTCGAAAACACATTGCCACGGGGCGCGCCGCGCTGCTGTTCGGCTCGGAAAAGTTCGGGCTCGGAAACGACGACATGGCCCACTGCCACTGGCTTATGCGCATTCCTACCCGCGACGAGCATGCCTCCATGAACCTGGGCCAGGCCGTGGCCGTGTGTCTGTACGAGCTGGCACGGTCAACCAAAGCCGCGCTCCAGGCACCCGAGGCCCGGCATCCCGCGGCGGCGGAAGACCTGGAGCGCGTCACCGGACTGTTGCTCGAAGTGCTGGGCCAGGCCGGCTACGTTCACGCGCGCGTGGCCGGATCCACGGAGCTGAAGACGCGCCGGCTGGTCCGGCGGATGGGGCTCTCCGCGCACGATTCCGAGGTCTGGCTGGGGATGCTCCGGCAGATCTCCTGGAAGCTGAACCAGGCTCCCGGCGCCTGATATCCTGAGTTGAAATGACCAAAGTCCAGCTGCACTACGAACTCGTGCGCCCTCTCACCGGCGACGATGCGGAGGGCGTGGAGAATGTCCATAGCTACTACGGCATCATGCGGGTGACGGCGGCGCCGCCGGGCGACCGGATCTGTGTCGATTACGACGCCTCCCGCCTCAGCGAAAAGGACGTGGAAGCTGTTCTGATCCGGTATCACATCCCCATCCGGCGAGTTTCGGAACCGGCGGCATGAACTTCCCGAAGTAGAACGAATCCGCGAAAACTGGAGAGCGATTGAACGACTACCTGCTCGCTGTGATCCTTGGTATCATCGAAGGCCTGACCGAGTATCTGCCCGTCAGTTCCACCGCACACCTGCGAATCTTCGAGGCTCTCGCGGGGGTGAATCTCGCCGACGGCTATTGGAAGATGTTCACCATAGTGATCCAGTTGGGCGCGATCTTGTGCCTGCCCATCTACTTCCGCCGTACGCTGCTGGACTTCCTCTCGCACTTCCCGAAAGGGCCGAAAGGGGACCGCACCGTGATGACACATCCGCTGACGCTGATCCTGATCGCGTTTGTGGTGACGGCGGGGCCGTCGTACCTGCTGGCCAAGATCATCGGCAAGCACCTGGAGAGCCTGACCATCATGGGTACGTCCCTGGTGGTGGGCGGCATTGTGATGTGGGCGGTGGACCGGTTCTTCTCAGCGCCGCCGCACCGCACCGAACGGATCGATCAGACCACCTTGCCCCAATCGATTTGGATCGGGGCGTGCCAGATTCTATCCGCGGTGTTCCCTGGGACTTCGCGGTCCATGTCCACCATCGCCGCGGGACAGGTGGCGGGCATGTCGCGGCCGGCGGCGCTGGAGTTCTCCTTCCTGGTATCGATTCCAACGATGGTGGCGGCCACCGGCTACGATCTGCTGAAGTCGTTGCGTCCCGGCAAGGGTGTGAATCCGGTGGGGACCACCCACATCGACGCGCACGGGGCGGTGCTGCTCGTGCTCGGCTGTTTCATCTCTTTCGTGGTGGCCTACGCCGTGGTGGCGTGGTTCATGCACTGGGTGCGGAAGCGCGGATTCACGGTGTTCGCGATTTACCGGATCGTCGCCGGAACCTTGGTGTTGGCTTTTGCCGGCCGATTGGCGGGTTGAGGTTTTGGATCGAAATGGCGGCCTGAGAGGCCGCCGCAGGCCGGGGGCCTGCCCCACAACCTTTGCCAAAGACCTTAGCCTGTGCTAACCAGATTGACCAGGCCGCCGCTTTCCATGCGCTTCAACTGCCCGCAAGCCGCGTAGACGTCGAGCCCGCGCGGTTTGCGTATGAAACACGGCACGGAGCGCCGCACGATCGTTTGGAAACTGGCGACGCGCTCCGGTGAGGGCGTGCTGTAGGGAATTCCGGGGCCTGGATTCAGCGCAATCAGGTTGACCTTGCAGTCGATATGGGCCAACATCTTCGCCACACGGCGGGCGTCGGGATCCGTATCATTCACGCCCGCGAGCAGGACGTACTCAAAAGTCAGCTTCTCCCAGTTGCGGAGCGGGTAGCGCCGGCACACTTCGATCAGATCGCGAAGATGGTACTTTTTCGTGATGGGCATCAACTCGCGCCGCTGCTCCTCGGTGGACGCATTGAGGGAGATGGCGAGTTTTGGCCGCACGGCGGCCCGTCCGAGTTCTTCGATTTTGGGCAGAATCCCCGAGGTGGATACGGTGATGCGACGCTCGGCAAAGCCGACGCCGTCCTTGTCGGTCAGGATCCGCGTCGCCTTCAAGACCTCGCCGAGGTTCAGCAGGGGCTCGCCCTGTCCCATCATTACGATGTTCAAGGTATTCACATCTGCAGCCAGCGAGTTTTCCCGGAGAACGAACAGGACCTGTCCCACGATCTCGCCCGCGGTCAGGTTCCGCTCGAGTCCCATGAGGGCCGTCAGGCAGAACCGGCAGTTCACTGGACATCCTACCTGGCTGGAAATGCAGACCGTGTCGCGTCCGGTTTCGGGCATCAACACCGTCTCCACAGTGCGCAGGTCTTCCAGGCGGAGAAGGTACCGGCGGGTGCCGTCGACAGAATCGTAACGAGCCGCCGGTTCCGGCAATCCGACGGCATGGGATGCCGCCAGTTGGTCTTTCAACTCCCGGGGAAGCGTGGTGATTGAGTTCACGTCCGGCACGCGCCCCCGATACAGAGCATCGTAGATCTGGCGGGCCCGAAAGCCTGGCTGGCCGGGGCCGAGGACTGCGCGCAAGTCGGTAAGATCCATTCCCAGAAGCGCTTGCGCCATACTTACAGTTTACGGCCTGTGCTCCATGGTGGCGTAAGATAAAGATGTAATGTGGCTGGAGGCGATCGGTGGCCTGGCAGCCGGGACCGGAGCCATGGCGTATGCCGTTCGCTCGCCGCGATCGTCACTGCTGGCTCCCTCGGTATACCGGGGCGTTACCTCGCGGAGGTCCATCGCGATCACCTTCGATGATGGGCCGAGCGAGGCCACTCCACGTGTACTCGAACTGCTGGCCAAGTATAACGCCCGGGCAACCTTTTTTCAGTGCGGAGCGAATGCCGAACGACTTCCAGAGATCGCGCGTGAGGTGGTGCGGGCCGGCCACGAGGCCGGCAATCACACGTACTCTCACCCGATGATACAATTCAAGTCTTCCGAGTACATATACTCCGAGATGCGACGGGCGCAATCCGCCATCACCGAGATCACCGGCACGGCTCCGGTTCTGTTTAGGCCGCCGTTCGGGGTGCGATGGTTCGGTTTGAGAAGCGCCCAGCGGCGCCTTGACCTGCGGGGAGTGATGTGGACCGTGATCGGGCTGGATTGGAAACTTCCGGCGGAAGCTGCCGCCAACAGATTGCTTCGGGGAACGCGACCTGGCGCTATCGTTTGTCTCCACGATGGCCGATTGATCCAGAGGGCTCCTGATGTGTCCGCCACGCTCGATACAATACGGAGGGTCCTTCCCGTTTGGGCGGACCACGGATATGAATTCGAAACAGTGAGTCAAATCCTATGCAAGACGAACTGAATAAGAAAGTGATCTCGGTGATGGCCGCGACGCAGCACATCTCCGAAGACAAGATCACCATAGACAGCACCTTCCAGGAGCTTGGAATTGACTCGCTCGACGGGATCAACATCCTGTTTGCGCTGGAGAGCGCCTTCGACATCAACATTCCGGACGAGGCAGCCAAAGAGATCCGAACGGTCCGCGAAATGGTGGACGGTGTCCGGCAGTTGGTGGAAGCCAAGCAATCTCAGCCTGGTTCCACGGCGAGCGCTTAGATGCAGCGCCGTGTAGTGGTTACCGGACTCGGCATCGTTTCGGCCTGCGGCCTCAATGTCCACGATTTCTGGGAGTCCATGCGTCAGGGGCGGCCGGGTATCAAGCCGCTTTCGACGGTGCCTCCCAATCAGCTTCGTTTCCCGAATGCCGCCGATATTCCGGAATTCGATCCGGAGAAGTATTTCGATCCGAAAGAGGCGTCGTACCTGGACCGGTTTGCACATTATGGCGCCGTGGCGGCCCGCGAAGCCGTCCAGGACTCCGGCATCGCGTTCACCGGCGAACTCAAATACCGAACCGCCATCATCACCGGATCGTGCCTGGGCGGGAAGGCCTCCGAAGACGAGGGCTACGTCCAGCTGTATCGCCACAATACGACGCGCTGCAATCCATTGACGATTCCGAAGGCGATGGCGAACGCCGCCGCCAGCCGGATCTCACTCGAACACGGGTTGGTGGGACCCACCTATACGGTCAGCACGGCTTGCTCGTCCGCGAACCACGCCATCGGCCAGGCGTACTGGATGGTGCGCAGCGGTTCGGCGGAAGCAGCCATCACCGGAGGCAGCGAAGCCGTATTTTCGCTGGGCCTGCTGTACGCATGGAATGCCATGCGAGTGGTTTCTCCGGACACCTGCCGGCCGTTCTCGAAAGACCGCAAGGGATTGATCCTGGGCGACGGCGGGGGCATGCTCATCCTGGAACCGCTCGAAGCGGCGCAGGCCCGGGGAGCGCGGATCTACGCGGAAATCGTGGGGTTCGGGATGTCGTCCGACGCTCACCACATTACCCAGCCATCCAGCGAAGGCGCGGCGCGCGCATTGCAGGGCGCCCTGGACGACGCGGACATGGCGCCCGAGGAAGTGGGCTACATCAACGCCCACGGAACCGGCACCACGGCCAACGATTGCACGGAGACTGCGGCCATTCGCAGCATATTTGGCGCTCACGCGGACAAACTGGCTGTAAGTTCCACGAAATCGATGCACGGCCACACGCTGGGCGCGGCAGGCGCCATCGAAGCCGTCGCCACCATCCTGGCCATGCGCTGCGGAACCATACCGCCCACCGCAAACTACACTACGCCGGATCCGGCCTGCGACCTGGATATTGTTCCGAACGAACCTCGGCAGTTACAGGTTGGGGCGGCGCTGTCCAACTCATTCGCGTTCGGCGGGTTGAACGCCGTGCTGGCCTTCCGCCGGGCCGCTTGACGCCGAAAGCCGCTATCATTGAAGAACAGTTCGTTTCGCACTGGAGCCGTCACTATGAGCAGCCGCAGAGGATTTTTAGGGAGTATGTTGGCCGCGGGCGCTGTGCCCGGCTTGGCCGGCGCTGCCGCCAAATCGGACGAGATGGCGAGTTTCAAGCTGGGTGTGGCCAGTTACTCCTTCCGCGAATTTCAACGCCACCTGGCGATCGAGTGCACCCGGAAGCTGGGCGTTTCCTACATCAACATCAAGGAATTCCACCTGCCGCTGAACAGTACGCCGGAGGAAATCCGCAGAGCCCGCGCGGAATTCGAGAAGGCGGGGCTCACCATTCTGGGCGGCGGCAATGTGTCGTTCCAGGTCAACGACGAGGCGGACATCAGGCACAAGTTCGAGTACGCCAAGCTGGCCGGCATGCCGGTGATCGTATGCGCTCCCACGCACGAAACCCTCCCCAAGATGGAGAAGTACGTGAAGGAGTACGACATCAAGATCGCCGTCCACAATCACGGCCCGGAGGACAAGCACTTTCCTACGCCGGAAAGCGTGCTGGACGCCGTCAAGAACATGGATCCGCGGTGCGGCCTGTGCATGGACGTCGGGCACACTGCACGCACCGGCGATAACCTGGTGGAATCGGTGAGGAAGGCCGGCGCCCGCCTGCTCGATATGCATATCAAGGACCTGGCGGATGCGCGCAACAAGGACAGCCAGGTCCCGGTGGGCGACGGCGTGCTGCCGATTCCCGGCATTTTCGCCGAACTGAAGAAGATGAATTACCGGGGCGGCGTCATGCTGGAGTACGAGATCGACGCCGACAATCCGGTTCCGGGGATGGCGAAGAGCTTCTCCTACATGCGCGGCGTTCTGGCCGGGATGGCCTTCAAGGGGTAGATTCCATTACCGGCACGATTCAGTACGTCAATGTTTCCGCGGGCGGGATCCCCAAGCGCGCCGTTACGGAGGCCTATCTGGCTCCAACCGGTTTGGCCGGAGACTCCTGGGCGCACCCGCAGTCCCACGGCGGTCCGGACAAAGCCATTCTGCTGATCACGTCCGAAACACTCGACGAGTTGCAGGCCCTGGGTTATGCAGTTTACCCGGGAGCTCTGGGCGAGAACTTCACCACCGCCGGCCTGGATCGCCGCCAGATCCGGCTCGGCGACCGGTACCGTGCCGGCGCGGCCATCATTGAAATCTGCAAGATGCGGGTTCCGTGCTCCACCCTGGATGTCTACAATACGGCCGCACTGCCACCAATCCAGGAAGCTATCTTCGATCCGCGGGTGAAGGCGGGCGATCCTGGCTCGCCACGCTGGGGGCGGGCTGGTTTTTACGCCCGCGTGGTTCGGGACGGGCTGGTCCGGGCGGGGGATCGCATTACCCGGCTGGATACGCTCGCATAATCGAAACCTCTTTCCCTCCTGAGTTGTCCCATGCTGGTAAGTTTTGATTCCGCACATTGAGGAGAGTCACCGTTACATGAAGGTCGGTATTATCGGCACGGGATATGTCGGGATCACAACCGGCGCGTGCCTGGCGTTCCTGGGTCACAAAGTGACATGCATCGACACGGACGCGTCGAAGGTGGAACGGCTACGTGCGGGAAAGACCCCGATTTATGAACCGTACCTGGAGGAGTTGCTCGGCGAGGCCGGACATAACCTGCAATTCACCACCGAATACGGCGACGGCGTTCCCGATTCGAATGTGATCTTCATTGCTGTGGGGACGCCTCCCTCGTCCGATGGCAGCCCTGACCTTCGCTATCTCTGCGCTGCCGCGGAGGGCATCGGGAAGTACTTCGACGGCGACTTCACGGTGGTGGTGAATAAGTCCACGGTCCCCATCGGCAGCGGCAACTGGGTGGATTCGATTCTCCGCGAGTCCTTTGAACGCCACCACCAGCGCCGTAGTAACGGACAATTCTCGGTGGCATCCAACCCCGAGTTTCTGCGCGAGGGTTCCGCGATTCACGACTCGCTCTATCCGGATCGCGTGGTAATCGGGTCCGACAGCCCACGCAGCCTGGAGACACTCTACACGCTGTACCGGCCGATTCTCGATCAGTCATTCACCGCTCCTCCATTCATGGCTCGCCCGGAGGGAGTTGGCGCGGTACCGCTGGTCTCCACGGACCTGGCCTCCGCCGAACTCATCAAGTACGCCGCCAACGCTTTTCTGGCATTGAAGATCAGCTACATCAACGAAATCGGCCAACTGGCCGCGAAAGTGGGCGCCGATATTACGCAGGTGGCGCGGGGGATCGGCCTGGACGCACGGATCGGCCCGCGTTTCCTGCAGGCGGGAATCGGCTGGGGCGGGTCGTGCTTCGGCAAGGACACCTCGGCGCTGGTGGCCACGGCCTCGGAATACAACCTGGAGATGCCAATCGTGAAGGCCGCCCGCGACATCAACCGGCGGCAGCGCGATCTGGTGGTGGAGAAACTGCTGGCGGAGTTGCGGATTCTGAAAGGCCGGACGATCGGACTGCTGGGCCTGGCGTTCAAGCCGCACACGGACGACCTTCGCGACGCACCGGCCATCGAGATCGCGAGGAAGTTGCTGGATCGTGGCGCGAAGGTCCGGCTGCACGATCCGGTGGCGATGGAGCGCTTCCGCATGGAGCAGCCGGCGCTGGCGCAGTTCTGCTGCGAGACTCCTGACGATGTCGCCAACGATTGCGACGCCCTGGTACTGGTGACGGAGTGGCCGCAGTACCTGGAAATGGAATGGGCCCGTCTGGCCGAGCGCATGCGGACGCCGATCATCCTGGACGGCCGGCACGTGCTGGACGCGGCCCGATTGACCCGGGCGAATTTCCGCTACCTGGCTCTGGCTGGATGGAGCCCGACGGCCGTGGCCGTAGCCTGATAAGAAATTTCGGCTCTGACCGGAAAACCGGCCACCGCACTTGTTCTACTGGTAGGAAAGCGTGGTGGCAACCAACACACAACCGATCCTGCTGGCTGGCGCCCTTGAAGTGGAGCGCCTCTTTCGCGAGTGGCGCCAACCGCTTCAACGGTACCTGGTCTGTTCGGGACTTGTACGTGAAGAGGCGCTGGACATTGTTCAGGACACATTCCTGCGCCTGCACCAGCATCTGTTGACAGGTGGGGCTCGGGATAATCTTCGGGGCTGGGTGTTCCGGGTGGCGCGCAATGCCGCGTTGAACCATCGGAACAGTGGAGCGTGGCGGCTCTCGACGCCGCTCGACTCGGCGCCGGAAACCGTGGAAGCTGCCGATCCGGAGCGCCTGCTTTTCAGGAAGGAACAATTCCGGCGTCTGCACCGGGCGATGAAGGAACTACCGGCGGTGGAGCGCGATTGTGTCCTGCTCCGTTCGGAAGGCCTGCGCTACCGGGAGATTGCGGATGCGCTGGATGTGCCGGTGTCCACCATCGCCGACCACTTGGAGCGTGCGCTGCGCAAGTTAGGGGAGAAGTGCAATGTGTGACCTGTCAGGTTCGCAACTGATCGCCTGGATGGATGGGGAGTTGGAGGATGCGGACGCGCGCTCGGTAGGGGCGCACGTGCGGGCCTGCGCCCAGTGCGGCGAACGGGTGCGCCAGACACGGACGCTGTCGCGCGAGATCAGCGGGTATTCGCAGGCGGCCGTGGGCGGAGCGCAGCGGCAGAACTGGTGGTGGATGGCGGGAGCGGCGGCTGCCATCGTGTTGCTGGCCACGGGCCTGGTTTGGTTGCGCCAGCGCCCGGCGGACGTCCGGCCGGTGGCCCGGATTGCGGTGCCGACGCCGCCTCCCGCGCCGCGCGTCGGGGTGGCGGCGGTCAAAGAGGCACCGCAAGCGCGCCCACAAACCGCGCGCCGGGTGTCGAAGCCAGCGCCCGCTCCGATTCGCTTTCAAGAAGAGCCGGGCGTTCTGGTTGCGATTCCGATCGATCAGATGCTGCCGGTGGGAGCCGCGCCTCCGGGCGCCCTGCTGATGGGGCATATGAGTTTCGACGCCGCGGGGCTGCCTGCCAGCTTCCGGGTCCAGAAGGCAGTCTTTGAACAATAAGGAGAATATATGAAGCATTCACTCATTCTGCTGGCGGTAACCGCCGGCACAATCCTGGCCCAGCAACAGGGGAACGTCATATACAAGCGCGTCGCGCCTGGGCCCGGGCCCGTTGGGATCGAGGCAATGATGGGCGGCGCCATCAAGGGCCAGCCGTACTCGGCGGATGTTACCACGGCGATGGTTCAGGTGCTGCCGGACGGCAACCGCATCACGAATCAGCAGAAGAGTTTCGTGGCGCGGGACTCGCTTGGCCGCACCCGCAATGAGGCGACGATCCAGGTACTGGGAGCGCCGACCGCCGGCGAGGCTCCGGTGAAGATCATCATGATCCACGATCCCCTGAACAAGGTCACCTACACACTCGAGACCGCCAGCAAAACCGCCCGGAAGATTTCTCTTGGCGATGGCGGTGACCCTCAGTGGACCCAAAAGAGGACCGCCGAGTTTCACGCCACCGCGGGGGGCCCCGCAATTGCCGAGAGCCACGCGACCATCACCCACGACGAAGCGGGAATGGTGGTTACTGCCGACAGGTTTGCGCCGAACTCGTCGAAGGTGGAGTCGCTCGGCTCGCGGATGATCGAAGGCGTCATGGCCGATGGTACGCGGTCCATCGAGACGATTGCCGCCGGGGAGATCGGCAACGACAAGGAAATCCTGATTACGAACGAGGTCTGGACCGCCCAGGATTTGAAGGCAGTGGTGCTGAGCAAGCGAGTGGATCCGCGCATGGGCGAGATGACGTACCAGCTGTCGAATATTCAGCGATCGGAGCCGGCCGCCTCGTTGTTTGAGGTTCCGTCAGATTACAAGGTATTGGAAGGCCCGACCAAGGACGTGTTGATGTTCAGGCACAAGGACTAGAGATTTCACGGGGGCTCGCCGCGGGGTGGGCCCCGTGCGAAACAGGATGGATGATAGGCTGGATAGAGAGCTTCGGGGTCCGATGCATCCATTCAGCCCGGCGCAAGTCGCCGGATATTTTTCTTTCGTTCTCGGTGTTTCTGCGTTTCTTCAGAGGACCGACCACCGGCTGAAGTCATTTAATGCGAGTCAGTCACTCGTCTATGCCCTGCATTTCGGACTGCTCGGCAACCTGCCCGCCGCGGCGTCATCGCTTATCTCCTCAGGCAGATCGTTCCTGGCGCTGCGCTTCAAGTCGGTCACACTGGCGGCAGCCATCGTCGTCGTCTATGTCATCGCGGGACTGATGCTTGCGAAAACGCCCGCGGGTTGGCTTACCGTGGTCGCATCGTCCGTCGCTACCCTGGCGATGTTCATGCTGACCGGAGTCCCGTTGCGGCTTGTACTGCTCGGGTGCACGTTGGCGTGGCTCGCGAACAACATCCTGAGTCATTCGATCGGAGGGGTGCTTCTCGAATCGACTATCGTCGCAGTGAACGCTTCGACGATATTCCGGATGGTTCAGGCGACCAACGAGGGCCGACGCGCCGCTGTAGGTGCCTATCGCTCCCGGTAGGTGCGTTTTCGCTTGGCCACATCGACGAGTGTTGGATAGAACTGTACGAACGTGTTGTCCACCGCTCCGTTTTGCGCGTGGCAGGAGTAGCACCCGGCTGTTCGGGGAATCGCCGAAGCGTCCTCAGCGCCGCCATCGAAGCCGAAGAACGCCCAGCCTCCGAAGCGCTTCACGTCCTTGACTTCAACCTCGATGCCCCTCAAGCTTCCTTGGAAATGTCCGCCCTTGTTGATCGATCCCTTGCTGATGGAAGAACGCACCTCGAGCACGAAGATGGTCTGATCCGGCCACATTCCGGTCTGCTGGAAGGCACGGTAAGCCGCGTGGTTCACAAACACGTTGTCAAACGGCGGATCGGCCTCGGACTGGCGCTGTGAAAGCGGGCCGTATGCCATGCCGAGCCCTGAGCTGAGCCAGACCCATTGCCGGTAATCGACTGGCCGGCGAAGCCGGTTTCCCGAGGTGAAATCCGGCGCACCATCAGCCGAGGTGGACACCATCAGTGCGAGTAATAGGACCGCGACACGCTCCATCGCTCTTCCCCTACTCATGACGCAGCGCGACCAGCGGGTCGAGCCTCGTCGCCTGGCGCGCCGGAACGAAACATGCCATCGCCACGACGGCGACGAACAGGCCGGACACGGCGCAGAAGGTGACGGCGTCAGTCGGGCTCACTCCGTAGAGGAGTTTCGACAGGAGACGGGTCAGTAGCACGGCGCCGAGAACGCCGAATGCGACGCCGGCTCCTCCGAGTACAAATCCCTGCCGCAGGATCATACCGACAATCGCCTCCCGCGATGCTCCGAGCGCCATGCGAATTCCCAGCTCCTGGGTGCGCTGGTTCACCGCGAGCGCCAGCACGGCTGCGATGCCGCCAGTGCTTATGAGCAATGCGAGCGCGGCAAACAGACCCATCAACATTGCGGTGAGCCGGGGAGAGGCGATCGAGTCCTGCTGGAGACGTTCCACCGTATTCGTTCGGTCGATCGCGATCTGGGAGTCAATATCGTGCAGTAGCGAACTTATCAACGGCACCAGGCTCATCGGGTCGATCGCGGTGCGAATCACCAGGTTGCCGGCGAATCCGGCCTGGCGGAGGGGGACATAGAGTTCGTCGCCAACCTGCCGGTCCAACCCATACTCCTTCGCGTCGCCCACCACCCCGACTATCGTGGTCCAATGTTCGCCGCGGTCGAACGTGACGCGCTTGCCCACCGGGTCTTCCGCAGGCCAGCGATGCCGTGCCATGGCCTCATTGATGATCGCTACCTGGGGCATACTTGTGTCGTCGTGTTCGGTAAACCGGCGTCCCCGCAACAGTGGCTGACCGATCGCGTCGAAGTAGTCCGGGCTCGCCACAGTGGTGTCCACCATGGGGGCCAGTTCGCCCTTTGAAGTGGCCCGCCCCTCGATCTGAAACTCCACGTTCCCTGGACCGGAGGCAATGCCGCTCGGACTCAACGGGACATTGGAGACGAGCGCCACCGATTCTACCCCGCCGGCGTTCCTCACCTGGCGCAGAATCTGTTCATACACCGGAGCGAGCGCCTGGGCGCTTCCGTACTTCGTGAAGTTCGGCGTGACGCGCATCGTTAAAAGGTGGTCAGGGCGGAAGCCGGGATTCACTTGCTGCAGTTTGACGAGGCTTCGGATCATCAACCCCGCCCCGATCAACAGCACAAATGACACCGACACTTGCGCGACAACGAGTGACGAGCGAAGACGCTGGCGCCCCCGGCTGGCAGTGGTGCGCCCGCTCTTCTGATTCAGCGAGTCGTTGAGCCGGCGCGTTGAGGACAGGGCCGGCGCCAGTCCGAACAGGAGCCCTGTTATCACCGCGACTGCCGTTGTGAACATCAAGACCGGAGCGTCCATCCGCACTTCGGCGGCACGAGTTGTGAATCGCGCGGCGAACGCGACCAACAGCGACATGGTCCAAGGCGCCACCAGCAGTCCGAGGGCTCCCCCGGCGAACGAAAGCAGTACGCTCTCGGTCAACTGTTGCCGCACGATGCGCGACTTGGTGGCTCCGAGCGCGCTGCGCACGGACAGTTCCCGCTCGATATTCAGCACGCGCGACAACAGCAGATTAGCGACGTTCGCGCAGGCGATCAGCAGAACGAATCCGGCTGCTCCGAGCAGCACCAGCAGAGTCGGTCTGGCGGTGTGGGTCAGATCGCTTCTCAATGGATCCGCTACAATCCCATACCCATAGCTTTTGGGGTACGCCTCGGGATACGACCTCTCGAGGTGGCTCGCAACGGTGCTCAGGTCAGCTTGCACCTGCTGAAGCGGCACACCCGGTTTGAGCCTTCCGAACACGGTCATCATCCGGGCCGAGCGGTTGGCCTGGAATCCCGCCGAAGAGCGCGTGGGACACTGCGAGGTGGGCATGTAGACGTCGCTTTCTACCGGATACTGCGGAATTGGCGGGAGGACACCGATGACCGTGTGCGGCCGGTTATTCATTCGAAAGACCCTGCCGACGATCGCCGGATCGCCCCCGTGCCGGGTCTGCCAGTACTGGTAGCTGAGAATCAGCACCGCATCCGCGTTGTGGTCCTCATCGCCAGGCACGAATGTCCGCCCGAGCAGCGGCCTTACTCCGAGCACATCGAAGAAGTTCGCCGATACAACAGCTGTCTCCACCCGCTCCGACGTATTGGTTCCAAGCAGGAGGAAGGACATTGTGTGGTGCTCTACGAGGCCCTCCAGGGTGTGAGACTGTTCGCGGTAATCGGTGACCTCCTTGAAGGAGAACGGGACGTTAGCCAGGTGAGCTTGCCGTGCCTGTTGGTGCAGCACGACCAGTTGCCCTCCGTCGCGGTAGGGCAGGGGTCGGAGGAGGATTCCGTACACGACGCTGAAGATCGCCGTGTTCACTCCGATGCCGAGTGCGAGTGTGACGGCCGCCGTCACCGTGAAGCCGGGACTCTTGGCGAGCACGCGAAGTCCGTGGCGGACGTCGGTGAGCGTCTCCTCCAGGACCCGTCCGGCGCGAGCCTGCCGGCACTCCTCCTTCACCTGCTCGATGCCGCCGACGGCATGCCGGGCCGCCGCGCGAGCCTGGACCGGCGTCATGCCGCGGCGCACCATCTCTTCCACCTGCCGGTCCAGGTGATACCGGATCTCTGCGTCCATCTCGCGCTCTAGCCGGTCTTTTCTAAACAGGTATCGTATGCCTGCGATTGCCCTGCGAATCATCGCACCCCCCTACGCTGTCCCAAGGATCTTACCGACCGCGGCGGAGAGGCGCTCCCAGTTTTCTGTCTCCTCTCCAAGTTGCTTGCGACCCAATTTCGTGATCTCGTAATACTTGGCTTGCCGGTTGTTCTCCGACAGGCCCCAACTCGAACGGATCCAACCTTGTTCTTCCAGCCGGTACAGCGCCGGATAGAGTGAGCCCTGGTTCACCTGCAGCACGTCCTCGGATACCTGCTGGATGCGTTGAGCGATGCCCCATCCGTGCATCGCTTCAAGTTCGAGAGTCTTGAGGATCAGGAGATCGAGGGTCCCCTGCAAAAGGTCGCTTTTCGGTCTGGTCAATGCTCCCCCAGATATTCTACAGAAGGGTAATACGATTCCTGTAGATTGTCAAGGGGAGAATGAGCGGTTTGGATGGAGCGGCCTAAATTGGCCAAGGCGGCAGGTGGTTGACGGGAAGGCGATCCTTGAGTGCACGCTCCAGCAAAAACAAAAGTGGTAATCTCCATAAGAGATGCTAGATCGCGGCGTGATCAGGATCGAGCATCCTTCGGCAGGAGTCTACCGCTCCGGCACTCCGCTCTGAACCTGAGTTTTCTCGCCGCCCGAAACTGAGCTGGGAGGTGAACAGAATCATGTCCGACACGGTAAGTCAGGTGCTCGCGGCTAACGAGAAGTACGCCCGGGAGTTCGGTCACAAATCGGAACTGGCGATGCCGCCTGCGAGGCGTTTCGCCATTCTCACATGTATGGATGCACGACTGGATCCAGCGAAATTTGCCGGGCTCGCTGAAGGGGATGCCCACGTCATCCGAAACGCCGGCGGGCGCGCGAGTGACGATGCGATACGTTCGCTCGTGATCTCCTATAAGTTGCTTGGCACCAGGGAATGGCTTGTCATCCATCACACGGACTGCGGCATGCTGTATTTCACGAATGACGTGATCCGTGGACTGCTCAAACAGAGTCTAAAGACAGCGACGCTCGACGGCAGCGAATGGAAAGATTCTGGTGAAGGGCCCGGGTCCAGCGCGGGTGACTTCATCGAATGGTTGACTATCCGGGATCAGGCCGAGAGCGTCCGTGCCGATGTGGATCGGATCAAGTCGCATCCGCTTGTGCCGCCCGAGATCCCGGTTTATGGATACATCTACGACGTCAAGACCGGCCGGCTGACCGAGGTTGCCGGGGCAACGCGAGGAACTGCAGCGCGGTCAACGGGCAACCGTCGATAGAAGCGCCAACTGACGCACCGGGTCTCGCCACCAGGGCCGGCGCGGGCGTTCATATGTCAATCGACCAGTTCGCGTTCGATCTGTTCCAGTGACTTATGCTTGGTTTCCGGCAGCTTGAGCCGGATCACGACGAAACCGATAATGCAGATGGCGCAATACAGCCAGAACGTTCCGGCTGCGCCCAGCCCCCGATTCAGGAACGGAAATGTGTACGTCAGTACGAAGCATGCAGTCCACAGTGAGAACACGCTGACGGCCATCGCGGCTCCCCGAATCCTGTTGGGAAAAATCTCGGAGAGAATGACCCAGGTAATTGCCAGGCCCGCGGCTCCGAACAGCATCAGCGGCCGCCGGCCGAGATGGTCCACGGTGCGGATTGCGATCAGCGTGAAAATGAACGACACCGCTCCGGTCACAACGATGTTGAAGAGAATATCTGAAACCTGGTAGCCCGCGGCCGCAAAAACCTCCTGCGCGTAGTTGAAGACGACGTTGATGCCACAGCATTGCTGGAACACCGCGAGGACGATGCCGAGTCCGAGAATGCGGACCATCTTCGGTTCGAATAGCTCGCGGAAATCCACCCGTGCGACAGAGTTGGCCAGAGTGTTTCGGATATCCTCGAGTTCCATCGACGCGTGGGCATCGCCGCCGATCCGGCTGAGGACAGCGCGGGCGCGATCGAACGTTCCGCTCTTGGCCAGCGATCGCGGGCTCTCGGGAACCTCTCCTATCGCCTGCTTGCGACCACGACACCCAGCCATACTCCGGCATAGCCCAGAATGACGCTGCTCACTACATACCCGAGCGCCAGCCAATGGCCGCCGCCGCGCACCGATTGGAACGTCTCGTACTCGAAACTCGAGAACGTGGTGTACCCGCCGAGGAAGCCTATCACGAGCAACAGTCGCCAGTTCGGGTGCGGTGCGAACTTCTCGGTGAGCAGCGTCATGAGCAGGCCGATCAGGAACGATCCGGTGATGTTGATGACGAAAGTGCCCAGGGGGAACCGCCCGCCAAAGCGCTGCATGATGGCGGTACCGATCAGGTATCGCATCAGCGATCCGATTCCTCCTCCGGCGGTGACGGCCAATAGTCTCATTAGCGGTTGCTACAAGCAGCATTCCACAGGTGGGCCACCCAGCGCCAGCAACTCGGTCGCATGCTCATGGTGCGCTTGCGCCATCCCAGCCGCCAGTGGCCGGGCGGTCCGAGATTCCCGCCCGGCTGCCACCCACTCCAGTCCCATGAGAGCGGCGGTCACTCTCCTCGATCCGTTTCTGGACTCGGTTCAAAGGCCCTGACCGCGATAACATTAGTAGATCCTGCCTCAACGGCGGGCGGACCACTCATGAGAGCGAACTTTCGTCTATCGGCGAGTGTTCACCGGCTGGCGCATTCGCTGCGCCTACGCGGCCCGCTTTCAGCAGATCCCACGGCCCAGATGTTCCACGGCCTACTGCTCGTTGTTGCCATTTGGATGGTTGTTGCGCTCCTGGTCACCGGGACACTGGTTGTTTCCTGGCCCGTCCGCCGTGTCATCAATAATGGAACGATCCAAGCGGGTCTGATAGGATCTCTGGCGCTGCTCCGGCTTGGCTATTTCCGGGCCGCGAGCTTGGTTTACCTGACCAGCACGTGGATCTTCGCCACGCTGGCTATTAGCTCCATGGCGGGCATTCGGAGCCCGATCATCACTCTTTACGCGACATTGCCGGTCTCGGCGGCCTGGCTCCTGGGATACGAGGCGGCGTTGTGGACGGCTTGTGCGTGCATCGGTACCATGCTGGTCTTCGCACTTCTGGAAGTGATTGGTATCCCCCCGCCGAACGCCGTTCCTGGCACTGCACTCGGGATGTGGTTTATCGCAGTACAAGCAATGCTGATCGGCACGATTCCGGTGGGTCAGGTCATTCGGACGCTGCTCAGTGCGTTGAAGGAATTGCAGGGATACAAGCAGCATCTCGAACAACTGGTGGATGAACGTACAGCGGAACTGGTACAGGCGCGCGACCAGGCCGAGGCGGCCAATCGTGCTAAGAGTGCTTTCCTGGCGAACATGAGCCACGAGTTACGCACGCCACTGAACGCGATCCTCGGGTTCTCGAACCTGCTCCGATCCGGCCCTGTATCCGACGAGCAGCGCGAACGGCTCAATATCATCAACCGCAGCGGCGAACATCTGCTTACACTGATCAGCGACATCCTCGACGTCGCCAAAATCGAAGCACACAAGCAGGAACTCGCCGTCGCGCCCTGCGATCTGAACTCACTCGTTCAGGAAGTTATCGAAATGATGCGCGTTCGCGCCGAGGCACGTAACCTGGCCTTAGTGTGCGAGCGCTCTCCTGAGTTCCCGGATTATGTCCGCGCTGATGCGCCCAAACTCCGGCAGGTCCTCCTCAACCTGCTCGCCAACGCCGTCAAGTACACCGAGCGCGGAACGGTCACATTGCGCCTCTCCGCCGCTCCGGCGGATGATGCGGACACAACGCGCGTGCGTTTCGAAGTAGCGGATACCGGCCTGGGGATTTCTCCCAAAGACCAGGCCCGCATCTTCGAACCGTTCGTTCAAGTGGGCCAGCTCACCAGCCGGGAAGGCGCCGGTCTCGGCCTGGCGATCACCCGCACCTTCATCGGAATGATGGGCGGTACTCTCACTGTCGTCAGTACCCTCGGCGCTGGATCGGTCTTCACGGTGGAATTGCCCGTCGAGTTGGCGGCCGAACCTGCCGGGGTTCGTCGTGAAGAGGATGACGAGTCTCGCTTGTCTCTCGAGCCGGGCCAGCCCGAGTGGCGCGTACTTGTTGTCGATGATCATGCGGAGAATGCTTCGCTCCTCTGTGAACTGCTGCGTGAAGCTGGGTTCGAGGTCCGGGACGCCGAAAACGGCGCGCAGGCCATCGAAACATTCAACCAGTGGCGGCCTCACCTCATCTTCATGGACCTCCGGATGCCGGTGATGGGTGGCATCGACGCTGTGCAGCGCATTCGCGCCATGGACGGCGGCAGCGAAGTCAAGGTTGCCGCGATGACCGCGTCTGCGTTCGCCTCCGAGCGCGACGAGGTTATGAGCGCCGGAATGGACGACTTCATCCGCAAGCCGTTTCGTCCCTCCGAGATCTTCGACTGCGCTGCCCGGCTATTGCCTGTCCGCTTCTGTCGTTTGCCGCCTGCGGCCCCGGTGTCTCCGTCCCGGAAAGGTCTTCTGCCGGCATCGGCCCTAAGCAGACTGCCCGAACGTCTGCGTACGGAACTTGCCAATGCTGTCATTTCGCTCAACCCTGATAGTATCGGGGCCGCGATCGAACAGATCTCCGCATCGGATCCGGAGCTTGCAGCGTGCTTACGACCGCTGCACGAGCGCTTGGCCTACACGGCATTGCTGAAGCTGATCACCGATGCGACATCGGAGACGCTGCAGCCCGTATCGGGCGCGTAGCGAAACTCGGCGTCCCGCCTTCACAATTCCCCGACAGTTAGAACACCCGTTCAACGGCGGGCGACGGATTCCGGAACCCGCGAGATGTTTTTCAAAGCCTGAATGCGTTGGCTGATCGCGGATGCGAAGCAGTTGACCTCGCCAGGAGTAGCGCCGCTGGCGCGCAAGCCGTCGCGGATCTGACGGTCGGTGATCTGGCCCAGGTATCGCATCATCCAGCGGACGTCCGCTACGCGGATGTCGCGCGTTTCGTCTTTCGTATGCTGGCCGTGGTATCCCCACTCCACATGACCGTCCTTCACACCCTTGACGAATTCGGGCGTCTGTCGAAGGTAATCCGCGCAATTCCACTTCGATCGGGACCACACGTGCCCCCAAGCACCCATGGAGGCGCCCCAGTCGTCGATCAGGTAAATATATCGGTCTCCGCGAACGCTTGAGCGAAAAATGGCGGTATTGCTGCCGCGGGTTTCGGCATCGCGGAGGTCCTTGTTGTCCCAGTTGGAGGTTAGCAGCATGATGATCTTCAGACCGCTCAGTTCACGCGTGCCGGTGAACGGATTCTTCTCCCAGGACCACTCCACGTTCGGTAGAAACTGAGGAGATCGAGCGCGCAATTGAAACCGGCCGCCGTGGAACACCCCTCCGGGGCCCACCTGGTGCTTGGCGCGCGTGAGGTCATGCACACCGTAGAAACGCCCTGACTCCACATAGTAGGTTGGTTCCACATAATAGCCCGCAGCCCAGGCGAGCCGGGAGGCGAAGGCATCGGAGCTTGCCTCTTCACCGAATTTGACGGACCATTCCCGGCCGTTGGCGTCCCGCACACGCACTTTGGGAGTGGACCCGCCCTTTTCCTCGCGCAAGAAACGATACGGCGGGCGCGGCGCCATGGCCCGGCCCCCGATCCCGTATGCCAGGTTCAGCGCTGCAACCCGTCCAGGGTTGTGCCACAACACCGGGGTGCCCTCAAGAACCACTGGAACCGCCGAGTAGGGTTTGGGTGACTGCTGGGCTTGCGATGCGGAGAAAGTGACAAGAAGCAATACGGCAAGTTTCGCCACAACCGAAGGGGCAAGCAATCGTGTAGCCATGGTCGATTACGGGGGTTTGAGTAACGGTGAGCGAACTACACCGCCGGCCTCTTGACGCATCGAACCCAAAAAGGGTATACAAGTACTCAATATGGGTGCTGAGCAGCTCACTTCACCAATCCCTCCCGGTAGTGCTCTCTTTGACGCCACGCGGCGGGCCATCCTGCGGCTCTTGTTCGGTAATCCGCAAAAGAGGTTCTACCAGCGGGAGATCATTCGCCGCCTCGCAGTGGGCTCAGGTGCGGTGCAACGCGATATAGCGCGATTCACTCGCGCGGGCATTCTGGTGCGCACGGTGGAAGGCCGCCAGACCTACTATCAGGCGAATGCGGAGTGCCCGATCTTCCCCGAACTACGGGGGCTCATCCGAAAGACATTCGGTATCACTGAGGTGCTACAGAATGCTCTTTGCCCGCTCTCCGACCGCATTCGGTTCGCGTTCGTTTTCGGGTCAATCGCCTCGGGTGCCGAAACGGCTTCAAGCGATATCGACGTGATGATTGTCGGCGAGAGGATTTCCATGCACGATATAGTCGCTTCTCTTGCTACGGTCCCGGACGAACTTGGACGCGAAGTGAACCCTTCTATCTACGGCCCTAATGAGTTCCGTCGTAAACTTGCTGAAGGTCAACATTTTCTCTCGACGGTAACATCTGGTCCGAAGCTCTTTTTGATCGGTGACGAGGGTGAGCTTACAAGATTGGCTGAGATTCGGATGGCTCAGGGAGCACAAGACAAGCGCCCACGAGATCGCCGGCCTGTTCGCACTCGCCGACCGCGATCTTGAAGCCTGCCAGACTTCAGGCCTCATCGAGGATTGGCGATTCAACATTGCGTACAATGCCGCATACACATCCGACTACGAAACGGCAGGCGTGGTATCTGGTGCCGAAGCCAGAGAAATGCTTGAACTCGCGAAGAAACTGCGACGCGAGGTCGCATCCTGGATGCGAAAACATCATGCGAATCTAGCCCCTTCCAATGTAAGCCCTTGCCTGACCCGCGCCCGACATGTTACCAGAGTTCATGCGTCACGCCCGCTTGATTGCGCTTGTGTTCGTTCTCCGTCCCATTGAGTAGGATATGATGCCCAACCCATTTGAAACCGACGCCATGGCCGCGGGATATGCTACCAGCCGTCCTCCCGTCCATCCTCGGATCATCGAATTGATCCGCCCAACACTGGGCGAAAGCAAACTACACCGGGTCTTGGATATAGGCTGCGGCGCAGGGTTGTCCACGCGGGCGCTGTTACCCCTGGCCGGCGAGTGCTTCGGAATGGAGCCCGTGGAAGCGATGCTGAAATGGACCGCCGGAGTCGCTCCGCAAGCTCGGTTCGTGGTGGGAGCGGCTGAAGCGCTTCCGTTTCGCAGCCACTCGATGGACCTGATGACGGCGGCCGGATCGCTGAACTACGTGCAACTGGAGCCGTTCTTTTCTGAAGCCGCGCGCGTTCTCACGGCCACGGGCCTGCTCGTGGTCTACGACTTCTCGCCGGGCAGGAGTTTCCGTGACACGGATCGCCTGGCTGAGTGGTATCGAACGTTCGAGTCGCGCTACCCGACCGATGTCCAAGAGGCTCGAGCACTCAATCCGGAGATCCTGTCCCAGTTGAACCTGGGCTTTGCCCTGAAGAGCCATGAGTATTTCGAGATCGGTCTGACGCTGACGCCGGACTTCTATCTGGACTACGTGATGACTGAGACGAATGTCGCCGCAGCCGTGCGCCGGGGCGTCCCCGCGGACGACATCCGGCGATGGTGCCAGGATACGCTGGGCCCGGTATGGGAAGGCCGCCCGCGGGAAGTGCTGTTCCGCGGCTATTATGCCTGCATGGGTCTCGCCTGAGCCGCTACTTGCTCACCAGGAAGTTACCGGCGAACAGCGCATCGATGCCCGACGAGTAGAAACTGCGGACGGCATCGCGCGGGGTGCAGACCAACGGATCGCCGAACAAGTTGAAGCTCGTGTTGTAGAGTACCGGCAGATTGCTCGCCTTGCCGGCGGCCAGCAGCAGGCGGTGATAAAGCGGGTTCTCCTCCGCTGTCACCACGTGTACGCGCACGAGTTCGTCGCCGATGATGGCGGCTTCAAAGGTCTTCCGGTGCGCGGGACGGACCCGTGCCACCGTCGTGAGAAAGCGCGCATTCGGGCCAGCCTCGAAGTACTCGCCGGCGACTTCCGCCGGCACCGAAGCGGCGAACTTCCGAAACGGCTCACGGTGCTTGATGTACACGTTCAGGTTTTCCGTGGAGTACGGATTCAGCGGCGAGGCGAGAATACTGCGGTTCCCGAGTGCGCGCGGGCCGAACTCCATGCGTCCCTGCATCCACGCCACTATCTGGTCGTTCTGAAGATGCTCAATTGCCTGCGAGATCAATTCGTCTGAGGTCAGGTAGCGGAATCTCAGCTTGCAATTCTCCAGCACCTTCTTGATCTCTTCGGCCGTGTAGCTGGGGCCCAGCAGAAGGTCCCATCCCCCGATGGACTGCTCATTCCGGCACACGTTGTACCAGGCATGGAAGGCCGCGCCCAGTGCCGTGCCCGCATTGCCGGCCACCGGTTGGACGAAGACATTCTTGAAGCGGCCGGAACGTTCCAGGGCATTCACCAGCAGCGCGTTGTAGAACAGGCCTCCCGCCACGCAGAGATTCTCGCCCTGGCCGGCCAACTCGATCACCTTCTCTTCAATAGACCGCTGCACGCCGCGGGCGATGTCGCCCTTCAGCATCTCCGGAATCGCCGCGCCATCTTCCAGTCCAAGCGCTTCATAGAACCGCTCGCCGAAGCCGCCGTCACCCACGCGTCCCGCATCGAAATAGGCGGGATTCATGCGCGCCGAATCGCCGAGCACGAGATTGCGGAACAGCGGCACCAGGTGGTCCGACCCTGCCGTGGATAGCCACTGAACCTTATGTTCATCGGCGCCGGGCTTGAATCCGAGCAGTTCGGTCACACGGCTGTACAGGTCGGCAAGCGAATCGGGAAAGTAGTATTCGGTCTCGAGCTGCAGCCGTGGACCTTTGCCGTGATAGCGCGCTCCACAACGGAAATCGCCGGACCGGTCGAGCGTCAGCACGGTCGCCTCCGTGAAGGGAGACGAATAGAAGGCCGAGGCGGCGTGCGCGGCCTGGTGTTCGATGACGGCCAGTCGCGCATTGGGGAAGATCGACCGCAGCTTCATGTGCAGCCCCGGACCTGTCCGAAGTGGTCGCGCCAAGGCCACGCAATCCACCTCCGCGGCCGCGACCTTTGCCACCGCCAGACAAGCCTCAATGGCCGAGAGCGGCAAGGCCCCCGGTGTCCAATGCCGCGCGATCTTATGCTCTTCGACGGCGGCAGCCAGGCGGCCGTCCGCCACCAGCGCGCACGCGGGATCCTTGAGAATACCGCCGAGTCCGAGAATCTTCATTTGGATTTCTTCTCGATCTTCGCCCAAGCGTCACGCAGCCCGACAGTCCGGTTGAAGACGGGCCGGTCGGGAGTGGAGTCCCTGTCCACGCAGAAGTAGCCGAGGCGTTCGAACTGATAACCGCTCAGCACCGGAGCGCCCTTCAAGCCAGGCTCCACCTTGGCGGTGACGATCTCCAGCGAGTGCGGATTCAGGTTGGCCGTGAAGTCCTGGCCCTCTTCCACCTCGCCCGGGTTCTCCTTTGTGAACAGGTTCTCGTACAGCCGGACCTCCGCGTCGATGGCGTGTTCGGCCGACACCCAATGGATGGTGGATTTCACCTTGCGCCCATCCGGCGCATTTCCGCCGCGGGTTTCGGGATCGTAGGTGCAATGGACCTCGACGACGTTACCCCCGGCATCCTTCACCACGCTGGTGCACTTGATGAAGTAGCCGTAGCGCAGCCGCACCTCGCGGCCTGGCGACAGGCGGAAATACTGCTTCGGCGGAACCTCGCGGAAATCGTCCTGCTCGATGTAGAGCACGCGAGAGAACGGGACGGTTCGTGTGCCGGCGCTGGCATCTTCGGGGTTATTCACCGCCTCCATCCAGTCCACCTGACCCTCGGGGTAGTTGTCGATGACGACGCGCAGCGGGCCGGAGCACGGCCATCACGCGCAGTGCCCGCTTATTCAGATCCTCCCGGATGCAGTATTCGAGCAGGGAGAGTTCGGTGGAGCCGTTGGTCTTCGATACGCCGATCCGGCCGCAGAAGTTGCGCAGGGCTTCGGGCGTGTAACCGCGGCGGCGCAGGCCTGAGATCGTGGGCATGCGCGGATCGTCCCAGCCGCTGACATGCTTCTCCTGTACCAGTTGCAGCAGCTTTCGCTTGCTTAGCAGGGTGTAGGTGATGTTGAGACGGTCGAACTCGATCTGCTGCGGATGATAGATGCCGATGGCCTCGACATACCAGTCGTACAAGGGCCGGTGATCTTCGAATTCCAGCGTGCAGATGGAATGGGTGATGCCCTCGATGGAATCCGACTGGCCGTGCGCGTAATCGTACATCGGGTAGATGCACCATTTGTCGCCCGTGCGGTGATGATCGGCGTGGAGAATGCGGTACATGATCGGGTCGCGCAGATTCAGGTTCGGCGAGGCCATGTCGATCTTGGCGCGCAGAGTGCGTGCGCCGTCAGGGAACTCGCCGGCGCGCATGCGCTCGAACAGGTCCAGGTTCTCCTCCACCGAACGATTGCGGTAGGGGCTCTCCTGGCCGGGTTCGGTGAGGGTTCCACGCTGCTGCGCGGACCTCTTCCGCGGTGAGATCGCAGACATAGGCCTTGCCGGCCTTGATCAGCTGAACGGCCCAATCATAGAGCTGCTGGAAGTAGTCGGACGCGTAGAACAGGCGGTCTTCCCAGTCGCCGCCGAGCCAGTGGACGTCTTCGATGATCGAATCGACGTACTCGGTCTCTTCCTTGCACGGGTTGGTGTCGTCGAAGCGCAGGTTGCACTTGCCGCCGAATTCGCGGGCCAGCCCGAAGTTGATGTTGATGGACTTGGCATGGCCGATGTGGAGATACCCGTTCGGCTCCGGAGGAAAACGCGTGTGCACGCGGCCTCCGTACTTGTTGGTCTTCAAATCATCGAGGATGATGTCGCGGATGAAATTCGATGCCGCCGACTCGTTCGGGGTATTGCCGGCGTCCGGCTCATTCTTAGGCGTACTCATTTTCGTTATTCCTGGGACTGGAGCATCTGGATCGCTTTGCCGATTCGCTCCAGGCATGTCTCGCGCCCCAGCACTTCCAGTGTTTCAAACAGCGGCGGCGCGTTCTTCCGGCCGCAGACGGCGACGCGAACCGGCTGGAACATCTGCCCGGCTTTGATCTTCAACTCCTGGGCGCCCGCGCGCAGGGCGGCATCCAGCCCGTCATGCGTGAACTCGGCCGCGGACAGGACGTCACTCGCGTGCTCCAGCACCTTCAGCGCCATAGCGGCGTCCCCTTTTTGGGGAATCAGTTCGGCCTTGTCATAAGGCGGCAACTGGGGGACGAAGAAGAAGTCGGCCACGGTGCCAACATCGGACAACAGTTTGATCCGCTCCTGGATGAGCGGAGTCACCTGCCGCATTTTGGCGGGGCCGGCTTCGAATCCGGCCTTGTGCGCGAAGGGCAGCAGCTCGGCGGACAGATCGTCCACCGGCATCTTCCGGATGTTTTCGGCGTTCAGCCAGACGGCCTTCGGATCGAAGGGATCGGTCTCCGTAAAGTTCACCGTCGCATTGGAGCGATTGATGCCCTCGAAAGTGAAGGCATCCATCAGTTCCTGGCGCGTCATCCAGTCCCGATCGTTCTTTGGCGACCAGCCCAGCAGGCAGACGAAATTCACGAAAGCCTGGGACAGGAATCCGGCATCGCGGTAGGTGGTCACGCTGACCACCGGCCCGTGTTTGCGTTTCGATAGTTTGGATCCGTCGGGGGCAATCAGCAGCGGCAGGTGGGCGAACACCGGCGGCTCCACGCCTAGGGCCCGGAAGATCAACACGTGTTTGAACGTGTTGGTCAGGTGGTCCTGTCCGCGGATGATGTGGCTGATCTTCAGGTCCACATCGTCGGCGCACGACGCCATATGATACGTCGGCACGCCATTGCTGCGAAGCAGGGCGAAATCTTCGATATCGGCGGTGGATTTCGATTGCGGTCCGTAGACGGCGTCGTTAAAGCTGACGTACTCGGGGGTTTCGCGGGGCACGCGGAAACGGATCACGAAAGGTTCGCCGTCGGCGGCGCGGCGGTCGCTTTCCGCCTCGGATACTTCCCGGGCCCCTGGGTTGAATAGCCAGGTCGCGGCATCGCGCGGTTTATCCTCGTTGCCGGCCGCGGCGGGCGTGAAGTCCCGATACGCGAGTCCCCGGTCCAGGATGTCCGTGGCCAACCGGCCGTGAAGATCGAGCCGGTCGGACTGGCGATAAAACTCATCCCAGCCCAGATCGAGCCAGTTGAGGCCGTCAAAAATCGAGTCGAGCGACTTCTGCGTGTTCCGTTCCACGTCGGTATCGTCAATCCGAAGAATGAGGGTGCCGCCGTTGTGGCGCGCATACAGCCAGTTGAAAATGAATGTTCTCGCACTTCCGATATGCAGATAGCCGGTAGGCGAGGGCGCAAAACGAACTCGCAGCATGAAATCTCAGTGTAACAAGCGGTCAGCGGCGGGCTGCCAATGGTTGCCGGATGGCTGCCCTGGAGTGACATGTTGGGCTCATAAATTCCGAACTAGCCCTTAATTCGCTCGATCAAGCTCGCATCCGCGCCACGGACTGCTCGCCACGGAATAGCTCCATCGAGCGTCGCCAGGCTCCCGCCGTTGTGGAATGCAAGCCCGGCGAGGTACGCGTCCGTGGTTTGCCGCGATCCAGTAAGGACGGTGAGATCGAACACTGTGGAATCGGCCAGGCTGATCTCGTCTGGCCAAAAGCGATGAATCCCCGGAAAGCCGGCTTTAAACAACGCCAACGATTCGGCCACCTGGGCCGGCGACAAACGTAAATTCGGGTAGCTCAAGTGTGAAGCGACGCGAATCAACCCGTTTTCCGTAAGCGGGCACGTCGCCCAACCCTCCGTTGCGGCAACAGCTCGGAACCATGTAAGGGCACCGTCATGATGGACGTGTGCCGAATCGAGAAGGCTGACCAATACATTGACGTCCAGCAATCTCACGGTCATTCGTCATCCGCCAGATTGCGCACCATTTCGCTCGTCACCGCAACGGCTGCCGGACCGTGTTTCCATACTGGTATGCCGAATTGCAGTTCTCTGACCGGCGATCCATCCGGCATCAGCCCGCGGCGCGCCAGCTCGGAGATCGTGCGCCCAATCCCTTGATTCTTTAAGCGGGCCATTTCTCGAACCGCTTGCATCACATCATCATCAATTTCAAGCGTGGTACGCATACTATCATCGTATCATCATGATGCGTCAATGCTACGGGTTCAGCATCGGCTGCGGGTATCGCACACGCACGGCCCGGAGTGGCTGCATCGGAGCCCGCGCATCCAGAATCCGTCCGCTGAAGCTGGCTCCGGCCAGGGACGAGTCCTGGCCGAGCAACATGAGGACCGTGGTGATCGCGAGTAGGGCGATTGGAACGGGCTGTATCAGATGTCCTGTCACGAGCAGCATAGCGTCGGACATCGGCAAGGCGCGACCAGTATCCTGGTTGTGTGGCGAAAACACTGCCCCGCATCCGGATGGAACTCGACTTCCGTCCATCTCCCGTCGAAGAGCGGCCCGGTCTGCTGATCCGCGATCCCTACCAGTACTCCGACGCGACCCTCATCGTCCCCCCGCCGCTGGTGGCGTGCCTGGAATGCTTCGACGGGGAACAGACCGAACTCGAACTCCGCAAGGCGCTGGTGGAACTCACCGGCGACCTGGACGTCGGCGAGTTGCAGGATCACCTGATCTCAACCTTGAGCGCCGCCGGATTCCTGATGGACGACACCTTCGACCGCATGCGGGCCGAATGCGAGCGCGATTTCGCGGAGTCACCCGAGCGGCAACCCGCCCATGCCGGCAGCGCCTATCCGGAATCGGATGGCGAATTGCGCGCCACTCTGAACAACTATCTCGGCAACCGGACGGTGCATCCCGCCGACGGGCTGGTGGGAATCGCCGCTCCGCACGTGAGCCCCTTCGGGGGATGGGAGGCGTACAAGGCCGGCTACGACGTGCTCTCGCCGGAGCATGCGGACCGGACCTTCGTGATTTTGGGGACTTCGCATTACGGCGAGCCCGATAGATTCGGCCTCACTCGCAAGCCGTTCGTCACACCTTACGGCACGGCGCCCACCGATCAGGAACACTGGTGGACTGAGATCGAACGCCGCGCCGGGCCCGCGGTCAAGATGGAGGACTACTGCCACTCGTTCGAGCACTCCATCGAATTCCAGGTGGTGTTCCTGCAACACCTGTTCGGGTCGAATGTCCGCATTCTTCCAATCCTCTGCGGGTCCTTCGTCAGAAGCATCTATCAGGGCGGAGCACCGGAGGACAATCCGAAGGTGGCTCAATTTCTCGACGTGCTCGGCGACGTCGCCGCCAGAGAGAGCAAGAGCCTGTTGTACGTGCTCGGCATCGACATGGCCCATATGGGACGGCGTTATGGCGACCGCTTCGCCGCCTTGGCCGATGCCGGTGAGATGACGGAAGTCGCCGAGCGCGACCACCGGCGCATCGAACACAT
This sequence comes from uncultured Acidobacteriota bacterium, assembly GCA_963737465.1. GTDB lineage: Bacteria > Acidobacteriota > Terriglobia > Bryobacterales > Bryobacteraceae > TMP-7. The sequence continues at coordinate 1,039,065 of CAVTTC010000011.1, forward strand.
CAATGCCAGCGATCCCGGCGGGTTCTGGGACGAGGTCCAGCAAAATCAAGACGACTTGAAGTGGTGCGGATCGTCGCCGCTGTACACCTTTCTCAAGACCGTCCCGGGCCTGCGCGGAGAGCTGCACAAATACCAGCAGTGGAACATCGACGATCAGAGCGTCGTGAGTTTCGCGGGAATGAGCTTCCGCAAACCCATTCAGTAGGCCGGCTACGCCAGTTTATCCGAACTTGACCGTGCCGCCTTCCGTACTGATGACTGAAGGCCATGCGCACACTGATTCAAGATCTCACCTACGCCGCCCGGTCGTTCTCCAAGAGCCCCGGTTTCACGGCGGTCGTCATCATCTCCATCGCTCTCGGCATCGCGGCAAACAGCACGGTGTACAGCATTATCAACTCGATGATCTTCGCTTCGATCCCAGTGAAGCAGCCCAACCGTCTCTTCAGTTTGAACGACGCCCGAACCATCTCATGGCCGAATTTCCAGGACATCCGCACACAGACCACGGGTAAGGTCTTCGAAGGCGTCACCGGGTTCTTCCCGCTGGTGCCCGCCAATATCGGCGGAAACGGGCAGCCCGAGCGGGTATGGGGTCAGGTGGCCAGCGCCAATTACTTCCGAGTGATCGGTGTTCGCCCCATTCTGGGCCGTGACTTCCTGGACGAAGAAGACCAGGTGGATGGCCGCGACGCGGTAGTGGTGTTGGGGTATGCGCTCTGGCAGCGGCGGTTCGGCGCCGATCCTGGAATCGTGGGCAAGCCGGTAATGTTGAACGGCCGCCAATATACCGTGATCGGCGTGGCGCCGGCGGGCTTCACCGGAACCATCAAGATGATGACCGGAGAGTTCTGGGCGCCGCTCGCCATGTTCCCGCACCTGCTGCCCGACATCAACAGGGAGAATCTGAAGGACAAGCGCAATGCCCAGTGGATTATGGTGAACGCGCGCCTTCGCGATGGCGTATCGAAGGCGCAGGCGCTGGCAGCTCTCAGCGTAGTCAAGAACCAGATCGACGAAGCCTATTTCAAGAACGACCAAGACCGCCGCAAGTCGCCTTGGACCTTGAACAAGGCCGGCGGGATGCCCGAGTTCGACAAGATGGTCGGGTTGATGGTGGTGCTGATGGTGGTGGTGGGGCTGGTACTGCTCATCGCGTGCGCCAACGTGGCCAACCTGATGCTCGCCCGCGCCGCGTCTCGCCGGAAGGAGATCGGGATCCGGCTATCCATCGGCGCGAGCCGGTGGCGATTGATCCGCCAGCTGCTCACCGAGAGCGTCTTTCTCGCGCTGGGCGGCGCCGCGGCGGGATTCGTCCTGGCGTGGATGGCGGCCACCGCGCTCTCGAAATTCCAGTTGCCCATCTCGTTCCCCATCGCGTTCGACTTCACACCGGACTGGCGGGTGCTGCTGTACACGGTGGTGATCTCCGTGTTTACCGGCATCCTGTTCGGTCTCGCGCCGGCCATTCGGTCCGTGCGAACCGACCTGGTTTCGACGCTCAAGGACAGCGGATCCGGAATGGTGTTGTCGCGGCGCTTCGGACTCCGGAATGCCCTGGTGGTGGTTCAGGTCTCGTTGTCGCTGGTGCTGCTGATCGGCGCCGGACTGTTCGTTCGCAGCCTTCAGAACGCGTCCAGCATCGACTTGGGTATGAAGACCAACAACGTCCTGATGCTGGCCTTCGACCCCAAGTTGAACGGCTATACTCCCGAACGAAACCAGCAGTTCCTGTTACAGCTGCGGGAGCGGGTCTCCGCGCTTCCCGGAGTCCAGGCGGTCTCGTTCGTTGACAGTGTGCCGCTGAGCATCGGGGGTGTGAATTTCGATCTCGAACGATCGACACCGCAGGGCAAGAAGAAATCCAACAACGACGTCTACCGCGTCGGCCGCAGCTATTTCGCGGCGCTCGGCATACCCATGCTCGCCGGCCGTGACTTCGAGTTGCGGGACGCCGACGGCGCTGTGATCCTCAACGAAAAGGCCGTCGCCGAGCTGTTTCCGGATGGCGGCGCCATCGGCAGTGTGGTTCGTTCGGACAATAACAACTACCAGGTGATCGGCATTGTAAAGACGGCGAAATCGCGGACGCTGGGCGAGGATCCGCACGCCTGCGCGTACCTGTCGCTCGAAGGCGCGCCTGACAAGGTGATGAGCTTCTTCGGAACCTCACTGGTGGTGAAGACCGGTGGAAAGCCCGGCCGTGACGAGCGGGCCGTGCGCGACATCATCGCCCGGCTGGATCCGACGATGGCCATCACGGGTACGGAAACGATGCAGGAACACGTGGACAAGGCGCTGCTGCTGCCCAAGATCTGCGCGACCCTGCTGGGAGTGTTCGGACTGATCGGGCTGGCGCTGGCGACGGTGGGCCTGTATGGAGTGCTCAGCTACGTGGTGCGCGCCCGCACCCGCGAGATCGGGATCCGGATCGCGCTGGGGGCGGACCGCGCCGGTGTGCTCAAACTGGTGGTGCGGCAGGGACTGGCGCTGGCCGGCATCGGAACGGTGATCGGGCTGGCCCTGGCGGCCGCCGTCACCCGCTTTGCCGCGTCGTTCCTATACGGGATCAGCGCGCACGATCTTCTGACCTTCATCGGAGTGCCGGCGGTGCTGCTGGTAATCGCGGGAATCGCCATCGCCGCGCCGGCGAACCGGGCTGCCGGAATCGAGCCGATGACCGCGCTTCGCTACGAATAGCCGGGATCTGCTTAGCGGGGAGGGCTGGAATGGTGCGCGTGCTGCACCTTCCACTCTCCGGCCGCCAGCGTGTACACGACGGTTTGGGCATAGGGCGTCTTGAACGTATCGCCCGTTCCCGTGGTGACCACCGATTCGCCATCGGCAACCAGGACCGCCACCGTCGGCGACAGCACCATTACATTACGGCGCTTCCAGCGATACTCGATCTTGCTGAGCCGCTGGAAGCCCGCTTTCACCTGGGCCAGTGCCTCGTCCCGTGTCAGCAGGATGGCGCCGTTCTGAATGATGGCGCCGTTCCCCGTATCGCGGACAAAGCTGAACATCCGGTCGGCATCCAGGTTCTGGGCGGCTTCGGTCATCTGATCGCAGACCCGCAATACCGCCTTCTCGATGCCGGCATCATCCGGCGCGGCCACCGCCAGCAGCGGAGCCAGACACCACAATACGACCCACCTCATGGCGGGCTCTCCTTTCCTACAACGCCAACTCGCCCTTGTACATCATGTCCTTCAACGCGAATTTCGCCTTCACTTCCACCCGCTCCATCTTGATGTGGAACGTCACTTCCTTGTCGGATTCCTGGATGGGCTGCGAGCCTCGCGGGAATACGAAATAGCTGATCGGTCCCGTGGCAATCTGTCCGGATTGGACCTGGCTGGGAGCGATGGGATCGCTGCCCTTACGTTCCAAATGGGTGGCCCCTTTCAGGACTTCGGCCATTTGTTGGCGGCGCTCGTTGCCCTCCGCCCCTGCCTCAGGCCCACGTCCGCCGCCGACGCGCAACCCGGAAACGCTGATCACGTAGGCATCCCCCAACTGCTTCGGCAACTCCTTCTTGACGGCATCGCGAATCGGGTGCGCACTCTCCCAGCGGACCAGGGCTTTCACCTCCGGCCGAGCCTGCATACCGCCTTCCATTCCCCCGCCGCCACCCGCCGCCACCGCGACCGCCACCCCCGCCACCCATTCCACCGCCACCGCCGCCCATGCCGGCCCCGTTGCTCGCGTCCATCGAGCCCCCACCGCCACCGCCCGCCGCGGCCTCCACGACGGCCGCCGCTCATGTCGCCGTTCTCGAGCGGGCTGGACTGGGACTGTACGACGACGACCTCCTTGGCCCACGGAGAATGGTTCAGCATTCGCTGGACGTCCTTTTCAGACCACTCCGCGGACTCCTTGGTTGTCCAAAAATCCGCGGGCGAAAACGCCAACGCACGCGAGACGGCGGCCGCGCCAAACACCAGACAAGTACGTCTGTTCATCTGAATCCTTCACTTCGATGTTAGTTGAACGGTCAGGCGGGCGGGTGTGATGCCGGGAGCTTCCGCCACGAGCGAGATGGCGCCGGCGACCCGTACGGGACGCAGCACCGCCAGGCATTTGCCCTGGAAGGTATTGCGCCGGGGCTGCCGGAAACTCGCCATCTCCCGCGGATTGGCGCTTCCCACTCCCGCCAGTTCGCCCGATCCGGTTACCTTGAACGCCACCGGCACGACCGCGTCCGGCACCAGGTTATCGTGCTCATCGAGCACCTCCACCATGACATACGACAGTTCGTTCCGGTTCGCCCGGAGGGTGGTGCGGTCGGGGCGAAGCCGCAGCTTCGCGGGCGCGCCCGCGGTTTTGAACTCGGTGGCCGCGATCTCCTTACCCCCCGCGAACGCGACCGCCCGCAATTCACCCGGCGCATACGGGACATCGAACACGGCCGTCAGTTTGGTCTCCCGCGAAACCGGCTTGCGGCCCACTTCCTTGCCGTTCAGCAGCAGGCGGACCTCGTCACCCGACGAATAGACTCGAACACTGAGCGGCGAACCCTCCGAGCCGGGCCACGTCCAACTCCGCATCTCATCGGGCCAGCCCCAACGGCTCAACTCCTCATGGCGTCCCTCAGGAATGGGCCGGTGAACCGCCATCTCCAGTTTGCTGTTGCCCCAGAGGACGTCGCGATAATATGACTGCGGCTTCTTCTCCCCGATGGCATCGATGTCGCCGCACCACGCGTTGAACCACGGATACGGTTTCAACTGCTCCACGGGATCGCCGCTGAGGCGGCTGTGGCCGAGGCCGCTCTCGCCGAAGTAATCCATCGCCGTCCAGACGAAGTCGCCGATGACGTAGGGGTGTTTCTCCGTCGCCTGCCAGCTCTCGAAGGCTTCCACGGGGAACGTCTCCGTTCCGGCCACGATGCGCCGCGGGTGACGGGCATGGTCCGGTTCATAGTTGCGCCATTCGTAGTTGTATCCGCCGACATCCAGCGGCGCAAAAGCCGCATCGCTGTCGATCCACGGACGATCCTTGAACTCCCAGAAGCCGCAGATTGCGGCGGTAACGGGACGCGTGGGATCCAGGCGCTTCACCTCCGCCGCCAGTTTCTTCGCGATAGCTACGCCTTCCGGATCGGCGCGCTCTTTGATCTCGTTACCGATGCTCCAGAACAGGACGCTCGGATGGTTGCGGTCGCGGAGCACCATGCTGTCGAGGTCGGACTGCCAGTTCTCGTCGAAGAAGCGGTGGTAATCCTCGGGGTTCTTGGGCAGCTTCCACATGTCGAACGCTTCGTCGATCACGTACATCCCGATCCGGTCGCAGGCGTCGAGGAACGCCGGCGACGGCGGGTTGTGCGACGTGCGGATGGCGTTGAAGCCGCTGGCCTTGAGCAGTTCGACGCGGCGCTCCTCGGCGCGGTCGATGGCCGCCGATCCCAGCACTCCGTTGTCGTGATGGACGCAGCCTCCCTTGAGCTTCACCACCTCGCCGTTCACCCGCAGCCCGTTCGCGGAATCCACCTCGATCTTGCGGATGCCGAACGTGGCGCCGATCTGATCCACGACGCGGTCCGCAACTAGAAGATCGACATCGGCACGGTACAACTCCGGCGATGCCGCGGACCACAGCCTCGGCGACTTGACGGCGATCATGCGGATCAGCCTCCCCGGTGGCGCCGCCATCGACGGCTTGCACGACGTCGGCGGGATCCGCGCCGGTCAAACTCACTCGCACGGTGACATCCCGCCTGGAGTCTTGCCGAGGTTCTCGATCTTCACGGCGACCTTCACGGTGGCCGACTCGCGCGACACCTCCGGGATGGTCACCGACAGACCCCAGCGCGGGACACGCAGGTCCCCGGTCACCGTCAGCCAGACGTGCCGGTAGATCCCCGATCCCGAATACCACCGGCTGTTCCGGCCCTCATTGCGGACACGAACGGCCAGCAGGTTGTCGTTCTCGCGGGTCAGGTGATCGGTGATGTCGTACGCGAAGCTGGTGTACCCGTAGGGATGACGGCCCAACAGATGACCGTTCAGCCAGGCTTCGGAGTCCATGTAGACGCCGTCGAAACGGAGCTCCACGCGCCGGCCATCGGGGATGCCCTGGGCGCTGAACCGCTTCCGGTACCAGCCCGTGCCCCCGACCACCCACCCGGTGGACTGTTTGCCTTCGCTGCGATCCCGGTCGAACGGACCGTCATGGCCGGGCAGATCCTCAATGCTCCAGTCGTGTGGCAGGTCGAGGGCGCGCCAGCGCGTGTCGTTGAACTCCGGCTGATCGGCGCCTTTGACATCGCCGCGGATGAACCGCCAGCCGCTGTCGAAGGACTGCTCGCGGGCCGGGCCGACCGGCGCGGCGCTACCTGTCCAGGGCGCCAGCGGAGAAACCGCCAGGGCGGCCATTCCCTTGAGGGCATCTCGCCTGCTGGGAAGAATGTTCCTCATTGTCCAAGTCAAAACTATCATATTGAGCTGTCGTGCGAAGCTGGTCATAGAACGATGCTTGGTTGTGACGCGGCCGTGGCCATTGTGCGCGCCGGCGGGCCGGAGGAGTCGGTGCTGCTGATGCGGCGGACCGAGCGGGAAGGCGATCCTTGGTCGGGCCATTGGTCGTTTCCTGGCGGCCGGTGCGAACCCGAGGACTCCGATCTGCTGAGCACCGCGTTGCGTGAACTCAACGAAGAGTGCGGTGTCCGGCTGGGGCGGGAACACCTGCAAACCGCGTTGCCGGCGACCGTCGCGCGGCGACGGATGGGCCGCTTCCTGTCGGTTGCGCCGTTCGTGCTGCGAGTGGGCGCCGAACTGCCGACCGTCCTCGATACTTCCGAAGCAGTTGAGGCGCAGTGGATCCCCATCCGGCGGCTCACCGATCCTTCCGAGCACCGGCTGCTGGCAATCCAGGGCATGCCGCGGGAACTCCTGTTCCCTTCCATCAACTTCGATCACATCCCGCTGTGGGGCTTTACGTACCGGCTGATCACCGAGTGGCTGGAATTGCTCCCAACCGATCGGGAGACGGCAGGATTCCGGACCGCGAACCGGCTGCTCGGCTTCCTGGCCTCCCGCGGGCTGGCGGTCGCGCCGAACTGGAACGGAAAGACGGCCGTCGTGGACGCCATGATCCCGACCGAGGACGTCATGGACTACCTGGCGATACCCGATGTCGAAATCCCGCCGGTCAATTTCGTCGAGGTGCGGCCGGAGTTGATCCGTGTTACCGGCCTGGCGTTTGAAGAGTATCTGATCCGGGTGGAAGGAACTCATCGAGCATAGCGAAGAACCGCTCCGGCGCTTCGTAGGACGGGAAGTGGCCAACCTCCTCCATCACTACCGCGCGCGCGTTCGGAAGCGCCGCGATCCACTCGGCCGTGGCCTGCTCCGCCATGATATCCGCGGCGCCATCGATCACCAGCACGGGTGACTGGATGCGCGCAGCGTCCCGGCGCCAGTCCCAATCGCCGAGAGTCTGCATGGCTCGGGTAACCAGAGGGAAGACCCGCTCGAATTGTTCATTGGGATGATCGGAGGGACGGCTGCGCATCGACGGCCAGGGCGGTTTCACGTGCGATCGCGTCTGGACGAACGCGTCCCAATACCGGCGCATCGCCTCCGGCGTGAAGGGCAGGCCCTTACGCAGTTCTTCCATGAACGGACCGGCCACCGCGTTCAGCCGCGCGGTCTGTTCCGCCTGGACGGCTTGCAGGAACTCTCCGCCGCGCACCGGAGTGCCCCCCACCATCACCAACCGCGAGACGCGCTCGGGGTGCAGCATGGCATACCGGGCCACGACGCCTCCGCAGTAGGACCAGCCGACGAGCGAGACGGACGTGAGATCGAGCGCAGCGACCAGTGCTTCGAGATCGGCGACATCCTTGTCGAAGGAAACCTGGGCGAGCGAAATCGGGCTCGAGCGCCCGCGCCCGCGCGGATCGTAGAGGATCACCTGCCGGCGCGATGCGAGCACGTCGAACTCGTCGCACCAGCAGGCAAGCGGCACGACAACGGGCTCGCCCTCGCCGATGATGCGCACGAAGAGGCTAATCCCATCGTCTACGGGAATCGCCGTTTCTTTGATCTTCACTGGTGGAGCAACTTTCGATCCGCCATCCATTCTTTCAGACGGTCGGGCCAGGTGCGGACGGGATGGCTGGTGTCGCGCAGTCCGAATCCGTGTCCGCCGGTGGCGTAGATGTGCATCTCGGACGGCACGCTCTGCTTTTCGAGATCGAGGTACAGGTTCACGGTGGTGACCACGTGGGAGCGGTCGTCATCGGTACAGACCAGGAAGGTCGGCGGAGCGTCCTTGGGGACCGTGATGGTGCCCGGACGGAATCCGGGATAGACCACCACCGCGAAATCCGGGCGTGAGCTGACCCGATCGACGGGATCGGCGGCGCTACCGTTTCCGGCGTCGAAGCGGGTTTCGATGAGGGCCGCCACTTCCCCGCCGGCCGAGAATCCCATGAAGCCGATGCGCGCGGGATCGACGCCCCACTCGGAGGCGCGGCTTCGGACGAGGCGCATGGCGCGGGCGGCATCCGGAAGAGCGTCGCCCTCGACCGTGTATTTCGAGTCCTTCGCGCGCGCCAGGCGGTATTTGAGGACAAAGGCCGCGATGCCGTTCTGGTTGAGCCAATCGGCCATCTCCCAACCTTCTTTGTCGATGACCAACTGGGAGTGGCCTCCTCCGGGCGCGACCACGACGGCCATTCCGTTGGCCTTCTCCTTCGGCGGCAGGAACACGTAGATAGACGGGTAGTGCACGACGGTGAACCGCTTGGGTAGCTTCGTGCCGGCGGCGGATTCGAACACTTCGGGCGCGGTGACACCTTCGGAACCCGGCGCGCCGTTGGGCCACAGGCGTATTTCGTCGCCGCGTTCGACGGCCAGCGCGAGGACGGGAAGAGCGAGCAATCCAATAATGATTCGGAAGTTCATGCGGCGGCCAGTGTAACATGCCGTTGGGTGCAGCGGGAGCCCGATGTAGGGTGGACTTCAGTCCGCGCGGGACTTGAGTCCCGCAAAAACTAATCGTCCCGTTCGGCGATCGGCCACCCGCGGGACCACAACGTCGGCGCGGGCGTCGAACTGACTAAAGTAAAGGCTTCCAGCTCTCGAACTCCTTGACGGTCGCGCAGGTGGGACCGCCATCCCGGCCCGTGCCCGGAACGCGGGCTTCCACCACACCACCCCTCTCAATCATCTTCGCCGTGATGCCATCGAGGGGTACCTTCAGCCTGCGGCTCCAGCACGAGTCGGCTTGGCCGGCCGCCGTTCCAATGTCAATATAGACGAAGCGCTGCCGCGGCGGCCCCTGTACAAACGGGCCGCCCAGGGCCGCCATGGCGTCGGCGACTCCCTCCCTGATCGATGGCTGAAATTCAAACGCCAGGTCCTTTCCCTCCGAGCGTTGCTTCTGGACCGTCTCGTAGGCGTTGCCGCGGCCCTTCTGCAATGCGTAATCGACGCCGGACGGTGGCTGCTCGATCACGATCCGGAGAGTGAGTTCCCGCCCCATACCGTGGAGTCTACCCCAAAACCCGCCGTACTTTCCCGAGGAAATAGCGAAAGCGATCGGTGAAACGTGTGCGTGACATGCCGGCGCCTTTTCAAGATGCTGGAGAGTCCACTGGCGTGAAGGGTCTTTGTGAAGTGGCGGCTGAAACTCGACGCGGAAGTGCTGCAAGAGACCACAGCGTGGCGGAGATCGCCGCAGTAAACAGCCGGAAGACTGATTTCAGGCGCACGCACTCCTGCGCAATGCCCCTTGGTTTTCCCAAACTGGGTATTCTGCAAAGGTTGTAGGGCAGCTTAGTGGCGCACGCACTCCTGCGTGCCGCGTCGCCACTCCTGGCGACGCCCATCGGCGCACTCACTGCAATACAGCACATACATGAGGCACACAGAGTCTTGGTCATCAGAACTCCAGCCGCATTTGAATCGCGATCATACGCGGCGAATTGTCGCCGCCGAGACCAACACCGAGCAACCCGGTGGGCGGGGACGTCGTATTGTGATAGCACCGAACCCGACTTGCGTTTCGGCCTCCCGGGTATGCCGGCGATGGCGGTCGGCAATCCGAAATTGGGGTGGTTCAAGACGTTGAAAAACTGTCCGTCGATCCGCAGGGTCAATCGTTCGCTGATGGAAAACCTTGGTAAGATAGAGATCGCTCCAGAAGAATCCGGTCCGCGCAGCGCATTGCGGCCCAGATTCCCGAACTGGCAATTCTCGGCGAGTCGCCGCCGGCACAGGCGCCCGTGCTCGGATCGACAGTGGAAACAAACGCATCCGGATTGAGCCACTGGATCGTGCCCGGTTGCGTAACGCCGGGGATCGGATCGTGCTCGTAGAGGGGCACGCCGGGACCGGACACTCGCGAACTGCGGCCGCCGCCCTGCACGATGCCGTTCCCGTTTGCGGAATACGGCGCGCTCAAGACCGAGAACGGCACGCCGCTGTGCCAGAAGACCGTACCGGACAACTGCCATCCGTTGAGCGCTCCGGCCAGAAACGCGTTGCGGAATTGACCGGCAACTCGTACACATAGCTGGCATTGAAATTGTGCCGGACGTCGTAGTCGCAGTTGCCGTACTGGCGGCCCAACATGCCGGGCAATGGGGAAGAATGCCCCAGTGCCGAAAAGGCAGGAATCCGCCGTTTGACACCGTGTCCAGACAATGGCTCCACGTGTAGTTCGCCCGGACCTGCAATGCCGTGGCCGATGCGCTTCTCCGCGGTCAACTGAAGTCCGTTGTAGTGACTGTTGGCGCCGGTAGTCGAACTGTGTCACTGGCGCGAAGCGCGGGTCGGTCGGGCGTCGTACGGGAATGGCGCGAAGCAGCCTGCACAAACCGTCTGGTATCCGTTGACCTGGGTCAGTAGGGCTGGTTCACCGCGCGCGTGCCGACATACTGAGCGCGCAGACTGCCGGTGTTGCCGAGTTGCCGCTCGAGGCAAAACTCCATTGCAGGAAATAGGGCGCGCGCAGTTGCCGTCGGGAACGGCGGTGAGAGCAACCGGCGGAAGGCACGTCTTCGGGCTGCCAGCGGCAGCGCAGGAGAGCTGGCCACGCGCGAAGCCGGTTGAAAAGCTGATTGGCCGCGGCCGTCGCATCGACGGCGCTGTTCGGCACGCCGGGTGCAATCGCCAGTCCGCCCGCCTGTCCCAGCAGTCCGCCTTGGAAGGTGTTGAGTAGGGCGGATTGGCGGCGATCGAATCCACGATGCTGCCCGGCAGCAGGTCGCTGAACACTCCGAATCCAGTGCGCAATACCGTGTTCGGCGCGAACTGCCATGCAATGGCGGTACGGGGCTGCCACAGGATCAGTGGCGTCGAGGCAAACAGTCGTCCCGGCCGGTGCGATCGCCTGGTTCAGGGGCTGATTCGGATCGTGGGAAGCGAATCAAAGGAGCCGGGGAAGCTCGCGATCGGGTTGTGCGGGCTCATCGGATTGGTGTTGTGGCTGTCGCACGCCCAATGTCCAGGTCACCTTCGGGAGAGCTTCATGGTGTCTTGCGCGAACAGATCGACGTTCAGGTAGTTGAATGGCTGCGAAGCGGCGATCGGAAACGCTTGGTTGCGGTGGACGCGACGCCGTAGATGAATTGCGCCAGCGTCGTGTAGGTAACGAGCGGCGTGTGTACGTGCCGAAGTCGTAGTCGTTGAGCGGAGCCGGCGCGCACTGACGCCGAACCTGAATTGGTGCTGACCCGGCGGTCCATGCGAGATTGTCGTTGATTGGAACCGCGTGGCGCGCCGCCCCTGCACCCAGATGTAGTCCAGACCTCCCATCGTCGTGAACGGCGCGTTGGAGCCATGCCCTGAAGAACGATGGGAAAGGCCGACAGCGTCTTGCTCGAATCGCACGGGCCCGAACAGGCTCTCGTACCAGGAGAACGCCGGGTTGAAGTAGTTCACCAGGTTCTGGCTGAAGATGTGGGTGTAGCCGGCGGCGAACGAATACAGGGGCTGCGACGAGATCGCGTTGAACAGAGGATTGATCGGGTCCGTATAGGCGGCCTGCAGGCCGGTGTCGGACTGGAAGCGGTACCAGACCATGTTATTCACGTCGATGTTGTGATCGATCCGGGCCGTGATGACCTGTTCGTGATCGGCACTCGACTGCGAGTGGTCCGCCGGTTCGCGCAACCGTTTCCGTTGGGCGGGGCACCGCCGCGAGGTGCCATCGCTGTTCAACGGGCAACCGAGCACGGGCAGCGGAGTTCCGGCCGTATTGCCGGTACAGCGAGAACATCTTGCTGGTAGAACGGCACCAACTCCGGGCGGCGGGGTAACTCGATCCGGAAACCGTGTCCACTCCCCCCGCGGCAATTGCTGCAACACGTAGCTTTGAAACGCCGGCGAAGGGAGCGTCACGTGGCTTGACGATGGGCAGGGCGATCCGCATCTGCTCGAAGTCGCCGAAGAAGAACAGCTTGTCGTGGAGATCGGCCCGCCGAGACTACCCCCGAAGTGGTTCACGTTCGAGCGCGGCTTATGACCGCCGGGAGTCGCGTTCGTGAAGAAGTTCGCCGCATTCAGTCGCGACCCGTTCCAGAGCTCATAAAGGTTGCCGTGGAAGCGTGTTCGTCCCGCACTTCGTAACGTAATTGATCTGCGAGGCCCCGTAGCGGCCCTGGTCCACCGCATAGGAGGTCGTGTTGACCGTCACTTCCTCGATCGAGTTCAGGCCCAGGACGAGATTCGTCGATAGGCCGCTGTTGAGATTCGTCAGCGGATCGTTCGTCTCCAGGCCATCGACAATATAGCGCGTTGGAGAGCGCGGGCAGGCCATTGAACTGTACGTTGCCGTAACCGTTCTGGGCCGCCGACGAAGTCGTTGGACGATCCTGCCGTGTTGATCAGCGCGCCGGGCGCGAACTGCGCCGGAAACGTGAGGTCGCCGCCCGGGTTTGGCAAGTCCTCGATTGCACGCCCGGTGAGCGTGGTGGTGGTGTTCGGGCTTTCCACGTTGATCAGCGGCGCCTCGCTCTGACGGTGATGTCCTGCTTTGACGGCGGTGAGTTTGAGCGTGAAAATCGAGAGTTGCCGATCTCGCCGAGCGCCGCCGTTGACGGGCCTGGCTGACCTGCTGTTCGAACCCGGGTGCATTCACCGTCAGCCGGGTACTGGCCGGGTTTGATCGGGGGGAATGCTATAGCGTCCCGCGGTTTTATCGGTTCGGGCCTGGGCGCTTGAGTCCGGTCTGATCGCTCTTGACCGTTACAGCATCGCGCCTTCGACAGCGGCGCCGGCGGGGGTCGTGACCTGGCCGGCCATCCCCCTGGTGGTCTCTTCCTGGGCTGTGGACGGGAATGGGCGCGGCGGCCAAGCCCAGCAGCTCGCGGCCCAGACAGAATTTAGGTCGTGCCTAAATTTCGCTCTTCATTTCGCCGATGTAAGTCCATGCGTTCGGGAAAAGCAATGTTATGATTTAGTTGTGGCTAAATCTACCGAGTCGATTGACGATTATCTCAAGGCGATTCTCGAGCTGGCCGGGAAAGACGGCGACGGTCGCGCCACCAGCAACGCGCTCGCTTTGTCGCGGCTTTACTCCTTGGCCGCCTCGGTGACCGGAATGCTACGGAAACTCGCCTGCCAGGCGGCCGGTCTCTGATTGAATACCAGGAAGCATCACGGCTCTAGACTCACCGGTCGAAGGGCGGCGGGGTGCGCCATGCGGCGTGGATCCGGCGCCACCGGCTGATGGAGCTGTTCCTGTGCGAAGTGCTCGGTTTCTCCTGGGATGAGGTGCATGAGGAGGCAGAACGGCTGGAGCATGTCATGTCGCAGAAGCTGGAAGACCGGATCGCGAAGAAACTGGGCCATCCCATAGTCCACCCGCACGGCCAGGTGATTCCCCGGAAGGATGGGTCATTCGCAGGAATCAACGCGGTCCCGCTGAAACGAACTCGCGCCGGGTGAAACAGGCATCATCAGCAGCGTTTCCGACCGTGAGCCGAAGGTGCTGCGCGATCTCGCGCGCCAAGGGCTGACGCCCGGACGGAGTGTAGAAGTGGTGGCGCAGGCTTCTTTGGATGGCCCGGTCAAGCTGCGCCTTGGCGCTACCAAGGGCCGGCGCAGTCTGAGCCTCAGCCGCAAACTGGCCCAGTCTTTACTTGTCGAGCGCTCGTAGCTTGGTTCTGCCTCCCCAGCTATGGCTCTCGCCGGTAGTCGCCGCTCTTGCCGGCCTGTCCCTCAGCCAACCCCACCCCTGCGGTCAGCAGCCCAACGAAGCGCTTCACTCCCTCCAACGCGGCTCCGTGATCAGGCGACATCGACCACATCCCTAATCGTTCACTATTCTCGAATTGGACGTCTCGCACTGGCACGAACCGGTTGATCGACTGGTTCCGGCTACTCCCGCGCAACTGAGCACCGTACACATCGTCTTTTGAGTCCTCCGCGACCGATGGGCGGGACCCGCCGGTCATTGGGCACGCTCCTCCAGTCACTGATCCTCCGAGTAGTGGAACACGTCTTCCATTGGCTCGCCGAACACGCCGGCGATGCGAAACGCCGCCTCGAGTGACGGCGAATACTTCCCCTGCTCGATCGCGTTCACCGTCTGGCGGGTCATCGCGATCCTCTCCGCTAACTCCTGCTGTGTCATCTCCCCATGCTCGAAGCGGAGCCGGCGGATCTCATTGCGGATCTTGCCCATATCATGCGCCTCGCCGGTACTGGAGAATCTGGCAGGCGTTGCGGAGAGCTTCAGATACTACAAGGATGAACAGCAGTGCATTCGCATTGAACACGATGGGTGGGTTAAAGCCGGCGAAGAAAACGGCAAGTGCCACGGCCGTGGCGAGCCCGGCATAGGCGCACCGTGTGGCTCTCAGGTCGATGAGCTGTCGCGCTCATCGCGCGGCGCCTTGGCATCCTTCGGCTTATAGATCGCCACAGCAATGGTCAGCGCCGTCTGCACGATTACAAGCGCGATGATTGTGCCTAACAGCCCGCCGAAGCCGTAGCCGCCCGCGTGCGAGCCCGAACGGACTAGCGACAGGAAATAATAGCCGTAGATCGCCGATAGTGACAGAAGCGATATCCACGCGCTCTTTTCACGAAACGACATGGAAGAACTCCTCTCAGTGTCTACCATTCTTTACACAGAGTATGCTATTGCAGACCAATTGTAAAGTATTATTTACTTTGTGTAAACTACAGTAGACTCTGAGCCCGGTACAGTACAGCGCGGGTATCCCGTGTGAAACTCCGCCTCCGGGGCACCCCCGCGAGGCCCGTTCACACAACTCGAAAATTTCTCAAAACGCCACCTAACCCACTCACCCTAAACCACATACGCTCAAACCCCGAACCTCGTCCAACCGCGAATCCTTGGAATTGTCCGATACGCTCAAGGTAGAAGGAGAACTCAATGAGTTCGAAACGCAAATCCGCCGCTAACCGGCGAATGCCCAACGCAGCACTGGCCCGAAAACGCCGGAAGGAAAAACCGCGTCCGCCCAGAACGCGACCACCCATGGACTGTCATCGTCCTTCACCGTCCTCCCGCACGAGGACCATGAAGCCTACGCCCAACTTGTCGAAACGCTCCAAAAGGAGCACGCCCCGACCACCGAACACGAAAGGTTCCTCGTCACCCGGATGGCCGAAGCCCGCTGGCGCCTCGATCGCACCCACCGCTTCGAAGCCGTCGCCTACGAACAACTCCTCGACGAATACGACAAGTCGAACCCGGACCACGTGATCGTCGTGAAACTGACGAACCGCACCTCCAACATCATGGACCTGCTCCAGCGCTATGCCACCGCCGCCGAACGCTCCTATTACAAGGCCCACCGCGAGCTCACCCAGGGCCGCAAAGCTGAAAAACGAAACGAAGCCAAAGTCGCAACCGACCCCCTGGCCTGGATCAAACAACAGCTCGACCAAAACCCCGATCCGCCTGACCACGACAGCTTCTGGACCCCTCCGCGGCACCCGCAAACCGAAAATCAGCGAAACGAAGCCAACACCACCGAACAGAATGCCCCGACCCAGGGCGATGATAGTCTCAGATGAGTCCAACCAGAAGAGAGTTGATGGGCCTGCTGTTTCCGGCCGTGGTCGCCGCGCAGGCATCCTGGCGCCGCGGATCTCCGCCGGTAACGCTCACGGGGATGGAGCCTCAAGCAACTGACGGTACACGTCCGTCTGTCCGCCCCGGCGCGCCTCGAAATCCCAGGGCCGTCCGTCCAGATCCTCCCGTCCGATGGAGGTCTGGCTGTACTCTTCTGGACCGATGCCAACGCCGCGCCGCTGAAGCTATCGGTGCCCCCCACCGGCTTCCAAACCGCGGGACTGCACGACCTGGTCCTCCGTTATCGGGCCCCGAAGCTGGATCTCTACTTCGACGGCGTCCTGGTGGACGAAGAATGGCCGCACGGCAACAACAACGCCACCAGTGGGACCGAACTCCGCGCCGATACCGCAGTCGAGTCCGTCACCATCTGGCAGAAAGCGCTGGAGGACCCCGAAGTTCTCCGATTATGCACCGCCGATCATTCAAACCGGGAACTCGAGATCCTCGGGCCCGAGCGGCCTGTCGCTCAATTCTGGAAACCTCGCGGCCACAACACCTCCGCCGGCGATGCGATGCCGTTCTTCCACGACGGCCGTTTTCACGTCTACTATCTCTTTGATCGCCGCCACCACGGCAGCAAATGGGGACTCGGCGCTCACCAGTGGGCGCACATGTCCACCACGAACCTGCGCGATTGGGAGCAGCACCCCCTGGCTCTCTCCATCACCGAGGAGTGGGAGGCGTCCATCTGCACGGGGTCCGTCTTCCGCGACAAGGACACCTGGTACGCCTTCTACGCCACACGTATGCCGGACCGCAGTGAGCGCCTCGGAATGGCCACCGGCGCCGACGGCATCCACTTCACGAAGGTGCTGCCCACGCCCTTCGCCGAGCCGCAGCCGCCCTACCGCCGTGGACCGAATCGCGATCCGTTCGTATTCCGGCATCCGGATGGCGGCTATCGAATGCTGGCGACATCCGAACTCGCCGAGCCCCCGGTCGCCCGCCGCGGCGGCGCGTTGGAACTGCTCACCTCTCCGGACGCGCGCCACTGGACTCCCCAGCCGCCGTTCTTCGTGCCCGGCTACGTCGGCCACCAACCGGAATGCTCGGACCTGTTTGAGTGGAATGGCTGGTTCTACCTTCTTTTTGGACAGGACGGAGCCACCCACTATCGGATGTCCCGTAGCATCGACGGCCCCTGGCGCGCGCCGGGACAGGATATCCTCGACAGTCCCCAATCGCGCGTGATGAAGACCGCGCCCTTCACGATGAACCGCCGCATCGGTGTGTCGTTCATCCCGGAGGGCGGCTGGGGAGGCAACCTCGTCTTCCGCGAAATCGTGCAGCGAAGCGATGGGACGCTCGGCACTAGAACGCCCCCGGAAATGGTTCCGAGTGGCCAGCCGGTTTCGGGCATCGACTCCAGCGGTCCATGTCGATACGAAGGGCGAGTTCCGCGCCGCCTCATTGGGCTCCATCCCCAAAGATGCGCTCATCCGGATGCGCCTGCACGCCGAACCCGTGACGCTGTCGTTCGGCATCACCGTTCGCGGCTCCGGCGCCTGCGAGCAAGGGCTCGACCTGAGCCTGGATCCGGTCCGCCGGCGCGCCGAGTGGCGTCCCGTGGAGGCGCGCTCACTCGAGGAGAACCGGCAGAACTCCATCGAGGCGGTGGCCGGCCTGGATGGGCCGGTCGAGCTCGAAGTGCTCATGCGCGGCGACATCGTGGACGCCTGCATCAACGGCAATCGAACCCTAATCCACCGCGCGCCGGCCATGAACGGCGATCGCCTTTTTATCTGGGCTCACTCGGGCGGGCTACGGGCAGACGGATTTCCGTGTCTACTCGTACCGCAGCGCGATCATCGGATCCACGCGCGTCGCGCGGCGGGCCGGGATGATGCACGCCGCCAGGATCACTACCATCAGCAATCCGGCGGTCGCGCCGAATGTGACTGGATCGAAGGACTCCACTCCGAACAGGAACTGCCGGATGAGGCGCGCCAGCAACAGTGCGCCGAATGCGCCGATCGCTACACCCGTCAGGCCCATCCGCATCCCTTGGCCCAGCACCAGGTTGAGAATGTTCCCGGGTGCGGCGCCGATGGCCATACGGATGCCGAATTCGCGGGTCCTGCGGGCCACCAGAAATGCCATAACGCCGTAGATTCCGACCGCGGCCAGCACCACCGCGACGAACGAAAACAGGCTGAACAGCACGGTCAGGAACCGCGGTCGGGCGTTGGCCGCCGCGATGACGTCTTCCATCAGGCGAACCTGCGCGATAGGCAGCGTTGGATCGAGTTCGGCCACCTGGGTCCGGACGGTGGAGAGATCCGTTCGCGGATCGCCGGCCGTCTTCACCGCGAGATACATGGCCCGCGTGCCGCCATCGGCCTGGGTGTAGGGGAAGTACAGTTCGGTGCCGGTGGGCTTGTCCACTCCGGCGTTCTTCACGTCGGCCGCGACGCCCACGATGGTTCGCCAGGGGTTGCTGTTGGAGGATGGGCGGACCCGCCGGCCGATCGGGCTCTGGTTGCCATAAAACATTTTCGCCATGGTCTGATTTATAATGACGACCTTGTTTGCATCCGCGCCGTCCCCGGCGTTAAACGCCCGGCCCTCGACCATGGGAATGTGCAGCATCTCGAAGTACCCGGGAGCGACGGCCTGGTAGTAATCGACGTTCTGATCGGGTCCGCCGGCGGTCTTGACGTAGCCCTCAATGTCGGTGTCGTTCGCATTCAACTGCCGCAGCGGCGGCAGTCCGGAGAGAACGGTGGCCGATTGAACTCCCGGCATTACGGTCACGCGGTCGAGCAGTCGGGTCCATAGCTGCCGCACGGAAGCCGGATGCCCGTACTGCCCTTGCGGCAAAACGATCCGCATCGTCACGATGCGTGACGGATCGATGCCGATATTCACCTGCTGCAGTTTCCAGAACGTCCGCACCATCAGGCCCGCTCCCACCAGGAGCATCAGCGCGAGCGCCAGTTCGCTCACCACCATGATCCGGCGCAGCAAATGCGCGCCGGTCGTCGCCGTGGTGCGGCCCGTCGCGGTCTTCAGCGATTCGTGAGTGTCGCCGGCGAACTGCGCCAGCGGAGCAAGTCCGAAGAAGATGCCGGTGATCAGGCTTGCGGCCGCGGTAAAGGCCAGCACTCGCCAATCCATGGCGACCTCCTGGGCCCGGGGGATGGCCCCGTCGTTGAAGGTGAGGATCAGGCGCAGCGCGGCCCAGGCCACCGCGAGTCCGAACACGGTGCCGGTCACCGCGAGAACCAGCCCTTCGGTGAGGCATTGCCGGGCGAGATCCCACACGCTGGCGCCGATAGCCTTCCGAACCGTCATCTCGTGATGTCTCGATTCGGCCCGCGCCAGCAGCAGGTTCCCGACATTCACGCACGCGATCAGCAGCACGAATCCGACCGCGCCCAGCATCAGCATCATGGCTGGACGGACGTTCCCGATTACTTCGCCGTGATAGGGACGGGCCAGGATCGTGTGGAACTTCGAGTCGAAGCTGTGGACCTTCGGCGCCTTGTGCCGCCCTTGTTCGTCCATGATCTGGAGGAACTCCTGCTGCGCCTGCTCCACCGAGACCCCGGGCTTCAGCTTGCCGATAACGGACTCGTAATGGTTCGCGCGTCCTCCGGGTTTAGCGGGATCGATCTGCTGCGGATACCAGAGCTCGGGTGGATCCGTCTCCCCCGGAGGAAAGGCGAACCCTCGCGGCATGACCCCCACTACCGTGGCGGTCAGTCCGTTGATCTTCAACTCCCGTCCGACAATGTTCGATGTCCCTCCGAGCGCGCGCCGCCAGAAGCCGTCCGAGATCACCACCGCCAGCGATACTCCGGGTCGATCGTCATCCGGCGTGATCGCCCGTCCGAGTTGGGGGGCGATTCCCAGCATCGGCATGAGCCCGCCGGTAATAGCGGCCGCGGTCACACGAACCGGTTCCGCCGCCCCCGCCACGTTCGCGCCCGTGGTGACGTAGGCTTCGAGATACTCCCACGACCTTGTCAGTCGCCGCAGGTCGAGCAGTTCCGGAGCGGACATCCAGAACTTCCGGAAACCTCCGCTGGAACCGTAGGTGGGAAACTCCGTGTAAACGCGCACCAGCCGTTCCGAGTCCCGGAACGCCAGCGGACGCAGGATCACCGCGTTGACCACGGTGAAGATGGCGGTGTTCGCTCCAACGCCGAGGGCCAGGCAGACTACCGCGGCGATAGCCAGACCCGGGTTCTTAAACAGGGCACGGAACGCATGGCGCAAATCTCGCATACCAGTTGTACGCTGAACGATAGCAAATGTTACGAAGAAACCCCGGCCAGATCGGAAAACACTTTCGCGTTCACATTACATAGTCCGCTGAATGGATTGTCCGTGTCCATCATCACCACGTCGGCGGAGAACAGGACCGTGCCCACCAGCGCGAAACAGCACGCGCCGATGAACCCGTTGTGAAACGGGTACGTGAAGACGAGCAATGCCAGAGCCGCCGCCATCCCCCGCACCAGCGTGCGCAGAGTGGCGGGAATCCGCGTCAGGCTCTTCTCGATGCGCTCGTCCCGCCACTCCCCAACATTCCGGGCGATGTCGATCAGCCGTTTGTGCATGACCTCCTCGGGCGCGCTGGTCCCGGTCTCCACCACCGTCTTCAGAAGCTTGTTGAACGACCTCTCCGTCTCATCGTCCTTCAGCCCGTTGCCGAGCGCCGGCCATTCGGAGACGAACACCAGCCGGGTGTACTCGGTGACGGCTCGCCGGATGGAGTGGCGAGCATCCTCTCCGACGAACCGGCTGAAGCGAAGCAGATCCTGGATCGCGCTGCACTCTCGCGCCCCCATCCTGCCGACCTCGGCAAACTGTCCCCAGATCACGAAGATGACGAACGCGAACATCACGGCGTAGATGCTGCCGATCAGGAGGATCAGCGTATTCAGCCCCTCCGTCTCCCGCAGCATCGCTTCATGCAGTTGGGTTCCACGCAAGGCGGCGTACAGCAGCAGCGCCGCCATCAGTCCGCAGGCCCATTTCACAACGTGTTTGGGAAGTTCGGTTTTGTCCATAGCTATAGCGTGCTATAGTCCATATCGAGATGCGACCCCTGCTCATGCTGTGCCTGGCGACCCTCGCGGTGAATGGCCAGCAATGGCAGTCGCTCTTCGATGGAAAGTCGCTCGACGGGTGGCGAGAGACCCCGTTCGCCCGGCACGGTCCAGTGAGGGTCGAGAACGGAACCATCGTCCTCGGTGTGGGTGCGCCGATGACCGGCATCACCCGGACCAGTACCGCGCCCCTCCCGCAGACCAACTACGAAGTCCGCTTCGAAGCGCAGCGAGTGCGGGGCGGCGACTTCTTTGCCAGTCTCACGTTCCCGGTCGAACAATCCTACTGCACGTGGGTGTTGGGTGGTTGGGGCGGCGACATCGTCGGCCTCTCCAGCATCGACGGCTGGGACGCTTCGGACAACGAAACCCGGTCCTATGTGAACTTCGAAAACGGCCACTGGTACGCCTTCCGCCTGCAGGTTACGCCGGACCGGATCAAGGCCTGGATCGACGATCAACCGATCATCGACGTCGCCATCGCGGGCCGCGCCATCAGCCTCCGCCCTGGCGACACCAAGCTCACGGCGCCTTTCGGCTTCATGTCGTACAACACCGCGGGAGCGCTGCGTAAGATCGAGTACCGCCCTCTCCAGCGCCCCCGCGATTGATCAGCTACCCGTTCAGCGTCCAGCCCGAGCGGTACTTCCGCTTGAGCCAGTCGTTGGCTTCGGTCGAATTCGTCACCCGTCCCGTCGCCGGATCATACTCCAGCTTCTTGCCGGCCTGATGCGCCACCAGGCCCAGCAGCATCTGCTCCATCATCGTGCCCGAGTAGTCGAAGTCGCAGTGCGTCTTGCTGCTGGTGCCGTGCACGACGTTGTTGCTCTTGCCCTTGCAGGCATCCAGCCAGTCCATCTGGAACAGGCTGTCGCTCCGGATATTTCGACCGCTTTGCTCGGCGTCGAGCACCGACTGCACGACGGTGTTCGGCAGACCCAAAGCCGCAGGGATCTTCCCATCCACGTACCGGATCACCGGGAATCCGTCCGGACCCGGCTCCGCGCTCGGCATGGTGGCGAGCGGTTGCGGACTGCTGCGGCGTGGAGGACCGGCGGGACGCTGGACACCCTGGGTCACCTGTCCCGTACCCTCCACCAGCGGCAGCAGATCCTCTTTGCGGCGGCGTTTGTAATAGGTCAGATCTCCGTCGTCGTTGTTGGGAATGATCGCGCGAGTGGTGAAGTCGGCGAGGATCGTTCCCTTGGTGCCCTCGAAGATCGCGCCGTTCCCGACGTGCGATAGATCGAAGTACGGCTTCGGCGGGTTCGGCTTCAACCCGCCCTGATACCAAACCACGTTGACTGGTCCGCGCCACGCGTTGGCGGGATGCTCGAAGTTCACCTTCAGCTTCACCGGCGTGATGTTCGGATCGTACTTGTCGCTGACGTCCTGATCCACCTCGATCGAGGTCGGCGCACCCGCATCAATGGAGTTCCATAGGAGGTCCATGGTGTGCGCGCCCATGTCGCCCATCTGGCCGACTCCGAAGTCGCGGTACATGTTCCAGAACAGGCAATTCAGGCCGTTCGACCCGCCGAAGTATTGGGGACTATAAGGATGATACGGCGACGGCCCGATCCACTGTTCGTAGTGCAGGGACGCGGGCGGCATCCCTTCGCCAGCAGGATACCCGGGGCGCGGCAGACGCCGGGCGTCCCATCCGTGGATGGTCTTGAGTTCGCCGACGGCGCCGTCCAGGATCAACTCCCGCAGGCGCTCGAAATTCGGATAGGCGTGACGCTGCGTGCCGTGCTGGGTGGCTATCTTGGTCTTGTTCTTCAGATAGTTGGCGCGCAGGGTGCGAACCTCTTCCACGGTGATGCCCATGGGCTTCTCGCAGTAGACGTGCATCCCGCGATTCATCGCCCAGTTGGCGATGAAGGCATGATGATGGTCCGCCGTGCAGATGATCACGGCCTCCACGTCCTTCTGGTCCATCACCCGGCGCCAATCCCAGTGCAGTTTGGCGTTCGGGAACAGAGGCTGGGCTTCCTTGAGGCGAAGATCGTTGACATCGCACAGGGCTACTACGTTCTCGTTCCGGAGTACGTTGTAGTGGGCAGTTCCCCTGCCCCATACGCCGATCAGGGCCACATTGAGTTTGTTGCTTGGGGCGGTCTGCCCGCGCAGGGTGCCGCTTTTCAAAATCGTCCATCCGGCGCCGGAGGCGGCGACCGATTTGAGGAGATCACGTCGTTGCATAGGCTGTTCTCCTGTCCATAATAACGGAGCGCAGCATCCTTTTACTGAGTTACCTGTTAGCAGTAGGCCCCTTTGTGGATCTATAGAGTGGCTTCTTCCGGAATGATCAGTGGCAATAACGCTGTACATCCACCATCGGACGTGGGCATCTTCGCAGGCGGCGGAGAAATGGGCGCGCGCATGCGCGCATTCGACTGGGCGTCTACGCCGGTCGGCGCCGTGGAGCAGTGGCCGCAAAGCCTGAAGACATCTGTCTCCACGTGCCTGAACTCCCGCTTCGCCATCCTGATATGGTGGGGCCGGGACTTGGTGAAGTTCTACAACGACGCGTACTCCGAGATCCTGGGGAACAAGCATCCCGCGGCACTCGGTGCTCGCGGCCGGGACGTCTGGCCGGAGATCTGGCACATCATCGGACCCATGCTGGACGGCGTCCTGGAGCGCGGAGAGGCAACCTGGTCGGATGATCTGCTTTTGGAACTCAATCGGAACGGCTATCCCGAGGAATGTTACTTCACGTTCTCTTACAGCCCGATCCGAGACGAGTCGGGAGGCGTGGGAGGCGTCTTCACTCCAGTCCAGGAAACCACCGGGCGAGTGATCGGGGAGCGCCGTCTGAGAACTCTCAGGGACTTGGCCGCGTCGGCCACGGCGGCGAACACGCATGGCGTCGAAGAAGTGGCTCGGGTGGCGATGGAAACGCTGTCGCGGAACCCGTTCGACATTCCGTTCGCCATGTTATATCTGCTGTCGAACGATGGCAGCCAGGCGATGCTTGCCGGCACCGCGGGTGTCGAAGCCGGGAGTGCTCTGGCGCCGGAGAATGCTAACGGATGGCTCTCCACAATTGGGCTATCGACGATTCCTGCCAACATCTCCAGCGTGCCGTCCGGCGCGTGGCCAGTTCCGCCAAATGAAGTCTTGGTGCTGCCGCTGAGCCCCTCCGGACAGCGGGTTGGTTTCCTGGTGGTAGCAGTGAGTCCCCGTAAGCGCCTCGACCAGGCCTATCGCGATTTCCTCACGCTGGTTGCGGGCCACGTCACTACGGCTCTTGCGGAGGCTCGCGCGTTCCAGGAAGAACGTCGGCGGGCAGAAGCTCTGGCCGAGTTAGATCGTGCAAAGACGCAGTTCTTCTCTAATGTCAGCCACGAGTTCCGGACTCCGCTCACGTTGTTACTCGGCCCGCTAAGCGATGTCTTGCGCGATAACCCCACCTTGCCGCCAAGCGTTCGCGAGTCGATGGAAGCCGCTCAGCGAAACGGATTGCGCCTGCTCAGGCTAGTCAACTCGTTACTGGACTTCTCCCGTATCGAGGCCGGACGGGCCCGCGTAGCGTTCGCCCCGACGGACTTGGCGGTACTCACCACAGATCTGGCGGGGACGTTCCGGTCGGCCATGGAACGCGCGGGCCTCCGTTTCATCGTCGATTGCTCGCCGCTCCCCGAACCCGTCTGGGTGGACCGCGAGATGTGGGAGAAGATCGTGCTCAATCTTCTCTCGAACGCCTTCAAGTTCACACTGCATGGCCACATCGCCGTCCGGCTTCGCGCAGTGGACGGATTCGTGGAACTCAGCGTTGAGGACACCGGGACTGGAATCCCGGAAGCCGAGTTGCCGCGGGTGTTCGAACGATTTCACCGTGTCGAGGGCGTCCGAGGCCGCACCTTCGAAGGTACCGGGATCGGTTTGGCGTTGGTGCGAGAACTGGCGTGGTTGCACGGCGGCAACGTGAGCGTTGAGAGCAAGGTTGGCCAAGGCAGTACATTTCTCGTTTCGGTCCCTCTCGGCAACGCGCATGTTCGTCAGGAGCAACTGGATGCTGCAACCGGGCCGACTGCCGTCGCGGACCGGGCGGAAGCGTTCGTCGCCGAGGCTCTGGGTTGGTTGCCCGAAGTCATCAAGGACGCAGAGGAGTCAGAGCCTGCGGCGCAGCTTGGGAGCCCGTCAGCAAAGGAGAGAGTCCTGGTTGTGGACGACAACGCGGATATGCGTGCCTACATGCACCGCCTGCTCGCCGGCCGCTACGAAGTGGTCCAGGCGACCGATGGCGAGCAAGCCATTGCATCGGTAACGAATGCCCGTCCCGACCTGGTTTTGAGCGACATCATGATGCCGGGGATGGATGGCTTTGGGCTGCTCGGTACCCTTCGATCCAACCCGGAAACTCGCACGATTCCCGTGATCCTCATCTCGGCGCGCGCCGGCGAGGACGCCCGCAGCGAAGGGATGGACGCCGGCGCCGACGACTATCTGGCCAAGCCTTTCAGCTCGCAGGAGTTAGTTGCCCGAGTAGGCGCCCATCTGAAACTGGCACGGCTCCGGCGGCAAGCCGAGGAGCAAGCCTCCAACATCCTCGAAAGCATTACCGATGGGTTCGCTGCATTGGATGCAAATTGGCGTGTGGTGTACCTGAACACGCCGGGAGAACGGATCCTGGGCAGGGTGCGCGGCGAGGTCCTTGGCCACACATGGTGGGATCAGTGTCCACACACGATGGGGACGGCGGTGGAGCAGGAACTCCGGCGCGCCCTGCATACCCGCATGACCGCCGAGTTTGCGTCGTCGCACGACGGTCAGTCGCTGACCTGGCGAGCGTATCCGACTCGGGACGGCGGACTGTCGCTGTACTTCTGCGATGTTACGGAACAGGAGCGGGTCAGGGATGCTCTCCGTCTCCGGGACGCGGAACTGGCCGTAGAGCGGGACCGCCTGGCTGCCGTATTCGCGCAATCTCCGGCTTTCATGGTGGTGCTGCGAGGACCCGACCACGTCGTGGAAAGGGCGAACAACGCCTACATTCAGCTGGTGGGCCACCGCGACCTGGTAGGAAGGCGCCTGTTCGAGGCCCTTCCGGAGATACGGGAACAGGGTTATTGCGAGCTACTGGATGAGGTTCTGGCTACGGGCAAACCGTACGTCGGCACGTCGGCGCCGGCGGTGTTACAGCGGGAGCCGGACGGTCCGCTGGAAGACCGGTTTGTAGACTTCGTCTATGCCCCGCTGACGGAAGCGGATGGGAGCCGGTCCGGCGTGATGGTGATCGGCTACGATGTGACCGAGCGCGTGAAGGCCGATATGGAATTGCGCCGCAGCCGCGCCGAACTGGCCAGCGTCTTTGAGGCGGCGCCGGTGGGGATCGCGATGGTGGATTGCGACCTCCGGTTCGTCCAGATCAATGACGAGTTGGCGCGTCTTGACGGCCGTTCGGCGGAGGAGCATATCGGGCGGACCGTCCGCGATGTACTCGGCCCGGCAGCGGCGGAATTGATCGAACCGGTGTTTCGCAAGGTGACTGTAACCGGAGAGCCTGTGCGGAATTGGGAGATCTCCGGGCCGCGCAGGACGTACCTGGCCCAGTGCGTGCCGGTCAGGGCCGCGGAGGGTAATGTCTCGGGCGCTTGCTCCGTAGTTCTGGACATCACGGATCGCAAGCGGGCGGAAGAGGCGCTGCGGCGGAGTGAATCGCATTTCCGTGAGATCGCCGACTCGCTTCCGCAACTGGTATGGGTTACCGGACCGGATGGCCGCCACGCCTGGTATAACCGCCGGTGGTACGAGTACACCGGCTCGACGTTTGATCAGTGTTCAGGCGAACAATGGGCGGATTTTTTCCATCCGGATGATGTGGCTGAAGCCGAAGCCCGCTGGGGGCGAAGCCTGGCCACCGGCGAACCTTTTGAGATGGAATATCGTTGCCGCCGGCGGGATGGCGCCTGGCGTTGGATGTTAGGCAGAGCCGAGCCGCTGCGTGATGTGCACGGCGACATCCAGCAATGGTTTGGAAGTTGGACGGACATCGAGGACCAGAAGAAGGCGGAAGAGCAATTGCGAGGTCAGCAACGATGGCTGGAAACGCTGTTGAATCAACTGCCGACGCCCGTGGTTCTGGTGGAACCGGGTACGGCGAAGGTTCTCTTCAGCAATCGCGCCGCGGACGAATTGTCGGGTGGATGGTTTCCGAAAGAGATTCCCACGGACTGCGAGCCTCCTTACCGTGTTTACGATGCGGACGGAATGCTGCTGGGCAAAGGTGAGTTGCCGCGCGCACGCCTGGCGCGGGGTGAGGAATTGCACGGCCTCGAAGTGGATTTCGAGATGCCCGGCGTGAGGCGCTCGCTGCTGGTTCAAGGGGCCCTCATTCCCGCCATGCACGGACATGAGTCGGTCGGAGTGGCCGTGTTCCAGGATGTGAGCCGGCTCAAGGCGGTGGAAAGGGCGTTGCGCCGGTCGAATGACGACCTGCAACAATTCGCTTATGTCGCCAGCCACGACCTGCAAGAGCCGCTGCGAACGGTTACAAGCTTCTCGCAGTTACTCGATCGGAGTTCGCATCTATTGCTTGACGAGGAGTCTCGGAGCTACCTTGGGTACGTGGTTAGCGCCGCGAAACGGATGAGCGCGCTCATACAGGACCTGCTGACCTATTCGCGCATTACCAGCGACAAAGACCGTGCCTTCGAGATGGTGGACATGAACGACGTGCTGGAGAGCGTCCTGGGCGGCCTGGAGATTTCCATACGCGAGAGTGGCGCCGTCATTCAAGCGGGTGAACTGCCGGTGGTTGTCGGAGACCGCTTCCAGTTACAGCAGGTCTTCCAGAACTTGATCTCGAATTCGCTCAAGTACAGCCGTGAGGATGTCAAACCGGAGGTACAGGTGGGCTATGCTCTGGAAGGTGCTCATTGGCGGCTATGGGTCCGTGACAACGGCCAGGGATTCGCTCCTGAATACGCCAACCAGGTCTTCGGCATTTTCAAGAGGCTCCATGGCGGTCAGGTGCCCGGCACCGGCATCGGGTTGGCGATTGTAAAGACCGTAGTGGAAAGGCACGGAGGGCAGGTGTGGGCGGAGAGCGTCGTGGGAGAAGGTTCGACATTCCACGTGTTGCTGCCGCGAAAGGGAATCATGTGAACGAAGTGAAGGCTCGCATCTGGGTTGTCGAGGACAATCCCCCGGACGTTATCCTGCTGAAACATGCATTGAAGACACACGGCGTATCCGCGGATCTCGACGTGATCCAGGATGGCGAATCGGCGATCCGCCGCCTGACGGAGTTAGCCGGCGGCAGCGGACTGCCGCCGGATCTGGTCATTCTGGACATCAACTTACCCAGGCATGACGGCACCGAGATACTGGCCCGGATTGCGTCCAATCGGGCAATCTCGGGACTCTCCGTGGTGGTGATGACCAGCTCCGATTCGCCGGCCGAACACGCGCGCGTTCAAGGGCTGGGAGCCGAGTTGATCCGCAAGGCGGTGGACCTGGACGGCTTCCTCGCAATCGGCGGCGCGCTGCGTAATCTACTAACGCGTAGCCGGCCAGCATCATCTGAGATTTGATTCACAAGTATTTATTCACAAATAACGAGTATTCTCTTGTTGCTTGCGCGAGTGACTCGTCTAGAATGGATTGAAGGGGTTCTAGGCGAGTCATGATGTCGCGAGTAACCGTTACAACCTAGCCTGCATTGTGGGCGTTGCAAGCGCACAGTCTTCAATAAGAACGCCAATTATCTCGCTTTGGGTGATTCTCTCGCCTTCGGGTATAACCCATTGATTCATCCGCCCGACTTGTCTAAGTACGTGGGCTATCCGTTGGTTCTCTCCAACCTACTGAATTTGAATTTAGCCAACGCGTCGTGCCCGGGTGAATCCAGCGGAACATTATTGGGGACATCCACAGACATATTACCCGGGATTCGATTGCGCCGCGATGCGTACCGGCAACCAGTTGTTTGTGAAATACGGAAAGGCAACTTCCCAGTTGGACTATGCCGTGAAATGGTTGAGCGCGAATCCATCCGCCCGGCTGGTGACACTCGACATCGGCGGAAACGACCTAGCACTATGTGCCGCCGACGTGACTTGTGCGACCGGTTTTCCCGCAACATTCCAAACCTTCGGTGGCAATCTTGCCTCCATCCTTGCCCAGTTGAGGGGAACCGGCTATTCGGGACCGTTGATCCTGCTGAACTACTTCGCTTTCAACTACGCGGACCCGCTCCAGGTCGGGGCATTCACCTATCTAAATGGGACCATATCCTATTTCGCTGGGATCTACGGAGCCAAAGTGGCGGATTCGTTTACCGCGTTCAGGCTCGCTTCTGCCCGGTTCAATGGCAACGTTTGTTCGACCGGGTTGCTGCTCAAACTCCCGGACGGCACCTGCGACACACACCCCTCGCTGGCGGGCCAAGCCCTGCTCGCGGGCACGGTCCTGGCCGCTAAATGAGCCGCCGCGTCCCTGACGCGTTATTCGATCACAGCCTGGGCGACTGCGTTATCAAAGTCATACTGCAGCGCGCGGCTGGGAGTCTGGATGAAGAAGACGGTTACCATTTGCTCCTTCCGGTTCACCCACCAGTAGGTTCCAAAGGCTCCATCCCATCCATAGCTACCGTTCGGCTTGCGCAGGCGCGCGTCCACAGCGCTGACCACTACTTCCCCGCCCAACCCGAACCCAACGCCCTTCGGCGCCCGGCCGATCTGCCCGTTGAACAGATCACCCACGTTGTTGCTCAACATCAGGTCCACCGTCCAGGGACTCAGGATGCGTTTGCCGTTCAGCTGTCCACCGTTGCAGAGCATCTGTGCGAATTTGGAGTAGTCCTCGGCGGTAGACGTGAGGCCGCCGGCGCCCGAGAAATAGCTTGGCGGCGTGAACACGGGCGAGTTTGCCAACTTCTCGAGACCGCTCTCGGTTCGACGGTAGATGGTCACTTTCCGGGCGGCATCCTTCTCCGGCACGACGAAACCGGTGTCGGCCATCCCCAGCGGCCCGAACAGCCGTTCGCGCAAGAACCGGTCGAAACTCATGCCCGAAACGATCTCAACAATTCGGCCCAGGGTATCGAAACCCGCAAGGCCGCTGTAGCGCCACTGTGATCCGGGTGGGAAATCGAGCGGCAACTGACCTAGCTGCGGGATAAAGCCGGCCAGTGTGTCGTCCGGCTTCCTGGATTTCATGAGCTTCTGAAATTCCGCGTTGGTGATTCCGCCGCTTGCCAATCCCGAGGTGTGGGTCAAGAGTTCGATGATCGTGATGTCGTGGGATGCCGGCACCGTATAGAACGGCTCGCCTGGTTGCTGCCGGTCGGCCATGGGAATCGGCGGACGCGTACCTTCCACGGCTACCTTGGAATCCTTGAACTCGGGAATGTACTTCGATACCGGGTCAGTGAGTTTGAGCTTGCCCTCCTCCAGAAGAATCAGAATCGCCGCCGCGGTGACCGGCTTGGATGACGACGCCAGCCGGAACAGAGCGTCTTTGGTCATCGGCTTTTTGGAGTCGATGTCCATCAACCCGTGCGACTCGAAGTGGACGACCTGTCCTTTGCGGGCGACCAGAGTCACCGCGCCGGAAATATCGTGCGCCTCCACATGGCGCATTACCATCTGGTGGATTCTCGCTAGCCGTTCCGACGAGAGGCCGACGCTCTCCGGCTTGGAAACCTCGGGCGGGGCGGCCATCGCGGCAAGGGCAAGGGGCAGCGAGAGTAGAACACGCTGAATGGAAGACATGCCCTATTAAATCACTCGGGCCGCCTAAAAAGTTGGAGTCAGCGGGTGGGGCAGCGGAACAGCCGCGAACTGTCCGCCGACGTAGACGCTCCCCTCCGAAGCACTCATCTCGGCGAGGGACCTGAAGTTCGCTGCCCGATGGTCCACGGCCCAATCGAGGGGCCGGTAACCGAGTTGAATGGCTTGCTCGTTGGCGAAGATCGGATCGGGACAGTTCGACACACCATATACGACGGTGCATCCGAGCCTCTCGCGTTCTAACCCGATGACGATCAGTTGCACCAAGTCGCGAGCGCTTACCCACAGCCGCTCGCGCCGTCCGTCCACTACCTCGGGATCCGCATTGCCGATCCGAATGATCAGGACGTCGATCCCGAAGCGATTGCTGTACAAAGCGCACGCCGCTTCGCCGAAAACCTTGCTCAGGCCGTAGAAGCCGTCCGGTGCCAGAGGAGCTTCGGGGGGCATGGGACCAAGGGCGTGATGTCCCAGGACGTGGTGGCTGCTGCCATAGACAAAGCGTCGGATCCCGGCGCGCCGGCAGGCCTCGAGTGAGGCCACCACCGCGCGATAATTCGGTGCCAGGGTATCTTCGAACGAGACTGCGGGCGCCACCAATCCGGCCATGTGAATCACGCCCTGGACACCCGCAACGGCCGCTTCAGCTACCGCGGGGTCAGACAGGTCACCCTGAATGCATTCGTCTTCCGGTGCTGCGGAGGGAATGGGTTTTTGGTCACACAGGCGGAGCGTGTAGAGTTCACGCAACAGCGGCTGGAGCAAGGTTCCGACACGCCCGGCAGCCCCGGTGAGGAGTACGGTCTTCTTGTTCACTCAGGTTAGGTCCTATTGGATATGCTAAGGGATTGTTGAGGTAGGGCAAACCTCAGTGCCGCACAGGCGGGAGCTTTTTGGCTTCAAAGATAAGCGCCTACACTTTGTCCGAAACGGTCATCCAGAACCCTGTCGATGAGTGACTTGGCGATACTGCGCTGGTTGACGACGCGCAAGAGATCGCAACACCGATGAATTGCGGGTGGGAGAAGCCCGAGCGCAGTTGTATCGAGCCATTCCGTTTGCTAGCTTGGCGTAGATGCCGGCGCCTGTGCCCGAACAACTCAGCAAGACCATTGAGACCCTTTACCGGGCGGAATCGGGCCGGGTTCTGGCGACGCTGGTGCGCCTGCTCGGAGATCTGGATCTCGCCGAAGAGGCCATGCATGAGGCATTCGCCGCCGCTCTGGAATTCTGGTCTCAGACTGGTATTCCGGACAAGCCACGCCCCTGGCTGATTTCAACGGCACGCTTCAAGGCCATCGACGTGATCCGTCGGCGAGCGCGCTTCGACGGGGCAAAGAAAGATCTTGTTGCCCACATGGAATCGCGCGTCAACGACGCTCCAGGCGGAGATGAAGAGATCGAGGACGATCGCCTCCGTCTGATCTTCACCTGCTGCCATCCCGCTCTGCCTCCGGAGGGACAGGTTGCGCTCGCCCTTCGCGAAATCTGCGGCCTGACCACGGAAGAGATCGCCCGAGCATTTCTCGTGACGCCAGCGGCGCTCGCCCAACGCATCGTACGCGCCAAGGCAAAGATTCGAGAGACACCGATTCCATACGAGGTGCCGACGCCGCAGGAATTGCCGGAGCGGCTGGACGCGGTGCTTCAGGTCATCTATCTCGTCTTTAACGAGGGCTATTCGGCTGCGGCGGGAGCGGAAGTAACGCGAGCCGAGATCACCGGCGAGGCGATCCGACTTGGACGGTTGCTGGCCGGGCTCCAGCCGGAGCCGGAAGTCAATGGGCTGCTTGCTCTGTTGTTGCTGCAGGAATCCCGGCGCGCGGCGAGGACCTCGCCGGCCGGAGAGCTGATTTTGCTGGAGCATCAAGACCGCGCGCTCTGGAACCGCGAACAGATTGCGGAGGGAGTGGGATTGGTGGAGAAAGCCCTGAGCTCGCGTCGCTTCGGCCCTTACACACTGCAGGCTGCGATTGCGGCCGTTCATGCGGAGGCGGAATCGACCGCTGCGACCGACTGGCGGCAGATTGTTGCGCTTTACAACCAATTGGTACGAATTCAGCCTTCGCCGGTCGCATATCTAAATCGCGCCGTGGCCATTGCCATGTGCGATGGTCCAGAGGCCGGTCTGAAGCATATCGACGCGGTGTTGGAACATGGCGAATTGGCAAATTACTACCTGGCGCATTCAGCCCGCGCAGAGTTGTACCGCAGGCTCGGCAGGACCGCTGAGGCTCGGGCTTCTTATGAGAGGGCGCTGGCGCTGACCCAACAGGAACCGGAGCGGCAATTCCTGCAGGAACGGATTCGGCAGTTGAAATAAAAATTGGAGTGGCTGTCGATTTTCGGTTTCCCCAACGACTATAGGACAAGAGAACGATGAGCTACGATTCCTGAGTGAACAGGAAACGAGTCATCGGAAACAAACCACAGAAAACAAGGAGAAAAAGTCATGCCACAATATCTGGTCGCTAACTACCTGCCCGACGACTTTGACCCGTCCACCGTAACCGAAGCGATGATCGAGGAGATCCACGCGCTCAACCGCGAATTGATTGCTGCCGGCGTGAGGAAGTTCGCCTGCGGAATTTCCCCGGCCGCCAACGCGAAGACGCTGCGGAAGCAGCCCGACGGCAAGGTGCTCGTCACCGACGGGCCGTACACCGAGACCAAGGAGCACATGGGCGGTTTCTGGATACTGGAATGCGCAGACCTGGAAGAGGCGCTGGCGTGGGCGCGCAAGGGTGCCATCTCCTGCGATGCGGCGGGCGAGGTGCGCGAGCTTCTTTTCTTCCCGGCTCCGGAACAAGGTTCCGGCGGAAGCAAGTAAACAACCTGGTCAATGCGGCCCCAGAACACGGGCTATAGCGAACGAGAGGAACGAGCCGGCGCAACGCTCTGGTGCCGGTTCCACCCATCCGTCATAAGGAGAAGAACAATGAAATACATCTGTTTGGGGTACTACGACAAAAGTAAATTCGAGGCCATGACTGAGAGCGAGCGAAACGGTCTGTTCGACAGATGCTTTGAATACGACGATCACCTTCGCGCCAACGGGCACTGGGGTGGTGGCGAAGCGCTTCAGGGTCCGGAAACCGCCTTAACCCTGTCTTGGAAGAACGGCAAAGTAGCAACGACCGATGGTCCCTATGCGGAAACCAAGGAACAACTCGGCGGCATTCTTGTCCTTGAGGCGAGGGACATGAACCATGCTGTACAGCTGATCGGCCAGCATCCGGCGCTGACGTTTGGCAACATTTTCGAGATTCGGCCAGCTGGGGACATGAGCGAAATCATGAAGGCAAGCGAGCAGCGGCGGAGCCAGAACACTGCGTGCTGAAGACGGTTCTGCTTTATCACCGGCGGTATCGACGAAGCGGCGCCAGGTTCCAAAAGAGCCGCGGGAGTGCGCAGGGGGGCAATGCGCTCATCGACAGGATTGCGGGAGAGTGGCTCGAACTCAGCAGGTCCGACGCGTTGATCCTCTTCTCCGCAATCAGCGCAGCCGAACTCCGGGCCGTCGGGCCGGAGAATACTTGCGACGTTACCGAAAGAGCCATGCCGTCGAGTTGGGCGACGCTCTGATCGCGGCCAGCGCTGTGGCGCGGCGCAAGGCAGTGGACGCGAAACCGGAAGCACTATCCGATGCCGGAACTGGATTTTTACGAGTGAGCGTCCCGGCACCGGCCCGAGCCTGATTACTCAGCTTGAGGCAGGGAGGTCAGGAGTTCGTTCATCGTGTCATGCCGTTCAGGAACGCGATAACACGGTCGCCGAAGTCTCTTTCCACGCGACCGGTGAAGGGCGACGTTTGCGGTTCGTACCCGCCTTCGGTAAAGGCCGCCGCGGTTGGCAAGTACCCCATCCAACCGTTCATGTAGCCGAAATAGAAGGTGTGGCGGAACGGCGATTCGTTCCTTACCCGCATGGCGATCTCACAGAACAGTTCGACGGGCGCGCCCCAGATCACGACGTCGCCCAGCTTCAGAAAGCGGACCGGAATCCTCACCAGGTCTTCCGCCGAGGGCGTTCGGGACGCGTAGGCCGACAGCTCAGGCGGCCAACCCAGTCCTGGCTTACGGAGTGTCTCGACTGTCGTCTCGCCCAACCATAACTTCACTTCCGCAGCGCCGCCGGTGGTGCGATTCGTCTCCAGAATGCGGTCGCCCAGCAATACCCGGAACTCACCGAGGTGGGCCGATTTCGGGTCGTTCTGGACGCTGTAGATCGGCGCGATGTTGCCGGCTGCGCCGTTGACGAATAGGGCCGGGGCCCCAATCTTACCCTCGACGTAATCCGCCACGATGCCGGGCGCATCACCGCTGATTTCCATCCAGCGCCCGCTCAACGCGGTGCCGTGCATCGCGTAATTGGCGATGACGGCGATCGGTGTCCCGTCCGGACGTTCCAGCCGGAGCAGCCCGATCTGCCGGTCCACGGGTCCGTCCGGATTGAGCCCGAGCGAGATGGTCCCGTCCAGATCGCGCGCCCGACGGTTAATATTTGCCCTGGAGATTCCCGTGCCTGCTGCCATCCGTGCGGGAGCCAGAGCCGCCCGGGCCCGGACAATACCATCCTTCAATGCCGCGGTGACGAAGGCCAGATATTCGCGATCCCAGGCGTGCTCCGACCGTCCGCGCAGCAGCACGCCATAGACGCCGGGCGGTCCCAGTTCCGGAGCCGAATGAGTGTGAGTGGTCATCCACCACACCTGGTTGGGGCGGATACCGGTTTCCTTTTCGAGTTCGGCCGTGAAGTTGTCGTAGACAGAGGGCGAGAACACGCACAGGTCCGACGCGATCAGGTACACCTGAGTGGCGCCGTCGGAGATCGCGGCGATCCGGTGATAGATGCGGTCATGTACACCGGTGGACTGGCGCGCGGCGTAGCCCATCAACCATTGGGAGTTCCCGGGGGTGATGTCCACCTTCAGCGCGGACGCGAGGAACTCGGCGCGGCTGGGACCGCCGCACATCCACAGCAGAGCCAGAATACCGAGAATCCGCATTTACCTGGCCTCCGATCCGATCCGGAGAACATTCCCGTCGGGATCTTCCACTTGCATCTCGAGCGCCCAGGGGAAGTTCGTCGGCGGCATGCGGATGGCGACTCCACGCGCCTCAAGCTCCTCGTGCAGGGTTTCTACGTTGTCCACGCCGATCCACACCCAAGCCCCTCCGCGCCCCTGACCGCCCTGGCACAGATAGATGCCGGCATGGTCCCGGTTGACGCTGGTGAAGGTGTCATTCCCCCAAGGCGCATTCTGGAAACCCAGCATGCCGGTATAGAACTCCACGCTGACCTTCAAATTCTCGACCCGAAGAATGGGCTGGCTGTTCTCGAAGTGAACCATCGGAGCTCCTAAAGAAACAAAGGCGAAGATTTGGAGAAGAAAGATCTCGCCTCGGCAATCCTCGCAGGATATAATTAGATCACCAATGGACGACAAAGAACGCGCCCGCTTACTGAGCGCCGCACTCGGCCAGATCGAAAAACAGTTCGGCAAGGGTTCCATCCTACGGCTCGGCTCGAAAGAAGCCGTCGTGCCGATCTCCTCCATCTCCACCGGTTCCATTTCGGTGGACTATGCTCTGGGCGTCGGCGGATTCCCCCGGGGCCGTATCAACGAGATCTTCGGCCCGGAATCCTCGGGCAAGACGACCATCGCGCTGCAGGTGATAGCGGAGGCGCAAAAGGCCGGCGGCATGGCGGCTTTCATCGACGTCGAACATGCCCTGGATCCGTCGTACGCCCGCAAACTGGGCGTGGATGTGGACAATCTACTGGTGTCTCAGCCGGACTACGCGGAGCAGGCCCTGGAGATCACCAATGCACTGATTTCGTCCGGCTCCATCGACGTCCTGGTGGTGGACTCGGTGGCCGCCCTGGTGCCCAAGGCCGAACTGGACGGCGAGATGGGCGATGCGTTCGTCGGCGTGCAAGCGCGGCTGATGTCCCAGGCCATGCGAAAGCTCACCGGCACGGTTTCCAAATCGAACACCTGCCTCATCTTCATCAACCAGATTCGCGAGAAGATCGGCGTGATGTTCGGAAGCCCCGAAACCACATCAGGCGGCCGCGCCTTGAAGTTCTACTCGTCGGTACGGTGCGACATCCGGCGCATCGCGGCCATCAAGGACGGCGAGGCCGTGATCGGCAATCGGACCAGGGTAAAGATCGTGAAGAACAAAGTCGCAGCGCCGTTCCGCGAAGCCGAGTTCGATATTCTTTACGGCGAGGGGATCTCCAAGGAAGGCGATCTGATCGACCAGGGAGTCGCCAATAACGTGGTCGAGAAGAGCGGTTCCTGGTTCAGCTACAAAGGCGAGCGCATCGGGCAGGGGCGGGAGACCGCGCGGCAGTTCCTGAAGGACAACCCAGATTTCAAACAGCGGGTGGATACGGAGTTGCGAAGCGTGCTGGGGCTGACGAAGGTAGCAGAAGCTGCGAAGGAAACGGCGGCGCCAGCTCCGGTAGCGGCAAGCGCGCGCGGAAAGTAGCGCGCGCCCGGTCCACTACTTCTTCTTTTTAGCAGGGGCCGTAGAAGTAGTGGAGTAGCCGAGCGCTTTCAACTGCGATTTTGCCTTGGTTGCGACATCCTTGTCCGGATACCGCTTGATGATCTCGCGGAATTCCTGCGCGGCTGCCGTGGGCTTACCCGCCTGCACCAAGGCTCGGCCCTTCATGTAGCGGGCGTCGGCAGTCTTGGTGTTCTCCGGGTACCGCTCCAGTACGGCGTCGAAGGCCGCAATGGCGTTCTCGGCGTCGCCCTTACGCATATAGATGTCGCCGACATAGAACTGGGCATTCGGAGCGTATTCGGTGTTGCCGAAGTACCTGAGATAATCCGTGAACTCCTGCAGAGCGAGATCCATCTGTCCTCCCACCATGTCCCGGTAGGCGTTCTGGTAGGTCGCCTCGGCCGAGGTTCCCGGCGGAGGAGCGGCGGAGGCCGAACCACCCGGTCCGGGCGGCGGAGCAGCCGGTGGATTGCGCAGCGTCGAGATGGCGCTGTTGATATCGGTTAGCTTGGCGTCCAGTTTGCCCATTCGCGCTGCCAGGTCGGCCACCGATTCGCGGACGGAACGGAATTCGTCGGCCATCTGGTCCACCTTCGTGCCGACGCCGCTGACCGGGCCCATCATCGATTTGGCCTGTTCGCCAATCCGTTCCGACAGGCTGTTCTGCAACACCGCCATCGAGGTGTTGGCCTTGTTGGAGGCATCCAGCGCCTGCTGGATCAGCAACGTCAATTGAGCCAGTTTCTCATCCTGAGACCGCTGCAAGGTCCGCATCTGGTCCTGAAGCAAGGCAACGTCGCGCTGCAATTCGACCATTTCCTTTTTCTGGGCAAACGCGGCGAGCGGCGTCAGAAGGAGAAACAGAAAAACAGTGAACTTCATTACACACTCCCAGCCGGCTTGCCGGCCATCAGGTGGGGGCCTCCGTTGAGGCCCCCTGTTTCTATTCCACAACACTTACTGGGCTGCGGAAAAGTGCGCGCGGCGGTTCTTCTGATAGCAGCTCTCGTTGGACTCGGTACAGGTGGGACGCTCCTTACCGTAGCTGATGGTCTTCAGCCGGTCGGCGGGAACGCCTGCCTGGACGAGGAAATCCTTGGCGCTGCCGGCGCGTCTGTCGCCCAAGCCAAGGTTGTACTCGGCCGAGCCGCGCTCGTCGCAATGACCTTCGATCATGACTGTGAAGCCCGGGTTATCGCTGAACAACTGCTTCAGAACCTCGGCGTTCCTCGTTAGCACGGAGCGGGCATCCTCTCGGATATCGCTCTTGTCATAGTCGAAGTACGCATCCTGCACATCGGAGGCGAGGATGTCCTGCGCGGACCGCTTGGTGGGCGGCGGCGGCGGCGGTGGCGGCGGTGGCGGCGGAGCTTCCACCGTAACGGTGGCACTGCTGGTTGCGGATCCACCAGGCCCGTTCGCCACCAACGTGTAGGTGGTGGTATTGCTCGGATAGACCTGACGGCTGCCGTTCGATTGGACCGGGCCGACGCCCTGGTCGATGGTGATATCCGTGGCATTGCTGACGGACCACCGGAGGGTTGCCGACTGGCCGCGCTGAATCGTGCTCGGTTCAGCGGTGAAGCTGGCAATCAACGGCTTGGCTGGGGGCGGCGGCGGCGCTTCCACTTTCGGTGGCGGCACCGGCGGCGGAGCCGGAGTCTTTTTCTTGCAGCCTGCAGTGAGCATCAAAAACATGCAGGCCAATAAAATCGCGGCGGCCTTGGCGTAGGCTAACGTGCGCTTGTTCATCCTGAAATTGCCTCCTGAAATGACGAGACTACCTATTTGCTTCCTTTTCCCCACACTGGCTTCTCATTGTTGCCAATGGTGGTGAGTTGTTTTTGTTGTGTACCGTCGGCCAGCATCGTAAACAACTGAATCGTGCGGCCGCGTTTGGACGAATAGACGAGGTGCAAACCATCGGGAGCCCAGACCGGATTCTCGTTCCGGCCAACGCCGTGCGTAAGCTGTGTAACTGCGCGGGAAGCAACGTCCATGATGAAAATGTTATAGTTGCCGGGCTCAAAACCTCTTGTCCACGCGAAAGCGATCTTCTGACCGTCGGGGTGCCAAGCCGGGTTTACGGCTTCGCCCTCTCCATCGGTCAGCCTAACGATGTCTGCTCCGTCTACATTCATTCTATATATCTGTGGCAGTCCGCTGCGACCGGAAACGAACACGAGATCCGCTCCGGTTTTCGGATTCACCTTCGGTTCAACTTCTATCGCTCGAATTGATGAAATTCTATGCCAATCGGATCCATCAACATTGGCTATAAAAATTTGCGCATAACTGCCGCCGGCCGTCGAATACAGCAGTAGGCGCTTGTTGTCCGGCGTAAAGTCGCTGGGAGCGTTGAGCGAAGCCGGCTGATTGTAGAAGATCAGTTTGCGGCCGGTCTCCAGCGAGTGCACGAAAATGCCGGGGTTTCCGCGGTACCAGGTGGTAAAGGCGATCTTCGTGTTGTCGGGCGATACACATGGGAAGGTGGAGATGGAGTTGTAGTGCGTGATCTGCGTCTGGTTGGATCCATCGTAATCCATTGACCAGATCTCCTTGTGGGAGGTGCGGTCGGAGACGAAGTAAATTTTGGAACCGAGCAGGCTGGTGCCGCCGAACTGCTGCAGGATGTCGGCCGCGAACTCGCGCGCCACTTTGCGGCTGCCGTCGTCGCTCAACGGCCCGAAGTACAGCTTACCGATCACCTGGGCGGCGGACGGATCGCCCCGTGTGACGTCGTACAGCCAGGCCGACAGCACCATCTGATCGTTCTGAGGCGCGGTATAGCCGAAGGCCAGATACTGAGCACTTACCGGAGGCGCGGACCAGTCCGTCAGCCAGGGCCCGTTACTGACGGGCTGCGGAGTCTGTCCCCTGCGCGGCCGGCTTGTGGGCATGGTAGGAGGGCGGAAATCGGAGGGCTGCTGCGGCACGCGCAGCGGGTACATCGACTTCGCCACCATCTTGAACAGGCCGGACTGCTGCAATTCGTTCCACAGCGTCTCGTTGAACACGTTCATGAACCGCTGCGCGTCGCCGGATCCGCGGAAATCGGGGATGGCGATGGCCGGCCGCTGGCCGCCCGTAACACCCACGCGGATGTCGGGCGGTTGCTGCGCGATCAGGAATGCGGCTGCCGCCAGCAGGCTGGCAATTAGAGGAATCAATATCTTTTTCATCGCTGCAATTGGAACCAAAACTCCACGTTGGCTGTGTTTCTTTCGAACTCTTCGGGCAGGCGCCGCACCGGGCTGGATTTGAGCACCGCCCGCTGCGCCGCATAATCCACCTGGGCGTCGCCGCTCGATTCAAGCACCCGGACGTTGCGGACGGTGCCGTCGCGCAGGATCTCGAAGCTGAGCGTGACGCGGCGGCTGGAGGTGGTGCTGGCGGGAATCGAGGCGCTCTCGATGCCCCACTTGTTGGCGATGGTCTGCTGCAGCAGTTGCGCGTACCAGCCAAGGCGCTGGC
Source organism: uncultured Acidobacteriota bacterium (assembly GCA_963737465.1). Taxonomy (GTDB): domain Bacteria; phylum Acidobacteriota; class Terriglobia; order Bryobacterales; family Bryobacteraceae; genus TMP-7. The sequence goes on from CAVTTC010000011.1 coordinate 1,079,925, forward strand.
CGAACACGCTATTGCCGATGCCCGTGCCTCCCATGCCCGCCGCGCCGCCATACAACGGCGACTGCACGGCCGCGCCGGTGCTCGAATACACCTGGTTGGGACGGTCCGATTCGAGCGGGCGATAGGTCTGGTTGCGGGCGATCTGCTCGGACATCCGCTTGGGCTTCTTCTTGGAGTGCAGGGGAATCGCGTCCGGCTCTTCCTTGGGAACGCGCTTCGATTCCTTCACCTTTTTGGGCTGTGACGGCACTTGCGATTCGGTGTCGTTGGCCACCGGGTTGGTGGCGCCGCTGCGATGCGGCAGTGGAATGCTGGATACCGGCGTGATGCCCACCGATCCACCCATCGAGTTGGGATCGCCGAACTGGATCCGCCCGCGATTCTGCCACCAGTTAAACGTGAGCAAGAAGGCGACGACCCCGACATGCAGCACCAGCGAACCCACCAGCGGCCGCCGCAGCCGCTCCTGTTCGTCGAGGATGTCGGGGTGCTGAATCATCGATCGGTCTTGGGACCTACCGTTTCCTCAGGTTGTGTGACGGCGCGGACATCCAGCTTGGCTTCACCGAGTTCGCTGAATACCTGCGCCATTACTTCCCACGGTACTTCCTTGTCGCCCCGCACATAGACGGCCTTCGCGCCGTGAAACCGCTTGGCAATCAGGTCCGGGAGCTCGTTGATGTTGGCCGGCTGATCGATCAGAAACAACTTGCCGTCGCGAGCCACGTTGACCACCGGAAGAATTTCGGCCGTGTCCCGCACCGTCTTGGTCTTCGGAACGTCCACTTCCATTCCGAATTCCATGACGTGCGCGGTGAGCATAAAGATGATCAGCAGCACCAGCACGACGTCCACTAACGGAACGATATTGATCTCGGCCAGCGAAGGCGAGCCGCCACGGAACCGGCGGCGTCCGCTGCCCAGGCCGGGATTGATGGAGAACGCCATCGGTCAATCCTCCAGATCGCGCTCGGCCAGGTTCAGGAACTCCAGAGAGAAGTCCTCCATCCGGGCGCCCAGTTCCTTCAGAATGTGGCCGAAGTGGTTGTAAAAAACGGCGGCGGGAATGGCGGCCGCGAGTCCGAGCGCGGTGGCCACCAGCGCGTGCGCAATGCCCGGAGCGACGGCGCGCATACTGGTGGCGCCAGCCAGACCGAGAGCCTGGAACGCGTCGATGATTCCCCACACCGTTCCGAACAGTCCGATGAAGGGCGATACGGTGGCCGCTGTCGCGAGCCAGCTCATGTTGCGCTCGAGCTTGGCCACTTCCTCACTGATGCCTAACTGCAGCGTGCGTTCGAGCGCAAGCGGATTGCTCAACTTGCCCCCTCTTTTACGCTGGCGGGAAACCTCTTCAAACCCGAAATCGAAAACCGCCACCAGCGGCGAAGCGCGGAACTGCTCGCTGGCCAGCGCCACCTGCTCCAGGCCGGTGGCCTTCCGGAATGCGCGCAGAAACTGGCGATTGGCGGAGTTGGCTTGCCGGAAGGTGGAAAACTTCGAAAAGATGATGGTCCAGGACAGCAAGGACAGTATCAGCAACAGCGACATCACCGTGATCGGAATGGGCTGGGACGTCTTGACCATTTCGAAGATGCTGACCTGCAGCAGTAGTGCCGGGGTGAAATATAGGGTCATTGCAGAATTGTGAGTCCAGGCCGGAACGCGGCAACGGCCCACTCTCCATTGTATGTAATGACTGAGTCCGGTAGGACGCTTTAAAACAAATTACGGTTTGTACGTTTTAATGTTTTTTGGGTAAGCCCGGTCACACCGCCGAGGCGGCAATTCCGCGGGCCACGCGGACGATGGCTTCCAGGCTTCGATCGACATCGTTGTCATTAGTGGCCCAGGACGATACGCTGATGCGCATGGCGTGCCGTCCCTGCCAGACGGTTCCTCCCGCCCAACAGGTCCCATCGTCCTGAACTCCCCGCACCACCCGCTGGTTGGTTTCGGGAGAGCCGAACGACACCAGCACCTGGTTCAGCACCACGTCATTCAGGATCTCGAAACCGGCTGCGGAGAGCCCTTCGGCGAATCTTCGAGCACAGCGGCAATCGCGCTCGATCAGTTCGGCCAAGCCCCTGCGCCCGAGCGACTTCAACGCGGCCCAGATCTCGACACCGCGCGCACGCCGCGAGAGTTCGGGCACATACTGCGATGGCTCGCGGTGATCGCCCTGCGGCAGATACGCGGCGGTGAGACTCATGGCCGCGCGCAAGTGCTCGGGATCGCGAACGAACGCCAGGCCGCTATCGTAGGGGACGTTCAGCCATTTGTGCGCGTCGGTGGCCCAGGAGTCGGCTTCGGCGAATCCGTCCACCAGGTGGGCATACTCGGGAGCGGCGGCGGCCCAGAGTCCGAATGCGCCGTCCACGTGGATCCAGGCTCCAGCGGCGCGTGCGCGGCGGATGATCTCGCGAGCCGGATCGAACGCTCCGGTGTTGACGTTGCCGGCCTGCACACAGACGATGGCCGGACCCGAGAGTTCGGGGAACCGGTCGGCCCGCATCCGTCCTTGTCCGTCCACAGGGACGCGCAGGACGCGATCGCGCCCGAGTCCTAAGATGCCGAGCGACTTGATCACGGAAGGATGCGCCTCTTCGCCGATCACCACTTGAATGGGCGGCGCCCCGAACAGTCCTTGCCCTTCGGCATCCCATCCGGAGCGCTCGAGAACTACGTGGCGAGCTGCGGCGAGGGCGGTGAGGTTCGCCACCGTAGCGCCTGTGACGAACGCGCCTCCGCAGCCTTTCGGTAGAGCCAGGGCGTCCAGGAGCCAGGCCAAAGAGACCTCTTCGAGCAGCGCCGAAATGGGTGTGGCGGCGAAAAGTCCGGCATTCTGATCCCAGGCGGTGGCGAGCCAGTTCGCCCCGAGGGCGGCGGGGAGCGATCCGCCGATCACGAATCCGAAGAAACGCGGTCCAGCGATCCCCATGGTGGCGGGGGAACCGTGTTCATCGAGCAGGCGCACCACCTCTTCGGGTTCAGTGGGACCGTCGGGAAGCGGCTCGACGAAAGCCTCCAATCGCGCGACTGCTTCGGGTGACGGACCCACCCTGCGTTCCTGGATCTCATCGAGATATCGGGACGCGCGATGGGCCACCGACTGGAGGAATTCGTGCATCCTTACAGGGTAACCAACTCTCGCGGACTGATAGACCCATGCCACTTGACGGCCTGGGGCCCTGCCCGACAACGGAAGACTAACTGACATTGGACTGATAGACTGGCCTCAGATGTTGGTGGAACTCGTGGTGGAGAACTACGCCGTCATCGAGCGGATCCGTGTGCGTTTCCACTCCGGATTGAACGTGCTGACGGGCGAAACAGGCAGCGGCAAGTCGATGGTGGTGGATGCGCTGGCGCTGCTGTTCGGCGGACGCGCCTCGGCGGAGATGGTGCGGACGGATTGCGACCGGGCCCGGATCTCGGCGATCTTCGAAGTGCCGGGCGATCCCCGTGTGAAGCCGCTGCTCGACGATGCCGGGATCGAGTGCGAAGACGGCGAGTTGCTGATTGAGCGCGAGATCCTGAGTTCGGGAAAATCACGGGCATTCGCGGGCAGCCGGCCGGTGACCATCGGCCTTCTGCGCGACCTCGCGCCGTGGATCGGCGATATCCACGGACAACACGATCAGCAACTGCTGTTCAGCGCGGAGGCGCAGCGCGAGATGCTGGACGCGTTCGGCAAGATCGACACGAGCGCGCTGGCGGACCTGTATCGCCGCTGGCGCAAGTGCTCGGCAGACCTTGACGACCTCGACCGCTCGGAGCAGGAGAGGCTCCGCATGGCCGACTTGTGGAGTTTTCAGAAGCGGGAGATCGAAGCCGCCAACCTGCGCGCGGGCGAAGACACAGAACTCGAGAACGAGCGCCGGGTGTTGAGCAATGTCGCGCGGCTGCAGGAATCGGCGAACACGGCCTATGCGGCGCTGTACGATTCACCGTCGAGCGCCTACACGCAGCTGAAGCTCGCGGCGCGGAAGCTGGAGGAACTGGCAAGGATCGACGAATCGGCGGCCGGCATGGTGGAGACGCTCAAACCCGCGATGCTGGCGGTGGACGAGGCGTCCTACACGCTGCGCGACTACGTGAGCAAACTGGAGGCGGACCCGGCGCGGCTGGATGAAGTGGAATCGCGGCTGGCATCCCTCGATAAGCTGAAGCGGAAGTACGGCGGGACCGTGGAAGACATTCTGGCGTTTCTGACGCAGGTGAGCGGACATCTCGGCTTGGCCGAGGACGCCGGCGAGCGTCGGGCGCGAATGGAGAAGGAACGCGCGCGGCTGGCGGCCGAATACGAATCGGCGGCACAGAAGTTGACGGCGCTGCGCGCCAAGGCCGGCGAGGAACTGTCGCGGCGCGTGGAGGCGGAGTTGGCCTCGCTGGCGATGGCCAAGACGAAGTTCCAGGTGTCGCTGGCTCCGGCGCCGTGGTCGGCGTCAGGAGCGGACGCGGTCCAGTTCCTGATTGCGCCGAACCTTGGCGAGGAGCCGAAGCCGCTAGAGAAGATCGCGTCCGGCGGCGAATTGTCTCGGCTCGCGCTGGCGCTGAAGACGTGCACGCAGGCGCCGGGCTGCAACGGCGGCGGTGTCGCGAGGACGCTGGTGTTCGACGAGGTGGACGCGGGCATCGGAGGCGGCGCCGCCGAGGCGGTGGGGCGAAGGTTGAAGCGGCTGGCTGCGTCGAACCAGGTTCTTTGCGTGACGCACCTTCCGCAGATCGCGGGATTCGCGGATCACCACTACCGCGTGGAAAAGCACGAAGAGAACGGGCGCACGGTGTCGAGCATCGAGCCGCTGCCGGCAGCCGAGCGCGCCCGTGAGATCGGACGCATGATCTCGGGCGAGCGGCTCACACCGGAGGCACTGAAGCACGCCGAGCAATTGCTGAAACTGGGAACCACGGGACGGTAAACCCTGATGAGTCTGACCCGAAGGACGCTGCTGGCAATGCCGGCTGCAATGGCCGGTCAGGAACCACCGAGATGGACGGCCAAGTGGGATCGCGCCGTTCTGCTGGCTGCCGTGGAGCGCATGGATGCGCGTTTCGATCCGGCTGAGATGCTGATCAGCCAAAAGATCGGCCCCGAGTATCACTACCACACCAGCCTTCGGAACACGACCGCCCACCTCACACGGGACTCGCTGGATTACGCTCTGCTGCTGCTCGAGACAGGAGAGGAACAAAGGCGCCGGCGAGGGATGGCGATTCTGGATCGGATCCTCACCTTGCAGGACACCGACACCAAGAGCCAGTGGTACGGCTTGTGGGGCTACTACCTGGAAGAGCCCGCGTCGAAGATGTCGCCGGCGGATTGGAACTGGGCCGACTTTCTGGGTGCGGTGCTGGTGACAATCGAATTCCGGCACGGCGCGCGGTTTGCGGCTCCGCTGCGGGACCGGCTGCTCCAAGCGATCCGCCACTCGGCGCAGTCAGTGCGAAAGCGGAACGTCGCGATGACGTATACGAACATCGCGGTTCAGGGAACGTTCGTGACGCTGATGGCGGCGGAATTACTGAATGACGCGGATCTGAAGCAGTACGCGACCGAGCGGCTGGTACGGTTCGCGCGGACAGTGGACGAGACCGGCAGCTTCGCCGAATACAACAGCCCGACCTACGCCAATGTGACGATCGCGAACCTGACGCGCATGCGCATGTTCGTCAAGGATCTGGAGGCTCGCAAGCTGGCGGCACGTTTGGAGACTCGGGCGTGGATCCACTTGAGCCGGCACTGGCATCCGCCGACACGGCAGCTCGCCGGACCGATGAGCCGCTGCTATCAGACGGACATCGGCTATCCGGCCTGGATTCAGAAGGCGCTCGGCGGCGCAATTCCGTTTTTCAAGTACGACGAAATCGGAAAGCGGAATGTCCCCGGAGAGGTGGCGCTGGTGGACTACCGGTGTTCTGAAGATGCCATTGGGTGGTTTCTCAGCCTGGGGATGGATCGCGAACACGGCGAACTGTTCGCCAACGCTCCGGCAGGCGTGCGGCCGGTGCAGGGGACAACGTTTCTCTCCACGGAGTTCTGCCTGGGGTCGGTGAACCGGGGCAACTTCTGGGTTCAGAGCCGGCCGCTGGCGGCGTACTGGGGCGGTGCGGATCGGCCAGCGAGGTATTTGCAGGCGCGGCTGCTCAAGGACGACTACGACTTCGCGTCGGGCCTGCTGTATTCGACGCAGGTGAAGAACTACGTTCTGGGGGTGGCGACGTTCCGGTGGCCGGGCGGCGACAAGCATCCGAGCCTGGATCCGGTGAAGGACGGCGAGTTCACGTGCTCCCGGCTGCGGCTCCGGTTCGACCTGGCACAGGTGCCGGCGAACGCGCCGGTGCTGGTGAACGGAGAGCTCGCGGAACTCGGCGAGTTCCCGCCAGCGAGCCGGGTGGTGGTGGACCTGGGCGGCACGTTGATGTGGCTGCAGGTGCTTCGCACTGTGTGCGGCGAAGTGACCGGGGCGGTGACGGTGGCGCGCGAAGACGACCTGCTCACGCTCTCCGTGGACTTCCTGAAGAGGCGCGAGCCGCAAACGATCCGGTGGCCGCGGATCGCCTACTGCGCGTTCGCCCTGGCGCTGCACGACGCCGAAGGGTCGCTCGAAGACTATGACAAGTACGTCTGTGGGCTGACGCTGGAACATCGGATACGGGGAGATGTCGTCACCCTAGACTGGGACGGCGCCTGGGCCGAGCTGGAAGTCCAGGCGGCGGTGCGAGTGGGGGATGTGGCCGCGATGGATCGAGCGTTCATGGAGAAGCACGACGGCAGGCCGGTGCCGGTTCAGCGGCTGAGTTCTGTCGCGCTGGTCTGAAGCCGAGCCTTCCCTCGCCAGGATGAGGCAACGATCACGACACCGGCTGCCAGGTAAATTGGTTGTAAAGGATGCTGGTATCCGACCAGGGCCAGTTGGGTCAAGATCCAAACGACCAGGACCGATCCCGCGAGGATTCCCGCCGGCCGCGCATGCCGCTTCCGCAGTAGGGTCAGAACAGCCGCTAAGATGTTGCTTCCTCCAACGACGAGACCCAACAGCAGGCCGGGGATGAGGTAGGTACGGAAGGGTGTGCCGTTCAGCATGTCGAGCGGCATGTGCAGGATGGAACCGTCGGGCGCAAGCGCCAACGACGCTCCGCCGGCAACCGCGCCGATCCCCACCAACAATTCAAGAACGGCCAACCCGGCCAAGGCCACGTTTACTGTCCGCCAGTAGAACCAACCGATGCGGTGCGGACGCGACGAGCGGGCGCACGCTGGTTCAGAACCTTCGCGGGAACGTGGTGGACACCGGTGTTCTGGGCAGGCGCCTTGGCCGCGACGGTCCGCGCATGAGCGGCAGAGGCGTGGGGGGTAGCAGCCCGCCGGCCGCGAACGACTCGCTTGGCGGGCGTCACCACAGGCTCGCGGTAGGCAGCCGGGATCAACAGCACGTCGCCCGCCTCAGGAACCCCGAGCGCTCCGTTGTTGGCCGAAACAATGGCCGAAGCCGGGGTACCGAAACGCTTTGCGATAGCGGCTAGCGTTTCGTCCTTTTCGACGCGGTGCATCCGCCAGCTATCGCGCTTGGCGGCGGGAACAGATTCCAGCGCTGCCAATAGCGTGTTCGCGGTGCCCTTGGGTACGCGGAGCTCGCTGCCCTGGGGGGCGATGCCCTTCAACAGGGACGGGTTCAATTCCCGGATCTCAGAGACGCGGCCGATCCACGGCATCGGCAACCAGCGACAGGTTGGTGGCAACCTCCGCCTTCACGCTGTCATATTCGATGGGAGCATCCGTCTCGATACCCTCCAGCCCGTAGTCCTTTGGATTCTTGGCCATGATGGTAATAGCAAGAATGGCGGGGACGTAATTGGAGGTCTCACGGGGAAGGGCGTTCAGGTTGCGAAGGCTCCAGAAGTCTGCATAGCCGGTGCGCTGGACGGCGCGTTCCACGCATCCGGGTCCGCAATTATAGGCCGCCATCGCCAGGTACCAATCGCCGAACTGCTGGTAAAGGTCGCGGAGGTGTTGGGCAGCCGCGCGGGTGGCCTTCTCGGGATCCAGACGATCGTCACTGTATTTGGTGACGCCCAAACCGTACTCTTTGCCGCGCCACGAAAGGAACTGCCACATACCGGCGGCGGATTTGTACGAAACGGCGCGCGGCAGGAAGCCCGATTCAGCCTGAGCGAGATAGATCAACTCCTGGGGAACGCCCTCTTCGTCGAGCACCCGCTGGATCAACGGGCGGTACCGTCCCGCGCGGCGGAGGCCGGCGGTGAGGATCCGCTTTCCCCTCTCGCTGGAGAAGAAGTGGATGTAGCTGAGGACCGAGTCGCTCTCTTCGAGTGGAAGCTGGGAAACGGTGGCCTGAACCTCTTCGCGGACTTTCGGTTTCAAGCGCGGATCGATGGGGAAGGTCATCTCCAGGATGGTGTCAACGGGGGCCTTGTCGTAGACAACCTTGTCGGCATCCTCAGCGGCGCCGAGGCCGTTCACGTCATACCTGTAGATGGTATCGACCATCTGATCGAGACGGCGCTCGAGTTTGGCCCGATCCGGCGCGCCTTCGGGAGCCCCCAGCAGGATATCGACAGCCTGATCGAAGGCCCGACGGGCTTCGGCCAGATCTCCGGCCTGGTAGGATGCTTTGCCTTCGTTGAACTTCTCCTCGGCGCGGTGCAGCCTGCTGTCGATGGCGGAACCCTTCGCTTGCACAGGTTCAACCGGGAGCAGTTGGGGGATCTCTTTGACGAATTCTTTGGGGACTGGAGGGGGTTCGCTGAGGTATTCGGGTTCTTCGGATTTGGGAACGGGAGGCAGGAACGATTGGCGTAACTGCTGGCTCTGGACGGGAGCGCATCCGTTCAGCAGCAGCAAAATAGCTGCGCTGCATATGAGAACCGTGAAAATACAGCGGCGTTGAGTCATCCGATCCCTCACACTTCCGTCAGTATCCCGACTTGGAATTTTACAATCCGATCACTGTGACGCAAATGCTTAATTTACAATTACCTACAAACACCGGTCAAGCTGAAAATCTACCGGGTGGCCACTGACCGTACTAGAACAGGACGATCCGATGGTGTGTCACTCGGACACAAGCGGCACGTGTCAAAAGGCTTAGTTGTCTTACGTGCGCTTTGCATCTCAAAGATTAAAATAGATTAATACTGTAACGCATCATACGCTAGCATCCCGAAGCTCCAAACCGATTCTATTGGAGCTCCGGGGTATGCACAGGAGCTACTCCTCTTCTTCTTCCTCACCGGTCTTAGCCGCCTTGGCTGCGGCTATGATCTTTTCCGCCTGCAGGGCGGGGACGAAATCATAATGATCGAACTCCATCGAGAAAGAACCTCGCCCCTGGGTCATGGAGGTAAGGTCATTCTGATAGGTCAGCATTTCCGACATGGGGACCTGGGCTCTTACGATCTGGGTAGCGCCCTTGGTTTCCATACCTGAAATGCGGCCTCGACGGCTGTTCATGTCGCCCATCAGGTCTCCGGCGTACTCCACCGGCGCCTGAACCTCTACGTTCATGACGGGCTCGAGCAGAGTGGGCTTGGCCGTTTCCATGGCGGCCTTAAAGGCCTTGCGGGCAGCCAGTTTGAACGACATCTCGGACGAATCGACGTCATGGTAGGACCCGTCGTACACGGTCACCTTGAAATCGACCATGGGGAATCCGGCCAAAAAGCCCTTGGCGGCTGCCTCAATGATGCCCTTCTCGACAGCGGGGATGAAATTCCTGGGGATGGATCCGCCGAAAACGTCATTCTCGAACTCGAACTTGCCGCCACGCGGGAGTGGTTCCATCTTGATCCAGCAATCGCCGAATTGACCGTGTCCGCCGGTCTGCTTCTTGTGGCGGCCCTGGACGTCGGCTTTGCCGCGAATAGTCTCCCGGTAGGGGATCTTCGGCGCGCTGAGCGAGACATCGACACCATACCGGCGCTTCAAGCGGCTGCAAACGACCTCGACGTGCTGCTGTCCATTGCCGGCGAGCAGGAACTCCTTCGTCTGGGGATCGCGGTAGAAGCGCAGCGAGGGATCTTCCTCAAGGATCCTATGGACGGCGTTGCCCATCCTGTCTTCGTCGTTGCGAGTCTTGGCCGAGATCGCGTAGGCAATGGACGGCTCCGGCAGCTGCACCTGCGGATAGGCGATCATGCTCCCCTTATCGGCCAGTGTGTCGCCGGTCAGAGTGTCCTTGAGCTTTGCGACTGCGCCGATGTCGCCGGTGCGGACCTCGGTTACCGGAGCGATGGTCTTGCCCATCAGGAGGCCAATGTGCGATAGGCGCTCCGCGGATCCGGAGCGGCTGTTGCTCAGGTTCGCGTCATTCTTAACCACCCCCGACATGACCTTGAAGTAGGTGACCCGGCCCGCGAAGGGGTCCGCTACAGTCTTGAAGACATAGGCCGACACCGGATCGGAATCGGACATCCTACGTTCCCTGGCTTCCCCGTTCACATCCCCGGTGACCGTGCCGCGCGCGATGGCGGAGGGCAGATAGTCGGCTATGAAATCGAGAATCAGGTCGGCGCCTATATTGCGCAGGGCGGCCGCGCACAATACAGGGAAGACCCGGCGCTCAGCCATTTCTTCACGCAGTCCGGCAACGAGGTGCTCCAAGGCGATGGTTCCTTCGTTGAAGAACTCTTCCATCAATTCGTCTTTGCCTTCAGCGATCAACTCGACTAGGGCTTCGTGGGCGGTCTGGGCGGCAGCGGCCAGTTCGGCGGGAATCTCGGACTCTTTACCCTTGCCGTCGCCGTCGGGGGCATACGTATAGGCCTTCATGCGGATGAGGTCCACGACGCCTTTAAAGTCGCGTTCCGATCCGATGGGAAGGTGGATGGGTACGGCGGTCCGTCCGAACACGCTCTGGATGCTTTCGAGCGACCGCTCAAAGCTGGCGCGTTCCCGGTCGAGCTTGTTCACGACGAAGGCGCGAGGGAGTTTGAACTCGTCGGCAAAGCCAAATGTCTTTTCGGTCTGGACCTCAACGCCGGCCACACCGTCAACCACGATCAGCGCCGAATCGGCCGCGGCGAGGGCGGACTTGGTGTCGTTCAGAAAGATGTTGAAACCGGGGGTATCGAGCAGGTTGATCTTGGTTTTCTTCCACTCGACGTAGGCGAGTCCAGTGGAAATGGTGATCTTACGGGCGATCTCCTCGTCGTCAAAGTCGGTGATGGTGTTGCCCTCATCAGCGCGAGTGAGACGATTGGTGGCGCCGCTCGTATAGAGAAACGCAGCGGCGAGACTTGTCTTGCCGGAATGTCCGTGCCCTACCAGGCCGACATTCCTTATTTCCGCTCCTTCATAGACTTTCAAGGGACAGTTGCTCCTTACAATACGATGAATCGGGATTAAGCCAGCATCTTAACACAAGAGACTTTTGTCCGATTCGGTGAGGAGTCTTCCGCTGGGGCTTCACAGGCTCTGTTCGAACTGGGCAACATCCGCGTACGGCAGCACCGCGAAGCGGAGGCAGTTCCCCTTCTGAAGGCCTTTCTTGCAGTAGAGCCGGATTCTCTGTCCGCCTGCGCCGATCTGGGACGAGCCTACTACCATTTAGGCCGGAACCAGGACGCCCTCGTGTATCTCGAGAAGGCGAGGGCGATCGACGACAAAGGCGATATCCACTATCAACTGGCGATGGTGCTCAAACGCCTGGATCGTCCGGAAGAGGCTGAGAAGGCGCTTCGCGCTTCCAATGTACTCCGCCAGCGGGCGTTTGACCGGCATCAGCGACTTCGTGGGATGGCCGATCCCGGCGGGCCGACGGCTGACCATTAGCTCCACTCACTCATGCCTAACCGCGGTTATTGGATCAATTCGAGATGCTCTTCGAGCGGGCACCCAGGCCGCCGCGAGGGCGGCGCTGAGGAGAATCGTCACCGCTGCAGTTAACGCCTGTGGATCGTTTGGTCTTACTCCGAAAAGAAGTGACTCGATCGATTTTGCCATCACGATTGCCACCGGCACGCTGATGGCGAGGCCCAAGGCGGCCTGGACCAGAACGTCCCGGAGCACCATCCAGACCACCGCCCTTCGCTGTGCTCCCAAAGCGATCCGGATTCCGATCTCGGAGGTGCGGCGCGCGACGGTGTACGACATTGTCCCATACAATCCGACACATGCGATCACGAGTGCCAGCAGCGCAAAGCCCGAACACAACCGGGTGAATAGAATCTGGGGACCCATCTCCCGCTCGATCCGCGACGACTGCGTACTCAGGTTAGTCACGGGAATTCGGGCGTCTGCCTGATGGACGATCTCGCGAACGGTGCCGGCGTATGCCAGCGGATCGCCTGCCGTGCTCAGGAAAAAGGTCATCTCGTCAACGGGGAGGTTGCGGTCTTGCAGGAATGGCACGTATACGATTGCCGGGAACTTGCCTGTCAACTCCTCGTACCTGGCGTTCCGCGCCACTCCGACGATCTCCATTTCCGACGGCTTCAGTCCTTGGCGGAAACTCACGACGCGCTGCCCAATCGGGTTCCGTCCCTCCAGGTTGACCTTCAACCAAGCCTCATTCACGATGGCCACGGGAGGTGCGCCCAAGCGGTCCCGTTCATCGAATTCGCGCCCGGCGACCAGGGGAATCCGCATCGTTGCGAAGAAACCGGGTCCGGTTGCAAGAACACGAGTGGCCGTATCGGCCATGCCGGAGCCGTGTCCGCTCGGCGCTTTCGCGGGCTCCTGCCGACCGGCAGGAACCACAGGCCAACCCCAGGCGCCGTCGCCGATGAGCGGCGAATTCGCGACGCTCGCGGCGCGCACTCCGGGGAGCGCACTGAAGCGCTCCTGCAGATTCCTGTAGAACGTGATGATCTCCGGGGCACGATGGCCAGCCTGCTGCGCATTGACCCTGAAGACCAGGATGTTGTCGCGCTTGAACCCCGTTTCGAGCGACTGCAGATTCGCGAGCGTGCGCGCGAACAAACCTGCCGCCACCAGCAGTACCAACGAAATCGCGATCTGGGACACCATCAGCGTCCGGCTCAGACCGAATCGCAGGAGCGAACTATTCCGCCGCTCGCCCGTCCGCGTTTGTTTGAGCTCAGGCGCCACATCAACCTGCATCGACTGGAGCGCCGGCGCCAACCCGAACAAGAGGCCCGTAATCATGGTGAGAGCCGCTGCCGCAGCCAGCACACGCCAGTTCAGATCCACCCCCAGCGGGAAACCGCTATCCGCACTTGCCAGGAGCAACTTCAGAAGCTGGCTGCCCCAAACAGAGAACAGAATGCCGAGGGCGCCGCCGATGGAGGCGAGCAATAAACTCTCCGTCAGCAACTGGCGCACGACCCGCCATCGCCCCGCTCCCATGCTGAGCCGGACCGCCATCTCGCGCTTTCGGGCCATCGTGCGGGCCAGCAACAGATTCGCGATGTTGGCACACGCGATCGCCAGGATCAATCCCACCATCGCCAACAATAGGAACACCGGCTGCGAATACTTCCGCCGCAGGTTGTCCAAGCCACCGGAGCCATTCTGGAGCAGGAATTCCGGCAGATTCGCACGTTCCTCCTCACTCGTCGCTGTCGCGGCTACCCAGTGCTCGAACGCCGGCGACAAGGCTGCGTGCGCCTGCGCCATAGTTATGCCCGGCCGCAGCCGTCCCATCATCTCGAGCCAGTAGTAGTGCTCGTCGGAATAGCGTCGGTCGGCATTCCGGCCGGCAGGACTCAGCAGAAGATCGGCGTGCATCGGTAGAAAGAAATCCGGCGCCATCGCTGGATCGACGCCGAAGAAATCCCGCGGCGCCACTCCGATGGCCGTGAACGGCACACTGTTGATCAGTACCGGCTGCCCCACGGCCTCGGACGCTTCGCCGAAGCGCCTCATTGCGAAGGTGTGACTGAGTACAACCACGGGCGGCGCTCCAGCCCGATCGTCATCCGCGCCGATGAAGCGCCCCGACCACGGGACGATCCCCAGCCCGCCGAAATAGGTATCGGAAACATATTCGCCGCCGGCAACCTCGGCCTGGCCGTGGATCATGACGTTCAGCTTTCGCGCGGGGCGATAGGCGAACAGGACCGAAAAGACGGGAGATTCACGTAGCGCCTGGAACGCCGGGTAGGGAAAGATCGCAGCGGTTTTTCCGGTGGTTGGGTCGTCACTGATTTGCCCGCTCACATCATGGACAACGGAGTCCCCAACACTCTTCCGGCCCGTGACGTGCCATTTGAGGACCACGAGCGAATCCGGATCGGGCACCGGCAGTGAGCGCAACAGCAGCGCGTCCATGAAGCTGTACAGCGCGGTGTTTGCACCTATACCCAGCGCCAGTGAGAGCGCCGCCAACGTTGCGAACGCCGGATTGCGCAGAATGGTCCGCATGCCGTAGCGCAGGTCCTGGAGCACTTGTTCCAGAAATGTCCAACTCCACGCCGCACGGGTGTCTTCACTTACCAAGCTCAGGTTGCCCAGTTCCCGTTTGGCTGCCCACCGCGCATCTTCTTCGGGCAAACCGTTTTCCTGACGCTCCAGGGCGTCTTCTTCCAGATGGAACTGCAACTCACTGGCGAGTTGTTGCTCCCGGCTGCGCCGACGGAACAGCCATCCCAACTTGCGAAGGAACGAAATCACTGCCCCTCCTGATCCAGCGGATTCAATATCAAGGTCATCGCTCGGGAGAAGGCCTCCCATTTCGATTGTTCGGCGGCGAGTTGTTTCCGGCCGCGCGGCGTCAGGCGATAGTACCTGGCGCGCTTGCCTTTGTCCGACAACTCCCAAGACGCCGCGATCCAGCCCTTTGCCTCCAGACGATGAAGCGCCGGGTACAACGAACCTGTCTCGACCTGCAACAGGTCTTCGGAGGTGCGCTGGATATGTTTAGCGATGGCGTGGCCGTGTCCGGGTCCCGCCAGCAACGTGCGCAGGATGAGAAGATCCAGAGTACCTTGCAGCAGTTCGAGACGGGACGGAGGGCGGCTCATTCTGTAGGCATTCTACGCTTTATTGTGTAGATTGTCTACGGTGATCTACGCGTGGATGCCGGGGGCTTCGTGGCCGGTCCGCTGCACGTACTCGACGTAGGAGCCGGGGTAGACATGCGGCGTGCCGGTCGGTGCCGCTCTCGCCGCCCAGTTCCAGCACCCGGTTACTGAGTCCGCGCAGGAACATGCGATCGTGGGAGACGAAGATCATGGTGCCTTCGAAGTCCGTTAGCGCGTCCACCAGCATCTCCTTGGTGGCGAGATCCAGGTGGTTGGTGGGCTCGTCGAGCACCAGGAAATTCGGGGGATCGTAGAGCATCCGCGCCATGGCGAGCCGCGACTTCTCGCCGCCGGAGAGCGCGCGGATCTGTTTGTCGACATCTTCGCCGGAAAACTGAAACGCGCCGGCCAGCGTTCGCAGCGAGCCGATCCCGTCCTGCGGGAAATCATTCTGCGAGTTGCTCGATGATGGTCAGTTCGGCGTCGAGCATATCGAGCGATTGCTGGGCAAAGTAGCCCATTTTCAGGCTCGCGCCGAGCCGCACGTAGCCGGCGTCGGCCTGGGCGGCTCCCGCGATCAGCTTCAGAAGGGTCGTCTTGCCGGCGCCGTTGCGACCCATCACGGCCCAGCGTTCGCCGCGGCGGATGACCATGTTGAAGCCGTCGTAGATCACGCGCGAACCGTAGCTCTTATGCAGGTCCTCAATCACGGCCACCTGATCGCCTGAGCGAGGCGGCGCTCGGAACTCGAACTTCACCACCTGGCGCTTGCGAGGCAGTTCCACCTTCTCGATCTTGTCCAGCGCCTTGATCCGGCTTTGCACTTGAGCGGCTTTGGCGGCATGGGTGCGGAAGCGGTCGATGAAGCGCTGCTCTTTGGCCAGCATCGCCTGCTGCCGCGCAAACGCGGCTTGCTGGTTGGCTTCGCGGATGGCGCGCTCGCGTTCGTAGAAATCGTAGTTGCCGGAATAGACGATGATTTCGCCGGAGTCGATCTCGGCGATCTTCGTCACGATGCGGTTCATGAATTCGCGGTCATGCGAGGTCATGAGGAGCGCGGCAGGCAGGGACTTGAGGAAGCGCTCCAGCCAGATGATCGATTCGATGTCGAGGTGGTTGGTGGGCTCGTCCATCAGCAGAACGTCGGGGCGGCCGAGCAGCACGCGAGCCAGTGCGACGCGCATCTTCCAGCCGCCGGAGAGTTCGCCGACATCGCCGTCCACCTGATCGGCGGTGAAGCCGAGGCCGTCGAGCACTTCGCGGGCCTGCGCTTCCAGAGTGTAGCCGCCCAGGTGTTCGTACTCTTCCTGGACTTCGCCGAAGCGGGCCAGGATGCGGTCGAGTGCGTCGGCGGAGGCGGGGTCCTCCATGGCTTTGTGGAGGGATTCGAGTTCGTGGTGGAGGTCGCCGACGCGCCCGCTGCCGGCGATCGCTTCGTCGAGCACCGAACGGCCGGACATCTCTTCGACATCCTGGCGGAAGTAGCCGATGCTCAGCTTGCGCGGTACCGTGACTTCGCCGTCGTCCGGCGCTTCCTCGCCTACGATCATGCGGAAGAGCGTGGTCTTGCCGGAGCCGTTCGGACCGACCAGGCCGACTTTCTCGCCGGGGTTGAGCTGAAAGGAGGCGTCGACGAAGACGAGTTGGCGGCCGTACTGTTTGTTGATGTTGGCGAGCGAAATCATGGGTGCCGATCTTTATTTGGGCCGCAGATGAACGCGGATTAACGCCGATAAAACCCCTTCGGGGAATGGGAAGGATGGGGAATACCGGATTATTTCTTCACGGGTGGCGGAAACTGCGCGAAGGCCAGAACGACCAAGCCTATTTTACCAGCTTCGCTTCCAGGCGTCCCATCGCCAGCAGGATCCCGTGCAGCAGCGCCTGCGGACGCGGCGGGCAGCCGGGGATGTAGACATCCACGGGGATCACTTGGTCCACGCCGCCAGCGGATGGCGTAGTTCTCGCCGAAGATGCCGCCGCTGATGCCGCACGCGCCCACCGCCACCACCACTTCGGGATCGGGCGTGGCCTGCGTAGGTCTTGCGCAGCGCCAGTTCCATGTTCCGCGTGACCGGACCGGTGACCAGCAGCATGTCGGCGTGGCGCGGCGAGGCGACGAAATGGATGCCGAAGCGCTCGATGTCGTAGACCGGGTTGTTGAGCGCGATGATTTCGAGTTCGCAGCCGTTGCAGGAGCCGGCATCCACTTCGCGGATGGCCAGCGAACGGCCGAGCAGACTGCTGGATCCTTGCGCGCGAGCTCGCTGCCCAACGGCGTCCACGCTGGGGCCCGCCACCGAGCGCAGGCGCTCGGTGCGTGCCGTCCGGGTTCAAGCTCGTACTCCGCGGTGGTCACCAGTTCACTCCTGTCGCGGGCGGCCAGTTCGAACTCCTGGCTCATGCGGACGGCCGCTCCATCGGCCGCGCACTCGCCGCAGAAGATGCAGCGGCCGTAATCCACCGTGACGGCGCGCAGGTGAGTCGCTGTCTCGTCGACGGCAGATGGCGCCGGTGGGACAGGCCTCGGCCGCCGGGCGCGCGTCCTTCCAGCTTTCGAAGTCGAAGATCGGGCGCGCCGCGGAAGCGCGGCGGGAGACTTCGGCGCGGGGACCTCGGGTATCCCGATGGTGACGATGCCGGTGCGAAACGTCTTCTGGAGAATTTTGAACATGGCTCAGCGATCCGTCCCCGAGTAGGAGAGATTGAAGCTCTTGTTGATCACCGGGAAATCCGGCGATGATATTGCCCTGCAACGGCCTCCACCAGCGCCGGCCAGTTGTTCAGCGAAGGGTCTTTGATCTTGCAGCGCTCGAGGCGGTTGTCCTGCGCCGGTGCGAACCCAGTGGATGATTTCGCCGCGCCAGCCTTCCACCGCGCCGATGGCGCAAGCGGCCCGGGCGGGATGTCGCGCCGCTCGGCGCGACAGGCGTCCGCCGAGATCGCATGCGGCTGCGCGTCGGATGATGGCTAACCGATTCCCTGACTTCGTCGATGCGAACCTGCATGCGGCGCAGCACGTCGCCTTCCTGGTAGACCGGCACGCGGAACGGGAAGCGAGCGTAGGCGGCGTAAGGATGATCGCGCCGCACGTCCAGATCCACGCCCGAAGCGCGTCCGCCCACGCCGACGATTCCCAGGTCGCGCGCCTTCTCCGGGCGCAGAATGCCGGTGCGTCTCCAGACGGTCGCGCGTGGAATCGCGATGAGTTGACCAGGGCCACCAGGTCCTCGAACTCGCGTTCGAACGTCGCCAGCGTGGTCGCGAAGCGTGTCGAGTTGTCTCGAGTCCCAGTCGCGACGCACGCCGCCGATGCAGACCATGCCCCGCAGCAGGCGGCTTCCGGTCAGATGCTCATTCAAGGTCACCATGAACTCACGGATGCGAGTGGCATGCGCGTTGGCGACGACGAATCCGACATCCGTCGCGATGGCGCCGATGTCGGCCACGTGGTTGTAGATCCGTTCCAGCTCCAGCAGGATCGTGCGCATCAGCAGCGCCGGCGTGGGCGGTTCGATTTCGGCGGCCCATTCGATGGCCTGGCAGAATGCCGTCCCGTGGGAGAAACTCGAATCGCCCGAGATGCTTTCGGCGAGGAACACAGCCTTGTGCACAGGCAGATTCTCGAAGAGCTTTTCCGTCCCCTTGTGCGTGTAGAACATGCGCAGCTGGAGGTACAGGATCGGCTCGCCGGCTACCGCGAAGTTGAAATGTCCGGGCTCGATGATTCCGGCGTGAACGGGGCCCACCGGGACCTGCAACACACCTTCGCCCAGCGCGGGGCGATAGACGTGGCGCTCGCCTTCGAAGGGCGGCAGCATGGTCCTGAGGTCGAAGTCCTTGCGAAGCGGATGCACGTCCGGCCAGTTGTCGTGCAGGGCGACGCGGCGGGGATTCGGATGGCCCACGGCTTCGATTCCGAACCAATCCTGGATCTCGCGTTCCTGCCAGTTGAGCGACGGCAACTCGGCTGAGAGCGACGCAAACTCGGGGATGCCGGCGGAAACCGGCGCCTGCACGACGAGGTACGCCGGATTTCCGCGACGCTCCATGACGTAGTAGTTGTAGTAGATGCCTTCGGCCCAGCGACGGTCTTCGGCAAACACCGCCACCACGCGGGCTTCGTACTCACGGCGGAGATAATTGACGATGGGTCGCACGTCGGAACTACCCGCAATGAGGTAGATCTCGTCGTCGCGTTCCACGCGGATGGAGCGGACTTGATCGCCCAGGGCCTCTCGCAACTCGTCGAAAGCGGAAAAGGGTTGCTGCATCGTCAGACTCCCGATGCGATCCGGGCCGCGCTGCGGATCAACTCGAAAACCGGTCCGGGTAGCCAGAATCCGAGCGTGACGACGATGGCGCCCAAGCCGACCAGCGAATATTTCTTCCAGGGACAGGATTCTGCGTTCGTTTCGTTCGGTTCGGGCGAGGCCTCGTCGGGACCCAGCACCAGCCTCGCCATGTGGACAACAAAGCCCGCGAATATGGTGACCACAAAGGCGATGAAGAGGACGGCGGGAACGAATCGTCCACCATCGAAGGCCGCGCGCAGAATGGTGAACTCGCTCTGGAAGAGGCTGAACGGCGGCGCGCCGGTAACCGCGAGCGTAGCCATGAGGAGAACGGAAGCGCTCACCGGCATGGCATGAATCAATCCACCTTTGGCGCGGCGGAACAGATCGGTTTTCAGGTGCTGCTCGACGTTCCCGATGCAGAAGAACAGCAGAGGCTTGGTCACGGAGTGGAAGGTCATGTGGAGCAGCATCCCGAGTGCGCCCAGCGCTCCGCCAAAACCCAAGCCGAGAATCATGATGCCGCCGTGATCGATGCTCGAGTAGGCGAGAATGCGCCGGAAGCTTCGCTGTACGAGAACGAAGGGCACGGCCACACCGATGGATAGGAGCCCGAACAGGATGAGCAGTTGGGAGGCGAAGTCGGGGCCCAGGCATTTGGCGGTCAGGACATAGAACCGGATCAGTCCGTACAGGGCACAGTTCACGACCGCGGCCGCCAGCATGGCGGCGACGGGAACGGGCGCCTGGCTGTAGGCGTCGGGCTTCCAGGTGTGCATGGGGGCGATGCCGGCCTTGGTGCCGTAGCCGAGCAGCATGAGCATGAAAGCCAGTTTGACGGTGGTCCTGTCGAAGCGCGCTGCTTCGGTCACGAGCACCGACCAATTCAATCCGGCCAGCGTTTCGGTCTGCACCACGCGATGGGCGGCGTAATACGTGAGGATGGTTCCGAATAGAGCCAGGGATAGGCCGACGCTGCCGATGATCACGTATTTCCATCCGGCTTCGAGCGATCCGGGCCGGCCGTAGAAAGTGATCAGGAACACCGAGGCCAGGGTGGTGGCTTCGATGGAGACCCACATCACGCCCAGGTTGTTTGAGAGCGACACCATGAGCATCGAGAAAACAAAGAGCGGCGTGAGGGTGTAATATTTCCGCAGTTGCGCGGGGCCGCCTTCTTCGACGGTGCGATTGCGTTCGTCGTCGCGGAAATAGCCGATGGCATACACCGTGGAGACCAGGGCGACGAACGAGGTGAGCGCGACGATCAACGCGCTGAGGGCGTCGGCAAACAGGAATCCGTTCCACACAGAGACGCTGCCCGTGCGCAGCACCTCAGCCGCCAGCGCGACGGCGAGCGCCATGAGAGCGGTGACGCCGGCCAGATTGATCGCCTCCATCCACGCTCTTTTGCGGGCGGCGAACGACAGGGCCGCGGCGGCGAGTGGGACAGCGAGGATGGATAGAAGAATCATCGCGCTATCCCCTCAGCTTCGAGAGTTTGCTGACGTCCATGGACTCGAAGGTTCCTTGAATGCGATAGACCAGGATGCCCAGCACCATGACGGCGATCAGAAGGTCGAAGAGGATTCCCAGTTCCACGATCAGGGGCATGCCGTAGGTGAGTGAAATGGCGGCGAGGAATAGTCCGTTCTCCAGAGAGAGCAGCGCCAGCACCTGCATGATAGCTCGGCGACGGGTGACCATCATGTAGAAACCGATGAGGAACAGCGCAATGGCCACGGCCAGCGTGTTGTGACCGAGGCTCGCCACCGACGCCGATTCCTCGGGACGGTGGAACGACTCGGCAACCATGTATCCCACGGTGGTCAAGGCGCCCGAGATCAATAACGAGATGGGAACGTTCACCATGGGCGCGATGTGGTGTCCGATATCCACTTTCTTCACGAGTCGCGTCAGGACGATGGGAAGCACTACGGCCTTCAGCGCAAACATCAGGAAGGCCGCGATGTAGATGTGCGGGGCATGGTTGAAATACGCGATGGTATTGGCGATGCCCGCAAGCAGAAACGACTGCGCCGCAAAGACCCGGATGTTCATGATGATCCATCGCTGGCCGACCATGGCGATTTGCAGCACGAGCACGAATGCCGCCATGAGGGTGATCATGCGCTGGCCGAATTGGGGGTCTTCGTAGAAGTACATAGTCACTCAGAACAGGAACGTCGAGATCAGCGCCAACACGCCGAGGATGAAGGCCACGGCGAGCAGTTCCGGGACTCGGAACAGCCGCATT
The DNA here is from genome assembly GCA_963737465.1 of uncultured Acidobacteriota bacterium. Classification (GTDB taxonomy): domain Bacteria; phylum Acidobacteriota; class Terriglobia; order Bryobacterales; family Bryobacteraceae; genus TMP-7. Next base: position 1,101,423 of record CAVTTC010000011.1, read on the forward strand.
TTGGCGTTGGTTGTTTCCACCAGCACGATAAGGCAGCAGATCACCAGCAGTTTGATCAGGTAGATTCCCATGCCGATGGCGATGCCGGGCAGGGTCCATGTCGGGCTGAGGCCGAAGGGAAAGAAGCTGTTCACCAGCAGGGTCATCAGCACCAGTTGTTTCAACCACGCGCCCCATTCGATCAGGGCCAGGTAGGGTCCCGAGTATTCGAGAATCATGGCCTCGTGGATCATGGTCAGTTCCAGGTGCGTGGCGGGATTGTCCACCGGGATTCGTCCGGTCTCGGCGATCAGCACGATGAACATCGCTCCGAAAGCGAGCGTCTGCGACGGGCGCGAGGAATCGCCAGCTTTGTCCGACTGCGGCCTTGGCGATCTCACTCAGGCTGGTGGAGCCGGCCGAGATCGCTACGGTGAAGATCGCCATCATCATAGCGGGCTCGGCAATGGCGGAAAGGGTCATTTCGCGGCTGCTGCCAAGGCCGCCGAACGGAGTGCCGGCGTCGAGTCCGCCGAGGGCGAGGAAGAAACGTCCCAACCCGAGCAGGTAGATCACCGCGAGAACTCCCCCGAACAGGCCTACCGGCGCTTCAGTGGCGGCCATCGGAATCATGAGCCCCACCGCGGCCGCCGTGAGGAAAACCATGTACGGCGTCGCGGAGAACAGCCAGGACGCAGTATCCGGAACCACCATCCCCTTGCGCAACAACTTGTAGAGGTCGCGATAGGGCTGGAAGATCGAGGGACCGCGGCGCGTTTGCAGGCGAGCCTTCATGGTGCGAATCACGCCGGTGATCACGGGGGCGATGATCAGGAACGACAACAACTGAACGAAGGCCGCGACGATGGCGCCGGTCATGATCGCACTCCGAACAGGAGCAGCAGGATCAGGGTGATGAAGATGTAGGCCAGATAGGCGTGGATACTGCCTGCCTGGATTCCTCGCATGCGGGCGGCTGCCGCGAGAATGGCATCCTGGATCGGGCCGTACAAGCGCTTTTCGAAGGTGGCTTCGATCTCGCTTCCGAAGTGGATCGCCTTGGGGTAATAGGGCGACACTTCGTACTCGGCCTGAATCTCCCGCTGCGGCTGATAGAGCGCCGCGAAGATCATTCGCAGCGGCTTGGAGAATGCGAACGCCGTGTATTCGTTGTCCGCGGTGAGTCCAGGCAGGCCGCAATCCCAGGTGGCGGCCACCACTCGTTTGCCTTTGCGGCCCCAGGCCAGCCACAGCACGAAGGGCACAGCGGACAAAGCGATCAGCAGTCCCGCGATTCCGGCCGGCGATACCGTTCCGCCGGTGCGGTGATCCGGCGCTCAGCGCGATTCCGCCGGCCGCGATCAACCCGGCGCTGACCCGATTGCCGAGGAGTGTCGCGGTGATGCCGTCGAACACGGGGAGGAAGAGGGTGGCACCGAGGCCAAGCGCAACGCAGCCGGCTGCGAGGATCCCCATGCCCGTAACCATCGACGGGGAACACTCGCGGGCGTGTTCCACCTTCTCGCTGCGAGGCAGGGCCAGGAAAGTGATTCCGAACGCCTTCACGAAGCAGGTGGCCGCCAGGGCCGCCGTCAGGGCGAGCAGCGCGCCGGCGATGGGGAACAATACGCGGGTCAGCGATTCCGTGGGACCGAATCCCGCGAGCAGCGCCTGATAGGTCAGCCACTCGCTGACGAAGCCGTTCAGCGGCGGCAATCCGGAGATGGCGATGGATCCGATCAGGAAGCACAGCGCGGTTCGAGGCATGCGGCGGATCAGCCCGCCCATCTCCTCCATGTTGCGCGTGTGCGTAGCCTGCACCACCGAGCCTGCGCCGAGGAACAGCAGGCTCTTGAAAATCGCGTGATTCATCGTGTGATACAAGCCCGCGATCAAGGCGATGGCCGCCAGCCGCTTGTCGCCCAGGGCGATGAACATCATGGCCGCGCCGAAGCCGATCAGGATGATGCCGATATTCTCAATGCTGTGATAGGCGAGCAGCCGTTTGAGATCGTGCTCCATCAAGGCGTACAGCACGCCCAGCAGGGCCGAGACCACGCCGACGATCAGCACCAGGATGCCGGCCCACATGGGCGGGATCCCCAGGAAATCGAAGAAGACTCGCGCCATCCCGTAAATGCCGGCCTTGATGACGATGCCCGACATCAGCGCCGAGATATTGCTGGGCGCGACGGGATGCGCTTCTGGCAGCCATATGTGCAGGGGGATGATGCCGGCCTTCACTCCGAATCCGGCGAAGAACAACAGGAAGATCGCCGCTTGCCAGGGCCCGTTCAAACCGCCGGCCATGGTCGCGAAGGTGGAGAAGTCCGTGCTCCCGGTGCGCGAGGTCAACAGCAGGAATCCGATGAGCAGGCAGCCGGTGCCGGCGTGCGACATCACCAGGAAGAGGATGCCGGCGCGGCGTGTCGCCTCATGGCGGTGTTCGAAGCTGATCAGGCAATACGCCGTCAGCGCCATCACTTCCCAGGCGATCAGAAAGAAGAACGCGTTCGAGGCTGTGAAGACGCAGGTGAGGCTCGCGAGCAGCAGGTTGTAGAAGAATCCGAGAATGCCGGTGGTCTTCTTCTCGTCGAAATGGCGCACATAGCCGAATGAATAAATGGAGACGGCCGCTGCGAGAATGCCGAGGATCAGATTGAAGTACGAGGACAGCGCATCGAGACGGAATCCGTAGGTGAGAAATGGAACGCCCGCGGTAATCTCCCAATGCTCGCCGCCGCCCGACCACAGGCTGAGCGCACACGCCGCGAGTTCGAGCAGGGCGCCGATCAGGGACAGTCCGCAGCCGAGCAGACGGGGCCACCGGGAGTTTCGGGGCGCGATCAGGCTGGAGAGCGCTCCGGCGCCGTACGCAGCCAATCCGCCGAAAAACAGGGCGCCGGTCAATTGTGAGGAGTCTCCTCACGGCCGATCTCTTCGAGCAGGTTTCTGGTGCTGGCCAACTGGGAGGAAAAATACCGGCGAAGGATATCGAGAACTTCGATCAGCACGGGGTCGCGGAGGGAGTAGAAGACCTGATTGCCGGCCTTGCGGCTGACTACGATGCTTTTCGAGCGGAGTATGGAGAGGTGCTGCGAGGCGTTGGCCTGCTCGAGTTCGAGCTTCTCGATCAGTTTTCCGGCCGGCAGTTCACCATCCCGAAGCGCTTCGACGATCGCGATGCGGGTGGGGTGGGCCAAGGCCTGAAAGATCTCGGCCTTGAACCGCCGTAGGGCGTCTTTCATCTACCTTCTGATCATATTCGAAAAAGCGAATATTCGCAACTACAATGAGTCACTTCACCGCGATGGTTGCGGTCTGCGTCCCGTTGTACGGGTTGGTGGGCGGCAGGTTGTGGCTCACTCCGCCGACGCTAAGGGTGAGCGAGACGATGCCCGGTTGAAGTTGTGCGGGGACACGCACGTTAACTTGCATCGTCCCCACCAGTCCTGGCGCTAATGCCGCTGCGAGGACCTCGGCAGGTTGTCCGCCGATGGTTACGGCGATCGGGAGCGTGGGCACTGCGAGCGGATCGGACGGGCCTGCCCCTCCATCGACGATGGGCGGCGTAGTCGAGCCCTGACCCGTGGCCCAGAATGCGACTACCGAGCCGCGGGCGGCAGGATTCGCGGGCGAGTTGACCGTGGAATCCTGGTTGATGGCCGCGGCTAGTCCCGAACCCGCGCTGTCCATGACGAAGATGCCGGGTTCCGCTGCCAGGACCTGCACGCCGGTCTGGACCTTGCCTCCATTGAACTGAACGGTGACGGTGGAAGTGGTTTTGCCGGCGACGGAGGAAGGCACGACCGCCCAGATCTCCCCCGACTGCGCCGCAATCAGCGGGGCCGGTGTGTCATCGAAGGTTACGGACGTGCCAGCCAAGGTGCGGGGAAGCATTCCGGAGGAATCGTAGGCTGCAAGGGTCTGATCGAACGGTCCCAGGCAGACTCCCCGGACGCGAACCATTTCTCCGGGCGCTACCCCGTAGATCCGGGTCAGCGGCAGCAGTGGGGAATTAAAACGCGCGTCATAGGTGAGCAGACTCGCGGCGTTCACCAGAGCGGCGTAGGCCAGCAGCGGCGTCGCTGCCTCATTCGCCGGCGGCGGCGACGCGGGCAGTCTCCATACGACGTTGTTCTGCGGGTCCGAGTAGTAGATATTGCCCTGCGCGTCGCTGGCCACCCCTGCTACGGATCCGAACGCCCATTTCGAGATGGCGCAGTTGCGGGTGACCCGCTGGAGTTTGCCGCTCAGGTCTGCAACGTAGACGGTGCGGAACGGATCGACGGCGACGGCAACAGGATCGTCGAGTTCCTCCCTGGGCTTGGGGACTGGCGCCACTGAGGCTGTATTCACTCCTGTTCCGGCGTAGCGAACCGTGGTTCCGTCCGGCGTGATGCGGGTGAGTCGGTAACCTTGTTTCTCGGCGATGTAAAGAGCGCCGTCGCTGTCGAAAGCGAGCCCGGACGGAGCCGCAAGCGCAGCCGTGACGGTGTGAATTGTGCCGTCCTGCCCGACGACGCGGAGTCGATTGTTGCCAGTGTCGGCGATGTACACGTTCCCTGAGGAATCCACCGCCACACCCGCGGGGGCGTTCAGCATCGCGGCTGCGGCCGGCCCGCCGTCTCCGGAAAACCCCTTCGTTCCTGTACCGGCAAACGTACTGAGTCCCGCGCCCGGGGCCGAGAGCATCACGCGGTGATTGCCGGTGTCGGCGATGTAGACGTTACCCTTCGGGTCCACGGTGACAGCGGTCGGGGCACTCAACGATCCCGGCTGCGCCGGACATCCGGAATCGTCGCCGGCGGTGGGGCCGTTCGCGCCAGCGATGGTCGTGATAATGCCGGCGGGCGTGATCAGACGGATACGGTTGTTGTCCTTGTCGGCCAGGTACAGGTTGCCCGCCGCGTCGAAGACCATGCCGGCCGGCGATGCGATGGCCGCAAGGTTGGCGTTCCCGCCGTCGCCGCTGAATCGCGCGGGGCCCGGACCGGCCACAGTGCGGATAGAACCGGCGGCGCTCACCAGACGCACTCGCGGGTTCCCTCGTTCGCCTGTATAGACATTCCCCGCCGCGTCCGCGGCAACGTCTTCCGGCGCGTAGAATCGCGCGGCCAGAGCATTGCCGCAGCCGTCCCCCGAGCCTTGCTGCAGCGCGGCTCCGGCGATGGTGTGGATGATTCCGTCGGTGGTGATCTTGCGGATCGTGTTGCGGTACCAATCGGCCGTGTAGACGTTGCCCGCGGCATCCACGGAGATGCCGCCATAGGTGGAGACAAATGAGGACGTGGCGGGGACTCCATCTAAGGTGGTGGTCCCTCCACCGGCGATTCGCCTGAGAATGCCATCCGCACCCACGCGGAGAATCCGGTTACCGCTCTGGCCATCGGCGATATAGAGGTTACCCGCTGCGTCCACGGCCACGCGAGTCGGGCCCACTAACTGAGCCTGGGAAACCGGCCCGCCTTCTCCGTAAAGGCCCTGCTGCCCGGTGCCCGCTACGGTGTGGATGATTCCGTCGGGCGTCACCTTGCGGACCCGGAAGGAATACTGGTCGGCGATATAGACATTGTTCGAGCCATCTACCGCGATGCCCCAGGGCGAGATCTTCGCCTTCGTCGCCGGCCCGCCATCGCCGCCGTCCGGTCCAGAGCCGGAGAAACCCGCTACGGTGACCACCGTCCCATCCGGCGCGATCTTCCGGACCAGCGTGTGACTGTCCGAGAAGTAGAGGATGCCGTGCGAATCGACGGCGAGGCCGTACGGCCAGACCGCGGTGGATACGCCGGGCGAGCCATCCGGATCCGAGCGGTACTCGCCCGTGCCGGCGACGGTGGAGATGATCCCGTCGGGCCGCACCTTGCGGATCCGCAGGAGCCCTTCATCGGCGATGTAGAGATTGCCCGATGTGTCGATGGCGACGGAGATGGGGTAGAGGAGCCGCGCCGAGGTGGCCGGGCCGCCATCGCCAACGGATGTGCTATCGGGATCGAGTCCAGCGACACGGACGGGAGTCGTCTGGCTGAAGGCGACCGCGAGGCCCAACAGAAGCCCGGCCGCCGATCGAGTGAAGCTTATACGACCGCCTCCTTCCACTCACCCTCGTCAAACCCAAGCAGGATCTTCCCGCCTTTCACCAGTATGGGGCGGCGGACGAGATTCGGATTCTCCGACATCATCCGGATCGCATCCTCTTTGGCCGGCGGATTGGTCTTCATTCCCTGTTCGCGGTATAACTCATTTCGCGGATTCAGAAACTCGCGATAATCCCGCTTGCCGATCAGTCTCTCCAACTCAGCCGGACTGAGTCCCTTGGCCAAGTCGATCTCTTCGAACCCGGCATCCTGTTCGCGAAGCCAACTCTTCGCTTTGCGGCAGGTGGTTCAAGTGGGTTTCAGGTATAGCTTCATGGTCAGTATCTCCGGACCGAAGGGTCCACTTCGCAGCTCCAGCGGTCAATGCCACCAGCCATGCTCTGGCATCCGGCCACACCTTGCTCGCGGAGCCAGTTCACCGTTTGCAGGCTGCGCATGCCGTGATGGCAGAACACGATGACCGGAGCCTCATCGGCTTTGGCGTCGATCTGCTGCAGGCTGGCGGGAACGTTCCGCATGGGGATCAGTTCCGCGCCGGCGATGCTGGCCTGCTGGTGCTCATAGGGCTCGCGAACGTCGATCAGGTGCAGGCGCTCTCCGGCGTCGAGCCGTTTCTTGACATCCCGCGGAGTGGTCTCCAACGGGGTATTATCTTGGGGCATCTGTCGTGAGTATACGATGAGAAGATCCATGATGAGCCGACGAAGACTTCTGGCTGGAGTAGGCGGAGCTGCGGCCGCGGCGCAGACTCCTGTGCCCAGACTGCTGAAACCGAAAGCGCTCAAGCAAGGCGACACGGTGGGGCTGATTACTCCATCCACGTCTGTGACCGACCCCGAACGCCTGGGCATGGCGGAGCGAACGGTCCGGTATTTCGGGCTGGTGCCGAAGTGGGGCAAAAACGTCACCAAGCGGGCAGGCTACCTGGGCGGGTCGATTGACGAGCGCATCGACGATCTGCACGCGATGTTTTCCGACGATGAGGTGAAGGCGGTGTTTGCGATCCGCGGCGGGTACGGATCGGCGCAGCTGCTGCGAGACATCGACTACCGCCTGATCCAAAGCAAGCCGAAAATGTTTGTGGGCTACAGCGACATCACCGCGATGCACCTGGCCATCCATCGCATGACGGGCCTGGTGACGTTCCACGGTCCGGTGCCGGTGTCGGCGTTCAGCGACTACACGCAGGCGGCCTACAAGAGGGCTCTCTTCGAGACCAAGCCGCTGGGGGAGTTGACGAATCCGCCGGAGACGAACGGGCTGCGGCCGCGTCATATCCTGCGGGCGGTCCGGCCAGGCAAGGCGAAAGGCCCTTTAACCGGCGGCAATCTTTCATTGATTGCATCGACCATGGGCACGCCGTACGAAATTGACACCAGGGGGAAGATCCTGTTCCTGGAGGATGTGGAAGAGCAGCCCTACTCGATTGACCGCATGCTGACGCAACTGCGGCTGGGCGGCAAGCTGGACCAGGCGGCCGGAATCGTGTGGGGTGAATGCCACGATTGCCGCCCTCGCGACTACCAGCCGTCGTTCGTCGAAGGCACGTTCACCACGGCCGAGGTAGTGGATCGCATTCTGGGGGAGTTTAAGATTCCGGTGCTCTCGGGACTCACCATCGGCCACACGGACGATCAACTGACGCTGCCGCTGGGTGTGATGGCGGAGATGGACGCGGGGCTGGGCACGCTGACCATCACGGAGCCGGCGACCACCGAGTGATGTTCTCCTCTCGACTGGAGTGGACGGTCCGTCCGAATCCGATCTCCGAACTGTTGGAGGCGAAGCGCCGCGCCGGTGAAGTGGTTCTGGATCTGACCGAATCGAATCCGACGCGGGCGGGGATCGAGTATCCGGCGAACGAAATCGCTCAGGCGCTGGCCGACCCGCGGGCGTTACGCTATGAGCCCGAGCCGTTCGGGCTGCCGGACGCTCGGGTCGCTGTGGCACGCTACTACGCGGATTCGGGGATCGAGATGGATCCGTCGCAGATCGTGCTGACGGCGAGCACCAGCGAAGCGTATGCGTGGCTGTTCAAGCTGCTGGCCGGGCCGGGGGATGAGATCCTGACGCCGCGGCCGTCCTACCCGCTGTTCGAATACCTGGCGCGCCTGGAATCCGTGAACGTGGTGCAGTATCCGCTTTTCTACGATCACGGCTGGCACCTGGACGGCGCTGCCTTGCGAGCGCTGGTGACGCCTCGCACGCGCGCCATTGTGACGGTACATCCAAACAACCCCACCGGATCGTTCTTGAAGTTGTATGAACTGGACGAAATGGCGGCGGTGGCTCAGGAGAATCATCTCGCCATCATCTCTGATGAAGTCTTTTCAGATTATTGGCTGGAGCGGGATCCGGCTCGGGTAGGCGTGGTGGCCGGGGCGGCCGGGGCGGCGCGGGATGTTCTGTCGTTTTCGCTCAGTGGGCTGTCGAAGATCGTCGGATTACCGCAGATGAAGCTGGGCTGGATGGCGGTGGGCGGCCCCGAGGTGTTGCGGCGCGCGGCACTGGAGAGGTTGGAGTTCATTGCGGATACGTATCTGTCGGTGGGGACTCCTGTTCAACTCGCCGCGTCCGCATTGATCGACGCCCGGCATGGCGTTCAGGAGCAGATCCGTTCCCGGCTGGAGCGGAATCTCGGCGCGCTTCGTACGGCGATGGCCGGCACGCCGCAAATCCGATTGCTGGAAGTAGAAGGCGGATGGTACGCGACTCTGCAGGTTCCGCGAGTGCGCACCGAGGAGGAATGGGTGCTGTCGCTGCTGGGCCGGGAGAACATATTGGTGCAGCCGGGGTTCTTTTATGACTTCGGAGGGGAGGCGTTCCTGGTGGTGAGCCTGCTGACTCGGAGTGAGGTGTTCGATAAAGGCGTGGCGCGTTTTCTGGTTCGGGTTGGGGAGAGCGGCAGGTGAGAAGTGGAACGAGACAGCGGGACTGGAAGTCCCGCGCGGGTTGAAACCCGCCCCACATCCAAACGATACCCGCGACCATCTTGAATCACTACTTTTGCGCGAGTGCGGCCAACATGCGGACCACGTCGGGATTGCGGCCCTCCACGACGTTGTCGGTACGGATGCGGACATCGTTTCTATACTCGGGATGCGTCCAGATGTAGAGCTGCTCGTCTCGAATCGCATCTATCACGCAGTTAGCTACCGTCTCTGGGGTGAGTCCCTGCTCCAGTTTGGCGGCGAAGGCTTGCAGCCATTCTCCCGGGACCTGACGCTCCTCTGGATTGGCGAGTTCGGGCGGACGGTTCCGCTTGGAGGTGATGATGTTGGTCTTCACCCAGGCCGGGCACAACACGGACGCCCGCAGCTTGGCTCCGGTGGCGGCGAACTCGTAATATAGCGACTCCGTGAGCGCGACCACGCCGAATTTCGAAACATGATACGGAGCGCCGAAGGGCAGGGCCATGAGGCCAGCCAAAGACGCAGTGTTGACGACGTGGCCTTCCGTGTCCTGTTTCAACATCCGCGGGACGAAAGCCCGGATCCCGTTGATCACACCCCACAGATTCACGCCGAGCACCCACTTCCAATCGGCGTCGGTCTGATTCCAGGACGTTCCCGGGGCCGAACCAACGCCGGCATTGTTGCAGAGGATGTGGACCTGGCCGAAGCGAGCGAACGCCGCATCGGCGAGCGCTTCCACCTGCGCGTAGTCCGCGACGTCACAACACACGCCAAGCACGTCAGCCCCGGCGGCTTGCATTTCGGCGACGGTCGAATCGAGCGCGGGCTGTTCGATGTCGCCCAATACGATTTTCATGCCCTCGCGGGCGAATCTCTCGGCGAGGCCGCGGCCGATGCCGCTGGCTCCGCCGGTGACTACCGCGACACGATTGTGAAATTCCTTCATCAGAACCTCAGGAATCAGTTTCGCCGAAATAGAGGAACCACGCGACAAGAAACAGGGTCGCTTTGAGGTCGAAGTCGCGCGGTTGTAAAGATGCATCGTAGTGAGGCATCCTGATTATATATGCCTCAATCCGAGACGATAATTAAACTTGGCCGCCGCGGCGGGAAGAAGCCTGGAAAGATTCAGAGCAGAGTCGAATCGCGATATACCGTCGGACTGGCCCCGACTCTCGCGAATCAAGTGCACCGCTACGCCGCGACGGTTGATACGAGCATGAGCAAGGCGATCGCGGCGCTCGTACGCATCGGCCTGGAAAGCCATGAGAGTCGCAAGCGCGAATTCTTCGGAAAACTGAAAGAGAACTTGGCAAACGACGACCCGATCCAGCAGGATCGACTCGTCGACGAATTCCGCACGCTGATCCTTGGCCGTTGAAGCATGCCCAAGATTCAGGGGGAAAGGCTGCCGAAAGAGGAATGGGCCCATCCGGATGGCGACTGGTATTAGGATTTCGGAATCAAATTGTGCGGTACGGGCAAATATCCCAGCACTTTCCTGATTGCGGGGCAAGCCGCGCGTGGAAAACCGTTGTAACGCCCGCCCCTTCCAATCGCCGATCAGAACCTCAGGAACCAGTTTCGCCGATACAGGAACCACGCGACAAGAAACAGCGTGAACGAGAACACGACGCCGTACAACATGGACGCCGTGTACGGATCGGCCAGCGGGACAAACACGGCGCTGTAGATGATCTTGCGCAGCGGCGTTCCACCAAGCCGGATGAGATTCAGCGTGCGCGCGAGCACTCCCGCCAGAATGTACACGGCGATGGCGTTCATTCCGTAGATTGCGAACGGGCGGGTCCAGCGCTTCCAGCCCTGCACGTCCACGAACCAATAGCAAATGGCGAAGCAGACCGTGGCCATGCCGGCCATGAAGATCGAGTAGGGCGTCGTCCAGATCTTCTTGTTGATCGGCATCCAAGTGCTCAGGTACAGGCCGATGAAGATGAGAAGATTGCCGGACACCAGCATCCACACCGCGCGCTCGGCTGGTTCGCGCCGTAGCCGCAGGAGGTGGCCGGTGAGAATGCCGAACAGTGCGGTGGCGATGGCGGGCAGGGTGCTGATGGTGCCTTCCGGGTCCCACGTTTTGGTCTGGCCGTACATGTGACCCGTGAGCAGCAGGCGGTCCACATAGGCGGACAGGTTGTTCTCAGGGTCGAGGTGTCCGGGGCCGATGCCGGGCACCGAGACCAGGGTCATGAGGACCCAGTAGCCCGTCAGACAGCCCAACAGCCACAGCACCTGCCCGCGCACGCTGGTGTACAGGAAGATCAATCCCGCGATGAGATAGCAGATGGCGATGCGCTGTAACACGCCCGGAATCCGGATGCGGTCCAGGTGGTAATACGGGAATCCGTTGAGGAGCAGGCCGATGCCGAAGATCATGGCGGCGCGCTTGAGGACGTGCAGCGCCAGGTGAAACCGGTTGTCGCCGCGCTCCACGCGCTTGGCGAACGATAGGGTCATAGCGACGCCGACAATCCAGAGAAAGAACGGGAAGATGGTGTCGGTGAAGGTCCAGCCGTGCCATTCGGCGTGTTCCAGGGGCGTATAGATGTGCTGCCAGTCTCCGGCATTATTCACCAGCATCATGGAGGCGATGGTGACGCCGCGGAAGACATCCAGCGACATGAGCCGCTGCGGCGCGGGGGCCTTCACCGGCGCACTCATACTTCGAGATCCAGCACCACTTTGCCCGACTCGCCCTTGCGCATCGCGTCAAAGCCCTGCTCGAAATCGGTGAAAGGAAAACGGTGCGTGATCACCGGTGTGATGTCGAGCCCGGATTGCAGCATGGCGCTCATCATGTACCACGTTTCGTACATTTCGCGGCCGTAGATGCCCTTGATGGTGATCATGCTGAAAATCACCGTACGCCAGTCGATTTCGAAGTTCTGGGTGGGGATGCCGAGCACGGCGATGCGGCCGCCATGGCTCATGTTGGCGAGCATGTCACGAAAGGCGGCGGGGTTGCCGGACATCTCCAGGCCGACGTCGAAGCCTTCCTTCATCCCGAGTTCGCGCTGGATGTCCGGGAGCTTTTCGGTACGGACGTCCACGGCGCGTGTGGCGCCCATCTTCCGCGCCAGTTCCAGCCGGTAGGGATTCACGTCGGTGATGACCACCTGGCGCGCGCCGGCGTGGCGGACGACGGCGATGGCCATGATCCCGATGGGTCCGGCGCCCGTGATGAGCACGTCTTCGCCGAGCACGGGGAACGAGAGCGCGGTATGAACTGCGTTGCCGAACGGATCGAAGATGCTGGCGACATCGAGATCGATGTGCGGCCAGTGCACCCAAACGTTGGACATCGGCAGCGAAATGTATTCGGCAAAGCAGCCGGGGCGGTTCACGCCGACACCGCTGGTGTGCGCACACAAGTGGCGGCGTCCTGCGAGGCAATTGCGGCAGCGTCCGCACACGACGTGGCCTTCGCCGCTGACGATCTGGCCGGGAAAGAAATCGTTGACGTTACTGCCCACCTGAACGATCTCACCGACAAATTCGTGACCCACCACCATGGGGACGGGAATCGTTTTCTGCGCCCAGTCGTCCCAATTGTAGATGTGGACGTCAGTACCGCAGATGGAGGCCCGCTTGACGCGAATCAGCACATCGTTAATGCCGATGCGCGGTTCCGGAACATCATCGAGCCAGAGGCCCGGCTGGGAGAACTTCTTGACGAGTGCTTTCATTCGAATGGTCCGAATCGATTGTAACGCTGGGCGTGGGACAATAGTGCGTTTATGGCACATCTCGAACGCGCTCTTCTGAGCGTCACGGACAAGACCGGTGTGGTGGACTTCGCGCGAGGGTTGGCGGACCTGGGGATCGAACTGATTTCCACGGGCGGCACCTTTCGGGTCATCAAGGAGGCCGGCATTCCGGTGCGCGAGGTAGCCGATGTGACGGGATTTCCCGAGATGCTGGACGGTCGCGTGAAGACGATTCATCCGCGCGTGGCGGGCGGCATTCTGGCCATGCGGTCGAGGCCGGAACACATGGCGGCCATCGAAGCTCATGGGATCCCGCGCATCGATCTGGTGGTGGTGAACCTATACAGGTTCGAGAAGGTGGCGGCGAAGCAGGACGCGACTGTGGATGAGTTGATCGAGAACATCGACATCGGCGGCCCCACCATGATCCGCGCCGCGGCGAAGAATTACCAGGATGTGGCCGTGGTGGTGTCGCCGGACGACTACGAGATGATCCTGGGCGAGTTGCGCACGCATGGGACCATCCAGCACAACACGCGTTGGGACCTGGCGCGCAAGGCCTTCGCCACCACTGCGGCATACGATCGCGCCATCACCGCCCGCCTGGCCAGGATCACCGCCAGCAACGGCGGCTTCGAAGATCAGATGCCGGACACGCCGTACCTGCTGGACATTCACGCCGAGCGTACCATCGCGCTGCGGTACGGCGAGAATCCCCATCAGCATGCCGCTCTCTATTCGCAGCGGCGCGGCGGGGTGGCGGCGGGAGAACAGCTGCACGGAAAGGAGCTCTCGTACAACAACCTGGTGGACCTGGACGCCGCGTGGCTACTGGTGCGTGAGTTCGAGAGTCCCGCTTCGGCCGTCATCAAGCACACCAACCCATGCGGCTGCGCGGAGGACGGCACGCTCGCGGAGAGCTACCGCCGGGCGTTCGAGGCGGACCCGGTGTCGGCCTTTGGCGGCGTCCTGGCGTTCAACCGCGAACTGGACGGCGATACCGCGCGGGAGATCTCGAAGACGTTCATCGAAGCGATCGCCGCGCCCGGCTATTCGAGCGAAGCCCTGGACATCCTGCGGGCGAAAAAGAATCTGCGGCTGGTGCGCGTGGCTCCGGTGGAAGGCGATGAGATGGTGGTGAAGTCGATCTCGGGCGGATTTCTGGTGCAGACAGCGGATGCGCAGAGCTTCGCGCGCGAACAGGGCGTGGTCAAGACCAAACGGTCGCCCAGCGAGGATGAATGGAGGGCGATGCTGTTCGGCTGGAAGGTGGTGAAACACGTGAAGTCGAACGCCATCGTGTACGCGCGCGCGGGCCAACTGGTGAGCGCCGGCGCCGGACAGATGAGCCGTGTGGACGCCGTGAAGGTCGGTGCGATGAAGGCGATTCTTCCGCTGGCGGGAACCGTGATGGCATCCGATGCGTTCTTTCCATTCCCGGACGGAGTGGAGGAGGCCGCGCGGCAGGGCATCACGGCGGTGATCCAGCCAGGAGGCAGCGTGCGCGACGCCGAGGTAGTGGAGGCGGCGGATCGCCTGGGGCTGGCGATGGTGTTCACGTCGGTGCGGCATTTCCGGCATTAAGGGGGTGCGCATGATTACTCCCGTTCGGACCATCCACCGCGACATACAGTCGGTGCTCCGGCGCGATCCCGCGGCGCGGAACTGGTTCGAGGTTCTGGTGTGCTACTCGGGACTGCACGCCATCTGGATGTACCGGTTGACGCACTGGCTGTGGGTCCGCAATCTGCGGCTGGTGGCGCGGATCATATCGCAGTTTACGCGCACCCTCACGGGGATCGAGATTCACCCGGGCGCGCGGATCGGCCCGGGTTTCTTCATCGATCACGGCATGGGTGTGGTGATCGGCGAGACGGCCGAGGTGGGCGCGGACGTGACCATCTATCACGGAGTCACGCTGGGCGGCACCAGCCTGGAACACGGGAAGCGGCATCCCACGCTGGGCGACCGGGTGGTGGTGGGCGCCGGAGCAAAGCTGCTGGGCGCCATTGAAATCGGCGACGATTGCCGCATTGGGGCCAACTCGGTGGTGGTGAAATCGGTGCCTGCCAATTCGGTGGTGGTGGGCGTTCCCGGGCGTCCGGTGATCCGCTCACGGGCCCACATGCCACAGGACGACCCGGATCTGCAGCACACAGTTCTACCCGACACGGTGGGGACCATGCTGATGACGCTGATGGCTCGGGTGGAACGGCTGGAGGGGTCGGCAACTACGGGCGAGCCGCCTGCGCATACGCCGGTGCCGGACGAGCAGGGTGTTTTTCAGGGGGATGACTTCTCGATTTGAGGAGAGCATGAGGGCCTTCAGCCCTGCATATTTGGAGGTCGTCGAATTCCTGGCCGCCGGAATCACTCCGGAAAGCTTAGTCCAATTCCGACCATTCGAGGCGACCCAGACCAGGGTTGCGGAACTAACCGCTCGCGATGGGGATGATGCGCTTTCGGCCAGCGAGAAACAGGAGTTGGCCGATTTCCTCCGGCTCGAGCACCTCATAATTTTGGCCAAGGCCCAGGCGAGGCGGAATCTGCACCTTGCCGAGTGACATCGACGAACGATTTCGCAAGTGGTTATAGCCCGCGCTGTGCATTTTTGCGAGTGCTGCCTTCTAAACGCCGCCTTTGATATTTCAGCCGCGCTGTCAGCGCTGGGAAGACCATATTCCGGCTCGATGGTTTACGTCATTGAGCCTTTGACGGCCGAGGCGCGCGTCACTGTGCGACTCCTCCGCCTCAACATCGATCAGCGGATCATTGAGCGACGGTTGCTGATCTCGTTCGGACGCCACGGGCTGTCATGGTTCCGAACGTCGATCGGCGCCGGCCATTTGGCGACGATTCGTTACCTTATGTACGATCGGGACGGGACGTTCTGCCGCGAGTTTCGGGAAACACCGGCGATTCGCTGCAACAGATGCGTTAGCAGAGTTAGGCGGTTGGCGAAATTCCCGCGAGAGGACGAGCGCTCCTATCCGAGACTCACCGAGACGACGCGGCCGTAGCCGCGCAGCAATGATCGCCTTGCTTGCCTGGATCGAATCCGAGTAAACTCCCAGGGCTATGAGCAATGCTCGGCGCCCGCTACCGGCGCCAATGCTCGCGGCAGAAACGCAGGACTTTCGGTCTAGTGAACGGCGATGCGATCACCCCGTCCTGAACAAGCTTCAGCGTGGCTGCGGAACACTTCTCCCGAACTAGCGCCAGGCCGGCGGCAATTTCGTCAAGCCGCCGCGCATCCACGATCATCGCGTCCCCGTAAAAGATAGTCGAGTCGTGGCGTATGAAGGGATGGTCGCCGACCCTGAGAATGACCGTCTGATCCTTACTGTTCCGCAACGTGGTCACGCTCACGATGGCACACAGGCGCGACTCGGGATCCGGCTGGGTGATGACAATCCAAAGGTGCGGCGTCGCCGGCCCGCCAGGCACCGGCATGAGGAACGTGTCGCCGCAATCCATCTACGCAGGTTGCAGCATGGCTTCCGTGGCGGCCAGTGCTCCCAGTTCTGCCTCGACCGCGGCGATCTCGCTCTCGGTCTTGTTACCGGCCCGCAGGATATCCCGGTACTGGATCGGTATCGCGCTGCCGTTCGGGTCCTGCCACTCGGGTAAATCGTGCGAAATCCTCACGAGATCCCAGCGATTCATGTTCCCGAACTTCGAGAAGATCTCTTCGATCAGCGACTCCTCCGCTCGGGAGAGTTCGTCGGTTTCCGGCTCGGCGATCAGGGCCACGTCGTATTCCTGCGGAGCGGAGATGTAGTGCCGCCAGATCGGATCGAGGCCCGGAGCCGGTTCATCGCGGATCAGGTCGTAGGTGCGGCTGACGACCGGGCCGTTGGCCATGGAAACGTACCTGTCGGTCGTAACTGGCCTGCCCCAACGCAGCAGGGCCTCGCGGTCGAGCAGGTAGAGAAGTTTGATGAGCTTCAAGTAGCTCATGCGGCCGCCCCGGAGTTTGAGGAATCTGGCGGCAGCCTCCGTTGCTCTCCGTTCGTTGAATCGCAGCACCATCGGCGTCACCTTCATTGTACAGCAGGGCGCAACTGGCGGATCAACGAATCCACGGCACGGGAGAGCGGTTCTATCCCGCCGCTCACCCAGCCAGCACCATTCCGCGTCGCCCTTTAAGCGACTCCGACCACTCGGGCGGAAAGTCGCGACCATCGAAGGTACATCAAAGGCCTATCTGGCAGTTCGGGCAGTGTATGTTTCCGATCTGTCCCGCGAGGGAATGATACGTCGCATGCCAGCCGGCTTTGATTAGCCGCTGCCCGCAAAGTACGCAGTGCGTGAACAAGTGATATTCCCGGCACGCAGAACAGGTCGCCGCGTACTTTGGGAGTCTGCCCTCCGTCACTCCTTGGTCTTCCCACACAAGAGTACCCCCGCATGTTGCACAGGGGGCAATGTCCTGCATGCTGGCCGCGATCTCACCCCTGAAGGGAGGCAGCACTGCAGCGTATACGAGTAGCATCAGCAACTTCTGAAGATCGCGCGAAGATCGTGGACGCATATAGACCGCCCCGTATTGATGGTTCGGTGACACGCCTGCTTGCCAGTCATAGGCGGCCCTCTCGCCGTAGTAGGTGTTTCGAGTCCAAGCCTGTGCGGGATTGTAGGTGCGCACCGCACTAACCGACGGATGGAGAACGAAGACCCTATTAGTCCCGTACATGGAGTAGTTTCGCTCTCCTCCCGGTGTCTCCGGACCGAAATACATGGCCTTGATCTCGCCGGACAGGCTCGGCAACGAGCAGGCGACACTCTGATCCTCGGCGGGCCCCAAGGATTCTCGATACTGTTTGCACTTGGCGTCGAGGATCGCTACTACGTCGTTTAAGCCGCCATGAATCTCGATTCTGAAATCCGGGTGCTTCGGGTCTCGTCCAGAAATCGTCTGGAGGCTCGGCTCAAGCTCGATCGAGCAGGTCAATCTCTTTCGTGCAAAATGGATTATCTCATTGCTGGAACGGTCATCGCACTTAGTTAGAGCAGCCCGTACTACGCGTTCCCTGAGGTCGATATCACCGACAGCGAAGACCCCGCAGGCCGCGTCTACCAGTTGGACCAGGCACCACCGCTCGAATAGCATCCAGAGGTCTACAAGACCGACGACAATGCCTTCTGGCGCCTGGAGGAGTAGATCAGCCGTAGTTTCATCTCCGAATTCGCGCATCAAGTCCCTATAAGCAGTAACCGCACGGGCATAAGCTGTGCGCCGATGCATCGCCACAGAAGTCGGGATTACAGGTGATGGTGGAACGCCAAGCCCACGCCATCGGGCGAAACTTTCCCGGATCGTCTGATCGAGCAACGCCAACTTCCTTGCAACTCCTTGGCGTTGAAGGGCAATTCGGCTCGAGATGTCCGCCTGGGTTTTCAGAGCCGATAGCCGGGCAGCGTACTCGTTCCTTTCAGCAACAGTGGTTGGACGGGTCCACCCGGCAGCGGCAAACTTCGCACGACACCTTTCCAGGTTCTTGAGTTTGTTTTTAACCACTGTTTCTAGGTAGCGCTGTGGGTTCTTCACGTCCGGTCGGTCTCTGACCCATGTTTCGAACAACTGGCGAGCGGTCACATTCCATCGCCCAATGTCCGCCAAGTGCCGTTCCAGAACCTCTTGTTCGAGATCCAGTCCTTTGGGTGTAATTTTCACGGACTCAGGCGCGGATACCGGCATTCCCGCAATCTCGCCGCTGAGATCAGCGCTTCTTGCGAGTTGTGCTTTGCCCTCTTCCGCTGTGGACAAATGACAGAACCGAAGCAAACTGCGCACCCGCCCGAGCATATAGACCAGATATCGATTCTCGGGGACGTCAACCGTCTCCTCCGTGACCCGAGCCCGGATGATCCGGCGCCCTGGCCGGGACGCCGCATCGATTATTCCGGTCGTGCACGGCCGTGCCCTGTGGCGTGCTACCGGACGAACCGATGACGTGAGCGCAGTAATGGGCCTATGGAGTATCTGATCTGCCGCGGCTCGTAACCGCTTAGCGGACTCGCTCACTTGTTCAAATCGCGCTCGGCGGCGTTCTTGTTGCACGTCGAGATGTGCACTGCTTTTGTGATCGGTCACGAGGCCCAAGGCCAGCGTGCGCAAATCCCGCTCCAGTTCCAGAACTTGTTCCCAACTCCAGTCGGACGGAAGAAGAGTCAGCCTAATCGTTTCTTCGGCTATTCTTATGACCGCGTGCCCCGCCTTGGCGTTCAGCGTGGACTTCCAATACGGGCCGTCCGTCTCACTGACGAACTTGCATTTCTCAATCCACCATCGGGTCCCCTCAAGCTGTTTGAATGGGCGCTGGCTGCCATCGGCAAGGATAAGCTCAGGTGCTGCATCGCTCCGGATTGCTAGTTGACCCGGGCGCTGGCCGACTTGAGGGAAAGTAGGTACCAATGCCGACCACAGAGCTGCAGAGTTACGTGTGACCGATACCGGGCTATCCGCTTCCGCGAGAACGGTAAATGTGTGTTTGCTTGTCCAGCCTACTGAGATCAGGCGCAGTTCCCAGTTCGGATCGGCATCAGCACTCATCTCCAGAACCTGTAGCGCTTGTCCGGGAGACGATCAGCTTCATCGTACATTCCCCTAAACAGCGCCTTCGCTTCGGGCGGACGGATGGCTTCATCACCAACTTCTGACGGAGTCTCACTCAGCTTTTGCAGTAACCCAGCTACTCCAGCATGCCGCCGAACAGCGTCTTCGTCCTCAGGAGCATCATGCTCGAGCCGGGGTAGGATCTTCTGGAGAATGGTGTTATTGAGTGCAATCAAGTCGGCGCGTTCCGGGCCTACAAATCGAGCAAGGCAATTGCGGTAATTCACGGCTTGGCGCACTACACGAGGACTAAGGCCGATTCCCATTTGGGCAAGCGGCTGGTTCCAATCCGCCCCACCTCACCCCAGTCCCGGCAAGCCCCCCAACGACTTCGCCCCCTTCGCCGCTGCCACAATCGCTTGCGCTACCGCCTCGGCTGCCGCCACTCCCAGTGCATCCACTGGCGCCTGATGGGTTCCGATCGACAGGGCGACTACCAGGTCGCCATCGGACATCGTGTTGACCGGCGATATGGCGCGCGCCATACCCAACGATCCGAACTGGGCCAGTTTCCGGGCCTCCACCTTGTGCAACGCCGCGTTCGTCGCGACGGCCACCAGGGTGGTATTGCCGCGCTTGAAACCGACGGGCTCTCCCCCCCGGACCAGCTGGACGCTGTCGGCGAATTCCCTGGAATCCGGAGACCTGCGTGTACCCGCGATCACCTGTCCGGTAGCGGGATCGCGCACATCACCCACCGCGTTGACGGCGGCGAGCGCCGAGACGAGAACCCCGGAATACTTACCTTCGAGCGCGACCGTGGCGGATCCAATACCCGACTTCATGGCGTTTGCCATGCCCAACACCTTCCCGACGGTGGCCCCGGTTCCGGCGCCCACGGCTCCCTGCTCGATGGGTCCCGAATGGGCCGCTCCGGCGGCGGTCTCGCCCATCTCTCGGGTGGGCCGGACGGTGGCCTTCCCGATGCCGAGATCGTACAGAATCGCGCCGAACACCAGCGGCACCCGGCCGAACGGGGTGGGGAATCCGATGCCCTTGTGTTCGAGCCAGCGGCGGACACCCGACGCTGCTTCCAGTCCGAAAGCGCTCCCACCGGCGAACACGACGGCGTGGATCCGTTCGGTGATGTGCATGGGATCGAGCAATCCGAGTTCTTCGGTCCCGGTGGCCGATCCACGGACATCCACACCCGCCACCGCGCCCTGCTGGCAAAGAATGGCGGTGCATCCGGTGAGCGCGTCGTAATCCGAGACGTGTCCTACCAGAATGCCCGGAATGTCAGTGATTCCTTTCATAAAGTCACTTCCGGCTGTATGGTAGCATCACTTACTTGGGGGAGACTGCTTGCTCGACTTCCTGAAGGCTCCCGTACAGAGGTTCCAGGACTTCGTGGTGCTCGGCGGAAGGGCGGCGGTCAACGTCTTTCGCGGGCCGCATTATACCGACGACATTTTCCTGCAGATGGACATCATCGGCGTGGGAGGTCTGCCGGTATGCATCATGACCGGGTTCTTCACGGGCGCCGTGATGGGACAGCAGATGTCCCGCGCGCTGGCCGTCTACGGAGCGACGGGTCAGATCGGCCAGATTGTCGCCATCACCCTGGTCCGCGAATTGGGTCCTGTGCTGACGGCGCTGATGATTGCCGGACGCAACGGATCGGGAATCGCGAGCGAACTGGGCAGCATGAAGGTCACCGAGCAGATCGACGCCATGCGCGCGCTCGGTACCGACCCGATCCAGAAACTGGTGGTGCCGCGCCTGCTGGCGACCGCAGTGGTGCTTCCGCTCTTAACCATCATTGCCGATTTCATGGGCATCCTGGGAGGCTTCATCATTTCTTTGACGCTGGGCATTACGCCCGACCAGTACTGGAGCACAGCCTGGCGGGCTCTGGAATATAACGATGTAGTACAGGGACTGTTGAAGCCCTTTACGTTCGCGATCGTCATATCTCTGGTCGGCTGCTTCTACGGGATGTCCACTACGGGTGGGACCCAGGGGGTCGGCCGCTCGACGACCCAGGCCGTCGTGGTCTCATCCATCTGGATCATCGTGATTACATTCTTCATTGGCCGTATCTTCGTGAACCTCTAGATGGATCCTGGCGCCAATCCGGAAGCGGACCGGCCCGAGGTGGTCCGGTTTGAGGACGTGTCCGTCCGTTTCGACGAGGTAACTGCCCTGGACGGTGTTTCGTTCAGGGTGCGCGAGGGGGAGACCCGGGTGGTACTGGGCGCGGCCGGAAGCGGCAAGACGGTCCTGATCAAGACCGCCATCGGGCTGCAGGCGGCCGATTCGGGAAATGTGCTGCTGTTCGGCGAAGACATCTCGGGGAGGCCGGAAAACGAGCTGTTTGATCTGCGGAGCCGCGCCGGAATTCTGTTTCAGGAAGGTGGGCTGTTCGATTCTCTGACCGTAGAAGAGAATGTGGCTTATCCGCTGTTGAACCAGCGGGCTCGCAAGGCGGCAGCCGACTATGCCGTGACCGAGAACGCGGTCCGCGAAGCATTGCGCTTCGTCGAGTTGGAGCACACCATGCAGCAGTTTCCAAGCGAACTGTCGGGCGGCATGCGACGGCGTGTCGGGATTGCGCGCGCGGTGGTGACCGAGCCGAAACTCGTGTTGTATGATTCGCCGACCGCGGGGTTGGACCCAATCACGGCCAACACCATCATGGCCCTGATCCTGAAAGAGCGCGATACCCGCAATGCGGCGGCGATTATGGCCACACACCGGTACCAGGACGGGCAATTGATGGCCAATTTTCGCTACAATCCCCACAGTGGTGAGTTGCAGCGGGTATCCGTTAATGGCGATGGCCGCGAGGGATCGACGACTATTTTCATGGTTATGCGCGAAGGCCGGCTGGCGTTCGAAGGTACGCAGCCGGAGCTGGAAGCTTCCCGGGATCCCTACCTTTCGAAATTCGTACTGAAACGCTGATATGCCACAACAGAGCAAAGCGCGGTGGGCAAGGCTGAAAGTGGGCGTGATGGCAATGGCCGCCTTAATCATATTGGCGGTGTTGATCTTCCTGCTGACTGGGTCGGAGCACCCGTTTGCGACTCGGGTTCCCCTGTACACGTACATGGAGGACTCCGCGGCGCTGACCGAGAATTCGGCGGTACGCCTGAACGGGATCGTGGTCGGTAAGGTCAGCAAAATCGCTTTGTCCGGCTCCAGCAATCCGGCGCGGGTGATCCGAATGGACCTCCAGGTGGAAGACCGGTACCTGAAGGACATTCCGGTTGATTCGGTGGCCGGCATTGGCGCCGAAAACGTGCTCGGCACGAAGTACATCAACATCAAGAAGGGCGTGAGCAAGACCCTGATTCAGCCGGGGGGCGAGATTCCATCGAAAGACACCAGCGATTTCAACGATATTATCGACCAGGGAAACGTGCTTCTAGCGCAGTTGCAGTCGATCCTGAAACGTGCGGACGCGATCGTTAGCCAGGTGGAGGTAGGCAAGGGCAGCATAGGCAAGTTGCTGGTGGACGAGGAACTCTACAACAATCTGAACCGCACGGTGCTCGAGGGAAACAAACTCGTCGCGGCGCTGAACAGCGACAAGGGCACCATCGGCCGCCTGGTGCATAGCGACGAGATGTACCAGGACGTGCGGAAATCCATGGCGCGGCTCGACAACATACTCGAGTCCGTGCAGCAGGGCCAGGGCACCGCCGGCAAGCTGCTTAAAGACCCGTCAATGTACGACGATGCGCACAAGGCGATTCTCGACCTTCGCAAAATGCTTGCGGACCTGGATGCCGGAAAGGGCACCGCCGGCAAACTGCTGAAGAGCGATGAACTGCACAACCAGATTGTGGCCACCATCAAGAAGATCGATGTAACTCTCGATAAGGTCAACTCCGGCCAGGGCACGCTGGGACAACTGATGGTGAATCCGGCCTTATACGATTCGCTCAATGGGACCACGCGCGAGTTGCACGAATTGCTGAAGGATTTTCGTGCGAATCCGAAGAAGTTCCTGCACATCAAACTGGGATTGTTTTGAGACGGCTAGTAGTCAACGCCGACGATTTCGGCTTCACTCGTGACGTCAATTCGGGGATCATCGAGGCGCACCAGCGGGGCATTCTGACCTCCACTACTCTGATGGCGAACGGAGCCGCTTTCGACGACGCCGTTCGGCTGTCCCGCGAGAACCCCGGGTTGGATGTGGGATGCCACCTGGTGCTGGTGGGAGGGCATTCACTGCTCGATCCCGGCCGCCCTTTTCCCCACACCGTGTCGGAACTGATTAAAGCGGTACTGCGCGGGCGACTGCGGCCCTATGATGAGCTCCGCTCGCAGGTGCTGCAGATACTCGATGCGGGCATCCATCCGGCGCACCTGGATACCCACAAGCACACGCACCTGTTTCCGCCCGTCCTGGATGCAGTGGCGCGAGTGGGCGAAGAATTCGGGATACGCTGGGTACGCCGTCCGTTCGACTTGCCGATCACGCCGGGCGGTGTTCCGTGGACGAAACGCGTCGTGAGCCGGAGCCTGCATGTCGTGCGGCGGCGATTTCACCGCGTGCTGGAACTGCACGGCTGCCGCACTACCGACCACTTTGCGGGGTTCCAGATGACCGGCCGGTTCACCGCCTCCGACGTCGTGAGCCTCATCCGCGCTCTGCCCGAAGGAGTCACGGAGTTCATGACGCATCCCGGACATCATGGGCCGGAACTCGAAGCTGCCCGGACGCGGTTAAAGGCCAGCCGCGAGCGGGAACTCGCGGCATTGGTCGCGCCCGAAGTCCGGCGAGCGCTCAATG
This sequence comes from uncultured Acidobacteriota bacterium, assembly GCA_963737465.1. GTDB lineage: Bacteria > Acidobacteriota > Terriglobia > Bryobacterales > Bryobacteraceae > TMP-7. Next base: position 1,125,509 of record CAVTTC010000011.1, read on the forward strand.
AGGCAGGTGTGGAACTGACACGCTACTCGTTGCTGGATGTGGGCGGAAAGTGAAGAGGCGGAAGCCGTCGAATCGGCCCACGCCCCTTACAGCCCGTAGCAGGATAGCAGTGACCTTTTGTCACAGTTCAGCCTTGATACTCAGCCTGCGCTGGGCTGCGATGGATCGCGTTTGACCCAGCGGTAGGCGGCGATGGAGTTTTTCCAGAAGTACTTCTCTTGGGTCACCCGGGGTTTATTGGCGAAGTACTCCTGGACCACTCCAAGGACGTCGGGGTATGGGCGCAGTTGGTCGCTGTTGGGCCAGTCGCTGCCGTAGACAACCCGGTCTTCGCCGAATACTCCCATTAACTCGTCCAGTGTGCCGCGGTAGATGCTGACGTCGCGGGGGACTTGGCCGTCGATGCGGCGGAATACGGCGGAGAGCTTTGCGTAGACGTTCGGCCGGCGGCCCAGTTCGGCGAGGTCCGATCGATACCGTCGCGCAGCGGAGGCATCCGATGGCACCACCAGGCCGGGTATGTGATCGAGGACGACTCGCAAATCGGGAACCTGGTCGGTCACTCGTACCACCGCTCGGATCAGTTCCGGATTCGGGTTGGCTGTATCGAGCGTGAGTCCGGCCTTCGCGAGCCGCTTCAGATCCGCGACGAAGTCAGGCTTCTCGATCTCCGCAGCCAGACTGCGCCCCCACAGGTTCCCATAGCGAATGCCGCGGAACAGGGGATTCTTCGTGAACCGCTCCAGATGAGCAGGGAACTCGGGCGTGCCCGGCTCGAGATCGCCGATGGTGCCTACGATGATCTTGTCCTTGGCCGCGATGTCCAGGACCCACTGGTTGTCTTCAAGCCAGGGGCTGGCCTCCACTTCGATGGCGCCCTTAACGCCGAGGGGAACGGCAATGGCGCGGTACCGCGCAGGCAATGCGGGTTTGTAGAGTGCTGCCTGCTTCTTGTCGGGCCAGGGGACTCCTTGAGGACGCGTGGGGTCGAAGAGATGGATATGGGTGTCGATGATCGGAATTGGAGTTGCGGCGGGGAGGACGGCGGCACACGCCGAGGCTCCCAGGAAGTGTCTTCGGTTCACAGCGGTATTCTAACCCGGATAGCGGGACTGAAGAGTCCGGCGGAGCGGGACTCTCAAGTCCATCAGCCGGACTAAAGAAGGACTCGCAAAATCCGGCCACCGGTGGATGAACCCGAAACAAAAGATAGCTTGAGTGTCTCGGGCGACGGGTGGCGTGGAGAGTGCACCAACCCGATCTCAGCCCACTTGCTCCCAGGTTCCCTTGCTTGCCGAGTTTAGGACGGCATCGGTGACGCAGTCGGTGGCCAGGCCGTCGCGGAAGCTTGGGCCGGGGATGGTCCCTAAACTCAGCCCGGTCAGGAAGTCCGCAGCCTGGTGGATGAAGGTGTGCTCATAGCCGATCTGTAGGCCCGGCACCCACCAGTGGCTCATGTAGGGATGGTCGCCATCGGTGATGTGAATGCTGCGCCATCCGCGCAAGTTGCCTTGGTCGCGGTGATCGAAGTACTCCAGGCGGTGCAGATCGTGGAGGTCCCAACGGATGGACGCGTGCTCGCCGTTGATCTCGAAGGTGTACAGGGCTTTGTGCCCACGCGCGTAGCGCGTTGCTTCGAACAGCCCTAGAGATCCGTTCTTGAATCGCGCGAGGAAGGCGCTGGCATCGTCGATGCCCACCGGTTCCACTTTGCCTGTAATGTTGTGATGGCGCTCTTTGACGAAGGTCTCGGTCATCGCCGTGACGCGATCGATGCCGCCGTTCAGCCATAACGCGGTATCAATGCAGTGGGCCAGCAGATCGCCGGTTACACCACTACCCGCCACGTTCACGTCCAGACGCCACAAGCCGGCGCCGCCCTGAGGCAGGTCCTTCGAGATGGTCCAATCCTGCAGAAACTGCGCGCGATAGTGGAAGATGCGGCCCAGCTTTCCTTCATCGATCAACTGCTTGGCCATGGTCACCGCGGGCACGCGACGGTAGTTGTACCAGACCATGTTTGGCACACCGGCTTTCTCCACCGCCGCCACCATCTCGCGGGCCTCGCCGGCGTTCCGCCCCAGAGGCTTCTCGCACATCACCATTTTTCCGGCCGCAGCCGCTGCGATCGCGATCTCCGCATGGGTGTCGTTGGGACTCGCGATGTCGATGAGATCAACGTCCGATCGCTCCACCAGCTTGCGCCAGTCGGTTTCAGAGGATTCGTAACCCCACTGTTCGGCGAAGGTCGCGGCCTTGTCGGCGCTGCGGGCGCAAATCGCCTTCAGGACCGGCTCGTATTCGGTGCTGAAGAATTGAGGAACCTGGCGGAAAGCGTTCGAATGGGTCCGGCCCATGAAGCCATAGCCCACCAGCCCGATGTTCAGCTTCTTCTTCACGCTCATCTCTTCAATTGCCTCCCTGGCCCGCGGCGGCGTTCCAGCCGTGGGCGTCGCGCACCGCCATCATGGTAGCGAGAATGTCGTTCCACGTCTCTTGCCGCATCATGGTCGCATTGGGGAACATGCAGCCGTCCCAGCACACGTGCTGGAATGCGCGTGTGGGCTGGCCATCATCGCCGCGCATCCAGTATCCGGCATAATGCGCGATGTCCAATTTGCCGTTCGCATCGTGCGGCAGGCAGTGGCGGCCCGTCTTGTCATGGGATCCGGAACCCTTCACGGTCGCGTCGTTCTGCGCGATGTGGAAGTCGATGGTCCAGGGGCGCAGGGCGGACGTCAACGTCTTCATCGCGGAGTCCAGCGCGGCGCGGTCGGTCCAATCGAAGTTCTCTGGGAGGATACGATCTTCCGGAGCGTTGTAGCCCAGCGTGAATAGCAGCGTGTGCGCCATGTCCGCCTGGAAGCCCAGCGTCTCCGGCCGGTCCACAGCTTCGAGCAGGCGGACCATGTTGCGCCAGCTGTGCATGCCGCCCCAGCAGATCTCGCCTTCCGCGGCCAGACGCTCGCCGTGACCCGCGGCGACGTCGCAGGCCTCGCGGAACGTTTCAGCGATCTTCGTGGTGTTTCCGTCCGGGTCGGCGGCCCACTCCGTCACTCCGGATGCCGAATCGATGCGGATGATCCCGTACTTTCGCACGCCGTACTCGCGCAGTTTGCCGGCGATGCGACACGCTTTCCGCACCTGCGTCACGAACCGCTCGCGATCCTCGGGCCCGCCCATCGCCGAGCCCCCGCCCGTCGGCGGCCACACCGGCGCAACCACGGAACCCACCGCCAGGCCGCGCCCACCGATGTTGTCAGCCAGGCGTTTCACATCGTCGTCGGTCGCGTCGATGCTGGTGTGCGGATCGAACAGGAACAGGTCCACTCCGTCGAAGCGGACTCCGTTCACCTCCGCTCTCTGGGTGAGATCGAGCATGGTGTCCAGACCGATGGGAGGTTCCGAGTCCGGCCCCTTGCCGACCAGACCGGGCCACATGGCGTTATGAAGTTTCGGATAGGAATTCTGCATGGCTGCGGGTTATGGTATCGAATTCGACTACTGGAAGGCTAGCAAGCCAGCAGCCGAAGAACGAGCGTGCGTGGCACAGAGGTTATAATTAAACCAATACTGGCGAGGGATGTGTGCGAGCTGGTCCGATCATTCCATCTACAATCCTGTTAGTGCTGCCGGCGATGGCCGCCGACAAGCCGATTGACTTTCAACGTGAGATCCGGCCGGTTCTTTCCGAGAACTGCTTTCAGTGCCACGGCCCTGATTCCGGCTCACGAATGGCCGGGCTTCGCCTGGACCTGAAGGAAGCCGCGCTCGAAGTTCGCAAGCGCGGTGCTGCCGTGGTACCGAACGAGCCTGCCGCGAGTTTGCTGTACCAGCGCGTCAGCGCGACCAATCCTGCCAAGCGAATGCCGCCCGAGTATTCGCACAAGAGCCTGACTCAACCGCAGGTGGAACTACTGAAGCGTTGGATTGAGCAGGGCGCGCCTTGGCAGGAGCACTGGGCGTTCAAGGCGCCGGTGAAGCCCGCGCCGCCGGCAGTGAAGAACCCGGCCTGGGTGCGGAATCCGATCGACCGCTTCGTACTGGCGCGGCTCGAATCGCAGGCTCTGGCGCCGGCTCCGCAGGCCGACCGCCGCACCCTGCTGCGCCGTGTCGCGCTGGATCTCACCGGGCTTCCGCCCAAGCCGGCGGAGATTGAAGCGTATTTGAAGGACCAATCGCCGGGCGCCTACGAGCACATGGTGGACCGCTATCTCGCCTCACCGCATTACGGCGAGCATCGCGCGCGCTACTGGCTGGATGCGGCCCGTTACGGCGACACCCACGGCATCCACGTCGACAACTACCGCGAGATCTGGCCGTATCGCGACTGGGTGATCCAGGCCTTCAACCGCAATCTCTCATTCGACCAATTCACCATCGAGCAACTGGCCGGCGACCTGCTTCCCAATCCCACGCTGGACCAGCAAATCGCCACCGGGTTCCATCGCTGCAACGTGACGACGAACGAGGCCGGCATCATCGAAGACGAGTACGCCGAGATCTACGCCAAGGACCGCGCCGACACCACCGCGGCCGTCTGGCTGGGACTCACGGTGGGCTGCGCCACCTGTCACGATCACAAGTTCGATCCGATTTCGCAGAAGGACTTCTATGCGCTGGGCGCGTTCTTCCGCAATACCACGCAGAAGGTGATGGACGGCAACATCCCCGATACGCCGCCGGTGGTGCTGGTGCCGCGACCGGAGGATCGCGCCGCATGGGAGAAGACTTCCGCGCGATTGAAGGCGATCCAAGGGGAGATGGCGGCGGTCCGCGAATCCGCCGTCGAACCGTTCGCGCGCTGGCTGCGTGAGCGGGGGACGCAAGCGGCGACGCATCCGCTGGGCGACAAGGATGAGGTGTTCAGCGCCGACGTGCGCGCCCTGGCTGAAGCAGGCGGTCCGGCGAGGCTGGGCGAGTCGCCCATCGCGGGGCGGCCCGCACTGCATTTCACCAAAGGCGACGGTGTTCCCGTGCCGAAGGCGCCGAAGCTGGATGTCGGAAAAGCCGTTCTCCATCTGCGTGAGCTTCCTGTTTCCCAAAGCGGAGCAGAGTTACGTGATCGCCGCGCACCAGAACCCGAAGGAGAAGGGCCGCGGCTGGGTGATCGACGCCGGGGCGCGTGTGATCGGCCTGCGCCTGATCGGCGATGGCGGCCGCAACATCGAGATTCGCGCCGGCCATCTGGAACAGATCCAGCACGGCACCTGGAATCACCTGGCTGTCTCGTACGACGGCTCGCGGCATCAATCGGGACTGAGCCTGTATCTCAACGGACGCGCCATTCCCACGCAGGGCCGAGGCAACCAGAACGTGGACCTGCCCGGTGATATTGGGGTCGAAGATCCACTGGTGCTGGGCCGCAACCTTCCTGAGGGCGCGATCGCCGATTTCCGTATCTTCAATCGCGTGGTGAGTGAGAGCGAGGCTGGTTTGTTGAACGATTGGCCGGCTATCGAGTCCGCGCTGAGCAAGGACGCCGGCGCCCTCACGGACGGCGATCGTACCGCGCTGATGACGTATTTCCTGTTCAACGAACATGAACCGTTCCGCGTGCTGGCGGCGGAGCAGAACGCGCTGAACCTGGACGCACGCGCCATCTCGCGCCGCGGCGCCATTACCCAGGTGATGCAGGAACGCGCGGATTCCAAGCCCTTCGCCAACATTTTGTATCGCGGCGCGTACGATCAGAAACGCCAGAGAGTGGAGGCATCCACTCCATCCGTGCTGCCGCCGATGACGGCCGACCTTCCGCGCAACCGGCTGGGCCTGGCCAAGTGGCTATTCACGCCGGATCATCCGCTGACTGCGCGCGTGGCCGTGAATCGCATGTGGCAGGAGATCTTCGGCACGGGCATCGTGAAGACCGTGGACGATTTCGGCAGCCAGGGCGAGGCGCCCTCGCATCCCGATCTGCTGGACTGGCTGGCGGTGGATTTCCGCGAGAACGGCTGGGACGTGAAGCGGTTCTACAAGCAGATGCTCATGTCCGCCACGTATCGCCAGCAGGCCGTGGCGACTCCGGAGAAGATGGCCAAGGATCCGGAGAACCGGCTGCTGAGCCGCGGGCCGCGCTTCCGCATGGATGCCGAGATGGTGCGCGATTATGCGCTGGCGGCGAGCGGCCTGCTGTCGCCGCAAATCGGCGGCCCGAGCGTGAAGCCGTACCAGCCAGACGGCGTCTGGGAAGCGGTGGCCATGGACGGAGCAACACCCGCTTCTACAAGCGGGACACGGGCGACGGGCTGTATCGGCGGTCGATGTATACGTTCTGGAAGCGCAGCGCTCCGCCGGCGTCGATGGATATCTTCAACGCGCCGACGAGGGAGAATTGCACGGTGCGGCGCGAGCGCACCGAACACTCCGCTGCAGGCGCTGGTGACGATGAACGATGTGCAGTTCATGGAAGCGGCGCGCGTGCTGGCGGAAGGGGCGATGGAATCGGTGGTGGAGTTCGACGAGCGGGTGGACGTTCTCGCGACGAGGTTGCTGACGCGGCCCCTGGCGCCTCGCGAACGCACGATCGCGCGCGCGTCCTTCGATGATTTCCGCCGCTTCTATGCGGCCCATCCGGACGACGCGGTGAAGCTGCTGAACGCGGGTGAGAGAAAGCCCGACCCGGCGCTGCCGCCCGCGGACTTCGCGGCCTTGACGATGCTGGCCAACCAGATGATGAATCTCGATGAGGTGCTGAACAAATGAACATTCTGCGGCCTGACGACGAAGGTCACTACTCGCGGGAAGCGCTGGAACTGGATGCCGTGTCGCACCGGCAAGTCCGTTCCGGCCGGCACCCCATCGATGCGGTTGCGCGAGAAGTGGCGATACAGGAAACGCGGCGCCGCTTCTTCGCCCGCGGGGCGCAAGGCATCGGAGCCCTCGCCATCGCGTCGCTCGTGGGCGGTGATGCGCGCGCCGAGTCGGGCCACGCTCCACTGAAGGTGACCGGCGCTCTCCCCGGCCTGCCGCATTTCGCTCCCAAAGCCAAGCGGTGCATCTATCTGCACCTGGTGGGCGCGCCGCCGCAGATGGAAACGTTCGATTACAAGCCCGGGATGCGGGAATGGTTCGACAAGGACCTGCCCGATTCCATCCGCCAGGGACAGCGCCTGACCACGATGACGAGCGGCCAGAGCCGGTTCCCCATCGCGCCTTCGTTTTTCAAGTTCAAGCAGTACGGCAAGACCGGCGCGTGGGTGTCGGATCTGCTGCCCTACACGGCGAAGATGGTGGACGATATCGCCATCATTCGCACCATGCACACCGAGGCGATCAATCACGAACCGGCGATTACGTTTATCCAGACCGGATTCATGATCGCGGGGAAGCCGTGCATCGGGTCGTGGATCGCTTACGGCCTGGGCAGCATGAATCAGGATCTGCCGACGTTCGTCGTACTGAAGGCCAAGCACTACCATCCCAAGGCCAACGTGCAGGCGATCTCGGCCCGGCTGTGGAGCGCGGGTTTCCTCTCGGCCCAGTACTCCGGCGTGAGCCTGCGGAGTTCCGGCGATCCGGTGCTGTACATCAACAATCCGGACGGCGTTCCCGCTTCCGTGCGGCGCCGCATGCTGGACGGTCTCGCCGCGATGAACCAACTCACCTACCAGAAACTGGGCGATCCCGAGACGCGGGCTCGCATCGCGCAGTATGAGATGGCGTTCCGCATGCAATCGTCGGTGCCGGAACTGACCGACCTCAGCAAGGAGCCCGAGAGCACCTGGGACATGTACGGCGAGGATGCGCGCAAGTGCGGCTCGTTTGCGCAGAGCTGCCTGATGGCGCGGCGGCTGGCGGAGCGCGGCGTGCGGTTCGTGCAGGTGTATCATCGCGGCTGGGATGTGCACGGCAATCTGCCCGAAGTGCTGCCGAGCCAGTGCAAAGACGTGGATCAGGCGTGCTGGGCGCTGGTGCAGGACCTGAAGCAGCGCGGCATGCTCGACGACACGCTGGTGATTATGGCGGGCGAGTTCGGCCGGACCATCTACTCACAGGGCAAGCTGACCACGACCGATTACGGCCGCGATCATCATCCGCGCTGCTTCAGCCTGTGGATGGCGGGCGGCGGCATCAAGGGCGGAGTGGTGCACGGCGAAACGGACGAGTTCAGCTACAACATCACCAAGGATCCGGTGCACGTCCGCGACTTGCAGGCCACCATGCTGCACCTGTTCGGCATCGATCACGAGAGGTTTAGCTATCGCTACCAGGGACTGGATGTAAAGCTGACCGGCCAGGAAAAGGCCGAGCCGGTCCAGGCGATTCTGGCGTAGCCCGGGTTATGCGCCCGCGGTGCGGCCTTTGCCGAACACCATCTCGTCAAACGATGGGAGCGGCTTCACCAGCGGGCGGAGTTTCTCGGCGGCCTGCGCGGTGGTCAGAACGTCTTTCGGATCCAGCTTGATCAGTTGGGCATCCTTTGGCTCGGGCTCCCACACGTTCTCGCACTTGAGCCTGCCGCGGTCGTCATACGGCCAGATGGTCTCTTCGTAGGACTTGTAGAGATACATGGCGTCGTCGCTGGCCTTGAATCCGTGGATGTCGAGCATCTTCACCAGCAGCGGCTTCGACATGCATTTCGGCAGATGTCCCAACACCTTTTCACCCACCACCGCCGGCCCCCAGACCTGTTGATACGCGACAAGCGTGGAAGCGACGAAGTTGTCGGCCACCGCCACCTGCTCGTTCTCGGCGTAGAAGATGCACTGGTTGGTTTCCGCCCAGGACTTGTACAGCGCCCGAATCTGGTTAGTGCCTTCCAGTGTGGTGGCCAGCCCCAGTGCGTGGAAACGGTACACCGGATACTCCACGGTCATCTCGGGCGTGAAGATCTCGTCGTATCGGCCGGACATCTCGAGTAGACGATGGCGGGCATAGGCCTGAAGAATAAACCGGTGGCGCGGGTTGTCGGTGACCTCCAGTAGACGGTCGATCGCGATGTTCCCTTTGGTGATGTCGAACTGCAGCATGTTCTTCCCCTCGCTGTTTGTTGAAGTTACCTGTGGACCAGGCGCCAGCCTGCCCAGGGCTGGACATCTCAGATTCGCATATTTGTGTCGCGGTGGGAATCACCGGCTAGAAGCTCAATCCGAACTCTAATCCGACGTTTGTCCAATGATCCGTGGTAGAGAGTGCGGGCACATCTCCGACGGGCTGTCCGTTCGTTGTTGCCGAGATGAATTGGAGGGTGGTGCCGACGTGGAAGTTGTGGTTACTGTCGAGGTAGTACCTGGCGCTGGCCAGCCCATATCCACCCCATCCACCGCGCGACGTGCAACTGTAGCAGGAATTGGGGTAGTAGCTATAGGCGCTGCTCGGAACGCTTTCCGAATAGTGCAGGTGCATTGCGCCGCCTCCGACCGAAAACTCCATGCGTTTGAACGGCATGGGGATGTAGATACGGCCGCCGAGTGGGATCATGTATTCGCGGTCCCCGCCCTGGACCGTGCCGAGGTCCGTGACTTCCGGGTTTGTGTTGTTGGCCGCCCCGAAAGCAAATTGAATACCCGCATCGGCTTGGAACAGGCGGTTCAATCTGTAACCATAGCCGACTGAAACCAGGGGCGCCGTACTCAGGTAGTTCTGTGCACTTCCGACCGGGATCGCAGCGCCAAGGCCGACTGTTACGTTGTTATGGTGAATATCCTCGGATTGCGCGAACGCGAAAGCCGGTAGAATCAGGAGCAAGCTGCAACGAACGAGGTTACTGCGCATAGCTGAGATCAGTTTAGGATTGGACAGCTGCCGAGAATATACCCAGGCTATTGGATTTTAAGCGGATCTTCGCTGTAGCGGAAGTTAGCGCACGTGACCGGATCGCCGGAGTAGCGAGAGGAAGCCAGGTTCCTCGAGTTGTAAGAAGTTGAATCGGCCGATCACCTTCCCTCGATCGAGCACAATCGCGTGGGGTGGAGTGGTGAACGGAGCAGCAGTCCTGAGGCGATCGGCCTCCAGGCAGACTTCCGCATGCAGTCCTGTGTCTTTCAGGAAGCTGGCTGCGTATTGCGGTTCAGCCGTTGGAAGCGCTACAACGTGCGTATCGGTCCAATTCCACTTCGCCATCCTGCGTGCGATCGCTTCACAGTGCGTACACTGAGGGTCGAAGAAGTACAGCAACACCCGGCCGCTGCGGAGTTGGAATGGCCGGCCATCCGCGAGCACCGTTTCGGGGACATCCGGGTGGCTTTGACGAATCACGGTTACGGCGTAGGCGACGCCGACGACTGTGAACACTGCGGCCGCGGAGAACACGGCCTTGCGGAGATTTCCGAGTTGCCGCGACCACACGGCCGTCAAAGCGGCAAGGGCCAGCATTGCTGCGTCGCCGGCGAAGAATGCCGGCCCGACTACCCTCTTCACCCACGGGAAGCAGCTGCAGTCCTCGCCGATCAGGCGGTTGTAGAAGATGCCCATGTACGCCATGAAGGCCAGAAGCAGGAGACAGGCGAGCCACGCTCCCCAACGGCGGCAGGATGGAATCAAAAGCAGAACCCCGGCGAGCGTTTCGCTTCCTGCTACGAGGATCGCGCCCGGCAAGCTCAGCGATGGAGGGGTAAGCAACTGGACCATTCGCTCCGCGGTGGCAGGCAGGTCCGTTACCTTCCAGAGTCCTGAAGCCAAGAAGATCAGGCCTAATAGAACGGCCGAAAGCGTCGCGGCGATGTGCCTTCCGTAGCCGATGGACGGCTTTGTCGCCGCCGCCCGGGTGTTTGTACTCGCGATCATAGTGGCTTTGTGGTCCGCGCAGGCCGCGGACTTGGTATAGATGTTACTTACATCTAATCAATATCACACTCGCGGCGAGAGGAGTGAGCGCACGCATCGGACAATCGGAATCCGGTGAGCGAGTCTCTTGCTCGCGATGTCTCGGGTCGCGATTCCTTCGGGTTGCCCACGGAAAAGCCGGGGGCGGGCGGCGCGTCTGGTAACTCCAGCGCCGGACGACGAGCGCACGTTCAACCGTTTGAGACTTCCAGGAACGTGGCCCAGGCGTGGGCGCGCCGCTCGCCACCTTCGGTTTCGAGAATCGCCTCCGTCCTGATCAGTCGTTTCGTCTTCTCCACCACCCAGCCTTTGATCACCAACCGCTCACCCGAAGCGACATGGTGGCGATAGCGGACCCGCAGTTCCGCTGTCAATGCCTCGGACCCGCCGTGCACGACCGCTTTCGACATCGCCTCATCGAGGAGGGTGGCGAGAATCCCGCCGTGTACGACTCCTTCGAATCCTTCGCATGCGGGCGACGCGGTCCACCGTGCCGACACGATGCCGTCTGACGTAGTGTCGTACCGGATTTGGAGTCCTTTGGAGTTTTCCGTGCCGCAAACAAAGCAGTGAGATTGCGTTCGTGCTCGCGGCATGGGCGCGTTAGCGATTGACATGGCCCGTGTATGCAACTAGCACCTATGATATGATTCGCCTTAGCAGATCTGCAAATCTTTTTCCCGGCTTGCTCAGACAGGAACCATGACCAATACATCGACCCCGGACCAGACCGAAGCCATCGCCCAACGCTACCGGCGGCTCTACACGGGAGCCATTTCGGACATGCTCGACAAAAGCGGATACAGGAACCAGGTGCTGCCGTTCTACATCACCCCGTTCACGAAGGCCGACCGCGTTGCCGGTCCGGCGTTCACTGGGCAGGGTTATCCTTGTGCCGACACGGCCAATAACGATACCGAGACGCGGCTGAAGATGCTGGACAGCATCATGCCCGGAACCGTTTCGGTGTGGGCTTGCGGAGGAAGCATGGATTGCGCCCACTGGGGTGAGATCATGTCCACCGCCGCCCGCCAGAGGGGCTGTAATGGCGCTGTGCTCGACGGCGGCGTTCGCGACGTCGATTTCGTAAACGAAATGAACTATCCGGTGTTTGCGCAATTCAAGTGCTCGGCGAGTTCAGTCGGACGCTGGGACATCCGCGAATACCAGGTCACCATCCGGATTGGCAATGTTGTCGTCCATCCTGGCGACTTCGTTTTCGGCGATACCGATGGCGTCGTAGTGGTTCCGCAGGCGATCACGATGGACGTGCTCGAGGCGGCCGAGGACGTGTTTCGGCGGGAGGGCAAGATGCGCGAAGAGCTTCGCCGCGGCGTGTCCGTGAAGGAAGCATTCGACAAATACGGATCCCTGTAGTTCCGACCGTCAGGGATAGAGGAGAGTGAATATGGCGCTTACACCGGCCGAGATGCGCAACAAGATGCGGGCTGTCGCCGTCGTGCTGGCGACGCCCACAAATCGTCACGGGAGCCTCGATCTTAAGGGGCTGGTTGCGAACACCGAATTCCTGATTGAGCGATCGAAAGGCCACAAAATGGTCCTGGTGCCCACGGGTAGCACCGGTGAGGCGTACGCTCTGTCGGACCGGGACCGTTTATCCGTTATCGAGACTGTCGTCCGGACTGCAGCCGGCCGGATTCCCGTTGTAGCGGGTACAGCGAAGGCGGGCACGGACCTCACCATCGAACTGTCCAAGGCGGCCGAGCATGCCGGCGCCGATGGAGTCCAGGTGGTGTTGCCGTATTATCACGTTCCCAGCGAAGAAGGGCTGTACGGTCATTTCGCCAGGATTGCCGACGCGCTCAACATTGGCGTGATGATCTACAACAACCCCCTGGTCTCGAAGTTGTGGATGCCGCCGCATCTGGTTGCGCGCTGTGCTGATCATCCGAACATCGTCGCGGACAAAGAGAGCACCGCCGACGTCACTCAATACAAGGCCGTTCGCGATGCCGTCGATCCCGGGAAGATGACGATCTTGTGCGGACCGGGCGATTTGCTGTTTGCCTACGAAGCGGCCCTCGGGTGTCCGGGCTTCGTTTCCTGGACTGCGAACTTCGCTCCGAACCTGTCGCTCGACCTGCTGGAGGCGGCGGAACGATCCGACTTCGCCACGATTCGCGAGGTGATCGCGAAAGTGGGACCGGTCTACGAGTTCGCCGGGCTCTGTTCGCGCAACCGGGGGCGCGACCCGTGGGTGCTGCCAGGCTCCACCGCCGGCCACATCTACGTGGGCATCCTGAAGGCCGCTCTGGAGATGGCCGGGTTGGCCGGTGGACCTGTCTTCGGACCCGGTGACGAGTTGACTGGCGCAGAGCGTGGACGGTTGCGGGAACTGCTGGCGGACGCCGGCGTTCTCGATTCCGCGCGGAAGCCCGCGGCATGTTGAGTATCCTGCGAGGCCGCTTCCGTTGGGCGCTGATCGGCTGGATGTTCGCCATCAGCGCTATCGCTTATCTCGACCGGGTGAACATTTCCATCGCCGGACGTGCGATTCAGCAGGAGCTGCATTTCGACAACATCCAATTGGGATGGGTGTTCAGCGCGTTTGTCGCGGGGTACGCGGTGTTCCAAGCGCCGGGCGGGCGGCTGGCAGACCGTTTTGGTCCACGGAGGATTCTGGCGTTTGGCACGATCTGGTGGGGTATTTTTACCGCATTGACTGCCATGGTGCCGGTGGGGGTCGCGGCCGTACTGCCGCTGTTCCTGGCGATGCGGTTCCTGCTTGGGCTGGGCGAAGCGGTTGTTTACCCTTCGTCGAACCGGCTGGTGGCGGCATGGGTGCCATCGCAGGAGCGCGGCCTCGCGAACGGACTGATCTTCGCCGGGGTTGGCGCCGGGGCGGGGATCACACCTCCTCTGATCACGTACATCCTCATCAATTGGGGGTGGCGATGGTCGTTCTGGATCAGTGCAATACTGGGGCTCGCTGCCGGCGCGGTGTGGTTCCTGCTCTCCCGTGACCGTCCGGAGGAGCATCCGTGGGTCAGCCCGGCGGAGCTGCAGCACATTCGCGATGGGTTGCCGCGCGAGCCGCAGGCGAGAGGCGTTCTTCCGTGGCGTTCCATTCTCAGTAGCAAAGATGTGCTGGCCGTCACACTGAGCTACTTCTGTTTCGGCTATGTCTCGTATATCTTCTTCACCTGGTTCTTCATCTATCTGAATACCGTCCGCGGGCTCGACTTGAAGGCGAGTTCCTACTACGGAATGCTCCCGTTCATTGCAATGACGACATGCTCGCCGATTGGCGGATGGATCAGCGATCGTGTGAGCAAACGATTCGGCAGGAGAATCGGCCGCTGCGGAGTCTCATGCGCCAGCATAGCCCTGGCGGCAGTTTTCATCGCGCTGGGGACGCAGGCCTCGGATGCACGGCTGGCTACTCTGATCCTGGCGGGTGGCGCTGGGGCTTTGTACCTTTCAACGAGTTCGTTCTGGTCGGTCACGGCGGATCTCGCAGGCGGATCCGCTGGGACGGTATCGGGCCTTATGAACATGGGTAATCAGATCGGCGGCGTTCTCACGGCTTCCCTTACGCCATGGATCGCAGCCCGTTTCGGATGGGCGGCGTCGTTCCTGGTCGCGGCCGCGCTATGCGTTGTGGGCTCTGTGGCATGGCTGATGGTGAATCCCGAACGTCAACTGGCCGCCCCCACGCCGAGCCACCCAACAATTCCCGAGCGCAACGCGCAAGCCGTTCGTTGAATCAGCGCGGTCTCAGCGTAGGCGTTGTGCTCACCCAAAAAAGTCGCAATTCTCCTATGGCCATGGTATTCAAAACAGCGGAGGCAGCCGTTACGCTGTTCGTGGGCGATGTTCAGCATCATTCGCGATTGCGTCGCAGCACTGCGGAATCACCTGGAACGCGCGGTTGAGGACGGACGCACGATTCTCGCGATTACTTGCTCTGCTCCGCTTCAATTGGATCTGCAGATGATCGCGATCCGCAGCCGCTGGCGGATTCGGTTTGCCCGGTCGGTAGAGGCCGCAGTGCATCTACGGGTAGTCGAACCAATCCCGTTGGTCCTTTACGACTGCGAGTTGCCAGGTGGTGCATGGCGCAGCGGATTCGCCTCTCTTCTGGCCGATGAGGCGCCTCCACTCCTGCTTCTCATGACGCCCCAGGCAGACCGCAGAGTCTGGCGGTGCGTTCTCGACGTTGGCGGGTTCGACGTTGTCGAGACGCCGTTGAATCCGGAAAGATTGGTGCCGGTGGTCAACGGCGCGCTGGCGCTCGTGAGTCACGTCGAGACGGCGACTGTAGAAGTCACCTGAACGCGGCGTTCCGGACGAGCCGTCGATTGTGTCGATTTACCTCCTGGCTGCGCCTTGATCAGTGGTTGCACTGACAGGCGCCCGATGCCTTCGGTTGCAGCCTACCCGCGACGTAGGCCTCCACGATGTCAATCGCCGATCCTGTCTCGCTAACAAAGACAGTCCGGATGCCGCCGGAGGCCAATGCCTGCACCGCACGCGCTCCGATTCCGCCGCACAGCACCAGGTCGCATCCGGACAGGGTCGCGACAATTCCGGCGTGATGATCGGGATGCGCCGCTTGCTCGTTGCCGTGGCACGCATGTTCATGCTCCTCGTGAGGGTGGCAGCCGCCGTTCGGCCTCATGTTCGAAGCCGTAACCCTGCCGTCCTGCACCTCGAAGACCAGGAAACCTGAGCTCTTTCCGAAGTGCGCCGAGATCAATAATCCATCATTTGTCGGTACTGCTATCTTCATAATGTCGGTTCAGTCCTCTAATTCATTGCTTGTCTATTCGCGCCCGCCAACCGGCGTGAGTGCATCCGCGCTTCGCTCCGGCACACGTGCCGCCCTGACCAATCGGTGCATCGCTTCCGCCATGTGGTCCAACACCGTGATCCACTCGTTGAGGTGTTCGTGCCCACGTGGGGTCAGGCGATACAACCTCCGCGCGGGCCCCCCGTGATCGACATCCCATTCAGACTCCACGCATTCGCTCCGCTCCAATTGGCGCAGGGTTCGGTAGAGCGCCGCCACTTCGATCTCGGCATCCGTCAGGGTGTAGGCGGATAGTTCGGTCGCCAGTTCGTAACCATATGAGCGCCCCTTCTTCCTGAGCAGGTACAGAACGACGGGCTCGACGAACCGGTACAGGTTCCCCATCGCACAACTGCAAGGATGGTCGGCTCCATGTCGCGGGCACGTCCGGCGAGGCATTTCGGGGTCCCCCCTTGCATGACTTTAGCACTCATGTCATTATATATGCAAGTTACATTTAGCAGAGAGTTGCATCGCTCTTCTCGCGGATAGTCCTCTCCTTCGCGTCTCAGGAGGTATCATGAAACCGTTCAGTCCCGGCAGCGCGATCTTCCTGCTCACCTCCTCCTTGCACCTGGGTGCAAATCGCTGCTAGCCTGAAACCGAATGGCAACCCGCGTTTGCAGCCGTCACGGCAAGGACTATCCATGCACCTGCGCCATGGGCAATCTCTACCGGTTCGTCGAACCTGTGGTGCTGCTTCTTCTCAAGCAGAAGGGCCAGTCCTACGGGTACGATCTTTCGACTGACATCGCAAAACATGCTCTGACTGACGCTGAGATTGAGAGGGCGGCCCTGTACCGTACACTCCGCAATCTCGAACAGAACGGCAATGTCAAGTCGGAGTGGGACACCGAGGATAGCGGTCCCGCACGCCGCGTCTATCGTCTCACGCCGGAGGGCGAACGTCACCTCGAAGAGTGGGCTACCGTGCTCGGGCACGTATCGAAGTCGATGACCCGCTTCGTCAAGGAAGTCGAGAAGACGGCGAAGTCCCGACCAGCGAAAGCTCAGTCGCGCCCTGCCTCCCGCAAATAGACCCTGCCCGAATGTAGCGGGCCGTCACTTGCTTCGACGGGGCGCATCTCCTCTTACAGACCCTGCTATAGCCGGTTCATCAGGAGTTCGTGTTCTTGGTCCGGACTTGGAGCGGTGGGCAATCAGCCCACCGCTGGTATGGTGCGAGCACTCGGCGACCAACCGCGCAGGTTCTGCACAGACGGTCCCCGGCTCGC
This sequence comes from uncultured Acidobacteriota bacterium, assembly GCA_963737465.1. GTDB lineage: Bacteria > Acidobacteriota > Terriglobia > Bryobacterales > Bryobacteraceae > TMP-7. Next base: position 1,142,324 of record CAVTTC010000011.1, read on the forward strand.
GCAAAGCCTGCATGATTGGCTATCGGCGTCCGCCCCGGCCACCCTGCTTTCCCTTCGGCCCGGTCTGGTCGCAGGTGCCGCCACTCTGGCTCTTACCGGACTTTGCACCGTTGCCGGTGCCGTTCTTCGGACCGTTACCTTTATATCCGCTGCCGTCGCGCGGACCGTATCCGCCATTGCCGGCGACGAACTGGGCATTGAGAGTGGACGCCGCGAAGGCGGCGGCGATCATAGCTATAAAAAGTGTGCGTTTCATGTTGGCAGCCTCCTCAAGTGCTGTCGCCGGGGAGATACGCATCCTCCGGTCCGAACGGGCCGTATTTGTGGAATCAATAACTTGCCCTGGACGCCGCCGGCCCGCAAGTGCATTCCGTGCGTTACCGGCATGAATGTCTGCGCAGTCTGTGCATCAATCGGATCTCCCGATCCGGTTTGCGCAGGCTCTGCAGGATGACGAGCCGCGGAATGCAAAGCGTGCGCACCCGTTGAGCCACGCACCACCCTAAGTCATTGAAGCCATTGTGTTAAATGGATGTGGCCTGAGCCCTGCGTAAGTGGACGGCGTACGGATCGAACAATCCAACCGAAGCAGAGAAAACCATGAAATCTCAACTGATCGCCATCTTCTTGACGGCCGCCTCCCTCGCGTTTGCGCAAGGGCCCCGTGGACCGCAACCGAACACCCCGCCACGTACCGGCACGGGCCTGGATATGACCAAGGTCCAAACCATCGAAGGCGCCGTGTCCATCGTTAACATCGCATACGGATCACAGTATCCATCGATTCAGATCAACCAGACCACGATCAAGATCGCACCGGCCTGGTACCTGCTCGAGCATGATTTCGAAATCAAGGCCGGCGACACGCTGAAGCTGGTGGCCGCGCCCGCTCTGCAGACCCGCGACCCTTATCTGAGTGCGATCAGCCTCACGAACACCAAGTCGAATGTCAGCCTCGCGCTGCGTGACAACAACGGGGTGCCGTTGTGGACGCAGCCCGCGCAGGGTATAGGACAGGGACAGGGACCACGGCAGGGCCCGGGGCAAGGGATGGGACCGAACGGGCAGCAAGTAGCCGGAACGTGCGCTTGCGCTCTCACCGCGGTGGCCACTGCTTCGGGAACGGTGGACCAGGTTACGGCGGGCGTTGGTATCCAGATGCCGACCGTGGTTCTGAGTTCGGAAGGCAAACTGCTTACAGTGAAGATCGGGCCGGAGCGAATCCTGGAAGCGTCCGATTTCGAAATCAAAGCCGGCGACATAATCACCATCAAATACGGTGTGACTTGCACCAGTGAGACAGTCGCACTGGAAATGACGAACGCGGCAGGAGTGAAATTGGTTCTCCGTAACGAGGATGGAACTCCCGCCTGGCACTAGGAACGTCTGAGAAGCGGATCTATAAGGAGAGTCCCATGAAGAAACTGTCGATAGCGATCGTCGCCGGAAGCCTGTGGCTGGCCGGTACCACATTTGGTCAGGCGCCGGCGGCCGCGCCCGCAAACACCAACACAACCTGCCCTTGCGATAAGAACGGCGACGGCAAGTGCGACAGGTGCGGGCGCGCTGCTGGGCAAGGGCGGGGACAGGGCCGGGGTCCAGGGCGGAGCGGGATGATGGCCATGCGCGGCGGAGGCATGGGGCGCGGCAACGGCGCCTGCATGCGCATGATGGGCCAGGGGGCGGCGACGCAACAGGAATCCACTCCGAAGACCGACAAGAAGTAAGCCCCCACACGAAGCGAACGCCCACGGGCTTCTGTCACGGGGCGTTCGCGTCTGCATCTTCGTCATCGAGTACAGCCATGCAGCCTCCATTCATTTCCCGCATTCTTTGTCCGGTTGATTTCAGTGAGTTATCCGCCGCGGCACTGCAGTATTCCGTGAGTCTATCGGCCGCGTGCCGGGCGGAAGTAACCGCGCTCCATGCATACTGGATCGACCCGCCACCCTATTTCACCCCCGCCCACGCGGACGAACTCAAGAAGCAATATCAGGATGCAGCCGGCGAGATGCGGCGTACACTCGAGCGGATGGTCCAGGAAGCCGGCGCTGAATCCGCTCAGACCATGGTTGTCGAAGGCGATCCGGCCGGATCGGTACTCCGAGCCGCTCAGAAACTGGGAGCGGACCTGATCGTGATGGGAACGCACGGACGGCGCGGGATCGAGCGCTTCATGTTAGGCTCGGTAGCCGAGCGGGTCCTCCGCATGAGCAACGTCCCCGTATTGACGGTTCGCGGCAAGGCAGCCCCTATTAAGCGCATTCTCTGCCCGGTGAACAATTCGACCGCCTCCCGCGCGGCCTTTCAGAAAGCCGCGCAACTGGCGTTGTGCTTGAATGCGCAACTCGTAGCGGTGCACATCGAAGAGGATGACCCGAATACGCGCATCGACGATCTCTGCGGTTGGATTGCCGGGCAAGACCGGCCTGCCTGTACCGTAGAGCACCTGAGCGGACGCGGAAATGCGGCCGAGGAGATCCTCAAGATGGCCGCCGAATCGAAAATCGACCTGCTGGTGATCGGCGCGGCACACAAAACGTTCTTCGATTCAACCGTTCTCGGATCAACGACGGTTCGTGTGGTCCGGCACGCGTCGTGTCCGGTGTTGACCGTTACCGAAGGGGCCGCGAAGGCTGAGCCTCGCGGTGTCGCGGCGTGAAACTCGGATGGGTAGTCGCGTTGTGCAGCGTTGCTGTATCCGCGACTCCCAGGTTCGAAGCGGCGCGCCTGTGTTCGATGTGTCACTCGAATATTCCAGCACCCGGCAACGAGGGGACCAACGTTGCTCCGTACGCCCTGTGGATTGGCAGCATGAAGGCCAACTCGGCGCGCGATCCCTATTGGAAGGCGAAAGTGCGCGAGGAAGTGGCCGTGAATCCCACCGCGGCCGCTGTGATCGAGAACACTTGCCTCAGTTGCCACGCTCCATCGCAGCAATATGAGTATCGGGGACGGCGGAGCCTCATGCGGCTTTCGGACCTGGCTGAACAGGGTGAAGAGGGGGTGACGTGCACGGTCTGCCACCAGATCACCGCCGCCGGACTTGGCCGCAAGTCGAGCTTCACCGGGGGGTTCGTGATCGGCGGCGAGGAAAAGATCTTCGGCCCCCACTCGAATCCTTTCTCGATGCCGATGCTGCATCATACGGGCTATCAGCCCACACAATCGAAGCATGTCCTCGAATCAAGCTTGTGCGGGTCGTGCCACACGGTGATTACGCCGACCCTCGACGCCGACGGCAGGATCGTGGGCGAGTTCCTGGAACAGGCGCCCTATCTCGAATGGCTGGCAAGCGCCTACGCTCGCGAGGGACGGACCTGCCAGTCCTGCCACATGCCGCAACTCGGTGAGCCCAGCTACATCGCTCACCGTCCGCCAGGTGGACCGTTCCCGCCTACATCGCCGCGCACCCCGTTTGGCCGCCATTCGTTTTCCGGCGTCAACGTGCGTGGCGCGGCGATGCTGGCTGAGCTGCTTCCGGACCGTGCGAGTAGCTTCGCGCCAGCGGGAGTCCGTGCCACGGACATGCTGTCGAAGTCGCTCGAACTGAAACTCGGCGCGACCCGGCGCGAGGGAAAGCTGGAGGTCGCCGTTGACGTGAAGAACCTGACGGGGCACAAACTACCGACCGCCTATCCGAGCCGGCGGCTCTGGCTGCACGTCAAAGCCGCCGACGACGAGGGTCGAGTGGTGTTTGAATCGGGCGCTCCAGATGGGGCGATCGGCAATCAGCCGCACTACACCCGGATCTCGTCACCGAAGCAGGTGATGGTATACGAGGCCGAGCACGCCGACGTGAGCGGACGTCCCACAACATCGCTGTTGAGGGTCGCCAAGTACTTGAAGGACAATAGGATCCTCCCCCGTGGCTTCGTTTCGGAAACGACGCTGCCCGATGGGATGGCCTCCGCGCTCCTGGCTCCCGTGGGGACGGACGGCGACGCCGACTTCGTTCCGGGCTCTGACCGCATCACTTACGAACTTCCGGCCGCAGCAGCCCGGGTAACCGTGGAAGCTCTCTATCAGAGCATCAAACCCACACATGCCAGTAGCACCGCGGGCCATGACAATCCCGAAGCAAGGCACTTTGGTGAACTCTATCAGCGGCACCAGGATCCGATGATCGTAGCGGCAGAGCACCTGCGGGTGGCGGGCGCGCGATGAACGGACTACTGCTTCGCCGGCTCGCCTCGCATCATCCCGTGTCCCATCCTGCCGCCCCGCCACACCGGCCATCCTTTGTCGTCTCTCAACGTGAGCGTCTTCTTCTCGGCGGGAACGGTCACCGAAATGGCAACGATGTCGGGGTTCATCTTGTACCCTTTGACGCTGATCTGGGTGCCCGCTTTGGGGTTGAAATCCTGCTCCATGAGGAATCGAACTGGTCCGAGATACACCCTGAAGGTCCCTTCGGCGGACTGCAGTTCGATGAACGGCATACCTTGGCCTTGAGCAATCTGGACTTTTTGGATCTTGCCTTCGACGGTGACGATGGGATTCGAGGCGATGGGTGGTTGGGCGGGTTGCGCGGTGCTCAGCGCGGCGCCGAACAGGGTGAACATCAGGGCCAGGGTCTTCATGACGCCCTCCGCCTTTCAGTGTGCACGACGGCAACCAATCGCTGCTTCCTGGGGTTAGAGTCCCATAGTATGCAGAGTTTGCACACCTCGGCCGCCCACTGCGCAGGAACTGCGGCGACACAATCATGAGATTGGACCGGTCCTGGAATCTTCTATACGCAGCGACGTTCGCGCTGCCGGCCATCCTGCTCTTCGCTTCCGTGCGGACGTTTCGCGAGATGGACGCACAAAGGGAGGTCTACCTGCGTGACCGGATCGCGAGTATCGCGGGACGGCTCGAGTCCGCAAGTGCGCGGAATGAACCGCTCGAAGGGGCCATCGCGTCACTGGTGGAGAGTGAACCGCATCTGCGTAACTTGAGGATCATTTCCAGATCGGCGAGCGAACAGCCGCCGGAATTGGCAGCCATCTGGAGCGGCCGGGAGTTGTTCCACACCGAGTTTGCGGAACACGACGGCGTGCGGGTATATCGCGCGTACGTGCCGTTTCACGTTCGCGACGACATGAGCGTGGCGCAGATCGACCTGGATCGAGCGGCATCGGACTTTCTGGTGGTTCACGCGCGGCACAACGTGATCATCTCCGTGGCCGGCGGGTTGGCGTTGCTGCTGATCTCGGTGTATTCGATCTGGGCAGCGCGACGGACGGCGGCGCTGGAACGCCGGCAACTCGAGTTACAGCATCTCGCGCAACTCGGCACGATGTCGGCCGTACTGGCGCACGAAATCCGCAACCCGCTCGGTACCATTAAAGGCTTTGCACAACTCGCTCTGGAGCAGAACGGCGTTGAAATGGACCCACTGCTCACGCCAATAGTCGATCAAGCCAAACGCCTGGAGGGGCTGGTCAATGATCTGCTCATCTACGGACGGCCGCCTTCCCCGTCTCTGCGTCCGGTCCGTTGGGCGGAGATCGCGGACCGCATCCAGTCCCACGGCCGGAGGCTCGCGGAAGGACGAACGGTCACGTTGAACGTGTCGAAGGACGAAATCAGTTTCGAAACAGATCCGAACCTTCTGGAACAAGTTCTGGCGAATCTGGTGAGGAACGCGATCGACGCCGTGGATGGAGTGCCGGGCGGACGCGTGGATGTCAACGCCGTGGCGAGTGGGAACGAACTGGCGGTGACTGTGCGCGACAACGGCCCCGGAATTCCAGAGGGTGATGCCGAGAAGATACGTCAGCCATTCTTCACCACGAAGGCGTTCGGGACAGGCTTGGGCCTTCCGATCAGCGTGCGCCTAACCGAGGCATTGGGGGGAACGTTCGACATTCGAAGCGTCGGGACTGGTGGCACAGTCGCAACAGTTCGGCTGCCCGCGAAGGATGAACAATGGAAGAGATTCTAATCGTCGATGATGATCCGGGGTTCCGGACTCTGCTGCAGACGATTCTGAAAAGCGAAGGATATCAAGTACAGACGGCGGGATCCGTTGCTGAGGCGATCCGCGCAGGTGCCCAGAAGCAGTTTCACCTCGTGCTGACGGACCTCAAACTGCCGGATGGCGATGGGCTGGCCATTCTTCGACGGTGGCGCGAAGGCGGATCGCCAACGCCATTTCTCGTGATCACGGGCTTCGGAACCGTTCCTTCCGCAGTGGAAGCGATGAAGCTCGGCGCGCTGGACTATATAGGCAAGCCGCTGAGCAGTCCCGATGAACTGCGTGTGCTGGTACGGAAGGCACTGGCGGGGCAGCAGGTGGCGAACGAGCGTGAAGTTCTGCGCGAGGAGACGGCAGCCAGGTTCTCCACAGGCAACATTGTCGCGGACCATCCATCCATGGTCCGCGTGTTCGACCTGGTCCGGAAAGTAGCGGCGACGAATGCCACCGTGCTCATCACCGGCGAGAGCGGAACCGGGAAGGAGATTCTGGCTCGGCTCATTCACGACAACAGCCCTCGTGCGGAGCGTGTGTTCGTCGCGGTCAACTGCGCCGCGCTGTCGCCCACGCTGATCGAAAGCGAGTTGTTCGGACATGAGAAAGGTGCATTCACCGGCGCCGCGGTTCAACATAGCGGCCGCTTCGAACGTGCTCACGGCGGCACGCTCTTTCTCGATGAGATCGGTGAACTCGATGGCAACTTGCAGACGAAACTCCTTCGGGTTCTGCAGGAGCGTACGTTCGAACGCGTGGGCGGCACGCGCCAGATTACGGCCGACGTCCGCGTGCTAGCGGCAACAAATCGCGACCTGAAGGCACAGGTCAGGGATGGGAAGTTCCGTCAGGATCTGTTTTACCGGATTAGCGCCTTCCCTATCGAGGTGCCCCCTCTCCGGGATCGAGGGAGTGACATCGTTAAGCTGGCGCATTTCTTTCTGGCGCGATCTGCGCGCCAGATGGGCAAAACCAGCCCGGCATTGTCGGCCGAAGCGGAGGCGGCGTTGATGGCCTATGGGTGGCCCGGAAACGTTCGCGAGCTGGAGAACATGATGGAGCGCGCTGCGATTCTTGCCGAGAACTCCGTGGAACCCCAAGATCTGGCTATATCCGACGACGCACCAAGCCGTGCGGTCCGCTTCAGCGATATCGAACGGAAGGCCATTGAGGGCGCTCTTGCGGACAATGCGGGAAACCGGACGAAGGCCGCGAGGCAACTCGGCATCAGCTTGCGTACTCTACAGTACCGGCTGAAAGAATACGGCCTGGTATAGGCGCGGCGCTCTATCGCAGGGTCACGCATCCAGCGAAATCGGCTCCGAAGGCGCCGGGTCCGCGACCAAGGTCCGGACCCAGGAACCTTCAGTGGAGTACCAGCCCTGCAGAACGCCGCCGTCCGAACGCGACACTTTCAACGGCCTCCACAGACCCGGCTGATCCCCATCAAGCAGACGGACCGACACCGAGCGTGTGTCCGCGCGCAGACCGACATTCAGGGTCTTCAACGCGCTCTCTTTCGCGCTCCAGAACAGCGTTGCGAGATAGGATCGGGCGGGTTCGGGCGCGCTCTGGATCGAGATTCGCTCTTCGTGGGTCAAGTAATTTTCGATAAAAGCACCGCTGCGCGGTTCGATCACTTCCAGATCGCACCCCAGTGCCGCGATGCTGGTGGAGACGCAGCAGATGGCCCGTCCGGCGCGATGGCTGAGCGAGATCGCGGCATGCTTCGTGTAGCCCAGACAAATCGCCCGGCCCCAATCTTTTAGGGTCCCCTTCCCTTTTCATCAGTTTGCGGCGCCCCCCCCCCTCTCGACACAACCCACACACGCGCCCCCTCTCTCCTCTCCCACGCCTCACTCACGCACTCAGGCCTCATCCTCTTCCCTCACTCACGATTTTCCCTCATCTCAAACTTAACCTCTCAGACTCATCTCCTCTCTTCTTCTGCCTCTCCCTTCTCTCCTTCCCCATTATGCCCCTCTCTTATCCTACCACATAGCCCGGCCCCCCCCTGCTCCTAACATCCAGGCCTCCACGCCCCGCCCCCTTCCCCTTTCCCTCCGTCCTCCCTGCTCTGCCCTCCTCTCCCTCCGCCCCGCATAGCACCTACGCACTCACTACGACCCACCCGTCTCCTTCTCGCTCGCCGCCCCACATCCCCCTCCCCTCCCCCTCCCTCTCTCGTTTCCCCCCCCGCGCCCCCACCCACCCTAACCCCCTCTCCCCCCCGGCATGTCCGGGCAACACACCTGAGGTGCGCCGGACGGTGCTGCGCGAATCTCAATTCTCGCCAGCGTGCCAGACCATCCGAGACAGGCCGCCACCGCGTGCTTCGCGGTCCAGCGGCCCAGCCGCCACTCGCGGCGACGCTTGGGGAAGCGCATCCCCGCCATTTGTTCCACTTCAGCCGCGCTCAGCCATCGATCATCCTGCGCGACATCGGCTTCCGCCTGTTCGAGCCAGCCTACGCGCGTCATACCGACGCGGTTGCCGCCCGAAGAGGCTGGCCCCCATTTCGCGCGCAATGCCGCGCTCGACCGCGTCGATCAGATACGGGCGCAGAGTTGCGGGCGGAATGATGCGATGCAGCGCGCCCACTTCGAGCGCCCGATGCACGCTGTGGACGTGGTCGAACTCTGCCGCCATTTCGCCCAGCTTTTCGGAGTGCACGATCTTGAACAATTCGTCCCATTGGGCGCGCAGACGGCCCTTCTCCGCGCCTTCGGCCTTGGTCATTGCCTGGGTCAGTTCCTGCAGGCGCGGGTCTTTCGGGCCCGGGCTTCGACTTCGCCGGCAAAGACCACCGCCGCCGCCGGCGCGCCGCCGATGACCGAAGCGTAGGTTCCCTCCAAAGCCGCGACTTCGAGATTCTCGTTCAAGGCCCGCGAGAAGACCACGTAGGCGCCGCCGTGATAGCGCGAGATCACGCAAAAGACCATCGGACCTTTGAAGTTCACCACGGCCCGCCCGATCTCGGCGCCGTACTCGAGTTGCAGCTTGCGCATGGATTCCGGCGAGCCATCGAACCCGGACAGGTTGGCCAGCATCACCACCGGCCGATTGTTGCTGGCCGCGTTGATGGCGCGCGCCACTTTCTTCGAGGAGAGCGGGAACAGCGTTCCGGCGGTCCATTGGTCCGGCCCGTCGGCGGGCACAAATCCCAACCGCGGCACGGGCTGGGATTCGATGCCGATCAGGCAAACCGGATAGCCGCCGAGATGCGCGTCCCAGACCACGGCGGTCTCGGCCGCTCGCATGCCGGCCCAGCGCTCCAGCGGCGGCATGGTCCTGATCGACCACCGCCATCATCACCTTGCGAATGTCGAAAGACTTCTTGCGCCCGGGGTTGGTTTCGTCGGAGAAGATATCGCCCACCCGGGCGAAGCCTTCCGTCGCCGTTGCCGTGCGGATAGAGCTGCACGTCGCGGTCGATGGGATCGGTGGTCGCAGCCCGTCCGCGGGAAGCGCTCGCCCGGCGCTACATAGGTGTGCTCGTAGTGGCGCAAGAGGATATGGCAGGCTTCATCGATGTCGCGCGCCCAGTATTGCGCCTGGCCGTTGAGGCCCATGATGCGGTCGTAGCCGCCGATGCCCTGATTGTCCTCGGCGGAGACGCTGCCCGAGTAGTCCAGGGCGCGCTTGCCGGTGAGCACCATGGCCGCTTTCGGCGTCATGACCAGGATGCCGCGGGTGTGCATGAGCATGGTGGCTTCGGCGTTCCAGTAGGGCTGCGCGCCCACATTGATGCCATTGATCACGAGGTTCACTTCGCCGCCGGCCTGCGTGAACTCGATCAGGCGGCGCAGGACGCGGGCGATCCAATCCATGTTCTCCACGCCGCTGTCCATGGAGATCTTGGCGCCGGCCGAAATGGGGAACCATTCCAGCGGCACGCGCATTCTCTTGCGGCCAGATCCAGGGCGGCGATGATGCGCCGGCATTCCGGTTCGGCAAGCGCGCCCAGGTCCTTGCTGGGGTCGCCCAGCAGCATGACGCGCGTCATGCCTTCGGGATACCTGGTGGTGAAGTTGCGGATCACGCCGACGATGATGTTGGCCTTGTTCTGGCCATAGGGGCGATCGACAGGAACCAGACGGCCTTCGGCATCAAGATCGTGCTCGACAAAATCGCCCGGAGGAAATTCGGCCCGCGTGTCTTGCGGGGAGGGCGTGAGCATTTTGACGATTTCGTAGGGATAGATCAGCCCGCGCTGGCGCATGCGGACGACTTTCTGGTCGTATTCGGCCAGCGGCTTGATGCGGCTGCAGTTTGGTCGGCGGGCCGGAAGGTCATCAGCATGCCGCTGCCGCCGGGACTCGAGATGCGCACCACCATGTCGCGCAATTCGCCGGTCTCCGGATTGGGAATGCGGGCGCGCACCACCACCTGCTCCAATCCCAGACCTTCGGTCGCCGGGGCCAGCCTATCGGACGATGTCATGCAATTCTTCAGGCTGCAGATACAGCGGCGGCCACACGTAAAGGAAGATGCGGTTCCAGTAGAGGCGCTCGTTGGTGGGCCGGCGTGACTGAAACAGGCGGATGCCCGCCAGCGCTTCCGTCAACATGCGCTCCAGATGCGGCAGTTGCACGATGCGGCCGGTCTCGTCCCGCACGGGCGTCAAATCGCGCACTTCCGCGCACGGCGAACAGCCGCTCGTCCTTGGGATTGTCGTGGGCGACGGCATGGAGCAGGTAAACATCTTCCACCGATGGCAGCCGCTCGATCTTGAAATTGTTGAGCCGCCAGAGATGCAGCCGTTTCGCCATCATGGGATGGAGTCCGCGGTAGAGTTTCTCTTCTTCATATGCGTTCCCGTCAGGGCGGTAGGTGAAATGCTGCATGCCGCCCGTGCCCGTAGCTGCCACCGGGCCGGCGACTGCCACCACGATGCGCCGGATCGGGCGGGGAAAGCCGGCCTGGTTGAGCATCGACTGAACTTCTCGCTGCGTGGCGTCCGCATCGGCCAGCCGGTCCGGGATGCCAGACATAGAAGTCGATGACGATGTCGTGGTCTGCGCGGCACTTCCGCGATCAGGGGAACGATCGCGCGCCATGGCCTCGCCGAGCGCGGAGTATTCGGCGTGCGTGGTGAAGACATGAATGCGCTTGCCCTCATGATCGTATTCCGCCGAGGCAAAGCAATGCCCGTTCGCATCGCAGGTGACGGAAGTTCGTCAAGAGCCGAATACGGTAGTACCGCGCACGTGATCACCTCCAGCATCAGCCTGCGCAAGGCGGCATCGGCGGTCGGCGAACCGGCTGGAGAGCAAAGCCGACCAGCGGCTGCGGGCATTCCACCAGCGCGCGTACTCGCTCGCGGCGGTCCGGCGCCTCGGGATTGGCAGCCAGATAGGCCAGGTGCTCCTCCACCTGCGCGTAGACCTGGTTGCGCGCCTGCTCGAACAGCGGCTGATCGAAGTAGCGATAGCGCACTTCGCGGGCCAGATCGCTGACGGCGGGAAACCGTCCGCGCGTCATGGCAGATCATCCGGTCGAGCAGCGCTGCGAAGCGATTCGTCAGCGTGCGGCGCCAGGGGTTCCAGACGCTCGCAGACGGCGTTCCAGCACAGCCAGGACGGGCGCGATCTGCTGCTCCACGCGTTGGTGCGATTTGTAGATCCAGAGCAGGCTCTCTTCCAGTTCGGGCGAGCGGTCCAGATGTGTGCACGCCATAGTGGGCCAGCGCCCGGCGCAGCGCATCCGACAAAAGCCGGCGGCAGCCCTTCGCCGCGGTATCGAGCATGCGCAAGTAGGAGAACAGATAGGCTTCGGCGCTGGGCGCTTCGCCGCCGGTCCGGTGGCTCGACTTCCGGCTCGCGCTGGAACAGAGAACAGATGTCCACGAAGATGTTGAGGATCTCGTCTTCAGCTCTCCTGATTTCGTCGCTTCGATCGGCACTGCGGCAGCTACTGTCTCCATTCGGCGAGCAGCCGCGCGGCGTGCTTGCGGGTCCACATCGAAGCCCAGCATGAGCTGGCGGAGTTCCTCCAGGCTCTGCCGCAGGCAGACTGGGAGACTCGTCTTGCCGTCCGTGCGGAGCGGCGATGCGCCAAACACCACCCGCTCCGTTGCGGCGCCTGGTCGTCGCCGGCCGACAGGTTCGATCTGCAGCAGCGGCGCTCCCGTGTCCACCTGCACGTTGGGGATGGTCATCACCTGCCGGACTTTTCCCGGAGAATGGAGCGACGACCTGCATCTCCATCTTCATGGCTTCGAGCACGGCCAGGCGATCTCCGGCCGACAACCGTGTCGCCCGGCTTTCACGGCGATGGAAACCACGACCGCCGGCGCAGGCGCGTGCACGATGCCGCCGTCGTCGCGATCAATGCGGTGCGAGACGCCGTCCACCTCGATCCGGTAATTCAGTCCCTGGCTAACGGAGACGACATGGAAGCGCCGCCCGAAGGCGGTGAGCCAGTATTCGAACTGTCCAAGGCGGTCGATGTGCGCATCGATGCGCGACCCATCCATCTCGACACGGTACTGCTGCGGGCCCAGGCGGTAGACTTTCAGCGAGTAGGAATGCCCGCGATAGCGCAGTTCCACGGTACGGCCGACCTCGCTGCGGACCTGCGGCCGTCCGCGCAGCGGCCGAGGCGTAGAACTGCGCCTGCTCAACGGCCAGCTCGCGCATCGTAGGCTTCGATGGCCGCCTGCACCAGCGCCACATCGGCATAGCGCCGGGAGAGATGTTCGCCGGTTCGCCGCCAGGCGATCCAGCCATCCGATGTCGACATTCGCCGCGCTTCACTTCGTCGCGGCTCAGCAACTCCAGCAGGAACGCTTTGTTGCTGGCGCCGCCCTTGATGACGACCACGCTCTCGCGCAGCGCCCGCTGCAAGCCGGGAAAGCGCTTCCTTGCGGTTCTGGCCGTAGGCGATGATCTTGGCGATCATGGAATCGAACTCGGCGGGGACGGCATCGCCTTCCGCCACGCCGGTATCGATGCGCACGCCGGGCCCGGTCAGAATCCGGAATCGCTCGATCGTGCCCGGGGCAGGAGCGAAGCCGTTGTCCGGGTCTTCGGCATTCAGCCGCACCTCGATGGCGTGACCCGGTCGTCCGCGGCGGCTCGCCTTCCAGCGCCCGCCGCGCGCGACGTGGATCTGCAGCTTGACCAGATCGAGTCCGGTGGTGCATTCGGTCACCGGATGTTCGACCTGCAAGCCGGGTGTTCATCTCCATGAAGGAGAAGCGCTCGGTTCGCGGCTCGTACAGGAATTCCACCGTGCCGGCGTTGCTGATAGCCGGCCGCCTGGCTCAGGCGCACCGCCGCCTCGCGCAGCTCCCGATCCTGCTCCGGCGAGAGCGCGGGCGAAGGCGCTTCTTCGAGAATCTTCTGATGGCGGCGCTGGATGGTGCAGTCGCGCACGCCCGCCGCCCAGGTGGTGCCGTAGCGGTCGGCGATGATCTGGACTTCGACGTGGCGCGCGCCCTGCACCAGTTGCTCCATGAAGACCGTCGGATCGCCGAAGGCCTTGAAGGCCTCGGCGCGGGCGCTCTCAAATGCGCTTCGGCAGCTCGGCTGGCGGAATGCACGCGGCGAATGCCGTGCCCGCCGCCGCCGGCCGTGGCTTTGATCAGGAGCGGATAGCCCAGGCGCTCGGCATGGCGCCAGGCATCGTCGAGGGTTTCCACCGGGCCGCCGCTCCAGGGCGCCACCGGGATCTGCGCTTCTTCGGCCAGCCGCTTCGAGGCGATCTTGTCGCCCAGGCGCCGCATCACGTCGCCATCGGGGCCGATGAACACGATGCCCAGCTCGCGGCAAAGGTCCGCGAACTCGGCGTGCTCGGCGACGAAGCCCCAGCCCACCCAGACGGCCTCCGCCCGCGCGCGCCGTCAAACGCCGTTCCAGCCGGCCGTAATCGACATAGCTGCTCTTGAGCTGGTTGCGTGCTGCGGGTCGATGCACTTGGGCCGGGCCGAGAGACACGGCTTCGTCCGCCTCGCGGACGAACATGGCGTGGCGGTCGGGCTCGGTGAAGAGCGCGATGGTGCGCAGACGACGTGCCGTGCTCCTGGTTGAACTCGCGCACCGCATGGATGAAGCGCATGGCGGCTTCGCCGCGATTCACGATCGCAACTCGTTGAAATTCGGCGCTGCATACAGCCCTCCTTCGACGATTCGTCGTAGAGCGACCGTCCCAGATCAGCGCTGTGACGGCGTTGCAGCGCTTTCAACGGCTTCGGCATCTACGCTTGTCCGGAAGCGCCACGGTGCGGTAGCCGCTTAGAGAGCAGGTACCGATTTCCGGCACGCATCCACCACTTCCGCGTCGAACGTCCCCTGCTCCGGATCGGGAGTGACGACGCGCATACAGCCGACCCGCGGCCGGCTCCGGCGCGCGGAATAAGCGACACTCGATCGACATGGTGCGGCAGACCCATGCGGCTCTTGCACCCCATCTCCCAGAGCCCGGCAGTCTGGAAGCAGAGCTCGATCAGCCGCGGCGCCATAGGGTCGGCTGCTCGGACGGGCTGATGATTGTCGGGCAGATCCCTCGGCAAACTGCGCCGACGATGCGGCTCCCGTCCCGCCACGCCCGCTCCAGAACCTGGTACGCCGGGCCGTGGAAGTAACACGCGATAGATCTCGGCGGCTTCGAATGATGGCCGCTAGGCGGGCCGGCGGCTCCGGCGCAGTCCGACTGGCGCTTCCGGCGCCTGCTTCGCGAGCCGCACGCGGCCGGTGAAGTGCGTGGTCACCTGCGGCTCCGCCTGGTTCGGCAGCGTGCGGCGGCCGATCAGACGGCAGTCCGCCATCAAGCCGTCCGCCTGCGGGATGGAACATGGCCTGGATCGTCAGCGTGCGCGGCTCGTTCCGGTAGAACTTGAACGGCGCCAGGAAGTTCACGTCTTCGATGGCAGTCGATCGTGCCAGCCGGGAAGCATCGCACAGGGCGGCTTCGGCGAACGCCTCGATGCCCATGACGCCGGGCAGCACCGGCGTGCCGTCGATCTGGTGATCGTGAGGAACGGCTGCACGGCGGGATCGAGCGTGGTCTCGATCGTCAGGCCGCGGTGAATGCTCATGCCCGCGATCTTGCCGAGCATCGGCCCGCGCTGGCTGTCAGTCTGCCAGGTGCCGCGCCGCGGTGTCCAGCCCGCCCGGCGGCATCCCATTCGTTCAGAGGATGCCGAGGCGCTGGCCGACCACAATTTCGCCGCGCGGCTGCCGCCCGCCGTCAGTTCGCGGCGGATCATGGGAATCCCGGCTTCGGGCGGCAGCATGTCGATGCCGGCCAGTTCCATCATCTTCGGGATGGAGCCGCGCGTGGCCATGCCGATGCCGCCCCAGGCGGTCCAGTCGATGGCGATGCCGCGCGTGGCCGGGCGCGTGGTGCGGAAGCTGGAAGTGATCTTGCACAGCAGGTCGTTGGCGGAGCTGTAGTCCGTCTGGCCCCGCGTTGCCGAAGCGGCCGGCGATGGAGCTGAACGCCACGGTCGCCCCCAGCGGCATGTCGCCGATGGCGTGCAGCAGGTTGAACCAGCCGTCGCTCTTGACGTCGAAGACCAGGTCGAACTCGCGCGGGTCCTTGTCCGGCAGGAAGTGGCTGCGCTCCATGCCCGGCGGCGTGCAGCAGCACGTCGATGCGCCCGCTGCGCTCGCGCACCTGCTCGATGACGTTCGGCCACCGCTTCGGCGTCGGTGAGGTTGACGCTGAAGTAGTGCGCGGTGCCGCCGGCGGCGCGCACCGCGTCGATGGCGCTCTGGGCGGCCTGCGCCCGTTCCAGCGCCGCCAGTTCTTTCTCGACCAGCGCCGGCGTGGCGCGTTCGCCGCGCGCCTGAATGCGCGCGAACAGATCGCGCTTCAGACCTTCTTTGTCGCTCGCGAAGCGCTCCAGGTCGGGATTGTGCGGGATCGGGCTCCGGCACCAGGTCGAGCAGGTAGAACGTGCCGCCGGACGCCGCCGCCAGATCGGCGGTGATGGCGGAGACGATACTGCCTGCCGCGCCGGTGACCAGGAAGACGGTGTCTGCTGTCCAGCGTCATGCCGGGCTGGCCGTCGGCGGCGGGCTGTTCCTCCAGTCCGATGGTCCAGCGCTCGCCCGCCTTGTAGCCGATCTCGACCGCGCCGGGATCGCGCAGCGTTTCCTCGATCAGGAGGTCGGCGATATCGGCGGCGATGCGGTCCGGCTTCGAAATCGACCGCTTTGACCAGGGCTCGCCGTCCGCTCGCGCTTGTAGGTCTTGGTGAAGCCGGCCACCGCGCCGCCCAGCGGCGCGACGGCCCCGGCCTCGTCGTAGCCGTGCTGGCCGCCGAGCCGCGTCGCCGAGACCAGGAAGGTCTCCGGCGCGGCGCAATCTGCTCGTACAGCCTGCGCATGGTGCGATAGAGCGATTTGACGCGCACCTGCAGGGCTTCGCGCCAGGCGGCCAGGTCCATCGGCTGAGGTCGCCTTCGTTATCCAGCGCGGGCAGCCAGTAGACTCCGTGCACCGGTGCGGCCTGTCCAGTCGGATCAGCTCTGCCTGAGCGTCCGCATCGAGGCCGTGTCGATCCGCAGGACTTCCACGCCCATGGCCTGCAGCCGCTGCCAGCGCTTCGGCCACGCCGCCTTCGTCCGGCATGATGACCACGCGGCTGCCGGGGCCGAGCGACACGCCGGTCGGCTTGCAGAGGTCGAGCGGCGGACGCAGCCCGGAACCGGCACGCGGCGTGGAATCGCGTCGGCCGCATCGAAGCTGGCGGGCTCGGCGGGCGCCGCGCCGGTGGCACTGGCTTCGCCGGCAGGCGTCGCCGGCACGGGCTGCCGCGCGCTCTCTCGCGCGCGAATTGGATCACGTGCGCCAGAGTCGGGAAATCGCGCAGCTTCAGATTCTGATCGCGCGGGATGTTGAACGCTGCGCGCACGGAGGCGAACATCTCCGCCTGCTTGACGGTGTCGACGCCGAGATCCGCTTCCAGATCGAGATCCAGGTCCAGCATGTCTTTCGGATAGCCGGTCTTTTCGGCCACGATCTCCAGCACCTGTCCTTCACCGGATCGTCGGCCGGTTGTCGCGACTGGTCTGCGGGGCGGAGCCGGCGGCGCGGGCACCGCCCGGATCCGGCGCCAGTCTGACGAACCGGATCACGTGCGCCAGGGTTGGGAAATCGCGCAGCTTCAGATTCTCGATCGCGCGGGATGTTGTACGTCTCGCGGATGGCGGCGAACATCTCCGCCTGCTTCACGGTGTCGACGCCGAGGTCGGCTTCCAGGTCGAGGTCCAGATCCAGCATGTCTTTCGGATAGCCGGTCTTTTCCACCACGAGGTCGAGAACGTTCTTCTCACGGGATCGTCGGTCGCCACTGTCGGCGACGGCTGGGGGTGCAGCGGGCGGCGCGGGCACGGTCCGGCCTGGCCGGTCGTGCACGAACCGGATCACGTGCGCCAGCGTCGGGAAGTCGCGCAGCTTCAGGTTCTCGTCGCGCGGGATGTTGTAGCTGTCGCGGATCGCCGCGAACATCTCCGCCTGCTTGACGGTATCGACGCCGAGGTCTGCTTCCAGGTCCAGGTCCAGATCCAGCATGTCTTTCGGGTAGCCGGTCTTCTCCACCACGAGCTCGAGGATGCGCTCCTGGATCGCGTCGTGCGTCGGCTGCCGGTTGGCGGCGGCGCGGGCGGCTGCGGGCGCCGCGGACCGGCGCCGGCGTGCGATCGGCCGTCGGACGAACCGGATCACGTGCGCCAGCGTGGGAAATCGCGCAGCTTGAGGTTTTGGTCGCGCGGGATATTGTAGATCTCGCGGATGGCCGCGAACATCTCCGCCTGCTTGACGGTATCGACGCCGAGATCGGCTTCCAGGTCCAGGTCGAGGTCCAGCATGTCTTTCGGATAGCCGGTCTTTTCCGCGACGAGTGCGAGGATCCGCTCCTGGATCGCGTCGCCGGCCTCGGCGACGGGCTGGCGGCGGCGCAGGTGCAGCTGCGACCGGCGCCGGGATTGCGCCGCCGGTCGTGCACGAACCGGATCACGTGCGCCAGCGTCGGGAAGTCGCGCAGTTTCAGATTCGTCGTCGCGCGCGATGCCATAGGCCTCGCGAATGGCGGCAAACATTTCCGCCTGCTTGACGGTGTCGACGCCCAGGTCCGCTTCGAGATCCAGATCGAGATCGAGCATGTCCACCGGGTAGCCGGTCTTTTCGGCGACCAGGGCCAGCACCCGTTCTTTGACGGATCCCTGGCCGGAGCTGGGGCGCCGGCGGCTTCGCAACCGGCTTCTCGCGGGCGGCTGTGCCGCTGCGGCTGCTGCTGCCTTCGCCGTCGCACGGATAGGCGCCGGAACTCGCGCGAACCCTTGACATCCGCACCCGCAGCGTGCGGTGCACCACTTCCAGGTCCGCGCCGGATCGCCCGCCACGCGGCTCAGCCATGCGTTCCAGGCCGCGCGTATCGGCGATGCGAGTACGCGTAGCCCAGGCGATCGGGCTGGGACGAACGTCGTCTTTGCGCCGGCGACCCAGCGCAAGAGCGTCATGCTGATCTGCGAACCGAATCCGGCGCCCAGCCGCAGCGCATATTCGACCGGATAAACGCCGCCCTTCGACAGATTCAATGGCCCAGTTCAGGATCGACTTCCTTGAAGTTGGCGACCGGCGGCACGCATCCGGTTTCCAGCGCCTTCACGGCGACCACATCTTCGATGCCGGCGCCCATGGCGTGGCCGGTGAAGCCCTTGGTGTTGGCGATCACGATCTGATCCGCGGCATCGCCGAAGACCGTGCGCAGCGCATGGATTTCCGCCGCCGCGCTGCCTCCGCGCGCCGGCGTGTAGGTTTCGTGGGAAACGAACACCATGTGCGGCGCCATCTGCCGGCGGGAAATGCCGTCGCGCGCTTCGGCCTGGGCCACCAGCGTTCTCCATCACCTGGCTGATGTGCTGGACATCCAGGCGCGTGCCGTGGAAGGCGCTGTTCGCGGTCACCGTGCTCAACACTTCGCAGATCGGCTGGATGCCGCGTTCGCGTGCGGCTTCGGCGCTCTCCACCACCAGGGCCGCGGCGCCCATGCCCATGATCATGCCGTGCCGGCGGCGGTCGAACGGAAGGCGGCTTCTTCGACCACCTCGTCGGTGGCCGCCGCTCCCGCTGGCCAGGAAGCCGGCGCCGAACCATTCGATCAGGTGGTCGGAAGTGATGTCGTCCGCCGAGACGACGATCACGCGGCGGCAGCGGCCGGCGCGGATCCAGTCCTCCGCCAGCGCAACGGCCTGGGTGGTGCTGGCGCAGGCGGCGTTGATTTGCGTGTTCGGACCGCGGGCGCCGATGAACTCGGCGAACTGCGAATGCCCCATGGACAGGATGCGGAACAGGAAGCGCCGGTCGAACGACGTACGGCTCCTTCTCGATGGCCGCGCGCAACTCCGCCATGCGCCGGTCGAGTTCCTGTGCCAAGCCTGGAATGGCCGTTCGTCTCGGCCACGCGGCTGCGCAGATCTTCCAGCATCGCCAATTGTTCGCGGCGGCGCGCGGTCGGCGTAGTAGCGCGCCATCTCGTCGGCGAACGAGTCGAAGCCGGGGAACACGGAGGCGAAGATCACGCCGGTGTCGTCGCGCAGGGCGTCGGGCAGTCCCCAGCGGTCCGGCAGTTGCGTGCCTTTGCTGGTGGTCTTGTAGCGCATGCACCAGCGGAATGCCGGCATCGCGCAAGCGCATCGATGCCGGCGCCGATGGCCAGGCGGGTGACGCGGTCGAGCGCGGCCATGCGGTCGGCGGAAACGCCGAATTCCTTTCCAGGTCGAAAGCGCCGCCGCGGCCCGCCAGCTTGATGACGTCCGCGACATTGTCGATGGTCTCGAACGTGGGTCCGCCGTTCTCGCTCTTCACCAGCCGCGTGATGTGCTTGTCGAGCATGGCGCGGCGGAAGCGCGTGGGGATCACATCGATGAACTGCTCGCCGCGGAGGATGCGGGCGACGTTGCCATCGTCGAAGATGCGCTCGGTGCCGGGCAGGCCCAGGGCGGCTCCGGTGATCGCCACCGGGGACGGTCGGCGGCGTGCCGTTTGTCCGCGGTAGATCTGCCAGCGCGCTCGAGAACTTCGGCAAACATGTGGCCGAGCGCGACGTACCGGTCAGCGGTCGACGCGTCGTCCTGGCGTCGCAGCGCCAGACTGGTGCAACTCGGCCGCCGGTAGGCTCCGGGATGTCGCCGATGTCCGGGCTCACCGTCCCAGGCCCGCCGCGTACAGTCCGCACAGCGCCTGGTTGAATGCCGCGATGTCGCCGAACTTCGGATGATTGGTGAACAGCGCGAGCACATCCGCGCGATCGCCCAGCACATCTTCGGCGAATCCCTGCAACGCCTTCTTCGGACCGACTTCCACGAACACCCGCGCGCCGGCCTCGTAGAGCGTGCGCAGGCCCTTGACGAATTGCACCGGCGAAGCGACCTGCCGCGCCAGAATATCCAGCATCTGCGGCACGGCGTCCGGTCCCGTGGGATAGAACTCGCCGTTGACGTTGGCGACGATCGGCACGCGCGGCGATTCCAGATGCAGGCGCTCGCAGCATCTCGCCGCAGCGGCTCGCTGGCCGGCGCCACGATCGAAGTGTGGAAAGCGTGGCTGACCGGCAGCGGCACTACGTTGTAGCCGGCCTTCTGGAAAAGCTCGACGGCTTGCTCGACTGCCTTGCTGGCGCCGCCGATCACCGCCTGGCTGTGCTGTTGATATTGGCGATCACGACGTAGCCGTCGACCGTCTTCAGAATTCGCTCGATCTCATCCAGCGGCGCGAAGACCGCCGCCATCCGGCCGTTGTCTGCCATGGCGACGCTGCGTCATTTCGCGTCCGCGTGCGCTGACCGCTTCGAGCGCGTCGGCGAACGGAAGAGCGCCGGCAGCGACCAGCGCGCCGTATTCGCCCAGGCTGTGTCCCATGGTCATATCGGGCTCGAATGCCGTAAGCCGCCAGCAGCCGGGTGAGCGCCAGATCGGTGGCCAGCACGCCGGCTGCGTGATCGCGGTCTGGCGCAGATCTTCTTCGGCCTTGGCGACGGCCTCGGCGTCGGATCATCGACGAAGATAAATTCGCTGAGCGGCTTGCCGAGCAGCGGCGTCATGCACGCGATCGGCTTCGGCGAAGGTCTCGGCGACGATCGGTTCGGCGGCGCGGAGCGGCTGCAGCATGTTCACGTATTGCGAGCCCTGGCCGGTATAGAGGAACGCGACCTTCGGCGCAGGACCGTGTCCGCGGAAGATGCCTTGCGCGCGCAGCGCCTTCCACACGGCCGGCTGGTCGGCTGCCAGCGCCTTGAGCGCCTTGGCGGACTTTGTCCGCCAGATCGGCGGCATCGGCATAGTCGATGGCGAGGCGTTCCGGCGCGCGCAGATCCGCTTCCGCAGGCGCGGCCGGCGCCGGCGCGTGGCCCGCTTCGGCGGCTGTCTGTACCGCGCGCAGACGCTCGGCCAGTTCGGCCTCCGAGGCGGCGCCGATCACCAGCGCGCCTCGCAACGGCGCCTTGTACGGAGCTGAGATGTGCTCTGCCGGCGGCTGCTGATCGGTGCACCGGCGACGTGCGAACCGCTTGCCGTTGCCGTTCAAGCTGTGCGGGAATGTATTCTTCCAGCACCGCGTGGAAGTTGGTGCCGCCGAAACCGAAGGCGCTGACGCCGGCGCGGCGCACGCCATCCGCCGGCGCTGTCCAGGGCTTCAATTCGGTGTTGACGTACAGCGGGGAGTGGGCGAAGTCGATATCCGGATTGGGATGCTCGCAATGGACGCTGGGCGGCAGCACCTTGTCGCGCAGCGCCAGGGTGGCCTTCAAGCAATCCGGCGGCGCCCGCGGCGCCCTTCAGATGCCCGATGTTCGATTTGACCGAGCCCAGCGCCACCGACGCCGGCCGGAAGCTGAAGCCGCTGAGCACGTCCACCATGCTCTGCGACTTCGACCACGTCGCCCACGCGGGTGGAGGTGCCGTGGCCTTCGATCAAGGTCGCGGTGGCGGGCGACAGACCGGCATTCTGCCAGGCGCGCTCGATCGCACAGTTTCTGGCCAACCGGGTTGGGCGCGGTGATGCCCTTTCCCTTGCCGTCGCTCGACCCGCCGATGCCGCGCAGCACCGCGTAGATCTTGTCGCCGTCGCGCTCGGCATCGGCCAGGCGCTTGAGCAGGAAGATCGCCGCGCCTTCGCCCATCACGAAGCCGTCGGCGCCTTCGGCATAAGGGCGGCGTGCCGGTCGCCGAGAGCGCGCCGATCTTGCAGAACTTGACGAACGTGGACGCGCCCATGTTGCGGTCGATGCCGCCGGTGATCGCGACATCGAAATCGTTCTCGATCAGCCCTTCCACCGCCGAGTTGATGGCCGCCATGGCCGAAGCGCAGGCAGCGTCCGACACGTAGTTCGGACCGTGGAAGTTGAAGAGGTTGGCAATGCGGCCCGGCGATGCAGTTGGCCAGTTCGCCGGGCATGCGTGTCTTCGGTGATCTCGGGCAAGAGCTTGCCAATGCGCTCGTGCAACTCGCGCGTGATGTCGTCGCGCACGCTCCGCGGCAGCGCGGCGAAACTGGCGCTCTCCGCCAGTTCGCGCGCGTATTCCGGGAAGTAGACGCGCAGCCGGTGAGGTAGTGCTTCTCGCCGGCCATGGCGTTGCCGAGGATCACCGCCGTGCGATCCGGTTCGAGCGGCCGCTTGGGATAGCCGTAGTCTTCCAGCGCCTCGCGCGTGCAGGCGATGGCCCACTTCTGTGCGTCGTCCATGGCGTCGACCACGCGCGGCGGAATCGGCAGCTGCCACTTCATCGGATCCCATGTGTACTCGCGCACCCAGCCGCCGATCTTCGAATACGTCTTGTCCGGCGCCGCCGGATCGGGATCGTAGTAAAGCGCCGGATCCCAACGGTCGGGCGCCACTTCGCTAATGCTGTAGCGGCCGCTCTTCACGTTTTCCCAGAAGGCGGCACATTCGGGGCATCGGGCAGAACCGCTCCCACTCCCACAATCGCGATCGCTCGATAAGCAGTGTTTTCCATGATGACGCCTCCCAGTTCGAACTAACTGCTCCGAAGTTCCGCTGCGCAGTTGCTCAGGTCGGTCAGGCTGCGACTACGCCGGCACTGCCTCGCGCTTCGCCACGCGGTCGTACAGCACGTCGCGCTAATAATCCATGTCCGCAATCAGACCCGCTTGCGCGCGATGAATGGCGGGCAAACCCAAAGCCGCTTCGAACGCCGGTCATCTCCGCATCGCTCACGCCGCCGGCGCCGATACCCAGCGCAGGCCTTCGTTCGCGACCTTGAGCGCCGCTTCGCGCGCGAAGACGCGGCTCAGCGCCGCCAGCGCCGCGCATCGAAGCGCTGGTTGGCTTTTTCGTTCAGCCTGCCTTCCGCCGCCAGCGCCGCGCGGCGAGCCAGGCTGCCGGCGCACTCCGCGTAGGCGATCAATTCGCCCAGGCGCAGCAGAATATGTTGATAGCGGGTCAGCCGGCCGACGCGTGCTCTTTCCATCACTTCGGCCAGGGCGTGCAGAGCCAGCGCCGCCATGTCCGCGCCGACGTCCGGATGCCGGGCGTGCAGCGCTTCCAACTGGCGCGCCTGCTCGTGATAGTGCTGGCCGCGCGTCTTCAGGTGCAACTGCCAGCGGTCGCGGCTGATGGTCATCTCCATGATCTCGGAGGTGCCTTCGTAGATCGTGGTGATGCGAACGTCGCGCTTGATCTTCTCCACCATGTACTCATGCGTGTAGCCGTAGCCGCCCAGCGCCTGGATGCTGGCGTCGGCCGCCGGATTGCCGGCCTCCGTCGCCATGTACTTGGCGATGGCGCCTTCGGTGTTCAGAGCTGCCTTCGCCGGCGTCGATGCGCTCGGCGGTCTCTTCGATGTAGGCGCGGGCGGCCTCCAGGCGGGCCACGTGCGGCACGATCAGCTTGTGCGTGTATCCCTGCTTTTCCGAGAGCGGCGCCCCGGCCTGGATGCGCTTGGTGGAATAAGGAATCGCGCGGTCCAGCGCGGACCAGCCGGCGCCCAGCCCAAACGCCGCCACCATCAGGCGCGTGTAGCCGAACACCGCCTGCGCCTGCATCAATCCCTGGCCTTCCACGCCGCCGATCAGCCGGTCGGCATCCACATAGACGTCGTTGAGCGAGAGCGCGGCGGTGTTGCTCAGGCGGATGCCGTGCTTGTCTTCCGGCTCGTCGTGCGTGAATCCCGGCGCGCCCTTTTCCACGACGAACCAACTGGGACCGGCGGGCGTATTCGCCAGGATCGTGTACGCATCGGCGATGCCGCCGTTGCTGATCCACTGCTTGCTGCCGTTGATCTTGTACCCGACGATGCGGCCGTCCTGCATGACGCGGTCCGCGGTGGTCTGCAGCGCGCCCAGATCGCTGCCGGCTTCCGGTTCGGTGGCGCCGTAGGCGAACAGCAGTCCCTCTTCGGCGATGCGCGTCAGCCAGAGCTTCTTCTGCTCCGGAGTGGCGCCCACGGTGATCGGATCGCTGCCCAGGAACGTGGCCAGCACGGCGGTGGCGACGCCCAGATCGATGCGCGCCATCTCTTCGCAGACGCGGTAGACATCGAAGGCGCCGCCGCCGAAGCCGCCGAACTCTTCGGGAATGAACAGGAGCTGAATGCCCAGCTTGTCCGGGACTCGCACATGTGCCGCACGATCTCCAGCGGGCACTCGTCGCGCTCATCCAGCGCGATCAGCTCCTCGTCCGGCAGCCGCTTCTTGGCGAAATCCCTGAGCGATTTCAAACTCAGTTTCAAGTCTTCTTGGAGAATCATCGCGCGGCTCCTCCCTTACCGCTGCACCTTCGCGGACTTGGTGGTCAATTCCGGCAGGAACTCCAGCATGTCGTCGACAATTCCGACATCCGCCACCCGGAAGATCGGAGCTTTGGGGTTCTTGTTGATGGCGACGATGAACGGATTGCCTTTGATTCCGGCCAGGTGCTGGAACGAGCCGCTGATGCCGCAGGCCAGGTACACCTTGGGCTTGACGGTCTTGCCGGAGGAGCCGACCTGCCGGGATTTCTCCATCCACTTGGCGTCGACCACGGGCCGCGAGCAACTCACCGCGCCGCCCAAGGCCTCGGCCAGTTCCTGGGCGATGGCCACATTCTCCTGCTCCTGAATGCCGCGGCCGATGGAGACCAGGACGGTCTGCTTGCGTGATATCGACGTCGCCCGCTTCGGCGGCGATCGTCTCCAGATAGCGGCGTCCGGACGTCAGCGCGCCGACCTCCGACGACTTATCGACACGCGTCCGCCCAGCGGCGTGCGCCGTCCACGGCTGGAACGCGCCCGGACGAATGTTGATCACGGCGCCAGAGGAGATATCGCAGCGGACATGCGTGCTGACCTGTCCGCCGAATTCCTGCCGGACCAGCTTGAGGCAGCGTCCCTTCGACGCCTTCGATGTCCAGCACGTCCGGGACGATACGCGGCGTTCATCTTGATGGAAAGGCCGGGCGAGAGATCGACTCCGAAGTGGTCGTGCGGAACCAGCAGGATGACTGCCCGGCGGCAGGACGCTCACCAGCGCCTGCCGCACCAGTTCGGCGTTCGGATAGGCCAGGGTCTCGTTGGCGATCTTCCAGACCTCGCTCATAGGAAGCCGGCAGCGCCTCGCACACAGCATCCAGCTCCGCGCCCCATCCGGTGACAACGGCGGTCGGAGATTGCGCCGGGTCGATCTTGCTTCGCCGCGGCCAGCAATTCGCCCGCGGTATCATCGGCGACACCGCCTTTATGTGCGATGTAAGCGAAGATGCGAGCCATTAGTTCAACCCTCCTTTGGCCTTCATCAGCTCAATCAGCTTCGTCGATAATATCTTCCCGGCTGCCCTTCAGAATCTCGGCACCGTCGCCCAGCGGCGGCACGAAATAGTCGAGCCGCTTCACCTTCGCCGCCGCTTCGCCCACGCTCGCCGGTTCGAGGCCCAAGTGCGCCGCATCAGGTCGGGATGTTCACCGAGGCCACCTGCCGGATGCCGCGCATTCCGACGTACCGCGGCTCGTTGATTCCGGTCTGGATGGAGAGGACGCAGGGCAGCTCGATCTCGCTGATTTCCTTGTTGCCGCCCTCGATTTCCCGGCCGATCTTCAGCTTGCCGCCTTCGAGCGGCTCAATGGAGTTGACCAGCGACGCGAACGGGTAGTCCAGCATGGCGGCGAGCATCCCGCCGACCTGCGCGCCGCCGTCGTCCGCCTGCACGCCGGTCAGCATAAGGTCGGACTTTTCCTTTTCGACAAAGGCTTTGAGGATGCAGGCGATTCCCTTGCCGTCGGAACCCTGGAACGCGTCGTCCGACAGCAGCACGCCGTGCTTGGCGCCCATGGCCATCTCGCGGCGCAGGATCTCCTCGTCATCCTCGTCGCTGCCGACCGTCACAACGGTCACCTCTCCGCCGGCGCGCTCGACAAGCTGCAGCGCTTCTTCCACGGCGTAGTTATCCGGTTCGTTGATCGAATACACCAGATCGTCGCGTTCTATGTCGTTGCCCGGACGCTATTAGCTCGATCTCGTTCTCCGAAATGTCGGGAACTCTTTTTACGCAAACCAGGATTTCCAAGTTCTCTCCTTTAGACGTGATTGGTCGGCCTCACCCCGCGCGGGCTCTCGCGACGCTCTGTCTGTCCACCAGCTCCGCCAGGTCGATCGCGGTCATCTTTCCTTCCATTCCCGCGACTTTGATGGCGTCTTCGATATTCACCATGCAGAAGGGACAGGCGGTGACGATAACGTTGGCGCCCGCTTCGGCGGCCATCCTGACCCGCAGTGACGCCCATCCGCTCCTCTTCCTTCGGCTCGTAGAACAGCGCCAGCCCGCCGCCGCCGCAGCAGAAAGACCGATCTCGCCACCGGCACATCTCCACTCGCTTGAGTCCGGGAATCGCGTCGAGCACGGCGCGGGGCTCGTCGAAACGCCGTTATGCCTCCCCAGATAGCAGGGGTCGTGATAGATGTACACGTCATCTGGGTCGTCCACCGGGTTGCAAGCGGAGCTTGCCGTCCCTGACCTCCGTGGCGATGGTCTGGCTGATGTGCTCGACGGGCGGTAGGTCCGTTGTAGTCGTGCTTTAGAGCATTGAATGCGTGCGGGTCGGCGGTGACAATTCGCTTCGCGCCCGGAGGCTTTGATGGCTGCGGTGTTGTGGTCCCGCAGGGCCATGAAGAGGAGTTCCTCGCCAAAGCGGCGGACCTCATGGCCGCTGTCCTTCTCCGCCGCGCCCAGGATGCCGAAGTCCGCGCCGGCCTGGTCTAGAATTCTCGGCCGTGGCGCGGCCAATCGACTGAATCCGGTCGTCGTAGGAGGTGATGCTGTCGACGAAGTACGAGCGTGTCGGCGCTCTTCGCTGCGCCGACCTTGACATTGCAGGTCTCCTGAAGTCCTTGCGCTTTGGCCCAATCGGCGCGCTTCTTCTCCATCTTCCCGTACGGATTGCCGCGGCTTTCGAGCGCCTTCAACGGCTTCTGCAATGACTGCGGGACTTTGCCGTCGTCCACCAGGCCCCGGCGCAGGTCAACGATCTTATCGATGTACTCGATCAGCAGCGGGCACTCCGCTTCGCAGGCGCCGCATGTGGTGCACGACCAGATCTCATCCTCGGAGTAGATGCCGCCGATCAGAGGCTCGCCGTTGGCCGCGGCCCCGAACACCGGGTAGTGCCGGAAAACATAGTCGCGGCGCTTTGATGGTGATGAACCTCGGCGAAAGCGGCCTGCCCACGGCGTTTGCGGGGCATTGGTCCGAACAGCGGCCGCAATCGGCGCACGAATAGAAATCCAGGATGTGCTTCCAGGTGAAATCCTCGAATGTCTTGACGCCGAGCGACTTGAATCTGATCCAGGCTCTCTTCTGGAACTCCCCACCTCACCGGCTTTATGGCCGGCCGATCCAATTTCCCGAAGAAGATACTGAACAGCGAAGTCTCGACGTGAAACTCGATCCCGAAAGGCCGATAACAGAGCAGGAAGATAGAATGTAACAACGTGTAACAAATAGGAGTATCTGTAGACGAGGGACAAGGTGACTTCGGAACTAGCGGACAGAGTACGCTGCAGAAGCCACGGCATTGAGAGGAACGCCAGAGACTCCGATTGCTGGCTGGCTTCAAAGAAGCTGTCGGCCAGCATCAGGATTCCGATCAGCGCCAGCAGAAAGACGGCATCGGCTTTGTGGGACTGGCCGCGCTGGGGAGGTACCTCATAGCGGACTGGCCTGAGCACCAGACGTCGGAAGATCGCCACCAAGACGCAGCCGAACACCACCGTAGCCGCATAGTTCGTTGCGTACCCATACAGGAGGCCTGCCATGCTCGATTCGGCATCAACCGGTGTGCTCGAGAAACCCAAGCCGAGAACCGCAAAGGCGCGAATCACGAGGATGAGAAAACCCGCGAACAGCAGGATATGCAGGACTCCTGCGGCGGGATAGCGCGGGTGCCTCCACTGGGCGAACCAGTATTTGAAGACTCGGGCGAGACGCTCCAGTGGGCGGTCAAAACGTATGTCGGTTTGTGCCAGGAGCAGGGGAGCTATACGCCGGTAAGCAATGTAGCCAAATAACGCGATGCCGGTGATGTGAATCAGCAGGAATAGATAGAAGCCGGGAATCGACCAATAAGACGCGTGGGCAAGGAGAGGGAATCCTGCACCCATCTGTTGCTCCTCCTGAGTAACAAGTTATTAAGACCTTAATAACTGAAATGAGGAATAGGACACTATAGGATGCGGAGTTTCAGAAAATATTTCAAGTATTTTTGCGCAAAGGTAAATTCAATCTGCTGAAATAACGATGTTAATTATCTTCGAGTCATTAACCGGCTAGTAATTTAATCGACTAGTGCCAAGCGGAGCGCATCGGGTACACATGCATGGAGACGACCGTCGCCGGAGCGCCTGTTGCATAGAACTCCACTCCACGGTGGGTATCATCCGGCAAGAAGCAGGACGGAATCACGGCCTCGCCTCCGTTGCCGAACACTTCGACGGACGCGCGATCGATTAGGATACGCAGACCGAGTTTCCCGTTATTCAACGGCAATTGCGTCTTGAGCGAGGAACTGGCAAGCTCCTTCTCCTTCACGGCGTAACGAACCCAGCGGACTTACTCGGCCGCTCCGGCAGGGATGGCGATGGCGGCGGCCAGTTTCGCGAACTGCCTTCGATCGATATTAGACATGGCTGGGACCTTTCACCATTAACCAGTAAACCGGAATCGCCGCAAGCAGCACAACCACGGCGACGACAAATGCCGGGAAGTATGAACCCGTCTGAGCGATGATCAGGCCTGTGGCAAGCGGAGCCACCACACCCGACAAGTTGCCCGCCAGGTTCAGGACTCCCACGGAGAAGCCGACTTCCCCACCCTTGGTGATCCGTTGCACCAGCGCAAAGATGTTGCCGGTGGACAGGCCGACCAGGGAAGCGCCACCCAGCAGTGCGATCGCCCAGAGGTGATCGCCAACCAGTCCGGCTGGGATGAGAAGGAGGCCGGCGAGGTAGGACACCGAGATGATCATCTTGCGGCTGAAGATCTCGTCCCAACCGAGCGCCACCAACCGGTCGGCAATCCAACCTCCGGCCGGTTCGCCGAGGGTGAAGGTGAGATAGGGAACCATCGCATACGCGCCGGCCAGCTTCAGCGGCAGGTGCCGGACTTCCACGAGATACGCGGGAAGCCAGGTGACCATTAGATAGAAGTAGTAACCGTAGCCGATGTGCGCCAGACTCATTCCGATGAGGTTTCTGTCCACGTTGGAGAGTTTCCAATTCCCCTTGCCGGACTCATGCGTCACCGTGCTGGCGTGGCGCGGGAACACCGCCAGCCAGGGTGCGAGCCAAAGGAGGGACGTGAATCCAAGAAGGAAGAAGGCGTTCTTCCAACCGAACGCGACCACCAACGCGGCTATCAGGGGAGCGCCAAACGCCAGACCGGCGCGGGTACCGCAATTGACCAGGCCAGAAGCGAAGCCCCGATCTTTTGGCTGGAACAGGACGCTGACCATCTTCATCCCTCCCGGCAGGTAGATGGACTCTCCAATGCCCAGCAGCACTCGCAACACGAGCATCACTCCGAGGCTTCCGGCAAATCCCGTGAGGCCGCAGGTGAGCGACCAAAGCGCGAAACAGCCGGCATAGAGCCAGCGGAGGTTGAGGCGATCCGAGAGCCATCCGATCGGGACTTGCATCAGCGCGTAGGACCAGAAGAAGGCCGAGAGCAGGACTCCCATCCGCGCCGGTCCCAGATGCAGGTCGGCCGCTATCACCGGCAGCGCCACCGAGACAATGGTCCGATCGAAGTAATTAATCAACCCGGCGATGAACAACAGGGCGGCTATCCACCACCGGCGATCGATCAGGGTCTGCTGCGGGTTCGGAGATGGTGTCATGACCTTTATGCTTGGTGTAGGCATCATTATGACCAGGCGTGATCTCATTGTAGGTGTACCGCTTTTGCGGGCCGTCCCGGCACAATCCGCCGAGCCGCCGGCCGATTGGCGCGACATTCGGACCGGCTCCGCGATTCCCAAGGAAGGCTATGTCGATCAGCCGTATGTCGTCGTTACCCGCGACCGGAAGTGGCTCTGTGTTCTCACGACGGGCAGCGGGGTGGAGGGCGAGCCCGGCCAGCACATTGTGGCCACCATCAGCGGCGATCAAGGCAAAACCTGGTCATCGCTGATAGACATTGAACCCGCCAGCGGCCCCGAAGCATCCTGGGTGATGCCGCTGATCACGCCTTCCGGCCGAGTGTACGTATTTTACACCTACAACCGGGACAACCTCCGTCGTGTGGAGGGCTGTGACTCACCATCCCTGGCCAGGCGCGTGGACACGCTGGGACAATATGCGTTCAAGTACTCCGACGATAACGGACGCACCTGGTCGGCCGAACGTTACTACATGCCGATGCGGCTGATGCGCATCGATCGCGAGAACCTGTACGGCGGCAGGGTGCTGTTCTTCTGGGGCGTCGGCAAACCCATTATCGATCGCGGTACGGTCTGGTTCGGATTCGCAAAGGTCGGCAAATGGGGCAATCCCGGGGCGATGGTGGAATCCCAGGGATGCTTCATGCGTAGTGACAATATTCTCACCGAGCCCGATCCAACCCGCATCCGGTGGGAACTGCTGCCGGATGGCGATGAAGGGTTGCGGGCTCCCAAGGGCCCGGTTTCCGACGAAGCCAATCCCGTGGCCTTGAGCGACGGCTCACTGTACGCCACTTATCGAACCATCGACGGGTATAACTGTCACGCCTACAGCCGCGACGGCGGCCATACCTGGACGCCCCCGGAATACGCCACCTATGCCCCCGGCGGCCGCCGCATCAAGCATTCCCGGGCGGCCAACTTCGTCAAGAAGTTCTCCAACGGTAGGTTTCTGCTCTGGTTCCACAATCATGGCGGCGAGGCCGTTCACAGCGCAAAGTGGGACTACTATAGGAATCGCAATCCCGCCTGGGTCTGCGGCGGCGTGGAGAAGAACGGCTTCATCCACTGGTCCGAACCGGAGATCCTGCTCTACGATGAGAATCCCGAGAGCCGGATCAGTTATCCCGATTTCATCGAAGACTCCGGTCGCTTCTTCGTGACGGAAACGCAGAAGACCATCGCCCGTGTGCACGAGATCGATCGATCGTTGCTCGAGGGACTGTGGACTCAGCATGAGAATCGGACCCTGACCCGGAAGGGTCTGGCGCTGGAAGTGAAGCGGCAGGGCGAGTTCGACATGCCGCGACTGCCCGAGTTGACGGGGAGCAACGGATTCACTCTCGATTTCCGGGCCCGGTTCCGCGAGCTTTCGTCCGGACAGATTCTTTTTGATGGTCGCGACGAGTCAGGCAGGGGAGTGGCGGTCACGACGACGGACCGCTTCACCCTGCAACTCAGCCTGAGCGACGGGCGGATCTCTTCCGCCTGGGACTCGGATCCCGGCACACACCCGGGAACGCTCGGGGTGGGCCGCTGGCACCACATCTCCGCTATCGTGGATGCCGGTCCACGGATCATCACGTGGATCGTGGACGGTGTGCTGAATGACGGAGGCGCCGTGCGCGATTTCGGCTGGGGACGGTTCTCCCCGGACTTGCGCGACGTGAACGGCGGGACCAGAGCCAAGTTAGCTCCGGTCCTGTACGGGCAAGTGTCCGAGTTTCGCATCTACCAACGCTATCTGCGTACGTCCGAAGCGATCGGCAATTTTCGGGCGAGTTAGCGGAGCCGGAGCGTCCTCACGTCCGGCGCGCCGATCCGAGCGCTCTGGCAACCCCCAGGAAACTGACCAGTTCCGCGTTCACCTCTGCCGCATGGGTCCAGTTCACTGCGTGCGGGCCGTCTTTGATCGCGACCAGCCGGCCATCTTTCACCATCGACGCAGTACGGCGTCCCGCGGCATCGATGGGAACGATCCGGTCCGCTTCTCCGTGGATGACCAGAGTGGGAACGTCGATTCGATTCACGTCGGAGCGAAAATCTTCGTGCCAGGTGGGAACACACGCGATACTGGCGATTGCGGACGCACTCGCGGCTGTGTTCCAACTCGCCTGTACCGCCTGCTCGCTCACACGCTTTCCGAGGAGCGCGTCCGTGTTGTAGAAGTTCTTGAAGAACTCCGTGAAGAATGCGTAGCGATCGGCCGCAACCGCTTTCTGAATGCCCTCAAACACCGCGCCATCGACGCCCTGCGGATTGTCGGCCGTCTTCAGCAGGAATGGCGGAACGCCCCCGATGATCACAGCCTTGCTGACGCCGTTCGACCCGTACTTTCCGATGTAGCGCGCAACCTCGCCCCCACCCATCGAGAAACCGACCAGAGCGAAGGAGTCCAGTTGGAGATACTGGATCAGCTTGGACAGATCTTCGGCAAATGTGTCGTAGTTGTAGCCTTCGCCCGGCTGGCTCGACTTGCCGAACCCGCGACGATCGTATGTGATCACCCGGTGGCCTGCGTTCAACAGCGCCGTGGTTTGCAGTTCCCAGGAGGCTCCACTCAGCGGATATCCGTGAATCAAAATGACCGCGCTGCCGGAGCCGTGATCTTCGTAGTACAGCTGGATCTCGCCCGAGTTCTCTTTTCCAACAGAAACATAAGGCATTACGATCTCCTTTCAGTTCGCCTCAAATGGGTCGGAGGTTAGACACGTCTCATCGGCAGATGGCTTCACCGTTCTTGTCCATTGGAGATACGATAGCGGGCGATGCCCGACCCATTGAATTCCCCTTCGCGTCGCGAGTTTCTCTCGGTGGCGGCCGTTTCTCCGCTGCTGGCGCCCTTGGCGGCGCAGAATGCCTCGCTCTCCAATGTGCTGTTATCGCGGCCACGGCTAGGCGCGGAGTTCTTCCTGAATTCCACCGAAACGCGGGATTCCGTGTTCCACCATTTCGAGCGGATGGCGGCCACCGGACTTACCATCGCCCGCATCTTCACCCTCTGGGATCAGGTTGAGCGGGAGCAGGGCCAGTGGGACTTTAGCGGCTATGACTGGATCTACGATGCCGCGGCAAAGAACGGCATTCTGATCGCCAACACCCTGTGCTCCGAGGATCCCCCCGGATGGATGGATCTGGCGCCGTTCTATCATGCGTGGCGCGACCTGTCGAATCCCGCGCTGCGGCCGTATTCGGAGATCTACATCGAAAAGGTCGTCAACCGGTATAAGCAGCATCCGGCGCACGGCGTCTGGCTGCTGCAGAATGAGCCGGGAATCAAGAGCAACGACGAGCCGTATGTTCTGGCCGAATACGCCCGGTGGCTGGAAAAGAAATACGGCACGGTGGACCGGCTGAATCAGGTCTGGTATCGCCGTTTACGCAAATTCACCGACGCGCGGGCGCCCGAGGAGCCGCGCTCGGCCGGGTGGGCCGACTACCCGTCGAACCTGGACTGGCGACGGTTCCGGTGCGATCACCTCGTGGACCAATTGCGCTGGATCCGCTCGCAGGTGGAGCGGCATCACCCCGGATCGCTGACGCACGCGAACCCGCCCGGGCAAACCAGCAACATGCCGGCGGGCGGACGGGACATGTGGCGTCTGAAACCGACGGTCCACTTTATGGGCGCGTCGATGCATGCGTCGTGGCACTTCGGGATGTTTCCCCGCGCCGATTTCGGCGTGGCCTATGGCTATTGCTGCGACCTCATCCGCAGCGTGTCGGCTCCGGCGCCGTGGTGGGTAACGGAACTGCAGGCCGGCCCGACGGTATTCACGGGAAGCCGTCCGCTGAACCCGGCCGCCGGGGAGATCACTCGCTGGCTGTGGGACGGGATCGGAAACGGCGCTCGGGGCATCGTTTTCTGGTTGTGGCATCCGCGCACAGAGGGTAACGAGGCGGGCGAATGGGGGCTGGCCGGGGCTTCGGGCGAGGATACGGATCGGACGCTGGCGACGCGCGCGGTGGCCCGGGTTTTGACTGCGGAAGGCAACCTGTTAACCGAGGCCCGACCGGTTCCAGCGCGGTCGGCCATCCTGTATGCGCGCGACGCGATGATCCTGTACGCGGTGGATGGGTGGCGCCGGCCGGCGGACGAACTGATGCACTCGCTCATGGGCTGCTACAAGGCGCTGCACCGGGCGCACGTCCCGGTGGATTTCGTAAATGCGGACGGGTTAGACGCGGCCGCGCTGGCTCCCTATCGCGTCTTGTATCTGCCCTACTGTTTCGCGCTTTCCGCCCAGGCGGCTTCGGCAATCCGCGAGTTCGTCCGCGGCGGCGGAACCGTGTGGGCCGATGGACTGGTGGGCTGGAAGGACGAGCAGGGCACGACCAAGCAACTGCCGCCCGGGCCGCTTTCGGACGTGTTTGGATTCACGGTGGAAGATATCCAGGCAACCTGGGATCCCTTCTCATTCAGTACAAAGGACTCCGATGCCGGCGAGTTGTGGCGGTGCCTGATTCCTTCCGGGGCGGGGCGCGCCTTGCTGAGTGCGGCGGACGGGCGTCCCACTGCGGTGGAGCATATGTTCGGAAAGGGAAAGGCGCTGTATTATGGAACGGCCCTGACGCTGGGCTATTTGCGTCGCGAGAATCCGGTAGTCGGCGGTTGGATCGCCGGCCCAGCGGTGGAAACCGCGGATCTCCCGGTCCGGTTGGTGGAGTGCCCGGGACACATATCGTGCCGGGTGCTTCGAGCGGCGGCGGGTTCGATAGTGGTGCTGAACAACTGGGGTCTGGCGGCCGCGGTGAGGGTCGAATTTGGGGCAGGGGTTACGGCGGCTCGCGAGATTACCGGCCCGCTCCCGGTTTCTATGGTCGGCGGAGAGGTTCGGCTACAGTTGGAAGGTGGGGCGTCGGCGGTCGTGATTGGTTCTCAGGGGGCGCACTGAGGTCGCTCTGCCCGGTGGCTCCGCTGTGTTCATACCGCGGTTGTTCAAACACGGCCTCTGGTCATGAAATGTCAAGAGTACGCCATATTTGGGCGATACGTCGGTCGGGAAAGAACTTCAGAAAGACATAGAACATGCAGGGGAGCACCGGGGCGCCCCAGAGAATGGAATATGCGCGCGTGCCAGAAGGGTGAATCCAAAAATTCGGAACCACCACGCCAAAACCACTATGTGACTGGGCGGGACCACATAGGTCCGCTCCTGTATGCCGCTGAGGTAGGCATTGAGAAAATGTCCTGAGGGCTCCAGGACGTTGCTGCCCATCTTCCCGTGAAACGCAAGATTGTAGGCCATGTTGGCGAACCAGCCTTCATCGCACCAGGGAGCTTTGGTCGTCGCCAGACCCGTGGCGAGGGCGATGAAGACGACGACGGCCACAGCCAAAGGGATAAACAACCTGACAGTATGGACGCTGGTCTCGATGCTTTCCATACGAACCTACATCGGAGGATCAGACGTTAACCTGCATACTCATGCCGTCGGCACTCTACGGAATTCTCTGGGGTTTGGTGGCGTCTGAAATGTCGTTTCTTCTTGGATTGGGTAATCGCGGACGCAGGATTCAGGGGCGGGGATGTCCAGGCTCCAGGGTGGGGCTGCAATACATCTCCAGCCCGACGGCCCAGCGGCGCTGGAATCCTTTCCAGTATTTCCCACCTTCGCCTTTGCTGAAGGTGGATCCGGCGGTCTGCCCCGGGGGAAGCGGCCATTGCCCGTCGTTCGATTTCGGCGGCGAGACGTGTAGGTACGGTCGGGCGGTATCGTCGCCCTTGAGATACAGGTTCAGGAACGCGGTGATGAAGTGCTGGTTGATGGCGGTGATGCGATCCTTGCGCCACACGGGTTCATCGAAGAACTCGCGGGTGGTGAACGTGCTCAAGGCTTCGGCCGGTGGCGGATTGCCTCCAACATTGTGGCGGGCGTTCTCGTATACCAACAGGCAGCGTTCGGAGTTCACGGCTTTGTCGAAGGCTGGCCGGATGCCCTTGGCGAAATCGGAAACGTCGTCCTGATCGCCGGCAATGAATAACGACGGGATACGGATTCCGGCGAGGCCTGCCTCGTCCCAACTGTTATAGGGCGGCTGCGCGCCCCAGGGTGCGATGGCGACCACCGCTTTCAAGTTCTCGTGATGCCTGGCGGCGAACTTTGGGTTACCGGCTGTCCATTCATCGAAGTAGCCGCCGGGGACCATCCTCGCCGCGGCGCTCTTGGCGCTGTAGCCGGCGCCGGCACTGGCAAGGGCGCCGTAACCTCCCATAGAGTATCCAATGATGGCGGCTTTCGATGGATCGAGGATGGCGTTCAGGAAATGGCCGGGGTGCTCGGACAGGGCGGCGAGGGCGTCCATGGTGAACAATTGGTCCCGGGAGCGATTGAGCAGCGTGCTTTGGAATCCACGAATCTCGCCGAATACCGAGTCGGTGTGATCGATCGCCGCGACCACGTACCCCTTGGACGCGAGGTTCTCAGTAAGATACGTGAGAAACAAACGCGAGCCGGGGTAGCCGTGCGAGACGATCACGAGAGGGAACCGCTCACCGCTGGCCGGAGGCGCATCGCGCAGGGCCCTGCCTGCGATTTCGAACGATTGAGGTTGGCCGGCTGGAGCGGGCCTGGGCATCGGACTTCGATAGATCGTGTGCTCGTTGCGGCCGGCGGGAATGATGGCCGGGTACCAGATCTCGATCTTCAACGGTCGATCATACAGCGCTGCCTGGCCGGTGTCCGATTTGTAGTTCAGGATGTCGGGCTGGCCGGGATTCACGATATCGAGGGTACGAACTCCCACCGGCCAGGGTCCCCGGCGGGATAACTCGGGAGCGTCGGCGGGAGCGACGCTGAAGTAGAGAGGGGCGTCCTGGGCGGCGGCCAACGCACAAACGACGAGAAGTGCCGGGAACGGTCGCATGTGTCCATGGTGACATCAGTCGGTGAGCCGCGTGTACAACCCTACTAACTCGGCAAATCCCAATTGTTCGGCTCGCAGACCGGCCTCGGGCAGATCGCCGACGGCCGGGTAGCGATCGCGCAGGTTGTTGCGCAGGGTCTTTCTTTTTTGATGGAACGCCAGGCCGGCGAATTCGAGGAATGCCTCAACGTCGTGAACGGCAGGATCCCGGGGACTGAGCTTGAGTACCGCCGATTCCACTTTGGGCGGCGGGGCGAAGGCGGCCCGGCTTACCGGGAAGAGGAGTTCAGCATTTGCGTACAGCGCGACGCGGACGGTCAGATATCCGTAGTCCCGTGACCCCGGCGATGCCGTCACTCTTTCGGCGACCTCCTTCTGCACCAGGAACACAGCGCGTTGCCACCCCGGCGTCGAGAAGACCTGGGACAAGATGGGCGAGGTGATGTAGTAGGGCAGATTGCCGGCGATTGCGACCGGGCCCCACTGGCTCAGATCGGTCTTGAGGACGTCTTTCTCGACGATGCTCAGGCGGTTGTTTTCCCGAAACTTCTGGCGCAGGTAGCCAGCCAAATACGGGTCCACTTCCACGGCGATGACACGGTCCGCGAGCGCGAGCAACTGACGGGTGAGCGCACCCTTACCAGGTCCGATTTCGACGACGATGTCCTGATGCTCGCCGCAGACAGATTCGGCGATTTTGCGGAGGACGGATTCGCGAACTAGAAAGTGCTGGCCGAGGCGCCTTCCCACAGGATGCGCGCGCTAGCCCTTGATGTCGATCCGGCTGGTACGGAAGAAGACCCGCGTTTTACCTGACGTCGGCTGCCCGAAAGAAGTGGCCGGGGTGAACTGCGTGAGCAACAGCGAACTTTCGAAGCGCCGGCGCATGGTCTCGTCGCGCAAGAGCGAACCACCGCTCACGATGGAATAGTCAGTCAGGCGTCCCTGATCGTCAACGGTCAGATCGACAACGATCTCGGTGTCACCGATCGTAGGCCAAACTACGTCCTTTACACTCGCATCAGTAAAGAGTCCGGTTGGTACATCACAATGAATTGGGCGCAGCTCAAAGGTCAAGTCCGGCACCAGCACCCCGAACAACAACAGCGCGGAAGCCAAGCCACCCGCCACCGGCAATGCCAGCGGCTGCATCATGTTTTTGAGCATGATCCGGACGCCATCGCGCCAGGCTCTGAAGGAACTGGCGAAGTTCAGACGGGCCACCAGCCGGGCGCGTTCGTGCGACGCAGTTACCTGCAACGAGGTGGTCAGAGCGGGCGATGGGACACGTGCCGGGAGGTTCCGGAGGCTGTGGCGCAGGCGCCGGTATTCGTTCACCGCGTCCGAGCAGGATGAGCAGGAATCGACGTGTGCCGTCATGTCCTCGAACTCCTGCACAGACTCAGTAGGATCGATCAAAGCCGAAATAGCACGAGTTGACTTCAAGCATTCCATACGTCAGTCCGCAGGCTGCGGCGTCCACCGGAGGCGCGCACCCTCAGTCGTTGCCGGCGTTAACCGGGCCGTGAGCGCGTGGCGCAGAGCTTCGCGGCCACGCATGATTCTGGACTTTACCGTGCCCAGGTTAATTTGAAGAATATCAGCGATTTCGTCGTAACTCAGATCCTCGACATCCCGCAGCACCACCGCCGCCCGAAAGGTCGGATTGAGTGCTTGCACGGCCGCTTCAAGGATCTCGGAAGCCTCCTCATCGACAGCGGCCTGAAAAGGCGATGCGGTGTGGTCTGAAAGAGTGTCCTGGTAGCTGCGCTCATCGTCGTCCCGATCCAACCCGACTTCTTGTCTACGATGCCTGGAGAACCAGCGCCGGTGATTATGCGCCTCATTCACGGCAATTCGGTAGACCCAAGTCTTCAGGCTGCTCTGGCCCCGAAACGAACCGACGTTCCGAAAGACCTTCAGAAAGACTTCCTGAACGACATCATTTGCGTCAGCCGGATCATTCAACAGGCGGAAGATCAGATTGTAGACGGGCTGCTGGTAACGCTGGATCAGCGCCTCATAGGCCTGTTCCTTACCGGTCCTGAGACCCTCTATCAGTTCGAACTCTTCTGATCGCGAATCGAGCGGCAGGTCGCAGGACCCGAAGCATGTCTCCAGGTGCAGGCCGATGTTTCCCACAGCGCCTCCGACTGCAATTCTATTCCAAATGTATAGACACCGCCATAGTGGGGCGAGTTCCCTGGATTATTGCCGTAGTGAAACTCAACACCCAGCGTGAATCCAGCCTACTTTCGTGGGATGATGAGAGACTCGGATTGCACGGGCAACTCATTTATTTTCACGCAGTGAGCATGCTGTTCGTTCATAGCGCCCGTCAGTTGATCACACTGCGAGGCACCCCGGGCCCGCGTCGCGGCCCGGCTCTTGGCCAACTTCAGATCATTGATGACGGTGCAATTCTTGTCGAGAATGGCGTAATCCGGGATGTAGGACCAACCCGACGGATCGAGAATCTGGCGGGTGTACGGAAGGCAACCGAACTCTCGGCGGCGGGCCGAGTGGTGATGCCGGGCTTCGTGGACAGCCACACCCACCTGATATCCGGTCCATCGCGACTTCCAGAAGATGGGCTTCAGGAACCGGTACGAGCAAGCCCGTCCAGCCTGATCATGGGCAACGTCCCACTGGTCCGCGAGACTACTTCCCGGCGGCTGACCACAGAGGCAGCGCAAATTCTGCGGCAATGCGTGGAATACGGGACCACCACCATTGAAGCCAAATCCGGATATGGCCTCAATGCCAGCACGGAGCTCAAGATCCTACGTGTTCTGACGGCGCTGGGAGATGCGCCGATGACGGTAGTCCCGACCTTCGCGGCTGCCTCCGAGGTACCCGTCGAGTACGAAGGGCGTCGGATGGACTACATCGCGTGGCTGTGCCACGAATTGCTGCCGGCGGTTCACAAACGGGGTTTGGCGCGCTTCGTGGACGGCTTCT
The DNA here is from genome assembly GCA_963737465.1 of uncultured Acidobacteriota bacterium. Taxonomy (GTDB): domain Bacteria; phylum Acidobacteriota; class Terriglobia; order Bryobacterales; family Bryobacteraceae; genus TMP-7. The sequence goes on from CAVTTC010000011.1 coordinate 1,182,481, forward strand.
GTAATCCAGAATCATTCAGCGCCGCCGAACTCCGGCCGCTGTACGCCGCCGCCCGCGAGTTGGGACTGCCGCTCAAGATGAGCCTGGCCCAGTTCGGACCAGCGGAGGTTGGCGATCTGGCCGGGGAATTCCCGTTTACCAGCTTCGATCATCTGGATTACGTGAATGGGAACAGCGCGGCGGCTATCGCCGCTTCCGGGAGCATCGCCGTTCTGACTCCGGCATCCTCCTTCTTTCTGGAAAAACCGCGAAACACCCTCGCGCGCGAATTGATTGCACGGGGGATCCCGGTGGCGCTCGGCTCCAACTTCAGCCGCGTCACCTGTCCCACCTACAGCATGCAGTTGGTGATGTTTCTGGCCTGCCGGCAGATGGGGATGACGGCCGGCGAGGCGGTGTGCGCGGCCACCCTCAACAGCGCTTACGCGTTAAAACTGGGGCACCGGACCGGGTCGCTGGAGGTGGGTAAGCAAGCTGACTTTCTGGTGCTCAAAGTGGACGATTACCGCGAACTGGTCTATGAGTTTGGTATCAATCTGGTAGACATGACCATTCGCAACGGTACGATCATGAACGACCGCTCGGGGGTGCAATGGCCGCGAGCATCATAGAGTGCGTGCCTAATTTCTCCGAAGGACGCGACCCGCGGATTGTGGAGGCGATCGTGGACGCCATTGCCTCCGTGCCGGGTTCCAAGGTCCTGGCTCATGAATCCGACGTTGACCACAACCGTTCCGTGGTCACGTTTGCGGGGCCCCCCGGGGCAGTGGTTCAGGCGGCATTCCGTGCGATCGCTAAAGCGGTGGAACTCATTCGTCTGCCGGCACACACCGGCGTTCATCCGCGCATCGGCGCGGCGGACGTCGTACCGCTGGTTCCGATAGCAGGCATTACGCTGGCGGAATGCGCGGCCCTGGCTCATGAATTGGGCGAGGAGGTATGGCGGAAGCTCGGGTTGCCGGTGTACTTCTACGAAGCTGCCGCCAGGACCGAAAACCGCCGCCGGCTTGAGAACATTCGCCGCGGGGGAATCGAATGGCTGAGCGCCCATGTCTCCGAGAGGCCGCCGGATATCGGCGGGCCTATGCTCCACCCCACCGCCGGAGCTGCGATCATCGGAGCCCGGAAGTTCCTGGTGGCGTTCAACGTGAATCTGAACACCTCCGATGTGGCCGTGGCGCGAACGATCGCGAGCCGGATCCGGGAGTCTTCGGGTGGATTAAAGAGCGTAAAGGCGATCGGCGTGCCTCTTGCGTCGCGCGGACTGGCCCAGGTGTCGATGAACCTCACCGATTTCGAAACCACAGGGATCGCCGAAGCGTTCGAAGCGGTGCGGGAAGAGGCGAGTAAACAGGGAGCGGCGATCGCCGCCAGCGAGATCATTGGATTGGTACCCCGGCGAGCGCTGACCGAGGCGGCGGCCCGGTTGCTGCGATGCGAGAATCTCGGCCCGGCACGGGTGTTGGAAGATTGCCTGGAACGCTCGGGAGGAAGACGGTCGTTTGATCCGGTTTTGGAACAGATCTCGAGTCCGGCCTCGCCGATGGGGGGTGGGAGCGCGGCGGCTTTGACGGGTGCCGTCGGAGCGTCCCTGGGACACATGGCGGCGCGGATCAGCAAGGTGGAAGCATCCCATTTTCTGGCACATCGGGAGTTCTTTGCGAATGCGGTGGAGCGCGATGCCGAAGCGTTCGAAGCGATCCGGACGGGGTGCGGCCAGTCCGCCTGGCGCACCGCCGCGCTGGTACCCACAGAGATCTCCGAGCGGGCCCGGGAACTCGACCGCGACCTGCTGCAGTTGAAGGATCAGGCCCCGGCGAAGGTGCATCCCGATATCACCACGGCGCTGGCGCTGGCCAGGGCATCGCGGGCCGGGGGGATTGCGGCGGCCAAGTCCAATCTGCCGTTTGTGGACGACGAAGCGTTCCGCAGTGAGGTGGAAGACCGGCTGAGTCGCAAACTGCCCCACTGACGGTAACTTCCGCGATGGCTGATGCATCGCAAATATATATACATGCGTCTCAATAAGCACTCCTTAACGGTCGTCGCTCAGAAGCCGGCACCGAGCCGCGACCGTCAGGGAGCGGATACGCGCTTACTTTTGGCGCTCGGTTTAGTCTTAGCGTTGCCGTGCGTCTCCCAGACTCCAGCGCGGCGCAAACCGGCCCCCAAACCCGCAGCTGCGCCGGCCGTCCAGCAACCGGGGGATCCGGCGAACAAATTTCCCCTCGAAAGCCTCAGGATCGTCGGCAACCAATTCTACACGGCGCAGCAGATTCTGGCGGTTGCAGGTCTGAAGGTCGGCACTCCGGTGGCCAAGGACGAGTTCGAGCAGGCGCGGAAGCGATTGACCGATACCGGTGCGTTCGAGAGTGTCGGGTTGAGTTTCGGCCCCACCGCTGACGGCAAGGGCTATGCGGGTACGTTCGAGGTGGTGGAGGTCGCGCAACTTTACCCGTTTCGATTTGAAGGGCTTCCGGATTCCGACCGGCACCTGCGAGACGCCCTGAAGAGCCGCGAGCCGCTGTTCGCCGACCGGATTCCAGGCACGAAGCAGTTGATCGAGCGTTTCGCCTCCGACCTGCAAACCTATCTCGGCGACAGTTTCAAAGACAAGGTGAAGGCCGAGCTGGCCGCGGACAAGCCGGGCGAACTGGTGGTGGTATTCCGGCCTGCGACCACTCCACCAGCGGTGGCGGAAGTGGAGTTCACCGGCAACAAGGTGCTGCCCGCGTCCACGCTGCACAACACGCTGGCGGCGGTAGCTACCGGGCTGCCTTACCGCGAAGAGACGATCCGTGGCTTGCTGGACACGAGCATCCGTCCGCTCTACGACGGCCGGGGAAGGTTGAAGGTCGTATTCGGGAACGTCGAGGCGGTACCAGCGAAAAACGTGGCCGGCGTGCGCGTGAAAGTGACCGTGGACGAAGGTCCGGTGTACAACTTCGGAACCATCAACTCCGCTGTGCCGATCATCCCGCCCAAGAAAGTGCTGAAGATGGCGAATTTGAAATCCGGCGAGGTGGCCAACTTCGACTTCGTCAGCACCGCGATCGACGCGATCCAGAAGGAACTCCGCAAGGAAGGTTACATGCGATCACGGACCCAGGCCCAGCGCGCGGTGAATGAGAAAGAGAAGACCGTGGACATCACTTTCACCAGCGTTCTCGGGACTCAGTTTCATATGGGCAAGCTGAATGTAGCCGGGCTGGACGTGGTGACTGAGCCGGCCATTCGGAAACTCTGGAGCATGAAGGAAGGCAATCCATACAACGCGGATTACCCGCAGTTCTTCCTGAACCGGGTGAAAGAGGACGGATATCTGGACAATCTGCTGGAAACCCGGTGGGATCAGTCGATTGACGAGAAGACCGCCACCGTCGAAGTGTCGCTGTACTTCAGGGGCGGTACGGATCCCGAAATCGAGAAGCGCAAGCAGAAAGAGCGGGAGCAACAACAGCAGGGGCAAGGCCCACCAATCTATTAGGTCGCTACTGAGCCAGCACCAACCGGGCGGCTTCGCGGACGTCATCGAGCAGACGGTCCATGTCCTGAAGCGTCGTCCGGTAGTTCAAGACGCAGCCACGCAAGGCGAAGCTGTCCGCCAACACTGGCGTTCGAAAGATAACTGCTTCCGGCACGCTGCAATTCGATCAGGATGCGCTCATTCAGTGCGTCGAGGTCTCCGGTATAAGCCTGCGGCCGGAAACGGAAGCAGAAGATGGAAAGGCCTACCGGGGCAAGCAACTCGAAGTCAGCGGCGTTCCGGACCAGGCTCCCGAAATACTGTGCACATGCCAGATTACTCTCGACGGCGGCGGCGAGATGGCGCGCACCGTGCAGCTTGATTTGGAGCCATACCGTCAGGGCTCGGAAGGGCCGCGACAACTCGGGTCCAAGATCCCAGAACGCAAATGCCTCGTCGCGGGCGAGGCCAACGGGTCGAGTGTATTCGGCGTCGTGGGAGAACGTCGCGTTTGCTGCCTGTGGGTTGCGGTACAGAATGCAACCGCAACCCATGGATGTGTACAGCCATTTGTGCGGATCGAGCGCCACCGAGTCGGCGCGTTCAATGCCGGCAAACAGATGCTTTCGCCGAGGGCGCGAGCGCCGAGAACGCGCCGTAGGCGCCATCGACATGCAGCCACAGCCGGTTCCGTTCGGCGATTTCGGCGAGATCTTCGAGTGGATCGAAAGCGCCCGTGTTCGTGGTTCCGGCATTCGCGACGACGCACATCGGCCGGAGTCCGGCTTTACGGTCGGCGTCGATCCGCCGCTCCAGTTCGGTGAGGTCGATCCGTAGCGCAGCATCCGTGGCGATGGACTGAACGTTTTCAGAACCGATGCCGAGTAAACGCGCGGCCTTGTGGATCGAGAAGTGCCCCTCGTCGGAAACGTACACTCGCAAAGGCGGCCCGTGGCTGGATCCGCGCCGCGCGATATCGGGGTCCGCAGCCGTTCGGGCGGCTGCCAATGCCGAGAAGTTGGCCATCGATCCGCCGCTGACCAGCAGTCCCGTCGAACCAGGATCGTAGCCGATGATGGTCTTCAACCAATCGATGACGAGATGTTCCATCTCCGCGGCAGCCGGAGCCGACCGCCAGGAGGTCACGTTGGCGTTCAAGCCCGCGGCCAGAAGGTCGCCGATCGCCGCCGCCGCGGTCCCCGGGGACGCTACGTAGCCGAAGAACCTGGGGTGCCCGTTATGCCGGCACAGCGGATAGACGACGTCCCGCACCGTGTCGAGTGCAACTGCCGGGTTTGTGCCGTGCTCCGGCAGTGGTTCGCGGAGCAGGTCTCGCACAGCGAGTGCTGTCGTCGCCGGCATCACCGGCATGGTCGGAAGTTCCGCGTAGTATCGCTCGACGAGTTCCACTGCGCGAAGCGCCATTTCGCGAAACCGCTCCGGGCTGGTTTCGATATCGGAAGGCATATGACGATGCTATCGTGCGCAGTCGCGGATGTCCGCGCTTTCCAGCACTCTCTTGGGAGCGCCCCGCTGCGCCACATGGATCATGGCCCGGCCGAGTTCCTCGGTCGTCAGAATGTAGCGGGGGAACAGGCGGTGCAGCAGCGGCCACACAGGTTTTGCCACCGTGTAGAGGACGCGGTAGGACGGCGTCCTGGAGATCTCGCCGTGCACGGGTTCGATAGCCGCGGGCCGGAACATATAAGCCGCGCGGAACGGCATGCGGAGCAGGGCATTTTCGGTCTTGCCCTTGACGCGCGCCCAGGCGGCCCGGCCGCGCTCCGTGCTGTCGGTGCCCGCGCCCGAGACGTAGACGAAAGTCATAGCGGGGTTGAGCCGCACCAGCGTTTCGGCCGCGGCGAGCGTGAGCGTGTAGGTCAGGCGTTCATATTCGGACGCGCTGACGCGGCCGGCCGAGATACCGAGGCAGAAGAAGCAGGCATCGAATCCGGCGAGTTCCGCTTCTATGTCCGCGTAGTGAAACAGGTCGGCGTGGACGATCTCGCGGAGTTTGGCGTGGCTCACTCCGGTGGCTGAGCGTCCGATCGTATTGCACGGCCGCCACGCCGGCATCGAGCAAGCACTCGCGCAGGACGGCCTGGCCGACCATGCCGGTTGCTCCGAAGATCAGTACTTTCATGCGGCGCCTCGCTAGCTGCGATTCTTCTCGTCGCGGGCCATATCGTAGAGTGCGCGGATGTAGCCGATGCTGTAGGCCCAACCGGTGTGCCGGTCGCCGACCATCTTCGGCACATGGTCCGCAATCAGGATCCCTCGGAAATCGACGTCAACCAGAGTCCGCATGAGTTTCTTCATGTCGGTAGAGCCATCGTCCACGAAGGTCTCGACGAAGTCGGGAACGGAGCCCGCGGTGTTGCGGAAGTGAATCTTCCAGAGCTTGCCCATCTTGGCGAAAGCGCGGGCTGCCTCGAAAACGTCCTTGCCCATGAGCTTGCCGCCTTCCATCCACGTACCGCAACAGAGGCATACACCGACGTTCGGGCTGTTGGCGATTTCCAGCGCCCGCACGTAGCCATCGAAGGTCCCGAAGATGTGACGCGGAACTCCGCCCAACTCCGGAACCGGGGGATCGTCGGGGTGGATGCCGATGCGGATGCCCGCCTCCTCAGCCACCGGGACCACCTGGCGAATGAAGTACGTGTAGTTCTCCCAGAGCTCTTCTTTGGTGAACTTGCGGCCGTGGGTCAGCGGCGGCGTGAAGGTTTCCTTGATCCAATACCCTTTGGCCGTGTCCTGATGGAACGCGCGGGTGGGCGCGCCGCCGCGAGTGGTCTCCGGATCCGAGCTCCAGATGCCGTTTCCCATGTGCGCGTAGGTGGTGTAAGTGAGCCCCGCCTTACCCGCATCCCGCAGATATTGCTTGTATTGCTCGATCTTGCGGTCGCGGCCGGGGAGGTTCAGGGTGACCTCGGGCATGTTGTGGACATCCGTATTGCCGATGTTGGCCACCTTCAGTCCAGCCGCCTCCACGCGCCTCTTCATGTCGGCGAACACCGGGTAGGAGCCTCCGGATGTCCAGATGCTCACATACTGGACGCCGATCTGGCGGGCGAACGTCAGGTCCTCGTCGTTGAAGTCGCTGGGTATCTGGAGGGAGATTTTGATTCCCGGCGTGAGCGGATGCAGGGGTAGCCTGGCGGCACGGACCCGGGACAGAAAGGCGGCCCCGCCCACTAGGGTTCGGGCGAACTCGCGACGGCTGCTCATTGGGCGTTCACTCCTTGAGCGACGATTCTATCAAGAGCCGGAGACTACCGCCGGGACGGTAGGTGGTTGCACGCAGGGTGCGCCGAATCCCGCACCCGTATGGAAGGTCCACGTGAATTCGGGCCTGCGGCGGGCCCGGTTTCCGGTCGTATGCGCAGATTGCCCCCCGCGACTTTAAGGCCTATCGGTTCACTAAGATCCCACCATCCACGGGATGGGTCTCGATTCACTCCTGTAGCGAATCGCAACAGGCCTTTCCGGGTTGGACGGACAATTGCAGTCTGTTGCATGATTCATTAATCACAACATATACTTGCCGTATTAAAGTGTTGAGATTTTCGACGCTGTCAGCCCTGCGCCGGGGTTGAGTTGCCGGTTGTTCGGGCCCGACGCACCCGTGCCAAAGCGCTCGGATATTATCGCCATACGCGAGGAGGTTCCAAATGCTTTTGAGTACCCTAGTGGTCGCATTGACGATGTCAATGGCCCCTGCGCCACAAGCTGCGCCGATTGCCGACCTGCAGAATGCCTACAAAGAACTGAAGGCCGCTGAAGAGAAGAAGGACGTTGACGGAATCAAGAAGTGGGCCGTCGAGACGTCGAAGCTGGCTCATGCCATCAAGAAGGGCGCCCCCGATGCCGATGCCGAGGTTCAGAAATCCAATATGGCATTCGCAGAAGAGGTGGATAATTATGCCGACTATGCCCTGTCCGCCGCAGCCTTAGTCTCCACCGACTACAAACTGGTGATGGAGCTGCGCGACCTGCTGGCTGAACAGGCGCCGGATAGCAAGTATCTGATCGGGCTCAACTCCCAGTACTTGGCCTCCCTGGAAGCCACCGGAAACCAGAAGAAGGCGTTTCCATTCGCTGAGAAGGCGATCGCGAAGGATCCGAACAACGAGACCCTCCTGTATGTCCTGGCGACCACCTACTTCGAACGTCAATCGTGGGCGAACGCCGCCACCTACGGAACACGCCTGGCACAGGCTTCCAAGCGGCCGCAGGTGATCGGGCGCGGTTACTATTATGCGGGGTGCGCGTATGCCGCCCAGCAGAAGTTTGGACCGGCCGACAAGTCGCTACGCGCAGCGCTTCCTCATATTAAGGGCGAACCGACCTTGTATTCCGAGGCCCTGTTCCAGTTGGGTATTGCCGATTATCAGATGGCGCATATCACGCATGACCGCGTGATGTTGAAAGACGCGGGGGACTTCAGCGAGCAGTGCTCCAAAATGGGTGGTGCGCGCGCTGGTCAGTGTTCCAGCAACGCCTACACGATGAGAAAAGAGCTGGCAACGTTCCGGTAAGACCTCCTCTTCCGGGGACGCCCGTTCGAGCGTCCCCCTCTTCCTTGCGACAATGGCTGTCATGGATGTGGCAGCCGGTTCCTTGAACCCGGCCAAACTGGCATTTGCCGGACCCCAAATCATAGGCATCGAGTACCTCGCGGGACTGGCGAACAGCCACGCACCGGGGGGAGGCGTGTGGCCGGGCCATTGCGCGCGCGTCTGGCCGTCCCCCGTGAATGGGCCAATGTTGGGCTAGGCGCCGAAGGCGCCACCACGGAAACCGGGTGCGGAATGCTGGGCGGAGACCTGGGCGGTGGCCACCACCCGATCAAGTGCCAATCCGGTTGACCACAGCGCTGCCGTTCCTTCCTTCCAGACTCGGTTAGGGGCGGCCGGAACTCCGGCGCTCTAATTGATGGGATCCGCTCGGTGGCAGCGGGTTATCAATCAGATGATAACCTTGTGACGATGAGTTGGCGGGCTCGAGATCCGGGCGCGGAGGTGCTGCTGGATCTCGACGGCCAAGTATTCGTAGTTGACGCAAAAGGGCGGATACTGGGTTCGGTTCTCCGTCAACCGGGTAGCCCTCTACACCCGAGCGGCCGCATGGACTGAAGTATTCATTGACACTGCACGGTCCGGACGGCAGCCGCCTGATTGGATTTGACAACGCTCATCCTGTCCGTGAGTCGCGTGGGCCTGGTGGCAAGAGCCAAGGCCCTCTTGATCACAAGCATCGACTGGAAACTGTCCGGCCTTATCGGTTTAAAGACGCGGCTACGCTGATTGAGGACTTTTGGGCCGAAGTGGACAAACTCTTGAGAGAGAAGGGAGTTATCTAATGAGGACACTGCGCGTTGGAATTGCCAGTTACGAACAAATGAAAGCTCGCACGATTGCGATCGCTCGCGGCAAATACAAGCCGGCGGCCGGCGAGCCGAAGGTTTGGTTCACGTCCGCTGAGAGCTTCGCGAGGGTTCTATCCGATCGCAATCGCGCTTTGCTTGGGATCATCGCCGCATCTAGTCCTGAGTCACTTACGCGTCTGGCGGAATTAACCGGGCGAAAAAAGTCGAATCTTTCCCGGACGCTCAAGACGATGGAGAGGTACGGCTTCGTTCAACTCAGCCACGGAGCTCGGGGCTCGATCATCCCGAAGGTTCCGTATCAGACGATCTCTTTAACACTGCCGTTGTCAAAACCGGAGCTGCACGGGACCGAAGCTGCATGACCGGCCTGCGCCGCGAAGCAAGGCTGCAGGCGCACGTCGTTTCCATTCTCGTGCGGCCATAAACACCGCCGTATGCCAAAATATCTCCGAGTCGATGGCAGCGAAATACACTTGGACGTTCAAGTCCCGGCTTCGAGCCAAGGCATTCGGATGGAGGGGTTCGCATCTCGCCTGCCAACGCTTGAAGGAAGCCGTCACGGAAATCAAGAAGGTCGCCAGAAAAGATCCCGTGACCGCCGGTGACGGCGTCGTGAGTCTGATGGAGAGGATCTGGCCGGCCTTCCAAGACATCGATACTTCATCCGGCGCTCTTGGCGGCGCGGTCTACTGGGCGCAGGAAGAATTGTTGCCGATCGCGATCGAGTCTCCCGCGGACCGAAAGACTCGGGACAAATGGCTGGAACGCCTCTGGCAGGCAATCGAGAATGATGGCGTCGATTACCTTTCCCTGGTCGGAGACCGATGGGGCGAGCTATGCGATTCCCGTGAAGTCGCTTCTTCCTGGGCGGACCGATTCCTCGGCTTGCTGCGGACTGCCTGGTCCGATCCGCGGTCGGGGAACTATGTTCGTGGAACCAGCGTCTGCCTCTCCAGCCTGCTGGCGGCTGGCCGCCACCAGGAACTGCTTGAGGTGCTGGCGCTTCAGCGATTTCCATTCTGGCATGACCGTAAATTCGGCATGCAGGCGTTGCTGTCCGAAGGCCGCATGGATGAAGCGCTGGCTTATGCAGAGGCTTCCCGTGGCCTGAATCAGCCGGATGCGGCCATCGATGCCGCATGCGAGAAAATCCTGCTGGATCTCGGCCGAGTGGATGAGGCGTATGAGAAGTATGCTCTGGCTGCGAATGGCTCATCAACAGGCCTCGCCACCTTCCGAGCGATCGTCAAGAAATATCCCGGTCGCGACCCGAAGAAGATCCTCTTGGATTTGGCCACGTCGAGCGGCGAGCCCGGCCGGTGGTTTGCCGCGGCGAAAGACGCCGGCTTCCTCGATCTCGCCCTGGAATTTGCCAACACAGGCCGCACCGATCCGCGCACGCTCAGCCGTGCATCGCGCGACTTGCTCAAGGAAGACGCCCGGTTCTGTCTGGAGGTGGGGCACCTCGCCATCCAGCGAATGCTCGAAGGGTACGGATACGAACTGACCGGCATGGATGTCATCGATGCCTACAATCACTTCATGGTTGCAGCGCAAACCCTCGGGATCGCTTCGCAGGCCTGCGCCGACGTGCTGGTCATGGCGACGAAGCAACGTGGAGCGGCCAGCGATATTCTCATCCGCCAGTGCTCGGTGAATCCACAGGCGTATGAGGCACCGGGGAAGGCAATCATAACAAAGAAACGAACATGGACACGACGAAGCCCGACAAGGAATTGAGCAGCAATCTGTGCTTGTGCGCGATGGCCCCCGTTCCGATACGCATCTGTATATGCGGGTACCAGAGGCGATAGAATACGCGAAGGCCAGCCATGAAGACCAACCCGAGCGTATCCCGCCGCAACTTCCTCAGCAGCGCCCTGACTGGCGCCGCTGGCATCACCATCATTCCCCGCCACGTGCTGGGATCGCCCGGCCATCCGGCCGCCAGCGATCGCATCACCGTCGGCTTCATCGGAGCGGGCAACCGCGCCAACCTGCTGATGGACCAGTTACCGGCGCCTGGGCAGATCGCGGCCCTGGCCGACTGCTATCTCACCCGGGCTGAAGAATCCGCTGCGAAACGCAAGAAGACCTGGGACGTGTACGAGGATTATCGCCGAATTCTGGACCGCAAGGATATCGACGCCGTCATCATCGCCACTACCGATCACGGCCGGGTGTTGTCCGCGATCCACGCCTGTCAGGCCGGCAAGGACATCTACGCCGAGAAACCCCTCACCCTCTATATCGCCGAAGGCCGGGCGCTGGTGAATGCGGCGCGGAAGTACAAGCGGGTGGTGCAGGTGGGTACCAGCAGCGATCGATGGAGATGAACCAGATCGCCTGCCGTTGGTGCGGGAAGGCGGCTTGGGCAAGATCCAACTGGTGCAGGGCGTCAACTATCCATCCTCGGCGCCCATTCCGGCCCTGCCGGCGGAACCGGTTCCGGAGAAGCTGAACTGGGACCTTTGGCTTGGCCAGGCGCCCATGCGCGAATACAACAAGAAATTCAATTCAGCTGGATGTAGTGGCGCGACTATTCCGGCGGCGAGATGACCAACTGGGGCGCGCACGGACTGGACCAGATTCAGATGGCGCTCGGCACGGACGGACGGGCCCGGTGGAAGTTATGGCCGCTCGAGTGGCCGCAAGGGAGCGATGGGATGCGCTACGCCAACGACGTCACGGTGCATATGGAATTGCCGCCGGCGGGGAACCTGATGGGCGGGGGAAGATTCATCGGCGAAAAGGGCTCCATCGACATCTGGCGCAATAATTTCAAGATCGATCCGCCGGGCATCAAGGTGGACCTGCCTCCGCAGGAAGAGATCGACAAGTGGCACGACAAGCGCGCTCTCTGGCAGGCGCAATACCACATGGGTTATCTGGCTGGAGTGCATTCCGGGGCGGAAAACGCCCAACGCGGATGTCGAAATCGGGCACCGGTCGGTGAGCGTGTCGCACTTGGCCAACATCACGCGCCTGCTGAATCGCAAGGTACGATGGAACCCCGAGAGCGAGCACTTCGTGGACGATCGGGAAGCGGATCTGCTGGCCAACCGGCCGCGCCGCCGCGGCTATGAACTCCCGGCGATTTGAACTTTTGGAGCGAGTTTGTAACGAACCAGAAGCAACAATCACTACCGAGTGAAGGCGGAACCCCTCTCCGCCCAAACGAGGTAGAGTACACTATGATGGATCATGCCGAAGCAGAAAAGGGATATGCAGTAGAACAGTACCTGCTCGGACAGCTTTCCGAGGCAGAGCAGGACCGATTCGAAGAGCACTTCTTTTCCTGCCATACATGCGCGGAGGACGTGAAGGCGGGGACGACATTTCTCGCCAATCTGAAGTCGGTTTTTGCAGAGCGGGAGGCTGTTCGGGCGCAACAGCCAGCCCCGAATCGCAAATGGTGGCAGTTCACGTGGCTCGAACAGAGTTTCGTGCCGGCAGCGGCCTTGGCGGCGTGCGGCGCGTTCGCGTGTATCATCGGATACCAGAACGTCCTGCAAATCCCGGGGCTTCGCGCGCAGGTGCAGGACGGTAGTCCGACCATGAGCGTTGCCGCTCCAGTGCCTGTGAGCGCGGAGCGGGCCGGCGAGCCCTTGACTATATCGAAGAGCAGTCTAGTAGCCTCAGTAGAAGTGGCGCACGAATGGGAGGAGGCGTATTCGGGATATCGAATCGAATTGAAGCGTCAAGATGGATCGATAGTGGCACGCAGCGACCTGGCGGCCAACAAAGGCAACGTCGTGGTCACCCTTCGAACCTCGGGGTTCGAGCCGGGAAGATACACGCTCAGCATTTACGGAGTCAAGGAGGGACAATCCGGTAACACGCCCCTTGGGCGCGTTCCGATCGTGTTCACAAAATGAACAACCGAGGATTTCTCTATCACGCGTACGCCCTGGGTGTATCGGGGCTCCTTCGCGGAAAGGTGGTTGAGCCGCAGGCAACGAGCGCTCTTCCGCCGACCGGTGGCACCGGTTCCGCAAAATGGTCCAATTACCAACTCGACCGGTTCTTTACGTACGATTCGGTGTACACCTCCACCACAGGTGAGGATGATGGCGACGACCATCAGGTGGTGGCAAAGGGCGAGATCACAAGTTTCAATCTCGGGGACGTGATGGTCGCCGACAAGATCACCGTGCTACTGGAGGCGCATCACCGGGGACAGGACGAAAGTCAGCCGACGTTCACGTTGGACCCTAAACTGACGGGATTCGAAAACCTGGTGATTGCCGGGCAGGTCATCCGCATGACGCCGACATTTCCTTCACGGGGAGCTTCCACGGCCGACGTGAGGAAAGGCTATTCGAAATTGATGGCCTCGCAACTACCGGATCGTACCCCGATTCCGAAAGAACTGTTGGACCTGCTGCGGCGCGTCTTTGCCTGGTTCAGGAGGGAACAGAAACCGAAAGAGCCTCCGGTTTACCAGGACGTGACCGTGCTGCCGCTCTACAGGATCGAGAACCCCAGCATCCCAGGCAAGTTTGAGGTGCACGGAAACCTCATCCGTGTGGTGGGTTTCGGGTTCATTCAACTGGGGCAGTTGGTGGTGCGCAACGCTGAGTGGCGCGTCACAATGGTTCAGGTGCTCCTGGAACAGGACGGGGGCGTTACCGAACCAGATGAGGCCGGCTCATACGCTCTCAGCTTCGGCGGTGGAGGTTCCGGAGGAAGTCTCAGCTGCATGTCCGTTGGAAGCAACGGCGGGCACACCGACCCTCCATAGGAAGGCTTCGCGCGGACAGCCGAGGACTGCCCGCGCATTGCTGCTGGCTATCACCGTTCTTCTCTTGCTCGAAGCTTGCCGCTCAGGCAAGCCCGATCCCATTGCCGAGCTTGCGAAGGTTGAATCCGATCTGCGGGCGGCTGCACCCAGCTCCGAAGCGTACTGGAATCTCTGTACGGCCAAAACCCGCCTCCTGACAACTCTGGGGCGACGAGACGATGCCTTGGCTTGGCTCGCCTCATTGAATACCACGAACGCACCGCCCAAAGCCCGCAGCCAGGTGGACGCGGATTGGGCGGCGATATTGGTGGAACTGGGCCAATTCCGCGAAGCCGACCGTCACCTGGAGCAAGCCCTCCTGTCGGCGGATGCGGCCGGTGACCGTCCAGCGAGGGCAAAGTTCCAAGTTCGGCGATCGCGGGTTCTGATGAAGCTCGGGGAGTTGTCCCGCGCCGACGACGCTTTGGACGAGGCGGAGGCCTTTGTCAAAACGAACAGCAAATCGAACCTGGGGCCGTATATCCATCACAACCGCGGACTGATTCTCTGGAAAACCAACCGCTTCGAAGAGGCTCTGGGGCCTCTGACTCAATCGGTCGCCGAATTCAAGGCCGTGGACCGGCGTGCCGAAGCGGCGAATGTCCTGGTCAGCCTGGGTACGTGTTACTACCGGTTGGGCCGGTTCGACAAGGCCCGGGAAAAATACCAGGAGGCCCTGGAGATGGCGGTCCCGGAGGACCGGCATCTATGCACCGGGCATCTGGCGAATGTGTTTTTCGAGGAGCGGCAATACGACAAGGCCGCCACGCTCTTCCGTGAGGCTGCGGCACAAGCCGAATCCTCAGACCGCGATTATCACGCACTGTGGCTCACGAACCTGGCCATCGCGCTCGCGGAACAGAAACAGTGGGACGAGGCAGAACGGGTGAACCGCCAGGCGCTCGATATCGAGGGAAAGCTCGACACCTCGCTGGGTCTGGACCATTCGCGAGTGAATGAGGCCCGCATTGAGGCTGGGAAAGGCAATTACAGCAACGCCGAACAACTATTGACCGCGCTGCTGAACAAGCCGAACCTGGATCTCGCGGTTAAGCTGGACGCCAGTTCGGTGCTGGCGGAAGTGTATGTGAACAGCGGCCGGGCCGAACCGGCGGAGCGGCAGTTCGAAAGCGCCCTGGCGCTGGCAGACGCCTCTCGCGCGATGCTGACCGAGGATGAGAACAAGCTCAGCCTGCTGGCGTCCCTGATCAAGCTACACCAGCAGTATGTGCAATTCCTGATGGATCGCAATCGTGTCTCGGAAGCGCTGGCAGTCGCGGAATCGAGCCGCGCCCGCCTCCTGCGCGAAAGGCTGAACCTGCCGCGTCGCGCGGTCGTGAAGGGTTCGGCGGCCGCGTACCAGGCCATTGCACGCTCCACCGGCGCGACACTTCTCGCCTATTGGGTGGCGCCGTCGGGCAGTTGGGTCTGGACCGTTACCGGATCGGGAATCAAGGCGTTCCCCCTTTTGGATGAAGCCGAGCTTCGGAAGCTGGTGGAGCGCTACCAGACTTCGGTGGAAACACCTCAACCGAAGAAGGATGGTGAGGCGGGACGGAGACTCTTTGAAGCGCTGATCCCGCACCAGGCTGCGGCGAGCCGACGCTATATCATCGTGCCGGACGGCCCGCTGTACGCGCTCAACTTCGAGACACTTCCAGATTCCGGCCGGTTCTGGATCGAGGACGCCACCATCGCCGTCACACCATCGCTGAACTTGCTGGCGTCGCGACACCTGGCGCCCCGGCCTGGAAAATCGCTGCTGATTATCGGAGATGCCGTGGAGTGGGACGAGAACTATGAGAAGTTGATCAACGCGCGTAAAGAGATCGAAGCGGTAACGCGGCGGTTCCCCACGGCAACGCGCACGATTCTCACCGAGGGCGCCGCCACGCCGGAGGCCTTCCTGGCATCGCGGCCCGCGAATTACGCCTACATCCACTTTGCCGCTCATGCAACGGCGAGCCGGAACGCGCCGATGGAATCGGCCATCATCCTGTCGCGGGGAAGCGGGAAGGGACGGCTCTCCATGCAGGATGTCCTGAAGACCCCGGTGAATGCGAACCTGGTAACGATCTCCGCGTGCCGCAGCGCCGGCGCACGGACCTACGCCGGAGAGGGTCTGGTGGGGCTGGCGTGGGCATTCGTACAGTCGGGGGCTCGCGAGGTGGTAGCGGGGCTTTGGAAGGTGAACGACTATGCGTCGCCCAAACTAATGGAGCAGATGTACGCGGGCATTGCGGCCGGCAAACCTCCCACCGCCGCTCTGCGCGACGCCAAACTCGCATTGATCCGCGAGGGGAAGTTCGCCGACCCCTACTATTGGGGAGCTCTCCAGCTATTTATGGGCGCTTTGCCTTAATTCGATCCTGCCGTTCCGGCGGCCCGCTTCAGATACTCCCGCTTGAACTGGTTCTTCGCGCGATGCAGCATGACCCTGAGATAGCCGCGGTCGACTCCCAGGTCCTTGCAGACTTCGTCTTTGTCGCGTTCCTCGAAGAACAGCGCACGCAATAGCGAGCGGTCCTGTTCTCTCAGGGTGCCGATGACGGTGCGGACTATGGCCTGCCGCTCTGCGCTGATCAACTCTGACTCGGCGTCCGGCCGCGGTTCCGGCGCCTCGCCCGTAGTGTCGGCGAGTGGCTCTGCCCGCGAATCTTTGCGCAGGTGTTCGTGCATCACGTTTTCGCACATCCGGTTGACGAAGGCTCCCAACCGGTCGGGCTGGCGAACGGTATCGGTGTTGCGGATAGCGCGAAACGTCCGCAGAAACGTCTCCTGCCGGATGTCATCGATCAAGGATGTGGAATGAAGACGGCGGCGCAGTTTTATGAGCAACAGCGGATTGAAATACTCGATAAAATGCCGTTCCGTCTCGGGATCTCCGTCCCGGAGCCGGATGAAGTAGGCGTTATCGAACTCATGAAATTGCACGCGATTCGAAAATGGCGCTCACGGTACCGCGATGCCGGTCCTGGCTGCAATGGAACATTTTGCAGCAATTTGTAATATACTCCCTTTTCGGCAACGGTGTGCTTCGGTCACCTTTGTCCGTTTCGCGTGTTGGCGTATCGGCTACTCGGCACGTAGGGCGTCCAGCGGATTGACTGACGCGGCGCGGCGCGCTGGCAGGTAGCTGGCCACAAGAGCCGACACGGCCAGCACCGATGCGACAACAATGAGTGTCGGGACGTCCCACGACCCAATCCCGAAGAGCAGTCTGCGCATGACCGTCGTCGCGGCGAGAGAGCCGGCGAGGCCGGCGAGAATCCCGATCGCGGTTAACCATCCGGCTTCTTTCAGAACCAGCCCGTAGACGCTTCTGCGTTCGGCGCCGAGCGCCATCCGAACGCCGATTTCGCGCGTCCTCTGACTGACCGAGTAGGCTATGACTCCGTACAGCCCGACCACACCGAGCAGCAACGCCATGGCCGCGAAAGCTCCTACCAGCCAGGCCGATGAGCGGCGGAGGTATGCGGAGGGCGAGTTTCCGATCCGGGTGGGCATGGTGGCGCCGTCAAGTGTGACGATTCCGTGGTCGATCTCACGAATCGTAGCGGCCAGCGCCGGCAGGATCGACTGCCCCGGTTGCGATGTGCGAACGACGAGCGAGAAGTAGTTGTCGGGGCTCTGGTTGAACGGAAGATACTGGGCGGGCCAGATATCCGCGTCGAGCGCTCCCTCCCGAATATCTTCCACAACCCCGATGATCTCCTTGAGGGACTTGGGTGTGAGAGAGGTGTCGCCCATCTGCTTACCGATCGGATCTTCGCCCGGAAAATACTTCCTGGCCAGACTTTGGTTGATGATGACCACACGCGGTTTCGACGCATCGTCAGCCTCAGTAAAGGAGCGTCCACGTACGAGTTTCGCGCCAATGGTTTTGAAGTATTCCGAACTCACATCGCGTGCGTTCACTTCATTGTGCTCGCCGTGGTAGGGACGGCCCACGAACCGGATCCAGTTGGTGTTGCCGTTGAAGTTAGCGGGTAGAGTGCTGGTGGTGGCAACGGATTCGACGCCGGGCAGGCTCGAGACACGACTGATCACTTGCCGGGCGAGCGCCACGGCCTTCGAGTCTTCGCCATACGCGGCCTCCGGCCCCCCTACCATTAGTGTTACCAGGCGGTCGGGCTGGAACCCGAGTTCGACGTGCAGCAGGCGGTAAAGGCTCTGGCCCAGCAATCCGGCTCCCACCAACAGCACCATAGCGGTAGCCAGTTCCAGCGCCACCAGTTTGGAACCGAGGCGGCGCCAGGTGATTCCCGCCGATCCACGGCTGCCCTCGACAAGGCCCTGCCGCATCTCGGTGAACGAGAGGCGCAGAGCGGGAGTGACGGCGAAAAGGACCGATGCGAGCAGCGCGACGGCACCCGCGAACGCCAACACATGTCCGTTCAATCCCAGCCCCTCGAGAAATGGAAGCCGCGCCATCATCCCCTCCGGAATCAGACGGGTGAGGAGCCGCACGGCCCAGCCGGCTGACACAAGGCCGAGCACGCTTCCGGCAGCTACCAGCACCAGTCCCTCCGTTACGAACTGGCGTATCAATCGCTGGCGGGACGCACCCAATGCGCTGCGGACGGCCATCTCGCGCCGCCGGCCTTCGGAACGTACCAGCAGCAGGCTGGCGACATTCACAGAGGCGATGAGCAGAAGCAATCCAGCTCCACCGAGCAGCACCAGCATGATCGGGCGGATGTCTCCGACGATCACCTCCGACAAAGGGACCACGGCCGCTCCTTGCCCGCGATTGGAGTCGGGATATTGCCTTTCCAATTGCTGCGCGATCCACACGGTATCCGCCAAGGCTGTCTGGATCGCGATTCCGTCCTTCAGCCGGGCCACCCCGTAGAGGTTGTGGCAACTGCGCCTCTTTTCACAGGAACCGCTAGGATCCAGTGGCGCCCAGTATTCTGCTTTGCCGGCGGGCGCGAACTGAAAATCCGCTGGCAGCACGCCAATGATCGTGTACGGATCGCCATCAAGCGTCGCCGGACGTCCCACGATATCGGGATTTCCGCCGTAGCGACTTTGCCAAGTCGCATAGCTCAATAAGACGGTGCGGGGCGCCCCCTGGAGATCCTCGCCGGCGCGGAAGTCTCGCCCCAGCGCGGGAGGGATTCCGAGGGTTCGAAAGAACCCGGCGCTTACCCGCGCCGACCGCGCCGGCTCAGCGCCGGTTGGGGTGCTCACGATAAAACCGGAGTCTTTGTATGCCTCCAACGAGTCGAAGACCTTGTTCAGCCTCTTCCAATCGAGATAATCCCGATACGAAAGATTGGAGTGCGGGCGCTGGGGTGTACTCTCGAAGACACCGGCCAGCCGGGTTGGGTTCGGGTAGGGCAGGGGCCGGAGTAGGGCCGCGTCCACAAAGGTGAAGATACCGAGGCTGGCGCACAGGCCCAGAGCCAGCATGAGGATAGCCGTGGCAGTGAATCCGGGATTCTTGGCGAGTTGCCGGAAGGCGAAGCGAAGATCTTGCAGCAGGTTGTCCACTAGGTTCAATTGCCGCATGTCGCGGCACTCCTCTTTCCTCTGTTCGAATCCGGTAAAGACCCTCAGCGCGGCACTGACGAGCATCCTGGGGCGTCATGCCGGAGGCGATGTTCACCTCCGCCTGCCGCTCCACGTGGTACGTGAGCTCCTCGTCGAGTTCCTGTTCGACTCGCTTCCGCGAGAACAATGACCGCAGCCGCAGTCTGAAGATCCGAACCAGACGCATGGCGACTTCTCCCAGTCAGACAGTCCGCATGACAAGCGAAATGGCGGCGGACAGGCGCTCCCACTGGGCAGCTTCCTGCTCCAGAAACTGGCGTCCGGCGCTGGTCAGGGTATAGTACTTGGCCCGACGCTTGTTTTCGCTGATAGCCCATTCCGAGCTGATCCAACCGTTCTGCTCGAGTTTGTGCAGAGAAGGATAAAGCGCACCCTGCCCCACCTGCAGTACATCTCCGGACATCTGGCGAATGCGCTGGGCGATGGCCCAACCGTGCATCGGTTCCAATGCAATCACCCTGAGGATCAGCAGGTCCAGGGTTCCCTGCACGAGGTCGGTAGGCTTACTCAGTTCCACTCCTCTCAGTAACTGACAACAGAATAGCCCGGGGGGCGGCGGGAAAGCAAGATTCGAATCGGGTGAAACGGTTCGCACTCCAGCCTCACTACAGAGGGAGCGCAGGAGGAATACATGCCGGATCTATTGAATTACGGGCTTTATCTGGATGCGAGAGAGGGCGCGTCCATACGGGAACTCGCACAGGACTACCAACTCCCGGTGGAAGAGATCGAGGAGCGCCTGGAGGCCGCCCGGCTTTGCTTCGAACGTCAGGTGGAACGGGTGGAGTTCAGTTCCGTGATGTAAGGCGTCAGGCGCCGCTCACCGGATTGCGGAGGACGCCGATACCTTCGATATCCACTTCCACGACATCGCCAGGCTTCATCTTGCGAGTGCTGCCGGGGGTACCGGTATAGATGACGTCGCCCGGAACCAGGGTGACGTAGCGGCTGATGAAGCTCACGATGGCGTGGCAATCGAAGAGCAGATCGGAAGTGCGGGCCTTCTGCACCACGTCGCCATTCAGCCGGGTCTGCAGCAGCAGGTCGCCGTAGTTGAGGCCGCTGACGATGGTAGGACCGAGCGGTCCGAAGGTGTCGGCGCCTTTCGCGCGCCACCATTGCAGATCCTTATTCGGACCACCCTGCCAGTCGCGTTCAGAAACATCATTGCCGCAGGTGACCCCGAAGATTACATCCTTGGCCTGATCAGCTGAGATGTGCGACGCCTTCTTGCCGATCACGATGACGAGTTCGCCTTCGTAGTGCGTGTTCTTGGAGTCGTTCGGGATAACGATGGGGTCGCCCGGGTGCCGCAGGCAGGTGATGGGCTTGTAGAAGATCTCGGGATTGGCAGGCGGCTTGCGATCGCCTACGTGGCTCTTGTAGTTCAATCCCACGGCCAGCACCTTTGACGGCATGACGGGGATTAAGAGCTTGACCTCAGCCAATTTGAGCGTCGCGCCGGTGTTTTTGTGAACGCCGAAGAGGTCGCCGGAGATCCGCTGAACCTGGTCGCCGTTCAGGATGCCGAACGACGTGAGGGATCCCTTTTGGAAGCGGACGTACCGCGTCACAGCCGCCGGTGGGCTGGTTTGTGCCGCCGCAGCGGCCGCGAAAGAACCGAGCAGCAGGCTTCGGCGTGAGGTATGCGCCATGTCTGCATATCTTATACCGAAAGGCAGGGCCTTTTTCGAGGCACGGGATTGGTTTAGCCTGAATAGATGCACAGGCGTCAGTTTCTGAACTTCGCAGCGGCGGGTATCGCCGCTTTTCAATCCGATGCCATACAGCGCGTCCAGGCCGCCGCGCAGTCAGCAGGCGGACGCCCGGCCGATTCCCTGGCGCGCGACGAGGACTTCTGGTTTCAAGTTCGTCACGCGTTCACCGTGGACCGGAACATCATCAATCTCAACAATGGCGGCGTGAGTCCATCGCCGAAGGTAGTGATGGAGACCGAGAAGCGGTATCTCGAGATCTCCAACATGGGTCCGGCCTACTTCATGTGGAGCATCGTGGAACCCGAGGTGGAGTCGGTTCGCCGCCGCCTGGCCGAATCGTTCGGCTGCGACGCCGAAGAGATTGCGATCACGCGCAATGCAAGCGAGGCGCTGGAGAACGTCCAGATGGGGCTGGAACTCAAGCGCGGCGATGAAGTGCTGACCACGAACCAGGACTACCCGCGCATGATCACCACCTGGAAGCAGCGCGAACGCCGCGACGGGATCGTGCTCCGGCAGATTCCCTTCCCGGTTCCGCCCCCCAGCCTCGACGACCTCTATGAACGGATCGAGCGCGCCATTACGCCCAAGACCAAGGTTATCCACATCTGCCATATCACGAACCTGTCGGGCCAGATCTTTCCGGTCAAGAAGATCTCACGGATGGCTCGCGCGCGCGGAATAGAAGTGGTGGTGGATGGGGCGCACGCGTTCGCGCAGTTTCCCTTCAAGCACGAGGATCTGGACTGCGACTACTACGGCACCAGTTTGCACAAATGGGTCCTGGCGCCGGTGGGTACGGGCTTCCTGTACGTGCGCAAGGAGAAGATTCCGAAGGTGTGGCCTTTGATGGCAGCGCCCGAGTCCATGGCGGAGAATATCCGTAAATTCGAAGAGATCGGAACGCACCCGGCTTCGCAGCGTTGCGCGATCACCGAGGCATTGACCTTCCACGAAAGCATCGGGGCGGAGCGCAAAGCGGAACGGTTGCGGTACCTGCGAAAGCGGTGGTCGCAGCGGTTGCGCGACCTCCCCGGCGTAAAAATGCTGACCAGCGACGATCCGGAGATGTCCTGCGGCATCGGACTGATCAGCATTGACGGGTTTGAAGCGCCGGCGCTTTCGTCGCACCTGATGGCAAAGTACCGGATCATGACCACGCCCATCGTGGTGAAAGGCGAGTTCCAGGGTTTGCGGATCACGCCCAATGTCTACACAACGCTGGAGGAGATCGACACGTTCGCGACGGTGATGGAGAAGATCATCCGCCGGGGAAAGATCGATACATAGGATTACCCGCGCGCAGCGTGAGACAATTCAAGAGCACGCACAGCTCAGATTCTGCCGGCGGCAGCGGCCGCCGCGCAACGGCCTGAGGCGACCACCTGTTTCCATGAACCCGGATGATGGAAAGCGCGACGGTGAACGCGATGGCGGCGCCTCGTCCCCGTTTTTTGATCAGAGCACTGCCGCGTTCAACGGCGGCTTCTCCGACGACGAACAGCCACTCACCCTGGACAACTATAGGATCATTCGAAAGCTCGGCGAAGGCGGGATGGGCATCGTGTTCGAGGCCGAGCAGCAAAGCCCGCAGCGCCGGGTAGCGTTGAAGATCATTCGCGGCGGCCCTTTCGCCGGGCGCCGGGCGGCGCGGTTGTTCCAGCGTGAGATCAAGGTGCTCGCGCGCCTCCGGCATCCCGGCATCGCCGCTATCTACGAATCCGGGAAGGCCGCATCAGGACAGTACTTCTACGCGATGGAATTGGCCTCCGGCCAGACACTCGGCGCCTATCTGGGCAATCCGGAAAGCGCGGTCCGAAAAGATCGCGACCCGGTCGGCGCCGGGTTGGAACTGTTTCAACGAATTGCGGCCGCCGTGAGCTACGCGCATCAGCGCGGAATCATCCATCGCGACTTGAAGCCTTCCAACATTCTTGTAGCGGACCGTGACGCCGCCAGTGAGACGTTCACATCGCTCCACAGCCCTGTAGAAGTGAAAGTGCTCGATTTCGGCCTGGCTCGGGTGATGGAGCCAGAGCCCGGGGAAGAGACGCTGTTCACGGCCACCACGAGGATTGAGGGCACGTTGCCCTACATGAGTCCGGAGCAGGTTCGGGGAAATCCGGATGAGGTGGATGTCCGCACTGACGTGTACTCGCTGGGGCTGATCCTGTACTGGATGATCTGTGGCCGCCCGCCGTACGACGTGCAGAAACTGCCGCTACCGGAGGCCGCACGGGTGATTTGCGAGGCGCCCCCGAAGCCGATCACGACAGCACTGACGCGATCCGGCAAGGTGGCGCCCGATCTCGAAACGATCATTCTGGGGGCGCTGGAGAAAAATCCCGCGCGCCGCTACCAAAGCGTCGCAGCGATGGCCGAGGATATCCGGCGGTATCTGGCGGACGAGCCGATTGTCGCGCGGGCTCCGAGCACGCTCTACCAGCTCAAGAAGATGGTGACCCGCCACCGGTTGGCGGCAAGCTTCTCCGCCGTGCTGCTGGTGGTCATTGTCAGCGCTACCCTGGCGCTGGTGGTGCAGGCTCGCAGGGTCAAACTGGAAGCCGAGACCAGCCGGCGCGTTTCGCAATTCATGATGGAACTGTTCCAGAGCGGCGATCCGGGCGTGGTCCGCGGACGTACCTTGACGGTTAGCGAGGTGTTGGAGACGGGCGCCCGGCGGATCACCACGGAGTTGAAGGACCAACCCGAGGTGCAATCCCGGCTCCAGTTGGCGATCGCCCAGGCGCTCAAGAACCTCAGCCTGTTTGACAGAGCGAAGCTCCAGTACGAGGCGAGTCTGCAGACGCGCAAGAGTCTGTACGGCGACGACAGCCTGGAAGCCGCCGAGGTGTACGACGAGCTAGGCGACCTGTTTCAGAAGATGAGCAAGTACGCTGAGGGAGTAGCGTGCGGTGAAAAAGCGGTGGCGATCCACCGGAAGCGACTGGGGACGCAGGACGCTCGGACCGCTGAATCCATGCACCGCCTGGCTCTGAACCTGGATAACTTGAACCGCTTTGCGGAAGCCGAGAAGCTGTATGTGGAAGCGGTGCCGGTTCTGGAGAAAGCCTTGGGGCCGGAGAGTGTGGATCTGGCTCCAGCGTTGAATGACTTCGCCCAGCTGAAACTCCACATGAACGATCTGGCGGCGGCAGAGCCTCTGGCGCGCCGGGCCTTGGCGATTCGCCGCAAAGCGTATCCCGGTGGCCATCGCCTGCTCGCATATTCCCTGGATCGAATGAACATCCTCTTGAGAATGCGGGGTGACCTAGCCGAAGCTGTGAAATACGGCCGCGAATCACTGGCAATGCGGGAAGGGCTGTTCGGGCACGACAGCGAGGAGACGAACTACTCCGCCCGGAGCCTGGCGATCACCCTTACCGCCTTCGGCCAGATCGATGAAGCGCTGGTCCTGTACCGCCGGGTGATTGAGACCGATCTCAAGGTTTATGGCGAAGACAACACGCGAACGGTGGCGGACCTCAGCCAGTACGGTTTGGCGCTGGGCTTGGTCAATCGACTCGACGAAGAGGAAACCGTACAACGGCGTGTACTCGAGATCATGACTAAGCTATACGGCGAGAACAGCCGGGATGTCGCAAGGGTGTGGAACAATCTCGCTTCCATTGAGGTGCAGCGCGCGAATTACACCGAAGCCGAACGGATGTTTCAGAAGAGCATCGCGCTCAAAGTTCGTCTCGACGGGGAGAGCCACCCGGATACAGCGGAAACCAAGGTCGCCTTGGGGCAGGCGTATGTTTTTCAGGGACGCCTGCGCGAGGCGGAGGGGTTAATTCGCACCGGAACCGACGACATGGTTAAGGTCTTTCCCGACAGTCCCAGGACCGCCAATTTATTGCGTGTCCGGGCGGACTATTACGAGAAGACAGATCGTCCGAATGAGGCCGAACGGGATTATGTCCAAGCCTTGCGGATTGTGACGAAGCAGTTGCCACCCCAACATCCCAGCCGCCTGCGCATCGAGAGGCGTTACGCGGAGTTTCGCGCCAAGTTCAAGCGATGACGGCGGATTGGCGAACGCTTGCCGAGGCATCCGTAGTCTACACGGATCGCGCTGTAATCAGAGTTAAGCGCCTCTTTTTGGCCCGGCCTGGCCGGGATTGGATTCACCACCGTCAAAGCTGGCGTCGGTGGGTTCGGGCGGGGGCGGAGGCGCTTCGGTCGCGTCGGGCTTTATTTCCGGGTCGGCGGTTTTGGGTTTTTCGGGTGCAGGCTGCATGGTTAATTTCCCTGGCGAGGAGTGTAGCACACGGCCGGAGTGGATTTCCAGCACTTACCGACTGAGTTACTAGAGCACGTTGGCGGTTAACTCCCGATTAGGGCAAGGACTCCAGAACCCGTTTCTTGGCCGACTCATCCACATCCAAGGCCACAGCGTACTTGCGTCCCGCAAGGGCGCCCAGCGACTGCAGGTGAGACGTGTAGTAGTCAAAATAAGCGAACGACGAAATCCCACCGCGAACCATCTCGTATTCCCGGATCGCTCGCTTCCATTGTTCTATCCCATCCGACACGTCCACATAGCAATAACGATCGAACCCTTCGGCGTCCTCCCAGTTATCGGCGTAGTACACCCCGCGAATTCCACGGTGCGGAGGATGCGCGGTCCGGACCGCCTCTAACCCGGCCATCAAGACGGCATCGACCACAATGGCGTAGGTGTTGGCATGATCTTTGTGGATGCTGTTTTTCCAATGTGTGATTACGTGAGTCGGCTTGACTTGGCGGATGATGTCCACAACATACTTCCGGGCCTCGTCGTTGTTCGGAAGCAGGGCGTCCGCATAAGGGCCGACGATGACCTCCGCACCCAACGCTTTCGCGCTTGCCTCCGCTTCGCGCCTCTTCTGTTCGGCATATCGCTGGGGCGTCAACTTGGGATTGCCCCCTTCCCCGAGAGTCAGATGCAGCATCACCGTGCGATCGCCGAGCCGCTTCTGATGCGCGAGCAGCGCCCCCACCGTCAGGTCCATGTCGGCGGCGTGGGCTCCGATGGCGAGAATCGTTCTTTGCTGCGCGGCCGCGGGCAGCATCGCGGCCACCAGGAGCCAGCAGGCGAACCGGTTACTGAACATGATTGCGTGTCTCCTTGATTGCGGCCAACTGCAGACAGAAAATCGCGATGGCATTCGCCACCACAATCGCCAAACCGGCCCCGACCCCGCGCGACTGCGACACCAGTCCGGCTACCCAGGGGAGAGTCATTCCGCCGGTCAACGCCACTCCGATCAGTATGCCGAACACGGTTCCGGAGTGACTCGCGTATCGTGTCCCGGCCAATCCCAAAGTTGTGGGGAAGATCCCCGCGATGCTGGCCCCTATCAGTACGACCGCCAGCGCCGCTACCGGACTGGACGGGGAGAGGATCAGGAGGGTGGTGCTCGCAGCCACGCCCAGCGCGCTTGCCAGCACCAGGACGTGTCCACCTAAGTGGAGGAGAATCCGGCTGAGGACGATGCGCATCAGCATGATTGCCGCCCAGTAGGCCGCGAGCAGATAGGACGCGGTGGTCACGGGAGTCCCCAGGTTCCGCATCAGGTAAGTGGTCATGTACCCGCCGAGGATGAACTCATTGCCCGATTGGAACAGTAATAGCAAGGCCAGAATGATCACCAGCGGCTGCGACGCCAGTCGCATGATGGCGGCGGCCGGAACCCCCGCGGCCTGCCTGGGCTTCGGAAAACGAAGCGCCGCGCAGATGACGGAAGTAACCAGACTGAGGGCGACGGCCATGTAGAGAATCGGCGCTAATCCCAACGTGTTCAGCAGAGAGCCGATGGCAAACGGGATGAACAACGCGCCAACTCCGTAGAACACACCCAACAGGTTGAGAGCGGCACTCTTACGCTGAGCGTCCTCATGCAGGTCAGCCACCAGGGTATTGGTGGTCTGGTTGAGAGCGCCCCCGCCGATGCCCAACGAAACAACGGCTGCGACAAGGCCGTTGAAGCTACCGGTTTCCGCAATTAGCACCAATGCCGCGGCGACGAACAACGGAGCGATGCCGAGCGCCGGCCGGAGTCCGAAACGGTCGAGCAGTGGACCCAGCGCCAGTGTGGTCACTAACATGGCTCCATTCATCGCCAGAAACAAGCTGCCGGCGTGGGCCAGATCGAACTGAAGACGCTGCGAGATCAGCGGCAGGATAGCGCCGAGCAGGGCCATCACAATGCCGAAGCCGAACATCCCGGAGTAAGCGGAGATGGTCAGCCAGTTGGTGTGGATCCGAGTCACTCACCGCCCCGGGAGAACCATGCCTGGCTGTAGGCCTGAAACACCTTCTGATTATGGTCCTTCTCGATTCCGGGAACATTGGGCGATACGAACGTCATCAACGGATATCCTTTGGATGCCAGACGCGCGCCCGTTTCGGCGACCAGTGACATGGCTACGAAGATGACGGCCATGGTGGATCCGGCGCCTACGAATTCCGGACGCCCGATGTCCACTTGCGAGTCCTCCGGCGCGACGCAGTTGTCGATGGCAATATCAGCCACGTCGGAGAGGACCTTGCCGCTGGAGTGTGTTGGCGTGGCCGACGTGGCATTGGCCAGTGAGGACACGGTAACTACTGTGAGTCCCCTCTTCTTTGCGTACAGAGCCGCTTCGATGGGGGCTGCATTCAACCCGCCGTGTGAGAACACCAGCATTACGTCACCCGGTTCGAGCGCATAACTCTGCAGGAACACTTCGATATAACCCTCTTTACGCTCCAGCCACAGCAACTCGCGAGCGCCATTGGGCCCGATCACGTTAGACCACATCAGCCGGGGATCGTAAAGTGGGAAGAATCCCACGAAACTCCCGTACCGTGGAAAGATGTCCATCACAGGAATCACCGAATGGCCGCTTCCAAACAGATAGACCCGTTTGCCCGCGGCAATCGCGGATGCCATCACCTCCCCGGCCTGTTTCAGCCGCTCTTCCTGTGTCGAATGAATGTTCGCCAGAACTGCGGATATTTTCTCGAAATACTTGTTTGCAGACATATAACTCCCTGTTTCAAGCTGTCCCGCCAAGCGCCAGCCATGCGGCGCCGAGCAATCCCGCATCTTCGCCGAGCGTTGTGAGTTCGATCCGCACCTGCCGGGACGCCACCGGCTGTGCCCACTCGGCCATCGCGACGCGCACACGTTCCAGGAATAGATCGCCGGCCTGCATCAGCCCGCCGCCGAGCACGACCATCCGCGGATTCAGCAGACTCACGATGTTGGCGATTCCCATGCCGAGGTATCGAGCGCTCTCTTCCACGGCGCGAATCGCGGCAGGGTCCCCAGCGCGCGCCGCAGCCACTACTTCCTCTGCGCACGCGGCATTGAGACGATGAGCCAGCCCGGGGCCGGCCGATTCGGCCTCCCAACAACCAAGCTTCTTGTACCGTTCCGTCTGGACCGGATTCAATGCAAACCAACCCACGGCTCCCGCGATGTCTCCGGCGCCTCGCAGCAGACGTCCTCCGCTCACGATGCCCGCGCCGATTCCCGTACCCACTCCCAGAAACACGACGTCATCCAGGCCGCGAGCGGCCCCGCGCCAGCGCTCGCCCAGGACAGAACCGGCACGATCGCTATCTATCACCACAGGAATGTCCAACAGGCGTTCGAGTTCGGGACGCAGCGGTACCTCGTCATGTCCCCACAAGTTGGGCGCCCAGACGTTCCCGCTACCGGCAAAGCAGATGCCCGGCACAAGCAGCCCGGCCGCGCGGACTCTTCCGGGTACGGAGGATGCCGCCTCCCTGATTGCGCCCGCGATCTGCTTGGCGGATGCATGCACATCGGTCCGGTCCACCGCCTGCTTCCTGCGCCAGGACACCGTCCCGGAGGGATCCACCACCGCTGTGGTCAGCTTGGTGCCGCCCAGATCTACTGCGATTACGCCGTCCACGCTATACCCCAAACGCGGCCCGCGGGTTGGTCCACATCAGCGTCTCCCGCCAGGCCGGATCGAGTTGAGGCAGAAAATCCGTGTAGATGTAAGTGTACCCTCGATAGTCGCCGCCGCCAGGTTCGCCGACGTGATACCAGCCCGAGTCCTGCGAGACCAGGGTGCGCGCGAGCAGCCCCTTGGACGCCATGAACCGGACGCACTCGAGGTGCCATGCGTCGCCGATTTCGGTCCGAGGCGAACTCCACCGAGGCGCCGGGCGCGCGCGCCTGGACGATCTCTTCTCTGTGAATCGCGTGGTTGACCTGCATGAGGGAAACGATAGCACGGTAGGCGTTTTATCGTCCGACAACGATCATTATAGGGCGGAATGGCAAACCATCCAGGCCGGATTTGGCACAGATTGCCTACATGTCTTGGTTTCGGGTTTGCTGCTGTCGTCTGTAAGATTCCTTGGGTAGGAGACGACAGATTGTTGGTCGCGTCGGCGACGGATATTTCAAAACCCGATGCGAAAAAAAGAGGTCCGGACTTCAAAGGCGCGCAGCCGCGACCATCGTGGTCAGCAGAAGCCCGACCACCCACCACGTCACCCAGTCCGTGCGGCAAATACGATCGGATCGTCATGCATCCAGCCGCGTCCGGATGAGAGCCACATGCGCGCCTGCCAGAACAGCAGCAGCGGAACGAACATCCACAGCATCGGTGGTGAGGAGTATCGAGCCATGATTTCAGGACTTTGCACATAGAGCGTAAGCAGCATGCTCGATACGAAGCTGAAGCAGACGCCCATGATACGCAGCAGGAGCAGGTCCTCTGGCAGGTATCCCCGCCGTTCGACGCGGCGCCTTGCGGACGCGGCATCGCACAGTTCAGTCGCGCGCTTCATGACGGCGAGGGCCAAAAAGAAGAACGCCGAAAAGCCCAGCAGCCACAGTGAGACCTGGTGTCCACTGGCAAGGCCGCCGGCATATAGCCGGATGAAATAGAGAAATGGCCAGCGTAAATACATCCACAAGAGGCCGTGTTTTCAGCCAGCACGTATATGCGACGGAAACGGACGCATACAAAAGGATGATGGGAAGAATCTTGATTTGTGCGGCCAGCAGGAGCCCCGCCGCTAGTAATACGGGGGCCGCACAGACGCCATAAGCCAAGGGTAAAGAGCCGCTCGCGAAGGGACGGGTGCGCTTGCGGGGGTGGGCCCGATCTGCCACCAGATCCGAACAGATCGTCTGAGCAAATAGATCCCCCGAGGCGGTAGCGCAAAATGCGGCTCCGCCTACTGCGACCATCAGCCACGCCCGAAGGTCGAATATCTGGTTGGACGTGATGATCGGAACGACGACCAGCAGATTCTTGCTCCATTGGTGCGGGCGAATCGCCTTGATCAACGCCCCAAGGCGAGATACGACTTGCGGAAACACCGCTTCGACCTGCGGGACCGCTTGCCGCAGCCGCCTGATCAACCGAGGGCTTGCGTTGGCGACCAGAGCAGTCTCGGCTTTCCGCCACACGGCTAGGTCGTGGCTATCGTTACCGAGATAAGAAAAGCGTCCGAACTCCGCCTCCAACTTCGCCGCCTTTGAGCCGCCCGTCAGGTTTCGCGAATCATCGGCTGCAATGACTTCGTCGAAGATCCCCAGGTGCTTCGCCGCTTGCCCGGCAAATCGATGATTCGCCGCCGTGGCGAGGATCAGCCGGCGCCCGAGCGAGTGTTGCTCCCGCAGAAATGCCAGGACCCGTTCATCGTACGGAAGGAGCGCCGGGGCGATATCTACCCGGCGCGCCAGCTCTGCCTTCAAGCGAGCCCTCCCGCCAAGAACCCACAGGAACGGCATTAACAGCAGCCATGGTTGCCTGGTCAGCAGCAAGACCAGACTTTCCCATAGCAGATCCGTTCGTATCAGGGACCCGTCGAGATCGACGCAAAGCGGCAGCCCGCTTTGGAGTGGAATGGCAGGATGGACGCCGCTATGGGACATCGATGTTGTCCCGCCCCTCGATAGCTCGTGGCGCCGTTCCGTTACGGCATACGTCCGGAACCCGTATAACCATTAACTGGCCATTCTGAAACACGACATTGTCGGGTTCCCGCTCTTCGCCTGCGCGCTCGGCGAGAACGTAATCGAGCTGGCGGCTGCAGGCGTAACTTTCCTTGCTTGGGAGATCACGCAACGCCTTCACTTCGTTCTGGCGATGCACCCAGATTGCGTAGTAGTACGGGTGACCACATCACGGCCGCGCCCTCCTTCGAGTTCATCCAAAAGCGGCGCTTTGCCAGGAGGCCGAAATCCGGGTCGAGTTTGGGCGGAACCAGAAAAATGCTGGCGGGATCGGTGTTCCGGCGCGCCCAATCGGCTGCTTCCGCCACGAGGACGCCCGCGTCTTTCGCCTTGGCATGGACGAGAGAGGCCGAAAGAGCAACCACGATCGCCACACAACAGGAAAGCGCAACTCCGCCAGGTGCCCGCAGACAGCTGCTTACTGAGTGAACGCGAACCGCGCGATCACCAGCCCGAGCGCAAGTGCCGCCTCCGCCGCGGACTGACGTCGGTTAGGCCGTCGAGCCTCCGATCAAGGCCGCCACAAACGCGATTCCCAGCCACATTCGCGCCCCGGCGATTCAATGGCTCTTTAGCGAAGGCCAACAGCAACACTTGAGCAAATACAATTCCCGCGAGGTTGTTGAGGGACAGCACCACCAAAGCGCCGGCGCCCGCCAGGCGGCCGCCGCCGCGGTGTGACAGGCAATGGCGGCAATGACCCGGAGATCACGTCGCGACGACCAGAATCGCAGCGTCGACGCGAAGCAAATGGAGATTCAGAAGGACCGGGTTGTGGCTCACAGTCGGCAGAATGGCCCTGAGCAGAAACACGCCGATCAGCGCCGAAGTAACCAGCCGCCACACTGCGGGGACTTCGAGACTCCCAAACATGACGACGGAGGTGATGGCGATTGCCAGGAGGACGCAAATGTCGCGCGTACATGGGCCGCCTCGATCAGGAAGTGATAGGGATAGAAGGCGCGTAGGTACTCGACGTAGTCGAAGGACGCGTGCTTCGGCTGTTTCGTCAATGCCGACAAGGTCCACACTGCTACCGGAGCCCCCACCGCGGCGGCGATAGAAAGCCCTGCGAGAGCCTGCGTTAACAAAGCCCGCGCTCGCGCTCTCTCTTCCTTTCGCCAGAGCGCCACAAGCGAGATCGAGAGCGCCGTACCCGACCATACGGCAACGAACGCATTGATATCGAAGATGACTCCGGTCACCGCAAACGCGGCCAGCCACTTTCGCTGCGCCGCCAGCAGGAACGACAAAAGCATGAACGGCAAGGACAACTCGGTATGGGTAAAGTACGCGACGAACAGTTCGCCCTCCCGATGCGGAGAAGCGCCGCGGATGAGGACGATCGTGACGAACAAACGACAGGAGCAACGAGAACAGCGCACGCATAACGACTCAACCCAAAACTGACTCCGATGCAGCCGATCATCAGCAGAGTGGCCCACCGCGCGACATAGTGGAACATTTCAAACACAATCGCCGCATGGCGCTGCCACGGCACAGCGCGCATCAAAGCCCAGAAACCCGAAACGTAATACTGTAAGGTTCCTATAAACGGGTCGCCCTCAAACGCGGGCTCGGAGGACCATCGCTCGAAGATCGGCACATGAAAAATGTTGTTATTTACCGGAAATTGGAATCCTTGAAGTTGGATCGATAAGACCGCGGCGAAGGCGGCGGCGAGAGCCAGAAACAGACCGGTTCGCACCTCGGGCCGCGCCTGCCAAGTCATGAATTGTGCACGCCTGACGAAACGCATGGAAAAACGGCTCCTAACAACTCCGCTGAGAAATTGCCGCGCGGTCAGACGCCGCGATCAGGCGACGCCGTGTGTCGCTTCAGGCGGGAACCTCCGCTCGCGCCAGCGCGGTCACAATACCACAATACGATATGATCAGGATTTTCTGGGCTCACGCGAGGGTGCGAGCCTTGAATGTGCGGAAGGGGGCGGTTCTCTTTTTTCTCCTCTTTAGTCCGTGCGGAGATGATACGTTAGGAACAGGAGATGCCCATGATGAAGCCCCAATCTCTGGAAGAACTGGAAGCCCAGCGCGCCCACCTCACCCAGCAGATCGCCGCCTCGGCTACCTACGTTGCGGTCGATTGCCTCCAGAGGGCCCTGCGGTTCACCCAACGGCCATTGCCACCAACCCGGCCATCCGGTCACGGCCCGAACCTCGGCTCACCTTCAAGGTCCACGGGAAGACCGTCACCGAGTCACTGCCCGATCCCGCCGCCATCCACAAGGCCGAGCGGGAAATCGAGGAGTTCCGCACCTACCAGGCCCTGCACCGGGATTTCCTCGATGTCAACGCACAAATCTGCCACTTGCGCCATCGGAACCGGACCTCCTGTCGGTACGGGAAAAAAAACGCTCGAAACCATACAACAGGAAACGACGCGCGAAGTAGAGCGCCTCACCCACAGAATCTTCACCGACTGCCGCAAGACCGGCTAACTGGATCTGGTATTGGTCCAGAGTTCCACCCCGGTGGCGCCGGCCAGACGAGCCAGCAGTTCCGGATCCCGGCCCAGGAAGTTCGGAGTGCACTCGATCAGGCGCCGGCAACCCAACCGCTGCACCTCCTCGAGTTTCGGCCGCGCCGTTCGGAAGACCTCGTCCGAATCGTACCGGCCGGGCGCGATCCGGTCCGCGCCGATGAAATCCACCATCACGTGCTCATGGACCAGTATGCTCGCCGGGGGCGGGGCGGCCTGGAGCACACCGCCAAGTCCTCCGATCAAAAAGTCGCGCCGGTTCACGAGGATCAGCGAACCTCCTCATCCGGTCCGAGGGTCCAGCACGAATGGTGCTGGGTGAAACCGATGTGCGGATAGTAATCCACGGCGGCGGGCGCCGACAGCAGGATCACCCTGGCCTGACCGCCCGCTGCCTGCGTTCGGCGAATCAGCTCCTTGCCGATCCCGAGTTTCTGGTGGGAGTCCCTCACGGCCAGATCCGAGAGGTAGGTGGCGTAGGCAAAGTCGGAAACCGATCGTGAAATGCCCACCATAAGAGGCCCGTCCCAAGCTGTAATGACGATATCGGCGTTGGCCAGCATCTCCCGCATACGCTCGCGTTCATCGAGCGGCCGCCGCACGCCCAAGCTGCAAGAGCGGTAGACGTCGATGACTTCATCGAGGTCCAGCTGTCGATCGTCGCGATAGGTGATCAAGCCTGCATCTCCTGCCAGGTGACGATCCGCTTTTCATAGATGGCCTTCCGTCCCATCATGGCCACCAGAGTGGACCGTGCGGCCGATTCGGCGTCATTCAGGGGAGTCTTGTGCCGGCGCGCATTCTCGACGAATGCCGCGAGCGACTGATAGTCGGCGCTCTGTCCGGCATCGGGAATTACGAGTTTGTTGTCGCCGCGCTTGACGCGGTCAATCCACGTGGCGGTCTGCAGATCAATGGCGCCGTTGGCGCAGAACACGCGCTCCTTGATGCCCGAGAACCCGGGTGGATCGAAGTACAGGTGGCTGAACTCGAAGCGTATGTCGTCGGGGAACTCGTAGATCACCGCATAGTTGTCCATGGTGGTACGTCCAGGCGGCTCATTTTTGAACAGGCTGATCCCGCCGGAGCCGAACGCGCGCAGGGGCGGCTTGTCCACGGCCCATACCATCAAATCGATGATGTGACAGGCCTGCTCGACAATGTTGTCTCCGGACCGGTTGCGGTCGAAGTACCAGGGGGTGTCGCGCGGCAGGTCACCGCCGTGACGATACCCCTGCAGGAACAGCACGCGGCCAAGTCCGCCGCCGTGAATGAACTCCATGGCGGCGCGACGGTTCGGGTCGTGCCGCAGTTGGAAACCGGATTGAAAAATACCCTTCGCCGAGCGCGCAGCCAGCACCATCACCCTGACGTCCTCCGGCGTGTTCGACATCGGCTTCTCGCAATAGACGTTCTTGCCCGCCTCGAGCGCGGCGATGGCGATAATTTTGTGCGTGTCAACCGGGGTGGCAATGATGATCGCATCGATGTCCTTGGAGTTGTCGATCAATTTGCGGAAATCGGTGTAGGTGGCCACATCGCCGGCTGCCTGCTTCGCACCGGACAGGCGGGATTCGTCGAGATCGCACAAAGCCACCACCTTCACTCCCGGGATCTTGAGCGTGTTCTGTAACAGGTAGCTTCCCCGGGTCCCCACGCCGATTACGGCGATACGAACTGTGTCGTTAGGGGACTGAGCCCCCAGCAGGGCGGGGGTACCGAGAGCGGACTTCAGAACATCGCGGCGGGTGAAATGGTCCATTGAGTATTCCTTTCGGCGGAGATCCGCCTATCGCACTCGGATTCTATCAAGGCATAGGCTGGAAAACACGCCGGAACGCGCTATACTTCGTTGACAATGCCAGTTTCCGTGCGGACGATTTCGCGCCCGCTAAGAAGATGGTTGGCTTTCCAAAGTAGTACGATAGTGTTCTCGGCCCGTAAAAGCTGGAAGGAGTATTCTGTTTCGCCATGTGGAACCGCAGAAAAGAAGAGGAGTTCGCACCGCCGAGGGAGGCTACGCCAGCACCTGCTCCGGCAGAACCGAAGAAGGAGACCATTACCATGTCCACCGCACCCGGACGTATGCCCGAACCGTACGCGGATCCGGCGAGAGGTAGCGCAGCAGCGCTAGGCAAGTCCGTTCTGGTCAAAGGCCAGATCTTTAGCCGCGAGGACTTGACCATCGACGGTGAAGTTGAAGGCACCATCGAACTCGCAGACAGCCGCCTCACAGTGGGACCGAACGGGAAGGTGACGGCGAACATCAAGGCCCGCGAAATTATCGTGCTCGGCATGGTGAACGGCAACATGGACGTCGCCGACAAGATCGACATACGCAAGGAAGCAAAACTCGTGGGGGATATCCGGAGTGCGCGCGTGGTGATCGAGGACGGAGCGTATTTCAAGGGAAGCATCGACATCATCAAAGCCGACGCCCCCAAGCCGGCAGCACCCAAGCCGCAACCGGCCGTTCAGTCCCAGCCCGCGACACCCGCCCCCGCAGCAGCCCCGACCAACACGGCGCCGCTGAAGTGACGCGATAATATAGAAGGTCACGGGGCTGGTTGGAATCCGGCCAGCCCCGGGTACTACCTTGCGAAGCCACACCCAGCCCGCAGAGACCCTCACGCGGAACAGTCCGGGACTCGATCAGTTTTTCTCCTCTCTTTCGGACAGCCCTACTTCCGTCCTGGATTTGGCCGGCGCCAGTCAGGCCAACATCGGATTCATCACCGGACTGGGGCACCGAATTTACTCCGACGACATCACCCGCGCGCTCGAACTGGCATTCGGCGACGGCGCGGATGGTTTCGTAAATCAGTCCGATCCGGCTCGTGTGGAACAGTTCATGTCGTCCACCTTGGATTTCCAGGTGAATGCGCTAGGCGGAGCGCTGCTGTGGGATACGCTTCAGTTTCTGGCTCCGACCCTGCTGCAGGAGACTCTCGATCAGTTGTTTCACATCGTGGAGCCCGGCGCGTCACTGCTGGCCTATTTCCATGCGGATGAACGCGCCACCACGGTGCCGGTGTGCTCGTATCGGATTGTGGATCGCAAGACCGTCCAAATCACCCATAAAAACAAGAGGCGCCAGGCGCAGTACTTCAACAATCGGGCACTCGAGAAGATTTTCAGCCGCTTCAACTCCGTAAAGTTCTTCCTCAGCCGTGACAACCTTCGGGAAGTCATAGTCCGCCGATAGCATCCGCTGGGCCGGGTGGCATTGAGCAGGCGCACCACCCTAAAGGCACGTAGGGCAAATGCCGATGCTGAACTAGACGCATTCAGGCCGTACCTCATGGACCAGCGCAGGCTTCCAAGAAGAGCTCCGTTTCGGACGCAACCAGATTTGTCGGTGGTGCTGGACGCCGAGACTTTCTCCGCCCGGCTGCTGGAAGTGAGTGATCAGGGATTCCGTCTGGAGACCTCCCGCCGCCTGGATGTCAGCTGCCGGATCCGGCTAAATGGCGAACTGCTGCAAGGCACAGCAGTGCGAAAGGTCGATGTGGACGGGGTGGTGCGGTGGTCGGTTCCTGGCGCCAACGGCAGATTCGTGTGCGGCGTTCTGATCGATCAGTCCGCCGGTGCGCCTTCCTTCGATTCATCCGATCCGGACTTCTATGAGGTGCTCCAACTCAGCCCCAATGCCGATCCCGACACCATCCACCGGGTATTCCGGGTCCTGGCGCACAGATTCCACCCGGACAACAAGGCAACCGGAGACGAAGGCATATTCAAGACCCTGATGCGCGCCTACGAGACGCTGAGCGACGCGGCTCGCCGGGCTGCTTACGACGCACAACGTCCCGCCCAGCAGCAGAAGCGGTGGCAGATCTTCGACAGCGCTGAGGCGGCGATCGGGATTGAAGGGGAGAAGCGGAAGCGCCACGGAATCCTCTCCCTGCTATATCTGCGTCGGGTCCGCGAACCGCGTGAGCCAACGATGTCGCTGTTCGAGTTCGAACAGTTGTTAGGCTGTCCCCGCGAGCACCTGGAATTCGCGCTTTGGTTCCTGAGGGAGAACGGTTGGGTCACGCGTTCCGATAACGGCCGTTTCTCGATTACGGCCAAAGGCGTGGAGCGGGCAGAGGAGATGGGCCCGGCGCCGTTGAGCGAGGATCGCTTGCTGACGGCTGGATTGGGGCGGAGTTAGGTCAGGCGGCTCAGATGGCTGCCCCGCAGTCCGGGATCCTCCGTGACGCCGCAGAGTCCAGCCGTCGGCGGATCTGCCGCAAGATGCCCCTTCGCGTTCAGCAATGCTGAAAAGGTGGAGAGGGAGACGATCAAAACAACGAAAGGGAAGCTCGAAGCTCCCTCATTCGAGGAGCTTGCTGCGTGTCAGGGGGTGCGCCCGTTGATGGAATTTGACGCCCTGCTTGGGCACCCTTCAGCCGAGGATGAATCGGTCGAGGAGTTCTCAGCCATGCTGCGCGAATGGCGCCGCGAAGGTCCCAGTCCAGCGCGGCCGCGATGAATGCGGCGATCATCGACACGGATGTGGTGTCGATGTTGTTTAAGGGTGATTCCCGCGCGCAGCGGTACCGTGCCTATATCAGCGGCCGCCTTCTCGGTATTTCCTTCATGACTCTTGCCGAGCTGAAGCGGTGGCAGCTCGAACGCAGTTGGGGACCCATTCGAAAGGCCGAACTGGCGCAGCATTTGACGAATCATATCGTGCTTCCGGTAAGCCGTGAACTGTGTTCCAAATGGGCGGAAGTGTCCTGGGAGGCCCGCCGGAAGGGCCGTCCCATTCAGACCGCCGATGCCCGGATCGCCGCCAGCGCGCTCCACGATGGCGTTCCACTGATCACCAACAACGCCAGCGACTACGCGATGATCGGTGGGTTGCAGGTGTTCACGCGTTCGGATTAGTTCCTGGTAACGGTTCGAGGAGATCTGGAACCTGCGGCCCTGCGGCCACGGTCATGGACCAGAACGGGACTTCGGACAACCAGACCCATCACGGGACTCCAGCGGTAGAATCAAACATGCTAGGACAATCAGACCCGAGTTTCCTCTCCAGGATTGGCCGCGTGGGGCGTTGGGCTGAATGTCTTGCCGGCCTCCTCATTTTGCTTGCCTGCGCCTGCGCGCTCTATCAGCTCGTCGGTGGCATGCTGGACAGACACTCCAACCCGCCGCCGGGGCGGTTCGTCGAAGTCGATGGCCTGCGCATGCACCTGGTCTGCACCGGCCAGGGTTCGCCTGCAGTGGTTCTCGATTCCGGCCTCTCCAATAGCTGGCTGCACTGGTACAAGGTGCAACCGGAGGTCGCGAAATTCACGCGAGTTTGCTCCTACGACCGCGCCGGATTGGGGTGGAGCGATCCGCGGCCCGGCCCGCGCATTAGCAAAGTCATCGCAGAAGAACTGCACACGTTGCTGCGGAACGCCGGCGTCGCGCCGCCGTTCGTCCTGGTGGGCCACTCGATAGGCGGCCTCAACATGCAGATGTACGCCAGCCTATACCGCTCCGAAGTCTCCGGAATGGTGCTCGTGGATTCGGTTCACGCCGACCAGCGCCGCGTTTTCGGGGCCGAATTCCAGCGCGGTTCGGAATACTGGACAAGGGTCATGAAGCGGAACCTCTGGCTGATGCCCTTCGGCATTCCGCGCCTGCTGGGCTGGTGCGGAACCTCGCTGCCCGATAGGCGCGCCGAGTTACGCGCCTTCGACTGCACTGCGCAACAGAATCGGGGATGGCTGGCGGAGGAGGCTGGGTCCGAGACCAGTTCCGACCAGGTCCGCGCAACTGGGTCGTTGGGCGATCTTCCGCTCGTCGTGGTCTCGCGAGGGCCCACGGACGCCGCCCAGAAGCCATTTCTCGCAATTTGGTACACGCTCCAGGAGAGCTTGGCGAACCGTTCCACGCACGGCCGCCGCATAGTTGCCGAGGGCGCCGGCCACGACATCCACCTGGACCGGCCGGGCGTGGTGATCGCCGCCATCCGCGAGGTGTGGGACCAATGCCGTCACCAGGACTTCGAATCGGCCATCTCATGGCTCTCGTATGGCACCCATACCATCTGCCCCGATGAACGCGAGGACTTAACGCGTTTATTAAGAATAATCAGCATCCTTCCCCGATGGCGACTTGTGGATAATTGAACGCCTAATTGCATGCCAAGAAAGCCGACTTCCATTTCCAATCCAGGAACGCCTCCATCGAGTGATCAACGGTCCCGCAGCGGCAACACATGCTTTTCACGCAGTAAAATGAGACCCTCTGGCACGCACTAGAAAGAGACTGGACCACAAGGTCATCCGCAAGTACGTGGAGGCCCAAATTGACGGCTGCAACGAATGCCGGCACGGGGAGAGCCGCGACTACGTGAGCGATATCCTCTACTCGCTCAAGGTGCCGCCAAAAATATCAACGTTCCGTGTGCCGTTCGTTATTCTGTCCCCGCTGCGGATATGCGTTAGAACCTAGTTCGTGGGTCACGTGGTGCGATGAAGAGGAGCGGTCTAACCGCCTATTCATCGCGCGTTGCTCGATCGTCTACGGCGAGCAGATTAGAGAGTTCGAGCGACATCTCTCCCTTTATCCCACGCTGGGGATGAAGCATAGGCTGGGAAAATCGATCTGGCGTGCCATTTCGCGTTTCCCAACGACCTCGTTGGCCCAGCAGAGCTTCGTCCGCGTGCGGCGGTTTAAGGACGCTCAAGACTCGGAACAAATTAGACGGCAGGGCATGGGAGCGCCAGATCCAGCGGTTTGTGCGATCTCAGGCGGGCGATACAACCATGAAGGCCAGAGATTTCTTATTTAAGCAGCGACGAAGAGACGGCAATCGCCGAAACTTTCGATCGACCAGGCCAGCCACCGGCAGGCAAATGCCTTGTTCAGGCATTCGAAGCCCGCAGCCTTTCTAAGGTCCTCGATGTTACCCAACGCCGCTCGTCACTGATCTACTCCGCGCTCGTGTACGAGCGGGCGCTAGACCAAGAAATCTCCCATTCTTCGTCTTGGAGACCGGAATATTTGGTTCCCCGCTTTTTGGCCGACGTAGCGCGCGCGAAAGGTTTCCCAATGTTGTACCGAACGAGCAAGGTCTACTGGGCACAGGGTCTCAATCTCGTGGTCTTCGATCCGAAGACGGAAGGCATTTCTCAGATCGGGCAACCGTCAATCTGGGATCGGGTGCAACACGGTGGCGGTGATTGTTTTGAGCCAGTTTGGTACGAAGGCACGCCGGTTCCCTGATGGCCTTCCTTGATGGGTGGACTGCGGGAGGAGACAGCGGATATCGTCCACAAACGGCGATCTGGGAACTATCGACGCCCCCTCTTACGGTAAGCGAACCGTATTGTGGGTTAGGCGGCCGTCATCGGGTTGCGGCAAGCCCTCTTTCTGCGATTCCGGGGCATCGCTCGGCCAGGACAGCTCTTTCGATCCGTTCCGCCGCAGCCTTGTTCCCGGCCGCGCGCAAAGTCCCGGCCAGCCGCACCCTGGCAATGTGCGCGGCGCGGCGTTCCGCATCCGAATGCGCGCGTGTCGCCTTCTCCAGCACCGAGTCATGGGCCGGCTCCGGGAACTCGGCCAGCGCGTACAGCGCCGCCACACGCACCTCATCCTGACGGTCCCCGGCAGCCTTCAAGAGCGCGGGGGCAACCCGAACGCTACGCCGCTTGGCAAGGCTGTTCACCACGCCGCAGCAGAACTCCGCTCCCGCCAGATCGAGCGCCGCGATCAGTGCATCGGTGGCCTGCTCCGAGGGATTGCACTCGAGCGACTGCCGGGCCATCTCCCGCGCCTCCAAGTCGTTCAGCGCTTTAGCCAGAAACGGCACGGCCGCCGGGTGCGGTATGTAGCCCATCAGTCTCGCCAGCATAGTGCGCACACGAGCCGGATGTTTGGGGTTCGGAGCGTTGGTGGCCGCCGCAGCCAGAAAGGCATTTTCCCGGACCGATGCCAGGCCGCCGCCCTCGCCGGTGCTGGCTTCGGCGATCAGTTCCTTGCCCAACCCGGCAGCCAGCGCGGCCTGCGCTTCCTCCTGCCCGGGACGGCCCACCGCGAAGGCCTCTTCCTGCAGGCTCTGATAGGCGTAAAAGGCGACGGCCTGGTCGGCATCCGCCAACTGCTGAATCCACTGAACTACGACGGGATTAATTCGAGCCATAGAGTCCCCCTATCCATGCCACGGCGCTCGGAACGGCTTGCCCTTGAGGATGTTCGCTGTCGGATCCTGAATGAACTCCTCTTTCACGGGGTCCCACTGCAAAGGGCGCCCCAGGCGCATGGCGATGTTCCCGAGATGGCATGTGGTAGCCGAGCGATGCCCGGTTTCGACGTCGGCCGCGCATCGGCCGCGTGTTCGGATCGAATCCAGCCAGTTGTTATGGTGCTCGTCGGTGCCCGGAATCTCCTCGGCGCGGTTCCTGTCGTCGAACGTGCGCGTGTCGGTTCCGGCCGTGGGGACCGCAAGAATGTCCGGGTTCGATGCCTCCAGCGCCATGCGAGTGACAAAGATCCAACCATCGGTTCCGTGGAAGCGGACTCCGTTTCCGCCTTCGTTCTCGCAAACTACTTCGACGCCGTTGGCATAGCGGTAATGCACCTCCATGAAACCGGCGTAATCGTACGGGCCGCTCTTGTTGAATACGCCCTTGCCCGTGATCTCGCGCGGGCCGGATTCGTCCATACCGAGGGCCCACTGCGCAATGTCGTTGTGGTGGGCGCCCCAGTCCGTGATGCGGCCGCCGGAATGGTCCAGGTGATAGCGAAACTCGAAGTGGCAGCGGTTCGGCGAGTAGTCCTTGTAGGGCGCCGGGCCCAGCCAGCCGTTCCAATCGAGTCCCTGCGGCGGAGTCGCCGCGGGCTCCCATTGACCGGGATGGATGAAGGCGCCTTCCTTGGTGCCGGGATTTCCCAGGTGAGTGGTGATGCGCGTGAGGCGCCCGATGCGCCCGGCGCGAACCAGTTCCACCGCCTGTCGAAACCTCCAATCGGACCGCTGCTGGCTGCCTACCTGGAACACCGTGCCGTATTGCCGCGCGGCTCGCACGACACGCCGGCCCTCTTCGATGAACAGCGTGAGCGGCTTCTCGCAATAGACGTCCTTGCCGGCCTCAATGGCCTGGATGCTCATGATGGAGTGCCAGTGATCGGGCGTCGCTATGACCACGGCATCCAGGTCCGGACGTTCCAGCAGGTGGCGGAAATCGTAGAACACCAGCGGCTTTACCGAAGTGCGTCGCTGTACGATTCCGGCCGCGAGGTCGGCATGGGTCTGGTCGATATCGCAGATAGCGGCAATCGCCACCCGGGGGTTGTTGAGCAGCTTCTTCAGATGGTGATCTCGTCCGCGAACCCCGGTCCCGATGATGCCCAGCACGACACGGTCGCTGGCAGGGCGTCCGGACTGGGGCGTGCCGGCGACCTGGGACGCGGAGGTCAGCGCAAGCACTCCGCCTCCAGAGCGTTTCAGGAAACTGCGTCTACCGAGAGAGTCGCGGGTTGGCATGGGTTGAATCCACAGCCATTCTACTGCTCGCACTTGGTCCGTGTGCTGTACTATTTTTTCGGCCGGCCCACCGACTGAGCCAACGTGATCTTCTGATCGGGCCGGAGCTTCAACGTCTTCGACAGCACGTCTCGATTGACGGAGGCCCGCACCACCGTAGCCAGCCCTTCGGAAGCGCAGTACAGGTACACGTTCTGGCTGATGAATCCCGTCTCGGCACCCGAATAGAGCAACTTATCGGAATCCGACGATCGGGACATTTTCGCGTAGTCGCTCACGTAGACCAGGTTCAGCGGCGCGGTTCCGACGAAGTCCTGAGTGCCGGAAGCCGCAC
Source organism: uncultured Acidobacteriota bacterium (assembly GCA_963737465.1). GTDB lineage: Bacteria > Acidobacteriota > Terriglobia > Bryobacterales > Bryobacteraceae > TMP-7. The sequence goes on from CAVTTC010000011.1 coordinate 1,225,678, forward strand.
GCAGGTCTCCGCTCACCACCATCCGCAGCCGGTTCGCGGGTGCATCGTACACATAGGCCCCACTGGACGTCAGAACATAAACGTCCACGGTTTGGCGGTTCATTGCCGACGGGGCCGTGCGATGGCCGTCCGGACGATTGATGCCGAAGCCGGCCCACAGCAGGTTGGAGAGGACCTGTTCGGAGAGCGCTTCCGGAGCGAACTCGCGGGCGCTGCGGCGATCACTCAACACCTGCATGAGCGGCTTCCCGCCATGGGTGTCGGGCTTGGGAAGGGTGATCGAATCCAGGGTCTCGGCGAGAGACAAGCACGCAATTAAGAGTACGAGTACGACAGCTTTTCTGGGCATAGGAGTATCCGCTATGCATTCTATGCCCGATGCGGCGACTCCGGCTCAAGCAGCGGATTCAGTCCTTCGTGGCGCACCTGCCATCCTTTGACGGCAAACCCTTTCCACGCCGTGGCCATCATCGCCACGGCCGCCAGCAATCCTCCATTGCCCGGCAGATAGAGTTGCAGGTTCTCCCGCTGATAGTTGTGCCCGTTGGCGGCCCAACGGTTCTTGGGAGATTCAATGAAGAGCGCGTCCAAGGCCAACCCGGGCTCGGGTGTCCGTCGCGGCAGTGCTGCTGATTCCCCGGGGCCAACAAATCGGCCCTTGTCTTACGGCACGATTGACCGTAAGATAGAGCATGCCCAGTTCCTCCACAGTTCCCGTTGCCGCCGCCGCTCAACTGGCCCAGCGCCTTGCCCAGCCCAAACCCATGCGCCACGGCTCGGTCGGCGAGCGTTACATGAAGTGCTCCAAGCCCGGCTGCCCCTGCGGCACCGACCCCGACGCTCGTCACGGCCCCTACAACAGCCTCACCAGTTCGGTGAAGGGCAAGACCAGGTCTCGCTACCTCACCCCGGAACAGGCGGAGTTGGCTCGCCGGCAGATTGACGCCGGCAGGGAGTTCCAGCACAACATCGACGATTACTGGAAGGTCTGCGAGCAATGGGCAGACCAGGAATTGGCTGGCGACCCGACGGCGACGGCTACCGCCGGGGCCGTGAAAAAAGGGGGCTCCAAACGAGCTTCCAGGAAGAGGTCTGCGAGGAAATCCGCCGGTTGATCGGGCGGCCCTCGATGGACGGCATCGACTTCCAGGCTCTGGAGGAAGCCTCCAAGCGGTGCGCCCTGCGCCTGGCCGCGCAAGCCCTGGAGAAGTATCTCAACCAGGACCACTCCGACCACTCCGGCCCGCATCTTCCCTGCCGGTGCGGTCAACCAGCCCGGTGGGTGGAACGGAGGTCCAAAACATTCCACACGGTACTGGGAGAGGTAACCCTGGAGCGCGCCTATTACCACTGCGCCCACTGCGGCACAGGATTCTGCCCTCGCGACCGCGGCTTGGGGCTGGAGGGCGGATCGGAGTCGGCGGGCATCCAGCGCATGTGCTCGCTGGCCGCCGCTATGGTTAGCTTCACCGAGAGCCAGATGCTGGTCCGGGAACTGGCGGGGGTGGAGGTCAGCGCCAAGCGCGTGGAGCGGTGCGCCAAGAGGATCGGCGCGGAAGTGGCGGCCGACGAGAAAGAGTGCGCCGAGCCCATCGACACGGGCGCGCCATTGCCCCACACTTTTTGTCTGAGCATGGATGGCACCGGGATTCCGGTACGTCGCTCGGAGGTGGCCGGGCGGGTCGGCAAGGATCCCGGCGGCCCCGCCAAGACGCGGGAGGTGAAGCTGTGCGTGGTCTGGAGCGCCGACTCGCGTGACCAGGAGGGCAAGCCCGTGTGCGACCCGGGATCGATCAGCTACTCGGCCGCCATCGAGAGCGCCGCCGTCCGCGACACAGACAGCGAACGCTCCGACTTCGCCGAGCGCGTCCTGCGCGAGTCAACCCGTCGCCGCTTCACCGAGGCGGCCACCACCGAAGTGGTGGCGGACCTGGCACCTTGGATCTGGAATATCACGAAGGAGTTGTTTCCCTTCGCCGAGCAGATTGGCGACCGTTTCCACGTCAAGGAGCACTTGGCCACCGTCGCCAAGGATCTGTTCGCGGCCGGTTCCCAGAAGGCCAAGGCCTGGACCCAGGACCGTTGGGACCAACTCGACCTCGGGACCTTCGACGACCTGCTGCAGGAGGTCCACTCCCACGCCGGCCAGTCAGAAGAGGCCGCCAAGTGCCATCAATACCTGCTCAACAATCGCGACCGGATGCGCTATCCCGAATTCGAGGCGGCGGGGCTCTGCACATCCTCAGGGGTCACCGAGGGGGGATGCAAGAACGCCATCGGCGCGCGTCTCAAACGCTCGGGCATGCACTGGACTGTCAAAGGAGCCGACACCATCATCGCCCTTCGCTGCTGCATTCTCAGCGGACACTTCCAGGATGTCTGGGAGCGGATCACCGACAAGAGGAGAGCTGCGTGACCAGCAGGAAAATCATTTTCCTGACGGACACCCCCCGGGCTCACCAACCGCGCAGCGGTCATCGCAACCATCGGAAAGTCCCAACCCCAGGTGTCGGCCCAGTGCCACTCGGCTAGCACTTTCCGCAAGGTTCTTCGCATGGTCTCGCGATCGACGCCCGAACCGCCAGCACTCCGTAGGCGCCCAGCATCGATGGGTGGTCGTGGTTGCGCTCGGTGAACGTCTGAGGACAGTTCTCATGGGCGAGGTAGACTCCATCCTTCGTGGGCAACTTCGATAGCTTGTCCCTAACCCGGTCCCAGTCGGGATTTCGTGCCGCGCCCCGCCGCTCCCGCCACTTCTGCGCGATATCCAAACCCTCGCGCCAGTAGGTCAATTCGAAAGTCGGATTCCATGTCTCTCGCGGTGGGTGGTTTTCCTGCGCAGGGATTACCGGCGGACCCAGCACGTAGCGCCCGTCCCGCTCCACCGCATAACTCGCCATGAATTCCGCGGATTCACTCACCAGTCGTTCGTACCGTGCCAGCGTCGCACGGTCGGGATGCGACCGGTAACACAGTTCAGCCATGGCAATGATGTGCGGTTGCTGCCAGATCAACAGCGGCCCAATGGGCGACGGACTGTCGCGGCCGTCCAGCGCTGTCATCTTCGGCCAGCGAGCCCCCGAGTAGCCCTGCGACCGCGCCTTCTCCCGTGCCGACGGCAGAATCGACGAGTACCATCCGAGGCTGCGCTCGAGCAGCGGAGTGCGCCCCCACAAAGGGAAGTGAGCCGCGTGCCACCAGTGCATCTCCAGGTGGAACTTGCCGTACCAACTGTTGCAGGTGAGTCCGGTTTCCTGGGGCGGCGCGGATCCCGCGCATTGGATCGCAGTCAGGTATTGGGACAGCACGATGCGCCGCTCCAACTCGGGGGCGCGACGGTCCTCGCTGGCGGAGAGGTCGATCGCTCCGCCGGTGGACCAGAACCGTTTCCAGTGACCGGCGCTTGCCTCCCTCACCTCGGCTAAGGTGGGCAGTTCCGCGGAGGATTCCCGCGCCGAGAAATGGGCCGTGATCTCGAGACTCGGGCGCGCCGAAGTGAAGACCACGCTGTGCTTGGCCGGATCGGGAGCAACCGCACCAATGAACCGACACCGCACGCGATATCGATCCTGGTCGAGCGTTCGTTCGAGTTCCAGTCGCCCCTTCTCCTGCTTCGTCACGGTGGTCCGGTGCCGTCCGGCCGACCCCCAATCCGAGGCATTGACCGCGGGAGAACCGTACGGAAACTCGACTGCAACCGCGAGCCGTCCCGCGGCAAGCAGCGGTGAGCGCACGGCGATCCCGAGCGCATCCAACTCCGGGTGGCAGCAGGTGACCACCGTCACCGCAGCACCCATGAGTTGAAAGCGGCTTTCCAGAGTTCCGGACCACAGGTCCAGCTTCTGGTTGATTGCGGTGACCTGGTCGAGCGACGGCGCCCGCCCGTCCAGCAACAAGCCGATCCGCGCGAGGTTCAAACGGTGCGGATTCTCCCGGAGCCAGTTGAACAACGGTTCCTGGCCTTTCGCGCTGGTTGGGTAGCCGACCTTCCGCCCGTATGTTTCAAACATTTCCAGTTGGAATTGTGAAGGGTCCAGACCGGCTGGAATGGGAAACGAATGCCAGCCCCACTGGGACTGCGTACAAAGCGGGATAGTCCGCTCATATTGTTCGGGGAACGTCTGAAGTCCCGTGAAATCGGCTGTGAAGGCGAACTCGCCGTTGCCTACCGACAGCGGTGCGTTCGTATCCACAGAGTGGAACTCAGGATTGTGTCGCGATACGATGGCGCGCCGGTCGAGCGCCGGCTGTCCGAAAGCAAAGGATCCTGAAGCGGGCAGCGAGAGCAGCAGGTCACGCCTGGATACGGTCATGGTTCGCAGGCAGCATAACACGGGTCAGTCCAGGAGTTTGGCCCACTCCGCGTGGCTGCATGCGCGGAACTCGGGGATTGCTACACCGTGGCGCTGGCGCCAGAGCCAATAGTCGTTGCGAAGGTCCGCCCAGAGATTGCCGGTGGCGGTAGGATTGCGAAGCGTATCGAGCGTAAAGTGGTGGGCGTATTCGTGGGGAAGTGTTCCAAGGCCGGCTTCACGCAACCCCAGAAAGGTCTTGAAGTACGGGTCGGGGGGAAAGGGCGGGCGACGCGGGCGGGGCCCGCTGGAACACCCTCCGGTTCGGTCGCGATCCAAATCGTAGCCCAGGGTCTCGGTGACGAAGAGGTTGATCATCCCTCGTGCCAGAAACTTTTCGGGGATATCAGAGTAGCCCTGCGTTCGGAGGTACGCATCCTCCACTAATCGGAACGAGAACACAATTCCGCTGGTCGCGAATTCCGTCAGTGCGACCTTCCAGCACCGTTGGAATTTCGCCTTTTCGGTTTCCGTCAATCCCTTTCCCGAGTGCGCGCCCTGGTCCAACATGACGTTGACGCTGATCAGAATCGGCTGCAGACCGCCCGCCGCCAGGACAGGGTTCGCTGCCAGGGCGCCCAGGGAGAGGAACTCACGTCTGCACAGCGTGCTCATAGCTGTCTGTTCTCACTGCCCTTCTCCGATGTTCAATTCACGACGGTACTGCCGTCAACCAAACGGAGGAGCCTGCGACGCACAACTTGATGGCGGTACGCCCTGATGACGACCGCCGGCTCCGTGATCGGAACCTGGATCATGGACGCCACCAGCCGCAAGCTGGGCGAAGCAGGCTTGGCCGATCGGGTCCCGAAACGCCGCCTCGAATTCGTCCGCCGGCAATTCGAAAAGCGCGCCGGCTGGACGCTGATCGGTTCTTCACTCATGCCCCCACCTTTTCCGTACACCGTTGTCATCATTGTATTTGCGGCCCTGCAATACTCTCGCAAACGGCTGCTCTTGCTGACCGGCTTCGGCAGATTGGTTCGATTCGCGGCGCTCGGACTCCTGGCCGTAGTCCGGGGCCGCCAGATCCTGGGGTTCTTCGGCAACCCCGCCGTGAAATGGGTGCTTACCGGACTAGTAGTGATCTCCGTGGTGGGCAGCATACTCTCGGTGTGGAAATGGGTTCGCCGCAGCAGGACCGCCAAGCCCGCGCGGCAGGAGACGGGCGCCCCGGCGTGAGTGCACGCAAACGATGGTTCTGTCGGCTTTCCATGTAGCGGCCCATCCGTTACCACTGTTACGATAGGTCTGGAGGTATCGCATGGGTCCGGTGGGCTGGCAGGAAATGGTGGTTATTTTCATTGTCGCCCTCGTTTTGTTCGGGCCGAAGAAATTGCCCGAGCTGGGGCGAACGCTGGGAAAGGCGATCACCGAGTTCCGTCGCGCTTCAAGCGAGTTGAAATCGACTTGGGAGCGCGAAATGCAATCACTGGAGCGGGAAAACGAATCTCTGAAGGAAGTCACGCAGAAATTCACGAGCGACGTGTACAACCAGTATGAGTCTGGTTATGACTCTTCCTACGATTATGGGGCTTACGGCTCTGAATCGTCCGATTCCACCGCAACGAATCCAACCACTGTAAGCGAATCCGCAGTTCAGGACGCTGACAAAACGAGCGAATCGCCGGCCGTCAATGGCGCGGCTGCGGTTCCGGGAACGGTCGCGAGAGGCGCCGTCACGGAGCCGGAGCCGGAGCACAGAGCGGCAGCGGGGGATCCGGATGGGCACACCGCCGAAGCCGGGACCCACCATAGCTAAGCTCAACCCCTTTAAGGATGTCCGTGGAAGATCAGAAAGGCGTTCCGACGCCATCGGACGAGCTTCGTCCGGCGGGTGAGCCCGTTGGCGATTCTTCGCCGACCGGCGACAGTCATGAGGACCCGTATGCTTACCACGAACCGGCCCAACCGGAGGTAACGACAGCTGTCGCGCCTCCGGCGCCGGCGACATCCCCGGGGTCCGTTCAGAAGCCTCCACCTCCGCCCCCTCCCAAAACTGAAGAAGCCGACGACGATGATGATGACGGCATGCTCCGCATGTCCTTCCTCGAACACCTGGAGGAACTGCGGGTGCGCATCATCCGCATCCTCATGGGCCTGGCGGTTGCCTTCGTGTTCTGCATCATTTTCGCCAACGATTTATGGCGAATCGTGAGCGAACCCGCCACGGTGGCGCTGAAGCACCTCGGCTTCGTTCCAAAGCTGGCGCAGATCACCCCCATGGAGACCTTTTCCACGGTATGGGTGAAAGTGCCGCTGCTGATTTCCATATTCGTGGCATCCCCCTGGGTCTTGTACCAGGTTTGGGCCTTCATCGCCCCGGGCTTGTACAAACGCGAACGCCGGTGGGCGGCTCCGTTCGTTATTATTTCCGCGGGCCTGTTCATCGCGGGTGGTTTCTTCGCTTACTTCGTCGCTTTCCGTTACGGAATCGAGTTCCTGCTCGGCATCGGCCGGGATATCAACATCCAGCCAGTCGTTTCGGTGACCGAGTACTTTGACCTGTTCGTCAACGTCATGTTGGGCATTGGACTGGTGTTTGAACTTCCAGTGCTGATCTTCTTCCTGACCCTGCTCCGGATTGCGTCGCCTTCGTTCCTGCTCCGGCATTCGCGCTACGCCATTCTGGTGATTGTCGTGGTCGCGGCGATCGTCACACCGACCCCCGATGTATTCAACCTGATGATGTTTGCCATTCCGATGAGCATGTTGTTCTTCATCGGCGTGTTCGCGGGTTGGATACTCACGCTGCATCGCGAGAACCGCAGGTTCCCGTGGGGATCCGTGTTCAAATGGATGGCTATCATCGTGGCAGTTCTGGCCGGTATCGTGGCTATCGCCATCTGGAAATTTGGCGTCCACTACGTTCCGCACTGGCCGTTTCTGAGCCGGTAGCGCCGACGCATCGCTGACTATTTGGCCTGCGCAACGTTCGCGCGAATTTGCTACGATTTATAGCGCTCGTACCAGTACGACTCCTGGAGATCCGTCCCTCCGGCGGCATCGCAAGATCAGGATAATAAGATTGAGTGTCGATCGGCTCTGAACGGCATGCCTAGCGGTGTGACCGGATTTTCAAATGGGTGGTTCGAGTGTTTAATCAATTGAGGAAGCCGGGCTGTGGATCTTTATAAAGCGATTCGCGAGCTGGTCGAGGAAAAGAAACGGATCGATCGAATTATCGCTTCACTGGAAGCGATGCTCGCCAGAGGCAAGGTGGGGCCGCAGGGGAAGGCCGCAGCAAAGGACCCGCCCAAGCGTCGCGGCCGCAAAAGCATGAGCCCGGAGGAGCGCCACGAGGTCTCAGAGAGAATGGCCAGATACTGGGCTGAGAAGAGGGCCGAGAAATCCGGCCAGCATGATGCCGGTGAACCCGTTCCGATTGAGAAGCCAGCCAAAAGCACGGCTACTTCTTGAAGTACCAAAGCCAGAAATACTGTTCGCCGGCGCCGTGCCGGTAGCGCGGATCGAATCCGCACCGGAGCGCCATCTCGACTGCCTGCTGGTCTGAGAACGGTACGCCGAGCCAGGTATCGTCCGGCTTTGTCGCCAGGCTGCTGTCGCCTTGCACCTGGAACTTGAACAGAGCCCCCGGGCGCAGCCTGCGATGTACTTCCCGCACATAGTTCTCAATCACATCCCGGCTGGGGATGTGCTGAAACACGATGGTGGAAAAGGCGAAATCAAAAACCAGCCCTTCGGGAATGACCGCGAGCGTGGATCCGTCGTTTTGGTAGACGTGCGCGTTGGGCCGGTCCTGGAGAGCCGATCGCGCCTGGCGTACCATCTCGCCGCTGACATCCACGCCATGGACTTCGCCGAAGATCCTCGATAGGGCGCGGGTCACTCGTCCCGCGCCACAGCCGATTTCAAGCACCTTCATCTCCCCGGGTTCCTTACCCTGGCAGATGTTGATCATGTCCGTCAGGACCTCTTCGCTCACAGTGCGTTCGCCGGACTCGAAGAAATCCTGGTCGGTCCAGTCCTGCTTCCCGGTGGCCACGTAATAGCGAGCGTTTTCGCGCGCACGGGCGTCCCAGTCCTGCTGCATTTTCTTGAGGATGGCGTCTTGGTCCATGTTCGTTCCAATTGTAGCTTGAAGGCTGAAGTTGCTCGGGCCGGAAGGCGTGTGGGGAATTAAGGTTTGGTGGACGGCGGGGGGATCGAACCCCCAACCTCTGCATTGCGAACGCAGCGCTCTCCCAATTGAGCTAGCCGCCCACGTCAAATCGCTTAACACCTTCAATGTACCGCATTTAGAGGCTGCGCAGAAAGGCCATCAGGGCCCGCCGGTCTTCAAAAGACAGCTTGAGACCGTAGGGATGTCCTTTCACTGCTCGGGTTTGCACGCGATCGCCCTTAAACCCGGTGGGGACGTAGCTCGTCTCTCAAACGGACCGGATCGAACCAATCCTCCAGCGCCGCCATGGAGCCGTTATGTTCCAGCGGTTCGCGGTACCACACGCCCCGCAGCGACGGCACCCGATAGGCACCCGTTCCTCTACGGGTGTCCCGGGCCAGGCGGGGATCGCTGTCGTCCGCCGGGATCGCCTTGCCAGTAGTGTACTGGGGCGCGGGATGGCACGACGCACACCCCTCCCGGTCGAAGATCTTCTGGCCGCGTTTGGCCATGGGATCAGACCGGTTCGGGTTCGCGGGCGGCTTCAGGCTGTAGAGATACAGCGCCAGCGCGTATGCCTGGGTGTCGCTCAGGCGTTCGAGCCCGGACGGGTCGGGCAACGAACCGGAGGGACGGAACTCGCCGTATTGCGTGTATTGCTCAAAGCCTGTTTCAAGCATCGCGTAGCGCATCAAGTCGGCGATCCCCTGGTGGCGGTACGAGCCGGTGTTTCCCAGCAGCGTGCGATCCTTTACCCCGATGAGATCCGGGATTCTGGGCGGGAAGACCGGGCTGGTCCCGGTGCGCACCGCCACACCCGGGGTGATCGCGTCGTACAGTCGCCAGAGGTCGTTAGGGGCCATCCTGGATATTGGCAGCGCGGGATCGGGCGACTTCCATGGCACGGAGAAGAGCGCGAACTGACGGGCGACCTCCTCGCCTCCAGACACCTCCCGATCCTTGGCGGCATTGAGCCGGCGGCGGAAATCGAAGGCGAACATAGGACCGGTTAGCCATCCATTCGGCGCTCCAGGAACCGTCATGCCTTCAACCAGGCCCTCGTGGCACCCGCCGCACAACGTGGGGGCCAGTTCGATCTTGCTTCGCTTCCGGATGACATACCGCCAGCCGGGAAGCGAACCGTCCGCGTCGGGCTGGAGGCGGAACCGCTTCCATACCTGAGGAATGCGCAGATCGTCGGGCGTGAGCAGGCCCGTATCGCCGGCGCTCGAGAACACGGCTTCACCGGCCTGGGTCCAATCAAAGGCGGTCTTAAGCTTCGACGGGTCGAACGCGACGAGTTCCGGGTTCTGTGCGCTGAGGAACGCCATGTAGTTCGGCGGTTCCTTGTCCGGACGGTAGACCGGGTATGCCTTGTAGATCTGGCGCTCCGGAATCTTGTAGTACCAATCCGCGGGCGCGTACTTTACCGGCGCGTTCAGCCCCGGCAGGGGGGTGGTCATCTCCTGAAGTGCCTGCGCGTCCCACGCCTTGGGGACCGACTGCCGGTCCTGTGCGGCCAGCAAAACGGTGAAAACTAACCCAGCGAGGATCCATCCTTTGGGCATCTGTACAGACTGTGACATACCGGCCGGCTATACGCCAGGGCGAGCTAAGGGTTCGCGATCCAAACCTTGAACGGAGCGCTGCAGACCTGCTGGCTGCTGGTGAGCCCGCCACAGACGTATACCCAGGTCTGCATCGCAGGGAGATCGGCCGGGATCCGAACATTCACCTGCTGCACCCCGGGAAAGCCCGGTGCGGCGCCGCCGTACTCGGGAACCGGAACGGGACGGTCATGGATCTTGGCGGTGATCACGCCGGAGGCCGGCAGACCGGTGGCGTAGATCTGAAGGACGCTTCCGGTCATGGCCGGGGCTGCCGCAGTGTTCACTGCCCCATCCTGGTCGAGTACCCCGCCGGGGAAGATTGCCGGGGCAGAGTCCACCAGGTTGACCGTCATGGGGGCGGATGAAACTCCGTCCACCGATACGACCATCTTGGAAGTCTGCTTGCCTGTTAGGGCGGGGGGAACGCGCAGATTGATCTGGGTCGCACTGGTGTACAGCAGATCGGCGGCGGTTCCGTCGAATGTGACGGCGACGATTTGACCGCTCAACTGCGAACCCATCAGGGTGGCAAGCGATCCGGCGACCAAGCGTGTTTCATCGCCGCTGGCGGCATTCGATACGCTCAACACGGTGGGGACGGGTACGGAGGTCTGTCCAGGGGTTACGGTCAGTGTCACCGGGATTGTCCGCGTGCCCGCGAGCGGTCCGGCATCGAGCACGATGCTTGCCTGATAGGTGCCCGGCGCAAGCCCAGTGGTAACTGCGTCAACCCGCAACGTACTGTTGTTCAGGCCTTGCGCGGGATACAGCTTCAGCCAACTGGAAGCCGTAGCGGGCGTGATGGTCGCGGCCCATTGGAGGGTACCCGCGCCAGCGTTCCTGATAGGTACCCATGTCGTCGAGGGCTGGCCCGCCGGCACCGTGAAGGAGATCGACGGGGTGTTCATTTGCAGCTGCGGGAAGTAATTGGCGCTGCAATCGCCAAGCAGCGTGCAATCCGAAGGAGCCGGGGTATCGGCGAATCGGGGGATAGGGGCCGTGGTGGATTGGGTAACCACGTTGGAGAGTGGCGCAAGGTTCACGGCCAGACCAGTCTCGCCACCGGAAGCCCCGGAGTTCGGCGCCAAGCCGAGGAACACGGGTAGCTGGGCACTCTCACGCAGGCTCGGATTCGAGTCCACTACCTCGTAGGTGACAGATCCGGCGCCGCCGGAAAGCGCTACTTCGCTTGCCGAATTGAGGGCCATCTGAGCCGTCGGGACAGGCATTGCCAAGTGGCCGCCAGCCCCGCTGGCGTCGGCTCCGGCCACGCGGATCAACAGCAATTGCCGCTTGCCGGGAGTGTACTGACCGCCCGACGCAGGGAAGCCCATATCGCCCGCCGAGGTGGGGACGTCGGCGTCAGTGCCGGCGATGGCATCGGGCACGAACAGACGGGCTGCCGGTGTAAATCCGGAATACCGAACGATGATGCGGGTTCCGGAATCAGCCCGCAAACTGGCGGGATCGCTGAGAGGAACGAAGGCCGAAGCAAAGCCTTCCGTGACGCGGGTGTTTGAGAATGCGCTGGTGGACAGAAGGCTTCCAACCGAAATGATGTCCGGCAGCGGCGAACCGTACTGGTCGCATACCAGGCGGCCAGTGCTGGTGGCGTATACGGCGCGTTCCAGATAGGCGACGATAAAATTGCTGTTCGGGACAGCCATACCCGCGCCAGTGAACGACGGGCTGGCGGTAATGGGCTGATTGGAGGTAGCGAAACCAAACTTGCTGGCGTTGCCCCGCAGATTAGCGAAGCGGAGTTCCGCGGTGCCCTGCGGTGAGGTGTTGAACACGACACCGTTAAAGGCCACGCCGTTGGATGAAAACGGTCGTGCCGTGTACGTTACAGGCACCCCTCCGTTGTTGACGGTCAGGGTGACATCGGTGGAACCGTCCGGCAGGATCCGATTGGTCACGGTTGTGTTGAGCGAAAGGATGATGTTTCCGGAGACCGGCGCACCGGGCTGCCCGCCCGAACACGAGAACACGATGTCGCCGGTCCGTTCGGCCACGCCCTCAGCGCGTACCGTGGTCGGTACGGCGGAGGGAGTACACGTGAGGACAGCGGTTTGAGCCTGTAATCCGGCGCTCAAGGCCATTGCAAGGAAAGGAAGAGACGAGTGAAGCAACACGGCAACTCCTCGGAGGCCTTACAGGACACGAGTGTAAGAAACCTTACTTTTTGTCATGGTACCAAGAATCTTTCCGCCTGTGGAAATCATCCAAGATTGCGCTGGGGCGCTTGTTACAATAGGAGGACCCGCCTGTAGGTGACCCATGTTGGCAATCCAGACCATCCAGGACGAGATTCTAGAGCTCAAAGAGGAACGTAGCGCGGTGATCCTGGCCCATCACTATCAGGATACCGAAATTCAGGACCTGGCTGATTCCATTGGGGATAGCTTGGAACTATCGCGCCGGGCGCAGAGTTTCGGCGGCGATGTGATTGCGTTCTGCGGCGTGTGGTTCATGGCCGAAACCGCCAAGGTGCTGAATCCCGGCCGCACCGTCGTGGTTCCCGACCGCGATGCGGGGTGCAGCTTGGTGGACGCCTGCAGCGCGGAACAATTAGCGGCGTGGCGGCAACTGCACCCGGAATACGCCGTGGTCAGCTATATCAACACCTCGGTGGAAGTGAAGGCGCTGAGCGATATTCTTTGTACGTCGCGCAACGCGGTGGCGGTGGTGAATTCCATCCCCGCGAAACAGCCGGTGCTGTTTCTTCCCGACATGAACCTGGGAAACTACGTCAAGAAGCAGACTGGACGGGAGAACATGCGGATCTGGCAGGGCGCCTGCATCGTGCATGCTACGTTCCCGGCACGGCGGTTGTCGAAGTTGCGGGCCGAACATCCCGAGGCGCTGGTGGCGGCCCATCCGGAATGCGTGCAGGACGTACTGTCGATGGCCGATTTTATCGGATCCACGTCCGCTATCATCGATTGGTGCACCAAGTCGGATGCCGAAGAGTTCATCATCATGACCGAGAGCGGTGTGAAGCACTCGCTGGAACGGCAGTCGCCGAATAAGCGGTTCTATTTCGTGCCCAACGAGAACTGCAACTGCAGCGAGTGTCCTTACATGCGACGGAATACTCTCGAGAAACTTCGCGACTGCCTGCGCGACCTGACACCGCGAGTGGAGTTATCAGACGACCTCATCCGGCGGGCTGCCCTGCCGCTCGAGCGCATGTTGGCGGTGAAGTAATTCGCAGATGGCCGGCTCCGGTCCACTGATCGACGGCTTCGGCCGATTGCACGACAACCTCCGGATCAGTGTAACTGACCGCTGCAACATCCGCTGCTTCTACTGCATGCCGGAAACCGACGTGAAGTTCGGGCCGCGCGAGGAAGTTCTCACCTTCGAGGAAATCGAGCGCTTCGTGCGGCGTGGCGGCACGGTTGGGCGTCCGGAAACTCCGGCTTACCGGAGGGGAACCGCTGATCCGCCGGAACCTGGCGCACCTGGTCCGGACCCTTCGAGCCATCCCGGGCATCGAGGACCTCGCGCTGACCACCAATGGCATTCTGCTGAAGGACATGGCGGCCGAGTTGTACGAGGCGGGCTTGCGCCGCATCAACGTGCACCTGGACACGCTTGATCGCGGGCGCTTTCTGGAGATCACGCGGCGGGACGAAATCCACCGGGTTCTGGCGGGCATCCACGAATGCGAGCGGTTGGGGTATGGCCCCATCAAGATCAACGCCGTAGCGGTGAAGGATCTGGTGGAGCCGGATGTCGTTCCACTGGCGCGATTCGGACGCGAACACGGGATTGAAATCCGGTACATCGAATTCATGCCGCTCGATGCGCAGGGGCTGTGGGATCGCCAGAGGGTCCTGACCGCTGACGAAATGCTGGCGATGTTGACCAGCGAGATCGGTCCGTTGATCCCGGTGCCCGATGCGGACCCGCGCGCACCGGCCACCGAGTACCGCTTTGCGGACGGAGTGGGGGGCGTGGGGTTCATCCCGACGGTGACCAAGCCCTTCTGCCTGAACTGCAATCGCATCCGGCTGACGGCTGACGGGAAGTTGCGCTACTGCCTGTTCGCGATCGAGGAGATGGATATCCGGAGTATCCTGCGTTCAGGGGCAGGGGACGAGGAACTGGAACAGGTGTTACGACGAAACGTCGCGTCCAAGTGGTTGGGACACGAGATCAACTCGGAGAAATTCGTCGCCCCGCCCCGCCCGATGTACGCGATCGGCGGTTAGCGTCGCCCCGCGGCGGCGTCCAACTGAAGGAAGGTGACTTATGGTCCTGAGAAGCACCGCCTTCGAGGAAGGCGCCGATATTCCCCGAAAATACACCTGCGACGGCAAGAACGTCTCGCCGCCGCTCACCTGGAGCGGAGTTCCGGAAGGTGCGAAGAGCCTGGCGCTGATCGTTGACGACCCGGATGCTCCCTCCGGCACATTCGTGCACTGGGTGTTGTATGGACTTCCGGTCTCCATGAACGAACTTGCGGAAGCTGTGCCCGCCAATGACCGTTTAGCCAGCGGGGCGATGCAGGGCCGGAATGGATTCCGCAAGATCGGTTACGGCGGCCCGTGTCCTCCTTCGGGAACGCACCGCTACTTCTTCCACCTGTATGCTCTCAGCGAGTCGATCTCGCTCGCGAGCGGCGCATCGCGGCAGGAGTTGGACGCGGCCATGGACGGGCGAATCATCGCCAATGCGCAGTTGATGGGCAGATACACTCGCGCCGGACACTGACGGCCGGCGCCCCGCCGGTCGTCAAGCCAGCCGCGGGCTGCGCTCAGGCTTGGGGGTGTATTCAATTTTCAAAGATCCGGTCTCTGGTTGGACGATCTATCGAAGGTCCGGCCAGAGGTTGCTGCGGGAGAGGGCCGAGGGGTTGTGCGGTTTCACTCGCGGAGTACGACGTGGGCGGGTGGCTCGCTAGTGGTCAGTGGCCGGTGGTCAGTGGTCAGTTCGGCGGCGGCCATGGTCTCGGCGGGCTCCGGCTTGGGTTCGTTTTGCTGTTTTTCGAGGGGCGGGTTTGCGACCTTCTTGGGGGCCGGGGCAGCGGTGCGGCGCTTCTGGAGTTCGAGGAGGCGGCGGAGGGCGCGGTCGTAATCGCGCTGGAGCCGGGGTTCGAATTGATAGACGGCTTTCAGCGTGGTGCTATCGAGGACGTCGCGGGCGATGGCGTTGGCGATCTGGTCGTCGGGGGTGCCCGATTCACGGGGGATGCGGCGGGTGATGACGGCGGTTTCCGACTGCCGGAAGCGGTTGATGCGCCATTCGGCGTCGATCATGGTCTGGACCTGGTGCGATTCGGCGGGACCGACGGGGGTGAATTCCTGGACGTAGGTATCGCGGAGATCGTGATATTGCTCCAATGACTCGCCGGGAACGACGATGTCGCGGCAGTACATGCCGTGCTTAATGGCGTTCTGGGACGAGCGTTGCTTACCGGAATCGGTTTTTGGGCCTTGCGATTTTGCGCCGTTGCGACGAGCGGCTTCCGCGCGGGTGGACGGTTGGACGGCGTCCGGGGCGTCGGTGGTTTCGTGTTCCATCTCTTTCCACCCTCAGGATAGCGGGACGTCCAGCGTTGGCCCCTTTGGCGGATGTTGGATGTTATTGAGGGGATTGGGACAACTTTATTTTCGAGGGGCGTGAACGGCGAAAATCGGGGTATCGGAAAACGGATCTCAATTACCGCTCGATCGCATGACCCGATGCTCCATCTGGCACACTGGTACTATCCATGCCAGAAAATCGGACGCGGTTCCGTACCGCTGCTATCCATGCGGGACAGAACCCCGCCGATCACATGGGCGCCGTCATGATGCCCATCTACCAGACCTCCACCTTCGCCTTTAAAGGCGTGAACCAGCCTGGTCCGTACGATTACTCGCGCAGCGGCAATCCCACGCGCAAAGCCCTTGAGGACTGCCTGGCGCGCCTGGAGAACGGGACTGCGGGCTTTGCCTTCGCAACCGGCATGGCAGCGGAAACTACCGTACTCATGTCGTTTTCCTCCGGCGACCGTATCATCGTCCACTCCGATCTGTACGGCGGAACCTACCGTTTGTTCGAAACGGTGTTCCGCGACAAACAGATCACGGCCGACTACGTGGATTTGCGGGATCTCGAGACACTCGAAGGCGGCCTTCGCGCCGGAGCCCGGGGCGTATGGATCGAGACGCCCACAAACCCGCTGATGAACCTGGTGGATCTGGAGGCAGTGGGCAAGCTGGCCGGACGGTATGGCGCAATCACCATTTGCGACAACACCTTCCTCTCCCCTTATTTCCAACGTCCACTGGACCTCGGCATCGACGTCGTTCTGCACTCCACCACCAAGTACATCAACGGCCATTCGGACGTGGTAGGCGGCGGCATCGTGGTGAAGGACGCGAAACTGGCCGAGCGCATCGGATATCTCCAGAACGCCATGGGGACCTGCGCCGGACCTCAGGATTGCTACCTGGTGCTGCGCGGAATCAAGACACTGGCCATTCGGATGGAAGAGCACAACCGCAACGCCCTGGCCATCGCGCGATGGTTGGCCACGCACCCAAAGGTCAGCTCCGTGCTTCACCCGGGGCTCGACAGTCATCCCCAGCACTTGCTCGCCCTTCGTCAGATGAGCGGATACGGGGGGACGTTCTCATTCCGGGTGGACACCGATGAGGCCGGCGTACGGCGGCTCCTGGAAGCCGTGCGGGTATTCACCCTCGCCGAGTCTCTGGGAGGGGTGGAGTCGCTGATCGATCACCCGGTGACCATGACCCATGCTTCCATACCAGTGGAAGTCCGCACGCGCATGGGGATCACGGCCGACCTCATCCGGCTCTCCGTGGGAATCGAGGACCTGGAAGATCTGCTGGACGATTTGCAGCAGGCTCTGGATCGCGTGTAGTCTGCGAGAATCGTGGAATGTCCCGCTTTCGCAGCCACCGGATTGAGCACTTCACCGAGTCCGTAATTCGCGAGATGACGCGCCTGGCCATCCGCCACGGCGCGGTGAATCTCGCCCAGGGCTTCCCGGATTTTCCAGCGCCGGAACCGGTGAAGCAGGCCGCCTGCCAGGCGATTCTGAGCGATGTGAACCAGTACGCCATCACCTGGGGCGCCAAGCCGTTCCGCGACGCCATCGCACGAAAATACCAGCGCACCTACGGCCTGGAGTTCGATCCGGAGCGCGAGATCACGGTGTGCTGCGGGGCTACCGAGGGCATGATCGCTTCACTGATGGCCGTGACGGACCCTGGCGACGAGATCATCGTCTTTGAGCCGTTCTACGAGAACTATCGCCCCGACACGCTGCTCTGCGATGCGGTCAGCCGCCTGGTTCCGCTTCACGCGCCGCACTGGACCTTCGATCCGGAAGAACTGCGCCGCGCATTCTCGCCGCGTACCAAGGCGATCATCCTCAACAGCCCCAACAATCCCACGGGCCGCGTTTTCGACGCCGACGAACTGGCCGTCATCGCCGAACTGGCGCGGGAGTTCAATGCGCTGGTCATCACCGACGAAATCTACGAGCACATTCTCTACGACGACGCCGTCCACCGGCCGATGGCGGCCCTGCCCGGAATGCGCGAGCGTACCATCCTGGTGAACAGCATGAGCAAGACCTGGGGTGTGACGGGATGGCGCGTCGGGTGGGTGCTGGCTGCGCCCGAACTCACGGATTCCATCCGCAAGGTGCACGACTTTCTCACCGTGGGCGCCGCCGCTCCGCTGCAGCAGGCCGGCATCGCCGCCGTCGATCTACCCGACGAGTACTATCGCGAACTCGCCGTCTCCTACTCTACTCGCCGTGATTTCGTGCTCGATATGCTGCGCACGGCGGGCTTCCGCCCTTATACGCCAAAGGGCGCGTATTATGTTTTGTGCGATATTTCGGGGTTTGGTTTTAAGGACGACGTGAGCTTTGCGCAGCACTTGATCGAGGAGATTGGAGTCGCCTGCGTTCCCGGGTCCAGCTTCTTCGCTAACCCGGATCGTGGGAAACAGATCGTGCGATTTTGTTTTTGTAAGAGCGAGGAGACGCTGACGGCCGCGGCGCATAGACTGCGGCGGCTGCGTGCGGGTTAGGCGGCGATCAAATTGGTGCCGGCACTCGACAGGCTGAAGCCTGTCCCACCTTCAGACCGGCAGGCTACCCCACTTCGGATCAGGAATATCCAGACTCAAGATGCGGGAGTGAACTCCCGCGCGGACTGAAGTCCACCCTACATCGGATCAGGAATGTGTAAAGTCCAGGTGCCGGCACTCCTGTGAGGTCCAGCCTACAGCGGACTGCGACCTGGGCGCGAGGACAGCCACAGCATGCATGCTGCGCTGAAAGCGAAATACGAACCCAGCCAGTAAAGAGACTGAGCCGGCGCACCTGGGTCCAGTTTGATCCAACCAAAAAGGAACGCCAGAAACGCCAGGGCAAAAGCAACCGAAGCCACCCCGGCGGCTTTCAGCAGCCACGATGTTCGCGCGATTGCCAGTTGATAAACACCGACGCTCACCGCCATCACCACGATCAATAGCGCGATGGTGGAGAATTGCAGTCTGCCTTTCCAAAAGGTGAGGATCAGTCCGAGCAGGCTACAGGCGAAGCCATTCACGGCCAGAAGCCAGGCGCTGCTCTTCCTCGAACTCCAATAAGCGGCAGCCATTGTGCAAACTCCTGCGGCGAGTGCGACTATCCCCATCTCCACGACGGTGCCGCGGTGCTGCACGGATGTACGCAGGGTCGGGAACCCATCTGTACCCTGCATGAAGAAGTTTAGTAACGCGTATGCCGCGTACAGAACGCCGCATATGACGAGTAGCAGTCGGCCCATGTTCCACCTCCCAGATGGTGTTTGCCGAACGGAGCTATACGGCCACAGTTGGTGCGAACTGGGCCACGAAATCCGAGATCACGGCCAGATCGAGTTCGGGATAGACCGGGTACCGCTGCAGCAGCGCGTGCACGCGGCTGCTGGCTTCGGCATTGGCGCCGGCATCCACCAGGTACTTCGCCTTGCTCTTGCCCTTCGGTCCCGTCTCCGGGGTGGTGTGCTCGAGCACCAGAGTCATGATGGAAGCGATCTCTTTCATCTCGGCCGCCCCCATACCCAACGTCGTCACGGCCGGGGTCCCCAACCGCAGACCGCTGGTGTACCATGGACCGTTCGGATCGAAGGGGATCGTGTTGCGATTGAGAGTGATGCCACACTCGCGCACCGCCGATTCGGCCTGGCGCCCGGTCAGGTCAAACGGGCGTACGTCCAGCAGCACCAGGTGGTTATCCGTCCCGCCGCTGATCACGGTGCGGCCGGCATCCACGAACGCCTGAGCGAGCGAGCGTGCATTCTCCGCGATCCGCCGCGCGTAGCCGCGGAATTCCGGGCGGCGAGCTTCGGTGAAGGCCACGGCCTTGGCGGCCAGCACGTGCGGAAGCGGTCCGCCCAAGACCAGCGGGCAGCCCTTGTCCACATGCTCGGCGAATTCTTTCTTGCACAGAACGATGCCGCCCCGCGGTCCGCGCAGCGTCTTATGCGTGGTGCTGGTGACGATGTGCGCGTGAGCCACCGGGTCGAAATCGCCTTCAAAGACCTTGCCCGCCACCAATCCGGCAAAGTGGGCCATGTCCACCATGAACACCGCGCCCACGCTGTCGGCGATCTCGCGCATCCGGCGGAAGTTGATGGCTCGGGGATAGGCGCTATATCCAGCCAGCAGGATCAGCGGCCGCACCTGAGCCGCTTGCGCGGCGAGCGCGTCGTAATCGATCAGGTTAGTCTCGGCACTCACGCCATAGGTGAAGGCGTGGAACATCTTGGCCGAGACGTTCTTGCGGTACCCGTGAGTCAGGTGGCCGCCGGCTCGCAGGTCCATGCCCAGGAGCCGCTGGTTGCCCAACCGCTGCCGCACCTTCTCCCAGTCCTCATCCGACAACTCCGCCGAGTCTTTCGCGCCGAATTCAGCCACCGCCGGCACTTCGACGCGCGCGTTCAACACCGCCCAGAACGCTACCATGTTGGCGTCGGCGCCGCTGTGCGGCTGCACGTAGGCGTGGTCGGCCCCGAACAACGCCCTGGCCTGTTCCGCCGCGTACGCCTCAATGGTGTCCACGTTATGGCATCCGGCGTAGAAGCGGTGTTCCGGAAAGCCTTCCGCGTATTTGTCGGTGAGCAAGTTGGCCATCGCGCTCTGGGAGGCGAGCGACGAATAGTTCTCGCTGGCGATCAGCTTGATGTTGTTGCGTTGGTCCGTGAGTTCCTGCAAGATACCGTTTGCCACCACCGGGGCCACCCGCGCCACATTCTCCAGGTTCACCAGAAACGCGAGCAGGCCGCTGTCCACCTCGGACAGTTTCCGGCCGGACTTCTCGAGATGCGCTGCTAAAAGAGATGCTGACATGTCCTGACAACGAGGATAACAAGAGCGCCGCGGACCCTGCGCCGCCCAGTAAAGCGGAAACCGCTTGACTTTCCCCTTTTCTTCGCCGAAAATCAGGTGAGGTCAGGATGGCTCTCACCAGACGGCAGAAAGAAGTGCTGGACGCTATCAGGTCATTTATCGAGGAACACTCGTATAGCCCCAGCTTCGATGAACTGGCTTCCGCCCTTGGGCTGGCGTCGCTCGCCACCGTCCACAAGCACATCATGGCGCTGGAGGCGAAGCACTACCTGAAGCGCAACTACAACCGGAGCCGGTCAGTGGAACTGACATCGAAGTATTTCGATGAGCAGCAGCAGTATGACGGGCCCTGGGCGGGCAAAACCGCCGCAGTTCCGTTGTTGGGACGCATTGCCGCCGGCATGCCCGTGGAGTCGTTCACCAACCAGGGAACGCTGAACTTCGGCGACTTCGCCGGAGATCCCGATACCTACGCGCTCGAGGTACGGGGCGATTCGATGATCGAGGACCACATCTGCAGCGGTGACTTCGTTCTCGTGCAGAAGACGGACCGCGTGCGGGACGGTGAGATCGTGGTGGCTCTGGTGGACGGTTCCGAGACTACCTTGAAGCGGTTTTACGATGAAGGCGAGCAGATCCGGCTGCAACCGGCCAACGCCGAACTCGCTCCTATCCGCGTCCCGAAACCGGGTGTCGAGGTGCAGGGCCGAGTGCTGGCCGTCCTTCGCAAGTACCGGTAAGATACCCCTCCTCGGATCGTAAGTCACATAACGCTACCTGGCCACTTTCTTCTTTCTTTGTAAAATCACGCATCCTTAGGAAACCGCCGGGCTTCCGGCGTCATCTGGTAAAATATAAGTCGATGAACGGCCTTAAGCGCTTCATTTTATGGGATTACCCCCGCGCCGGCTGGCAGTACGACCTGATGGTGGGTCTCATCCTGGCATTCATTTTCCTCACACCTCGGGAATGGTTCCGCGACCAACCTCGAGCCAACAGCGTCGTCATGGTGCCCTCCAATCAGGGGAGCGCCTTTTGGATTGAGCCTGGGCTTCTGGATGATCTGTCTGTTGCCGATCGGGTCGGTCGGGCGGCGGGGATGATCCAGTCGCGGACCGGCAAGAAACATCAGGTCACGCGAGTTGAGCCGATCTTTGACGCGGAACAGGAAATCAGGGGGTACATGGCGTTCACCACGCCATAATCCCCGAACTTGCCCGGCGATTCATAAATATGCGGCTCATCCCGATATTCCTCATCAGTGTGTGTCTAGCGGCCATCCCGGTCTCCGCCTCGGACTCCCTCAATGAAGTGCTTGCGCGCATGGACAAGAACGCCGAATCCTTCCAGGGGATGACGGCCAACCTCGTCCAGGTGAATCACACCGAGGTGATCAACGAAAACGAGACGCAGAACGCCGTTGTCCGCATGAAGCGTACGAAGGCGGGTATTGTTGGGCGCGTGGACTTCACCGGCGCAAACAGCAAGCTTCTCAGCATTCGCGACCGTCAGTTACAGGTGTTCTACCCGAAGAGCAACGTCGTGGAACTGTACGACATCGGCAAGTTCGGGGATCAACTCGATCAGTTTCTTTTGCTCGGATTCAGCACCTCCGGCAAGCAACTGCAGCGGGATTACAACGTCCGCTTGATCGGAACCGAAACCGTGGCGGGCCAGACTGCCACGCATCTGGAATTGACGCCCAAAACCAAGCAGGCACAAGATATCTTCAAGACGGCCCATATCTGGTTGGCCCAGGATGCCAGCCATCCGTTGAAGGAGAGAATAAACAAGAACGACCAGGACTATACTCTCATCACCTATACGGAGGTGAAACTGAACCCTGCGCTCAGCGACAAGGACCTGGAACTCGTTCTTCCCGCCGGAGTGAAGAAAATCACTCCTCAGAAGTAAACATTGGACTTCGATTTGCACGCCAGACCCATGATGCGAGTAACACAACGACCCCGGCTACCTTTCCTCGATTGGATGCGGGGAGTGGCGGCTGTAATCATGTTGCAGGGCCACACCTTCCATTCATTCACGCGCGACGATCTCCGGAGCCAGTCGCCCTACGTACTATCCCAGTTCTTCGGTGGTCTCGGACCCGCCATTTTTCTGTTCCTTACTGGTATCACGTTCGCGTTCATTCTCGAACGCGGCGAACGGCAGAGCCTGTCGCTTCGGGACCGGTTTGTGGCTGCTTTGAAGCGTTCCCGGTATCTCCTTGTCCTCGCAGTCCTGTTTCGGCTCCAACTGTGGGCCTTCGGTTGGCCTAGCAGTCCGTGGACCGACCTGTTCAAGGTGGACGTTCTCAATCTGATGGCTTTGACGCTATTGGCCCTCTCACCGCTTGCCCTCCTCTCGATCGAGCAGCGGATCCGCTGGGCCGCCATCGGCGGGGCGGTCATCGCCGCAGGCGCACCCCTCGTAACGGCTACCGACTGGACCTGGCTCCCGCAAGGCGTGCGAATGTATTTTATTCCCAGCTACGCCTACTTCGCTTTCTTCCCCTGGGCAGCGTTTATCGCCTTCGGGGTGAGTGCCGGATCCATTTTGAAGAAGATCACGGTGGACCAAGTGAATCGCGTCATGCAGTGGTCAGCGATTGTCGGATTTGGGCTCATCCTGAGCGGCGAGTACTTTGCAAATCTGCCCTATTCGCTGTATCCCAAAGCCGAGTTCTGGCTGGATAGCCCGGCGTTAGTAGTCATTAAGTTGGGTGTATTGCTGGTGGTGGCGGCAGTCGCGTATTTGTGGGTGGAATACGTGGTCCGAAACAAGTGGAGCTGGGTGAAACAACTGGGAACGACGTCCCTACTGGTGTACTGGGTGCACATTGAGCTCGTCTACGGACGCTGGTTCGGATCCTGGAAGAACGGGCTGGACAATTATCAGGTCATCGCCTACTCGGTATGCCTGATTGCTTTCATGCTTGGTATGTCCATGCTTCGGACGCGCTTCTCTGACTGGAAATTCCCGTTGGGGATGGGGTTGGGGACTTTGCAGCCCCGGCGGGTATCGGGCGATTGAGGGAGTTTACCGCTCCCTTACGGTCGCGGCTCAGTAAGACGGTCGCGGCTCAGTAGGGCGGTCGCGGCTCGGAGTACGGTCGCGGCTCGGTAAGACGGTCGCGGCTCGGTAGCGCGGTCGCGGCTCGATAGCGCGGTCGCGGCTCGGTAAGTAAGGCGTTTCAGCCCGGCCGTTCGGCTTTCGAGAATCGCAGATAGGGTCCGCGCGCTCCACTGGGAAGAACCGTGCGATCGTCAGTGCGTGCCTGCAGAAGTTGCTCCGCCGTCATATCCCGTGCGCCCCTCAGATCCGCTCCTCGCAGGTCTGTGCAGAACAAAGCCGCACGCCCGAAACGGGCCCGGGTGAGCTTTGCCCGCGACAGGTCCGCCCCCTTCAGTTCCGCATCGCGGAAGTCACATTCGCTCAGATCCGCCGCGTGAAAGTTTACCTGCTGGCAGTGCACCCGCTGGAGATTCGATCCGGGAATCTCGACGCGGGTGAAATCACAGCTTTCGATCCTGGCCGAGCTCAGGTTGGCGTAGTAGCCCTTGGCGCCGCAGAACCGCGATAGTTGGATTTTTGAATGGACAAAGATGGTCCGCTCGATCATCGTCTCCGAAAAGTCACAATCGTGGATCCGGGTCTGGTGAAACGCGGCGTTCGTCAGATCCGCTCCCCGCAGTGAACATTCCTGCAAAGACGCGTCGTGCAGCCGGGCGCCTTGCATCTGTGTGTGCCGCAGTTCGGTTCTGTTTAGCTTAGCTTCCGCCAGGCCTGACCCGTTCATCAGTGCAAACTGGAGCCTGGCGCCGAGAAGGTCGCACCCGCTCAGGTCCGCGCCGCTGAGATTTGCACGCTCCAGGTCGCAGCCGGCCATCAGTGATCCGGACAGATCGGACCCGCTCAGGATCGCGTCGAGCAGGGTCGCCGATTCCAGCACCGCCATTCGCAAATTCGCACCCGGCAATTCGAGATCATTCAGCGTGAGCCCGCTGAGGTTTGCCCGCCACCCGTATTCGTTGTTCTCGAGCCACACGGCGTGTTCACGCAGCACTTCAGCCAGGCTGCGTCCACGGACGATGCAATTAGCTTCTTCCGTGACACCGGAGATGAGATCAGTGGACCGCGTCATACCAAAAACACATATCGGCATGCGTTGGGCCAGTCTGAGCGGGAAGTGACAGGGAGACGAACAGGGGTAGCCGATCGATTCGCCTACCCCGTTGCGAACGGTTTGGATTAGATCCACCAGGCGGCGGTGGTACCCTCTTTGATCACGATCTGGTTCAGGAAGGCCGCGGCCTTGGTCAGCCCTTCGTCGGGCGACATCAACGTGTCCTCATGCTCGATGGACAACACGTAGTCGTAGCCGAACATGCGCAGAGTGGAAATGAACTCGGTCCACCACTGGTAGGCGTGACCGTAGCCGACGGTGCGGAAGATCCAGCCGCGGTTCCGCTCGTCGCTATATTTCTTCGTGTCCAACACGCCCGTCCTGGGCAGGTTGGTCTCATAGATCTGCGTGTCCTTGGCGTGGACATGGAAAATGCAGTCGCCCAGCACACGGATCGCCTTGATCGGCTCGATCCCCTGCCAGAACATATGGCTCGGATCGTAGTTGCAGCCCACCGACGGACCCGCGATCTCCCGCAGCCGCAGCATCGTCTCCGGACTGTAGACGACGAAGCCGGGGTGCATTTCGATGGCGACCTTCACTCCATGATCGGCCGCAAATTTGCCATGCTCTTTCCAGTAGGGTTCAACCTTCTTCTCCCACTGCCAATCCAGCATGTCGCCGTATTCGGGCGGCCACGGGCAGGTCACCCAGTTCGGATACTTGGCGTTGTCGCTATCGCCCGGGCAGCCGGAGAAGTCCACCACCACCGGCACGCCCAGTTTCTCGGCCAGCAGCACGGTTTTTCTGCTGGTCTCCTGGAAGGCTTTGGCGACGGCCGGATCCGGGTGCAACGGATTGCCATGGCTGCTCAGGGCGCTGATGGAGAACCCGTTATCGTCCAGCTTCTTTTTGAATTCTTTCAACTCGCCTTCGTTGTCGAGCATGGACAATTTGCAGTGCGGGTCGCCCGGATAATTGCCGGTGCCGAGCTCGACGGTACTGATGTTCAGCGCCTTCAGCTTCTCGATGACTTTGTCGAGCGGGAACTGTGAAAGCAGGGGGGTAAAAACGCCAACGCGCATCGGTCGATTCGCTCCTTCGTGGTACGAACTTAAGAGGCTGAGGTCAGAATATCACGGCTGGAACTTCTGCACGCGCCAGTTCTTGATCTCGGCGACGTAGATCGCCCCATGTGAGTCAACGGCGATATTGTGGGCGAAATCGAGCTTGCCCGGGACCTTGCCGTAGCTCGAAAGCACGCCCAGAACCTGCCCTTCGGTATTCAGCTTGACGATGCGGTTGTTGTAGCCGTCGCACATATAGATGGCGTTTTCGCGGGCGGCATAGTACAGGCCCCAGGGCGACCCGACATCGCTCCACTTGTCGATGAACTTGCCGTCGGCTTCGAAAACCTGCACGCGGCGGTTTTCGCGGTCGGCGACATAGACGCGCCCCTTCGCATCCACCACCACGTCGTGCACCAGGTTGAACTGGCCATCCCCGGTCCCCTTGCTGCCCCACTGCATCTGATAGATCCCGTCGCGGCCAAAACGGACCACACGTGAATTGACGTAGCCGTCGGAGACGTAATAATCGCCGTTGGCCGCCCATGCGATTCCCGTAGGCCGGTTGAAAGCGTCCTTGGATTCCTGGGTGCCCGGCTGGTGCCCCACCGCGCCAATCACCTGCAGCACCCGTCCTTGCGGCGTAAACGTGAGCAGCGCATGCCCGGCGACATCGACGCACCAGATGTTGCCATCTGGCCCCACGCGGATTCCGTGCGAGCTGACCACGGGAACGTCATCCCACGCCTGCAGGAACCTGCCGTTCCGATCGAACTGGATCA
Organism: uncultured Acidobacteriota bacterium; assembly: GCA_963737465.1. Taxonomy (GTDB): domain Bacteria; phylum Acidobacteriota; class Terriglobia; order Bryobacterales; family Bryobacteraceae; genus TMP-7. The sequence goes on from CAVTTC010000011.1 coordinate 1,252,106, forward strand.
CGGGATGCTTGCCGCGGTTGAAGACCCAGACGTTGTCGTTCTTATCGACATCCACGCCGGAGGTCTCGCCGAAATTCCAGCCCCGAGGCAATTGCGCCCAGTTCGGGACCACTTTGTGCGGAAGGGCCGGCCCGGACTTCGGGGTCGGGAACGGTTGCGAGTAAGCCGCCGCGGCAGCCAGCAGAAGGATTGGGAGCGGGTGTTGAACGCGCATGATGGACTATTGTAGGCCAAGCACGGAAACCCCGAATGCTACAATTTCAGTATTGTCCCCGAGGCCAACCAGCTTAGTCGCTATCTATCCGGGCTCTTTCGATCCCATCACCAATGGGCATTTGGACCTGGTGGCGCGGGGGGTGCGATTGGCGGACCGCCTGATTGTGGCGATCCTCCGGAACGAGAATAAGCAGCCGCTGTTTTCTTTGGATGAGCGGATGGCGATGCTGAAGCAGGTGCTGGAGCCCTATCCGAACGTGGAGATTCAAACGTTCAACGGACTGCTGGTGGATTTCGCCGCCGAGCGCGGCGCATCCGTCATCCTGCGCGGCATCCGCGCGATCTCCGACTATGAATACGAACTGCAGATGGCGCTGATGAATCGCCGCCTGCACCCGGAGATCGAGACGGTGTTTCTAATGGCCGGCGAGGCCTATTCGTTCATCAGTTCGCGGTTGGTCAAGGAAGTGTTCCGGCTGGGCGGCGATATCTCGGGTCTGGTGCCGCCATCAGTGGGGGACCGTTTAAAAGAGAGAATCGGAGGGGAACAGAGAAGCTAACGATGCAGTCGACACTGGGACTTGCGGAACGCGTATCGACGATCAGCGTATCGTCAACCATGAAGGTGGCAGCCGATGCCGACCGCCTGCGCCGCGAAGGCGCGGACGTCGTGGATTTCGGCGCCGGTGAACCGGATTTTCCCACGCCGGATAACATCAAACGCGCGGGCGAGGCGGCCATCGCCGCCAACTTCACCAAGTACACGGCCACGGGCGGCACTGTGGATCTCCGCCAGGCCATTTGCGATCGTCACGCGACCGATTACGGCACTTCGTACTCGCCCAGCGAGTGCATCGTAACCGTGGGCGGCAAACACGCCATCTTCAACCTCATGCAGGTCCTGATCAACCCCGGCGACGAGGTGATCATTCCGGTGCCTTACTGGGTTACCTACAAGGACGTGGTGAACTACGCGGGCGGCAAGTGCGTGTTCGTCGAAACCGACGAGTCCACCGGATTTGAGCTCAAGGCCGACATGGTGGAGCGGCATCTGACACCCCGCACCAAGCTCGTGATCATCAACTCGCCGTCCAACCCCAGCGGTGGGGTACTGCCCCGCGAGGAGTTCGAGAAGATCCATCAGGTCACCCGGAAGCACGGAGTCTGGCTGATGACCGACGAGTGCTACTGCCGCTTTGTGTATGAGGACGAACCTTTCTCCATTGCCGCCACGCCCGGCTCCAAAGACACCGTCCTCATTGCCGGATCGCTGTCGAAGACCTATGCGATGACGGGTTGGCGCATCGGCTTCGCGCTCGCCCCGGCTCCCGTGATCGGCGCGATTCTCAAACTGCAAAGCCACTGCACATCGAACCCGACCTCCATCGCTCAGAAGGCCGCGGTGGAGGCCCTGCGCGGTCCCCAGGAATCGGTGGGCGCCATGCTCGCTGAGTATAAGACCCGCCGCGATTACGTGGTCGAGCGGCTGCGCGCCATTCCTGGCGTCACCATCGCCAACCCGAAGGGCGCATTCTACGCGTACCCAAATGTGGCCGTTACGTACGAATCGGGCATCCGGTCGTCCCTGCACTTTGCCGAGAAACTCCTGGCCGAAGAGTTCGTCGCCGTCGTGCCCGGGGAGGCCTTCGGCACCAACGACCATGTACGCATCTCGTACGCCACATCCATGCACGAACTCGAGCGGGGGCTCGACCGGCTAGCCAAGTTCATCGCCAAACACCGGGAGTAGGGATGTCTACCGAACCCGCGTTGATGCGGATGACCTTCCACGAGAAGGTGTGGGGAAGTCCCCGGCTGTCGCCGTGGTTCCCCGATGCCGACCGAAAAATCGGCGAAGTCTGGTATGAGGGCGACCAGCAGTTGCCGGTGCTGGTGAAACTGCTGTTCACCTCCGAGCGCCTGTCCGTGCAGGTCCACCCGGCTGACGAGTACGCCGCGCTCAATGAGAACAGCCGCGGTAAGACCGAGATGTGGCACGTTCTGCGCGCCGATCCGGGCGCCGGAGTGGCTGTGGGCCTGACCGAGCCCGTCTCACCCGAGCGGTTGCGCGAACTGGCAGCGTCCGGTGAGATCGAACGCTACCTGCGGTGGATCCAGGTGAAGCCGGGCGATAGCATCTTCATCCCCGCCGGCACCATCCACGCCATCGGCCCGGGATTAGCGCTCTGCGAGATCCAGCAGTTCTCAGACGTCACCTACCGTTTGTACGATTACGGGCGCCCGCGTGAACTGCACCTGGATCGCGCCGTGGACGTCGCTGTGCCGGGTCCGTATCTGCCGCCACCGACCGCGCCCGATGGTTTCATTGTTCACTGCCCTTATTTCGCTGTGCAAGAGCAACGGCTTGCAGCGGCCACCAGGATCCAGCCCCGCCAGGACCGGTTCGAATTGTTGATTGCGCTGGAGGGATCGGGCCGCCTGGGCCGGGAACCGTTTCACGCCGGGCAGGTATGGCATATGCCGCCCGGCACCGCTCCGTTCGATATCCGGCCGGAAGCGGAAGCGTACTTCCTGCGGGTTTTTGTACCGTAGCAGCCGGTGAAGAGCGGGACTGAGAGTCCCGCGCAGCCTGAGAGGCCGCCCCACACCGGACCGCAAACCCTACCCGATGCCCAACTCCTCCGCCCGTTCGAGTGGCGTCCCGCACTTCCGGCAGATGATGGCTGTGCAATCGCCGCACACCAACGGATCGCTGACGGCCTTGTTACAGACGGGGCAATAATATTGCTCGGCGTGCTCTGGTTTTGTTTCGGGCATTTCCACCCCTCTTGTTAGACTACAAGTAGCAGCTCTGAGAATGTCCCGCGGGTTTCTGATTCCAGTTGTCGCGATTCTTTTCGCAGTGACCTCCTGCCGGTCACGGTCCGAGGGACCCCCGGCGGTCGCCGAGGCGTTCGTCGCACCTGCGACCCTCAATATCCGGAAGGATCTCGCCCTCGAGTCTCCCGTGGTCGCGACGGTGAAACACGGTGAGCGGATCGAGGTAATCCAGTCCCGGCGGCGATTCATGCAGGTCCGCACCGCGCAGGGCGTCATGGGCTGGACGGACGGCCGCCTGCTGCTCAGTCCGGAGCAGATGCAGGATTTGAAGCGCTTCGCGGACAGTACGTCGGCTCTGCCCGCGCAGGGCGTGGCCTCCGTCTACGACGCGTTGAATGTCCATACCGAGCCCAGCCGCACCTCGCCGAGCTTCGTTCAGATCCCTGAAAACGGAAAGGTGGAGGTGATCGGGCACCGAGTGGCCCCAAGGACGTCGGCCGCCCAGTCCTCGACCGCGCGTGTTACAGCCCCGGCAAGAAAGGCCCGCGCTGCGAAAAAGCAGCGTGAAAAGAGAAGGAGACGGCTCGCCGGATTCCTCCGCCTCCGATGCCCGCTCCGCCTAAACTGCCCGAGAACTGGCAGCTGTTGTCGCGGCCCACTTTGCAGGATGCTCTTTCTCGGGAGCAGGCGGCGGATGGTTCGAAGGTCAAGGGGCCTGGTGAACTCAAGCCCATCATCATCGAGGATTGGAGCCTGATCCGCACGAAAGAGGGCAAAGTCGGCTGGGTGCTCTCGCGGATGCTCACCATGACCATTCCGGACGAGGTGGCCCAGTACGCCGAAGGGCAGCGAATCACGTCCTATTTCTCCCTCGGGGACATCCGGGACGAAGATCAAACCAAACACGTCTGGTTGTGGACCACAATGTCGCACGGCGGCCAGCCGTTCGAGTTCGATGGCTTCCGGGTGTTCGTCTGGAGCCGCAAGCGCCACCGCTATGAAACCGTCTATCGCGGGCGTGATGTGAAAGGATTCTACCCGGTCTCGGCTACCAAGGGATCGGGCGAAAAGGGCGAGGGCGCCACTTTCACGCTTGTGCTCGAAGAGGATGGGCGGGTGACTCGCAATACTTACGCCTTCAACGGCTATCGTGTGAATCTCTTGAGGAGCGAGCCAATGAACTCGACGCAGGAGACCCCTGTAGTGGCTTCGGCGGCGCAGTCGGCCGGCCCTGCCGTCACACCCGTTCAGTCCGACGGTCCCTGGTACAAACGCCTTGGGGTACGGATCCGCTCCCTCTTTCGCTGAACTTGCACCGTTACAATATAAGCTTGGACCTCGAGAAGTTATTGCTGAGAAAAGTCGGCGAGGCTGTCGCCCGCTTCAAGATGATTCGCGACGGCGACCGAGTGGCCGTCGCGCTGTCGGGCGGCAAGGATTCCATGACTCTGCTGGAAGCCCTGCTGCTGTTGCAGAAGCGCGCGCCGGTGGAGTTCACCGTGTGCGCCTTCACGATCGAGCAGGGCAAATTTCTGCGGCCCATTCGAGCCCGTAGCCGAATACCTGAAAGGGCGCGGAATCGACTGGACCTACCACCATGACCGGCCTTCCATCCGTTTGCTGGACGAACAGCCGGACCACGGCTGCGATCTGTGCAGCCGCTATCGCCGGCGAGCCGTATACCAGGTAGTGCGCGGCCTGGGCGCCAGCGTGATTGCTTTCGGCCACACGGCCGACGACTTTTGCGAATCGTTCCTGAGGAACGCGATGTTCACCGGACGCATCAGTTCGCTTCCGCCGATTACCTGGTCGCGCGACCGCGAGTTTCGCCTGATCCGCCCGCTGGTGTACGTGACCGAAGACTTAACAACCCGGTTTACGGAATCCTTGGGCGCGCCGGTAATTCCGTGCGGCTGCTCGCAGAAGACCGGCACGGTCCGGAAGTCCATCCGCTCCATGTTCGCGGATTTCGAACAAGAACATCCCCGATTGAAAGAGAGCCTGCTGGCGGCCATGGGCAATATCGAAACGGGCCGCCTGCTGGATACCCGTTATCTGGACCTGGAGGGCAGCGCGAGCGAATCTGAACCGGAAGCGCTGTTTCCAATCTTTGCGGACTCCTAGATCAGTCCGCCCCACACGACCACAATGACTACAAACCTACCCGACGGCCTCCCGCCCCGCCCGAGGCCGCTATGAGACTGATACCGCGCGAAGAAAAGTTCTTCCACTTCTTCCTGGAGCAGGTGCGAATCATCTGCGAAGCCTCTCAACTGCTGATGGATGGAGCCCGCGCCGGAAACGCCAGCCTGGCGACTGCGGCGCTCAAGATCCGCGCCCTCGAACAGCAGGGCGACGAGGTCATCCACGAAATCTACGTCCGGCTGAACCAGACGTTCATCACCCCACTCGATCCCGAGGATCTGCACTCGCTCTCGTCGCACCTGGACGACGTCCTGGACGGAATTGAAGACGCAATTCACCGGATGGTGTCCTACCGCCTGGAGACCATCCCACCAATGGTGGTGGAGCTGTGCGTCATCGTTCGGTCCTGCGCGGAAGTCCTTCAGAAGGCCTTCGTGGCCCTGAGCAAGGACGAAAAGCTGATCGATCACTGTATCGAGATCAACCGGCTCGAAGAAGTGGCCGACCAATTGGTGCGGAGCGCGGTGAGCGAACTCTTCCAGAACGAGAAGGATCCCATCGCCATCATGAAACTCAAGGAGATTTACGAGTTTCTGGAGCAGACCACCGACGCCTGCGAAGATGTCGCCGACGCTTTGCAGAACGTCGTAGTGAAGAACAGCTGACGCCGCGCGGGAGCCCTGCAAGCGTCGCCATGAGTGGCGACGCGGCACGCAAGAGTGCGTGCGCCACGTCAGGATCAGAATTGCGGCAAACCGCGGCGGACGGCGTCGAGGACGCCGTTGATGAACGATACCGATTCCTCGCCCGAGAACTGACGCGCGAGTTCCAGGGCCTCGTCAATCACCACCGCGGGCGGCGTTCCCAAGTCGGTCATCTCGTGAATGGCCAGGCGAAGCACATTGCGATCCACAACGGGCATACGCTCGATACGCCAGTTGGCCGATTTTTCGGCAATCGTTCGATCGATCGCTTCGGAACGCTCGGCCGTGCCGCGAACCAGGGATTCCATGAAGGTGTCGCGCGCGGGCGTGGGGTCGGGCTGTTCACCCGGATCGGAATGATCGAAGAGGCTGTCGTAGAACGCGTGGATGGCGTTCTCCACCGATTCGCCGCGCATGTCCCATTGATAAAGAACCTGTAGAGCCCGCTGGCGCGATGTGTGGCGTGCCGGCATACTATGCCTGGCTGGCGCGGAGCGTCTTGAGCAGGTTGGCCATCTCGATGGCCGTCATCGCAGCGTCGAACCCCTTGTTCCCGCTCTTGAGCCCGGCGCGATCCATGGCCTGTTCCACCGTATTCGTCGTGAGGACGCCGAAGGCCACGGGAACTCCGCTGGCGAGGGATGCCTGGGCGATGCCCGAGGCGGCCTGCCCGGCCACATAGTCGAAATGCGGCGTGTCCCCGCGGATCACGGCGCTCAACGCGATGATGGCATCGTGCCGGCGGGACTGGGCCAGGGTCTGGACGGTGAGGGGGATCTCCCAGGATCCAGGGACTCGCACAACCTGAATGTCGCCGGGCGCCACTCCACTACGGGTGAGGGCGTCGATGGCGCCGTCCAACAGCCGGTCCGTGACGACGCTATTGAACCGTCCGACTACGATCGCGAACTTCAGTCCTCGCGCTTCCAGACTACCTTCTATCGCCTTGATTTCCATTCCTTTAGCACTAATGCTGAAGCATCCGCTGCTCTCGCCATGGGATAATTCGATTTCAGGCTTCATCATACCGCATGGATCCCGCATTTATCCGAAACTTCTCGATCATTGCGCATATCGACCATGGCAAGTCGACATTGGCTGACCGTCTGCTCGAGGTCACCGGCGCGCTTTCGGCCGCGGGAAATGATGGAGCAGGTGCTCGACACGATGGACCTGGAGCGCGAGCGCGGCATCACCATCAAGGCTCATGCGGTCCGTCTGAATTACAAAGCGAAGGACGGCAATCTCTACCAGTTGAACCTCATCGATACTCCGGGTCATGTGGACTTCACGTACGAGGTTTCCCGCAGCCTGCAGGCCTGCGAAGGCGCCTTGCTGGTAGTGGACGCATCGCAGGGAGTAGAGGCCCAGACGCTGGCGAATACGTACCTGGCGTTGCACCACAACCTGGAGATCATCCCCGTCATCAACAAAATCGATTTGCCCGCCGCCGAGCCCGAACGCATCCGCGAGCAGATCGAACAGGTGATCGGGCTTCCCGCCGACGATGCCCTGCTGGTCAGCGCAAAGAGCGGACTTGGTGTTCCGGACATCCTGGAAGCGATCGTGCAGCGCATTCCGCCGCCCAAGGGTTCGCCCGACGCACCGCTGCGCGCCCTGATTTTCGATTCATGGTTCGATCCGTACCGGGGCGTCATCATTCTCGCCCGCATCATCGACGGGCGGCTGAAGATGAAGCAGAAGATCCGCCTGTGGGCCAACGGTCGGGCGTTTGAAGTGGAAGGCCTCGGCTACCAGTCGCCGAAAGCCGATTCCGTGCGACGAACTGGCAGCCGGCGAGGTCGGGTTCGTTTTCGCGAATATCAAGACCATTTCGGACGCGCAGATCGGCGACACCATCACGGACGACGCGAACCCGGCGAGCGAGCCTCTCCCCGGATTCGAGGCAATCAAGCCGATGGTGTTCGCCGGGCTTTACCCGGTGGAATCGCACGAGCACGGCCTGCTCCGCGACGCTTTGGAGAAGTTGCGGCTGAATGACAGCGCCTTCAACTTCGAGCCGGAGAATTCGGTGGCTCTCGGCTTTGGGTTCCGCTGCGGCTTCCTTGGGCTGCTGCACCTGGAGATCGTCCAGGAGCGCCTGGAGCGCGAGTTCGACATCGACCTGATCACCACCGCTCCGGGCGTGCGCTACCGGGTAACGCAAACCAATGGGGACGTGGTGGAGGTGGATAATCCCACCAAGTGGCCCGACCCCTCCGATATCGACCAGATCGAAGAACCGATCATCGATGCCACTGTGATCACTCGCGAGGAATACCTCGGCGAGATCCTCAAACTGCTGGAGGAGAAGCGGGGGAACCAGAAGAAGTTCGAATACATCGGCGGCGGGCGCGTGCTGCTGCTGTACGAACTGCCGCTGAACGAAATCGTGCTCGATTTCTACGACCGGCTAAAGTCCGCATCGCGCGGGTACGCTTCGCTCGATTATCATCTTGCGGGCTACCGGGTATCGCCGATGGTACGGCTGGACGTACTGGTAGCGGGCGATCCGATCGACGCACTCTCCATCATCGTGCACCGCGACGTCGCTTTTGAACGCGGAAAGGCACTCATCGAACGCCTGCGCAAGCTGATTCCCCGGCAGATGTTCGAGGTGGCTCTGCAAGCGGCCATCGGAAACAAGATCGTCGCCCGGGAGAACATCCCGGCCATGCGAAAGAACGTGCTGGCCAAGTGCTATGGCGGCGACATCTCGCGCAAGCGCAAATTGCTCGAGAAGCAGAAGGCTGGCAAGAAGCGCATGAAGCGGGTGGGCCGCGTGGAGATTCCACAGGAAGCGTTCCTGGCCGTATTGAAGGTCACGGGCAGCGACGAGTGACCTGGCAAGGCACAACCCTCCCCAAGGATTGAGACGATTCAACCCCCCCATTGACAACGGTCGCGAGATTCTATACATTTGCTCCCAGGCCGAATTTTAGTTTCAGGCGTAACGGGATTCGGAAAGGGGTCCCGTTGCCGATGATCGGGCTTTGGGGTCCGGTTCGGTGATTTGGACAAGGCGACCGTCTGGCCGCACTGAGCCAATACCGCCGCCATGGCTTGCATTTATTGCCCAACTATCTTTCGGTGATTTGAGAGAAAGGGGAACTCGCTTAATGCCTAGGGGTCAACTAGCACGCACACTGATCCTCATATTTCTGCTCTCAACTTGCGTTGTAGCGCAGCAGATATCGGGATCCATTAGCGGCGTGGTGAAGGACAGCCAGCAGGCTTCCATCGCCAATGCCAAAGTAATTCTTCTCAGCCAGCAACAGGGAACCAGCCGTGAGGCGGCCACCGCCACCGACGGCAGTTTCGTATTCACGCAACTCCAGCCCGGCACCTACAACCTCTCGGTTGAAGCGGCCGGCTTCAAGAAGTTCGAACAGAAAGACGTCAAGATTTTCGCCAGCGATCGTCTCACGCTGCGGCGAAATCGTTCTCGCGGTCGGCGCTCTGAACGAGACCGTCACCGTGGAAGCGTCGGCCGTACAGATCCAGACGGCTAGCGCGGAGCGCTCCGGCGTCCTCACCACCCGCCAGGTGATGGAGACGGACTGCTGTCCCGCAGTCTGTTCGACCTCACCCGGACCCTTCCCGGCATCGTCACCGGCAACAGCACTTCGAACCTCGGCGTGGGCAGCATCAACGCCAACGGAAACCGGAACAATCAGAACAACTTCACGCTGGACGGCGTGACCAACATGGACACCGGTTCCAACGGTGGCTCGCTGGCCACGACGAACGTCGACATGATCGCCGAGATGAAGGTGATCACGAACTCGCAGCCAGCGGAATTCGGACGCGCTTCCGGCGCTCAGATCCAGGTGGTGACCAAGTCCGGCAGCAAGGATTTCCACGGTACCGGGTACTACTTCCATCGCCATGACGATCTGAACGCCAACACCTGGCGCAACAACATCGATGGGCGCGCGCCGTCCAAAGTACCGGTACAACTTTGCCGGGTTCAACGTCGGCGGTCCCGTCTACATCCCCGGAAAATTCAATCGAGAACAAGGACAAGTTGTTCTTCTTCGCCGGCATCGAGTGGCAGAAGCAGTTGGTGGCGAACGATCTGAGAAACGTCACGGTCCCGACAGCGCTCGAGCGCACCGGTGATTTCTCCCAGACGCACGACGGCGCCGGTTTCACTCCCAACATCACGATCTTCGACCCTGCTGAATAACAAGACGCCTTTCCCAGGCAACAAGATTCCCGACGAGCCAACTGAATCCGGATGGTGTCAAGATTCTCAACTGGTATCCGCAGCCCAACGCTCTCGGCAAGGATCCGTCTTACAACTACCAGACGCAGATCTCGAACCAGTACCCGCGGCGTGAAGAAGTCTATCGGATGGACTACAACATCAACGATAAGTGGAAGACCTACGCCCGCTACATCCGCAGCGCCGACGAGACCAAGATGGCCTACGGACAATGGAACGCGAGCTACAACATTCCGCTGGCGCCGATGAGCTTCGGCGCACCGGGTTGGTCGTTCGTAGCCAACGTTACCACCATCATCAATCCGACTTTGACCAACGAGTTCGTCTTCGGCTCTTCGAGAAACGACCTCCATATCACGCCGGTGGATGACACCTGGAACCTGTCCAAGGTGGGCGTCTCTTACAAGATGCCGTACCCTAGCGCAGATACTTTGGCACTGGTTCAGAACTGGAACTACGGAGGTGTGCCGAACGGCCCGACCTCGGCCTTCAACGGAACGCCGTTCCTGAACTTCAACCACACCATGGACATCACGGACAGCGTGGCCAAAGTGATGGGCGTGCACACGTTCAAAGCCGGCATCTACCTTCACAAGAGCGACAAAGACCAGACGGCCTTCACCTCTGTGAACGGGACGATCTGGTTCGACCGCGACGCCAACAACCCGAATGACTCCAACTGGGCCTTCTCGAACGCGATGCTCGGCAATATGACCGCCTGCAGCAATCGAGCGTCGTATTGAACGGCAGTATCGTTCGTGGAACGTCGAGTGGTTCGTCCAGGACAACTGGCGTATCAACTCGAAACTGACTTTGGACTACGGTATCCGTTTCTACTGGATCCAACCGCAGTACGATGCTGGCCACCAGACCTCGTCGTGGAACAAGGAGCTGTACAATCCCGCCAACGCCGGCGTGCTGCGGATCGCCGGGCTCGATGCCAACGGACAGAGGATCGCCGATCAATCCGATCGACCGGCGCCACAGGTCCGGCGGCGCTGATCGGCTCCCTGGTCAACACGGGTAAGGGCTTCACCAACGGCCTGTACTCGAACGGCATGGGCCTGTCCGGCGGAGGCAGCTATCCCCAAGGCCTGATCGACGGCCAGGGCATCAATTTCGCGCCGCGCTTGGGGCTTGCCTACCAGGTGATGCCAGAAGACCGTCATCCGCGCCGGGGCTGGCGATCTTCTATGACCGGTTGCAGGGCAACCCGGTGTTCGACATGCTGCCGAACCCGCCGTCGACCGCCATTCCGCAGTTCTACTATGGCAGCCTGGCCTCGATTCCGAGCGCCGCATCCGGAGCGTTCTTCCCGCAGAGCGTTAACGGCTTCGATAAGGCGGGCCAGATCCCGACCACCTACAACTGGAACTTCACCATCCAGCGCGAACTGCCGTACGCCATTCTGTTCGACGTCGGCTATGTAGGGTCGTCGTCGAGTCACATCCTTTATCGCTACAACCAGAACTCCATCGCGCCTGGCGCCGCGTGGCTGCCGCAGAACCAGGACCCACTCAACACGAATCCGAAGTTCGACGGTACCACCAGTAACCAGCCGAACTTCTACCGTCCGTACCAGGGCTATGCCAACGCCATCGCCTATGGTTTCGGCGGCAACGCGAATTACCACTCTCTGCAGGTTTCGGCCAACCGGCGGTTCAGCAACAACCTGACCTTCGGTCTCGCCTATACCTGGTCGAAGGCCATGGGCACCACCAACGACGACTACACGACGAACGTCCCGTTCAATACGCACGCCGCCGACTACGACGTGCTGAGCACGGACCGTACTCACGTGTTCGTCGTGAACTGGGTTTACAGCCTGCCTAAGTTCGTGAAATCGAACAGCGCCGGCGGCAAGATCGGCGGTATTTTTGTGAACGACTGGCAGATATCCGGTATCGGCACCATGCAGAGCGGCGCAGCCCGGCAACGTTACTTTCTCCATCGCCGGCATCGGCAACCTGAACGAGCGCTACACTGGTTCTCCGGACATCAGCCCGCGCGTCGTGTACAAGTCCAAGATGGACTACCCGGGGACGCAGTATGCGTGGCTGGACGCCAGTGTGCTCGCGCTACCAGCGGTGAAAGGCAGCTATGGCTTCGATTCGTCTCGTTTGCCGATTCGATACCCCGGCATGCACAACTATGACATCACGGTGATGAAGTACATCCCGCTGGGGACCGAACGCATCAAGATGCAGCTCCGCGCGGAGATGTTCAATGCGTTCAACCACCCGCAATTCAACGCCATCAACAATGCCGCGACGTTTAACTCGGCCGGGCAGATCACCAATCTCCCGACTGCGTTGGGCGGCGGCGGCGGACGCTTCGGTTTCGGCGCGGTCACCGGCACGCAGGATCCGCGCAGAATCCAGTTGGCTGTGAAGCTGTACTTCTAGGCTCAGCCAATTCAGGCCGTTTCAGCCGGCCGTCCGCCGGGAGAGATCCAGACGGGCGGCCGGTTTCTTTTTTGCGCTGTTATACTGAGCCCGAGAATGGTGATCGTGGCATTGATGGCGTTGATGTTGGGCGCGACGGCCCAGAGCGCGCTCGACAGCGGCCAGCAGGCATTGCAGGCAGGGGACCTGGCCCGAGCGGAACAGTTGTTCCGGCAGTACTTGGCGCAGAATCCGAATTCGGCCGAGGCGCTCTCCAACATGGGCGCGTTGAGCGCGCGGCGGGGCCAATTCGCCGAGGCCGTCACATACTACGAGAAGGCGCTCAAGGCAAATCCCAAGCTGATCCCCGTTCACTTCAATATGGCCGTCGCGCTGGGGCAAATGAAGGAGTACCCGAAGGCCGCGGCGCACCTGCGGGAGTTCCTGAAATCCTACCCCAATGAGCCGAGGGCACATCAACTGCTCGGGTTGTGCCTGACAGAGACCGGAGATCTCAAGACGGCGCTTGCCGAGCTGGAGGCTTCCTACGAACTGAATCCGAAAGACTTGAGCATCCTGTATGCCTTGTCTTACGCTCATGCGCGGGCGGGTGACGACAAGCGAGCCGAAGAACTGGCCGGCCAGGCGACGTCCAATCCAGCACAGGCGAAGTTGATCGAGGGATTAATCGAGTATCGCCGCGACCGTTATGCCGAGGCCAAGGCGCTGTTTGCGGAAGTGCTGAAGCTGGACCCGAACTCGGTGCCGGCGCTGGCGGCGTCAGGACGTGTCTCCCTGGCCGAGCACAACGACCCGGAAGCGATCCGGATGCTCGAGCGCGTTCTGCAACTCAACCCCGCGGATGCCGAATCCACGTATCAACTGGGCGTGTTGTATGACCGCAATGGCCGAAGCGAGGAGGGGGTGAGCCTGCTTCGCCGGGCCATCACGCTTCGAGCCAATTATCCCGACCCGCACTACCAGATCGGCCGCATCGCCCTGGAGCACGAGGACTACAAGACCGCGCTGAAGGAGTTGGAAGAGGCCCGGCGATTGCTCCCGGACCAGGAAGCGATCCGGATGGCGTTGGGACGGACCTACCAGGCGCTCGGACGCGCCGCGGAGGCTAAGGTAGAGTTCGCGGAAGTCCGGCGGTTGAAGGCCATTGTTGTGGAGAAGAGCCGCGAACGGGTGGAATCCGACCAGTTGATGAAGCCGTGACGTGTCGAGAAGAGTCTCGACACGGCACGCAAAGTGCGTGCGCCACTCAGCTTCTGATTCCTCGATCCGAATGTGGCGTGCGCACTCCTGCGCGCCGTGTCGAGACTCTTCTCGACACTTTCAGCGCTCGAGTTGACGGAGCAGGTCCTGTGCTGGTGGGAAGTTCGGGCGCAGCCTCAGAGCCTCCCGCAGTTCCGCCACGGCGTCTGCCCGCTTGCCCTGCGCCAGGAGCGCGGTTCCCAGGCCATGGTGGGCCGAGGCGTCATCCGGCTTGTAACGCAGCCCCTCGCGGAAGTGCGCGATGGACTCATCGGTTCTCTTCAAATCCAGAAGCGCGAATCCCATGCAGAAGTGCGTTTCCGCATCGCGCGGATTCACCCGGAGCAGTTCGCTAAATTCCTTCATTCCCTGGGCCGAATTCCCTCGCTGCATCAGGGCAATACCCAGGTTCAAACGGGCGCCCGCATTCAGCGGGTTCAACTGGACCGACTTTTGAAAATGCGCGATTGCCTCGTCAACTTTTCCGGCATTCAACAAGATCTGGCCGAGCTTGTTGTGGACCGCGGAGTCGTTCGGATTGATCTTCAGCGCAGCCTGGTATTGTGCAACCGCTTCTCCGGTCTGGCCCTGCGCGTCGGCCACCAGGCCCAGATAGTAATGGGCATCGGGTTGGTTGGCGTGCGGGCGCAAATAGGCGCTGAGCCGTTCGACGGCTGCCGGCGGCTTGGGGGTCTTGAAGAAGTCATCGGCGGTACTCCACAGGGGCAACAGATCGTCCGGCTTGAGCCGGAGGCATTCGCCAAGCTGCTTCAGTGCTTCGTCGATGGCCGCCGGTTGGTCTCCGAAGAAGGTAAGCAGCGTGTGAGCGAGGAAGTACGGGATCACCGGGTCCGTTGGGTCGGATTGGGCCGCCCGCCGAGCCACCTCAATCGCCCGGTCGGGACGTCCCATCCGGCTCAACAGGCCGGCTTGCTTGAGTAAGCGTGTGGAAGAAAAACAAACCGCCGCTAATTGCTCGTTCAATGGGTCTTCTGGCGGTGGCACGAACTTCCACTTCGTCAAGGCGCCACTTTGTCGCGCTTCCGCAGCCTTGTCCGTCTGCCCGAGTGCCTGATAGGCCTCTTGCAGCAACTCGTAGGGTGGCAGCAGATAGGAATAGCTGCGTGAGAGGGGAGCGATGATCTCGATCACTTTGTTCCACTCCTGGCGGCGCGCTGCAACGCGGCCAAGTCCGAAGGTAGCGGGCAGGGAGGCGCCCGCATCTGGGAGTTTGGCAGCAATTTCGTAATAATGCGCAGCCTCGTCCAGCTTGTCCAGTTTGAAGTACGAGTCCGCCAGCTTGAGCAGTGCAGGGGCGTAGCCGGGCTTGAGCCGCACCGTCTGCTGGAGAGATTTCAACTGTTCCTTTTCGTTCCCGTTCTCCTCCTGGAGGAACGCCTGACAATACACCCATTGATAGTCGCCGGGAGCCAGCCGCGCGGCGATCCGATAGGCACGCGCAGCCTGGTCGAAGAACTGGTTCGAGTGGTAGGCCATCCCGAGTTTGCCCATCGCTTCGGCTGATGCAGGGTGCCGGCGGGCCTCCTTGTCGGCGCTCTCGAGCAATTCGCGAAGACCGGGCTTCGCGGTTTGGAGATCCGGCAGTTTCGGGAAATCCTGCGGCAACTTCACGGGGAGCAGGAAAGGCACCAGCAGCCACGTGATGACGGCCAGGGCTACCGCAAGTCCTGCAACTTTCAGAAGTGATTGGGGGTTCATATTTTGGCGTGGCGCACGCACTTTTGCGTGCCGTGTCGAGACTCTTCTCGACACATCTTCGCGCGGTTATGGGCGTCGGCAGGAGTGCCGACGCGGCACGCAAAAGTGCGTGCGCCACCACACTGGTCAGACCGATCCGGCCCAAGAATGGCGAAGACTCTTCCACCTCTCTGGCCAACTTTAAAACTCAATTTATCGGCCCTCCATCTTTCCCCAATGGTTCAGCCAGAGTACGACGCGTCCATCTTTTGTGAAGGGCTGATACACGTTCATCCGGACAGAAACCAGATCGGGCTTTCCGTCGCCGTTCATGTCAGCCGCTTCGAGACTGATCAGATGAGTCGGCGAGTGGCTCATGTCATGCTGCGTAAAATTCATTTTGCCGTCGTTCTCATACCAGATGATACTCTGCGAGTCCGGCTGCTCCCAGAAGTTGTAGCAACTGACGGCCGCAATATCCAGATCGCCATCACCGTCGAGGTCAGCCGCCACCGCGGCGCTGGCTCCCGGGAAGCGTCCGACCGCATGATGTTCAAACTTGAAATTGCCCTTATTCTCGAGCCACTGGACGCTATGCCACGGGCGCGGGCGTGGGGGCAGGTAGTCAAAGGCATCGCCATTCGTGAGCAGAACGTCCACCAGTCCGTCTTTGTTGAGGTCAACCAGCCGGATGCCGCTGCTGCCGTAGTCTTCGTTGGTGCTGCCCCAAACCAGGTGCGATTTGAAGTTTCCGTGTCCATCGTTCTCGAAGACGTAGAGCTCTTCCCATTCCTGGCTGACCAGGCTGACGAAATCCATGTCGCCGTCGTTGTCGATATCGACGGGAATCGTGTGGATCACTCCGGAGAGGCTCTGCAGGATGTGCGAGCGGAATTGCCAGTTGCCGAGGTTCTCCATCCAGCGGGTTTCGCCGTCGTCATAGCCGAACTGGCCCACTACCAGGTCCAGCCGGCCATCGCCGTTGAAATCGGCGGCGCGAACGTCGGTGACCCTGGCGATGTCGATCGACGATCGTGTGCGGAGTGAAGTTCTGCTTTCCATCGTTTTCCAGGATCACCACCGAGCCGATCTTGTCATTGCTGGGGAAGAGCTGGCCCATGCAGGCGACCAGCACGTCGAGGTCGCCATCTTTGTCGATATCGACGGCGCTCACATGCGCGGGCGCGGGCAGCACGGGGCTGATCCATTTTTCGGTGTAAACCCCGGCCGGGAATTGCCGGATCCAGCCCACGCGGTTCGCTAGCATGTCGGCCACCAGAATGTCCGGAAGGCCGTCCTTGTCGAGATCGACAATTTCGAGGCTGCCGATCCGGGGAGGGTCGGTGGATGGAAATCCGATCGGCATCGGGGTCAGAAAATCGATCTTCCTGCCGTGCACGATGTGCTGCCGGGCTTTCCTCCGTATCTGCTTTTCGGGCGCCCTTGAAGATATGCTCGAACACCTGTCCGATCGAGAGACCCGATTGGTGGGCCTGGTACGAACAGAACCAACAAGGGAACTCCCAGCATCACGGCGAGGATCGTGAGGCCGGGCATCGGAGAGCGTTTCTTTGGGCGATTTCGGTCTGGCCTGCTTTTTCATTCGTCTCCTCTAAGCAGCGAAAAACCAGATCATACTTGCGCCGCTGATCCACAGGAACGACCCCAGCGGAAGGGAACCCAGGATGGCCCGCCGCCTGTGCGCCGCGTCGTCGAGCCAGCAATCGATAGAGCGTCTGGAACGCATAGGCGGAACCGATGAGGACGCAGGCCACCTGCAGCCACGGAATGGCCGGGGACCAGATGATGTGCCAGCGGCTTCCCGCCATGCCCAGGAGATTCCATCCCCAATTGAAAGGATCGGAGAGGCTCTGCAGCACGAAGGTCATCATCGAAAGCACGGTGGCCAGCGCGAAGGCGATCCAGCAGGCCAACCCAATGGGTATCAAAGCCGCGGTGGTTGCCCGAAACTGAGTCTCTGATACTAGTGCCGACCGAGTGAGGGCGATTCCGGCTCTTGTCAGCAGATACCACAGGAGAGGCAACACTCCAAGGCACGTCGCCCACACCACCACTGCGTAAACCGAAAACGATCCCCAGTTCTGTTTGTCCAGCAAGTCGGTCCAATCCCGAATCTTGTCCCAGGCGCCGAGATTGACGAAGCAGTACAGGCAGGCCAGGGCGAACATGACGATCGCCTGCCAGGCCTCGCCGTAATCGGCAATGTTTTTGTCCCATCCCGCGCTGCGCCAGAAGACCGCGACGTTGTCGTACGCGCAGGTCTTTACGCACTCCATACAGGCTCCGCAGTCGTTGTTCCGGTCGACCTCACCCACGCAGAGCCCGTATGGGCATCCCCATCCCTTTGCGCTGCCGGTAAGGCAGAAACGCTCGGTGCATTTGTCGCATGTTTGGGAAGAGACCGCCCGCACCATCACGCGCCCGGTGGTGGAGTACAGGCTGATGTAGCTATTAATCGGGCAGAGATACCGGCAAAAGATCCGTTGCTCAGGGAAGAACGGAGACCAGAATGGCCATGATAATCAGGCCGATCAACATCCAACTGGTGGCGGGAGGCAATGCGACGATGGTGGTGCTGAAGGTCCCCAACAGCAGGAAGAGCAATACGCGCGGCCAGGCATTGCTCAGCCCGGCGGGCCAAATCAGCGGCACCCCGAAGATGCGGCGAGGGGTTTTGTTTTCCAATTCGGCCGGATTCCGGGAGAGCCGGAGCCGCTGCATCCATTCCGCGATCAGCGGGAGAGGACAAGCCGTGCACCAGATCCTACCGCCGATCGGCACCAGCACGATGATCAGGACCGGAGAGCCAGAGCACCCAAACGATCATCGGACCCGCGTTGCGTCCGGCAACCTTGGTGCCGAACAGTCCCGCCAGGATGATGAACCAGAACACTCCCAACATCGGCAGAGCAAGGTTGAATTGAAACGAAGGGCTTTCTTGATCACTCGCTTCAGCCAGGGAAAACGGCTGAACAGGTTGATTCGCGGCGATCGGACCCGCCGTCGGTCCGGCGGCCCGCCAGCATCAATCCCGCTAGCGGAATCGCACACAAGAGCCCCAGCGCTCCGTAAAGCAGAAAATTGGGGCTGACGATCAATTCGCCCCGCTCCGTTCCATGCAGCGGGCCGTTGTAGGTGTGATTGCGAAACTGCGATTTGGAGACGAGCCATCCCTGCCACCCCGGAAGTCCCGCCACGATCTCCACCGTTTCCATCATGCTCGGGGGGATCGTCGGGGCGTGACAGGCGCTGTACCGACACCAGTTTGTTGCCGGGGGTGATGGAGACGTGAAGATCGTAATCCTGAAAGAAGAAACTCTGGCCGGTATCGCGGGTTGAAAAAGTGAGCCGTAGGCGATCGCCGCGATTGGCCTTGATCCGCGAGGGACTGAAACCGTAGCGATAGGCCTCGATATGAATGTCCCGCGTCTGTGGGGCTTTCCGAGGTAACCAGGGCGAGCCATGCCGGGAGAAGCGCACCCGCAAGCAAGATCACCAGCGCCGCTAAACGCCGAAGGGCGGGATTACCCGTTTGAAGATCGTTCGGCGGGTTTCCCAGGATTGGAAAGGCAGGAGAGGCCGCGTTCGTGCGACGCCGTTCCTCAACCGACATCGCTAGGTGTCCCTGCTGGCCATGGGAGTAAAACGGATCCTTTCATTTACTATACCGACGTTGAAAGCCGCACTTCTACGCTGAATGAAGGCTAAAGAGCGACGTGGCGCACGCTTCAGCGTGCAGCGTCGGCACCCTTGCCGACGCCTGACCTCCGCCGGTCGCCGGGATACGTCTCGGCATGAGTGCCGAGACGGCACGCAAGAGTGCGTGCGCCACTTTGGAGTCGCGCACCCCAGGATCAGTCCTTGATCTTCCCAAGCAGCCGGCCCAGGTATTTCTCGGCGTAGATGACGCTGCGCTGCCGAACGAGCCGTTCCGGGGGGTGCCGGAATAGCCCCAGTTCGGGAGCCTTTCTGATCACCTGGCCATCTTCAGGATCGAGAATGATCCAGGCCAGTGCCTGACGCGCCAGGGCGGGTTCAAACCGGGTGTGAATTTGCCGAATACACAAGCCGGGCGATCTGCCGCTTCTCTCGGGTCGGTACAAAGATCGGCTATTGCCGCGACAGCAACCAGATTACGGATGCTCTGTCCGGAATCGTCGAGTTTTCCCTGAGGCCAGACGGCCAGTTTGGAGGCGAACTCCCTGGTTTGCGCCGGGTCGAGAGTGGGCGGCGCCATCGCCGCGACGATTTCGTTGTCGCCTGGCAGACCGGCAAAACCAATTCCCGCAATCTGCGCCTCCGTGATAGTGGTCCAGGCACCAGCTTCAGACAACACGGGCTGCAACCGGCCGGTTTCCCAGGCGATGGCGCCGACGGCTGCCCATGACGCGAGAGCGGCCGCCACCCACCCGCGTGCGGAGCCCATCCTGGGGCCTGCTTCCCAACGGAAGAGTTTCGCTCCGGAAACGCCCGCTGCAAAGCCGATCACGGTCAGGGCCCCCAATCGGAATCCGGCGCCTTGGAGTCCGTTTAGGCCAGTGAAGCAGGGTTGCAGGACCTCGACTGCATAACGCCCGGGCATGAAGCCGGCGACGCGTTGCGCCCAAATCGGAAGGGCTGCCAGCGGCACTCCCACACCACCGATCAGGATCATCGGGAGAAAGATGCATTGGCCAAGCGCCTGTACCGCGGGCACATTGTCCGCCAAGCCCGCGATCAGATAGCCAATCCCGAGAAAGGCCGCGGTCACAATAAGAAACGCCACCATCGCCGCTGCCGGATGACTGGGGAAGGGGGTGCCAAAAATGGCGCGGGCAAGGGCGATTTGAACCAGGACGGAGGAGGCGACAATCAGCGTGCGCGCCAGCATCGCACTGAAAACCAGCCAAGGAGTCGGGACCGGCAACAGGCGGTACCGTCGCCAGATGCCCAGTTCGCGTTCGGCAACCAGCGCCGTCGGGAGTCCAAAGCACGCGCCGCCGAGGATCGTGATGGTCATGATCTGGCCCATCTGAGCCAGCAACGGCGGATTGTCGGCCCTGAACACGCTTCCGAACGCAAGGAGAAAAATGATTGGCACCAGATACCCGTATACGATTCCCTGCGGGTTACGAAAACTCAGATAGATCGTGAGCAGGAAATGCCGGGTCCACCCACTCAGTTGCGGGGAGGCCGTCATGTGGTTCCCGCGTCACCTTCGCCGGACCAGCGGTGACCCGTGAGTTCAATGAAGACGTCTTCTAACGATGGCCGGCGTAATTCAACATCCACCAATTCCGCCCCCGCTTCGTCCGCCCGCCGCACCAGTTCCGCCAGTACATGACTGGGCGCTGGTGTGTCCAATATCCAGCCGCATTCGCCGTAGACTTTCCCGACCACATCGGGCAGGGAATCCACGACGGTGCTCGGCAGCGGCGGGGCAGTTTGCACGATCACCCGCGCGCACGCCCGGGCACGGCTGATCAGTTCCGCCGGCGGCGCGACCGCGATGATCCGACCGCCATCCATGATCGCGACCTGGTCGCACAGTTGACTGGCTTCTTCCAGATCGTGAGTGCTGAGAAGGACCGTCCTGCCTTCCGCGCGCATTTCCCGGATCAAGCTCGCGCAACTCGCGGCGGGCTTGCGGATCCAGGCCGGCAGTGGGCTCGTCGAGCACCAGCAAAGTGGGCTGGTTCACCAGCGCCAGCGCAAGGAACAGCCGTTGGCGCTGTCCGCCGGAAAGTGCAGCGAAGGGGGCGTCGGCTTTAACCTCGAGATCAAAACGCGCGAGGAGTTCGTCGCTGCCAATTGAATTTGCGTAGAACGAACCGAAAAGATCCAGGGCCTGCCGCGGCGTGATCTTATCCTGCAACGTGGCTCCCTGAAGCTGAGCGCCCACAAGCAGTTTTATCTGGGTCGCATGCTTCCTGAGGTCCAGGCCGTTGATCTCGATCGAACCTTCATCGGCCTGCCGCAATCCGAGGATACATTCGAGGGTTGTCGTCTTACCGGCGCCGTTCGGACCCAGCAGTCCAAAGATCTGGCCTGGGCCGACTTCGAAACTTACTCCGCGGACCGCATGGGTTGCACCGTAGCGCTTCGTTAAGCCGGCAACGGAAACCGCAGGGTAGGGCGTCATCGCAGTTGTCATCAACGTAGCACACCGGCTCCGGCGGTCCACCGCAACGGACGGTTGGTATACTGAGCCCGAGAATGCTCAGCGTGAAGTCATGACCGTCCGCGCCGCGTTATTGCTTGCGCTGGTGGGGACCGTCGCCCTGGGCCAGGGGATGATCAGCCACGGTGTCAAACCTGCACCTCGCGAAAAAGCATCCGGATTGCCCTGGAACTCCAGGCTGGTCAATGTGGCGCGGCAGGCCGGGCTAACACAGCAGACCATCTATGGCGCGGAATCGAACGTTCAATACCTGGCCGAGACGTCCTCGGGTGGAATCGCGCTGCTCGACTATGACGGCGACGGCTGGCTGGACATCTTCATCGTGAGCGGTACGCGGTTTGAGGGCGCTCCGCCGGACGCCACCAACCGCCTCTACCGGAACAATCACGACGGCACCTTCACGGATGTCACCGATAAGGCCGGGCTGCGGAGGACGGGCTGGGGGCAGGGCGTGGCGGTGGCGGACTATGACAATGACGGAAAACTCGATCTGTTCGTCACCTACTGGGGTGACAACGTCCTGTACCGCAATAACGGGAATGGCACGTTCACCGACGTTACAGCGAAGGTAGGGCTCACCCCGAAGAAACCCGACTATCCCACCTGGTACTCGGGCGCGACCTTCATCGATTACGACCGGGACGGGAAACTGGACCTGTTCGTCGCCACCTACACGGACTACGACCTGCGCCGGACTCCAAAACCGGGCGCGAACTCGTTCTGCAACTGGAAGGGTGTCCCGACGCCGTGCGGGCCGCGAGGGCTGCGTCCCGGACGGCACTACTTGTACCACAACCGCGGCGACGGGACCTTTGAAGATGTCTCCGAAAAGTCGGGCATCACGGTCGCCAGGCAGTCCTTCGGATTCACCGCCATCGGAGCCGACCTGGACGACGATGGCTGGCCGGACATCCTGCTGGCCTGCGATTCTACTCCGACGCTGTTGTTCCATAACAACCACGACGGGACTTTCACGGAGGAGGGCATCGAGCGCGGCCTGGCGTTGAATGCCGACGGCATGGAGCAGGCGGGCATGGGCCTGGCGCTCGCCGACTTCAACAACGACGGCATCATCGACGTATTCAAGACGCACTTCGCCGACGACACCCAAGGGCTCTACCGGGGACTCGGCAAGGGTCAGTACACCGACGTCACGATGAAGGCCGGCATCGCGGTGGAAACGCGATACATCTCCTGGGGCGTGGGCATGCCGGACCTGGACAACGACGGCTGGCCCGACATTTACATCGTCACCGGGAATGTGTACCCGGATACCGAGCGCGATCTTCCCGCCTATCCGTATCGAATGCCGCCGATGTTGTTTCGCAACCTGGGCAACGGGCGGTTCGAGCAACTGTTCGAGGAGGCGGGTCCAGCCGTGATGGAGCGGCACTCGTCGCGGGGCACCGCATTCGGCGATATCGACCACGACGGCGACATCGACATCATAGTGTGGAATCGGAACGAGCCTCCCAGCCTGCTGCGCAATGACTTGAAGTCCTCGAATCACTGGCTGGGCGTGCGGCTGACGGGCACGAAATCCAACCGTTCGGCGATCGGGGCAATGGTGACCGTGGCATTCGGGGGACGGAAGCAGGTGCGGGCGGTGCTCAGCCAATCCAGTTTCACATCCGCTTCGGACCTCACCCAGCATTTCGGACTGGGCAGTGCCGCCTCGGCCGAAGTCGTCGTGCGATGGCCCACGGGGGTTCGCGAGCGTTTCCCGGTCCCCGGGGTGGACCGGGTGCTGTCGCTCACCGAGGGATCGGGCAGCCCGCTGAAGCCGTGAATACCTGAGAGAGGTCCAGTTGCCGTCAACGGCCAACAAGCATAATGTATAGTTTCGGAGGAGACTATGCCATTCTGCACGAAGTGCGGTACGTCCGTAGAAGGTCGCTTCTGCCCGAGTTGTGGAAATCCGATGGGCGCCCCCGCCCCAAGCCCAGTTGTCCCTGACGCCCCGCCCGCTGTAACGCCGGAACCTGGCGCGCCCCCGGCGTATCAGGGGACTGCTCCGGCCGCGAAGAAAAGCCCCTGGCTATGGGTGCTGGTGGGCTGCTTCGGGCTGGTCGTAATTGTCGCCGCCGGAATGCTCGCGGCGGGCTTCTTTGTAGCCCATAAGGCGAAGCAGGCCGGACTGGACACCGAGTTGATGAAGCGGAACCCCGGCCTGGCTGCGGCCAAAATGGTTGCCGCCCTGAATCCCAACGTCGAGGTGGTCTCCACGGACGAGGATCGCGGCACCATCACCCTGCGGGAGAAATCCACCGGCAAGAAAGTCACTCTGAACTTCGAAGACGTGAAGAATGGACGGATCGTCTTCAAGGATGACGAAGGCGGAGAGGTGGCCATCCAGGGGAATGACAAGGACGGCGTCACGGTTCAGACGAAGGAAGGAACGATGCGGGCCGGCTCCACTTGGACTCCGCCCGCCTGGCTGCCCACCTACCCCGGAGCGAAGGTAGAAGGCGGATCGAACGTGCAGAGCGCGGCTAGCGACGGCGGCGTAGGGTCGCTGACCACCACGAATTCCGTGGACGACGTTTTGAAGTTCTACGAAGATTCGTTGAAGGGTCAAGGCATGCAGGTGACGCGGCAGGTCGTGTCGGGCGATGGTGAGAGCAAGGTGGGCACGCTGTCGGCCCATGATTCCGATCAGAAGAAGAACATCGGCGTTACCGCGACGGCCGAAGGCGGCGCCACCAAGATCGTTCTCACCTATTCGGTCAACAAGAAGTAAGAGGAAGGATCGACGCGAACTCCGCTTTGACGCCATACTGATCGTATGCCCGGCTCCGATCAGCCGGTCGCGCTAAGTGTGCGCGACCTCCGCAAGGCGTACAAAGACGTAGTGGCCGTTGACGGCGTCAACCTCGAAGTCGGGACCGGCGAGTGCTTCGGACTGCTGGGTCCCAACGGCGCCGGCAAGACCACTACCATAGAGATCTGCGAAGGATTGACCGAAGCCGATTCCGGCGATGTCGAGATTCTCGGCCTCCATTGGACCAGGGATGCCGCTGAACTGCGCCAGTGCCTTGGCATCCAACTTCAGGAAACGCAGCTCTCGGAGAAATTGACAGTCCTCGAAACCTTATCGTTGTTCCGCAGCTTCTACCGCCAGGGGCCGTCGCCCACCGAGGTCATCGCCCTGGTTCAACTCGAAGAGAAACGTAACGCACGGGTCGGTCAGCTTTCCGGTGGTCAGAAGCAACGGCTCGCTCTGGCTTGTTCCCTTGTGGGAGATCCAGCGTTGCTGTTTCTCGACGAACCCACCACCGGGCTCGATCCGCAGGCTCGCCGCCAGCTCTGGGAGCTGATCGAACGCTTCCAGCTTTCGGGACGGACGGTCGTGTTGACTACTCACTACATGGATGAGGCGGAACGCCTATGCGGCCGCGTGGCGATCATGGACCACGGAAAAGTAATCGCTCTTGGCACTCCTCGCGAACTGGTGGCGTCCATCGGCGCCGAGCATATGGTGGAGTTCTCGGCCGGACCCGCGCTCGACACGCTCGCACTCGGCCGCTTGGCGGGTGTTCGCGACGTCCGGACAGAGAACGGAACCGTCCGCATGCAGGTGACCGAGTTGCACCAGGCTGTCCCCGCCCTGCTCGGCGAGCTCGATAGGCAACGTGTGCCCCTCACTGAACTGCGCACGCATTCCGCTACCCTGGAGGACGTCTTCGTCACCCTGACAGGACGCCATCTACGCGATGAGTGACACTACTTTCGTTTCCAGACACCCGCTGGTGGAACTGACGTTGATGCGGTTTCGCGAATTCGTCCGCGAACCCGAGGCATTGTTCTGGGTATTCGTGTTCCCAATCCTGCTGGCTGCCGGACTCGGTCTCGCGTTCCGGAACCGTCCGGCCGAGGTACTCGAGATCGGGGCCGTCACTCCGAATCTCGCCCAATCGCTCAGCCACGAGAAACTGCTTCATGTCCAGGAGTTCGCGGAAGCCGCGGGTGAGAAGGAGTTGCGGGACGGCAAGATCTCACTGCTTGCATCACCCGGTCCGGACGGAGGCGTAGTCTACCGGTATGACGACACCAACCCGGAAGGCCGCTCGGCGCGGATGCTGGCCGATGCCGCGGTTCAGAGGGCCGCTGGACGCGCCGATCCCATCACTGCCTCCGATCGCCTGATGCGCGAACCCGGCTCCCGCTACATCGACTTCCTCATCCCTGGACTTCTGGGGATGAACCTGATGGGGAGCGCGATCTGGGGAATGGGATTTGCCATCGTCGATGCGCGGCGTAAAAAACTCATCAAGCGCCTGGTGGCCACGCCGATGCCGCGCGAGTATTACCTGCTGTCTTTCGTGTTGTCGCGGCTGCTCCTGCTGATCGTTGAGGTAGGAGTGCTGCTTGGCTTCGGCGCGATCGTCTTCGGAGTTCCGGTACGCGGTTCGGTGTTCGACCTGGTGATGCTATGCCTGCTCGGATCGCTGTCCTTCGGCGCAGTAGGCTTGTTGATCGCATCACGCGTGCAGACGATAGAGGCAGCTTCCGGACTCATGAATCTGGTGATGATGCCGATGTGGATCGTCTCGGGCGTGTTCTTTTCGTCCCAGCGGTTCCCGGCGCTATTGCAGCCCGTCATCAAGGCGCTTCCGTTGACGGCGGCGATCGACGCGCTACGAGCCAACATGCTGCAGGGAGCGGGCTTCGCCCAACTCTCGCCACAGTTGGGGATTCTGGCGACCTGGATGGTGGTTTGTTTTGCGCTGGCCCTCAGGCTCTTCCGCTGGCGCTGAGATTATCAGAAGTGCCGCAGCCGGCTGAGGTCCTTCTTGGCCAGTTCGTAATCCGGCTGAAACTTCAATGCCAGCTGCAATTCGCGCAGCGCATCGCTTTTGCGTCCCGACCGCTCGTACATCTCGGCCAGCAGCCGGCGAGCCTCGGCCTGTGTCGGTTCGCGGCCTTCCGAAGCCTGGCTCAGGTAATGTCGCAGATACGTCTCCGCGCGATTGAAATCCTGACCCTCACCGATCAGGCGGTGGGCCGCGGAGAAATACGGGCCCAAGTCATCCGGAACGGCGTTTTCGGCTCGCGAGAGCAGAGTTTCCAAATCAGCCCACCGCTTCTGCGCGACATATACCCGGGCCAGCACCACATATGCGCCTGCGGCCGCGGGGTCCACCGCCACCGCGTCCAGCGCGGCGCGCTCGGCCGCCGCCGGCGACGAGCAGTTAGATTCGCCGCAGTAAAACAGTGCCAGCGACACCCTTGCCCGATAGAACGACGGATCCGACGCCACTGCCTTCTTCAATACGGACTCGACGGCCGGACCCGACTCTCCCTCCAACTGGTACAGCCGGGCGTGCGCCAGGTATCCCCAGGCCGGTGAAATCGCGAGCACCTGGTCGGCCAACCGGCGCGCCTTCTGTTTGTCGCCGCCGGCAATCACGGGAGCCCTGTAGCTGAACACCGTTTCCAGCAGGAGCGTGTCGATGTGTTTGGGATCCAGGCTCAACGCGGCGTCTATTTCCTTTTTCATCCTGCGCACGTACTGCAGTCCCTTCAAAATAGTGGAGCGATCCGCGCTCAGTGCGCAGGCCTCAGCCAGAAACCCGTGCGCGGCGGCGCTGCGTCCGTCCAGTTCCACTGCCTTTTCGGCTTCGCGAACCGCGGTATCCAGATCGCCGAATCCGATGGCAATCTTCGACATCCAGCCATGGGCCTGCGCGTCGCCAGGGTTCGCCTGCAACCGGGTTTGCACCGCCGCGCGGGCACGCTTCCAGTGTCCCGCCTCGATCAGTGCATCAATGGAAGTATCATTGGCGCCCTGAACCGCGCTCGAGAACACGATTGCCGCCAGAGCAAGTAGTTTAAAAGGCCCCACTTCATACGATTGTAACGTGAAATACCAGCCCCTCCTTGCTTTGACGCAGTGCGGCGAAACGGAATCGACTAAAGCACCCTGGTACCCCGCACGATAAGGTTTGTGTGGCAACCCTTACGGACACGGCCAATCACTATCGCGAACGAGCATTACAAGTCCTGTCCGATCTGCCGCCGTTCTCTCCTATCCTGGACCGGTTGCTGGCAACGCTCTCCAACGAAGACGTTTCGATATCCCGGGTATCGGAGATCATTGAGAACGATACGGTAATCGCTGGAAATGTGCTGAAGCTCGTGAACTCGGCGATGTATGGGCGGCGAGGGACAGTGAATTCGATCCGCCACGCGGTCTCGATGCTCGGCATCAACAAACTCCGCAATGCCGTGTTCGCGATGTCCATCACCCGCGTTTGGAACAGTGTACGGACGGCCCCGGGATGGTCCACGGCCCGCTTCAACCAGCGCTCGGTCGCTTGTGGTCTCCTGTGCGATTGTCTTGCTCAGCGTTTGCCCATCGCTTACCCGGAGGGCGCTTTCGTGGCCGGGTTATTCCACGATCTCGGCCAGTTGTTGATCGCGGTTTCCCTGCACGAAGAGTATCGGCGAATCCAGGACCTGATCGCCTCCGAGTTCGGAAGCGCCATCGATTGCGAAGTGGAGGTCCTCGGCATCTCTCACGCCGATATTTCCGCCGATGCTTTGGCCATCTGGAACCTGCCGCCGGCAATTCAGCGAGCCGTGCGCTTCCATCATGCACCGGAACAGGAACCGAAGGACCCGGTGCACGGCAAATTCGGCTTGGCCCTGGCCATCGCCTGTTCGGAGGCCTATTCCGACTTGGCCATGGATTCAATGACCGGGAAAACAACGCCTGATGAACCGCAACTCGAGCCGTTCGCTCCGCTCGGGATCACCTCCAAGGAAACTGCGTTTCTGACCGAGTACCATACCGAACTGGATGCGTTGGCCGGAATGTTCCACTAGATCACATCCGCAAACGTCCGTTGCAGCTTCCGAAACCAAGCGTAGCCCAGCAGGAAAACGACAATGCCCAGAATCCACAGCTTCCATAACGAGTGGAAATCGGGTGCTCGGCCTTCCAGGAACACCGTTCTATATCCATGCACCAGCACGAACAATGGATTCTTCTTGAGAATGGGAACGGCGCTCGCGGGCAGTTGCGCCTCGGGATAGCAAATGGGTGTCAGAAAGAACCACAAGGTCAACAGAAACCCCATGATTTGGCCGAGATCGCGGGCATAAGCTCCCAACGCGGCAAGAAACCAGCACAGCCCCAGAGTGAACAGCAGTTGCGGGATCATCAGCGCCGGTAGCCAGAGCACGCTCAGCGGCACCGAGTGCTTCAGAATCAGCAACCCGACGATGTACACACCCGTCGCGAACAACTCCGTGGTGAAGCCCGAGACAGTTTGCACCACCGGCAGCGTCTCCAGTGGAAATACCAGTTTCTTCACGAAGTTCCGATGCTCCAGCACAACATGCGGCGATCGACCCACCGGCTCGCTGAAGGCCAGCCACGGCAGCATTGCGGCCAGGAAATAGAGCGCGAAACCGGTTCGGCTCCCATCCGGGCCGAATCGTGTCTGCAATACGATTCCGAACACAAAGAAGTAAGTGCCCATCAGGAGCAGGGGATTCAGAATCGTCCAGAACACGTCTCCGAACGATCCGCGATAGCGCGCCAGTACGTCGCGCCGGGCCATGGACGCGATCAGTCCCCGGTTCGACCAGAGCGATTCCAGAGGCCGGCGGAAAAGAGCCGGGATGGAGTGCAGCAGTCCCTCGCGCCGCAGTTTTCCCAAGGTAGTGACACGGGCATCAACAACCTGAACCCGTCCGCCGGACACCACCGTGTCGATGACCACAAACGGCCCTCCCTGCGAGTAAGACCAACCCGATTTCTCACTGAGGGGCGACAGGTACACGCGATAGGGGCCGTCCTGGGCCGGCAAAGTCACCCGCGTGGCCACCGGTTGGCGCGCGCCGGGAGGAAGGTTCACGTCCAGCGGTGCCCACTCGCCTTCGGTCAGGAAGCGGTGCGTTTCGGGATCGTACACCTGCCATCCCAGATGATGGCCATGCCGCTGGTGCCACTCCTGTCCCGAGCGATTCTCGAGTTCGAAGCGGACGTCGATCGCCTGACCCGCCTGATCGGCGGCTGCCTGGAGGCCGCTATATCGCGCTCGCATGCCTTAACTGTACAGCCAGCCGGGATAGCGTTCGCGCACAGGACCGGTCTTGCGCCCCACCGCATATATTCCGTCCCCGCGTAGATCGGTTGAGAGAATATAGCGTTCCAACAGATGTTGAACCCAGCCAAACTCCGGATGGGGTTCGTCGAGGAACGGGCCGGTGTCCAACAGAGTCACCTCGAAACCGGAATTCTCAAGCAGATCGGACACCTCCCGGGGCGTGTATTCGCGGTTGTGCCGGGCGTCTACCTGGCCTCCCTCGCGCGGACGAATGTAGGCGGGAAACAGGCCTGGTTGATAACCCTGCAGCAGCCCGGCGATGGCGCGCAGCGAAACGATATTCGGCGTGGTGAGAACGATGTGGCCGCCGGGTTTCAGGATTCGATTCGCCTCCAACATCAGGTGCATCGGATCCTGGAACAGGTGCTCGATCAATTCGCAGCACAGGACCGTGCTGAAGTATTCGTCGGGATACGGAAACCGGTCCCTCTCGGCATCGAAAAGGTCGATCGTGCATTCGAAATCGACACCTGCCTCCGAGACGACTTTTCGGCGGTCCTGCCGTCCGGCGGGGCCGTAATAGCAACCCCGCACCTCGCCGTAGCCCAATTGAGTTTTCAGCGCGGGCGTGATCTGGAGATAGGCGCCCATTTCGAGCACCCGTTCGGATTCGGTTCCGCGCGGAGTGATCTCCAGCGTCTTCGCCAGGCGGGTGATGTGGCTTTCCACGTACCTCTGCGCGTCCGGGACGGTCCAGGAACGGACCTCGGCCGCGTGCGCCTCCGTGCGCACAATGGTTTCGGAAGGCGCCGAAGGGGGTTCGGCCACAGTCACCGGCTGCATCTCTTTTTCCGCGGCCGCGACCCCCGGTTGTTCGCCTGGAGCCTCGACAGCCGGCTTTTCCACTCGCAACCGGGGCGCTTGGCCCCGGCTCACGGCTTCGCAAAAGTCCAGGTAATGCCGGGCGACCACGTCCCAGCCACACTCCCGCCGGACCCACTCCCGCGCGTTCGCGCCTAGCTTGCGCGCAAAATCCGGCCGCGATATCAGGAGGCTCAAATACTCGAAAATGTGGTCTTCTTCGGTCGAATCAACGGGAGCCTTCAGAACCACATCATCTGGATATTCGCGGAAGGACCCGACGTCGCTCACCACCACCGCGCGTCCCATCCCCAGCGCGCGTAGCAACGTCCCGGAACTCTCGCCCACGGTGGGAAAGCGGAGGTTCAGCACGATGTCGCACGCGCCCATGTACCCGCTGAAATCCTCGATCGGGGTGAATCCCAGGACGCGGACAGCCGCCGCCAGGTCGAGCGAGTCGATCAGTGAATCGATCTGCAGGTCCGGGTGCGGTTCACCCACCAGAATCATCTTCGCCCGAGGTTCGACACGCAGCAGCCGCCGGAACGCTCGCAGCGATTCCGCGATCCGTTTGTACGGTTTCAGGAATCCGAAGACCCCAATGAGCGGGGTCAGTTCGTCCAGTCCCAGACGTTCGCGCCAGGAGTTGCGGTCGGAGTCGTGGAGCCACGCGCCGTGCCAGATGCGGCAGAGCGGACCATCAAAACCGGCCTGGCGGACCGCCTCGCCCACGCAGTCGCTATGGACGATCACGCCGCGCGAGCGTTGGACGATGCGGCGAAGCATCGGAATGCCGTCGTAGTCGGGACCGCGTTCGAGCGTCGCTACGTAACGCTTGGCATAGGCCAGCGCGGCTGGGCCGCCATCATGTTCCACCTCACGCAGGTACGCCGCCCAGTCGTTTCGGCGAATGGTCAGATCCGTGATCAGGTGGTGCAGGTTCGCTTCGTGCAACACCACGATTCCCGGGTGCTCCAGCGCCATCTCATACGGGACTATATGGTATGGGTTGTTACCGATCTGGTATAAGCAAAGGTCATAGGCGGCTGAGTCGAATGCGGCGGGACGGTCTGTGAACGCGTCTACCTGAGCCTGCGTTCGTAGCGCATCCAGCAGAGCGGCGGAGTAATCGGCGATGCCGCTCTTGGCGGGTGGCAGGGGCGAGAAAAACGCAATGCGCATCGGCTAGCGGGAGAGTTCCATCGAGAAGGTGGCCAGGGTCATGGGTACCCTGATCATCACCGGCGTCCGCACGGCGTCTTTGGCGAAATAGGCTTCAAAGGTGACATCGGCAGCGGGACCTTTCAACGTTACGTTCAAGCGATCCGCCTCCATGCGCTTCTCGCTCACCACAATGTTCTGGGTTCCGGCGAACTGGACGCTGACGCGATACTCGGCGCCGAACAGGACGGATTGGTGCGGAGGGAGGCGTCCCTGGCTGAGTTCCCGGCGGAGATACTGCAGGTAGGTCAGCGCGTCTTTCGCGCAGGCCGCAACGTTAATCTCTGAGCTGCCGCCTCCCAGCGTCTGGCGAGTCGCCACTCGTTTGGAGGGGTCGATGGTGGTCCGCTCCTCGGACTTCTTCTTACCGTGCTGATATTCTTTTTCGAGCTGCAGCGAGCAGTACTCGCCGTCCGCGATTGCCCGGTAGTGGTCGAGAACGGCAAATCCGGGGACCGATGCGTCCAGTGAAAACTCCGATTCGATGCGCGGCCCGTTGTCCGTCTTGCGGCGGACTGTTCGCAGGGTCGCTTCACCCAGGCTCAGGCCGGTAGGCCAGTTGATTGTATAGCGGAGTTCTTCGGCGGCGGGAAACGTGGGAGCCGCCGTTTTTTCCGCACAGGATGCGGACACCGTCCACAGCAGCACGATTACCGCGGACAAAATCGCAGGCGGGATGAACCGGCCACATAGCATCGATATCCTCAACGGGGCACAACCGGCAGGGGAGTCCTCTTGGCGGCAGGCGCCGCCTGCCGGGCGCCCGCAACTTGATAATAAACGTCCAATGTCTTCTGTGCGGCTCTCGACCACGTAAATGCGGCCGCCCGCTGGCTACCCAGACGCTCGGTCCGCAAACGCAGTTGCGGATCCAGCAGCAGGTCCCGCATGGCGCGTGTGATCTCGTTCTGGCGCGACGGGTCAAACAACAGCGCGGCGGCGTTCGCCACCTCCGGCATCGCCGAGGTGTTTGAACAGGCTACCGCGCGGCCGCAGGCCATCGCCTCCAGAATCGGAAGGCCAAATCCCTCGTAGAACGACGGGAACACGAACATGTCGCAAGCTCCATAAAAATGCCGCAATTCATCGTCGGAAACCCAACCGGTGAAGCGGATCCGGTCCGACACCGCCGACCGTTCCGCCGCACGCCGTACCGTGTTGGCAAACCAGGTCTCCTTTCCCACCATCACCAGGTGGTGGGGGAGCTGGGGATAGTGACGTATCAGGTCCTCGAACGCATGAATCAGGCCCAGGTGGTTCTTGCGTGGCTGAAGGTCACCCACGGTCAACACGAACGGAGAGGTGACGCCGAATTTTTGGTGCACCCACTGCACGGCGGTTTCCCGCTGCATCGGCCGAAAGGCATTCGATACCGCGTTGTGCACCACCACGATCTTCTCGCCCGGGACACCATAAGCGCGCATGATCGCCTTGCGTGAGAACTCGCTAGGAGTCAGAATCCGCGCCGCCGCCCGCACGGTCCGGTCCACGGTATATTTCAGCTGTTGCACCCGAAAACGCGTAAAGTACTCTGGAAGTTCAAGATAGCTGACGTCGTGAACCGTGACGACGATAGGCACTCTGCAGAATAGCGGCCCCGTATACTGAACGTGTAGCAAATCCGGACGGTCCCGCCGCAGGCTGGCTGGAATGTCGTACCCCAAGCGTATGAACGGATTGTCGGAAACCCATCGCTTGCGAAACTGCGGTGGGATACAGGATTCAGCATTGGGTTTCGCTACATAGGTGAGAAACTCCGATGCGGGATCCAATTCCGCAAACTCGTTCAGCAGATTACGGATGTAGACTTCATTACCCGTCAAATGACAGCCGATTGTGTGGGCGTCAACGGAAAAGAGCATCCAATGTTCCCATTATGCGCATGTTACTCGTGCCATCCGACCCCCAATCCCACCGGGTGCATGTTCCTGTGAACTCGGATGTGGTATCGGGCCTCAAGGTTGTAAAAAATCCACCCTCTACCCGAAGCTAGGACGAGTTCCGGCCATGCCCTGTTTCGGAACTTCATATGAGTGTAACAGGGTTCAGGGTTGCCATGATGCCACCGAGTATCCGATTGCGCCAGCCCGCCAATGCATTAGGACCGTTCGAGCGGGGCAAGCGGAACAAGCCTCGTCCAGGCATTAGCCCGTGTTCGCATCGTGGCATGGGCTTGCCTCTGTTACGAAACGCGTTATTCTAGGCTTAATTAGGCCTAACAGGAGGCATACAAAGTGTTTGAATGGGATCTGCTCGCGGCACCCGATGATGACGATCTCGATGATGATGCCGATTATGGGGATGATCACGTGGACACCGATATCGGCGACTACGAGATCGACGAAGAGGCCGAAGTCGACGAAGAAGATGACGAGGACGATGAGGATGAGGACGAGGACGAAATCGCCTTTGCTGGAGAAGCCGACCATCCCGCTCCCGTAGGTCCACAGGACGAAGAAACCGGCCCGCTGCCCCCGCCGATGGAACCGCTGGCTGTTGCTGAAGCGCCACCTGCCCGGAAACCCGCTCGGACTGCGGGAATGGAGGCCAAGCGGCCGCCCATAGCTCCTAAGAAGGCCCCGGCCAAGAAGGCGGCAACCCCGAAAAAAGCAGCTTCGAAGAAGAAGCCGGCGGTGAAGGCGGTGAAGAAAGCAGCGCCCCGGAAGGCGGCGCCAACCAAAGCCGCCAGGAAAGTCAGGCCCGCCAAGACGGCCAAGAAAGCGATCCCCAAGAAGGCCGCGCCTAAAAAGAAAGCTGCGCCTAAAAAGGCTGTCAAAAAAGCCGCCGTCAAAAAGGCTGCTAAAGCTCCGGCCAGGAAGTCGCCCGCCAAGAAGTCGAAAAAGCCGGCGGGCCGCAGGTAGTTCGAAGAATTGCAGGCGGCTTTTTCGGGCCGCCTGCGCTTACTTCGGTTCCTTTGCAACCACGGATCGGCAGCGTTCGAACAACTGGATCAGTGCGTCCGCATATTCCTCCGGCGTTCGAGCCGCCTTCCCGGTGAAACCGGCGGCGGTGGCGGATCCCTTTCCGTAACCGGTGGTCATCGCAATAAACTTCATCAATTCCAGCGCCACCTCATCCTTGGAATCCGGTTTCTGCTTGCCTTTCTCTTCTTCAGCCATTCGATGATCCTCTCCCTTGTTCTGAGATAATTCAAGAGTTACACGTTTTCGACCGCCGGTTCATTGCGGAATTAACCGATGCCGCTCAAGGCCCGCCGATTTATCCGAAAAATGCGCGGTGGCGCCCAGGCCCACCTGATTGAAGCGCACGACGGCAACTTTTATGTTGTAAAGTTCCGGAACAACCCGCAACATCGCCGCATTCTCGTCAACGAGTGGATCGCTTCCGTCATCCTCCGTCACCTCCAGATCTCGTCCCCCCCACCGCCATCATCGACTTTACACCCGAGTTTCTCGAGAACAACCCTGATGTGCACCTGCAACTCGGATCGCGCCGGCAGCCGGTCGACGCGGGGTGGCACTTTGGTTCTCGATACCCCGGCGACCCCGCGCGTTTGGCCGTGTACGACTTTCTCCCCGATGCGCTCCTGGAGCGAGTCGCAAACCGCAACGAGTTTCTCGGCATCTTCGCCGCTGATAAATGGCTGGGGAACGCCGACGCGCGCCAGTCGATTTTTTTTCGAGCGAAGCTGGGCGGAGACGGGCGCGTTTCCTCGGGGCGGGAGCGGGCCGAATTCGTCGCCTGGATGATGGACCATGGTTATGTTTTCGATGGTCCCCATTGGGCCTTCCACGATTCTCCTTTGCAAGGCCTTTATTTCCGGCCCAACGTGTATGCCTCCGTCCGATCGTTGGGCGACTTCCAACCGTGGCTCGATCGCGTCGTGCACTTTCCCGAGGAAGTAATCGACGATGGGTTGAAACAGGTCCCTTCGGCCTGGCTCAATGGGGACACCGACGCGCTAGAGGCGTTGCTCGAAAAACTGTTATCGAGATGCCGCAAGGTTCCGGACCTGATCGAAGCCAGCCGCCACGCACGTTCGGATACGTTCCCCAATTGGAAGTAGGCGAAAGGATGCGCGACTTAGAAGTTGGGAACTGGATGGTTGTCCGCATATCTTAGTGGCGCGCACTCTTGCGTGCCATTCCCCGCTCTTGCCGGGACACGCCTCCCAGCGACCGGTGGAGACCAAAGCGTCGGCAAGCGTGCCGACGCTGCACGCTAAAGCGTGCGCCACGTCGTAGACGAACTGCCGCGGGATGGCTGCAACGGGCTGCTAAACTTTAAGTTCATGCGCGAGAAGGGCATCGTCTCCGCTTCGGTGAACGACGAGGAACGGCAGTTCGAGGTCTCGCTGCGTCCGAGCCGGCTCGACGAATTCGCCGGACAGCCGAAGGTCAAAGAGAACTTGAAGATCGCCATCGAGGCCGCCCGCCGCCGCGGCGAGGCGATGGATCATGTCCTTTTGTACGGCCCGCCCGGCCTGGGAAAGACCACTCTCGCGAACATCATCTCCCAGGAACTGGGTGTCGGCTTGTATCAGACCTCCGGGCCGGTGCTGCAAAAGAAGCTCGATCTCGTCGGTGTTCTCAGCAACATTAAAGACCGCGAAGTTTTCTTCATCGACGAGGTGCACCGCCTCCTTCCCGATGTCGAAGAGATGATCTACTCGGCGCTCGAGGACTTCCGCATGGACATCCTCATCGGCACAGGGGCGGGAGCGCGCACCGTGGCGATGGACCTGAAGCGTTTCACTGCCATCGGCGCCACCACCCGCCAAGGCTTGATCAGCGCACCCCTCCGCGGACGCTTCGGGTTGGTCTTACGGCTCAACCACTACGACATCCCCGAACTGACCCGGATCGTGTTGCGTTCCGCACGGCTGCTGAACCTCGAAGTGGACCTGCCCGGCGCGGAGGAAATCGCCCGCCGGAGCCGCGGGACGCCTCGCATCGCCAACCGCCTGTTGCGGCGCGTGCGCGACTACGCGGAGGTCCGCGCGGGTGGACGTGTCGATCTCCCGGTGGCTCAGTCCGCCCTCGATCTGCTCGAGGTCGATCGCTACGGCTTGGATGAGATCGATCAAAAGATCATGCTCACCGTGCTCGAGAAATATTCGGGCGGCCCGGTGGGTGTCAATACCATCGCGGCCTCCATCGACGAAGAATCGGACACCGTGGAAGAGGTCTACGAACCCTATCTGATGCAGTTGGGATTCCTCGATCGCACGCCGCGCGGCAGAGTCGCAACCGACCGTGCTTTCGAGTACTTCGGTGTGTCGCGCCGCATTCGCGGCATACAGAACAGCCTGTTCTGATCGCGTGCCCCAACTCGTCTATCTGTCGCTCGGCTCCAACCTCGGTAACAGGGCATGGTACCTGGACGAGGCGCTTCGATTGCTCCAGGGTCCGGACCTGACCGTGACACGGCGGTCTTCGCTCTATGAAACCGAACCACGCGATCTGGCTCCCCAACCCTGGTTCCTGAACATGGTGGCGGAAGTAAAAACCAGCCTGTTCCCGCGCCAGTTGCTGGCACGGATTCAACGCATCGAGCACCGGCTGGGAAGGAAGCGGGTGGTGGACAAGGGTCCCCGCACAGTGGACATTGACATCCTATTGTTCGGCCGTTTCGTGATCGACTCGCCCGACCTCACCATCCCTCATCCCCGAATGTGCGAGCGCCGGTTCGTCCTTGAACCGCTGGCCGAAATCGCCGGCGACCTGCAACATCCAGCTACGTATTCCAGCATACAAAACTTACTGGCTGGCGTTGCCGACCAGAAAGTGACGCGCCTTGAGGGCGCGTGACTCAGCCACCCACCCAGATTACGAAGTTGCCGATTTTTCCGGTACTCAGAGTAAAATCTCCCGACGAAAGTAACTCCGTCCTCCTTTGGTCATTGATTTAGACTAAGCTAGGAACGTGGCCCCCGGCTTGCTTGTCGGGTATCCCAGGTAGGAGGCATCGATACATGTACCTAAACAGAACAGCGCCGGCGATTGTGGGTTGTGTCGTGGCGTTATCGCTGACCACTGGCTGCTTAGCCACCAGAAAGCACGTCCGTAATACCGTTGCTCCGATTCAACAGCAGGTGAACGACGTCCAGAAGAAGACCGCCGATAATACCACTGCGATCGGCGATCTGGATCGCAATGTGGCGCGCGTAGATGAGAAGGCCATGGAGGCCGACCGAAAAGCCACTGCCGCCGGGCAGGCGGCTGACAAAGCCATGCAGGCCGCAGGCGAAGCACAACGGGCCGCTGACGAAGACAATAAACTCGCCCAGCAAGGTATCGCAAAGGCGGGAACCGTCGATACCCGGGTGACTAACCTGGTCAATAATCTCGACAACTACAAGCTGATGACCACGGAGAAGGTCTATTTTGCTTTCAATCGCTTCGATCTGACGAAAGACGAGAAGGCGAAACTCGATCAGGCCATCCAAAACCTCCAAAACGCCAAGAACTATGTAATTGAAGTGGCGGGCTACACCGACAAGACCGGCAACCGCGACTATAACTTAGATCTGAGCCGTCGTCGTGCGGACGCTGTCGTTCGGTACCTGACCATCGATCACCAAATTCCGCTCCGCAAAATTCATGATGTCGGCGCGGGCGCGGACTTTCCGGATGCAGACAATAAGACTCGTGAAGCCCGGAAGGAAAACCGCCGAGTTGACGTCAAGGTTTACACTTTCAACGGAGAAACCACGGGCCAGTCCAGTGGCGCCGGCAGCTTCTGAACTGAACCCACCTGATACAAACTGCGGCGGGTGAGGACGTAAGCTCGCCGCAGTAGGCGTCTCTCTTCGAGCGTGTTCCTCACCGGCCAGCCGCCTCCCGGCTCAGGATCTCTCCTCGCGCTGCTAAGCTCTTGGCGCTAACGGGATCGGCGTGTCGCAACTCCCGAGCCTGCGCCAGAAAGCCCTCTGCCCTCGCAATCAAGTCTTTCCCCTGAACATCGAGCCCGCGCTTCCGAGCCGTTTCAATGTTCCGCATCGATTGGGCCAGCAATCCATCAATTTCTTCCTGATAGGCCTGTCTTTCTTCATCGCTCAGCATAGGGACCAGTTCCGGCACACGCACCGGAGGCGACGGAGGAGGAGGTTCGGGCTGCGCCGCCGACGCTGGAGGGCCGATCACCACCGGGCGTGAGGGCTTAGGCGCCGTTGGGGCAGGAGTGTTGCTGGGTTCCGGCTGAGTGCGTGGAATCTTCTGTGGCGCCGGCTCTGGTGCCTCGGGCACCACAATTTCAGGGGGCGGCTCAATGCGTTGAGGCGGAGCCGGCACCTGAAGTGGAACCTGCTGCGGCTGGGGGGGCGGTGGAGGTAGCGGCGTAACCTTCTTGCGGAATGGCGACCAGCATGAGCTGAGCAACAAGGCCAACCCGAGCGTCGCGATACGGAAGCCGTTCGCATGCATTCGCGTGGACTTGCTCCACCCCCGTTGGGATTCGCGTGAATTTGTTTCGCAGCCGTGCTTAGCAGGCAAATCTCAAGCCCTTTGTTGGCGCGAAAGTTCCAGATCGCGCGCGGGAGATGCCGCCTCCGGAAAACTGAACCGGAAAGTAGTACCGCTGCCGGCCTTGCTGGAGAACTCGACCTTACCGTCCAGCAGTTGTACGAACCGGAACGTCATAGCCAGGCCAATGCCCGAGCCATGTTGTTTGGTGCTGAAGTACAGATCGAAAATCTTGCCTTGAACCTCTTCCGGAATGCCAGGACCGGTATCCGAGATCAGTATTTCGCTGCGTCCGCCGCCACGGCGGGTTTCGATCCCAAGCGCCCCCCCTGACTTCATCGCTTCCATCGCGTTCACCGCCACGTTTAGAACGGCCTGCTGCAGCAGGTCCAGGTCACCGTTTAGCATAGCGGGACGCTCAGCCAGTTGCAGGTTGACGGTGATCTTCCGCGACTCTGCTTCTGGGTTGAGCAGCCGCGCCACTTCGGAGGCCACCTGGTTCAGATCGATCGGCCGGAGATCGGGCAGCACCGGCCGGTTGAAATCCAGGAAGGTCTTCACGACGCGATCCAGCCGCGAGATCTCCCGGCGAATTACGTCCAACTCCGGCAAGTCCTCCTCCAGACGGGAACGAAGCATTTCCAGGTGCAGCGTGATCGCGTTGAGGGGGTTCTTGATTTCGTGAGCGAGGCCATGGGTCAACTGGCTGAGCG
Source organism: uncultured Acidobacteriota bacterium (assembly GCA_963737465.1). Classification (GTDB taxonomy): domain Bacteria; phylum Acidobacteriota; class Terriglobia; order Bryobacterales; family Bryobacteraceae; genus TMP-7. Next base: position 1,291,979 of record CAVTTC010000011.1, read on the forward strand.
CTGATAGGCGGTGTGCCAAATCGAGTTGGGCTGCAACCTCGCCCCGCGTCTCGGCGTCCCGCAGCGTTACCAAAGTCCCTAGCCGGGCTCCGGTCTGGGCGCGCAAAACCGGCTGAACGTCTATCAGAATCGTGAACTCCCGGTCTCCGGATCGGATCAGACAAGGGTGGTTCCGCACCGGGACTCCCGTTACAGAAGCTTTGTCGATCAACTCTCCAATGCCGCCTTCGGGAGTGAATACCTGGCCGGGCGTGCACCCGACCAGTTCAGCCGGATCCTGATCGAGCAGCCGCCGCACGGCCGTTCCCGCCATAGTGACCCGCCCGTTCCCGTCGAAAAGCAAAACGGCCTCTTCCAGACGCTCGAGTAACTGCTCCACATTGCGCCGCAACTCGTCGGCGTTCGCACGCGCGCCCTGAAACTGCTGCCCAAGCGTATTGAGCTTCGTGAAAACATGCGCGAATTCCGGAGATTCGCGGGTGGTTGCCGGGTTGCCGCTGAACTCACCGGTGGTCATCCGATCCAGACTCTGGCTCAGTCGTTCGAGCGGGCTCAGGATGAAACTCGGCAGTACCAGCGCCAGAATCAGCGATGCCACCAGGCACGCCGCGCACACTCCGAGAACACCCCGAACTCCAGAGCGCAGTTCGTCCCGCAGAAACAACGACGAGACCACTACGTGAATATCCAGGACGGGCGTGCTCTCGCCGGCAATGGCGATTGCCCTCCGCACCTCGGTATCCCGGTGATCGATATACACCTGCCTCAGGTTTGCCAACAGTGACCGTTTGTTCCATTCGGCTAAACTGAGCGTGGCTTCCTCGTGGAGCCCGGTTCTCCGGGGCGCCGAGCTGGCGATGATCCAACCGGAGTCGTCGGTGATGAATACCTCGGAAACCAGCTTCCAGTGCCGCATCGCCCGAGCCAGCGACATGGCGATTGCGGGATCGTTCGCGGCTGAGCGGCGCCAGAACTGTTTCGCCTCAGCAGGGGTGGCCGGCGGTGACTTAGCCTGTTTCGCTCCGGCTTGGAGCGACTCCAGAATGCTGGCTCGCAACTGGTTGCCCAACGCTTCCGCCGTTTCGTGAGTCCGCTGAAACGCTGCGTCGAGAAACCCTCGCACGTACAGGCCCGACAGGATAACCACCATCGCGCTCATAAGGAGAGCGACTGCCAGTCGAAGCCGGGCCTTAAGCGACATCAATTCATCCTGGGCGGAGGTCCTCTACGCTTCGGCCGATTGTTCGCTCGCCGAAGCTCCGTATTCCTTAAGTTTATTGAACAGCGTTTTCAAACTGATGCCCAGAATCTCCGCGGCGCGTGTCTTGTTGTTCTTGGTATGACGCAGCGTGAGTTGAATCAACTGCTTTTCGGCTTCACTGACGGTGGTTCCCACGGGTAGGCGGAGCTTGTCGGGTTCATCCACCACGGGCGCGGGACGTGTTCCTGTTGAGGCGCCAAAGTCGGGTGGCATGTGCGCCATGGTGACGGGCCCTTCCCCGGCGATGATTACAGCTCGCTCCAGCACGTTGCGAAGTTCGCGGACATTGCCCGGCCAATTGTGACGGCGCAACGCCTCGATCACGTCCGGCTGAACTTCAGTGATCCGGCAGGAGTGCTTCTTGTTGAGCACACTGATCAGTGACTCCACCAGCAGCGGTATGTCCCCTTCGCGGCCGCGCAGCGGGGGTAGATCGATCCGGAAAACGTTCAGCCGGTAATAGAGATCCTCGCGAAGTTCGCCCTTCTGCAGGATTTCCTCCACATTCCGGTTGGTGGAGGCAATGATGCGGACATCGACGGCGATTTCGTTTTTACCGCCCAGCCTGCGCACGCGGGAATCCTCGAGAACGCGCAGCAATTTGGCTTGCGTCGCCACCGGCATCTCGCCAAGTTCGTCCAGCAGCAACGTCCCGTGCTGCGCAAGTTCGAAGCATCCGGCCCTGCGTTCCACCGCGCCGGTGAACGCGCCCTTTTCGTGGCCGAACAACTCGCTCTCCATCAGGGTCTCCGGCATCGCCGCGCAGTTGATGGCGACAAAAGGACCACCCCGGCGCGGACTGAGGTGATGGATCGCACGCGCTACCAGTTCTTTGCCGGTTCCACTTTCGCCGGCGACAAGAACCGCAGCCCGGCTGGGCGCCACCTGTCGGATCAATGAGAACACCTGCTGCATCTCCGGCGATGATCCCACCAGATCCACAAGGACGCCCTGGTAGCTGAGCTGGCGCTGCAACCGCTCCGCTTCCTCTGCCAGCCGGCTCTGCGACGCGGCGCGTTCCAGCAGCAGACGCAGCGCGCTCGGCTGAATGGGCTTCTCTAGGAACCAGAACGCCCCCAGGTCATGCATCGTTTGCACTGCCGTTTCAATGTTCCCGAACGCGGTAAGTACGATCGCCGGAGGCATGGAACCCTGTGCCCCCAATCGCTTCAGCAGTTCGAATCCGTCCATGCGCGGCATCATGAGGTCGGTTACCAGAACGTGGATCTGGTTGGAAGCAAGTTTGTCCAGGGCTTCATGTCCATCCTGGGCCGTCTCCACCGAGAAGCCCCAGGATGTCACCATGCTGGCCAGACCCGCCCGTTGATACTCCTCATCGTCGACTACCAGCACGCGAGTGGCTGGAGCCGCAGCGACGTTGCCGCCGATGGCAGACATTGATGTTGATTGACCCATTACACTCCGATTTTGACCCTATCAGAGTTGACTCCACCGACCGTGTAAATATTTCAAAGAATTCCCAGGTTAGTACCGTTTGCTCCTGTCAGCTGACTACCGTGGGAAACACCTTTCGGATTGCGGCAATCACGTCGTCCGTGTCCCGCTGGTTAAACTTGGGATCCATCAGGACTCCGGCGAAGCGCCCCAGAATGTCGATGGTCCGCGGGCACGAGGCCGCGCCGTACTGAATCGCCTTGCCCCGCTCCGAATTGAACGACGGCCAAGCCGGATGCACGGTCACCTTCTTCTCTATATAAGGCTGCACCGGCAGGATGGCCGATCCTCCAGGGGGCGCAGCCGGGACGTTTTCCGCTTTCATGGCGGCCATGAAGCGGTCGCGCCGTTCCCGCGTACCGAAATCCATGAATACGCCCGTTCCCAGTTCGCCGGCGGGATCGGGCAGGCGGCGCAGCTGGATGCCGGGAAGGTCGCGGATGCCGTCATAAACACGACGCGCGTTGGCGCGAACATTTCCGATAATCTTGTCCAGCTTAGCCAGCTGCGCGAGCAGCACCCCTCCGGACAGCTCATTCATTCGGAAGTTGGTTCCGACGAAGGGGCTAAGGCGCTCCTCGCCGGCCATCTTTACGTGTACCGGCCGGAACATCCCGACATCGTGGAATCGGGCCGCGCGTTCAAACAGCACCGGATTGCTGGTTACCACCGCACCGCCCTCGCCCGCAGTGATGGTCTTGTTCAACTGAAGGCTGCAGATGCCGATGTCTCCCGACGATCCCAACGGACGTCCTTTATAACTGGCTCCGACACTTTGGGCGAAGTCCTCAAGGACGCGGAGGTTGTGCTTGCGGGCGATGGCGAGAACACCGTCGAGTTCGCAGGGATTCCCCTGGAGATGGACCGCCATGATCGCCTTGGTATGGGGAGTAATCCGGTGTTCGATGTCTTTAGGATCGATGTTGAACGATTCATCGATCTCGGCGAACACCGGGAGCGCCCCAGCCAGCACGATGGCCGCATAACAGGAGTGCCAGGTCCAGGCCGGCAGGATCACCTCGTCACCCGGCCCGATCTCCAGCGCGTTCACCGCGCATTGCAGCGCGGCCGTGCCTGAGGTGACTGCCAGTGCGTACTTGGTCTCCATGCGCGACGCAAAATTCTTCTCGAAAGTGGCCACCTTCAGCGGTGGTTGCGGACCGTACCAGCGGAACGGACTGCGCGCGTTCAGCACTTCCGTCACTTGTTGCTGTTCCTGCTGGTCGTAAAACTCGGAGCCCCAGTAGCCGGCCTTCAGCGGGCGGCTGCGGACGGGATTGGCGGTAGCCGCCTTTCCCTCCGATACCATTGCCGCGGCCGAAGCAGCGGCCAAAAATGATCTTCGTTTCAAGACAGCCTCCTTCCGAAGGATCGCTAATGGACTTTCAGATCGATCTTGCGCAAATTGTTGTAGCTCACCCGCAGACTGTCCACGGGATTGCCCTTGCTCTGGTCCTGCTCCACGATGTAGTGCTTCACCCCGGCCGCCTCGCAGGAACGCAGGATAGCCGGGATATCGAGCGTTCCGGTCCCGATTTCACGAAACGCACCGGGAGCCACCTGTTCGTTGAACTGCACCGGGGTCCCGAACGCTTCATCCTTCAGGTGGACCAGCGGTACGCGACCTGTGTACTTGCGCAGGAACTCCGCTGCGTTGTGGCCCGCCACCGAGACCCAAAACACGTCCACCTCAAGCTGCACCAGCTTCTTGTCCCAGCGTTCGTTCAGCACATCCCAGGGGCGCTCGCCTTCTTTACCCTCGAACTCGAACGCGTGGTTGTGATAGCAGAACTGGATGCCCGCACTGGCGCACTGCTCGCCCGCTTTGTTCATTTTGTCGGCCAGCGCGCGATAGGAATCGAGGTTGCCGCGTTCCGCGGGAGCGAGATACGGCATTACCATGAAGGGCAAGCCGTATTTCTTGGCCTGGTCGATAGCGTCGCTCCAGGTCATATCCGTGCGCTTGCCGGTGATCAGGTCGGTGTCGAAGTGTCCGCTCGGCGCCGTCATTCCATTCGCCTTGAGAAGCGGCATCACTTGGTCGATGTTGGCCTGCAGCACCTCGGCTTCTTTATAGCCGATCTTCGCAATCGCCTGGATCACTCCCTCGGGGTCGTGCGGAAACGTGTTCCGAACCGTGTACAACTGCACACCCAGCGGCTTGTCGAATTGCGGTTTCTTCTTGGCCAGGGCGGGGCCCGACGCGAGGATCCCGGATAGAAAAGAGCGGCGGTTCATAGCAACATCAGCATAGCTCAGTATGGGGTGGTCCGGGCATAATCGAAACAGGCCTTGAAATGAACGAACAGTCTCTTTGCTCCATTGTTGGAATGGGTCGCGGCATCAGTCTCGCCGTGGCCCGTCGATTCGCCACCGAAGGCTTCCGCATAGGAATGATCTCGCGCGACGCCGATGAGCTTCGGACGCTCTCTTCCGAATTTCCGGCATCGCGGTACGCCGTGGCCGACGCGGGCGTCGAGGCCGAACTTCGCCAGGCACTACGCTTTCTGGGACCTGCAAACGTTCTTGTCTACAACGCCTCCGCCGGTCATCCGGGTGTCCCGACGATGTTGTCCCGCGCGGATGCAATGGCCGATTTCGAAGTCAACGTCGTGGGTCTGCTCGCGGCCGTGCAGGAGACCGCTCCGGCCATGCGGGCGGACGGAAAAGGGACCATTATCATCACCGGTGGGGGCCTCGCGCTGGCTCCCGCTGCCCCACTGGCATCCCTGTCAATCGGCAAAGCCGCCCAGCGGAATCTCGCCTTCAGCCTTGCCGCCGAACTCGAACCGGTAGGCATCCATGTGGCAACCGTCACCGTGTGTGGGTTTGTTCAGCCCGGAACGCATTTCGCGGCCGAGAAGATCGCCGAGGAATATTGGCGACTCCACTGCCAGCAAGCCGGACAATTCGACCGTGAAATCGTTTACCGCTGAACTGCGTGCTAGGATGCCAGAGGTGACTACTCGCGCAGGACAGATCTCGAAGATCCCGCTGTTTGCCGGGCTGGACGAAAACGAACTGGAGAGCCTGGCGTCTCACGCCATTGAGCGCCGCTTCGAGCCGGACGAAATCCTGTTCTGGGAAGGCGACCGTGCTCAAGGAATCCTCCTGCTCGTGGAGGGTGCGGTAAAGATCTTCAAGACCTCCGCCGCCGGCCGCGAAATGATGCTCGATATGGTGACGGCGCCGAGTTCGGTGGCGGAACTGCCATTGTTCGACGGCGGACCGTACCCGGCCTCGGTGCGCGCCGTAAAATTAGCCACCACGTTGTTCATCAACAAGTCGGATTTTTATCTCGCCTGCCGCCAGAATCCGGATCTGCCGCTGAAAATCCTGGCGGTAGTCGGCCGTCGCTTGCGAACGCTGGTGATGGTTGTGGAGAGCATCACCTTCGGCAGCGTGACCAAGCGCCTGGCAAAGCTCCTGCTCGACATGACTGCGGAACAGCCCGGCGGCATCACGCTCACTCACCAGGAACTGGCCTCGCGCCTCGGGACGGTGCGCGAAGTGGTCTCGCGCAACCTGGCCCGCTTCCGCGTGCAAGGATTCGTCAAAATAGAGGGTCGCGAAATCTCGGTGGTGGATCCAGCGGGGTTGAAGGGCGAGTTGGAAGCCGAGGGATAAGGGCTTTTATGCGAATGGATTCCGCACCAGCACGCCGCCGTACCGCTGGCCGTGGCGCAAGTCCTCCGTCCAAAGAACCGAAGCACCAGTTCAATTGCGCTGTTCATGACGAGTGCGTCCACCACCCGATTTTATAGCGGCGCTGCAGGCGACCTGCTCGAAGCAGATCCCCGTGTTCCGGACGGTGAATGATCCACCCGCTCAGATCCCGGATGATCGCCTCTGCCTCTTCACTGCCGATCCCCATCTTCCGGTGCCGGCGGAGTAGAACTCGCGCAGAACCTGAATGCTCAGAGTCCCATTGGAATCGTCGCTGATTCAACGCTCATGCAACTCGTCCCGGGTCCACTTCAGAGCTCCTCCCGTTCCTCTGTCGGGCGCGGCTTTCGTCCTTTCGATAAAGCGCGCCTTCTTTGCCGCAAGGTCGGCCTCTTGCTCTACCAGCGATCGTATCGCCCCCGTCATCAGGCTGGCCATGGAGCGATTGCGCGAGGCCGCATACACTCTGAATCGGCGCAACAAGGGCTCCGGCAAACTCAGCGTGACGTTCGCGGTCTTCTTCACGAAGGTCAGTGTACCAGGTGAATATATTAAGACGATGGGACTGGATTCCATGTCGCCGGGCGGAGATCCCAAGGCTCCCCGCTTGATATGATCCGGATGGTGGTGTCCGAATTGCGACGCCTCCTGGAGGATCACGAATGCAGTGGAAGTGTCTCGGGACTCTGTTGCTTGCCGTCCCGTTACTGTGCGCCGCGCCGATGCCGCGGCTCGCAAAAGAGAACGGATCGTTTCAGTTCCTGGTTGACGACCGGCCGTTCATCATTCTCGGAATTCAGACCAATAATTCCAGCGGCTACCCCGGCGAACTGGAGCGGACGTGGCCGCTTGCCAAACGCATCCACGTCAATACGGTGGAGATCCCCATCCAGTGGCAGACAGTCGAGCCGGAACAGGGTAAATTCGACTTCTCCGTTGTGGACGGTCTGGTCGCCGGAGCCCGCAACCACGACCTGCGCCTGATACTCGGCTGGTTCGGCGGTTTCAAGAACGCGGCCATGCATTTCGCCCCGGCCTGGATCAAACAGGACACGCAGAAGTATCCCCGCATGATCGACCAGAGCGGCGCTCCCATGCGCACGCTCGCCACCCACGTTGCAGCCACGGTGGACGCCGACGCGCGCGCCTTTGCCGCCTTCATGCGGCATCTGAAAGAGATCGACGGTGACCGCCACACCGTCATCGCCGTCCAGGTAGAGAACGAGGCGGGAGTCCTGGGGACCGACCGGGATCATTCCGCGAGCGCCGACAAACTGTTCGCCCAACGTGTGCCTGCCGAAGTCCTCGGCCCGTTTCAGAAGACCGCCGCCGGCACATGGACCGAAGTGTTCGGTCCTCACGCGGCCGAGACCTTCGCCGCCTATTACCAGGCACGTTATCTCAACCAGGTCGCCGAAGCCGGCCGCAAGGAGTTCCCGCTTCCGCTCTTCCTCAATGTCTGGACCGACATCCAGGACGGCTTCTACGAGCCCGGCTTTTCCCACCCCAGCGGCGGTCCCACCACGCGCATGCTGCCGCTGTACAAAGCGCTGGTCAAGGCGATCGACTGGATCTCGCCCGACATCTACAAGCGCAATTATGCTCAGTTCATCGAAGAGGCCACGCCCTACAGCCGCCCCGACAACCCGCTGCTAATTCCGGAGACAGGCCGCGATCTGCCGTACTGCAAAAGCATGATTTCCGTTCTCGGTGACCTGAAGGGCATCGGCGTCTCGGTATTCGGCGTAGAAGGGCCGCGCGATGCCCGTCCCGATACCGCTATCCCCGACAGCCTTACCGACCTCGCCGCCACCTATCGCGTTATCACCGCCGCCACGCCCCTGCTTGCAAAAGCCAAGAGTCTCGGCAAGCTGCGTTCGGCAGTGGAACAGGAAGGCATCGCGACGTTGGTGCTCGACTTCGGCGATTACGAGGCGATGGCCCAGTTCGGTCCGATGAACTACGGCTACGGGGGCGCCCGCGCGGCTGGCACGCAGCGTAAAACGGGACGGGTGCTGATTGGACAGACCGGTCCCGAGGAGTTCGTCGTGGCGGGCTTTGACACAACGGTCAGTTTCCGTCCGCGCTACGGCTCGGCCGCGCCCCGCGCCGACTTCGTGAGCGCGGAGGAAGGCTACTACGAAGGCGGTGAGTGGAAGTCCCGCCGGCAGTTGAGCGGGGACGAGATCTTTTTCGGTCTTCGTATACCGGCCTCGGGCACGGTGGTGAAAGTTAAGTTGATGAAGTATTGACAGGTGCACACGTGAGCTACCACGGAACTCTTCCCATCCTTCTGCTTGCCGCCGCGGGCGCATTCGCGGCGCCCCAGGCCATCCGCCCCGGCGAGGTCTGGCCGGACAATCGCGGCAAACACGTCCAGGCGCACGGCGGCGGCATCATCAAACTCGGTGACACCTGGTTCTGGTTCGGCGAAGATCGCGGCCAGGGAAACGACCCCGAGAAACGGTACGTCGGCTGTTACTCTTCGAAAGACCTTGCACACTGGACGTTTCGCAACCAGGTAGTTCAGTGGAGTGATCCGGAAAACCTCGGACCTCACTGGGTGCTGGAGCGCCCAAAGGTCTTCTTTAATGCGAAGACACGCAAGTACGTGATGTACCTGCACCTGGACGACGCCAAATACAAGGTTGCCCGGGTGGCCGTGGGTGTGAGCGATAGCGTCGATGGGAACTACAAGTATGTGAATAGCTTCCGTCCCCTCGGACAGGAGAGCCGCGACATCGGGCAATTCATCGACGACGACGGCGCCGCCTATCTGATATTCGAGGACCGTCCCGCCAAGGGCTTCCACATCGCCAAACTGTCTGACGACTTCATGGCCGTCGAAAAAGACGTGTGCCTCATCCGGTCACCGCTCGAAGGCGGCGCCGTGGTGCACTACAAAGGGCTGTACTACGCTGTCGGGTCAGCGCTCACCGGTTGGGCTCCGAATCCCAACAAGTACGCGACAGCTACCAGCCTGGAAGGGCCGTGGTCGGAGTTCAAAGACATCGCACCGCCGGCAACCAACACCTATGGCTCACAGTCCACGATGATGTTGAAAATGGCCGGCAGCAAAGCGACTACGGTCATCTTCATGGGAGATATCTGGAAGCCGAAGACTCAGTGGGACTCTCGATATCTCTGGATGCCCCTCGAAATCGGTGAGGGAAAGCTGTGGCTGCCCGAACCGCGAGAGTGGACGCTGGACGTAAAGACCGGGAAGGCTGTGGTCAGTAAGTAGAGTTCATCGGAGGAGGAGGCACTCGACGCCCCGGTTCTCCAGGGCGCGGTCGAACGTTACGACCTGCGCCTCATGACCTGCGGCGTCCGTCCATTGCCGCGGCGGTGCGGTGGATCCAGGCTGAGCCGCCGAAGCGGACGTTGAGCTGGCGGGCCGAGCACCCCTACCTCGCTGCGGTCTGATGGAGGCGTCGGTGCAAGGTCGCCGGAATGTTGATAGCAGCCCGGAAATCTCTCTTCATCTTTCAATCTAAACCCATTTACAACATAATAGTGAAGTTAAAATACCTACCAGAAAATGACGGCACCGCATCCGATCCAACGCCGCTATCTCGCCGAACAAATTGTCCGACTGCGACGCGCAGACGAGGAGGAACGCTACGCATCCTCCCAGCGGCAAGGCCGGATCGATCCCAATCCCCACCAGATCGACGCTGTGATCTTTGCATTGAAGCGGATACCAGAGGGCGGTTGCATCCTGGCCGATGAGGTCGGGCTTGGAAAGACCATTGAGGCGGGATTGGTTCTTGCCCAACTGCGCGCGGAAGGCTCTGCGCAACGCATCCTTCTGATCGTACCGAAACCGCTCCTTGGTCAATGGCAGGACGAATTGTATCGACTTTTCGGCATTCAAGCGGTCGAAGGCCGCATGGAGGCAGGTGCATTCACGGAAGAGGGTGTATTTCTGGTGGGCCGGGAAGCAGCCGGCAGCGAGCGCGGGTCCGCGATTCTGCGCGATGCCGACCCGTTTGACCTTTGCGTGATCGACGAGGCCCATGAGGTTTTCGCCAACATCTATCGGCGCTACGACAAGGACGGCATTTACAACACGGAGTCCACGGAAGCGCGGATGGCGGACCGCATTCGCGGTTTTCTACGCCAGAGTCCAGTGCTGTTGCTGACCGCGACACCGATCCAAAACAACCTCACCGAACTCTGGGGGCTAGTTCAATATGTCGAGCCCACCGGCACACTGCTCGGTAACCTGCGCACCTTCCGCGACCTCTTCTGCGAGGGCGACGACCGGCTGCTGGTGAAGGGACAGGATGACGAGTTGCGGCGGCGCATTGAGACCGTGGTACAGCGGACGCTGCGACGTCAGGCGCAGGAGTTTTTGGAGCGGCCCTTTGTCGGCCGGCGGGCGCAGATCTATGAGTTTGCCATGGAGCCCAGGGAGAAGTCGCTTTACGACGACGTGACCGCCTACCTGCTGGAGCCGCAGTTGTTGGCGTTCCGGGGCAATCAGCGGCAGCTTCTGCTGATCGGGTTCCACCGCCTGATGGGCTCGTCGATAGCGGCGCTTGCGGCCAGTCTGCGCAAGGTTGCACAGCGGTTGCAGCGCCTGCTCGAAACCGGCGTGACTGAATCCGACGCCACTCTGCTGGAAGATCTGGACTTCGAAGACATACAGGCAGAGGTAGCGCAGGCCGAGATCGGGCAGGACGAGACTGACGAGAGACCGCCGGAGCGTCCCGATCCTGTGAAGGTCGCCAAGGAACTGCAGCGGGTCCGTGATTTCATTCAGCGCGCCGAGACGCTTCCGCGCGACAGCAAGGCCGAGAAACTGCTCGAGGTCACCCGCATCATCGCAGATCGCCCGCCCGAACGGCGGCGCGTGGTCATCTTTACCGAATCCCTGGTGACGCAGGACTATCTTCGCCAAATGCTCGTTGCGAGGGGTGGGTACGTTCCCGAGGCGGTGACGATTTTCCGCGGGACCAACGAGTCGCCGAGAGCCAATCAGGCGCTGGAACGATGGGAAGAAGAGGTTGGCTGCAATCTTCCGTCGTATCAGAAGCCGAGCCGGACCGTGGCGGTCCGCCTGGCGCTGGTGCACGAATTCAAGACCCGGTCGCAGGTCTTCATTTCCACCGAAGCCGGCGCGAAGGGCTTGAACCTGCAATTTTGCGACACGATTATCAACTACGATCTGCCTTGGAATCCACAGCGAATCGAGCAACGCATCGGGCGGTGCCATCGTTACGGCCAGGAGCACGATGTCACAGTGATCAACTTTCTGGCTTCGGACAACGAGGCGCAGCGCTTGACGTTCGAGATCCTGAGCCGCAAGCTGGATCTGTTCGGCAAGGTATTGGACGCGTCCGATGTAGTGTTGCACGAGCCTTCCACGGAAGCCCCGGAAAAGCTGGTCGGCGTACTGGGTAACGATTTCGAGGCGAAGCTGCGCCGCATTTACGACCGCGCGCGGACGGTCGATGAAATCGCCGCCGAACTGCGCCGCCTGCGCGAGGAGATGGAGGAACAGCGCAATAGGTTCGAGGAGACGTGGGCGCGAACCGCCGGGCTGATTGAAACGCGCTTCGATCAACGCGTGAAACAGGCGTTTCGGCGCCTGCAGGCAGACCTTCCGAGAGGGCTCGCCCGGCTCGACGATGAGTTGGATCAGTTAGTCGCCGGCTATCTGAGTGCAAGCGGGATTGCCTATCTGCGGCGGCCTGACTCGGGTCACGTGCGGTTTGAGGTTGCGGCTTCACCGCGGTTGCCTGAGGGCTTCGAGAAGGGTGGTACGGTGGTGGCGGGCCGCGGGAATGAGGCTGACGGGTTCGATTCACTGCATCCCGGCCATCCGCTGGTACAAGCGGCCATCGAGGAGGCGCGCGCGGCGACCGAACAGCGCTTTCGCGTGACCTGGAAACTCGACCGATCGGCGCCCGAGGAACTGCGGGAGTTCAAAGGAAAGCCCGGGCGGCTGGTGTTGAGCCGGGTTCGCTATGACGGTTTTGAACGGACCGATCGGCTGATTCCAACCGTGCTGATGGAGGGTAGTGACTCGCCCTTGGGGCTCGATTGCGGCCACTGGCTGCTCGACAAGGCGCCGCGGCGCGGCACGGAATCCGCATCGCCGGCGCCGGGCGAAGGTGAAATGGACGACGCCATCGAGGAGATGGTGTTCCGCGACCAGGCCGAAGTCTCGGCGCGTGAGCAGGAGTTGTTCGATCGCAGCATCGAGCAGATCGAGCGCTCGGTGGAGGACCAACTGGTGCTCACGAGGCGCCGCCTGAGCATCCAACAAAAGTCGCTGGACACTGCGGAAGACCGGCGGGCCAACGCGAAAGGGGCGGCTGACAGGGAAGACGCCGAAAGGCGGATCCGAGCGGTGCAAAAGCAGATCGACGGATTGGAAGCCGAGATTCAAAGGCTCGAAAATCGCAACGATGCGGAATACGCACGCTGGCGCGAGCGCGCCCACGAGCGCCGCTATCGTTTGCCCGAAGTCATCAGGATTCTAGACGTGGAGTTTGTTCTTGAATGAGACCAATGGAGGATCAGGACGTGGCGTTGAAGATCCTGCACACGGCTGACTGGCATCTCGGCCGGAGCTTCCCTTTCTTCGCCGAGGAAGACCAGCCCAAACTCACCCGGGCGCGGATCGAAGCGGTAGATAAGCTTCTCGGGTTGGCCGAGAGTTACGCGGTGAACGCCGTGTTATGCGCCGGTGATCTCTTTCATGAGCCGGTTCCCTCGGAAACCTGGTGGCGCGAGTTGCTGCGGCTGTTCGAGCGCCGCCAGTGGACCAACCGACCGGTGTTTCTGCTGCCCGGCAATCATGATCCCTTGTGGCCCAACTCGGTGTGGGCGGAGGAGCATCCATTCCGGCGTGGCCTGCCTGGGTGGGTCCACGTCGTGGATCGTGACGATTACGAGTTCGCGCTATCGGACGAAGCGGTTCTTTATGCGGTACCGTGCCGGAGCCAGGCGGGGGCTGACGATCCGACGGCGTCGATTCCGCGGCGGGCGGTCGGCGACCAGCGGATTCGCATCGGCCTGGTACATGGCCAGACCTTCGATCTCGCCGGCCATCAAACCAACTTTCCGATCTCCCTGGATGCCACCGTGCAGCGCGGTCTCAACTACCTCGCCATCGGCGACACCCACGCGTTCCGCGAATTCCCACCGAAGACCGCTCCCATGGTTTATCCCGGCGCTCCCGAGGCGACTACGTTCGGCGAAGAGGATACCGGCTGCGTCGCGATTGTGCTTTTTCCTCGGCAGGGACGCGCGCCCATTATTCAGAAACAGTTGGTCGCACGGTGGAAATGGCGCGAGGAAAGCTGCACCAGTATGGAGCAGTTGGAAGCTTTGCGGCATCAGGATCTGACGGAATCCGTACTGTGCCTGACCCTGAATATGGAGGTTGCCATCGCTGAGCGGGCGCGCATCGACGACATTCTGCTGGAGCTCAAAGGCAATGAAGCGGTGTGCGGCAAGGTGGGCGTTTTGCATGTGGATTCCACGGGGCTCCAGGTCAACGTCCGTGACACGAGCGATTTCGACTGGACGCTGCCTGAGGTGCTGCGGAGTGTGGTCACGAGGTTGCAGGAGCAGGCGAGCGGACCTGAGGGCGCGGCCGCGCGCCAGGCGCTGGTGCTGCTGCACAAGACGCTACGAAGCCTCGGCGGCGGGACGGTTGCGGGTGCGAACAGCGCCCGCCGGAGCGCTGCAAAATGAGACTCTGGTCGCTTCGGGTGGAGCACTTCCGCTGCATTGAAAAAGCCAGGATTGAATTCGGTGCGGGACTGAATTTGTTGTACGGCCCTAACGATCTTGGGAAGTCCAGCCTGGCGCTGGCGATCCGCGCCGCCTTGTTGCTGCAGAGCACTGCCAAGGAGCACGAGGAATTCGTGAGCTGGCACGGCACCGGCGAGCCGCTGGTAGAACTGGTGTTCGAGAGCGAACCGCAGCGAATCTGGAAGTTAACGAAGCCGTTCGGAAGCACAAATTCCCGTCTGGATCTCTCCAAAAACGGTGTCGATTTTACCAATGATGCAAAAGGCCGCGAGGTTGATGGAAAGCTCAGCGAGATCCTGAAATGGGGTGTAGCTCCGCCGGGTGGCAAGGGGCGTCCCAAAGGGATGCCGACCAGCTTCCTGGCGACGGTGCTACTGCCGGAGCAGGATGGCGTGGGCGCGATCTTCGATCGGGCGCTGGATGGCGATTCCGACGAATCGGGTAAACGGCAGCTCATTGCGGCATTGCAGGCGATGGCCGAAGATCCGCTGTTCAAGAATGTGCTAGCCCGCGTCCAGGAACGAGTGGACGAGGCTTTTAATAGCACTGGCGGGAAGAAGCGGGGCAAGAATTCGCCATGGGTGAAGTGGAACGACGAAATTCAACGCAAGCAGGATTACCACGATCACTGTCAGCAGGAACTTCAAAAGACCGCCGCGATTGAAGCAGAAATCCAGGAGTTGCTCACCCGGCAGCTGACGAGCAAAGAGGCTGTGGACCGGGCGCAGGAGTCCATCGAACGCCTGGAGATGGACTTCGAGAAGGAGAATCGGCGGAAAGAAATTCTGACGCGTATAGAGGGGTGCAAGACGCGAGTGGCCGCAATCGCGACGGAACTGCGCGAACTGGCGGAAGCAGAGCGGGTCCAAGCGGAACACGGGGATCGGATCGTCACGTTGTCGAAGTTCCATGAGCAGGCCAAGCTTACGCGGGGCCAGGCCGCCGGCGCGCTGGAACAGGCGAAGGAAGCGCTCGCCAAGTTGGAAAACGAAGACCGCGCCCGGGAGCGCCAGTTGCAACTGAGCGCGCTGGAGGCGCGGCTGGCGGGCTTGCGCACGGAAGATCTGCGGCAGCAGACTTCGGTAGAGAGCATCCGCAGGGTGGAGGCTGCCGATGCGAAGGTTCGCAAGTTCGAGGCAGAGCTGCGCGGGTTGGTGAAGTTGGCGAAAGATGCGCAGAAGAAACGTGAGTCGTTGAGCAAAGAGCGCCAGGAACTGGAGCAACAGGAGCGCGAACTGCGCGCGATGCGTGCGGTGTTACGCCGGAAAGCGGCGCAGGACAGTATCCAGGAGGCCGAAAAGGGGTTGGCGCAAGTGGCCCGGTGGCGTTCGGATGCCGCCGACAAAATGAGCGCAGCCGCCGTTCTGGAAGCCGCGCAGCCGCGTTTCCCCCTGCCCTCGCGCGAGCAACTCGACAAGTTTCGCCGCCTGGATAGCGATATGCGCGTGGCGGCAGCCAAGCTGGATGTCGGGCTCTCGTTGACGCTGCGCGCGAAGCGGCCGATGCGAATTTCGGTGCAGAGCGATGGCGTCGGTGCAACGACGCTCGATCTGACCACATCGACCTTTGAAGCCGGCGCGCGGCGGCAGATGCAACTGGAAATCGAGGGCGTGGCGGAGATCGCGATTTCGGGAGGCGCGGCGGATGCGCGCCAGGAAGCGGAGCGGTTGGAACGGCTGTGGGCGATGGAGGCGGGCCCGGCATTGCAGGCCGCGAATGCCGCGACACTTGAAGATCTGGGCCGGATGCTGAGTGAGGTGGCCGCCCGCGACACCGAGATTCGGTCGGCCCGACAGGAGGCTGCGCAACTCGAGCAGCGTGCGGATGACCAGTCCGATTGGGCCGGCTTACTCGTAGAGGGTCAACGGGAGCTGGGGGCAGCCGAAGTCGAACTCGTGGGCTCCGACGCGGCGAAGTTGGGGAAGGCAGCGGCGAAACTCGGGATAAAGATCGCGTCGGATATCGATAAGCGCAGCGTGGCCCTGCGCGAAAGTCTCGAGCGAATCGCCAAGGACGAGAAGCCGTTGGATGTTGAGGTGTCGGCTGCGAACACCCGAACTATCGAGCGGCAGAAGGCGTTGGACGAGGCGGGGAGCGAAATGGAGGCAGTGTGCGCGGGGATCGAGGGTGACTGGCAGGGCGCCTTAAAACAGGCTCTCGCCAGGCAAACCGAAGTCCGGAAAGAACTCGACGGCCTGCAGCGGGAGTTGGAACGGATGACTACCGCGGACGATGAAAGCGTCGCGGAGGCTCGCGAGACTCTCACTCGTTGTCAACAGGAGTTGCTTAAAGCCGGGATCGCAGCCGGGGCTGCCGAGAAGAACCTGAGTGAGGAAACGCTGCTCCGCGCCACCAATTCAGGCGCTCTTCAAACGCGGCGCGATAATGTCGCGAAGCTCGATGAGAAGGCCGCACGCGACGCGTTGCGGCAGGTGGAGGAGGAGTTGCAACGCACGCCGCTTGCCGGACAGGTGGTAAACGATGCGGTACTCGCGGAGGCTCGGCGGAAGTACGACGAGGCCGCGTCCCAGTTGAAGAATATCGACGGCAAGATTCGGGAGAAGCGCGGTGCGTTGCAGCAGGTGGGCGGCGAAGTGGCCAGACAAAGGGCCGAAGATGCCGGTAATGAGCTGCAATCTGTCAAAGACCGGGCGCATGAAGTGGAGATTGAGTTCAACGCTTGGGAACTGCTCCGTAAGACACTCCGCGAGGCCGAGCAGGAAGAAGGCACGCATCTGGGCCGCGCTCTGGCGGGACCGATCGCGAAGCGTTTTGCGGCACTCACGGCTGATCGTTACGGCAAGCTTGCGCTTGGGCCGAACCTGGAAACACAGGGGATCTCGGTGGCGGGCGAGGACCGTCTGGTCAGGCTGCTCTCGGTAGGCACACGAGATCAACTCTCGACGCTCTTCCGCCTGACACTGGCCGAGGAGTTGAAGACTGTTGTAATTCTTGACGACCAGCTTACGCAAACCGATTCGCGTCGAATGTCCTGGTTGCGCGACCTGCTCAACGAGGTCGCGGCGAACATTCAGGTGATTGTGTTCACTTGCCGACCTGAGGACTACTTGGCGCCTAAAGCCCGAAAGAATACGCTCGACGATAAACAGCCGCCGATACGGTCTGTGGATCTCAGCCAGTTTATCGAGAAATGGGGTTCAGTCGGTGCGCCGTAGCGCCGGGTACAAAATGCCGGAATACTGAAGGCCGAGTCTTTGGTGGCCCGTGACTGGGATATCTTAGCGGTCCCGGACGATCTTGAATGGCCAGTTGTATTGGACTTAATACAATTGGCCCGTTGCGCAAAACGCCTCAGCGCAGAGATGGAACGTCCCGTGACGGCCTCAGCATCAGAGTTTCCGTGTCTTCCGGCGACAGCGGTTCGCCGAACAGGTGTCCCTGCAACTTGTCACACCCTACCGCTCTCAACAGGTCCGCTTGCTCGCGAGTCTCTACGCCCTCCGCCACGACGGTCAGGCCGATGTTATGCGCCAGCAAAACGATGGTACGAATCAGCGGCAAGGCCGTCCCGGAGGTCCCTAACTCGGCGACGAACGATTGATCGATTTTTAAGGCATCCACCGGCAGCCGCCGCAGGTAGCTCAGGGACGAGTAGCCCGTGCCGAAATCGTCGATCGCGATACTCACCCCGAGATCGCGTATCTGCGTCATCCTCCGCGCAGCCGCATCGACGTCGCGCATGATCATACTCTCCGTGAGTTCCAGTTCCAGGCACTGAGGCGGCATCCCGCTCTCCTGTAAAGCCAAGGACACCAGCTCAACAAAATCAGCACGCGAGAACTGCAGTTGCGAAACATTGACCGCAACGCGCACCGGCGGCAGCCCGCGCCGGTTCCATTCTCCGCCCTGCCGGCAAACCTCGTTCAGTACCCAGGTGCCGATGGGAATGATCATCCCCGATTCCTCCGCTATGGGAATGAACCGGGACGGACCTACGTTGCCGAACCGCGGATTCTTCCATGCCAGTAACGCCTCGAGGCTCTGAAGCGTACCCGCATCGGCCGAAACCAGCGGCATGAAGCACATTCGCAGCTCCTCCTTCTCCATGGCCCGCCTCAGTTCCGTCTCCATTGCCATGCGGTTGGCGCCGCGCAAAACGATGTCCGGGGTGAAAAATCGGAAGTCGTTCTTGCCCTGGCTTTTGCAGCGATACATAGCCGCATCGGCTTTTTGCAGCAATTGCCGCGCATCGCTTGCGTCTTCGGGGAAGAAACTGATCCCCATGCTGGCCGTAACGAACAATTCGGCGTGCGCCACACGATAGGGCGCCCGTAGAACCTCCATCATCCGTTGAGCTGTCACCGCCACGCTGTCGCGTGTGGGTTTTCCGCCGAAAAGCACGGTAAACTCGTCTCCTCCCACCCGGGCCACTGCCTCATCCGGCCCCGCTTCCTGCCGGAGCCGGTCCGCTACCTGCCGCAGCATTTCGTCTCCCGCCGAATGCCCCAGAGTATCGTTCACCTGTTTAAAGCGGTCCAGGTCAATAAATGCCACGGCCAGCGGACCGCGAGTCTGAGTGGCCCTGGCCAGCGCCGATTCCAGATGCTTGGCGAACTGCAGCCGGTTCGCCAACCCCGTCAAAGGATCCTGCTGCGCCTGCCGGGCCAGTTCCACCGTCAGCCGTCTGCGTTCCCGGCGTAATCGATCCTCGAAGATGGACCGTCCCAGGCCCTTGGCCATCAGTTCGAGCACTTCTCTGTCATGGGCCGAGAACCGGCGGACGTCGTCTTTGTGCGTGGAGCAGAAGCTCAGGGCTCCGAACAGTTGGTCCCCCGCATGAACCGGAGTACCGATATAGCTGCAAAATGGCGCTTCGGATTCGGGCGGCGGTTCCAGACCGGTGGCCTCGAACGGATAGGCGAAGGTCCGCAGATCCACCAGGGTTCCGGCGGAGGAAAGACGTGCGATCGCCGTGGTGACGGCTTTGTTCGAATGGAGGGCTGGCGGATGCGTCGAACGGACGACCGGGTGATCCCCGGACGCCTCTGTCAAGGCCCCCATCGGCATCTGCAGGATCTCACATCCGGTCCGGAGATAATCGCGCAGCATCTCATCAAGGCTCACGTATCCCGTGGTGGCCAGCCGGTGCAATTGCCGCAGGTGCTCGCTGAATCGAGCCAGTTCGTCGGCCTTCTTTCGCAGCGCCTGCTCGGCGTTCTCGAGTGCCCTCGTGCGATCCGCTTCCGATGTCCGGTCGTGCGCCAGCAGTTCGACCCCCACTGGAATGCCACGATCGAATGCGAGTCGCGAATCCACCCTTATGGACAACCGTTCACCCGCCGTCGTGATCAGATGCAGGTACGTGGCCAGGGACCCGCCCGCGCCTAATTGCGCGAGCACACCATCCAAAACCGCGTTCAATTCCGATGGCTCGACAATGTCGGAGAGATTCCGGCCGCACAGGGCGCCCGGCCCATATCCCAGCCGCCGATCGGCCTCCGCGTCCGCGTCGAGAATGCGCCCGGTGAAATCGACCCGCAGAGTAAATGGGACTCTGTCGCCGGCCGGATGCGCCGCCAGTAATGTGCGGACCAGTGACGCCAGTTCACCGAGGGCGCCGGCCTGCTGACCGGAGAGTTGATCGCGCGTAGCGGTGTCCAGTACCGCCACTACCGCGAGCGTCCGGCCCGCTTCGCGAACCGGCACGGCGGCGACGAACTGTATCCCCTCGAAGCCCGGCAGCGGCCCCGAGTGGACGAACAGACGGTCGGCAGCCAGGGCCTCCGAGGGCAGCCCGGCGGGCCGGCCATCGAATCCGGCGGAATGAAGCGTCCACGATTCGCCGGTCCCTTGTACGGCGATCGTCACCAATGGCAATCCGACCAGATGAAGGCCCAGCTGCGCGGCAAGTTCCAGGCGGCCTGGGACGATGTCGGAACTAACAACAGGTTGAGTCACCGCGTTAATAAAGGCGGACGCCGCGCCGCCTGGGCTCACGGTACATGTGAACCGTGTCGATAAAACTCACGTTGTTCCTGGCGAGTGTCATCACCAATGTGTGGGTGCGATACCCTTCGCCGAAGAAACGCACACCGTTGAGGAGCGCACCTTGAGTCACACCGCAAGCGGCGAAGATGATCTGCTTTCCAGGCGCGAGTTCGTTAGCGCTGTAGATTCGCTTAGGATCCTTGATCCCCATCTGTTCAACCCGTTCCTTCAATTCAGGGGTGTTCACTACTAATCGTCCCACCATTTCGCCGTGCAGGCAGCGGATAGCCGCCGCCGTGATCACGCCTTCCGGAGCGCCGCCGGTGCCGAAAACGGCGTGCACACCCGCCCCTCGAACAGCCGCCGCGATGCCCGCCGAGAGATCCCCGTCGGTGATCAGCCGGATGCGAGCTCCCGCCGTTCGAATTTGGGCGATCAGATCGGCATGGCGAGGGCGGTCGAGCACCATCACAACCAGGTCCTTGATCTCGCGGTCCAGGCAATGGGCGATCGCCTTTAGGTTATACTTCACCGGCGCATCCAGGTCTAGCGCGTCGCGGCAGGCTGGTCCGGCAATGATCTTCTCCATATAGCAGTCGGGAGCGTGCAGCAGTCCACCCGGTTCGGAGGCTGCCAGCACGGCGATGGAGTTCGCGGCCCCGGTGGCGCACAGGTTCGTCCCTTCCAGGGGGTCCACGGCAATGTCCACCTCGGGAAAGTCCACGCCCGCGGGGGCCGTGGCACCGACGCGTTCACCGATGTACAGCATGGGTGCTTCGTCACGCTCACCTTCGCCGATGACGATGTTCCCCGCAATCGGAAGGGTCTCGAAGGCGGCGCGCATCGCTTGCACGGCCGCCTGATCGGCAAGCTTTCCGTCCCCCTTTCCCATCGTTCGTGCGGAGGCGACCGCCGCCTCCTCAACCACATGCACAAAATCGAAGGCCAGTGACTGCTCGATCTGCGCGCCTATAACGTTAGCTGTCATGTTACTCCTCCAGCCAGGATCCGCCCGATCCGGCGGAACCACCTGCCAGTATGGAACATTCGTTCAAACGCGGCCACACTCGAAGCGCGGCCGGGGATACAATGACCACTTCCGTGGAGGAAATGCGATGTTACGCCGCCAGTTCGCGAAAGCTGCCCTACTGTTTGCCGCCGAGCGTTACGCCCAAGCGGCGAAAGGCCTCGCGCCGCTCAAGATCTCCGACGTTCGCGTGATCCTGACCAGCGCGGGACATCATTATCAATGGGTGTTCCTGAAAGTGGTCACCAGCGAGCCTGGTCTCTACGGCCTGGGCTCGGCGAGCAACGTGAACCAGGCGCCCGCGGTGGCCGCCGCCATCAAGGAGCAGTACGCTCCGTTTTGGATCGGCAAAGACCCCGACCGCATCGAGGACCTCTGGCAGAGCACCAACGTCCGCACGTACTGGCGCAACAGCACAATCCAGAACAACGCCCTGAGCGCACTCGACATGGCGCTATGGGACATCAAGGGCAAGCGGGCCGGTATGCCCGTTTACGAACTGCTCGGTGGAAAAGTGCGCGACGCGGTTCCGATCTATGCTCACGCCGACGGCCGCGACCGCGAGCAGGTGGTGGAGAACGTCCGCAAGTACATGGATGAGGGCTACCGGCACGTGCGTGCCCAGATGGGAGGCTACGGCGGAGGCGGTATGATTCCGCCCGGGAAGGGAAGCCGTCCGCAAGCAGGCTTCACCGGTCCGGCCTTTGACGAAGATGTCTACCTTGAAGAGATCCCAAAGCTGTTCGCGTACATTCGCACCAAGCTGGGCTCCGAAGTGAAACTCCTGCACGACGTTCACGAACACCTGACCCCAACCGGCGCGGTGGAGTTCGCGAAGCGCATGGAGCCCTACCGCATGTTCTTCGTCGAAGACATTCTGCCTCCGGAGCAGATCGAGTGGTTCCGGCGAATCAAGCAGGTCTGCACCACTCCGATGGCGATGGGCGAACTATTCACGAGTCCGCGCGAATGGACGCCGTTGATATCGGAGCGTGTCATCGATTTCGTGCGCTGCAGGTTGTCCCAGACGGGCGGCATCACCGCTGCGAAAAAGATCGCGGCGCTATGCGAGGATTTCGGTGTCCGGACAGCCTGGCAGGAGGGCGGCGACAACGATCCGGTCAACCAGTTGGCGGCCTACCATGTCGATCTCACCATCCCGAGCTTCGGGATTCAAGAGGAGAATCATTTTCCGAAGGGTGTGCACGACCTGATGCCCGGTACCCTCGAGCTGCGCGGCGGCTATCTTTATGGCAACGGCCAATCGGGGTTGGGCATCGACATCGATGAAACAGCCGCGCGGCGGATGCCTCTAGACCGGATCACGCCGGGCGACAGTTGGACCACCGTACGAGGCGTGGACGGATCGCTGGTGAAGCCTTGAGCGACAGGGCCCGCTAATCCGCCGCAACCGCGACTTCCAGCGACTTGCTCTTCTTCGACCGCAGCTTGCGAACCGCCGCCTGCGCCTGGCCCAGGTACAGGTAGAACACGGGAGTCAGGAACAGCGTGACGGCCTGCGAGAAGATCAGCCCGCCCACCACGCACAAGCCCAACGACTGCCGCGCTTCCCCGCCCGCGCCATAACCCGATGGCGATCGGCACCGCACCCAACAGCGCCGCCATCGTGGTCATCATGATGGGACGGAATCGGATGAGGCAGCCTTGGTAGATGGCTTTCTCCGGCGATTGGCCGCCACGTTC
This sequence comes from uncultured Acidobacteriota bacterium, assembly GCA_963737465.1. Lineage (GTDB taxonomy): Bacteria > Acidobacteriota > Terriglobia > Bryobacterales > Bryobacteraceae > TMP-7. The sequence goes on from CAVTTC010000011.1 coordinate 1,314,814, forward strand.
GGCGTCCAGCGCAAAGTCGATCTGCATGATGGCGTTCTTCTGCACGATGCCGATCAGCATGATCAGGCCGACGAACGCGTAAATGTTCAGCTCCATGTGGAATAGCCACAAAGTCACCAGTGCTCCGAAGCCCGCCGAGGGGAGACCGGACAGAATCGTGAGCGGATGGATGTAGCTCTCGTACAGAATTCCCAGCACCAGGTACACCACCATGACCGCGATAAACAACAACGCCCACAGATTGCCTAATGAACCTTGGAAGGCCTCGGCCATGCCCGAGAAGTTGGTGCTGATGGTAGCGGGAACGATCTTGTCGGCCTGCCGTTTCACCGCGTCCAGCGCGTCGCCCAGGGAGTGGCCGGGCGCCAGCGCGAACGAAATGGTTGCGGCGGGCAACTGGCCCGAATGCGAAATCGCCTGCGGCCCGATCACTTGCGTGATATCCGCCAGAGAGTCGAGGGGAATCAAGGCGCCGGTGGTGGGCTTGAAATACAGCATCGACAGCGCCCTGGGATCGGTTTGGTACTGCGGCAGCAGTTCGAGCAGAACCTTGTACTCGTTGACACTGGAGTAAATCGTCGAGACCCAGCGCGGCCCGTACGCGTCGTAGAGCGTATTCTCCACGCCCTGGGCGTTCACCTGGAGAGCGGCCGCTTTGTCGCGATCGATGGTCACCTGCACCTGCGGCGTCCGGATCTGCAGATCGCTGGTGACATCCACCAGCGCGGGTTCCTTCTCCAGCTCCGCAGTCAACTGTTCGGCTGCCGCATACAATTCCGGCTTGTCCGGGGATTGCAGCGTGAACTGATACAGACTCTTGGTCAACTGGCCCCCGATGCGCAACACCGGCGGATTCTCGAGGAATATGCGCACGCCCGGAACGGCCGCCAACTGCGGACGCAGACGGTCCATGATGGCGCCCACCAGGTACTTGCGTTCATTACGCGGTTTCAAGTGCGCCACGATCTGGCCGATGTTGGGGCCGCCCAAAACCGAAGCATATGGGCCGCCCACCGTCGCCGTCAGCGAATCGACGTCGGGATCGGCGTTCACGATCTCAGCCACCCTCCGCTGGTACTCGCTCATCTGCAGGAAGGCGGTGCCCTGGACAGCTTCCGTGGTGACCGTCAACTGATCGGTATCCTGGTCCGGAACGAAGCCCTTGGGGATGATGACGAACAGCCATGCCGTCCCACCCAGCACGAGGAAGAAGCTGAACAGCATCACCATGCGGTGCCTGAGCACCCACACCAGGGCCGTGTCGTAGACGCGCAGCATCCAATCGAAGAAGCGTTCGGTAATGCGGTAGAACCAGGAGTGCTTACTGTCGTGCGTCCCGCGCAGGAAACGGCTGCACATCATCGGCGTCAGCGTGACTGAGACCACACCCGAGATGAGAATGGCCGCGCAAATGGTGATGGAGAATTCACGGAATAGACGGCCCAGCACTCCGCCCATGAACAGCACAGGGATGAACACGGCCGCCAGCGACAGCGTCATGGATACGATGGTGAACCCGATTTCACGGGAGCCATCGAGCGCCGCGTCCAGCGGGCTCTTGCCCATCTCCATGTGGCGCACGATATTCTCCAGCATGACAATGGCGTCGTCTACGACGAAGCCAATCGCGAGGATCAATGCCATCATGGACAGGTTGTCGAGCGAGTAGTTCAACATGTACATCACGGCGAATGTGCCAATCACCGAGAACGGCAGCGCCAGGCTGGGGATGACGGTAGCCGAGACGTTCCGCAGGAACAGGAAGATGACCATGATCACCAGCCCCAGCGTCAGCATCATGGTGAACTTTACGTCGTCGAACGACTCCTTGATGGTCTGGGACCGGTCGTAGAATACACTCATCTTCACCGACGGGGGCAACTCGGCGCGGAACACGGGAAGCAGTTTCTTCACGGCCTCCGCTACTTGTACGGTATTGGTGCCGGGCTGGCGCTGGATGGAAAGGACGATCGCCCTCTCGTTACCCTGCTTGTTGTAATACCAGGATGCAGTCTTGTCGTCTTCGACGCTATCCACCAACTGGCCAAGATCCTGCAAGCGCACCGGCGAGTTATTACGGTACGCCACGATGATGGGTTTGTACGAGTCGGCGCTCATCAACTGTCCGGACGCCTGCAAAGTGAACGCTCGCCGCGGACCGTTGATGGTACCGGTGGGAAGGTTGACGTTCCAATTCTTCAGCGCGCTCTCGATCTCGTTCAGCCCAATCTGCCGGGAAGCCAGCTTGAACGGGTCCATCTGCGCGCGGACGGCGAACTTCTGAGCTCCGAGAACGGCCACCTGCGCCACTCCGGACACCATGGAGATGCGCTGGGCGATGCGCGTTTCCGCGTATTCATCCAACGTGTATAAAGGCAACTGCTTGGACGCCAGGGCCAGGTACAGAATCGGCTGGTCGGCGGGGTTCACCTTGGCGAACGTCGGCGGAGTGGGCATGCCCTGCGGCAACAGGCGCGACGCCTGTGTGATTGCCGACTGAACGTCCACCGACGCTCCATCCAAATTGCGCTCCAGGGCGAATTCGAGGACCACCTGGGTAGTGCCCAGCGTGTTGGTGGAGGTCATCGACTGCAAGCCCGCGATGGTGGAGAACTGGTTTTCCAGCGGGGTTGCCACCGAGGAGGCCATCGTCTCCGGACTGGCCCCGGGCAGGGATGCGGAAACCAGCAGCGTGGGCAGGTCGACATTAGGCAGGTCGCTGACGGGCAAGCGACTGGTAGGCGACCCCGCCGAAAAAGGCGATCGCAACCATCAGGAGGATGGTCGCCACCGGCCGGCGTATGAAGACTTCCGATAAGTTCACGCTTTGGCCTCCGAAGGAACTGGAACGGCCGGCGCCGGAGCGGCATGCCGCGTCACCGAGCGGGTAAACCTGGCCATGTAGGTATACACGATCGGTGTAAGGTACAGAGTCAGCATTTGTGAGAAAACCAGGCCCCCGACAACGGCCATGCCCAGCGGACGGCGGGCTTCGCCGCCGGAACCGTACCCGAGCGCGATGGGCAGCGAGCCGAGCAGCGCCGCGTGCGTGGTCATCATGATGGGACGGAAACGGATCAGGCAGCCTTCCACGATGGCCTCCTGCGGACTCTTCCCGTGCTTTCGCTCCGCTTCCAGGGCGAAGTCGATCTGCATGATCGCGTTCTTCTTCACGATTCCGATCAGCATGATCAAGCCGACGAAGGCGTAAATGCTGAGGTCGATCTTGAACAAAATCAGTGTGAGCAGCGCTCCGAATCCCGCAGAGGGGAGGCCGGACAGGATGGTCAGAGGGTGGATGAAGCTCTCATAGAGAACACCGAGAACAATGTAGACCACCGCAATCGCGATCGCCAGCAACAACCCCATGTTCCGCAGGGAGTCCTGGAAGGCCTTCGCGGTTCCGGAGAAACTGCCGTTGATCCTGCCCGGGAGGGTGCGTTGCGCAAGATCCTGGACGGCATCCACCGCGTCTCCGAGCGCGACGCCCTGTTTCAGGTTGAAGCTGATGGTGACCGAGGGTAATTGGCCGGTATGGTTGATCGACTGCGGACCGGCGTCCTGCACAATCCGGGCCACGCTGTTGAGCGGGATCAGGGTACGCGTGGAAGGACTGGAGAAGTAGAGATGGGACAGCATATCGCCGTACGCCTGATAGTGATCCTCCACCTCGAGCATCACCCTGTACTGGTTCTGCGCACCGTAGATCGTGGATGCCCAGTTGGGTCCGTAGGCGTTGTAAAGCGCTCCCTCGATGAGGGTGAAATCCAGTCCCAATGAAGCAGCCTTGTCGCGATCCACCTGGACGGTAAGGCGTGGGGTACGGATCTGCAAGTCCGTATTGACCTCTTGCACCATCGGCAGCCTGGCGACGGCGCGTTCGAAGGTGGTGGCGTTGCTGTACAGGACATCCGTGTCGGGCGCCTGCAGGGTGTACTCGTAGGCGGCGCGCGATCCGCGTCCACCGATTTGAATGGCCGGGGGCAGTGTGACTACCGCGCGGATGCCGGGGAATGCGGTCAATTTCGGTCTCAATCGATTGGCGATCTGATTGGCCGTGAACTTGCGGTCCTTGAGTGGAAGGAGATTGATGAAAACCCTGCCATTCGTTGAGCTTCCGAACATTCCGCCGCCCAGGTTGACAAAGAAGCTCTCGATATCGGGATCCTTGGCCAGCACCCCCACCACCCGCTCATGCAAGGTCGCAGCCAGCGGATACGCCGTCCCTTGAGCCACCTCGGTCATGCACGACAACTGGTCAATGTCGGTTTCCGGGATGAATCCCTTGGGCACGATCTTGTACAGCCAGGCGGTGCACCCGAGCACGACGAAGAAGACGACGATCATCGCGCCTGCATGGCGAACGGCCCACGTCAACGAAGCGCCGTACAGACGGTAGGTGAACTGGTAAAAGGTCTCGATGAGGCGGGACAGCGGGTTCGGCCGGCGTTCAAAATTCTTCGCGCGCAGCACACGGCTGCACAGCATGGGGGTCAGGCTGATGGAGACGAAGCCGGAAATCAACACCGCGACACAGATGGTCACGGCGAATTCGCGGAAGAGCTTTCCGAGAATCCCGCCCATGAACAGGATCGGGATGAACACCGCCGCCAGGGATACCGTCATCGATACGATGGTGAACCAGATCTCGCGGGAACCCTTTAGCGCAGCCTGGACCGGCGATTCGCCGTGTTCAACGTGCCGCACGATGTTCTCGAGCATCACGATCGCATCGTCCACCACGAACCCGACGGATAGAATCAGCGCCATCATCGAGATGTTGTTCAGGCTGAAACCGAGCGTGTAGATGACCGAAAGCGTCCCCAGCAGGGAGAACGGCAGGGCCAGTGAAGGAATGATGGTGGCGGAGCCGTTCCGCAGGAAAACGGCGATGACCATAATCACCAGGCCGATGGTGATCGACATGGTGAACTGCACGTCGTTAAAGGCTTCCCGAATGTTCTTGGAACGGTCGCTGCGAATGTTCAGGATCACCGACGGAGGTAGCTGTTTCTGTATCTGGGGAAGCACAGCCTTGATGGAATCGTTCACCTCGATGATGTTCGATCCGGGCTGGCGCATGATCATCAACATGATGACGCGGTTCTTTTCGCCGTTCTGGTACATCCACGAGCCAGTGCGCTCGTCCTCCACGCTGTCAATGACGTTGGCCAGGTCCTTCAGGTGAATCGGGGCGCCGTTGCGGTATGCGACGGTCATCTCCCGGAACGTGTCGGCGTTGTACAACTGGCCGTTCGCCTGGATGTTCATCACCTGCTTGTCGCCCCAGATGGTCCCTACCGGCAGGTTGACGTTCCACCCCTGCAGAGCATTGGCGATCTCGTTCATCCCGATGCGGCGGGCGGCCAGCCGGTCGGGGTTCACCTTCACTCGCACCGCGAACTTCTGCGCGCCCATCACGTTCACCTGCGCCACTCCGGGGATCATCGAGATCCGCTGCGCGATGGTGTTTTCCGCATACTCGTCCACTTTGTTCATCGGGAGAGTCTTGGAGGTGAGGGTGAGGAACATGATCGGCGAGTCGGCCGGGTTCACCTTACGGAAGGAAGGCGGCGCCGGCATACCGGGCGGAAGTAACGGCATGGCGGCCGCGATGGCTGTCTGGACGTCCACCGCCGCGCCGTCGATCTTGCGGTCGAGATCGAACTGCAGGGTGATACGCGTGGAACCCTGCGAGTTCGACGAGGTCATCGAATCAATCCCGGCAATGGTGGTGAACTGCCTCTCGAGCGGCGTGGCCACCGCCGAGGCCATGGTGGCCGGATCCGCGCCGGGCAGGCTGGCGTTGACCGACAGAGTTGGGAAATCCACGTTGGGCAGATCGCTCACCGGAAGGGCGTGATATGCCATTAGGCCAAATACCGCAATGCCCACCATCAACAGACTGGTGGCAATGGGACGGCGGATGAAGATTTCCGAGAAGTTCATGGAACCACCTTCACTGCCAGGTTATTGGGTTGGCGGACGCTTGTGTCCGCCGGGTCTTCCGGATCCTTCCGGCCGTCCACCGGTCCCACCCGGAGCGCCGGCGCCGCCACCTTCGCCTTTCGGTGCGCCCATGCCGCCACCTGGGCCAGCCGGAGCGCCAGGTTGTCCGGCAGCGGCCGCGGGGTCTGCACCACCTGGGCCACCCGGACCGCGCCCCGCTCCTGCGCGACCGCTCGCCGGACGTTCGCGCACCGCGACACGCGCGCCGGGGATCAGCCGGAGCGTGCCCTCAGTCACCACCGTGTCGCCGACGTCGATCCCTCGCTCGATCACCGTCTCATCACCCAAACGCGCGGACGCCACAACCTGACGCAACTCCACCTTTTGATCCGGCTTGACGACATACGCAAAAGTCCCATCCTGTCCGGACTGCACGGCCTGGCTGGGAATCAGGATGGCGTTGGAATGCTCGCCCAGTTTCAGGGTGACCCGGACGAACTGGCCGGGCCAAAGAACGCGATCCTTATTGTCGAAGGTCGCCTTCACCTTCACGGTTCCGGTCATGGGATCCACGGTGTTCTCGAAGAACGCAACCGCGCCGCGCTGGGGTGTGCCGCCTTCTTCGGGTACGGCCGTCACCGGGAGCCGCTGGCCGGTCGTCTGCCGCAGTGACGGCAGGTTTACTTCAGGCAGCGCGAAGGTCACGTATACGGGTTGTATCTGGTTGATAGTGGCGAGTTCGGTGGTGTTCGCGGTCACGATATTGCCGGGCTTGACGGTCATCGTTCCCGTCCGCCCGGTGATGGGAGCGTAGATCTTGGTGTATCCGAGTTGGACCTTTTGGTTCTCCACCGCGGCCTTGCTCGCGTTGATCTGCGCCTTCGAATTCTCGATCGCGGCCAGGTCCGCATTGATCGTCGCCGCGTACGTTGCAGCGGTGGTCACGTACTGGTCGTGCTGCTCCTTCGAGATGATCCCGCCCTTGGCGAGTTGATCGGCGCGTTCCAGTTGCTTCCTGGCGTTGTCCAACTGGGCCTGATCGCGGGCGAGATTGGCTTCCGCTTGGCCGAGGGCGGCCTGGTCCTTCTGAATCTGCGCCTGCAACTGGTTTAGTTGGGCGTCCAGGGCGCGCGGGTCGATCTGAACCAGGAACTGGCCCTTCTCGACGAAGTCGCCTTCGTGGAACCGGGCCTCCATGATCTGACCGCTAATCTGCGGCTTAAGGCTCACCGAGGCGGACGCCTCGACCGTTCCGATCACATCGGCCTGGATGGGCACGTCGCGCTGGACCGCATGGCCCACCGTAACCGGCGTTGCCATGTCGCCCCGTCCCGGCCCTTTGGCGGCCGCCGTCGTCGGTTTCTCCGAACAACCCGACAGACACGCAAGTATAAGCAAAATAGACCAGACCGCGACGCATCGCGGCACAACCGGAGAACCATGGCAATCGGCGGATGGCATTAAGAGACGCACTCCAATTCTCGAATAGTGGGGCAACAAACGAATCGCTCCCCGGGTATGACGCCCAGACCTGGTGCGGTCATAAGCACAATAGGGCTTGGGACTCTATATGAACCGCGCCGAAACCGGTCGGAAGGTTACACCCAGCCACAAAAAAGCCTCGGAAGACTTTAAGATACCGCATGGTTGGCCGGGAGGACAGGTTTCGGAATGCGGATTCTGCGGGTGGAAATTGGAAGCGAAAAGATCCGGTTGGCCGCCAAGGTCGGGCCACGGTTCCTAAAGGGACAAAACACCTCCCCAAATGGGGCAGTTCGGACCGGATTGGTGTCCGATATGGGCCTGGAATACGCTGAAGAATTGGTCGTGGTATTCGCGTGTAATTCCGAATCGAAGCTCACGCCGTTACGGCGTGAGTGTCTTCGTCTACCTGCGCGACTGTGGTCGGGACGTCCTCATCCGTGTCAATTGGCCTCTCGGATTCGTTGCGCGGCGACGACGTCAGAGCCTGCAGAAACATGCCCACGATCAGTAGAAAAACCACCAACCCCGCGATCAGCATAACCTCAAACCCCCACAGTTCTAATAAACTTCAGCAATCGACGTTCCAAAGAAGATACGCGCAATTGGCAGGTTCGGATGGCTCACCTTTCTTGCGTGACGGATTTGGATTGGGGCCTGCCAAAACGCTTATCGGACAACTTCGCCGGCATTTGAGGAAGGCTCTTGACAAATCGTCCACCCTCACCCCATACTTCCCCTAGCTGTCTGCTATAGCTATCTAGGAGAGTCGATGGGTAAACATCCGAACGACCGGCTGCAGGGAACGCTGGACCTGCTTGTCCTCAAATCGCTTGCCAGCCGCGGAAGAATGCACGGATATGGAATCACCGTCCATATCCAGCAGATCGCCGGCGATGCCCTGCGCGTCGAGGAAGGATCGCTTTACCCCGCGCTGCACCGGATGTCGCAGGAAGGCTGGATCCGGGCCGAGTGGGGCGTCTCGGAGAATCGCCGCAAAGCCCGCTATTACTCCATCACCCCGGATGGCCGTGAACAACTGGCCGCCGAAGAACAGCGTTGGGCCGAACTCACCAGCGCCGTGGGCCGTTTGCTCCGCTTTGCATAGGCCGTTATGGGATGGCTGTCACGGACTCTCAACGCGTTTCGCCCCAGGCTCGACGGCGAATTCGAGGACGAGTTGCGGCACCACCTGGAAATGCGCGCCCAGGACGGGGAACGCGCCGGAATGGATGGTGAGGCGGCCCGCGCCGAAGCGCGGCGGATGCTGGGAAGTACTCTGCGGATCAAGGAAGGAATGCGCGACATGGACGTTTCGGAATGGATCGACAGCGCCGTAAAGGACGTGCGCTACGCGTTGCGGCAAATGCGCCGGAGCCCCGGTTTCACCGCCGTCGCCGTATTGTCTCTGGCGCTCGGAATCGGAGCCAACACGGGCATTTTCACACTGCTCAACGCCATGCTGATGAAAAACCTTGCCGTGCGCGATCCGGGGGCCTTGGTAATCCTTTCCGATCCGGAATCCCAGGGAGTAGCCGTGGGATCGAACGGGGGCGACAGGAACCTGCTCACCTATCACGAGTTCGAGCAGCTACGCGGACGAATCGATGCCTTTGACGGCATGTTCGCCTCCGAATCCGGGCTGTCCCGCTACGAAGCCCGCATTAACGGCGGCCCGCGTGAAGACATGCACGCCCGCCTGGTCACGGGCGAGTATTTCGACGTGTTGGGAGTGACCCCTTTCCTGGGCCGGTTCTTTCGCGCCGAGGATGACCAGGTTCCCGGCCGGGCTCCTTACGCTGTCCTCAGCTACGACTTCTGGCAGCAGCGCTTTGGCGGTTCGCCCGGAGTGCTGGGCGCCGCCATCCGGCTCGGCTCCGCGACACTGACGGTCATTGGGGTGGCCGGACCCGAATTCTCCGGAGAAACGGTGGGTCAGCGGCCCGAGGTGTGGGCGCCCATGATGATGCAGCCCCTGATGAAGCCGGGCACCGACTGGCTGCATGAAGACCTGAGCAAGAACCTGGATAAAGTCATGTGGCTTCACGCCTTTGGGCGTCTGAAGCAGGGCGCCACGCTCGCCCAGGCTCAGGCGCAGGCCGGCGTGCTGTTCAAGAACATCATTGAATCGGGCTATGGCACGAATTTAAGCGCGGAAACTCGCAAGGAGTTCCTCAATCAGCGCCTGAAACTGCGTCCAGCGTCGAAGGGCGCCTCCGCGATGCGTGACGACATGGGCGAATCCCTTCGGATCCTGCTGGCGGTGGTGGGTCTGGTACTCCTCATCGCCTGCGCCAACATCGCAAACCTCCTGATGGCCCGCGCAGCGGCCCGCAGCCGGGAGATGGGCGTGCGCGTCGCTCTCGGAGCCGGACGGCGGCGGCTCATACGGCAGTTGCTCACCGAATGCCTGCTGATCGCCCTGATCGGCGCCGCCGTGGGATTGCTGGTAGCGCAGGGCGTTATCCGCATGCTGATCGCCATGAGTTCTTTCGCTGGTTCCACCGTGACGCTCGACGCCGGCTTCGACCTGCCGGTACTCGCCTTTACCGGCGCCATCGCCATATTGACGGCTCTGTTGTTCGGGGTCGCACCGGCGCTGCGCTCAACTCACATGGATGTGAATCTGGCGCTGAAGGAAGGTGCGCGCGCCACCACTGCACCGGGAAGCCGGGCCCTGCTGGCAAAGTCTCTGGTAGCCGTTCAGGTGGCGCTGTCCCTGGTCCTGCTGGCCGGGTCCGGGCTGTTTCTGAAAACGCTGCGCAACCTGCGGGCGGTGGATCTCGGCTACTCCCAGAACCAGATCTTCCAGGTACGCATCGACGCCGAGGCGGCCGGCTACTCTGAGAAGCAGTTCGTCCAGCTATTCGACGACATCCGCCAGCGTCTGCAACAGATCCCTGGCGTTCGAGGCGTCTCGTACTCGGAGAACGGCCTGTTTAACGGCACGGAATCGGGCGACCGGGTTATTGTCGAAGGATTCACGCCCAAGCGAAAGGAAGACGAGGGTTCCCGCTTCGATGTCGTCGGCCCAAACTACTTCTCTACGCTCGGCGTACCCATCGTGCTCGGCCGCGAGATCCAGCCCGCCGACGCCAATCGTCCGGTGGTAGTCATCAACCAGGCCTTCGCGAAGACCTTCTTCGAGGGGCGGAACCCGATCGGCCGGCATATCACCTCTCAATTCGGGGACAACAAGTGGACCTTCGAGGTCGTCGGTGTGGCTGCCGATGTGCGGGATCACAGCCTTCGTAAGCAGATTCCGCCGCGCTTCTACCGCCCCCCCGGAGGTGGAGGATATCTTCCCGGGTCGGTCAGTTTTCAAGTCACCACGTCCGCTCCGGCCGCGGGCATTGCAAATGTTGTCCGCCGCACCATTCAGCAGGCGGACGACAACTTGCCGATTGTGAATGCCCGGCCCGTGGCCGCATTTCTGGATCGCTGGGTGACGAGCGAAAAGACGATTGCGCAGCTGTCGGCCGTCTTCGGCACCGTCGCCCTGCTCCTGGCATCCATCGGCCTGTACGGTGTTTTGTCGTTCGGCGTGGCCCGGCGCACCGGCGAGATCGGAATCCGCATGGCGCTGGGAGCGCCCAAACGCGCGGTGATCCGCATGATTCTCAAAGAGACTGGCTGGATGGTGGTGTTCGGCCTCGTGGGAGGCGCGGCGGCCTCGGCGATGCTGATGCGGCTGATTTCGAGCCGTCTGTTCGGTGTCGCCCCCATCGATCCGGAGACGATGATCGCGGCGGTGGCGGTCCTCGCCGTGGTTGCGCTGGTTGCCGCCGCACTGCCCGCCCATCGCGCCACGCGTGTGAATCCGGTCACGGCTCTGCGCGCCGAATAGGGAGTCAACTCGCGCTGGAGTGTCCTGCGCGAGAAGTCCTCGACATACCCAGGAAAAGGTCGCGGCCTTTTACCAAGGCGGCGATCTTGCGGTCCGCCACACTGCGTCTTAGCATCCAGAAGCCGCAGTCGGGATGGACCCACCGCACCCGGCCGGGACCTAGCGCCCGCTCTGCGGTTTCGATGCGCCGCGCGATTTCTTCGGCGGTCTCGATCTGGTTCACCTTCACGTCTACCACGCCGATGCCGAGTTTGATGCGTGGATCTACACCCCGCAGCGATTCCAGGTCACCGGGCGGCCGGTGGGCAAGTTCCATCACCAGGTGATCCGCCTCCAGCGTGTTTAGGAAATCGATGAGGCTCGCCCAGTGACCGTGCTGGATCACCTGCCCGCCGTAATTCCCGAAGCACAGGTGGACGGCGGTGCGCCCGCCGAAAGCCCGGAGTATCAGGTTGATGGCCCGCGCCGCCATGGGGCCGTCTTGAGGATTCCCCGGCAGGTTGGCCTCATCCACCTGCAGCGTATCGCACGGCAGCCCGCGCACCTGGGCGGCCAGTGCCTCGGCGATGGCCATCAGCAGCGGATCAAAGGCGCCGTAGTGGCGGTCCAGCAGCGTCCGGGCCAGCATGTACGGACTGGTGACCGTGAATTTGAAGGGTCCGCCGGCAACCGAGGCCGCATCCCGGCAATCGGCGAGCAGGTTCATCCGGCCTTCTCCGATGGGACCTTCGACCACCCCCGCCGGCTTCAGGCGAAACCGGAGATGCTCCACGGCCCGGCAGGCGTCCCAATCCGTCCGTCCGGTCTTGGTGCGGACGCCGGAGAAGCGCTCGACGAAGTAGTCGATCATGCCGTTGGTGTCCGGATGATCGGGATCGAAACGGTACAGTTCACCGTCCGTCGGCAGGTCGATTCCGGCCTGCCGCTGTATGTCGAACACCACCCGCATGGCGTCGAATCGCGCCTGTTCGGTGCGCGATCCGGCCAGCCACGCGGGGATTGGATAAGAGCCGACGGTGGTTGTGAGTATCAAAGGTTCGGGCATCGATTCCTTGACGGGCGGCCCGTCAGGCGACGATGTACGGCGCGCGATACGGGTTCCGCGTTTTCATCCTGTTTGCTTCGTTGTCGCCCGGGAACGATTCCGTCTTCGGATCAAACGTCAGCTTACGTCCCAGGCGGTAGCTGGTGTTTGCGATATGGACCAGGATAACCGATTCCGCGCCGATGGCGACATCGCCGTGCAGGTCTTCGTGCCTGCGGCTCTTGATGGCATCGATGAAGTTGGCGAAGTGAGCTACGGTTCCATCTTCGCGGCCTTGTGCCTTCATGCTCTCCCCGGGCTCGCGCTTGTCGCCGAGGTAGATGCGGAAGCCGACGTGATCCACGGCCATGAAGCCCTTCTCGCCGTAGAAGAGATTGCCCACGAAGTTCGGGCCCATGGGATTCAGATCGGCCTCGCCGCCGGTGGGTAGCCCGCGCACCTCGAACAGGATCTCGGCGCCGCCGTAATCGAGGCTCGCCATCTGGGTGTTGGGCGTCTCCTGGTCGTCATCGTAGATGTACTTGCCGCCGGTGGAGACGCCGCCCTTCGGCAGTCCGACCCCCATGCCCCAGCGGGCGATGTCCATCTCGTGGATACCCTGGTTGCCGATGTCCCCGTTGCCGGTGTTCCAGAACCAGTGCCAGTTATAGATGAGGCGATTCTTGCTGTAAGGGGTCATTGCGGCCGGCCCCAGGAAGAGGTCCCAGTTTACGCCCAGCGGCACGGGCTCATCCGGAGTGTGGCCGATGGAAACGCGCCGCTTGAAGCACAGGCCCTTGGCCATATAGAGCTTCCCGAGAGCGCCGTCCTTGAGCAGTTGCATCGCCCGGATCTTGTAGTCCGTACTGCGGCTCTGCATCCCGATCTGGACCATGCGCTTGTACTTTCGCGCTGCCGCCACCATGCGCTGGCTTTCCCAAATGTTGTAGCTGGCGGGCTTTTCGCAATACACGTCCTTGCCGGCCTGGCAGGCCCATATGGTGGCCAATGAGTGCCAGTGGTTCGGCGTGGCGATGGAGACGGCGTCGATGTCCTTGTCTTCAAAGACCTTGCGCAGGTCCTCGTAGACTTTTGGCTTGGATCCTTGCACCTTTTCGGCAAGGGCGACGGCGCGCTCGGTCTGCGCCTGGTTGACGTCGCACACGGCGGCGACGCGGGCGTTGGGCTGTTTGGCAACATATTCTATGTGGTTGCGGCCTCGGCCGCCTACGCCGATGACGGCAATATTGACGCGATCATTGGCGCCGAGCGCGCCAAGGGCGGCGGCGCCGCCCACGATGAATGTCCTGCGTTGCATAGTGTCAATATATACCCGGCAGGCGTAAGAGGTTCACTCTTCACTTCAGGTAGGCGAGCAACACCCAGGCGCTTCCCGCCGCCGCCGCCACAGCGAGCAGGGTGGCCACCCACAGGTAACCGGCCGGTGCGGGTTCCGGGTCGGGCGTGGTGGGAAGGCAGACCGGGAACTCGTCCGGCAGGCTGGCTTGCACGGTCAGTTGTTCTGGATCATCCACTTGGGGTTGCGGCGTCTCCTCCAGGCAGACTCCGTACTCTCCAAGATGTAGTTCCACGGAAGTACGGATCCGATCCATTTCCTGGATCAGCCGCCGGCGGGCCGCTTCCGGCAAAGGACTGAATAGCTCTTCAAGACCAATGGGTCGTAGCGGAATGGTGACGTCGTAGCCGAGGTGGTCGGCCAGCCGGCAGGCGATGTGCACCAGCGTTCTCAAGTCAAACGGGGAGCCGTCCGGAAGGTCGTGGTGGCGCCCGGCGATGAACCGGAATTCGTCGGGCAGCGCCCAACGCTCCGCCAGCCACCGGCCGGCCTCGCAGTGGTCCACACCAAACTTCTCCCGCTCATAGTCGAGTAGATCGAGGGCACGCGCGGCCGCTTCACGGAGGGTCTGCTGGTACTTCGCCGGGTATGCCGCCAGGAGCCCGAGCCGCCCGATATCGTGTAGTACCCCGGCGGTATAGGCCTGCTCCCGAAACTGGCCGGTGGCTTTGGCGATCTCATCGGATAGCAGTCCACAGGCGATGGTATGTTGCCAGCACCGGATCAGTTCGCTGGCCGAGGACCGGTAGAAGGAGGCCATGGCGAGCGTGGTGATGGCGTTGCGGATCTCGTCCAGGCCCAGCAGGGCCGCGGCATGGTGCACGTTGGTGATGGTGGAGTAAAACGTGAACCGGGCGGAATTGGCGAACTGCAGGATGCGGCTGCTGAACGTCGGGTCGCTGGCGATGAGGTCGGCAATTTCGCGGACCTGGATGTCCTTGCGGGCGAAAGTGGCCATGAGCCGGCTTGCGACAGGCGGGAACGCCGGGACGTTGTAAAGCTTCTGCGGAATTACGACTGCTGGTGTGTCGATGGGCACTCAGGGTGTCTCGCTACGTATCCTTATCGGCAGGGAGCCGGGCGGTTTCGGCAATTCGCTGAAAACCACCGTTGTTAGGCCCGACACTGTTCACTTGACGCCACGGTAAGCCTCACAGGGGGAACGGCGACTGTTTGCCGACCCTCGCAGACGCCGAGACGCTCACTCGTAAAAACCCAGTTCTGGCATCGGATCGTGCTTCCAGAGCCGCGACGGCAGGGTATTCCGAGGGGCGGGCGCCGGCCCAGAGTTCGGCTGCGGTGACTGCGTAGAAGAGGATCAGCAGGTCGGACCTACTGAGTTCGAGCCACCGGGAGACAACGGTCTTGTCGCGGCCGCCGGAGACCTCGATCAGTATGTCGGAATCGGTTAGTATGGTCACCGATCGTCTGGTCGGGCGAGCCCGGAACCCCTGCGAAGCTGCCTGACCTCTTCACTGACACTCGGCGCTGCCGAGCGAGACTTCCGGATTCCTACAAAGCTCTCCATTGCTGCCGCACGCTGCTCCTGGCTGCCGAGGTAGCGCTCGCGCACCGCCTCCCTGACCAGTTCGGAGATGGTCGTATTCTCCGAGCGAGCGAGGGCATGCAAGGATCCCCACATCTGATCGTCAAGATAAAGCTGCGTCCGCTTCACGATGTGCATTGTACATCGTGTGGCTGGGGCGAACCCTGCCGTGGCATCCCGGAGATCGCAAGCCGACTTCCCGGTACTGATCTGGCCGTCTCCCCATACCCGGACCACTCGGACCGGCGCTTCATCGGCGCATAGCCGCCATACGGCAACTCGACACGGAATGACTCTTCGGTGGATCGAGCAGTACAGACAAATCCCGAACTGCCTCCCGTCAATCTGCTCAATCGGGCATCTTCCTGCCGGGCCTCTTTGTACACATCGGAGAACTGCGAAGTGTTCCCACCGTTGTCGGCGTGGACGCTGAATCCACAGACGGCTCATCGAGGCAGATCGATGAGGATAACATCGGCATTCCTCCTTTGCCGGTCAAAAACAATCTGCCCGTCTAAGGAAACGTCGAAACTCTGTATCAGAGTGCCCGGTTTCAGGTCCGTAAGTTGGCGCTCGCCCCCGGTTTCCATATCCAGCGAGTAGAAATTCCGAGTGGAGAAGGACGTATCTTTGAGAAATATCAGTATCTTGCGGCCGGGCACGAAACGGTAAGGAGTTGCCCATGTGTACGGGACCACAATTCGAGGCATCGGAATAGCAGCCCCGGTCCGCGTGACAGATTTCACTACCATATTCGATCCGCCCACCGGTTCGGAATAGAGGATGGCTTGCCCGTCAGGAGACCAGACAGGATTGTAGGAAGCGGTATCCAGCAGGCGAGTCGGACCGCCGCCATCCGCAGGAATCAGGAAGACACGCGTGCCTGCTTCGAGAGTTGCGGCAGCGGCCACGGTCTTGCCGTCCGGCGACCAGGAGACCGCGCTCCGCACCTCCAGCGTCGGCGCCAGTGGACGGATGTTCGTCCCATCCGCGTTCATCAGATAAAGTCGGGCGTGCCCCTTCGTCCAATAAGAGAAACATATCTGGGCGCCGTCTGGAGAAATTGCCGGCGCGGCGATCACGCTTCCGTCCATGCCTTTCCACAGTTCCCTTGTTCCGCCGCCGTCCTCGCGCTTCCAGATCGCGTCGCCGCCGCCGCGGGAAGAAAGGAATAGCGAGTAGCCGGACCCGATCCTCGGCGCCAGGGCGCGCGCATTCATTACCGGGAAGCGGCTCGCTTCACTCTCGGTCTGCTTGCGGTCTGAAACAGGCACGGTCCAAAGGTTCACGATCGGAGTAGCAACCGTGCAGACCACCCGGCGCGGGCTCGTTGAACTTGCTGAGACCGAGAGATATTGTTCCGAGATTCCGGAACTGACCCGATGCGGAATCCGGCGCTCGACATCCACCGTATATAGCGACTGTCTTAAGCCATTCTCAGCGTTCGCAGAGTAGATCAGCGTGCGGCCGTCGAGCCACGCCGGATATGCGACTCGGGCGTTATGGAAAGTGATCCGTTCGGGGCGCACAGGGGGCGAGCTTGCGGAAGCCCGTATCCGCCAGATATCCATCTCATCGGACGTCGGAATGCCTTTGACGAAATAGATGAACTGGCCATCAGGCGACCACGTCAAGTAGTGACAATGACCGCCGGCTGGTTCAACGTAAATCTGCGTGGGGTTACTCCCATTCGCGTCCGCAATGAAGATAGGATCACCGGCGCGCGCAGTGTGCCAGACTATCCGGCTTCTGTCGGCAGACCATGCCACCTCCATCGCGCCCGCGATGAAGGAATGCGGATCGCCGCCCATGACGGAAGCCACCCAGCCCTGATAGGGTCCGGGGCCATAGCCCTGGACAAACCAGAGATGCGCGCCGTCGGCGGAAAAAGCCAGCTTTCGAATCGGAGCTGGCTCCAGGTCCCGGAATCGGCCCTTGGTGATGTTTTCAAATTCGCCGCTGCCGATCTGGCTCGCCCACACATCAAAGCGCCCGTCCCGATCGGAGACAAACGACGTGAACTTGCCATCCGGGGAGATTGCCGCGTCCGCCTCGTCGCCGTCGAAATCGGTTACACGTTCGATCCTTGCGTTCGCGAGTGGATTACGCCAGAAGTAATCGCTCTGCCAGAGGTACCAGAGGTATCCGGCCACCACCAACGCGACCGCAGCCGTGATCGCGCTGATCACGCGGCGGCGCTTTGACCAGGTTCTATCACGCCGATGCTTCTGAACGATGCTGCCCGAGCTCTGGTGCAACGCTCGTTTCAGGTCGACAACCACCTCGCGCATCGACTGGTAACGCTCGTTCGGGTCCTTTTCCAGCGCTTTCTCGACAGTTAGGCGCAGAGCGTAAGGCAGATTGGCGGGGAGTGAATCGGGCGTCGCCTGGGCCAGGCTCCCCCTGGCTTCGGGCGCGAGTGCTTCGGCAAACGGCCTCCGGCCGGCGAGCGCCTCGTACAGCACGACGCCGAACGAGAATATATCGCTCCTCGCATCGAGAGCTTCGCCGGACTTTTGCTCGGGCGACATATACGCGAGCGTGCCGAGGACGGCTCCGGGAAATGTGTATGTTTCAAGGCCGGCGAAGTCGTAATGACTAGGAGTGTCCTCGAACAGTCTCGCGAGCCCGAAATCCGCCAGCTTGGCATAGCCGTTCCGTGATACCAGGATGTTCTCGGGCTTGATATCCCGATGCAGAATACCTGCTGCGTGGGCGACGGCCAGAGCGTCAGCCACATTTACCAGAAGCTCAATGACCTGCCGCCATGGCCGCTTACCCTGTAACCATCCCCGCAATGTACCGCCATCGACGATTTCCGTAACCAGGAAGTCGCGGCCCTGGAACTCGCCTGCGTCATAGACAGTCAGGATGTGCGGATGGTTGAGCGCCGAGGCGAGTCGCGCCTCGCGCTGGAAGCGCGCCTGGGCAGTCGCGCTTCGCAAGTCGTCTGAGAGGAACTTAATCGCAACCAGACGGTTCAGCTTCGTATCTCGTGCGCTGTAGACAACGCCCATCCCGCCCGCGCCCAGGCGCGCGTCAAGAATATAGGGGCCAAGTTGCAGTCCCGGATGGAGAGGCGGCCGGCTATCATGGTCCGCGTCATCTCGATTGCCGCCGCGATCCCACGCGGGGCCGTCAAGTATTCCTTCGCCGGAGGCGCTCTGCTCAAGCAGCGAGATCACCTCGCGGCGCACTTCTTCGCTCACAGCACGTTCGGCGATGAACGCATCACGCTGCGCCGGACCTTGTTCGAGCGCGGCGTGATAGAGTTCTTCGACCTGATGCCAGTTCTCGGAGTTCAAACCTCGCCCTCCAGTCCTCCCAGAATACTGCCGGCCCGAGGGCGCCATCAACCGAAGTTAATGGACGCACAGGCGCCCAGCGAGGGGGACTGGAGTCGCGGTTTCAGCGCACTTCTGAACCTGAATGCCTTGGCCGGAGAAAGCTGCTACGCACGTTCTTGGCGTCCTTCCACCAGCGTGTGCGCCAGGCATCATCGAGTGCCGCCAAAGCAAACCCGACCCGCAATGAAACGCATGATGAGAGCGGGCGGCCCGAGTGGGCTCACCAGCACCGGCGCCGCCCGTCGTCTCGATATGCCTCGGTCACTTCATTCCCGCTCTCCCGTGAGCCAGTTGCAGCGCGTGCCGCACCACGTATGTACCGATCGCTGCCCCTTGTGCCTTCCCGTCTTCTGTCGCGGTCCGGAAATGGATCCCGCCGAATATGCGGGCGTTGGCTACTTCCGCAAGCGCTTCAGAGAAATTGCCGAACAGGCGCGCGACTCCCGACATTGACGGCGCATCCGAGGTCATGGCGAATGAAGCCGTCTCGCCAAAGACATGCGCGAGCACTGTTGCTCCCGCGCTGCTCACCGTGGAGTGGGCGGATGGATATTCGGGAAACGCGGGCGTAACCAGCAGCGGCGCCCAGGTTAGGTCGGCCGTCGTCGCGGGATTGCCGTCGGAATCGGCGAGTGGAATCGCGGTTATGGGACGCCAGAAGGCATAGTGATACTTGGCATCCCAGCAGCCGATACCGGCGTCGGCCATGGCTAGGTTCAGCCAGGCGAGCATTCGGGCTTGCTCGGAAAAAGGAAGTTGGAATTGCGCCGCGAGCGTGAGCGCCACGTGATTCCAGAGATAGTTCGCGCTGGCCGAGTTCCAGAACTGGGTGTAGAGCGTTTGCTCAGGCGTGCGCGTAGCGCTCGTGGCACTTCCCATTAGCTTGACCTCGTTGAAGTCGTTCGCATATCGGGCGCTCCCGAGTGCCGGAGGACCCGCGGGCCGGAATTGAGATGGCGAGCGGATGACCCACGGCGTCATGTAGGCGAACTGGGGGACCGCGCCGGGTGCGAAGGCGGGAGGCGTAGGACGCCACTCGCCAGGACCGGTGCCGCCCAGGAAGGGTGGAGGCGCGGGAGTGAATCCATCCGTACTTCTCCAGTCCAGAATCTCGGCGGCAACCGTCTGGCCCCATTTGATTCCCCGCGCGATCGCCATGCTGTGCTCCCGTTCATTTTCGTTGGCGATGGCCGCCAGCGACGCGGCGAGTTTTTGATCCAGCATCGACTTCTGCGCGGAGTACAGACTGACCAACGTACTATACGCGGCCATAACTGCGGCGGCGCGCTTGGATGCGCCACTCGGCGCAGCGCGGGTCACGTGGACTGGAGTGTAGCGGCGTTCAATGCCATTTACTGCGTCGAAGACGGCGCCCTGAACAATGGCCGCTACGCGGGTGGTGACGATTGGTGATGTGCCCGCAGCATGAGCAGCCTGGAACATGATTACGTTCCAGTCCGCGATCTCGGTGGCTCGGATTTCATTCGCCCGGGCAAGTGCGCCGGGGATAATCAGCAGAAGCGAATACGCGATAGCTCGGTTCATGCAAGTCTCCTTTTCAATCGAAAGTTGTGCGTGTGGAGAACATCGGGAACGGCGCTGCGAGCCGATCCGTTTTTTGTTCCCGTGTGAGTAAGCGAAAACGCACTCGAAAAACTACAATGGACGAAGTATTTCTGGAGGGCAGAGATGGCAGCGGAGGTTGCGGGGGAGATCACTGGCCTGTTAAGGGCATGGGGCGCCGGCGATGCGGATGCCCTGGACCGGCTGATTCCGCACATTTACAATGACCTGCGTCGTGCGGCCCGACGGTACATGCGCAACGAACGCCCGGGCAACACGCTCGAAAGCGCCGCGCTCGTCCACGAGGCGTTCTTGCGGCTAACCGATATACACAGGGCTGATTGGAAGGATCGTGCGCATTTTTTTGCGGTGGCATCTCAGATAATGCGTCGAATCCTCGTCGACTCGGCGCGAGCGCGCCTCTCGGCGAAGCGGGGCGGTCATGTAAAAGACGAGCAACATAGCGATGCTCCTGATCTTGACCGGATTCCGGATCTGTCGTCGCGTCGGGACGCTGAACTGGTCGCGATTCATGAGGCGCTGGACAGTTTAGTCCGGACCGACGCCCGAAAAGCGCGCGTAATCGAATTACGCTTCTTCGGCGGCCTGAGCGTCGATGAAGCTGCTGTAGTCTTGGCCGTTTCCCCTCAGACTGTGATGCGAGACTGGAAACTGGCAAAGGCGTGGTTGACAAGAGAGCTGAAGAAACAGGGTTTTGGCGCGAAGCGAGCTCCAGGCAATTGATGCCGGATCACGCCCAACTGGAATTTCGATCTTTGAGCGTTTGAGCGCCAAGTAGCTGAATTGACGAGGTGAAGCAGCGCTCCGTCGCGATTAGGAACGAAAAACGCCGTTGTGACCGCCGAAGCCGAGCTTGCGGGCGATGTCCCTGGTGTCGCATCGGCCTTCCCGCCATATCTGGCCTCTAGCGGACCGAAAACAGCCCTTGATGCCAGAGAACGCATTGGGTTCGGCCCGTGCGTATCTGAGGGTGCGGGCCTCCCCATCGTCCACCGCTGGTTCGCATATCATAATCGTTCGGGAGGGAACTGCGATGAGTAAGATTGCGATGATCGGGGCGGGCAGTATCGTCTTCTGCAAGACCCTGATGAGCGACATCATGGCCACGCCGGCGCTGGCCGGCAGCGAATTTGCCTTGATGAGCCGCACCGAACCGAAGCTGCGGCGCATGGAGGACTTCGGCCGGCGGATGCTGCGCGACAACGGCCTGCCCGGTTCAGGTCTGGGCTACTCTCGACCGGCGCGAGGCCATCCGCGACGCCGATTTCGTCGTGATCATGATCCAGGTGGGCGGCGTGGACGCCTTCGGACTCGACTATCGGATTCCGCTCAAATACGGCGTGGACCAGTGCATCGGCGATTCCTTGGGACCCGGCGGCGTCTTCCGCGGCCTGCGCACCATTCCCGTGCTGGTGGACATCGCGCGCGACATGGGGGAGATCGCCAAGCCCGGCGCGATCATGCTCCAGTACGCCAACCCCATGGCCGCCAACTGCCTGGCCGCTGGGCAAGGCAACCGGAGTGCCCGTTCGTGGGCCTGTGCCACGGCGTGCAGACCACGCTCGACCTGATCTCCGCGCTACTGCGGCGTGCCCAAGGACGAGATCACCTACACCTGCGGCGGCATCAACCACATGGACTGGTTCCTCCGGCTCGAGCACAAGGGCCGCGACCTGTACCCGATGCTGCGCGAAGCGTTCGAGAAGCCCGAATACTACAAGAACGAAAAGGTCCGCGGCGAGGTGTTCCGGCACTTCGGCTACTTCATGACGGAGAGCACCGGGCACCTCAGCGAATACGTGCCGTGGTTCCGCAAGAACCGGAAGGCGCTCGAAACCTACTGCGACGAGCCGAGCTTCGGCGGCGAGAGCGGCGCGTACTACTCGTGGTGCAAGACTGATGGCTCGGACAAGTACGCCGAACACGACCCGCTGGAGTACGAATCGACGCGCGATCGACCGCCGGAGCGTCGAGTACTGCTCCTACATCATGGAGGCGATGGTCACCGGCAAGGCCGTTCCGCTTCATGGGCAACGTCCGCGAACAACGGCTACATCACCAATCTGCCGCAAGGCTGCTGCGTGGAGGTGCCGACGTTCGCCGATGATACCGGTCTGCATCCGATGGTGATCGGAGACCTGCCGCCTCAGTGCGCGGCGCTCTGCATGACCAACATCAACTCCCAGATTCTGGCGGCGGACGCGGCCCTGAACTCCGATCCGGAGCGCCTGGTACAGGCGGTGGCCATGGATCCGCTGACCAGCGCGGTGTGCACCCTGCGGGAAATCCGAGAGATGTGTACCGAGATGATGGAAGCGCAGCGCGAATGGCTGCCCGGATTCTCGGGGAAATCGATTGCGCCAAAGCCGCTCATCGCCATCCCGCCCGATTGCCGGCCCGTGGATGTTCCGCTCGATCCGGCGCTGGCCATCGGCAAGCGGTTCGGCACGCTGGTGGAACAGCCCGTCGAAGCGTAGCCGCCCGTGGCAAGACCGGCTTTCTTACGGTCGCGGCTCGGCAAGTGGCTGACTCTACCGAGCCGCGCACGTCAGTAAGCGGAAGCCCTTACGCCACCGCCTTCACCACCTCGGGTTGGTATCGCGAGAGGAGTTCCATTATGGCGGCTTCCTCGCGGTCCAGCCCCTCTCTCGGCCGGGCGTGATTCATCACCTCGAACAGCGACCCGTCCGTGTACGCATCCACCAGGGCTGGATGCACATAGTACTTGCGGCAGGTCGCGGGACGGTTTCCTAACTGACTGGCGGCCCGCTTCACAGCCTCCACCAGGTTCTTCTTCAATGCCGTCTCATTCGCCGCGGGACCCATGGCTTCCAGCACCAGCGCGGTCTGGCGAGTTCCGTTCCACGTCCGGAAGTCCTTGGCGGTGAAGTCCTCCCCAGTGATCTCACGGAGGTAGGCGTTCACGTCTTCGGAGCCGATCGGAACCGCCTGCCCGTCGCCGTCGAGGTACTGGAACAGTTCGTGACCCGGCAGGCACTGGCACTCCCGGACGATCCTGGCCAGTCTCCGGTCCGTCAGTTTGATGTCGTGCATCTGGCCGCTCTTGCCCTTGAACCGGAACCGCAGTTGGTTCCCGTCCACCTCGACGTGGCGATTTCGCAGCGTGGTGAGTCCGAACGAATCGTTCTGCTTGCGATACTCTTCATTGCCCACGCGCACGGAGGTCTGCTCCAGTAGCCGCACCACCGTCGCCAGCACCTTGTGGCGGGGCATTCCCTCGGTCTTCAGATCGCCGGCCAGGCGGGTGCGAATCATCGGCAAGGCATCGCCGAAGGCCAGCATCCTGACGTATTTGGTGGCATCGCGGACCGCCCGGTACAACGGATGATAGCGATACTGCTTCCGGCCGCGCTGGTCGAATCCCACAGCCTGGAGGTGTCCCTGCGAGGATGGGCAGATCCAGACGTTGGTCCAGGCGGGAGGGATCACCAGTGACCGGATGCGGGCCAGAACTTCCGCGTCGCGCACCAGAGACCCATCGGGCGCGCGGTACTGAAATCCCTTCCCCGCGGGCCGGCGGCGGATGCCGGGCACGCCGTCCGTCACATACCTTAGTCCGGCAATTCTTGCAGACTCGTACGGATCTGTCGGTAAGAGCGGTATATCCGGCTGAGTTTTTCGCCTTTTGGGACCCATTTATGAACGGTGGATGCACGCCGTCAGCCATCGTGAAGGGATTTACCACAGCGTGTCGGTCGCTTTAGGGCGAGGGAAAGTTATATACTCCGCTTCAGGAGAACCATATGTCCAGGTTACTGTTCGGATTACTGATAGCGGCACTGATTTTCCCGCTCTTGAATTGCGGAAGTTCCGCCCATTCCCCCGAGGAGAAGTACTTTCTTGTTGCCACCAATGTGAAGCTGCCCTATTGGCAGCAAGCGGCTGCGGGACTCACTAAGGCGGCTCTACAGATGAAGGTTCAGGCTGAAATGGTGGGACCGGACTCATACGATCCGACAGCGGAGCGCGAGCAGTTTCAGAAGGCCCTCTCGAAGAAGCCGGCCGGTATTCTGATCTCCGTCGCCGATCCGAACCTGATGAAATCCGACATTGACGCCGCCGTGGCGCAGGGCGTTCCCGTGGTCACCATCGACTCCGACGCACCCGCCAGCAAGCGCCTGATGTTCATCGGCACGGATAATCATAAGGCCGGAATGATGGGCGCGAAGGTAGTTGCGGAAAAGTTGAAGGGCAAAGGGAACATAGTGATCTACACGATTCCCGAACAGGCCAACCTGGCGGAGCGGCTCCACGGGTACAAAGATGTGCTCGATACCTACCCCGGAATCAAGATCATCGAAACGGTGGATATGAAGGGTGACGCCCGGGTGGCGTTCGATAAGACCATGGACAACCTCGACAAGTGGAAGGCGGACGCGTTCGTCTGCCTGGAAGCCATCGCCTGTCCGGAAATCGCCGAAGTGCTCGACCGCAAGAAGGCGACCGGCAAGGTAGTGGTTGCCATGGATACCGATCAGCGCACGCTCGAAGCAATCCAAAAGGGCTCCATTACGGCCACCATCGGCCAGAAGCCCTACACGATGGCCTTCATCGGCATCAAACTGGTGGACGATCTGCATCACAACCCGCTGGGATCCCCCACCAAGGACTACTCGCAGGACTCGTTTTCGCCTATCGCGACCTTCGTGGACACTGGCGCCACTTTGATCGATAAGTCCAACGTCGATCAGTTCATTCAGGAACGCAATTCCGCCACTGGGAAGTAGGCCCTGGCCGCGCTGCCGGGGCTCGTGGCAGCCCCGGCGCACCCCTCATGATCCCCTCTGTTCTGGTCCTTGCAGCGCTCTTCGCTTCCGCCGCTCCCTCCGATCCGACCGCCGGGCAGATCCTGGTTTCCACGGAAAAGTCCACCGATCCCGATTTCGGCAAAGCGGTGGTGTTGCTGGTCCACTCCGACGAGCGCGGCGCCATCGGCCTGATGCTGAATCGCCCCACGGAAGTCCCGCTGTCACGCGTGTTCCCGGCAGTGAAGGATTCGCGCATGCGATCGCAGACGGTCTATTTCGGGGGACCGGTCGCCGTGGGAGCCCGCGCGCTGATACGGCATCCGGCCGCGAGCGAAGGAATGCAGAAGCTGTTCGGAGAGGTCTGGGTCACCGCGGATTCCGCACTAATCGCAAAGCTCCTCGAAACAGGATTGCGGCCCGACGTCTTCCGGGTATACGCGGGCTACACCGGGTGGTCGGCGATCCAACTGCGCAATGAGGTGCGAGCGGGGCTGTGGAAAGTGATTCCCGGCGATGCCCGCGTGGTGTTCGCATCCCACCCGGATCTCCTCTGGCCGCTACTAAACCGGTGAGTGCGGCGCGTATCAGGTACAATCGTTCAGATCCACCAAAGGAAAAACACATGCCTGAACAGAACTACGCCAATCACCGGCAGTTCGTCCCGCTCTTCCACTACATCCTGGCTCCCGTACAGTTGCTGACGTTGATCGGATCATGCGTCAACGTGTACTACTCAATCGGCAACCACGACCGCATTTATAGCGCTTCGCTCATCCTGGTGCTGACTCTATGCCTGATCGTCATCACATTCCTGGCGCGCATCTTCGCACTGAAAGCACAGGACCGAGCTATCCGGGCGGAGGAGAACCTCCGGCACTTCGCTCTCACTGGAAAGCTCTTGGACCCCAGCCTCACTATCCGGCAGATTGTCGGCCTCCGCTTCGCTTCCGATAGCGAGTTCCCGGAACTGGCGCGCCGTGCCGCGGCCGACGGCTTGAGCGGAGACGACATCAAGAAGGCCGTCAAGAACTGGCGTGCCGATACGCACCGCGTCTGATCCGGCCTGGAGTTAGAGGTTAGCAGCCAGAATCACGGCTAACTTCGAAATCAACAACGCGCCCTTGTTATCCGGCGAGTAGTCGATTTTCGGCATGTCGTCACACGTGATGGCCATGGCGATGCGGGCCTTCGGCGTGTAGACGATGCCAACGTCGCTGCGCAGTGCGTCGAGAGCCCCGGTCTTGTTGGCCACCGGCACGTCCTGGAACGAACGGCGGATGCAGTCCTGGTCCTGGTTGCGCTTCAGCACCGCCAGCATCTCCTTGGATGCCTCGCCACTCACCACCTGGCCTTTTTCCAACTTCTCCAGCAGCATGACCATCTCGTGCGGGGTGGTAACTCCCAGTCCGAAGCGCTGGTTATCGGGCAGCTTGCCGGCGGCGCTCCAGCCGCTGGGCTCTTTCAACTGGTTCCCGTCGCCACGGACTTTCCGGTTCAGACGGGTTTGCTTCAACCCCAGTTTGTCCAGCTCGGCGTTGACGCGATCGGCGGTGAACCGGTCAATCATCAGGTTGGTGGCGGTGTTATCGCTCAGCACGATCATCAGGTGCATGACGTCGCGAATGGGGAGCTTCACGCCATCGGAAAATTCGGTCAGGACACCCGAGCCCGAGACCTTATCGTCATCGTGCAGGGTCAGCGAATCGCTCCATTTGCCGTCGCCGGATTCCACTGCCTGGAACGCGGCCGCCATCACGGCCAGTTTGATGGTGCTGGCGGTGCGGACCCGCTCGTCGCCATTCAGGCTGTAGGTAGCCCCGGTATCCAGATTCTTCGCATAGATGAAGACCTTGCCCTCGAACCCCGAAATCGCTTCGCGAACCTGGCGGTCCAAAGCAGATTGTCCAAACACCAACGCAGCCGCCAGCGGAACCAGGAAGATGCTACTTCGCATCCGTCCCTCCCGCCGGAGCTGAGGGTTTCGTCCACTCGCCGATCCAATCGAGAAAGCTGTTATACCAGAGCACGCTATTCATCGGCTTCAACACCCAATGGCCTTCATCGGGAAACAGCAGGAGCTTCGACGGCACCTTCTGCATCTGCAGCGATGTGAATAACTGCATTCCCTGTCCCACCGGCACGCGGTAATCCAACTCGCCGTGAATGACCAGGGTCGGTGTCTTGAAGTTCTCGACAAAGTAGCTGGGTGACCACTTTGCGTATAAGTCGGGATTCTGCCACGGCATGCCTTTGAACTCCCAGAGCGGGAACCATAACTCCTCGGTTTCACCGGCCATACTGCGCAAGTCGAAAACCCCGGCGTGCGAGATGAAGGCGCGGAAGCGATCCGTGTGCCCCAGCAGCCAGTTCACCATATAGCCGCCATACGAGCCGCCGGCTGCGGCCATGCGAGTGGCATCGGTATACGGCTCCTTCCCGACGTAGTCCACCACCGCCATGATGTCGTCGAAGGCCTTGCCGCCCCAATCGGCATTAATCTCATCCGTGAACTTCTGGCCGTAGCCGGTGGAAC
Organism: uncultured Acidobacteriota bacterium; assembly: GCA_963737465.1. Classification (GTDB taxonomy): domain Bacteria; phylum Acidobacteriota; class Terriglobia; order Bryobacterales; family Bryobacteraceae; genus TMP-7. The sequence goes on from CAVTTC010000011.1 coordinate 1,342,252, forward strand.
CGCGCGGGTTCGGCATCACCACCACAAACCCGGCGGCAGCGAAGACGTGCGGGTTCCAACGATAACTCCATGTCTCGCCCCAGGCTCCTTGCGGGCCGCCGTGGATCAGGAACAGAACCGGGTACTTCCGGTTCGGAGAAAAGGTTGGAGGCTTCACCACGAAGGCGGAGACGCGCGCGCCTTCGGCGCCCTCCACCGAGATCTCTTCCAAATCGGAAAGGCCAGCGTCGGCCAGCACGCCGTCGTTCAAATGCGTGAGCGCCACCGGCGGGCCCCCCGTGGAAGACGCCTTCATGATCTCGGTAGGCGACTTGCCGCTCTGCTGCGAGTAGATCATGATCTTGGCGTCTTTTGAAAACTGCACGTCATCGACGGAGACAGCCCCATTGACGATGGACCGAAGCCCGCCGCCGGCGGCCGAGATCATTTGAAGCTGATGCCGGCCGCGATCCTCGTTGACGAAGAAGACTCTTGTGGAATCAGGGGTCCAGGCTATGCTTCCCACCGATCGGTCGAGCGCCTCGGTCAGCACGTTCAGTTTCCCGGTGGCGCGTTCGAGTAGGGTGAGCCGCCAGCGATCGCTCTCATACCCCGGCCTGGTCTGTGACCGGTAGGCCAGGAACTTGCCGTCGGGCGAGTACACGGGATTATTGTCGGCCGCCGGATTGGTGGTCAACTTCTTCGACTCACCACCGGTAATGGGCGCCACATAGAGATCCGAGTTGGTGCTGGTGGCGAGTTCCGGATCGGCATTCATGACATAGCAGACCTCGTTCGATTCCGGCGAGATGGCATAGTCTTCCGAACCGCCCAGGCTGAACGGAGGGACATCGCGATTCCCGGGTGTGAGGTCGTGGATGCGCCCGCCGTCCAGTGGTAGGGAGAGCAGGTGTTGACGGCGCTTGCCCTGCCATTCGGTCCAGTGGCGGTAGAGCAGCGAGGTATACACGCGGGCCTTCACCTTCGACTTGGCTTCCGTGTCGAGGGCAAGTTTGTTGCATGCCCCGTCGTAAGTGCCCGACAGGCTGCACTCGGGATAAACGGAACTCTGGAAAACCAGATACTTCGAGTCGGGCGAGACGAGCACGCCGGCGGCCTCCGTGGGGAGGTCGGTGAGTTGCTTGGCATCGCTGCCGTCCGGGTTCATGCTCCACACCTGAGACGATCCGCCGCGAGTGGAGATGAAGACCACGCGCTTGCCGTCCGGCATCCAGCGCGGCCGGTCGTTGTTACCGGCGCTGGTAATGGCGCGCGGGAGTCCGCCGGCCAGCGGGACGGAGTAGATCTGTTTCGGCTTGGTGTTCTTCTCCAGGTCTACGGTCTGGACTGTGAAGAGAACCGCAGCGGCATCGGGCGAGAGCTGGGGCTCGCTGATGCGCGCCAGCTTCATCATCACTTCCACGGTGAATGGCTGCTTCTGAGCAAGAGCAGACAGCGACAGCAGCGCGAGCGCGCCGAGAACGCGATACATGCTTCTAGTATGGATGGGTTCCCCGGCGGCGGGGAAGCGGCGCTCCTACGGCATCTTGACGGTGTCGTCGAAGGCCAGTTCGATCTCCACGGGTTTGCCGGACTCCATCTTCACCGGCCCGGGCTTGCCGGGTTCGGTACTGTACATCCCCATCGACGAACCGGATGGCGGCGGACCGGATTGCCCGTCGTAGGCGCCAGTGGGATCGTAAACAGCTACCACGTACACGGTGGGCACACCGATGTCCGAAAGCGTGACGGTTTCAGTCTTGCCCGTCGCCGTGCCCGAGGCGAACGGCATTCCGCTGCCTTGCATGAAATCAGGGGAGTCAAACAGAAACACGATGATCTTATGGGTGTCGTTCACCGCGCCGGATCCCGTGTAGTTGAGTTTCAGCTTCAGAGTGGCCTTCTTCTCCTGCTGGGCGGTGGCCACGAAAGAGGTAAGGCCGATGAGTGCCAGAGTGCCGATGAGTTTGAACAAAGAGATGCTCCTGGAACATAGTACGCACACCCGCGAGTTGAAGTTCGTTCGGTCCGTAATTAGACGAACCTGTGGGCGCCAATAGACGTATTCCCTGTTGTTATGACCCTGCAACCTGTTATCTCCGATCTTCGCTACGCATTTCGTACCTTCCGCAAGACTCCTGGATTCGCAGCCGCCGCCATCTTTACTATCGCGCTCGGTATCGGCATCAATTCCGCAATCTTCAGCATCGTCAATACCGTCCTGCTTCAACCGTTGCCCTACCGGGAACCCGCCCGCCTGATGACCATCTATGAGACGGAGCCCGAACTGGCGAAAGCCCCGGTAACCATGCCGGACCTGATCGACTGGCGCGAGCGTTCGCGCAGCTTCGAGGCGATCGGCAGCCTGCAGCCGGGATATGGGATCCTCACCGAGGGCGATCATCCTGAACGGCTGCCGCTGATGTCGGTGACCACGAACTACTTCGACATGGTGGGAATCCAACCGCGGCTGGGGCGAGCCTTCACCGCGGAAGAAGGAGTGAAGGGCCGCGGCCAGGTCATCATCCTGAGCAACGCGCTATTCCAGCGGCGATTCGGGGGCGACGCTTCGGTCATCGGACGAAACGTCCGCATGGACGGCAAGACGTACACCGTGGTGGGCGTGATGCCGGCCCAATTCCGCCTTTTGACGCGCTGGGTCTTCAACCACGAGGCCTGGGTTCCCATGGTGCTCGAGAAGAACGAAGATAAGCGCGGCAGCCATGACCGGCTGGCGATCGGACGGCTGAAGCCGGGCGTCACGCCGCAGCAGGCGCAGGCGGAGATGTCGGCCATCGCCGCACAACTCGAAAAGGAGCACCCGTCCAGCAACGGAAAGATTGGGGCGTGGGTCCTCCCAATGGCTAAGGACCTGACCGGTGACATCCGCCCAGTGCTGCTGACGCTGTTAGGGGCAGTAGCCTTTATCCTGCTCATCGCCTGCGCGAACGTGGCGAACCTGCTTCTGTCGCGAGGCGTGTCGCGGCGGCATGAGTTCGCCATCCGCACCGCCCTGGGCGCGGGACGGGGACAGATCGTCCGGCAGCTACTGACTGAAGGGCTGCTGCTGGCCGCCCTGGGAGGCATCGTCGGGTTAGGGCTGGCCTATGCCGCGACCGTGGGCCTGCGGCAAATGGATACGCTGAAGAATATCGCGCGCCTCGCGGATATCTCCATGGACGCCACGGTGCTGCTCTTTTCCCTGTGCATCACGGGCGCCGCGGGAGTGCTCTCCGGCATTGCGCCGGCGTTTCTGCAATCGCGCCGCGATCTCAACACAGGACTGCGGCAATCGAGTCAGCGGACGGTGGCGGGGGGCGGATCGGCGGGAACGATCCGTTCGGTGCTGGTGGCGGCCGAACTCGCGCTGGCGGTGATACTGCTGATGGGCGCGGGCCTGATGATCCGAAGTGTCGGGCGATTATTGGCGTCACCCCTCGGTTTTCGTCCGGAGGGCGTGCTGACGGCCCAGATCACGCTTCCCGAGCAGCAGTATGATTCGAGCGAAAAGAAGGCGGCCTTCGCGAGCGCCTTGCTCGAGCGCGTGCGCGCCATTCCCGGCATCACGGCCGCGAGTGTCGCCAACAAGATCCCGCTCAAGGGCGGACAGAACGGGACGATGGTGGTGGAAGGCGAGGCGATCAGCGGTCCGGAAATGGAAGGACCCCTGGTGGAGAACAGCGCGCGTGTACCCCGGTTACTTCGAGACCATGGGGATCCCGCTTCGGGCGGGCCGCGTGTTCACCGATTCCGACATCCGCAAAGATTTCAAGGGTCTGATTGTGAATGAGACATTCGTGCGCGTGCTGCTGAAGAACGCGAGCGCGGTGGGCAAACGGGTGAGCTATGACAAGAACCCGCCGCACTGGCAGGAGATCATCGGCGTGGTTGCCGATACCCGGCAACAAGGGCTCTCCCGTCCCGCGATGCCCGAAGTATACGAGCTTTCAGCCGGCAGTTACATGACACTGGTCGCGCACACGACGCTCGGCGCCCACCAGCATGGTGGTTCCGATCCGCCGCGAACTGGCGATGGTAGATAAGGAACTGCCGATGGCCGAGGTTCAGACGATGGAGAACATCCTTGACCTGTCGTCGCTCGGCAATCGCACGTTCATGCGACTCATCGGCGGTTTCGCTGCGGTTGCGCTGCTGCTCGCCTCCATCGGCATCTATGGACTGGTCGGGTTCGCGATGTCGCAGCGCCGGCACGAGATCGGGATCCGCGTCGCGCTGGGAGCGACCCGCGGGACGAATCGTCAGGATGGCCCTTGGGAGCGCAGGCACGCTGGTGCTGGCCGGGATGACGGTGGGCGTGCTCGGCTCGTTGCTGCTGACAAAGTATCTGAAGGTTCTCCTCTACGAAGTGAGCCCGCTCGACCCAGTGACATTCGCATCGGTCCCGTTGTTTCTGGCGCTGGTGACATTGGGGGCCAGCTTCATTCCGGCGATTCGGGCGGCGGCGGTGGATCCGGTCTGCGCATTGCGGGAGGAGTGATCGTCGGAGGGCGCCACAGGGCGGTTTTGCGCAACGGACCCAATTGCCATAACCTGTTCGGTTTGTGCAGGTTGGGAGCTGACGGGTCGAGGCCGGCCGGCCATATACATTTGGGAGATACAGAGATATTCTTATATATATGGCGCGATCTAATACAAACCTTGCCAAGTGGGGGACCAGTTTAGCGGTCCGGATCCCGAAGGCAATTGTCGAAGCGGCTGGGTTAAAGCCCGGCGACGAAGTCGAAGTCGAGCTTCAGGACCGGACCATCGTAATCCAGGCCGCCGCCAATAAGCCGAAGCTACAGCAGTTAGTCGATGGCATCACGTCCGAAAACTGCCATTCGGCGACCTACTGGGGTCTGGCCGTCGGCAAGGAAACATGGTAGATCGCTGCAGGAATCCAGACCGGGGCGACCTGGTTTGGCTCACCTTCGATCCCCAAGCCGGCCGCGAACAGGCCGGGCGCCGTCCCGCACTTGGGCTCTCACCCGGCGCGTACAATGCCAAGACCGGCCTCTCGCTCATGTGTCCGATCACCAGCCAGCAGAAAGGCTATCCCTTCGAGGTTCCTTTGCCGGTGGACCTCCCCGTCCAGGGCTCGGTGCTGGCTGATCACCTCAAGAGCGTGGACTGGCGCGAGCGCCAGGCTGCTTTCATCGGCCGCGTTCGCGCCGATGTTCTGACGGCCGTTCTCAATCGGATCGGGCCGTTACTCGGCTTCTGAATGAGCTGGCGCTGGCCCGCCCGCAAGGATCCGGCCCCGATCGCCTCGGTCGGCGCCAGCTTCATACCGGCCATACGGGCGGCGGCGGTGGATCCGGTCTGCGCACTGCGGGAGGAGTGATCGTCGGAGGGCTGGCCGGGCTGTTTTGCGCAACGGACCCAATTGCCATAACCTGTTCGGTTTGTTCAGGTTGAAGAGACTCGACGGGTTGGGGCCCGGCCGGCTCATGACGGCGGCGGTCATTCTGGGTGGCCGAAGCTGGGTAATGGCGCGATGAAGGGCACGTTCAGCGGCGGCCTGGTAGCGCATGATGGGGCCGAAATAGCGGGCGTAGACATCGTTGGTGACGAGGGTAGTCTGGCGCAGGATCTCGGCTTCGTGTTGACGGGCGCGCTGGAGACGCCACCAGCTTTGGGCGATCTCTTCGACCAGGATCTCTTCGATCTGGGTGGCCGGTTGATGGTCCAGACGCAGTTGCGCTTGAAGCGCTTCGTACTCCTCGAACTTTTCTTGTGGGCCGAGAACGAAGTCCCGCGAGGCGAGCCCGTGTTTCAGGGCGTTCATCTTGCAATTCTCTTTGCCGGCCTCGGAACGGGGGCCAGTGGAACGTTCGCGTTTCGGCGATTCGCCCGGATTTGTGCTCTGTTGCCATAATTCTCTCTCCTACCTTAATTGTTTCAGACGACTCCAAATTTCGAGGGGGTGTTGGTGAGTTATAGAGTTGATGTCATAGCGTTAGGGGTTTGGGAACGGTATTTACAGTTAGGCGGATTGTTGACAATCCGGTGTTTGTCGGTCTGTCGACGGCCTCACCGTTACAGAGGCCGGCAATTTAGAGGGGCTCGTGGCGGATACCGCTATACTGTCTGCCGGAGAGATGGCAATGCAAATGGACCGGAGGATTGAATCATGGGAACCGACCGTAGCCAAGTAATTGCACAATTGAGCGGTTTCAGTATCTCGGGCAAGCAGACAGGTAAGTTCGACATGTTCGACAACCTCAAGTACCTTTCGTCCGGTGATGCTCAGAAGGTGGGGCAGGGTTACTGCATGGGTATTTGCCTTGACTGGACCCGCCGGGTATTAGCCGGAAAACCATTGTTCACCGAAAACTCCGAAAAAATGACTCGACAAACAGTGCGCCAATCCACCATCTTCAGGCTGACGGAGATTCGGAAAGAACGGCACACCGCGGCCAACGCTGTCCACACTCGCATCGCTAATCTTTACAGCGCACACGTGAGAGCCAAGCTGAACTCGTTCACCTTCAATCCCGACTCTGTTGTGCGGCAGCATCTTCGTGACGTCTACCAACAGAAGTCGAGCATGACTCCGCCGCCCGATGCCACCGGTCCACAGTTGCACACTAACTTGAAACAGTTCATTACGACCCTGGATTCCAACGCATCCAAGGAATACACCATGGACGAAGCGGAGACGTGGGTGGAATTCATGGATACGCGGGTTGATTCCGAGAATCACTATACTCAGCCTGGCTGGGCGGCCATGGTGGACAACATGGACAAGGTCCTTTTACGGAGCCGGCTGCAGAAACCATCCACCAGACCGTTCAACAACATCAAGGTTCTTGCAGCGGCGGAAGAGCGATTCTACGGGGGCCAGAGCGTCAGGGATGGCGTCAGCTACGTGCTCCAGCTCCCAAAATTTGCCAAGAACACTGTGCTGGTCCTCGGTTTTGGGCTGATCGCGAGCGGTAAGAACTCGGCACACGGAGTGGCTGTTTGCCAACAGAATACTGGAACATTCCTATTTCTCGATCC
>CAVTTC010000012.1:0-790904 GCA_963737465.1 uncultured Acidobacteriota bacterium
CTAAGCAACCCGTAGTAAAACCGCTCCCTGACGGTCGCGGATCGGTAAGCCGCTGACGTACAGAGCCGCGCACGTCAGTAAGCGGTGTCCGGACGTATCAACCCAACCCGAAGGAGAAGACCATGACCGCAACCGAACTGCGCCACAAAGTGGTGTCGCGAGATGAATGGCTGAAGGCCCGCCTCGCGCACCTGGAGCGAAAAGGAACTAACCCGCCGCCGCGACGAACTGAGCCGGCTGCGCAGCGAACTGCCCTGGGAGAGAGTGGAGAAGAACTACACCTTCGAAGGCCCATTCGGCCCCGAGACACTCTCCGACCTCTTCGCTCATCGTAGTCAGCTCATGATCTATCACTTCATGCTCGGACCGGACTGGGAGGAAGGGTGCAAGTCCTGCTCATTCCTCGCCGACCACTTCGACGGCGCCCGCATTCACCTGGCCCACCGCGATGTGACATTTGCGGTGGTCTCTCGCGCGCCCATGCCGCGTATCCAAGCGTTCCAGAAGCGAATGGGATGGCGCTTTCACTGGGACTCCGTACGGCACCGAGTTCCAGCGCGACTATGGCGTGCACTTCACCAAGGAAGAGCTGGCCGGCGAGGTGAATTACAACTACGGCAAGACCCGGTTCGGCGCCGAGGAAGCTCCCGGCCTCAGTGTCTTCTACAAGGATGAGACCGGAGCGATCTTCCACACGTACTCCGCCTATGCCCGCGGACTCGATCCGCTGGTCGGAGTCTATCAATTCCTCGATCTGGTTCCGAAAGGCCGCGATGAAGACGGGCTTGCTTTCACGATGTCCTGGGTCCGTCACCACGACAAATACGAGGACGATTAAAGATGACAAGCCGGTGTTGTGCGGGCGGGCGGCTCTCTGCCGCCGCCTCGCCCCCGGCTCTAAGGGAGCCGCCTCCCTCGTGCCTGGCGCGGTGCTGGCCCTGCTGCCGAAATGTCCGTTGTGCCTCGCCGCATGGATCGCGGCATCCACAGGCGTCGGTGTCCCCTTAATAGTGGCCGGCAGCATCCGGCCGGTGCTGGTGATTGCCTGTGTGTTGTCGGCAGCGCTGCTGGTCCGCCGCGCCATAGGGCGATTCCGATTTGCGCAGGCCCGCGTCACACCCGTAAGGAGCTCGTAGAGCACGGCGCCAAAGAGTAGACGTCCGTGCGCGTATCGATGTCCTGCCGGCTTGGCCTGCTCGGGGGTGTAATCGAGCTGTGCCCACAATCATGCCTGGTCAGCATCATATTCGTGCCCGCGAGTTCCTCTCCCAGCGCCTTCGCCAGAGCGAAGTCGATGACTTCCAGTACGGCCGTCCCGTCGACGAACCGTCACGCAAGCGCCGGCCTGCAACCGCCTTCGGGTACCGTTAAACACGCCCGGTTAAAATGTGGTACCTATCGGAGATTCAATGGCGGAACTCAAAGTTCTTCGCGTTGTAATCGCCTCGCCTGGCGATGTACGGGCGGAGCGCGAGATTGTCAGCGAATCGCTGGAGGACATCAATCGGTCGGTGGCTGCGGACCGGGGTCTTCGGCTGGAACCAATGCTCTGGGAGACGGACGCCTACCCTGGTTTCCATCCGGAAGGCCCTCAGGGCCTCATCGACGACATCTTGCATCCGGAAGACTGTGATTTATTGATCGGGATCTTCTGGAAGCGCTTTGGGACCCCCACCGCCGATGCGGGATCGGGGACGGAGCATGAGTTTCGCCTCGCGTACGAGTCGTGGAAAACCCATCGCCGGCCGCAGATCATGATGTACTTCTCGAGGGCGCCGCACACTCCCGAGTCGAAGGCTGAAACAGACCAATGGGGAGCGGTGCTGGAGTTTCGCCGCACGTTCCCCAGTGAAGGGTTGTGGTGGGTATACGACGGTCCGGAGGCATTTGAGGCGCTGGTTCGGAATCACATTACAAATTGGGTGCGGCAGACATTTCCGCTGCCGGAGAAGAAGCCGGCGAGAGAGGACTCTGGCTCCCTTGAGTCAGACGATAATTTTCAAACTGTTCAGCAGGACCTGATCGCTGAACAACAGCGATTGTTCGTAGGCCGGCAGAACGTGCTTCGGGCCGCCGAACAATTCATGGAAACGCAGAGGTGCGGGTATTTCATTCTGCGTGCGGGACCCGGCCAGGGTAAGACGGCACTCTCATGCCAGCTAATACGCCTTGTGCCTTGTGCCTACCACTTCATCGGCAGGACTTCAGGCCGTTCCGACAGCGTGCGAATTCTGCACTCTCTGGTGAGTCAACTGAAAAAGATCGATAACGGACTCAAGTTCATATCCGAATCGATCGATGGGCTAACGACACAATATCGGGAATCGCTAAAGCGCCTTGGCGCAAAGTCGAGGATCCTCGTAGTGGTTGACGCGCTGGATGAACTGCCGGAGGCAACCGGGCAACTGGACACTCCGTATTTGCTTACCGAGGCTTTGCCTGAAGGCGTTTTCTTCAGTGTAACTTCCCGGCCCTGTAAGAACCTGGAGCAACTGGAACAGGATCTCTACAACCAGCCGCATGTAACCCGACCACTGGAGGCGCTCACGCCGGGGGAGATCGCGGACTTGTTTCGCGCCTTGAGAAGCGAGCTGTCTCCCGAGGATATCGAGAGAGTCGCTGAAGCCTCGCAGGGGAACCCGCTGTACCTGCGAGCGCTGTCCGACGAACTCCGATCGAGTCCTCAGTTTGATCTCAAGCGCCTGCCGAGAAGTATTGAAGGATTCTTTCGCAAGGCTGTCCCAGGTGTCACTCCTGGATCGACGCTTGGAAATGTTCTGGCCATCATTGCTGCGGCGCGAACGGCACTCTCCATTGAAGACCTGAGCAGCATAACGGGAATGCCGCAGCGCGCCGTGTACGTGCAAAGCATCCGGCCAATAGAACAGTTTCTGCTCCGCAATAACGACCGGTACTCGTTCTATCACGCTCGATTTCACGACTTTGTCACCCAGAAGGTGCTCTACAGGGATGAGTTGCGGCAAGCGCACCGCGCAATCGTCAATTGGCTCATGCTGAACGAAATGAGGAATCACGCATACCGGTTTGCGGCATTGGCGTATCACCTGGCCGAGGCCGGCGAGAGAAAGAAGCTGACAGAAGTGATAGACGAGGAGTTCGTTTCCTCGAAGACACGCCGGATGGGGTACGCGGTGCTGGAGGATCTCGAGTTGGTCAGCCAGGCTCTGCTCGCATCGGGAGACCCGCAACTGCTGGACCGCTGCACCTCACTCCTCGAGTCGGTCGGGTGGGAACATCGGCACTCGATTGCCTCCAGACTGAGCAGGGGGCCTCAGTCAGGCAGGTCCACCGGTGAATCCTCTCGCGAGCGCATTATGGAACCGGTTGTTCCCACCGTGCCGGGCTTTGATGTATACGCTGCGATTCTCCCCAAGGCCGGCGCACCGGCTGATTTCATTGAGGTAGTCGCAGCCGACAACCGCGTCTCACTCGCGATCGGAGACGCTCCTAGTTTTGGAATCCAGAGTGCTTTCGTCGCGCGGTTTGTAGCAAACGTGTTCCGGTTGTGCGTTGAGGAGGATCCGAACAGGACGATGAGCGAGGTCCTTTCGGATATTGACCGGCGTCTCCATCAGAGGTCTCAATTCGAGCGCATTTCCATGCAATGCATCGGCATTGATGCCCAACAGCGTGTGGCGACGCTGGCAAGCGCTGGGCATCCTTACCCTGTTCACTATTCGGCCCACAGGAAGAAGTGCGACATACTGCCGATTCGGGGCGAGCTTTTGCAGCAGATTGCGGGTGCGGAGTTGCGCAGCAGCGATTATCAGGAATACTTCCTGGACATCGATCCCGGCGATGTGATTGTGATGGTAACGGACGGTTTGACGGAGAGCCATATCTGGCGAGGGGAGCCGTATGGATACAGCTTCAATTCGGTAATCGAGAGGCATGCCGGGGAGGGCGCAAGATCGATTGCGGATGCGATTCTGCACGACTGGGCGAGCCGGGAGCGAGTGGCGCGAGGAGGAGATGACGTCACGATCCTTGTGGCCGTAGTTCAGGATTGCGTACGAGAGAGGACCATTTAGTGAGCATTAAGGTTAACGAACGAATGTTGGACGAGGTGGTGATCCTGGAAATTGCCGGACGGATCACACTCGGCGAGGGGGCCAGTTACTTTCGCGATCTGATCACGCGGACTGTAATAAGGGGCGACAAATGGATCCTTGCCGATCTTAGCGAGGTCAGTTATGTTGATAGCTCAGGGATTGGCGAACTGGTGAGCACGTTTACGACAGTGTACAACGCCGGTGGCCAGCTAAAGCTGGTGAATATTGTAAAAAGGGTGAGGGATCTGCTTCAAAATACGAAATTGTACACCATATTCGACGTATTCGAGGATCAAACGGCCGCGATTCGCTCCTTCCGCGGTGGGCTTCGTTACACCTACTGCCCACTGTGTCTCCGGTTCCGCACGAGGCCGCCCACGGAAGCGGGAGGTGAGTGGCCGCCGCAGACTTGCATGCTGTGCGATTCCGAGTTCGTGGTGAATTCCGGTGCATGTGCAGACGGACGGTTGGCAGTTACGAAAATCAAAATCCGGACTTATCTCGACGAGTATCTGAGAATCGAGCCAGGTCCCTTTTATAGGGTGAATTTTGCGGGACGGCTGAATCGCTTTTCGTGCTCCTTTCTTCGAAATGCGTGGCGCGCACTTCCTTCTGCGCGCCGGGTGATCTTCGTGGTTGACGAGTTGACGGAAGTGGCGGACAGTGCGCCGGCAGCTCTTGGCGAGTTGCTGGCCGACGTTTGCTCGGGTGAGGACAGAGCGGTAGTGATGTTGGAGGGTCGGCAAACTCGCCTGCTCGACTCCTTTCTGCCATTCCTGCCGGCTTATACGGACAAGGAGAGCGCGCTGCGAGCGATGCAGGGTATCTCCGAGGCGGGTCCATGGTGCGTACCGGTGAAGGAGCAGTGATGTACCGAGGGTCACGTGCGTAGGAGTGGCGCGTAGCGGGACAGGCTCGCGTGCGCGCTCGTGGCCCAAGATCCTGGCCCGCCACGCTGCCTATCGGCCTGCTCGTGCGCCTTGATCTCTGGCCTGCTCCTTGTAATTCCGTACCGGGAGGGATGTCTACTCGAGACTAATGGAAGGCCGGTTGATCGCTCGCGAGCGACGGGTTTACGGGAACCGTTAACGAGGAATCCGACTCCCGAACTCCCGAATGGCGTAATCCGGGTCGTCTGGCTGGCACATTCCGGGAACACCGTTTCACAAGCTCAACTTCCGGAAGGGTGACAATGTGGACAGCTATCTGGCGCTTCTATGCCTGGCCGGTCGGGCAGCCCATCTTGTGACTGCCCTATTTGTCTACGTGGGCAGACTGAAAGGCGTATGGGCAAGGTTCGATGCTCTCCCCCCAGGGCCCTTAAAGTGACTGTCGCCCACTTGGGAGTTGTCGCTCTGCTATTGGCTTCGCCGGATGTCATTCGCGGTCAGCAACGTCCGTCGGTTTCCGAGTTGTTTCAGCAATTCGAGGGTGAGAGGGTCTTCTGGCGGCAGATCGAGGTGGCGAAGGCCATTGCAGCGGCGAACGACCCGGGGGTTCTGCCCCGGCTGGAGTCCTGGTTGACCCACGGAGACCGGCACTTACGGGGAAACGCCGCGTTCATCTTCTCGGGCTTGGCGATGGGCGTGGATTTGACGTGATTGTCGCCATTCTGAGCGATCGTTCCGAAATGCGCGAGGTTCATTTAATATCGTCGATAGGTCGTCCGTATGTGCAAGGGCAGATCCGGGAAGACCGTTATTACGCCGCGCACCTGCTGGGTGACTTGAAGGATGCACGCGCAATCCCCATTCTTGTGCCTCTTTTACGGGACCCCGACGTAAACTACATCGTTCCGTGGTCCCTCGGCCGGATTGGCGATCGATCGGCAATTCCGCCATTAATAGGATCACTCAGCGACTCAGATCCGAATATGCGAGTACTTGCGATCTACGCTCTGACGGAACTCATGGCAGTTAAGGCCCTGCCTCGCCTGCGCATGTTGCTGGAGGACCATGCGAGGTCCAATTTTGACAAAATGCAGTCCGTTGCCGAGGCCGCGCAAGCTGCCATCGCCGCCCTGCAATCGAAGACCGCACGCTAGTGATAGAGTTGGAGCGAGAAACGCATATCCCCGGTCCGCTCGTGCTGCCTCTATCACCATGTATCATTCCCTATCGATCATCACTATTGCTTTATTCCTCGCCACCTCCGCGGCGGTCAAGGCTGCTGAACTGCGCGTGAGCGCGAACGGGCATTTCCTGGAAACCGCGGAAGGAAGACCATTTCTCTGGCTGGGCGCCACCGAGTGGGTCCTCAACAAGCATCCTGACGAGCAAGTGCTGCGCGTGCTGGATAGCAGAAAGGCACAGGGCTTCACGGTGATCCAGGTGTTCGCCGCGAGGAGTTGGGGCCAGTGGGCCTGGGCGTCCAGCGATCTGAGTTGGAGCCACACCGATTCCGAAGGCAATCTGCCCTTCGTCGATGGCCAGCCGGTACATCTCACCCCCGAATACTGGCGCCGCTGGCTCTGGATCGCGGACCAGGCAGCGAGCCGCGGTCTGCAATTGCTCATCATGGTCGGCGAACCGGGGCGCAGGGACACGCTGTGGCCATTGAAGAGTCTCGACGAAGCCCATGAATATGGGCGTAAGGTCGGCGAGCTGTTCCGCAAACGGCGGAACGTGATCTTCAGCATCGGCCAGGACTCGGAAGGCAATGTTGGTGTCGGCGTCGAGGGCTTTCGCGCCATTGCCGAAGGTGTGGCCGATGGAACGAACGGCGAGAACCGGTTCGACCACGCCGCCGATTACTCCACGACCCTGATGACCCACCATCCTTACACGTTTACCTCGGTCTGGTTTCCGAAAGACAAGTGGGTGGACATGAACGGAATTCAGGGGAGCCGGAACGAGAATCCGGACAACAATCTGATGGTGTATGCGCGCGTGACATGCGAGCGCGGCAAGACGGATCCGGTGCGGCCCGCGCTGTTCCTCGAGGGCAGCTATGAAGACGAGCGGAACGCCGGCGGCAAGCTGCCGCCCACCACGCCTCGTAATGTCCGAATGCAGGCTTGGTATGCTTTCTTCGCCGGAGCCGCCGGGTACTCGTACGGTCATTGCAAGAATTGGGACCAATACCAGCGCGTTGACTATCTGGATTCACCCGGGGCTCTGCAGATGGGAGTGCTGCAGCGCTTTCTCGCGGCACGGCAATGGTGGAAGCTCGAACCGGATCAGACCATTCTCCGCAATGGAGAAGAGAACGGCGAGAGGCGCAAAGTAGCGGTCCGGGCAGAGGACGGAGGCGCGGCCTACGTGTTCTATCCCGTCAATGAACCGGCCGCGTTACGCCTCAGCACTCTGGGCCCAGCGGCGGGATACCCGGCCTCGTGGTTCGATCCGCGCGACGGACACACGGAAACCATCGGCGTGCTGACCGAAGCCAAGGCGGCGAATCTCAAACCGCCCGAGGGGTGGGAAGACGCTGTTCTGGTGATTGAACGCGCCGGCAAGTAGTTTACGGTAGCATGTGGCCATGGAGGATGAACAAGCTGATCTTCGCATCCTTTCACTGACGCCGGAGCTGTGGCCCGCCTTCGAGGATCTTCTTGGCCAGCAAGGACCCTGCAGCCGGTGTTGGTGTATGTATTGGCGCATCGGTCCCGAGTACAGGCGACAACCGCCTGAGATGAATCAGGCGGCCTTCCATTCCATTGTTCGAGATGGTCCGCCGCCCGGACTCATTGCATTGTCGGGAAACCAGGCTGTTGGTTGGTGCCAGTTGACCCCGCGCGATAACCTCGCCTGGATCGATCGTGTTGCGAATCTCAGGCGGGTGGACGACACCCCGGTCTGGTCGATTTCCTGCTTCTATGTCCGAAAGGGCCAGCGGAAACGTGGCATCAGTGCCGCGCTTGTCGGCGCGGCTATCGATGCGGCACGCAAGGCCGGCGCATCTATACTCGAAGCGTATCCTCTCGATGCGGATCTGACTCCCTCGGCATCCTTCACGGGATATCTATCGACGTTCCTGAAGGCCGGCTTCAAGATCGTAGCCCGGCACGCTGCCTCTCGGCCGATCGTGCGCCTTGATCTCCAGCGTCCGACTCCGATCAGGCGACCAACGGTTGCTGGGCGGGCCGCTCGATGATCTTTCCCCAGCGTCCCGCGAGCAGAGCGTCGAGCGAGAAGCGGCCAGGACCGAACACCAGGATCACGGTCGAAGCCAGCAGGAACGTGAACGGGGCCGCGTTGTAGAACTTGCCGGGATCCGAAAAGACGGACATCAGCGCTTCCCGATCGGCGGTGACGTAGGCCACCAGCATGTCCCCGACGAATAGCAGGGAAATGAGCCGCGATCCCAGGCCGATCGCCAGCAGAATACCGCCGGCGAGTTCAAGCCCCGAGACGAAGTATGCATTCAAGGCCGGCGCGGGGATGCCGAGGCTGGTGAAGAAGTCGGTCACTCTGCCAAGGTCCTGCACTTTGCCCCATCCGGTCTGCGCGAATTGCCAGCCCCAATAAACACGGATGACGAGCAACAGGGGCGACTGCAAGGTGGAAGCGGCTTGAATTAACAACCGGTACAGTTTCACTGCGATTTGCATCACGATCTCTTTCCTGTTTGGGAGCGGCAAAACCAACCGAGTTCCGCCCAGGCTTTAAAGCAACCTTCAATCTGTTGACGGATCGCATCGAGCGGTAGCGGACTCTCGCCAAAGCCCGCCTCGACGGCTTCACCCATCGTCTTTCCTTGTCGCAGTACATCAAGGAGACGAAACTCTTCCGGCGTGAGCCTCCGATAATAGACCATGTAATCCCAACGGTGAACCGCGCAGAATACCCGCTGTCGCTTCGGGCGCGGCGTTTCTTTCAGCGGACCGCGTTCTTTGTGCTCGGCCAAGGCGTTGCTGGCGGTCCCATGATCTTCGAGTTGCGCATTCACGCGGACGCGGAGATTGTCCACCGGATACTTCAGATCCAGCAGAGTAATGTAGGGCTGCAGGCCGGCCCTGAACTCCGGGCCCAATTCGAGCAGATCCTCAGGCCCGAGCACCGGATCGGCGGCGCCGTCGAACGCAACGATGTGAGCCCATTCGAGCCGCGCCATATCCATCGCGAGGTCGAACCGCCTGCCCGCGAACCGGGGATTCCGCCGCAGCCACTCTTCGAGAGACGATCCGAGATCGCGCAACGTGAAGGATCGGGACGGACACTCGGCGATATAAGCCTCGGCCAAGCGGTTGAAGGGCCGTTGTCCCAGCATCGACCGCAAGCCCGGGAAGTCCTCATAGAACGAGTCGAGGACACGATACCAGTACTGCCGGTTGTAAATCTCGAGACGCTCGAGCGACGTCAGCCGGTCATTCGGTTTGATGAATTCAGCGGCCTCGTCGCGCATCGGCCTGCCGTCCGGACTTCGCCGGGCGATGTTCTCCGATGGTGTCAGCGGACGCATGATGGCCGCGCCCATTCGCTTCTGCAACTCGGCCAGGTTCATACGGTAGCCACCGGGGCATGCGTGTATCTCTCCGCCTTGCGAGCCTCGGCATGTACTTCGTCGAATGACGGAATGTGGTCGTCCCACTCGAGCAGAGTAGCGGTGGGGCCGGCGAGACGGATCGCGGTCTCGTATAACGTCCAGACAGGATCGATCACAGGGTGGTCGTGCGTGTCCAGAATGTACTTCTCGAACTTCGAATGGCCCGCGATATGAATCTGTGCAACGCGATCGGCGGGAATGCTGTTCAGATAATCATAGGGATCGAAGTTGTGATTCCGCGATGACACGTATATATTGTTCACGTCCAGCAGTATTCCGCAGTCGGCGAGTTCCACCACCTCATTCAGGAATTCCCATTCCGTCATTTCGGAGATATGGAATTCGGCGTAACTGCTCACGTTCTCGACAGCGACCGGCACTTCCAGGAAATCCCGCGCTTCGCGGATCTTCCTGGCCGTCACTCTGGCTGCTTCGAACGTGTAAGGCATGGGGAGCAAGTCGTGCGTGTAACGCCCGTCAACGCTGCCCCAGCAGAGATGATCGGTGAGCCAGGGCGTTTTCGTGCGCTTCACCAAGGCCTTCAGACGCTTTAGATGCTCGCGATTCAAAGGCTCGGCGGAACCGAGGTACATCGATACGCCATGCTGAACCACCCGGTATTGTTCGAGAATCCGGTCCAGCACCAGGAGTGGACGCCCGCCCTCGACCATGAAATTTTCAGAGATGATCTCAAACCAGTCCACCACGGGTTTGCGCTCGAATATGTGCTGGTAATGAGGGATGCGGAGGCCGATCCCTGTTCCATATTCGGTGAATCCGTTGAATCGATTGGCAGGCATAACTCTGTGAGATGCCCGCTTACTAACGTGCGCGGCTCGGAAAAACGCCGAGCCGCGACCGTGAGGAAGCGGGCTTTTCCGCGGAGCCTAACTCTTCGGCTTGCTACCGTCGGTGGCGCAACCGCCCTTGCCCTTGCAAGAGTTCTTACCCTTGCAGCCGTTGTCGCTGCTCTTGCAGCCGCCTTTGCCCTTACAGGAGTTCATCCCCTTACAGGCGTGCTTGTCTTTCGCGGCATCCAGGATGCTGCCGGCGGACTGGCCGGCATGGGAAACGGTATTGCTCAGGCCGGAGCCGGAGTTGCCGGAAGGCGTGCCGGCATTCACGCGAGCCATCGTACCGCCGAGCAGTCCAGTGAACGCGGCGGTCAAAACAAGAGAACTCTTCGAAACCTTCATTGTGAAAATCCCCTCTCTTTTAATCAGAATCAACTTACCCAGAGACGGCGCTGCGTGTGAGGTCCAGAGTCTCACGATGCACACACCGAAGCGTCAATTAGCATACACGATCGCGAGCGTCCGCGAAAGAACCGAATTCAACGAAACGAACCCGCGGAGCGTTCAGCGGCGTCGTACAGAAATGCCCGTCGGAACCAGAATTATTCCCAGTACGAGCACTTTCATTGTGAATACGCGAATCCACTCAAATCGGATTGGGCTGGAAGCATGACCCGTCGCACTCTCATGGGTCTTTTCATCAACTCGGCATGGGCCGCGAATGGCGTCCGGCTGAGTATCGGCGGAGCGCCAATCGACATTGTTTTTGAAGGAAGCGCCTTCGATCTCGGGCAGGCGGAACTGGTTCGTTGGGTGAAACGGGCGGCCGGAGCTGTAACCGTTTATTTTGGAAAGTACCCGGTTCCATCGGCCCGGATATTCATAGCCGTCGAGAACGATGGCAACGACGTTTCGGACGGCAGAAGCTTCGGCGACAAGGGAGCCGTGTCCAGGATCTCTCTGGGCAGGCACACCACCCGCCAGGCTTTGGATAACGACTGGGTACTGACTCACGAAATGGTCCACTTCGGATTTCCTTCCGTGGAGCGCCGGCATCATTGGATTGAAGAGGGATCGGCCACCTACATCGAGCCCATCGCAAGGGTGCGGGCCGGGCAGCTGAGCGCGGAAGCGATGTGGAGCGACGTGGTCCGCGATATGGGCAAAGGGCTTCCGGCACCCGGCGATCAAGGGCTGGATCATACGCACACGTGGGGCAGGACGTACTGGGGCGGCGCGCTGTTCTGCCTGCTCGCCGACGTGGGAATCCGCCGCGCAACATCGAACCGGAAGGGATTGGAGCACGCCTTCCGCGCCATCAACCACCAAGGTGGTTCCATCGAAACCGATTGGCCGTTAGAGCGGGCCCTCGAAGTTGGCGATGAAGGAACCGGCACAAAGGTGTTGATGGAATTGTACGGGAAGATGAGGGCGGAGCCTTATCCTGTGGACTTGTCGAAGCTGTGGGAGGAACTGGGCATAAAGCGGGAGGACGCGGCCGTCACATTCGACGATCGTGCGCCCGCAGCCCGGATTCGTCGCGCCATCGAGGGCAGGATGGGTTAGCTAAAACAGTAATCTCAACAGATCAGAACGCCGCTCGGGAGCGGCAGTCTGACGCCCCTGCCTGACCAGGTGCGCCCGAAGTCGTCCGAGCCGTACAAGTTGCCGCCGCGGTCGGCAACCACAATGGACGAGCCGTTTGTGGCGATACAACCGGTGTCAACGATACCCTCGATCCACGCCGGCATCCCGCCTTCGACGGCTGTTATGGATCCATCCGGTTTGACCGGCCGCCGATAGATTCGCCCCTCAGCCGCAAAATGATCGGTGGACGCCGAGAAGAGAATGTCGTCGCCCGAAAACGCTACCGCGGTGGAGTGCGATCCGTGGAGGCCTTCCCGTTCAATGATCCACGTCGCCCCGGAGTCGCGGCTAATGCAAAGGCCAACAGCGGACGCCGCAACGACAATTTCCGGATTATCCGGGTGCGCACGCACCTCATGAACATCGCTGTTGATATCTATGGTGGGCTGCCAGGTTTTTCCGCCATCTATTGAACGCGGAATGCCTCCCACGTGAACGTTGGCGAATAGCACGCTCCCGTCCGAGTTAGCCGCGACCGAACGAATACCGAGCGGCGGCCCAATACGCTGCCCGTTAACAATGGCCGAACCAGCAAACCAGGCATCCCGTCCTGCGACTCTGTCGAAACTATCGATAGGATCGAGCACACCGCTCCCACGATTCAGCCGCAGCATGCGTGCATCGTCCGTTCCAACGTAGATGGTGTCTCGAACGGACATACAGCACGAAAGCTCGAACTCGCTAGTAGCGACGGTTGCCCATTCGCCGCCTGGTGCACGCCTGCGTAGCGAATGGCCGCCGACAATGGCGAGTGCACCGCCGCGTCCATCCGGTGCGAGCCCTCTGACGGGCTGGTTCGCAATCTCTTGCATGCGCCCATCGCCGGTGACTGCGAACAGCCCATCGCCCCAAGTTGCAACAAGTATCGTCACGGATTACCTTCCCCCTCCCAGTTATAGTTGACCAATGTCCGCGCTCAAGCAATGATTTTCCCGCAAAGTCGCCCTGTTGCTATACTCAATCGATCAAACGTCAACGTGCCGTCAAATCTACGGTGACGTCTGGATCGTTCGTTGCAGGAGGAGTTATGACCCCAGAAGCCAGAACAATTTCCGGAATCACGCTAATCACCGTTCCTTCCATCCAGTATGGCGGTTACTTCTTACTCAAGTCCTTGATGGATCGAGGTAGCCGTTACATGGATAATCCGCTTCGCCAGAATTTCTTCCGCGCAGGCCATGCCCATGCTGGTGTCTTCGTGATTTTCTCGCTAGTCTGCCAGATAATGGCGGATGCGGCGACTTTACCTTCATGGCTCATATGGGTGGTGAGGCTCGGGATACCCGCCTCTGCGATCTTTGTGCCCTTGGGATTCTTCGTGTCGATGCTGTCGCCGGACGCGTCCGCTCCTAATCGCGCTGTCTCGCTAATCTACCTGGGAGCCGTGCTTCTCGCAATTTCGGTTCTGACGTTGGGGGTTGGACTATTGCGGACGTCCTGAGACGATGTCAGTCCTTCTTCCAGTCGTATCCGGTGTGCGTGCCGGCGGGTCTCGAACGCTGCTCAAAGAGCGCTTTGCTGAGCCTCGCAAGGAAGTGGTATCTTCCCGAACGGCCACACCTACGCCCAAGACTTGAAACGGGTGCGCGAGGCGATCGTGCGCCAGCATACCGATGCCGGGTAGCGACGGTGAGTCCGCGGTACGGGACTTGCTGAACGGCATGATCACGGGCTTCCCGACTGGAATATTGAGACTGGCCCATTTCGTCACGGCGATGATTTCGTCTTTGTCGAAGTACGGATGACGGGAACTCACAGTGGCCCGTGGGCCGGCCCCCCGGGCGAAAGATGGATGTCACTGTCGCCTGAGTTTTCGAATTTGACGAGGATCGCCTGACCTGTGAGAAGGTCTATTTCGACATGGCGACGGTAATGCACCGGTTGGGAAAACTGCAATTCACGGATTAAGCTGTCACGCAGGAAACGACGGTGCCGAAAGGTTTCCCATCGCCGCCACCATTCCCGCAGACGAAAGCTCATCCCGCATCTCCGTCGAACATCGAACATCGCCTGCATGATCGCGGACATGCGTGCCCATTCCGTCTTCCGGCTTAGACACTCGGCACCATTGTCTTGGTAGGGATGCAGCCTGTGTTCACACAGGCTGCATCCGAACAACTTACGTTCCACGACCGCGACCTTCAGGCCGGTGGAAGTAAGGCGCCGAGCTAGAACGGCCCCGCCTGTCCGGTGCGGATGACGATTGCGTCAAAGTCTGTTGTCACGAGACTCGCGCAACGATCAGGAAGGCGGCACAGACCGCGATTACATCCTCAAGGAGGGCAATGGGAAGATCTCTGCCGCCCGTTGCCTTCACCAGACGGCTTCGAAATTCGTAGCCGCCGAGCGTGCCAGCCACGCCGCCCAGCGCTCCTGCCAGCAGGCCGCCAACCAGCGCGCCGTCCGGCGCGCCGAGAGCCGCTCCAGATAACGCCCCCGTCACAATCCGCGCGGCGAACGGCACGAGCGTCTTGCGGCTGGGGGTCTTCGGGAGCTTGTCGTTGATCAACTCCCCAATCGCAAGGACCGTCACAATGTAAGGCGTGGCGGTGAACCCCAGAAAAGCGAGCGGCGTATTTTCCAGATGCAGCCATCCCAGGCGGGCAGCCCAGCTGACCGCCGCGGGCGAGGTCATGGACCGAAGTCCGGCAACCACGCCAAGCAAAAATGCAAGAAGGTACGTCGGCATACAGGCCTCCTATTAAATCACAGGCCGCTCGAGCCTACTTCGAATGTTCAGGGATCCTCCCACGGGACCGTTTGTCGCCTCCGGTTCGCGGTGGCGGCCACCGAGGGCCGAGACGGTTCCCATGGCGGGATGGTGACACGTCCAAGTGTCAGTTTCACCGGGATGGCCGGTCCCGCCTAATGCTCGGTCTGCGCTAGAGCCAGTGCGTGGACGACTGCCCAAAGACTGACGCCCAGAACTACTCGCCGGGCCAAGTTTTCTGTTTCCACAAGGCCATCAAGGGAATTGGCAAGCAGGAGACCGTGGAAGTCGTCGCCGTGGCCGCCGACAGGTTGACGGTGCGAACGGCCACGGGCGACAAGCGCGGAATCTCTCGAAAACACGCCAAGAGCTTCGTCGTCATGGAGGCGCGGCCCACCGAGGTCGCTCCGGGCGATCCGTTGCTCATCACGTCGAACTGGCGGGTGGGCAACTCCGATTCACCTACGGCGAGATCGCGGCAGCACGATCGGTCGGCGGCGACGGCGCATAGAAGCCAGGGCAAGTCGCTGGAACCCAGTGATTGTCTCGGCGGAAGGAATGAAGAAGGAGCTGTTCTATGTTGCGGCCTCGCGGGGCCGCGAGCGTCTGGTGGTGATCACCAGTGACCGGAAGAGACTCAAACAGACGATCGCTGACTCGACGGCGAAGAACTCGGCCTCGGAGTTAGTTAGCCCGGCAGAACGTGCTTCGGATCCATCAATGGGCATCAGTCTTCGGAGGCTGTGCCTCGCCCGTCGATTCCCGGCAATATCGTGCGTCATGATGATTAATTTGTGCATCGATCAGGCAACGGTCAGGATGGAGCCGGAAGGTCGTACGCCGGTTCTTCAATCTATCCTCAGCTGTCTTAGGATTGGGAACCAGAGGGCGCGTATCGGCATAACCGATGGCGTGAATGCGCCGGCGGCCGGCCTCAGGATGCAGTCCGGCGCGGTCCATCTCATAGAGAACGGAGGCAGCGCGGCTGCTGCTGAGACGCCAATTGTACATGAACTTGCCACGAGCGTCCGGAACATCCGGGATTCGTTCGTCTGTGTGCCCTTCGACCCAGATATCGACAATGCCGGCGTCGGGTGAAGCCGCAAGCGCCCTCTCGAGACTCGCCGCCACGTGACGGACAGTCTCCACATCCTGTTCGGACTTAAGCTCGTCGTGGTCGGTGTCGAACTTGAGAATCACGTCAATGTACAGGTCGCCGGACTGAATACGCGATCGGAGGTCCGCAGGGAGATGTGACTGCAGGTCTTGGCTGATCTTAGCGGCCTTCACTTCGATTGGAGGAGGCGGTGGCGGTGGCGGCGGGGCGGGGGAGAAGGCACCAGCCAGGAGTCCGGCGAGGCAGGTAACGAACAGGCCGGCATAGAGGTCACTCAAGGCGGGCCAGATTCCCGGAGATCTCATTTCTTCTTCCTCCAGCGGCGAGACCGCCAGACCTGCTTCAGCCAATCCCGAAGAGGATGCCGGACGAGCGCTTGCGTCAGCGCACTCATCTCTTTCGCGAGACGGGCGACCTCGACGCGTAATGTGCCGTCGTCCAGTGTCAGCCGCACGTCGCGCAATTTCTGATTGGTTTCCGAAAGCCGCTGTGTCATGGCCTCGAGATGAGCAGCGGCTGACTTGATATTCCCAGTGATCGTACCGAAATGGCCCGCCAATTCGGCGGAGTCGTTCACGCTTTGCGAGAGCGCTGCCAGGACGGCCGGGTAGGTCTGAGCTACAACGTCGCGAACCGAAGTTAGCTCTGGCTTCAGTTGCGCGATCGCCTGTGCGTGCAAGTCCCGGAGTGATTGCTGCAACGTGGCGGCGATGGATTGACCGATGCGGTCAATATAGTTCGCGGATTGCCGCAACGCTTCGATTCGCCTTGTTTGCGGCTTCCTGGATCGCGGATAGTTGAGATGTAAGTGAGGCCGCCTGGTTGCGCGCGAACTGTTCGCCTGTATCCCTCCACGTCGTGTAGCACCTCGAGGCGAGTTCGGTGGTCTGCTTCTCTACGCCGGCGGATACCTCAGCGGCGGTGCTCAGTAGCATTCCGCTTGTCTCCTCGAGGCGATTGCACACGGCATCCCCACCGGCGGCCATCTGGCCCGCGGCTGTGGTCCAGGCGGCGCCGCATGAGGCAACCAAGTCTGCATTGGCAGATTGAAACGACGAACGCATCTCGCCGGCGATAGCTATTAGCCCGGCGGCTGCCTCTTCGAGGCGCTTGTACACGGCATCCCCGCTGGTGGCCATTTGGGCTACGGCCGCAGTCCAGGTAGTGCCGCATGAGGCAACCAGGTCCGCATTTGCTGCCTGGAAGGATGAGCGCAGTTCGTCGGCGGTTCCCTGTAGTGCAGTGTTCGCTTCTTCCATCCGCCCGGCAGCGTCGTGCAATCGGGCTGCTGAGCCGGTCAGTGTTTCGGCGGCCGGGCGAATGTCGGCGAGCACATGTTCGGTGTGCCTAGTCCAGACCTCCGCGGTTCCGCGGGCGAGCTCCTGCAGGCGCTGGCCGACGACACTTGTCAGGAGTTCGGGCAGGGGCACCAACTTTCCCGTCAGGTCCGCCAAGCCACCCGCGCTCTCGGAGAGGCGGGCTTCGACGCTCTCCATCGCCACAGCCGTTCCCGCCACCATGCGCTGAACGGATCCCTCTATTTCCTCGAGCCGCCCCAGCGCTGCCGGAAGCTTTTCGACGGACTGGTGCATGAGCTCTAAGGGGCTTTTCAGCTCTTTGATAGCTCCGGAGAAGTCTCCAATCGCATTTGAGAGCGGTTGAATCTGCTCGCTGGTGACGCGGGTTGCGTCCTGGATCTTGTCCTCGAGCCGCTCCAATACAGGCTCGAGCGACTTCTGAAGCACACTGCTCAACTGTTCGATAGCCTCGCGAATCGTATCGCTCGGGCTACGCGCCAGATCCATTCGTTTCGCGAGCGCCCGCTGCGTTCCCTTCGAAACGGCATCCCGGAAGCTGTGCTCCATTTTGAAGGCCAGGTAATGACCTCCCAGAGAGAGCACCAAGCCCACGAAACCGACGGGAAGCGCGTTCGGCAGCGCTGCAGCGATCGTTCGATAGTCTACGCCCGGCTGCGACAGCGCGGAGAACAGTGCAAAGAACGTACCCGCTACACCGACCACCAGAAAGAGGTTCATGCGGGCATGGAGATTGTCGACGAAGGCGGTGACGCTGGCATCAAGCCGATCGGAGAAGTCGGTCATTGGAACAAGAATGCCGCGAGAGCCCCAGATGGAACATTCCTCGATAAATTGAGTGAGAGCGGCCGCGCTATCAGCTTTCACACCGGCGGGTTGAGGCCATCGGTTGAGGGCCTGGATTTCGCGGCCGATGCGGCGGGAGCTGACGAAGACGTTGTAGACGATCAGCAGGTGCGCAAGGGCGAAAGGAGCGGTCGCCGTGACGTACCGGTAGAGCATGTTGCCGAGTTCATCAGCGAAGCTCGGACTGGCTGCAGCCTGTAGGAATAGAAAGGGCATGATCGCTCGGTACGCGGAACTTCAGGGCTTCGTGACGGCAATTCGCCCAAACTCGGCGGCTTCGGACGGGGCCGCATTCAGAACGTTGCGATAGAGCTTCTCCAGCAGTTCGCGAAGCTGAAAGATTCGATTCGGGTGATACGCCACCTCCGACGCGGAGAGCGTGAACACTGCCTCTTCGGCGGGAAAAATCGCGCGGTTAGCAGCCATCCGTGCGGAGGATGCTCTGAAGTCGCGCGTACTTGCCCAGGCCAGCCACGCGGAAAAGTGCCAAGCTTTACGGCACTGGAGCTGCAACTGGACAGTGAGCGGCGCCGACACGTCGGTCAGCGAACCGGACCACCGAAAGTCCTCGATAGCGGCTGGCGGCATTGTCGTCCGCGCCTTGACCGTCATCGCTGGAAGGTTATGGATGACTACGCATTCCGACCCGGCGGCCTCGGCGCGTGCGCGCAGGGTGACGACGGTCCGATCTACTTCGTTCGGGCAGGCGATCGCGAGTTCCGTTCCCGGATGGAGGCCCACGTCAAGTGTGCGGCACGCCCGCTCAGCGCCCACCGCAGACGACCACTCGACGCGTGGAACGATGCCGGGAAACACTTCGATCGGGTTCAACGCGGCCAGTCCGCCGGAGAAGTCGCGCCAGGTTCGGGCAAAGCCAATCTGGGAGAAACTTCGCCGTGACATCATGGCCGCCGCCATCGCCCGGCCGAGTTGCACATTACGGCTGAGAATGAGTGCGAACAGGGCGCGGGGACCGGTGTACTTGTATTCGAGGAGTCCACGATAGCCCCGCGCCGGGTCGGTGACGGCAGTCTGCGTCCTGCTTTCGCGCGTCGAATTCGCAATCGCGTTATTCACGTCGAAGCCATCCGGTGCGATCGGCTGCTCGGCGAAGAAGCGGCCGCTGTAGTCGGCGATGAGCGGCACGATCCAGATGCCCGGAAGGACGTCTTTGTTCTCACCCGCAAGCGGCTGCAACGTGGTCGCCAATGCTCGTGCGATACAGGCCGCGTCCACGCTGCTGGCGCAATCCCCCGAGTTCTGGCCTGCCGCACTCGAGCCGTCAGTGAGAATAACCGCGAGCTGGAATCCACCGGCGTATGCGATCGCCTCGTGCAGTGTGGTGTCCCGCGCCCCGTGGAACTCTTCCGGCGTGATCTGAGTCGCCCTGCAGTTCGCGAGCGGTCGGCCGGTGCTGAAATAACAGCCACGCGTCTCGACCCAGTGCACGCCGCGCTGTCGAACCTGGCTCAGACTCTGGTTCATCCAGAAACCGAACCTGGCAATCGCCGATTTGCCGAAGCCCGTCATCGATGCGGAATCGTCGATCAGGACAGCGGCATTGCCGCGGGCGCCGAAAGGCTCGGTGGGCGGGCACCAGCGAACGGCGCTGCCGGGGAAGACCGCAGATCCGACGAGCGGGGGCAGCTTGCACTGCGCGAATGCGCCGGTAACGGGGATCAGGAGCAGCAATAGCCGGTTCACAGGCCCTCGCTTTTCCAGTGCGTCTCGAGCAGGAGTTGGAGCGGCGCCGCGTCCCAAACGCCCCAGCCTGATCGTGTTCTTTAAGCTCTCGGCAAGCTGCGCGACCTTCGGATACCTGATGGCGGGCGGAATGGCCCGATCGAGTTGCGCTACCCACTCGGGTGTCATGCCAGGCTCCGTCGGGAAGTCGACGTCGATGTCGTAATTCGGAGCGTTCAGCCACTGCGGCCTCTGGACGCCCCCCTCGCCGACGAGTTCATCCCACGTCACGTTCACGTTGTTGATCGTGGTACGGCGGCCGGCCGGTAGCCGGGACGGGTATGCCTCCGGCCTATCGAGTTCCGCGAAGGAATCCCCGAGCGCCCAGCGGAGGGCGCCAACTGCTACCCAATGCTTTGGGCTGTGGATATGACTAGTGCCTGTGGAGAGCACCGACACGTCGGGAACATGGAAGCAATCCACCATCAATGTTGAATATTCGAGCAGATGCCTGGCAGGATCGCGGTTGCCCGCCAACAGGTCCTGAAGTCGCCAGCCGTTGCCGATCAGGACCAGCTCGACGTTGCCGAGGCCGCTTTGTCGCTGGCGCAACAGCATGGTGCGAAGAAACTCGAGCGCCATAACATGAAAGCGTTCGACGCGCTGGCGCAGTTCACTGTCGCCGGTCGGCCGGGCGACGGAATCGGAACCCTGGATACTATCCCGGATCCGCCAGTACTCGCGCTCGAAGTGGTCGCCGGAACTGGCCCCGGCCTTGCGGGCGGCCACTTTTTCGAGCAAGACTTCGCCGCCGAAGTCCAGGGATCCGATCTGGTGGATGTTGTCGGGATACGAGAACAGCACGACGTCGAGTGTGCGGCCGCCCATGTCCGCAACGAGAAACAAATCCTTCGTTTGCGGCAGGCCGACCGAAGCTTTCACGCTGGCGAGTGACTCGTTGATGGACGTCGTCGAACACGGATACCCGAGTTGTCCGTCGCACCAGTTTTCAACATGGCGAAGCAACGAACGAAATCCGCTCCGTTGCGCGTCGCTGAACGCCAATGGATAGGAGAATCCGATCTTGAGGCTGGGCCGGGCTCGGCGTGCGCCGAGACGGCTGAGCATCACCGGGATACTGAGGAACAGCAGTTCTTCCAGAAACCGCCGGCGATCCGCGGTGTAGTCCCGAATCCCGGCGTCCCACTTGAAGGCATGAACCTGCTCGATGTTCTCGAGGGGCGACTGGCCCCAACGTATATAACCCGCGCTTGAAGCCGTCTTCCACAGAGTGGTCGGGATCAGGTATGGATCGGACATGGCGGCGGGAGGGCAGGCATACAGCCACGTACGCCAACCTTGAGGAGGAGCTGGCGAGATCCATTCCATCAGTGAGGCGTATTGGTTCAGATGAATCCCGCTGCGCTCGGTGGTCGGCTGCGTGGTCTGATCGTCGGCGAAATATACCACGCTGTTGGACGTGCCGAAATCGATACCTATACCGACTGTGCGTTGGGCGCCGACCGCGGGGTCTGCGGCCGCGTCGATGGCTCGCAGGTCGTACGTTGCACCAGCGCTCTGGTCGCTTCGCTCGACCGAGCAAAACTGCGGCCAACCCTGGACGTCCTGCACCCATGAGACGCCGCCGTAAGCGCCGATCGCCTTGATGCGGAACTGCTGTTCACGCTCGCCGAGCACGGCTACTCGATAAGGCTTCCAGAGCGCGTGCATTCGCTTGGGATAGACACCGAGGAATAGATCGGGAATCCGATCCACCCAGGCACTGCCTTCATAAGTCATTCGCACGGGATAGCGGCGGCCAGCGATCCGGACGTTCGTAAAGAGAATCCCGCCGGGCAGCGCCGTGGACTGATGATCCAGCCACGCATTACGCCACTCGAAACGAATTGGCAGTCCGCCTGGCGACGCCGACTCCTGCCCTGGCACGAGCAGGCGCGAGTACAGGGCATCATCGCGGAAGGAGGCAGCGCGAATCGGGTATCCCCCAGTCTGAATACGCAGCGTGACATTGACGGGGTCGCCGCCGACGAATCCCGGGTTCCAGCGAAACACGATCTGTCCGTCTTCGATTGCCGCACTGGGCGGCAACAATGCCTGCTGGCCCGCTGCGAGGTGATCCATCGACGTCGCCGCGTCAGACCAGCACACGAATTCGTGCATGTCGCCGAGAGGACGCCTCCACACGTACAGATTCTCGAGCGGGATGCGCTGCGCATGGCCGTTACGGCAAGTCAAGGAAACGAAGTCGTTCACCACCTGCCATGGAGCAGCGTTCTCCGGAAACGTGAGGGCAATGCCGCATCCAGGGTAATCGCAATAGGGTACATACTGGGGCGCGCCTTCGGATACAAAACTTACTACGAGCTCGTCCGCAACCGCCGCCGTATCGGGTGCAAAGCTAATCGCGCGATGAATCGGCACGCGCGTCGTACCGGCCGGACAGGGGGTGGCCACACCTCGGCGATAGCGCCTCAGAACGGTCCGCAACTGGTTCTGAATCGAACGCTCCGCGAGCGGTGCCGTCGCCGGATCCATTGTCCTGTCGAACTCGGCGAGCAGCAAGCCTAGGCAGTGCTGCAAGCGGCCATCCTGCCAGTCCACCTCCGGCAACTCGGGCAAACGGTTTTCGTTCGTATCCGGGAAGGGACGGACGAGAACGATAGGGCTCACCAACCCACAAGGATCGGGGCTGTCATGGTTCTGGCCGCGGAGATGCAGCAAACGAACCTCTTTGATACCGAAGCGCTGGGTGTAATTGAGCAGCGGTCGCTCGATCGGCGAACGGTGTATCTTCAGGCGGCCAGCCAGAAAAAGCCCCAGCAGTCTCTCCCAGGTGGCGACGCGGTCCACCCAATGGTCCGGGCGGAATTGCGGCTCTCGCGCCAGAACCCAGAGATAGGCCAAGTCCCAATGGAGGAGGTGCGCGATCGATTTGGGATGTAAGTGTTGTTCTTTCCAGCTACCCTCGCGAAGGCTTCGGACAGTAGACATGGCTCACCTCTGAGTCGTAATGATGGAGTAGATCAGGGCCGCCGCCACCGAGGTCACCGCCTCGTCCACGCCCATCGGCGCGCCATTCACAGCCGTCAGCGGCTTGGGCCACTCGCCCGCGGCGAACTCGCTCACAGCCGCGTCTGTCTTCTGAATCGCAGGAAAGACCGCGGAGAGGCCATAGGAAGCAACGCCGGAGCCTCTCCACAATTCGGCGGCCCGGCTCTGCACTGCCCTCAAGAACGTCGTCGGGGTCCATGGAGAATGCTGGTCATGGACAAGCAGCCGCCATGCCGATATGAGGTAATTCACAACCGCATCGCCCCACACACGGCGGACCGGTCCCTCGGACGCAATGAGCGCAAGCACGCGGCGATCGAGGAACGCGTTGACCCGTCCTAAGCGGAGACCGAGCCGAGGGAGCGCCACCTCCATGTTGAATATCCGGACGTATTTTTCTTCGCCGAGTTCGCGGTCAGTGAACTTCTCTGCGCGAGCCGCCACCGCCTCACGGAACAGGTGTTCGCAGGCCGCAGCCGCCTTCCAATATGGCTCGTCAGGCGCTGCCCAAGGCAATTGCCGCGCGTCCTGTTCGCGGTTCCAGTCGCGTGATTCCATCCTGTGTTCCTCTACGAATGCGAACTGAGGCAGAGTGGGGACAGCTTCCTCGAGACAGGCCAAAAAAGCCAAGCGGTTGGAGCGAAACAGTTCGGTATCGCCGCCGTTTGATGCCGTGCCGACGACGTTCGCGGCTTGCGGGCGGAAGAAATCGCCGAGAAGAACGGGAGTGACCTTGAAGTCTTTCGTCTCGACGTGGACCAAGTGCCATATCAGCGGGATGAGCAGGCCGCCTCCGGTACCGCCAATGCATGACCCGCCGACCACGATCCGGGCGTCATTCTGGAACTGCTCGGCACCTAAACGTTGGATCGCGTCGGCGAAGGAGACCACAGCCGAGAGCGAGGGACGCGCATACATCCCCTGGCGGATGCTCATCCGGAGACAATCGCGATCGAAGAACGCCTGGCATGGATGGTGATAGCCGGCCTGAACCGGGAGGGCGGTCTGAATGAGCAACTGATCCACGTCGCCTTCCTCGGTCTCCGGTTTGATCTGGATGAAACGGATGGATGGAATTCCGCGGGCGTCGGAGGCGCCGACGGCTCGCCGGGCGTTGTCGAACAATTCCTTCAGCGCAAGAAGCGACTTCGCGCCCGAATCCGTATCGAGAACATAGGCGTCGAATACTTCCTGACACTGGCCCAGCAGGTAGAGCTGCACATAATGATGAAGAACCATCTGGCCCGCTCCGCCGACCGCTATGAGGATTCTTGCCACAGCTCAACTCCGTTGATATGCCTGCGCCGTGAAGCCCGACCGCTTGCGCCACGCCCAGAAGACCGCTAAATACAGAAGAGACCAGACGCTGGTGGCGAGCGCGAGGTAGATGATGAGTGAAAGCGGACTCAGAATCGCCATGCCCATCTCCGGCAATCCCCAAGGCAGCCCCAAGGGAGCGTAATTGGATACCGAAGCCACGCAAGGGCGGCAGCCCGCAATAAAACCTGTTCGTAGGAGGATCGGTATGCCTATCCATGGCAGCGCGACCAGGACTACCGCCGAGATCAGGAACCCCAGCGTGGCCAGCGTAGCCCAGCGTAACGCCGGCCCAGTGGCCCACCACGCGAGCTTCGGACCATAGATCCTTGGGAGAAGCAACGGTACGAGCAATGCAAAGGCGCACGGGACAGCGAATAGTCCGACCAACTCAAAGCGCCTAACGAACGCTTCGTTTTCGATCGAGCAGGAATTCGGGGTCCAGCCCTCACCGCATGCGGCAGCGGCGGGCTGTGCGCCTACATCGCTGCTAGGCTTTGTCGACTCCGCTGCCGGCGGAGCCTCAGAAGATTGATCGCTCTTCGGAGCGATCTCGGTAACACGTTGTCCGCGCGCCGGTGCGGCGGGGATGAACAGGCCACCTATAACCAGGCAAACGACAACCAGCGGCCGACAGTCGATCCCATTCAGAATCTGCATGACGCACCTGATTTGCTCGACACAAAGAATATCACAAGGACGGCGGGAGTCGGCACTACACTACGGACACTACCTACGGACCGGCGCTGCAACCGCCAGCGCAGTGGCCGCTGATTTGATAATGGACGCTGAACAGCCCGCCTACCTGGACAGTGTCGACCCAGCCGCCGGTGTCAAATGCGTACCGGAGAGCAACACCATCCGGATTCACTACTTCCATCCGGCCTCCCGGGCCTTGGAATCCGTCATAGGAGAACTGTAAGTGCGCCCCATTGAGCGCCCGCACGGCGACCGGATTGCCGCGCTCATAGTCGACGGCGGCAGACTCGGCGGACCGGTTCAGGGTCACACGCCGAAGCTCATTTCCCGCATACTCGTTCCGCTGGGTGATGCCCCAGGACGTCTCGACACCCGTGAGCCGTGACTGAGCGTCGCGCCGGAGGAAAATCTCCCCGAGTTGCGTCGCGATGTGTTGGAGGTCACCGGAAGCATCGTACTCGAACCGCATGTCATAGCCGCTGAAGTCACGGACGCGATTCGGTTTGTGATCCTGGTCGAGGTCGACGCTTAGCCAGCGCGCAAAGACGCTCCCGCCGGCGACCGGCAGGAACGGGCCGGCCGGGAAGGAAACGTTCCGAATGATCGTGTGCCGCGGGATGAATCGCGCGGGTCCAGGGCGAGGATTATCGGGCTCGGTAATGAGCAGTCCGGAGACAGCCCCGTCAGACCGGTACTGCGGATACAGCGAAAAGGTCTCGTAGTGGGCCGCCTGCAATGAGCCATCGGCGCGCCAGGTCTGGCGAAGCGCTTCCCGGCCGTCTTTCAGGATCGAAACAACCCTTCCCTCACCGTTCCGCGCGATCTCCCAAACGCCGCCTTCCGGCAACGTTAGCGTGGAAACCAACCCTTTGGTACTGACGTCGCCCGCTTCCGGCTCGGACGGCACGGTCCAAAATCCGCGCTGCTGGCCGCGGCTGTTGAACGAGAAACGCTCGGTGCCGCGGGCGTCTGTAAGGGCCGTGAGCAGCCCGTCATGGTACTCGTAGCTTGGGGACCCGAGCGGCGATTGAACCCGCCGCAAGGCACCGGCCGCGTCATATTCATACGAAGCGCGGCCACCGTCGCTCGAAGTTGCGGAGATGATGTGCCCTCCGTTGCCGTAATGCAGATCAATGTAGGCGCTCCGCTCAGAGCCGATCCAACCTTCGATTCGATCGACGTGGCACTGGTCGTTATCGCGATAGACGACCAGGATCGGAGGTTCGGAAATGGCCGCCAGGCAGCCGTTACCGTAAAAGTGCCATTGTTGGCGTGGGCTCGCGGCCGGTACCAGCATCGTGTCCTGGCCAATTCGGCCGTCGTGCGCGCGCAGGATGCCGGAGGTGAGATAGCCGCTATATGAATTCAGCGGACTGGTCAACTGCCAGACCTCGCGATAGAGTACCGTGTCTCCGCGACGATCGAGGGGGCGGCGCTGGCGGTCGAGACGCGGGAGATCCAGGCTCCAGGCGGGTCCGAAGGCATCAGTGGGGCGGACGAACGAATTCGTTCGACGGATCATACTGATCTGATGACCAGGCGCGACCGAGACAGAGAGGTCCTCGGCCTCCAGCACTAGAGCCCCTTCGGCCATCGTGTCCGAGCCGGGCAACCCGACCGCTCTGTACTCGGTACCGCCGTGCGCGATTGTGATCGGGGTAACCGGTGGTTGTGCCTGAATCGCCGAGACGATTTTGCGAGCAAGCTCCTCCTGACCGGCAGACGCGGGCTCCGTAACGATGTCGCGGTCGTCGGGGCTCAGGTTCACTCCGCCGTATATCTGAACGCGGACGTTCCTGGTCGGATGAGGATGCGCATCCAAGAGCGAGGGGGTCTCCAGTGGGACGGCTAGCCGAGGCACGGGGTGATTCAGCATCCATGCGGGGAGCGGCACGCCGTTGTCACGGAGGACTTCGGCGGCGCCGGCGATGAGGGCAATCCGTTCGAGCTCCGCCAAGCTCGATTCGCGAGAGCCGGTCGGTGATGCGGTCACAGCCTCCTTTGCGACATCGCCGTAGGAGCCGGTGAACCAGGACGAGAACTGGTCCGCGGCCCAGGATGGTTTCGCGTTTGGGCTCGGTTCGAGCTTCCCGCCTCGCAAGGTCATAGGCTCCGTCCGGACGCGCAATGTCATCGACAGGAGAGTCATTCTCCCATCTCGGGTCTTTTCGCGATGCACTTTTCCGGGAACAATCCAAAACCGCTCCCAGGAGCCGTTCGCCGTTCCCCACCCGGGTTGTTCGAATCCGAGTTGGAAAAGGTTCCGATACCCGAGGGCCTTGGAGGAGACCAGGTCGCGGGTGATGTTGTCTCTGCCGAGGCTGTATGACTTCATGAGCCTGTCGGATTCAAACAGGACCCATCCGGCGTGGGTGGCTTCGGTGCCCGGGTAATGCCGCACCTTCATCCATGGGCCGGTGGGATTCGTGGGATCGGGATCGATAGAGACATAGGGCGCCCCGTGCCGGTAGACAGTTTGGAAAACAGTCACGACATCGTCCAACGACAACGCCGGCAAGGTCAGCGGCCCGACGTCAGAGATGAGGATGATCTGCCCGCTCACTGGATCGAAAGCGATTCCGCGAATGAGCCCCAGCGTCCGGAGCGCCTCGCCAGCTCCGGCCAGGAACACACCACCGACGGGTACCGGGAACGAGGGTGGGCCCGCTGCGCTCGCGGGTGGTTTGGGCGCATCGGCCGGAATCTCGAGCTGCGGCGACCCTCCACAAGAGCTGCGGCCGCCCCCGCCGCCGCCCGGTTTGCCGGGCGGCGGGACCTCGGAGCCTTGGGAACCGCCGGATGAATCGCGCGGGGTCACCGTGGTGTACCCGTCGACCGTAGTAACGCGGTAACTTTCGCGCACGATCGTGCTACGCACTTCAGTTGTCTGGCCGGGTTCATACTCGCTACCCAAGGGGTAAAGAAATGACATGATGCGGGCGAACGGATTCGGTGTGGGCGTGCGCGAAGCGGTGCGCCGGTCCACGGTTCCAAACGCGTTCTCTCCGTGATCCCATTGCCAGTGTGTGACGGATCCTGACGTACCGTGTCCCTCAGCGCTGACAGCCTCGTGCCAGTCAACTCGGCCACCTGGAACCGGCAGGCTGCCGTGTCCCTCCGCTGTGGCCTCGTCCAGGCGCAGATGGAGTGGATGGGCGGTGGGGTTGGCGAGCATCATCGGATTGACCAACCTGATCGACGAGTTTCAGCGCGGCGTCCACGCCGCCAACGATCGCGTCCACGGTCGAGGTTGCCGCACCGGACCACTCCGATGCCAGATCTGTGGAGAGCAACACGTTCCCTCCGGCGTGAACATGACCGGCGACGCTGTTTGGGACAAGCAGTTTGTGGGCGCGCGGTGCTTGGTCCTTGAAGAGCGGGTAATAGTAGCGATACCGTGCCTCAATCGCATGTTTCAGCGCCTCGTTTTGCGACTCCCGATAGACGCGCCCAATATCGTGGGCCGTGCGGCCGAACATTTCCCGCGCGATATCGAGCAGGTCGAACGGATTCACGGATTTGTCTTTAGCAGCGGTAAACACCTGAAACCCGAGAGCGGCCATGTACGGATTGCGTATGCGGTGTTCGAGGAGCAGCCTCACCGATTCGTCCAGGATATTACCGGGCAGGCGGTCCCTGCCCGTCTGCTCGGCATCCTTACCCTTATCCTCCATCTCACGAAGGCGCTGCATCCGGACAAGTTGGTTCCGTTGCTCCTCCCATCGCCCAAGTTCCTGGAGGATGGGAGTCGGGCCCGCGGCGGCTCGAATGCGCTGAAGACCGGAGCGATCTCTAAAGTTGACGGGGTCATTTCCACAATACGCATACCAGGAGGTGCTGCCCGGCGTTGCCGGCGGATAACTTTGCTGCGGCTCCATCTGCAGAAAACGTCCGAGCGCTGGCGCATATGCTCGAAAACGAGTGATGTAAAGCTGTTGATCGGCGTCATAGAAAATACCACTGAATCCGGGCCTCAAGCCGGTTCCGATATCTGCCGTTTCCGGCGCCCCGAAGGGTTCATAGCCGAGGACGCTAGTCGGCCGGCCGGAGCCATCCACCGATAGCCGGACCGAGCCGAGATGATCCTCGAGGTAGAACTCGACGTCGGTCCCACGGACAGTAGCGATCGGCGTGTCGCCATCCCACAGGAAAGCGGCGGTGAGTAGTCCTCCTTGGATCTCGGCCAACGGCATCCACCGGTCAGACAGCCCTGCTGTCACATACCGCGTATCGACGCCCTCTGCGCGCCGCCGGACCAACTGGCCGTCGCCGTCGTAGCCGTATCCGATGCGTTTTGCCCGGACGGCACCCGAAATGAGGCGATTCTCCTCGTCAAAGGCAAACTCGTGAGTACCCTCGGGCATCGTGAACGTGGTCAGGTTCGCCCGGCTGTCCCGTTCGGTTTCGCGGCCCTTGACGCGGACGATCTGACCGCGCCAATCGTAAGCAGCTTCGCAGCAATCCGAGCCTGCGGCGATACGGTTGCCGTAGGGGTCATAGCGGTAGTGGAAGGATCTGGCTTGGGTATGGACCGCAGTAACCCGCCGGGTGGAGTCATACTCATACCGAATGGTGCGTATACCATCAGGCAGGATCTCCTCGACTTGGCGGATCAGTCCATCCAAACGGTATTGATACGTGAAGCGCGCCAACACTCGCCCGGTCGGGGTTGCATGCGTTATGGATTTCAGCCAACCGTTCGGCTCGAACTCTCGCACGGTACGGATTCCGTTTGGCAGAGTCCGGATGACCATGCCCTGGCCGGCTTCATATTGAAAGCCGATGCGGCCGACGGGGGTCGCCATTGCGGCTAACCGATCCAGGAAGTCGTAGCTATAGGCTACGACCCAGTCGTTTCCGATGCGCAGAGTCTTGAGACGATTCAGAGTGTCGTACGAATAAGCAGCCGGGGGCAGACCCTGTCGCCGCAACGCCGTGAGTCGGCCGAAGCCGTCGTATTCGTATTCCGTGCGTCCTTCGGCATCGCCCATCTGCGTTCTGTGTCCGAATCGATCGAACACAAAAGAGGCTGTGTCGCGGCCGTTCACCTGCTTCACGATACGGATCAGTCTTCGTTGCGAATCTCTCTCCTGCCGCCAACGGACTTCGGAGCCGCCGGGCGCGCTCACTCGTTCAACGGATCCGTCCGTCGAATAGGCGAGCGTCCACTGCCAGTCCCGCCCTTGATTCGATGTGTTCCGATAGGTGTAAAGCAGGCCGGCTGTCAATGCGAGAACAACCCCGCCGGCTAATAGAAGGGATCTCCGTTTGCGGAAGTCCACAGAACCCTCCTGAGGGTGGGATGTGTTCAGTTTACTGCAAATCGGTGTGTTCATCTCGGAAATTGGATCAGGCCTGAGATGCGCAACCGCGTATGGCAACGAATATCGGATCTTATAGCGTACACCGTCGACTTCGTAGATGGTCCGCCCGTTGCTGGCGGTCGTCTGGAGCTAGGATCGCGGACGCCGCCGGCTCTTGTACTGCTCGAGCATGGCGCTCGTGATGTCGGTGCTTGTCGGCCATTGGCCACGCCTTTGCGCGGCATGGGTTTGGTAGTCTCCGATGCGGTCGGGATCTGGTTGCACAACCTGGCCGTCCCTCAAGAAGAGTAAGCCCACCTTGGCGGTGGGCATGCGTCCAACGAAGATTTCGGCTTCAGCGAGAGCCGCGCGAAGTCGCCCCATAATGTCAGACGGGGACAGCGGTTCTCTCGTAATCACCGCGCGCCATTCGGCAGCGGGATATTGGGAATTGCGCCGGATTTCAGCAATCAATCCCTCCGGAGTATAGCCCGGCGACTTCTCTACGGCCGCCCAGACTACGGCCCCAAGCGAAAGAATGTTTTCGTGGATAGTGACCAAGTCAATGATGTCGCGTAACTCACGACGATTGGCGGCAGCCATTGACTTGTTCACGGCCAGGTCAATCGGGTGAAGGATATACCCAAACAGCTCATCCCTGACCGTCGGGAAGAAACGATAATCACTGTCCGCGACCCATTCCAACTTCGTATTCTCGTTCGCACGCGCAACCACAACTGTGTGGATGGCGGGGTCACGCCGAACCCATTGCAGCGTGTAGCCGTACTCCCGCAGCAACGTTACATCCTGTTCAGCTGCCGTCGCCACGCGCTCCTCGCGGTCGTGGAAGACGTCTATGTCGCCGGAGTAACGAGGCGCGTCCCGGTTGAGTGGGGTGCTGCCGCCCACATAACTTTCCGGGTCGCGGTGTGCCGCCAGAAGCTGGAGGATATCCGTCTGGATTTTAGATAGCGGCACGGCAAGCCTGCTCGATCTCTTCCGCCAAACGTCGCGCCTGCAGGTTCCCTTCGATGCGCAGAGCCCGCGCAACTACCAGCGCGTCATCAGGTTCCGGAAGGTCAATGAAACGCTTGTTCCACAACGCATGTGCGCCGAACTGCTCGAACGCTTGGCGATAGAGGCTCACGAAATCCGGTGTTGTTACCCCTGGTGTCGTCTGGTCATCCATGTGTTGGGCACCCCCTTTTGGTTTGTAGCACGTAACAGTTCGGCATTCAACAGAACCAACTCAGTGAAGCCAGCCTCCGCAACTCGCCAGGACGCACCCCACCGCGGCGACTTGTCTGGTTGCCCGAAGGCCCGCTGAGACCAGGTCACTCCAGACGCTCATCGCACACCTCGAACTCAATGAGAGCATCGGGTTTGCGATCCTTTCATCGCCAACAATAACAGCAACCAGGTGCTGATCTGCTCGACTGCCGACGGCCAGAACTGGACCGGCAACTCGCTGGTTCATGGAGGAGAGTCGAGTAAGACCGCGCCGTCTCTCGCCGTATTCAAGAACCGGCTCTATGTCTCGTTCATCGCGAACAACAACAGCAATCAGGTACTGGTATGTTCTACCGCAGACGGCCAGAACTGGACCGGTAACGAATTGGTTCACGGTGGAGAATCCAGCAAGGATGCTCCGTCGCTGGCGGCGTTCAACAACCGGCTGTACGTCTCGTTCATAGCGAACAATAGCAGCAATCAAGTCCTGCTTTGCTCGACGGCCGACGGCGTGAGCTGGACCGGCAATATCGTCATCTGAACTGTAGCGGGAGGCTACGGATTTGGTCCGGTAGCCTCTTCTCGTTTGAGTAACAGATCGACCAGGGCTCTCATCTGAGAGTCTCCGCGCCGTGCGACTTCCCGGAGAATCGCTCTCTTCTCTTCAGGAGCGCCCTCCAGAACCGGCTCCGGTGCCCCGGCATTCAAGAAAGCGGACAACCTCGCTTCGAGTTCCTCCAGGCTCACCTCGCCCCTGCCTACGACTCGAATCTCCATTGGTCGCGATCCTCGAATCCATTTTAGGCTGCGACACGCGCACTGGGCTCGATAAAGTACTTGTCGGTCCACATCTTTTCAAGAGAGGGTTGGGAAGTGTGCATTCTGTGCCGCATCCAACGAGTGTGCGATCCAACGATCCTCCAGTTGATCGCCCATCGCCTCAGGGCGTCATACGGAGAACGCCCCGGCTGCCCCGCATGCTCCCGGACCAGACCAGCGCGATTGTGCCGGTTGAAACGGAGCCCGCCCCTGGCGTGATTTTGCGCGAACTCCGCCGCATGAAGGCTGACCAAGTGATCGCGGCCCTGCATAACGTAGTACCCTGAGCTTTTGCGCCAATTACTGCCCATCACTGCCGCGGGACTCGTCTGGCTGCTCGCAGGGCCCGAGGCTCTGGCGGCACTGTTCCACCACAGCCGAGTTTCAGGGTCGGAGCACGCCTCGGGCGTGAGCATGAGCAAGCGCCTTCATATCAATGATCTGATCGCTGAACCGGGCACGTTGGAGTTGGACTGGGGCGGCCTGTACTCCTTTACGACCGGCACCCTGACAATGCCTTCCGCCCTGAAATTCACGCCGGAAGGTAAATCCGTGCTTTGGGGCCGCACCGAGTACAGCGTTTCCTTCGATTCCCTGGCTAGCGCGGTCAACACTGGTGTCCGCTCCACCCAATTCAGCGACCGTCTGACCTTTGCGGCTACCGCCGTGATTTTCGATAGCGAGCATTTCGATATCGCGTTTGCGCCTCAAGTGACGACGTTTCTCCGCAACGAATCCGGCGCAAGGCTCGGGGCGACTATCATTGGCCGCTATGACTACGGGAAGAACAGTGCGGGAGTTACCGCGGGCTGGACGGCGGCGACCGCCGCCACGGATACGAATCCAGCCGGCGTCTGGGACTTCGGGTTGGGGTATGGCCGGCATCTGGCCGCCGACGGCGTCCTCGGGCGGTTTACGCCGCATGTGAACATGTTGCTCGAAAAATCCACCGGGTTTGAGCGGACGCTGTCGTTGTTTGGGGGAATCGAGTACCAGATCACCCATCGCGTGGCCGTGGACGTCGCAGGCCAGAGAATCGGTTTTTCCGGGGGCGGCCCGGACCGGCTGATCCTGGTCGGCCTTACGGTCAATAGTGGCAAACTGCGCTAACCCAACAGCAGCTTCCGTACGACTCCCAATGCTGCGGCGGCCAGCATCACCCACACCGTGTCCACGCGTGTGAACGCCAGTGCCCCGAATGCGGCGGCGGCCACGGTTGCAGTGAACCCATCGGTAACACCATTCCCCGCCAAGTCCATGCTGACGGCGGCGAGGAGTCCCGCCGAGGCGATGAGGACGGATCGGATGGTGCGCTGGACCGCGGGCCGGTCGGCCACGCGCCCCAACCAGCGAAGCAACACGATGATTACGAAAGCAGGGGCGATGGCGGCGGTGAATCCGGCCACGGCCCCCGGGATGCCCGCCACCTGGTATCCCACGCAGACGATGTAGATGCCGATGGGCCCTGGGCCGCTTCGTCCCGCGGTGACGGCGGTATTCAGTTGCGCGTCGGTAAGAACGTGATGGTGCGCCACCAGGTCCGCTTGCAGAATCGGCAAAGATCCGAGACCGCTGAACGAAGTGCAACTGGCCTTGAGCAGCAGCAGAAACAACAGCAGCAAGTTCATTTCGATGGCTCCGGCAACAAATATCCGACAATCGCGGCGAGCCCGAGGACTTCCAACGGACTCAGCAGGCCCCTCCACGCCACGAGAAAGGCTCCAGCGGCGAGAACCGCCGTCCGCGGGAGCCTGGATGGAGCAAGGAACGGCCTCACCAACTGGAAGGACGCGACAAACATCAACCCCACGGCTGCGGCAACCATGGAGGCGATTCCGGCCGCGGCAACCGGATTCGCCATCATCCGTTCAAAGCTCTCGAGCAGGATTACAGCAATGACGGCCGAGGGCAAGGTCACAGACAAGAGGACGATCACGGAGCCCATCCAGCCGCTCAGCACGTATCCGATGCCCGCGCAGAAAGCCAGCATGTTCGTGCCGGGTGTGATGCGGGCCAAGGCGTACAGAATACCGTACTCCTCCGCGGATACGACGCGGCGGCGTTCGACAAACTCGCGCTGGACGGCGGCGATGGTGGGGTCGCCTCCTCCGAAGATGGTGGTTCCGAATCGGAAGAAGAGGCTGGCCAGTGTGGCGGACGGAAACCGGCGCATGTATGGATTATGGCCTGTCCATATATGATCGAGGTATGCGTGGCAAGTGGATCCTGTTCGCCGGTGTCACCATTCTGCTGGCCGTGGCTGCCGGGGTGCTGCAAATGTACCGCCAGAGTTCCACTCGAAAACCCGCTACTCCTATTCCTCTCACGCAACCCGCTGCGGTGACAGGGCCGGTAAACGAGGTGAGCCTGTCGGGCCTGATCGAGGCCCAGCGAGTTGTGAACATCGCGGCCCCCATCGAAGGCGTCGTCGAGAGTTTCGGCGCCGAGATTGGGCAGGACGTCTTCGAGGGACAACTGATCGCACACATCCGGAGTACGAAGCTGGACGTGGCGGTGGAAGGTGCGCAACTGGAAAGCGATCGCATTCAGGCCCGGGTTCACGAACTCGAAGCCGCCATCGTGTCGGGCCGGCTGGAGATGTCCCGCGCCTCAGCCGACGCCTCGCGTTCCCGGAGCGAGTTCGATCGGGCCGAGAAGGTCTACCAGCGGCAGCAGATGCTGATCCGCGAGGGTGCTACTCCGCGGCTCGTGTTCGAGAAGGCCGAGCGGGAATATCGAAGTACGAAAGAGGAACTGGACAGCAAAGATCTACTGGCCCGCCACGCCCAGGACCAGGTGGAGTCGCTGAACCGGGAGTTGGACGCTACCAAGAAGACGCAGGAGGAACGCGAGCAGACGTTGGAGAACGCCAAGGCGGATGTCGCCGCCGGGGATGTTCGCGCTCCGGTGGATGGCATTGTACTGTCGCGGCGCGGTGCTCCGGGGGAAGAGGTAAATCGCACGATGGAAGACTTTTTTCGGCTTGCCGTGACCCTGTCTGCCCTGGAGGTCGCCGTGCAACCCGAACCGCCCGTGGTGCCGCACATTAAGCTCGGGCAGCCGGTGTCGATTCATGTGGCCGAATTCCCGGACGAGATCGTGGGGACGGTGCGCGAGATCAAGGACGGCCGGGTGATTGTGGACTTCACAAGCCCCTCGCCCGCCATCCGGCCAGCCACCACGGCACAGGTCCGGATACGGCTGAGTTGAGGGCCGGGAACACGATACGATAGGAGTTTCAGATCTACTTTGAGGTCCTATCCTATGGAATTCCTCGCGAACAGCCTTCTTGAACTGATTACCCAGACATCGACGAATCTGCCGCCGGACGTCCGCGCCGCCATGGGCGGAATGATGGACATCGAAACGCCGGGCACGCAGTCGGCCCAGGCGCTGGACATCATCGCCTCGAACATCGACATGGCCGCGGACGACGAAGCGCCCATCTGTCAGGACACGGGCATGCCGACCTTCATCGTGCACACGCCGGTGGGCGTGAACCAGATCCTACTGGCCAAAGCCATCCGTGAGGCGGTGGCGGAAGCCACGCGGCGCGGCAAGCTCCGTCCGAATTCGGTGGATTCGCTCACCGGCAAGAACAGTGGCAACAATCTCGGCACGGAGACCCCCGTCATCCATTTCGAGCAATGGGAACAGGACGAGATCGAAGTGAAGCTGGTGCTGAAAGGCGGCGGTTGCGAGAACAAGAACATCCAGTATTCGCTTCCGGCCGAAATCGAACACCTGGGCCGCGCCGGACGCGACCTGGAAGGCGTCCGCAAGTGCCTGCTGCACGCCGTCTGGCAGGCGCAGGGGCAGGGTTGCTCGCCGGGCGCGATCGGGGTGTGCATCGGCAGCGATCGGGCCCACGGATATTCGCTGGCTAAGTCGCAGTTGTTCCGGACTCTCGACGATGTGAATCCGGTGCCTGAACTCGCAGCGCTGGAATCTCAGATTATGGACGAAGCGAACCGGCTGGGAGTCGGGTCGATGGGATTCGGGGGCAAGGCGTCTTTGATCGGATGCAAGATCATGGCGGCCAATCGCCTGCCTGCCAGCTTCTTCGTTTCGGTGGCCTATGACTGCTGGGCATTCCGGCGCTTAGGCGTGCGCCTGGATGCAATCTCGGGGGCGATCACGGGTTGGCTGTACCGGGATCCGGGCCGGCCGCTGGATCGCATGGCGCGCGCCGAAGGGTTCCCGCTTACGGGGCGCGAGATCATGCTGACGCCGCCCATCACGGAAGAGCAAGTGCGTGCTTTGAAAGTTGGGGACGTGGTGCTCATCAGCGGCGAGATGTTCACCGGCCGTGACAACGTGCACGCCTACCTGATGAAGAATCCGCCGCCGGTGGACCTGAACGGGTCCGCGCTGTATCATTGCGGTCCGGTGATGATGAAGCAGGGCGAGGGTTGGACCGTGAAGGCCGCCGGCCCGACGACCAGCATTCGCGAGGAACCGTATCAGGCCGACGTGATCCGCCGCTACGGCGTGCGGGCGGTGATCGGAAAAGGCGGCATGGGAGCGAAGACCCTGGCCGCGATGAAGGACTTCGGCGCCGTGTATTTGAACGGGATCGGCGGTGCGGCTCAGTTCTATGCACGGGCGATTCCGCAGGTGTTGGGCGTTCACCTGCTGGAGCAGTTCGGCATTCCGGAAGCCATGTGGCATCTACGGGTGGAGAACTTCGCGGCAATTGTCACCATGGACGCGAACGGCAACAGCCTGCACGCGGCGGTGGAGGAACAGACCGGCCAGGTACTGGAAAGTCTGAAGGCCTGACCGGCCTCTTCCCACGATCCACCGGTTTGCCCACAACTGTTGTAAAACAGAAGGTGCGGCGCGGTGCGCGGCATATTTCGGAACAAGGAGCCTTTTTGTCCTATGCAGAAATTACCGCAAGTGGAAGAGTCGAGGGAGATCATGACGGTTTCCCGTGATTGGGGTGTCTGGCGCTGGTTGAGCGAGAAGAAGCGCGTCCGGGCCATTGCCGACAGAGCCACCGCGGCCTTCGACGAGGTGGAAGCCACGGTGAAGGATTCCTGGCCCGACGACCTGAAGAAAGCCTACGACGAACTGGTAGCAGAATCCGCCGTAGATGGCAAGGCGGAGTCGAAGCGAGCTTACGAGAAGGC
The DNA here is from genome assembly GCA_963737465.1 of uncultured Acidobacteriota bacterium. GTDB lineage: Bacteria > Acidobacteriota > Terriglobia > Bryobacterales > Bryobacteraceae > TMP-7. The sequence goes on from CAVTTC010000012.1 coordinate 37,249, forward strand.
GAAAGCTGACGCGAAGGACGTGGATCCGAAAGTGAAAGCCATCGCCAAGCGGGTGAAGGACGCCGACGACGAAGGCTATAACCGCACCATGGACGCGGAGGACAAGTTCGCCGAGGCTGAGCGTAAGCTGAGCACCAGCATGGCCAAACAGGCGGCCCAGATCACGCTCGAATCCTACGATCTTCGCGAGAAGGCCATCCGCAAGGCTGAGACGGCCCGGCGCGAACTCGCCAAGGCCGCGGACCAGACCGGAGCCTGACTCAGGCGACGCCACTTATCGGCCGGAGTCGCCGAGTCGTGAAATTCTACTTCGGAGATTCCGGGGTTGGCTTGAATTCCCGGGCAAGGCGTTTGGCTTCGGCGAGTTTCGACGAGTTCAGCCTCTTGGCGACCAGGTCACGCTGGGTGGTGCAAGCATCGTTTCCGGCGGCGGAACAAAGGCTGAACCACTTATATGCCTTTATGTTGTCGCGCACGGCGCCTTTCCCTTCGGCATACAGGGCTCCGAGATTGCGCTCCGCTGTCACGTATCCCTGGTTGGCCGCCCGCGAGAACCAGTGAAAGGCCGCCTCGTAATCCTGGGGCGCACCATGCCCGTCGTAGTACAGCAGCGCGAGATTGAACTGTGCCGCGGGATTTCCGGCCTCTGCCAGCGGCTCCCATTCTTTCCTGGCATTGACGTAATCGCCTTTTTCATAGGCCGCCAATCCGGCGGCAAAATCCGATCCGATGGCGCACATCTGACCGATGACAACGGCCAGGCACAAGGTGTAGGCTGTCCTCACGAACCCTCCCGGTCACCTAACATTATCGCGCGGAGGTGGAGGGCTTAAAAGCTAAGTAGCAGATGCCAGATGTAGAGGTACGCCAGTCCTTCAATGTCGTTCCACACGCGCTTGGGTATTTCCGGGTCTCCGATAATGGGCGGCAACTGCGTCACCTTCTCATCCCAAGGAATGCAGACGCCAGGGGGAACCTTCGGCGCCAGGGCCCATGCCGGAAGACCGGCGGTTTGCGGCACCTTCGGCGATGGGGAGGGTGACGGCGACGAAGGCGACCGGTATATGCCATACTCGAGCGCCGCGTCGGTCATGGCCTGCAGGTTCTCGAGGGTGGCGTCGTTCTGCATGATGGCGCTGGCGTCCATGATGTAGCCGCCCTCCGCGCCGATGGTTTCGATCAGCTTGCGGCAATGCGCCTTCACTTCCTCGGGCGTTGCCGAAGGCCAGCAGCGCATTGGGCACGCCGCCGCTGAGACAGAACTTCTTGCCGAGGATGCGGTGCGCCAGCGCCGGGTCGCTGCGATCGATGTGGTAGATGATGCTGCCAGCCGGCAGTTCGGCGAAGCGCTCCAGGTGCGCGTCCCACTTGCCTTCCGCGTAGAACAGCACCTGGTTGCCTTGCGCCCAGAGCGCGTCGACGATCGGCTTCAGCGTGGGCCAGTAGATCTCGAGAATGCTGCTTGGAGATGAACGGGGTGCAGCCGCGGTGCATCCAGATGGGGATGGGGATCTGCTTTGCCCGGGTCGGCACTGGTGAGCGCGATATATCCGAGGTGCGGCATCAGCGCTTCGCAGGCCGCCAGCACCTTCTCGGGAATCTCCATGCAGGTCGAACGCCAGGCCGATGTATCCGCGCAGCTTGTCGGCCAGCATATCGAGCGGAGCCTTCAGCATGCCGCAGATGGCCGATACCGTGCCGCACTCGGTTCGCATGCGCTCGATCTGGGGACCGAAGGCCTGGAAATACCAGAGCATCGCCATGCCGCCCTTCACGAACGACGAGGTTGTTCCGGATAGGACGTGGGCAGCCTTTGGCGCTCACTTCCGTGCTCACGCGCGGCAGCCAGGTCTCGTACAGGAAGCGTGTGGGGTCGGCGATCAGTTCGTCGTATTCCTCGCGCTTCATGAAGGCCGTCTTCTCGGCCGGTTCGCGATACTGGAACGCGACGTCCGGTCCTACGTCGATGCCGGGCACGCCGTAGTAGCGCAGACCGATCGCCTGGGTCAGGCCGGTCCACACGTAGACCATGTTGGGAACCGCGGCATCCCAATCGAAATCATGGCAGCAGCGGATGACCGCCTCGAAGCCCTTCGGTAGTCGTGGGTGGCCTGCTGGCAGGTGAAACCGGCGTAGTTGGCGGTAATCTCGGCGGCAAACGGGCGGACGGGCACGCGATCGGGCATGCCGTTCCGCATCGCCGTGACGTAGCGGTTCAGCCGCTGGGTGTAGAGTTCATCGAGATGGTTTGGCATAGTCCCTCCACGCGGTCATGGATCGCCGCAGGTTTTCACTCGGTTCAATCTGGAATTTGTTGGCGACGTCGTAGCCTTGCAGGCCGATCGGCCCGCAATATCCGAGCCGCCGCAATTCGGCGAGCAGCGCGGGGATGTCGAAGTCGCCGCGATCGAGAGGTTGAATCAGCTGGCCCCAATCCTTGCCGTCGCGATCGGCTCCGTTCAGGGTTACCAGCGTAAGCCGCGGCATGGCGAGCTTCAATACGCGATCCAGCGATTCGGGGCCGTCGGTACGGAGCCAGTGGCACAGGTTGAACGTCACGCCGACATTCTTGCGTCCAGTCTTTTCGGCAATGCGGACCGCGTCCGCCACCCGCTCCACCAGGTTGTTGAAATGCGGGTAGATGGAGACCGACAGGCCGTAGCGCGCGGCGGCATCCGCGATCTCGCTGACTGCCGCCACGGCCTGGGTGTCGCCGGCTGGGTCCGACGGTTTGAAGTCCTTGCTGGCAATGGGTAGCCAGATGATCGTCCCGCGGCCCTTCAGCTTGGCCAGATTCTGCTTGATGCCGGGATCGATCAGGTAATTGCCCCGGTCCACCCGCACGTTCGAATACACCGCGTACAGCTTCAGCTTCTTTTCGTCGAGCAGCGGGATCAGCTTCTCCGTGAGGTGCTGCCACATTGCCGGATCCCACGCCACCGGCCCCACACCGCGATAGCCGTACTGGACCAGGGTTTCGACGTCGGCGCGTTCCAGCAGCGTGCCCAGTTTCTTCACCATGGCCGTGTCCATGGCGAAGAATTCGTTTGAGGTCTGCCCCGCCGCCGACAGGACCATCCCCAGCGCCAGGGCGCACACGTGAGCTCTCATCACTTTTCCCCGCAAGCAACAAGACTATCACCGAGACATTCGGATATCTTAGTCTCATGGATTCCAGGTTTAACCGGCGAGAGTTTCTCGCGTGCCTGCCGGCTGCTATCTCCGCCAGCGCCCAGACGCCGGCATCCCAACCGGCGGTTATCCGCCAGGTGGACATCGTGCACCACTCGCACACCGATGTAGGCTACACGGACCTGCCGTCGGTCACCCGCGACATGCAGAAGCGCTACCTGGATGCCGCGCTTGACCGCTGTCTCGCCGACGTGCACTTCCGCTGGACTGCGGAGGCGATGCTCACCGTGGACGACTGGTGGCGGGCCTCCTCGCCGGCCCGCCGGCAACAGCTGGTGTCGATGATCCGAGCCGGACGCCTGGATATCATGGCACTGCCGTTCAACCAGACCCCGTTCCACAACGCCGAGCAGTGGCGTCAGATGCTCAACTGGATTCCGGATCCGCTGTGGCGCGACCTTCAGCCGCGCGTCGCGATGCAGAATGACGTGAACGGTTTTCCGCGCGCCGGAGCAATGCGATTGCTCGACAAGAACATCCGGCACCTGCTCATGGGGATCAACGCCGATAGCGGTGGGCCGCCGTTCCGCCGGCCTTCCGCATTCTGGTGGAAGATGCCGGACGGGCGACGAATCTTCGTGTGGCTGGGCGATCATTACGGAACCGCTTATTCCTACTTCGAGGCGACGAACTGGATTCGCGGCGGTCGCGCCACCGTCACCGAACTCGGTCCGCCACGGCCAGGCGACGTCCTGAAGACCTCCGAGCAGGCGCTGCAGGCCTCGCACCAGCATTTCCTGGGAAGGTTGGCGAAACTCGAGGCCGCCGGCTACGAACACCCGCGGCTCATCCTTTTGTATACGAACCAGTGGCGATACGACAATGATCCACCGTTCCCGCCGCTTTCGGACTTCATCGAGGCGTGGAACAAGATGGGCCTGAAGCCGGCTCTCCGCTTCACCACGGCCACCGACGCGGTGATGGCGATGGAGCGCGAGGTGGGTGCGAACATCCCCGAGCGTGAAGGCGAGTGGACCGACTGGTGGGCCAACGGAGATGCCTCGGGTCCCCGCGAACTCGCCGCCAGCCGGATCGGCAAACGGAAACTCGCGGCTGCGATGTCTCCGGTGTGGGGGCCCATGCCCGCCACGGCGCAACCGGACATCGAACGTATCCTGAAGGATCTCTGCCTGTTCGACGAGCACACCTGGGGCGCCGATTCGAGTATCTCGCAGCCCGATTCGCTTGAGACCATCGGCCAGTATACGGAGAAGAGTCTTCTGGCTCATCGTCCCCGATCCGCTGCCGAGTGGCTGCTCTCACGGCGGGCCCGAACCAAGATCGATCCCTTGCCAGAAGGACTGTACGCGGTGAACGCGTCGCCGGAGCCGAACCAGGGATGGATTCGGTTTTCCGATCGCGCCTTGCGGGGCGACTTCGTCAGCATCGAGGACATCGCCACCAACATGCGCTCGCCGCTCGTAAAGGAGAAGGGCGGCACGGTGCGCTTCTGGGCGGATCACCTGCCGCCCGCGGGAATGAAATCGTGGCGATTGAGCGTGAATCCAGCGGCGGAGGAGCGCGAAGATGGAGCGCCTTCGGTGGTGGTTGACCAGAAGGGTTGGCCGCTGTCAGCGTCGTGGCAGGGCATGACCAATCCGCTGTTTACCACCGAAACAGCCGAGTTCCTGTGTACCGGCGTCGTCCCGCCGGCCGACCGACAGACCATCGCGCGGATGCATTCCACGGCGGACGCGGCGAAGCGGGAAGAGATGCGGAAGCAGGCTTTACGCCCGATTCCCGCCGCATATGCTCCGGCAAGCACTGAGCACACGGCGCACACGCTGGTCTACTCGCAAGCCATCGAACACCCCCGCCTGCGCTCGGCGGTACGTCGCATCGAACTGTGGCGCAGCCAGCCGCGCGCACGGGTAACCGTCCGGTTCCATCGAATCTCGTCAACTGATCCGGAGGTGTTCTACCTGGCCTTCGGGTTTCCCGTGAAGGGCGTGATGCCGGTATTCTCGGGTGGCGGTGTGCCGTTCACGCCCTATAGCGATCAGTTGGAAGGATCGTGCCGGGACTATTACGCTATCGATGGATGGGCGCACTATCCGACTCCGTTTGGAGACTGGCTGTGGGTCACTCGCGATGCGGCGCTGGTCTCAGTGGGCGGCCCGCATACCGTGGAGCGGTGCACCACCCCTCCCGACGACAAGCACCGCCTGCTGGCGATGATCTTCGATAATTTCTGGCACACCAACTTCGTCGCTGACAGCCACGGGGAGATGGAGTTCCAATTCGAATTGGTCTGGCGCGACAATATCGCCGATCCGGACAAGTTGGCCGAGACATTGGCCTCCGATCCCGTTGTGGTGGTGAATTCGGCCACTCGGGAATCTCCGGAGCTATTGAATAACCGTTGTTCCGGTCCGTGAGGCGATCAGCGCGGGACCGGGCCGTTAGGAACTGATCGGGAAATTTTACGCGCTTTGCGGAATGAACTAATGCCATACATCGCGAGCACGGCAGCGAAGGCGAAGGATAAGATCAGAATCAGAACGCCACCGGTGTCGCCTGTGAAGTTCTGCATTCGGCGATATGTAGCCATCCCGACGAACACCGCAAGAACGATGAAAATGAACCCAATGATCTCGTTCCACAAGATCATGAGCGGCTTGATTACGCCCGGGACAACGTGCTTCAGAAACTGTGAGATCAATCGCATGGAGCCGCTAATCAATCGTAACAGACACCGGTGAACGTCCCGGCAATGGCCTTTCATTTGCTACAGCTTATAGCGTGAGCTGCCGATAAGAATATATGGATGCGGACGCCACGGACGAATAATTGAAACGCCGGTTTCGGCGGGAACATCCTGAGAGTGTGGTGGTATGCTAAAAGTGGCCCAAAGGGAAAGGGGCAGGACTTGGAAGACCGACTCAAGGAGTTGATGCAGGAACTGGGGAACGCGATCAACGAATCGCTCTCCGACTCAGATCGCATCGCCGCGGCGATCGGCGAAATCAAGCGTGCCGGCTACGACGTCTTCCTGGTACTGGAAGCCACGATTGGCTTCAACAAGCGCGACGAATCCACCGACGACGACTCGGATGGCGAGACGGATTCTGAGCAGCCAACCAGCAAGCCGCGTTTTGAATCGACAGGCAAGATCAAGCTGACCAGTCAAGATCAGAAGTTCCTTCGGGCTTTGAAGATCGCCATCGACGAAGAACAGCACTAGCAAACTAGAGAAGTTCGGTATAAACCCGCCAGGTCTGCTCCACCGCTTTGTCCCACGAGAATTCTGCCGCGCGCGATAATCCCGCTTCACGCAGTTGACCGCGAAGGGTCGGGTTGTTCGCAATCCGAAGCAATCCGCTCGCCACTGACTCCGCGTCCAACGGTTCTATGAGAAGGGCGGCGTTGCCAGCGACCTCACGAGTAGCCGACCGGTTCGATGTCAGAACGGGAACGCCCCGCGCCATGGCATCCAGAATGGGCATCCCGAAGCCCTCATCGAGCGATGGGAATGCGAAGATGCGAGCCTTCCGGTACATCTCTTCGAGTTGCGCATCTTCCAGGTACCCCATTACGTCGATGGAGGAACGTCGGGGGCTAGCCGCGATGCGCGCCGCAATTTCTTCGGATCCGAATCCGGCACTGCCCACCAGCATGAGCCGCCACTCGGGTGTTGTCCGTTCGAACGCCTCCACCAACCGGAGCACGTTCTTACGCCGCTGGATGGCGCCGACGTGCAGGATGATGTTCTCGCGCTCGGAATCGGCGGGAGGAGCAGATTGCGGGCGGCGGACTCCGTGATGCACCACGCGGACCCGGGCGCGCTCAACTCCCAGCGCATTCACCACCTGGTCCGCCGTGAACTCCGACACCGCGATGATGAGGTGAGATCGCTCGGCCGCCTGGCGAGCCTGGGCCGTAAACCGGATCCGGAAGTCAGCGGTGGAATAGTCGCCTGAAATGACAAAAAGGTCGTGAAACGTGGAGACGATACGCCGCGCCCGCACGTGATCGACGCGCTGATTCAGGCCGTGAAAGATCGCCGCCGAATGCGGCCAGAAGCCATCTCCGCGCAGCCAGGCACGGGTGGCGTTGACCGGCAGGGGGTCGTGGAACGACTTCCACAAACGGTGGGCCCGGTAGCAGAAGAGAAAGCGCTCCGTGGGATGGGCCTGAGGTAAACCGAACAGGAGTTCCCGCGAGTAGACGCCGACTCCGGTCAAGGCCGGGCCGCTGCTATAGGTCGCGTCAAGGGCAATGGTCAAGGGAAACTCGGGTACGCTTGCCTATTTTCCAACAGGACGGATTCCGCCGTCTCCATCAACTCCTCGATGGTGAGACGGTCCGCCGCCTCCGCGAAGGCATGTCCGAACACAAAGGCAAATGCGTGGAGGCCCGCCTGTACTTGGTTTTGGATGGCGGACATCAGGTCTTGGACGCGATCGGACCAGGCGAGCAGTACGAAGCGGCCCACGCCCTGACGGCCGGTCAGCACAGTGGTGCCGGCGGCGGCACGGATCACATTGGCCGCCTCTACCACCATCTGGTGAACGGCTTCGCGTCCGTACACGGCGTCCATTTCAACCAGGCTGTCGATCTCCGCGATCAGCAGCGACAGTGAGCGGCCGCATTCGCGCGCGAGTTCGAGATCCCGCGACGCCATGGACCGGAACCCCTCGTCGTTGCAGAACCCGGTCTCACCGTCCGCGAGCGAGTTACTCTGGACAGCTCGCCGGTACCGCTGCCGTTCAATGGCGTTGAGCAGCGTACGAGCCAGCGGGCGGCAATCGATTTCGCTCTTGATCAGGAAGTCCTGTCCGCCGTCCCGGATAATTCGGCGTCCCAGTCCTTCTTCGCGGGAGTCCAGCAGCGCGATGAGCGGGACGTCCGGAGCGGCATCACGCAGGACGGAAAACGTGGCGATCCCACGGCTGTCGGCGAGAAGCGGATCAAACAGGATCACATCCGGAGGCTCAGCTTCGAGCATCATCACCGCTTCATCGGCGCGCTCGACGTGATCGACGCGGCAGTGGACCCACGATCCTCCGTGTGTCATTTCCTCGATCTCGACGAGAGCATCCCGGATGAAACCGGCATCGCCCGGTTCGCTTTCGACTAACAGAACGCGGATGTCGTTCATCGGAGCCACCAGTGTAGTGGAGCTAACCGACCATTCCTCTCCGCCTCAGGCGCCGAGGTTGTATTCTTTCAGTTTGCGGTATAAGGTGGTTCGCCCGATGCCGAGCAGATGAGCCGCAACCGCGCGGTCGCCGCGTGTGAATTCCAGAGCTTCCAGGATCGCCCGCCGCTCGATCTCCGTTAACGGGAGAATGTTGGTGCCGATCGTGGGCGCCTCGGCGACGGCGGTACCGGCAGTATGGCCCACAGCGGGACCGTTGACGTTCGCACAACCTGGAGCAGCCGAGGCTGCCACCGACATTGCTTCCAGACTCTTTCGGACCTGGTGATTCTGCAAGCTTGACGGTAGATCATGCACGTGGAGCAGCGGCCCCGAGTTCAGGGCCACCATGTGCTGAACGGCGTTCTCGAGCTCACGCACATTGCCCGGCCAATCGTATTCCAGCATCAGCGTGAGGGCTTCATGTGTAAGCGAGTGCCCGTTGCCGAAGCGGCGAATGAAGTGCGAAATCAGTGGGGGAATGTCCTCTCTGCGCTCCCGCAGGGGAGCGATGCGGACGTTCACTACGTTGAGGCGGTAGAACAGGTCGCGCCGGAAGGTTCCCTTCTCCACCTCCCTGGCCAGATCGCGATTGGTGGCGGCGATGATGCGGAAATCGGAGCGCCGCGTCTGGTTCGATCCAACCGGGCGAAATTCCTTTTCCTGCAGCACTCGCAGCAGCTTCGACTGCAGATCGAGCGGTAGCTCGCCGATCTCATCGAGGAACGCGGTACCACCGTTGGCGAGTTCGAGCAAGCCGGTCTTAGTCGCCACCGCACCGGTAAAGGATCCCTTAACGTGCCCGAACAACTCGCTTTCCATCAGCGAGCCCACCACCGACGAACAGTCGATGGTGACGAACGGCCCCACCGGGTTGGCGTGATGAATCGATCGCGCCACCACTTCCTTGCCGGTTCCAGTCTCACCCATCACCAGCACCGGCCAGCGGCCGCGCGCCATCTTTTGGATCAACTGGACGATGCTCTGGATACGTGAGGAATCCCCCACCAACAAGGGGGCGCCCTCGATTCCCGGCCTCATCCACCCCTGCGTCTCTTGCACAGCTGTCCTCTCGAATCCGCGATAGCTACATCCATGGGTTTAGGTACGGTGGCAACCCGATAAAACGTTCTAACGTCTACGGAGCTGCGTGTCCGCTGGAACCTGAACCCTTCTCGAACGAGTAGTGCCGTCCGGCGTCCTGTACTCTCAGTCAAATACCGCAGTGGGCATCAGGCCCTCAGCTTACTCATGCTGAGTGGTGGCTTCGTTTGGGGATCCGGCTTCATCCAAACGAACGACGAACGCCGGGCCCGCGATTCTTCTCCTGGATCCGGGCCAACAATGCGCCGGCCAGGGCCAGCGATTTCTCCTGTCCCACCAGCACTCTCCAAACCGGGGGACTTCCCGCCCGATAGACGATGATGGCGGAGCCGAACTGCTGCTCGTACCCGGCGCGGAGCTGTTCGGCGCGATCGCGGTCGCGAAACGCTCCGATTTGAACCGCGAAGAGATTCGCCACGGGCAAATCCTCCGGGGGCGGCGCCTCCACTACGGTCAGTTGTACCGAGCCGACGCCGGGGCCGATCAGGTCGATGGTGCGCGCCGCTGCCTTCGAGAGATCGATGATGCGTCCTTCGATGAAGGGTCCGCGATCGGTGATGCGCACCTTCACGGTCTTCTCGTTCGACAGGTTCCGCACTTCCACCCACGTCTCGAACGGAAGCGTGCGGTGCGCCGCCGTTAGTTTTTCCATATCGTAGATCTCGCCATTCGCGGCGCGCCTTCCGTGATAAGGATAGCCATACCAGCTCGCGATGCCGGATTCACTGGCTCCGATGCGCGGCGCGATGGTGGCGCGAGGAGCCGCGGCGACGCGCGGCTTCGGCTTCTTGTGGCAGCCCGGCGAGATCAACGCGGCCGCGATGGCGATGAAAATCCACGCCGCGCGAGGCCATCGCATCGCCGGTGAAGGGCTCTGGTCACGCTCCAGGCATAAAACAATTCGAGTATTCTTCGTTTTTTTTGATTCCGGTGTATCGCGCACTTCGCCGGTCGCTCCTTCCACTTCACTTTTTTCTTGACATTCGCCTGAAACAACCTTATATATGAATCACGTCGCGATCTCGATTCGAGGTCGCAAAAATCTGATGTTAGGGAGAATGATTCGATGAAGAACGCAACGAAGAAAGCCGCGAAGGCCCCCGCAAAGAAGAAGGCCGCTCCGAAGAAGAAGAAGTAGCAAGAGAGCGACCCCCGCGGTGGGGTTTTTGCAAATTAGGGATTCTCAACAATGGCCCCGAGCGATCGGGGCCGTTCTTTTTGTGTAGCAGCCCGCGCGGCATCGCCCTAACCCCGCTCCCCGCATCCCGCACAGCGCACCAGCAGTACGCGAAACGTCTCCCCCATGCCAAACAGCAGCGTCTTCAACTGCATCCTTCTTCTTAACGCCTCCTTCTCGTCAGCGGCCTCCAGTGCGGCGGAGAACTGATCGGCCTCGCCCACATCCAGCAGGAATGATGCCAGCGTTCCGAAACGCTCCACCACCGCTCCGCGGCGTTGCAACCGGTGTTCCACCACGCTGAACGGAACATGCGCCGTGATGTCGCGCGCGCCCGGGTCCGTCAGCACGTCGGGCGTTGCGATGTGCTTGTGATAGCTCATCAGCGTGCCGGAAGTGTGCCGCACGAACTCGCGGGCCGTGTAGCCGTAGTCGATGATGAGCAGGTATCCATCGAGGGACGCAGCGATTTGGTCGAGCGCCGCCAGTCCACGCAGATGAACCTCGATGATGGATTCATCCTCGGCGTCCGCATAGTAGTGCTCGAGATACGTCGAGAGTGGCTGCCTGGCACTCACCGCCATCGATGAATCGAAATGTTTCGCCATCGACATCTACCAGCCGGTCATAGAAGGCGCCGCCGCGCCGCACCGCCACCCCCACCGGCAGCGCGTCCAGGAATTCGTTGGCAAACACCACCCCGGTGATCCGCTCCGGGAGCCCGGAATCCAGCGCTTCGACAGGGGTGTACGAGAACTCCGCCAGGGCCTCGGCCATCTCTCCGCGTCCGGAACCTGGCTCCACCACGCAAAACTCCGGCGGAAATCCCATTCTCTTGCGTAACGACGCGACGAATTGCGCTATGAGTACACCGAAAACGGGCTGCAACTGCTCGGCCGTGTAGAAGTCTCCGGTTCTTCCGAACGGGTCGCGGCCGCGCACATAGTAGCCGAGGCCCGGTGCATACAGTGCGAGGTCCATGAAACGTTCGAACCCCATCGGTCCGCGCTGCCGGATCTCCGATCGGATCAGTTCGGAGAGCCTCTGAGTTTCCGTTACGGGCACGTTGATATGATTGTCTCGCATGATCCGTCTCGGCTTCGATACCTATTCCGTCAGGGCTTTCCACTGGAAGGCGCTGCAGTTCATCGACTATGCAGCGGACCTGAAGCTCGACACCGTCCAGATCTCGAGCGTCGGCGATTACGAGAGCCTGGACCCGGCCCATCTCGAGCGCGTGAAGAGCCACGCCGCCAGCCGCGGAGTGGCGATTGACGCGGGTACCGGATGCGTCTGCCCCACCTCTTCCAGTTATGCACCGAAGGATAAAGATCCGGTGGAGTACACGCTTCAGGGCCTGCGTGTGGCGCATGCGGTGGGTGCCGAAGCGATGCGCTGCTTCCTCGGCAGCCGTCCCGATCGCCTGGGACCGTTGCCCATCGAAGCCCATATGGAGGCCATTATCAAGGTGTTCCGCGCGGTCCGGCAGCAGGCACTCGACCTTAATGTGAAGATCGCCCTCGAGAATCACAACGGCGACCTGGAAGCGCGCGAGGTGAAGACCATCATCGAGCAAGCGGGCAAGGAGTTCACCGGCTCTTGTCTCGACGCCGGGAATCCATTCTGGTTGGCCGAGGATCCGCTGGTAACGCTGGAGACGCTGGGTCCCTACGTGGTTACGACCCACGTGCGTGACACCGCCGTCTACGAACATCCGCGCGGCTGCGCCTTTCAATGGGTGGCGCTGGGGGATGGATCGATGGACTGGAAGACGTTCTTGAGCAAGTACAACGAGGTCTGCCCGAAAGCGCCGATGCAGTTGGAGATCATCACGGGACGGCCGCCGGCGGTCATCCCGTATCTGGAGCCGGACTTCTGGAAGGCGTTTCCGAAGAAGAGTGCCGCCGACTTTGCGCGCTTCGTCGCGCTGGTGAAGCGCGGTCATCCTTTCGAGAAGTACATGGTGATCGCGGACGGCTTGAAGCCCGTGCCTCCCGAGTACGCGGCCGCTTTGAAGGAGCAGCAGCGGCTCGACCTCGAACGCAGTCTGGAGTACGCCAAGAAGACCCTCGGCGTAGGAGTCCGCTGGCGCGCGGCTTAGTCGCTCGCGGCTCGCTATAGACCGTCCCAGACAAAAGCCGCAAAGGAACGGCGCGGCACAAAACCCATTCCACGGTACAGGTGGATAGCGGTTTCGTTGGCGGTGGTCACCGTCAGAGTGGCCTTGCGGCAGCCCTGGCGGCGCAATTCCTGGAGACTCCTGCGCAGCAACTCGTATCCGACCTGCTTGCCGCGAACTTCGGGAATGACGCAGATCTGTGTGATGTGTCCGACGTCATGCCGGACCAAACTCGCCAGGCTGATGCCGCACAGCCGGTGTCCGGCTGTCATGGCCACCTGTGAAGCCGGCTGAAAAAACGAACCGCAGCCCGGGTATTGCACGATGTTCAGCAGGAAACGCCGGGCGCCTCCGGCTGACCGGTATTGATCGTTGATTTCGCTATCGATGTGGCCGCGGTACGCCGAGGCGATCAGGTGCGCGGCGTCGTCTTGAAGACGTTCCGTCCAGGCATGATAGGTGACACCGAGGTCGCGCCCCTTTGCAGTTAGTTTGTCGATGGAATCGAGTTGCACTTCCATGAAGGTCCGCGGGTAGAGTGCGACACATTCGGGGAACGGCAGTTCGCGATCGAAACAGCGGGTCAGCATCATCAGCTGTGATTCGATCCGGTGCACCCACGGAGCCTCTGCCAGGCGCTCCAGTACCGGTTCCAGCAGCAGGTTCTCGGTTTCCTCACTTCGGTGCTGCGGCATCACGTAGAGATCGCCGATGAGTCCCTTGCGCTCCTCGCACACGTAGTAGACATAGCCGACTACCCGGTTTGCCGCAACCAATCCGTAGCCAGTCAGGGCGTGCATGGAGACGAACCGCTCCACCAGATCGGCCGACCCGCGAAAATCCCAATCGAGTTTCTGGCGCCATTCCTCGATCTCTTCAGCCAGCAGAGGTTCGAGATCATCCGGGCGCAATTGCCGGAGATCGACAAGCCGAGGAAACACCGCGTCTGACAATGCGGCCATTAGGGGAATTATAATCCCGCGCCGCCAAGTCCTTTTGTGAGCTACTTCATATCCGCCAGTTTCCTGGTGGCAAAAGGCCGGGCAAAAGCTGCGGGCGGATTGTGCGCGGTGGTGGACGCCGCCTTGCGGTAATACGCCAGTGCCTGGTCACGATCCCCCAGTTTCTCGTACGTCTGTGCAATCAGGCACTGAATGAATGGATCGTTCTGATTCGCCTTCTCCAACTCCTGCAGCGCGGTCTTGTAGTCTCGATTGTAGAAGGCGACATAGCCCGTGAGGTAGGGGAAGAAGACCGCCTGGGCTTTGGCCATCTCCGGGTTGCCGTCGAGAATCGCCTTCGCGGCGGCGACGTGCTTGGCGGCTTCGGCCTGATTTCCCCGGCGCGCGGCAATCCGAGCCTGTGCATGCTCCCATCGGTAGTTCCAGAGGGCTGCCCGTTCCGGCTTGATATCCGGTTCCCGCAGGCCGGCGTCATGACCCATCTGATAATACTTGAACGCCATATCCAACTCGCCGGCTTCGATGCACACTCGTGCGGCTTCATCGGCCATTTCGCCCTGCTGGTAGGCGTCCTTCCGACTTGCCCAGTAATCAAAGACCTGCTGCTCGTACTTCACGGTATTCCCGCAGTCGTTTTCAAAGGCCCAGGACATAGCCATGGCCCGCTGGGCATTCGCTTTAGCCTGGGGAGTGGGAGCCACCTCGATCGCATGAGCAAAGTATTTCCGGGCCTCCGCACCGCGACCCATGAGGTCCAGAACGACTCCCGCCGCGTTGTTGGCGGGCACGGAATCGGGCGTGGTCTTCAACTGTTCGAGATAGATGGCCAGTGCCTGGTCGAGTTTCCCTTCACGGATCAACTGCTGCCCCTGCCGGACGAATTCGGGCTGGGGGCCGGATGGCGGCTGGGAGAACCCGGCAGCTACGGCCAGGACCATCAAAACTAGACACGGAACGACTCGGTTAGTGTGTAGCACGGGCGATCATTATCGCACGGCTGGCGGTTGACAGGCTAACTGTGAAAATGCTCAGCCTTACACGCTGACCACCGGGCACGGTGAATCCCGAATGATCGAGTAGGTGTGCGAGGCCAGGCGTCCCCCGATTCCCGCGGCTCCGCCCCGGCCGGTCACCAACAGGTCCGCATGTACGCGTTTCGCGGCATTACAGACCGCCTTGCGAACGTCCCCCAGTTCGAATTGCACTTCGCCATTGGACCCCGCGGCGGCCTGCAATTTGTCGATCTCGGCACGCGCGTTGTCGAAGATCTGGCCCCGCCACTCCGGCGAGAAGTAATAGGCTTCCGTTCGGGGATCCAGCGAGACGACGTGCACGATGCCTAGTTGGGCCTTGAAAGCCGCGCAGAATCCGGCCGCCCACTCCAACTCGACTGCGCTTTCCGGGCCAAGGTCGATCGCGCACAAAACGTATTTAGGCGCGTATGTGCCGAAGGAGGGCAGGCTGTCGGCGTGTACGCTGGTCCATACCGGGCAGGCCGCGTCGTGCAGGACTTTCGCGGTCACCGATCCGAGCAGCAGTCGCCGGAACGGACCGTGACCGTGGGTCGGCATCAAGATCACGTCGAAGTGTCCGCTTTGCGCATAATCCGTGATTTGTTGGGCCGGATCTCCTTCCACCAGAGCGCGCGAAAGCAGCGGATACCTGAGCTCGTTCGTCAGAAAGTTGTCCAGGTCGCGAGCCGACCGGGCACGACGCTCCTCCAGGAAATCAGCGGGCGCCGCGCCAACGTACAACTCCGGATACTCGTGCGGCGGCGGAACGATGGAAGACAAAATATGAAGTAAGGTGATCTCCGATTGAAAATGGGAAGCCAACTGGACTGCATAGCGGGCAGCACCGGCACTCCGATCGGAAAAATCCACCGGGAGCAGGATTTTGGCAAGAGAGAACATACGTTCTCCTCCTGTGTGGACTGTATGCCCGTGGAATTACTGCGTCAAGGGCCGTAGTCAGGGCTTGGCGGCCAGCTTGCGCTCCAGGACCAGCGGCAGCTCACCACCCTGCGTCAACGTGCCGTCGAGCTTGGATTTCGCATCATTGAGGGTTCCCTTAAAAGAGGCGCCCACGCTCTTGATCTCGATCTTCACGGTGGCGCCCTCCCGGGTGACGGAGGTCACCGGAAATCCGTAGGCGTTCTGATCCGGACTGTCCGTGGTGGCGATGAGAGCGCCGTCCTCGTCGGTCTTGATGTGAAAGACGATTCGCAGCGTTTGCCCGCCCGTGTCGATCTTGCCCTCCCAGGCGCCATCGATGTCGGAGGGTTTCGCCGGCGGTCCGGTGCGCGCGGGTTTGGGTTTTTCGACGTAGCGCTCGAAGGTCAACGGCAGACGGTCCGCCCTGCGTCCATGTGCCGGTGATGGTCGTCTTGGCCGGATCGAACTTACCCTCGTACTTGCCGTTGACGGCGCCCGAAGTGAACGTGAACTGATTCTCGCTGAACGTGACGCTCTCGATGGGGACACCTTTGGCGCCCTGATCGATGCTGTCGAATGTCGCAGATAGTTTTCCGTCGGCCTCGGTCACGTGCAGTATCAGCCGCAACTCGGCGGGACCTGCCTTCAGAGTTCCGATCCAATCGCCGGCAACGGGCGAAGCGGCCCACAGTGAACTGACGGCCAGCGCCAGCAGAGCCAAGGTTCGTTTAACCATGCCGCTATCGTATCAGTGAAACGCTATAACCGGACAATCTTCTCCGATTTGAGACCCTTCAGCGCATTCCGTGTATCGACAATCAATCTGGATTTCTCAATCAGCGCGCCATAGTCGAACGCGGAATGATCAGTGATCACCACAACGCAATCCGCCGTTTCCGCCGCTTGCGGGAGATCGATGCTTTGAAGGTCGCGCCCGTCGAGCTTCAGCACTGGAATGTACGGATCGCTGTAAGTCACCTTGGAACCGCGTCTCTCGAGCAACATGATCACGTCGAGTGCGGGCGATTCTCGCACGTCGTCGATGTTCTTCTTGTAGGCCACGCCCGCGATGTGGATATGCGATCCCTTTAGCGGCTTGGAGTGCTGGTTCAACGCATTCTGCACCTTGTCCACGACAAAATGCGGCATGGACCCGTTGATGTATCCAGCGAGTTCGATGAACCGGGCTTCAATGCCGGCCTGCTTGGTCTTCCACGACAGGTAGAACGGATCGATGGGAATGCAGTGGCCGCCGAGCCCTGGGCCTGGATAGAAAGGCATGAATCCGAACGGTTTTGTGGCAGCCGCGTCAATCACTTCCCAGACGTTGATGCGCATGCGGTCGCACATCATGGCGAGCTCGTTCACCAGGCCGATATTGATCATTCGGAAAGTGTTCTCGAGCAGTTTCACCATCTCCGCCACTACCGTGCTCGACACCGGCACCACCGTTTCCAGCGCCTGGGAATAGAACAGAGCGCCCAGTTCCGTGCACGCGGGCGTTATGCCGCCCACCACCTTGGGAATGTTGATGGTCTGATACTTCGGATTGCCTGGATCCACCCGCTCCGGTGAGAAGCACAGGAAGATATCGCGGCCCACCTTCAAACCCTTTTCCTCGAACATGGGCAGCAGCAGCTCGTCGGTGGTGCCGGGATACGTCGTGGATTCGAGAATAATCAGCAGACCCGGATGGGCGTGCTCGGCGATGGACTGGGCGGCAGAAACCACATAGCTCATGTCCGGATCTTTCGTCTTCCGCAGCGGCGTGGGGACGGCGATATTCACCGTGTCCAGCTCGCCGATTACGGCGAAGTCCGTTGTAGCTTTGAAAAGCCCATTCTCGACGTAGGGCCGGAAGGTCTCCGTGGGGACGTCCTGCACGTAGGAAATGCCGGCGTTCAACTGCTCGACTTTACGATCCGACACGTCGATTCCAGTGACCGAGAATCCGGCTCGGGTAAACTCGACGGCCAGCGGCAGTCCGACATATCCCAGTCCGACGACACCGACACGCGCCGTCTTGCTCCTGATTCGCTCCGCCAGTTTGTCCGCGGCCGACACGGCCGGCAAGGATTCTGACTCCATTCCGTTTATCTCCTGATGTAGTACTCGCCGTCGCAGATCAATTCCGCCGGGCCGGTGAGATAGCCTGAACCACTCTCCAGCCGGAAGTCCAGAATGCCGGCGGGCGTCCGGATTTGCGCAGGCGAGTCCAACAGACCGCGCAGGATGGACGCAAAGGCCGCTCCTGTAGAACCCGTACCCGAACTCATGGTTTCCCCGGCGCCCCGCTCCCAGAAGCGAACTTCGATAGACCCGCGGTCCAGCGGGCGGACGAAAGATACATTCGTACGATCCGGGAACATTGGATGATGCTCGATGTCCGAACCAATCCGGCGCCAATCGAGTTCGAAATCATCCACAAAAACAGCACATTGTGGATTGCCGACGTTCAGAATCGTCACGTCGAGGTTACGCCCCGCCACAGTCAGTGAGTGTCGAAGGCAGCCCTCATTATATGCCGGGCTACCCATGTTCATCTCAAACCGGTAAGCCAGATCCTGGCGATCGATCAACCGGAGCGACTTCAACCCTGCGCCGGTCTGGATGTGGACGTTCTCCGGCGCCAATCCGGAATGGATGAGAAATGCGGCGACGCACCGGGTGCCGTTCCCGGAAATCTCCGACGTACTGCCATCGGAATTGTACAGTTGGATGCCGGCGTGGGCTCCGGCAGCACCGGGTTCCATCAGCATCCACCCATCCGCTCCGACTCCCGTGTGCCGGTGGCAGATGGCCCGAGCGAGATCGTCGAGTCCGGAAGCCGGCGCGTCCTTTGCCCAGGTGAGTAGGAAATCGTTTTCAGCGCCGTGGGCTTTGGTGAACGGTATCTTCATCTTCTTCTCCTGAGACGCCGGGCGTGGTGCCAGGTCCGCCCGGTTCGCAATTCACTATCAAACCCTGCTTGCAAAGACGGGCCAGCGCACCGTCCCCTCCCGCTCGATGATAAATCTCGACGACGTCCGCGTCGGGGACCACCACGCGGGCTACCAGGTCATACAACGGGCGGTCGCGATTCGCCCGTTGAATGGCCGTGGCCATCGCGTCGCCCGAGAACGTCACCGCCCATCCTTCATGCAGGAACAGCCCGGGCCTGCGCTCGCTGACCATCCATTGCGGGTTGTTTCCATCGTGAAGGGTGTCTTTCAATGGGATGCCGGCGGTTCGGAAGATGCCGGTCAGGTCGCCGAAATTGGTGAATACACCGTCGCCGGCACGGTAGCGCGGTCCGAGAAAGCGAGCGGCGGCGTTCGTCCAGGCGCGGCGGGAATCGGAGTTCACCTGCGATTCCTTCAAGCAGATCCAGTTTTCATGCCCGGGGTGCACCAGCCACGGCATACACGCGATGGCCACCACCGCGCCGGCCGCCGCGGCTTGTATTCGCCGGGGCAGCGCCGCCACTACGGCCGCCGCGCCGAATGCCAGCAGCGGCATGATCGTGGTTCCGTAGCGAGTGTTGTAGTAGCTCGCCGGCCACAAGTTCGGGACGTGAATCTCGGCGCCCGACCCGTACATGCTCCAGATATAGAACACGGGTGGCAGCACCAGGAATAGGGATGGCCACCACCTGCGTTGCCATATCGCGAGCCCGCTTCCGGCCAGTCCCAGACAGACCAGCGGCAGGCCGGAGGTCAGCCGCGCCGCTGCCAGGAAATAGCGCACAGCAGCCATCCAATGGTGATCGCCGGGAAAATCCTTGCGTCCCCGAGCGTAGATTGCCATAGCCGAGTAGGGGCCGTTGTAAAACTCGAAGGGGTTCCCGTAGTTCCACCAGTTGAAGCCAAGCCACAACAGCGGTCCGATGGAGGCCAACGCTCCGAAAACGAACGCCGCCCACCAGCGCCGCCGTCCCCCCGCCCACAAGAGAAACAGGGTCACGAAGGGAATGAGGAACCAGCCTTCATAGCGTGTCATGGATGCCGCGTTCGAGAATGCCGCTGCGGCAAGCACGGCCGTGATCGACCCAGTCTGACGGAACCAAACGGTGGTGAACAGCAGTCCCGCGAGCGCGGCGAAGAAGGCGCACTCGGTCATTGGAATGGACTGCAGGTACAGCAAATTGGGATTCAGCGCAAATACCGCAGTGGCCGTGATGGCCGCCGCACGCTGGCCAAACATTCGCCGCACCGCCGCATAAAGGAGGACGCAGGCAGCGACAAACGCCGCTGCGGATGCGATTCCGCCGGCCAGTCCTGTGCGCCACAACGTGTCGTTCCAGACCAGCGGAAGCATGAGCAAATGCGGTACGGGCAGCCACACGGTTCCGAACTGATCTATTCCCGGCGTACGAGAATCGATGATCCTCCGAGCGATGTTCAGGTGGGCTTCCGCATCGCCGAAATAGAGCGTATAGCCACGGCTCGAGAACCAGGCGAGAGCCGACACGCTAAGGACCACGGCGGAAATCGCCACCGCCGCGAATTCCACCCAAATTCCGCGAAGCCGGCTCAGTACAGCTTCCGGCAGCACGTTAAAACTCGGTTGCGCGCCGGAACTCGTCGTATCGAGCGTCGATCTCGGCGCGCGTCAGCGTGCGGAAACGGTCCACGCCAAACTGCTCGCAGCAGTAGCTGCCCATCACCGATCCATAGATCACGGCGCGGTGCAGGTGTTTCGGGTCGATGTGGGAGTCCTTGAGATCGAACCCGCACTGGGCCAGGTATCCGATGAAACCGCCGGCGAAGCAGTCGCCCGCACCGGTTGGATCGAAAACGTCGTCCAGAAGGTAACCGGGCACCATGAAATAGGCGCCCTTGCGGAATAGAATGGCGCCGTATTCGCCGCGCTTGATCACTACCGTGCTCGGTCCCATATCGTGGATCACCCGAGCCGCGCGCTTCAGGTTCGATTCGCCGGATAACAGCCGTGCTTCGCTGTCGTTGATCAACAGGAAGTCCCACGTTTTCAAGGTGGCCAGAAGCTCGTCTCGAAAACCGGTGATCCAGTAATTCATGGTGTCGCCGCCCGCCAGGCGCAGACCGTTCATCTGCTTCTGCACGTTCTGCTGTAAAGCGGGCTGAATATTCCCAAGCAGCAGATACGGTTGGGATCGGTACTTTTCCGGTACTTTGGGTTGGAAATCCGCAAATACGTTGAGATCGGTCTGGAGCGTCGTGCGGTCATTCATGTCCGCCGAATAGACCCCCGCCCAAAAGAACGTCTTGCCCGGGACGCGTTCCAAACCCTCCAGATCGATTTTGCGGCTGCTGAGCAACCGCTCGTCCTCTGGATCGAAGTCATCGCCCACCACCGCCACGATATGGACGTCGGTGAAATAGCTGGCTGATAACGAAATATAAGTACATGCGCCGCCGAGCATGCGATCGCGCCGTCCATGCGGCGTCTCCACGCAGTCGTAGGCTACGGACCCGACAACAACAAGCGACATGATTCGATTGTAGCGATCCTTCCCCTGTCTCGTAACCGTTAGCCGTTGGTTGCGTGCGAGTCGGCGGGACGCGTCAAACCGTAGATATGAGCCGTTCCCGGCAACGGGCACGGTAAGATGGGACAAGGATTGCATGCGGCTGGTCAGGTTTTTCTCTTATCATTGGCCGGATTTCATCGTGCTGGCAGTGGCGGTGGCGTGCCAGTGGTACGCCGTGCGGCGGATGCGCCCGCCAAGATGGCTTTCGGGCCTGATCCTGACAATTGGCTCCGGCCTGCTGCTGATCGGCTTGATGCTGCGATCGGTTTCCTTCGCGATGATGCTGCCGATCCGGGTGGCCGAGACGCTCCGCATGATGAGTTTTCTGACGCTCATCTTGTCGCTGGGCGCGGCCGGAGTCGCCGCTATCTGGCGCTGGCTTCCCCGTCCCGAGCCACATCACAGTCCGGAGCGGCGCAGGCTCCTGCTCGCAACCCGTACCGTGATGCTTGCGTCGCCCGTTGCGGTCACGGGTTACGGCGTGTTCGTGCAACGGGATAACTTCCATTTACGCGAGATCGACGTCCCAATCCGCGGATTGAGCAAGGATCTTCACGGTCTGCGCCTGGTTCAGATCAGTGATATCCACCTGAGCCCTTTTCTCAGTGAGCGGGAGTTCGCACGCGCCATTGACATGGCGAATGAGGCGAAGGCCGATCTGGCTCTGGTGACCGGAGACCTGATCACCAGTTACAGGGATCCGCTGGACGCCTGCATCCGCCAGTTAACCCGCCTGCGAGCGGATGCCGGCGTGATTGGATGCCTTGGTAATCACGAGATATACAGTGGGACGGAGAACTACGTCGAACGGGAAGGCGCACGGCGTGGTATTCGATTCCTTCGCGATCGTTCGGAGATTCTGAAGTTTCACGGTGTGCCGTTGAACTTCGTCGGAGTAGACTATCAGAACATGTATGCGGAGTACCTGGTAAAAACCGAGCGGCACGTGCGGCCGGGCATGCCCAATATCCTGCTCTCGCACAATCCGGATGTCTTCCGCAAAGCGGCGGCGAAAGGATTTGATCTCACGGTTTCGGGTCACACGCACGGTGGTCAGATCACCTTCGAAATATTGCACCAGAATCTGAGCGTCGCTCGGTTCTACACTCCATACGTGTACGGACTCTACCGGGAAGGGGACGCGTCGGTGTACGTGACCAGAGGACTCGGAACCGTAGGAGTTCCAGCTCGCCTGGGTGCGCCTCCCGAGGTGGCCGTCATCCGCCTGTGCGCTATCTGATTCTCAGCGACATCCACGCCAACCGGCAGGCCCTCGACGCCGTCGTGCGGCACTCCGCCGGCGGCTACGACGGGATCGCATGCCTGGGCGACATCGTCGGATACGGCGCCGATCCCACCTACGTCGTGGAATGGGTCCGGGAAAATGTGAAGTGGCTGGTGCGAGGCAACCACGACAAGGCCGCCGTAGGCATGGAGGATCTGGAATGGTTCAATCCGGCTGCCAAGCGCGCCACTCTGTGGACCCAGAGCCAGCTCACTTCTGAGCAGCAGGAGTGGCTGCGCGCCCTGCCTCAAGGGCCCGTGGTGTTAGACGGCTTCGACCTGGTGCACGGCTCTCCTGTAGACGAAGATGAGTATGTCCTCGGGGTCAGGGATGCCGCCGAGGTGTCTCCCTACCTCGAGCGTCCTATCTCATTCTTTGGTCACACTCACCTGCAAGGCGGATTTCAACTTCACCGGAACGGCATACGGCGTCTGCCGCGTCCGGATCACGACGCGTCTGAGGTGGTCATTGAACTCGAGGATTCCTGGTACCTGCTGAATCCCGGCTCGGTAGGGCAGCCGCGAGATGGCGATCCACGGGCAGCCTATGCCATCTTTGATACGGATCGGCGGTTGGTGCATTACCGGCGAGTCGGCTATGACGTAGCAGAGGCACAGCGGCGCATCCGCATCGCGGGCCTTCCGGATGTGCTGGCGGACCGGCTGGCGCGCGGAGCGTGAATCGACGCTCATCGCGCGGATGACCCATCACGGGCGTGATGGTTTGGCAGACCCGAAGTGCATTTCGAGAAACTTCAGATAGTACTCCCAATCCGATGGAATCGTCCCGTGCCCTCCCGCGTGCATATGGTATCCCACCGTTTGCATGATGCCTTCGCCCGCGGCGGGCATCTGGTCCGTGCCGAGTCCTTGTTTGCCCAGCAGACGGTACACTGGTTCGGCGGCCACAGCAGCGAGAAACTCGCCCTTCGGATCGGACCAGCGGTCCTGATCGCCCGTGCTCAGATACAGCGGGCGCGGTGCGATGAGGGAGAGCAGAAGGTGCGAATCGACGGGTAACTGGTCCACATGGTCGCCGTATTTCTGGTAGTTGCGCGCGAACTGGTAACCGAAGTTGGCGTTCATGTGCTTCACCGTCTCGCCGTAGTTACGACGGCTGAGCGATGCCCCACCCTCTCCCGAGCAACTCGCGATCACCATGGCAAAGCGCGTGTCGTGGGCGCCGGCCCAGAGTACGGTCTTGCCCAGCCGTGAAATTCCGAACAGGGCCACTCGTTTCGAGTCCACGGCGGAATCCGTCTCGAGGTAGTCCATCACCCGGCTCAGTCCCCATGCCCAGGCGGCAATCGAGCCCCATTCGTCCGCCGCAGGTTCAGTCTGGCCGGGTTTCAGGAACAGTGCCCGCACTCCGAACGGCAGGCCTCCGGGGAAGTCGGGGTCGATGTCCCCGTAGTAGACCGTAGCCACTCCGTAACCGTGCGACAGCAGATCGTCGATCTTCCACTTGGGGAATTTCGACTCCGTTGCCGGCACCCGCTTCGGCCCTCTCCACATCTCGCCGGGCCGGATACCAGGATCATCGATCATGGCCGAGTTCGGAACGAAGCTGATCTGGAGCAGGAGCGGAGCGGGCTTGCGCGCCGGGGCGGGCAGATAGATGAGCACGGCGGCCTTCGGCGAATCCTTCGCACTCGAGAACCGAATTTCGACTTGCTTGCGGATCGCCTTCCCGTCAAACGCGGGCGTACCTTTGTCGAACACATCGAACGACAAATCGGCGGGACGTCCGGGACTCCGCCCGTACTGCTCCGTCTCGAAGAGCCGGACTAACTCGGGCCGCCTCTTTTCGTTCCAGGTGCGGGCATCGCGCACAGGCTTACCGTTGGCCAGCACCAGCGGATCGGGAAGCGTGTACGTCGCTACCTTGGCCTCGTCGTAGTTCACCGGAATCGCCGGCTTGGCGGATGCCGGAGCGGTCTGTCCCAAGGCGTAGGTGGTGACGGTGAACGCTATCGCCAGCAAGGATTTCAACGACATGCTCGCATGTTATCAGCCTGTGCAGTATGCTTGTGGCGCAAGGTGAAAACATGCGCTGGCTGATCCCGCTCTTCTGCCTTTCTTGCTTTGCCTATAATCCTCCAAGCGACACCGCAGGCCCCGTGACCGTTTCGTTGCAGGCGCCCGCCTCGGGCAACTACGGCGCGGGCGGGTTCGTCGATCTGTCCCGGCCCGGCGTACCGTTCACAATCCCCGTGAGCCTGCGGAACGCGAGTGACCGTGAGATCTCCGGAACTCTTCGGGTGGGGGTGATCGACCGTTGGACGGTGAGTCCCGCGGGCGCCATCCCGTTCCGGCTTGGGCCACGCGGCCGGTCCCTCCATGAGTTCACGGTGAGCTTCGGTCCGGGAACCCTGAACGCCCACTACCCGATTCATGCCTACGCCGAGTTCATCGATCAGGGACAGAAGCTCACGGCCCACCCGGTGCTGATCCTGGAGACCCGAATTCCGGATCTCGCCCGGCCCAAGCTCCCGGCCGAGTGGAAGCCGGTGGCCGTGCCCAAGGGCGGGACGCTTGGATTATGGCGCATGCCCGTCCGCCGCGAGAGCGCCGAAATCGGCAACATGGGCGCGGATGCCGGGCAGACCGCACGCGAGGTCTTCGACGCCGGGTCCATCTTTCTATACGGAGCGGTCGGGGGTCGCGAAGGGATCGGCGTTACGTTGGGACCCCGGCCTCCATCGAAGCGTGAAAACGTGGAGTCCGCGGCAGTTGAATATCCGCTGGCGCTTCCCGCCGTTAAGCCGCTCCGGCTGGAGTTCGCGGTGGCGGGCGATGCCTCATTTCTGGTCAAAGCTACACCCTACGAGGGCGGATCAGCAGCGACGATCTTCGAACGCCACTGGCGCGCGGGAGAGTGGGAGCGCGCCAGCGTGGATCTGGCCCGGTACGCCGGGTCCAGCATTCGGCTGAGGCTTGAAGCGCGCGGCTCCGCCGGTGAAGCACGCTGGGCTGAGCCGACCGTGGTCGCGGGCGACGCTCCGGGTGCTCCCCGTTCCCCCCGACTGGTGGATCGCCGAAATCGCTCGGGACGGCCGGGGGCTGCCAGGTGCGTCTGTGGCCAGGATCGCGCGGCCTTCTCGACGCACCGGTGGGATTTGCATGCCGCGAGCGCAGCCTGTTCTTCCGCGGCTTCCGCGTCCGCGTGACCGGCGACGCTCTCGAACAGTGGAGCGCTTCCACGGAATTACTCGAAGCTCGGGAAGAGGCGGCCTCCGGACGGCACCGGGTCCGCCATCGCTTCCGCAATTGGGCCGGCACGTTCGACGTGATGACCGAGTTGTGGGTGGAGCGCGACGCGCTTCGGGCTCGGTTCTGGATCGAGAATGCGCCGCCTCCGAAGCCGTGGTTCCATTTGTACCTGGAAGGCGTATCCGCGGGCGCGTGGAGCCAAACGGCGGTGCGTGTCTACGCCGGACCCGGTAACGTCATCGAAAACCCGCGTGCATTCCGGCTCAACTTCGACGGCCACAACATGGCCACCTCCTTCGCGGGTTTCGACTTCGACAGCGGGCTCGCGCTGGTGCAGAATTCGAACTCCATCCCCGATCGCCTGGAGGTGGATCCCGACGCGAAGATCTACTCGCTGGTGACGCCGCACACGCAAACGCTCGAGTTCTTCCCGGCCCCGAGCGTGTTCGCCGCTGTAAAGCGCATCCGCGAACAGGACACGCGGCGTCCGTCGAAAGGCGTACCCAAACTCGCCGGACGGTTCACCTTCGACCTCTGGAGTGGACAGTACGGCGAGAGCGCCCGGGCCTTGGAGCGCGCCGCGCAATACGGACTGACCGACGCGCTGGTTGTGTGGCACAGCTGGCAGCGTTGGGGCTACGACTACCGGCTGCCCGATATTTACCCGCCGAATCCGCAGTTCGGAACCCTGGAAGAATTCCGGCAATTAGTGCGAGACGGCCAAACGCGCCGGAACGCTCTTTGCGCCGCACGACAACTACATCGACTTCTATCCGGACTTCGAAGGATTCAGCTACGATGCCATCGCTTTCCGGCAGAACGGAACTCCGTATCGTGCCTGGTTCAACTACGGACGTGAGGCGCAGTCCTACCGGGCCCGTCCGGATCGCCTGCGATCCTACCTGGAACGTAACGTTCGACTGATCAAAGACGGTTTCACTCCGACGGCGTATTTCATCGATGTATGGTCATCGATAGCTCCCTACGATTACTGGACGGGAGACGGCCGGTTCGTTGAACGCGGCGAGACCCAGCGCGTCTGGGGCGAGGCCTTCGCCTGGATCCGGGATCACCTGGGCAACGACGCGCCGCAACTGTCCGAGGCGGGTCACGACAAGCTGATCGGATGGCTGGACGGCGCCGATGCACAGCAGTTACGCATCGACTCCCAAGGGAAGGGCTTTACCTGGAACATTCAATGCTCCGATTCCGAGCGGATCCCCTGGATCGACGTGGCCTGGCATGACAAATTCATTCTGCACGGAGCGGGTTACGAGGGCCGCTACCAGGGCGGCCTCGACGCGAAGGAGCACGGATCCTACAGCGACGACTACATCAGCACGGAGGTGCTCTCCGGCCGGCCGGCGATGGTGCCGCAGGCCTTCAACCGCGATGTCGTGCGGGTGCACTGGCTGCTCAACGACGCCATGAAAGCGCTCGCGCTCGATCGCATCGATTCGGTGGAGTTCGCGGATGGAAACATTCACCGGCAGCATGTCGCGTGGGAGCGCGGCGGGCAGGTCTGGGTCAATCGCGGTTCCGAGCCATGGACGGTGGAGGGCCACACGCTTCCCCAGTACGGATTCTATCTGCGAGCCGGCGGCGTGGAGGCCGCCATCGAGTTACGCGACGGAAAGAGGGTGGAGTGGTCGCGGTCGCCGGGTCGCCGCTATGAGGATGGACGCCTCACGCTGCCATCGGGGCAGGTTCAGGAGTTGCCGGCAGACCGCTGAGTCAAATCGCCGGCATCCACCGATCGAACTACTCCTCCCCGGTGCCGAACGCGTAGACAGTCGAGTTGGCGTCCACAACGTAGATCCGCCCCTCCGAAATCGCCAGCCCGCTGAAGTGGGTGAAGCTCTTGATCAGATCCTTGCTCGAATACAGCACCTTGCCGGTCTCGGCGTCGAGACCATACAGGATCGCCGGCTTGGACGCGGTAGCCCTCTCTTTCGACGTCAGGAGCCTTCCACCCGAATCCACCTGCCGGCTCTCGTCACCCGTGGACACCGCGTACACCACTCCGTTTGCGATGACCGGTGGGTCCGGAGCGATCATATCCACCGACATCCAAGCCGGTTCGAGCACCGGTTTGCCTTCTTTCTCCACCACCTTGAACGCCATGATGCTGCCGTTCTCGGTCTTCCCGTACTGGAGGGGAAAGGCCGGCGCCTGCGGATTGAGGCGGACCGTAGGCCGCACCGAGCAGCCACCGCGATCCATTCTCTTCCCAGCTCCCAAACGCGCCCCAGAATCCCCGCATCATGAAGTTCGCCTCTTCGTTGGTGTACAGCGGGCTTCGGAACAGCGGCGTGCGATGGTCTTCGCCGCCGGGTGACTTCGAATCGAGCAGGTAGATGACACCCTCCTTGCCCGACGCGGCGATGAGGTCGCGGCCTTTCCAGGGAAACACCACCGGGCTGATGTTACCCATGTCCAGGTCCTTCTTGTCGATAAAGCGCTGGTTTTTCGGAGCGTAGTAGTCCAGCAGCTTCAGTGTCTTCGGCTCCAATTGAACCACCGCATCGGAGTATTTGCCGGCCTCCGGCTCGAACGCGCCGTCGCCGATTTCGGCATACACTTTGCCGTCGTTTCCGATAGCCACGCCTGCGCGTCCCCAAACTCCGCCGGCGGTCTGGAACACGGTGACCGGTCGTTTGGGG
This sequence comes from uncultured Acidobacteriota bacterium, assembly GCA_963737465.1. Lineage (GTDB taxonomy): Bacteria > Acidobacteriota > Terriglobia > Bryobacterales > Bryobacteraceae > TMP-7. Next base: position 65,528 of record CAVTTC010000012.1, read on the forward strand.
TCATTCAGATCCATCGCATACACGCCGTTCTTGGCGCGATTGCAGCCTTGTGAAAGCGCCGTGTACAGGACACCGTCCACCAGGTTCATACTCCAGTTCTTCGAATACGGCGGAACGAACTGCACCGGCGCGTTCCGGTCTTCCCCGTTCACGACGTTGATGGAGTGCAACCTGCCGTCGCTCGAGATCACGTGCACGGTGCGCGTCTTGGCGTCGTACAGCGGTGTGTCCACCAGCGCGTTCGGACACAGCCATCCGCCGGTGCCTCTGTTCAGCGGGGCCCCGGCTTCCCGGCCGAAGGTCTTCTTCCACTCGAGTTTTCCGGTGTCCGCGTCAATCGCGTACAGGTTGTCCGAACTGCCGGCCGTAATCACCAGGTCGCGGAAGCCTTTCGGAGTGACGGTGTTGACACTCACCACAGGCACGGTGAGCGAGTAGAGTTCAATCGGCGCGTTGTCGAGCTTCAGGCTCCATTCCAGCTTCAGCTTCGAGACATTTGCCTTGGTCAGGCGCTTCTCGTTTTTCGCCCAGCCGGTCCGTTGCGGGTCGGCTCCATAGGTCCGCCAGTCAGCGGCGATAGCATGGGTGCCCAGCGCGGCAATCCAGGCCGCGAGCAGAATCCTCTTCATGGTTGACCTTTATACCAGAGCGGTCCCATTCGCCGCGTGAAAGAGGGGCTATTCAGAGTCGGCGGTCTGATTTATACTCGATTTGCCATGGCCAAATCCGCTGCCGCCACCGCCAAGGTGGATCTATACAAAGAGTTGAAATCGGACTATGCGACGCCGAAATCACCGCAAATAATGGAGCCGGCGAAGGGGAAATATCTCGCCTTCGAAGGTCAGGGCGAACCGGGTGGCGAGGCTTTTCAGAAGGCGGTCGGAGCCCTTTACGCAGTGGCCTGGACCATCAAAATGACCCGCAAGTTCGCCGGCGGTGAGGACTTCAAGGTGTGCGCCCTTGAAGGACTGTGGGACATCATGGATGGCGGCCAGTTGGTTTCCGACCGCACTCTCTGGCGTTGGAATCTGCTGATCCGGGTTCCCGACTTCATCACCGCCGCGGAATTGAAGTCCGCCGTGAAAGATCTGATCGACAAAGGCAAACCGGAAGAGATCAGGTCCGTCAAGTTGATACCCCTGAAGGAGGGACCGTGCGTGCAGATGCTGCACGTGGGTCCCTACAGCGAGTCGAGTACCAGCATCGATCGGATGAAGGCCTTTGCCTCCGCCCAGGGCCTTCAACTCTGTGGATTGCATCATGAGATCTACCTCAGCGATCCGCGGCGATGCGCGCCCGAACGTCTCCGCACCATCTTCCGCGTCCCGGTGCGCGGTACTCGCCTGATATCCCGCGCGGGGATTGGCCCGCCGTAAATTCCCATTTGGTGAATCTTACTAAGTAATTCCTGCTCACTGATTTAGCCACGCGCCGTAACGGTGCTATGAGAAATAAAAGAATTCCTATCTTCATCAATATTGGCAGGAACGGGCGCAATCCGTCTCTGACACATCCGGTTTCGGCTTGATTGCCAGGGTGGCAGCAAGCCCGGTCTTCCTGAATTTCAAAAGGCAGGTTTCCAATGGCGGCTCGAGGTGTGTTTACACTCGGAATTTCAGCGACCCTGGCATTAGGGGTTTCGCTCACCGCGCAGGCTCCCCGTCCCGAGTTTGCTGGCGCGGACCAGCAGGTTCCCAAGTGGTCTAATACCCGGCCGGCATACGACGCAAGCCGGCGCACACCTTGGGAAAACTTCTGTAGACCCGTCACCTGAATTCGAGACCGTAACCAAGCGCCCCGGCGTCGTAACTCTACAGGAGTTGCAGCATCGAGTTCCCGGAAAGGCCGCTGCGCGAATATGATCGTGCGATCAAGGCGTTTTCGAAAAACCAGTTCGACCAGGTAGCCGATCACCTGAAACGCGCCATCGACATTGATCCGGAGTTCGTCGCTGCCCGTAACAATCTGGCCAGTCTCTACCTTCAAATGAGGAAGCCCGAGGAGGCCGCCCCCATACTGGAGAGTACGGTTCAGATCGATCCGCATAACTATGTTCCCTACGCTAATCTCGCTCTGGCGTACCTGATGTTGAACAGGTTCGACGATGCCGAGCACGTGGCCCGGCACGCGGTGGACATCGACCGTGCGTCAACCAAATCCAAACTGATTCTTGGTCTTGTTCTGGTCAGCAAGAGGAAGTTCACGCCCGAAGCTCTGAGTTTGCTGACGCGCGCCGGGGACGATCATCCCCAGGCGAATCTCCTCGCAGCCGAAATACTGGCGTCGATCGGCAAACTCGATCAAGCCAGAATCCGGGTGAACGAGTATCTTGCAAGTGGCGAACGAGGCGCGCGAGATCTTGCCCAGCAATGGCTAGCGATCATCGACAACGCCGAGCGGGAAACGAGGGCGAAGTCCGCCGCCGTGAGTCACCCGTAACGGATTGCATATGCAGGGGTTGGCGAACAGGCCGGCTGGATTCCATCCCCAACGCCGAAATACGAGCCCGGGAACCCGCGGCAAGGTATAATGAGGTAGGAGTTCCTCTACCTTGGCAATCCGTACTTTCTTCCGCGTGGCGGCGCATGTCCAAATGTTGCCTATTCTGGAAACCGGTGAGGAGACCCTCGTCGGCGGCCAGGCGGTGATGGAGGGCGTGATGATGCGGGCGCCGCACAGCTACTGTGTGGCGGTTCGCAAACCGAACGGCGAGGTGGTCACCGAGGAGCAACCGCTGGCCAAGGTCTCCGAGAAGTATCCGATATTCAAATATCCGATCCTGCGCGGTCTGGGAACTCTCGGCCAGGCGATGTCGCTGGGTATCCGCGCTTTGCGGTTTTCTGCCAACGCGGCTCTCGACGAGGGCGCTCCCGGCAAGAAGCCCCAGGAAATCTCCGGTTGGGTGATGGGACTGAACCTTCTCTTCTCACTCGCCTTTTTCATTTTTCTCTATAAGTTCGTACCCCTCTGGCTGGCCACCAAACTCGGCACCGCCTATGACGCCGTCGGCGGCCGGATGGCGATCAACCTGGTGGATGGGTTGATTCGCATCGCGATTTTCCTGGCGTTCCTGACGCTGATCTCCCGAATGAAGGACATTCGCCGGGTATTCGAATACCACGGGGCGGAGCATAAGGTGGTGTTCAACTTTGAATCCGGCCAGCCGGTGACCGTTGACAACGCCCAGCGGTTCACGACGTTTCACCCGCGCTGCGGCACCAGTTTTCTGCTGGTTGTGATGGTGATTTCGATGCTGACCTATGCCCTGGTGCCGGTAGACGGGTTCGTGGCCAAGTTCGTCTCGCGCATCGCGTTGCTTCCGCTCATCGCCGGTCTGAGCTACGAACTGATCCGGTTTGCCGCGAAGCGCCGCGGAGGGATGATGTCCGCCCTCACGTCTCCCGGCCTGTGGTTGCAGCGTATCACCACCAAACCGCCGTCCGACGACCAGACGGCCATTGCCATCCGCGCCCTGGATGGCGCCATGGAACTCGAAAGAGAACAAGGCGGCGAACTGGTCATCGCCTGATCGAAACTACATGGAATTTGCGCAAAGGCTCGCCGATATTGAGGCGCGGTACGAGGGTCTGACCCGTCAGATGGCGGATCCGGCCGTGATCAATGACTCGGATCAATACCGCAAGGTCACCAAGGCCCAGAGCGACTTGTCCGATGTCGTTGCCAAATATCGCGAGTGGAAAGTGACCCGGCAGAACCTCGACGAAGCTCGTTCGATGCTTGGCGAGACAGACCCGGAACTCCGGCAGATGGCCGAGGAGGAAGTAGAACGTCTGGAGCCATCCTTGGCGGCCATCCAGGAAGAGTTGCGGCTGTTGCTTCTGCCCAAGGATCCCAACGACGAGAAGAACGTAGTCCTCGAAATCCGCGCGGGCACCGGCGGCGACGAAGCGACGCTGTTCGCGGCGGAGATCTTCCGCATGTATTCCCGCTTTGCCGAAGACCAGCGCTGGCGCGTGGAGATCACGTCCGCCAGCGAGTCCTCCGTAGGCGGTTTGAAGGAAGTCATCGCCTTGGTGAGCGGCAACAAAGTGTACAGCCGCCTCAAGTACGAAAGCGGCGTCCACCGGGTGCAGCGCGTTCCGGCTACCGAGCAGCAGGGCCGCGTACACACTTCGGCCATCACCGTCGCAGTAATGCCTGAAGCCGAGGAGGTGGACGTTCAGATCGATCCCAAGGACCTCCGGATCGACACGTTCTGTTCCTCCGGTCCAGGCGGCCAATCCGTGAACACCACGTACTCGGCCGTCCGAATCACCCATGTTCCCACGGGCGTGGTGGTCTCCTGCCAGGACGAGAAATCGCAGATCAAGAACCGGGCCAAGGGACTTCGCGTCCTGCGCAGCCGTCTTTACGAAATCGAACTCGAGAAGCAGCGCGAGCAGATCGGCGCCGAGCGCCGCAGCATGGTGGGCACCGGTGACCGCAGCGAGAAGATCCGAACTTATAACTTCCCGCAAAACCGCGCTCACGGATCACCGCATCGGGCTGACGCTGCACCAACTCGATCAGATCATGGAGGGCCGGATTGGCCCGGTGATCGAGGCCCTGACCGCTCATTTTCAAAGCCAGAAGCTGAAAGAACAGGGCATCGACGCGGCCAACGCCGCCTGAGGTTCTCGGCTCCGGAGCCGCTTCGGCCGGCAATCCATGACCATTCAGAGCGCACTCGAACAGGGGACCCGCCTCCTGGCGGAGGCCGCCGTTTCCGTTCCGCGCTTGACCGCCGAGGTTTTGCTGGCCCACGCCACCCGGCATGACCGGGCGTGGCTGTACGCGCACTCCAATGAAGAACTCATCGAGGTTTGGTGGATTCACTTCGGCCGTTACCTCAAAGAGCGACTCGACGGAAAGCCGACCCAGTACATCACGAAGAAGCAGGAGTTCTACGGGCGCGAGTTCGCGGTCAACCCGGATGTCCTGATTCCGCGGCCGGAGACCGAACACGTGGTGGAAACCGCCATCGAAAAGCTGGGATCGATGGAGGGAGCCGTGATCGACGTGGGGTGCGGATCGGGAGCCATCGCCGTCTCGCTCGCACTCGAAACCGGACGCTCCGTCTTCGCCACCGACATCTCCACCCGGGCCTTGGCTGTAGCCGCCGTCAATGCACGCCGGCTCGATGCGAAGGTCCAGTGCGTTGCTTGCGACCTGCTGTCCGCCATCGCCAGCCGAACCGCGGCGATGATCGCGTCCAACCCGCCCTACGTGCCCCAGACGGACCGGTCCGTGTTGCAGCGCGAAGTGGTGGAATACGAACCGCACGTCGCGCTTTTTGGCGGACCCGACGGGCTCGGCATTTATCGCCGGCTGATCGCCGACGCGGTGCGGGTTCTCCGCCCAGGGGGTTGGATCGTAATGGAAGTGGCCTACAACTCGGACGGCCCGGTGCGCGAAATGCTGTCTGGGGTCTTCATGGACATCGAAATGAGGACCGATCTCGCCGGATTGCCCCGCGTGGTGGCTGCTCGATGCTCGCCTGCCACTCGATAGTAAGCGTCCAGGGTCTGACGTGCCGTTCGTGTCCAGGTAAACCCCTTCGCGCGCCGCAATCCGAGGCGCTCGAGGCGCCCACGCAGGTCTGGGTTCATCAACACGGATTCGAGGGCGTGGGCGATCGCTTCCGGCGATTTCGGGTCGAACAGCAGCGCCGACCGGTTGGCCACTTCCGGGATCGCTGAGTTCTCCGAGCATACGACTGCACGTCCGCACGCCATGGCTTCGACTACCGGCAATCCAAACCCTTCGTAAAACGAAGGATACGCCACCACGTCGGCGGCCCCATAGAGCGAAGGCAGATCCCCGTCCGGCACCAACCCGGTAAAGTGAATGCGGTCCCGCAGCGGCGAATCCGCGGCGGCCTGCCACACCCTGGGAGCAAACCAGGCCGGCTTGCCAACTACCACCAACCGGTGCGGTAGTTCGGGTCGGGCCCGCGCCATCTGCTCGAAGGCGCGTATGAGGCCAATATGGTTCTTCCTTGGAACCAGGTCTCCGATCGTCAAAATATACGGGCCCGACACGCCGAAGCGCCCTTTCACCGCCAGAGCCGCCGTGGTCCGATCGATTGGCCGGAAGTCGTCGGAAACTCCATTTGGAATAACTTGGACACGGCCCTCCTCCACATCGTAGGCATTCATAATGGCCCGTTTCGTGAACTCGCTGGGCGTCAGAATGTAAGCTGCCCGTCGGGCGGTTCGCCCCACCGTCCAACGCAGTTGAAGAGCGCGGAGCGGTCGGAAATATTCGGGATGTTCCAGAAAGCTGACGTCGTGGATGGTCACGACCAACGGAATTCGGCATGACAGGGGAGACGTGTACTGAACGTGCAGCAGGTCGGGAGGGTTCGCCCGCAAATGGCCGGGAATATCCAGCCCGAGGCGCTGGAATGGATTCGTCGAGACCACGGTTGTGTCGAAACAACCCGGCAGGCTCGCGGCGATGTCTGGATGCGAGATGAACAGGTGGAACCGCGTCGAAGCATCCAGCCGTGTGAATTGCCGGATCAGGTTAGACACATAGACCTCGTTCCCAGTGAGCCGGCAACCGATAGCGTGCGCATCGATGGAAATCAGCATTTGAGCCCCGCATGGATAGCGCTGTGCGCCGGGTTTTTCCGCCAATTCTCAAGCGGGGAACTCTTTTTGGCGGGATTCTCTCCGTTTCGCTGCTTGTAGAGTACGGGACCATCCCGTACATCGACAGCAAAGAGGTGCAAACATGCTAAGTAGATTGATGGTGAACCACCATTCTGGATCTGGATGCCGGGAAATTACCGAACGGCGCGCCACGCGCCTGCTGTTCGGAATCGCACTGCTCACCGCCCCCGCCTGGGGCCAGGTCCCGATTCCCAGCGCCCTGGAGTCGTGGGTATCGATCAAATCCAATCCAGACCCGAAAACACTGTTCCGAGGCGGAACCGCGGGATTCTCCCAAGACCCCAGTACCAACACCATTTACGTCTGCCGGGGGACCTATCAGGGAAACGTCCATCCAGGCAAGTACCTTCCCCCATTTAAGAACTGCTACATCGAATTCGGCGGCTCAGAAGTGATTCTCACCGACTTCGAGGTGCTCACGAATTTCTCAGGCTTCTGGGTCGCTACATCGGGCGGCGCTATCCCCAAAGGCGCCTACGCCGTCGGCTCCGAATCGGGGCAGACGATGTACTCCTGCCGCGCGTACCTTCAAGGCGGCATCGAGGTGGGGAAGACTCGGGCACAATTCGGCGCGTGCAACATCTCGCTGAATGGGGCTGCCTACACGCCCTTCAAATATGAGGTTCTCGTGAACCCCTGGTCTTCATCGACCGGTGCGGACGTGGCCGCCGAGCTGAAGACTTGGGACCGAAGCCCCACCCGACTCGCAGCCCTTATACACCTGTCGCGCTCCTACCAAGGCGCCGTTCACCTGGGCAAGTTCCGGTCGGGCATCGGCTGCGCCATCGGCTATTCGAACCAGGGCGTACAGATCAACAGGTTCGAGGTCCTGACGACTACGATGAACGGGCAATGGATCGCTGCCTCGAACGGCTCGATTCGGCGAGCGCTTTCCAGGGCGGCATCGAGAGCCCCGGCAACTCATCGGTTCCACAGTATCTCTGCCGAGCCAGCCAGGGCGGCGGCGTTCACCCGGGGAAAGATCTCTCCGAGGGCCTCTCCCGGCTGTCAGATTCAGAATACGGTTTCGCGAACGGCGAGTTTACTGCAGGCCATTGTTCCGGATCACGAAGTCCTGGCACACCCTGACCTTCAGCCAGGGCCCGATAGGATCCATACCAAGTCAACGGGCAAGTTCTGGGTGGAGGGCACGAATCAATTGGCTCGGCACCACCGTACAGGACAATACGAACTTTGCCCGCTTCAATCCCCAGGCCGAAGCTCGGCGGATCGTACAAGGCGACCATTCAAGCCGACAACAACAAGTGGCTGCACGAAGATGGTTCCGTGGACAAACTGGTCTCCACACGATACCAGCCGGATGACGATTTGTGCTGTTTTTCTTTGAACAGCAGAGCGATGCTTCGTACCGCATCCGGGTGAAGGCGGACAACCGCTATCTGGAGAACGCGAACGGCGATGGAACCATCTCCACACGCGCCCAGACCGAGAACGATTTCGCGCGGTTCTTCCTGGAGCCGTCTGCTGCGGTGACTGGAGGTGCTCCGGTGGTCAACCGGTTTTCGGCCACGCCTACCGCTCTCGCCGTCGGCGACACTCTCACGCTGAGTTGGGATGTGATCGGCGCCGATACCGTAACCATCAATTCCGTCATCGATGGTACGGTTCTGAATCCCACAATTGGTACCTATGCAAACAGGGTGCTACAGGCCGGAACGTTCGACATCGTCTTGACAGCCAGGACGGTTTCGGGACCGTAACCAAAACCGCCACCGTTACGGTCAGCGCCGCTCCACTGCCGGTAATCAACAAGTTCGTATCGGACCATTCCACCATCACTCCGGGGTTCCAAACCGCCTACCTGACTTGGGACGTCAGCAACGCTACAACGGTGAGCATCGACAACGGTATCGGACAGGTGGCCGCTTCCGGCAGTAGACAGGTAGCTCCCACGGCGACCGCAACTTATACGTTGACCGCCACCAACTCAGCCGGAAGCGTCACCGCGACGGTGACTATCACTTCCACCGTCCAGCCTTCCAACCGGCCCGTTATTAACGCCCATGGCGTGGTGACCGTGGCAGCCGGAACGGAGGTGCTGACGCCTCTGGCGCTGGTGTCCATCTACGGCCTGAACTTCACCAACGGGATCACCCAACAGTGGGACTCCGTGGCCCGGGCCGATCCTTCCCGGTTGAATACGACGTTGGCCGGAGTCACCGTCACGGTGGATGGTAAGCCTGCCTATCCGCTATTCGTGAGTCCGACCTTCATTAATATCCAGGTGCCGGATACCACCACGCGCGGCCCGGTGAAAGTAACCGTTTCGAACGCGAACGGGACCAGCGACGGGGCGTTGGTCACCATGTCATCCGTCGCCCCCGAGTTCAAAGGTTGGCCGAAGGGATACGTCGAGGCCCTTCGGGCCGGAACCACTCCGGGCGCGCCGCCCACCATCGTCGCTCCCTCGGGATTGCTACCGGGATCGGCTCCAGCTCAACCCGGAGAGCATATATCCTTGTGGGCGCTCGGTTTCGGAGCATCGAACCCGCCGGTCGCCGCGGGTCTGATCGGCACCCCCGCTGTGCTGGCCAACCAGGTCCAGCTCACGATCGGCGGCACTCCGGCCACCGTCGAGTATGCCGGATTGCAGGGTGTAGGGCTGTACCAGTTCAACGTCATTGTGCCGCCTTCCTTAGCTGACGGCGAATACGATGTGGTAGCTACGGTTGCGGACACGCGAACGCTGAACACGATGAAACTTGCGGTGAAGCGCTAGTCGCCGCCGGGGGCCGTCCCTAGACCTCTAGCGGGCGGCCTCCGGGTCGCGCACTTCCAGGCCGCCTTGCCAGAAGGGATGCTGTCCGGTTAGGCGCCTGCACGCCTGGGCGGTCTCATTCGTCATAGAATGAGAACACTCTATGATGCCGACGAGACTCGAACGTCAGCGGAACCAGCGCGGGTTTTCACTGATCGAACTCCTGATTGTGATCGCGATCATTCTGATCATTGCAGCGATCGCTGTCCCTAAGCTGAACAATCAGCGCATGAACGCGCAGGAAATGGCGGCCATCCGGCAGATCGGGACCATCCATACCGCCCAGATCCAATACTATTCGCAGTTCGGACGATATGCCGCAACTCTGGCCGAACTCGGCCCGCCCACCAGTGGCCAGGCTGGGCCGCAGGCCTCCGATCTGATCCCCAGAACGCTCTCCGAAGGTAAGAACACGGGCTACGTGTTCACGGTCCAGGCGATTCCGACGGGCTATTCGGTGAATGCGAATCCCGAGGCATTCGGGAACACCGGGCGCCGGACGTTTTACTCCGATCAAACCCAGGTAATTCATCAGAACTGGGGTCAGGAGCCGGCCACTCCAAACAGTCCCGAGTTCAAGTAGGGCGCGGGTTCGAGCGGGATTTCCCCGCGGCTAACGTCGTTCGCGTCTCAGCAGGGTGAGACTGCTGAGCAGCGCGATCACTGCGCCAATGAACAGCGCCACCGCTCCGAAAAACTGATCCGCGCCACCGCTGTAGTAATAGCTGGAGAGAAAGAACCCGCGGGCCATCATCACCACTACAAACAGGCACCACAGGCAAAAAAGGGGACGGAGGCGACCCATTGCCGCGAGAACGGTAATGACGGTTCCAGCCAGACTCAAGCCGAACAGCCAGTATGTCAGGCTCGCACCCTCCCACGGCAGCATCGGCATGGAAAGCTGATGCTTCCCGCCGATCAGCGCCACCAGGGATATAAGGAACAGGAACAACGCCAAAACGAACTCATACAGGTAGCTGTAAAGGCGGAGCAGTGCGCCCAACATATTGAAGTAGAAGCCTCCCGAACGTCCTGCGTTGCACAGCTCAGTCTGAATTGTCAGATCCGGCCTACAATCACCAGGAAACGTTATTGTATCAGCACCGCTCGGGGAGGTTCCTGCCCCCTCCCAAGGAAATGAGCGCGGACTGGGGGGCGACGATGCCCGGCAAAGTGGACAATTTGTCGCAAGACTCGTCTGGATGGAAGGGAGTCCAAGGGCTCCCGAAGGATCCGCGAAGAAACTGGCTGTGAGCCGCCGGGCTCCTGATTGGCGGAGCGGCTGTGTGGTCTGGACCCTACCGGCTGTTGGCACAAAGGAACGGACTGTTGAAGCGCGTGCTGCTCATCTATCGGGAGGTGGTCAATCGCATTGACGGAAAACGGGACTTCCCCCCTGATGTCGTGGCCTCGTCAGCGAGACTGATCAGGACGTTCGTTGAGGATTACCACGAGAAGCTTGAGGAGGATTATCTCTTCCCTCGATTCCGTAAAGCGGCCAAGCTCGTGGACCTGGTAGACGTCCTCAACCAGCAATATCAGAAAGGCCGGCTGCTTACAGACCGTACGCTGCAACTCGCTGCCCCAGGGGCACTCAAAGACCCCGGCCAGCGCGCCAATCTGCGCACTGCGCTGTTCCAGTTCGTCCGCATGTACGAAGTTCGCGGCTCGAGCACCGCAATCCACCCCACGTTCGCTTGCCCATCTTTCCCGGAGGGAAAGTTGCTTGGAACCAGTGCCGCCCGGCATCCGTCGTATAGAATTCCGACAGAAATGACTCAAAAGAAGCTGCTCTTCATCCAGATGGCCGTACTGACCGCGGCGATCCCAGTCGTGCTCTACGCCAACGTTGCTGTGCCGTACCCCGGAACGGCCGGTGTCCCAGGCGAGACCAGTTGCTCGGCCTGTCACAGTGGAGGCAGTGGCACTGGAAGTGTATCCGTAGCGTTTCCAACTGGCCTTACCTACACCCCAGGCGTGAAACAACATCTCGTGGTTCAGATCTCCGACGATAAGGCAAAGCGTTGGGGATTCGAATTGACCACGCGCCTGGCAACCAGCACCAGCACGGAGGCGGGAACTCTTCTCGACTACAGACTTAAACACCCAGATCGTCTGCACGCAGAGCACTTTCCGAAGCTACGCCACGGGAGTCGGATGCACTTCGTCGCTGCCGCTGCAGTATATCGCACACACAGCGGCGGGGACCAGATCGGGAACCACCGGATCCATTACGTTCGAGTTCGACTGGATGCCGCCCACGTCGGATGTCGGCAACATCAACATCTACGTTGCTGCAAACGCGGCAAACGGCGACAGCGACATCGGTGGCGACACCATTTACACTACGAGCTACACATTGACGGCCGCTCTGCCGACGGTTCCGACTATCACTTCGGTGGTGAATGGAGCCAGTTTTCTGTCGGGAATCGCACCCGGTTCCTGGGTCACCATTAAGGGAACCAATCTCGCTGCAAGCACTCGCCCGTGGGGAGCCAGCGATATTGTGAACGGCCAACTTCCAGCGCAGCTCGACAATGTGTCGGTGATGATCAACGGGAAGCCCGCGTCGGTGTACTATATCAGTCCAACCCAGATCAACGTCCTGGGTCCGGACGACAGCACTACAGGCCCGGTTGACGTGCAGGTAACGAACAACGGCGCCATCGGCGACGCCTTCAGCGCCACTCTCCAACCTGTATCGCCGGCGTTCTTCGTCTGGTCGGGGAAATATCCCGTGGCGACCCGCTACCCAGACAACAGCGACATCGGCCCGGTTGGGATTCTCGGCAGTAGTGTGACCACGGCGCCGGCGAAGCCTGGCGATGTGATCGTTCTCTGGGGCACTGGCTTTGGGCCGACCAATCCGTCAACGCCGGCCGGCTGGCAGGTTTCGGTTGCGTCACCTGTAGTAAACTCGCCAACCGTGACCATCGGCGGCGTTCAAGCGCAGGTAATGGGGGCGGCCATCTCCCCTGGGTCGGCGGGATTGTACCAGGTTGCGATCACGGTTCCCAGCGTCCCGGACGGAGCTCAACCGGTAATCGTAACGGCAGCCGGGGTGCAGTCGCCATCGGGCGTTTATCTCGCAATCCGCCGCTAGATGATCGGAACCGGCCAGGCGCCCGGCGTGTTCGGATAGACGCCCCGGTTTTGAGTGGCCTTCCAATCCGCCTGAACCTGGCTCGGCAGGGATGGCAGCAACCGGCTCACACGCGCCTGGAGATCCGCCACAATATCCGGATTATCGGCGGACACGTCGGTGCTTTCCTCGGAATCCGTATCCAGGTCATACAACTCCGGGTTTAACAGCCGGAGGTTGTACCGGCCCACCTTGGGTTCGGGAGTATAGGCCGGGCTGTTATTGCGCGCCAGGTGAAGCTTCCAGTTGTCCAGACGCACGCACTGGAGACTCCAATAGTCGAAATACAGGAACAATGGCCGGTCGATGCTATCGGCTTCCCCGGTGAGCACGGGCCAGATGTCTACTCCATCGAGTGGATTATTTGGCAAGGCGGCCTTGGTCAGGCCGGCGACGGTCGGGAGAATGTCGAGGGTGGACGCCATCGAAGTCACGATTCTCCCGCACGGGATACGGTTGTCGAGGTCGCCGACCGTGCGGCGCACCACTTTTCCAGTTGGGATCCGGCCTGGGAATCTCGCGATGAACGGTTCCCGCATTCCGCCCTCGAATGTGTCGCCCTTGCGGCCGCGCAAGCGCCCTGGGCTACCCTGAAACCAGGGCCCGTTGTCGCTGGAAAACATCACCAGCGTGTTGTTGTCCTGCCCGGTTGCGGCGATTTCCTGAAGCACTTGGCCGACGCTCCAATCGATCTCCTCGATTACGTCGCCGTACAACCCCATGGACGATTTCCCCTTGAACGCCGGCGAGGCTGCCAGCGGGATATGGGGAGACGTGTGGGGCATGTACAGAAAGAACGGCGAGCCCTTTGATTGACGAATGAACCTCGTGGCCTGCTCCGTGTAGCGCGCCGCCAGGGTGTCCAGTTTCACCGGCGATTCGATGATGTCGCCGTTGTGCAGCAGAATCGACGGCCACTGGTCATTGCTATAGGGGATTCCGTAATACTCGTCGAAGCCGCGCTGAGTCGGCAGGTACTGCGGCAGCGATCCCAGGTGCCACTTTCCGACGCACATCGTCTTGTACCCGAGCGGCTTGAGCATCCGGGCAATGGTGACCTCCGAATCGGGCAGCCCGTAGGAGTCTTCCGGCGTCAACACGGTGGGGATGCCGGTTCGCACGCCGTAACGCCCCGTCAGTAGCGCCGCCCGCGAAGGGGAACACACGGCACTGGCTGAATAGAACTGGCGGAACATCACACCCTCCAGGGCCATCGTGTCGATGTTCGGAGTTCGGATCCGCGAGCCATAGCAGCCCAGATCGCCATAGCCCAGATCGTCGCAGTAGATCAGGACGATGTTCGGCGGCGGCAGCCCCGCAACCGCACGGGCAGCGCCCCAAGACGCTGTTGCCGCAGATTTCAAGAAGGCACGTCGGCGCATCGCCACTTCCTTATCTTGCACTATATATATCGGTCAATCGGAACGAGCGATACAGCAGCGTGTTGGCCTGGGCGCGATAGACCAGGTTCCCGGCAGGGTCCACCTCGATCGAGAAAGCAGTCGAGCCCGTATCAGTCGCCACATACCCGGCATCAAAGTGGTAGTCTCCGTTTTGCAGCATCTGGGCCGATCCCAGAGCCAATGAATAAACACCTAAGTCGGCGTTCAGAACCAGGGTGGCGGTCCGATTCTGCTCATCCAAGCGGATGGCCTGCCCACGGCTGTTTCCGGAGCCGGCGGACTGGATGCGGGTATTTCCGTCGTCAAACACCAACAACGTCGAGGGGTCGGTGGCTACGAAATTCCCGTCGTGTTGGTGGGAGAACCAGGGGTACGGGTCGGCGGAATCGAACCGAAAGTCGCCGTCCTTCCCCAGTTTCCAGAGGACGCTGCCGTCCCCTTCACCGAAGTTGTAGTTTACCTTAATCAACCAGTCCTGATGACGGCTGGAGTAAAGCAGATTGCCATCGGCGGTCTGTTGAAGAGAGTTCCCGTGGGTCCAATCGTTCGCATCTTGAGAGAGATAGTGAGGCGCGCACGCGCCCGCGTTCGCGCAGGTCTCACCGAGAACCGCCTTACGGCCAAGGTCCAAGTGATCGAAAGTGTCCCAGGTCCAGACGACATTCAGGTCCTTGTCGAACACGACGATCATGTCGCCGATAACGTCCACGGGACCGGGTCCCTGCACATCTGTGAGGATCTGTTCGACAGCTGCCAGCGCGGCGATCCGGCCACCCGGAAGCGTCCGGACCTCGTGATGGAACGCGCTGATCTCGCGCTTGCCCAATGCCTTCAACTGCTGATTGACTCGAGCGGCATTGGTCTCGAGCAAGGTCAACCCCAGAAGATCGAATTTACGAATGGTCTGATGCGCTTGATCGGCGCTACCCGACATGACGATCCCCCAAAAGGTTCCACCTGGTTCTGGCCGGGTGATGAACGCCGAGTTGGGACAGAACCAGACGGGCGTTCCGTCCAGAGCGTGAGCCACCGCAACACCATCGAAGGAACTGCCCAGTAAGGTGCCGTTTGAAACCGTCTTTTGTGCCGCAGTCAACACGGTCTCAGTGAACAGGTTCGGCCACGCGTCGCCGGTGGTGAAGGAGACGATATCCCCGAAGATGAATTGGGAACCGGTGTCAATGGTGTGGCGGGCATAGTAGTGGCTTTTCGGCCGGAGCCCGGCCAGGTAGAGGTTCATTGTCGAACCAGACCGGCAACCTTTGTAGGGTGTGGCCTGAATGCCGTCGGCTCCTAGAAACTCGACGCGCATACGCTGGCCGCTATCGCAGCCCTGAGCGCTGTACAGGAATACCAGCGGGTTGGCGGTTGGGCTGACAACCGGCTGGTTGCCCGTCGCAACCGGAAGCATCTGAAATGTGGAGGTCGCCACGGCGGTGTCGCCGTTTTCGAGGTTCATCGCCGAAGCCTCCACCTCGTAGACGCCTTCGCGGTCGGCGGCCGTCCAGTCGAGCGTCGCCTCGGGGCCGTAGTCGCGGATCAGGGAAAAAGGTGTGTCCATGCGGCGCGCGCGAAAACGATACCAGTTGTTCTCAGAGGCCGCGCCCGAAACGGACACGTTCCAATGGATAATGGTTCCCACCGGCGCCGGTGAGGCAACTGATGGGGTGAGCAGGTTTGTCATTGCCGCCGCTGGCGGCACGAAAACTACTAGAGCGAGCCAGAAACACAACGACCGTGTAGCACTCATAAGATACTTCCCTGCGAATTGAAGAAAACAGAATTGGTTGGTTACCGTATCTGGAGCACACTTCCGGCGTCTGGATGCATTGGCCAGGCCGCGTGCGAGACCCCCAGCGAAGGAAAGTTCAGCCTCGATGCTGATTCCATCCAGCTTCTTAGAGCAATAACGTTTGAGCCCGGTCAAGCGTTACATAAACCGTACGGATTTCAGAAGTAAATTACCCGAAACATCCCCGCTCGCCACTGCCCTCCATGAGGGATATCATAGGGTCACGAGCGCCCGGAACCATCATGAAATTAATCGATATAGCCACCCGGCTCGGTTGTGAACTCGTCGGCGACGGCGACATCGAGATCACGGGAGTAGCCGGCATGGAACACGCCGGCCCCAGCGAACTCACTTTCCTTTCGAACCCAAAGTATGCCGCCAAAGTGAAGCTCACCCGCGCGGCGGCCATCCTCATTTCCGAGCCCGTGAAAGACCTTCCGGTGCGGAGCCTGGTCTCTGGAAACCCATACCTCGATTTCGCCCGAGCCCTCGAGTTTTTCTATCAGCCTCCACAGCCCGCCGCTGGTATCCACCCACTGGCCTGCATAGCGGAAACGGCGATTCTGGGAGAGAACGCCTCAATCGCGCCCTTCGTTTACGTCGGCGAACGTGTTCGCATCGGACGCAATGCCGTCCTGCACCCCCACGTCGTCATTTATGAGGGCGCCGAGATCGGCGACGACTTCCTCGCCCACGCCCACGCCTCCGTCCGGGAACACTGCCGCATCGGAAACCGAGTCATCCTGCAGAACGGCGTGGTCATCGGCGGCGACGGCTTCGGATTCGCCAAGCGGGCCGATGGGACCCACTACAAGATTCCCCAATCCGGTCCTACCATCATCGAGGACGATGTCGAAATCCAGACGTTGACCTCGATCGATCGCGCAACCGTCGGCGAAACCCGCGTCAAACGCGGGGCCAAGATCGACAGCCTGGTCCAGGTGGGCCATGCCTGCGTGGTCGGCGAGGACAATATCATCTGCGCCCAAACCGGATTGGCCGGCAGTTCCATCCTCGAAAAAAATGTGCTGCTGGCCGGACAGGTGGGCGTTTCGGGACATCTCACCATCCACGACAATGCCGTTGTTTATGCCCAGAGCGGGATCGGCGGCGATGTCGCCCCCGGCTCGGTGATCTCGGGCTCCCCGGCCTACGAGAGCCGCGACTGGCTCCGCACGATCACTGCCCTCCCGCGCCTGCCGGAACTCGTCAGGACAGTGCGACAATTGGCGAAGCGGCTCGATAAACTCGAGCAGGCGGCACAAACCCCAGCGAGCGAATCAAGCGAATGAACGAACCCGTTCCCGGTCCGAACAAGCAGGAAATCGTCGACGCCCTCTCCATCGTCTACCGCCGGCCGGTCGCGTATCGGAATGAGGCGTTTCTGGACAGTCCGGACGCCCGTGCCCTGCGGATTCTCTCGGAGTATCTGGAGCCGTTGTCCCATTTCCGCGACGAGAAGGTGCAAGACACCATCGTCTTTTTCGGCTCGGCCCGCATCCTCGAGATGGGGCCCTTGGGACGCTACTATCGGGACGCCCGTACCCTGGCGAAGCTCATCACCGCATGGACCCGTACCATCGAAAGCCCGACCAACCGCTTCGTGATCTGCTCTGGCGGCGGCCCCGGAATCATGGAGGCCGCCAATCGCGGAGCTCAGGATGCCGGAGGCAAAACCGTCGGCCTGAACATCGGGCTTCCGTTCGAACAACGCCCGAACCCCTGGATCACGCCCGAACTGTCCTTCGAGTTTCATTACTTCTTCATGCGCAAGTTCTGGTTCGCCTACCTCGCCAAGGCCTTAGTGGTTTTTCCAGGTGGATTCGGAACCCTCGACGAGATGACTGAAATTCTCACTCTCGCCCAGACCCAGAAACTCGAAAACAAGATCCTGATTTTGCTTTACGGAAGCAGTTACTGGAAAGAAGTGATCAATTTTGACGCGCTGGTCAAATATGGAATGATCGCCGAGGAAGACCTGAGTCTCTTCCAGTACGCCGACGATCCCGCAACAGCTCTGCGCATCCTGCAGGACGGTCTGACTCGCGACTATCTCGCACCCGAAGCTCCCCTTTCCGAGCCGGCCGAGGGAGCCCCGGCCATCGCGAAGTCCAGGGTCTAACATGGCGCTGCCCCCCAAACTGAAGTCCGTCTACTTGCGGCTCGGCTGGGTGGATCTTACCTTTGGCATTCTCGTCGCCGCCTATCTCGCCTTGCTCCTGATTGCGCCGCGCAGTGGCTGGACCATCCTGATCCAAGTGCTGGCGGTCGCCTTCGGCCTCTGGATCGGTACCCGTCTCATTCGCATCGCGGTGAAGCGAGCCATCTGGCGCCTGCGAAATCGCCTGGTGGTCACGTATCTGTTCATCGCAGTGGTGCCGGTCTTTCTCATCATCACGCTCGCCGGCCTGGCGCTTTGGATGCTGACCAGCCAGATCGCCGTGTACCTGGTCACCGGCGAACTCGATCGCCGCATCGCTTCACTGCAGCTGGCGACCGACACCATCCTTAACGCCGACCGGCCCAGCCGTTCCGCCGTCATGCAGCGGATCGCCGAACTCGCCTACAAGGATCGGTATCCCGGCCTCGAGATGATCTTGCGCACCAGGTCCGGCATCGACCGTTACCCGGCTGACGGGGAGTTCCCCGCCCCGCCTCAAGCCTGGGGACCTATCTCCGGGCTGACCATCAAGGACGGCCGCTTCTACATCTGGTCCCACGGCAAGCTCGATGACGGCGATTTTACCATCGTGGCCCCTCTTTCCCGCGAGTACCTCGCCAATCTGGTGCCCAAACCTTGGCATCATCCAACTCGTGGTGCTCAATCAGTCCGGCCAGTCCGGGATTCGCATCGACCGCGGAGCCGACTCAGAGGCCGCCTCCGATCGGCTGCCGGCCATGGCGAATCAATTCGATATCGAGATTAACTGGTATGCCGCCGTACCCATCGAAGTCTGGGATTCGCCGGGTTCCGAGCTCGAATCATGGCTATGGGTGAGATCCCGCCCCTCGGCGGTATATGGCGCGTTCTTCGGCCGTAAATCCGATGTGGTGCAGGGCATGCCCGCCATTCTGCTCGGCGTCTCGATCGCCTTCCTGTTAGTGGAGCTCGTATCGCTGATCGCCGGCATTTCCATGACTCGTACCATCACTCGCGCCGTTCACCTCCTATACGAGGGAACTCGCCGCGTCCGGTTAGGCGATTTCAGCCACCGCATCGAGGTCTACGGGAAAGATCAGCTCGCCGATCTGGGCCACTCGTTCAATCGCATGACCGAGCGCATCGAGGAATTATTGGTCGTCGCCAAGGAAAAGGAGCGCCTCCAATCCGAACTCGAAATCGCCCGCGAGGTGCAAAGCCAGCTCTATCCGAAGACAGTTCCCGAGGTGCGGACGCTCCGCCTCACCGCTGTCTGTAAGCCCGCCCGCATGGTTTCCGGCGACTACTTCGATTACGAGTGCATGCACGGTTCCAAGGTGGCTCTCGCCATCGGAGACGTCGCCGGCAAAGGGATCTCCGCGGCTTTGCTCATGGCCACGCTGCAATCATCGCTCCGGACCGAGCTCCGCGGCTCGTTTGACCTGGCCGTCGCCGCCGAGTCGGCCTTCTCCCGTGCCCCCATTCCTTCAACGGCGCAATTGGTGGGGCACCTGAACCAGCAGTTATACGCTTACACCTCACCCGAAAAATACGCAACTTTCTATCTCGGCATCTACGACGAGGACGCAAGCATCCTGAGTTATACGAATGCCGGCCATTTGCCGCCGATTCTCATCCGTAACGGACAAGCCACCCGGCTCAATGTGGACGGCACCGTCGTTGGCGCGTTCCCCTTCGCCCAATACGACGAGAGCCGCATCGCTCTCGAACCCGGGGACCTTCTGGTCTGCTTCACGGACGGTGTCTCCGAACCCGAGAACGAGTACGGCGAAATGTTCGGGGAGGACCGTCTCGTCGACCTCCTCATGCGTAACGTCGACCGCAGCGAAGATCAGATCATCGCCTCGGTCATCCAGGCTGTAGAACAATGGACCGGATCGCCGGAATTGCAGGATGACATGACCCTGCTGCTCGTCCGCCGGTACTGAGAGCTATGGGTCACCTCTCGCAACGGTTCGCCTTCCTCGGCGCGGCGATTCTCTTTGTCATAGCGCTGGGAACTACCGGCTTCACCCTCATCGAGCACTGGCCCATATTCGATGCGTTCTACATGACGCTGACCACCATTACCACGGTCGGTTACACGGAAATTCACGCCCTGAGCAAAGCGGGGCGGGTCTTCAACTCGTTCCTCATATTTTTCGGAGTTACCACGATGTTTCTCGCAGTGGGGTTGGTAACTCAGACAGCCATCGAACTAGAATTCGTTCAATATTTCGGTAAACGCCGCATCAAGAACATGATCGATCATCTACGCAATCACTACATCGTTTGCGGCTTCGGTCGCGTCGGTCGCGGCGCCGCCGAAGAGTTAGTCCGGGCCGGAGTGCCGTTCGTCGTCGTCGATAGCTCGGAAGAGCGCGTCGCTCGGGCCGTTAAGTCGGGCATGCTCGCCGTGCAAGCCGATGCCACCCGGGACGCCACCCTGCGCGAGGTCGGCGTGGACCGCGCCAGCGGCCTGATAGCCACGCTATCCTCCGACGCCGACAACCTGTTCGTCACTCTCTCGGCTAAGGGACTCAACCCGGAGCTCAGCATCTGCGCGCGGGTGGCCGAGGAGGAATCCGAACAGAAGATGCACCGCGCGGGTGCGGGATTTGTCTTCGCCCCCTATGACATTACCGGACACCGCATGGCTCAGGCCATGCTGCGACCGCACGTCTCCCAGTTCATCGATTTCACAACCAAAAACGTCGGCCTGGACGTCGGTATCGAGCAGGTGAGAGTCGCCGCGGGAAGCGAGTTCGTGAACCGAACCCTGGCCCAGATGCAGGTCCGCAGGGAGTTGGGCGTCATTGTCCTCGCGATTCGAAAAGCCGATGGAACGATGAATTTTAACCCTCCCGCCGAAGCCGTACTAACCGGCGGCGACTACCTCATCGCCATGGGAGAACAAGATAATCTACGCCGCCTCGAACGGCTGCTGGCCCCGGAGCACATATGAAAGTCCTGACCGCGCCGGAGATGAGAGAAGTGGACCGCCGCACCATGGAGCTCGGCATTCCTGGCATCGTCCTGATGGAGAACGCCGGCAGCCGCGTCGTGGATTTGTTAGTCGATCGCTTCAGGCCGCTCTCTCAACATCGGATCGTAGTTTACTGCGGCAAAGGGAATAACGGCGGCGATGGACTGGTGATCGCTCGCCAGCTTCTAACTCGTTTCCGGCCAGTCCGGCTGGATGTGATATTGGCTGCCCGGACCGACGAATTACAGGGCGACGCCGCCACTAATTGCCACATGTTTCAGACGGTAGGCGGGTCCGTCACCCATGAACTCCCGCCGGAAGCCCGTCCGGCAACCATCGTCGTCGATGCCCTGTTGGGAACCGGGATCAAGGGGCCTGCCACCGGCCCATACGCCGCACTCATCGAAGAGATCAACACGGCCTTTCCGCGGGCCAGGATCGTAGCGGTGGACATCCCCTCCGGTCTCCCGCACCAGCCCGCCGTGAAAGCTCACTACACGGTAACCTTCGTCGCTCCCAAGATCGACCAGGTCCTCTGGCCCCAGTACGAGAACTGCGGGGAACTGGTAGTAGGCGCGATCGGAGCCCCCTCTCATCTGCTCGACGACATTAACCTTAACTTGGCCGAGCCCGCCGTCTTCGCCGATCTTTTTTCTCCGCGATCGCGAAACTCGAATAAGGGCCTATACGGGCACGCCCTCATCGTGGCTGGCGCGCGAGGAAAGACCGGAGCTGCCGCAATGACCGGCGTCGCGGCCCTTAAAGCTGGAGCCGGCCTGGTAACCGTCGCCTCCGCTGAATCGGCGATCTCCACCATCGCCACCCACTCCCCCGAAGTCATGACCGCGCCGCTTGATGAGGTGGACGAAGGAGCTATTTCCTCCCAAGCCTTCAACCAGGTCGTCAGACTCTCCCAGGGCAAGGCCGTGCTCGCGCTTGGACCCGGAATGGGCACGCACCGCCTTACCACCGGACTCGTGCGCCGCCTTTTCGCCGACCTGCCTATTCCCGTGGTCGTCGATGCCGATGGCCTGAACGCGTTGGCCGGAACGGCCTTTCGCGGCCCCGGCCCGCTACGCGTTCTCACACCCCATCCCGGGGAGATGTCACGGCTTTGCGGAGTCCCGACGTCCGAAGTTCAGCAGGATCGGCTCGGCCTCGCCCGCCACTTCGCCGCCGAGCGAAACGTGGCCGTGGTTCTGAAAGGTGACCGCACCATCATTGCCTTCCCAGACGGCAGCGCCTGGATCAACCCGACCGGCACTCCCGCCCTCGCCACAGGAGGCACCGGCGATATTCTCACCGGCCTCATTGCGGGACTGCTCGCCCAGTTTCCCGACCGCTCCGAACAAGCTGTCACCGCCGCCGTCTGGCTGCACGGACGCGCTGGTGAACTCGGAGCCGCCACCCTCGGAGAAAAATCATTCCTCGCTACCGATATTCTTCGATTTCTGCCGGAGGCCATGCGTGCCGTCGAGACACTTTGAGACTGCCAGCGAGGACGAAACCATTGCCCTCGGCCGCAGCATCGCCGCCGAGCTTCCACCGCGGGCCGCGATCCTGCTGATCGGCAATCTCGGAGCCGGCAAGACTACCCTCGCCAAGGGCATCGCGGAAGGCTTGGGCGCCGCCCCGGCCGAAGAGGTCTCGAGTCCCACCTTCACGCTCATCCACGAGTACGGCCCCAACGTCTACCACATCGACCTCTATCGCCTGGAGACCCCCGCCGAAGTCGCCACTCTCGGACTGGACGAGATCTTCGACCGGCAAGCCGTCGTCATGGTCGAGTGGGGCGAACGCTTTCCCGAATTGATGCCGCCGGACCGGATTGAGATCCGCCTGCTCGCCTCCTCCGACGACCGGCGCGATATCACCGTCGACTATCTTGGTGAGGCAGGGTGATTTCTGGAACCCCAGATGCGGTTACCTGGGTCACGGTTGTAAACTTGGAGCCTGCATGTCTGAACGCACCGAGATGTTGAAGTCCCTGCTTGCAGAGGATCCGAACAATAAGTTCGCCCGTTATGGCTTGGCCATGGAGTACGTGAAAGAGGGTCAACTGGACACGGCCGTGAGTGAATTTCGGTCATTGATCGCGTCCGATCCGAATTACTGCGCGGCCTACTTCCATGCGGGTCAAACGCTGGAGAAGTCCGGCGAGATCGAGGAAGCGCGCACGATGTATGAGCAGGGTATCGAAGCCGCCACGCGCACCGGCGATGCCCACACGCGGAGCGAGCTTCAGGGCGCTCTCGAACTGCTGCCATTGTAGTCGTGTCAATTCGCGCCAGAGTCGCAGCGTTGTTTAAGCGGCCGCCGCGTAGCGAACCGCCCGCAGCGGTCCAACTGCGCCCGTACGACGTGATGGTCTTCCCGATCGTCAATTGGGAGTTCTTATTCCAGCGTCCTCAGCACCTGAGCCTCGAATTCGCGCGCCGCGGTCATCGAGTCTTCTACTTCTCCACGGAGTTCATTCCGGACTCTTTCATCTACGATTTCCACACGCTGGAAGTGGCCGAAAATGTCTTCCGCGTCACCTTGCCGGGCAGCCTTCATGTACCCAATATGTATCGCGACATTCCAAGCGAACTGCAGATCGCGGTCATTGAGAACGGCGTGCGCCGCGTGCGCGAACAGTACCGGCTCGGCGCTACGCTGTCCATCGTCGATTACCCGTTTTGGGCGCCGGTAGTCCGCGAGCTGCGGAACAACGTCGTCCTGTACGATTGCATGGACGACTACGCGAGCTTCGCCAACTCCGGCCGCCCGGCGCGCGAACTGGAAGCAGAAATTGTCCGTGAAGCCGATATCGTGGTTTGCTCGTCCACCCACTTGCAACGGAAATTGCTGCGCCTCACCGGCCGGGAACCCTTACTGGTGCGCAACGGAGTGGAGGCTGAACATTACCGCACACCGCCCGCCCAATTGGCTCTGGAACCGGACGGCCGCACCGTCGGGTATTGGGGCGCGACGGCGGAATGGACCGACATCGAACTGCTCATCCACGCGGCGCGATCCATCCCCGATGCGCGCTTCGTTCTAATCGGGGACGTGATGCGCATCGATGTCTCGGAACTGGCCGCGCTGCCAAACGTCGTCATGCTCGGCCGTGTGCCTTATGAGACGTTGCCCGCCTTTCTCCACGCCTTCGATGTCTGCCTGCTGCCGTACCGGGTCTGCGACTACGCGCTGGCATCGGATCCCATGAAGGTCTGGGAGTACATGAGCGCCGGCAAGCCGGTGGTGGCCGTGCGGTTCCCGGAGATTGAACGCCTGGACGGTTTGATCACGCTGACATCCACCCCGCAGGAGTTCGTCGATGGAATCCGCCGCGGGCTGGAAGAGTGCGACCCCGCGAAAGCCAATGCGCGCAGGGCTTTTGCAGGCGAGAACACCTGGTCGCACCGGTGTGACGAAATACGCGCCGTGGTGGCGCCCTTCTTTCCGAGAGTCAGCGTGATCATGCTGGCGCACAACCAGCGCTCCTTCACGGAAGCTTGCCTCCACAGCATCGATTCCTATTCCAACTATCCGGATTTGGAAGTGATTGTGGTGGACAACGGGTCCACCGACGACACGCCGCAGTTTCTCGATGAGTGGAGGGCGCGGCACTCTTACGCAAGGGTGGTTCGGAGTCCGGTCAACGCCGGCTTCTCGGCGGGTAACAACCTGGGCGCCCGGGCCGCCTCCGGTGAATATTTCGTCTTCATCAACAACGATTGCTTCGTGACCACTGGATGGATCGGCGACCTGCTAGCGCACTTCCGCGCGAACCCCCGCTTGGGCCTGCTCGGCCCCGTGACGAACCGTTCGGGAAACGAGAGTGTCATCGACATTGATTATGCGGACATGGAGGACATGGCGGTGAAAGCCCGCCGGTACACCATGGCGCATCGCGGCGAACTGACGCATCCGCACGTGCTGCACTGGTTCTGCGTGATGTTGCGGCGCAGCGTCTGGCAGCAGGCGGGTGAACTCGACGAAAACTTCGGGCTCGGGATGTTCGAAGACGACGATTACACTCTGCGTGTCCGCGCGGCGGGTTTCGAAACCGCCTGTGCCGAAGACGTCTTCATCCATCACCATCATTCGGCGTCGTTCGGACTGTTGCCACAGGCGGAATACGACGCCCTCTTCGCGAAAAACCGCCAATACTTCGAGTCGAAGTGGGGACCGTGGGTCCCTCCCGTGTTCAGGAAGGAGTTGCAGGCTAAATGCTCCCAATAATTCAGCCCATGGTCTCCGAGAATGTCGCCGACATCACCTCGGGCATTCACAGTACGGCCGAACGGGTGGCCTACAAATATGCCGCCCTCGAGCGGAAACATCGCTTCCGATTCCTGTTCGATCCGCTGCGAATGCTGAACCAGTCGGGGTTCATCGACCGGTACCTGGCGGGCGAGAATCCGTTTCCGCCGAGTGTGGAGATCGATCCGGCGAACACATGCAACCATGACTGCGGGTTCTGCATTTACCACTCGATGCACGAACCGGGTCGCCGTGAGCGTCTGCCCGAAGACCGGCTCTTCTCACTCATCGACGAACTCCACGATTTGGGTTGCCGGTCGATTCTGTTCGTGGGGGGCGGCGAGCCCATGACGCATCCCAAGACCGTGGACGCCATCGAGCGCGCGGCCGGATACGGGATGTCCTGCGGGCTGGTGACCAACGGATCGCTGGTGGATGTGGCCAAAGGCGCGCGGCTGAAGCGCGCCGCAACGTATGTCCGGTTCAGCTTCGATGCTGCCACGCGAGCGACTCACCTTGCCCTGCACCGGCTAGACGATTTCGACCGCATCGTCGCCAACCTGCGCAACCTGGCGAGCGCGGCCGGCGGCTGCACAGTGGGCACCGGGTACTTCATCAACGAGGGTAATTGGCGGGAAATCGTCGCCAACGCTCGGCTGGTGAAGGACGCCGGAGCCGATTACGTCCAGCTCAAGACGTACTCCGGCCTGGCCCTCGATCCATCGCTGCATGAGCGCGTGCTCGAACAGATTGAAGAAGCGTTGGATCTCTCCGATCCGCGGTTCGACGTGCATGTAGCCGATCGCCTTTTCGAGAATCAGGCATTCCAGGTGCGCGGCTATTCGCGATGCCATTTCCAGGCCATGAAGACAATCATCAACGCGGATGGTTCCCTCTACCTCTGCGCTCAGAAACGCACCAATCCGGAAGGCCGCATTGGCAACATTCACGATCAATCGTTGAGCGAGATCTGGAACGGCGCAATGCGGAAGCGGGTAGTGGACGAGTTGGACTTGGTCAGCTGCCCTTACTGTGTACACGACAAGCAGAATAAGATGATCGAGTTTCTAGGCCACTTCGCCGCGCCGCATCGCGGATTCTATTGAGGCCAGATCGCCGGGCGTCTTGAGGGGCATCCAGAAATCGGCCGGGACCGCCAAAGCGTGCGCGCCGGCGCCGACCAGTTCGTTGAAGGCGCTTTCGTATTCGATGCCGCGCGCAAGCCGTTCGCAGAGCCGCCCTAGAAGCGCCGCGCCGGTCCAGCGGTGCACCATGACATTCGCCGCCGCCCCGGGTGGACATCCTCCGGGCGGCTTTTCAACGATCCGGAGAACGCGCCCATCCTGGATATCGAGGCATCCGCCCACGAAAGTGCGCGTCAGCGGACGCGTGGGAATCACGATCTCGGCAGCCGTCTCTGCGATGCGCCGATAATCGGAGTCCGCGATGATGTCGTTCACGCACACCATCCAGACCGGCTCGGCGACGCCGATTTCTTCGAGTCCGGTGCGCACGGCCGCGGACATATCCCCGCCGCGCTGCTCGACGGTCCAAGCGCCGGTGCGCATTCGAATTCCGGCTTCGTTCTCCCCGTTGCAGATGACTACCGCCCGCTCGCAGCCCACACCCCGCAACTGGCGCAAATGCCGCTCCACCAGTGTTTCGCCGTTCAACAGGATCGTGGGTTTGTCCCGGCCCATGCGCATGCTGCGTCCCGCCGCAAGCAGGATCGCGGTCACGGCTGCCATCCGTATCGTTCGGCGAAGGGGAAATCGCAGCCGTGAGAACGAGCCAGTTCGGAGTTCTTCCGCTCCACGATTTCGTCGTAGCCCTCCGTCCCCGGATTGCTGTATCCGCCGAACTGCCGGCGGCGCTCCGCCATGGATTCGTGAGCCCGGATCGCGTGTCGCTTTACCGCCATCAGTTCCTCGCCGAAGCTGAACAGGAACTGCGGGACGGAGGGCGCGATGGTGGACAAGCATTCATAGGTCAACAGGCCCGCGCGCCCGCGCACCCCGCTGACGAGTTCCGTGACAATGCGGTGCATCAACAGCCGGTCATTCGCGTCCGGAACAGCGCAAATGGTGTCCTCTCTTTCGCCGATGAGTCCGCGGATCTCCTCGGCCGCGTCTTCATCGATCGGCCCCGGTACGAACTTGGCGACATCCTTGAGGCTGAGATCGTCATATAGGAACTCTCGCGGCGTTCGATGTTCGCCAGCCCATCGCTGGCGCTCCAGCAACCGCACGATGCCCCGATGGAAGCCCAGCCGCTCCACCTCTTCCTCCGCCTCCGCCACGCGGATCCGACCACGCAATGCGCGCTGTTGATCGGGCGGCATCGACGGGCTCCATCCGTGCTTCTCGAGAACGCTCGCCGGTACCAGGGACTCCGACCCATCGGTGGCCAGCACCACCGTTACTCCATCGGCCCCACCTTGCGCCAGCAGCGCAGCCAGACCGCCCATGGAGATGGCGATGTCGTCCGGATGCGGCGCGAATAGCAACAGCTTCAACCGATCACCATGCCCAGCAATCGCGCCAGATCAATCGCCTGCGCGGTGGTCACCAATACGCCCCGCACATCCGAAGGCCGCAGTGAGATTCCTTCGATGTCGGCGCCGCGCAGATCCACGCCTTTCAACTTGGCGTCGGTCAGATCGCCGTGCGACAGCGACGTCCGCGTAAATCGCGACGCCTCCAGATCGCTGGCCCGGAAGTCCGCCTCGCTGAGTTGGCTCTCACGAAAGTCACACTCGTGCAGAACCCCGTCGTTCCACTGCGCGTAGCGAGCTTCGCAACCCTCCACCAGCACGTGCTTCCAGCGGCACTCCATCGCCTTCATTCCGGTCAGGCGGCATTCGATGAACTCCACGCGGATCGCCCCGCAGCCGATGAGGACCGCGTTCGAAAGGTCGCACCGCACCAACCGGACATCGCGTAGCCGCAGTGACGATAGCGTGCATCCTGCCAAGATCACTCGCTCGAAGACCGAGCCTCGCGCGGTGATACCTCGAACCGCGCGACCGGCCAGGTCGATGCCCTCGACACGGCCTTCCTCGATTTCGATGTCGTTTTCGAGCGCCGGAATTGCGGATAGATCCGTCGGGATATCCGGCGGGATCCGCCCGGCGGCCTTCTTCAAAGCCACAGCTTGAGCCATCCCAGAACTTCTTCCATATGCTTGCGGCTGTTCTCACCCTTGAGGATCCAATGCCCTTCGTCCGGGAAGATCACCAGCCGTGCAGCCACCTTGCGCCGCTGCAGGATCTTGAACGTGGTCATGCTCTCATTGAGCGGTACGCGGAAATCCAGTTCTCCCTGCGTGATGAGCATGGGCGTCTGGAACGACCCTGCATAGCGAATCGGGCTCTGATCGTTCCACTGGCCGCCCTTTTCCCAAATAGGACCGCCCATGCGGAGTTCGCGGTTGAGGCCGCCGTCGTTGGCTCCGTATTGAGATTCGTTGTTGATGGCGCCCGCGTGGTTCACCAGGCACTTGAACTGCGTCGTGTGCCCTTCGAACCAGTTCATCAGGTAGCCGCCGTAGCTCGCGCCCGCTGCGGCTTGCCGGGACTTGTCGATGTAAGGATACCGCTTGCAGGCCTCGTCAATCGCTTCCAGAATCTCCTGTGCCGGTCCACGCAATACGTCACGCTCGATATCGTCGGCGAACTGCTCGCCGAAACCAGTGGAACCCGTGTAGTTGGTCTGCAGCACGACGTAGCCCGGCGACGCCAGCATGTGGCTGTTCCAGCGGGCGGAAAACGCATCCTTCGACATCGAGTTCGGCCCGCCGTGCGGAAAGATCAGCAGCGGGTACTTCTTGTCTTTGTCAAAGTGGGGCGGCAGCACCATCAGGTTGTGAATCTTCTTGCCGTTCTTCGCAGTAAACCAGAAATGGACCGGATCCGGCGCATCGATTGCGGCTGCCCGCGCCGCATTGAAGTTCGTGAGCATGGTGTGCGAACCCGCGCCCGGATTCAATCGGACGATCTCGGAGGGCTGCAACGAAGTCTGGAATCGCGCGATGAGGCCGCCCGCCACCGGCCGAACATCGTTGTATCCGCCGCGCTCCACTTGGAACAGTCGCTTCGGATCGCCTCCGGCCGGCGCAACTTGAAACAGCTGGTCGAATCCATCGTCTTCGGCGGCGATGTACACTGTCCGCCCGTCCTGCGCGATCGAGTAAGACCCGACGGAGCGGTCCCATTTTCCCGTCACGAACACGGGCTTCGCCGCATTGGGCCAGTCGAACTTAACCAGCCGGCTCAGCGAATAGAGGCGACCTCCCCGCTCCGGCAGTTTCTGATGCAGCGCGAACAGAGCATCGCCTTTCGGCGAGAACTTTGGCTCAGCAAACGACTGGCCTCGCTCGGTAATCTGTTTCGGCTCACCCCCCTCGGCGGGCACCACGAACAGATGCGATTCTGTTTCGGCCGACATCGTCTCGTCTCGATTCACGAACGCCGTGAATACGATCGACTTGCCGTCCGGAGCCCACAGGGCCTGCAGCGACTGTCCGCCGCCAGGATTGAACACGCCCGCAAACCCCCGCGAATTCGCCAGCCGCGATCCCATCATCAGGTCCACCGCGACAGCGCCGTCCTTCAATTCCTCAACGAAGATGTGGGGCTTCTTCTCGTCCAACCACGCGTTCCAGAAACGAATGGGGAAGGTGTCATAGATGCGCGCATTCCATTTGCGGCTCTTGCGCTCGGCGGCGACGGGGTCGTATTCGCTCTCAAACAGGATCGCCTTGCCATCGGGACGCCACTGCGGATTCGAAACGCCCGGGGAAACGCTGGTGACGCGCTGCGCCTCGCCGCCCTGCATGGACAGCACATAGACCTGCGCCGATTCATCACCCTCGCGTTTGGCCGCGAAGGCCATCCGTGTGCCGTCCGGCGACCATACGACTCCGCTCTCGGCGCCCTTGGTGTGGGTCAGCCGCCGCGGCGGCGCGGAGCCGTCCGCCGGCACCATCCACAGGTCGCTCCACTGCTTGGCCGGATCATAATCGGGTTCGATCAGGGAGAAGACAATGGACCGCCCGTCGGGACTGACCACGGGTTCGCCCGTGCGCTTCATCATCCAGATGTCTGCGTGTGTGATAGGCCGTTTCTGGCCCCAGGCTGCCGCCGCCACCAGCAACAAAAATGCAACTCTGCGCATGGATCTCTCCTAATCGAACAGGCTCTGCTGAATCTCATCGAACATTCTCACGGCCACTCTCTTGGGCGGCCGGTCGCGCAGGGGGCCGAACGCCCGCATCATCTCCACCAACCGGAGATGCTGCTGGTGGATTTTGAGCAACGCATAGCACCGCTCGCACGCGCCGCGAATAGCGCCCTCGCCTTCATTCGGATCGTACAGGGGATGGCGGCCACATCGCCCTTTCCAGCGAAGAGTTCCAATTTTGAGCATGTAAACTACGATTATGACGTGTCGGCGGGGATTTATTGGGGCGATAATAGGGAAGAGGTGAACGATGGCCGCTGCGGCCGAGCCTGTCCTGGTTACTGTCGAGGAATATCGGCAACTACAGGACCGGGAAGACATGATCCAGGAGCTTCACTGGGGGATGGTGGTCACGTTCGACACGCCCGAAAATGGGCCACGCGAAACTGCAGTCCCGGCTCGCCCGATTGCTTCGAGGCAGGGCGGAGCACTTCGGCGTGGTGGAAACAGAGGTCGCTTTCCGCGCGCTGCCAGAATACGACCTGCGGGGCGCTGATGTTGCCTTTGTCTCACAACACCGGTAGGACACCGCGGACGATAACGACAATCTGCATGGATCGCCGGAACTCGTCATCGAAGTCCTCTCCCATCAAACACGAAGGCCGAGATTCACGAGAAGGCCGTTCTCTGCCTCTCCACCGGATGTCTCGAGTTCTGGGTCGTGGATCCGACGGCACACCGTCAGTGTTACCCGGAAGGGCCACTTGCCGGTGATCTATGCCCGGGGCGAGATGATCCCGCTGCCGATGTTCAACGCCGAACTCGCCGCGTCCAGCATCTTCGAGTAGCCGCGCCGCAGGGGCCGGTCCCGACAACGATACAATCAAGTCGTTTCCGATCCGGCCACAATGAACAACCTTGTACCAGCACTTCTGATCGCACTACTCTGCTCCGCGCCGCCAGTAATGGCGACGGTCGTATCTTCACCGAATAACCGCATTCAGATCACCGTGGAGGTGAAGGAGAATCTGGAGCCTTACCCTGCGGGAAAGCGGCTTTATTACTCGGCCACGTTCGACGGCAAACCGCTGCTGCTCGATTCGCCGTTCCGCCTCGACTTCAAGGGCGCGCCGCCGCTCGCCCGCGATCTCGAAATCACGGCAGACAAGCGGCGCACCATCGACGACACCTGGCAGCCCGTCTGGGGCACTCGCAAGCAGATCCGTAACCACGCGAATGAAATCACGCTCTCGCTGGTTGAGACCGCCGGGCTGAAACGGAGGTTCGATTTCATCGTGCGTGCCTTCGACGATGGTTTCGCATTCCGCTACCAGCTTCCCGAACAGCCCGGATTGCGCGAGTTCAAACTGGCCGACGAACGCTCCGAGTTCCACTTCGACGGCAACAAGACCGTATGGGCCGCCAACTACGGCGGCTTCGTCAGCCACCAGGAAGGCGAGTTCAAGAAGATGCCGCTGAACGCGATCCGGCCCGGCGACATCATCGGATGTCCGCTGCTGGTGGACGCCGGCGTGGCGTGGGTGGCCCTGACCGAAGCGAATCTGACGGATTGGGCCGGCACCTACTTCACCGCCGTGGCGAACGCGCCAAACGCCGTAATGACGGTGCTCTCCCCGCGGCCCGATGAACCGGGCGTGGCCGTCGTCAGCAGGACCCCGCGGTTCTCGCCATGGCGCACCGTGATGATCGGCGAGCGGCCGGGTGACCTCATTGAGTCGAACATCATCCCCAACCTGAATGAGCCTTCGGCGATCGCCGACGCCTCCTGGATCAAGCCCGGAATCTCGGCGTGGGACCGTTGGTGGCCCGGCAGTTACGCTCCCGATTTCGAAGGGAAGCTCGGCATGAGCACGGCTTCGATGAAGTACTTCGTGGACTTCGCCGCCGAGATGGGCTGGAAATACCAACTCGTCGATTGGACCTGGTACGGCGAGCCTTTCGATCCGACCAAACCGCAGGGTGTGGCAGGCAACGCGACGGCCGATCTCGGCAAATCGATCCCCGAACTCGACGTTCCCGGACTGGTCCGGTATGCGAAGCCAAAGGGAGTGGACATCTGGGTGTGGCTCGAATGGTCGAACGCGGATAAGCAGATGGAACGCGTGTTCCCGCTCTACGAGAAGTGGGGCGTGGTGGGAGTGAAGGTGGACTTCATGCAGCGCGATGACCAGTGGATGGTGAACTTCTACGAGCGCCTCGTGAAACTGGCCGCCAAACATCACCTGATGGTGGATTTCCACGGCGCCTACAAGCCCACCGGCGCGGAACGCACCTGGCCGAACCTGCTGACGCGCGAGGGAGTGATGGGCAACGAGTACAACAAGTGGAGCGACCGGGTCACCCCGATGCACACCGTCACGCTCCCATTCACACGCATGCTGGCCGGGCCTATGGACTTCACGCCCGGCGGCTTCCGGAACAAAACGCAGAAGGATTTCCGCGCGGTGGGCGGTGATGCTCCCGGTCCATTCGTCATGGGGACCCGCGCCCATCAACTGGCCATGATGGTGGTCTACTTCAGCCCGCTCCAGGTGATGTGCGATTCGCCCTACAACTACCGGATGAGTCCGGGTGGTCTGGATTTCCTCAAGTCCGTGCCCACCACTTGGGACGAGACCCGCGTGATCGACGGTTATCCCGGAGAGTTCGTTGTGATTGCGAGACGTTCGGGTAACGACTGGTACATCGGAGGGATGACGGGCGATTCGGCCAAGACCGTGAGTATTCCCCTGACGTTTCTGGGCGCCGGCGATTATCAGGCCCGGATGTGGACCGATGCCGATGAAGTGGCGGATTATCCCGACCGCGTGCGCGAGCAGCGCATGACGGTGCGCGCCGGCGACCCCTTGAAAGTCGCGATGGCCGGTGGCGGCGGCGGTTTCGTGGCCGTGATGCGGGGGAGCCGGTAAGATGCGCAACCTGAATGGAATCCTGCCCGCGATCGTCACCCCCTTTGACAACGCGGAGCGCTTCTCCGAACGGGCCTTTGAACAATTGGCCGCGCGCCTGTACGCTGCCGAGGTAGACGGACTGTACGTGTGCGGGCAGACCGGCGAAGGCCTGCAGCAGAGCGTCGAGCAGCGCAAGGTGGTGGCCGAAGCGGCGATTCGCAACTCGCCGCCGGACAAGACCGTCATCGTCCATGTTGGGGCGGCGAGCACCGCGCAGGCCATCGAACTCGCGCGACACGCGGCCCGAATCGGAGCGCACGCGGTCAGCAGCCTGCCGCCTCCCGGCGCGTACTCGTTCGATGAGATCCGCGCCTATTACCGGGACGTGGCCGCCGCTTCGGACCTGCCGTTTCTGGTCTACTACTTCCCGTCGATCGCACCGGCGCTGAACACCACCGCCCAGATTCTGGACCTCTGCGCGCTCCCGAATGTCGCCGGCCTGAAGTTCACGGATGCGAACTTTTTCCGCCTGTGGGAACTGCGCCGGGCTGGCGCGGCAATATTCAACGGATACGACGAGATGCTCGCCGCCGGTCTGTTGATGGGTGCTAACGGCGGGATCGGCAGCATCTACAACCTGCTTCCAGCGGAGTTCGTTGCGCTGTACCGTCACGCAACCGCTGGACGTTGGGAGGAGGCTCGCGAAACGCAGGCGGCGATCAACGAAGTGATCCGAGTGATCCTGCAATTCCCGGTGTTTCCCGCCGTGAAAGCGGCACTCGCATTCACGGGGCTCGATTGCGGTACCTGCATTGCGCCCCGCCGTCCCCTCACGGGCGACGAACTCCACCGTCTCAAGCAGGGCTTGCAACAGACGGCGCTCGGTGCGCGGCTGCTCGCACTATGAAACCCGGCCGGTACGCGTGGGCGCTGGTGGCGATGTTGTGGGTCGTCGCTCTGCTCAACTACCTGGACCGGCAGGTGATCTTCTCCGTCTTTCCGTTGATCCGCGCCGACCTCGGCGTCAGCGACGTTCAACTGGGGCTGCTCGGAACGGCGTTTCTCTGGGTCTATGGACTCCTGAGCCCGCTCGGCGGATACATGGCCGATCGCTTCGGGCGGCGCGGCGTCATCTTGGTCAGCCTGGCGGTGTGGTCGGCCGTGACGTTGCTCACGGGATTCGCCCGGTCCTATGGCGAACTGCTCACGGCACGAGCGTTGATGGGGATCAGCGAGGCCTGCTACCTGCCCGCGGCGCTCGCGATGATCGCCACCGCCCACGGCGAGCGCACCCGATCGCTCGCTATCGGATTGCACCAGAGCGGGCTGTACACCGGCATCATCCTGGGCGGGGCTGGAGGCGGATGGGTTGGTCAGCGGTATGGGTGGCGAACCGCGTTCATCGCCTTGGGGATCGCAGGAGTCGTGTACGCGGTAGTTCTTACCACACTGCTGCGCCCCGGCAATCGGCCCTCGGCATCGCCGGTGCGGACGCCCGCCCTCTCGCTGTTGTCGTCGCGCGGACTGGCGATCGTTGTCACAGCGAACGCCCTGACGTCCGTCGCATATTGGTGCGTGTACACGTGGCTTCCCCTGTACCTGTTTGAGCGTTTTCGGATGAGTCTTGCCGGGGCTGGCTTTTCCGCCACGTTTTACATCCAGGCCGCGTCGTTTGCGGGAATTATCCTCGGCGGCCTCCTGGCGGATCGCTGGTCCCGCACCAACACCCGGGCACGAGTACTGACGCAGGTTATCGGGCTCGCCGCCGCCGGGCCGTTCCTGTTCGTCGTGGGCTTCACCGCCTCCACCTGGGTTCTGATCGCTGGCCTGCTCCTCTTCGGCCTCGGACGTGGATTCTTCGACTGCAACCTGATGCCGGTGGTGTGCGAGATCGTCGCACCCGAGTTGCGGGCCACGGCCTACGGCATCCTGAACCTGACGTCGTGCATCGCGGGCGGCGCCATGGCCGCGGCCGCCGGATTGTTGAAGTCGTCGATTGGCCTCGGCGGCTCTCTGCAGATTTCCGGGGCCTTGATGATCGCCGCCGCGCTGCTGCTGATTGCCGCGAAATGGAAACCGCTGAAGAGCATAGACTGAACAAGGGTATGAATCACATCAACCGGCGGAATCTGCTCCGGTCATTGGGAGCGGGGGCGGTGACAGCGGGTCTCTCACGTATGTCGGCGGCCCGCAAACCTCCCAACATACTGTTCCTCTTCACCGACGATCAGCGATTCAACACCGTGAACGCGCTGGGGAATTCCGAAGTACGCACGCCTGCCATGGACCAATTGGTCCGCAATGGCGTCGCCTTCACCCATGCCGGTATCATGGGCGGAACTATCGGCGCCGTCTGCGCTCCCAGCCGGGCGATGCTGATGACCGGACAGACTCTGTTTCACGTCGATCGCAGCATCGTGCGGCCCGAACTCGCCGCCACGGAAGAACGCCGGCCGTTCGCGATGTTTCCCGAAGTGTTTCGCGGGCGCGGGTACGAGACGTTCGCCACCGGTAAGTGGCACAACGGCGAAAAGCTGTTCGCGCGCTGCTTCAGTTCCGGCGAGAACATCTTCTTCGGCGGCATGTCGGACCATCTGAAGGTTCCTGTAGCGGACTTCGATCGCTCCGGCGAGTATCCGAAGGAGAAGCGCCACACCGGCGAGAAGTTCTCGAGCGAGTTGTTTGCCGATTCGGCGATCCGCTTCCTGAACCGGCAGCGCGGCGAAAAGCCCTTCCTCGCCTACGTGGCTTTCACTGCCCCGCACGATCCCCGCATGGCCCCCAAAGAGTTCGCCGACCTCTATCCGGCGTCCAGAATCGAACTGCCGCCGAATTTCCTGCCGCGGCACCCC
Organism: uncultured Acidobacteriota bacterium; assembly: GCA_963737465.1. Classification (GTDB taxonomy): domain Bacteria; phylum Acidobacteriota; class Terriglobia; order Bryobacterales; family Bryobacteraceae; genus TMP-7. The sequence goes on from CAVTTC010000012.1 coordinate 101,639, forward strand.
TTCGACAACGGCGAAATGAACGTGCGCGACGAAGCACTGGCCCCCTGGCCCAGGACTCCGGAGGTCGTGCGCGAACACATCGCCGCTTACTACGGGATGATCACCCACGTCGATGCGCAGATGGGACGCGTTCTGAAAGCTCTCGAGGAAAGCGGCCAGGCGAACAACACCATCGTGGTGTTCGCCTCGGACAACGGACTCGCGGTGGGACAGCACGGCCTGCTGGGCAAGCAGAACCTGTACGAGCATAGCGTTCGCGTGCCGCTGGTGATCGGCGGCCCGGGATTGCCGAAGGGCAAGCGCTCCGATGCGCTCTGCTACTTGTACGACGTGTTCCCGACTCTGTGCGACCTGGCGGCGGTTCCCACGCCGCCTACGGTGGAGGGATCGAGTCTCGCGCCGGTTCTGCGCGGCCGGACGGCGAAGGTTCGCGATTCGATGTTCTTTGCCTATCGCGACTTCCAGCGCGCAGTAAAGAAGGATGGCTGGAAGCTGATCGTGTATAACGTGCTGGGACAGCGAACCACTCAGTTGTTCGACCTACGGAACGATCCATGGGAGCGGCATGACCTCGCCGCAAACCCAGCCCAGCGTCAGCGTGTGCGCGATCTGACCGCCGTCCTGCAATCCTGGATGCGGAGAACCGCGGACAAGGTAGATTGGGTAGCCTGAGCCCTCGCTCCGGATATGATATCGTGCGTATCGATGATGTCATCTATCGATTTATCCCGCCGCTCGTTCCTCGCCCTCGCCGCGGCGGCTCCACTCGCATCCGCGGCTAAGAAGCATATTCCAGTTGGCCTCGAACTCTTTTCGGTCCGCAACGAACTCGCCAAAGACCTGGAAGGGACGGTTCGCGCCGTGGCGAAGTTGGGCTATCAGGACGTCGAGTTCTTTTCGCCCTACTACGATTGGACCCCGGAAAAAGCCAAAGACGTCCGCAAGCTTCTGGACGAACTGAACATCCGTTGTCTCTCCACCCACAACGGCCCGAAGTCGTTCTCCGACGATGGCATCCAGAAAGCAATCGACCTCAACGGCATTCTCGGCGCTAAGTATGTGGTGCTGGCCAGCGCTGGGAGCATCAAGGATCTGGATGGATGGAAGCGCGTCGCGGAAACGCTGACGAAGGCCTCTGAGAAGTTCGCGCCGGCCAATCTCCGCGCCGGCTATCACAACCACCAATTGGAGTTCAAACCGATCGACGGTAAGCGTCCCATTGAGGTGCTGGCTGCCGGGACGCCGAAGAACGTCATGCTCCAACTCGACGTCGGCACCTGCGTCGAAGTTGGCTCGGATCCGGTGGCCTGGATCAAAGCCAACCCCGGACGGATCAATTGCATCCACTGCAAGGACTGGTCGCCGGAAAAGGGCTACAAGGTTCTATTCGGCGAAGGCAAGGCGCCCTGGAAACAGATCTTCAAGGCAGCCGAGAAGAGCGGCGGCATCGAGTTCTACCTGATCGAACAGGAAGGCTACGACCTGCCGGCTGTCGAGACCGCCGAGAAGTGTCTGGCCAATTTCAAGAAGATCCACGGGTAAGACCGCACGGGCCGGTCCGAATTGCCGGCCTGACCTCTTCACACGTTCACGGTGGCCGTGCGCTCCAGTTTGCCCCAGCCCACGGTCCGTCCGTTGATCGCGTACAGAATGGACTTCACCAGCACGTACTGCATCAGCACGCGGAAGTAGAGCCGCTGCAACACGAACAGCTTCAGATCCGACGGGAGCTCTCCTTCAAGCGCGTACGCCAGCAGCGCCGTCAGTAGTTCCAGCACGAAGAACGCTGCATAGAACAGCAGGACCGTCCGCCAGTTCCCGGCCACCAGGGCGAAAACCATCGCCACCTCTGCCAGCGGTGAAATCGCGGCCAGCAGTACCTGGAACAGCCAGATGCTCGGCATTGCCAGCAACCCCAGGAATCCGTACCGGGGATCGAACGTCGCGTCCCTGTGCTTCCAGGCCGCCTGGAGCGTTCCGAAGGACCACCGGAACCTCTGTTTCGCCAGCGCCCGCGTGGTCTCCGGCGCCTCCGTGTAGGCGATCGCCTGTTCTTCATAGCGGACGGCGTACCCCATGCGGCGGATGGCCAGCGTGAGATCGGTGTCTTCGGCCAGCGTGTCGTGCCCGAAGCCGCCGATCTGCTCGATCAGTTCCTTTCGCCACGCGCCGACAGCGCCCGGTACCACCGTGATCGCGTTCAACAAATCCAGTGCGCGCCGGTCCAGATTGAATCCGCAGATGTACTCGATGGACTGGAATCGCGCGATCCATTTCCGCCGGTTTCCGACGCGCGCATTGCCCGATACGGCGCCCACCTTCGGATCGGCAAAATGGCGCACCAGTGTATCCGATCGCACCGGCTCGGAAAATGGTGTCGGCGTCCACGCGCGACCAGGATGTCGTAGCGCGCATGGCGGATGGCGTGATTCAACGCGGCCGATTTGCCGCGATTCGGCTGCGTATAGATCCGGACCCGCGGCTCGGCAGTCAAACGCCGCTTCCAGAACCTGTAAGGTGGCGTCCTTGGATCCATCGTCCACCACGATCACTTCCGATTTCGGGATGCCCGTTGTCGAGCACGGAACGCACCGTCCGCTCAATCACCTTCTCCTCGTTATAGGCGGCGATCACAACCGAGACCGGCGGGACGAAAGCCGGATCGAACACGCGCCGCCGCGCTCGAAGTTTCTGGATGACGGCCAGCGTTCCGTACAGCAGTGACCGGCCGAGGGTGAGATAGATCGCCAGCAGGAACAGCACGCCTACAACGATTCGGAAGGTCCCTTTGGCATCTAGCGCCTGACCTTCAATCTGCGCCCAGCGCATGCTCGTCGGGCGATGGCGTCGGCATCAGATCGTCGCGAGACTTCCCCATCAATTCGTTCAGCGCGACGAACGTAAACCCTCGCGAACGCAGCGCATCGATGATTCGCGGCAGAGCCTGGATGGTCGCCGTCCGATCGCCGCCCGCGTCGTGCAGCAGGATGCTGTGTCCCCGTTGAGCTTCGCTCAATACTTCCTCCACGATCTCGTCTGCGGTAACCCCCTTACGCCAGTCCTGCGGATCGATGCGCTCGCCAATGGTCACATAATGCAGGTTCTGCGCCCGCAGGATCGGCGTGATCTCGGCGGGAGTCTGCGGTTCGCTGTCGGCGTTGTAGGGCGGCCGGAACAACGTGGTGGCTCGTCCCGTGGCATATTCGATGATTCGTTGAGTGGCGGTCAGTTGCCGGGCCGTGCTCTCCTCGGAAGTCGTCGCGATGTTTGGGTGGCTGTAGGTGTGGTTTCCGATCAGGTGGCCTTCCTCGTACTCCCGCCGGAGCAGGTCGGGATGCCCTTCGGCGTTCACACCCACCACGAAGAACGTCGCCGGCACCCGCTTAGCCTTCAGAATGTCCAGAACCTGCGGCGTGTACCCCGGGTCCGGACCGTCGTCGAAACTGATCGAGACTACCTTGCGGTCGCCGGACGGCATTCCGCTCGCTTCCAGGACGTAATAGCTGGGGTACTGTTCATACCGCTCTTCGTAATCGTCGTCGGACCGGCGCCACACGTTGCGTCTTCCGTCGTGCGGAGTTTCCACCACGCGCAGCACGTCGCCTTCCCCGTATTGGCTCACGGCCTTGTTCGCGGTTAAGGTGAACAGAGAGGCCGGCTGGAACTGATTATCGGGCCAGCTGTGCTCCTTCAACACGGTCCACAGGCCCGGATCTTCCGCGCCCAGGCGCCACAATGCGAGCCCCCGAAAGCCAGCATCGGAGACGTCGCCGGCCTGATTCAGAGCCGTGACGGCGTCCAGGAACCATACCTCATGCTGCTTGCCCTCGCGGGTGTAGCGAAGCACCGGATTTTCGGTGTCCTTTTCCCAAATAACGCTGGCTTTGTTTTGCAGCGCCGCGGCGATCACATCGCTGTAGCCCGCCTCCGTCGACCCGCGCCCGCCGATGATCCAGTCGTAACCATAGTTGCCGATACCGATTACGGTCTTCGACGGCGGCAGAATCTTCGCCAGCCGGTCGATCTGCTCATCGAACCAGTCGATACTCGCCACCGGTCCCGGCGTACCCGACTGGTAGTGTTCGTCATAAACCATGGGCACGATGTAGTCGTCGATCTTGCCCAGCCGGCTTAGGTCGTAAGCGTCGTCATCGGCCGGAACCGCCTGGGTCAGCAGCATTCCCGCGGGGGCGATCTTCGCCTTCAACTCCTCCATGAACTGGACCATCAGCCCGCGGTCACGCGACTGCCAGTTGTTCGAAGTCGATGTTGACGCCCGCGAACTTATGTTCCACCAGGTTGCTATAGATGTTGTTGACCAGATCGGCACGGTGATCCGGGTTGCTCAGTACCTTGTGGAGGTCCTTAGCCTGCCAGCCATTGCGGAAATTCGTGAGCATGGCCAGTACCGGCAGATGAGCGTCGGCAGCGATCTTGATCACGGTAGGATCCGATTCGTCGCTGATGTCGCCATTGCCGTTCTGCAGCACCAGCCATTCAGGAACCAGGTGGGTCAGACGATTCAGATTCAGCCGCAGTGACACCATCGCGGCCGGATCCCAATTCACAAAATATCCGAATACCAGCGGTTGTTCGTCCTGGATCTTGGCGGCGGTTTTCTGGTGGATGATCGGAGAAGCGGAACGTACATACTTTAATTTGGCTCGCTCCTGCTTGGGATCGAAAGGTATATTCCTGGCGGCCTTTTCTCCGGAGATGATGCTCCGGACTTCCGCCAGATTCCCTACGTGAGCAACGTTCCCTAATCCCAGCACCGGAAGTTGAGGGCTCGTCAGGACGCTCAACCCGATCAGAACCAGAGCGATGGCCAGCAGCGCCCCCGCGAGTTGCAGTCCTCGCCGGAAGCGCGCCCAACGGCGGCCGGTCGGATCGTGGAAGATGAACCCCTGCTGCATTCGATGAAGGCCTCTGTTCCTTTGATGTACCCTGGGGGCGGCAAGGTACCGCCGGACAAGCTTAAAATTCGATTAAATTCAATACTGAAAAGGACTTAATGGATTTCGCAGCGGGACGCCCAAACAGCCTCGCCCCCCTTGTGAGCCGCTTGCTACAATTGGGGTGTCGGAAAGGTGGCCGAGCGGTTGAAGGCAGCGGTCTTGAAAACCGCCAACGGGGTGACTCGTTCGTGGGTTCGAATCCCACCCTTTCCGCCAATCGCTTTCCCCTCAACACGATTCTTCCTGCCATCGGTTACACGCGCGTAACAGCCAAGTAAATACCTGGGAAATTCGCGTAAAATCGCGTAAAAGTATTTGGCTAAATTCGGATTGCAGTGTATGCTATCGAGTAGTAGTGAAGAGCGGCGTTTCCGTCACTGGAGGCTCCCACGAACTCCGCCTCTCGTCGAAGAGGCATCCCGTCAATTAGTGGCCAGAGTCGGCCGCAACGCGGTTCCAGTAAACCGAAGTTTGAACAGAGGTTACTTATGGAAATCACTCCAATGTCTCTTGGTGTGCCCGCGCGTACGGCGCTCCCTTCGGTTTTGGCGATCGACTCTGATGAGCGCGGTCGTAATACTCTCCAGAACATGATTCGCCAGTCCTGCAGGACGGTTCACGCCGCAACTCTGTCTGTGGGCCTGAAAGCGCTTCGCCGCGTACCGTTCGCGGTTGTGCTGTGTAATGACGAATTGCAGCAAGGAACCTCGTGGCATCAGGTGCTGCACGCCATCGGATCTCTGCCGGCGGCGCCATTGCTGATTGTCACATCCCGGCTAGCCGATGAGTCGCTCTGGGCGGAAGCCCTGAACCTCGGCGCCTGGGATGTGCTCGCCAAGCCGTTCGACGAGCAGGAAGTGACTCGAGTCGTCAGTTCGGCCTGCTACCAATGGCGTACTCGGAACGCGTTGCCGCAACCCGCGAGGATAAACCAGACACTCGCGGCCCCACGATTGTCCACGGCGTCCGTCTGTGCGTAGCAGAAGTAGAAGTAGAGTAGGGGTGGCGCAGGCGGTTTCGCCTGCGCGTTCAACTCTCTATGGCACGTCCGGCTTGGACGTCTTCGCCGACTTCAGCGGTGCGAACTCGCGAAGGATGTTGAACAAACCGCCGAAGGCGAACTGTAACGCCCCGTCGCGCAAGGACGTGTTCCAATTCCGGTAGCCATCCGGCATCCAGGTATTGGCCAGATATTCCGCTCCCACGGCTGAGCCCAACCGTGCGTACGCCGGCTCCCAATGACCGTTCCTGTTGAGTGTCACGAAATTCGTGCCAATCGCGTAGCCGGTTCTTCTCAGCCACCCTTTGCATCCGCACCTAATGTAGCGGACATCCTCATGCAGCAGCGCCGCCCCACCAGCCTCGAAGGTGTCCTGCAGCGCCGCTCGCCCAAAGTCATTCGCCACCCGCTTCGAATACGCATCCCATCCCTGTCCCCACTCCGATGGAATGTTCTTGTTTTGGTCAAGTGCGCCTATGGCCGCGGCGCGGAAATATACCCCGGGAGTCCAGAACGTCTGGCGCCAGTATAGGTCCCAGCGCTGTTGTCCAGTGAGGGGTTTGAATTCTTCCCGTTTGATCACGGTGCCCCAAAGCATCCCGGGCTTTAAGCTCACCGCCGGGGTGGCGGTCGCCGCTTGTTGACCACTCAGGGTCAGTGGCGGAAGCGTCGAGATCGCCAACAGGAGAATAGTGCGCATGAATATACTTTCTTGGTTAGATGTCACGGTGGCCGTGAGGATTAATTTTCTTTTGGGCGCCGAGACGGCCCAAGCGCCCGCGGCACCCCACTGCGATACAATTGGCCGCAAATGCATCGATGGGCGTTCGCCATCCTATTGTTGCCCGTGTGTGCTTTTGCACAGGCCAGATTCCTCGCCAACTACAACCTCTCGGCTCGGCTGAATCCGTCCGACAAATCCGTTTCCGGACACGAACTTCTGGTGTGGACCAACGATTCGCCGGACACCGTACCGGAACTGCAGTTCCACCTCTACATGAACGCATTCAAGAACACCAGGACGACGTTCATGCGCGAATCCGGCGGGCAGTTGCGTGGTGATCGCCTCCAGAAAGACAGTTGGGGTTACATCGACGTCACCCGTATGCGCATCGCGGGAGGCGCCGACCTCACCCAGTCCATCCAGTTCATCGCTCCCGACGACGGCAACGCCGACGATCAGAGCGTGATCAGGGTCCCATTGCCGCAACCGGTCGGCCCAGGGCAGCAGATTCAACTCGAAATCGACTTCCACACGAAGTTCCCGCACGTTTATGCGCGGACCGGGTATCATGGCGACTTCTTTTTGGGAGGCCAGTGGTTTCCGAAAATCGGCGTCTGGGAGAAGGCCGGCCTGCGCTATGCCAAAACATCCGCCTGGAACTGCCACCAGTTCCACGCCAATACCGAGTTCTACGCCGACTATGGCGCCTACTCGGTAGATCTCACCGTGCCTTCAAACTTCGTCGTGGGCGCCACGGGCGTGCAGAAGAACGCGGTCACGAACAGCGACGGCACCACCACCTACTCGTTCATCCAGGAGCACGTTCACGACTTTGCCTGGACCGCCCAGCCCACGTACCGGCGCTTCGTCCGAACCTTCGACGCCGACCGCGAGGTGAGCGCAAAAGAGTTAACCGACATCACCCGGATGCTGGGTATCTCCCACGCCGAAGCACGCCTCAGCAACGTCGAGATGATCCTTCTGCTGCAGCCCGAGCATGCGTATCAGGCGGATCGCCATTTCCGCGCCATATCAAACGCGATTAAATGGTTCGGCCTATGGTACGGCGCTTATCCGCACCAGACCATTACGGTGGTAGACCCTCCGGCCGGGGGGGCGGCGCCGCCGGCATGGAGTATCCGACGTTCATCACCGCGGGCACGTCGTGGCTCGTCGGGCGCAACGATGGATCGCCCGAGGAAGTCATTGTTCACGAGTTCGGCCACCAGTTCTGGCAAGGCTTGGTGGGCAACAACGAATTCGAAGAGGCCTGGATGGATGAAGGCTTCAACACCTACTCCACCGGCAAGGTGATCGACCGCGCCTACCCTGGCTGGACGCTTCCGCTGAATTTCGCCGGCCTGCCACTCACTTACTTCATGCGGTTGCCGGCACTCTCGTCTCCTTCCGTCGATCGCCTTGCATATCTCATACAGCCCAAAGCCGACGACCTCGCCCGCCGCGGTTGGCAGTATCAGACGTCATCCAGTTACTCGGTGAACTCCTACATGCGTACGGGCGCCATGATGGTCACGCTCGAGAGAACGCTGGGCGAGGCGGTGATGGGTAAGGTGATGCGCACCTACCAGCAGCGCTGGCGTTACGATCATCCGGCCTTTCCGGATTTCATTGCCACCGTGAACAGCGTGTCCGGCAAAGACATGACCTGGTTCTTTGACCAGTTCGTGTATGGATCCAACGTCCCGGACTACTCGGTGGCTTCGGTCGAAAGCGAGTTAGTGCGCGAGCCCTCGGGGGTGATCGACCGCAATGGATCGCACCAGACCGTCAAGTCCGGGGATGCGGCGAAGATCGATCGCGAAAACGAGAAAGAACACAAAGCGAACTACCGGACCAAGGTCACAGTCCGGCGCGAGGGTGAGGCGATCTATCCGGTGGAGGTGGAGATCCGCTTCGAAAACGGCGACACGGAGCGCCGCCAATGGGACGGCCAGTACCGCTGGGTGAAGTACGAATTCGTGAAGCCGTCCAAGGTGGCGCAAGTGGTAGTGGACCCGGACCACAAACTCCTGCTCGACGCTAATTGGTCCAACAACAGCTACGTGGTGAAGGGCACTCTCGGGACCACCGCGAAGTGGACCTCGTCGTTCCTGTTCTGGATTCAGCAGGTATTGCAGACTCTGGCGCTGTTGGCCTAAAGGAGAATCACCGTGAAAGCGATCGCGGCTCTGAACGAAGGCGGACGCCAGTCGATGCGTCTGTTCAAACTGACTGGACTCTTCTATCTCTTGAACCTCACCGTGGCCGCCATCGTCGCGGCTCCACTGGCGGTCTTCCTGGCGCGGGACCTCTCCCACAGCCTGGAAAGCGCCCGCATGTTTTCTAATATCGATCTTGCCTGGGTGGCCGAAGCGTTCTACAACTTCAAGGGATTCCCCGCTACCGACATCGGTGTCGCGGGCGTGGCGTTAGGGGTTGTTTTCCTTCTGGTGAACACGTTTCTGGCCGGCGGTGCGCTGGCTCTGTTCCGCCACGAACAGGACGCCTTCTTCAGTTCGTGCGCACGATACTTCCCGCGGTTGTTCCGGCTGGCGTTGGTGTCGTTGTTCTTCTACGGGATCGTGCTGGCCTTGAATGGCGGCATCGGACGGCTCATCAGCCTCGCGCGGGAGACCAGCATGGAGGCCCGGCCGTGGACCATCCTCCACTGGCTGCAACTGCGTTGATGGTATTCCTCATGGGCGTGGTGAACATGATATTCGACTACGCCAAGATCCTCTGCGTGGCCGACAATACTCGAAGCGCTTTGCGCGCCACCTCAGGCGCCATCCGGTTCGTTTTCAGCCATACGGGGCGAACCCTGGCGGTTTACTGGATCTGCTCCGCCAACGCACTGGCGCTCTTTCTGGCTTATCACGGGTTGAGTGAACTTGCCGGGCAGGAATCCATCGCCATGGTGGTCCTGGTGCTCGCGCTTCGGCAGGCTTACGTGATGTTCCGGATCTGGGTGCGTCTCTGGACGTGGTCCAGCGAACTGCACGTCTACACTTTCAACTCGACAATCGTGGCCCCGGAGCCGCCTTCGCTCGCAGTCGCCGGATAGAACTTCTCCACGTGCGGGTTGTGCGCCAGCAGTTCGGCGATGGCGCGCTTCAGGATCCCCATGCCGTGTCCGTGCACAATGCGGACACGGTCCACCTCGGCCAGCGCCGCTGAATCCAGGAACTTATCCACTTCCTCGGAAGCCTCCTCCGCGCGCTTGCCGATGATGTTGATCTCGCGGTAGGAGATGTCCCAGCGCGGCCCCTGTTCGTACGTCACGCCCTTCGGCAGCCGGGCCCCGGCGCCTTCGGCGGGCAGAACCTCTTCCACGTCGTCGATGGAGACCTGCATCTTCATGAAGCCCGCCTCCACTTCCAGAAGGTCGTCGGCGAGCCTGCGCCGGACGCGGGCGGGCTGTCGAACGCCCTTCAGCCGCACCCGCACCCCCGGCTCGATCATCAGGCGTTTCGGCGCGGGCGCGCCGGACGAAGTCCCTACCTCGGCGACACTCTGGCTCTGCTCGATGAACTCGCGCCGGGTTTTGGCCACCTTGCGCAACGCGTTCTCGGAGGCCTTGCGCTGCTCCACACTGCGCGTGATCTCTTCGATGGTTTGCCGCGCCTGCTCTTCAAACCGAGCCGCCAGTTGTTGCGAGTGCTGCTCCAGTTCGCGGATCTTCGCGGTCCGCTTCTTCTCCCAGTCGCGTTCGAGCGTTTGCTCCCGCTGCTGCAGATGCTCGCGTTCGCGGATCAACTCCTGCTCGAGAGCGGAGACCTTGTCCAGCCGTTCGTGCAGTTCGCTCAAGAACTGCTGGATGTCGCGTTCGCTGGCGCCCATGTTGGCTCGGGCCCGTTCGATGATTTGGGGCTCCAGGCCAAGCCGGCCGGCGATGTCGAGCCCCGCCGATTTGCCCGGAGCGCCGGTGCGCAGCACGTACGTCGGCTCCAGCGTGTTCTCGTCGAATCCCATTGAAGCGTTCAACACACCCTGGGTGTTGGCGCCGTAGATTTTAATCGCCAGCAGGTGCGTGGACGCCAGCGTGAATGCGCCCGCGCTGCGGAAGGTGTCCAGAATGGCCACTCCCAGCGCTCCGCCTTCCTCTGGATCGGTGGCGCGGCCCAATTCGTCCAGCAGAACCAGCGCGTCCATACCCACTACTTCCAACATCCGGCGGATGGTGTGGATGTGCGCGGAAAAGGAACTGAGGCTTTCCTGGATCGACTGTTGATCCCCGATGTCGGCCAGCACCTGTTCGAGAATCGGGAATTCGGCTTCGGTCGCGGGTACCGGGAATCCGGCATGCGCCATCAGCGCCAGCAAGCCCACGGTCTTCATCGCCACGGTTTTGCCGCCGGTATTCGGACCGCTGATCAGCAGCGTGCGAGTCTTCTCGTCCAGCGACACCGAAATCGGAATCACGCGTTTGCGCTGCCGCTTCAGAACGTCCTCCAGCAGCGGGTGGCGGGCCTCTTTCAGGTGCAGCCGCCGCTCCAGGTCGGAGCTGAACTTCGGGACCACGCAATTGAAGTCGATGGCAAAGCTCGCCTTCGCGAAGAGGAACTCCAGTTCGCCCATCACCTGAAAGGCATACGCGATCGCATCGGAATGTTCGCGCAGACGGTCCGTCAGGTCCCGCAGGATGCGGGTCACCTCGGCCGATTCCTCCTCCTTCAACCGCACCAGTTCATTGTTGAGGTCGATGGTCTCCATGGGCTCCACGAACAGCGTGTGCCCGCTGGCCGAGGCCGCGTGAATCACTCCGTCCACGCGCCGCCGCTGGCCGGCAACGATCGGAACCACGAAGCGCTCATTGCGGATGGTGACGAACTCTTCCTGCAGCGTGCCTTCCTCGCGATGCGTGCGGAGAAATCGCTCCAGCGAATCCTGGATCTGCTTCTGCTGCTTCTCGATGTCGCGCCGCAGCCGGTTCAGTGCGACGCTGGCGTTGTCGGCCACCGAACCGTCCGGCAGGATCTTCCCTTCCATCGAGCGCAGCAGATCGCGGAAATCCACGATGCCCCCGGCGCGCGCGGCCAGCAGCGGGAAGCGGTGATCCACCGTGGTAATTAGGTTCCGGACCTCGCCGGCCTGGTCGAGCAGCCGCATGAGATCGTAAATCTGACGCGGGTCGAGCACCGCGCCTTCGATGCGCAGCTTGCCGACCGCTTCCGCCGAATCCGGCATGGATCCGAACCGGACGCGGATCACGGCCCCCCGCGCCGCGGGTTGCGGCTGGCTGGCAGCCCGCGCGTAGGCCACCGCTTCCGCCGTCTCCGCCAGCACGCTCTCCAGTGCCGCGCGGTCCGACACCGGCTGGGCCAGGTGAAGCTCGCGACGCCCGAGCGGGCTGGCCACATAGCGGCCAATCAATTCGCGGAGCGATTCAAATTCGAGTGTGTCAGCGCTGGTGATTTGCATGTATTGCGAATGCCCGTTCAATCACATCCCGCGTGCCTTCGGTGAGACGGTAACCGCCCAAATCGGGCTGCGAAACCCAAGCCACACCGCTCACGTCGTCGCCCGGAACGGGGTTCCCGTCCGAGTATGCGCACAGGTAGTCCATCAGGACATAGTGATATTCCGGCCTGCCCTCATCATCGCTCATGATGCGTTCGAAGATCTCGAACATCCGTTCGACGCGGACCTGGAGGCCGGTCTCTTCCAGCACCTCTCGGCGGATGGCGTCTTCGAGGCGCTCTCCCACTTCCACGGCGCCGCCCGGCAGCGACCACCAACCCTTCAGCGGCTCGCGGCCACGCTCCACCAGCAGGATCCGGTTCTGGCTGAAGATCAGTGCGCCCACGCCCAGGATGGGACGGCGCGGATATCGTCGGCTGTCGGTGTTAATTCTGCAACGCTCCCTTCACGTCCAATCGTATCCGGTAAACCAATTGCCCCGACGTCACCAGCAGCGATTGCAGGTCCGCGTCGCCGAAAGTGCAGCCGGATGGGGGCGTCGTGAACTCGATGGTCCTGAGGTGCTTCCCTTCCGGTGAGAACACCTCCAGGTGCCGCGCGCCCACGTAGACGTTTCCATTCTCGTCCACACACATACCGCCCGGCACGCCGTGCAGCCCGGCGACGAAGCTGCGTTCATTCGAAGCGGAGCCCGAACGGTCGAGATCGAAGACGCGAACGGCGCGGCGGTCGGAGTCGCTGACATAGAGCAGGCGTCCATTTGGCGAGAGCGCGATCCCGTTTGGACGGGTCGGCCACTTGGCGATCGCGTCCAATTCGCCCTTGGAGGTCAGCCGGTACACGCCGTAGAAATCGAGCTCACGCTGGTCCTGTTGATAGCCGAACGCCGGATCGGTGAAATAGGCAGTGCCGTCTTTCCGCACCGCGATGTCGTTGGGCGCGTTCAGTCGTTTACCCTGGAACTTCTCGGCCACCGCCTCCACGCGCTTCTTCTTATCGATGCGAACCACGCGGCGGGCGCGAGCCTCGCACACGTAGATCCGGCCCTGCGTGTCGAAGGCCATCCCGGACGCGCCTTGAGACTCGTCGATGAACACCTCTGGCTTCTGCCCGGGAGTCCAGCGCAACACGTGGTTGGCGGGAACGTCCGCAAATACGAGAAATCCCTCGTGGGACCACGCCGGCCCATTGAGAAAACGATAGGGCCCGTTGACGATGCGTTCGATGTGGATCTCGGTGAAATCCTGGGAAAAGGCGGGTATCAGGACGAGCGCCGCAAGGGCCGTCCGGGAAAACAAGTGCATACGCGTCCAGCGTATCAGCAACGGTGGCGGACTGGCCGCGTTGAATATGGCTGGCGCATGGCTGTCACGATGGAAGTGTGCAAAACATGCGGACCGGTGCGGTGCCGAACGAAGTCGCTCAACGCGAGATCAAGACTCATCGCCAGCGGGAAGGTCTGCGCGAGACTGCTGGTGCGTAGCACCATGAGGAACTTCACCAGCGCGAGCGGCGGCTTGGTCTTGGCTTTCACCTGTTGTTGTACTCCAGCATCGCCGCGCTGACCCGCTTAGATTCTGCGGCAGCCAGGACGCATTCGCCGCAAGCCGGACAGAACTCGCCGCGGACGGCCGGAATCGTCGTCGTTTCGCCTTTGTAGGTGTACGGGATATCGCGTGTGTCGCGCACGAGTTTCCCCTCGGCGCAGGATGGACACTTCATGGCAACCCTCCTCTGTTCATCACGATGTTGAGTTTCAGATAGACGTCACCCCCCGCTCTTCTTCACCCGCTCGTAAAACGCCCTCGTAAACTCCCCGATCCCGCGCCCCGTCTTCGCGCTCCCCAAGTGCGACAACAACCCCGCCTTATCGTCCTCGCTCCGCTCCTGGCCCAGCTTAAACTTGCCCTCCAGATTCTCGATGGCCATCGAGAATCCCATGATCCCGGTCATCATCCCGTTGACATAATCGGCCGGCAGCTTGTTGAAGTCGTAACTCCCCGACCGGCCCTCAAACTTGCCGATCAGTTTCCCCAGCATGTCGTGCAGCGCTTCCGGGCCGGGAATCGGACTCAGCTTCCCGCTTGCATGGACCGTCGCAAAATTCCAGGTGGGCACGGCCGAAGGCTTCGCGTACCAGCTCGGCGAAATGTAGGCATCTGGGCCGTGAAACACGATCACCGCCGCCTCCCGCCCCTCGATCGCCTGAATCTGGACGTTGTTGCGCGAGATGTGTCCGTACAGCGTTCCCAGCGCCCCGGCCGACCGGTCCAGCAGCACCGGCACGTGCGTAATCCGTAGCGTCGGAGACGTGGTCACCAGGTCCACGAATGCATACTCGTCCATGAAATCGTGCAGCAGCGCCCGGTCCTCCACGCGCTGCGCTTTCGGAACATACAGTGAGGATTCGGCTGCTCCCGCCCGGGCCGCCGCCAAAGCAAATCCGGCAAACACATCACGGCGTGTCATAGGATCCGTAGCATAGCAGAACCGGACCCACTTCAGTCGCCATGATAAAATCAAGTCTCACGCCTTCTTTCTAAGCCGAACAATGCACTGGAGTAAACTTTTCATTCCCACCCTGCGGGAGAATCCCGCCGAAGCCGAAGTCGTCAGCCATCAGTTGCTGCTTCGCGCCGGATACATCCGCCAGCTCGCTGCCGGCGTCTACAATTACCTGTTTCTCGCCCAGCGTTCGATTCTGAAAATCACCAGCATCGTTCGTCAGGAGATGGACGCCATCGGCGCGCAGGAGATGCTGCTGCCCGCGCTGAATCCCGCCGAAGTGTGGCAGGAATCCGGCCGCTGGACGATCATGGGCGACAATATGTTCCGCCTGAAGGACCGCTTCGGCCGCGACATGTGCCTGGGCATGACGCACGAAGAGGTGATGACTTCCATCGCTCGCGGCGAGTTGCGCAGCTACAAACAGATGCCGCAGATCTGGTACCAGATCCAGACCAAGTTCCGCGATGAACCCCGTCCCAAGAGCGGCCTGCTGCGCGTGCGCCAGTTCATCATGAAGGACTCCTACACGTTCGACATGGGTCCCGAAGGCCTGGATGTCGCCTATCGCAAACACCGCGACGCCTACTGCCGTATCTTCGACCGTTGCGGACTCACCTACGTCATCGTCGAAGCCGACTCGGGCGCCATGGGCGGCAGCCAGTCCAACGAATTCATGGTCCGCTCCGAAGCCGGTGAGGACTTCGTCGTCGAATGCAAGAGCTGCGGTTACGCGGCGAACCTGGAGAAGGCCGTCGGCAAGCCGGCCGCGCCCGCGCTCCCCGATCCCGAAGGCGACCTGGAGCCCGAAGAGTTCCACACGCCGGACAAGAAGACCATCGCCGATATCGCCGGCTTCACCGGCCTCCCCGAGACGTCGCAGATGAAGAGCCTGGTGATGTCCGCCGACGGCACGCTGGTGCTGGCGTTGGTGCGGGGCGATCACCAGTTGAGCGAAACCAAGTTTGCGGGCGCGATGGGCGCCACCGAAGTCCGGCCCGCCCACCCCGAAGAGATCCGCAAGGCGTTCGGCGCGGATGCGGGGTCGCTCGGCCCCGTGGGCGTGACGAACCTCCGCATCATCGCCGACTTCGCCCTGGAGGGCCGCCGGAACATGATCGCCGGCGCCAATAAGAACGACTATCACCTGCGCCACGTCACGCCCGGCGAGGACTTCAAGCCGGAGTTCTTCGATCTGCGCCAGGTTGCCACCGGCGACGCCTGCCCGAACTGCGGCCACCCGGTTGAGATGTATAAGACGGTCGAAATCGGTCACATCTTCAAGCTCGGCTACAAGTACTCGAAGTCCATGGGCCTGCACGTCACCAATGAGGCGGGCGAAGAAATCACGCCCATCATGGGCTCCTACGGAATCGGCATCGAGCGCATTCTCAGTTCCGCCGTGGAGTTGTACGCCGACAAGGACGGCATGTCCCTGCCGCCCTCCATCGCGCCGTTCTACGTCGTGGTGACGCCGGTAAACATCAACGACGGCCCCCAGCGGGAAGCCGCCGAATCGATCTACCGCGCCTGCAAGGACAGTGGATTGGACGCGCTGCTCGACGACCGCGATGAGCGGCCCGGCGTCAAGTTCAAGGACGCGGACCTCATCGGCATTCCTTACCGGGTTACCGTCGGCAAAAAGCTGGCGCGGCGGCATGGTGGAAGTGGTGAATCGCCGCACGAAGAAATCCACCGATGTCGCTCTCGACCAGGTGGTCGCGTTTCTAAGAACTCAATGAACATCGATTGGGATCAGGTGAGGCGCGAGTTCCCTGCGCTCGAACACTGGACCTACCTCAATACGGCCACATACGGCCAGATGCCCCGGCGAGCCAGCCAGGCGATGATCGATCACCTCCTTCATCGCGACGAACTGGCCTGCTCGGATTTTCTTTCGTGGTTTGACGCCGCGGACCAACTCCGTGAGGACCTGGGCCGCCTCATCCATTGCTCCGCCGAAGACATCGCCTTCGTCTCCAACGCATCCACCGCGCTCGGGATCCTCCTCGGCGGACTCGACTGGCGCGCGGGCGACCGCATCGTCACACTCCACGGCGAGTTCCCCAACAACCTGTACGCGCCACACTTCGCCGGCACGGGTGTCGAACTGGTGGAGACCACGTGGGAGCGATTCTACGACGCCATCACGCCGCGCACTCGACTGGTGCTGTTCAGCATGCTGAATTACGCGTCTGGATTCCGTCCGCCGCTCGATGAGATTGCGCCCTACCTGCGGGATCGCGGAGTACTGCTGTATGTGGATGGCACCCAGGGCCTGGGCGCGCTGCGCTTCGACGCGTCCAGCATCCGTCCGTCGATGTTCGCGGTGCACTGCTACAAGTGGATGCTGTCGCCCACCGGCGCGGGCTTCTTCTATATCGATCCCGAACTGCGGGACCGCATCCAGCCGAACGTCGTGGGCTGGAGAAGCGACAAGCGCTGGCGCGAAGTGGATAACCTGCACCACGGCAAGCCGGAGTTCAAAGCCTCCGCCGAAAAATACGAGGGCGGCATGATCTCGTTCGCGCTGCTCTACGCCATGCAGGCGTCGGTGGAACTGATGCTGGAACTCGGTCCGGACAACATCGAACAGCGCGTGTTGGATCTCGCGAATTCGCTCCGCGCGAGCCTCCGCGAGTCAGGCGCCGAAGTCGCCGGCGGCGCCACTCCCATCATTTCTGCGCGCTTTCCTGGACGTGATGTTTCCGCCCTTTCGAAGCGGCTGAATGGTCGGCGGATCGTTGTTTCCGCCCGCCATGGCTTCCTGCGGGTGTCGCCCCATCTTTACAACAATCAGTCGGATCTCCAGACTTTGTTAGCTGCGCTCCAGGACTGATCTTGCTCAGCACGCGATCCTGAATCCAGTGCGGATCGAACCACTCCAACGGGTTGATCTGCACTCCGTCCAACTGCATCGAGAAGTGCAGGTGATCGCCGCCGGCGAGTCCGGTGGCGCCGCTCCGGCCCATTTCCTGCCCCTTCTTCACCATGTCGCCGGCCTTCACGGCGATGCTCGACAAATGCCCGTAGATCGACTGCAGTCCGTAGCCGTGATCCACCACGATGCAGTTCCCGTAAATGCCCAACCGGTCCGCGTGAACCACCTTCCCGTCGTTGGCTGCCACCACCGCGATGTGTGCGGTGACGGAAAGATCGTAGCCCAGGTGGACCTGCTCATCCACCTTCTTGCCTTTGTAGATATAGCTGCGAACATCGGCGAAGTGCGATTCTACCTTGGAATTCGCCAGTTGCAGAAACGGCCCGGTCCACAGGAATTTCTCTTCGGTTTTGAGCCGCAGATCGGCCAGGGACTGGTTGTTCTCGCGGCGCATCTGGCTGTTGATTTTCAGGAATCGCGTGAGCAGGTCGCCCTGACCGCCGGGATCGATTTCGTTATCTACTTTTTCCAGGAACGAATCGCTGATATCCAGGTCGCGATGGCGGAACTTCTTTGGAAAGATCTTGAACCAGAAGCGTCCCTGCGTCTCCGCGCCCGCGCCATTGCGCGCGTACACGAACGGAGTCGTATCGTCGGACAGGTCCCACGGATAGGCGAACAGCGAAAACCGCTCGTTCGGACTGCCCGGCTTGGGGAAGCTGCGGAACGTGTACTTCCCTACCCGAACGCCTGTCTCCGTGAAACTGCCGCCGGGCGTGAACACCACCAGTTCGGAGCCGCCCTGGTTGATGTAGTGCTGCACGCCGTCGGCCACGATGGTCGGGGGACGCAGGCTCACTTCGACATCGGCCGTGACACTGTCGGTGGCGCCGAGAAAATCGTTGGACGTAACCTCGGCGATCACTTTGGCCTTCCCTTCTTTCTTCGACGACGCGGTGAAGGGAATCTGCTGCGGAGTCTCGTGCCGGTTGAAAAACATCAGGCGCGTGGAGGGCTTTGAGGTCTCGAACACCTTGGTACGGACGCCGTCCTGCTCCACGTAGACGGCTACAGCCCTCACCCCGTGCGGATTGGACACCTTCAATGTCAGGGGCGTGGCGGCCCCAATGACTTTGGGTGAAGGCTCGAACTGTACCTGCGAATGACTGGAAAAGACCAACAGGGTAACCAGCGGAATCAGGATCAGGGATATAACGACAATAGGAAGGACTACTCTCAACATCTACGGCGATGGTAACAGGAACTCGGCCGTTCCGGCAGACTTGCTACCCTGTAATAGGTTTGGCTGGGACCCATCTACAAACCGTCTTCTTAGCGGTGCTCACCACCGTCACTGCCTCCCCGGCGCCGGTGCGGAGCGCAGGCTTCCAGCGCGGTGTCAACTTCACCGCCGAAAGTCCCCGAGGTTATACCGCTGAAGTCGCACGGCCCATGCTCGAGCGCCTCAAGGAGTATGGCGTCAACTCGGTGGCCCTTGTCCCCTATGGATTCTCCCGCCGCGGCCAGGCAATGGTTCGTTTCGGTGGCGGCGGATGGGAGCGCGACGAGGGCATTGAAGCCGTGGCGAAGGTGGCCCACGAACTCGGCTTTAAGGTATTGCTGAAACCGCAACTCTGGGTGCACCCTGGGTACCCCGGCGACTTGGACTTCCCCGACCCGGCTGAACGCCTGGAATGGTTCCGCCAGTACCGTCTCTACATCGAGCACCAGGCCGAACTGGCCACGCGCATCCACGCCGACGTGTTCTCCGTCGGAGTCGAGTTCCAAAAGCTCACCCGCTACGAGGAGCCATGGCGGCGGATCATCGCCGCAGTGCGAAAGATCTACTCCGGTCCGCTGACCTACGGGGCTACCCAGGGCCCCGAGTTCGAAGGCATCCGGTTTTGGGACGCCCTCGATTACATCGGACTCAACGACTATTACCCATTGCCCGACGACCTGTCCGCCACGGCGATTGCGGCGAAAGTGGAGGTCGTCTCGCGCAAGTACGGGCGGCGTGTTCTCCTTACCGAAACCGGGTTTTCCAGTTACCAGGCGCCCCACCGCGAGCCCTGGGATGAGACGCCCCGCAAACTCGCGCTGGACGACCAGGCCCACTGCTATGAGGCGATCTTCAAGGCGTTCTACGGCAAACCTTGGCTCGAAGGGATCTACTGGTGGAAGGTCGGAACCAACGGCTACGGCGGGCCAACTGACGGGTCGCACACGCCCTGGGGCAAACCCGCCATGGAAGTGTTGAAGCGCTGGTATCGCAACGGCACCCGTTAGTGCGTGCAAGTGGCGCACGCACTTTGCGTGCCGCGTCGCCACTCCTGGCGACGCATAGGCTCCGTGAACACTGGCCGTCGGTGACGAAAGTCACCGAACTGCAGCTCCCGCCGCGATACGCTGAAAGCGAGAGGAACAAGATGTCCACCGAAACCGTCACCGCCGCGTCACAATCGCTGAGTGAGTTGATCACGCACATCCTTGACACCCATCACGCCTACCTCCGCGAAGAACTGCCCTATTTCGAGCGGATGATCGCGAAGATCTGCGCCAACCACGGTCAGGACCGGCCGGATTTGTTCGCCACACAGCAGATCCTTCAGGACCTGCGCGACGACCTGATGGCTCACCTCCAAAAGGAGGAGCAGATACTGTTTCCCTACATCGCTCAACTCGAACTGGCTCGGGAACGTCACTTGCCTGCGCCCGACGCGTGTTTCCCCAGCGTGCAGTTCCCCATCCGCATGATGCTAATGGAACACGATGGCGCTAAAGACCTGCTCCAGAACCTTCGCCGGACCACCGGCAACTACACCGCACCCGACTTCGCCTGCGATAACGGACGCGCATTCTACACCCGCCTTGAGAATTTCGAGACGGACCTGCACGAACACATTCGCCTGGAGAATGAAATCCTGTTTCCCAGAGCCGTCGAACTCGAGGAATACGAACGGTAATGCCTGTACAAATCGGACAAAAGCCCGGCCACGATTTCACCGAACCGCTCGGTCTTCTATCCGATTGCCACCGCCGTATCGAACGGTTTCTGGGTGTGCTGGCGAAAGTGACCGCCGATCTCGGCGGAAGCGAGTTGACCGCGGAACACCGGCACGCTCTGACCGCCTCCCTGCAGTATTTCCAGGAGGCTGCTCCCAAGCACACGGCCGACGAGGAGAAATCCCTCTTCCCGCGTCTGCGCGCTCTGGCGAGCGAGGAAGCTCAACAAGTCCTGGCCGAAGTGGATGCCCTTGAAGCCGATCATCTCCGCGCGGACCGGCTCCATGCCGAAGCGGGCGATCTCGGCGCAGCGTGGTTGCGCGACGGAACGCTGCCTGCCGCGGTGGCCGCCCGCCTCTTGGCGATCACCGAAGAGTTGACAGCCCTCTACCAGGCACACATCCAGATTGAGGACTCTCACCTGTTCCCACTGGCCAAACGTGTCCTGCCGCTGGAAGATCAACACGCGATAGGCCGTGAGATGGCGAAACGTCGCAGCATCCGGTCACCGGACGCGTGACCAACGGCGATACTGCCTGCCACGCTGCCCGGCAGGGTGTAGGCAGGCTAGAGACATCATGAGCATCAGAACCACTGTCACCCTCGATGAAGACGTTCTGAAGCGCCTGAGAGAGGAGAGTCGCCGGCGCGGAATGCCGTTCCGGCAAACACTCAATGACGTGCTTCGTTCCGGATTGATCTCCGGTACGCCACAGACTCCCCGGCATCTCAGCATCGGACCGAAGAACATGGGACGTCGGCCGGGGCTGAACTCTGACAGTATCGCCACGCTGCTCGAATTGCATCATTACAACCGTGACGCTCCCGAGAACGGGGTGATCAGGGAATGGGTAATGGGCTCCTCGCCGATCCGGAATGGGTGGCCCTGCCCCGGGTGACGATCTGGGCGTCTCTGCGCATTTCGATGAACCCGCGAATCTTCCCGCGACCGCTGACCGTGGTGGAAGCGTTCTCGATCATTCGCGAATGGATGGGGCTTCCGAGTGTCAAGATCTTAACGCCGGGGGGAGCGGCACACGGAGATCCTCGAGAAGCTGACTACTGAGCACCAAGTAACGGGCCCCCTGGTTGCGGACGTCGTACTAGCCGCTCTGGCATTCGAATACGGCGCCCGGCTTGCATCGACGGATCAGGACTTCAGTCGATTCACAGACGTCCAGTGGGTCAATCCTCTTCGGGTCACTCCGGAGCGTGGCTGCTAGCACTGTTAGGCCATCCACCGCGACATATCGGCGATTGTCCCAGATAATTCTCAATATCGGACAACAAGACCTGTGGCTTACTCCTTCCGACAAAGGGCTGGCCAGCAATCTGGCTGGCTTGGTGCGCTCTAAACGTCCCGGGCATACCCTCCGCCAGTCGGCGCTACACTTACGGTGGACCATGCCTCTGCGAGCGCACCCACGCGCATTGCCGGGAACAATAGCACGACCCCGCAAGGAAGTTACAGCAAAAAGGAGAACCGGCCATAAGCACCCAGGATGGAGTGGGTCGACGTGACCTGAACCTACGCGGCAGCCACCGTAATCTATCTCACTTGACACGGCCTGCTACAGTGAGGGTGGGAGGAGATATTCCCCCGACAACGGCCGCTCGCCCGAGCGGCCGTTTCCATTTTCGGAGGTCTTTCTATATGACAACGTCCAGTTCCACCGGCCCTCGCACACCCGAAGGAAAAGCCACTTCCAGCCGCAATGCCATCAAACACGGCCTCACCGCCCAACAGACCGTCATTGCTGGCGAGAATCAGGCCGACTTCGACGCACTCCTTGAGGGCATCGCCGCCGACCGTAAGCCCGAAGGAGAACTCGAAGTCCAGGCCGTCGGCGAAATCGCGGCCTGCACTTGGCGCCTCGCTCGCGCCCGCGCCAAAGAAGCGGAACTCCTCGGCACTGACGAAGACCTGATGGTGGCGGGGACCGCGCCGGGCTTCGACCGGCTCCTCCGCTACATGAGCGCAATTGAACGCCAGTTCAACCGGTCCATCGTGCGTTTGAGGGAACTCCAGACCGAACGCGCCAAACGTCAAATCGTCAAGGAGGCGGACAAGAAGCCCCTGGCCATGGCCGCCGGAGCAGCAAATTCAACCACTTGCGCCGAACCGGAGTTCGTTTCGTCAGACCCCAAGCCGGCCACCCCGCCGCCGTCCGTCAACGCCCCGATCCCGGCCGTCCGGCCCGAAGTTCAGTGAGTAAATGGCCGGAATCGGCGCCAAGATCCGTTGAAAACAGCAAGTCGCCGGCATCGTGGAGCCACGGCAATCGACAAACAGCCCGAACCGACACTCGACGTGTGCCTGTTCAAGTGCGGGAGGGGACAGAGACTCCTATAACGATCCGCGGACGCGGATTCCTGGGAGGCACCGGCAAGCCCGAATCCCGGAGTAACTGCACGTGCTCCAGCATCCCGTGCTTGGCCTGGTACAGGCAGTCCTCCACCGAGTGCCCAACTCCAGTAAACCCTTCCAGCTCCGGGGAGAAGAACCCGAAGAAATCCGGTTCTTCGGTCGCCTCGATGTTCAACGAATATGCCAGGTCAATCATTTGTTCTCCGAAGGCCCGCCCCAAAATCAAAAAGGCGGCGGAGAGCCAAGCCCCCCACCGCCCCAAACTCGCCACTAGCCACTCGTCACTCGCCACTGTGAAGTGGCCGGCGGCCACTTCACTCCGCCAGCGTGTCTACATCCGCCTCGGTCAAGCCACCCGTGTACATCGTCCGGGCTTCCTCGTCGTACCCCGGCAGCGTCTCCATCACGTCGGGCTCGGGCAGCATCTCTTCTTCCACCACGTCCTCGCCCGCGATCTTCACGCTCCGGTAATACTCCATACCCGTGCCGGCCGGGATCAGCCGGCCCATGATCACGTTCTCCTTGAGACCACGCAGGTAGTCCACCTTGCCGTTGATCGCGGCTTCGGTCAATACCCTCGTCGTCTCCTGGAACGATGCTGCCGAGATGAACGAATCCGTCGAGAGCGACGCCTTCGTAATTCCCAACAGCACCGGCTTGCCTTGCGCCGGCCGTCCGCCCGCATCGAGCACCCGCTGGTTCTCTTCGCGGAACTTGAACCGGTCCACCACCTCTTCCGGCAGGAATTCGGTGTCGCCGATGTCGTCCACCTTCACCCACCGCATCATCTGACGCGAGATGACTTCCAGGTGCTTGTCGTTGATGTTCACGCCCTGCAGACGGTACACTTCCTGGATCTCGTTCACCAGGTACTTCTGCAGTTCCTTCTCCCCCAATACCGCCAGAATGTCGTGCGGATTGCGCGGCCCGTCCATCAACGGATCGCCCGCCTTCACCCGCTCGCCGTCCTGAACGTTGATGTGCACGTTGCGAGGCAGCAGGTATTCCCGGGTCTCGCCGTCGTCGGACGTGATCGCCACCTTGCGGTAGCTCTTCACGATCTCGCCGATCTTGACGATACCGTTGATCTCCGACATCGTAGCCGTATCGCGCGGTTTGCGCGCTTCGAACAACTCGACCACGCGCGGCAGACCGCCCGTGATGTCCTTGGTCTTGGTGGTCGCGCGCGGGATCTTCGCCACTACGTCGCCCGCGTGGACCTCTTCGCCGTCGGTCACCATCAGGTGCGCGTGGGTCGGCATCAGGTAGCGCTTCTCGTCGGCCTTCGTTCCGACACGGGCCACGCCGGCCTGATTCAAAACCTCGGTCGGCCGCACGATGACCTGCGGCACCCGCTTCTCGTCCACCGAGTCGGTCACCACCATTTGCGACAAGCCGGTGATCTCGTCCACCCGCTCCTGCATGGTCGTGCCGTCCTGCAAGTCCTTGTAGTGGATCGTGCCGGTGACTTCCGTCAGGATCGAGAACGTGTACGGATCCCACTCGTGCAGGATCGCGTTCTCGCGCACGGGAGCGCCGTCCTCGAACAGGATGCGCGCGCCGTAGACCACCTGGTAGCGCTCTTTCTCACGCCCCTTGTCGTCCACCACCGCCAGAATGCCGTTGCGGTTCATCGCGATCAGTTCGCCTTTGGCGTTGCGAACCGTGTTGATGCCCAGGAATTTGACGAATCCGTCCGACTTCGCGTCCTGCTTGGACTGCTCCGCCGAACCCGTCGCGGTGCCGCCGACGTGGAACGTACGCATGGTGAGCTGCGTTCCCGGCTCGCCGATGGACTGCGCCGAGATGATACCCACCGCTTCACCGCGTTCCACCAGCCGGCCCGTCGCCAGATTGCGGCCGTAGCAGAGCTGGCAGACGCCGCGCTTCGATTCGCAGGTCAGCACCGAGCGGATCTTCACGCGCTCGATACCGGCCGATTCCACGGCTTTCGAGAGATCCTCGCTGATCTCCTGGTTGATGTGAACGATGATGTTGTTTTCGTAGTCGCGCAGATCTTCGAGCGCCACGCGGCCCACGATGCGGTCGGCCAGCGGCTCGATGATCTCGCCCGATTCCACGATGGCCGAGACGTCGATACCATCGCCCGTGCCGCAATCCATCTCCGTCACAATCACGTCCTGGGCCACGTCGCAAAGGCGGCGGGTCAGGTAACCGGAGTCGGCGGTCTTCAACGCGGTGTCGGCCAGTCCCTTACGGGCGCCGTGCGTCGAGATGAAGTACTGCAACACGTTCAGGCCTTCGCGGAAGTTGGCCGTGATCGGGGTTTCGATAATCTCGCCCGACGGCTTGGCCATCAGTCCGCGCATACCGGACAAGCTGGCGGATCTGCTGTTTCGATCCGCGCGCGCCGGAGTCGGCCATGATGTAAATCGGATTGAGGTAACGGCCCGTGCGGTCGTCCTCCTCCATCACCTTGAACATTTCCTCGGCGACGCGCTCGGTCACCTTCGACCAGATTTCGATGATCTTGTTGTAGCGCTCGCCCTGGGTGATGGCGCCTTCCTGATACTGCGATTGCACCTCGATCACGGCCTTCTCGGCGTCGCGAACCAGGATCGCCTTCGATTCGGGCACCACCATGTCGTCGATGCCGATCGAAATGCCGGCGCGGGTGGCGTACAGGAACCCGAGCTTCTTCACTTCGTCCAGCATTCCGACGGTGACCTGCAAGCCGAACTTGAGGTAGCAGTACTGCACCAGCTGAGTGAGACCCTTCTTCTTCAGCAGTCCGTTGATGAAGGGCATCTCGTCCGGCAGCACGTCGTTCAGGATCACGCGGCCCACCGTCGTGTCCATGTACTGCTTGACGTACTCCACCGGTTCGGTGCGGTTGATGTTCTGGCTGTCGAACGCCTTGGTCAGGTCGATCACCCGGCCCGTAAACCGCAGCTTGATCGGCGACAGTGTCTCCACCTCGCCCATTTCGAGCGCGATCAGCACGTCGTCGGTGGAAGCGAACGTCCGGCCCTCACCCTTCGTGCCCGGACGGGCTTTGGTGAGGTAGTACATTCCGAGCACCATGTCCTGGGTCGGCACTGCGATCGGAGCGCCGTGCGCCGGAGACAGGATGTTGTTGGCCGACAGCATGAGCGTGGAGGCTTCGATCTGCGCCTCCGGGGACAGCGGAATGTGAACCGCCATCTGGTCGCCGTCGAAGTCCGCGTTGAAGGCCGTGCACACCAGCGGGTGGATCTTGATGGCCTTGCCTTCCACCAGCACCGGTTCGAACGCCTGAATGCCGAAGCGGTGCAGCGTGGGGGCGCGGTTCAGAAGGATCGGGTGATCCTTAATTACCTCTTCCAGGATGTCCCAGACCACCGGATCCTGCTGTTCGACGAGTTCCTTCGCCTGCTTGATGGTGGTGCAGTGGCCGCGCTGCTCGAGCCGGTGATAGATGAACGGCTTGAACAACTCGAGCGCCATCTTCTTGGGAAGTCCGCACTGGTTCAGCTTCAGTTCCGGACCCACCACGATGACCGAACGGCCGGAGTAGTCCACGCGCTTGCCGAGCAGGTTCTGCCGGAAACGGCCCTGCTTGCCCTTGAGGGTGTCGGAGAGCGACTTGAGCGGGCGGTTGTTGGCTCCGCGCAGCACGCGGCCGCGGCGTCCGTTGTCGAACAGCGCGTCCACGGCTTCCTGCAGCATGCGCTTCTCATTGCGCACGATTACGTCCGGAGCGTGCAGCTCCATCAGCTTCTTCAACCGGTTGTTGCGGTTGATCACGCGGCGGTACAGATCGTTCAGATCGGAGGTGGCGAAGCGGCCGCCATCGAGCGGCACCAGCGGTCGCAGTTCCGGCGGAATTACCGGAATGACGTCGAGAATCATCCACTCCGGCTTGTTGCCGGACTTGCGGAAGCTCTCCACAACGCGCAGCCGTTTGGCGTACTTCAGCTTCTTCTGCTGCGAAGCTTCGGTCTTCATCCGCTCGCGGATCTCGAGCGAGAGTCCTTCGATGTCGATCTTCTTGAGCAGTTCCTTGATGCCTTCGGCGCCCATGATGGCGACGAATTTACCCGGGAACTCCTGGTCCAACTGGCGCTTGCGCTCGTCCGAAATCACTTCGCCGCGGTTGATGCCCGGAACTTCGCCCGGGTCCACCACTACGTACGCTTCGAAATACAGGACCCGCTCCAGTTCGCGGAGCGTGATGTCCAACAGGTAGCCGATGCGGCTCGGCAGGCCCTTGAAGAACCACACGTGCGAGCAGGGGCTGGCCAGTTCGATGTGGCCCAACCGCTCGCGTCGAACCCTGGAGAGCGTGACTTCAACACCGCATTTGTCGCAGATCACGCCGCGGTGCTTCATCCGCTTGTACTTGCCGCACAAGCACTCCCAATCCGCGATAGGGCCGAAGATGCGGGCGCAGAAGAGGCCGTCGCGTTCCGGCTTGAAGGTGCGATAGTTGATGGTCTCGGGCTTGGTGACCTCGCCATGGGACCAGCTCCGGATCTTTTCCGGGCTCGCGAGACTGATTCGAATGGAATCGAAGTCCGCAATCAAGTTTGCTCGATCGTACGGAGAAGAACGATACATGAAATCTCCTTAGTGGCAAGTGGCGAGTGGCGAGTGGCTAGTAACTGCCCCCACACCAACCACCACTCTCACAAGCTGCCCAACCCACAACAACGAGCGGCGCGCCGGCGGGGACGATTCCACTCGTCACTCGCCACTCGCCACTCGTCACTAATCAGCCGCCAACGCCGTGTCGGCAATTTCCTTCGGCTTCTTCATCAGCTCAACGTCCAGGCAGAGCGATTGGAGCTCCCGGATCAGCACGTTGAACGACTCGGGGACGCCCGGTTCGGCGGCCGCCTCGCCCTTGACGATCGCCTCGTAGATCTTTGCGCGGCCATAGACGTCGTCCGATTTGGCTGTCAGCAGTTCCTGCAGAACGTAAGCCGCCCCGTAGGCTTCAAGCGCCCACACTTCCATTTCGCCGAAACGCTGTCCGCCGAACTGAGCCTTGCCGCCGAGCGGCTGCTGCGTGATCAGCGAGTACGGTCCGATCGAGCGTGCGTGGATCTTGTCATCCACCAGGTGCGACAGTTTGAGCATGTAGATGTAGCCTACCGTCACCGGCTGTTCGAAAGGCGAGCCGGTAAGGCCGTCCCACAGCTGAATCTTGCCCGAGGTCGGCAGGCCGGCCTGTGTCAGCCGCGTCTTGATGTCCTTCTCGGTGGCGCCGTCGAATACCGGCGTCGCGAACCGGACACCCAGCGCCGCCGCGGCCCAGCCGAGGTGCGTCTCGAGAATCTGTCCGACGTTCATACGGGACGGAACGCCGAGCGGGTTAAGCACGATCTCCACAGGCGTGCCGTCGGGAAGATAGGGCATATCCTCTTCCGGCACGATGCGCGCGATCACACCCTTGTTACCGTGGCGTCCGGCCATCTTGTCGCCGACGCTCAGCTTGCGCTTCATGGCGATGTAGATCTTTACCAGCTTGATCACGCCCGGAGGCAGTTCGTCGCCCTTGCGCAGCTTCGCGATCTTTTCTTCGGTGATCTTCTCGAGCACCGCGATCTGCCGCGACGTCATCTCCTCGATTTCGTCGATCTGCTCGTTCAACCGCAGGTCGCGGGTATTGAGCTTCATGCGCTTCAGGTCGCGGCCGCGCAGCTTCTCGATCAGGTCGCGGGTCAGTTCCGCGCCCTTCGAAAGCAGCTTCTTATTGGTCTTTTCGTCGTGCAGGTCGGCCAGCAGCTGCTTGTCCTGGAACAGGTTCGAAAGCCGCTTGGAGCGCTC
Source organism: uncultured Acidobacteriota bacterium (assembly GCA_963737465.1). Lineage (GTDB taxonomy): Bacteria > Acidobacteriota > Terriglobia > Bryobacterales > Bryobacteraceae > TMP-7. The sequence continues at coordinate 130,274 of CAVTTC010000012.1, forward strand.
GTCGTTCAGGATTCGCTTCTCGTCTTCGAGGTTGCGGTGCAGCCGCTCGATCTGCGTTTCGAGAATCGCCTTCGAGCGCTCGTCGAGTTCCGCGCCCTTGCGCGAGAACACCTTCGCGTCCACGATGGTGCCCTCGATTCCCGGCGGGCAGTACAACGACGCGTCTTTCACGTCGCCGGCCTTCTCGCCGAAGATCGCCCGGAGCAGTTTCTCTTCCGGCGTCAGCTGGGTTTCGCCCTTCGGCGTCACTTTGCCCACCAGAATGTCGCCCGGCTTTACCGTGGCGCCGATGCGGATGATGCCGCTCTCGTCCAGGTTCCGCAGGAAGCCTTCCGCGATGTTCGGAATGTCGCGGGTGATCTCCTCGGGTCCCAGCTTGGTGTCGCGAGCCTCGATTTCGAACTCTTCGATGTGGATCGAGGTGTAGTAGTCTTCCTTGACCAGCTTTTCGCTGACCACGATGGCGTCTTCGAAGTTGTACCCGCGCCACGGCATGAACGCCACCAGGACGTTCCGGCCCAGAGCGAGTTCGCCCTTATCCGTGCAGGGACCATCGGCCAGAACCGCGCCCTTCTTAACGCGCTGCCCCACCTCGACAATCGGTTTTTGATTGATGCAGGTGTTCTGGTTCGACCGCTTGAACTTGGTCATCTGGTAGATGTCCGCGCCCACTTCGCGCGACATCTGGCCTTCGTGCGCTCCGCCTTCCACGCGCACGATGATGCGCTCGGAATCCACGGAGTCCACGATGCCCGCGCGTTTGCAGATCACCACCGCGCCGGAGTCGCGGGCCGTAACCCGTTCCATGCCCGTGCCAACGTAGGGAGAATCGGCGCGCAGGAGAGGTACGGCCTGGCGCTGCATGTTCGATCCCATCAACGCGCGGTTCGCGTCGTCGTTCTCGAGGAACGGGATCAGGCTGGCGGCCACGGACACGAGCTGTTTCGGGCTCACGTCCATGTACTCGACTTCGTTGTGATGGACCAGGACGAAGTTGCCCTGCTTACGGGCATTCACCAGATCCGTCATGATCTTGCCCGTGGGATCCAGCTTGATGTTGGCCTGGGCGATGATGTACTTGTCTTCTTCCCACGCCGAGAGATAGTCGCAGTGAGCCTCGAACTCGGCGGTCTGCTTCTTCTTCCCGGTCAGGTCGTTATTGGTGCGCTCGGCGTCGCCGCGCAACAGGATGTCGTTAACCTTATAAGAAGCGTCGCCGGGATTCAGGATCCTGACTTCCTCAATCACGTTGCCGTCCCGCACGCGGCGATAGGGGCTCTCGATGAACCCGTAATCGTTGATGCGCGCAAAGCACGACAGCGACGAAATCAACCCGATGTTCGGACCTTCCGGCGTCTCGATGGGGCAGATACGGCCGTAATGGGTGGGGTGCACGTCGCGAACTTCGAATCCGGCGCGTTCGCGGCTCAAACCGCCTGGTCCCAGTGCGGAGAGACGGCGCTTGTGCGTGATCTCCGACAGCGGGTTGGTCTGATCCATGAACTGGGACAGCTGGCTCGATCCGAAGAACTCGCGGATGGCCGCCATCACCGGCTTGGCGTTGACCAGGTCGTGCGGCATGGCCGTCGACATTTCCTGGTACACCGACATCTTCTCTTTAATGGCGCGCTCCATGCGGACCAGTCCGATGCGGAACTGGTTCTCCAGGAGTTCGCCCACCGCGCGGACGCGGCGGTTGCCCAGGTGATCGATGTCGTCCACGGCGCCGATGCCGCGGCGCAGTTTCAACAGGTACTTGATGGTGTCGATGAAATCCTTCTGGTCCAGGGTCCGCTTGTCGAGCGGGGTCTCATCGGCCTTGTCGTACAACTTGATGTTGAACTTCATGCGGCCCACGCGCGAAAAGTCGTACTTGCGCGGGTCGAAGAACATGCCCTGGAACAGTTGGGTGGCGGTGTCCACCGTCGGCGGATCGCCCGGACGCAGCTTACGGTAGATTTCGAGCAGCGCGTCGTTCTGGGTCTTGACCGGATCCTTGCGAAGCGTGATGGAAACCACGTTGCCCGCATCGTCGCGTTCCGGGAAGAACACGTCGAACTTGTCGATCCCGGAGTCGCGCAGCTTGCTCACCGTGGTCGGCCGTGAGTTCCTGGTTCGCTTCGATCAGGACCTCACCCGTCTCCATGTCGATGACGTCGCCGGCGACGTATGCGCCCTGCAGGTCATTGACATCGATCTCCACCTGCTCGATCTTGTGCTTGAGGATTTCCTTGTACAGCGATTCGGTGATCTTGCGGCCCTGAGGAACCACGGTCTCACCGCCCTTGGCGTTGATCGCATAGGAGAGCTTCAGGCCTTTCAGGCCGCGGCCCACCTTCCAGAACAGCTTGCCGCCGCTCAGGTTGATCTCGCCGATTTCGTAGAACGCGCGGAGGATTTCCGAATCGCTCTTGAAACCGAGGGCACGCAGAAACACCGTTCCGTAGAACTTGCGCTTGCGGTCGATACGGACGTAGAGGAGGTTCTTGCTGTCGTACTCGAACTCTACCCAGCTGCCGCGGTACGGAATGATCTTGCCGAGAAAGTATCCCTGCGCCGGCACCTTTTCAAAGAAGACGCCGGGGGAGCGGTGCAACTGACTGACAATGACACGCTCGGTCCCGTTGATGATGAACGTTCCGTTCTCGGTCATCAGCGGGATTTCACCAAAGAACACTTCCTGTTCCTTGATGTCGCGAACGCTCTTCTGTCCGCTCTCCGGATCCTTATCGTAGACAGTCAGGCGGATGGTGACTTTGAGCGGCGCGGCGTAGGTCATGCCGCGCTCTTCGCACTCCGGTACACCGTACTTCAACTGCAGGTCCACGGGGTCGCCGCAGCGGTTGCAGAAAGTGACAATGTTCTTGTTGAAAGTGCCGCACTTATGGCAGAGCACTTCGCCGGCGTGAAAGGGGTCCGTACGGATGGTTGCGCCGCAACTGGGATTGCGGCAGGTGGAACGCAGGTGGTGAAGCCCTTTCAGGTTTCCGCACTTGCACTCCCAGTTTCCGATGGAATAATCCACGAACTCGAGCTGGCTCAAGCCCCGGAAATCCGAGATCGGGAAGACCGAATTGAACACGCTCTGGAGTCCGGTATCCTCCCGCTCACTTGGAAGCAAGTCCATCTGCAGGAAGCGTTCGTAGGACTTCTTCTGGACCTCAATGAGGTTCGGAATGGGGATGGACGTCTTGATTTTCGAAAAATCAACTCGTTCGCGGGTGGCACCGTTAGCCGAATTTTGCATTTCCACTCCTCAGGATCGAACGGCGACAAGAGGCCGCCGGCGATTCAGCATCCCGCGCCGGCGCACGCTCTTTCGGGTGCGCTCGGCGGGCGGGAACTGATCGCCCGCAGCCGGCTTTCAGTTCGCAAAAACGGGGTTCTGATCGCAGGGCCGGCGGGGTTCGCCAACCTTTGCGGCATGGAGCTCCCGGCACTTCGCAGTACGGAAAGTAGGCGCCAGAACCGCTCCAGACAACTCGAAGACAGCAGACTCAGGAAGGGACCGAACGAGTGCGAACGCGATTCCCCGTGGAAAGACACCACGGGAGAAAGAAAAACGCGCATGGCAAAGCTGTGTGCTCCCGCAAACACGGGGCACATCCAATCGCAGGGTGCGAAAATCACAGGAGCAAGGTCCGGGGCTGTCTCCGGTCAGAAATCTACTTCAGATTAACAGACGGCCCTTAAGCAAGTCAAATGCCGAATTGCCAAAGCCGGGCCGACCCAGGGATTCTCACCATAAAAGACACAAAGACACCAAGGCCCCGGCTTCCTAAGTGACTGGAAATCGGGACCTTAGTCCTTCGTGAAATGGATTACTTCACTTCGACGGTTGCGCCGGCGTCAACGAACTTCTTCTTGATCGCTTCGGCCTCGTCCTTATTTACGCCTTCCTTGATCGGCTTCGGCGCGCCGTCAACCAGGTCCTTGGCTTCCTTGAGACCCAGGCTGGTGACTTCGCGAACGGCCTTGATGACGTTGATCTTGTTTGCGCCGACCGCCGTCAAAACGACGGTGAATTCGGTCTTCTCTTCGACCGGGGCTGCAGCGGCAGCCGCGCCGCCTGCCGCCGGAGCAGCCGCAACCGCAGCCGCGGCGGCCGATACACCCAACCGCTCCTCGAGCATTTTAACCAGGCTGGCTGCCTCGAGCAGCGTCAGCCCCTGAATCTGATCCGCAATCGCGTTGATGTCCGCCATTTCTGTTCCTTTAACTCCGTTTCGTTAAACTCGTGCCTATTCGGCTTTGAACTTGTTTTCCTTCGCCGCCTGATCGACGACGATCGCCAGGTTGCGTCCTACGCCGCTGATGGCCGTTACCAGCCGCTGCGCCGATGCGTTGATCAGGAACAGCACCTTCGCGAGAACCTCTTCCCGCGGCGGCATGCTCGCCAGTTCCTGGACCTGCTTGATATCGATCACACGGCCTTCAACCATCCCAGCTTTGAAAGTGAACGTGGGGACGGCCTTGGCGTACGCCGTTAGGGCTTTGGCGAGCGCGACCGGATCACCGGAAGTGTAGGCCATCGAAGTCATTCCCGCCAGATTCCTGATCAGTTCACTGGCAGGCGTGCCTTCGGCCGCTTTCTCGGCGATATTGTTCTTGATGACCTGGTAGGTGCCACCCGCGCCGCGAATGGCCTTGCGCAAGTCGAAATCCTGCTGGACCGTCATCTTCTCGTAGCCGGTCAGGAAGACGTTTTTCGCCTTCTCGAGTTCGGCATGGAGAGCGTCCAGATCCTTCTTCTTTTGATCTCTGTCCTTCATCGATTGTTCTCCGGGCGCCGTGGTTATACGGTCTTGGCGTTGAACGTGGTCACATCGAGCGGAATGCCCGGCCCCATGGTGGAGCAGACTGTGACCGACTTGACGTATTTGCCCTTCGCCGCGGACGGTTTAGCCCGGACCACAGCCTGAATGAGCGTGCTGGCGTTTTCGAGGAGTTTATCCGTGGCAAAGCCGACCTTGCCCACCGGAGCGTGAATCACACCCGTCTTGTCAACGCGGAATTCAACCTTGCCGGCCTTTACTTCGCGAATCGCCGTGGTGACGTCCTGCGTGACCGTGCCGGTCTTCGGGTTTGGCATCAGGCCTCGCGGGCCGAGTACCTTACCGAGACGTCCCACCGAACGCATCATGTCCGGGGTGGCGATCACCGCGTCGTAATCGGTCCAGTTCTCCGACTGGATGCGCGTTACCATCTCCTCGCCGCCGAAGAAATCCGCGCCGGCCGCCTCGGCTTCCCGCAGCTTGTCGCCGGATGCGATCACCAGGACCTTCTTGGACCGTCCGAGGCCGTTCGGCAGCACGATAGTGCCGCGGACCATCTGGTCGGCATGTTTCGGATCCACGCCGAGACGCATATGCACCTCGACGGTCTCGTCGAACTTGGTGAACTTGATTTTCTGAACGAGTGGAACGGCTTCTTCTAAAGAGTAGGGGCGCTTTTGGACCTGCGCCGCCGCAGCTTGAAACTTCTTACCTGGTTTTTGAGCCATCAATTCCTCACTGGTGCGAACGGCCCCTCACTCAGGGGGAGGCCTCCCATTGAGCCGCGCCGCCGGAGCGGACACGATTCCAACCCTCCAGACCTGCTCTTGCGCCAGAGTCCTGGACTGGACGCTACGAAAATGAATGGAGAGCGGCGTTCTGAGAACGCAACTGACAGGATAGCAGACTAGCCACCGGATTGTCTATTCCGGTGCGAAGATGAAAAACTGCCCGGCCCCGCCGCTCCACCAACATAACATAATTAGGTCGTCGGAACGGTATTTTGCAGCGCGGCGATCTGGTCCGAGAGACGCGAGAGTTGCTTGTGAACGCGGCCGTAATCTCCTTCCGTTGCCGCTTGGGTGACCTCCCGCGTGCACTCGGAAACACCACCCGCAGCAATCCGCCCCTGGGGCGCGGACTCATTTCCCGCCATAATTATCGGCTCTCGCCTTTGCGGCTCGGCGTCGATCCGCGCCGCGGCGGCGGCTCGTTCGGAGCGGTCACCTTGCCGGATGTAGCGTTCCACTGTGGCGATCAGGTGCGCCGAGTTTACTGGTTTTGAGATATAGCCGTTCATTCCCGCCTGCAAGCACCGGTCGCGGTCACCGGCCATGGCGTGCGCGGTCACGGCGACAATCGGGAGATCGATCCAGCGGGCCTCACCGCGGATCGCGCGGGTGGCCTGTAAACCGTCCATCATCGGCATTTGGACGTCCATCAGGACGATGGCGAAATAGTCGGGTGTGGGAGCGCCGCGAAGCTGTTCGAGCGCTTCGAAGCCATTGTTGGCAACAACAGGCTCGTATCCCTTCTTGCGGAGGATGGCAGTCACCAGTTTCTGGTTGATCAGGTTGTCCTCCGCCACCAGGACACGAACACCGGATGCCGCGGTTGAGGCTTGCGCTTCGTGCCCGGAACATTCGCATAACAGCGAGATTCGAAACGTGCTCCCCTTCCCTTCCGCGCTCTCCACCTGGACGCCGCCGCCATGCAAAGTGGGAAGCATTTCGACGCTGATGCCGGCGCCCGTGTCGGCGACGCTGATGCGAAGCTCCAACGTTCGGTCCGTAACAGACTCGGCCGTCACAGCCAGCCGGACCTCTCCCTGGCCTGTGAACTTCACGCCGTTGCTCAGGAGATTCGAAACCATCTGCCGGATTCGCAGAGGGTCGCCGGTGACCCGCTCGGGCACTCCCGAGTCCACCGTCCAGCTGATCGCGATTCCTTTCGCCCGTGCCGCCGGCCGGTGAGTCTCGACGCAATCCGCCATGAGCTTTCGGACGTCGAACGGGTTAGTCACCATTTTTGCCAGCTTCCATCCTCGTCACACCGGCAATGTCGTTCCCCAGCGCGAGCAGTGCGCCGACGGGAACCGGCTCGAGCCGGCCGCTGCGTACCGCCTCTGCTCATGGGCGGGCGATTTTGCCATACCCTATATTCGGCGGTTACTGTGTCCCACCTTGATAGGAGGTTGACCTTAGGTCCACTAGGTCTGGTTGCTTGGCTGGTCGATGGTCATGGCTGCCGTGTCAAAGTCCCCAGCCGGCGCTCTTGATCGACAACTCCGCGGGCCGCGGGTCGTATTTCGCGACGGCCTCCCTGATCTTCTCGGCTGGTCCCAGCAGCACCAGCGTCAGGTCGTCGAGTCGATAGTATTTGCGAGCTGTGGCGTTGGCCTCGTCCAGCGTTATGGCGTCCACACGAGCGTTGAATCCGTCCACGTCGTCGCGACTCAAACCGTATAGTTCCATCCCCGTCAGGGTGTCCGCCAACTGGTCAATGGTCTCCAGCCGACGCATGGGAAACGTACCCTTCAGGTACGCCTTTGCCGATGCCAGTTGCACGGCCGTGATGCCTTTGTCGTGGAGCCGTTTCAGGATTTCCAGCGCCAGGTCAATGGCACGAGTGGTGCTCTCCGCCTTGGTGTAGGTGGTGATCGCGATGGCGCCCGGGATCCGCGATTACAGTAACAAAGCGCGGCTATTGGTCGCCAAAATGGTCGCGGATCCACCGGAGCGCTCCTTCGCGGTCCTGCACGGCGCCTTCGAGCTGGGCGTCCTCCACCGCCTGCAGCATCTCGCCAAACCTCGGGCTGGGCACATAGCCGGCGGCGATCAGGTCATTTCCGCCGATCAGGCGCGGAGGTTTCAACTGCTCGGGTGGAATGTCGTGCCAGCGGGTCTTGACGAATTCGTAAGTCTCCAAGTTCCGATTGCTGTTCTCGCAGTCGAGCCGGTGAAGTTCCAGGTGCTCGTCCATCCGCTCCAGACGCAGGAAGCGCTTCAAGGTGCTCTCCTTCATCCTGGGAACGTCCTTGAAGCGCATGTGATTGGCGACCAGGGCCAGCACCTGCTCACACGCGGAGCTGCTGAAACGCAGGCGGTTCATAATGTTGCGGGCGAGTTCGACGCCGAGTTCCACGTGCCCATCGAAGCGGATGCGATCGGGCGCGCGGCGGAACGTGCCGGGCTTGCCCACGTCGTGCAGCAGGACGCCCCAGGCGAGTTCGGGCGTTGGCGCGCGCAGACCGTCGAGCATCATCAGGGTGTGAATCCACACGTCGCCTTCGGGGTGATACTCGGGCGGCTGCTCGACGCCTTGCATGGCCTTCACTTCCGGCAGCACATCTTCGAGCAGTCCACTCTCATCGAGTAATTCGAAATCCCCGGCGTGCGCCTCCTTCAATCAGGATGCGCACGAGCTCGTCGCGGACCCGTTCGGCTGACACCCGCGCGATCTGCGAGTGGAGTTTTCGGATGGCGGCCATAGTATCCGGCGCGATCGCGAAGCCGAAGCGGGCCGCGAACCGGACCGCGCGCAGCATCCGAAGATGATCCTCACGAAAGCGCAGTTCCGCATCGCCGATGGCGCGTACGATCCCGTCGTGCAGATCCTCGCGTCCACGGACGTAGTCGATGACCTCCGCCGATTCCGGGACCATCAGGAGGGCGTTGATGGTGAAGTCCCGCCGCAGTACATCCTGGCGAGCATCCTTCTCGAACACGACCTGACCGGGATGACGGCCGTCGGCATAGGCGTGGTCGCTCCGGAAGGTGGCAACCTCCACCTGCGTGCCCGCTTCGCGCACCAGTACGACGCCGAAGTGCGCGCCGACTCGGATGGCGTCGGGATACAAGTCCAGCACGCGTTCCGGTACGGCATCGGTGGCGACGTCGTAGTCTTTGGGCTCGCGCCCCAGCAGCATGTCGCGCACGCAGCCGCCCACCAGGTAAGCCTGAAAGCCCGCCGACTTCAACCTTGCCGAAACTCGCCACGCAGGTCCGGCGATGGTCTGAGGCATGCTTTGATCGTAGAATAGCTACAGAACCTTAGGAATGGCTGCACCTCCCAGTAACTTCCGGCAAGTCGATCGAGCGGGTACAACTCCGAAAATTGTCGTTGCCACCACCGTCGCGCTCGCGTTCATCAGCTTCTGGCGGGGCGCGGCAATCGTCCTGAGCGATCTGGCCTCGTCGGCTTTCTACGCCGGTGGCATCGCCGAACAAGCCATCGGGAAGTCCGCTCCTTGGTTCGTGCTTGGGGTGATGTTGTTCAGCTTCGCCGTCCGCAGCGTGTACATGGAAAGCTGCGGGATGTTCGTACGGGGCGGCGTGTATGTGGTGGTGCGCGACAGCATGGGCCATTTCATGGCCAGGCTTTCGGTATCGGCACTGGTATTCGACTACGTGCTGACCGGTCCGATCAGCATCGTCACGGCGGGCCAGTATCTGGGCCGGCTGCTGAACGAGATCAGCGAACTCGCTCACCAGAGCTATCGCGTGAATCCGAACTACTTCGCGGCGTTTTTCGGGGTGATCTTCACGGTCTACTTCTGGTGGAACAACATCAAAGGCATTCACGAGTCGAGCGGCAAGGCTCTGCGCATCATGCAGATTACGTCGGTGATGGGCGCCATCCTGCTCCTATGGTGCGGGTTGACGCTGCTGATCCAGGGGCCTAAATCGGCGCCACTGGCACCCGTTGCCGCAAATTTGCATTTTAGCGAAGAAGCGTTGGGGTGGCTGAAGAACACCGTCTGGATCCAGATTCCGGCTATCGCCATGGTAGTGGCCTTCGGGCATGCCCTGCTGTCCATGAGCGGATTTGAAACGCTGGCCCAGGTATACCGCGAAATCGCCTATCCCAAGATGAAGAACCTGCGGCTAACCGCGAACATCGTGTGCTGGTACGCGGTGATCTTCACTGGGTGCGTCACCGTTCTCGCCGGCTACATCATCCCTGACAACCTGCGCAAGGAATATGTGGACAACCTGCTGGGCGGGCTGGCGATGAACCTCGTCGGACCTTACCTGCTGCGGCTGGTATTCCACATGTTCGTCGTCGTTGTGGGCGTGATGATCCTCTCCGGAGCGGTGAACACGGCCATGATCGGCGCCAACGGAATTCTGAACCGCGTCGCGGAAGACGGGGTGCTGCTCGATTGGTTCCGCAAGCCGCACAAACGTTTCGGCACTACGTCCCGCATCATCAACGTAGTGGCCCTGCTGCAGATCGCCACCATTATTGCCAGCCGCGGCGATATGTACCTGCTGGGCGAAGCTTACGCCTTCGGCGTGGTCTGGAGCTTCTTCCTGAAATCCCTGGGCGTACTGGCGCTACGCTTCCAGCGCAAAGACCAGGAATACAAGTTCCCGTTCAATTTTCACATCGGCGGAGTTGAGATTCCCGTCGGCCTGGGCGTAACGACGCTGTTGCTGGGGTTCGTGGCGATCGCGAACCTCTTCACCAAACAGATTGCGACAATTTATGGGCTGGCGTTCACCGTGATCCTGTTCGTGGTGTTTCAGGTTTCGAACTGGGTAAACAACCGGAAGCGCGCGCGTGAAAAACCGCTGGAGGAATTTAATCTCGACCATCAGCCCAAGGTGAATTCGTCGAGCATCCACGCACGCCCCGGCTCGGTTCTGGTAGCGGTCCGCGACTACAACCACATGGATCACCTCAAGCGGGTGCTCGACAAAACCAACATGCGGCGCCACGACATTGTGGTGATGACGGTGCGTCCGATTTCGGCCGGCGCCGGCGAATACGAACTCGCCGAGGAGCAGATCTTCAGCACCTACGAGAGGGAACTCTTCAGCCACGTTGTGGAACTCGCGGAGAAACAGGGCAAGACCGTGGAACTGCTGGTGGTGCCGGCGGTGAATCCGTTCGACGCGATGGTGCAGGCAGCCGCCAGTCTTCAAGCATCCCGGCTGGTGACAGGGGTATCGGCTCGCATGCCGTCCGAGGAACTTGCGCGGTCCATCGGCTTGGCTTGGGAGAGGCTTCCCGAGCCGCGTCACGCGTTCTCCCTCGAGGTGTTCCGTCAAGACCGGCAATCGATGTTCGTCAATCTGGGTCCCCATCCGCCCAGGCTTTGGCCGGAAGACGTGGACCGGTTGCACGGCCTGTGGTTGCGGCTGTCGGAAGACGGGACACTCGGATCCAAACTGCATCACCGGGACGTTGTCGGTGTGGCTCTGCGGCGGCTCGAACAGGATCTCGATGGAGGCCGGAACAGCGAAGTGATGTCGGATCTGCAGCGGCAAATGCCGGCCGAATCCCGGGAACCTACTTCCTAGCGGTTTTGCGGCCCTTCTTGGTTTCTGGAGTGGGGAACTTCGGCTGGCACCGGCACTTCCGGATCCGGAGCGGGATCGGCGGCGGGAGCGGCACCGGGCGGGTCACCGGCCGCGGAGCCAGCTAGAACCTGATTCATCAACTCCGCCTTCTTCAATTCTTTCTTTGAAGGCGGGGCCTGCTCATGCCGGTAGTCGTGGTCGTGATAGCACGTCCGGCAACGTACCTTCGCGGCCTCTCCATTCAGGATGGAGACGATGGAATGATTGGTGACACGTCTGCACTTGACGCAAAAATCGTCAATCACGTCACCTAGGCGAAGGTCAAACATACATGCTCCGAGTAACTCTCGTGAGTATAGCCGATTTCACACATGCGTGAAGCTCTCGGACAAGGGGGCTTTCTCAGCCAGGCTCGAGATGATACGCTTCGTCGTATGACGACACGCAGGGACTTCGGGAAAGCTGCCCTGTTCGGCACGCCGATGCTGATCAGGGGAAATGCCTGGGGCGCAAATGAACGGCCCGGCTTCGGACTCATCGGGACGGGTTCGCGCGGGCGCTGGCTGCTGGGGGCCTTCCAGCGCGTCGGCGCCGAGTGCGTGGCGCTGTGCGACGTGTACGACCGGCAGGTCGCGGAAGCCCGAAAGGACTCGCCTCCCGGCGTCAAGACCTACACGGACCACCGAAAACTCCTGGACGATAAGAGCGTCGATTGCGTCGTCATCGCCACACCGGACCATCATCATTGCCCGATGCTGCTGGACGCTCTGGCGGCCGGCAAAGACGTGTACCTGGAGAAGCCTCTGTCCCTGAATCTCGGCGAGAGCCGCCGGATGATCTCCGCAGTCAGGGCCGGGGACCGCATCGTCCAGATCGGGATGCACCGCCGCAGCATGGAATTCATCTACAAGGCGAAGAAACTGGTGGATGACGGGGCGCTGGGGCAGGTCTCCATCGTCAAAGCGCTGTGGAACTGGCATTTCGACATGCCGCTCGACAACGGTCCGCTGCCCGGGACTCTCGATTGGGATCGGTTTCTCGGATCGGCGCCGAAGCGTCCGCTGGAACCGATGCGCTATCGCTGGTGGCGCGGATTCTGGGACTACTCCGGCGGCAATATGACCGACCAGGGCACGCACCTGATGGACGTGGTCCAGTGGATGACCAACTCCGGACCGCCCCGGTCGGCGGTCTGCCAAGGCAAGGTGAACGGAGTGGCGGCGGAGGTTCCGAACGTATTCACGGCGATCTTCGAATATCCCGAGTTCATTGCCACCTGGACGCTGGACTATCGCAGTTCGTACGAGAACGACTGGTCGATTCTGTTCCAGGGCGAGAAGGCGTCGATGCTGCTCGACCGGCACGGCTTGCGTCTGTTCAAGGACGCGGGTATGTCGCCGACGCCGTGGTCAGCCAAGGCGGACAACGAAGTGGTGGCGGAGATCCCCGATCGCGACAAGCCCGAGGCGCATCCGCAGAACTTCCTGGATTGTATGCGCAGCCGCAAGCAGCCGAACTGCACGGTCGAGATCGCAGCGGCGGCAGTGGCCGGTCCGCACATGGCCAACCTGGCGTATCGCCAGGAACGCCGGGTGCGTTGGGACGAAGTGAACTCCTGACCCGGCGTAGCCGAACGAAACAGGGATGAGGGCTCCGGTACGTCGCGGTGGCTGATGGAGTTGGCGCGGTGCAGGTGCGGTGGCAGGGAAACCCGGGTTGCTCTTGAGTATTCGGCATATCGCAGCTCTGGGCCTGCGGCGATCAACCCTGACGTTACCGGTCACGCAAGGACGGGGTATGGGAATATCCACCGGGCCGCGAACTCACATTGGAACTGAACCCGGATGGCACAATCGACTTGTTATCGATTGATGCCAAGACGCTGAGTCTTCTGCGACGCGCCCTCTGGAGCTTCACCCCAGACAATCTATTCACCCGGAGCCAAGATCATCCGACAAGCCCAGCGAAGGTTGCCGGAAATCCGATCCATCCGAAGCTTGGCGGCATGGGCGGTCAGGCCGTATTTGAGGCACGCATCCACACTGCAAATGGGGCCTAATCCCCATTTTCGATGCTTCAATATATACGGCAATGACTCCCTCTCTTCACTGTGATCGCGTCTGCTGCCGCCGAAGTGGCCACCATGATGTTTATTACATTCGTCGACGCATTCGAAGGGTTCTCGATCATGCCATCCATCGACCAGCGCCAAAGTGTGGTAATAGCGGCGTTGGCATTCGCAGTCACTACATTCGTCGCGGTTGTTCCGGGCACGGTTACGGCCCGCTCCGTGAAAGTGGCGACGGCAGTCTGAACGTGCCCCACCGCTAGAAGGTTCGACGGACTAATCGTTTCCGATTGAATACCGAACGTCGCTCTGGCCGCCGCAGTCGCCAACGAGTATGCCCCAGCGCAGTGAAAGTTAACGTTCTGCGCAGTATTGGCGGCTAGCGTCCAGTTCAGTCCAGCAATGGTTGTTAAAGCGGTGGACGCAGTCGTAAAATCGGCGGCTACGCGAAACACGTTATTCGCCATCCGCACCGCGCCGGGACTGCCGCTCGTTGCATTGCCTCCCAGATCTCCGGAGATCGATGGCGTAGTCATCGTCGGCGAGGTCGCAAGTACCACGGACGTTCCGTTGCCCGTGGTCGTGGCCGTGATCGGCTGCTTGAGGCCATTCGTCCCCAGCACGACCGCTGATGCAGGCACCGATCCCCCGTTGATATTCGCCACCATCGCACTGGATACGGTCCCAGTCAAATCGCCGCCGACAAAGGTTCCGCTCACAGCCGTGCAGTTCTGCGCAATACCGGAAGCGTTGATACCGGTCGTGAAAGACCCGAACGAGCAATTCGCGGGAGGCGCAGCCAACGCCGTGGCTGTAGCCGCATTCGCCGTTATCGTCGCTGGCAAGGAAATTGTAAGGCCATTCGTGGCGGGTGTCAGAGTAATATTTGAACCTGCCGTCAAAGGCAAGTCGGCGAAATAGTTACTTCCATTGGTCCAGATCCTGGTGTATTGGTATTGCCGCAGAGTAAAGTTGGTCGGGCCCGTATTGATCTGAAGCGAATTTGGAAAGACCGTCAGATCCGAGGGGTTGAGGTTTTCGACCATAACACTCCAAGTGCTGCTCGGGGGAGGCGACGGAAGCGTTAAGGTTGCGGAGTTTCCGTTCATGGTGATCAGTTTCCCCGAATCGCTGGCGGCGGCGGTGTAATTGCCCAATTGAGCATTTACTCCGGCGCTAGTATCGCCAGCTGGCCCCTGCGGCCCGGTCGCGCCAGTCGCTCCACTTGCGCCTGTGGCCCCCGGGGCTCCTTGTGGACTTGTGGTCCCTGTAGTCCTTGTAGTCCCTGTGGCCCCGTAACTCCGGTCGCCCCCGTGGCTCCGGCGGGCCCGGTCGCTCCGATTTGCGCCAGCACGCTCCAGAACGTTGGACTGGTGTCGGGCTCATGACCCGTGCCGGGCTGAATGGCGATGTAGCTGGTCCCGTCGAACTGCGCCCCATCGTTCAGGACGTAGGCCGTCGTGTTGCTCCAGGTCCCCTGCCAGGTCAAACCCTGAGGTCCGGTCGCGCCCGTCGCGCCCGTCGCACCGGTTGCGCCTGTGGCGCCCGCCGTTCCTTGTAGTCCCTGTAGGTCCCTGTGGTCCCTGTGGTCCCGTGGCTCCGGCGGGCCCAGCAGTTCCTCGCGGTCCGGTCGCGCCCGTCGCACCAGTTGCGCCTATGGCCCCCGCCGCTCCTTGTGGTCCCTGCGGTCCTGTGGCCCCAGTCGCTCCCGTGGCTCCAGCGGGCCCTGCCGGTCCTATCGGTCCAGGCGGCCCGGTAACTGCAGGTATCACGCCGGGTTCGATCATGACATTGCTAGATGGCGCCGCCAGATCTGTTGGAGCGATGGCGTTGATCTGATACGAAACGGCCCCCGGCGCCAAACCTGCAAACTGTATGTTCATCTTTTGCCCGCCCAACTTGACCACGGGTGTTATAGCCACATTTGCCGGCGGATTTGATGGGCCTGGTTGCCCAGAAGGCACACCTGGGAGTACCGCGCCCAAGCCTGTTGCATAAATGGTGATTAAGTCCCCCGGCATCACCGGGTTCGAGGAACTAACCTGTGCGCCAGAGGATGTAAGCGCGACGAATATCCCCGGATCCTGCGCGAGCAACGTTACCGGCAACGCTGCGCTGCTCCCAGTTCCGTTCTGTACCACTAAGTTGACCGTACTAACATCGAGAAGCTCGAAGGGAACTTGTGCATTGATCTGGCCAGCAGACACATATAACAGTGGTGCGGGAGTATTTCCGAACAACACCTGCGTGCCACCCAGCTGTGTGGGTATTGGGAACCCATTGGCCTGCAGCGTCGATCTGGAGAGGCTGCTGCCGTAAATAACGACGAGGGACCCGCGTGCCGCCACCGGAACGCTGGAGGCATTTTGGCCTGTGGCCGCATTTACCAGACCATGGATGATAGGTGTTTGGGCTTGGCCCGGCAGCCATCCAGTTGCGCACAGCAGCCAAACCAACAGCTTCGGGCCCCCGCCGAAGATTCTGAGAGTTTCGCGATAGGCGCGCTCTTTGGTTTCGGCAGAAGCAGCGACGTTTCCCAGATGCTTGTCCGCTACGTTCCAGGATTCGAGCACGCGTGGCCGCCATGGGTCCTGGTAACTCCGAAGCTGGTCTATCTTGACTATCGGAATCAGGGGTGAAACACGAATGGCGCGATGAACCATCACGCCTCTAAGGATAAAATGAACCATTTTTAAACACAAATGTTTTATTCGAGCGCTTTGCTCAAAAATGCCTGCGTTTTCACGGCGTTCAGTCAGACCACAGTGCTGTTGCCATCGAAAATACCTCAGTCTAGCGCCGTCGAAGGCGATGATCGTGGATAGGATCGATACGGTAGACTTTGCCCTGTGCGGCGTCGGCGACATAGAGTTCTCCGGCCTCGTCTTCTCCGAATGTGCTGATGCTCATACCGGAGTTCGATAGCAGCCGGTTCGTCCATCCTGTGGCTTCCTGAGCCAGACCCCAAATGCGACCGCTGCAGTAATCGCCATACACATAAGTCCCGACCAAGGCCCGGGCCTTCCGCCCGCGATACACGAAACCTCCGGTGATGGAACAGCCCCGGGAGTGCGGGTAATCGAAGATGGGCAATGTGAGTCCCTGTGTATTGCAGTTACTTGCGGAATAGCAGTGGGTTCCTTCCATGATGTTCCAGCCGTAGTTTTCGCCGCCGTGGCTGGCCCGCGACTGCAGGTCGATCTCTTCGTAGGAGTCTTGACCCACGTCGGCGATCCACAGATCCCCGGTGGCGCGGTCAAACGAGAATCGCCAGGGGTTCCGTAATCCGTAGGCCCAGATTTCCGGACGCGCTCCGTTCCGGGCAACGAACGGATTGTCGGGAGGGATCTTCACCGTGCCGGGCGCGCTCTCGACATCCAGGCGCAGTATTTTCCCCAAGAGCGCGTTCACGTTCTGGCCGTTACGCTGAGGATCTCCACCCGAGCCACCGTCGCCCATTCCGATGTAGAGATAGCCATCGGGCCCGAAACGCAACTGACCTCCGTTGTGGTTGGCGAACGGCTGAACGATCTTGAGCAGCACAGTCTCGCTGGCTGGGTCCGCAGCGTCCGGATTCGATGAGACGCGATACTCGGCGATGGTGGTGTCTCCGCGCAGATCCGTGTAGTCCAGATAGAAGCGCTGCCGCCGTCCGAAATCCGGCGGAAACGCGAGGCCGAGCAGTCCGCGTTCACCGTCCGCGTGTGTCTTGCTGGTGATGTCGAGAAACGGCTGCGGGTTGAGGACGCCGTGGCGCAGGATGCGGATCAGGCCGTTCTGTTCGACCAGGAACAGCCGGCCCGACCCGTCATCCGCGTTCTGAATATCGGTAGGCGCCGTGATGCCGGAGGCCACCGGTGTCAGCAGAATTTCTTGGGCCGAAAGCGTCGCGGCGAGTCCCAGGACCGCGATGAGCGGGTACTGCATGAACCCACTCTAGCGCCATCACGGCCGGCTATCGGACGGGCGTGAGTCGAATCGCGGCTCCGCCTCCCGGCGCGAGTTTCAGATTGATAGCGCCCTTGGAATCGACGCGCCCCTGCTGTTTCACCGAGTTCTTCGGATACGTCGCGGCATCGGGCGGATCCGCCCAGATATCCGCGTTGTACGATCCGGCGCCGAGGAAACTCAGCGGCACCTGTAACTCGCGTCCGTCCCAGTCCGTGATGCTGCCGATGTACCATTCGGCGCCGTGGCGGCGGGCGATGGTGATGTATTGCGCGGGAACTCCGTTCAACACGCGGGTCTCGTCCCAAGTGGCCGGGACGGCCTTCAGGAATTCCAGTTCCTTCTGGTCTTCATACGCTCCGGGGTAATCGGCCAGCATCTGCAGAGGGCTCTCGAAGACCACGTACAACGCCGTCTCGTGGGATCGCGTCGCCATGACCATCGGGAACTCATTGCGCGGCTGGAACTCGGCTTTGGTGACGTTGTTGAATCCACCGGGCGTGTAGTCGAGCGGTCCGGCCAACATTCGCGTGAAAGCGAGTGTGACGTTGTGCTTTGGGGTGATCCGGCCGCTCCACTTCGAATACTCGAGGCCCATCACACCTTCACGAGTCATCACGTTCGGATAGGTACGACGCAAGCCGTCCGGCTTGAAGGCCCCGTGATAATCGAGCATCAGTTTGTGGTCGGCCGCCTTCTTGGCGACCCGGCGGTACCAGTTCACCATCCACTGGTCGTCGCGATCCATGAAGTCGATCTTTACGCCGGCGATGCCCCATTTCTCGAATAACGGAAATGCCTCATCGATCTGACGGTCGATATCGGTCCAGTGCGCCCAAAGCCACAGGCGGACGTTCTTGGACTTGGCGTACGCGATCAGCGCGGGCATGTCGATGGCCGGGTTGGTCGCGGTCAGGTCGGATCCGGAATCGTTCGGTCCACCGCCCCGCTTGGCCCAGCCGGCATCGATGAGCATGAACTCCAGACCCGCGGCCGACGAGAAATCGATGTAGTGCTTCATGGTGTCGGTATTCATGCCGGTTTTGAACGGCACGTTCTTCGCGACACTGCCCGACCACCAGTCCCACGCCGTCTTTCCGGGCTTGATCCAGGACGTATCGGCGATGGCGCTGGGCGGATTCAGGTTCACCACCATGTTCGATTCCACCAGCCGTCCAGGTTCGCCGGCGATCATCAGTACGCGCCAGGGTGAGCGCGCGGGGGTAGCGCAGGAGACGGCGAGACCCGGTTCGTCGATGCGAGGAGCCAGGCGCGCCTCGATGGTGCGAGAGTCCCGGCTGGCGCCGACGTAGAGTCCGGCCCAGTTGTCGATGTAGGCTTCGGTCAGCCCTACCCACGCCACGCCCGGGACCTCGATGAGCAGCGGCAGGGCCACCAGATAGCCAGGATGCCATCCGCTCAGTGGTAGCTCGTGGTAGTCGTCCTCATAGCTGCTGCGGTAATCGCGCAGGATCAGCGGCCAGGTGGTGGATTCCTTGCTGATGTGGAACTGCGTGCCCTCGCCGCTCAGGCGCATCTCTCGGATGGAGGGCTGCTCCGGGATGAGATAGCGGAACGCGATTCCGTCGTCGTAGGCGCGAGCCTCGATGTCCATGCGTCGCACACGGCGGCCGGATTCGGATGTGTGGACCACCACGGCGTTGTAGTGATCGCGGATCTTCGCGGCCTTGCCCGCGGGAGAGGTCCAGGTTTCGTCATGGTTCGAGGGTTGCGAATCGAGGATGCGAACCTCCGGGCCGAGCGGCGGCAAGCCCTGGATATTCAGCCCGAGTTGCGACCAGTCGAGCACCGGCTTGCCGGCCCGCGATATGCGGTACGCGAGTTGGCCTCCGGCGGCTGAGGGCGAGCCTCCGCTCAGGGTGGCGATTGAGATTTCGAGCGAGCCGTCGGGCGATTTGAGCGCCACGGGGCCTGTTTGCGCGGCAGCAGCGACAGCGATTGAGAAGAACAGAGCAGATCGGAGGGAGAGCATGACACATCCAGTTTATGACCATCGCCGCGGTCTAACTAGCGGTGCAGGCTGCGATGAAGGCGCCGCCGAACAATTCCTGGACGTCCACTGGCGCCTCCGAAACTGTTCCATGACCGAATTCGTCTACAGCAGTAACCGGTTCACGCTCGACTCGTTCAACACTGTTCCGCACCTGGACGACACATCGCTCTGGACCTATCGATAGAATGGTGCCGTGACAGCCCCCGACGCTCTGCATTCCAAGCTCGGACGCGCCGGTCCCGGGGTGTTCCGGCTCGGTCTCTCGGCGACGTACTGGCCCGGACGCGCAACCGTTCACCGCGCCATTGACGAGGGCCTGAACTACTTCTTCTTTTTCGGAATCGACCGGCAGATGATTTCCGTTCTGCGCGACACAATCGTCCGGAATCGCGAGAACTACGTCATCGGCACCGGGGCTTATAACTGGATCTGGTGGCGGCAGGACTTCCGCCGGACGCTCGAAAAGCGTCTTCGTCAGCTGCGCACCGACTATATCGATGTCTTCCATTTCCTCGGGGTGACTCGCGCCAGGGACTTCCCGGAACACTTACAAGACGAACTCGCCCGCCTGAAGGAGCGCGGCTTGGTGCGGGCCATCAGTATGTCCACGCACGACCGCAAATTCGCGGGCGAACTGGCGGCTCGCGGAGCCCTGGATTGCATGATGGTGCGCTACAACGCAGCCCATCGCGGTGCGGAAACCGAGATCTTTCCCTATCTCGAAGCCCACCGTCCGGGCGTCGTGAGTTTCACCGCCACTCGCTGGCGTTATCTTCTCAGGCGTCCGCGCGGGTGGCCCGAATGCGCACCGATCCTATCGGCTGGCGACTGTTACCGCTTCGCGCTATCGAACCCGAATGTGGACGTCTGCCTTACCGCTCCGTCCAATCTCGCTCAGTTCGAAGCGAATCTGAAGGCGGTGCGGCAAGGCCCGCCAGATCCCGACCATCTCGAATACATGCGCAACTTCGGAGATGCCGTGCGCGCTTCCACGCGGTGGGGTCAGCGGTAGTAAGATAGGCCGGCCCCGTGAGATGACAGCCCTGCGCCGCCTACTTGCCGAAATACTGATCGTCGATGGTCACCGGAATGGTCTTGCGAAGCTCTTCTGCCGCCTTCTGCATCAGTTCCGGCTTTAACTTGCTCTCCACCTGCGGCTTCACCTCTGCCAGTGTCTTCGCCGTCCGGCTTTCCACTTTAATCAGGTGATAACCGAACGCGGTTTTGACCGGCTGGCTGATCTCGCCTACCGGGAGGGCAAACGCCACCTTCTCGAATTCCGGAATCATGCGTCCATGCCCGAACGAGCCCAATGATCCGCCTTGCGCTCCCGAACCGGTATCATCGGATTCGGCTTTTGCCAGGGCGGCGAAGTCCGCCCCTTTTGACAGCTTCTCCCGGATGGCAGTCGCCTTCTCTAGCGCCTCCTCCGGGCTCAAATCCTTTTGCCCTTCCCGGAGCGGCACCTGCGAGCCTTTGAACCGGATCAGGATGTGACTCGCCTTGGCCTCCTCGAACTCCGATTTGTGCTGGTCATAATAGGCGCTCACCGCGGCGGGGTCGATCTTCGTCGCCGCGTCGATGCTGCGCAGCAGCTCGCTGGCCAGCAGGTTGTCCATCTGGAGAGCGATCCGCTGTTTCACCTCCGGCTTCTCGTCCATCTTGCGGCGGCGCGCTTCCGCGGCGAAAGCCTTCATCTCGGAAAGCTGCTCGGCGAACTTGCGCTTGTTCGGACCCTCGGACTGTTTTCGCAGTTGATCCGGAAGCGCTTCCACGAAGGCTTCATACTGCGCCCGGGTCATCTTCTCATCGCCAACGGTGAGAACAACGGCATCCGGCGCCACGGTCACAGCGGGGGTCGGGGCCGGAGCAGGCGGATTGGCCGCCGGAGCGGCTTTGGGGGTGGCCGGCAGCGGCTTGGCAGACGGCGCAGGGGTCTGTGCGGCCGCCATTGTCAAAGCGGCGCACACGGCAAAGGTGAGGGTATACAGGGATTTCATTTTACAGAGGTAGATCCAGAAGGGTATTCGGCGGAAACGTCCTAATAGTCCAGGATACCGCGTTTTCAGGTCACCAACTTACGACACCCGGAATCGTTCATCGATCTCCACCTGGTATCCGGAGACAAGCCGATTCGTCTCGTTCGCCATCCCCACCACCGCCATGACCTCCGCGAACATCTCGTCCGTCATCCCGGCCTTGCGAGCCGAGACCGTGTGCGACGCGATGCAATAGCCGCATTGGTTGGTCGCACTGATGGCGACGTACATCAGCTCTTTCGTCAGGGCGTCCAGCGCGCCCGGCGCCATCACTTGTTTGACGCCCTCCCAGGTTCGAACCAGGGTGGCGGGATCGTGCGCCAGGGCCTTCCAGAAGTTGTTGATGTAGTCCGTTTGTCGAGTCCGGCGGATGTCGTCATAGACTTCGCGTACAAGGCCCGCCGATTCTTCGTATTCAATCATTCCGAGTGTGGCCATAGCGCAGGTATAGCACGCTGCTATACCCGTTGCTCTGCCAGTGGCGGAGCCAGTTGTTCGGCCGCTGTAAACGCCCGCCGCCGCATCAGGTCCGTGCTCACCAGGCACGTCGTGGCGGAGGAGCAGAAGATCATCGCCAGCACCACGAACTGGTAGATCGCCGCGGCCAGCGGGGGTGTTCCGGACAATACCATTCCCGCCATGATGCCCGGAATCCACACGATCCCCAAACTCCTCAGGTTGTCCAACGTGGGAATCAGGCTGGCCTGCAAAGCGCCGCGAGCATAGGGACTCACGGTGGATTCCGCCGCCGCACCCAGCGACAACGCCGTCTCGATCTCGCCGACATGCGTTTGCACCTCCCGCGTGAATCGATCCATGGCCAGGGCGTTCGCGTTCATGGCGTTGGCGATCAGCATACTCCCGATCGGAACCAGCGACACGGCCGCGCGGTCAATCACTCCTGTCGCCGTCATCAACGCAATCGTCGTGCCGGCGCCCGCCGCAATCGCATACAGCGAAATCCGCAACGCTCCCGGGAATCCCTTTGATCGCCGCGACGAGGTCTTCCCCGCCGCCGTAATCATGCCCGCCAGGACCAGCGGACCCATCCACCAGGGACCCTTCAACACCACTACCAGCATCAGCCCCACGGCCGAGATCTGCGAGATCCCGCGCGCCAGCGACACCGGCAGGTCCTTCATGAGAAGGATCCCGCGACGCCGCGCATAGAACCCCACTGCCAGCGCCAGCGCGGCGACGATCCCCGCCTGCTCCAGTCCCCTCAGAATGCGATCAGCCGTCGCCAAGTATCGCCCCCTTGTCGATCACCAACACCCGTCCCGCGACGCGACGCGCCTGCTCGTGGTCATGCGTCACCATCAAGCACAGGAGATTCTGCTCCCGGACTAACTCCGTGATCAGTTCCTCGACCTGCCGTGCCCGCGTTTCGTCGAGTGCCGAGGTGGGTTCGTCCAGCAGCAGCGCCTCCGGCCCGTTGGCCAATGTCCGCGCGATCGCTACTCGCTGCGCCTCGCCGCCCGATAGCTTATCGACTGTACGGCCTCCGAAACCGGGCAGGTCCACGCGCGCCAACAGGCGCTCCATTTCCCCATCGCTCAGCACCTGGTTGCGCTGCGCCGGACCGAATCGGACATTGTCGGCCACCGTGCCCGGAAACAGGTACGGGCGCTGCATCGCCATGCCCACCCGCCGCCGTAGTTCGCGTGGCGCGAGGCTTCGGCAGTCCTGGCCGTCCAGGTACACCGCCCCGCTGGTCGGTTCGTCCAGCCGGTTGATCAGCCGGAGCAGCGACGATTTCCCGGAACCGCTCGGCCCTACAATCGCCAAAACGGTCCCTGGACTCGCCTCGAAACTGATCTCGCGAACAATCGCTCGCCCGTTCACCATCCGGCTGAGTTGTTCCACGCGCAAAGAACGCACTTCCGCCAGCATATCCGGATTGGAAGCACTGCGCTGGCGCTAGGGTACCTTGCCCTGACGATATGCCCAGTAAACGAACAAAGCAAAAATGATCAGGATAACGAACTCGATAACTCGCCACTTCCGATATTGCGGAATGTGCCGGTGCCGGCCCGTTTGAACGGGAGTGAACTCAGGACGCCGTAAGCGCATTCGGACCCCTCAACGGGATTGACGCTACTCACGCCAGGATCTCACCATACATTTCCGCGCTGCTGTAAGCAGGCGTTCCGCTTCTTTCCTGCATCAGGTCCAACTGTCTGATGCAGTCCGCCCTGCCGGCTACGTATGTTCGAGTGGAACCCCAGACGACACATCTGATACTCGAGTTGATCGACCGGTTGCTCGCCCTGGTACTACTACTGATGACCGCGCCCCTGATTGTGGCCGCCTCGGCCTTGGTACTGTGCCTGTCCAGGCAGGTTCCGTTCGTCTTACACCGGCGCGTGGGACGCTGGGGAACGCCGTTGTCCGTCGTCAAGATTCGCACCATGTGGACAAACGGGCACACGCCTCGTCTGTCGCCCGAGCACAAGTCCCCGCATGATCCGCGCGTGTCGAGCGGCTTCGCCCGTTTCTGTCGCCGTCATTCCATCGATGAGTTGCCGCAACTCGCCCAGGTGATGATCGGACAAATGTCATTGGTTGGACCGAGACCGCTCACTCAAAAAGAACTGGTTCGTTACTACGGCAATTCAGAGCGGGAAGTCACAGCGGTGCGGCCCGGGCTCTCGGGTGTCTGGCAGGTTCGCGGACGCAGCCGGCTCACGTTCGGGCAGCGCCGCAGGCTCGATCTGTTCCTCGTCCGGCACTATTCCGCCGGGCTCTATTTTCGAGTACTGCTCGAAACGATCGGATGCGTCATCACGGGGCGCAACGCCTGGTAGCCTCAGGCATACTCCGCGGCTGGGGCCGTCAACTGCACAGCCGGACAGCCGAGAATGCTCCGCATCGCCTGATTGAAATTTTCGGTGGAGAACATCGAGGCCCGCATCTGCAGGCGAACGGGATTGAAGCTCTCCTCCAGGCCGCCGTCGAATTGCCGGATCGCTTCCGCGAGACTCGTCTCAGTCGGTTCATCGAACAAGATGCCGCAATCGGGGTCCACGATCTCGCATGCGCCGCCGCGACTGAGCGCGATCGCCGGTTTTCCGCTTGCGAGCGACTCCACCATGGTCATGCCGAAGTCCTCTTCTCCCGGCACGATCAGCGCCTTGGCGCCCGCGTAGAGTCGCAAAAGTTCTTCATCGCCCACCCGGCCGCAGAACTCCACCGATGGTCCCGCAAGTGCCTTCAATCGACGGAACTCCGGGCCGCCTCCTACAACCTTCAACTCGATCCCCGCCCGCGCGCAGAGCCGGATTGCGTAGTCGAGGCGTTTGTAGGGAACCAGTTCCGAAACAATCAGATAGTAGTCGAGCGACGGTCTCCAGAAGTAATCGTTCACCGGAACAGGCGGATACACCACCGTCGACTCCCGCCCCCAAGCCCGGCGGATCCGCTGCCGAACATTCTCGCTGTTTGCGATGAACTCATCCACCCGCGCCGCCGAAGCGAAATCCCAAAGCCGCAATGGAGGCGCCGTTGCAGCCATCGCCGCCCGCCGCAGCCAACTTCCGCCGAACTCCTTCAGATAGTCCGGGTAGAGGTCCCACAGATAACGCATCGGAGTGTGACAGTAACAAACGTGCCGCGCTTGGGAACGGACCACCACACCCTTCGCGGGGCCGGACTCGCTGCTCACCACCAAATCGTACCCGGAGAGATCGAAACTCTCGAGCGCGAAGGGCATCGCCGGCAGCAGCGAGCGGTAAAAACGGCGGGCCGGATTCAGGAAGGACGCATGGACAGCCCGCGAGCGAATCAGCGGCGACACCTGCTCCGGATCGTAGAACAGAGTAAAGATGTCGGCATCGGGCAGGATGCGGCAGAGCGCTTCCACCACCTTCTCACCGCCGCGCATCCCGAGTAGCCAATAGTGGACAATAGCGACGCGCATTCGTCAGGGAATAAGACCGGACCTGGGCTTGATCCGGAACTCCGGTGTGGGGCGGACTTCAGTCCCGCAGCTCTGGCCTTTCTGTCGCTCGCCGCGTTCCGGCGGCTGTCCGGCGGCGGTCAGAACCAATGTAGTGCTCACCTCCGAAGCTGAGACATCCATCGCGCCGGCTGGCCCTGCGGTGAACGAATTCGCCGATCCGCTGCGGTACGACGTTCCGTTGCCTCTCAGGACCTACGTGTACCCGCTCGGGTTCCCGCTGCGGGTGACCACCAATTCGCCGGACATCATCACCGCCGTCGAAACACTCTGGGGGCAGTTTGATCAGATGTTCGGTCGAAACGTGATCGACCTTCGTCTGGCGGTCTCGCCGGGAACAAGCGTGCGCCCCGGTCCCGTGCCGTTTCCCTCCGGGCAGGGACATCTGATCACCGTAGTCCACTCGGCGGCGGACTTTGCGGTTACCGACGTCGATCGCGGCTTCATCTTCGGGTGGCTCACCGCCGGCATCGCGAAGGACCACGCCTACTCGAGCTATCACTTCCTGGAGCCGCTGGTCTACCTGACACTGAGCTGCCTGTACCTCACGCCGGTGCATGCGGCGTGTGTCGGATTCGGAGGTCGAGGCGTATTGTTGTGCGGCGATTCCGGCGCCGGAAAGACCTCCCTGGCCTACGCGCTGGCCAGACGGGGTTGGACCTATGTCGCTGATGACGCCGTCTACCTCTTGCGCGGAACCAGTCAACTGCGCGCGATCGGCAAGCCGCAGCAGATCCGGTTTCGCTCATCCGCCAAGCAGTTGTTCCCGGAGCTGGCCGGATATCGCGAAGTAGTCCGTCCGAACGGGAAGCCGGATCTCGAATTGTCCACCGCCGCTCTGGGCCTCCAGAGCCTGGAGCACGAAATCGAACCGCAGCTTCTGGTTTTCCTGCAACGGGTCCCCGGCGCGGCGGCGCGAGTCAGCCCCGTGAGTCAATCCCGGGCTCTCGCCAGCCTGGAGCAGGTGATTTGCTACGGACCTCCGGAGGTCCGGCAGCAGCAACGGCAGACCCTCGAGAGTCTCGTCCGGATTCCCGCCGTCGAGATGATCTATTCGGACGCCTCCGACGTCGATCCTCTTCTGCGCAAGTTCATGTAAGTCGAGTCAACCCATGCGGAAGTTAGCAGCCTTTCTGATCATTACCGCCTGTGCTCTGGCCCAGGTCTCCACCAGTACACTCTCCGGTTACGTGCGGGACCAGTCGGGAGCGGTGATCGCCGCAGCGTCCGTTACCCTGACGAACAGTTCCACCGGATTCACGCGGAGCACGACCTCGGACAACACCGGCCGCTACGACCTTTCCGACCTCCACCCCGGCGTCTATCAAATCGAAGTCAAGCGGGCGGGCTTCCGGACCATCGAATCGAGCGGCCTGACCCTCGGAGTCAATCAGAGCGCTCAACTCGATGTGACTCTGCCGGTGGGCGACTCCAAGGAGAGCGTCACCGTCAACGCGAGCGTCACCGCGATACAGACGGACGATGCGTCCGTAGGCTTCCGCGTGGATGGCGCCGCCGCAACATCGCTCCCTTTGGATGGAAGGAACGTGGCGGCCCTGGTGACCTTGGGGCCGGGCGCGATTCCCCGCCATCTCAGCGGCTTCGTACATGACGTGATTAACGATGTGCAGCCGGCGCGCGGAGCTGTGGCCTTGAATCCCCCGACCAATGGAGCGCGTTCGACGATGAACACTTACGTCCTGGACGGGGCCTACAACACGGATCGCAATGCGTTCGCCATCGCCGTCATACCGCCGCTCGAGTCGGTGCAGGAGTTTCGAACGCAGTCGTCGGTGGGCACCGCGGAGTTTACCCAGTCAGGAGGCGGCGGCGTTGACCTCGTCACCAAAACGGGAACCCGCGACTTTCACGGGAGCCTGTTCGAATACCTGAAAAACGACGCTACCGACGCGCGAGGCTTCTTTGACGATCCATCGCTGCCAAGGTCGATCTCGCGGCAGAACCAGTTCGGCGCGTCGGTGGGCGGCCCGGTCCCGCTGAAGTCTACATTCTTCTATGCCACGTATGAAGGCACCCGGTCGAAAGCCTCCAAAGCTACGCTCCACCTGCTTCCCGGCAGTGACGTTCGGGCGGGCGACTTCAACGGCCGTGCTCCGATCTTCGATCCGCTCACCTATGACCCCGCCGCCAACTCGCGCCAACCGTTCGCCGGCAACCAGATTCCGCTGTCGAGAATCGACTCTGTCGCCAGCCGCTATCTGCAACTCTACGAGCCGCTCCCGAACCAGCCGGAAGGCGGCGCGAGCAACTTTCTGGATGCGACGCCAAACGAATACCACTCCGACAGCGGGTTGGTGCGAATCGATCGCCAGTTTGAAAAAGCGGGCACGTTGTTCGCCCGCTACACCATCAATGACGACCGTTCGCAACTCGCTGGAAACTTCCCCGAACGTGCCTCGGACGAGAACCTGCGCGCTCAACAGGCGGCCGTCGGGCATACCTTCGCCGGCGCGCGTTGGATCAACGAAGCGCGGGCTTCGTTCACTCGATTGAGAGTCTTCGACTTCTCGAAGAGCGCGTACGGCACCGATGCTGTCAAAGACCTTGGAATCAACGGCGGATCCTCCGATCCGGCCACGTTCGGATTGCCCTACTTCGTGGTCAACGACTTCGAAACCGTCACCGATTCGACCGCCCTCCCGCAGACTCAACGCGACAACACCTGGTCGCTATCCGACACCGTTGCCTTCACGCGCGGGCGGCACTCCGTGAAAGCCGGAGTGCAGTGGATCGGCTTTCAGTTGAACTACCTACAGAGCGCCTATCCGCGCGGCCGCTACATCTTCAGCGGCGGTTACAGCGCGGATCCGCAGAACCCCGGGGACACCGGCGACTCATTCGCCGATTTCCTGCTCGGCGCCGCACAAGCTACCCGTCGGACCCTCGGATCCGCGCAAGCATACCTCCGCCAGAGCAGTTACGGCGCGTTCGTGCAGGACGAGTGGCGGATCGCGCCCAAACTCACCATCAATCTCGGGCTTCGATACGACTACGCTTCGCCCTACCACGAAGCTCGCGGGAATCTCTGGAACCTCGATTACTCCAACTTGCCCGCACAGCCCGCGCTGGTCCACGAACCTGCCGCCACCATCCCGGACCGGAATAACTTCGCCCCGCGTGTCGGGCTCGCCTGGCAGTTGCCGCCGCTGTTCGGGTCGTCGAAGGCCACGGTCTTCCGGGCCGGCTACGGCATCTACTATGCGCCCGAGATCGCCATCGAAACCTATGATCTGGTTCGCAACGGGCTGCGGAATGAGGTGAACGAAGTAACTACGCCGGTCCCAATTCTGACGCTGCAGAACGGGTTCCCCGAGAATGCCTCGGCGGGATTCCCGAGCTATTAGGGGCTCGATCCTTCGGCTCGCACGCCGTATCTCCAGCAGTGGTCAGCCAGCCTTCAGCGGGAGGCTGGACACGGCATCCTTCTGGAAGCGGCGTACGCAGCCAGCAAGGGCACAAAACTCGGGCGCTTCCGGACTTTCAACACGCCCCTGCACGTGGAGACCGGCGAGAACCTCGATCCCCGGCCCGGCGACCTGCAATCGCTGCGGACTTTCCCGGAGCTCGGCCCTATCTACCAGCGCCAGCACATTGCGAACTCGTCCTACCAATCGCTGCAGTTGCGCGCCGACAAGCGTCTCTCGGGCGGCCTTTCTTTTCTCGCCAGCTTCGTGTGGTCGAAGTCCATCGACGACGCCGACAGCGTGATTCCCGGCCTCAGCGACAGCTTTGGGGCGCAGGACGAGCGCAACCTCCGGCTGGAGCGGGGACTGTCCATCTTCAATGTCGGCCGCCGTTTGAGTGCCGGCGTTGTCTATAACATCCCCACCGTGGCGCCACTGCTGCGTCCGGTGTTGCGGAATTGGATGACCAGCGGCATTCTGACGATACAGGACGGATCGCCCTGGAATCCGGTCTACTTTGGATCCGACTTCGCGAATTCGGGCACGCCGAATCGTCCTGACGTCGTCCCCGGACAGAGCGTCAACTTGCCGGATTCGAAACGAACCGCCGACCAGTGGTTTAACCCTATGGCATTCTCTGACCCGGCCCCGTTCACGTTCGGAAATGCCGGACGCAACACGCTGCCCAGCCCAGGAAACGCAGTTCTCGATCTGGCGCTCGCTCGCACTTTCGTTTGGAGGGAACGCCTGCAAACGCAGTTCCGCGCCGAATGCTTCAATCTTCTGAACCACCCGAACTGGGGAGTGCCCGGGCAATATCCGGATTTCGGTCCGTTCTTCGGTAAGATCTTCACTACCGGCGAGCCGCGTCGTTTTCAGTTCGCGCTTCGCGTCACCTTCTAAATGCGGGAGACGTCCACCCTCGAAGCCGTACTCAGCTCGCTACGGTTCGACAACGCCGATTTCACGGCGCTCGCCGGCCCCTCCGTTAAATGGGCCGAGGTGCTGGAATTTATGGATCGCGAGCATCTCACGCTGGCGCCAGGAACCCAGTGGGAGAGCCGGGTTCCTCGGGGCGTGGCACAGCGCATCCACACACAACGCCATAGCGAATTCAGCCCGGTATGAGCGCATTCGTGACGCCTACCTCGAGATCGCGGATCGTTTCGAAAAATCCGGCATCGAGCACGTCGTTCTGAAAGGCTTCTCCCACTGGCCGTGCTACGTGGCGGACCCGCGCCGCAGGCCGCAGTACGACCTTGACCTCTGGTGCCGGCCCGCGGACGTCGGGGGCGCCAAAGAGGTGCTCGTCGGGCTGCGTTACGAGCCGTTGTTTGAACTCTCCGGAGTACCCGTAGACCATGCGCCTCCGATGATCCGAAAGACCGGATGGCTATGGAAGGGTGATTACTTCGATCCGGAGATGCCCCCCGCCGTGGAATTGCATTTCCGTCTTTGGGATGAGCGAACCGAGCGCATCAGCGCCGATGGCGTCGAACAGTTCTGGGGACGACGGACTACCCGCGTCCTGGGGGACTTCCGGTTTCCGGCTCTCGACCGCGTGGACACCGTCGCTTACGCCTCCATGCATCTGCTCCGGCACATCCTGCGCGGCGACTTCCGTCTCTACCACGCTTACGAGTTGGCCCGTTTTCTGCATGAAACATCGAAGTGCGATGATTTCTGGCGCCGGTGGTTCGCGCTGCACACGGAGCCAGTACGAACGTTGCAGGCCACTTCCTTCGAGTTCGCTTCACGATGGTTCGGTTGTTCGCTGGCTCCGCAAGCCGCCGCCGAGGTGCAGAATCTCCCGGCGCCCGTCCTTACCTGGTTCGAGCACCTGGCCGACGCCCCGCTCAGGGCCAAGGAGAGGCCCAACAAGAGCGAACTCTGGCTGCACCTGGCTCTACTTCGCTCCCGTGCGGACCGCGCCGGTGTCCTCCGGCGGCGTCTATTGCCGGCAACTCACCCAACGCGATACGCGCCGCACGTTCCACAGTCCGCCTTGACCGTCCGGTTGCGACTGGAGCGCCGGATGTTTCAGGTACGATTCACTGCCTTGCGCATGTTGCGTCACGCGCAAGCCATCGCACCGACCCTTCGCGACGGCCTCCTCCTGGCGATCCGCAAACACGAAATCGATCCACGGCTGGCCCGCTTCCTGGGCGCTGCCGCGCTGTTCAATTTTGGGCTGTCCATCTATTTCCTGCTCTTCAACGTATTCCTGATCCAACGCGGATTCCGGGAAGATCTGGTTGGCGCCGTGGCATCGGCCATGAGTCTCGGCAGTATCGCCGGAACGTTGCCCGGAGCATTTGTGCTGCAGCGGTTCGGGGCTGGACGTGTGCTGCTGGCCGCCTTCCTCGTCACTCCGGCTATGTGCGCTCTGCGAGTGCTGGCGACCGTGCCGGCCGTGATGATCCCGGCGGCATTTCTGGGGGGCATGCTGTTCGCGTTCTATGCCGTGTCGATCCCGCCCATCGTGGCCGGTTTCACCACCGAACGATCCCGACGCACGGGGTTCAGCATCGTGTTCGCCTCCGGCATCGGTATCGGAATTCTGGCGGGATTTGCCGGGGGACACCTGCCGGCCATCCTGGCGCGAATTCCCGCCCTCACGAACGTCTCCCTCACCATGACGCTTCTCGCGGCATGTGCCATCTCGCTGCTCGGTGCAATACCCATCGCGCGGCTGAAACTTGGAGCGCCGCAAAAGAACTCCGCCGGTCGCAACGTATATCCGTCCGATGCGACTGTAATGAAGTTCCTGGCGGTGCTCCTCATCTGGAACGTCGCGGTGGGCGCCTTCAATCCGTTCTTCAGCGTGTACTTCACCAAGGAACTCGGGATGCATCTGGGCGACCTGGGCACCTTGTTCTCGGCCGGCCAAGCAGTGCAGGTGGCGGCATTGCTCATCGCACCCTGGTTGCTGCGCAGGTTCGGAACCATACCGGGACTCAGCCTGATGCAAGGCACCACGGCCCTCGCGCTCGCCAGCCTCGCATCGGGCGTCTCCGGATGGATCGCGGCAGCTGTTTACACCACCTATGTCGCCTCTCAATACATGACCGAACCCGCTATCTACAGCCTGCTGATGGAACGAGTGTCTCCCGAAGAACGCAGCGGCGCATCCGCCCTGAATTTCCTGATCGTGTTCGGAGGACAGGCGCTGGCCGCGGCCGCCGCGGGATTCGCTGTGCGCCGCTTAGGCTACCGCATCGTCCTCGCCGTTGCGGGGCTGATGGCGCTCTTGTCGGCGCTGTCCATGCGACGGCTGCTCTCGAGCCGAACCAACTCGCTCTCGAGAACCGTGGCGATTTCCTGAACGTAGCGATCGAGAGTGAATCGCCTTTCGTAGGATTGCCGCGCCCGTTCACGCAGCCGCGATACTCTCTCGGGATCGGCAATGAGTTGTCCCACTACCCGCGCAAGCGCTGGGACATCCCCAGGCGGCACGAGAATTCCGCCATCGCCATCGCCCAGAACTTCGGGGATTCCTCCGATGCGATAAGCGATCACCGGAACGCCCGCCGACAGCGCTTCGGGGATCACGCGCGGTGTGGCATCCACCGGCTTCGACGGCACGATCAGCAGATCGAGCTCCGCAAGCACCGGCCGTACGTCGGATTGCCACGGCACGAACTCCACCGGCAGACCCGTCGCCAGGCTGCGGATCTCCCCCAGGAATCCGTCCCCCGAATGCTGGCCGTCGCCGCAGATGACAAACCGGCACGGCAGGCCCGCCGTTGTGAGTTCACGCGCCATACGCAGGAAATCGACATGCCCCTTCTCCGGCGCCACCCGGCCAATAATGCCGATCCGCAAACTGCCGCCAGCCTGTCGCATGCTTCCGCCGCAGTCCTGGACGCCGTTATACACAACGCGGATCTGATCCTCGGGGATCGCGCCCACGAAACGGCCCGGCGACAAAGCGCGATGAAGCGATCACCGGAATCGACCGGAGCCGCAGAGCTTGTGCCACCAACGTCGCCGCATACCGGCGCCCAAGCAGATTGTGCGAATGGAAGACCATTCGTCGCGATGCCAGAGCCGCGGCAGGAAGAACTCGGGGTGCGTTCGTATAGACCAGATCGATGGAGTTCTCGCGGACCAACCGCCGGATAGCGAGCGCCATTCGTGGAACATCGATCGCGAACTGCGCGATGTCGCCAATCGACTTGCGGCCGTTCGTGTATCCGGACAGAGGAATCGAGTGAACCTGCGCCCCTGCCTCCTCCAGTATTCGCCCCAGCGGACCGCGTCCCGGAAGTCCGGCATGGGCCCGCCATCCACGGCTGGAGAGTCCCCGGATCAGATCGGCGAGGCACTGCTGCCCGCCTCCCAGGGTGTCAAATTGATCGAGAAAGAGGATCCTCACCGTGGATGCTTCCTTTCATCAGGCGGACAACCATTGCCAGGACAAAGAAATAGAGCGGGAGGACGCGCCAGTAGGTCAGCAGGTCTCCGGAGAGCATCTGCACCATCTGCCCCACCCAGAAGCAGGTGATCCAGGTACCGAGAAACCGTGTCTCGGGCCGGAGGTCCTGTGTTGCGCGATACCCGGTGTAGATCACGGCGCCGCTGAATGCCAGCAGGGCGAACAGCCCCGGAATGCCGGTTTCAATCAAAAGACTGAGATACATGTTGTCGGGAATCACCGGAGCGCCCAGTAACGAGTTATAGGGCAGTGTCTTGTAACCAATGCCGAAGATCACGTGCCAGGGATGGGAAACCAGGAAATCCACAATCACTCTCCAACTTGCCACTCGCCCGGACAACACGCCTTCGGGTGCTGACCAGAAATATTGCGTGGACGCCGCCAGCCGGATCCAATACCCTTCCGCAAAAGCGGGAAACAGGCCCCAGACGGCCGCGGCCGCGCCCATCGCGGAAATCGCCACGGTGACGGCAAGGCGCCTTACCCGGACACGCTTCAACGCCGCGAGTGTGGCTGCCGCGGCAAGTACGTTCAACAGCGATGCCCGCGAATACGAGAGCATCAGGGCCGCCGCCAGCACCGCGCCCCCGGCCATCAGGACCGGCTTCGATATCGGCCGGAAACCGTCCTTCTCTGCCAACTCCGCGACGACCATAACCAGGAAGAACGCGCAGAAATTGCCCAGCGCGCTGGCATCGTAGTAGAGGCCCTGTGCTCGCCGGAAAATGCCCGCATCCAGCCATACGAATTGCGCGCTAAAACCGGCGGGAGCCGGGAGCTGGTAGTAGAAATCGACGCACGCGAAGGCAGCCGCCACTATCGCCATCGCGAACAGCCACCGGATCGGCCGGGCCAGCGATCCGGCCCGAAGCGCGGGTCCGTGAGCAGTGTAGAGGAACACGTACACGCCCACACCAAACAGCGCAACGCGGGCCAGCGTTCCCGCCGCGGCCACCGGTCCGGAGAAGATGACGCTTGTCCCCACACTCCCCAGCAGCACAATGAACAGTCCGCACAGGGTAACAGTGACGGCATCCAGTGAGATCCGCCATTCGGATAACCGGGCCAGGCCAATCAGAACGCCCACCAGTGCGGCGGCCATCGCCGGATGGGGTCCGGAATCGCCGAGCGCAACCGGCAGCGGCGGAAGCAAGGTCGCGAAAGCCAGCAGCACCGCCACCCATCGCATTGCGCCGGACATCATCCACCACAGCGCGGCGACCAGCGCGATCGGAACGGTCCAGGCCAAACGGGCCGTGGTCGAAGGCAGCAGCGCAAACGTAGCGGAGTATATGCCGATAGCGCCGACCGCCGCGGCCTGAACTCCGAAACTCCGCGAGAGTGTCATCGTACCGACCGGTAGGCCGGAGTGAAATCGCGAACGGCGATTCGCCGTTCATACGCGAAAGCAATTGAGAGATATAGCAGCGAAGCCGCCAGGGACAGGAACAGCGCGCCGAGAATGTTCAGTGTTGTCTTCGGTGAACTGGGCCGCTCCGGAACCGTGCCGGGGTCGGCGACGCTTAACCGCTCTCCGCGACTGCCCGCGCTCGCCAGGGTGTTGCTCAAACGGGCTTCAGCAGCGTCGTAGATGGCTCTCGCACTGTGCCGCTCAGCTTCCAGTCGGGTCAGGGTGGATTGTCGTTGAGCCAGTTGGATGCTGCGCTGCTGAACTTCGAGGTTGAGCGATTCGATCTGCTTACCCAATACCTCCCTGCGCGCCCGCAATTCGGCCGGATCCGGGCCAAAGCGTCGCGATTCCGCAGCCGGCGATTGCCCCGCGATCTCCGCGTCCGCGTCCAGCAGATCCCGGCGGACACGATTTCTGAGTTCGATCAAGCCCTCCAGATTTGTTTGGAGCGACTCGGCGGCCGGCTGCTGCGATTCGGCCGTATATCGCCGGTCCGCCTCATCCAGGTTCTTTCGAGCGGTCTCGGCATTACTGCTGGCTTCACGGCGAAACTCGTCTTCATTCTGGCGGCTCAGAGACCGGCTCAGTTCGGCCGTCGATTCGGCGACGAATCGGCAGACATCGCGGGCCTTCACCGGATCTCGCAGCGTCACCTGGATCTCCAGCACCCGGGTGTCGCGCGGCTTGGTCACCTTCAGAACACGTTCCCTGAGGGCGTCAACGGTGCCGCTCCCTTCGGACGCCCGGAGGTCAAAGCGTTGAATCGCCGCCAGAAACAGGCTCTGACTCTCCGCGAGCCGCTGGTAAGTCTTCAGCGATTCGAGATAGACGGGACTCACCGCGGTGCTGGCTCGCGGATCGTTCCCGGCCGGAGCATCAATCAACACCGTGGCTGTCGCCGTGTATCGTCGCGGCAGCAGGAAACTGACGACGCCGGCAACACCGGCGGCGACGGCGCAGCACGCGAGAATGAACCGCCACCGGCTCAGTACGTAGCTGGCATATTCGAAGACTGAAAATCCGGGTTCCATAAACGCCACGGAGGTAAGACCGTTCCGATTCGTGCTCCAGAACGTTCCGGCTAGCCGCAACCGGACAGTCATAGCCTCCATGAGGCTCCTTCTGCCTGTCGTCGTGGCTCTGGTCCCTCTCGCAATTGCGCCGCAGTACTTCTTCTACTTCGACATCACGCCCAAGGTCGTCGTGCTTTGCATCGGGCTGGCCATCGCATTGATCACCTTTACCTGCGCCTGGCCCCGCCCGGGTCCGGCCCGATTCGCTGCCTGGCTTCTGCTGGCCCAGATCGGATGGTTGGGCATCGCCACCCTCCTGTCTCGCCAACCCTCGCTGTCGCTGGCCGGAGGTACTTGGCGTCGCCTCGGTCTTGTCGAGTACGCGGCGGTCCTGTTGTTCGCGCTTGTTAGTTCTCTCCGATTGCGCCGGCCGCCGTGACCGGGTGATGGAGTACCTGCGCGCAATCTCGGCTTCCGGACTGCCGGTAGCGGTGTACGGGATCCTGCAGCACTTCGGCTTGGATCCGCTGGGTTGGTCCTACGGTTATCACGCCGGCGAAGGCGCGTTCACCATCGTGCGGCCGCCATCGACGTTGGGCCATGCCAGTTACCTCGGAACTTACCTCATCTACGTCGGTTTCGCCGGGGTCGCGCTGGCGCAATACGAGGTCCGGCGCTTCTGGCGAATCGTAGGTATTTTGGCGGCGTCTACTGCCGTTGTGGGAATCGTATTGAGCGGAACCCGTGCGGCGATTGCGGGAGCGGCGCTGGGCGCGCTGATCCTGTTTGTCCGCATGCCCGTATTCCGGACCCGGCGCGTTGCGATCGCCGCGGTTGCTGCTTTGGCGGGCTTCGTCGCCCTCACCATTTCTCCGGCCGGGGCAGGCATCCGCAGCCGGATTCACTGGTCGCTCGACGAGCCGCTGGGCGGCGCACGCCCGCTGCTCTGGCGCGACTCGGCCGCGATGGCATTGCAACGGCCTCTCACCGGTTACGGTCCGGAGACGTTCCAGTCCGAGTTTCCCCGCTACCAATCGGTGGCCCTGTCGCGCGCTTTCCCGGAATTTGAACATGAATCGCCGCACAATACCCTGCTCGATGCCGCCATCGAGGAGGGCATTCCAGGCTTGCTCCTGTTCTGCCTGGTCGCGGCGTTCTCGCTTCGGGAAGGATTTCGGGGTAGTCCGCAGGTCGCCACGGTGATGGCGGCGGGATTCGCGGGTGCCTTGCTGGCGCAGCAGTTCATTGTCTTCACGCTCGCCACGGCACTGTTGTTCTACGTTTTCGCCGCACTCATTGTTGCCGTGCGCGAAGAGGTGACGGATCCGGCAGTGCCGCGAATATGGTGGCGTGTAGCCGCGGCGGCGCCGGCGCTTGGGCCTGCTCGTGTTTGCAGGCTGGCTGGCAAGGGCCGATCACGAACTCGCCGAAGCGCGCGATGCCTTTGCGCACAATGATCTGGCCCGCGCACTGGTCCATTACGAACGGCAGCGCGTATTACAGGTTCCCGGGACTTCCGCCGACCTCTATGTGTCGCGCGAACTGGCCGCGCTCTTCGAGCGCACCCCCGATGTCCGCGTAAAACTGCGAGCATGGACTCCGGCATTTCAAGCGGCAGTGCGGGCCACCGAAACCACGCCGAGCCGCAAATCGGCCTTCTACAATCTGGCAATCTTTTTTGCGACACAGAACGATGCGGCGAACGTGGAGCGTTGTCTGAGAAATGCCATCTACCTGGCGCCAAACTGGTTCAAACCGCACTGGACGTTGAGCCGTTTGCTGCTTCAGGAAGGGCGCTTTGCGGAAGCAGGGACAGAGGCCGACCTGGCAGTGTCCCTGGACGGCGGAAAGAACTCGGAGGTCGTGGAAACACTGGAGGAGGTCCGCACTAAGTTGACTGCGGACCAGCGACGGATCGGTCAGTAGACTCTGGGAGGTTGTGATGAAGGCGGTATTCCTGATGCTGCTGCTGTCGGCAGCGGCACTTGCGCAAACCCCGGCCATCGCCGAGGGCGGAGTTCTGAATGGGGCGAGTTTCGCCAAGGGCCAGGCGGTGGCGCCAGGGTCGCTCGTATCCATTTTCGGATCCGACCTGGCGGCCGGCCTGACCCAAAACGACACCGTGCCGCTCTCGACAAAGCTCAGCGACGTGTCCGTAACATTCAATGACATCCCCGGTGGATTGTATTTTGTCTCGCCGGGACAGGTGAACGCCCAAATACCCTGGGACGTGCTCCCGGCCGGCACCACCGCCGGCAAGATCAACGTGGTGGTCACTCGCAATGGCGTCGCGTCGCCAGTTCAGCAGGTGGACTATGTGCCGTCGGCTCCGGGGATCTTCTATCTCCCGGAATCCGGCGGGTGGGCCATTGCGATCAATAGTGACGGGTCCCTTGCCGCTCCTGCAGACGCCATCCCCGGAGTTCCGACACATCCAGCGGCGGCGGGAGACGGCCTCGAACTGCTGGCCACCGGACTCGGCCCCGTGGACCCGCCCGTTGCCAATGGCGCAGCGTCGCTCGACAAACTCCGAACTGCGATCATTCAGCCTGCCGTGCTGGTGGGAGGCAAATCCGCGACGGTACTGTTCGCGGGATTATCGCCGCAATTCCCCGGAGTAAATCAGGTGAACTTCGTCGTGCCTCCAGGAGTGGCGTCCGGAGCCGTGCCGCTGCAATTACAGGTCGGCGGACAGACGACGACTGACCAGGCGAAGATCGCCGTACGCTGATTCGCGGCGAGCAGCGTCCCTAAGGCGCCAATAACAACAGAAGTAGACCGAATGTTCAAGTTTGAGCGATGAGCATTTGAGCAGCAGCAGATACGGTACGTCCATCCGGTTCCCGCGTCAGAACAAGCGGTCCACAGTGATGGTTAGCTCGCGTCCTCTGCCGCCGCGTTCGTGAACATGGATTCCACCGTCACGATAGGCCAGGCGATCCACCCCGGCGAAATCGTTGGGCACTTTCAGGAGGAAGACGGAGTAGCCTCGGGCCGCGCTTGCCCCTGCGTCGAGGTAGGCGAATGTGGGCCTGCCGAAGATTTGCGGCTTTGTCATTAGCACCGGGAAGGGTTGATGAAAGCCGGAGGTTCCGAATTCGAGACCTCGCGCGAGCGGCTTTCCATCCTGAACGTGCCGCCAGAGATTCAGCCATGGGTAGTCGGCGGTCTTGAAAATGTAGCCGATCAAGAGCCCCTTGGAAGCGTTAGTGGCAGTCACCCATCCGAGATCGCCGTCGATGACGAACGAAACTACGTTCGGGTCCGGATCCGTGGTGAGCCGCCGCAGGTCAACCGGCTGCCCGGCCTTGATGGCTTCCGGCCACCGTATCTCGAGCTGCTCCGGATTGGGCAGTGGACTGGATTGCATAAACCCGCGCCCAGCATTCGAATCCACCACGGTGGTCTCGTCCAAAAAGGGAGGACCGATGGTGGCGTGTTGGACCATGTTATAAACCCGGCCCAGCTTGTTTCGATTCGTGACGGTTTCAGAAACGCTGAACACAGTCGCCGACTCATGGAGCTGGATGGTGCGGCGGACTACAGGCCGGCCAGCGGCAGGGTCGCTTCCATCACCGCGCCCTGATGCTCGATGGTTCCGACCTGCTTCCAGGCAACTCGCGAGGCCTCGCCGTGAAAGGGCATGCCGTTGCGCAGTTCGGCATCGGAGGGGGGCCCCCAGCGATCCAGACAGAGGAAGTGTGCCATGGGCCGAATGGCCTTGTCGCGATCGTCGGGCGCGATCCAATTCAGAGGATTCAATCCGCTGCCCGCGAGATGGAAGTCGACGATGGATCCGCCGCCGAGATCGATGACTACGGTCGCGGCCGGGCTCTCGAGCCGGATAGCCGGACGGCTGCCTGTGGCGACCTGGGCCGGCGCAATGATCACGGCAATCGTGCATGCCGCCAAAGTCATCGTGACTCGCCATGAACTCATAGTGGAAATGGTATCAGCAGAACTCGTTGTACACGTCGTGTCCGGGCCGGATGGCGCCGCCAGGTTCGATGAAGCCCATGTACATGGTCTCCCAGCGGCGGCCTGGAACCGGACGGTGGAGGTCGGCTACCCAGGAGTGGTGCAAGGCATGGGGCAGGAAGCCGATGCCGGCCTGTTTCAGCAAGCCCAGGTCATGACGGATGAAGCGTACGCGGGTGAGGTCGTCGTTCGAACCCCAGCAACATTCGGTGGCGATGGCCGGTTTGCCGAGACGGACGAGGTGCTCGACCATCTTCGCGAAGTTCTCCGCATGTTTCTCGGCGGGAGTGCCGGGAATCCAATACGGATGAACGGCATGCACGTCCACGAACGAATCGATCAGGTTGAGATCGTCGGGTCCGCCGACTCCCGGGCAGCCTTGCGTGCCGACTGAAACCGGCGTCCTGGGATCCAGTTCGCGAATCTGCTGCGCCATGGCTTCGAGGAATCGCAACTGGATGCTGCCCTTCTCCTTGCCGCCGTTGTTAAATGGCTCGTTCGAGATGTCGTACATCAGGAGATTGCCGGCGGGACGGATGGCTTCGATCAGCTCGGTTAGATACTGCCGGTGAGGTCCAAATGCCGGCGTGTTGCAGAGGAGGCGTGCAACTGCTCCGCGGAGAAGCCGCCGAAATCCACGAGCGAGTGCCAACCGTTGAAGATGACCGGGATCATCTTGATTTTGCGCCCGGCGAGGATCCCGGAGGCTTGTTTCGCGGCGGCCAGGAAGCGCTTTGGATCGGCTACGTGGGCATCGTTAGGAGAACCAGATTCTCAAGGTATTCACTTTCGGGAAATGCGCGAGGCCGAGGTCCACTTCCTTTGAGAACGTCGCGGCGCGGAAGTCATTCCAGATGTGAATGCCGTGACTGCCCCAACTGGGCTGGTAGTTGAAGCCGCGCACCCAGGAGTACTCATGCAGGCGAGATGGGCTCGCTCCCAAAGCGGTTCCGGCCAGTGTGGCCATTCCCATTTTTAACGTCCCACGGCGGGTGATCATGATGGACTCTCAATCAATGGACAGGACGACGCACTGCCAGCCTTCCCGCTCGAGTATCTCCAGCGTGCCGAGTTGGGGCGGGAGGGATGCGAAACCGGATAGGATCAACACGCGGCGTCCGACTCTTCGGAACTCCGTCAGCAGCGCGGTTACCACCGGCGCGCTGATGTTGGCCACGATGACGTCCGCGCTCGCCGCGCGCACCGCATCCACCGTCCCGGCAAACACCCTCCCCCCGAGCCGTTCCCCGGCGATCGCTACGGCGTCGATGTCGATGTCGCATCCGAACACCGCGCTTGCACCCAACAACCCGGCCGCGACGCTGAGAATCCCGGACCCGACGCCGACATCGAGAACCCGGTCGCCCGCGCGAACGTGCCGCTCCATCGCTTCCAGGCACATCTGCGTGCACTGGTGCCAGCCCGTCCCGCAGGCCGCTCCGGGATTGATCTCCAGTCGGATACGGCCGGGCGGCGGCGGATCCTGGTTCCACGGCGGCGCGAGCCAAAATCGCTGGCCGATTTCGAGGGGAGGAAACGAGTCCTGGGTTCGCTGCACCCAATCCTGCTCGTCCTCCTGGAGGAGTTCGCCGTCGAACCGGCGGATCAGATCGTCGAGGTGGACTCCTTCCTCAAAC
Organism: uncultured Acidobacteriota bacterium; assembly: GCA_963737465.1. Lineage (GTDB taxonomy): Bacteria > Acidobacteriota > Terriglobia > Bryobacterales > Bryobacteraceae > TMP-7. The sequence goes on from CAVTTC010000012.1 coordinate 171,286, forward strand.
CATGCCCGGATACCGGCCCCCGTCTCGAGGATGCCGAGCGTTCCGCGCTCGTTCAGTTCGGCGATCAGTTCATCCTGCTGTTCGGGGTCGCACTCGAGATAGACCGAAATCATCCGCCCTGCACCCGCCGCGCCTGGCCGGCCCAGAACCGCTCCCGGATAATCATCTTCCGGATCTTGCCGGTTCCGGTTTTCGGCAGAGGCTCTTCGGTGAACTCCACCACGCGAGGGATTTTGAATCGGCCCAGGCGGTCGGAAAGAAACTGCGAGCAACTGATCGCTGTCGAGTCCGCAACCGGGCTTGCGAACAACGATCGCCGCCGGCACCTCTCCCCACTTCTCGTCGGGAGCCGCCACCACGGCGCACTCGATACACGTCGGGGTGCGCGAAGATGGCCTTCTCCACCTCGATGGACGAGATATTCTCGCCGCCGCTGATGATGATCTCCTTCTTGCGGTCGACGATGTGGATGTAGCCTTCCTCGTCCCAGACGGCCATGTCGCCGGTGTGGAACCAGGCGCCGCTCATGACGGCGCGGGTGGCTTCGGGTTCGTTGTAATAGCCCTCCATGATGTGATCGCCGCGCCGCGACCACCTCGCCGATGGTCTGCATGTCGCGGGGGACGTCGTTCATGTCGAGATCCACCACGCGGACCCATACGTTCGGAATGGGCCAGCCGGCCATGGCCTGGCGCCGGTACCGTTCCTCGTCGGTCGTCGGCAAACGACGCTCTTCGGGCGGGCCGAGGTGAGCACGGGAGCGGTTTCCGTGAGTCCATAGCCCGCCATGACACTGCGCCGGGAAAGGCCTTCTCCAGGCGCTCCATCAGCTCGGGCGACGACGCGGCTCCGCCGATCATGATGTTGCGCATGCTGGAAGGTTCGAATTGGCCGGAGTCCGGCGCGTTGAGCAGGGCGTTGGCCATGGTGGGGACGAGGCACATGTCGGTGGCGCTGGTGCCGCTCGATCAGCCGGAGCACCAGCGTGCGGCTCGAAACGCCGGACCATCACCTGTTTGACGCCCATCATGGTGGAGGCCTGCGGGCGTCCCCAGCCGTTGGCATGGAACAGCGGGATGGTGTGCAGGTCCACCATGGTCTCGATCGCGATAGATGCCCGCCACGGAGAGCCGTGAAGGTAGAGCGTACGGTGGGTGAGCGTCACGCCCTTGGGCGTGCCGGTGCTGCCGCTGGTATAGAACAACTCCGCGATGCGACATCTCATCGATCTTGAAGATGTCGGCGCGCTCGGGCTTCCCTTGGCGAGCAGTTCCTCGTAGGTCATATCGGCAACCGGGATCTTGTGCTCCAGTGGTGATGTAGCGCTGGAAATCGCCGGACAAGCGGACGGAGTTTCTCGACCAGCGGCACAAAGTCGTTCTCGAAGATCAGGCATCGCGCGCCGGAATGGTTCAGGATGGCGACCAACTCCTGCGGCGACAGGCGGACGTTGAGAGGCATGACGATACCGCCCGCCTGCACGACGCCGTAGTAGCCTTCGAGCAACTGGTGGTTGTTGAAGCTGAGGTACGCTACTCGATCGCCCGCCTCGGAGGCCCTCGGAGACCGGCGCGGTAGCGAGGCGTTCACAACGCTCGCCGAACTGCGCGTAAGTGAACTGACGATCGCCTGAGATGATCCCGATCTTCTTGCCGAACAGGTCCACGGCGCGGTGGAGACAGCGGAGAGGAGTAAGTGGTACGAACACGCATAATAAGCTACCACTCTCCAGTGTTGCGCGCACCTACAACGAACGGGCGATCAACTCCTTCATGATCTCGTTGGTGCCCGCATAGATGCGTTGAACGCGGCTATCGGTCCACATCCGGGCGATCGGGTATTCCATCATATAGCCGTATCCGCCGTGGATCTGGACGCACTCGTCCACGATCGCGCACTGCCGGTCCGTCAGCCAATACTTCGCCATGGCCGCGGTGGCGGTGTCGAGACGGCCTGCCATCAAACGTTCGATACAGTCATCCAGGAAGACGCGGCCGATATGCGCCTCGGTCTTGCATTCGGCGAGTTTGAAGCGGGTGTTCTGGAACTCCACGAGGCTCTTTCCAAACGCCTTGCGTTCCTTCGCGTAGCGCGTGGTGATGGCCAACGCCTGCTCGGTCACCGCCACGGCGGCGACGGCCACGGTCAGGCGCTCATAGGGGAGTTGCTCCATCATCTGGTAGAAGCCCCGGCCTTCCTCAGTGCCCAGCAGGTTCGAGGCGGGAACGCGCACGTCGTCGAAGAACAACTCACAGGTGTCCTGGGCGTGCATGCCTACCTTTTCGAGCGAGCGGCCCACTCGATAGCCGGGGAGGTCCTTGGTCTCCACGATCACCAGGGAGATTCCCTTCTTGCCGGCCTGGAGCGCATCGGTCTTGACGGCCAGGCAGATGATCCCGGCGTGCCACCCGTTGGTGATGAACGTCTTCGACCCGTTGATGACATAGCAATCGCCCTGGCGGCGCGCAGTCGTCTTGATGCCTTGCAGGTCGGATCCGGCAACGGGCTCAGTCATGGCGATGGCGCCGACGATCTCGCCGCCGGCCATGCGGGGCAGCCAGTTCTTCTTCTGAGCCTCCGTTCCATAAGAGAGGATGTAGTGCGCCACAATACTGTGAACGCCGGAACCGAAGTGGACTCCGCCATAGGCCAACTCCTCCATCACGACGGTTTCGTGGGCGAACGTGCCGCCTCCGCCGCCGTACTCTTCGGGAACGTCGGTCAACAGGATGCCGGTCTCACCCGCTCGAGTCCAGGCGGACGCGTCGCAGCGGTGCTGTTCCCGCCACTTCGGTTCGTTGGGAACGAATTCCTCCTGCACGAAGCGCCGGACCGTCTTACGGAACATCTGCAACTCTTCGTTCATCCAGGGCGATTGGTCCATATGGATGGGATTCTATACTGGATTCGTGATTCTTCGCCTCCTTTTTTTCGCCGGCTGTCTGATGGTCCTGCGGGCACAAGAGCGGTGGTCGATCGCGCACGACGGCGGGATCACCTGGGACGTCAAGCCCGGCGCGGCGCATTCCGACCATATCGAGATGAGCGGGCGTAGGGTGTCCCTGATCCTCCATTACGGCGTGGATGCGGCCGCGCAGCTGTCGCTTAGCCGGCAGGTTGTCTTCCCATTGCTGCGGACCGTGCCGAACGACACGCACGCCAGCCTGATCTACACGTTCGGGGAGGACGCGACGCCACGTATTCTCATCAACGGAAAGGCGGTGCAGGCGGAGATCGTTGAGAGCGTTCACCACCTGGGCATCGTGACCATTCGAACCGTCCTGGGGCAGCGCAAGGAAGTGCACCTCACGCGCACCCTGTTTCCATCAACGACGAAGCAGTTGGTGGTGGAGCGGCTCGTGTTTACGAATGCGTCGGCCAAGCCCCTGACCGTGGAAGTGGAGAGAACTCATAAGATCGCGCGGACAAACCCGGCACGCGGGGTGTATGGCGAGTACGTCATCGAATCGCGCGTGCTGGATGCCGGTGAGCGGACCATTGAACCGGGGGCCTCAGCGGCGTTCGCGATCGCATTTACGGGCCGCAAGGCGGACGATCCGGAGTTGGAGATCAACGCCCGGGCGGAGGAGGCGGCGCGAGCAGCGCTGGTGGCCTCGTATGAGTCAAAGCTCGTGCTCGCGACTCCCGACCCGGTGCTCAATACCGCATTCGCCTTCGCGAAGATCCGCACCGCCGAGAGCGTCTACGAGACTCGCGGAGGGCTGATGCACGGACCGGGCGGCGGCAGTTACTACGCGGCGATCTGGGCCAACGATCAAGCCGAGTACGCGAACCCGTTCTTTCCCTTCCTGGGAGACAACACGGCCAACGAATCGGCCATCAACTCATTCCGGCTGTTCGCGAAATACATGAACCCCGAATACAAGCCGATTCCGAGTTCGATCATCGCCGAAGGGACCAGCTATTGGAACGGCGCGGGCGATCGGGGCGACATGGCCATGATCGCGTATGGGGCATCGCGCTTCGCACTGGCCTACGGAGACCGCGAGACGGCCGCCGACCTGTGGCCGCTGATCGAGTGGTGCCTGGAGTACTGCAGGCGCAAGGTAACTTCGCAGGGAGTGGTGGCCTCCGACAGCGACGAGTTAGAAGGCCGGTTTCCCGCCGGTAAGATGAACCTGAACACGTCGTCACTGTACTACGATGCGCTGCGGTCGGCGGTGATGCTGGGGCGCGATCTCGGCAAGCCCGCTGCGTCGCTGGCGCGTTACGAAGAGCAGTCGCGAAAACTGCGCGGCGCCATCGAGAGTTACTTCGGCGCGCGCGTGGAAGGCTTCGACACCTATCGCTACTACGATGGGAATACCGTGCTGCGGGCCTGGATCTGCACCCCTCTTACGATGGGTATTCTCGACCGGAGCAAGGGTACTATCGAGGCGCTCTTCTCGCCGCGGCTGTGGACGCCCGACGGGCTCGCGTCGCAGGCGGGAGACAAGACGTTCTGGGATCGCGCCACGCTCTACGCGCTCCGCGGCGTGCTGGCGGCGGGAGAGACCCAGCGGGCGCTATCCTTTCTGACCTACTACTCGAAGAGGCGTTTGCTGGGCGAGCACGTGCCCTATCCGGTGGAGGCGTGGCCCGAGGGCAACCAACGGCAGTTGGCGGCCGAAAGCGCCCTGTACTGCCGCATCTACACCGAGGGCCTGTTCGGGATGCGTCCCGCCGGGCTGCGCGCGTTCGAGATGACGCCGCGGCTTCCGGACGGATGGGATTCCATGAGCTTGAAGAAGGTCCGGGCGTTTGGGCAGGACTTCGACGTGTCCGTCACGCGGGCGGGGGATCGACTGAAGGTGAACGTACGGCAAGGGGGCCGTGACGTTCACGAGCGGCTGATCCAGCCGGGTGAAACGGACTTCATTCGGTTCGAGCCGCCAGCGGAGTGACCGCCGGGTAAATGCCCGAATACTTGCGTCGTATCACGTCGCTGGCATAGGCTGGCTGCTGACGGCGGAGAAAGCCGCGAAAGACAAATGAACGACACTACCACCAGACGAACCTTTGTGCAGATGGCAACCGCAGGCCTGGTTGCCGGCACCATTCGGCCCGCAAGCGCGGCTGTTCCAGCCAGCGAGCAGATCCGTGTAGGCTTTATCGGGTTGGGCGGCCAGGGAACCGGGCGGTTGAATGAGTTCATGCGTCACGCCGACGTAACCGCCGTGGCCGTCTGCGATCTCGATAAGGACCACCTGGACCGGGCCGTCGAACTGGTTGAGAAGAAGCAGGGCCAGAAGCCCGAGGCATACCACGACTTCCGGAAGCTCCTGGACCGAAAGGACATCGACGCCGTGATGGTGGGAACACCCGACCACTGGCACGCGCTGCCGGTGATCATGGCGTGCCGTGCCGGAAAGGACGTCTTCGTCGAGAAGCCGCTGTCGTATTCCATCGGGGAAGGCAGGGCCATGGTGCGCGCAGCTCTCGAGCACCAGCGCATCACCCAGATGGGGAACCATATCCACAACGATCTGCCGAACTACCGCCGGGTGGTGGAACTGGTGCGATCGGGGATGCTGGGCAAGATTCACCGGGTGTACTGCTCGGTGAACAGCGGCAACAAAGGGCTCGGCAAGCCGGCGGACAGCGCTCCGCCCGCCTCGCTCGATTACGACTTCTGGCTCGGCCCGGCGCCGAAGAGGCCGTACAACCCGAACCGGTCGCACTTTTCGTATCGCTACTTCTGGGACTACTCGGGCGGTTACTTCATCGACTTCTGGTGCCATTACGCCGACGTCGCATATTGGGCGCTGGATCTGCAGGCGCCGAAAAGCGTCTCGGCCGCGGGCGGCCGTTGGGAGGTGGACGATAACGCAGAGACTCCCGACACTCTCGAGGTATTGTACGAGTATCCCGGGTTGGTGCTCACCTGGACGCTTCACCCGTACGGACGCCCCGGCTATGACCACATGGGCAGCAACGTGATTTTCGAGGGATCGGAGGGCACTCTGGTGACCAATTACTCGAAACACGAGTTATACGTAAAGGGCAAGCTGCAGACCGAGTTCACGCGTCCGGCGCAGAGTATTCCGGATTCGCCCGGCCACATCCGCGAGTTTCTCGACGCCGTGAAATCGCGCAAACGGACCACCTGCGACATCGAGTACGGGAACCGTCTGAACAAGGCGGGACTGTTGGGGAACATCGCCTTCCGCAGCGGGGAACGAATTTACTGGGACGACCAGAAAGAGCAGGTCACGGGTCATTCCAAGGCGAATCGACTGGTGACGCGGCGGTACAGGAAACCGTGGAAGCTGGCTTGACGCGAAACGGGACCGGATTTAAACCGGTCTGGCGATGGTGGTGGATCCGCTGGCCTGGATGGAGTGATCCAGGCGAGTCAGTTCGGCGCCGATGGTCGAGGTTGGATAGTCCCGCTTGTGTTGGGCCTTCTGGGCATACATCCGGCGGTCCGATTCGCCCAGCAGGGTCTCGGTGTCTACGCCATCTTCGGGGCAGAACGCCGCGCCAATGCTGACGCCGAGCACCGGATCGCCGCAGATCTCGCAGCCCACCTGGTTGACCATGGCGGCGAGCGACTGGATCTTGGCCTCCACCCGCAGTTGATCCGCGTTCGGAATGGTGATTGCAAACTCATCGCCGCCCATTCGGGCGACATACTCCCCACGGTGACAGCCTTCGCGCAAATGGCGGCTCACGGCCTGCAAGACCCGGTTTCCAACCAGGCGGCCCAAGCGGTCATTCACCTGTTTGAAGCCATCCAGATCGCACACGAGGACGGCGACCCTGGTCTGCGCGCGGGCCGCAAAGGCCAATTCGGACTCCAGGTGCATGAATAGAGAGCTTGCGTTGGGCAACAGTGTAAGCGCATCCGTGGTGGCCTCGATCTTGACTTTTTGGTGTCGGAGGGCATTTTCGATGGCCAGCGAGACCTTCGAGTTAATGGCCAGCAACGCGCGCAGATGGTCGCGTGAGAAGGCGTCTTTCTCGGCCTTGTACAAACCGACCACACCGATGACGCCGGAGGTGGTCTCGAGCGGAACACCGATGGCTGAGCGGAGAGTGCTGAACTTGGAGGAGTCCTGCAAATAGCCCGGCTCAACCGACGGATTTCCGTTCAGGATGGGCTTCCGGTTCTCGGCCACCCATCCTGACAAGCCCTCCCCCAGAGGAATCCTGAGAGTAGAGAAGACCCGTTGATTCTCTCCGTTTACGTAATACGGGATGAGATGCTCGTTCTCGAGAATGTAGATCGCAATGGCGTCGAACGGAACCAATGTTTTGATTCGGGCTGCAACCACCGAGAGCGTATCGCCCAAGCTTAAGGATGTGCCGATACTCTGCGTCAGTTCACATAATGACTGCACTTCCTGCCGCGCGGCCGCAATCGAGTTCACGAACGCACCGTTGTTCTGTTCGGCTGCCGCCGGCGGCGGCTCGCTCTCGAAGCCGCTGCCGGGCGCATGTCCGCGTGTGATCTTTACGTCCAACGACAGCTTCTTGCTTTCTTCCAACGGTTCTGTCCAGGCCAGCTTCTCCAGTTCCAGGTACCGCCGGTCGAGGATCTCCACTACGGCGGGATCAAAGCTCTTTCCGGCCTCGCTCTTCACCACATTGAGCGCCGCGTCGAGCGTCAGGGCTTTCCGGTACTGACGGTCCGAGGCGAGTGCGTCGAAGCAATCGACACACGAGAGTATGCGGGCTCCGAGCGGGATCTCGAAGCCCTTGAGTCCGTCCGGATAACCCGATCCATCCCATTTCTCGTGATGCGCCCGCACGACCGGAACTACCGGATAGGGGAAGTTGATCGTCTCCAGGATCTCGGCGCCCACCACCGGATGGATCTTCATCTTTTCGAACTCTTCCGGGGTCAGACGCCCGGGCTTCGAGATGATGTAATCGGGCACGGCGAGTTTTCCGATGTCGTGCAGGATCGAAGCCGCCTGAAGGGCCTTGGTCTCGGAATCATCGAGCGCCAGATCCCTCGCGAGCTCGCGGGCGTACACCTGCACCCGGCGCAGGTGGGTGCCCGTGGTGTGGTCCTTGGTTTCTATGGCTAATGCCAGCGCTTCGATGGTGCGCAAGTGTAGCGCTGCCATCTCCTCGGCGTATTCCTTCTCCCGCTCCAGATGCCCCAGATAAAGCCGGTATGATCGGAACATCACGTAGGCCACGGGCAAAATGAAGAGAGTGAGCTTCCAGTCAAAGAAGTTCGAAAGATAGCTCAACAGAGCGGTTATGGACGCTCCGACCAGGTAATACGGAAACGACCAGAAGTAGCAGTCTCGCCAGATTGAGATGACATTCTTCCCCTCGGTTAGCGAGACGATGCCCGCGATGGATATCGTGTTGAGCAGAAAGTAGGTGCAGGAGGCCAAGGCCAGTTGAACCGTCTTGTCGTCGCTTCCGAAGAAATGCGCGTCGTGATAGACGACGTAGGAACCCGCCGCGGCCAGTGAGATGCTGGCAGCGTTAAAGACCAGATGGATGATTTGGGGACGCTTCTTGGCGTGCCAGATGCTTTGCAGCACGGTGGAGAGCGCCGCGATGAGTACGGCTTCCCCCAGGCTCAATTCGGCTATGCCGATGAGGACAAAGACATAACTCACCGACATGGTCCCGGTAATGCCGGGAAGGCTCACCTTCAGGCCCGCGGCGAACAGCGCCGCTCCAAGGTATGCAAACAAGCGCACGGGCTGCCCGATATGGGACACCGAGGTTGCGTAACCGAGCAAGACTACGAATCCCAAGATGATCGCGGCGATGTAAAGGCGCGCTCGAATAGACATCATGCGCTAAGAGTCTTTATCGGCGCATCGGGCGCGATCCTTTACGAAGTGGGAGGAGGGGAGCTGATCGAGAGGCTATCTTGCGTATAGCATCTAAGGTTGTTACGTGTAATCAGGGTACGAAAGTCCCGCCTCGGAACTGGTACGGAGATCCATCCCTGAAACCCGTCCGGCTTCGCCGCTCCGTCAAGTCGGGTCAGCGACAGTTGAAGGCGTGTACCGCCGGTTTAGCGCGTCAGTTCCGCCCCGAACCGGTACGACTGTCCCGCCTTGGCATGAACCGTCACTTCTTTGCCCGCATAGCGGACGTGCACGGGCTTGGTTTGATGCGCGTGAATCACGGCCCCGAGTAGTTTGCCGTTCTTCCAGGTGATGTCCACCGCGAACCCACCGCGCGCGCGGAGGCCGGTCACCGATCCCGACGGGAACGCGTCCGGCAATGCCGGCAACAGTTGCAGCACGGCCGACCGGCCCGACTGGGCGTCGGTCAGATCGAGCGGCCTGGCATCGGGATCGTGACTTTGCAGCAGCATCTCGACGATGCCCGGACGTCACGCCGAAGTTCCCATCGATCTGGAACGGCGGGTGCGCGTCGAAGAGGTTCGGATACAACCCACCCTGTTGCCTCGCGCTCCCCACCGGTTGAATGAGGTTCGTAAGGATTCGGAAGGAGTGGTTGCCATCGAGGAATCGCGCCCACAGATTCACCTTCCAACCCATAGACCAGCCGGTGGCGGCATCGCCGCGGAACTCGAGCGACTTCTGGGCCGCGGCGAACATGTCCGGCGAACCATGGGAGGTGATATCCGCGCCGGGGAACACGCCCCACAGGTGGGAAACGTGCCGGTGCTGGTTGTTGGGATCGTCTTTGTCTTCCTGCCATTCCTGAAGCTGGCCGAGGCGCCCGATCTGGTTCGGCGCGATCTGCTTACGCATTTCGGTCAGCGTCTTTCGGAAATCGGCATCCACGCCCAGCGTCTCAGAAGCGGCAATGACGGCGCCAAACAGGCTGCGGATGATCTGGTGGTCCATGGTTGGCCCCATCACCAGCCCGCCCTGCTCAGGAGAGTTGCTGGGACCGGAGATCAGCCACCCCTTCTCGGGGGACTTCACCAGGTAATCCACGAAGAACTGTGCCGAGCCCTTCATGAGGGGATAGGCCGTGTCGCGCAGGAACTGCCGGTCGCCGGAATACAGGTAGTGGTCCCAGAGATGGTGCGATAACCAAGCGCCGCCGGTTACCCAGATTCCGTGGTTGGACGCGTTGATAGGAGCGGTGCCCCGCCACAGATCGAAGTTATGGTGCAGCACCCAGCCCTTGGCGGCGTAGTGCTCGCGGGCGGTCTTCGCGCCGGATTCGGCCACCTCCTTCAACGCGGCGAAGAGAGGTTCGGTGCACTCGGCCAGGTTCGCCGATTCGGCCGGCCAGTAGTTCATCTCGGTGTTGATGTTCACCGTGTACTTGCTGCCCCAGGGAGGTCGGTTCGAATCGTTCCAGATACCCTGCAGATTGGCCGGCTGGCCGCCCTTGCGGCTGGCTCCGATCAGCAGGTAACGCCCGTACTGGAAGAGCAGCGCCACCAGTTGGGGATCCTTCGTGGTGGCGAACTGGCGGATGCGCTCGTCGGTGGGCAGCGCCTGCGTGGATCCATCGCCCAGATTCAACGAGACGCGCCGGAAGAGGCGCTGGTGATCGGCTGTGTGCGACGCCAGCAGCATGGCGAAGCTCTTGCCGCGGATTCCCGCCAGGATCTCGTCATTGCGCTTCACGGGATCGCCGGAGACATCGCGGTAGTTGTTGAAGTTAGTTGCGCCGGAAAGGATCAGCGTGGCCGAATCGGCGTTCGTGACGATTACTCGATCGCCCTGCTCTTCGCGCTTGCCGTGGCCCGTGAGCACCAGGAGCCGGGCCTCGTAACGGATCGCCGATTTCTCCACCTGCCCAGTCATGGAAACAAGGCCGTTCGGGAGCGCCTTGGTGGTGGAGCCTTCGTGCGCGCCCTTCAATGTGGCGGAGAAGTTGAGTTCGCCGGGTTTCGAGGCGGTCAGTCGCACCACCATGACTCGTGCGGGATAACTGGCGAAAACCTCGCGGTGGTAGGTGACGCCGCCGCTTACGAAAGTGGTGAGGGCCACCGCCGTATCCAGATTCAGGGCGCGCCGGTAACCCGAGACTTCGTTTTCGTTGATGCCTGCTTGCTCGATCAGAAGGTCGCCGAACGCCTGATACTCCTTCTGAGCGAGGGGAATACTCATGAACTCGCTTTCAGCGATGCGTTCGGCCTCGGCCTGCTTGCCCTGGAACAGAAGCTCGCGCAAGGTGGCGAGGTGTTGCCAGGCGCCAGGATGTTGATACTCGTGGGGCTCGCCGTTCCAGACCGTGTGTTCGTTGAACTGGATGCGCTCTTTGGCCATCCCGCCGAAGACCATGCCGCCGAGTCGCCCATTGCCGATGGGAAGCGCCTCCACCCACCGGCTGGCGGGCTTCTCGTACCACAACAAGAGGGTGTCCCGCGATGGGACTTTGTCCGCGGCAGCGGCAGTTAAAGTGAGGACGGCCAGCATCAGGCCGGCCACCTTCTTCCAGAAGCTGGTCACGCTCGCATCGTATCAGGATTCAATCCACCAGGAAGCGGTGATACAGACCCATATAGTAAGGAAGCAGGAACGAGGCGCCGTCGGCCAGGTGCCGGCCATCGCCACCGTAGTCGAGTTGCCACGGGTCATGATTCCACTGATCCACATAGCGTTCGTCGATGGGCAGTACACGGCCGTCACGCCGGTGGCCGCGCGCCTGGTTGCCGGAATCCGGCAGCATCGACACATCCCGGCGATGGCTGTTCTTCAGGGCCCAGTTGAACCGGTCCAGCGGGTACCGGCGCAGCGTGTCCGCCGACTCTTCCAGCCATGAGCCGGCGGGTTCCTTCAATCCCGCCGCGGCGATGAAGTCGAACAGCGGGCATAGCTCCGGGCGCTCGATTTCCCATCGCCGGCGGAGGGCCTGGGAGTAGAGTTCGCGTAGCTTTGGGTTCGTTTCGTACTTCGTGAGGTTGTACAGGCACATGAAGGCCATCTCGTCGTCGGATTGGTTTCCGGCGCCCGGTCCCGACGGGTTCTTCGGGATCAAGGTGTTCATGTCGTAGCTGTGCTGTTCGATCAGGGTGCGGGCCGCCTGCCCGTAGCGTGCATCCCCGGTGATGTGCTCAGCGGTCTTCAGATAGGACAGGATGCTGATGGAGTTCAGCCCGCGCTCCTCCCACCACTCCGGATTGTGGTTCAGGTTCGCGGGATCGAAGACGCCCCATCGAGTGACTTTCCCGTCATGATCGACGAGTTGGAACCCGTGGTCGATCAAGTGATCGGTCAGGGCCGCGACGTGCTCGCGGACGCGGCGCTTCTGACTGTCGCTCTTCGCCGCCAGATCGTAGTAAAGCCCGTAAAAGAAGAAGTGGCCGTCGAGTTCGTCGGAACTGGTGTCGGACTTCCAGTACCACTGTGCGGTCGGCACTGACGGGCCATCGCGGGATGATTACCTTCCACATGGGATCGCCGCCGGCCTGGATGCGGCGGTCGCGTTCCGGGCTGTCGTCGAGGTTGGGATCCGGTCCGCTAATGGGAAGGATCGATCGGGCCACGAAGCCGCGCGGAGCAGGGTGCGCGCCTCCTTGGGTGACGGCGCCGAGAAAGCGGAGCGCTTCAAAGGCAGCGGTCGCGCGCTCGCAGGCTTTGGGATTGCCGGACGCGGCGCAGGCGAAGCACTCGCCGGCCCCGTACATGGCTGTCCAAAGTCCGTCGTTGTCGCCTGCCTCTTGGGTGAATTCGGATTTGTCTCCGGGCCTGGCCGTGCGGACCCCGAGCACATACCCGTATCGGGTGCGGCGGTGGCGCTGGTCAATCTCGCTTTCGAAGAATGTGGCCTTGGCGGCGAGCGTCATCGGCCTGGCTTCGATCATCCCCACGCCGGAGGCCGTGGCGAACCAGGCCCGGTCACCTGCTATGGCGATTGCGTGGACATCGTCGTCCGGCAGCCAGCGCCGGCCCTGGCGGTATTCCCAGGTGTTCCCGTCGAAGCGGATCGCGCCCATGCGGGTGCCGAACCACACCAATCCATCGCGGGCCGGCGCCAGGGAGGTGAAATCGTCGTACGGCAGGCCGTCGTGGCCATCGAAGAGTCGCCAATCGGTGTCGCGGATGCCGACACCCTGGGGGCTCGCGAAGTACAGGCGGCCTTTGGCATCGTAGGCCACCGCGCGTACATCCACAGGAGCCCAACTACGCGATCCGCTGTTCGGCAGCAGGCGGCGCCAGGCGCCCGTCCGGTCCCGTTCGAACAGGCCGGCTCTGGAGGCTACCGCCAGCCGGTCGCCGCCAGCCGCGAGTTGGCGAATGCCGGGGTCCAGTCCCGCCACCCGGGCAAAGGGCTCGTCAAGTTTGTCCGGCGTGGCCAGCACCGGATTCCCGTTCAGCAGGACCATGCTCACCGTGCCGGCCGGTGCGTCGCCCACGACGCGGCCCGCGCGGTAGACCTTGCCTCCGACTGCGAACGCTACTCCCGTGGTGTCGGCCGCCAGCGCAGCAACCGGCACGTTCGGAGCGCCCGGAACCGGCTTCCAGGATCCGTTCTGGAGCACGAAGAGGCCTTTCGAAGATCCCGCATAGACAGCGCCCTGCGGGCCTACGGCCAGGCTGGTTGCGACGAAGCTCCGGTCAAAGGTCGCCACCTGCTGCCGGAATTCACCGATCTTCAAGGTTTGCCCGCGGGCGAATGGGAGTAGCAGTAGTGCCAGAACGGCGGATCGCATCTTAGGGGATGATATCGAACTCGAAGATGTTCTCCGAGAGGGTCTTGCCTGTTGCGTTGAGGACAGCCGCTTTGAGCTGGTAGGCTCCGGAGCGGGACGGCTGCCATTCCACTTCGCCCAGCTTCTGCGACGAATCCGGACCCAAAAACGCATGAAACGAACCCAGGGCTTCGGCCGCACCGGACGCGTTCTCGATCCGCCAATCGACGCGCGCGTCCTGGACCGGGTCCCATAAATCATTGATAGCCCACAGGGCGCAGCGGAAGCCTTCGCCCACCCGCCAGCGGTCGCGGTCATACTCGATGCTCGCCAGCACCGGAGCGAAACTGCGCGCCACCGTGTAGAAGGCTTTGGTGGGTTTGCGGTCGATGTCGATGGCGGCCATGGTTACGGACGGCCAGATGTCGATGGCGTGGAAGTGCAGGATGCCGCCCACTCCTTCGTTCTTGCGCCTCCGCGCGCGTTCGAGGGCGATCTGGAACAGCCGCGCGACATAGGCCTGCGTCTGCGGCACGTACTCCTGGAGCGTCTTGGTTCCGGGATCGCCCCATGCGCGCAGCGCCTCGGGAATCTGCAGTTTTCGCCAGATCCACTCGGCCTGATGATCGCGGATGGGCCAGGCGTCAGGCAGGAACTTGATCAACGTCTCATAGTTGGGCAGGCCCGTGGCGCCTAACTCGCTCACGAAGGGATCGTTCATCGTCGCGTACTGCCAGATGGATCCTCCATACCAGCCGTAGTACACGTGGGAATCCCCGTAACGTCCGGTGGAGCGCACCACGGGCCGGCGCTGCGGATCGAGAAAGGCGGGACGCGGGGCAAGGTGCTTGGTGAGATCGCGGTAGTTCTCCAGGCTCTCTTCGTCGGACGTGGCCCACAGAGCCACCGACGGGTGATTGCGGACGTAGCGGATGTGGTTGTCGTAGAGCGCCGCCGCGCGCAGCGAGAACGCTGTGTCCTCGGGATACCAGGCTTCGAGATAATCCTGCCAGAGCAGCACGCCGCGCTCGTCGGCCAGATCGTAGAACTCGGGGTTCGAGTAGTGGCAGTGCAGGCGGATCATGTTGACGTTCATCTGGAGCATCAGCGCGAGGTCGCGGCTGTAGCGGTCGCGGTTCATCTCCGAGAGGAAGAGGTTGTAGTAGTAGTTGGTGCCGCGGATGAAGAGGCGCTTCCGGTTGAGGTAGAAATCCCAGCCGATCTTCTCGATCTCGCGGATGCCGACGGCGAGAGTCCGGCCATCGACGGCGCGGCCGTCCGGCCCGATCAGTCGCACATCCAGAGTGTACAGGTTCGGTTTGCCATGGTCCCAGGTCCACCAGAGTTGGGGATGCTCCACTGGGATGACGAAGCGGTTGGGTGCGCGCGCCGGGCCAGTGACACGATAGCGCTCGGAAGACGGGAAGTTGCGGGGAGCGAGCGTCAATTCCCAACGGTAGCCCCGCCCGGCGCCCTCCGCTTCGAGTTGCACCTCCACCTCCGCGCCCGTGCCGGTGAGCCGCGTGTCCACCGCGACATCGCGCAGCGTGGCCGGACCGCTCGCGATCAGCTTCACGGGCCGGGTGATGCCGAGCGCGGTGATGTCGTCCGGTTTCTGATCCACCGCTCCGTAGGAGCCCTTCACGGTATACGGCCGGTGCCGCCAGTAATAGCTGACCGGGGTCCAGACGCGGACCACGACCTCGCTCTCGGCCCCCGGCTTCAGGAGCGCGGTGACGTCGTACTCGTAGGGATCGATGTAGCCTTCGTGCCGGCCGGTGAAGCGTCCGTTCACCCAGGTGTCGGCGTAGTAGTCGGTCGCCTCGAAGGAGAGCCGCAGCCGGCGGCCCGCATAACTCGCGGGCACGCGGAACTTCTTGCGATACCACCACTCTTTGTAGCTCACCCACTCGGCATCGCGAGTCATGGCCTGGTCCGCTCCCAGCCATTGCACGTGGACCGTGCCGGGCACCTGGACCGTCCGCCATCCGCCCGAGGGCTGGTCGCAGCCCTTCTCGCACCAGGCGAGTTCCCAAGGGCCGTCGAGCGACAGCGACTCCTGGCGGAACGGTGTGGGCGAGGGTGCGTTTTTCAGGACCTGGTAGGACGGCTCGACGGCGGCTGCGGCGTTAATGGCGGGTCTCGGCGCTTCCGTCGGAGGCTCAATGCGAACGATCAGCGGTTGGCGCAGAATCCGGTTTTCGCGTCGGGCTTCGAGCAGCGTTCGGAAGCCGGCCCACCGCGGGAACGTGATCCCGATTTCGGCTTCGCCCGTGGCCTTGGAGGCCGAGAATCGCGGAGATCCGATTCCATCGAATTCGACGGCAGGATCGAGCGCCACGATCCCCAGCGCTCCGTAGTTCTCGGCCAGTTGGTAATAGACGGCATGGCCGGACTCGAGCTTCTTGTACGGCCGCGGTCCGATATCGTGGTGGTCCGGTTCCTGGGTGCTATCGCTGTCGGGCCAGAGTTCGGATTCGGGCGTGTCCAGATAGCGATCGAAAGGCAGGTAGGGCGAGGCCGAGAGGGCGGCGAATCGGAAGCCGCCGGGGGCCTTCCATCGCAGCGCGGCGGATTGCGCGGTCCATACGAATTCTTCGGTCTCGCCGTCTCGGGTGAGGCGCAGGCGGCCTTCAATCGGTCCGACACCAGTGGCGTCCACGGCGGTGACCGCGCCCTTTGCGCCGAGGGCCGCCCATCCCGTATCGGGCGGAGTGGTCTCGACCAGGTTGACCATGCGTTGCGGACCGGCGGTGAGCGAGTAGGCTTCGACGATGGCTCCTGCGCCGGTGTCGTACACGACGCGGAATCGCGAATTGCCGAACTCGATGCGGCGCATTCCGATCTGCCGGTAGTGGATCTGGCTCTCGAACTTCGGCGTGTCGTTCGAGCAGCACCAGACCTTGAAGACGGGCAATTCGCCCGGCGTGATGGAAACGGGGAACAGGAGATGGTCGTGCGAGGCCTGCCACGGAACTCCGCGGCTTTGCGAATCCACCACCGCGAATCCCGCGCGTTTGCCGCCGAGCTTCGAGAGGGGAACGCGGACCACCTCCCCTGTTCGGGGGTAGAGGCCGGTGGGTTCTTCGACGCGGACAGTCCACGTTTGGCCGGCCAGCAGCAGGGCGGGAACAAGCAGGATCAGCCAGCGATGCATGAGCGCGAGCATCGTATCATATGGAACCCGCTCCGTGATACAAACTTGAGTGGTGTCGCGAATCTTCATCAGCTACCGGCGGAGTGACGCGGCCGGCCATGCCCGCCTGCTGAACGATTATCTCGGACCGCATTACCCCGGCGAGGTTTTCTTCGACAACAACACACTCGAAGATGGCGACCGCTTCGACCGCGAGATCGCCAACCATCTCGGCGAGTGCGAAGTACTTCTGGCGGTGATCGGCCCCGGTTGGCTAAAGGCGCGCGACGAAGAGTCGGGCATGCGTCGCATCGACATGCCCGAGGATTGGGTACGCCGCGAGATCGAGAGCGGACTCCTCCGTGCGATCCGAGTCATCCCGATTCTGATGGGCGGGACTCCTCTCCCGAAGCCCGAACACCTGCCCTCGGCGATCCGCGACCTTGCAAAATACGAAGCACGAAACATCGGTGACCGGGACGCACGGGACGATGTCCGGCGGCTGGCCGAACACATCGGCTCCGCTCCGGTTCAAGTGAACGCCGCCGCCTACCTGCGCGCCTTGCGTAACGAATGCGCCTACATCGAGATTCGCGGGCTCCAGGTCAGCCAGCAGAAGGCACACCGCTTCCGCATCGACGAGCTGTACACTCCCCTGACCACAGTTCTGGCGCCGGAGCGGAAGAAAGACAGCCCGGAAAAGCAGGAGCCCGTACCGCTACAGCAGGCGTTGCGGTCGCCCAAGGTGATCCTGGTGGGCGATCCCGGTGCGGGCAAATCGACGTTCCTGCGGCGAATCGTGTTCGCGGTGTGCGAAACGCTGCTGGGTTCGAATCCAGCGGCGGCGGACGAGATGCTCGGTACCGGTGAACGTCCGTTCCCCCTCTTGATCCCGGCCGCGAGCCTGTCGAACTATATTGACACTGCCCCCAACGACCACCGCCGCGCCTGGCCCCCGGATGCGCATTCCCCCGAATGGCTGCTTCGGTACCTCGAATGGAAATCGAACGAGAGCGGCTGGGGGTTGCCGGGCTCATTCTTCTTCGGCAAGCTCTGCGAAGGCTGTCTGCTGTTGGTAGACGGACTGGACGAAGCGCCCGACAGGCAACACCGCGACAACCTGGCTAAGTTGCTGGAACGCGCGGGCGGGGTGTACAGCCGGTGCCGGATCGTCGCAGCCACGCGGCCATCGGCGTATGGCGGCGCAACCTCGATCGACGGATTCGACACGGTCACTATCGACCGGCTCGACGACGAAGCGATCGCGACCTTCGTGGCGAACTGGTGCCGGGCGTTGTTTCCCGACGATCCGGCGCGCGCGGAGACCCATCGCCAGGGACTGACGGACGCGATCCGATCCAAGCCGGAGATCGCGGAGATGGCGGTGAACCCGGTGATGCTGACGGCGCTGGCAGTGCTGCACTGGAACGACAAGCGTCTGCCGGATCAACGTATCGAACTGTACGAATCGGTGCTGAAGTGGCTGGCGCGGGCGAAGGAGGAGAAACCCGGCCGGTTGCCCGCCGACCGGTGCCTGGACTTGCTGCAGCACTTGGCGTTCACGATGCACGGCGGCGAGAAGGGCAAACAGGTGGAGATCGCCGCGGGTATGGCGGCCCGAGCGCTGGCGCCCAGGTTCCGCGATCTTCCGGAAGACGAGCGCGCCGCCAAGGCCGAAGAGTTCCTGCGTGACGAGGAGATGAACAGCGGCATCCTGGTGGGCCGGGGCAGCAAGTTGCGCTATTGGCATCTGACCTTCCAGGAGTACCTGGCGGCCAAAGCGCTCTCCTGGCGCGATGAGGATCGCCGGCGGCTGCTCTTCACGGAAGGGAAACTGTACCTGGCGGAGTGGCGGGAGACCGTTCTTCTCCTGGCGGGGGTACTGTGCCAGCAGGCGCCCGAACTGGCGGACGGATTCCTGAAGCAGATCCTGGACACAGCGGGGACAACGCTGGCCGACCAGGCGCGGTGCGTGGGGCTGATCGGGCGGGTTTTGCAGGATCTGAAGGCGTGGAATTACCGGATCGCGGACGAGCGCTATACGGCGCTGCTGGCTCGCATGCCCGAGATCTTTGAAGCGAAAGCGGTGCGGAAGATCGATTTCCGGATCCGGCTGGAGGCAGCGGAGGCGCTGGGGCAGGCGGGGGATCCGAGGCTGGAGCGGAACAACTGGGTGCGGGTGGACGGTGGGGCGTTCTGGATGGGTGCGCAGACGGAGGATCCCAAGAAGCCGAACTACGATCCCGAGGCCTATTCGGACGAGTCGCCGGTCCGGCGGGAAGAGGTGAAGCCGTTCTTCATGGGGCGGTATCCGGTGACGGTGCAGGAGTACTCGAAGTTCGTGGACGCGGGCGGATATGGAATCGAGGCGTTCTGGAGCGCGGGCGGGTACGGGCAGTTCGACGCGCCGGGAAGTTGGCCACAACAGCAGCGATATCCGAATCGGCCGGTGGTAGAGGTGAGTTGGTGGGAAGCGTCGGCGTATTGTGCGTGGGCGGGAGTACGGCTACCGACCGAGGCGGAATGGGAGTGCTCGGCGCGATGTGGGCGGGAGGGGGTGAAATACCCGTGGGGGAAGGAGGAGCCCGATGAGTATCGGGCGAACTTCGGAGCTGTTGAGAGCAAGGGCCCAAGGCAGTCAACGCCTGTCGGAATGTACCCGGAGGGTGCGACCCCGAGTGACATTCTGGATCTCGCGGGAAACGTCTACGAATGGACCTCGGATTCCTATGACAAGGAGAGGGAGGTGATTCGGGGCGGTTCCTGGGTACGCGATGCGAGGTACCTCCGGGTCTCGGACCGTTACAGGGATGTACCACAAGATACGGGGCGATGTCATAGGGTTTCGTTGTGTCCGGGAATTGCTTTCCCTTTAGTTTTTTTCTCTTTTTCCCTTTCCATTTGGCCCAGAGTGTGCGAGGGTAGTGGAGCCGGGGCGACGCCCCGGCGGGAAATTTTTTGCCTCAACCTTCCGCTGAACTACCCATCGTCGTCCAGAAAGCGTACGAGTTTTCTCTTTGGCTCATCCGCAAAGTCGAGGGATTCCCGCGGTCCTACCGGTTCAGTGTCGGTGACCGGCTCGTCCAGGGCGCATGGATTTGGTCCTGCGTTTAGTGGATGCCGTCTACTCACGCGACAAGGCCCGAATCCTGACCGAGGTGAACGGGCTGCTGAACCGCATGAGATTTCTGCTCCGGCTGGGTAAAGATCTCGAGTTGCTGAAGGTCAACTCATACGGCTACGCGGCCGAGTGCGTCGAAGAAATCGGACGGATGGTGGGTGGCTGGCGGAAAGCGGCCGCCGCCACCGAATGAAGCGCGTGGGCGGGCTCTGGAATCCGCTGATTTCCTACGAGAATCTGCATGAGGCGGTCCGCCGCGCCGCGCTCGGAAAGCGGAGCCGTCCCGACGTCGCGGCGTTTCTGCTCAACACCGAGGACCACTTGGCACAACTGCGGCGGGAACTCATCGGCGGAGCATACGTTCCGGGCCCGTATCGCGAGTTTCTCATCGAGGACGCAGCCAAGCCGAGGTTGATCTCGGCTGCGCCCTTCCGCGACCGCGTGGTGCACCACGCGCTGACGCAGGTCCTGGAACCGATCTTCGAGCGGCGCTTCTCGCAGGCTTCGTATGCCTGCCGCGCGGGCATGGGGGCGCACAAGGCGCTCGCCCGCGCCAGGTGGGGCGGACCGCAAACTGCCGCTACGTTTTGAAATGCGACGTCCGAAAGTACTTCGCCAGCATCGATCACGAAATTCTGAAGGATCAGTTGGCGCGGGTAGTGAAGTGCGGCCGGACGCTGGATCTCGCCGGCCGGATCATCGACGGATCAAATGACCAGGAAGAGGCGATCCACTATTTCCCAGGCGATGACCTGTTCACGCCCGCCTCGCGCCAGGCGGGGACTACCACTGGGGAATCAGACATCGCAGTTCTTCGCCAAGGTGTATCTGACCCCTCTCGATCACTACGTCCAGCACGAGTTAGCGCCGCGATGTTATATCCGTTATGTCGAGGATTTCGTGTTACTCGGGAATGCCAAGCACGTGTTGGACGAGTCGCGGGGGGAGATAGAGGAGTTACTCGACGAAATGCGACTCCAATCCGGATGAACTGAGAGAACACGAGTCCTGACCGAGTCGAGGCGATTTCTCGGTGGCGGATCTTCCGAAGTTCGGCCTGCCCGAGTAAGTGACGCGTCACCGGCGCCGATTACCAGATGGAGAGGTTCGTTGTCAATTGAGCGCGGCTGAGGCTCAGGCCAGATTTATTCGTGGATCGGCAAACTGGCATCGGGAGAACCTGGCGCCTGAGTTGTATGGCGGTCCGCGTTAGTGAAGCGGAGTGCGGTCAGAGTACGTGGCGGTCTACTGGACAACAATGCAAGGAACTCCGGGTCTCGAACCGTAACAGGAATAACTACAAGAACGGAACTACGACGCGTTTCCGGTGGCACCTATTCGATGATGACGGGGTCGAACTCGGATCCGGGGCCGGATCTCGAAGGTGCGCTGACGCGAGGTTCGGTCCATTCCGGATTGCGAAATCCGGAGGGGAGGGGCCGCGTCGAACACAAGGGTTCGGATCAGTCTGGTATCGATCGGGCGGAGCCATCCGATCCTCCAAGTTCCCTGCGGCTGTTGTACCCCAGTGAAAGCGGTGTCATAGGGAACGTTAGATGGAAGCCGAGAAGAACATCCCCAAGCGACCCGTGCGGCGCCCTTCAGGTGTCAAAGGCGTGCCGCGCCGTTGAGTTTTCGAGACCGGAGGGATACGACTGGCAACGACAGACCCCGAACAGGAAATCAAACTCCTCAGGATAATTGAGGGAGCACGGTCCTGCCCGAGTCGAAGCGATTCTCGGACGGATTGAATGCCCCCGCCCCCTTCGCCCGGGCCCTCCATTAGCCCCGCTGAACGTGTATGCTGATTTCGGTACCCACTTCATGCCCGCTCAAGAAACTACTTATCGCAACCGCCGCGTTGTATCCATCGAGAACGAACGCCTTCGCGTGACCGTCACCGTCGAGGGCGGCCATATCGCCGAGATCCTCGACAAGGCTTCCGGCATGAACCCCTTGTGGACGCCGCCCTGGCCGAGCATTGAACCCTCCACCTACTCGCTCGAGAAACACCCCGAGTACGGCGCTGACGCCGAGAGCAAACTGCTCTCCGGGATCATGGGCCACAACCTCTGCCTCGACATCTTCGGCGCCCCGTCCGCCCAGGAACACGAAGCCGGCATCTGGGTCCACGGCGAAGGATCGGTGGCTCCCTATGAGATCGAATCCAATGGAATGCGACTCACTGCCAGCGCCCACCTCCCACTTGCCAAACTGAACTTCGAGCGGCGAATGGAACTCGCACCCGGCGGATTCGTGCAAATCCACGAGACCGTGACCAACCTCACCGCCATGGACCGTCCGATCGCCTGGACCCAGCACGTCACGCTCGGGCCGCCGTTCGTTCAACCCGGCATCACGCGACTGGTGGTACCGGCGCGGCGGTCAAAGGTGTACCCCACGGTGCTCGGTCCGGATCAACACTACGTTGCTTCCGCCGAATTCGAATGGCCGCACGCGCCCAACACCGACAGCGGCATCACCGATCTCGACACATTCCCCGCCTTCGAGCGTTCCACCGGCGTGACCGCGCACGCCGTGGACGACGATCGCGATCAGGCCTATTTCCTGACCTGGGAGCCCACCAGCCGCCTTGCCTTCGGATACGTTTGGAAGCGCGCCGATTTCCCCTGGATTTCGCTGTGGGAGGAGAACCGGGCCCGCACCAATCCGCCGTGGAAGGGCCAAACGATCACCCGGGGTGTGGAGTTCGGCGCATCGCCGTTCGCCGAAGGACGCCGCGCCATGATCGAGCGGGGGTCGCTGTTCGGGGTGCCCACCTACCGCTGGCTGCCGGCGCAGGCCAGCATCACGGTAGACTACATGGCCTTCGCGTTCCAGAGCGGCGAGATGCCTGAGCAACTGGTATCGGCGCTCCAGGGACGGGGCATGGTCTCGGCCGGAAAGCGCTGAGGATCCCATGAGCAGGCTGGCCATCCTCGGCGGCGAACCGGTCCGCAGCGCGCCTTTCGCTCCGTGGCCGCAATATCTGCCCGCGGACATCGAGAGGATCGTCGAGCAGGTGGAGAGCGGGCATTGGGGTGGATTTCCGGTGCCGGGCAAAGTGAGCGGCGATTTTGCGGAGCGCTTCGCCGCGATGCACGGCGCCCGGTACGGGCTGTGCGTAGCCAACGGGACCATCGCCATCGTCGTCGCGCTGCAGGCCGCGGGCATCGGCTTCGGCGATGAGGTGATTGTGCCGGCCTACACTTGGGACGGCACCGCCACCGCCGTCCTGTTTGCAGGCGGCGTTCCGGTGTTTGCCGACGTCGATCCGGACACGTACTGTCTGGACGTCGAATCGGTGCGGCGCGTGATTACGCCACGCACCAAGGCCATCGTCCCGGTACACCTGGCCATGCGATTCGCCGACATGAACGCTCTCTCCGCACTCGCAGCGGAACACCGGCTCGTCATCATCGAGGACTGCGCCCACGCGCATGGCGGCCAGTTCGAGGGCCGCGGCGCCGGGTCCATGGGAGACATCGGCTGCTTCAGCTTTCAGGAAAGCAAGCTCATGACCGGCGGCGAAGGCGGCATGATCGTTACCTCGCGGCTGGATTGTTTCGAGGCCGCGCAGACCATCGTCAACTGCGGCCGCGCCAGCCTCACCGATCAGTATGGGATCCGAAAACTCGGCTCGAATTACCGGATGACCGAATTGCAGGCCTGCCTGCTGGTGGGTCAACTGGAGATGCTTCCGGAATTCCGCGAAGTGCGAACGCGGCACGCGGCGATGCTCACCAAACGGCTTTCGAGCATCCCCGGCGTTCGTCCCCTGCCTGCGCAGCCGGCCATCACCTCCGAGACGCTGTACTGCTACGTGTTCCAGTACCGGCCAGTCCGTCAGCCCGCGCCGTCGCGCGATTTGTTCGTGGCCGCGCTCGATGCGGAAGGCATTCCGTGCGACGGCCGGTTCTATGAGCCGGTCTATCGAAGCGATCTCTTCTACGCGACTCCGGAGAACAGTCCGCAGCTCGTCATGGGGCGGGACAAGCCGGTGGACTACGCACAGGTCCGTTGTCCGGTCACCGAGCGGGCCGCCTACGACGAGGCGGTCTGGCTGCCGCAGTTCCTGCTCATCGGCGACGAACTGGACGTGGAGGATATCGCGACGGCGGTGGCCAAAGTCGCGGCCCACATTGACGAATTGGCCGCCGCCGATCCGGCTCTGGCCGGGGTGAAGGCGATGGGGCGCGCGCAGCGGGCGCGTGTGGAAAGGCAGAAGAACTATTGATGCACGGCATGACCCGGCGCGGATTCCTGGCCTCGGCGGGAGCGACAGCACTGGCCCAGCGGCGCCCGCGGCGGGTCGTCGTTCTGATGGTGGATGGGCTGGGCGTGGAGTACTGGCGCGCCAGCGCGATGCCCACGCTCCACGGGTGGGCGAAATCGGGCATCTTCAAGGAAGTATCGGGAGTGATGCCCTCGGTCACCAACGCCAACAACGCTTCCATCTGTTGCGGGTGTTATCCGACCGAGCATGGAATCACGGGGAACTCGTACCTGGACGAGAAGACCGGCGCGGAAGAATACATGGAGAGCGCCGACCTGCTGCTTGCGCCGACGTTGTTCGAGCGCGCGGCAGTACGGGGCGTATCTTCCGCGCTGCTGACTTCGAAGTTTAAGACCACGTCGCTGTTGAAGCGCGGGGCGGGAATCCTGCTGGCGGCCGAAGCGCCCGATGCGGAATGGATAGCCCGCTTGGGCGCCCCTCCCGACATCTACTCGCGCGAGATCAACTACTGGCTGCTTAAGGCGGCCATCCACATTCTAAAGTCGCGGCCGGACACCGGCTGCCTGTACGTGCACACCACGGACTACCCGATGCACACCTGGGCGCCGGAAGCCGCGGAATCCAAGGAACACCTGTCCAACCTGGACGCGCTGATCGGTGAAGCCGCGGCGGCCGCTCCCGATGCCGCCTTCTTTCTGACTGCGGACCACGGGCTCAATCACAAGACCCGGTGTCAGGATCTGGAGAAGGCCTGCGCGAAACGCGGTGTTCCGCTGCGGATGGCCATTTCCGCCGAGCGCGACAAGTATCTGAAGCACCACCGCGGATTCGGCGGGACGTCCTGGGTGTACCTGAAATCGCGCGGCGACGAGCGCCGGGCGGCCGATGCATTGTCATCGCTCGACGGAGTGGAGGCGGTGTTGACGCGCTCGGAAGCGGCTTCCAGGTTCCGCCTCATGCCGTCGCGTATCGGCGATCTCGTAGTTTTGGGCGACAAAGACACGGTGTTCGGAACGCTCGATTCGGAGTCCGAAACGCTGCCCTCCTCTTATCGAAGCCACGGCTCTCTGCACGAGACCCGCATACCCTTATTGATCCACAACGCGGACGGTAACCCTGACGCGAGCCGCTTCACTCACAACGTGGATCTGGCGGCCTCGCTGTTCCGCTGAAGGTAGACGGTGCACAATGGTGGACATGCCTGGTTCGTCCATCGCTCGCCGCGAGTTTCTGCTGCATGCCGCCGGAGCCGCCATCGCACTGGCGCAGGAGCCCGGGGACCGGCCGGGCCGCAACGCCGCTGTGAAGGTGATGAACCCGCGCGGACGAGTCCCGGTGTCGATGATCATCGACGACTCCACCTGCCTGGTCAACCTGAACCACTTCTCGATCCCCCAGTTCCGCGCCGCCTGGGGGAACCGGCAGTACGACCAGGACTGGCGAAAGATGCCGGTGGAGATTCCCGACGACTTCGTGCGGAAGTTCGGCGAGTGGTGCGGCGAGCACGGAGTGAAGGGCAAGTACAGCATCGTGCCCTATCCGGCCTGTGTGGGGCGACTGGACCGGGAACTGCCGGGCTGGACGGTGGAAGAGTTGCAGGCCAGCATCCGCCTGGTGCGCACGCTGATGACGCCGAACTGGGACATCCATCCCGAAATGGTGACTCATACCCGCGTGATCGACCTACGCACGGGACACCCGTATCCGGTGCGCGGGATCGAGTTCATGGAGAACTGGAAGTGGACTAGCGGGCGTAGCGTGGACGAGATCGCCGCCTACATAGCGTATGCGCTGCGCATCCTGCGCGAGATCGAACTCCCCTGCGAAGGCATCACCACGCCGGGCGGCTTCGGCGATGGTGCGCTGCCGCAGTTGGCCCAGGCGACGCTCGAATCCTGTCGCGATGTGTACCACGCCGAGATCCCCCATTACTTCCGCGACGCCTTCGGCGAGGGTGGCCAGAGCGTCGCGCCGCGCGTGGAGTACGCCAGCGGGCTCGACGGTCCGGACCCGAAATGCGTCGTCTCCATCATTGCCTGCACCAGCGACTGGACCGGTAACTGGGACGCTACCCAGGATCCCCAACCGGACCGGTTCATCACCGCCGACCTGAGTAAGGGCCGGATGGTGGACGTCATCGAGCGGGGCGAGCCGGCCTGCATGCTGGCGCACTGGACCGGGATTCACCATAACGGCACGGAGCGGGGATTCCGGGCGTTTCAGGAAGTGGTGCGCAGGCTGCACGCGCGCTACGACAACCTGCTGTGGATGAAGCTCAGCGAGATCTCGCGCTATTGGGCCGCGCGCGAGCTCACGGCTATCGAGGTGCGAGGGAAACGCGCGATGTTCCATACACCGTTCGCGTGTCCCGCATTTACCGTGCGGCTGAAGGGCGCTTTGCCGGCTTCGGGCCTGCGTGAGGTAAAGGGGCTGTTAAGACTGGAGTCCGGAACGTGGACGCGGGACGGTGAGTCGGCAGTGGTGTGCTTCGATCTGCCCAAGGGCGCCTCGACGATCGAGTTGGTTTAGGACCGGCGCTGCCGCCACAATGGAATCTTGAGCAATCAGGAACGCATCCTGGTGACGGATTTCGATGGAACCATCACCGATCAGGACTTCTATCAACTGGTGGCGCGTCAGTACATGCCCGCTACCGCCCCGGATTACTGGGCGCTGTACGGTCGCGGGCAGTTGACCCACTTCGAGGCTATGCGGTCGTTCTTTTCGCATACACCCACTGATCCGGCATCTCTCGATCGCCTTCTGGATGAGACGGCGCCGGATCCCCTCTTTGGTGAATCCCTGGGACGCCTGCGGGAACGCGGCTGGAAGGTGGTGATCGCATCGGCGGGATCGTCGTGGTACATCGAGCGGCTGCTCAAGCGGGCCGGTGTGAACGGGATTCCGATACACGCCAGCCCCGGCGAAATCGAGCCTGGACGAGGGTTGTGGATCCGGTTGCCTGAGGAATCGCCGTTCCTGTCGCGCGAGACGGGCATCGATAAGGAAGCCGTGGTTCGAGACGCGCTGTCTCGTGCCGGCACAGTGGCATTCGCCGGCGACGGTCCGCCGGATGTAGGTCCAGCGCTGATGGTGAAGCCCGAGTTTCGGTTCGCGCGTGGATGGCTGGCCGTTGAACTGCGGCGCCGCAATCAGAAATTCGAGCCGTACCGCCGGTGGAGCGATATTGCCAACCAGTTACTTCGGACCGGCTAGCAGCAGGTACACCGGTTCATCGGCTTGAGGCAGGTCCAGTGTAGAAGACATCGCCGCATTGTCGATCTTGCTGAGGCCGACGGCTCCCAGCGACAGGGACGTGGCCTGCAGCAGGAAATTCTGCCCGATGTGACCGGCCTCCATGTGCACCAACTGCGGACCCTTCTCGCCGAACTCGCGCTTGGCGCGGCCATAGGAGGCCGTCAGCAGGACCGCCAGTCCCGCCATTTCCGTTTCCTGCTGATCGAAGGCGGCCTTCACCAATTTCTTTCTCAGATCGCCGGACTTCCAAAGGGACAAAAGGTGCCGGTCGGGATCGTAGGCGTAGGCGCCGGGACGCAGGCCGGCTATGTTCATGGCGACCAGGTAGCAATGGATCGGGTACACCGCGCCCGCCGATGGCGACGTTCGGAGCCCTCCGAGTCCGGTGACACCCTGCGCCGCCCACAGTAACTGGCTCGCGTCATCGAGGGTTACCGGATCATCCGCATACGACCGGCACGATCTCCGGGTCCGCAGACATTCCTCGATCGACTTTCCTCCGCTCCACCTGGGCGTTCCCAGTTGAACCGTAGCCTTCGAAGCGGATTGAGTCAGAGCTTTAACGATTTTGCGTACAGGCATTACACGTGAATATAAGAATAGCAGGTCTTAATATCGTATTAGCGGGAGTCAGGCGGGGTGTTCGGCCAGCAGTCCCAGGCGACCGCCCATCTCGGGTCCCGCGGCATGGAAGGGATCGGTGGAACATCCGCGATGGGCCGAACGCAAGCGGAGTCCCGCGCGTTCCATCAGGCGGATCAATTCGGTGGCGGTGTATACACGGATCGACGCCGGTTTGCTGCCGCTGCCATTCGGGCCCGACCAGTACCAGCAGGTTTCCACCCGGCCGGCGAGGGCATCAAAGCGCGGCTCCTCCACCACCAGGGTCCCATCGCTGAGACGAGTGGACAGCGATCCGCCGCGCGAGAAGAGCGCCGCCGCGGCGTCGCGATGACTGGTCTCCACCAGCACCAATCCGCCGGGGCGGACCGCTTCGCGCAGGGTGGCGAGAATCGCCACGTCGTCTTCTTCGGTCCCATAGCCGAGCGACGAGTAGATATTGATGGCGGCATCGAATCCACCCTCTTCGAGCGGCGCTCGAAGATCGTGGCGAATGTAGCGCAATTGCGCGGACGACAATCCACCGCGGGTCCGCTCGGCTTCGGCAATCAGGAACTCGGATTGGTCCACGCCGGTGACCACCCCACCGTGATCGGCCAGGGCTCGGGATATGCGGCCATAGCCGCACGGTGCATCCAGCACCCGGCTTCCACCGTTCAGTCCGAGCAACTGCCAGAGACCCGCAGCCTCCTGGCGCGTGCGATCCTCGGTGACGAATCCTCCCCAGATCTTCAAGTAATCGGCGTCGAAGAACGATTGCCACCACGGGTGCATACCTGCATCATAGGGCGTTCAAGGCAGGGAGGCACGCGATTTGTGATCCAGGCCCGCGAGAGTCCCCACTATAACCGGGACGGTCTGGCAGATAATAGTCCAATGCGTCTCCCCATTCTGCTGTCCCTTACCTGGGTGATTGCGTCAGCCGGCACGCCCCTATTCAACACAGTCTCGGATGCGGACTGGAAGCAGTGGACCGCTTCCCGCGGCGTGGCTCGCACGGACACGACGTTGGTGCACGAACGCCGGCATCCGCTCCGGCTCGAGCCCGGCACGGATGGCTCGGCAGAGGTGCGATCCGCCCCGGTCACGCTGCGTCCAGGCAAGACGTACGAGCTCAGCGCCTGGGTCCGGACTGAGGGAGTGGAGGTCAGAGATACGGATCGGAGTCCCATTGCCGTGGGCGCCGCGCTTTCGATGGCATCCATGCCCTTTGACGTTCACTCGGAATCTCTGGCCGGTACGCGGGACTGGACCCGGCTGAAGCTGCGCTTCGGGGCAACGCGATCGCGCGACCAGGTGCAACTGACTGTTGGGGCGGGCGGCGTCTTTCACGGCAAGGCATGGTTCGATGCGGTGAGTATCGAAGAGGTATCGGCGACAGGCGGCTGGCCCTCGGCAGCGGCCGTAAAGAAGTTCGGGCCGGCCTACCGGTATCCCCAGGGAGGCTGGATCTACCTTCACGTGGAAGGTCAGCCTTACGAGCGCGGATACCAGCACGGCTACCTGCTGGCGCATGAGATTGAAGGCTACATCGATCGCTGCGCGGCGGAACTCGATGCAAAGTCGCGCGCAAACGCCTGGCACTATGGCCGCGTCACCGCGGATGCGCTCTTCCTGCGCGGCTTCGACGATGAGATTCTCGCGTGAGATGAAGGGCATCGCCGAGGGCGCTGCCGCGGCCGGCGCCAAGTACCAGGGACGAACCGTGGACCTGCTCGACGTCGTCGCGGCGAATACCATCACGGAATTGGGATTGCTCGATCCGGCGCTGCGCATCACCCCGAGCGGTCTCGAAGGACTGGGCCTGGTGCCACCGGATTACGCTCCGAAGCGGGACCCGGCGGTCACGGAGCGATGCAGCGCTTTCGCCGCCACCGGCAAGGCCACTCGCGACGGGCACATGGTGATCGCCCACACCACGTTCTGGCCGGAGACGCTGGCCGAGCAGACCAATATCATGCTCGACGTTCAGCCCGCGCAAGGGCATCGCGTGTTGATGCAGTCGTATCCGGGTGGGATCCAGAGCGGCACGGACTGGTATCAGAATGACGCGGGCGTGGTGCTGACCGAGACCACCATCCGCCAGACGTCCGTTTAACCGCGAGGGAACGCCGGTGGCGTACCGCGCTCGGCGAGCCATCCAGTATGGCGGCAACGTGGATCAGGTCGTTGAATACCTCGCGGCCAAGAACAACGGCCTGTACACAAACGAGTGGCTGATCGGCGACGCCAAGAACGACGAGATCGCGATGTTCGAACTCGGCACGCATAAGACCCGGTTGTGGCGGAGTTCCAAGAACGAGTGGTTCGGCGGAACGGAAGGCTTCTACTGGGGCTGCAACAATGCCAAGGATACAGACCTGCGCCTCGAAACGGTGTCCGACGGAAGACCCGAACACGTGCCGTTCTCACCCGCGCCGCGCGACATCAAGTGGCAGGAGTTATACCAGCAGCACAAGGGAAGCATCGACGAGGCGTTCGCGTCCCTGGCGTTCCGGACCGCTCCGCTGGTCAGTTCATCGGCCATGGATGCCAAGGTGGCTTCGGCCGAGATGGCGTCGAATCTGATGGTGTGGGCGGCGTTCGGAAAACCGAACCAGCGGGAGTGGGTCCCCTCGAAGTGGGGCCGCCAGTACGAGGCTAATGATGGCCTGTACCCATCCGGGTATCGTCTGTTCACCGCAGCGGCCCCGGCGGCGCTGAAAGACTCCTCGCCTCAGCCTCCGCCTTCGAAACAGCACCGGCGGGCCCGTGCCGCGTCCATCGGCAAGGATCGACTCTGGAGCGGCTGGATCCTGCCGGCCAGCGATGCGGATTTGTGGTTAAGCGCGGGTTCGGCGGGCTACTACCGGGTGCTCACAGCCGGTGATCCGGATCGAATGCTGGACGTCCTGCGGGTCGACTTCCGGGGCAGCGCGCTGGCCGGCGATATACCCCTATCGCGGGTGTCTGCTCGCACCGACTCGGCAAACTGGTGGCGGATCCTGAACAGCAAGAGCACGCTGTTGTTCGCAGCACTGCGCGCCGAAATGGGCGACGACCGCTTTTTCCCGATGATGAAATCGTGGTTTGCGGCGAACGCGACGAAGACGGTCACGTCGGATTCGTTCCGGGGTGCGGCGGAGAAGGCTGCCGGCAAACCTCTGGACGAGTTCTTTTCCAAGTGGCTGGCGAATACCGGAATACCGGGCGATACGGGCGGCCCGGTGTACCTGGCATCGGATCTCCACAGCCGCCTCGGCTCGACACTGATTGTCTACGGGACGAACCAGGATGCGGGGGCCAACCGGTATGCGGCGGAGCAGTTCCAGAAATCGGCGCTGGAACGGTTCGAGAGCGCGGCACCCATCCGCAAGGATTTCGAACTGACCGATGAGGACCTGCGCACGCACGACGTCGTATTTGTGGGAAGGCCCGAATCGAACTCCGCCTTGGCGGCCATTGCCGGACGCATCGGACTCGACTACAGCGGTGCGCTCTTCCGCGTTAATGGCACTGACCACCCTTCCGAATACGACGGGCTGGTGTTCGCCGCGCAGAGTCCAGCCGAGCCTCGCCGCATGGTGCTGGTGCTGGCCGGAAACAGTCCGCTGGAGACCGTAAAGATCGCGGGAAGCATGGCCAGCCAGCAGTACACGGTCTATCGCCACGGGAAAGAAATCGAGTCGGGGATCGGCGAGCGCTGAACGAATCTGGTTCCGGCGCTGGCGCTTTCGGATTCTGTGGTTGCAAAGGGTCAGGAGAGAACGCGTGTTCTCGAGGCGAGGCGGGAACAGAGGAGGTGAGCCGCCGACAAGGCGTGGGCTCCGGAACAACTCAGGTCAGCCCAGTTCAGAAGAAGTGTGGCGGTAACCTGGATAGCTTCTGGAGTGAGGGATCCTACGCCATCGGAGAACTCATGAAGTGTAATCTCATGTTGTTCCAGGGCAATGACAAGGTCGCGGACCCGAGCAGCGTCGTGCTGAGCACGTGCAAGCATACTCCATTGTACCTGAGAGAGGCAGCCGTGGAGGCTTAGATCGACAGATCAGTTCGCCGGCTCAAGAGTAACGGTGAACGGAACAGGAAACTTACTTGTGCCGGTAAGTGATTCGGCCCTTGGTCAGATCATAGGGTGAAAGTTCCAGCGAAACGCGGTCGCCGTTCATCACCTTGATACGATTGCGCCGGAGCCGTCCGGCCATGGTTGCGAGGACGGTCTTGCCGGCATCGAGTTCGATGGCGAACATCCCGGCCTTGAACTTCTCGACTACTTTTCCCATTACTTCGATTGCGTCTTCTTTGGGCAAACTGTTCCTTTATCGTTGATCTTTCAACTTGGAGGGCGGGATGCGGCGTCCCGAAGGCACCGCACCCGCAGTGTTTTCAATTTACCAACGGTTCTGGCCGCGGCCACCGCCACCGCCACCGCCGCGATATCCGCCGCCGCCGCTGCCGCGCTCGGGCTTCGGACGAGCTTCGTTGATATTCAGGGTTCTGCCGTCCAGGTCCCTACCGTTCAGGCCGTTGATGGCGGCATTGCCTTCCGAATCGACGCTCATCTCGACGAACGCGAAGCCTCTGGCCTGCCCCGTCTCACGATCCGTAACAATGTTAACGCGGTCAACGGTGCCGTATGACTCGAACATGGAACGAATGGAATCTTCGCTCGTCCCAAAACTCAGGTTACCTACAAAAATATTCTTCAATGGATTCTTCCTTCTGAATTTGCAGAGCAGCTAATCGGGCAAGATCGGACAACGGCGGTTGGACCGGACGATGTTGGAAGGTGCGTTAATCGGCAGGACTGTCAAATACGTCTTTAAGGATAGCACATTGTTCGACGCGGTCAACAAAAAAACACGCATCCCGTTGAAAGGGTCGGCCAGGCCAAAGTTCGAGAACGCGTAGCGATAGAGCTTTTCTTCGAGATTTGCGTCGAAGATCGGGGACCGGAGGCATTCCGCGCGAGTCCAACAAATGAGCCCGGTGATGGGTCAAACTGTTAATCTAAATGAAGCACTGCATGAGGACCTTCTACATCGAGACGTTCGGCTGTCAGATGAACGTTCACGACTCCGAAAAGGTGATCGGAACATTGATCTCCGAGGGTTACTCCCGGGTTGAAACGCCGGAAGCCGCGGACCTCGTCCTGTACAACACCTGCAGCATCCGCGACAAGGCTGAGCAGAAGGTGTTCAGCCGCCTTCAACAGTTCAAAAAAGACCACGGCAACGGCAAGGTTTTCGGTGTCCTGGGCTGCGTTGCGCAGCAGGAAGGCCAACGGATTTTCGACAAGGCGCCTCACGTCGGATTGGTTTGTGGCTCAGCCAGCTATAACCAGCTTCCGGAGATGCTGGTGCAACTCGAAACGGGGAGCCGCCGGGTGACCGGGCTCAACCTGGACACGGAAGACACGTTCGAGACGCCGTTTGCGCGCCGGGACAATCCTCACCGGGCCTACCTGACCATCATTGAAGGATGCGACAAGGCGTGTGCCTACTGCGTGGTGCCGTTTACCCGGGGCCCGGAGCGCAGCCGCACCAGCGACAGCATCATCCGCGAGGCGCACTCGCTCGCCTCGACGGGCTACACCGAGATCCAGCTTTTGGGGCAGAACGTCAACAGCTATCGCGATCCCTCGGCGGCAGGCTGGGATTTTGCCACGCTGTTGCGGAACGTGGCCCGAGTGCCGGGAATCCGGAGGGTTCGTTTCACTACTTCTCACCCCCGCGATTTCGTCAAGGAGATCATTGACGCCATCGACGAAAACCCGGCATTGTGCAACCACGTACATTTGCCGGTCCAATCCGGATCGACCCGAGTTGCTCGACCGCATGCAGAGGCTCTACACGCGAGACGAATACATGCGGCGCATCGAGTGGATGAAGTCATCCCGCCGCAACATCGCCATCTCCACCGACGTGATCGTCGGCTTCCCGGGGGAGACGGAGGAAGATTTTGAGCAGACGTTGAGCCTGCTGGACGAGGTCGGGTACGATTCGATCTTCAGCTTCAAGTACTCCCAGAGGCCGAATACGCCGGCCCTCCAGTACTCTGACCACGTCGGGGAGGAGGAGAAAGGACGGAGGCTGGCGGTTCTTCAGGAAAAGCAGCGAGCCATTCAAATCCGCCGGAATGCCGAGGCTGTCGGGAAGGTGGAGGAAGTGCTGGTGGAAGGATTCAACAAGGCCACCGGCCAGTGGATCGGGCGAACGTCCCAGAACAAGACTTTGAACTTCATCAGGCCGCGCGAGGGCGGCGAATCCCTTTTGGGAACCTATTTGGATGTTCAGGTGACGCGCGCCGGCCCGAATTCGCTGGCCGGCGAAAGCGTAAACTAGGCGTGGCGGCTGGAATTCCGAGAACGGAGGGGGTGACATGGAAGTCGAGATGAAGATCCGGGGTCTGATGATGGATCCCGTGACCAACATGCCGATCGTCGTCCTGAAGGACATCAACGGTAACGCGATTCTTCCCATCTGGGTGGGCATCTACGAAGCCAATGCCATCGCGCTCGAAATCGAGAAGGTCTCGACACCGCGCCCCATGACTCACGACCTGATCAAGATCCTGCTGCTGGGGATGAAGGCGGGCATTCGCAAAGTTGTAGTCAGCGAACTCAGGGACGACACTTTTTACGCGGTGATCTGGCTGGAGAAGGAAGGCGAACTGATCAGCGTGGATTCCCGGCCGAGTGACGCCCTGGCCCTGGCGCTGCGCCTCGATTGCCCCATTTACGTGGATGAGTCGGTACTGAAGTCGTCGAAGTCCTCGGCATCGGTGACGGATAAAGTCAACAACGAGGAATTGCGGCGCTGGCTCGAGAACCTTAACGACGAAGATCTCGGCCGCTACAAGATGTAGGCCCGATTGACTCCGGACCTGATACTGATTCCTGGCGGCGGGATACTGCCGGACGGGAGTTTGCCGCCGTGGGTGGCGGGACGTTTTGATCGGGCACTGGAACTGAGAAGGGGCCAGCCGGTTCTCTGTCTGAGTGGAGGAACCCCACATAAGCCGAACCCGCGCGATGCCGGTGGATTCCCGATCACGGAAGCTGCGGCGGGTGCTCGTTACCTGATGTCGCGCGGGGTGCCTTCATCGGACATCTTCCTGGAATCGTCCTCCTACGACACCATCGGAAATGCCTATTTCAGCCGGGTCCTGCACACGGCTCCGGCGGGGTGGCGCAGTCTGCTGGTAGTGACTTCGGCTTTCCACGCCACCCGCGCCGAGGCGATCTTCCGGTGGGTATTTGCGGCAACTCCTTCGGACGGATATCAACTCGAGTTCGAGGCTGTTCCGGAGACCGGCATGCCGGAAGCGGACCTGGTGTTCCGGCGTGCTCGGGAATGCGAACGGCTGCAAAGCCTTTCAGCATTGCGCGCCGGGATTAGAACGATGGCTGAACTGCACGAGTTCATCTTCAGGCGGCACGACGCCTACTCGTGTGAAGGACTGTCCAAACCGCGGGAGCGGTCTCCGGAGCTGGATCGGGTTTACTGACGTTTCGAACGATCGGGATGTTTGCCGGGCAGGCTCGCCGGGTTCTCATGGACACGCTCGCGGAACGTTGAATCCATCCCGGCCCCCATCGAGACACTCCGCTCGCCGAACTTATCTCGCATTCGGTCAGCGGCGGTGAGGGCTTTCCTCCAACGTTCGGTGCGGCCACCGTCCAGCAGGTTCAGCTGTCCTTCATCTACCTCCAGAGAGCCCGCATGGACGCCCAACAGTCGGACTGGCCGCCCGTCCCAGGCCTTTCGGAACAGCTCTCGCACCTGTTCGAGTAGTTCGATATCCAGTTGCGTTGCGTGGTCGATGGAGTGTGCCCGGGTGTAGGTGGAAAAGTCCTTGTAGCGGAGCTTTAATTGGATCGTTCGGGCAAACAGGCCGTGTTCGCGGAGGCGCCTGCCGACCATTTCCGAAAGCCGGGCCAGCATCGATTCAAGTGCACGGGCATCGGCGGTGTCCTCATTAAAGGTATGCTCGTGGCTGATCGATTTCGGGTCCTGCCGGTCGCCGATCTCGCCATCGAACCAGCCGCCGGCGTCCAGGCCGTGCGATTTGCCCGCCAGCGCCAGTCCCCACTTGCCGAACTTCCGCTCCAGCAGGGTACTCTCGAGGCGCGCCAGGTCGCCGACCTTATGGATGCCGCACTCGTTGAGCCGCTGCTCACCTGCCTTGCCGACACCCGGAATCTTGCGGATATCGAGCGGCGCCAGAAACGCCGCTTCTTCGCCGGGGCAGATCCACAAAATGCCATTCGGCTTGGCCTGGTCGGAGGCGATCTTCGACACCAGGCGCGAGGTGGAAATGCCGATGGAGCAGTTTAAAGAAGTGGCGGCCTTCACCGCCTCATGCAGCTTGTGGGCGGCCTTGAACGGCGCCCCGAGCAGTCGCTGAGTGCCGGTCAAGTCGAGGTAGGCCTCGTCGATGGAAGCCATCTGCACCTGCGGCGAGAATCTCTGGAGCACCTCGAAGACGCGTTCGGAGTATTCGCGATAGCGGTCGGGATGGCCGTCAACGAAGATGGCCTCCGGACAGTGCTGGTAGGCGGTGCGCAGCGGCATCGCCGAATGCACGCCGAACTTGCGAGCCGCGTAGGACGCGGCGGAAACCACGCCCCGTTCGTGCGCCTGGCCGCCCACCACGACGGGCTTCCCCTTCAGACGCGGATCGAACAACTCCTCGACGGAGACGAAGAAGGCGTCCATGTCCAGGTGGAAGATGGTCCTCATCGGAGCCGGGCCTCTACATTGAATCGTACGGCCTCGGGAGTATGTTTCAAAGCGCCTTTCCGAAAAACAAACCACACTGCAACAAGGCAGGGTATGTCTGCGTGCAGAAGTCCGATGACAGTACCGGTGTGTTGGCGTTGAAGGACGGGGCGGGAGAGCAGGCGGGGTCAGCCAGAACCGATCTGAGCTAAAGGCGGCGAACCGTAAGTTATTGAAATGGCGGAGAGGGAGAGATTCGAACTCTCGGTAGAGCTTTTGACCCTACGACGGTTTAGCAAACCGCTGCTTTCGACCACTCAGCCACCTCTCCGGCCTGTGAGGATCTGCGATTATCCTAGCACACCGGTCACTTCTTTCGAAATATCGCGATGTACTGGCTGTTCGGGATCTGGTCCTGCCGCTTCAACAGCCGGAATCCGTTGGACTCCACCTCCTGGATCACTCCGTCGGCATCCAGGCGGATATGGGTGAGTGCCCGGTCGGGATCGCCCTCCATCGCTCCACGACGTTTGTAGTACTCGACGATCGCCAAGCGCCCTCCGGGTCTCAGCGCGGCCGCCAGGTGCGCGAGCATCCGATCGGGGTAGTCGAAATGGTGATAGGCGTCCAATACCAGGATGAGATCCGCCGAGTCCCGTGGAATGAGCGGGTCCTGTTCTGTCCCGAGGACGAACTTGACGTTGGTAAGATGGTCCTTCTCTGCCCGCGCCGATGCCTGTTCCAGGAAGTCTCTCTGTATGTCTTCGGCGATGACCGATCCCGCCGTGCCGGTGGCGGCGCTCAGATACGGGAGCATGTAGCCGACACCGGTACCGAGATCCACCACCGTCGAACCCGGATTGATTTCGAGCGCGGCCACCAGTTCGGCGGGTTTTTGGCGGGCGTCGCGGCCGGGACCGACCAACGCGGCGGCCACCTGGGCGCGTCCCTCCCTGGTGCGGTAACCGGAATTGGCGGGCCCAGCCACTTGACCAAATGCCGCCAGGGATGCGGTCAAGACCGTCACCAGCCGGATCAAAGCCCACCCTCCATCGGCATCGCCAAGGGTGGCTCGAGCAGGAAGTTCATATTCTGCATCTCCCGTATCGCCGCAAGGATGGATTCCTCCGTCGTGGGTTCGACGGTAATCACGAACGGAAGGTCACGCCAATTCTCGATCGGAAGCTGCATCACGGAGTCGATACTGATCCGTTGGTCAGCTAACACACTGGCCAGCCGCGCGATAATCCCGGGGCTATCTTCTACTCGGAAGCGGAGATAGTAGGCGGATCGGTTCAGTGTTATGGGGATCGGCCGATATTCGCCGAGTCGTTCGTGAGCAAACGGCGAAACGCGCTCCGGACTGCCGCAGCGAATTTCGCGGGCGACCCGCATCAGGTCGCTGACCACGGCCACGCCGGTCGGCAGGGATCCAGCGCCTCGACCGTAATAGAAGGTGTCCTGGCCGTATTTTCCAAACACCCAGACTGCGTTATACGCGCCTTTCACTCCGGCGAGGACTGTGGATTGTGACACGAGCGACGGTCGAACAGCGAGCAGGACACCATCCGGAGTCTGTCGAGCGGAGCAAATCAGACGAATTGTGTATCCCAGCTGACGGGCATATTGAAAATCAACGGGCGTGATCCTGCGGATTCCCTCTGTATAGATGTCGGACGGGGTGATCCGCTCACCGAAGGCCAGCGCCGCCAGCAGGGCGAGTTTCGAACGGGCATCAAAACCGTCGATGTCGGCGCTGGGATCGGCCTCCGCATAGCCAAGACGCTGGGCTTCACCCAGGACCGTCTCAAAAGCGGTACCATGCTTCTCAATCTCGGACAAGATGTAGTTACTAGTACCATTCAGGATTCCGTACAAGGCGGTGATGCGGTCTCCCGAGATCCCTTCGCGCAGGACTGCGTGAATAGGAATCCCACCGGCCACGCTGGCCTCCATAGCAAGGTTGATCCGGGCTCGGATGGCACGGTCCCAGATCTCCGCACCCTGTTGAGCCATAAGCTCTTTGTTGGCCGTCACGACGGATTTGCCATGCCGGATGGCGGCATTGACAATCTCGGCGGCGGTGCTGGTTCCGCCCACCAACTCGGCAACGATATCGATATCGGGATCCTCCACGACCTCCCGCCAGTTGGCCGTTCGGCGAGTGGAAGGCGGAAGGTCAGGGAGATCCCTAGTGGCCACTGATCGGCTGCAAACCATTGACAGACCAAGGGGAAACCCTAGTTTCAGAGCGATTTGATCGCGGTTTTCCGTGAGCACCCTAACAGTACCAGTCCCGACGTTTCCGAGACCGATAATTCCTAGTGTGACTTCCTTCATTCCTGGCTATATTCCTTCATTCCTGGCTATAATAGCAGTAGTCGGTAAATACGTCCGCTGCTCGTATTGGGCTCGGATATGACGCCGGAGGGTTAAGCGTCACGGTCATAGTAGGATATCGACGAAACAATCGTAACGCTGGGAAGATCTACAGCTAAAGGTAAGGGTGACAAATGCGATTGGCAAACTTTGTCAGCGTCTGGGGGAAGGCAGCCCTACTGGTATTTTCTGCGTGCCTGAACTTCGCGTTCGCTGACACGCTCAACTACTACTACGGGTACTCGAGCCCAAACTTTGGCGTGTATCACAGCACCGATGCTTTCCGCAGCCAGAATGTCAGTCTGGCTCCGCAACTCCCGATGATAACGGTGCAAACCCAGAATCAGACTTCTACGTTCGGGTCCAGCTCTCCGTCGATCTTTACCCAGGCGGCCAACGCGTCTACCTCGGCCGGCGGATCGCACAGTTCGGGTTACAGCATTCTTGTTCAAACGTACGGTTACTCCGTTCCGGCTACACAGGGGTCCTCCGTCAGTAGCGCAACTACGCTTTTTCATCCCTCGACTGCGAGCTATACGGCCCCGGTCGCCATCGCCTCAGCCAGCACGTATACCCCGATTGCTATCGTAACCCCTCAGACCGTCTCGGGGGGAATCAAGACCTCGAGCTATTACGGGAGCTACACGCTGCCCAGTGGCTATGCCGTCGGGTCTTCCAAAACCCCGTCCGTCACGGCGTACTCTAGTCCGACAATCGGAAGCTCGAAATCCGGCGGCATCGTGCTGTACACGGGCATGTCTGTTGCAAGCGCGCCTGCCGCGACCACCGCAACGGGCGGTTATATCCCCATCCAGATTCAGTTGGCTGTGACCCCTCGCTATGACACGACTATCACGGGTCCCAGTACAGTTTCATCGCCGGTGACCGTGCGTCTTGCCCCGACATCGCCACAGATTACCATCGGCTCTATATCCAATCCGGAACCCGGAACCATCGGTCTCTTTTCCGCCGGCTTGGCTCTTTGCTCTTCAGACTTCGACGCAGGTCGTAATCGCCTTCGAGGCGCGCAAGCACGTTAAGATGGGCTTGCGCGCCCATGAAGCACCGTCTCTCGTCCGCAATCGTCCTTCTTTCCTTCCTCCTGGTTGCCCAGGACACCCCGTCCGTTCCGAACGAGTCTCACGATGTGCGTTTGCCCAGCGGCCGCATGCAACGCGACGAGATCGTCAAGGCGGATCATGCGAAAAACGTTGAAGACGCGCGCGAACTGGTACGTTTAGCCGAAGAGCTCAGGACCGATCTGGACAAACAGGGGCAGTTCGTTCTGTCCGTCAGCCTGATCAAGAAGACTGAGGAGATCGAGAAACTCGCCAAGCGCATACGATCCCGCATGAAACGTATGTAGCCGGAAGCTTTGCCGAAACCTGCCGTCCATCCACAAAGATTGTGATAATCTGAGCCTTCAGGATATGTCTGTTACACGCGAGAAGGCGCAGTTGATGAGCGCGTCCGAAATCGACCGGTCCCTGGTCCGGCTCGCTCACGAGATTCTGGAACGGACCGAGGATCTGGACAAGCTCGCACTGATCGGGATTCGCCGGCGCGGTGTTCCGCTAGCCCAACGCCTGGCACAAAAAATCAACGAACTCGAGCGCCGGGATGTGCCCGTCGGCATCCTGGATATCAACCTCTACCGCGACGATCTGACCACAGTGGGTGCGGCGCCCGTACTCAATGCCACGGAAATTAACTTTCCGGTCACCGGCAAGGACATCATCCTCACCGACGACGTTCTTTATACGGGCCGCACCGTCAGGGCTGCTCTCGATGCCCTGTTCGATCACGGCCGTCCGGCGCGCGTTCAATTGCTGGTGCTGATCGACCGCGGCCACCGCGAGCTGCCGATTGAGGCCCGCTATGTCGGGCGCATGGTGCAGACCACTTCCAACGAAATCATCGAAGTCAAATTCCACGAGGTGGACGGGACGGAGAAGGTGCTGCTGGTAGAGAAGGTGGCGGCCGGGGAGAGCGCCTGATCCACATGTCCGCGGGCCTGTTGGGAATTGAAGAGCTCGGCCGCGACGAGATCGAATCGATTCTCGTCCGCGCCAAGGATTTTCAAGCCGTCCCCGGTCAACCTCTGAAGCGTCTGGACATCCTGCGCGGACGCATGATGGTGAACCTGTTCTTCGAAGCCTCCACGCGTACCCGAACCAGCTTCGAGATCGCCGCCAAGCGGCTGGGGGCGGACACCATCTCCATCACCGCGGCGGGGTCGAGCGTTTCGAAAGGCGAGAGCCTGGTGGATACTCTGAACACGCTGGCGGCCATGCATCCGGACGTGATCGTGATGCGGCACGCCGCCTCCGGGGCTCCTCATTTTCTTGCGCGCTATTTGCCCATCCCCATCATCAACGCGGGCGACGGCACCCATGAGCATCCCACGCAGGCCCTGCTGGATGCCCGCACGATCCTGGATCGGAAGGGCAGGCTCGAAGGCTTGCATATCGCGATCATCGGAGACATCGCCCACAGCCGCGTGGCGCGCTCCAACGTGCACCTGCTTTCCAAGTTCGGGGCGAAGGTGATGCTCTGCGGTCCAGCATCGTTGTTGCCGGTGCAACTCAGCGAAATCGCCTCGGGTGTCTCGCTGACTACCGACATGAAGCAGGCTATTCACGGGGCCGACGTCGTGATGATGCTGCGTGTGCAACTGGAGCGTTTGCATGAGCCGTCATCTCCTACCGGGGAGTATTTCCAGTTCTACGGATTGCGTCTGGAGCACCTGCAACTGGCGAGGCCGGACGCGATCGTGATGCATCCGGGACCGATCAACCGCGGGCGGGAGTTGTCGAGCGAAGTGGCCGACTCGCAACGTTCAGTGATCCTCAATCAGGTGGAGAACGGCATCGCCGTGCGCATGGCGGTGCTCGAACGGATTCTGAGCCAATGAGAGAACTGCTGATCAGGAACGGACGGGTGGTGGACCCGTCATCGAACCGCGACGAGATCGCAGACGTCTTCATTCGCGGCGGCACCATCGTCGCGGTGGCGCCCGACTTCGACGCTGCCGGCGCCAAGGTGTTCGATGCCACGGGCCTCGTGGTGGCGCCGGGTTTCGTGGATATGCACGTCCACCTGCGCGAGCCGGGATTCGAGTATGCCGAGACGATCGAATCGGGAGCGCGGGCCGCGGCCGCCGGTGGTTTCACCTCCATCTGCGCGATGCCGAACACATCTCCGGTGAACGACAACGCCACCGTTACCAGCTACATCATCGAACGCGCGCGCAGGCAGGCCGTAGTGCGTGTATATCCGATCGGCGCAATCACCAGAAACAGCGCCGGAGAGGAATTGGCCGGCATCGGATCGATGAAGCAGGCGGGGATTGTGGCCATTTCCGACGACGGCAAACCGGTGATGAACGCGCGCCTGATGCGCCGCGCCATGGAAGTGGCGGGATCGTTCGGACTGCCGGTGATCAACCACTGCGAGGACTTGACTCTGAGCGCCGGCGGCGACATGCATGAGGGTGCGCAGTCGGTGCGGCTGGGGCTGCGCGGAATCCCCTCGTGTTCGGAAGACGTGATGGTGGCGCGCGACATCCTGCTGGCGGAAGTCACCGGGGCGCACTACCATGTGGCCCATATATCCACCCATCACTCCGTGGAGATGGTGGGCTTCGCCAAAGCGCGAGGCCTGTCCGTCACTTGTGAAGCCACGCCGCATCATTTCGCGCTGTCGGACAGCCGTATGGAGCCATACGACAGCAACTATAAGATGAAGCCTCCGCTCAGGGGACTGTCAGACGCGGAAGCGGTGCTCAAGGGACTGGCGGAAGGTACGGTGGACGCCATCGCCACCGATCATGCGCCGCACCCCGGAAGCGAGAAGATGCAGGAGTTCGAGCGGTGTCCATTTGGCATCATCGGACTCGAAACCGCGGTCGGTCTGGCTTTTCGCGACCTGGTGCATCCGTGCCGCATCGGGCTTTCTCGCATGGTGGATTTGTTCAGCACGGCTCCGGCGCGAATTCTGAAACTGAACGCGGGAACCCTGAAGCCCGGCGCCCCGGCCGATCTCACCATTCTCGACACCGAACGCGTGTGGACGTTCGATGTGAATCAGTCATTCTCGAAGAGCCGCAATTCTCCCTTCCATAACCAGGAGTTCAGGGGTGGGCCGGTGGCGACCATCGTCAACGGCGCTTTCGTCTGGCGACTCGATTAGGTCAAAAGGAGTTCAAATTATGCCGGCAGCAAGATCCCGTCCAAGGGTGGGGTGCATATCGCTGGTTGTCGTCGTGGGCCTGCTCGTGTTGGGAGGGCGATCCCTCGCTTCATGGGTACTCGATTACCAGTGGTGGAAGGAACTCGGCCACGTCGAGACCTGGATCAGTATGATGCTGTACTCGATCGGTCCGGCGGCCATAGTCGGGCTGATCGCTTTCCTCGTCTTCTGGAGCGCGCACGCGCGCGGGCTCAAAGCTGGTGGGACCAGGCTGCGTGAGCATCCCGCCTATGCCTGGCTGGCGACCGTCGGTCTGCTGCTGGTGGCTTTCTTCTTCGCGTCGGTGCTGGTGGACTCGTGGACGGTGGTCCGCTTCTTCGGCGGACATGGGCTATCCGCCGATGGCTGGCACGATCCGGCATTCGGGAAACCACTCTCGTTCTACTTGTTTGACCTGCCGTTCTATTCGATGCTCTTGAGGTGCGTGCTCGGCCTCTGCATCGCAGGTGGGATCGTATATTACCTGACCACCCGCGCCTGGCAGTTGAGCAAAAACCTGCCGGCCATTCCGGGCGAGTTTCAGATCGATCTTCCAAGTCTCAGGAACCTCACCGCGCTCGAAATGCGGTTCTTTCGCACGCTGGTTGGGATCTTCATCATTGCCTTCGCGGTCCGGCTGTATCTGGACCGCTACGACCTGGTCTTTAACGATCACGGCTTCATGGTGGGCGTGGACTGGGTGAACGAGAACGTCACCGTTCCGCTCCTGTGGCTGGGCGTGGCGGGCTGCGTTGCGGGCGGAGCCTTGATTATCGCGGGTGTGTGGCGATGGGGCGCGACGGTGGTCCTGGTGCCGATCTTGCTCCAGTTCTTCGTACCGCGCATAGTGGCTACGGTCCATGTTCGTCCCAACGAACTGGCCATCCAGCGCGACTACATCCGGAAGCACATTGAGGCCACACGGCAGGCTTACGGGCTGAACACGCGGTCCACCGAGAAGGACTTCATGGCACGCCTGGAAGGCAAGATCGACGTGGCGAAGAACAAGGCGCTGCTCGACAACGTACGGCTGTGGGACTGGCGTGCCTTCCACGACACCCTGTCGCAGATCCAGCCCCTGCGTCCGTAC
Organism: uncultured Acidobacteriota bacterium; assembly: GCA_963737465.1. Lineage (GTDB taxonomy): Bacteria > Acidobacteriota > Terriglobia > Bryobacterales > Bryobacteraceae > TMP-7. The sequence goes on from CAVTTC010000012.1 coordinate 215,606, forward strand.
CTGTTCTCGGACACCGATGTGGACCGGTATGTGATCGACGGAGCGCTGCGCCAGGTGATGCTCTCGCCTCGCGAACTGGATCTGAATCAGTTGGGCGATGCGCAGGCGGGGTGGATCAATACGCATTTCGTTTACACCCACGGTTATGGCCTTGTCATGGCGGAGGCCAATCGGATCACGCCCGATGGCCGGCCAGTGCTGTTTATCGAGAACGCTCCCCCCGAGGTTCGCAGTCCCAGCCTCAAAGTGACGCGTCCCGAACTGTACTATGGCGAAACCATGCATGAACCGGTGTTCGTACGCACCGAGCAGCCCGAGTTCAACTATCCGTCCGGCGCCGACAACGTGCACACCAAGTACAACGGCAAGGGCGGGTTCCCGATGAGCGGATTCCTGACCCGCCTGGCGGCAGCCTGGGTCTACGGCGATTGGAACATCATGCTCACCAGCCAGTTGGGTCCCGAAAGCCGGATGATGATTCACCGCAAGATAGTTGACCGGATTTCAGAGATGGCGGGCTTCGTCGATTGGGACGGCGATCCCTACCTGGTGCTGGAAGACGATGGGCGGCTGGTGTGGGTGGTGGACGGGTATCTGACTTCGAACGCCCACCCCTATTCGCGGCGGGTGTCCGTGAACAATATCGGGACCATCAACTACATTCGTAACTCGATCAAAGCGGTGGTGGATGCTTACGACGGATCGGTCAAGTTGTATGTGTTCGATCCGGCGGATCCATTGATACGGGCTTATCGCAACCTGTTCCCGGCCATCTTCACCGATGCTTCGGCAATGCCGGCAGGGCTGCGCACTCACATGCGGTATCCCGAGACGATCTTCCGGGTGCAGGCCGAGATCTACCGCACGTATCACATGCGAGATCCCGATGCCTTCTACAACAAGGCGGATCTATGGGATGTCGCCCGCGGGGCCAAGGGCCAGGAAAGCGCGGCGGAGTCGGTAGTGCCCAGCTATCTGATCGCCAAGTTGCCGGGCGAAGAGACGCCGGAATTCCTACTCATGTTGCCCTTCACGCCTCGCAACAAGGACAACCTGATCGGCCTGATGGCAGCCCGGTGTGACGGCCCGCACCTGGGCGAGTTGGTCTTTCTCCTGTTGTCGAAACAGGAACTGCTGCTCGGACCCATGCAGGTGGAGGCCCGCATGAACCAGGACCAGACCATATCCAAGGATCTGACGTTATGGAATCAGCAGGGTTCGGGCGTGTTGCGGGGCCAGATGCAGGTGCTGCCGGTGGACCACACCTTTCTGTACGTGGAGCCCATCTACATCCAGGCCAAAGAGGCTCGGATGCCGCAGATGAAGAAGGTGGTGTTGGGAGTGGGTAATTCCCTGATCTATGCGGACACATATGATCAGGCCCTGGCCCAACTGTCGGGAATGGAGGGGACTCCGGCGCCTGCTGCGACAACCGCTACGGCCGGTGCGCAGCCTGTACCGGCGTCCGCCGCGACTCCGGTGGGGGCTGATGTGCGCCTGAATAATATCCGGGATCATTTGCGGCGGTACCGCGACCTGGCGGCTCAAGGCAAGTGGTCGGAGGCGGGCAAGGAACTGGAGGCGATCGAGGCGCTGGTGAGGCAGTAAGGCTCTCAAACAGGATTCCAGGGAGGGATCGCCATGAAGGTAGTGGCATTGAACGGAAGTGCGCGCAAGGGCGCGAATACCGCTATTCTGCTCCGCTATGTCCTGAGGGAACTCGAGGCGGAGGGCATTGAAACCGAGCTCGTGGAACTGGCCGGCGCGGAGATTCACGGTTGCAAGGCTTGCCGGATCTGTTCGGCGCGGAAGGACCGCCGCTGTTCGCAATCCGGCGACATCGGAAACGAGTTGATCGGCAAGATGGCCGCCGCGGACGGAATCCTACTGGGATCGCCGACGTATGTCGCCGATATCTCGCCGGAGATCAAGGCGCTCATCGACCGTGCCTGCATGGTTTCGAGAGCGAACGGAGGGATGTTCCGCCGCAAGGCCGGCGCCGCGGTGGTGGCCGTGCGGAGAGCCGGCGCCATCCACGCTTTCGATGCGTTGAATCACTTCTTCTTGATCACAGAAATGATCGTTCCGGGTTCGTCCTATTGGAACATCGCGATCGGCCGGGAACCCGGCGAGGTGGAGCGCGATACGGAAGGGATCGAGACGATGAAGACGCTCGGTCGAAACATGGCTTGGCTGCTCGGGAGGCTGGGGCAATCCTGAGTCCCCATTCCGATTCACTACCACCGCTATTATATGTCCTGGCTGCACAACAGCCGGGTGAGGCGATAGCCTTTCCCGTAGGCGGAGTTGACGGCGGATCCATTTCGATGTTGAGCGTCCAGGCGGGGCTGTAAGGTACCATCGTTCCAGACATGGAATCCGCATTGGAAAACCTCGAGCCGAAAGCCCTGTTCCGGCACTTCGGAGCGCTTTCGGCGATCCCGCGCGCCTCTGAGAAAGAGGCCGCGGTCCGCGACTACGTTCTCGGCGTGGCTGCACGACTCGGGCTGGAATCGACCCAGGATCGGGCCGGCAACGTCGTGATCCGCAAACCAGCCCGTCCGGGACGCGAACACGCTACGATGGCGGCGCTGCAGGCGCACCTGGACATGGTTTGCGAGAAGAACGAAGGCACCGTCCACGATTTCGACAAGGACCCGATCCGCCTGGTCCGCGACGGAGACTGGCTCAAGGCGGACGGCACCACCCTGGGCGCCGATAACGGCGTGGGTGTATCAGCGGCGCTCGCGGTGATGGAAAGCGATGATGTGCAGCACGGACCGCTGGAGTTCGTGTTTACCATCGACGAGGAGAGCGGGTTGACGGGCGCCTCTGAGTTTCCCAAAGGGCTGCTGCGCTCCAAGTACTTTCTAAATCTCGACGGTGAGGAGGAAGGGACACTCTGCATCGGATGTGCGGGCGGCCTGAACACGCTGGCCAGGCGGGAATTCGAACGGATGCCCGCGGGCCCGGGCGACGGCTGGCGCGTAAAGGTGGCGGGCCTGATGGGCGGCCATTCCGGTATCGACATCGACAAGGGGCGCGGCAATGCGCTGCGGATTCTCGGCCGCGTGCTCGAGATTCTAGTGGACCGGCTCGGCGTTCAGATCGCCGAAGTGAACGGCGGCAGCAAACGCAATGCGATCCCGCGTGAAGCTTCGGCGGTCGTCGTCCTGGCAAGCGGACGCGAGGACGAACTGCGGTCCGCGGTGGCTGGCGCCGAAGCGTTGATGCGATCGGAGCTGGGGTCGTTCGACCCGGCACTTCGCATCGAGGTGCACTCTGTTCCCCGCCCCACGGAAGTGCTGAGCGGCGGAGAGTTACTGGCGGGATTACTGGCCAGCCAGCACCACGGGGTTCTGGCGATGAGTCCCGATATCCCGGGGCTGGTGCAGACATCGACGAACCTGGCCACGATCTCGACCACGGGCGGCCAGGTGGAGATCGAGACCAGCCAGCGCAGTCCGATTGAAGCCAGCAAGCGGACCGCTGCGCGAATGGTATCTACGGTGTTCTCACTTGCGGGTTTCGGGGTGCAGCACAGCGGCGGCTATCCGGGGTGGAAGCCCGAGCCCGAGAGCGACATCGTGCGAACCGCCAAGCAGGTGCACTCGGACGTGCTGGGTGTAACACCAGGGTTGGTGGCGATGCACGCCGGCTTGGAATGCGGAGTAATCGGCGAGAAACACTCGGGAATGCAGATGATATCGTTCGGCCCGCACATCATCGATGTACACAGTCCGAGCGAACGGCTGAAGATATCGTCAGTAGCTCCATTCTGGAGATTTCTGATCGGCTTGCTCGAGCGGCTGTAGATATACACTCTGGCTCGGGACGTGGGCGCGGACCCGATTATCATGACCACACGCGGCAGGTCCGGCGTCGAGCTGATTCGTCTCACTGATAGCTGGAGCCGGCGTACGAAATTTCAGCGACTCCTGGTAAGTCTTGACGGTTCGGTAGACGCTGATGGCATCCTTCCGTATGTCCGAACCCTGGCCAAACGTTTCGAGAGAGTGGACAAAGGTGGCGGCAGCGCTGATGCGGCGGGGACTGCGTGTCCGTCCGGCTCGTCACGGGATCGGGCCCAACTCGTACGATTATCGCCGTCAGTGAATCAGAGGACGCTGACCTCGTCATGATGGCCACACACGGGCGCGGAGGTTCGGTGAATGACGTCGCGATCGGCAGCGTCGCCGAGCGCGTTGTGCAGGAAACGCAGTGCCCGGTGTTCCTGGTTCCTATTCAGGATGGCAGGCAGTTGCAGGCGCTGGGTCCGCCACTTTCCTGATTTCGCATCATCCGAAAATGGGTATATGTATGGAATGAAGGCCGGTGAGTTGCATTGCGCCGGCGCCGGTAACCTGAATGCCTCTTAACAGTGACCTCTGGAATGGTTTCAGCAAGGACCTGGAGCTGCGGACCGTGCATTTCGCCAGCGAACTCGCTGGTTCATGGAAGGACTTGTCCGCTTTGACTGAGGTCCAACGGCAGGCATTCGCCTCGCTCAAGAATCCCGAACGGATGGCGGGACGCCCCCAGAACCTTGAGACATTCTTCGAGAATGCCCAGCCGGTACTGCTGACTGAGCCGCTTGCGGTGTATGGACAGAAGAGACCGCTGCAACGCTCCATTGCCGCGTTGGAGGAGCACGAGTCGGTCTTCGGCGACCTTTTGCGCCGGCTTCCAAGGGTCGAGGAACTTAGCGGTAGAGACATCGTCGAGTTTACGGGCGCCGATCGCAACTCGCCGCGTGGGCTGTGGCGATCCCTGCACCGTAAGCGCAGGGCGGTTCACCTTCGGGACGCCATCCAGTCATATTTCCAGCGGATCGTCCTGGAGCGGGCTGCGATCGATGGCGCGTTCCAACTGCTGCTGGCGCAGGCCGCTTTGCATCTTCTGGTGCCTTGGCAGACGTTGCGGCGTGCGTTTCTCTCGGAGCTCACTCAATCGGAAGGCGAAAGAACTGACGTTGAGGCGGCTCGAAACTGGTGGACCGATGTTGCGGACCGGCACCAGCAGCGTGCGACAGCGCTCCTCGCGCGGTATGAGACTTGGACAGAATCCGCCTCATCAGCCATCGCTAAAGAGTTGGTTCGCAAACCGTATCCCGCCTCCCAGAGAAGCCGCGCGAAGTGGGACAAGGAGCACCAGCGGCACTTAAGCTTCTGGTCGCGCCAGCAACGGGCAGTTCGGTCGGTTATCGACCTGGAACTCCATCTGGCGAACCTCGCGCGATCCACGACTCGGGAGGCCATCGCCGGCATCAATGCGCTGGATGTCGAGCATACAGAACTTATGCAGGAACTCGACACCGCGATCGGCTGGCTTGAGCAATGGCCCGATGGATTGGAGTCCGAGTCATTTCCTCAACCGAAGGCGAGGCTATTGTCTTGCGACGAACGACTGGCGGAGTGGATGCGGCGGACCTCGGGCGCTGCCCGCCAAGAGTTACCAATTGCAATCGAGACCGTAGAACCCAGGATGCCGCTACCGGGATGGCGCAAGCCCTGGCGCGATCTGGAACCGGCCAGAGTGTTTCTTGCGGCGTTGTCTGCAGCCGGCGCGCCGGTTATGGCGGCTGGGCTTCGGGAGGCCGAGGCAGTCCACCGGGCGGTGGTCCGGGAGATTGAACGCGCTCGCGAAGTGGTCGAATTCGGATTTGAAACCGCGCGGCTGGAACGCGGAGTGGGCCAGGCTTTTGCCGGAGAAGCCGTCAGAAATGCTCTGACTCTTTTGACCTTCCAGAAGGGAGTCACGTCTGAGATTCGGCCGACGGCGGAGGCCAGCGCAGCTCACGCCTTAGCCGCTGTGCTCCTGGAATGCGGCGTCGCTTTGGAGAGAAGCCGGATTGGCCTGTTGGCCCACGTGACACGCCGGCACGGTCGTGAGGCATGGCGTCAGCTTCGTGGCGTTGCGGAGAAGGGCGTTCAGTCCGGGTCGCGCCAGTCGTGGGCAGCCGCCCGGCACGCCTATCGATGGGCATTGCTCAAAATCGGGTGGATCGCCGCTCCTGGGCAAGCCGCGGCGCCGGTGATACGGCGGGCCGACCTCGCCGAGGCCCTGGAGATCCAGTTTCATGCGCGCGACCTGCCGATGATTTATCGGCGGCTCTTTCGCCTGGCGCCGGTTGAGGATCCCAGATTCCTCGTCGGGCGCGAAGCCGAGATGGCCGGATTCGCCGAGGCGCTCCAGTGCTGGGAGGCAGGCAAAGGGGCCTCCGTCATCGTCATCGGCGCGCGTGGCAGCGGCAAGACCAGCTTGATCAATTGCACCGCCACAGGAGTGTTTGCCCATTGTGATGTGGTCCGGGGACAGTTCTGCGAGAGGCTTCAGACGTCAGAGCAGATGACGGGATTCGTCCGAGCCCTGTTGGAGATTCCCACTGATGCGGATATTACTGCCGCGCTGGCCGAACGTCGGCGCGTGGTCCTGTTGGAGGAATTCGAGCGGACGTTCCTGCGTACGGTGAACGGGTTCGAGGCACTGCGAGTATTGTTCGACCTGATGTATTCCACCGGGCGCAGCACACTCTGGGTTTTCAGCGTCAACGAGACTGCATACCGGTATCTAGACGCCGTGGTCGGCCTCGGACGGCACTTCTCTCACCACATCAATGCCATGTCAGTCAGACAGGAGGACCTTACGAGCGCCATCCTGCAGCGGCACGGTCTGTCCGGCCTTCGGCTGGAGTTCGCGCCTCTCCCGGAAGAAGATCCCAGGGTGAGCGGCGTGCGGCGGTTCCTGGGCTTTGAGCAGGATCCGCAAAGGCTCTTTCTCGATGCGCTTTATGAACAGTCGGAAGGGATTTTTCGCGCGGCGTTCGAACTCTGGCAAGGCTCGATCGAACGCGTCGAAGGAGGCGTCGTCCATATGCGGCAGCCACTCGCGCCGGACTACCTCAGGCTGGCGGCGGAAATGACGCTGGAGGACTGCTTCATGTTGAAGGCTATCCTCCAACACGGTAGTCTCACCGCCGAAGAACTTGCCCGTGTGTTGGCGGCAAGCCGGGAGGAAAGCCTGCGCCAATTGGAGCGGCTCAATCTCCTGGAGGTGCTGGAACCAGAGCCGGCTGGCCCGGGTGTGCGAGTGCGACCCGAGGCCGGGAAGTTGGTGCGCGAAACACTGAGCCGCCGGAATCTGCTTTAGAGAGGAGAAATGCGCTGATGTATCCCAATTGTCTCGCCATTCTCATGCTGCAGGGGATTCCCAAGGTTGATCTGCTCCGGTATTTCACCCTCAGCCGGATCGCCAGCGTCCTCCTGATCTTCGCCCTCACCTGGCTCCTGATCCGCTACGCCACCAAGGTCCTCGATCTGGTCAGCCTGCGGGGGCCGCGCGCGCGATTCGCGGTGAAATGGATCGAGCCTGTTCTCAGGATCGGTCTGTGGTTTCTCGCTGGATTCGCTTCATTCGACCTGCTCGCGCCTTCCAGGGAGACATTCATAGCAGCGGTGGGTTCCGTAGCCATCGCCATTGGTCTCGGCGCTCAGGATCTTATAAAGAACCTGGTTGGAGGACTCGTCGTCGTGGCCGATCGTCCCTATCAACTCGGCGACCGGGTCAGGATCGGCCAGGCCTACGGCGAGATCGATCACATTGGCCTGAGGAGCACCAAGCTCACGACGCCGGACGACACACGGGTCACCATTCCAAACTCCGACATCCTCAACAGCGAGGTTTTCAACTCAAACTCCGGCGTACCGGACTGTCAGGTGGTGACGGACGTCTTTCTGCCGCCGGAGACCGATCCAACCCTAGCGGCCCGAATTGCGTACGAGGTTGCCTACACCTCGCCGTTTACCTATCTGGCCAAGCCCGTTGTTGTGTTGATATGCGACGAGTTCGACCGGCGTCCCTACTTGAAGGTGCGTATCAAGGCCTACGTCTTCGACCATCGGTATGAGCCTCGGATGCAGAGCGATCTCACAACGCGCGCCAAGACGGAGTTCCTGCGGCTCGGCTTGTTGAACGCGTGGACCGGGAGCGGGTCTTCGAGGACCGATTAGCGGCATCACTCGGGCAGACGCATGGGGCTTTCTGAGAAATCGCACTCTAAAATGGAACGTCTCCGACCCGGCGACATTTCATCGCTCAAGCCAATTCACGCGCGCTCCAATAGCCCCGGAGTCGGCCGAATTCTAGACAACTCTCGATTGAGTCACGGCCGAGGCCCGCCATGATGCGCGCTCTGTCGCAAAACGGGCATGTCGGCCTCTATTGGAGGACTGGCCTGAACCTGACCTTGTGAGAGTCGAACCGAATAGATCCTGGATACCGGTTCATTGCTGCAAACCATCGCCGGTGAGATCAGCACCCGCCGGATGTTCAGCCGATCGCCGTTTGGACGACCAGGTACTGGACCACCCACGTTCGATCATCGAAGTAGGGTTGTACACGTGTCCGATGTCTCCATCGCTCGCGCGAAATCCCCCGCCGCGGCGACACCCCTCAACAGCGAATCCCTTGCCGCAAATCTCCTGATATCACGCACCGTCGCTGACAAACGACAGCCCGTGTGGGGATTGCTCAGCTGAGACGCAGACCCAAGCAGTGGCCCGGAGGAACGCCGGCGGCGAGCGGAGCGTCCACGGCATGGCTGAGCGTTCTGGCCGCGATAACACCATCGACGCGCCCAACAGGCGCACCGACAGGTGCGGCGCTATTCGTCCCGCAGCGTGTCGGCGGCGTTCAGCCGCGTAACTTTGAGTGCGGGCACTACGCTAGCCATCACGGAGATCAACAGCAGCAAGAACCCCACTCCAGCGAAGGTGACTGGGTCGAGGGTGTTGATGCCGAATACCGAACTCCGCAGGACACGCACGCTCGCCAGCGAGAGCAGGCAACCTGCGCCGACGCTGGCTAGGGCCAGCCAAATACCCGGGATGGCGATGGTGGCCACCGCGCGACCGACACTGGCGCCGAGCGCCATCCGAATCCCGATCTCCCGAGCCCGCTGCGCCACCGAATTCGCGATGAGTCCGTAGATGCCTACCGCAGCCAACACCAAGGCCAACCCAGCAAGAGTTCCCAGCAGCACTGCCTGTAGCCGCTGGTGAGTCAACGTCTGATCGCGAAATTCGTCGATCGTCTTGAACGACGCGAAGGGCAGGAGTGGGTCGGACTGTTCGACGGCACGCCGCAGACCTGCAATCAGCGCATCGCGTGGACCAGTTGCCCGGATGATCCACTTGGGCGCGAACCACGTGTGGATCAGCCGGAATCCCGCGTCCGGCATCTGAGGAGCCGGAATGTACATGGCGGGCATCGGCGCCAGCGGGCCAAAATCTCCAAAACTCGGCCTTTGTTGTATGTCGCCCACCACGCCGACGATGATCCTGGGCGTCTTCTTGTCCGCGGCGAAGGCTGCCCTTCCGATCACATCGCGATCTTTCGAATAACGCCGCACGAAAGCCTGATTGACGATCGCGACCGGGGGCGCGTCCGCCGTGTCGCGGTCATCGAAATCGCGACCGGCAGCCAGCGGCACACGCAGAGTACGAAAGAACCCGGGCGTGATATAGTTCATCGTCGTGATGTGTGACTGCGGCTCGGCCCCGCCCGCCGCAGGCCAACGGAATCCATCGTTCAGCCAGCGTTCGTAAGGGACATGCAACGCGACGGCCGCGGATTCCACGCCCGGCAGCGCGCGGATCCGTTCCAGGGATTCCGTGAACAGGCGGTTGCCCGCCGCGGTAGTGGCGTACCGCGCATCCTGCAGGGATAGGCTCGCCGCCAGCACGTTGCGTCCGTCAAAGCCGGGCGTCAGTTCCCGCAGGTGCAGGAACGTGCGGATCAGCAATCCGGCCCCCACCAGCAGCATCATGCTCATCGCGATCTCGCCCGCCACCAGCAGTCTGCGCGGCCAGCGCGAGGCGGCTCCGGCGATGCCCCGCGATCCACCCTCGGTAAGCCCCGCGCGCACGTCGATGCGCGCCGCGCGCAATGCCGGCAACAAACCAAAGAGTACGCTGGTCAGCACCGATACTGCCAGGGTCATCAGCAGAACGCGCCAGTCCAGTCGGAGTTCCTGCCACACATCGAGCGCGTCATTGGCCAGCACCGACAACGCTCGGACGCCCGCATAGCCAAGAGCCGTTCCCAGGAGTCCGCCAGTGAGTGCGATCACCAGGCTCTCCGTGAGGAGTTGCCGGACCACCGCGCTCTTCCCTCCCCCGAGCGCAATCCGGGTGGCGATCTCGCGTGTGCGCCCGGCCGAATGCACCAGCAGCAATCCGGCGATATTGAGGCAGCCAATCAACAGCACCACTCCGACCGCGGCCCACAGGACGTAAAGCGGTTTGCCGATTTCGAGTGCCATCGCGCGCTGCAGGCTGACCAGTTCGAATCGCGCCGTGACACCGGCCGGCAGTTTTCGACGTTCCAGGAGCCGTTGGCCTAACGCGCGCACTTCGGAATCGGCCTGGTCAAGCGTGGTATCCGGGCGCCCGCGGGCGAATATCGCATAGTTCGTGCCGCCACCTTCGCCGGTGGTGGACGGGCGCAAGGGAGTCCAGAGGTCGGCTGTTACGCCTCGCGAGCCCGGCGGGCCACTCGTAATGGGGCGGAATCCCCTCGGCATTACCCCGGCGACGACGTGCGGCTCCCCGCGGAGCAGGACGGATTTGCCGATCGCCGAAGAGTCTCCGTCGAACAGCCGCATCCAGAGGTCGTGCGAGAGGATAACTGCCGCGGGGCCGCCTTGACGATCCTCCTCCCGGGTGAACTCTCGCCCGATGGCAGGCGGGATGCCGACTACGTGGAAGTAGCCCGCGCTCACGCGGCTTTGTGCGACATAGCGGGCCTGGCCCTGGGTGGCGATGTTCACGCCGGTCCAACCGCCGCTCGCCGCGGCATAGTCGGCGTGAGGCGAATGATCGCGGAGCATCTCCCAGGTCTCGCCATCCTGTGAGTCGTCGTTTTCCACCTGTCCGCCCGATTGCACCACCGTGATGACCTGGGCCAGCCGGTCCGGCTCCGGATAGGGGAGCGGACGCAGCAGCGCGGCGTCGATGACGCTGAAAATGGCGGTGTTTGCGCCGATGCACAACGACAGCGTAATCACGGCGGCGATAGTGAATCCAGGGCTCTTTCGCAGGACACGAACGGCGTAGCGCAGGTTCCTCGCCAGTTCATCCGGCCACGTCAGGCCGCGCGATTCGCGGCATTCCTGCCGGACCCGTTCGAAGCTGCCGAACTCGATGGCCGCACGGCGGTGCGCTTCTTCCGGGCTCACGCCGGAGCTGATCAGGTCCTCCGCGCGGGCCTCGATATGGAAGCGCATCTCCGCCGACATGCCGTCTTCAAAACGTTTCCGGCCTGCGAGGGCACGAACGAGCGATCGAATCCTCGCCAACACGTCACACCTCCCCGGCGGTCGCGTTCAGCACGTTTGAGACCGCCGTCGTAAGCATCCCCCATTGTTTCGTCTCCTCGCGGAGCCGCTTCACGCCCGCTGTGGTGAGCTTGTAGAATTTGGCACGGCGGTTATTGTCAGAGGTGCCCCACTCGGCGTCGATCAGTCCCTGGTATTCCAGCCGGTATAGAGCCGGGTACAGCGAGCCCTGTTCGATCTGAAGAAGGTTTCCGGAAATCTGCTGGATGCGCAGCAGTACGCCGTATCCGTGCAAGGGGCCGAGTGAGACCGCCTTGAGGATCAGCATGTCGAGGGTGCCGGGTAACAGGTCGGCGGGCTTGGGCATGGTTCTCTCCTAGAGCGCCTAGGTGAATCGTACCGCCACTCCCCTAGTCTGTCAAGGAGTCGGAACCTGATACTCGATGGTCGAGCTGGCGTCCGTCATCCGGAATCCCGAGTTCTCCATCGACAACGTGATGGTCCGCTTGTAGCCCCACAATACATTCAGCTGGAACTCGGTGCCGTAGGTGACCGGGAACCACACGTTTGATCCGGCCCGCGTGTACGAAACAGAGAAGCCCGTTTGGCGGATGTTCGTTCCCAGAAACGTCCGAATCGCCCAGGGGACCTTGAATGCCAGGTGCGTCTGAATGCGGACTGGCTGCAGTTCCTCCACGTCCACCCACGCCGTACCCGCCCATGGCGGGGCGCCGCATTCGTCGTCGCCTCCAATCGTGACGCAGCCGCCTTTCCTGACCGGTTCAAACCCGATTTCGTAGGCTGGCCTACCTTGAATGTCCGACCGGCCCTTCATCGCAAACCGGTATGAAGGGAGATCCTTGGCAGCCAGCGGAAACAGCGAGTGCGGGATGCCGTCCCGTGAGTCCTTGGAATTCACCAGGTCATCTGTCAGTTCGGAAAGCAGATCCCCGTCAATATCGAGCCCTTTGTACTTATAGCCCGGCTTCGAGTAGGCGATCATGCTCTTCCCCTGACGGTATTCGCCCTGGAACTTGAGCAATTCCTTCTCGGTACGGCTTTCGGTCGGGGTCGCCGAGTATTCGCGCCGCTCCCTGCGGGCCATCTCTCCATTCGACCGGACCAGGCTGCTGCGGACCAATTGGTGATATACGTATTTGCGGCGTGCAGCGGCAGCCGTCTCCACGTTTGCGGCCATCCGGGTCATGATTGCTGTGCCATCCTCCGGAGGGAGCGGAGGTGTCTGGATCGCATACAGACAGAAAATGAGCTGGATCGGGAGAAGCATGCCGCCCAAAGAAGATACGACGAAGAGTCCGGCGCGGTTCCATCCAGAGCGCACCAGCTCTGGATTTCTGCCAAGCTAATTCATATATGGTGATTGTTCCTTGCCTGCTGCTCGTGACGTCAGAAGGCGACTCGATCACGTTGGCCATGCTGCTCGTGTTCGGCTCGGCCAAGCTGATGGCCGCACTTTTCGAACGGCTCAAGCAACCGGGTATCGTGGGCGAGATTCTCGCCGGAGTCATCATTGGTCCGCCGGTGCTGGGATGGATTGCTCCGAACCAATTACTCACTGCCCTGGCCGAGCTCGGCGTGATGTTTCTGCTGTTCCGGGTCGGGCTGGAAGTGAAGGCATCGGAACTGATGCGTGTGGGCGGGACGGCCTTGCTGGTGGCCCTGCTGGGTGTGATTGTACCCCTCGCCCTAGGGGTGGGCATCATGCTGGGCTTTCATGCGAACTTCATCGAGTCCATCTTTGTGGGGGCTGCAATGGTGGCCACCAGTGTTGGCATCACCGCACAGGTATTAGCCGCTAAAGGACTACTCCAGCACCGGGCCAGCCGCATCATCATTGCCGCCGCCGTGATCGACGACGTGCTGGGCCTCATCGTGCTGGCAATCGTCAGCAGCATGGCGGAGGGACATGTCGACGTGATCAAGCTGGCGACCACGGCCCTTGCCGCCATCGCTTTCACCGGGCTAATCGCACGCTTTGGAACGCGCACCATGAAACGGATCGTTCCGCAGGTGGAGGCCCAGCTACGAACGGGAGAGACCCAGTTCAACATCGCTCTTCTTCTGCTGTTCGGGCTGGCGCTTCTGGCAACCTATGTCGGCGTAGCCGCCATCATCGGCGCCTTTCTGGCAGGAATGGCGCTGGCCGAAATCAGTACCCCGCGGGTGCACGATCTGGTGCACGGGGTCTCCGAACTGTTGCTTCCGTTCTTCCTGGTGGGAATCGGAATGCATCTGGATCTGGGGCCATTTCGGGAAGCATCGACTCTCGGACTGGCTGCGATCATCGTCGTTGCCTCGGTTTTCTCGAAGATGATTGGCTGCGGACTGGGAGCTTTGTCGCTGGGCAAATGGGATGCGTTCCGTGTCGGCGCCGGAATGGTGCCGCGCGGCGAAGTGGGCATGGTTGTGGCACAGATCGGCATGTCCCTGGGAGTGATTCCCGCGGGCGTCTACGGCGTGGTGGTGCTGATGGCGGTGGCCACCACGGTGATCGCGCCGCCGTTATTGAGTCTTAGTTATCGAAACGTGCGGCCGGGACTCATCGTCGAAGAGTTCGAGATCGGATGAAACTTAACGCGGCCTTTCTGTTCGCGGTACTGAGCGTCACTCCCCCTATCCAGGCGCAATCGGCGCACGATATTGTCCAGAAGACGCTCGACGTCGATCAACGCGATTGGGTCCGCGCCAAGGATTACACGTACCGCGAACGGCAGGTCACCCGGGAGTCGGACTCATCGGGCAAGGTCACTTCGACGCACTCCCGTACGCATGACGTCCTGATCCTCTACGGACGGCCGTTCTCACGCCTGATTGAGAAGGACGATAAGCCACTCTCGGAATCCGAACAGCGCAAAGAAGAGGAGCGCTTTCAAAAAGCGATCGACACTCGCAAGCGAAGCGCCGACGATCCGAATAGCAAGGAGCGGCGTGAGTACGAGAAGCGCCGTGCGGACGAGCGTAAGTACGTGAATGAGATCCTGAACGCATTCGATTTTCGGACCGTGGGCGAACAGAACTTGGATGGACGAGAGGCCTGGATCATCGAGGGTATTGCGCGGCCGGACTACCAGGCGAAGGATTCGCGCGCCAAGATGCTTTCGAAGTTCCACGGCAAAATGTGGATCGACAAAGCCACGTACGAGTGGGTGAAGATCGACACCGAAGTCACGGACAACATCTCGATCGGTCTCTTTCTCGCGCGCGTGTCGCGCGGTTCCACCATACGGGTAGAGAAGAAACGGGTCAACGAAGAAGTCTGGCTCCCCTCCCGAGTGGAACTGGCCATCGACGGGCGCCTGGCGCTGGTAAAGAAGCTGCGGGTCACCGTGGAAGTCACCTACTCCGATTACAAGAAGTTCCAGACCGATTCGAAAGTGATTGCCACCGAAGCCATACCGTGACAGACTGTCTTACACTGGTTTTCATAGGGAGGGGCCCATGCCAGCCGTTTTTTCGAAAGAGCAGGAGCACGATCTCCTGAATCGTGGTTTCACGCGCCGTAGCTTTGGGCGTCTTGCGACGCTGCTGTCCGCCGGCGCGGCACTTCCATTCACCAGCGAGTTCGCCCTGGCCCAGATGTCGCGGGTGGAGGGCGGAATTCCCGCCGACGCGATCCGTCTCAACGCGAACGAGAACCCATTGGGGCCGTGTCCGGAAGCCCTGGAGGTGCTGTTCGCCGCGGCGCGCAACGGCGGCCGGTACATGTTCGAGGAAGAGGACACGTTCCGCCGCGCCATGGCCGACAGCGAGAGTTTGAAGCCGGGCTATGTCGCATCCTTTGCCGGATCGGGGCTCGCGTTGCACACGGCCGTAATCGCGTTCACCTCGCCACAGCGCAGCCTGGTGGTGGCGGATCCCACGTACGAGGTGGCTGAGCGGGTGGCGCAATTTATCGGGACCAAGGCCGTGAAGATCCCGCTCACCAAGGAATATGCGGCAGACGTTCGCGCCATGGTGAAGGCGGCCCCGGACGCCGGCCTGTTCTATCTGTGCAGTCCCAACAACCCCAGCGGGACGCTCACGCCGAAGGCCGACATCGAATGGCTGCTTGCCAACAAGCCCGCCGGATCGGTGGTGCTGCTCGATGAAGCCTACCTGCATTTCGCGGGCGCTCCGCCGTGCTCGGACCTGGTGGCGGCCGATAAAGATCTGATCGTCCTGCGTACATTCTCGAAGCTGTACGGCATGGCTGGACTCCGGGCCGGCGCAGCGCTTGGCCGTCCCGACCTGTTGCGCAGGCTGCACGGGTTCAGTTCCGGGGCCCTGCCCTCCACCGGAATGGTGGCCGCCACAGCCAGTCTGAAAGTGCGGACGCTGGTGCCGGAACGGCGCAAGATCGTCGCCGACATCCGTTCGGAGACGTTCGAGTTCCTGGATAAGAACGGTTACAAGTACATCCCCAGCGTGAGCAACAAATTCATGCTGGACGTCCGGCGCCCGGGCGGTGAGTTCGTCGAGGCCATGCGCCATGAGAAGATCTGGGTGGGGCGGGTATGGCCGATATGGCCAAACCACGTCCGCGTTACCGTGGGGACTCGCGAGGAGATGGCGAAGTTCCGTTCAGCTTTGCAGAAAGTAATGGCCTAAGCTGCGGGAGGCGCCTGTCCCGACGGGACGGGCGCCGCTTCAATCTTATCGATCTTCACCTTTGCGATCCGGTTCCGCTCCATCCCGAGAACGGTATACCGGCGCCCTTCGAAGGTCAGTGATTCACCCGGCTTGGGGATATAGCCGAGTTTGTAAAGCAGGAATCCCGCCAGCGTTTCGTAGCCGGCTTCCGAGGGCAGTTCCAGACCGTACATCGCGGCCAAATCGCGAATGGGAATAGTTCCGTCCACCGTGATTTCGGGCGCTTCGGCAGGCGTCGGCGGCCTGCGGGGGTCGTGCTCATCGGCCATCTCCCCGAAAATCTGCTCCAGCACGTCCTCCAGAGTCACCAGCCCCGCAATGGTTCCGAACTCGTCCACAACCAGCGCCAAGTGCGTGTGGTGGCTGCGGAAATCGGCGATCAGCGCGGAGACGGGCTTCGTCTCAGGTACTACCAGCGGCTTGCGGATGAACCGGCGGACGCGGAACGGGCGTTCGGGACGGCGGTGTTCGTGGTTCCACTTTCGCTCCTGCCAGAGGCGCAAGAGGTCCTTGTAGTGGAGAATGCCGACGATATTCTCCCTCCGCCCCTCATACACCGGGACTCGCGAATGTTTGTGCTCCACCATGACCTTGAGAATGTCGTCGAGTGACGCGTCCTCGGGGACGGAGGCAATGTTGTTGCGCGGCACCATGATCTCGCGGGCCAGGAAATCGCCCAGATCGAGAATGCGCTGAATGGCATTCTCCTCGAAGCTCTCGAGGTGTCCCTCGTGCCAGCTCGAGCGGATGATGAACTTCAACTCTTCCGAAGAATGACCTCCTCCCGGATGCGACCCGCGTAGCCCAATGAGCCGGGAAAGCCCTGTCGCGGAACGCTCCATGAAGTACACGAAGGGTGACACAATGCGATCGAATACCACCAGGACTGGGGCTACCAGCAAAGCCATGCCGGTCGGCCTTTTCAAGAGCGAGATTCTTGGGGACTACTTCGCCCACAATCACATGGGCGTAGCTCATCAGCAGAAATGCCACCCCGAACGAGATGCCGTGAATCCACTTCTCATTCACGGGCGTCACGAGCGGTCCGGCAGCTCTGACGATGAGTTGGAACAAGGTATCCTCGCCTGCCCAGCCGAGCCCAAGGCTGGCGAGCGTCACGCCGAACTGGGTCACCGACAAGAGCCGTTCAGGATGGGCGAGCAGGTTGAGAGCGGCTTGCGCGGCGATCTGGCCTTCATCGGCGAGAGCCTTCAACCTGGACCGGCGTACCGATACCAGCGACACTTCGGCAGCGGCGAAAAACCCGTTGAGGACGAGAATCGCCACCATGATCAGGATCCGATAACCCATAGCTCGTGAAGTGGTGCGACTAAAGCGGGCTCAGTAAAACCAGCCGGGTCTGGAATAATGAACTCGTGCACTCCCAGCGGATTCTCAAGATCATCAATCTGAGCATAGCGGTTTTGATCGTGCTCCTGTGCTTCGCGGTGGCGTGGTTTATGTGGCGTCCCATGCCGCAGACTTCGGGCAATATACAGGCTCCCATTTCACAGACCGGACGCATCATCCGCGACACCTCCGGGGTTCCCCATATCGAAGCCGCCACGCTGGAGGACGCAATGTTTCTGCAGGGTTACGTCACGGCACAGGATCGCATGTGGCAGATGGACAGCATCCGGCGATTCGCCGCGGGGGAGTTGTCGGAGGTAATTGGAGCGGCCACCGTCGAGATGGATAAGGATGCGCGGCGGCTCCGCATGCGCCGCGTGGCCCAAGAACAGAGCCGCGCATTATTGCCGGCAGACCGCGCGATTCTGGCGGCGTTTGCGCGCGGGGTGAACTACTACCTGGAGCAGAATCGCGGGAAATTGCCGGTGGAATTCACGGTCCTGCGATATGATCCACGGCCCTGGTCAGTGGAGGATTCGATCCTCGCCGGGTTGAACATGTTCCGGGAAATGACCACCACCTGGAAGGACGAGTTCGTCAAAATGGACCTGTTGCAGGGTGGCGATCGCGAAAAGGTGGAGTTTCTGTTCCCCACCCGCAGCGGCGCCGAGCCGCAGCCGGGTTCAAACGCCTGGGCGGTGGCGGGATCACACACGGCGACAGGCAAGCCGATCCTGGCCAACGATCCGCACCTGCAATTCGCACTGCCGTCCACGTGGTACATGATTCATCTGAAGGCGCCGGGACTCAACGTGCGCGGCGTTTCCTTACCGGGACTGCCGGGGGTTGTCATCGGGCACAACGACCGCATCGCATGGGGTGTCACCAACCTTCATTTCGATGTGCAGGACCTGTACCACGAGCAATTGAATCCGCAGACCGGACAGTATGTATTTCGCGGGCAGGTGGAGCAGGCGCGCCGCGAGAACGACATCATTGCCGTGAAGGGCGCGAAGTCCATCCCGCTGACAACGTGGATCACGCGGCACGGTCCGGCGATCGAGACGGACAATCACCAGTACTATGCACTCCGATGGACGGCGACGGAACGATTCGAGTACCCGTTTCTGGACTTAGACCGGGCGCGAAACTGGGAGGAGTTTACTGCCGCGCTGTCGCGGTTTCCCGGTCCCGCGCAGAACTTCATGTACGCCGACGTGGACGGGAATATCGGCTATCACGCGGCCGGCAAGCTGCCGGTGCGGAAGAACTACGATGGCGACGTGCCGGTGGAGGGATCGGGCGGTGAGTTCGAATGGGATGGGTACATCCCCTTCGATCAATTGCCCACCTTCTATAACCCGCCCTCCGGTTTGATTGTCACGGCGAATCAGAACCCGTTCCCAGCCAACTATCCCTACCGCGTCGGGGGTAACTTCTCGTCGCACTACCGCTCGGTGCAGATTCGGACGCTGCTGGCGGCGAGAAATGGATGGAAGCCGGATCAGATGCTCAACGTGCAGAAGGACGTCTACTCGGCCTTCTCCCGTTTCCTGGCGCAGCAGGCGGTAGCCGCGTATGATCGCAAGAAGCCGGCGAACACTCAACTGGCGGATGCCGTGACGCTGTTGAGGAATTGGAACGGGCAGATGGACAAGGATTCCGCCGCGCCGCTGGTGGCCGAGGAGTTGTATCAGCGGCTGCGCAGCAGGATCGCGGAGCGGGCATCGCCGAAGAAGGGTGAAGAGTATTCGACCCAAATGGCGACCGTGGTTGTCGAACGTCTGGTGCGCGAGCGTCCGGCGGGGTGGTTCCCGGATTATGACCAACTGTTGCTCGACTGCCTGGCGGCGGGTATTGAGGAAGGCGCCAAGTCGCAGGGGAGCAACGTGAACGGCTGGCGCTGGGGCGCATACGACAATCTGACTATCGCGCATCCGGTGCTGGGACAGATTCCAGTGATCGGCAAGTACTTCAACATCGGTCCGGTATGGATGAGTGGGTCGTCCACCACCGTGAAGCAGACCACGCGGCGGCTGGGGCCGTCGATGCGGATGATCGTGGATCTATCGAATCTCGACGGGTCGTATCAGAACGTGACCATCGGGCAATCCGGACACTACCTGTCGCCGCACTACAAAGACGAGTGGCCGTCCTACTATGTCGGCAACAGCCTGCCGATGCAGTTCGGTAAGGTAGTGAAGGAATCCGAGCTGGTTGTGGAGCCGGTACGGTAGGAGATATGCGGGTTACTGTTACGTGCTTAATGGCCGTGTTACTGGCGATGCCGCTCGAGGCGGCTTCCGATGTTCGGGTGTCGTGGGGCGAGTTGCCGCAGCTGGTGGTGGGCAGGAAGATCGCCATCCTCGCCGATGGAGTGGAACTGCGCGGCAAGGTACGGGAGGTGACGCCGGACCGGCTGATCCTGGATGTCACGAAGACCTCCGATAAGCGAACGCATCCGAAAGGCCGCACGGAGCTTCCCAAGCCCGCGGTCCGGAGCTTCCAGATGAGCAAATCGGGGGCGAAGTGGAAGATCATCGGAACGGTGATCGGACTGGGCGCGGGGCTGGCGATTGCGGCGCCCGTCAACGAGTATGCCCACAATGAGGGCGACGGCGCGCCGGCGGCTGTGGCGGCCATCATCGCCGTGCCGACCGCACTGGGATACCTGATCGGATGGGCGTCCGACCGGAAGACCGTTACGGTGACGGTCTCAAACTGAGCCGGACCACTCCTGCGGCAAGACGAGGTGTTCGGTGATGCGGAGCTGAAGCCGGTCAAGGACACTCTCGATCGTCCCGAATGGCGGGGCTGAGAGCCCCGCGCAGGCCGAGGGCCTGCCCCACCTCGGACCAAAGTCCAGGGCTGGGCATGAGGAATGGAATAGAGGTCGCGGACGGGTCACGAGGTCCGGATGGTCCGCGATGCCTCGTCCCACAGGACGGGCCTCTTGCGGAAGTACGACTCGTTGGCCATGTGGCAGGCGATGGCGGCATGGTTGCCGAACACCGCGTCCTCGACCACCGGCTTGCGAGACCGGACGGCCTGGAAGAAGTTCCACAGGTGGGGACGCGTGTCGTCCCAATCGTTGATCCGATAGACCTCGTCCTGGGACACGGGCTCCTTGCCGGGCGGCGGGTCGTGCTCGGCGTGCCAGCGCTGGACGTACTCCTGGCGCATCTTCGACGGGTAGCCGCCCGTGTAGTAGCTGGGCGCGGTATCGACGCCCCGCTGCGGCGAGTAGCGGAGTTCGGTCCCGCCGGCATCGAGGATCCCTTTCGGTCCCAGGAAGCGGGCCAGCTCGGGGGTCTCGGTTCCGAGACCGAGGCGGACATAGACCGGGACGCCGTGGTAGTCAAACAGGACCGTGTGCAGGTCCGGCATGTTGCGGCCATCCTTCCAGCGGAAGATGCCGCCCAGGGCGGAGGCGGAGCGCGGGGCCTCATTCCAGCCGAGCGTGAACAGCATGCCGCTGATGAGGTGGACCATGAGGTCGCCACCCACGCCCGTGCCGTACTCCTTCCAACAGCGCCAGCGGGCGAAGCGGATCGGGTCGAAGGGGATCTTCGGGGCGTCGTTCAGCCAGGTGTCCCAATCGAGGTTCGAAGGCGACAGGTCCGGGCGGCGGCGGGTACTGCCAGGCTCCGGTCGGGTCGTTGCGGCCGAGGGACAACTCGACGTTCTCGATCTCGCCGATGGCTCCGGAACCGTACAGCTCGCGGGCCTTGGCGCAGAGCACGGAACTGACCCGCTGCGACCCGATCTGCACGATGCGGCGGTTCCGGGCGGCGGCATCGATCATCTCCTGACCCTCGGCGGCCGCGTGGGTCATGGGCTTCTCGCAGTAGATGTCCTTGCCGGCGTTACAGGCATCCACCACCACGCGCTTGTGCCAGTGGTCGGGCACGGCGGCGATGATGCAATCGACGTCCTTGCGGTCGAGCAGGTCCTGATAGCGGCGGGTGACCGGGAGGCTCGGATTGCCGGTGAGCTCGCGGGCCAGGGTGTGGCGGCCGTCGTACAGGTCAGCGGCTCCGACGCATTCGACGCCGGGGAGGGTCAGCGCGCTGGGCAGCAGGCCGGAGCCCTGCATGCCGATACCGATGATGCCGAACCGGAGGCGATCACTAGCGGCCTGCCCGGGAGCGGCAAAGGATGGTGCGTCCAATAAGATCGCCGCTGCGCTGGTCCCCAGGAACCGGCGGCGCGGCAGGGTTCGATTCGCCATAGCCATCACAGCTTATCGCATCGTGTTTGTCACGGGGGCGCGGGCTGCGGCATCCTGAATATCAGGTATGCCCATTTACGAGTATCGCTGCCAGAGCTGCGGCAAAGTGTACGAGCAGATACGTCGAGCGAGCGAAGCGGACCGGGACCTGGAGTGCCCCGATTGCCAGGGGAAGCGCATCGAACGGCTGATCTCGACCTTCGCATCCGGGGGATGCAGCCGCACGTCCGGCGGCGGCTTCACTTGAGCCCGCTGATTCCGGCCCGTGCGGCCGGACGGCGCCGGCATGAGTGCCGACGCGGCACGCACGAGTGCGTGCGCCACACTGAAACGTGATATACCTTGAGATTCGGACCAAAACATCTCGAAAGGTAGGTCAGGACCGATGAACCGCAACGTATGCAGTTCCTATTTTCTCGTGCTAACGCTTGCCGCATTGAGCGGTTGCTCCAGCGGGCCGGCAGGGAACGAGGCCAAGAAGGCCGCGCCGGCGCTAGACAAGATCCAGGGAAAGGTTCAGGTGAACGTCGGGGAAACGACCGCCGCCGATGCCGCGATGAACGCGGGTGGCCAGTCGGTGTACCTGTGGGAGGGCACGAAACGCTATCGCCTGTTCTTCCGGGCGCCCGTTGAGGTAGTCCCCGGGAAACAGTACGTTGCCGAGGGCCTGGACGCGCAGAAGATGATCGACGAGATTGGCGATCCCGACCAAGGCAAGAACGGCTATCCGCTCCAATCGAGCTGCGAGCGCGTCGTCTGGACGCGTCGGGAGCGGCCAAGCCTTTGACGTGGCCGATGGGCAGGTCACGCTCCTGATGCGCAGGGTGAAACGGTATCCCGCGCGGCACGTATTCCTGGTGACGAAGCTAACGCCCGTAGAAGGCGACGTGAAGCCATCCGACGACGACAACCTTCCGGAAGTCGCGGTCCCGGCCGAGAAACAGCGCGCACTTCTGACGGAAGGTCCGACGAGCCTACCCGCACCTCTGTGGGAGCCGGAGGGGGGAACCGCGAAGTGCAAAGTGATCATCGGCAAAGACGGGAAGATTTCGGAACTCGAAACCGGCGCGCAACTCTGTGAGAGTGTGCCGTGGGCTCAGTTCCGCTATCAGCCTCCGGTCCAGGGCGGCAAGCCCGTAAAAGTGAGTACCGAAGTCGAAGTGAAGTTCGAACCGCGAAAGTAACACACCTCCTTTCCGCAGCAGTATTACGCCTGCAGCCGCGCGGACTCGTGGTCAGTGCCTGACTAGTGGTCAGTGGCCGGTGGTCAGTGGTCAGTGTGGCCGGCTCGGGTTCGTTTGGCTGGCCGATTCCCGGCGGGTCATCGGGCTCCGTCGTGTAGTGTTCCGCCATGACCTCGGGTTCGTTTGGTTCCACGATGGGTTCGGCGGGCGGGAGGCGCTGGTCGCGTAACTGCATGAAAAGCTTGATCGCGCGATCGGACTGGGCGGCGAGCTGGCGGGCGTAGCGCTCCAGATTGGGCAGGACGGTGCTCTCCTTGAGCGACTTGGCCAAGGCCAGGGTCTGGCGGTCGAGCATGGGGATGGGGTCCCATTCGAGGTTGACTTCCGGGAAATCGGCGAGGATCTGGATTTTGAGGGTGCGGGCGTGCATCATCCAGGCCTGGCGCATCTGCCATTTGGCATAGACGGCCTCTTCGATGAGGTCGTGTTCGGGCTGATCGCGAGGGGTGAATCGCCGGACGTAGTTACTGTGGAGCGACTGGAAGAGCTGGGCGTCGCCGTCGGAAAGGGTGAGGGATCGGGCGAGGATTCCATGGGTGACGGCGTTTTGGGAAGAGCGCTGTTTGCCTTCGGGCGTGACGGGGCCCTTGGACTTGGCGCCATTGGCGCGCGAGGCGGCCTGACGGGCCTCGCTGGGCGGCGCCTTCGGCGCCGGGTTGTTCGGGTCTTTCGGTTTCTTCATGGCTGGATCAGTCCTTCCAACTTCAAGGTAAGGGGCGAGGGAAGCGACTGAGGGGGTTTGGTTTTTGTATGTTGTTGAGGAGATGGGAGAAATATCTTTGGGTTTTCTGTGAATCGCCAAAATCGGGGTATCGATAGAGGCGTGGTCAGGTGGCCATCCAATCGACGACATGCAGACCGGGGACTCGCGAAAACTCCTTGACTTTGTTGGTCACGAGGGTGGCGCCGCGGCTTAGCGCCGTGCCGGCGATGAGGAGGTCCAACGGGCCGATCGACAGGCCGCGGCGTTCCAGGTCCATGCGAATGCGGGCCGCGGCCAGCGCGGCTTCCGAGTCAAAAGGGACATGCCGGATGTTCTCGAGGACCGCGTCGAGGTGCTTTCGCCGCCCGGCACCGCGGGTCCGAAGCGTACCGTATTCGAGTTCGTAGACGGCTACGCAGGGAATGGCCAGTTCTCCCAGGGCGCTCTCCCGGAGATGCTGGACAACGGAGGGTTCGCCCTTGAAATAGTGGATCAGAACATTCGCATCGAGGAGTTTCAATCGAAACTCTCCCGAGGCGCGTCTTCACCATAGCCTTTCCGCAATTCCTCGAGACTGGGAAAACCCGGCATGGAGCCAGCCGCGGCCAGGAACTCGGGCGGCAACGAGGTCTCCACGGCCTTCTCCACCTGGTTCGCCACCCACTTATTCGTGCTGATCTTTGCCGCTTTTGCCGCTTTCCGCGCCTTCTTCGCAACCTCGTCGTTCAAGTAGATGGTCAGGTGGGCCATGCTTGTAGTATACCGTATACTATATGATTCAGAACCGGCACGCGACTGGGCGCCTTGCTCCAACTCACGCTGGGGCCGGCGCGAACGGCCGGCCGGACGCGCGCAATTCGGCTGGGCTTTCGCCCAGGGATTGGGAGGCTGGTAATAGACTGAACCCACGATCGGCATCCTGCCCAAATGGAAGGATGCCCGGCCCGCGGATCTGCGCGCCCGAGTGGTGCTGGAGTGGCTTCAGGAAGAGGCGAGTACGGTTCGGGCGGAATACGGTCTTACGCCGCATGCGGGCGGCGCATTCCTTGACGACGGCACGCCGGGTGAGTCTGTTTTCAGCCGAATTTCAAATTCAGTACTCGCGCAAGGTCCACATTGGCTTCCGACCCGTCCCGCCCGCGGAATAATCGCCGGCTGCGGACTGAAGAAGTCCGCGAATTTCAACAAAAGGCAGGGTGGGACGCCGCCGCCCGCGAATCCGCGTTCTACATGGCTCCGGGTGATCGACCGGATAGGTCGATTTTGGCGCTTCACGCGTTTTGCGGTTTTATTTTTGCCGGATTTTCTATCATTTACGGGGAACGTATGAGCAGGGTCCCGCGGGAGGCATGGTAGGGATGGGGTAGGAGGAGAGATGGCAAAACAGATACATCGAGTGGACCGGTTGCGGGTGGTGGATGGCGGTTGGGCAGCGGATCCGGCGGCTTCCGATTGGCCACGGGCGGTCACGCGCGATGGTGAGACGGGGCCGGGGACTTCGTTTGCGGAGGAGTGGCCGCGGTTGCGGTCGGCGCTTGCGGCGGCGCTGCGGCCGCATCCGGAGGCGCTTGGCGCCGTCAAGGAGGTGCTAGGGCGATGGAGCGCGGCCTAAACCTTTCCGGCGAACTGCTGGCGGCGCTGGACGGCGAAGCGTTTGCGCGGACGCTGCTAGGGTTCGACCCCGACCCGATCCAGGCCAAGCTGCTGCGGGACGAGCCGGCGCAGTTGATCCTGAACTGCTCGCGGCAGTGGGGCAAGAGCACGGTGACGGCGATCAAGGCGATCCACCGGGCGTGGTCGCGGCCAGAGAGCCTGACGCTCGTGGTGGGTCCGAGCGAACGGCAAACCGGCGAGTTCGTGCGCAAGGCGTCGGTGTTCGTGCAGCGGCTGGGATGCAGAGTGCGGGGCGACGGATACAACACCATTTCGCTGCTGCTGCCGAACGGGTCGCGGATGGTGTCGGTACCGGCGCGCGAGGCCACCTCGCGGGGGTTCAGCGATGTGTCCCTGCTCATCGTGGACGAGGCGGCGCGAGTGGAGGACGCCCACTACTCGGCTATGACGCCGGCGCTGGACAAGTTTCACGGCGACCAATGGCTGCTGAGCACGCCGTGGGGCAAGAGCGGATTCTTCTGGCGAACGTGGGCCGACCGCGATCCGGACTGGACACGGGTGGCGGTGAAGGCGACCGACTGTCCGCGGCTTCCGGAGCGGTTCCTGGCGCAGCAGCTCAAGGAGAAAGGCGATGCGGTGTTCCGGCGGGAGTTCCTGTGCGAATTCATGGACACGGATCAGAGCAATTTCGACCGGGACACGTTGATGAGGGCGGTGCGAGCGGAGTTGAAGCCGCTATGGCCGGGGACGGTGTGACATGGGGTCTCATTTCTATATCGGATTGGACCTGGGGCAGCGGCGGGATCCCTCGGCGGTGGCGGTGGTGGAGAAGACGGAGCCAGTACTGAACCGGTTCGATCCCGCGGTCTACTTCAGTCTGCGGGAGGCCGATACGGAGCCGCGATTCGGCGTGCGGCACCTGGAGCGAATCCCCCTGGGGACGAGTTACCCGGACGTGGTAGAGCGGGTAAAGGTGTTGACGCGGCGGCCGGAGGTGCGGGAGCAAGCGACGCTGGTGGTAGACGGGACGGGCGTGGGCCGGCCAGTGGTGGACCTGCTGCGGCGCGCCGATCTGGACTGCGAGGTGGTGGAGGTGTCGATTACGGCGGGGTCGGCGGCGCATCTGACGAACGGGTGCTGGTACGTTCCGAAGCCGGATCTGATTGGGGCAGTGCAGGTGCTGGTGGAGCGTGGGCGGCTGCTGTTTGGGCGGGACGTGCCGGAGACGGGGCGGCTGATCGAGGAGTTGATGGGGTTGGGGATGCGGGGTGGCGGGCATGACGATTTGGCTATGGCGTTGAGTCTGGCTTGTTGGCGGGGCGGGCGGATTTAGGGCGGGTGGGGGCGGGCGCGAATTGGCCAGATCCATCAGCGGCGCCACCGGGCTGCGCCGGATTGAACAGGCATCGACCAATGGCGGGCGACGCTTCCGCCAGTCCGGTATTCTTAGAGCATGGAGTTGATTTTCGAAAGTCCGCGACGCCGAGGAGGGAGGCTTCCACGCGCGCGCGCTCGGGCAGGCGATCTTTACAGAAGCAGACACGTGGCAGGAACTCCGCTCCAATGTGCTAGAAGCTATCGCGCTTCATTTCGAAGACGCCGGCGTCCGCCCGCGCCTTGTTCAACTCAGCTATGTAAGCGATGAACTGATTCCGGTTGAGGCGGCATGAGACTGCCTCGTGGCGTCTCCGGGGAGCGGCTGATTGGCGCCCTTCGACGACTCGGATACACGGTCATTGGCCATAGAGGAGCCATGTCAAGCTGCGTTATTCACGACCGCCTGTCCACACGATTACCGTGCCGCGGCACGACACTCTAAGAATTGGAACGCTCCACGACATCCTGGCTGAGGTGGCTCCGACGATGGGCATGACGGTGGAAAGCGTGGCCGATCAACTCTGCAGTGCACGGAGGTTGCAGCGGCGCGCGGCTATGTGAGCGGCGGTGACGACCGCAGGATCCAGCGAGTTGATGCCGCCAGTCGCCGGGGGATCGGCCCTATTTGGCCAGATCAGGGGGAATTCCTTCTCGAAAGGATAGAGGGGGAGTATCAGAGCTGGCCAGTTGCAGACACTGGTTAGGTGAAGGTTCGGTACAGGCCTTGTGTTCTTGACAAACCTGGAATAGAGTAGGGGCTTACTTGAGCAGCCTACTTGAGTGGACCGGTCACGCGCTTGTCGATGTCGGCATCGCGACGGTGTGCGCGATGCGAGGGAAGGACGATCCGGGCGCGTTGACGCTCGAAGATCTCGACGCTGTTGCTGACGAGATCGAGAAAATCTGATTTTCAGCGGCGTGTTGGACGCTTACCTGTCTTGCGTCTTTACGATGAATTCCGACTATACGAACCCTGCGAAGGGCAAGTATTCTATCGAGCGGCGAAGACAGGAGGCGAGACGAATTGTCAGGGCACATCGCGCGGAGGCGGACGCAGATGCGCGGAAGGAAGCGGTGCGTTTTCTCCGGCGGACCGGCCACGCACAAGATCAACCGGGCCAACATGCCCATGCTCACGGGGAAGGACGTTCTTAATTTCTTTCCTGCCGCCACTGGCGGATTGCTGATCGCTGGCCCGTACCTAGCAGCGCTTCAGTCTCTTCCGCTCGGAGGCCGACGTTCCGAAGGAAAGTTGTTGATCGCCCAATCGGACGATCCGGCTCTGACGATCGCGCTGGCGCGGAATTTTGTCGAAGACAATCGCCGGATCATCGCCTTGGCGCAAGCCGGCAAGTTACCTTCGAAGGAAGGGCCTGACGAGTCACTCTCTCGCGAGTTAGCTGCCTGGGATACACCGAAGAAACGACCGAAATATCCCGATGCCAAGTCAGCTTTCACCCTGATTGCACACGACCTTCAGGTAATTCTCCAGAAGACTTCGCGCCACCTGTCCGGGAGGTCGCTCGCGATCTACTGGTTGAGCAACTCCGGACAGGGGCCATCCCTCGAGATCTTCTCAGTACCCTCGCAACTGCTGACCTTCCTGCGACGCGTAGGTGAACAACGATACCGGGGCTCGTGGGGCCGGATTGTCGCCACCGGCTGGGACAGCGGGACCCGCAACAGAGGCGAGAGCAAGTCGAGAAGGCCAGCGCCGCCCCCCATCACCGGAGCGGGCCGCTCGCGTAACCGCACCCTGGTGGATCTGTTCTCGATCTACTCCGCCGGTTTTCTCGACTTGGCGATTGCAGGGCGATTCGTTCGCCATCACTTTCTTCGGACCCGGGCCGTGGAGCCAAATTGGGACCTTACGGAGTTATTTCTAACGGAGATTCTCGGAATGAGCCCAGACAGAATAACGAGGATGAAAGACTTTGCCGATCGCTTGGCGGCGTACATCCAATCGCGCAATGATGGCCAGTTCTTCAAGCGGATGATCTACGGCCGCAAGGCTTGGGAAGTCCGGAACGTGCTGGTCAAGGCTCAACGCAACGAGGCGATGAAAGGAGGAGATCTTCTTTTCTCGCTGGACGATTATCTGGCTGTGTTCGAGGCGGAAGATAGCGTAGGGCTGGCGGATTGGTCGCTGATCCGTGATCTGATTTGCATCCGGCTTGTTGAACAACTGCATGGCAGCGGTTGGTTGACGCCGGATAAGTTGTCTGTCGAGGAAGAACAGGAACAGGAAGTCGAAGCCGCCCAATCAGGAGAGTAACTATGCCCTTTGTTACAGGCTCAATCGGGTCTCTGATGCATCAGCGTCGGCGTTGAACAATGCCGGCGCAGACGCCGGCGCAAAGACGGACAATGCGATCGTAGTGAAGAAGATCAGGACCCCAAATGGAGATCATGCTTACGTCTCGGCCCAAGCCGTCCGATATTGGATACGAACCAATCTGGAATTGACTGAGCCGCGATGGACGGCCGCGCCAGTTCATCGCGAGGGAAAGATCGCATACACCGATGCAGATCCTCAGAAGTGGTGGGATGACGATCTATTCGGTTATATGCGAGCGCCATCGAAGAAGTCGGATGCCGCCAGGGGCGAAAACGCCAGCCCTCTCGAGAAGGACCGAGAGATCACTCGGGTCGCACCATTCCGGGTGAGCACTTTCGTCTCCATCGCGCCGGCCAGTATCGTGACCGATTTCGAAACGATGACCCGACAAGAAGGCAATCCAGTCCCGTATGAGCACGAATTTTATTGGGGCACACCTTCTCGGCCTTGTTTCGCTGGATCTCTCGGCGGCCGGTACGTTCTTCGACGGTGAGCGGGTCGGTTATAAGAACCTCGACTCGCATCGCCGGGAGGCAGCCAAGAAGGTAAAAACTGGAAGAGGTAAGTCTCCGGAACAGACGGCGTTCCGGATGGATATAGCATCAAGAACCGAACGTGTCGCGACTTTGATCGGGAGTCTAGCCAACTTGAACGGAGGCGCCAAACAAGCCCAGCACTACACTGACCTGACTCCGGCCGTAGTGTTCTTGGCCGTCACGGAGTACGGAAACAACCCGTTCTATCGGATGCTAGGTGCTTCACAGCGAAAGACGACCGAGTTTCACGTTGCTGCTTTTAGCGAGTTAATGACAACCTACGAGGAGCAGTTCCTTTCGGGTATTTATGTAGGCTGGGCCCAGGGCTTTCTTGACGAAGAGCGAAGAAAGCTGGAGACGGCAGACAACTTCTGAGTTTCGGCGACCGGGTACACGTGGGTCACCCCGCAGCGATGATCCGCGACTTCGCGGCCGAACTCAAGAACCCCATAACGCGCAATGGTATGACTAGGCTTCGCGCCCTGAAGGTGACCGTCGAGGCGGCGGCCACCTCATTTCGATATCCGCACTTCCTGATCGGACGGCAAGTGTCCTACGACATGCCACCCCCGTCGACGATCTACGGTCACGTGGCAAGCGCGCTAGGTGAATTGCCCAGTCCCACCGAATTAAAGTTCGGATATGACTTCCGGTTCTCCGCTCGCGCCTCAGACCTGGAACATCAGCACATCATCACCGCCGGCGGAGCGAAGTTTCAAGTTGACGGTCGGAAACGGGCCACGAACACTCAGGCCACCGTCCAACCGCACCTCCGAGAGTTTCTCTTCCGACCACGGCTCACGCTCTATTTACAAGATCTCTCCCTTGCTCCGGCATTCCGTTCGCCGGCCTTTTGCGTAATCCTGGGCCGATCCCAGGATCTTGCTTCGTACACGAACATCGAAGAAGTTGAACTGAGGCCCGCGGCGGAGCATACATCGAGCACACAATCATACCGTTTTCCTACAGGCCCTACGTTGGCCGCGGCGTCACCGTGCTGATGCCGCGCTACATTGCACCGCCGCCAGAACGCCGCGCCTACTTTGAGCGTTACATCGTGCTGCATGAACGTGTATTCGCCGGGTCCTTCGAAGAGGCATCCGTGGCCGAGAACCGACGGTTGATCGGTCAGCCGGGGGAGGCGGTGTGGTGGGTGGATCCCTCAACTCCCGCAGAGAGAGGCGTCCAGCGTGCCGTACTCTTCCAGACCCGCGCCTGACCTCAGCGATCTCTGGGCGAAGAGTACCGGGGAAACGATCGGAGAGCACACCTGCCGTGTCTTATCGAACCTGCGGCAATTAAGGTGTCGTTCGCCGCGACTTGATTTGGTCTGTGGCGATACCGAGACTGTGGCTGCGCCTGGAGACCGCCGTCGCGTTCCACGACCTTGGCAAGTGTTGCGACGGCTTCCAGGGGATCTGCGCGGCGGCGCGAGCTTCCGTCATCGCCATGAAGTCCTTTCGGTGTCCATCCTCGCGCAGGTCCTCGGCACCGATTTACACACAGATCTACCTTGGATTGCCGCTGCCATCCTGACCCATCACAAGGACTGGCCGGAGATCGACAGCGGTTACCCCTATGATCCAAGCGAGTGCCGCGACGCTCTGGATCAGTTACGGAACCAATTCAGCCCGGTGTTCGTCGCCCGGGTTTTTTCCGTGTTTCGGGATGCGATCTGGCCGGCGCTGGTGCGTAAGGCGGAGGCGCCCGCCGAGTGGAGTGCGGCAATAGAAGCAGGCACCCTCGATGGGGACCCAGTCAGCGCCGTGCGATCGGTTCTCGACGCTGTTCAGGTGCTTATTGAAGCCCAGGTCACGACGACGATCCCAGATGGCGGCTTGATCGGAGGACGGTTCCTGCGGGGGGCGATTCTGATTGCTGACCATTCGGGCTCCGCGTGGGAGAGTATCCGATTCATCAACCAACTGAGCTCGCCAGTGGCCATGCGTGGTTCACTCGGACTGTCGCCGGACGCGACACTCCATCCTCACCAAACCGCAGCCGGGCTGCGAACGGGAACGCGATCCTGAGCGCGCCCACCGGAAGCGGGAAAACCGAAGCTGCCCTTCTATGGGCCTCCGGGCACAGCGCCAGACGCCGGTTTGCCGGTGCTCTTCTATGTGCTCCCGTTTCAGGCGTCTTTGAACGCGATGCGAGGACGTCTTGGCGGGATATTCGGAGATGCGAACGTCACGCTGCAGCATTCGCGCGCGGTCCAGGCGCTCTACAGCCAACTTCTGGGGCGCGATTATTCGCCGCGTTCAGCAGCCGCCGTCGCGCTGAAGGAACGGGCACTCGGACAGCTTCACGTGACACCTGTACGCGTGACTACGCCCTACCAACTTCTCAAGGGAGCCTTTCAACTCAAAGGGCATGAGGCACTCTGGACGGACGCCGCCTGCGGGCTATTTGTATTCGATGAGATCCACGCTTACGAGCCAGAACGGCTGGCATTGATCCTCGGTACAATTCGACACCTGACACGCGACCTAGGCGCCAAAGCCTTCGTAATGTCGGCCACCATGCCGGCATGGATGCGGACCATCGTCGCCGAGTCATTGCATCGTTGCTGCGCGATTGATGCCAGTACTGAAACCTTGGCAGCCTTTCGCCGGCATCAATTGTTCATCAGCCAAGCGGATCTGCTCCAGGACGAGACGCTTGCGCGTGTGGCTTTGGACTTTCGCGCAGGACGGGCTGTGCTCGTCGTGGCGACTACAGTTGCGCGTGCACAGGAAATCCATCGACGGTTGATTGATGACTTCGGTCTCCCGGCGACGGTGCTCCACGGAAGATTTCACGCAGAGGACCGATTCAATAAGGAACGAGAACTCCTGAAACAGCGAAGTATTAAGCCACTCCCTGCAACCGGCCCTGCTGGTTGCGACACAGGTGGTCGAGGTTAGCCTCAACATCGATTTCGACGTTCTCTACAGCGACCCGGCTCCCCTCGAGGCGCTGCTGCAGAGATTTGGACGCGTGAACCGCGCCCGTCGTTACCCATCGTGCCCGGCCCACGTTATGGCCGGGATACCGGACGGATCTCCCGTCTACCCCGAGCCTCTAATAACGGCCACGCTCCGAGCACTCATGCCGCTGGATGGGGTTGTGCTGGATGAATCGCAAATCCAGTCCTTGCTGGACGATATCTACTCCGGTGTCATACAGGACCGGTTTCTTACCCGCACTCGTGAGGCAATGGGAGCTTTCGAACGGAATGTGTTAGCAACGGCGCGCCCGTTTCAGTCCGACGAAGGAATCCGGGATCTTTTCGATGAAATGTTTGACGGATTCGAGGTGCTTCCGGCTCAACTCGCGGAGGAATACACCGCACGTGAGAAGAAGGAGCCTTTACAGGCACCCGCGCTACTAGTGCCAGTGACCCGAGGCCAGTTCTTCAGACTTCGCGGGCAAAAGCGTTTGCGACGCGTGGGCCACGTTTGGATCGCCGATTGTCCGTATACGGCGGAGGGGCTCCGTTTAGATCTGCCGCTCAATGACGACGGGATTTAGTGCCGCCGCCTGGCTTTGTGATGGCCTTCAGGCCTCGCGGCTTAAGCCTTCGGCGATCCACATGCGGAGTTGGGTCTGGTAGCCGATCGACTTGCGGGCGGCGATGCGCTTGGCGGCTTCGATTTGCTCCTTATCGAGTCGAATGGAAATGGCTTGCTTGCGGGCCGCGGCCCGTTCCTGGATGAACTTCACTTGATCCGGCGGGAGCTTGATGGGCCGGACCGGTTTCCCTTTCTTCCAAAGCTCACTTGTATCGTGGGTGTCCCACCAATGGGCTTCTTCCTCAATGGTCCGAAACTCGGGAACCGATTTCGCAGGTTTCAATCGCATCATAACCTCCGGCGGTATGCGTGCCGCTCGTTCTCGTTCATCTCCCTCGCAGTCACAACCCGGATCGCGCCACGCCGCCGTTCAAACACCACTGCCGTCATGCGCCCATCCTCAGTTTGACCATAGGCGAGGTGACGCGATTCGGTGACCTTGCGAATTCGTGGAGCGGAACGAAGCACCTCTTCCGCTTCCTCGGGAGTATAGTTATGACGAGCAATGTGGCCGACGTTATCGTCATCCCAATCGAATTTCAGCCATCGCGGCCCACTCAACTATGGCGCCCCATCCCGATGGTAGCGCTTTGTATATACAGATGACAATCGGTGGAGGCAGGCCTTGTCCGAACCCGCGCTGGCTATACCGTATGCAATACCGCGCAAGCCGCCAGCGAGCGCGCAACTGAACTGGATCACCGGGGAGTATGAAGTCGCCCCCGAACAACTCTCTCTCGAGTTGCCAGTTCTCGATGACGCCATCCTGCCGAAAGACGGCACAGTATCGCTGCTTTCGACTGAGAGCGGCGCACAACTACTGGTGGCGGGCTTTGGGTTGTTCATCGGCAAGAAGGGCGAAAGGATCACCGTACGCCAAGGCAAGACCGTCTGTGCCCAGGTGCCGCTGTTCCGGTTGCAGGAAGTGGTCATAGGATCGAGGGGAGTCTCGTTCTCGTCCGATCTGCTCGAGGAGTTGTGTTCCCGGGGAATCCGAATGGCGTGCCTGGATTCGAGCGGCAAACCGTTCGCGCTGATCACGTCGCCGATGTTGACGGCCACGGTGGAGACACGGCGCGCGCAATTGTCCTCCTACAACGACGATCGCGGTGCATCGCTATGCCGCTGGATCGTGGCCGGGAAACTGCACAATCAGGAAAAACTGCTCCTGTATTTCGCCAAGAGCCGGGACGGCGAACGCCGGGAACAACTGCAATCCACGGCGGCATCCATACGGAGGCTGAGAAAAAGCGCGCTTGGCGTCGAGGGGACCTCGGCGAACGCGGTCCGGCCAACATTGCTGGGGTTCGAGGGCACGGCCGGCCGGATGTACTGGGGGCAGATCGGAGCGATGCTTCCCGATGGAACAGGCTTTACGGGACGCTGGCACTCAGGTCCACCGGACGCGGTGAACGCGGCGCTCAATTACGGCTACGGAATTCTGTACTCGCACGTATGGGGTGCGGCTATGAACGCGGGACTGGAGCCATTCGCCGGATTCCTGCACGTGGACCGGAGCGGAAAGCCTTCGATGGTATTGGATCTGGTGGAGGAGTTCCGGCAGCCGGTGGTGGATCGGGCTGTGCTTGGATGGCTCAACAAAGGGGGTCGATTGACGCTGGTCCGCGAGCTTCTGGACGGGCCATCGCGGGAGAACGTCGCGGCGCGGGTGCTGTTGCGACTGAATGCCGTGGAACCCCACCGGGGCAAGGAGCACCAGGTACGGTCGATCATCCAGATGCAAGCGCGGCTGGCTGCGAGCGCCGTGCGCGGGCATCGCGATTACCGGCCGTTCGCCTTCAAATGGTGAGCGATTATGGCCCATAAGAACCGCTACACCGGCGTATTGCGGCCCCTGCAGGTGGGCAGGGGGAGTCCGGAAGTTTCTGTGGTGCTGATCTACGATGTCGAGAACGATCGCATTCGGACCCGGGTGGCGGATATCTGCATGGATTACGGGTTGGAGCGGATTCAGTACAGCGCGTTTTTCGGGAAGCTCAACCGTAACCGGCGCCAGGAACTCGCGTTGCGACTTCAGAACGAGTGCGGCACGGAAAGCGTGCGGATCCGGGTGATTCCCGTGTGTGAGGACGACCTGAGGGACATGTGGATACTGGACCAGTACCGTCGCGACGCGGACGAGTTGAAGGATGAGGCCGAGGTGGTGCGACCGACGCTGAGGGTGTTGGGCGCGGAGGACGAATGAACGCCCTGCTTGTGACTGATTTGAAGCAGTGGGTTTACTGCCCGCGGGTAGTCTATTACCGCATCATGATGCCCGGCGCAGGCAAGCCGACTTACAAGATGGAAGAGGGACGACGAGCGCAGGAACTGATCGAATCGCTGGAGGTGAAGAGAACGCTCGCACGGTACGGTTTTGAGAACGCCCGGCGGCGGTTCGGGATGTGGCTGTCGGACGAAGAACTCGGTTTGGCGGGAAAGATCGACCTGTTGCTTGATAGGGATGGCGACGGGGCAGTTGTGGATTTCAAGATGACGTCGGGCGAACCTGGGGAGAACCATCGAGCGCAATTGGCCGGTTATGCGGTGCTCGCAGAGAGAGCGCTGAAACTCCGGATTGAGCGATGCTTTCTGGTGCGGATACCGGACAGCAAGGTGTTCGAGATCGAGACTGGGGAGGCGGATCGTGCGAGAGTCCGGGAGATGATTGGCCAGATGCAGTACATGATTGGTGGTGAGGTTTTTCCGGAGGCGACGCTGGTAGCTGGCCGATGTACGGAGTGCGAGTATCAGAATCTCTGTGGCGATATCTGGTGACTGATGTTTCGAAGATTGAGGGCGATATCGCGCAATTTCCTAATCCGCGAAGAATTCCGTTCGGCGGGGGAGGGATTTGGGTTTATAATCATGCAGTTGGGTAGCCCCAGCAGTGCCGCCCCCTTCGCGAAGGGGACTGAAATGTCAGCGCAAAACCCGGCCACCTGCGCGCCCTCGAGTCCAAGCAGTGCCGCCCCCTTCGCGAAGGGGACTGAAATAAAGGAATATCCAGTTGAGTAGGTTGATCACCGTTTCACCCAGCAGTGCCGCCCCCTTCGCGAAGGGGACTGAAATATATAGCTAACGCAGAGGACAGCGCTCTCCTCCGGGCCCAGCAGTGCCGCCCCCTTCGCGAAGGGGACTGAAATTACACAGTCCCGGAGCACCGTGACCGTGCAGCGCACCAGCAGTGCCGCCCCCTTCGCGAAGGGGACTGAAATAGGATGCGCCGCAGCGTCCGTCCGTCGTGGGCCGCCCAGCAGTGCCGCCCCCTTCGCGAAGGGGACTGAAATGAAGGTTGAAGCGTTCCTTCTCGCCTACGTGCCCGAGGGCGACGCTTCCGCCAGCCGAGTATTCTTAGAGCATGGAGTTGATTTTCGAAGTCCGCGACGCCGAGGAGGGGGGCTTCCACGCGCGCGCGCTCGGGCAGGCGATCTTTACAGAAGCAGAGACGTGGCAGGAACTCCGCTCCAATGTGCTCGAAGCTACCGCGCTTCATTTCGAAGACGCCCGCGTCCGCCCGCGCCTGGTTCAACTCCACTACGTGCGCGATGAACTGATTCCGGTTGAGGCGTTGTGAGACTGCCTCGTGGCATCTCCGAAGAGCGGCTGGTTGGCGCCCTTCAATGACTCGGATATACGGTCGTTCGCCAAAAGGGAAGCCACGTCCAAGCTGCGTTATCCGGGACCGCCTGTTCACACGATTACCGTGCCGCGGCACGACACTCTAAAGATCTGAACGCTTCACGACATCCTGGCTGAGGTGGCGCAGACGATGGGGATGACAGTGGAAAGCCGTGGCCGATCAACTCTGAGTGCCCGGAGGTTGCCGAGGCGTGGGGGGATGTGGGCCGTGATCACCCAGCATCCGGCGAGTTATGTCAGCCAGTCGCCGGCGCTGGCCGGAGAGACTCAAGGGGAGCCCGGAGGTTTCAATGCCCAACGACCGTCACGCGACCGCTGCGATGCCGCGCTTTTCGACCAGGGATAAGAGCTTGAGCGCCGGGCCGGACGGCCGTTTCTCACCCCGCTCCCACTTGCTCACGAGGTTCGGCGTCACGTTGAGGTAGTTCGCGAAGACCGTCTGGCTGACATGCTCGCGCTCGCGAAGAGCTTTGATCTGCTTCGCCGAGAGTGGCTGCACGGGCGTGAGGCAGGCGTCGTCAAACCGGCGCATCGTCTGCTTGTCGATTGCACCCACTTTGTGCAGCCCCTCCATCGTTTCGTGGATGGCGGCCATTGCGTCACTTCGATATTTCCTGCCCATATCTCACCTCCACAAAATCGCCGTTCTTCAGCAGTTCCTGGATCTGTTTCTCCGTTAGCCGGAGCACGTGCTGTGCTGCCTCCTTGAACTGCTTCTCTTCATCGGCGTCGATATTCGTCCTATCGCTCTTCGCGAAGCCGTAAGCGAAAACCGCGACCGAAGCCCGGCGGAAAAAGATGATCGTTCGGTAGCCGCCCGACTTGCCCTGTCCTGGCCGTGCGATCCTCTGCTTGATAACGCCGCCGCCCAGATCCGCATCCAATCTGTCCCTTTTCGGCGTTTTCAACCGCGTTCACCAGCACCGTATCGCGGATCTTTTCCTTTCGGGCAAACCTCTCGAACCATCGCGTCTTGAAGATTCCCGGATTGCCCGATCGGCGTTCCACCAGTTTCAGTCTATAGTACCGGGTACTACACTTCAACCAAGTGCACCGACTATTCTACTTTGCCGATTTCTCTGTCCACATTCTCTAAACGGCGGCCGAAAAAAGAAGCCGGCCGGATAAAATTGTGAAACGAGAAAATCGGGGTGTCGAGCCGGTTCTTCTTGCGAAGGCAGTTGGCCGTGTTCTTCTGCCTGGATCGTGAAGCGCTGAACGTGTTATTGTGTACACAGGGTACGCAACCATGGAAACCGAAAAGATCGGCATGCGCGAATTCCGCGAGAACCTTGCGGGGTATCTGGAAGCCGGAAAACCGCTCGCCATCACTCGACATGGAGAGACCCTCGGCTTCTTTATTCCCGCGCAGAAGAGGAGCCGCAAGGCTGAGGTGGATGCCATGCGGGCAGCCGCGAAGGAACTCGACGCCATGATCGCAGCCTGGGGTGCGTCCGAGGACGAACTCATTCAGGAGTACAAGGAGATCCGTCGCGCCGGCCGCGAGAAGAAGCGGAATGCCAAGTAAGGCGCTGGTGCTGGACGCCAACATTCTGATTCGCGCGGTACTCGGGCAGCGTGTTCGCCGCATCCTCGAGACCCATTCCGATAGCGTCTCCTTCTTCGTTCCCGAGATTGCGTACGCGGAAGCCGAAGAGCACCTTGCCGCATTGGTCCTCAAGCGCGGTGGTGACCCATCGAAAGCGGTCCGCTTACTGCGATCACTGGCTGCTCTCGGGACTGTGGTGCGTGGCGACCTGTACGGGGACTTCGAAGCAGAGGCTCGAAAACGGCTGGCGGCCCGCGACCCGGACGACTGGCCGATTCTCGCCGCGGCCTTGGCGCTGGATTGTCCGATCTGGACAGAAGACACCGACTTCTTTGGATGCGGCGTGGCGACCTGGA
Organism: uncultured Acidobacteriota bacterium; assembly: GCA_963737465.1. Taxonomy (GTDB): domain Bacteria; phylum Acidobacteriota; class Terriglobia; order Bryobacterales; family Bryobacteraceae; genus TMP-7. The sequence goes on from CAVTTC010000012.1 coordinate 254,085, forward strand.
CGTCCGCGAGCATCGATAGCTTCCTCACGCATTAGCAAGCCTTGGTCCGCTCGCTGGTTTACCCGAGCGGAACTGAGAGCCCGTTCAACGTGCCGCCTTGACATTTAGATCTTCCACGAATTCGGAAACGGGCGACGTGCCGGTGACCATCAGGAAATCCCGAGCGCGGGTGCAGGCTACGTATAGCAGGTGGCGCTCGGTGTTGTAGATTTCTTCCAGGTCAGAATCGTCCGCGGCGCCTTCGATGCGCTGCTCGGAGGGGAGCACCTGGTCGTCGCAGGCCATCACGGCGACGGCTCGGAATTCGAGCCCCTTCGCGAGGTGCATGGTGGCGATGGCCGCCTTGCCGTGGACGAGTTGGACGGTGTCATCCAGGACTTTCGCCGCGAGCCCGGCCCGGGCGGCGGCGTCCTTCGCGCGGTTCAGCTCAGCTTCGGAGCGGACGAAGACCCCGATCTCGTGAGGTTCGAGTTTGAGCCCGCGAATGCCACGATGTTGGCGTTTTGGAGATATTCGAGGAATTTAGCGTCCGTTTTGGCCCTTTTGGGGGGCTGGGATAATACCCAAGGTACTCAGGGTCGTGGTGTGGCATGCTCGAAGGCACAATCACATTCGAGGGAGATGATTCCGGATTGTTACCCGCATTCTCCTATTGCGGGCCCGATCACTCCCGTTCCACCGGGGAATAGTTGCCGGCTGCGGCTGCTTTTCCATGCACGAGTTGGACGGTGTCGTCCAGAACCTTCGCCGCGATACCGGCCGAAGCGCGGCAATCTTTCGCTCGGTTCAGTTCGGCGCCAGAACGGACGAATATTCCGATCTGGTGCGGTTCGAGTTTGTGCCCGGCGAGCCACGCGGCTACTCCTGCAACGACCAAAAAGGTCCACGTTTCGTGCGGGGACCTTTCAGGGACTCGGCACTACTGGTTTGACTTCCTGCCCTCCTCTTTTGGTGGCTTCTGTCTTTTGTCTTGTTCCGGCCGCTGCGGGGTTTCGGCCGCTGGGGCCTGAGGCTTTTCCGCCCGAGACTGCGGCGCACTATTCTGCTGCGGTTGGGCTTCCTGCTGCTGTTTTTGCTGCTGCTGCTGGTGGGCGCCCTGCTGCTGTTTCTGCTGCTGCTGCAGTCGAGCATCCTGCTGCTGTTTCTGCTGCTGCTGCAGTCGAGCATCCTGCTGCTGTTTCTGTTGCTGCTGCAGTCGGGCGTCCTGCTGCTGCTTCTGTTGCTGCTGCTGTTGGACGTCCTGCTGCTGCTTCTGTTGCTGCTGCTGTCGGGCGTCCTGCTGCTGCTTCTGTTGCTGCTGCTGTCGGGCGTCCTGCTGCTGCTTCTGTTGCTGCTGCTGTCGGGCGTCCTGCTGCTGCTTCTGTTGCTGCTGCTGTCGGGCGTCCTGCTGCTGCTTCTGTTGCTGCTGCGTCGGGCGTCCTGCTGCTGCTTCTGTTGCTGCTGCAGTGAGCATCCTGCTGCGGTTTCTGTTGCTGCTGCTGTCGGGCGTCCTGCTGCTGCTTCTGTTGCTGCTGCTGTCGAGCGTCCTGCTGCTGTTTCTGTTGCTGCTGCAGTCGAGCATCCTGCTGCTGTTTCTGTTGCTGCTGCTGTCGAGCGTCCTGCTGCTGCTTCTGTTGCTGCTGCAGTTGGGCGTCCTGCTGCTGCTTCTGTTGCTGCTGCTGTCGGGCGTCCTGCTGCTGCTTCTGTTGCTGCTGCTGTTGGGCGTCCTGCTGCTGCTTCTGTTGCTGCTGCTGTTGGGCGTCCTGCTGCTGCTTCTGTTGCTGCTGCTGGCGTCTGGTGCTGCTCCTGCTGCTGCTTCTGCTGCTGCTGCTGTTGGGCGTCCTGCTGCTGCTTCTGTTGCTGCTGCTGTCCTGGCGGGAGATTCTGCCGCCCGGTTACCTGGGGCTGAGGAGCATTCGGCTGCTGCCCAGGCTGTGGTCCAGCACCCACCGCCGGTTGAACACGCTTTACCCGGCCCATATCGACGACGCGAACCGGCGCGCTCGGAGCCGGCACACTCTGGCGCATCTGCCGGACCTCGGGTTGGCGGAAGAGGGCGACCGGGGTTCTGCGCCAGCGCCGCCTGCTGCCGGTCGAATGGAACCGGAGCCGGAGGAGGAGGGGTTCGCGCCACCACGGGCCGGCTTGACACGTTAGCCGGGGGACGCGCAGCACGGGAGGCGGTGTCCGCCCGCGGGCCGAGAACGCTCGCCCTTTGGGGCGTGATGGCCGGAGCGGCGATCACCTGGACCGATGCGAGTTGAGCAGCCGGTACCGCGCGCGCGTACTGATTCACCCGGCGCCCGCTGGCGAAGGTGTTTTGCGGAACCGCCGTAACGCCGTTCTGGACCCTCTGGTTCACATACGTGATCGCCGTGTTATTGGAATTCCGCGCTGTTGTAATAGTTATTGATGGTGGTGTTATTGATCACCGTGTTGGTGTTGTTCACCCGCGTAAAGTAACCCTGGCTCACCTGGTAAGACGGAAAATACGGCTCGCGAGGACCCAGTGCGAACCATCCTACCGCCGCGGCAGTGCCGATAGAGAAGCTCATGCTGAATCCGGAGCCCCCTCTTCCTCCGCCAATCCACGCCACCAGCGCGGGCGCATAGATGGGAGTCACGCCATAGGGTCCGGGTATCCAGCCCCAACGGCCGCCAAACGAAGCCCAACGGCCATAGTGATAGGGAGCGAATCCCCACGGTGCGTCGTCCACCCAGGTCCAACCCCAGGGGGCGATCCAGGCCCAATGCCCGTCATGATAGGGCGCCCAGCCTGCTGCGACTGTAGTCGGCATCCAGACCTGGCCATAGCCGGGCTGATTCCCCCAGCGGCCGTATTGGTCGAGGTCTTCGTAGCCGGGGACTTCGCGCGAAACGTAGCGTGCAGACTGAGATAGGTCTTCGCGGCGGTCACGCGAGGAGCACCACTGGTCGAATTCATCGGTTCCACCGACGGACGCGAGATTGTAGTCAATTTGATCGCCGCCTCTCACGACTACCCTTTGCCGCGAGTAAACCGGGAACGACTGACTGCCGCCGGTCACCTCGCCCTCTCCATCGCGCACCGTGACAGTGGTGGTCTGCGAATCAGGATTCGCGTCGATGCGGTACTCGCCGGGCCGCTCTAAGGTGAACGCCAGGTTGGGTGTGTCCACTTCAAAGATCTGGTTCTGCCCGAGATAGCGCAGGCGGACCGTGAGCGTCCCTTCCGACAGACGGATCTGGACGGTCTGATCGTCCAGATTCAGGAATTGGACATCCGAGTGCGCGCTCAGGCGTAAAGCCGCAGATCCGATGTGAAGCTCGGCCCGACCGCGGTCGCCGACCCAGATGTTATCGCCGGTGGTGAGCGGCCGGTTGATGTCGGCATCCACCCATTCATTTATCCCGGTTGGTTGGAAAGACACCGGGCCGTCCCGGTAATTGAGACGGCCCACCCGGCTCGGGGGGTCCTGCGCAGCCAGAAACGTGGCTGAGGCCGCCATCAGTACCACACCTATGCTCACGTGCCACATAAAACAACAATCCCTTCCTGGTGATTATTTCGACACTTCGCGTTCCAACATTCCCTGATGCACGAACACTGCCACAACTTTCCTGGCCGGTTTGAATCACCGCACAACCACTGCTGCACTTCTTGCCTTGCGGATGGCAAAATCTGCACATCCCAACTTGCGGGAGTCTCGTTCTACTCTCTCTGCGCGCAAATTCGCCTTCGGTCCCCAATCTGCATTGCACTGAATTGAGAAGAGGCGAGAAATGACGACGCTATTGATTGTTCTTCTACTGTTGTTCGTACTCGGCGGTGGAGGGTATGGATATTCCCGTTGGCGCGGGTAGTGGAACGTAAGGGCAAGCTTCATGAACTGGAAAGGCGACTGTTAAAGAGAAAGCCGAACAGGTCACGAACAATCCCGAGAAGTAAGTGACCCGGTTGTTGTGCAGGGCCGTAGCTCCGCTCGGGAACACCGACGAGTGTGAGATTCTTTCGTCACTCCCCGGTCATCGCCGCCGAAGGAGGCCGCCGCTGTGAACAAGACGCCTGGGATGATCCTGACTGCACTTGGTCTCGGTCTTGCGTTGGGAGGGTACACTTACACGACCAGGGAGAGAGTGGCTGACATCGGACCGATTCTGCCGCCGCCCATCGCCGGCGCGGTGGCCCTGATTGGCGGCGTTGTACTTCTCGCAGCCGGTAAAAAGTGCTAAATCCCAGCCGGCAGACGATCGTCATGCCGTGCGACCGGCAAGATACGTCTGTTAACCCGGCAGGCGCTCCGCTGTTTAGGGTGCCCAGCTAGCCGGAGAGAACGAGTAACGCGCGCCAATGCGCAAAAAACCAATTCAATGCCATACATCACTGTCGGGAAGGAAAACTTAACTCCGGCAACATCGATCTGTACTATGAGGACCACGGCTCGGGTCGGCCGGCTGTACTGATTCACGGGTATCCACTGAGCGGCGCCTCCTGGGAGAAGCAGACCCCAGCCCTGCTCGCTGCGGGTTACCGTGTGATCACCTATGATCGTAGAGGATTTGGCAGGTCCAGCCAGCCAACAACCGGCTACAACTACGACACCTTTGCCGAGGACCTGAACAAACTAGTGACGCAGCTCGAACTACGAGATTTTGCGCTGGTCGGGTTCTCCATGGGAGGCGGCGAAGTAGCGCGCTATTTGGGGAAACACGGATCGAAGGGTGTGAGCAAGGCAGTATTCATCTCAGGGGTCCCGCCCTTCCTGCTGAAGACCCCGGACAACCCGGATGGCGTGGACGGCAGTGTCTTCAAGGGTATTCAGAAGGCCGTCGTCGCGGACCGTTACGCGTTCTTCAGCGAGTTCTTCAAGAATTTCTACAACACGGATGTCCTGCTGGGGAGGCGTGTCAGCGAACAGGTTGTTCAGGCCAGCTGGAACGTGGCAGCCGGCGCCTCTGGTACGGCCTGTCTCGCTTGCGTGCCGGCATGGTATGAGGACTTCCGCGAGGACTTGACCCGCATCGAGGTGCCCACGTTGGTCATCCAGGGGGATGCGGACCGAATTCTACCTATCGGCGCCTCCGGACTCCGGACCGCGAAACTGGTCAAAGGAGCCCGCTTATTCGTGGTGAAAGACGGGCCGCATTGCATCACATGGACCCACGCGGACGAAGTGAACCGTGAGTTGGTGAACTTCCTTGGGGAAGGACTTGCTCGGCGTCCAGGTTCGAATTAAGGTCTCAAGCAAGCTCAAGAAGCAGTGGAAGAAGGACCTGGTCCGGTTTGCGATCGACGCAGCCCGGAAGGTTCTGGCTGAAAGGCAGGAGACGTTAATGGAACAGTACATTGAACCAGCAGGCCGCCTAAACGAGGCCACAAAGACGTTTTCGCGGATTATGTCGGGCCTTATTGAAGAAGCCGACGCAATCAACCGCTATGAGCAGCGCATGGACCAGCAAGGCGGGGAGTTCCAAGATGTAATTGCCGCGGCCCAACGGGAAGAGATGAAGCATTTTGCGATGCAACTGGAAGCCGCAATGCGTCAGAGCACGGTCTTCCGGCAGATCCGCCAAGATATCCTGTTCAAGCCGGGCAACATCGTCGAAGCCGGCGAGATCGCCGAGAAGAACGCGTCGAACGTAATCGCTGTTAGCTAGTGGCTGGCGGCGGATTCGATACTCCTCCGGGAAACTCGCGAAGCCATTTTCGCCGTGCACTTACATCGGGCAAAGTCCCAGACGGGGTGAGCCCCCCTCCGGGAGCGTTTCACCTCTGTAGCACACGGGTGTTAACGCCGCAAGCTCACCCCACTACACGCAATTCCCGTTCTCCGAGTCGAGCATTTTAGAGATGCCGACTATCCACGCGAAAGCCACGGTCACTGAGGTCAACGGCGAAGATCTGAACCCTTTTTCCTTCCCATTCAATCTCCACGAAGTCGCGCGTACTCAGGTTGTCGCCGGAACATTTGATCAGGGCGTTACCAGGTATGGTGATGGCACACGGCCGAGGGGACGCCTGCATGTCCACCCCAAGTGTCGCCGTTCGCAATCTGTACCACAGCATACTGGTTTTTCTTCGCGCTCAAATCCAAGTCTATGGGAGGAACATAGCAGCAATGAAACCTGTTGGCAAGGGTTTTTACCAGGTTTTTTACTAGGGGGGCCAGTGGAGGAGACGGCGGTGGGATCGGGATCATGGCGGCACATGGCTCGCACGTTCGGCCTTGCCTTCTCCGATGACGTTCCCGGTATAGAAATCGATATCGCAGGTCCCTCCGACGATGTTCAGGCTGAAATCAGATGGATACGGAATCCAGTCCTCTTCCCGGAAAACGGACGGCTCCGGAACTGTCGGGTCTCCGCCGGTTATGCCGCTTTGGGCTGGGACCAGCTCCTGAATCTGCTCGACGGCTTGCGCCAGACTGGTGAGCAATCTGTCCGGCTGCGCCCTTCCAAATCGGGCTTTGGCCTTCTCGATGTCGCCGCTGAACCCCCACACACCGATAACCAGCTCGAGTTTGGGAATCGTGTAGCGCGAGGCTCTCGAGTTCGAGGTCCCGCCGCACTCGCGCACGATCCTGGCCGCGACACCAGCCTTGCTACGATGGGTCCTTTTGCCGCGTGGCTTTGACGCCCTTCAGAATCGCAAGGCCCAAGAGTACAATTGCACCCACTGCGATCCAATGCGCCGCGATGTGTAGCATTGCGGCGCCGTAGATTAGCCCTCCGATCAATACCAGGAAGCCGATAATGTAAATCCCGAATGACATGACAGTTCCTTTTCAGCGCCTGCGCCGAGGAATGGTTCCGGATAGCTTGCCACTCTCACCGTGAAGGGCGTTATTCAGCCGGCATCGCTAAACCGACAACAGACGGTCGAAAAACGATCGATAGCGGCGCAGTGCAAGCCGGAGATCCTCGGTCGATACGCCCTCTTTGCGATCCCACTGCCCCTCGAGCTTCGTCCGTTCATCCGCAAACACTTCTGCCAGGCGCTTCATCGCCCCGGCGACCAGACTGTCCGCCTCCTCCACCGCGCGTCGGGGTTCATCCACAAAGCCCCCTTGGATCGTGTCCCAGTGAACGCGAAACTCCTTCGCCTCCTGGGGCGAAAAGAGCGGTGTCGCCTGTTCATCAGTGGCCACAGTGGCCACAGTGGCTGCACCTTCCGGCAGCCTCCCTTCAAGATCTCTCTTCAGCGCCGTTCGCTCACTGGCATCAGCCAGAGCAGCCGTCGTGAGTCCCTTCTGATCTTCGACTCTTCTATGTTCGCCGTTCACGAAATTGCCTCCATTCTGGTTTTCGCCGCTCTCAACGCCCGGCCTGCTTCCTGGCAATCCTCGCGTCACGATGCAGCCTTCGCAAGGGGCATCTCTGGCTCGCTGATCAGTTCCTCGAAGAGTGTCCGGTAATGAACCATTGCCTGGCGCAAGTCTTCCGTATTGGCCTGCCCAAGCGTCTGCCGAAGCGCGATTTCGTGAGCCGTTCGGTAGTTTTCAAGCACCAATGGATGATCCACAGAGATATCCGCCGCCTGCTGTTCAAAGTCGCTTACCGGGTAGCCCCGCGTGGACATCACATCACCCAGCAACTGGTCCGCGGCCGTTACCGCACCGGCCGGGCCGTCAACGAAACGCGCCTGGACTCCGCGCCATGACTCCACAAAGCGCGCACGATCGCCTGCCGTGAGCGGACGGACGTGGAACTTTTCGACTCGCTGCGTACGCTCTTCCAGTCCGGCTTCCGCATTCCGCCGGCTGCCGCCTTTCTCCACGGCGCGGGCATATTCGGCGCCACCGAACTGAGTACGCAGACGTTCAGTGCGGCGCTTTCGGACCAAAAAGAAAACGGCGATGCCTGCAATCAGAACCACGGCGGCAGCAATGATCAAGGCTAATTCTGTTGTGCTCAGTGTTGTCATACTCACAACCTTCCTCCCCTTCCAGTACTTTCTTCGGTGCAGCCTCAGAACCGCCTGGTTAGGGCAGATCGAGACCTCACTTCCCCCGCTCCTGTCCAAGATGCTCGAGCGCGACCTCAGCACGGTGTCTGGGAGAGAGCCCCGGTTGAGTCGATGGTACCCAATGAACTCAACTCAACGGTCGCTTCTGCATCGCCAATCCCGATCATTCCGTCGAGTTACTTAAAGGCCAACCCAGAGGTCCAACTCACCTCATCGAACGAGTATTGAAGGTCCCTGCTCTCTCCAATGCTGAGTAGCCCTTACCTCGACGAGGTGGCCTTCTGGTTCTTCACTTGCAGCACATTCACCACCTGCTTCACGTTTGGAACTTGAGACGCGACGCTTTCGGCCATCGCGCGCTGGGCTTGAGAATTGACCTCGCCGGTGAGCGTGACGACAGCATTCTTCACAGCGTACTTTACGCTCTTGTGAAGCTTGTTCTGTATGAGAGCAGCATCGAGATTCTTCTCGATACCGCTGTCCAGATCGGCGTTGACCGTCTTGGAAGCGCTTTCGGCGCCTGTCACGACCACCGCAATCTGGTTCGCCACAACCTGTCCACCTGCGATGGACTTCGCTATGGATTCGGCTTGTGACTTGTCACTCTCTGCGGCTACATGTCCGCCCAGGGTGACGACGCCCTTGTCGCGATCTTCACTTACCGAGACATCTTTAAAGCCGGCCTGATCCAGCGATGTCCGGATCTTATCAGAAACATCGGCTGGCTTCGTGGTTGTCATTGAGCAGCCTACCAGCGTCCCGACGACGACCACCGCCAGCAAAACCGAGCACGGTTTGAGAATTTTCATATTTCTCCTTTGAACGACTCAGCTCAATCTCCCAGAGCATGAGAAGGACCACACGTCTCCAGCCGGACTATTTCCAACACGGTCTGACAGCCCAACGCTCAACCTGGCGGGCACCGTGCGCCGGGAGGCGCTCAACGCGCACAATTTAGAGCCCGGCCACAAGGTATGGTCCCAAGCGAGGACCTCCGTCGAGAATTGATCTGCGGAGCCAACGCGTGTGACTTTCGGCAGTTCTTGCCTTATGATCGGCAGGAGTTGCACCATGCAGGCACCTCGAGTTTCTTTATGTCTGCCTTCAGCTCTGGTCACTAATCTGCTCTGGATGAAGAAGAGTGAGACAGGCCGACCTTGATTAACGTGCCCAGGGGATCCGGACAGGGGCGAACAAGGCCGGCACATGCCCGAAGGAGAGATATAAATGCTCGGCTTAGGACTGGTCGGAACCATAATTGTTGCTGTGCTAATTGTGTGGCTCATTCGCAGGGTGTGAGCGATCACTGGTTGTGACTACGGCACTCCACGCGATAGAGAGAAGTCGCTCACTATCCGCCGGACCCATTTCGCGCAGTTCCCTGAGTCTCGCTGTGCCTTCGCCACGGATGTCAAGAAGACTTCAGAGCGAGGATCACCAGAGTCGCGTGCCAGCAGCCCGCAGCCCGGATACTCGGCGACTGAGGGAGCGACAGTCGATCGAGCCGATGATTGCCGCCGAGGATGAGGAAGTCTCGCTGAAATTGTTCGAATACGACCGACTCCAGCGGGCTGCTCGACGCTTTTGCACGCTTTGGGAACAGCGCTGCCCATCGCCTTCCCGGTGGGGCTGTGATCCAACGGGTGTCCGGTCCTTCCGGAGTGTGGAACGTCCGAATCGGCGGTACGGCTCCCGGCGCGGTGCGGCCGTGCTGCCTGTTGCGGGAAGGCCCGCCCGGGGAGGTCCAATCCCGCTTACAACCGGAACCGCCGCTCGCGCTCGACAGTCATCATGGGGCCAAACTCGATTGGCGCGGGACGCCACAGGTTTCTGCTCAGAGCCGGAATGACCTCCGGCGGAGAGGTGGCCCGAAGAACTCAGAACAGTGGGCATTGGAGAGTGAACCTGAAATGAGAATTCTGGTATTCCCGCTCTTGCCGCTGTTGATCGCATGTGGCGGTGATCGTTTTGGTGGGCCTCCACGCGGCCAACATCCGGCGCCTGGTACCTCGATCGTTCGTTTTGCGCAAGTGGATGATGGCGTCTATAGGGGATCGACGCCAAAGAGCAATGCTGACTTCAGGTTCCTGAAATCAAAACACATCAGGTATGTCTTGTCTCTCGAGTTCATTCCGTTGCTGTCCGAGTTCGAAGAGAGAAAAGCCAAAAAGTATGGCATTTCCCTAATGCACGCGACGATGAATGGCTCGCCTATCCAGCCGTCAGAAAAACACGTTAACCATATTCTGCTTATCCTCCGGGACAAACGATTTCACCCCATCTATCTTCATTGCGCCCTTGGCCGGGATAGGACGAGCCTGATCGCCGCTCTCTACAAAATGTATTTTCATAGTATGTCGCGGCAAGCGGCTTGGCGAGAAATGAAGTCGTTTGGCTTCAAGGATTCCTGGACCTTACGTGGACTTAGGAGTTATTTTGAAGAACACTCAAACCGGCCGCGGTCTCTTTAGAGCGAGATTCACGCGGCCCGATTGCGACTCGTTGAGATAGACTCTCCAACGGGGTCGCCTCCACTTCGTCCCGAAACACGTCTTTCACGAAAGCCACGAGATCCTGAGGTTTGGCAACGATGATTCCCGGGGTGACGGCATGGTGTCCTTCGCGCTGAAAATCGCTCATGGGCAAGAGTCTACCGTGGGAGGTCTGGGATACTGTGGTCATGCTTGCGATACGGCCGGCTCAACCGGGCGACGCGGAGGCGATCTGGGCGGTTCTGGAACCTGTCATTCGCGGCGGAGAGACCTATGCCCTGCCTCGCGAGATGTCCCGCGCGGACGCCTTAGCGTACTGGTTTTCGAGAAGCCATGAGGTGTTTGTGGCCGAAGCGGAAGGGCAAGTGATCGGGACCTACTTTTTACGCCCGAATCAGTCCGGCGGCGGTTCGCACGTTTCCAACTGCGGATACGTGACGGCGCAGGCGGCATCGGGCAAAGGCGTGGCTACCGCTATGTGCTCGCATTCGCTCGACTATGCCAGGGCGCGCGGGTTCCGGGCAATGCAGTTCAACTTCTTGGTGAGCACGAACGACCACTTCGAGATTGTCGGGCGGCTTCCGGGGGCTTTTTTGCTTCCGGTTTTTGGGTATGTGGATGCTTATGTGATGTACCGGGAGTTTGTAGCGGGGCTGGGGTTGGTCTGCCCCACGTCGGACTCCGGAGCGGGGCTGGAGAGCCCCGCGCAGACTGAGAGTCTGCCCCACATCGGACTTGTAACCCTGAAGTGTCCTAAGTCCAGGGCGGGGCTGAAGCCCCGCGCGGACTGAAGTCCGCCCTACATCGGACTTGACACCCTGAAGTGTTCAAGTCAGAGCGGGGCTGAAGCCCCGCGGACTGAAGTCCGCCCTACATCGGACTTGTAACCCTGAAGTGTCCTAAGTCCAGAGCGGGGCTGAGAGCCCCGCGCAGACTGGGAGTCTGCCCCACGTCGGACTCCGGAGCGGGGCTGAGAGCCCCGCGGCAGGCGAAACCGCCTGCCCCACCTCGGGTTTTGTGGACTGAAAGTGTCCCCACTATTGATAGCGGAGGGCGACGACGGGATCGATCCGGGTGGCGCGGCGCGCTGGGATGCAGGTGGCCAGCAGGGCTACCAGGGCCAGGAACAGGGCCGCGCCGGCGAAGATCAGGGGATCGGTTGCGCTCACGTCCACCAGCATGCCGGCGGCGAGGCGCGTCACGGCGACCGCCGCGGCCGTGCCCAGAAGAAGTCCGGCGGCCGTCAGTCCCATGCCCTGCCGCACCACGAGCTTGAGCACGTCGGCCGGCGTCGCGCCCAACGCCATGCGAATGCCGAGTTCCTGAGTCCGCTGGCTGATGGAGTACGCCATCAGGCTATACAGCCCCACCGCGGCCAGCAGCAGGGCGATGGTTCCCAGCGCGCCCAGCAGGGACGCCGCCACCTTCTGCGGGAACAACGACGCAGTGATGGATTCGGCCAGCGGCATCGCGTCGAACACCCCCACATTGGGGTCGAGCGCGCGGACCACGCGCCGCATCGCCACCAGTCCCTGGGCGGTGTCGCCCGCCATGCGGACGTAGACGGCAATCGCCAGGTCGGCGCGGTAGACCTGCCGGAACGGGACATAGAAATAGGGCTGCGACGGCTCATTCGGCCGGTGGTATTTCGTATCCTTGACAACGCCGACGATGGTGAACCACTTCCCCCAGCCGCGCACCTTGTATCCGACCGGATTCCGGCCGTTGAAGAAACGGTGCGCGAAGGCCTCGGTGACGACCATCACGGGGTTGGCTTTCTCGTCGTCGAGTTCGGTGAAGTCGCGGCCGTCGAGCAGCGGGATGCGCATGAGACCGAAGAAGCCGGGCGCAACGACGTTGCGGTCGATCTTCATGTTCTCGCTGGGACCCGGGACGTAGCCCTCGATTTGGAGATCCTCCCAGGAGCTTCCCTCGAATCCGAGGGGAACGGAATCCGCATAGGCGACGGCAGCGACACCGGGCTCCGCTTCCAGGCGCTCGCGCAGCTGGCGGCAGAAGAGCTTCCGCCCCGGCACGGAGTATCCGGCACTGGACAGGTACAGATGAGATACCAGCACGTTGCGGGTGTCGAAGCCCGGGTTGATCTTTCGAGCCACTTGAAAGCTCTTGGCGAACAGACCGGCGCCGATGATGGCCACCAGGGCCAGAGCCACTTCGGACATCACCAGCAGGCCGCGGATGCGCTGGGAGGCCGCGCCCGCGCTTCCACTGCGGCCGCCCTCCTTCAACGCCTCGTTGAAATCGCCGCGAACCAACTGCAAGGCCGGCGCCACTCCCGAGATGAAGCAGGCGACCAGGCAGATCACGACGACGAAGGCCAGCATGTCCGGATTCGTGGCGACCTCGAGATGGACCGGATACACGCCCCGGGGAAGCAGAAATGCCAGCGATTGCCCCATCCAAATAGAGAGGGGAGCGCCGACGATGGCGCCGAGAGCCCCCAGCAGCAGAGTCTCGATGAAAAGCTGCCGCACCAGCCGGAGCCGGCCGGCGCCCAGAGCCATCCGCACGCCGAACTCGCGCTGGCGCGCCATGGCCCGGGCGAGCAGCAGATTCGCCACGTTGGCGCAGACGATCAGCAGCACCACGGCACACACCGCCATCAGGATCTGGAGCGGCCCCAGCATCATCCCCTGGGCTCCGAAGTGCGCCTGCCAGAGCGGAAGCACGGTTGCAGTGATGCCTTGGTTCGTCTTGGGATATACCTTCCCGAGTTCCCCGGCCACGGTGGCGATCTCCGCTCGCGCCGAGTCCATGGAGACGCCCGGTTTCAGGCGGGCCAAGGCGACGAAACTGCGTGTCTGGCGATCGCGCAGCATCCAGTCCGGCATCAGGTTGAGTTCGGTGGCCATCATCGCGGGAACCCAAATCTCGAAGGCCAGGCCAGCGATGGAGCCGCGGAATTCATCGGGGATGACGCCCACGACGGTGAGGAGCTGGCGGTTGACGCGAACGGTTTTGCCGATGGCCGCGGGATCGGCGTTGAAGAACCGCTGCCAGAGCGCGTGACCGATCACCGCCACGGGATATCCGCCCTGCTTGTCGCCGTACTCGTCGGGGGAAAAGACCCGGCCCAGCTCAGGGCGGACTCCGAGCACTTCGAAATAGTTGCCGGCGACGAGTTCGCCCCAGACGCGCTCGGCGTGGTCCTCTTCACCGAGGCTCAGATGCGCGGGGCTGCGCGATGGTGATGCCGGCGAGCTGTTTCAGATGGTCGCGATAGTCGCGGTAGTCGGGGTAGGAGGTGGTGATGTACTCCCGGCTCGGGGTGACGGTTTCGAAGGAGACGAGTTCCCGGCTGTTCGCGACTCCCGGAATGGGGCGCACCAGGACGGTGTCGATCCAACTGAAGACGGTGGTGTTGGCGGCGATGCCGATGGCCAGCGTGAGCACCGCGACCAACAGGAATCCCGGGCTCTTGAGAGAGACACGGAGACCATGGCGAAAATCCTGGACCAAGCCGCGCATGTATCCGGGGAAGCAATCGCGATGCCACCTGCCGGCGTTGAAGGAATTACGGCGGGCCGGCGAGCGACTGTCCGGCTGTGGGACGGCGGCGGCCAAATCGGACAGTGAAACGGCCGGAGAGCCGGGCGGCGGAACCGGTCCTATACTGGGTACAGAACGGAGCGGAGGGAACGGTGAATCTCTACGAAGTCAGCGTACACGGGACGGAGAGCATCTATCTCCTGGCGGCTACCAAATACCGTGCTTTGGAACTGGTGGGAGATTACATGGCCGATGCGGGCTGGGCGGATATGATGCAGTCCGGCAAGATCGTGGTGCGGCAACTGGACCAATCAGAAGAGCAGATCCTGCGCCCCGAGAAGTGCCGGGCGTGCTCGCTCAATGGGTAGGCGCCGTCTCCAAGTCCCGACAGCCGCGCCGGACGGGCGCCCATGCGCGGCTGTTGGCGAGCATTGCTGCGTTTACCAGTCCACTACCGAGCCGTCATCGGCGTCGTAGCTCTCCTGATTGCGCCAGTCGTGGTTGATCTTGTCGGCCATGGCGTTCTCGTCGAGTTCGATGCCCAGTCCCGGGCCCTTGGGCAGATCCAGGTAGCCCTCGCTGACGTGGAAGGGCTGCTTGATGTAGCCCTCGCCGAGCGACACCTGTTCCTGGCAGAGGAAGTTCGGAATCGACGCCGAGATCTGCACCCCGGCGGCCAGCGAAATGGGACCGAGGGGATTGTGCGGCGCAACCGAAGCGTAGTAGGCTTCGGCCATGCCGGCGATGAGACGCACTTCCGTGATCCCGCCGGCGTGGCAGAGGTCGGGCTGCAGCACGGTGGCGGCCCTTTTCTCCAGCACCTCGCGGAAACCCCACTTCGTGAACACGCGCTCGCCGGTGGCGATGGGGAGGTAGGTGCCGCGCGCGATCTCGGCCATGACATCGTGATTCTGGGCCTGGCACGGCTCTTCGACGAACATCGGCTGGTACGGCTCGAGAGCCTTGATGAGCAACTTCGCCGTGGCGGGACTGATGGCGCCGTGAAAGTCGATGGCGAGGTCGTTTTCCTTGCCGACAATCTTGCGGAGTTCGGCGAAACGCTCGGCGGCATACTCCACCGCTGCCTGGGTTTCGATGTAGCGGGCGGGGCGCTTCTTGGCGGGCCCGGTCTTGAAGGCGGTAAAACCTTTGGCGAGCGCGGCCTTGATGGCATCGGGACTCCCGGCGTGCGCGTAGACGCGGACCCGGTCGCGCGTGGGACCGCCCATCAACTCGTACACCGGAACGCCGAGAGCCTTGCCCTTGATGTCCCACAGCGCCTGGTCGATACCGCTGAGCGCGCTGGTGAGAATGGGCCCGCCGCGATAAAAGGCGTGCCGGTAAATGGCCTGCCAGTGATGAGCGACGCGGCGGGGATCCTTGCCGATCAGGTACGGTTCGATCTCTTTCACCGCCGTGGCACAGGTGAGCGCGCGGCCCTCCGTGATCGGCTCGCCCAATCCGGTGATGCCGGCGTTGGTATGAATCTTGAGAAACAGCCAGCGCGGCTTCACCAGAAACGTTTCGAGCTTGGTGACCTTCAGGTTGTCCTTGGGAGATACGGGAGCGGAATTTTTGGCGGCGATCTGGCGTTCAGCAGGAGTCTGTGCGGCTGCATTCCAGCCGGCGCTGGCAAAAGCGGCGGCCAGGACGGAACGGCGATTCATAGTTGACATGGCCTAATCAGCCTATCAATTTCCAGGACAGGCTGACAGGGCCCCGTGTCAGACGGGTCCGTCGTACAACATACGATTCAATTAACATTTGAATATGACCCGCCGCGACCTGTTTAAAATCGCAGCCCCCGCTGTGGCTGCCCCTGCCATCCTGCCGGCGAAATCCGCCGCGAAGCTGCCCATTGCGGTCTCAACCCTCGGCTGCCCCAAATGGGATTGGAACACCATCGTAAAGAACACCTCGCAGTGGGGTTTCGCCGCACTCGAGCTGCGCGGTATCCAGGACCAGATGGACCTGCCCAAGTGTGCCGAGTTCAGCGGCACCCGTCTCCAGGGAACGCGCAACGATCTGGCCGCCGCGGGGCTGAAGATCTCCGACCTCGGCGCGTCGGCCCAAATGCATGAACCCGATCCAGTCAAGCGCGCCAAGATGATGGACGAGGCTCGCCGCTTCATCGATCTCGCCCACCAATTGCAAGCTCCCTACGTCAGGGTGTTCCCGAACGACTTCATCCCGGGCGAGGACCACAAGGTCACCTTCGCACGCATCAGCGCCGGACTGCACGAGCTCGGCGAATACGCGAAACCCGCGGGCGTGACGGTCATCGTCGAATCCCATGGCGAGTTTCGTCGAGCCGAGGATCTCATCCCGATCCTGGAGGGAGCGAAGTCGAAGAACGTCGCCTTCCTCTGGGACGCGCACCACACCTGCGTCGAAGGAGAGAAGCCCGCCGATACGTTCAAGAGTCTGGGCAAGTACACACGCCACACTCACCTGAAGGATTCAGT
Organism: uncultured Acidobacteriota bacterium; assembly: GCA_963737465.1. Lineage (GTDB taxonomy): Bacteria > Acidobacteriota > Terriglobia > Bryobacterales > Bryobacteraceae > TMP-7. The sequence continues at coordinate 270,476 of CAVTTC010000012.1, forward strand.
GGCGGTCCCAGGTAAGAGCAAAGACGACCGTCACTACGTACTTACCGGAACGGGCGATATTCCCGTCAAAGAGACGGTGCGAGTACTCGCCACTGGCGGGTACAAGGGCTATTACTGCTTCGAGTGGGAAAAACGGTGGCACCCCGACATCGATGAACCCGAGATCGCATTTCCGCAGTACGCGAAGACGATGCGGCAGTACCTGGCGGAAGCCGGTGTAACAGCGTAGCAAGTAGATGGAAATAAAAAAGAAGATGTGGAGAAAGACACTGGGAGGACTGCAGGGAGGGTTAAGTTGGAGGCAAAATCGCGAAGTATAGACGCTATTAGAAAAGCTCGCGATCATTAAGACAACGGCGACAACGCCTCGCGCATTTAGTCTGGTAACAGGAATCAGATAAGGATCTCTCATTATGCTGAATATGTAGACGTGCTCAACGCTATCATCACTTACATAGAAGTGCTGTGAAGAAGATAGACTCTAGGAGAACAGCCAGACAGGTACTGAAAGAGAGGAGTGGAAGGGTAGCGCAGGGAGGGGAGCAGAGGAAGATGCAAGAGTTAAAGGCAGAGCAGAGACAAGCAGGGCAACTGGCAGAGCAGGGGAGAGGGCGGTCAAAGGATGTAGAGGAGAGGGAAGAGCAGTTTAGTAGAGGAGGGCAAGACGGTAGACAAAGGGACGGACAGCAGCAGGAACTAGAGTAGTAGCAGCGGAACGAGGCGCTGAACGCACAAGGAGTAGAGGTGGTAGACAAGATAGGGAAGGCGCTGAGGAGGTTGCGGTGACGGCGTAAGATAAAATAGGTGAGGAGGCAGGGTGACAGGGGACAACACGCTTCACACAACGCTGTCTGAGAACAAACGGTACTTGCGCGATCATACTGGGACACTAGTCAAACGCTATCACTTGCGCGTTGACGAGTGTCTTAAACGTCTACAGTGAGATAGAAAGATGTGGAGAAAACGAGACAGCTGTGCTGTAAGTACGCCACACGCATGAAGTAAAGGCAGGGACGGAACTTTACGACACAGGATGTTGGCGCCTCACGGAGGTAGCTAGTGCTGTAGTGCGCTGTAGAAGGCGGCGCGGAGCTACTTTCAAAAATTCACAGGCTGTTCTGTCAGGAGTCATAGAGATAGTAGGACTAGAATCTGACAAGGCACAGCGGGAAGCGTTAACAAAATGTACACTCTTTGTTAACGCGCTGTTTACGCCTGTTACTTGGATTACACGATAGCGGCGCTAAACTAACACAGAGGCTCAGATCAGTACGCATCTTGAGAGACAGGAGGAATTGTGCTGAAGGTTTTACTGCAAATTGACTCTTATTGCATTACTATTCTCGCTCTAGTGCGAGGCGACGTGATACAGTATCTAGCCACGATGTGCGGATGTCACGCTGGACAGGATCTATGGCGATACACTACTACGTAAGCGGATTCAGTTTACAGGCGATGCAAGGATTCACGATTTAGTTAGAGGGCAGCTTGTTCAAAGACCTCGAGGACACCACCTGTGGTGAATTAGGACTGGGACGAGATAGTGCTACAGCGAGATCTGAACATCGAGCACGCTGGAGCGTACGACGCGCTCGCAGTTCAAAACAATGCGAGCTCGCGCAACCTTTCCGGTGAACTTTGTGTTCACGGGCGGAGGGGAGCAGGCAGCGAGCCTTTACTGTCAATCAATTTGATGAACAAGGGGATTTACTTAGGGTCATAGAAAAAGGTGTGACGTGCCTACAGACGCAGGTGGTACGGAGCGTCAACTCGCTCGCTCTGCTGTTTGCCTCGCTTGTGGCGCTGTGGGCTGCATTTTAGGCGGCATAGGTGAAAGGAGACAGACAATGCACAGAGGAAACCTGCTAGTTTGCGTGCTCTAGTGCTGATGGCGACAATACTGAATGCGCATCACCTGGGCGTTAAGGGTTCTTGAGACGACGCTGACGGTTCGGAGCGCATCACGCGAACCATTTTTGACTTCACCTACACGGTTGCTGCTCAGAATACGGGATCTACGGCTGCAAGCTGGTTAGTGCCACGTAACGGAGCACATCACAGGCAACGGAAATCCGGGACGGAAGCCTGGATTTCGGCGAAATCGCTGCAGGCCAAAACCGTGGTAAGCCGCGACACGTTTACCATGCGACAGGACCGCACGGTCCCATTCGATCGGCGAGCCTAAGTTTCGCCTTTACGTGCGGCAATCAACGACCGACGGCAAATGCGGGCCAGATCAGACGACCTTATCGGGAAAACAGTGCAGCTAGACGGCTCGAAATCGACAGACCAGATGGAGATCCTCTTACCTACCGCTGGACGCTTGTTCTGCGGCCCGCGGACAGTGCCGCCGCACTGTCGAACGTGACGGCGGTGAATCCGACCTTCTTCGTGGACAAACGGGCGCGTACACATTCTCGCTCGTAGTGAATGACGGCAAAGCCGACAGCGATCCTGCTACTGTCATCATTACCACCGGCAACACGGCACCTGTTGCGAACGCCGGACCAGACCAGAGCGTCGCGCTGGGTTCCACCGTCGTACTCGACGGGAGCAGGTACTCAGACGTTGACGGCGACGCGCTAACTTACAGATGGTCGTTTGTATCACGCACGGCTGGCAGCAACGCGACGCTCTCAAATACAGCGGCAGTGAATGCGACCTTTGTTGCAGACCAGCCAGGATCCTATGATGTGGTGCTAGTAGTAAACGACGGGCAGTAGAACAGTGCGGCAGACCATGTCAGCATCACTACGGGTGACTCGCTGCGATTTGCCAATGCAGGCAGGATCAAAAGGTGACTCTCGGTTCGACAGTATATCTAGACGGAAGCGGTTCCAGCGACCCGATGGAAATACGCTGAGTTTCAAGTGGTCGATCACCTCGAAACGGCAGGCAGCACCGCGCAACTTTCTACTGTGTCCGAGGTGAAGCTCAGTTTCACCGCCGACAAGCCCGGAACGTATGTTGTCCAGTTGATCGTCAACGACGGAACTCTCGATAGCCATCCAGATACAGTCCAAATCACTACGGAAAATGTCCAACCGGCTGCAAACGCCGGACCCGACCAGAAGGTTGCAGTCGGATCCACCGCGCAACTCGACGGAAGCGCATCGTCGGACGTAAATGGCGACACGCTTACGTTCAAATGGTCGCTGACTTCGGTGCCGACGGGAAGCAGCGCCTTGTTGTCGAGCACAACGGCCGTGAAGCCCACGTTTGTGGCCGACAAACCCGGCCTGTACGTCGCGCAGCTTCTCGTGAATGATGGCAAGCTCGACAGTCTTGCCGACACAGTCGAGATCAGCACCGTAAACGGCAAACCAACCGCCAACCCTGGACCCCCTCAATCAGTATTCGTCGGCGAAACAGTGCACCTGAGTTGCGCCGGATACCACCGATCCGGACGGAGATCCTCGAACGTGCCGCTGGAGCTTCACTTCGGTTCGCCCGGTTGCGCAACGCCTGACCTGACCGCATCCGGCAAGGACGCGAGCTTTGTTGTTCCTTGCTTCGGCGATTATGTCGTGCAACTCATCGTGAACGACGGAAAGCAGGACAGCGCTCCCGCGAGTGTAACCATCAGCACGAAGAACAGCAAACCCGTCGCAGATGCGGGAGTTGATCAGACGGTTGAAATTGGCGCAACAGTGCAACTTGACGGGACGGGCTCTTCGGATGCCGACAAAGATACGCTTCGGTTCGCGTGGTCGTTTACGGCAAAGCCGGAAGGCAGTTCGGCCGTGATCTCGGATCCGAGTTCGCCCCGACCCACGTTCATGGCCGACCAGGCCGGAACGTATGTCGTGCAACTCATCGTCAATGATGGGAAGGAGGACAGCGTCCCGCCGGATACGGTGACGATAATAACCAGTTCCGTCGAGCCGCCCGGAACGCTCCATTGCGGGAGCAATGCGACCGGAAATCTCGGCAAAGGACAGACGGACACCTACAAATTCCAGGCCACGGCTGGAGACAGCGTACTCGTTGCGGTTTCTAGTGCCGGAGGCGCGCTCGTCATCGCGGAGCTCTATGCACCCGATGGCAAGCTCATCGGCGGCGCCCCCTGGAACGGAACAACTGGGTCCGTAAAGCTCAACGCGACAGGCCAGTATACCGTTCTCGTGAAATCTGCAGACACAACATCTGCGGCCGGGGCGTACGGAGTCAGTCTTCAGTTCACGAATGGAAGATGCGGCACGTGCTTGTGTGCGGCCAGACCACATCCGGGACAATCGAGCAGGCTGCCCAGCACCTACCTTACGTATTCGCGGCCAACGCGGGCGATGCGGTCCTCGTGGCTGCGTCCAGCGCCGGAGGAGCACTCATTATCGCCGAACTATACGGCCCCGATGGGAAGTTCATCGCCGGGACGCCTGGAACGGCACGACCGGCTCGGTTACGCTGCCCACCACCGGAAGATACACGGTTCTCACAAAATCGGCGGATCCTACATCGGTGGCTGGTGATCTTGGCGTGAGCCTGCAGTTCACGACTGGGAAATGCGGAACCAGACTTAGTTGCGGGCAGACGACGTCCGGCACAATCGGACAGGCAGCTCAGAACGTGCCCTTCATCTTCGACGCCGCGCTCGGAGATTCGGTGCTGGTTGCAGCATCCAGTTACGGGAGGCGCACGCATCATAGCGGAACTGTACGGGCCGGGCGGCAAGCTTATCGCAGGCACACCCTGGAACGGCACCACCGGGTCCATTACTCTCCCGGCGGCTGGCACGTTTACTGTGCTCGTGAAATCGGCAGATCCGACTTCAGGGGCTGGCGCGTTCGGTGTCAGCCTTCAGTTCACCAGCGGGAAGTGCGGCGCAGCCCTAGCGTGCGGCCAGACCAGTTCAGGCAGCATAGGCCAAGCAGCGCAGCATGTGCCGTACGTCTTCTCGGGCAAATCGGGGGATGCGGTTGTGATCGCGGCATAGAGCGCCGAAGGGGCACTCATCGTCGCACAACTGTACGCTCCGGACGGCACTCTGCTCAAGGGCACCCCTTGGAACGGGACTACGGGTTCCGTCAGTCTGCCGGCTAACGGCACGTACACCGTTCTCGTAGATTCGGCAGATCCAACCTCAGTCGCAGGACCATACACGGTAAACCGATCCTGCATCATCGGCGGACAATAACGACCACGGCGCGCCACCACCCATCATTTTGGGATGGTGAGCGCGCCAGATGTTCGACCGGTGTTGCGCCAGCGTAAATAAAACGCGCCGATTCGCGACCGCAAGCGCCGACCCGTTCAGCGGATAGCCCTGATAGGAGTGGAAATGGTGCAGCCACTAACGGCTGTGCTGGCATCGAACTGTATCGTCGCGAGGCGCCGCTGGCTTCTGCGACTGAATAGATACAGCGCTTTCGTCGGCGACACGCGAACGTCAGGTTGTAGTCGGTTTCGCAAAGAGGGCCATTTCGAAACATCTGCAGGCGGCTGTCTACAACCTCGCGAGATAACCTCGACATTCTGCCTGCGCGGTCGATCGCATCGCAATTCGTCGCCATCCGGCGATACAGCGACTTCAACGGCAGCACCATGTCGTTCGAACAACAAGTCACGCTGTCCGTCCGGCATCGATCAGCATAACCGCGTTCCCGCGCAAGGCAACGATGTGAGCGGTCCGATCCAACTCCGCGGCGTGCCGCAGTCTGCGCACAATCGCGGGTCACGCCACCTCGCGCACGGCCATTGCAGGCTTGCCGCGGACATCCTCCACGAACGCGAACCGGTCCGCCGAACTCGAGAAACACGGATAATCCTCAGGCACATTCCCGCCGGTCACCATGGTCACGTGGCCGCTCGCCAAGTCCCGTCTCCACATCCTCCACTGTCCGGAACGCTTCGACACTGAAAGTAACTCGAGGCCGTCGGCGAAACTGCGAAGCGGTTCTGAACGCCGTCATGGAGCGAAACGTTGTCCGTCACGCGCGACAGCGCCCACCTCGCTCACCAGATACCAAATGTTGTTCACGCGCGACTCGCGGCTGAAGAACAGGTCGAGTGTGTTTCTCGGTCTCGGACTCGAAAGCTTGCGCCAGTGGGACCCGCCAGCATTGACGGCACGGGCCAGCCGCCTCCAAACCGGTCCCTTCACGCCAAACTGCATGACGTCCACCTCTTGCCGCGGGAACACATCGAATCGCCGTACCAATCCAGCGGATCTCCACCCGCTGAAACAGATATCCGATCCGTTCCGAAGCAAGCAAATCGGACGCGAATGTTCGCATTGGGCGCCTACCTGATGCCGCCTCGTGTTCCACCGGAGCAACCCACCAGTCGTAGGCCGTTTCCTGAGCATCCGTTGCCGACAAGAATGCGACGTGCCCGCCATCGGGCGACCAGATCGGCGTGAGGCTGTGCGGCGAGTCCGGCTTCACTCGACAGCAGGGCCGCCCCGCCGTGGGAACGATGAGCCCCGCGGTCCGCCCGTCGCCCATCCTTGCGCTGTACGAAATCAGCTTCCCATCCGGTGAGAACCGCGGCTCCGTGCCGCGATCGGCGACTCTCCGCACCGCTCCGCCTCGCTTTAAGAATGAGATAGAGCCCCCCGCCTTCGCGCGAAGAGCGGAACACACCATGCTTCCGTGAGGAGACATCAGGGAAGTCGCCGGCAAATCCCGAATTTTCAGGAAACTTTGGCGTCCGAACCTCGTAATGACGTAGAGGGCTCGAATGCTGGATCTGCGCAACACGCTTCGCTACACCGTACGGCAGTTTCGGATGTCGCCGGTATTCACGGCGGCCGCGGTACTGACCCTGGCCTTGGGAATCGGCGGCACGACCGCGATTTTCACGATGATTCACGCGGTGATGCTGCGTTCGCTGCCGGTGTCGGATCCGGCGCAGCTGTATCGTATCGGCGACGGCGACGATTGCTGCGTGGAAGGCGGACCGCAGGACCGCTGGGGAATGTTCTCGTATCCGCTCTACGAGCGGCTGAAAGCGGAGACGCCGGAATTCGCCGAGGTGGCCGCATTTCAGGCTGGGGGGAACCGGCTGAGCGTACGGCGGGAGGGCAGCGGAAACATCGCGAAACCGCTTCAGACGGAGTACGTGACCGGCAACTACTTCTCGACGCTGGGGGTGAACGCGTTCGGCGGACGTACGATTTCCGCGGAAGATGACAAAGCGTCCGCGCCGCCGGCGATCATGATGAGCCACCGAACCTGGCAGACCGAGTTCGGATCCGATCCTTCCGTGGTGGGTTCGACTTTCGTGGTGGAAGGCCATCCGTTCACCGTGATCGGCGTTGCTCCGCCGGGATTCTTTGGCGAAACGCTGCGGGGCAATCCGCCCGACATCTGGATCCCCCTGCAACAGGAACCGGTGATCGCCGGAGACAGCTCCCTGCTGCGTCAGCCTGTCGGCGCATGGTTGCGAGCGATTGGCCGCTTGCGTCCGGGAGCTTCCGTCGCCGGCATGGCGCCGCGGCTGACGGAAGTGCTCCGGCAATGGATGCAACACGATTCAGGCTATCCCTCCAATTGGATGCCGGACATAATCCGCGCGCTCCCGAAGCAGACCATCGCGGTGGTGCCGGCCGGCGCGGGAGTCGCGCTAATGAAAGAGGAGTACGGCCGCAGCCTGCAGATCCTGCTCGGCGTTTGCGGCATGGTGCTGCTGATCGCGTGCGCCAATGTGGCAAACCTGCTGCTGGCTCGCGCCGTCGCGCGCCGCGGACAAACGGCTCTGCGACTGGCGATGGGGGCCAGCAGGCCGCAGATTATCGGGCAGGCTTTGGTGGAGGCGATTCTGCTGGCGGTGGCCGGCGGCATCGCGGGACTCATGGTGGCCGTTCTGGCGGGACGTCTGCTGCTGAGCTCTGGCATTTCGCGGCTCGCATTTCATTCCCATCAGCGTGGTGCCGTCGCCGCTGGTCCTGGCATTTGCGTTCGGCGTCGCCCTGTTGACGGGCATCATCTTCGGCGCGGCTCCGGCCTGGTTTGCCACCCGGACGGATCCGGTGGAAGCGCTGCGCGGCGCCGGCCGGAGCACGAGCGACCACTCGTCTTTTGTCCGCCAAGCCCTGCTGGTGGTACAGGCCGCACTGTCGGTTGTTCTGGTGGCGGGCGCGACGATGCTCGCGCGAAGCCTCAACAACCTGGAGAACCAGAACTTCGGATTCAAGACGGAGGGCCGGGTGATGGTTTCCTTGAACCGGCCTCCGGCCACGTACACGCAGCCGCAGCTGGCATCGCTCTACCGGCAGATCGAAGAGGGCCTGGATCGTTTGCCTGGGGTGACGGGATCGGGCCTTGCCTTGTACAATCCCCTGACGGATAACTGGGGCGAACTGATCCTGGTATCCGGGCATCCGGCGCCCAAGATGAACGGAGAGGCGGGCGCATCCTGGGACCGAGTGAGCGCCAACTACCTGCAGAATCTCGGCGTGGGTTTGGTCCGCGGACGGTACTTCGACCGCAGCGACAATGAGAACTCAGAACTGGTGGCGATTGTCAACGAGGGTTTCGTAAAGCGCTTCTTCAAGAGCGGCGAGGACCCACTCGGGCAACATTTCGGCCTGGACCTGCCCGAGAACGCCGGCACATTTCGTATCGTAGGCATCGTGCGGGACGCGAAGTTCGCCGGCTTTGCCTTGCACAGGCCGGCACGTCCGATGTTCTACGTTCCGCTCGCGCAGAACGTCCCCTACCCGAATCCGCTGATGGCGCGAATCGAACTGCAATCGCATTTCATCGGGGGACTGATGCTGGTGACCAATACTCCCCCCGGCACGCTGGAGCCGTTGATCACTCGGGTGCTGGCGCGAGCGGATCCGAATCTGACCATCAACAGCGTGAGGACCATGAGACAGCAGATCCAACTGACGTTCGATCAGGAGCGCGCAGTGTCGAGCCTTGCCGGTCTGTTCGGGGTGGTGGCCCTGTTGCTGGCCGCGGTCGGACTCTACGGAGTGACGGCCTACACCGTCGCGCAGCGGACGAGGGAGATCGGAATCCGCATGGCGCTGGGGGCCGACCGCACGAAAGTGGTTGGATATATCCTGCATGGAGCGCTGATGCGGGTGGTGATCGGGCTGGCACTGGGAATCCCGCTGGCCATTGGGGCCGGGCGGCTGATTTCGAGTAAGCTCTACCAGGTCACTTTCTGGGATCCGATCGCGCTGGCTTTGGCCGCGGGTGCGCTGGCGATCTGCGCGTTGACGGCGGCGATGATCCCGGCCGGCGTGGCCGCGTCCATTTCGCCGATGACCGCGTTGAGGAGCGAATAGCGCCGACCCGTCACACGCTTAACAGGTGGCATCGGACCGAGCGCCCTGTAATTCGTCCCATGGCGGCGCCGTACCATCCCACCTGTCGCTCATACTGCGCCAGGCGCGCGCCGCTGGGGGCGTCCGTTTTGTAGTCCACGACGTGCCAGACGCCGTCCTCTTCGAAGGCCAGGTCGATGTTGCCTTCCATCAGATGGTCTTCATCGATGCGCAGGGAAACCGGAACTTCGCACAGCAGGCGGGAGGCGGCCCTCGCGCGCACCATCAGCGGATGCTCCAACGCCGACCGCGCCGCCGCTATCGCCGCAGCCACCTCATCGTCTACGGCGCCCATCGCCCTGCCGTGCGATTCAGCCGACCGGTCAAGCGCCTCCGGATGCTTCACCGAATCGCGCAAGAGCAGATGCACCAGCGTCCCGAATCGAGGCCCGTAAGGACGGTCCCCAGCCGCAGCCGCTTTGAGGAACTCCACCAATATGCCGGCCGGAGCATCGGGCATGTCCGTGGGATTCGCGATCTCGAATGCGGGCGTCGCGCCGCGTTCGAGCACACGCGTCCGCTCCAGCCGCCAGGCCTGATAGGCGTCGCGGCTCTCCGTCGCAGTCCCCTTGAGGATTTCGAAATCGGAGAGTCCCTGCTTGGCATCGACACCCAGCCGCAGACTGGCCGGATCCCACCACACCACCGTGTGCTCACCTTGCTCAGGGGTGTGCTCGCCCGGCCGCACGGATTGCGAGCCGTCGTTGGCGTTCTCGGTGGGAAGGACCGTTCGATCGCCAGTTGCCGGACAGGCCGGGTGCCGCCGCCCCCCTCGATATGCGGACAGCGCCGGATAGATCGCCTTGTTCAGAGGCGACACCCAGTTACCCACTTGCGGCTGATCGCCGACAGCCGGTATCACCAGCAAGTCCCGTGCGCGCGTGGCAGCCACGTAAGCCACCCGCACCCCTTCAGCCTCTTCCCGTGCGTGCTCCTCAACCTCGTGATCGGCCAGTTCCCGAGGCGCACAGCGCATCAGGCGCATGGCGCACAAACCAGACGCGGGATCCAGATACCGGTCCGGATCGCGAGCCGCGATGTTGGCCGTCATGTCCGCCAGAATCACCACCGGAAACTCGAGCCCCTTGGCGGTGTGCACGGTCATCAGCCGCACGCCATCGGCGCTTTCTTCCACCATGGGAGCCTCGCCCGAATCGACACGCTCGGCCCTGTCCGACAACTCCTCCACGAAGCCGCGGAAGGAGATTCCGCCGGTCAGCTCGTAGTTGCGGGCCAGGTCCACCAGGCGGTACACGTTGGCAACCACTTGATGTCCGCCGGGCCGCAGCGCGAAACCGACGTGCGCCCGCGCAGCCTCCAGCAGCAGGTTCAATGTCTCGGCCACTGGACGCTCATTGCGGTTGCGGTGCAGTTCGGCCAGCACAGCCATCGCCGAGACTACCGGCGCGAACGCCTCATCGGAAGCGCCCTCTGAGGGACGGAGTGGATGGAAGCGCCCCACCTCCATTCGATAACGCAGCAACAGGTTGTCGGGAATCGCAAACAACGATCCTTTCAGCGCGGCGTATACGGACAGCTCGTCGCTGGGCCACTCGATGGCCGCGCAGGCCGCCCGCAGCATGTCCACTTCTTCGCGCTGATGGAACGACTTGGACCCCACCAGCAGATGCCGGATACCGCGCGCCTCCAGATTGCGCACGTACCCGCGCGTGATGTCCTCGCCGTAGTTGACGAAGCGCCGGAACAGCAGCGCGATGTGACGGGCCTCCACCGGCACGAGAGTATCCTCGCCCGGAGAACGCACCTTCCAGCCGCTCTTCGTGATGAGCCACTCGATGAAGGCCACGGCCGCGTCGGGCAGGCATCTGTCGATGGCGGCCTTCGTGATGCGCGACCGGCCCCACGGCCGCGGAGCGGGCAGCACGATGACAGCCGGTTGCGTATCGATCGGCGGCCGTCCGCTTTCGAGCGGGACGTATCCGGGCTGACCACGTTCGGCGCTCTCCTGCATCTCCGGCTCGAAAGCCGCGTTGACACATTGCTGGATCGGCGCGCTGGAACGATGGCTGGCGCTCATATGCACCTGCCGCACTCCGTGCTCTTTCAGGCGCTCGCGCACCTCCTGGTACAGCAGCACGTCGGCGCGTCGAAACTTGTAGATCGACTGCTTCGGATCGGCCACCAGGAACAGCTTTCCCGGAGTGGGAGGGGCCAGGCGCCAATCAGCCACTTCGGGATCGTCGCAGGCGAGCAGCAGCAGCAACTCCGCCTGTACCGGATCGGTGTCCTGGAACTCGTCGATGAAGAAGTGCGTGTACCGCCGTTGCAGGTGGCGGCGCACCTCCGGGTTCCCGCTCACCAGGTCGCGCACTTTCACCAGCAGATCGACGAAGTCCAACTTGCCCGAACGCTGCTTGGCGTCTTCGTAGCAATCCACCAGGTCGTGCATGTTCGCCTGCAGGTCGGCCGCGAAGTCGGCGTCCGCCCGCACCTTGAACTGCGCAAGACTCTGAATGAGCTCTTCGCGCTGCCGGATCACCGCCTCGCGCGTGACGTGCTGGCTGAACTGACCGCGTCCTGTTTCCTTGAAGCGTCTCAGGTCCGCGAGCAGCTTCAACAACAACGCTTCCACCGTGTCCGGGTCGGGCTTCTGCCGGAGCCCCTTCCAGCGCTCGAGCCATTGCGTCATGTCGCGGGCGGGCCGCAAAGCGGCGTACAACTTATCGTTGGGGCGGCCCATTTCGCTCACGCGCGCGAGCGACATCACCACTTTGGCGAGTTCGCGCATCTCCACCACACGGTCGAACGGATCACGGCGCCAGGGGGTGCGGAAGTCGCGCCACTCCACGAGCTTCCGGCCCTCCATTCTGAGCTGCTCGGAGGGCGGAAGACCGTCGCTGCCGGTGGCCCACACCAACCGGCTCAAGGCGCGCCGCAATCCTGGACGCTCTTCGTTCAGCGCACGCTCGAACCAGTGCCGGAACGCCCGGTCATAGATGCGCTGCTGCTCCTTCTCCTGCAACTCCTCGAACGCCGGATCGATGCGCGCCTCCACCGGGCGCTCGCGCAACACCTGGGCGCAGAACGAATGAATCGTGCCGATAGCGGCCTCTTCCAATCGCCCGATGGCCCTTTCCAGATGATCGAGTTCCTCACCCGTAGCGCCTGCGCGCGCCTGATCGAGTTCCTGCCGCAGGCGCACCTTCAACTCGCCGGCCGCTTTGTGCGTAAACGTGACCGCAACGATATGTTCGATGGTGGTGAGGCCGGCCCGCAGCACCGCGACAATCCGGTTGACGAGTTCCGTAGTCTTGCCCGTACCGGCGGACGCCTCGACAATCAGGCTCTCATTCAGGTTGTGGCGGATGACCTGGCGCGCGAAGGCGTCGCCTTCCAGTCGCGGTATCATGGCATCCTCCGCAATTCACTCAACGCTTCCAGCGCATCGCCGTCTTTCCACCGCTTCACCCGGGTCTCTTCGTGCGGCCCGCACACCGCGGCGTACTCGCACATTCCACACGCACCATCACCCGGAGCAGCGGGCAGGAAGCCGGCTGAAATCGCATCCTCGATCAGCGTCATCCCACGCGCAAAGAACTTGCGGGCTTCCGGCCCCACCGCAATGTGATATTCCGCGTAGTTGCCACGCTGAGTGCAGTAGAACAATCGCCCGCTTTCGGCCCGCGCGCCGAGCATCTTTTCCGCCGCGAGTGAATACAGCACCGGCTGCAAAACCGTGCCCCCCGCGATGTAGGACGGCTCCCGATCCGGCGCCTTGCCGGTCTTGTGATCGGTGATACGCAGCACGCCCCGGGCACGGTGCCGCTCCACCAAATCGATTGACCCGCGCACGCGGATGCCAGTCACCTCCACGGGATCCTGCACGCTCGCCGGGTCGTGCTCGCCGTCACCCTTGCCCAGGCCAAAGCCCAATTCGAAGTGAAGCGGTTCCCAATCGCCCAATTGTCCGTGCCATGCCAGCATCCATCCGCGCAGGTCCGTGCGCACGTCGTCCAGTTCCGATCTCCAGACGCGGTCGATGGCCGGTGCGATCTTCTCCGCGTAGCCGCCAGCCACGCGCTCCAGCGTCTCGTCCAGGCGGTCGAAGAGGACACCGGCATCGGTGGACGGATCGCGCTGCCACCACCGCAGAAACTCACGCTGCACCTCATGCACCAGCGACCCGCGCGTCAGTGGATCCAGTTGCTCGATGGCAGCCGCCTCACGCCGCTCCCTCAGACGCAGGACCGCGCTCAGCATGAACCGGTACGGACAGGACGCGTACTGCTGAAGTGCCGATGGCGAGTAGTCGCGCACGGACGGCCGCAGTTCCGTCAGTATGCCGTGCAGGACGGCGTCCGGATGCACGAATCCATCGGCGTCCGTCCACTTCTTCTCCCACCGTTTCCAACGCGTGCGCAGGCTGCGTCCCAGGTGCGGATTGGCATCCAGCAGGTAGCGCGATCCGCCGTACTCCTGGCGGTGGGCGGCCAGCCATGCCAGATCGTATTCGGCATCGTCCACCGCGTGGCGCGGCTCTTCGGGGGCGGGCCAGATCAGCCGCGCTTCGGCGTTCGCGCTCAGGCGTGTCTCGAAGGAGCGCAATCGCGGCACGTGACCTTCGATGGCTCGCGCAATTTCGAGCGCGTAGAACGACGGCACACGGGGACGGCCCTGCGTCAGATCCATGCTCGGATACGACGCGACGAATCGGCGCGCCGCGGCGGCGGCAGCCGTGTGCAACAGCAGCCGCTCCTCGGCGATCCGGTCGTCGATGGTGGCGAGATCGGCGGAGATCTCCTGACGACGGACATCGAGCAGCAGCGGGTCCTCGCTCGCCCTCCTGGGAAACAGACCCTCGGCTAAACCCGGTAGGAAGACGACATCGAACACACGGCCGCGCGCCTCGTCGATGGACCCGACAAAAACCCGGCCGTAGCGCCGGTGTGGAGGTTCGCGCCGCAACACGCGCAAGCGCTTGGCCAGAACTCCATAGATCTCGTCGAGATCCACCGGACCCACCTCGGCCATGGGACGCAGTTCGGCGAGCACGGCCAGCACGGGTTCGGGATTCACCAACGCCCGCGCCGCCAGGTTGGACAGTGCCTCCAGCCACTCGCGCCACGGAGCCGAAACCGGCAACGCGTGAAGATCCTCAATCAGCGGAAGCGCGAAACGTTCCAGGTTGCCGAGCCGCTCGAGTTCGCGTTCCAGGCGCTCGCGTTCGGACTGATCCTCCAATTCGAGCGATGCCAGTTGGATCCGAAACTCGTTCTCGAGACCAGTCAGCCGCCGCGCCCACCGTTCGTAGCCGCCGATCACTGCCGCGTCCACCAGCAGTTTCTCCCAAGCAAGCGGCGTGGCGATCACCGCCGGATCAGCGATCGCTTCACGCGCCGGAGCGGCGCCGCCGGAAAACAGTTCGTCCTCGGCTGGCGTCCACGGCACCGGCCGCCGCGGTGGCGACCCGGCCGCATCGAGCGGCGGGATCTGCCCCAGCGACAGATACTCGGCGAACCGCGATGCGGAGCAGCCTTCCGATGCGCACGCAAGCAACGCCAGAAATGCCCTGCCCGCGGGATCGGGCCGCGCCGTTCCGCGGCTGAAATACGCCGGAATGGAGGCCCGCCGTAAGGACTCCTCTACCAGCGGCTGGTACCGTTCCGGATGCCGAAGAAGAATCGCAATGCGGTCGAACGGGATCCCCATCCGGGTGATCCGCCGCGCGATTTCCACCGCTTCGAGCGACTCACCCGGCGCGGAGAACAGGTCGAGCGATTCGTCGTACTCGGAAGGGGCTGGCCGTTCGCTCGAAAACAGAAATTGCCGCACCTTGTCGAGGGCGGTGGCTCCGGCCGGCGCCGCAACACTGGCGGAACATCCCAAAATTCGCTCGAACTCCTGGATCCGGCGCGTGTCGGCCGAAACCACGGTCGCGCAGACCGAAGGCGACCGCGCGGCGAGCGCGGCGATGAACTCGGAATGCGCGCGCGAAGGTAGAGCCACGTCGAGCAGTAATAGCGGCAGCCCGCGCCAGCCTCGCGCTTCCTCGGCGGCCGACTCCAGAACTCCCGCCAAGTCCGCCAAGCCCCGGCTCGCCAGTTCCCGCCGGTAGGCTTCGAGCAGAATCGCGATGTCCGACGCCGCCTCGCTGCCGGTCAATCTACTTGGAGAAACACCAGCCAGGCGCAAGTCACCGAGAGTGGAGGCCAGCGCGCCCGCAAACCCGGGACACTTCGCCACTGGAGCGAAGTACCGCAGCTTGCCGCTCCCGGAAGCTTCATGCGTCACGCGCGCAGCGACGGCTTCGGTAGCCAGGGTAGTGGCGGGTGCGGCACGCGACCCGGCCAGCGCGGCGGCGAACTGACCGGTGGTGTAGCGGTGGATGCCGAACGTCCCAACGCCGGGAAGCGATCGCACGAACTCGTCCCCCGCCGCCCGCGTAGCGGAGAGCACCAGGACCTCGGAATTGCCGAGATGCTGCGCCACCCACTCCACGGCTTCATTCCTCGCCTCCACGGCCGAAGCTGCGGTGATGAGCGCGTTCACTTGTATTCGATCCTCGTCTCGGCCCCGAACCGCTTGTAGTTCGCGTACTGAATCGTGAGGCGCATCCGCTGCGGTCCCGTTCGAAACGGCAGCGTATCGTCGCCGGAGGTGGTCACCGGGAACCAGAACTTGCCGTCCACCTTCGCCCTCACGGTGGTGAAGTGCGGGAACAGGTTCTCCGACTTGGTGGTCACGATTTGCGGCACCGCCTGCCCGGCCATCTGAACAATCGAGTAATCCGATTTGTCCACCCAAATCATTCCGTCGAACAAACGTTGTCCCGACAATATCTGGCGCGGACGGACTTGCATCGTCCAGCACGCGATGCCGTTGAGTTCCTCATCGCCGCGGTACCTGCTCTCATAGAGGAACGCGGTGTCACGCGTGATCAACAAGCTCTGCACTTCGCTGATATCGCGAATATCCTCCTCGGTCAGCTTCAGCCGCTTGAGGGTGTCCAACGGCTTGCCCACCACCTCTTCGCTTCGCGTCCCTGTGGGCGAAAACACGACGTCGCGAACCTCTCGAAACTGGCCTACGAAGTCCTGCACCACCAGGGTCTGGCGATACAGGTATTGATTGCGCGCGGTCTCGTTCTCCGTCTCGCGGGCGGCCACGCGCCGCATCAGGTCCGCCGGAGGATCCTGCGCATCCATCGCGCACACGAATGTTAAACTGGCTGCGAGGATGCAGAAGGATGCTCGCGCGTACGGCATTACGCTCATCGTTGTCTCGGCCCTGCTGGCGGCGTCAGCTGTCATCTATTCCATCCAGGAACACATCCCGGCCCGTATCGCACTCCCGCTCGCCGCAGCCTTACTGGTAGAGGTTGGGCTGTATCTGGTACCGGGTTTCTCCTCCGGCCGCGCATTCGTCGAAACCTTTCAGCCGCTGCCCCTGCGCGCTCTCCTGATTCAGCTGTCCACGCTGGTTCCCTACCTCATTTACTCCGTCGGAACGGGAACGTTCCACTGGCGTAACTTCGCGCTGCTCGCCGGGCTCACTACTATACTAGCGGCCTGGTACGCGGTCCGCCGCCCGCAACATCTCGTTACCGATTTGCTGTTTATGGCAGTGGCCGGCATCGTCGTATTGTTGAAAGTCTTCCCTCGTATCTACATCGAACTGGCGCCGCACGCGACAGCTTCGATTCTCGGCCAGCTGATGTGGTTCCGGCTCCAATTCCTGGCCGTGTTGTGCATTCGAGGCATGAGCGGCATCAACTTCGGACTGGTGCCGTCGCGCAAGGACTGGTCCATCGGCATCCAGCATTACCTCATGTTCATTCCGGCGGCCCTCGTCGCCGGAATGCTGCTGCACTTCGCCCAGCCCCACGCCGCATTCACGGTGTGGTGGAAAGGCGCAGCGCTCGCGGCAGGCACCTTTGCCGCGTTTCTCTGGGTGGTGGCGTTGTGGGAAGAGTTCTACTTTCGCGGAATGCTGCAGCAACTGCTGACGAAGCGACTCGGCGGAACAATGACCGGCCTGGTCACGACTTCCGTAATCTTCGGACTCGCCCACCTGCCTTTCCGGCAATTCCCGAACTGGAAGATGGCCTTGCTGGCCGGCCTCGCCGGAGGGTTCTATGGATGGGCGTACATACGCGCGGGCAGCATCCGCGCGGCGATGGTCACCCATGCCCTGGTGGTCACCACCTGGAAGGTTTTTTTTGCTTAACCTAAGCTAGAAACGCATGGAATCCCGCACGGCCCGCGCCGAACGACGGCCCAAGAAGCGTGAACGCTCCACCGCCCCGGCCGTTTCGTCCCGACGCGTGCCGTACTTCGAAATTGTCGCCATCGCCCTGACAGCGGCAGCGTTGATCGGCCTGTTCTCCACCGAGATCGCCGACAGCGATTTCTGGTGGCACCTGAAGACCGGGCAGTACATCTTCGAGCAGCGATCGCTGCCGGTGCCCGATCCTTTCAACTACACCACCGCACTGAACCCAGCCGAGGGGCCTGTGCAGCACTTCAATCTCACTCACGAGTGGCTGTCGCAAGTCGCGTTGTACCTGACGTATCTGGCCGGCGGATTCCCGGCCGTCGTCATCGGGCGCGCGTTGCTGCTCACTCTGTTCTGCGGAATCAGCGGGTTCCTCGCATTTCGGACTTCGGGCAGTTTCCTCGCCGGCATCGCCGCCGCTTTCGGCACGGCTTCGGTGGCTGTCGAATTCACCGCGGACCGTCCGGCCATCGTCTCGTTTTTGGGGGTGGCGGTTTTTGTCGCGGTGCTGGAACAGCGGCGATCGTTATGGCTGCTGCCTCCCCTCGCGTTACTTTGGGCTAACTGCCACGGCGGGTTCTTCCTGGGGTGGGTGGTGCTGGCCGCCTACTGTGCGGAACTGCGTGCCGCGGATCTCCGCCGCGTCTGGCGCGTGGCAGCCTGCTCGATCGCCGTCTCCTTCCTGAACCCCAATGGATACGGTGTGCTGACTACACTATTGCGCTACCGACAGAGCGAGCTGCAGAAGAACCTGATCGAGTGGCACCCGCCATCATTATGGGGACCGCCGTACGGCTTTGACATCCTACTCTATGCGTCGGCAGCGGTGCTGATCCTTTCCTGGAAGCGAGTCCGAACGGCTCATTGGATTCTGTTCGCGGCCTTTGCGGGAGCGTCGTTGATGGCTTTCCGGAATATCCCGCTCATCGGATTCCTGGCGCCGGTATCTGATCGCCGCCTATTTTCCTTATCGGTTCCGTGTTCCGCGTCCATTTCAATGGGCGGCCCCGGCGCTGGCCGCCGTGATACTCGGCATCGGCCTGGCACGCGGATCGTCGTTTCAATTGCGCTCCGCCACGTGGACCACTCCCGAATCGGCCGCCGACTTCGTGCTCGCGAACCATCTCACGGGACCGCTGTTCAACACCTACGAGCAGGGTGGATACCTGATCTGGCGATTGGCTCCCAACGCGCGCGTTTTTGTGGACGGCCGCGCCTTGAGCGAACGCAGCTATCGCGACGCTCACACGATTCTGTTTAACGACGGATCCGCCGCCGATCAGGTGGCCGGCCCGCGAGCGGAACTGCTGGATCGATACGGCGTGCAGGTGGTGGTTATGAACACGGTGGACTACGTTTCCGGCGCGCTCTATCCGCTGGCGCTGGCCCTGGCGAACCCTAACGACCAGAACTGGTTCCTGGTTCACGACAGCCCGCAGGCCGTAGTCTTCGTGCGGCGCCCGCCGCCTGGGATGCCCGCATTCTCGAACAAATTCGGCCGGGTGCTCGCTCATTTCGACCAGGAGTGCGCCGCCTACATCGAGCATTCACCGGAAACCCCGCTGTGCGCGCAGACACTGGCGAACTACTGGATGCGGAACGGGGTCCAGGATCGCGCTCAGCGGATGATGGAACTGTACCGGTTGCACGCGCCGGGAAAATGATATGCGATGAAAGGACTCCCGCCGGCACGGCATTCCACTGTCGGGCAAGGAGCCTTTCATGACGAACTTCTTCGGACGGGCGCTCTACTGGGCGCCTCGCATCCTTTCCATCGCATTCATCGGATTTCTGAGTTTGTTCGCGCTGGATGTCTTTGATGAAACGTCCGGTTTCTGGAAGACGATACTGGCGCTCGCCATGCACCTGATTCCGAGCTTCGTGCTCATCGGCGTCCTGGTGCTGGCGTGGAAGTGGGAGTGGATCGGAGCGGCCCTTTACGCGGCCGCGGGGGTGCTGTACATCGCGACGGTGTGGGGCCGCCCGGTGCCGGATCACATCAAGCTGTCATGGGTGCTGACGATATCGGGACCGGCGTTCCTGATCGCCGCGCTATTCCTGGCCAACTGGCTGAAGCGCGGAGAACTCCATCCCCGCACCTGACTGCGCGTCAGGCGGGGCTGGCCTCGTTCTCGTATGCAGAACCCGCGTCCTCGCGGAACGCGATCTTGAGCAATAGCGGCGTGATGATGGTGCTCGCGACGGCCATGAACACGACAACGGCATAGGTATCCGGCTTGATCACCGCCAGACTCAGGCCGATTTGGGCGACCACCATGCCGACTTCACCGCGCGGCACCATGCCGAGCCCGATCTTCAACACGTTCGACCATCCCAGCGATATGGCGCCCAGTCCGCAGCCGACCAGCTTGGTGATGATTGCGATTCCGAGAATGGTAATCGCGAGAATGATGGTGGATCGATTGCTGAAGACCTTGAGATCGAGGTGCAGTCCGATGCCCGCCAGGAAGAATGGCACCAGCAGTTCATTGACTCCCTTGGAGAGGTCGCGGACCCGCGTACCGGCGGTCTCCGAGAGCGCCATGCCGGCCAGGAATGCGCCGATGATCGCAGCCACTCCCGTGTACATGGCCATTACCGCAAGCGCGAAAAGCAGAATCATGGCGAGGTTGAACTGAACCTCTCCGGCCCGCAGCCGTGACTCCATTCGCGGCGCGACATGACTCACGGCGCGAGTGCCCCAGTGGGCGACAACCACCGTGAACGCGCTGGCCAGGGTCGCGGTGAGTACGATTTCCCAGACATTGATGCGGCCGCGGCTAAGACTGCTGACCACAGCTAGAACGATGAGCCCGAGCACGTCGTCGATCACGGCGGCGGCAAGGATGATCTTACTGGCAAGTTCCTGCAGCAAACCCCGGGCCGACAGTACGGATGCGGTGATGCCGACGCTGGTGGCCACCATCGCGGCGCCTACGAAGATCGCTTCCGGCGTGGGCGTGCCCCATGCGGCCATCAGATCCCCAACCAGCAAAGAACGGGACAATTACGCCGGCGGTGGCCACGATGGTCGCCGTACCGCCCACCTTCACCAGTTCCGAAGCCTTCACCTCCAGGCCGACGCCGAACAGCAGGAACATGACGCCGAGATCGGCGAGGGCCGACAGAAGTCGGATTCGGGCCGATCCAGCCCAGCACGCTCGGGCCGATGATGGCCCCCGCCAGAATCTCGCCGACAATGGCCGGCTGATTCAGCCGTTCGAAAGATCTCCGCCATGAGCTTGGCCGATCCGAAGACGATCAGCATGGCCAGCGGAAGCGAGACTTCGGGGCTGGGGTGCATGGGTCCCTATTTCACGTGCGAGTGCCGGTATTTCCGGAGATTGATGGCGCCGGCGGCGATGACGCCGGTCAGTACCGGAAGCACCGGAACGCCGTTCGAGATCAGCAGCCAGCCGCCGAAGAAGGCGGCTGCGAAAAACAGATTCCATTTGATTTTCATATGCGTGTCACCACGAAAGCGACAATCAGCATGATCATGAGGGCCGCCGCGGGCAAGCCCAGTGATTTTGTCCAAGCCGGCTTCTGGGTGCCCTCCCGCATCAACCGGCGAATCTCGGCAAGCTGCTTGCGAGCCAGCGACAGATCCCAGCTATTGACGGCCAGATCCAGCGCCTTCAACGTTTCAGCTTCCGCCTTCTGCAGCGCCCGGAGGCGGTAAAACAGCTCCGCAGTACTTGAGTTGCGCGAAGAAGTTATCGGGCTCGAGTGGTGCGCGCCGCTTCGAGCGCGTCCATCGAGCGATATACATCGAAGTTCATGGCGTGAGCCATGCCGAGACAGGTGCGCAGATCCGCCGATGGCGGGATGCTGTTCGCAGGCCAGCTCAAGGGTGGCGATGTATCCGGCGAGCTGCTCCGGCGAGACCGTGTGAGGGTCTCGCCACGGAACAGGCGGCAGCCGGAGATCTCATGCCCGGTGAGGGTCGCCGGGCATGTATTGGATTGCCGTTGACATCGATTACACTCCTATTGCGCGCGACTTCAGTTCGAATTCGGGATAGCCGAGAGCGCCCATTTCGGGGAGATCCAGGCCTTCGAGTTCGGCTTTCGCGGAAGAGCGCTGGCCAACGAAGAAATCCACCGCCAGGTTCACCACGAAGCTGAACACGAACACGAAGCCGATCAGAGTGGCCACGCCGAAGAGCTGGGCTACCAACTGCCCGGCGTCGCCATAGAATAATCCGGTAACGTTGCCGGTAACCCCATTCCAGGAACCGCCGTAGTTGCTCCTGCCGTCCGCGAACAGGCCCACGGAGATCACGCCCCAGAGTCCATTCACGCCGTGGACGGAAACCGCACCGACCGGATCGTCGATCTTCATGACCCGCTCCACGAACTCCACCGAGACGCAAACCAGCACGCCGGCGATGAGTCCGATGATGACCGAAGCCACCGGATTCACGAAGCCCGATGGTGCCGTGATCGCCACCAGTCCGGCCAGCAGCCCGTTGCCGCTCATGGAGGCGTCCGGCTTACCGTAGCGGCTCCACATGTACATCATGGCGCCGAAGCCGCCGGCCATCCCGGCAAGCATGGTGTTCACTGCCACCGACCCGATGCGGAGTGCGCCATTGCCCGACGCTCCCAGCGTGGAACCCGGGTTGAACCCGAACCAACCGAAGGCCAGAATGAAGCAGCCCGTCAGCACCAGCACGATGTCGTGGCCGACCATGGCATGCGGCTTGCCGTTGCGGTCGAACTTTCCGATGCGGGGGCCGATGATCATGCCCATGGCCAACGCCGTCAGGCCTCCCACGGCGTGCACCACTCCCGAACCCGCGAAGTCGGCATAACCTTTGCCCAGTCCGAAGTTGACGCCGAGGTTGGCGAGCCATCCGCCGCCCCAAGCCCAATTAGCGAACAACGGATAGGTGATAGCTCCCATGATGAACGACGAGACGATGAACGCCGAGTACTTCCAACGTTCGGCCGCTGTGCCGGTCACGATGGTGAGGGCGGTGTCCATGAACACCATCTGGAACAGGAACAGCACCATCACAGCGACGTCGTAAGTGCCCTTATGCGGCAAGGAAGTAGCCGGTTTGGCCAAAAAGGCCAAAGGGCTTTCCGAAGAGGTTGATGACAAACTCGCCATTCAGCACCGGGGTGCTGCCCAGGTTGGCCACGGCGCCGACGCCGCCCATCTGGATGGCGAAGCCGATCAGCCAGTAGGCCAGCAAGCCGATGCCGTAAACCATGAAGTTCATCATCATGGTGTGGTTGGCGTTCTTGGCGCGGCACAACCCGGTTTCAACGATGGCGAAGCCGGCCTGCATGAACATAACCAGAAAGCCGGCGATCAGCGTCCAGACGAAGTTGATTGCAATCTTGTTCTGGCCGACTTGATTCACCACGTCGCTAACGGTCAATGCCTTTTTTGGCGTCGGAAACCGTGACGTCCGAGGCTGTACCGGTGAGGGAGCCGTCGGGGTCGCCCTTGCCGCGGGCATCGGCCGTAGGCACACTGGCATTCTTCACGTCGGCGTCCGTGATGGCCACGGGAGCAGGAGTGGGCGGCGCTGCAGCGGCCGCGGGTGGCGGCGCGGCGGCGGGGGTCGCCGGAGCGGGCGCCTGCGCGAGACAGACAGCCGCGAAGCAAATCGCAATGAGTGTCAGGGAGAGTCTTTTCATCGTTCAGTTACCTCTTCCAAATCGGGTTCTTCAAGTAGGCGCGATTCAGCACGCCAATAATGCCGAACAGGCTGACGGCGAGACCGGCGAGCACCATGAAGAGGCGTCCGTTGACCGAACCGGTCATGCCCAGGCTGAGCACGGCGATCAGAAATCCTGCAAAAGTGATCAGAAGTCCTACCAAAACCATCGAGTGTCTCCTTTACGCCGTCCTATTCGGAGGCATTCTCCATCGCCTTGCACTTAAGCAGGACGACGATTGCAGCTCCCAGCAAAGCCAGGAACAAGAGGAAGAAAAGCACACCGCCGCCCGCCAGGGCGCCGGCGAGTGCCGCGAAAGAGATCAAAAACATCGAGATGCCGAGTGCTTGTGTCGAGTGCGAACCCATTTCCATTGCCTCCATTTCTATGAGATTGTCTATCCGAGCTACAGAGCCGATTCGCCGCGATCGTCGTTGCGGATCCGGATCGCCTCGGCCACGTCGTAAACGAAGACTTTGCCATCGCCGATCTTTCCCGACCTCGCGGCTTCGGTGAGTTGCTTGATCACCTCGTCAGCGCGGCTGCTGGCAATTACCAGCTCCACCTTGACCTTTGGGAGGAGGTCCACGCTGTATTCCTGGCCGCGGTAGACCTCTTTGTGGCCCTTTTGCCGGCCATGGCCGCGGACTTCGGTGATGGTCATACCCTGGACGCCGATGCCGATCAGGGCTTCTTTGACTTCATCCAGCTTGTGTGGCTGGATGATGGCTTCGATTTTCTTCATCGCGCTCCTTTCAGTGGTGCTGCACACTGGCGGCTGAGCCGCTAGCCTTGCAGTTCATATCTGCTGATGTACGCGACGTGGCGTTCAGGTTTGTTAGCCGGGGGACTGTCTCTGACCTGGGAGAACCGCACTGCCGGTGCGGCTCCCCCGAATTCTAAATCACCAGTTGTTACTTCTTGGGCCCGAAGAACGCGATCAAACCAATGGTGACCGTGTTCTGACTCTTCGACAGCGGATCGTTCGCGCCCTGGTGGAAGAAGGGCTGGTCCGAGTTGTCGTGACGGAATTCGAACCGGCTCACGATGCCGTTGACGATCTTCATTTCGCCCGTGAGCGTGACTTCTTTGATGGTCTGCGCGGTTCCGGTGGAGAATCCGTTCTTGTCGTCAAAGATTTCGGCGCGCGGAGCGAAAGCAAAGCGCGGAGTCAGTTGGTAGCGGGCGGCGACGGCGAAACCGGTCCATGTGCTGCGCCCAGTTCCGATGTTCCTGTCGGCACCGTAGTCGAAGTTAAAGTACGCGCTTAACTTGTCGGTCGCGTTCACCAGCACCGTCGTATCGTAGAGATTCCGGAATCCCTCGTTCGTGTCGTTCTTTTCCGGTCCAGTGTAGAAGTTATTCGACCACGTAACCTTCTTCCAGGTGTAGTTACCCACAAATCCCACCGTCTTGCCGCTGTTGTTGTCCTTGACGTTGTTCCAGCCGTTTACCAGTTGCACTCCAGCGGTGAAGGATTTGGTTACCGGGATGGTGGCGCGCAGTCCCAGGTGGTAGTAAGGGATGGCCCAGGCAAACAGCACTGAACGCGAATAGTTCCAGTCAGCATTCGTTTCGATGACCTCCGCGCCGGCGCTGGTGACGAACTTACCAAAGTCGAACTGAATGCCGTGCATGTGGTTAGGCCGGAACTCGACAAATGCCTGCTCCAGGTATTTCATTCCGTCGGGAGCGCGATCCGCGGCCGACATGATGTCGAAAGTCTGGCCGGCGCCGACATCCACGCGGAATCCGAGCATCCCGCTGGCTTTCTCCATGCTGAACTTGGCCATATTCAGGTGGGCCATGTTCGCACGCACGTTGAAGTTGTACAGGTCGTTGTAGCCCGTCGAAGGGTCATTGAAGTTAGCGTTGTAATAGACGTCGCCGAGCAGATAGAAATCGATGCCCTTCTTCGTCCACGCCGAAGGGGCTGGCGCGGGTGCGGGTGCGGCGGCAGGGGCGGCGGCAGGAGCTGGCGTCTGTGTGGCGTCCTGGGCCGGAGGATTCTGGTCGGTCTGTCCAAATCCTGCCACGGCCAGCATGGCAGAAAGGATACACAAACGTCCGCTGAGGTGAGACAAAACGAACCTCCAAATTACTATTGAATTGAAATCGGGAATTCTCAGCAGAACTGGGCTGGGGTTGAAAGCACTTCGTGGCTTTGAATAAGCGTAGCTTGAAGCAAGGCTAAACGCGAATCCAAAATTTGAATGCCACATAGCGGTAAAACTTATTGGACACCCTAACGCAGAAACGTTAATCTTGACCAAGCCTGCTAGAAGGCCACGTTACACGCCTGGGTTTAACCTGGGTCCACATCTCCTGCCCCCGTCGGCGCAACCAACAACAGAACCTGAGTACTGAGGCTTTGCCGTAAGAATGGCCAATCGAAGTTTCATGACACTGTTTGCTGCCGGCCCCGATTATTTGAGTTCAAGACCTACTGCACGCCCATGAACGGACGACGCACATCGACTCTGCGGGACAGACACATCGACGCGCTCGGCAACGGCCGTCCCTACTTCGTGGACGAGAGTTCCTGGAGTGTCTTCGTGGCCCACGTGCGCGATGGGCGGACGATACGCGAGATCGGACGCGATCTGGGCCTCTCCACCTCCAAAGTAGGCATGATCATCGCCCGCGTGGAGCGCGATCTGGAGATCCCACGCCCCGACGGGGAAGGCCTCGGGGCCATCACGCTCGATTCCCCCATCGAAGACCTGGCGCTCTCCGGACGGGCTCGGAATGCTCTGCGCAAGGCGGGGTGTGCGACCATCCGCAACCTGGTGGAAAAAGACTTCAGCCGCGACATCCGTCGCTTGGGCCCAATCACTCGGGATGAGATTGTCGCCGCTCTCCGGGATCACGGTTTCGCGACACCCACCACCCTGACCCAAGAGCGGGGTGAACGTATATCCGAACTGGATAAGGAATTGAACCGCCTGCGCGAGCAGATCGACAGCACGTCGCGTCACTGGCAGACGCGCGTAGAACGATTGGAACACCGACTCAAGAAACTCGGCCCAGGCTGACGGGCGCCGACGCAGTTCTCGCCGTTGAGAACCGGACCAGTCCGATTCGGACACCCGCGTCCGGTGTAAGATCAGAAGTTGATACTCCCGCATTGCTGCAGGCCGGACCACCCGGCGAGCCGTCGCAGATCTTGTGGCGGACCGGGCGGTACAGTCATCTTCAAATCAAACGGGTAAGGAGAGTATGAGCGCATCCGCAGTCGGTTTTGGTGATTCCCGCGCGGCCCGATTCTGGAACGCGACCATCGGCAAGAAAGTCGTGATGGCCGTGAGCGGCGCCGTTTTGTTCCTGTTCCTAATCGGCCACCTTCTCGGCAATCTTCAGGTCTTCGAAGGAGCCGAACGCTTTAACGCCTATGCCAAGTTCCTCCGCATAGAGCCGGTTCTGCTCTGGAGTGTGCGCGCCGGGCTTCTGGTTATGGTGACGCTGCACATTTGGGCCAGCTTCCAGTTGCTGCTCCTGAACAAGATGGAGGCCCGTCCGGTAGGCTACGTGAAACGGAAAAACATCGGATCGAACTATGCCTCCCGCACCATGTATTGGAGCGGCCCCATCATCGGCGCCTTCGTCATCTACCACCTGATGCAGTTTACCTGGGGTGTCGGCGGTACTCCGTTCGAAGAGGGCAAGGCATATGAAAACCTGGTGGCCGGGTTCCAGGTGCCGGCGATCTCGATCTTCTACATCATTGCCATGGCGATGCTCATGACCCACCTCTACCACGGTATCTGGAGCATGTTTCAGACTCTCGGCGTGAATCATCCGCGCTACACGCCGATGCTGCGCAACTTCGCCAAGGTGGTGTCGATTGTGCTGTTCCTCGGCTTTACTTCCATCCCGGTTGGTGTCATGACGGGCATCGTCCACACGTAAACTCCCATGCAACTCGACTCCAAAACCCCCTCCGGCCCGATTGAACAGAAGTGGGACCGGGCCAAGTTCGAGATGAAGCTGGTGAACCCGGCGAACAAGCGCAAGTACAGTATCATCATGGTCGGTTCCGGCCTGGCCGGCGCTTCGGGCGCCGCCTCGCTGGGTGAACTCGGCTATAACGTGAAGTGCTTCTGCTTCCAGGACTCGCCTCGCCGGGCGC
This sequence comes from uncultured Acidobacteriota bacterium, assembly GCA_963737465.1. GTDB lineage: Bacteria > Acidobacteriota > Terriglobia > Bryobacterales > Bryobacteraceae > TMP-7. The sequence continues at coordinate 297,792 of CAVTTC010000012.1, forward strand.
ACTCCATCGCGGCCCAGGGCGGCATCAACGCCGCCAAGAACTATCAGAACGACGGCGACAGCATCTACCGCCTGTTCTATGACACCGTGAAAGGCGGCGATTTCCGCGCTCGCGAAGCGAACGTGTACCGGCTGGCCCAGATCAGTGTGAACATCATCGACCAGTGCGTCGCGCAAGGCGTTCCGTTCGCGCGCGAGTACAGCGGCACTCTCTCCAACCGGTCGTTCGGCGGGGCGCAGGTATCGCGAACCTTCTATGCCCGGGGACAGACCGGTCAACAACTTCTGATCGGCGCGTACCATGCCCTGGAGCGCCAGGTGGATACGGGGCAAGTGAAGATGTACCCGCGGACGGAGATGCTGGACCTGATCGTCATCGACGGACGGGCCCGCGGCATCGTCACCCGGAATCTCGCCACCGGCAAGATCGAAGTTCACCTGGCCGACGCAGTCTGCCTGGCCACGGGCGGATATGGCAACGTCTTCTTCCTGTCCACCAACGCCAAAGGCTCCAATGCCACGGCGATCTGGCGGGCGTACAAGCGCGGGGCGGCGTTCGCGAATCCCTGTTTCACACAGATCCATCCCACCTGCATCCCGGTGAGCGGCGACTATCAGTCGAAGCTGACCCTCATGAGCGAGAGCTTACGCAATGACGGACGCATCTGGGTACCGAAGAATCCGGGCGACACGCGATCCCCCGATCAGATCCCCGAAGCCGAGCGCGACTACTACCTGGAACGGAAATACCCTAGCTTCGGCAACCTGGTGCCTCGCGACGTCGCTTCCCGCAACGCGAAGCAAGTGTGCGACGAAGGGCGCGGCGTGGGCTCGGGCGGGCTGGGCGTCTACCTGGATTTTCGCGGATTCCATCCAGCGCCTGGGCGAGCAAACCATCACCGAACGCTACGGGAACCTGTTTGAGATGTATGAACGCATCACAGACGAGAATCCGTACAAGGTACCGATGCGGATCTTCCCCGCCATCCATTACACGATGGGCGGCCTGTGGGTGGATTACCAACTGATGAGCACCATACCGGGTATGTTCGTGATGGGGGAAGCAAACTTCTCCGACCACGGCGCCAACCGCCTGGGCGCGAGCGCCCTGATGCAGGGGCTCTCGGATGGGTACTTCATCATTCCTTACACGATCGGCAACTACCTGGCGAGTACCAAACTCGACAAGGTGGACGAGGGTAACGCCGAGGTGCGCGGCGCTCTGGAGAATGTGACGTCCATCACGAAACGGCTGCTCGGCATCAAGGGGAACCGGACCATCGATTCCTTCCACCGTGAACTGGGTAAAGTGATGTGGGACGACTGCGGCATGGGCCGCAACGCCCGAGGCCTGGAGCACGCGATCGGCAAGATTCGCGAGTTACGCGAAGAGTACTGGCAGCACGTGCTGGTGCCGGGCAGCGCCGACGACCTGAATCAATCGCTCGAGAAGGCCGGCCGCGTCGCCGACTACATGGAACTCGGCGAACTGCTGTGCGTGGATGCCCTCCATCGCAACGAGTCGTGCGGCGGACACTTCCGCGAGGAGTTCCAGACGCCCGAGGGTGAGGCGCTGCGGAACGACTCCGAGTTTACCTACGCTGCCGCGTGGGAGTACCAGGGCCAGAACCAGCCGGCCAAGCTGAATAAGGAACCCCTGGAATTCGAATACGTGCACCCGACGCAACGGAGCTACAAGTAGCCATGAACCTGACCCTTCACATTTGGCGGCAGAAGAATGCCAGCAGTCCGGGCAAGATGGTCCGGTATGAAGTCAAAGATGTGAACCCGGAGATGTCGGTGCTCGAAATGCTCGACGTGTTGAACGAGGAACTCACGCTGAAAGGCGAGGAACCCATCACATTCGAGCACGATTGCCGCGAAGGCATCTGCGGCTCCTGCGGGTTCATGATCAACGGCGTGGCTCACGGTCCGCTCCCGGGGACCACCGTGTGCCAGTTGACGATGCGCCACTTCAAGGATCGCGATGAATTGTTCCTGGAGCCCTGGCGCGCGAAGGCCTTTCCCGTGATGAAAGATCTGCAGGTGGACCGTAGCGCCTTCGACCGGATTGTCGCCGCGGGAGGCTACATCTCGGTGCCCACCGGCAGCGCACCCGACGGCAACGCTATCCTGGTTGCCAAGGAATCCGCCGACCTGGCGATGGATGCCGCGGCGTGCATCGGCTGCGGCGCCTGTGTGGCGGCTTGCCCCAACGCGTCGGCCGCGCTGTTCACCGGCGCCAAGGTCACACACCTCGGCCTGCTGCCGCAAGGCCAGCCCGAACGCATGCAGCGCGCGCTGAACCTGGTGGCGCAAATGACCCGGGAACAATTCGGCAGTTGCACCAACATCGGCGAGTGCGAAGCCGTCTGTCCGAAACAAATCCGCATCGAAGTGATCGGCCGCCTCAACGCAGACTTCCGCAACGCGAGTTGGAAGTCGCGCCGCGAGCCCTATCAAGATCCCAGCGAATTCAGCCGGTGGAGTTACGGTTCGAAGTTGAAGACCGATCCGGTCCGGTAGATCCTTCTGTCAACCCTGTTGCAGTCTTCGGCGTCCGGCGATTCCCCGCCGGGCGCCGCTCTTCTTGTACCGTAGGAAATTGGACAATCTCACACATACACTCACCGGACTGATGCTTGCGCGGGCCGGGGTGGGGAAGAAGGTGCCCCGCGCCGGACTGTTGTTGATGGTGGCCGCCAACGCTCCCGACATCGACATCGTGAGTTGGTTCGGTGGACCGGTGGTGTACCTCGAATACCACCGTTGGTTCACCCACGCCATCGCGGCGATGCCGTTCATGGCAGCACTTTCCATGGGGATCGCATGGCTGTTTGCCAGGGGCAAGCCCTTTCCTTGGCTGAGGGCGCTTGGTGCGGCATTGGTCGGTGTCGCGAGCCACCTGCTGCTCGATTTCACGAACGTCTATGGAATCCGGCTCTTGCTGCCCTTCCGGCCCGACTGGCTGCGGCTCGACATTACCAACATCGTCGATCTTTGGATTTGGGGGATTTTCGCCCTGGCCGTGATCGCGCCGGCACTCGGGAAACTCGTGAACTCGGAGATCGGGGCAAAATCCGATTCGCGCCGCGGATGGGCGATTTGCGCGCTTCTGCTGGTGGGCGGATATGAGTATGGACGGTATCTGGCCCACGAGCGGGCGCTCGCGACTCTGGATGCGCGCATTTACAATGGCGAGGCGCCCAGCCGGGTAGCGGCATTTCCGACATCCTGGAACGCGCTGAAGTGGCGCGGCTTGGTGGAGACCCCGGATGCCTACCGGCTGTTCGACCTCGACTTGGCCGGGGACTTCAATCCCGGCGGCGGAACCCTCCTTTACAAGGCAGAACCAAATCCGGCTATCGTCGCCGCAAGCCGGGATCCGGTATTCCAGCGGTTCATGTCGTTCTCGGCGTTCCGGCTGTGGCGAACCCTCCCCGTCGCCGAGCCCGAAGGCGCTACGGAAGTGCGGCTCTTCGACTTGCGCTTCGGGACTCCGCAAAATCCCGGATTCGTGACGACGGGCATTGTAAACCCGTCCGGCGCGCTCGAGAGCTCTGCTTTCGGCTTTGGGCGGCTCCGGCCGCGGTAGCTATCCCAGAAAATCGAAGAGGGTTTGTGTGGGCATCTTAGCCCGGACCTGCAGAGCTGCCGTCTGCTGTAATTGGGCCTGGCTCAACTCCGTGATGGATTCGGCCAGATCGGCGTCCTGGAGCGAGCTAAGGTGCGTCTGCAGTTGGAGTTTCTGGGAAGCGGCGAAGCTGGTAGCATCGGCAACTTTGTTCTGGACGTTCCCGTAGTAAGCGAGCTGCCCGTTGAGGTAAGTGAGCGACGTGCCGACGACCGCTTGGGCGTCACTGATGCCCTTGCTGTCGTTGTTCATCAGAGCCGTTCGGAGAGCGTCCAACGAAGTGAACACATTGTTGGCCGGATCGGTCGCGTCGAAGATGTCCTGAGCTGTATGACCAACGGAAAACCGGGTGCCATTGGGATGTTGCACCTGCCGGGTGATTGTCCCGCCCGCGTAAGTGCTGATCGGTGGCGTTTGACTCAGGTCTATCGAGTAGGGGGCCTGCTGATCGGCGTCGCCGCTGAAGACGTACCTGCCTTCGACGGAGGTGCGGCTTAACCCAACCAGTTCCTCCAGGATGGATCCTACCTGGTCCGCCAGCGATTGCCGTGATTCGGCCGAGGCCGTATCGGTGGCGCCCTGAGCCGCGAGCGTCCGCGCCTTCTCCACCATCGTCACAGCTGATTGCAGGGCCTGCTCGGCGCCGTCCGTCTCGGCCTTCACGCGGGAGAGATTGGACTGGATCTGCGCGTTGGTAGACAGATCGGCGCGCGCCTGCAGCACTGCGGAAACGCTGTCGGGCTCGTCGGAAATGGTATTGACTCGGAGGCCGGTCGAGATCTGGCGTTGGGCCCGGTCCAGCCGCCGGCTGATCTGGTCCATCGCGTTCACGAAGGCCTCGGAGGACGGATCGAGTTTGGTAAGCATAGGATTACTGGATCAGGTTGACGACGGTGTCCATGAGGTCATTCAAAACGCTGATGATTTTGCCCGTCGCCTGATAGGCGCGCTGGACTTCGAGCAGGTGGGCCGCTTCATCGTTAATGGAAACTCCCGAGATCTGTTCGCGCAGGCTGCGCGCCTGCTCCAGATACGACTGTTGGGACTGATTGTCGCTGTTGGCCGTTGAGATGTCCTGGCCGATTCTCGCCTCCCAGGTTGCCGAAAAAGCCGACAAAAGTGTACCCGTTCAACGATTTCTGGTCATTCAACGCGGCCAGGTCGAGAGCGTTGCTGTTTCCACCGGGAGCATCCGGCGTGGCGGCCGCGATCTGGTCCGGAGTGATTCCGGTTACGCTGAGCGACAACGCCGCTCCCGCCGAGGCGTCATAGGTGAACAGGTCTGTGGAAGGGGCCGCGCCGTTGGCGTCCACCCCCGCGGAGAGTTTTTGATTCACTTGGTCGGCCAATGTCGAGGCCAGCGTGTTCAACTGGTCGAGGTAGGACGGGATGAGTTCATTCTTCTCCTGAATCGCTCCGGCCAGCTTTCCGGACGTGATCTTGCCCGTAACGTCGGACCCGGTGGAGTCGAGAACCGCCGCTTGGGACGAAGACAGATCCGTGGACAATGGGAAAATCCGGTCGCCCACCACCAGTGGAATTTGCCCTCCCAAATAGACGCTTGTGGTACCGTCCGCTTCGCGAGTGGTGGTGAAACCGGCGTACTCCGAGAGCTCCTCCAGAGTCGAGTGGATAGAAGCGTCCAGACCGGCATCCTGACGGCTCTGGAAGTTCTGCCGGTAGGTCTCATTCAGATCCCGCAACTGGCCGCCCAACTGGTTGATCGTTGAAACGATGTCCCGCATCTGGGTGCCGGCCTGGGCTCCAAGATTCGCCAAATCGGCGGCCGTCTGGTTCACAGTCGCCGCCAACTGCCCCGCACTGTCGAGTACCGCCTGCCGGGCCAACCCGTCGTTGGGGTTCACGCTCAGTTGCGAAAAGCTCGCGAAAAGGCCACTGATGGCTCCTGACACGCCTGAATCAGACTGGAGGTTGAAAAGCGACTCCAGACCTGTCAGGTCATTGGCCTTTTGTTCCACGAATCCGAGTTGTGAGAACTGTGTTCGGACGTTCTGCTCGGCGAACTCGGATCGGGCGCTTACCAGAGGACCGGCTTCCACTCCTCCGGGCAGTCCGTGATCGATGTCGAGACGCTTGGCAACCACCGTCTGTGTCTGCCGCACATAGCCCGGGGTGCTGGCGTTCGACACATTATTCTGTATGGCCGTCAATTGGCGGTCATACACGTCGAGTGTGTTTGCAGCGCCGAGGAGAGACGATAGCAGGTTGCCCATATCAAGACCTCTGGATCATCAGCCCTGGACAATGACAGAACTGGCCAATGGCGCAGCGGGTTCGGTTCCCGACGAGGTGTAGGTGGCGCCCCGCAGCGCCGCTGCCCGGACCCATCCGGCGTAGAGGCGATTCGCGTTCTCAACCAATGCCCGCGCCAGTTTTAGGTCGACGCGCAGTGTTTCTGCCTCGGCGGAGGAGACGGACTTCACTCCGCCTCGTAGAAGCGATATCTGGGCTTCAAGATCCTCGCGGCAGAGATTCACCGCGCTCGAATCCAGACGGGTCAGCGCTGAGCACAAAGAACGTACGATGCCGCGAATACCGTTGTTCTCAATGGGCCCCGAGTGCGTCATTCACCACGCTCCCCGCCACCGCCGCGGCATCCACCTTGTAGTTCCCGGATTTGTACGCCGCCGACAACTGGCTCACACGAGAGGCCCGCTCGGGCGTATCCCCGCTCACCGTGCGTACCAGGTTGCCGAGATCCGATAGCGAAAGTTGGTCTTGCCCAGCCGTTCCATGTGCGCCCGTGCTTCCGGCCCGCCCCCCCTGCCCGGCCTCTGTCCGCCCCGATCCGTGCGTTGCAATCGAAACCGAATTGAGATTCGAATCGTGTACTCTCATAGGCCGAGCCTCTGGCCCTCCACAATCAAGGTATCGGCATGGAACAAAAGATATTTAGGAAAAACCCGCAATCAGGCAGGGGTTAGGTGCAGAAAGTGGATGGGAGTACTGGTCGGGGAATCCCCGATTCCCGATGGACTACCCGCGGTTCTCTGTCGCCGCGAAGCCCAGCCATCGCAGCAGACCGCGATTGGAGGATTCTTTCATTTCCAGCTCACAAGAGGCCGGCTCAGTCGCGCGCTGGTAGCATTCCAGCAGCTTACGCTCTTCGAGACCGACCGCCGCTGCGTACTGACGCAGGTAGCTGGTGCTGAAAATGCCGCCGGGAAGCTGCTTGAAATCCTCGTCTTCGATCGCCCGCAGGAACCGAATACTGATCTTCGTGTTCTCCGCGATCATCTCCAGCGAGAGCCCGCGGTCCCTGCGACGCCTCTGAAGGTCCAGCCGGACAGAATTCGCCCTTTTGGCGGATAGTGCTTTGGTCGCCATGTTGCCGTTCCTGGATTGTGAATACAGATTCATCATAGAACAGTTTTGCCCGGAAAAAAGCGGCAAAACGACGCACCCCGGTCAACCTAAGTCACATTTCCAAAGAAGCGCAGGGACAACTCTCACAGTGGGCCCTATTCCCTGCTCCCGCGCACTCCTATGTTGTAATCAGGATCGTGCGCGCGCAACTCGAAAGCTACTTCGAATTCGACCGTCTCGGCACGAACTGGCGGACCGAAGTGCTGGCCGGCGTCACCACCTTCGTGACCATGGCCTACATCATCTTCGTCAACCCGTCGATTCTGCACGAGGCCGGATTGCCGTACCAGGGTGTGGTAGCCGCCACCTGCCTGACGGCCGCTTTCGGGAGCATTCTCATGGGGGCGTTCGCCCGCTATCCCCTGGCGCTGGCCCCCGGCATGGGCCTGAATGCGTACTTCACCTACACCGTCGTCCTGGGCATGCACATCCCGTGGCAGGTTGCCCTGGGCGCGGTGTTCCTATCGGGTGTCACGTTTCTCGTGCTCACCGCTGCTCGGCATCCGCCGGATGATTGTGGCCGCGATACCCGCCGAACTCTATGCGGCCGTGGCGGCCGGCATCGGACTCTTCATCGCCTTCATCGGACTCCGCAACGCCGGGATCATTGCCGGAAACTCCGCTACCCTGGTTGGACTCGGCAATCTGCGCAGCCCTCCTACCCTGCTCGCCGTCTTCGGCCTGGTGCTGATCGCCGGACTGCTTGCCTGGGGCGTCCGCGCAGCCATGTTGATCGGCATTCTGGCCACGACGGCACTCGGTGCACTGTGCGGCCAGGTCCATTGGAACCCGCACTGGTACGCCTGGTCGGATATCACCGCGACTGCCTTTCGCCTGGATATCCCCGGAGCCCTTCGCACCGGCGCGCTCGAAATCGTCTTCGTGTTCCTGTTCGTCGATCTATTCGATAACGTGGGCACGCTGGTGGGCGTAGGCAAGAAAGCCGGGCTATTTACGGAGACCAACGAGATCCCGCGGATGAACCGGATCCTGTTTGCCGATGCTTCGGCCACCATCGCCTCATCGCTCGCCGGCACATCCACGGTGGTGAGCTATATCGAAAGCGCGGCGGGAGTGGTAGCGGGAGGACGCACCGGAGTTCCCGCCATCGTCGCCGGGCTGCTATTTCTTGTGGCCCTGTTCGCGGCGCCCGTCGCTGGAGTCATTCCGACGGCGGCCACTGCGCCGGCCTTGATCATTGTTGGCTCGCTGATGGTCTCGCACGTTGCCGAGATCCGTTGGGACGATCCAGTGACGGCCACGTCGGCGTTTCTGATCATCCTCGGAATCCCGCTGACATTCAGCATCGCCAACGGCTTGGCCTTCGGCTTTACGATCTACACGCTGCTCAAGACAATCCGCGGGCAATTCGGCGACGTCGGATGGCTGATGTACGCGCTGACCGGGCTGTTCATCCTGCGCTTTCTATACATTTCGGCGGGATGAAGCAGGGTCGCCCTACTTCATAAAGATCGCGATGGCTTCGATTTCCACCAGCAGGTCGGGCCGGCACAGGATCGCCTGAATGCCCGTCGAAGCCGGCAGCGGATCCAGGCCCTGCTCGTCGAAGAAGCGGGTACGCTCTTCGTTGAAGGCCTCGTAATCCCGGTCGATGTCGCGCAAGTAACACGTAGTGCGAACGATGTCCTTCCAACTGGCGCCTTCGCTTTCGAGCAGCCCCGTGATATTGGCGTAGGTGCGGCGCAGCTGAGCGCGGAAGTCGCCCACGTGGACAGTCCGCCCGTGCTCGTCGATGCTGGCGGTGCCGGAGATCAGCAGGACTACGACGTTGCCGAACTCCAGCCGCAAGCCGCGGGAAAACGAACTCGGCTTGGAGTACGAGTAGGCTTCGTTCAGTACGCCCAGGTTCGTGATCTTCTTCTTATCGATAGTCGTAGCCTTGGCTAGTTCGTTCAAAACGTCGGGAATGTGCATACGGGAGGGTAATTCAATTATCCCTCAGATTGGAGATGCCGTATGATGAGCCCGATCAGGTCCGCCGCCGGCAGCTTTGACCCGGGCGCTTTCTTGCCGATCAGCAGGACCCGGTCCAGGTCGGCGCCGGTCATCATCGTCAACGTTCCAGACTGATACGCCGATACGCGCTGCGCCGCCAGGTAGACATACCGGGCCAGCAGCAGCGCGTCCACCAGGGACCCGGCGGGATCCTCGGCATCGGGCGTCGGATTTGACCGGTGCTGGTCCTCGAAGAGCACGCTGCCCGAGAACGGTTTGATCTTCTGCCGCTGTCCAAAGCAGGCCATCATGACCTGGGGCTCAACCCGCCGTAGCGCCTCGGAAGCGCCCCACTGCACGAATGAACTCGGAAACACCAGCGATCCGTTGCCGCTCAGCAGCACTCCCCTGACGAACTCCCGCACCCGTGGATTGGAGGCCATCGGCGGCGGCATCCATCGCCCTATGTCGAGCCGTTTGAGTTCCTGGTTCGTGTCATCCACACTGTGCAAGTCGCGGCGGACCGCGTTCAGACGGTTGAGGAACTCCTTCCGTACCTGTTCCAGCGCCTTCCACGACACCGCCGTCTCGCTCGATGCCTTGGCGGAATCGGAGAATTGCGATCCCGCCTCGAAAATCCAGGTGCTCTCGACGTCTTCGAGCCCCGCGGGACGCTTGCGGCCGGCCAGGGCTGTCATCAGCACGGGCAGGGCCTCGCCAAACGGCCGGTCCAGCGTCACCCACGCTCCGTGCCGGGCCAAAGCGGGCCACAACGGATCCTTGGACGGCGGCAGACCCGAAGGGAGCTCGCACACCAGCAGCCGTGGAATGTCCTTTAATCCGCCGGACGCGCCCACTCCGCTATCGATCTTGCCGAAGACCTTCGCCACCTCATCGCGCCATTGCGAGTAGAACGGCGACCGCGCCAGAATGCCGGAGTCGGTTACGGAAAGCCCGCGCGCGTTGGGGTCCCATCGGGGCAGGTCCATTTTCGACTCAATGGCGACAATTGGCGCGAAGAGTTCCCTGAACTCCGCAGCGGACAACTCCGCCAGCCAATCGATCTGCGCGCGAAGCCGGCGTTGCTCACAGGGGAACAGCAAGTTCCACTGAGCCAGTTGATCATTGAACGACGGACCGAAGGTCCTTGGAAGCCGTGCGATCAGTTCTCGCGCAGAAGACGGAGGTGCGTTCTCAGCCATGGAATTCGGGCAGAACGGCGCCCTCGGACTTCTCTGGTTCGAGTCCCATCCAACTGGCGATGGAGGGCGCCATGTCCACTTGCCGCACCACCCGTTCCACGATTTCCGGCTTCTTCACCGCGGCCCCCAGCACGACGCTCCAAGCCATCCGGCAACATTCTGTGTTGGTGCGGTGGTTGAAGAAGCCGTTCGTGCTCGATCCGTCCGGATCGCGGCCGAACTCGTTCATGATCACCAGGGTCGTGTTGCCCCTGAGTTCCGGACTTCCATCGATGAACTGCCACAACCGGTGGCACAGCAGATCCGCCCGCCGAACCCCGCCCAAGTGCAGCGAGTAGGAGCCCGAGTGCGCCACCTCCATGTCCGAGAAGTTCACCATCAGCAGCGCCGGCGCGATCCGCTGCAGCACCTCGCGCGCGATCAGAAACGTCAGGTCGTCGCCACTGGTGGGCGCGTCCGGACCGTGGATGAAGTTCGTCAGCGCCGTCACGAACGTCTGCTTCACTTCCGGGTTCTGGAACGTCGAAGTGGATGGAACGCCCCACCCGATACGTTCGTAGTCGGTCTCGAGCACCGACGTCATCTCCTGCAGAATCTGCTCCCGTTCCAGCCGCTTCCGCGAAGTCTGGCCGTTGATGATGCGCTCCACCGCCTCGATCATCAATTGTTTGGACAGGATGACGTTCACGCCGGGGCTGATATTGGCGGTGAGTTGCTTGTTACTCGTAACCACCCAGGTCTGGTCGGTACCGGCGTGCATCTGCTTCTGAAGGTAGTGGAACAGCGTGGGATTCGTCGGTTTCTGCGAGCCCCAATCGTCTACGTGCTGCCAGACTCCGGTCAGGATGCTGGAGATTGTATTGAAGTGCGAGGTTACGCCTTCATTGATGGTAAGGGGATAAAAGAGCGCCTGAGGAGCAAGATCATTAACCAGGTGCGGGATGTGCACCGCGCCTTCCTGTGAGAAACTTTCCTGCCGGCGGATTCCACCGATGGTGACGATCACGACGCGCTTGGAAATTTTAGCTGGCCTGGACGTTGCCGCGTTGAGCACTCTCTGCGCGACGGCGAGCGACACGAGATCGAGGAGTTTCCGGCGGGTGATCAGCATATCGATATATCGATGCCCCCTGTGAGTCCAGCTTATACCAAAATCCGAGGACCGCAATCTGGAGAACTTTTGGACGCATTGTGCCTCTGATTCTGATAGCGCTTGCAGGTATATTGGATTCCATAGTTCGACCGGCCTCAAACACTACTTTTCATAGGCTCGTAACCCATTGATGTTGAATCTCTTATTGCTCCCTTAAGGATGGAGTGACAGCCCTGTTGTCACCCGTGCGCGGGGATGATATACTGGCGCAGCGTGTAGGTACGTTCCTGCGAACGCCTGCACTGAACTCGCAAGGGGGACTATGTCAAAAACAGTTTGTACCAGAGCAGCCGTGCTGCTGCTCCTGGTCTGTTTCTCCGTCTTCGCACAACGCGATCTTGGAACCATCGTTGGAACCGTCACTGATCCTCAGGGCGGCGCGATTGCAAACGCCAAAGTCACGATTACCGAAACGGCAACCGGTCAGAACTACGAAGTTATGACCTCCGCGGCCGGAGATTTCATCCGTGTCGCGCTCAAACCCGGCACCTACACCGTTACTGCCGAAGCCACCGGCTTCCGCCGCGTCCAGCAGTCCAACATCGTGATCGTCGGTGGCGACCGCGTCGGTGTACCGCTGTCACTGCCTCTCGGCAACGTGACCGAATCAGTCGAAGTGTCCGCGCTGGCTCCCATCCTTCAAACGGAGAGCACCACGCTCGGCGCCGACCTCAGCACGAAAACCGTTACGCAGCTGCCTCTCGGCGGCCAGCGCATCTTCACTTACCTGGCGCGCCTCTCGCCCGGTGTACTGACAGCCGAGCCCGGCGCCCGCGATGCGGTCGGCGGCGGCTTCTCCGCCAATGGCGTTCGCTCCAACGGCCAAAACAACTTCCTGCTCAATGGTGTGGACAACAACGTCAACGTCATCGACTTCCTGAACCAGACCGCATTCGTCATCGGTCCGTCGGTGGAAGCCATCGGTGAAATGCGTATTCTCACCAACGGCTACAACGCCGAGTATGGTCGCGGCGCGGGTGGCGTGGTGAACGTCAACCTGAAGTCGGGAACCAACGAAATCCACGGCGTCGCGTATGACATTCTGCAAAACGACAAACTGAACGCGAACCGCTGGGAAAACAACAAGGCCGGCAAGGCACGCGGCGCGTACAAGCAGAACCAGTACGGCGTGGCGATCGGCGCACCCATCATCAAGAACCGCCTGTTCATCTTCGGCGACTACCAGGCCACGCCCATCCGGTCGTTCGGTGGCACCATGCAGAACCTCGGCTACGGCGGCTTCTACACCATTCCGACGCCTGCCATGATCAACGGCGACTTTTCCAAAGTTCTCGGCGGCTCTGTCGGCACCGATGCGAACGGGAATAACATTCTGGCCAACCAGATCTACGATCCGGCGTCCAACAAGACCGTGAATGGACAGCTGGTACGAGATCCGTTCGTGGGCAATATCATCCCGAAGAGCCGGTTCGATCCGTCGTCCTACAAGATCATGTCTCTGTATCCGACGCCCAACCAACCAATCCTCTCAGGAAAGTACCCTCAGAACGATTACTTCAACGCCACCGCCGGCAGCCAGGATACATACCAGGGTGACGGCCGCGTGGACTATCGCATGAGCGATAAGGACAGCCTGTTCGGAAGCTTGAGCTGGTCGAACCTCAACAAGCTCAACGAGCCGTACTTCCCGCAGGCGCTGGACGGAACGCCGTTCAACGCTGTCACCGAAGAGGATCTCGGACGTAACGCGCAGTTGAGCTACACCCGAGTGTGGAACCCCTCGATCATTTCCGAAACCCGCGTTGGATATAGCCGCCTGGTCACTTCCCGCGTCGGCGCGAACCCGAACGAGGACCTCTTCAAGCAGTTCGACATCCAGGGTTACAATCCAATGACGTCGCTCAATGGCGGACTGCCCCAGATGCAGTTCTCCCAGGGTTACACCCAGATCGGCGCGAACGACTGGCTGCCGTCCAAAGAGTACTCGAACGTTTGGGACTTCGTCCAGAACGTGGCTATTAACAAGGGCAGCCACGCCCTCAAGTTCGGCGGCGAGTACCGCATGATCGGGTTCCCGTTCTTCCAGGTTCCCTATCCTCACGGCGAAATGAACTTTAACCGCCAGGAGACCGGCTATCCGTCGCTCACGAATTCGCTGAGCACGGCTACGGGCGACGACATGGCTTCGATGTTGCTGGGCGCCATCAACAACGGCCGCATCTCCACCAACAACTTCATCTCCTCAGACAAGGTGGCTTGGGCGTTCTACGCTCAGGACGACTGGAAGGTCAATTCGAAGTTGACCGTGAACATCGGCGTTCGCTACGAGCTGTTCTCGCCGATCGGCGAGAAATTCGCCCGGCAGTCGAACTTCGTGTACGACAATCTCACCCTGTACATCCCCGCCGGCAAGGACCAGGATGCCCCGCTGCCTCCGAACTTCGCTACTGCCTTCCCGAACGTGAAGGTATCTCGCGGCGAAGTGGACAAGTACATGATCCCGTGGGATAAGACCAACATCGCTCCCCGTATCGGCTTCGCGTATGCCATGAGGCCGAAGACCGTGGTCCGCGCTGGCTACGGTATTTTCTACGGCGGCGAAGAAAACCAGGGCGGCAACCCCAACCGCGGCGAGTCGGTCCCGTTCAACCAATCCACAGATTTGGCGCGCGCGGCCGACAACTCCATCTTCGACCAGAACCGTTACTTCCCGGGCGGTCTCCATGGCGGGTACCCCAGCAACGTTTTTTCGCTGCCTGCCCCGGTCTCCTTCCGCGGTGTCGCGGTCAACTTCCGCAACGGCATGGTTCACAAGTGGAACGTCGCCGTCCAGCAGGAATTGGGCTGGCAATCGGCATTGGAAATCGCCTACGTCGGCAACCATCAGGCCAAGCAGTTGTTCCAGCCTGACTGGAATGCCTGCCCCAACCTTGGCACCACGGCCAGTATCAGCTGCAACACGCTGCGCCCGACTCCGTATATCGGCGGTATCTCGGGAACGGCGTCCTTCGGCTATGGCAACTACGACGGCATGACGGCCAAGTTCGAGAAGCGTTACTCGGGCGGCCTGCAGTTCATGGCGGCTTATACCTACGGTCACGCTTACGCCAACACCGGCACCACGCTCAGCGGCTCCACCGGCTTCGGGATTCCCGACCCGCGCGATTACGCGAGCGGCTATTCCAAGGCGGCGTGGAACCTCGACCACAACTTCACCGCCAACTTCAACTACGACCTTCCATTCGGCAAGGGTAAGAAGTATGGCGCCAGCATGAACTCAGTCGCCAATGCCATCGTCGGCAACTGGCAAATGAACGGCATCCTCACCCTCCACACCGGCGCTCCGTACACGCTGCGGTGGAACGGCTGCCAGGGTGTTTGGAACGCCTGCCGGCCCGACATCGTCGGCAGCACGGCGGACCAAGCTCCGTCGAATGGCCGGAATGTGGACGCCTGGTTCGATACCTCCGTCGTAACGAAGGCGGCTTCGCTCACGGGCGGCAACTTCCCGCTCCAGTCCATGACAGCACCCGCAACGCGGACGCTCGATTTCTCCATTTTCAAGGATTTCGCGATCACCGAACGGTGGAGACTCCAGCTTCGCGGCGAAGCGACCAACTTCGCGAATACGCCAATATGGGGCACTCCGGATAACAACCTCCAGGATGCCAACTTCGGCAAGATCACCAGCACCTATTCGGGCACGGAACGTCACGTACAGTTCCAGCTCCGGCTTCAGTTCTAACTTTGTAACTCGATCCTAACTCGACGGGGCGGGCTTCGGCCTGCCCCGTTTTTTATTGCTTTAACCTGCCTCAACTGCGTCTGGCGTTCACCGTAACATCATTCATTTGCAAACAGTTACGAGTTATACTTCCACAGCAAGAGTTATGTCCGCTCTATCGGCTAAGTCCGTTCTGGGCGAACTGTTTAAAGCTGAGGGGGATTATGGTCAACAGGAATCTCGCGAGAGCAGCTATGTTGCTGTTACTCGCTGGCATGTACGTTTTTGCACAACGCGATCTCGGCACCATCGTAGGAACCGTCACAGACCCGCAGGGCGGAGCGATACCGAACGCGAAAGTTACAATCACGGAGACAGCAACCGGGCTCAATTACGAGGTACAAACCAGCGCTTCCGGCGATTACATCCGGCCGGCGCTCAAACCCGGCACTTACACAGTTACCGCCGAAGCGGCCGGCTTCCGCCGCGCAGCTCAGGAAAACGTGGTTATCGTGGGCGGCGACCGCGTCGGCGTTCCGCTGACCCTGGCCATCGGCAACGTCACGGAGTCCATTGAGGTCTCCGCGCAGGCACCCATCCTGCAAACGGAAAGCACCACGCTCGGCGCAGACATCAATACCAAGACTGTCACTCAGTTACCCCTGGGCGGTCAGCGCGTGTTCGCGTTTCTGGCGCGCATCTCGCCCGGTGTGGTTACGGCCGAGAACGGCGCACGTGACGCGGTGGGCGGCGGATTCTCCGCCAACGGCGTACGTTCGAACGGCCAGAACAATTTCCTGCTGAACGGCGTGGACAATAATGTCAACGTCATCGACTTTCTAAATCAGACCGCCTACGTCGTCGGCCCTTCGGTGGAGGCGATCGGCGAAATGCGCGTTCTCACGAATGGCTACAACGCCGAGTACGGTCGCGGCGCGGGCGGCGTGGTCAACGTCAACCTCAAATCCGGCACCAACGAAATCCATGGCGTTCTATTCGAGATTCTGCAGAACGACAAGCTGAACGCCAACCGTTGGGACTACAACAGGGCCGACCAAGCTCGTGGACCGTTCAAGCAAAACCAGTACGGCGCGGCGATCGGCGGCCCCATTATCAAGAACAAATTGTTCATCTTCGGCGACTACCAGGGGACCCGGATCCGGTCTTTCGGAGGCGCGATCCAGAACCTGGGGTACGGCCAATACTTGACCATCCCGACCCCCGAGATGATCAACGGCGATTTCTCGAGGCTGCTGGGACCTCAGGTTGGAACCGACCCGCTCGGCCGTCCCATTCTCCAGAATCAGCTCTACGATCCGAAGACCACGCGGACTGTAAACGGGCAACTCGTACGAGATCCGTTCGTTGGGAACATCATTCCCTCGAACCGCTTTGACCCTGCGGCAAAGAAGATCATGTCGCTGTATCCGGCTCCGAACCAACCGATCCCGACCGGGGCTTTCCCGCAAAACGATTATTTCGCCGCTACTGCGGGGAGCCAGAACACGGACCAAGGCGACGGCCGCGTTGACTACAGCATGAGCCCCAAGGACACGCTCTTTGGAAGCTTGAGCTGGTCGAACCTGAACAAGTACAACGCTCCGATGTTGCCCGGCGCGCTGGACGGCACTCCGTTCAATGCTGTTACAGAAGAGGATCTCGGGCGCAACGCCCAGTTGAGCTATACGCGTGTATGGAGTCCGGCGATTATTTCCGAGACGCGAGTAGGCTACACCCGGCTGGTAACGTCCCGTGTGGGCGCGAACCCGAATGAAGACCTGTTTCCGCAGTTCGGAATCGGCGGATACAACCCGATGACGGTTCTCAACGGCGGTCTGCCTCAGACGCAGTTCCAGGGGAACACCAGCTACAGCCAGATCGGCGCCAATGACTGGCTACCGTCAAAGGAATATTCCAACGTCTGGGACTTCATCCAGAACGTGGCCATCAACCGTGGTCCCCACGCGTTCAAGTTCGGCGCCGAATACCGCATGATCGGCTTTCCCTTCTTCCAGGTTCCTTACCCTCACGGCGAACTGTTCTTCAACACCGACCAGACGGCGTATCCGTCACTGGTGAATGGCGCCACCGGGAAGCCGCTGAATGCCGTGACCGGCGATGCAATGGCGTCCATGCTGCTCGGTGACATCAACTTCGGCCGGATGTCAACCAACAACTTCATCTCTTCGGATAAGAAGGCGTGGGCTTTCTACGCGCAGGATGACTGGAAGATAACCCCGAGACTCACCATGAACATCGGCGTTCGGTACGAACTGTTTTCGCCGATCGGCGAGAAATTCGCCCGCCAGTCCAACTTCGTGTACGACAATCTGACCCTCTACATTCCTGCGGGTAAAGACCAGAATGCCCCCCTGCCTCCGAACTTCGCCACGTCGTTTCCGAACGTTAACGTTTCGCGGGGGGAGGTAGACAAGTACATGATCCCGTGGGACAAGACCGATATCGCCCCGCGCATTGGAATGGCCTATAACTGGCACGACAAGACCGTTTTCCGCGTAGGCTACGGTATCTTCTATGGGGGCGAGGAAAACCAGGGCGGCAACCCGAATCGCGGCGAGTCGGTGCCGTTCAACGAATCCATCGAACTGCCGCACGCCGGACAGAACGGCACAGTCGGACAGTTCGAGGAGAATCCGTTCTTCCCGGGTGGCCTCTCAGGCGGGTACCCCGTTGACGTGTTCAACGTGCCGGCGAACATTCAATTCCGGGGCGTCGCCACCAATTTCCGGAACGGTTTAGTGCACAAGTGGAATGTGGCTGTTCAGCGCGAACTGCCCTGGCAATCCGCACTCGAACTCGCATACGTGGGAAATCATCAGGCCAAGCAGTTGTTCCAGCCTGATTGGAACGCATGCCCCAACTACGCCACCACCGACCCCTCCATCACCTGCAATTCGCTGCGTCCCGTCCCGTATATCGGAGGCATCTCGGGGACGGCATCTTTCGGATTCGGCAACTACGAGGGCATGACAGCCAAATTCGAGAAGCGGTACTCGGCAGGACTGCAGTTCCTTGCGTCGTACACATACGGTCATGCGCTGGCCGATACCGGAACCACTCTCAGCGGATCCACCGGGTTCGGCACCCTCGATCCGCGCAATTACTCGTCGAGCTACTCGAGCGCTGCATGGGACATCCGCCACAACTTCGTCAGCAGTTTCAGTTATGACCTGCCATTCGGGAAAGGTAAGCATTGGGGCGGCAATATGAACCGTGGTGTGGACGCCCTTGTGGGCAGTTGGCACCTGAACGGAATCCTGACACTGCACACCGGACAACCCATCACACTGAACGGCTTTGGCTGCCAGGGCATATGGAACCGGTGCATGCCCGACTTGGTCCCGGGCAAGAACCCGCAGGATGCTCCGGAAGGCGGACGAAGTCCGGATCACTGGTTCGACGTAACTGCTATAACTCAGGCTGCGCCGCTTACGGGCGGCAATCTGGGGTTGCAGTCCAACACGGCCCCGCCGACGCGGGCGCTCGACTTCTCCATCTTCAAGGATTTCCCGATTACGGAACGATGGAGGCTACAGTTCCGCGCCGAGGCCACCAACATCTCCAACACTCCGCAATTCGCAGCTCCCGATATCGCCCTGGTAGATTGCGGCGCTGTGACTAATGGGGTGTGCTCGGGCAACTTCGGAAAGGTGACCAGCACCTACTCCGGTTCGGAACGTCACATCCAGTTCCAACTCCGGCTGCAGTTCTGATCTGTGTTTCCGGTTAGACGGGGCAGGTCCGTCTGGGCCTGCCCCATTTTCTTTTATGCCACTCTTCGATCTGACCCATCCCATCGTGCAGGCACCCATGGCGGGGGGAATCACGACGCCCGAACTCGTTGCCGCCGTCTCCAACGCGGGAGGGCTCGGATCCATTGGCGCGGCCTATCTCAGCCCCGGCCAGATCATCGAGACTTCGGTCCGCATTCGCGCTTTAACGTCGCGTCCGTTCGGCATCAATCTGTTCGTCGGCGGCTACCGGACAATCCCGAATGGCGCGGATCCTGCCCCGATCCTGAAGGTACTTACCGAAATCCACAAAACGCTGGATTTGCCGCCGCCGCATGTCCCCAAGCTGCCACCCGACCCCTGCCGCGAGCAATACGAGGCCGTGATCGAGGCGCGGCCCGCCGTGTTCAGCTTCACGTTCGGCGTGCTTGATCGCAAGCTGATCCAGCGTCTGAAACTCCGTGGAGTCGCGGTAGCCGGGACGGCCACCACTGTCGCCGAGGCTGAAGCCCTGGAGAGCGCCGGCGTGGATGCGATCGTGGCCCAAGGGTCCGAGGCCGGCGGACATCGCGGGACCTTCGCCGGCTCGTTCGAAGCGTCTATGGTCCCGACACTGGACCTGGTACGAGGGATCCGAGCCGTCACCAAGCTGCCCGTCATCGCCTCGGGAGGATTGATGGATCGCGGCGACAGCGCGGCCGCCATGGAGGCCGGCGCGTCCACGATTCAGGCCGGAACGGCCTTCCTGGCCTGCCCGGAATCCGGCGCCTCACCGGCATACAAGCAGGCCATCCTGTCGGCAAAGGTGGACACCACGGTGGTGACCCGAGCATTCTCGGGCCGTCCGGCGAGGGCGCTCCGCAACGGGTTCATCGACCGCCTGGCGGGAATCGAGGACCACATCCTGCCCTTCCCAATCCAGAACGCGCTCACTCGCCCTATGCGGACCGCTGCCGCGCAAAAGGGTGTCGCAGAATACCTGTCACTGTGGGCGGGCAAGGGCGTAGCACGAGTGGAGGCCCAAACGGCAGCCGAGGTGATCGCACGATTGGTCCCCTGACGAGACGAGACGTAAGGTGGGCCGGGTCGGTACAATATTACCAGCAGTCGCACACCCAGTTCGGGCCCTTAGCACAGCGGTTAGTGCAGCGGACTCATAATCCGTTGGTCGTAGGTTCAAATCCTACAGGGCCCACCATCCACGTCAACCGGCCAAAATCTCTACGATCAAATCCCTGGTTCCAGCGCCCACAGAATCGTAGCGCATTCGACTGTGTTCGGCGTTGTACAAAGACGCGGAAATAATCGGCGGGGGTTTCCCTTCGCGCCCTCTTGTCTGGGTAGAGGAGCGAAACGACCCATGACCTACCAAACCCAACCCGATGTCGGCAGCACGTGCGAAATGCCGCCGAGGACGCGCTCGCAACCGTTCCGGATCACCGTGGTGCGGCCGGAATACGGGTGGATCGAATCGCCCGTACAACACGTCTATGGCGACCACCCTGCGTTTCAATCCATCGCCGCGGAGAGCTTAGTGGCCATATGGCCGCGCCGGCGGATTTCTACGATGTGAAATGGCTGGTAGCCTGCCCGCGCGTCGAGCACGCCGAGAGCTACCAGCGCATGTTCGGCTTCAAACCGCTGGCCGACCCGCGCCAGTATTTGGAGTGAGCTTCGAGACTCAGTTGCTCGGCGTCCGCAGAGAAGAAATCCAGCAGTACGTGCGCGACGAGAAGCCGATGACTAGCGCATGGTCCGATACGCTCGCCTAATTGAGTCAGTCGCTGTCGGGCCCCCGCGTTGCAGGCCTGCTGAAATTGAATATCCGAAACGCGAGCGCCGGTCGGCGCTCGCGTTCCCTCCGGGCGTAGCCTACCTAGGCTTGATCCCGCCGCCCGCAATGCCCTTCACCCGTGGAATCAACTGCCCTGCCACAACCAGGTCGCAGTCGTAAAGCACCAGACTGAGCAGAGCCGACGTGACGTCCACGGGAGGTTCGCCCTCGTTGTAGACCGCCCTCGAAAAGAATTTCGGCTCGGAAATGGTGACCCGGACCTTGGCGTCCGGCGGGCTGTTCGGCCCCTTCTGGAACACCATGCTATCTCCCTGGACCACCTCGACCGGGTCTGGGTTCGCTGTCACTCCTGTCGGACCGTAATTCAGAATCACGATCTTGGGTTTGCTTGCCATACACTCCTCCTTCTCTAACGTTTGTTACGAATCAATGCCTGAAATCGTGGATCGGCGCTCAGCCGCACTGCGTCCGGATGCCGCGCCAATTCGTCAATCGTATAGACCGGGGCCCGGCTCAACGCTTCCAGCGCCTTGTCGCGCTGCCCCAGAGCCTCATACGCAAGCGCGGCCTCGCGCATCACCATCGCATTCTCCGGCTCCAGCGAGAGCGCCTGCGACAGTTCGAAACCCGCCCTGGCCGCATCGCCCAGGCCGGCCGAGATCAATCCCAACAGCACATGCGAATCGGCCTTGCGGGGGTTGCGAGTGACGTCCTCTTCTGCCAGTCCGCGGGCGGCTCTATAGGCGTCCTCGGCATCCCTCTTACGGCCTAACCGCCGGTATCCGTCAGCGAGTTCGCGATACCCAAATGCCGTCTTCGGACCTTCATTGAGGCTCGCTTCGAAGTACCGCACCGCCTCCTGAAAACTTCCGCGCGCGTAGTAGAGCGCGCCCAGATTCATCAGCAGCAGCGGATCCCGCTTCAGTTTGAGGGCAATCAGCAACTCACCCTCGGCATCCTCGAAATGTCCCTGCTGCATGAGCGCGAGTCCCAGATCCATGTGACCATCGACACACCCCGGAGCGATCTCAGTAACCCGGCGATACTGCGCCTCAGCCTGTGGGTATTCGTTGCGGTACACATAGAAGTTGCCCAGTTCTTGATAGAAACGGAACCCACCCGGCTGGGCGTCGATGGCCTTCCGAAAAGTCGCCACCGCCTCCACGGGACGGTTCGTATCGGCATAGGCCTGGGCGAGTTCACTCCATGCGTTCGAGTTGCCGGGATCGAGTTGGACCGCGCGGCTGAATTCGGCGATGGCCTGCTCGTACCAGCCATGACGGCGCAGATGTCCGCCCGAAACAATCAGGACCGGAACAGAATCGGGGTTCAGGCTCTTTGCTTTCGCCACGTTGGATCCCGCGAGGTCCAGCCATTGGCGGCCCTCGTCGTGATCGAACTTGATCAGTTGGGCATCCGCCAGGCCCGCTAGTGGCAACACAGACCCGGAGTCAATCTGGATTGCCTTCTCGAAGAGCGGGATGGCCTCGTCCGGCTTCGCATCGTCGTTGTCGGGCCGCAGAAGTGCGAGCCCCCTGACGTAATAAGGATATGCGGCCTCCGCCAAGGTCTCCTTCGTGGCCGCCGGGAGACCCAGCGCGCGGGTCACCGTCGCCGTGATCGCCTGGGCCAATACCGCGGAGTCAGCCAGACCGTACGTCGCTCGCAGTTCGCGGATGGTATTGCCGGACGCCGCGTCCACCACCGAGACCACTGCTGCGAGTTCGGTGCCGTTGTTATGTAACCGCGTGCTGAGCGCGTGCGTAGCGCCCAAACCGGAGCGCGCCTTCGCCGGCGTGTCCACCTGGTTGCGCGAACTCTGTCCAGGCGGCATCACCGTAAAGCCGCTGCGCAAGCCCGACAGCCGGTTCGCCACGTCCGCCAGGATTCCCGGAGCCGCCGGAATCGCTGCTCCTTCCACCACTGCCGGCAGCACCGCGAGCCGGATCGGCGGCCCCAGCTTTGCCCGCTGACTCAGGACCAACTGGGTGAGAAGGGCCGCGATGATCACCAGCGCCGCCGCGAGCGCCCATCGAACCACCGGGCGCCGCCG
The DNA here is from genome assembly GCA_963737465.1 of uncultured Acidobacteriota bacterium. Classification (GTDB taxonomy): domain Bacteria; phylum Acidobacteriota; class Terriglobia; order Bryobacterales; family Bryobacteraceae; genus TMP-7. The sequence goes on from CAVTTC010000012.1 coordinate 320,408, forward strand.
CGACAGGACAGCAGCGATCTCCTCTGCCGACTTGAACCTCTGCTCGGGATCCGCCGCAACACAACGCTTGACGACGCGATTCCAGGGGGCCGGCAGTTCCTGAATCGCCGCCATCCGCTCGGATGGCCCACCCTTCGGCCGCGTGGACGCTCCGGTCAGCATCGCCTGAAACATCACACCCAACGCGTAGATGTCGGATGCAACGGACGCCCGGGCGCCCTGAAACAACTCCGGAGCCATGTAGTCGAGCGTTCCGCCCCGCAGACTCGTCACATGGACGCCCGTCCCGGCGCGGTCCAGCTTGGCCAAGCCGAAATCGGTCAAAACGGTGCGCCTCTGGCCCGCGGGGGACCGGCTGATCATTACGTTGCCGGGCTTGATATCCCCATGAACCACGCCCTGCCGGTGTGCCTGCGCCAGGCCCGCGCAAGCTTCGAGCGCGATGGCTCGCACCTCGGCTGGCTTGAGCGGCCCGTCTCGCAGCCGGTCGGCCAGGGTCTGCCCGTCGATGAACTCCATCGTAAGGAAGTCCACCGGACCGCCGGCGGTCTCGGCCGTATGCAACTCATGCAGCTTGCATACATTCGGATGGCTGACTTCGAGAGCGGCGCGCGCTTCTGGCGACAGTTGGCTCTGGAATCCGCTCTTTGCGCACTTGAGAGCCACCCGGCGGTCCAGTTTCTGGTCATGGGCTTCGTAGACCAGGCCCATGCCGCCATGTCCCAGCGAACGGATAATACGGAACCGGCCATTTACCAGTTCGCCCGCCTCGAAAACCCGCTCAGGGGCTGCGCGCTTGGCCATCACGGGCTCTTTCAGGAACCCGCCCATTCGCTCTTCCCACTCAACACGCCGCCGGACCTCGGCGTATAGTTCGGGGTTCACCGTACGAGTGGGTTGTAGGTAACTGTCACGCTCCTCTGGTGGAAGCGCCATCACCGCTTCCACCAGCGTCATGACTAACTCGTCGAATTCGGCTTCTCCCTGCATCGTTGGGATTCCAGTCTCTCGTATAGCCATCGCCGGGCATCCCCGAACTGGCGCTGCATCGTGCGCAGGGGTACCCCCAGCGCCGCAGCCGCCTCATCGTCGGTGAATCCGGCGAAAAATTTCAGCTCGACAACGGAGCACCATTCCGGGTGCTGCTGGTCCATCTCGTCGAGCAATGCGTTAATGGCCACGCCCAACTCGAGTTGCTCGTCGCGCCCGCGCAGCATCTCCTCGAGTCCTTCAATCGGCACCTTCGCGCCCTTCGGCCGGCCTCGCGCATGGTCAATCAACAGGTGACGCATGGCCCGGGCCGCAATGGCGAAAAAGTGCTTGCGGTTCTCCCAATCGCGCTCCCGTGCGCCGCACCAGGCGAAAATACGCCTCGTTCATCAGCGCCGTTGGTTGCAGCGAGTGATCCTGTCGCTCGCTGCCCATCATGTATCGCGCAAGTTTATGAAGATCCGGGAGCACCATCGCAAACAGACGGTCCTCCACGCTCCGGTCCCCGGAACTCCACGCGCGCAACAATACCGTGACTTCACCCGCTTGCGGACCCATATCGACGCCCTCGTAGCGACCGATTCTACCGCATCCGCGGGTCACTCACCAAAGACAACCTACCGAGATTCGCAAACAGGCCTCAGCCTGTCGCGGGACTTTGGACACCGGGGCAGCCGCTCCGGCTGCGCGGGGCTCTCCAGCCGGCTCTCCAGCCCCGCTCTGGAATTTTCAGCAATATGGGTCGCCACCGCCCAGCGCCAGCCCGATCTTTGGAGTTGAATTCAGCATGGTTCGTCATCGTCCTCACCCTAAAGGCGGAAGCGGGAGAAGAAGTCCGCCAAAGAATTCTTAAAAAAACTGCCCTCAGCCGCCTTGCGAACTTGATAGTGTAACGCTAAGATAATTGCAGTAACGGAAGCTAACGTGCTAGCATCAAATGGTCAGAGGTCGAATGGATTTTAATAAACTCACGGAAAAACTTCAGGAAGCCCTCCGGGAGGCCCAGTCCAAAGCGATCCGCCATGGAAACCAGCAGGTCGATGTCGAACACCTGCTCGCCACCCTCCTCGAACAGGAAGGCGGCATGGCTCCTTCTATCTTTAATAAGGCGGACGTCAACGTCGAAGCCCTCCGGCGGCGGTTCGATCAGGAAATCGACCGGCTTCCCAAGGTCTCCGGACCAGCCGGCGGTCCTGATCAGATCTACGTCACCACGCGGCTCACCACCCTGTTCACGCAGGCCGAAGACGAGGCCAAACGGCTGAAGGACGACTATGTTTCCGTCGAACACGTTTTGCTGTCCGCCACTCAGGACACGGGCGTAACCGGTCGCCTGCTCAAGGAGTTCGGGCTCACGCGAGACCGGCTAATGCGGGCATTACAGGAAGTTCGCGGCAACCAGAGGGTCTCCAACCAGAACCCCGAGGCTACTTACGAAGCGCTCGAGAAGTACGGGAGAGATTTGACCAAACTGGCTGCCCAAGGCAAGCTCGACCCGGTAATCGGTCGCGACGACGAGATCCGGCGTGTGATCCAGGTGCTCTCCCGGCGCACGAAGAACAATCCCGTTCTGATCGGCGAACCGGGCGTCGGCAAGACCGCCATCGTCGAAGGACTGGCACAACGGATCATCCGTGGCGACGTTCCAGAGGGCCTGAAGGACAAGCGGGTGGTGTCGCTCGACATGGGCGCCCTGATTGCCGGAGCGAAGTTCCGCGGCGAGTTCGAAGAGCGGCTCAAGGCTGTTCTAAAAGAGGTCCAGAGTTCCGAGGGACAGGTCATCCTGTTCATCGACGAATTGCACACCGTGGTCGGAGCCGGAAAGGCCGAAGGCGCCATGGACGCCGGCAACCTGTTGAAACCCATGCTCGCCCGCGGCGAACTGCACTGCATTGGCGCCACCACCCTCGACGAATACCGCAAACATATTGAAAAGGACGCTGCGCTCGAACGGCGTTTCCAGACCGTTCTGGTGGATCAGCCTAGCGTTGAGGACACCATCTCGATTCTGCGCGGCTTGCGCGAGCGGTACGAAGTCCACCATGGCGTCCGAATCAAGGATTCGGCCCTGGTGGCTGCCGCCGTTCTGTCGCAGCGCTACATTTCCGACCGTTTTCTGCCCGACAAAGCCATCGACCTCGTTGACGAGTCTGCGGCGAAACTCCGCACCGAAATCGATTCCATGCCGGCGGACCTCGACGAGAAGCTTCGCCGCACCATGCAGCTCGAAATCGAACGGCAAGCGCTGAAGAAGGAGACCGACGCAGCATCCAAGGACCGGCTGGCCCGGATCGAGAAGGAGCTCGCGGAGTTAAAGACCGAATCCAGCGCGTTACAGGCGCAGTGGCAGGCCGAAAAAGAGGCTGTGCAAAAACTACGCACCATTCGCGAGCAGATCGAGCAAGTTAAAGTGGATATCGAGCGCGCCGAGCGTTCCTACGACTTGAACCGCGCCGCAGAACTCAAGTACGGCCGGATGTCCCAACTCGAGCGCGAACTGCAAGCTGAACAAAATCGGCTATCGGAGAAGCAGGGGGTCACCCGGCTGTTGAAAGAAGAGGTGGACGAAGAGGACATCGCAGGAGTTGTCAGCCGCTGGACGGGCGTTCCGGTATCCAAACTGCTCGAAGGAGAGATGAGAAAGCTCCTGCACTTGGAAGAGGAGTTACATAAACGGGTCATCGGACAGGACGAGGCCGTCACGGCCGTCGCGGAAAGTGTGATGCGGGCTCGTTCCGGCTTAAAGGACCCGAGGCGCCCGATTGGCAGTTTCATATTCCTGGGACCGACCGGCGTCGGCAAAACCGAACTGGGTAAGGCGCTGGCCGAGTTCCTCTTCGACGACGAGCGAGCCATGATCCGCATCGACATGTCGGAGTACCAGGAAAAGCACACGGTGGCCCGGCTCATCGGCGCCCCCCCTGGTTATGTAGGTTACGAAGAAGGCGGTCAACTCACGGAATCGGTCCGTCGACGTCCATATTCAGTAGTATTGTTCGACGAGATCGAGAAGGCTCACCACGACGTCTTCAACGTGCTGCTCCAAATCCTGGATGACGGCCGTTTGACGGACGGCCAAGGCCGCACTGTCGACTTTAAAAACACCATCGTGATCATGACCTCGAATATCGGTAGCCACCGGATACTCGACTACCGTGGCGCCTTCGAAGGCCATGATTATGAGCGGATGAAGGACGCCGTGCTGGAGGAACTGCGACGCAGCTTCCGGCCGGAATTCCTGAATCGTGTGGACGAGACCATCGTGTTCCACTCGCTGGATGTGGAGCACCTGAAGAAGATTGCCGATATCCAGCTGAACGGGCTTCACGCCCGCCTGGCTGAACGGCGTATCGGAGTCGAGCTGACCGACGCGGCCAAAACCCACCTGGTAGTGAGTGGATACGATCCGAACTACGGGGCGCGTCCGCTGAAGCGGTCGATCCAGCGGGAAGTTGAGACTCCGCTCGCGCGCAAGATCCTGGCAGGCGAGATCCGCGACGGCCAGATGGTGCGAGTGGATGCGACCAGGGGCTCACTCACCTTTGAGACTGTCGGTGAACCCGTAGTAACTCAGAGCTGACGTGGTTCGTCGCAGTATGTAGGTAGTATTTAGCTAGATAGTTCTGGAGGATGTCTGACATGAAAGGTAACTTCGAGATTCGCCGCTGGGTGGCGGTAGTGGCACTGACAGTCGCGCTGATCGGCGGCGCCCTCGTTGCCTCCGTCGTTAACTGGAACCACGGTTCTACCGTACCCATTTTCGTTTCCACGGCACAGGCAGCATCAGGCGAGCCCACCGGCTCGTTCGTGAGTTTCGCTCCCGTTGTGAAGCGCACCGCGCCCGCCGTGGTGAATATCTCTTCCACCAAGGTAATCAAGGCTTCGAGCAATATGCCGGCCCAGCGCGGACGGCGCGGACAGCAGCAGAATCCGATGTTCGATGACCCGTTCTTCCGCCAGTTCTTCGGCGATAATTCGCCCTTCAACATGGTGCCGCGCGACCGTCGCGAATCGGCGCTCGGCTCGGGTGTGGTCGTTAGCCCGGATGGCTACATTCTGACCAACAATCACGTAGTCGAGGGAGCCACCACGGTAAAGGTGACGCTGGCCGACCGTCGTGAATTGACGGCGAAGACCATCGGTACGGATCCGCAGTCCGATATCGCTGTGATCAAGATCGACGCATCTAACTTGCCCGTGCTGCCGCTCAGCGGCATCAAGCCCGAGGTGGGTGACATCTGCCTCGCCATCGGTAATCCGTTCGGCGTTGGACAGACCGTCACCATGGGCATCGTCGGAGCAACCGGGCGTAACCTGGGTGGCACCATCGAAGCCTTTGAGGACTTCATTCAGACCGACGCCTCCATCAATCCCGGCAACTCCGGTGGAGCGTTGATCAACAGCCGGGGTGAATTGATCGGCATCAACACAGCCATCCTCTCCGGCTCCGGCGGGAACCAGGGCATCGGCTTTGCGATCCCCGTCACCATGGCCCGCAACATCATGGATCAGTTGATCAAGAGCGGCAAGGTGACCCGCGGCTACCTGGGAGCTTATCTCCAGGACGTCGATCCGAACCTGGCCAAGGCCTTCAAGATCCCGAACAACAGCGGCGTCGTCATCACCAAGGTCGATCCCAACACGCCAGCTGAAAAGGGCGGACTGAAGGAAGGCGATGTGGTGACCCAGGTAAACGGCGATACCGTCATCGACACACAGTCGCTTCGGAATCAGATTGCTTCGATGTCGCCGGGAAGCAACGTAAAACTGCACGTCTACCGCAACGGCAGTCCCAGTGACTTGAGCATCACACTCGGCGAACGCCCGGCCAATCTGGACGCCCGCAACTCGCATCAAGGTCGGGGCAACGACCAGGGCGGTGGCCAGCAGAGCGGCCTGGAAGGCGTCTCTGTTGAAGATCTTTCGCCCGACGTGGCCCGTCAATTGAACTTGCAGCAGAACGCGACCGGGGTAGTGGTGACCGATGTGGAAGAATCCAGCGCGGCCGCCGACGCCGGTCTCCAGCGTGGCGATGTCATCGAACAGGTCAATCGCCAGCCGGTGAAGAGCGCCGCCGATTTCGAACGGATGGTTCGCGCCGGCAAGGGCGGAACTACGCTGCTGCTGGTGAACCGCGGTGGAGTGCGGAACTACGTAGCAATTGAATCCAAATGACCGTTTAGCGAATCGAACTAAGTGAACTTGAGTAGAGCCGGCTAAGGCTGATAGCCCAAGTCGGCTCTTTTTCTTTGCTACCGCGGACAGGAGTTGCCGGTGAAGATTTGGTCCATTTATCTGAATCCCGATCGCCCCGCCGAAACGGAGGAAGCCTGGCATCCGCCCGTGGACATATACCGCAAAGGGCGCGACTGGCTCCTCAAGTTCGACCTGGCCGGCGTTCGCGCCGAAGACGTCCGGGTACGGGTTGGCGGATCGAGAGTGACCGTAAGTGGGATCCGGAGGGACTGGGTGATGGAGTTAGGTTACAGCTATCACTCCATGGAAATCTCCTATAACCGGTTCGAGCGGACAATCGAACTGCCGGGCGACCTTTCAGGTGCGGAATACAGCCTGGAAACGAAAGATGGATTGTTGTTGGTTAGGGTGGAATGCACCCAGCAAGGATGAACTCAATGCCGGAACATAGTAATGTAAGAACGCTGCCACTGGTGCCGCTGAAGAACTCGGTTCTATTCCCGAACCTTCTGATGCCGCTGTCCGTAGGCAGACCGGCGTCACTCGCGGCCATCGAAGCGGCGCTGTCAACCGAAGAAAAGGAAGTGGTCATCGTCGCCCAGCGTGACTCGTCCTTGGACAGTCCCGGGCCGAATGACCTGTATACCATCGGGACCCGGGCTGTCATCCGCAAGATGACGCGGCCCAGTGAGGACCTGGTGGAGGTGCTGGTGCTCGGCGTCGAACGCGTGGCCATCCTGAAGCTCGAAGAGATGGAGCCGTTCATTCACGCCCGTGTACTTCCGCTTCCGGTGCCCACCGAAACCAGCGCCGAAGTGGAGGCGCTCACTCGCGCCTTGCTCGAACTCGGCGCCAAGGCGATCGGACTGGCACAAGGCGGTCAGGCGCCGCAAAACCCCGTGGAACTCGGGAAACTGCTCGGCTTCACCGACGAGCCGCTGCGGTTGGTGTACATGCTCGCCTCCATGTTCAACCTGGACCTCAAGAAGGAGCAGGATCTCCTGGAAGCGCAGAGCCGCGCCGAGGCGTTGCGCCTCATGCATGGGTATCTCTCGCATGAGTTGCAGGTTCTCGAGCTGCGCGCGAAGATTGCCACCGACGCCCGCACGGAGATGAGCAAGGAACAACGCGAATACCTGCTCCGCCAGCAGATGCGCGCCATTCAGCAGGAGCTGGGCGAAAAGAACCCCGACCAGGCCGACGTCGAAATGCTCCGGGAGCAGGTGGAAAAGGCCGATCTGCCGGAAGACGTCCGCAAGGAAGCGAATCGCGAGCTCCAGCGCATGGAACGTATGCCCGCGGGCCAACCCGAACACCAGGTGATCCGGACCTATCTCGAGTTAATCCTCGAGCTTCCGTGGAACAAACGGACGGACGACAATCTCGAGATTTCCAGAGCCCGCCAGGTGCTCGACGAAGATCACTACAACCTCAAGGAAGTGAAGGAGCGCATTCTCGAGCACCTGGGTGTGCTGAAGCTCAACCCGGAAGCGAAAGCTCCCATCCTGTGCTTCGTTGGGCCGCCGGGAGTCGGCAAGACGTCGCTCGGCCAGTCGATCGCACGCGCGCTGGGACGCAAGTTCGAGCGCATGAGTCTCGGCGGATTGCACGATGAATCCGAACTGCGCGGTCACCGCCGGACGTATATCGGCGCGCTGCCGGGTCGTCTGATCCAGGCCATGCGCCGCGCCGGCGCCAACAATCCGGTGCTCATGCTGGACGAGGTCGACAAGCTCGGCCGCGACTTCCGGGGTGACCCGGCCGCGGCCCTGCTCGAGGTGCTCGATCCGGAACAGAACCGGACGTTTCGCGACAACTACCTCGACCTGCCATTCGATCTTTCGAAGGCGCTGTTCGTGACGACCGCCAACACACTGGACACTGTTCCACGTCCGTTGCTGGACCGCATGGAGATCCTGCGGCTCTCCGGCTACAGCGAGGAAGAGAAGACCCACATCGCCCGGCGTTATCTGATCCCGCGGCAGTTGAAGCAGACGGGACTGAACGCGGAGCGCTGCCAGATCACCGACGAGGGTCTGCGAAAGCTCATCTCCGGATACACTCGCGAAGCCGGCCTCCGTCGTCTCGAGCAGGCCATTGGACGAGTGGCTCGCAAGGTCGCGCTCAAGTTCGCCGAGGGCCATACCGACCCCGTCGTGATCCGGCCGGAGGACTTGGCGGAAATGCTCGGACCCGAGCCATTCCAACAGGAGCAGGCGCGTAATGAGAATGTTCCCGGCGTCTCCACGGGCTTGGCCTGGACCGAGACGGGTGGCGATGTTCTATACATCGAAGCCACTCTTCTGCCCGACGGCAAGGGCCTGACCATTACGGGCCAACTCGGCGAGGTCATGCAGGAATCGGCCAAAGCGGCCCAAAGCTACGTGTGGTCGCACGCCGATCTCCTCGGCATCGATCCCGCGCAGTTCAAGAACAACGGCCTGCACATCCACGTTCCCGCCGGAGCGATCCCGAAAGACGGACCTTCGGCCGGCGTCACCATGGTGACCGCGCTGGCGTCGGTGTACACCAGGAATCCGGCTCGCAGCGACACAGCGATGACCGGGGAGGTGACCTTGACCGGACTGGTGTTGCCCATCGGCGGCGTAAAGGAGAAGGTACTGGCGGCCCGGAGAACCGGCCTCAAGCGGGTGATCCTGCCGCGAGCAAACCAGAAGGACCTGCGCGACCTTCCCGAGACGGTTCGGAACGAGATGGAGTTCATCTTCGCCGATCGAGTGGAGGACGTGCTGATCGCCGTCATCCCCGGCATCGCCGAACGCCTGATCATAACAAAGAAGGTGGCCTGACCCGGCCACCTTCATCTCACAACGCCGCTTCCAACACACCCCGGAGTTCGTCGTCCCTTAACACAATCGGATTAGCCTTCATACTACTAGCCCGGGAGGCCTTCTCGACAAGAATACTCATGTCTTCGTTCCTAACTCCGAGAGCCCCAAGCCCCTGAATCCCAACCGCAAGGCATAACTCTCGCACCCGAGTTACCCCGTCTTCCGGCTCAGCCGACGCATCGCCAGTCAGAATCCGAGCCACCTCCCGGTATCGCTGCAACCCCACCGGATCCCGCTCCCGTAACGCCCGGATGTTCGCCGACATCCCGTGCGGCAGAATCGCCGCACAAACTGCCCCGTGCGGGGCGTCCACCATCCCCCCAATCGGAGCAGCGAACCCGTGCACCACGCCAAGTCCCGCATTGGCCAGCGAAAGTCCGCCGAGCAAGCTCGCGAACGACATGGACTCGCGAGCCGCGAGGTCTCCCCCATCGCGAACCGCGGTTTCGAGCGAAGCGGCGATCCGCCGGATTCCCTCCACGCAGAACAGATCCACCATCGCGTTTGCCCGACTGGACACATACGGCTCGATCAACTGCGTAAGCGCATCGAGCCCGGTACTGGCGGTCACGGCCGGCGGCAGGCCGACGGTCAGCAGTGGATCCACCACAGCCGCCCGAGCCAGCATCCATGGACTGCGCAGGCTCGCCTTAACGCCGTGTTCCGGCGAGCCTAGCACGGCATTGCGGGTGACCTCGGAGCCGGTGCCTGACGTAGTGGGAACCACGATATACGGCAGTCCCGGACGTTCGAAAGGCTGCGCGCGACCTACCACTTCCAGATAGTCGAGCGGCTCGCCGGAGTTCGACACCAGAATCGCGATGGCTTTCCCGGCATCGATGGCGCTGCCGCCCCCGATGCTGATCACCAGCTCGCACCGGGCGTCCCGAGCCCGCGCCACTCCGTCCCGAACCAGCTCCACCGTTGGCTCGCCCGGGACTGCGAACCATTCGCAATCGAGCCCGCCCACCACCGCAGCCGCGCGGGCCCGGTCGCGGCCGGTGACTACGAGCGCCCGGGAGCCGAACTCCCGCGCAATCGCGGCCAACCCGGCCGCCGCTCCCCGGCCAAACACGATGCGCGCGGCGGTGGCGAATTCGAACTTCATCACCAACCCTCGTCCTCCGGAAAGAGGTTGAGGTACTTGGCGCTGGAACGCGGCTCCGCCATCATTCCCGCAACCGCATCCCGCCACGCCTGATAATGCTCCGTCTCTTTGTGAAGGCCTGGAGCCTCCGGAGTCCGATAGACCTCTACCAATACGAACCGGCCGCGGTCGTCTCCCTGTTGGATAACATCGAAGCGCGCGATTCCCGGCTCCTGAACGCTGTGCCGCGCATTCTCCAGCGTGGCCTCAATGAAAGCCTCGATGAATTCGGGCTTCACCCGAACGTGCACATGTACCACTAACATCTCAGTAACTCATTCCGTATCCGAAAGCGTACAACGTCTTATAACCCGCATCGCCGATGTGGTAACTCGTCGAATCTCCGCGAGGCCACGTGAATGATAGCTTCCCGCTCGGCTTGTAGCTGCCAAACAGAACATCCGCCACCCCGTCCCCTTCGGTGCCGGGCAGCCACGCAGCCAGGATCGCGTCCGCCTTGCCGAGAATGGCGTCGATCACCACCGGCCTTCCCGACACGATCACCGCCACCACCGGCAAACCATCGGCCTTCATCTTCTCGACGACGGCTACATCTTCCGGAGCCAGCCGCAGATCGGTGCGATCTCCCATCATCTCGGCGTAGGGGGTCTCGCCTATGATCGCCACGCCCACCTTCGCCCCGGCTCCACCACTGCCGTCCTGCGAGTAAGTTACCTGGTTCCCCGCCTTGCGCAGCGCCGCCAGAATCGACGTCCCCGTCTGGTCGCCGCCGCTCTTGCCTTGCCACTGGATGGTCCACCCGCCGCACATGTTCCCAACATTGTCGGCGCTCTTTCCACCCACGTGAATGCGGCCTCCCTTGGCGAGCGGCAGCACCTTCCTGTCGTTCTTGAGCAGCACGCAGGATTCCCGCACCGCCTGCCGCGCCACTGCACGATGCTCCGCCGATCCGAACGTCTTGTGGAGGTTGCGATCCGCCAAGTGCGACCGGTTCGGATCCATCAACCCCATCGCGAATTTCACGCGCAGGATCCGCGTCACCGCGTCGTCAATCCGCGACAGCGGCACTTTCTTCTGCTCCACCAGTTGCTTCAGAGTATTGAAGAAGCCGACATAGTCCTCCGGCACCATCACCATGTCCATGCCGGCGTTGATCGACTTCTCCACCTGCTGGCTGTAGTTGCCGGGAAGCTGGTTCAGCGCCTTGTAGTCCGAGATCACAAAACCCTCGAAGCCGAATTCGTCCTTCAGGATCTCCTGCAGCAGGCGCTTGTGGCCCGAGCACTTCTCGCCGTTCCAACTGCTGTAGGACGGCATGATCGACCCCACCCCCGCGTTCACCGTTGTGATGTAGCCCTGCAGATGGATCTTGCGCAGCGTAGCTTCATCGAGTCGCGTGTCGCCCTGATCCAGCGGAGCGCGCTTGCCCGGGCCCATCGGCGTGCCGGTGCCGAGCGTTGTGCCGCCATCTCCCGCATAGTGTTTCGCGCAGCCCAGGACGCGATAGAGGATGATCGAACGCGAGCCCGCGCTGCAACCCGCGAGTGGCCGCCTCGCCCAACACCTTCACCACGTCGGGAGACTCGGCAAACCCTTCATAGGTGCGGCCCCACCGGATATCCTGCGGGACGGTCACGCACGGCGCGAAGGTCCAATTCACGCCCGTGGCCCGGATCTCTTCGGCGGTCACTCGAGCCGCATTCTCCACCAGTTTCCCGTTGCGACTGCAACCCAATCCGATATTGTGCGGGAAGATTGTGGCGCCGATCACGTTGTTGTGGCCGTGCAGCCCGTCCACTCCATATACCAGCGGGATCCGCAGCCGCGTCTTCAGCGCCCGCGCCTGGTACCCGTCGTACATATCGGTCCACGACTTCAAATCGTTCCCCGACTTCGGATCGGAATCGCCTCCGCTCAACAGAGACCCGAGATGATACTTGTCAATGTCGTCGAGACTCTTCAGGTACATCTGGTCGGGCTGCGTCATCTGGCCGATCTTCTCGTCCAGAGACATCTTCGCCAGCAAGGGTTTCACCTGCGGGTCGAATTTCGAATAGAACGCCGGTTTGGCGGCAGCGGCGGTGGCATGGCTCCCCAAATAAGCGGCAACGGAGCCGGCGAGAAAATGACGGCGGGATGTAGGCATGATGAACTCCGCATCCAGTTTATGACAAAGCCCCGTCCGCAAACGCGTTAGCATTTCGGTAGTGCGCTCCTTCATCCTCGCTTTCGGATTCGCCGCCATCCTGGTGGCCGCCCCCGCAAAGAACCGCCCCGCCCAGGTTGCCGAATCGGGCGAGAGCGTCCTGCCCGGCGGTCGGCTGATCACGCCGGCCGGCGATCAGTTCAACATCGGTCCCGGCGCTTTCGGACTCGCCATCAGCCCAAGCGGACGTTACGTAGTCACCTCCGATGGCGGTCCGCGATTCGCCATCAGCATCCTCGATACGACCTCCGGCCACACTCGCCACTTCGTGCCCAAGCGCGACAAAGATAAGGACCCCGACGACGACGGTTGGCGCAGCGTCTTCATGGGACTGGCCTTCGATGGCGAATCGCGCCTCTATGCGTCCGAAGGCGAATCGGGTCGCGTGCGCCTGATCGACCTTGCCACCGGGCGCAAGATCCGAGACTTCAACCTCAACCAGGATCGCTTCCGCGACAGCTTCAGCGGCGACCTGGCCTACGATCCCGCGCGGAACCTTCTGTTTGTCGTCGATCAGGCAAACTTCCGGATTGCCGCCATCGATGTGCGCAGCGGACGTGTGATTTCGTCCATCCGCACGGGACGCCTGCCCTTCGCCATCGCCTACGATTCCGCCCGCCGTGAAGCCTACGTCACCAATCTCGGAATGTTCGAGTATCGCGCAATACCGGGCGCCGATCCCAAACGTGCCGAGGATACAGGCATTCCCTTCCCTGCTTTTGGATTCCCGTCCAAGGAAGCGTCCGCGGGTGTACGGCGCGCGACCGAGGCAGCCATGGTGGACGTGCCGCCGCTGGGAGATCCCAACGCTTTGGAATCGAACTCGGTCGCCATCGTTCAACTCGACAATCCGAAAAGACCGAAGCTCCGCACGCTGACGCGAACGGGCCTGCCTTTCGGAGCGCAAACCGTGGGAGGCAGCAGTCCTTCGGGCGTGGTCGCCTTCAACGGCAAGCTGTATGTGAGCAACGCCGGACAGGACACCATCACCATCGTGGACATCTCAACCGGCGGCGTCGAAGGCGAAATAGCATTGCGCATTCCCACCTATGAGTCGCTGCGAGGCATCCTCCCCATCGGCCTGACCGTCGTCCCCGAACGCAACTGGCTGCTGGTAGCCGAGGCCGGAATCAACGCCGTCGCCGTCGCCGACCTCAACACCCGTCGCGTCATTGGACACATTCCCACCGGTTGGTTTCCCACCCAGGTTCGCGTGCACGGCGGCCGGGTATTCGTGAGCAACGCCAAAGGCAACGGCACCGGCCCCAACAGCGATCCTGTGTTCGTCGCGCGCCATGCGTTCTACGAATCGCTGCGACGGGGCACCCTTGGACGTTTCACCTTGCCCGATATCGACGCCCTCGATGGCTTCACCCGCGGCGTCATCGCCAACAACGGTTTTGACCAACCCCCAAAGCGGCCCGTGAATCTCCCGGCGGATCTCGATCACGTAGTGATCATCGTCAAGGAAAACCGCACCTATGACGAGGTCTTCGGCGATCTCCCCGCAGCGGCCAACGGCGCCCGCAACGGCCTGCCCGCACTGGCGCGCTTCGGGCGCAACGTCACCCCCAACCATCACGCGATCGCGGGCCGCTGGGCCTCCAGCGACAACTTCTACGCCGATTCCGAAGTCAGCGTGGACGGCCATCATTGGATCGTGGACTCCTACCCGAACGCCTGGACCACATCCTCCTTAATGTCCTCGTACGGCGGCCAGAAAACGTTTCGCATGCCCACTGACGCTCCCGGGCGCCTTATCGTCGCGCAGTCCAACTCATCGGTCCATCCCGAAGAACAGCCCGAGGCGGGAACGCTGTGGCACCACCTGGAGGGTCATGGCATCCCGTTTCGAAACTATGGCGAGGGATTTGAGCTTGCCGGCAACGACGAGGGCGCTGGACTGGAACCCACCGGGGCGCGATTCTTCACCAACATTCCCATGCCCGATCCGCTGTACCGCAACACCTCGCGGGTCTACGCCGGCTTCAACATGAACATCCCCGATCAGAACCGGGTGGATCAATTCATCGCCGAGATGCGCTCGCTCTACGGCGACGGAAAACAGCCCTTCCCACGGCTCTTGTTCATGCACCTGCCCAACGATCACACGGACAAGGAGCGGCCCCAGGACGGATATCCGCTCAAGTCATCCTTCGTCGCCGACAACGACCTAGCCCTCGGACGCATCCTCGAATATCTGTCCACCACGCCGGCCTGGAAGCGCATGGCGATCTTCGTCACCGAAGACGACGCTCAGGGCGGTGTCGATCACGTCGATTCGCACCGGACCATCCTGCTCGTCGCGGGCCCATACGCGCGCAGGAACTGGGTCTCCCACACCAACGCCAGCTTCCCGGCGATGCTGCGGACGGCCTTTGAGGTGCTGCGCCTGCCTCCGCTGAATCAATACGACGCGGCCGCCGCCAGTCTCGCCGATTACTTCACGGACCAACCCGACTTCACTCCCTATCGCGCCTTGCCGGTCGACCCCTCCATCTTCGACCCCGCCAAAGCGAAAGCCGCCCCCGGCCGGTCGAAGACAAAAATGGACGATCCGCGGTTTATCGAACGCGAACAGCGGCGCTGATCTACTGGGTCAACGTGAACTTGACATCAACTTCCGTCACCACTTCCACGGGACCTCCATCGCGCATCACCGGCTTGTAGCGCCATTGACCCACCGCTTCGGCCGCGGCCGCGATCAGCAGTGGATGACCGTCAATCAGTTTCAGTTCCTTGATGCTGCCGTCCCCGCCGATCAGGGTTCGAAATCGCACGACACCTTCGACATGAGCGTTCCGCGCCAGTTGCGGATAGCGGGGCGCCACTCGGTTCAATAACTCCAACTGCTGTGCGGCCATACGTACCGGCTCGGTCTTAGCGGGTGCGGACTTCTGTGGCTCAGGCTTGCCCGCTGCCTGCGCGCCTTTTCCCGGAACTCCGGGCGGCTGATCCGGCGCGACGTCTACGGCGGACTGCGCACTACCGCCGGGACCGATCGCCCTCAACTCGTACCGCGCCGCCAACAGTGGCACCGTTTTCGTCCCTTCCACCGGAACGTCCTCACCCTCGATGGTCACCCGGTCCGCGCCGTGCACATTCCAGGCAAGCGTGGCGGACTTGCCGTCAGACCATGGAAGCGCGACGAAACTGATGGTGGGTTGAGATGCGCGTTTGCGGGCGGTTTCATGGCTCGATCCTCGTGTCACAAGAACCGCCACCGCAACCACGCCCGCAACCGCGACAATACTCATCCCGACCAGAATGCTGGTTCTAATCCTCATGTTCTCCGAAGATCCCGATACAATCGAATCTTCCCAGGATACTGAATCTGACATGAGAACGAACCTCTTGTCGCGGGATAGCGTTGGCGAGCTCGATAGGATCCGCGTGGGGATCGGAGTTGACGGCTGGGGCTTCCAAACCTCAAACTGACGACCTCGAAGCACCATCGCCGAACTATGCTGTAAACGGTTACGCCTACGTGCAGTCCTCTTCAGGCAGATGATAGCCTTGAACCGCCCGGTTAGTACACAGACCGGTTCTGTCTCGTGCCTTTCGAAGCGAGCGAGAATCTCGGTTCCATCGCGGGCGTTGACGATCCTGTAAGTCGTGCGACAACATATTCCGCGACAGCGGGACCGTGCTTGAACCCGTGCCCCGATCCCCCGCCTGCCAGGTAGACGTTGTCGAAGTCCGGATGCCGGTCGAGCAGAAAATCGCCGTTCGACGTGTTCTCGTACTGACAAACGCGCGTTTCCACTACAGGCGCTTTGGCGAGAGCTGGGAAGCGCTCAGCAATGTAGGCCCGAGCCTCCTGGATCTTCCCGGGGCTGACCGTGCGATTCCCCGTATCCGGGTCGAACGCGGGACCGTGCAGGTCGAACGCGACCTTGAACCCGCGACCCTCAATGTCCGGGAAGCCGTACATGCCCCGCTGGTCGCCGAAGTCGATCCAGATCGGCATCTGCGGAACCGCAAACCGGCGATCGCCCGGCGGGGTCCCAAAGAAAACAACGTCCTGCCGCGTCGCGAAAATTCGATTCCCAAGGAGGTCCGGGAACACCTTGGGCAGCCACGGCCCGCACGCGAATACGAACGCGTCGGCGTGGACCGCGGAGCCATCGGACATCTCCACCCGCTCGAGGTTGCCGCGGCCGGACGGAGCGCGAACATGTCCCTGGAGGTATTTGCCGCCCTCCCTCGCGAACTCGCGGGCGAGCGACTGGACGGCTTGGCGCGCCATCAACGCTCCGCTCTCCGGCTCGAAAATCGCCCTCACGCCCGGCACCGGATGAATCTGTTCGTACCGGCGCCGGACCTCTTGCGCCTGCAGTTCCTCGAATGGGTAGCCGATGCGCCTCAAAACCGCCCGGCTCTGCTTCGCGTACGAATCCTCGGGCATCGCCATCCACAGCACGCCGGTGCGGCGGAAGATCTCCTTGCCTGACCGCGCCGCGAACTCTTTCCACACCGCGAGCGACCGCACCGCCATTCGCGAGTAGATCTCGTCCGCCCCGTACGCAGCTCGGATAATGCGCGTCTCGCCTCCGGAACTGGCCCTCGAACTCGCAGGCTCGTACTGATCCACCAGCGTCGTTTCGTACCCGCGGCGGCGCAGCTCATATGCCGTCCACGCGCCGAATACACCCGCCCCCACCACCGCGAAGGAGGACCATCGATTCGTCAGGAACGGAGCAGCCGCAACCGATTTGGCCATATCTCGCCGGGTGATTCGCATCGGCAATGGACTATTTTAAGCACACTGGATTCCCGGATAGCAGAAGACCATCGTGATCGGCGAGTGTCATCGTGAAGCGAGGTGGTGCACGAGCGACGAGTGCCCCATTGTGGAAACATCGCTCGCGCACCTTTGGCCATGCAAATCACTGCCGAGCTTCGTAAACGATGTTGAACGGCGTTTCAGTAGCTCGGCGTAAGCGGCTGAACCCGGCCGAAGTGACAACCTCCCGGATCGCTTCTCGCCGCTTGCGCGCTTAAGCACAGTCCAACTTCCTGCGATCGCGAGCAAGGCGTGCACAGCAGCGTTGAGGAGGAGTAATAGACCCGCCCCACGGGCTTCAGATTGTCCGCCAACTGATCGTTCGCAAAGGGCTCGACAATCATCCACGTACCATTCTTGGCCAACGACCGACGGACGGTGCGCTATCGAAAGGAATTGAGCTACTTTATCTGAGAGCTTGTGGTCAGGACTCACATAGCTTTCAGGAATCGCTCAAGATGCGATCGCCATTAGTTCAGATTGCCGCCGGAAGCGACCGGGAACATCGATCTCCAGTTTCGTCTCGAGAGAAGTGGGACCCGCCAGGCGGAAGCCGCACCTCACTTGCAGGCGTATAGCGGACAAGTTGTCAAAAGCAGTCAAAGTCCACACACGCCGGAGTCCCGCCGCGCCAGCCATTTTCAGCGCGGCGTTGATAAGTGCCGCCCCGATGCCTCGCCTGCGAAATTCCTGGTGGACAAACAAAGCCAGTTCCGCGGAACCCGGGCTGTCAGGGACAAGAAAGCAATGGCCTGCCACCGACCCCGCCGGCGAGAATGCCGCCAGATTCATTCCGTGTGCCAGTGCAGCCCCCACCCAATCGCGGCGTACTTCCGCCCTGCGAGGCGGCAGGCCGAACGCCTCGCCGAGTGGGTCAAAGCGGTCGTACATTTCTGTCAGAAGATCCCGCTCTGGCAGTCCTACCAATTGAATTCGAAAATTCTTGTCCATGTGGCTCTCCACGAATAACTCCAGTTCAGGCAACCGAAGCGCGATGCCCGCCCACCGTTACCGGGGTAGCCGTTCAGCGCTTGGGACTAATCTTGGCAGCGAAGGACTGGGCTACAATCTTCCCGTCTCTCACAACAAACGTATCGGTGGCAAATTCGTACGAATTGTCTGCTGTTTCGGCAGTCCAGACGATATATGCGTGATCGCCCTCGATGTGTCGTTGCTGCATCGTAAACGAGGAGCCGGGCTTCTCGAACTCCGAGATGAGACCCTCAAAGAGGGGCTTGATTGCATCCCGGCCCTTCAACGGTCCGTTAGGAACAAACAGCACCGAATCCGGTGAATAGTCGGCGAGCACACCGTCGAGGTCGTACTCGGCAAACGATTTCAGATGACGGTCCAGAACATCACTTGTAGACGCCATTGCATACCTCCCTGGTTGTAATTGATCCCTTTCGGCTTGTAACCTCAGCCGCATATCTGGAACGCGCCGAATTTCCTCAACACGGCTTGCCCCGGAGTCCGGTCTGCTTGCTTTCCGTTGAGGTATGATTGATTCACTTGCCCGCGAGTCCCGCCGGATTTGCCGCGGGCGGCGCCCTGGGAACGTTTGTATGGATGTCCTGTCCGAGGTCCTGAAAGTGGTGCGTCTGGACGGTGCACTGTTTTTCAATGCCGAGTTTTCCGCCCCGTGGTGTTTCCACTCGCCGCCCTCGTCGGTGGTGGCCCCTCACGTGACCGCGGGCGACCGGCACGTGATCATCTATCACCTGCTCACCGAGGGGCGCGCTTATACCCGTGTGAAGGATGGCTCGCTAACTGCCTTAGGCGCGGGCGACATTGTGATTTTTCCGCACGGTGACTCGCACATACTGGGCAACGGTCAGCCAGTCTCTCCGGTCGATTATGCACAGGAGTTGGAGCGCATCGTTTCACAAGGATTGAAGCTCGCTCACTATGGTGGCGGCGGAGAGATTACCCGCTTTGTGTGCGGCTTCCTGGCTTGCGATCCGCATGTGAGCAAGGTCCTGCTAGGTGGGCTTCCGCCTTTACTGCGGGTAACCATCGGCAACGACGCATCCGGCAGATGGCTGGAGAACTCCATCCGATTCTCCGTTGACGAAGCCGAGGAATCGCGTCCGGGAGGAGCGGCGGTACGGGCCAGGCTCTCGGAGGTTCTCTTCGTGGAAGCGCTCCGACGCTATGTTTCGACGCTGCCGGCCGGGGCGACGGGTTGGCTCGCTGGAGCGTGCGACCCCGAAATCGGGAAAGCTCTCGCCGCGTTGCATCGGGATCCGTCGCACGCATGGACGCTGGCGGAACTTGCCAGAACAGCGGGCACTTCGCGTTCCGTGTTAGCAGAGCGGTTCCAATACCATCTGGGAGAAGGGCCCATCGCGTACCTGACTCGCTGGCGTCTCCGGCTAGCGGCGCAGAGGCTGGCCGCCTCGAGCCACGGCGTCGCACGCATTGCTGCCGACGTCGGTTACCGATCCGAAGCGGCGTTTAACCGGGCGTTTAAGCGCGAATTCGGTCTGCCCCCGGCCCGCTTCCGCAGCAGGACGATACCGGACTTGCCTCGGCCTGATTCGGGATTATCGACCTCCACAACCGCGGGATCGACCTGCTGATTCTACCGAGCCGCGCACGTTAGTAAGCGGTATTGATCTTCGATCTACTCGTTGCGGAGCGCGACCACCGGATCCACACGCGTGGCCCGCAGCGCCGGTACGTAACTGGCCAGTGCGGCCACCAGCCCCAGGAAGACAGCTGCCGAAACAAACGTGAGTGGATCGGCAGGCCTGACATTCACCAGCATTCCGCTGACGACGCGAGCCGCAGCCAGAGCGATGAGGCTTCCGGCAACCAGCCCCGGGACAGTCAAGCGAAGTCCTTCCCTCAGCACCAATCCGAGCACGTCGGCTGGCTTCGCGCCCAGCGCCATCCGGATCCCCATCTCCTGTGTGCGCTGGCTCACGGCGTAGCTCATCACGCTATACAGGCCGATAGCCGCGAGTAGCACCGAAATGCCGCTGACCACTCCCAACAGGCTGGCGGCTACGTGCTGTGCGAACAGTGACCTGGCGATGGAGTCCGACAACAACCTTGTACTGAAAACGGCGTCCTGGTTGAGCGCCAGCGCCTCCCGGCGCAGGACCGGAGTCATCAGCAGCGGGTCGCCCGAGGTCTTGATGAAGACCGAGAAATTCAGACCGGGCGCGAACCATTGGCGGAACGGAATGTAGAAGAAGGGAGTCGGGCCCTCGATCGGCGTGTGATATTTGCTATCTTTGACCAGCCCGACCACCGTTGCATGATTCCCCTCGCAGTCGATCTTGCGGCCGATAGGGTTCCTGCCTTGGAAGAAACGATTGGCGAAAGTCTCGTTGACGATGATCACCATGGGCGCCCCGGCGGCATCCTGTTCCGTGAAGTCGCGGCCGTCGAGCAACCGGATGCCGAGCAGGTTGAAGTAGCCGGGCGGAACCGTGGCGCGATGGATCATCATCTGCTCGTTCGGCGCGGGAGCGTACCCTTCGATATCGAGCCGGTGCCATGGCGTGGAGCCGGCTCCGGAAGCTGTGGACATCGGGACGGCGTCCGAGTAGGTCACGCCCAGCACGCCCGGCTTCGACTCCAACCGCTCGCGGAGGTTCCGGCAGAAATCCCGCTGCTCCCGCGCCGAGTAGCCCGCGTACGAGAGATAGAACTGAGAGACAGAGATGTTGGTCCGGTCAAACCCGGGCTCGATGGCGCGCGCGTTCTGAAAGCTCCGGTGGAACAGCCCGGCGCCGATCAGGGCAACCATAACCAGGGCCATCTCGCCAACCACAAGCAGCCCGCGCACACGATGCGAACCACGCCCAGCGCCTTTACTGCGGCCGCGGTCTTTCAGGGTTTCATTCAGGTCGGAGCGCGCGACCAGCAGGGCAGGCACCGTGCCGGATAGCAGCGTCGCAACCACGGTAATGAGCAGCATGAACCCGAGCGTCGGCAGGTTTAATCCACCACCGAAATCCAGAGGAATGTCGACCACGGGGATCAGGAACAGGAACGACTGCCCCAGCCACACCACCAGCGTGATCCCGACCACCGCGCCGCCGGCGGCGAGCAGCAGCGTCTCCACGAGAAGTTGCGTCGCGAGCCGGGAACGCCGGGCACCCAGCGCCATCCGCAAGCCGAATTCACTCTGCCGCGAAACCGCGCGCGCCAGCAGCAGGCTGGCGACGTTCGCGCAAACGATGAGCAACAGCAGCACAGACAGCATCATCAGGATCCGCAGCGGCTGAAGCAGCATGCCCTGGACGCCGAGATGCCCCTTCCACAGCGGCGTTACCGTGAGGTCGATGCCACGGTTGGTGTCAGGGTAGAGCGCCGCAAGCCTTTTCCCCAGCGCGCTGACTTCCGCGCGCGCCTGCTCAAGGGTGACGCCAGGCTTCAGCCGCACGATCGTGGAGGTCTGGTCGCGCGTCCCCCGGTAGTGCAGGGTGCCGTTGCCGGTGCCCATCGCCGTGGCCATCGTGGCCGGCGCCCATACGTCGAAGACCACACCGGCCAGCGACCCGTGGAACCCCCGTGGAGCGACACCGATGATGGTCAGCTCGTGCCGGTTCAAACGGATCGTTTTGCCCAGCACGTTCGGGCTGCCGCCAAACCGGACCTGCCACATACCATAGCTGATGACGGCAACCGGGGCGCCGCCTTCCTGGCGCACCTCATCGGGCAAAAACCCGCGGCCCAGCACGGGCTTCACCTTCAGCAAATCGAAGTAGTTTGGCGAGACTAGCTCCGCCCACGCACGCGCTGTTTTTCCATTGTCCCCGACGCTCAACGGCGTGAATCGCCCCAGGGCCACTCCGGAGACCAGCTTCAGATTGTCCCGGTAATCGAGGTAATCGAGAACGGAGGTGTTGACCAGATACTCCCCTGTGGGGGTCACGGTCTCAATGAGCGCGAGTTCCTGGGGATCGCCGACGCCTGGGAAAGGGTGCAGCAGGACGGAGTTGATCCAACTGAACACGGTCGTGTTCACCGCAATGCCCAGGCCGAGCGTAAGAACTACGATGGCCGTGAACCAGGGGCTGCGGCGCAGGATCCGCAATCCAAACCACACGTCTTTCGTGAAGCGCAGGCATAGCGATACTCCGATCTTCAACTCGAATCCTATCGCAAATCTTTATAGGGAAGCTGGCCGGCTGATCTCCACCCGAAGTGAGTCAGGATCAACTCACTGAACCAAGGGCGAGACGGTCGGACCTGAGTTGTTCCGAGACGACTGGAAGAATGGCAACCTGGTCGAATGACCCATTTCCCCCGAAGGCGGTATACTCCAGGGGGAGACGAGCCTGTGCCGGATCTGACAATTCGTGAACTGGTCCGGAGTAATCGTGAGGCGATCACCCACCTCGCCGAACGGCACGGAGCGACCGATGTGCGCCTGATCGGGTCGGTTGCCCGCGGCGAAGCTCGGGCCGACAGCGATGTTGACCTGCTCGTCACGTGGCGTGAGGGAACCAGTCTCCTCGATCAGGCGGCTCTCAAGCTGGAACTGGAGGCTCTATTGGGCCGGGAAGTCGATCTGGCCAGTGACGGCTGGGTCAGACCGGCGATCCGTGAGTCCGTTTATCGGGACGCAGTCGCGCTATGAGGACTGACCTCGAACGACTCGACGATATCTTGGTGGCCATAGCAAAGATCCGGGCGCAGGTGCCAGATCGCTTCGAGCCTTTTGGACAGGACGAGATGCTCCAGGTCTGGGTGATACATCATCTTCAGGTCATTGGTGAGGCCGCCCGGAGATTGTCGCAACCGGTCAAGGACAGATACCCTGACGTGCGGTGGCCGGAGGTCAGCGCTCCGGAACATTCTGGTTCACGAGTACTTCGGTCTCAATCTCCACCAAGTGTGGACCTTGGCTTGGAGGGACCTTCCGAGGCTGGATGAGCAGGTTCAACGGATCCGCGCGGAAGTCACATCGACGTGAGTTCCCGACGGCCATTTCAGGTGGCGGACAACGTATTGATGGACCCTACGCGCCGGGCTTCATAGGCCTTGATTGCGTCTTCGTGGGCCAGGATGTAGCCTAACTCGTCTACTCCCTGCAACAGACACGTGCGCGAGAATTCGTCAACTGGGAATTCCACGGTTGGCCCGCCTTCCACGGCCAAGGTGCGCGACTCCAGATCGATACTTACTATCGCTTCAGGATTTGCGAACAACTGCGCGTGCACTTCGCGCGATACCACTACGGGGAGCAGTCCGTTCTTCAGCGAGTTCTGCTTGAAGATGTCGGCGAACGAGGTACTGATGACGGCGCGAAAGCCATATTGGGTCAGCGCCCACGGGGCGTGCTCGCGGGAGCTGCCGCAGCCGAAGTTGTCTCCGGCGAGTAGAATCCGGCGGGACTTCGACTCCGCCTGGTTCAGCACGAAATCCGGCTTGGGCGATCCGTCTGATTCGTAGCGCCAGTCGAAGAAGAGCTGATCGCCGAGCCCTTCCTTGGAAATCGTTTTGAGGAACCGGGCGGGGATGATCTGGTCCGTGTCGATGTTATCGACCGGCATCCATACCATTTTGCTCTTGAAGCTGGTGAACTTTTCCATCTCACTTACCTCCGTTCAGCAGCGCGCGCACGTCGGTGACGACGCCGGTGACCGCGCTAGCCGCGGCCGTCAAGGGGCTGGCCAGGAACGTGCGTCCGCCCTTGCCCTGCCGTCCTTCAAAATTGCGATTGCTGGTGGAAACGCTGTACTGGCCGGGCTGCAGCTGATCGCCGTTCATGGCGATGCACATGGAGCAACCGGCTTCGCGCCACTCGGCGCCGGCCTCGGTGAAGATGCGGTCGAGCCCTTCGGCCTGGGCTTCCTGCTTGATCTGCTGCGATCCGGGAACTACCATCACGCGCACCTTCGGATTCACTTTTCGGCCCTTGAGGACGCTGGCGGCGGCTCGCAGATCGGACATGCGGGAGTTGGTACAACTTCCGATGAACACCACGTCGATGGCCCGGCCGAGCAGGGACTTCCCGGGCTCGAGATCCATGTAGCGGAGGGCCTTGGCCAAGGTCTCGCGCTCCACGGGATCGCCAATGCTGCCGGGATCGGGCACCGCGCCGGTGATGGGAATACCCATGCCGGGATTCGTACCAAAGGTGATCATCGGCTCGAGGGCGGCGGCATCGATGGAGATGCTGCGGTCATAGACGGCGCCGTCGTCGCTGGGCAACTGGTTCCAGCGCGCGACGGCGGCATCCCAATCGGCGCCCTTGGGCGCGTAGGGACGGCCGGCCAGGAACTGAAAGGTCGTGTCGTCGGGCGCAACCATGCCGGCGCGCGCGCCACCTTCGATCGACATATTGCAGACGGTCATGCGCTCTTCCATCGACAGCGCGCGGATGGTGGATCCGCGGAACTCGAAGACACAGCCGGTGCCGCCGCCGATGCCGATGCGGGCGATCAGCGCGAGGATGATGTCCTTGGCCGATACCCCGTCGCGCAGCGCGCCATCCACGCGCACTTCGAACGACTTCGACTTGCGCTGCAGCAGGCACTGGCTGGCCAGCACGTGCTCCACTTCACTGGTGCCGATGCCGAAGGCGAGCGCGCCGAAGGCTCCGTGGGTGGCCGTGTGGCTGTCGCCGCAGACCACGGTCATGCCGGGCTGCGTGAGTCCCTGTTCGGGACCCATCACGTGCACGATGCCCTGTTTGTCGCTGTGAAAGCCGAAACAGGGGATGCCGAATTCCTTGCAGTTCGCCTCGAGCTGCGCCACCTGGGCGCGGGCGATGGGATCGACGATGGGCAACGAGCGCGGGGTTGTGGGCGTGCTGTGGTCCGTCGTGGCGAAGGTGAGATCGGGCCGCCGGACACGAAGGCCCCGGGCGCGGAGGCCGGAGAAGGCCTGTGGCGAGGTCACCTCGTGGACAAGGTGGAGATCGATATACAGCAGCGCCGGCGCGCCGGGTTGTTCGGCGACGACATGGCTGTCCCAGACTTTTTCGATGATGGTGCGTGGCATGTGACTACTCGATTGCGGCGCAAACCGCTTGTCCGACTTCTTCCGTTGTGGCGGGCGTTCCCCGCGGCTTCAGATCCGCGGTGACGCGTCCGCTATTCAAGACTCTTTCCATCGCGCTCGATGACTGCATCCGCTTCGCGCTTCAGTCCGAAACTGTACTCGAGCAGCGCGGCGGCGGATCCGATGGCGCCCAGCGGATTGGCTTTGTTCTGTCCCGCGATGTCCGGAGCCGATCCGTGTACCGGCTCATAGAGGCCGACCCAGGCGCCGGAAGGCTTACGATCGCCGATGGAGGCCGAGGGGAGCATGCCAATGGAACCGGCGAGCACGGCGCCCTCGTCGCTGAGGATGTCGCCGAACATGTTCTCGGTGAGCAGGACGTCGAACCGGCGCGGATTGAGCACCAGCTGCATCGCGCAGTTGTCTACTAAGAGGTGGTCGAGCTCGACATCCGGAAACTCCGGGGCGATTTCGCACACGACTTTGCGCCACAGCTGGGAGTTCTCGAGCACGTTCGACTTGTCCACGCTGGTGACCTTGCGGCGGCGTCCGCGCGCCAGGTTGAACGCCATGCGCGTGACGCGTTCGATCTCGGCGCGGGTGTAAGTCATGGTGTTGACGGCGCGCTCTTCGCCCGCCCTCGCCCGAGATGCCGCGCGGCGTTCCGTAGTAGATGCCGCCCGTGAGTTCGCGCACGATGATCATGTCCGTGCCGTCCACCAGGTGGTTCTTGAGCGGGGAGGAATCGATCAGCGCGGCGTAGGCGCGTACCGGGCGCAGATTCGCAAACACGCCGAGAACCTTGCGAATGCCGAGCAATCCGCGCTCGGGACGCTGCGCAGGAGGCGCGTTGTCGAACTCAGGGAGTCCCACGGCGCCCATCAAGGTGGCGTCGGCTTCGAGCGCCAGACGGGTGGTCTCGTCCGGCAGGGGAGTGCCGGTCTTATGGATGGCAGTGCCGCCCAGCAGTCCCTCGGTCAGCGACAGATCGTGACGAAACTTCCCGGCGACGGTTTGAAGAACGCGCACCGCCTCGCGCGTCACCTCGGCGCCGATTCCGTCGCCGGGGAGGATGAGGACCTTCAGATTCATTATTCTCTACGTATGTGGAAGGGACCTAGTCGTCGGCCGCCGCAGCCAACGCGTGACCGCCGGCTACGATGTGGTTCACCAGCGCGACGATTTCGTCGTTTCGGACGCCCTTCTTGCGGTCAGCCAGGCTGGTGAAGCGATGGTACACCTCTTCGAGCTGCTCCTTCGAAAGTTGGAACCCGAGATCCTTGCACCGCTGTCCCAGCGCGTGACGTCCGCTATGCTTGCCAAGAACCAGTTTACTCTCTGGCACGCCCACGCTCTTGGGATCCATGATCTCGTAAGTGGTGCGTTCCTTGAGGTATCCGTCCTGGTGGATGCCGGCTTCGTGGGCGAAGGCGTTCTCGCCGACGATGGCTTTGTTGGGCTGGGGTCCGAACGTGATGATGGAGGTCAGGTGCTGGCTGGCCGGATAGAGCTGCTCAGTGACGATCTTGGTTTCGTAGGGAAGCGCGTCCTGGCGTGTCTTGAATGCCATAACGATCTCTTCAAGTGACGCGTTGCCGGCGCGCTCGCCGATACCGTTGATGGTGCACTCGATCTGCCGGGCGCCGGCCTGTACCGCCGCGATTGAGTTGGCGACCGCCAGGCCCAGGTCGTCATGGCAGTGGACGCTGACGATGGCGGAATCCCCGAGGGCGTTCACGATTCGCCCGATCAGCTGCATGTATTCGTGAGGGACGGAATAGCCGGTGGTGTCGGGAAGGTTGACGCAGCGGGCGCCGGCCGCGACGACGGCGCGGGAGATCTCCTCCAGGTAGTCAATATCGGTCCGGGTGGCGTCCTCAGCCGAAAACTCGACATCATCGACATAGCGTCGAGCCAGTTCGATGGCGGACACGGCTTCATCGAGCACCTGCTGGCGGGTCTTCTTCAGCTTGTACTTGAGGTGGATGTCGCTGGTGGCGATGAACGTGTGAATGCGCGGGCGGCGCGCGCCTTCGAGCGATGCCGCGGCGCGATTGATGTCCAGAGTATTGGCGCGGGCCAATGCGGCCACTTGCACCCAGGGAAACTCGCGCGCCACCGCCTGGACCGCTTCGAAATCTCCGTCGGAGGCGATGGGAAAGCCGGCTTCGAGGATGTCCACCCCGAGTTCCACCAACTTGTTGGCCATTCCGAGCTTCTCGTTGACGGTCATGCTGCACCCGGGCGATTGTTCTCCGTCCCGGAGCGTGGTGTCGAAAATGTATACGCGGTTGTTCACGATTTACACCTTTGTTGATCTGGATGAGGCTGGTTGGCCTTGTGTCCATTATGAGAGCCGCCTAACGATTTCGCAAATTTATAGTGTTGTTCTGTAGTATAATTCCTTCTGATCGCATAAATTTCGCTTATGGAGCTCTATTCCCTGAGGGTGTTCCTGACTGTCGCCACCGAGAAGAGCTTTTCTCGGGCAGGAGAGAAGCTGCTGCGGACGCAGCCCGCCATCTCGCTGGCGATCCAGCGCCTGGAGAACGAGCTTCAGGAGAAGCTGATCGACCGTTCCGGAAAGGAACTGATTCTGACAGATGCGGGGCAGATCGTACTGGAGCACGCCCGCCGCTTCGAGAACCTGGAACGCGATCTGGAGACGGCGCTCAAGGAGTTGCGGGATCATTCGGCCGGGCGGCTCAGCATCG
The DNA here is from genome assembly GCA_963737465.1 of uncultured Acidobacteriota bacterium. GTDB lineage: Bacteria > Acidobacteriota > Terriglobia > Bryobacterales > Bryobacteraceae > TMP-7. Next base: position 348,228 of record CAVTTC010000012.1, read on the forward strand.
GCGCGAACGAATCGACGGCGCTGTATCTGTTGAAGCACATTGAGAACTACCGGCGTTTGTATCCCAAGGTGAAAGTGGAAGTTCGGCGCACGCTGTCGAGCAAGGTCCCCACTCTGCTGATCGACGGGGACCTGGAATTGGGGATGATCAGCTACGATCCGGAAGACGAACGGCTGGTTTCGAACGTAATCTACACCGACCATCTCTCCTTCGTGGTGTCGCCGATGCACCGCTTCGGAGGGCGCGACGAAGTCTCCATCACGGAGTTGGGGATGGAAACGTTTGTGGCCCACAATGTTCTTTCGCCGTATCGTGCGCTGGTGATCAAGACATTCCAGAACCACAAGGTTCCGCTGAACATGGACGTGGAGATGCCCACGGTGGAAACCATCCGGCGGATGGTGCAACGCAATGAGGGTGTCGCGTTTCTGCCGCGCATGTGCGTGGAGCAGGAGATCGAACAGGGAACTCTATGCGAGGTACGGGTGCCGGAATTGAAGATGGAACGGCCCATCCGCCTGGTGTATCCGGCGCGCCGGGCACTGAGCCATGCGGCGAAAGCTTTTCTGGAACTCGTCGAGGGCAGCACGGGACCGGTCTGAACCGGCCGTCCCGGAGGACCGCTCAGAATCCCAGTGAAATCACCGCTTCGATCTGGTTTTTCTGGGTGATGGTGGACTGGTAATAGAACATATTGTCCATCCAACGGGTGTAGCGGACTTCGGGGACTACCCTGATCCCGAAGGGATCAATCAGTTGCAAACCCATCCCGCCCAGGAACCCCCGAACATTCCGGTTCGCCAGGTTCGAGTTGGTTGACGAAAGGCAGCAGAAGGTCTTGCCGGTGCTGTCGGTGGTATCGACGGACGTTCGCACGTTGGCCGCCTTCATCAGAGCTACGCCGCCCTCGAGGAAGAAGTGCGGACCCTTTTGATGGCTCCCCTTCACGTAGTAGCGGAAAGAGAGCGGGAACTCCCAGCCGGTGGCCCGCGTATCCGAGTGGGCACTCGTGACGGTGATGGTGGTGGTCCCTGTCTGCGTAGTGGTGGTCATTTGATAGCCGACGCGCCGCAGGAGCGCGCTGGCGCTGATGGCAAAGTGCTCCGTCAAGGCAACCTGGCCGGTGATACCGTACCCGATCCGGCTGGACGAGTTGGTGGTGTCATAGCTGGTGACAATGGAGCCCACCGTGGTGCCGCCGGACTTATTGGGGATGAACTGTAGTCCGAGAACGCCGAGGGTCCCCCCGACCGAGAAGCGCCGGATGTATCCGGACTTCGGCACGTCCTGCGAAGAGGAGGATGAGCCGACCTGGCTCTGCGCAAAAACAGGCGCGCTACAGAGGCCTACACAGCCGAGAAGAACCCACACGTTCGTTTGCATGATTATCGAGGTACGTTGAGGTGACTTCTTTATTATCATCCGGCGGGAGGGAATTTCGCTGGACCGGGTAATTCCGGTGCTGCGCTGCACAGCGTGATCGGGAAAACACGCCGCTGGTTGAAAATGTTCGCGCGATTTGGTATCAACAGGTTACTGTCCTGGTGGAGGGCAATCCTTGGCTACAACCGTCTGGAGAGGTCATCTCACGTTTGGGCTCGTCTCCCTTCCCGTCAAGCTGTTTACGGCGGCGCGGGGCGAGACCGTCAGCTTCAACCAACTGCATCGGACCGATCACTCGCGGGTGAAACAGGTTCTCTACTGCCAGGCAGAAGACAAACCGATTGAGCGCAGCGAGATCGTAAAAGGATTCGAGTACGAGAAGGGACGCTACGTCGTGATCGACGAGGAGGACCTTCGGAAGATCCAGCCGAAAACGGCCAAGGTCATGGAGATTCTGGAGTTTGTGAAGACTGCGGACGTGGATCCGGTGTACTTCGAGAGCTCATTCTATATGTCTCCGGACGCGGCCGGAGAGAAGCCGTACGCACTGCTGTTCGACGCGTTGAAGCGGACCGGGTACGTCGGCGTGGCCAAGGTGACGATGCACAACCGGGAGCATATTGTGATCTTGCGCCCCGGCCCTCGGGGCATCCTGCTGCACACGATGTACTACGCCCACGAGATCCGGGCGGTAGAGGAATTCCGCACGGATGTGTCGCTGGTCAAGGACAAAGAGGTGGAACTCGCTACCGGCCTGATTCAGGCGCTGGCCGCCGACTTCGAGCCCGAGAAGTACAAAGACACGTACCGGGACAGTGTGCTGGCCATGATCGAGGCCAAGAAGTCGGGCGAGGAAGTGGTTGAGACGCCGGTGCCGGAACCAGCGAAGGTGGTGGACATCCTGGAAGCGCTGAAGAAGAGCCTGGAGATGGCACGCAAGCCAGCCGCCAAGGAAACCGAGACCGCACACGGCGAGCCGCTGGAAATGACCGGTACCGAGCCGGTTTCCATCAGTTCCGGCAAGCCGCGGAAGCGGGCGGCCAAGCGCACCAAGGAATAGGGCGCCCGGGCCTGGCAGCGCTCACCAGGTGCTCGAATCCGACCCGGGCGGGGTGCGCGGAAGTTGGGCAGTATGCGACCAGAAATCGATCAAAGTGCGGATTCGGCGACTCTGATCGGCAAGCTCGGTGCTTTTGACCACCCAGCAATTCGCGCGCAGATCGTACGCCTGAAGAACCGAGGCGTCGGCGTTGGACGAACTGAGAACGACCACCGGAATCGAATGAAGGCCAGGATCCCCCTTAATGCACTCGAGCACCTTGTCTCCACCCTTCCCGGGCAGGTTCCAGTCCAGTATGATGACGTGCGGGATGGGGACTGAGACGTAAGGTCCTCGGCGATAGAGGAAGTCCATCGCTTCGCGGGCATCCCTGGCAACGTACAGACGGCATCCAGGCACTTCCAGGGTAAGGTTCTCGATGAGCCGGGCGTCGGGCTGCGAATCTTCCACTAACAATAGGTGGAAATAGCCGATATGCCGGAGCATGACGTCGGCTGGCTCGCGCAAGGGTTTCGGTTTACCCGTCATTCATAAGTTCCAGTAGTCATATCCACGAACCACGGCGAGTTTGCGTCATACTCTACATAGCGATGCGGTGGTTGTTCTTTTGTCTAAGCGTGCTTCCGATGACAGCCGGCGAATTTGCCGTGCTCACCAACGGCTTTCGCGTGCATGCCGCTCGCCACGAGCGAAAAGGCGACCTGATGCGGCTGGAGACCGAAGCCGGCAGCCTGGAACTACCAGCCTCGGCGATCGCCAGTTTTGAAATCGAAGAGTACGTGCCGGCCCCCGCACCCGCCGAAACCGTGAAAACCCTACCAGCGACGCCCCCAGTCGCGTCACCTCAAGAATTAGTCGAAAAGGCGGCGCGCAAGGCGGAATTGCCCCCGGCGATCGTCCACGCTGTGGCCAAAGCCGAGTCCGGGTACCGGCAGGACGCTGTTTCGCCAAAAGGCGCGATCGGCATGATGCAATTGATGCCCAAAACGGCCGCTATGCTACAGGCCGACCCGCGCGATCCGGAACAAAATACGCAGGCCGGGGCCATGTACCTGCGAGAGATGCTGGTCAAATATGACGGCGACGTCGCCAAGGCGCTGGCTGCCTACAATGCAGGTCCGGGCGCGGTGGACCGGTACAAAGGAGTCCCCCCGTATCGTGAAACAATTTCCTACGTGAACCGGGTAATCGATACCTATAAGCGGCTTGGGGGCGAATAATTTACAGTGTTACGGCATCGCCGCGGGCGGGAACGACGACTTCCACACTGTAGCGGTCGCTAATGGCCCGGGCCAAACCAGCTGACTGGGCCGCCTCTCCGTGGACCAGAAACACCCGCTTCAGACCGCTCACCGCCGGTTTCATCCATTCCAGAATCTCCCGCTGGTCGGCATGGCCGCTCAATTCGTTGATCTTGGCCACTTCGGCCCTCAGCCGGACGGGTTCGCCGAAGATCGGCACTTCCCGCTCCTTGTCCACGATCTTGCGCCCGAGGGTATTCTCGGCCTGGAAACCGGTAATGAGCACTGTGTTCCGGGGATCGCTGATGTTGTTCCGCAGGTGATGCAGAATTCGCCCGGCTTCACACATCCCGGATGCCGAGATAACGACGAACGATCCGCGCAGATCGTTCAGGGCCTTCGATTCCGCGACTTCCCGGATGTAACGCAAGCGCGTGAACCCGAACGGATCCTGGCCGTTGTCCACGAAGACCTGGGTCTCGGAGTCGAAAAGTTCGCCGTGCTTGCGGAACACCTCGGTGACGTTCACGGCCAGCGGACTGTCCACGAAGATCGGGATGGACGGAATGGCCTTTTCGTTCATGAGTTCGTGGAGCACAACGACGAGTTGCTGGGTACGCCCCACGGCGAAGGCGGGCACGATGATCTTGCCGCCGCGGCGGGCGGCCCGATTGACGATATCGGCCAACTTTTCCTTTACCGGGCCCATGTCCTGGTGCAGTCGATTGCCGTAGGTGCTTTCCAGGATGAGGTAGTCGAGCGGGGGCGGAGGTTCAGGGTCGCGAACGATGGGGAGGCCGGGACGGCCAAGATCGCCCGAAAACCCCAGCCGGAGCTTACGCCCGTTTTCGACAGCATCCAACACCATGAACGTGGATCCGAGCATGTGTCCGGCGTCATGGTTGGTGTAGGTGAGGCCAGGCGCCACCTCGAGCGGCGTTTTTGGCATTACGGTGTGGAACAGGGGATAGGTGCGCTGGGCATCCTCGGTGGTGTAGATGGGCTGGATCTCCTCACCATCATCCGGGGCTCCCAACTGGCGTCGGCGTTGAAGGCGTTTATTGAGGAACCTCGCGTCCATCTCTTGCAGATGTGCCGAGTCCGCCAGCATCGGAACACAAAGATCGCTTGTTGCGGGACTGGTATAGATGGGACCGTCGAAGCCGTTTTTCACGAGGACGGGCAAATTCCCGCTGTGATCGATGTGTGCGTGCGAAAGCAGCACTGCGCCCACGGAGGACGCGGGAAAAGGAAAGCTGCTGTTTCGCTCCCGGGCTTCTTTGCGGCGGCCCTGGTACTGGCCGCAATCCAGCAGAAAGCGGCGGCCATCCAGCGAGACCTCATGCATGGACCCCGTGACCGTACCCGCTGCGCCCCAAAATGTGATCTTCATGGTTCGACGCTGCTATTGTGTCACAGCCAGATGCGCCGCTTTGGCGCGACTCGATACAATCACTGTCAAATGACTCGCTCCGGCTCTGTGGTCGTACTCGCTCTCGTTCTGTGTGTTAACCCGCTGCTTCAGGCGCAGAAGAAGAAGCCGGTAACGATCAACGACATCACCGCGATGCGCCCCATGGACTTCGGGGGCGCTCCGATTTGGGCACCCGATGGTGCTACATTCCTCTACCGGCAGAGTGGAAAGTTGATGATCTACACGATCGAGACCCGGGACTCGCGCGAGCTGGTTTCGCTGGATCCGATGAACAAGGCCGCCATGAAGGTGCCGGGTTCAGACCGTTTCCTGTGGGAGAACCGCGGCGTGCGAGAGGAATCCGTACAGTGGATGCCCTCAGGGCAGGACGTTCTGATCAGCGCGGGCGGCGATCTCTTCCTGTATCACCTGGGCAGGGCCAAGTACGACCAGCTCACTTCGACAGCGGTGGCCGAGCGCGATCCCAAACTCTCGCCCGACGGCCGTTACGTCGCGTTCCGGCGCGATCACGACCTTTACGCGATGGAGATCGCGTCTCGGAAGGAAACGCAACTGACGTCCAACGGCACCGATACGCTTCGCAATGGCGAACCGGACTGGGTGTATCCCGAGGAACTGTCGCTGGGAACCGCGCTCTGGTGGTCGCCCGACTCGCGGATGATCGCGTACCTGCAGTTCGATCTTTCGCACGAGCCGCTGTACCCGCAGACCGATCTTCGGAATGCACGGGCCATCTTTGAACCGCAGCGCTATCCGAAGGCCGGGGATCCGAACGCGGACATCCTGCTGGGCGTGGTTCCCGTCACCGGCGGACCGACCAAATGGATGGACGTGGGATCCATGCGTCACCAGTATCTGCTGGCGCGTGTGAACTGGATGCCCGATTCGCGCCACCTGGCGGTGCAGCGGCTGACGCGCGTGCAAGACCGGCTCGACCTGCTCTCAACGGACACGGGAACCGGTGACGCCCGGCTGATGCTGCGAGAATCGGACCCGTACTGGGTCAATGTCGGGGACGATCTGCGCTTTCTCGAAGACGGGAAGCGATTTCTGTGGACCAGCGAGCGCGACGGCTACCGGCACCTGTACCTCTACGGGCTGTCCTATACGGGAGAGGCGCGGGAGTTGCGGCGCCTGACCGCGGGCGGGTGGGAGATTCGCGGTATCACTGGTGTGGATGCAAAGACCGACCGCGTGTTTTATGTCTCGAGCGAGCCGAGTCCGCTCGAAAGCCACCTGTACAGCGTTCGGCTGAACGGGAAGGACAAGACCCGGTTGACGTCGGAACCGGGCACGCACACGGTGTCCCTGGCGCCCGGCGCCGGCTACTTCGTGGACACCTATTCCAATGCACAAACACCTTCCCGGCGGGTGTTGCGGCATAGCAACGGGACGGAATACGCGGTGGTGCGCGAATCGGACCGGTCGGCGTCGAACGAGTTCGATCTCCTCCCGTCGGAAGTGGTGACGATTAAGGCGGCGGATGGCCGGACCGATCTGTACGCATCGATTCTGAAGCCCGCCGGCTTCCAGAGCGGGCGGAAGTATCCGGCCGTTGTGCTGGTGTACGGCGGTCCTCATGCGCAGAGCATTGTCAACCGTTTCCAGGGTCTGGGGATGGAACAAATGCTGGCCCACCGCGGTTACGTGGTATGGCAATTGGATAATCGTGGATCGTTCGGACGGGGCCACCTGTTTGAAACACCGATTTATCATTCCCTGGGCACGACGGAACTCGCCGACCAGAAGGCAGGAATCGACTACCTGACCTCGCTGGGATTCGTCGATGTGGATCGTATCGGCATATACGGCTGGAGCTATGGCGGGTTCATGACGCTGAATGCCATGCTGAACGCGGCGGGAACCTTCCGTTCCGGTATCGCGGGGGCGCCGGTCACGCGTTTTGCGAACTACGACACGATCTACACCGAGCGATACATGGGGCTGCCGGAGGCCAACCCCGAGGGGTACAAGAAAACGGACCTGTCGTTGAATGCCGGGAATCTCAAAGGGAATCTGCTGTTAGTCCACAACATCGAGGACGACAACGTGCTGTTCCAGAACACGCTGCAGATGGTAGATGCCCTGGAGAAGGCGGGCAAGCGGTTCGAACTGGCCATCTATACGCAAAAAGCGCACGGGGTGATGGGCCCCGTGCGCCGTCAAATGCTCGAAACGATGGTCGAATTCCTGGATCGGACCTTGAAGTACTAGCGCCCGTGGCCACCGGCGGAACCGCCGGAGCGGCCGCCGCCACCGCCAGCGCTCACCGCAGCTCCACCGCCACTAGAACCAGCGCTCGATACCGAGCCGCCACCGCCACTGTAACCGCCACCGCTATATCCGCCGCCAGAGTACCCGCCGCGGAATCCGCCGTCGTGATTCATACCGCCGAACCCGCCGCCACCCGATCCGCGCATCATCCCACTAGCGCCAGTGCTGGATGCCACGGACGGCCGGGAGGGCGCGGCGTAGTTGATCGATCCGCGGGTCGCCGCTGCAGATCCCACCACCACCGCCGCTATAACCATTCCCGTAATAGCCATTGCCGTAATAACCCGCGTAGTTCCGGTAGAAACCGGAAATCAGAGACGGCGAGTAGAACGAATAACCGAACGGGCTGTTGTACATTCCCCCAAACGGAACGTAGGTGAACATGCCGAAATACGGATTCCAACCCCACATGCCGTATCCGGCCATGCCGCCGGTATAGCCGAGCATCATCGAAGAAGACGAATTGGTCCAGCCGGAGTCCCGCAGCGACTTCGCGGCGGAGATGTTGGCCAGCGCGAGATACCCGGCGCGACGGGAAGCCCACCGGTAGAACTCGTCGTCATCCTTGGCGTCAAACTTCATCGCGGTCAACACCGGGGCCGACAGCATCACTTCCTTGGCCTGCTTGGCCTCCAGCGTCTGATCGCCGCTCACCACTTTCGCCTCGCCCTGGTAGACACGGAACGCACCGGTGTCGGCATCCAGGCGATACAGACCGGATTTCTCAAAGGTGATGGTCTTGTCCTTGTACAGGACTGTGACATGCGTGTCCTTGGCGACCTCCCCGTGCTCGAGCATCATCGAACCGCTCAAGATATCGACGCGCGTGTCGGACAGACGGTTGGACAGCATACGGAAGGAGCTGTTTTCGGCCAGCCGGAGAAACACTCCCGGGTTCAACAGCACTTCCGCCCGCCCATCCTCAGTCTTCAGAACCTGATTTTCCTTGACTTCCGGAAATTGGCTGTATTTGACCTCGACGGCCTTGTCGTCGATGGTCACCTGCCCTTCAACGTGGTGCACCAGGCCAGAACGGGCCGAGATCACCGTTTGTCCCATCGCCATGCCCGCCGTCAGAACGAGGCAAGAGGCGGTGATTGCCGCGGAAGTAAGTCGCCTACTCATTTTCAGCTCCCTTTACGGTATGGTCCCGCTGACTGGGATGCGTGTCAAGACGTTTCGGTTACGTTTAGCCGGACGTTTCCCAAGTCTTCTTTCTTACTGTACCGGAAGAAGGACGGCGTTACTAGCCTTTCCATTGACCTTGACCCGAAGTTCCGAATTGGACATCGACATTCCATCCGGAATACGGAACCTGGTTGCGGCGGTCCCCACCATCCCGGGAACGGCGCCGGTCCATTCGGGCTGGATGGGCGTATCGCCCGCCGTCACCTCCACGGGATCCGCCAGCACCACCGACCAGTCGGGAACCGTAAAGCCATCTATGATCCGCTGATTATAAGGTCCGAAGCCGGTTCCGTAGACCGTGACCAGTTCTCCCCGCTTAACCGGCGAATCCGGGGTGACCGGAGTTCCGTCTTCATGCGTCGCCGCGCCGTAGGGCTGAGGATCGGCGGCCTGGCTATACAAGCCCGGTGCGTTGCGCGATACGGTGAAAACTCCGTTGACATCCGGTTGCCCGGTCCACCGGACGGTCAAGTTGTAGGTGCCTTCCGAAAGATCGGAAGGAACCTGAGCATTAATCTGCTTGGGCGAAACATACATGAGGGGCAGAATCCGATCCGCCACGGTTACCACGACATCTCCCAGCGTCTGAGAGAGCGGGTTCTTGGGGCCAATGACCAGACCGGCGGCCAGACTCTCGCCGTAAATGGCGATGATACTCCCGGGTGCGACAGAACCGTCGGCCGTATCGCCGGCGGCGTTCCGGATGCCGGCGGGAGCGATATAAGGAATCCGGTCGAGCATCGCGAGAATGCTGCGCGGCCCAGTGACAGTAAGCTGTCCAACATTATAAACGCCGGCCAGATCTCCACCCCAGCGTCGGAAGCGGAAACCCGGACGGGCTGCTGCCGTCACGGTCAACTGGCTACCCGACGGAAAGAAGAGGTCCGATGACGACGGGCTGAGCTGAAAATCAACGCCCTGATCCGGGTCGGAGGCCAGAGCCACGCGGTAAGAATACCCGTAGTTGGCAAAAATGGTCTGGGAATCCGCGTTGACCTTCAGCGTGCGCGAGACGGATCCGCCATCACCCCAGCCGAGAAAATCCATGCGGGAGTTCGCATCCACCGGGACCGATGACGGCGCCACGATGGCGACCTGCGTCCCCGGATCCCGATCCACCGAACAAGGCGAGACACACTCCTTGCCATCGATTTGCAGCTTGATCCCCGTGGGGTTCGTCAGCACCTTCACCTGGCCTAGCGACGTGTAGGTGGCCGTCAGACGCAGGTCGAGATGGTTCGGATCGAGCACAAGTTTCTGGGATGCCTCCCCGCCATTCGACCATCCCTGAAATGTCCAGCTACGTCCGTTCGAGTCCACCTGGGCCGCGGGGGCGCTGAAGGTATGGCTGGTATTGGAGGCCCAAATGAAATTGTACTTAGGCCAGTTCGTACGCCCGTCAATAGTGACTTTCAGCCCGATCGGATTAGTCAGAAAGGCCGCTTGCACTCCGGGAACATATTTGGCCGTGATGGCATCCACATTGGAAGTGTTGGAATCGGGGATGTAGACAGAGTTGGCGCTTAATCCGTTGCTAAACTGATCGAAAACCCACCATTTCCCGACCGTGTCGAGTTGCGGTGTGACGGCGCCCAGAACATGCTTCGAGCCCGGCAAAAAATCGAATTCCCCGAAACATAATGCGGGCATGCTTACGGGCGGCATCGGCGGAAGGGACAGCGTGGTCATGCAGGGTGGGTACGGGGTACCTAGATCATCCTTGGAATCGACGGCCGACGTGGGAGTCTGAGTGCGGTCGATCAGCAGTTTCATACCCGGAGGGCTGGTGCTAAACCGCACCCGCTTGGCCAACTTAAACATGGGCGCGATGGTCACCGGCCCATTCACCGTGTAGGTCTTCAGGTAGGAATCGAAGAACTGGCCGTTGGCAATCCACCCGGTGAACACGAACCCCGGGTACGGATAGGCGTTGAGAGTGACCGGTCCGCCGCCCCAAACGTCCGAACTGGTGTCAAAGCACACTCCCGCCACGTACAGAATTCCAGGGCGAAGCACGTCCTGTGGAGAATTTCCCGGCGCTCCGCAGTTGGGTGTGGAAACAGGCGCGAAGTCACCGAAACGCACCATGATCTTGTAGCTCAGCGTCAGATTCGCCATCATCCAAGTCACAGAAGGGCTGGCCGTAACCGTCTGATCCTTCAGGTTTCCCGGGCCGGCGCTGCCGGTGGAATCGGTCCAGCCGGAGAAACAATATTTGTATCTGGAATCCACACTGACCTGGCAGGCGGTATCCACCGCGTTGGAGATGTCAGTGGGAAACTGAACAATGTGTTTGCTCCCTTGGGGCCAAAGGAAGAGTTGAGGCGCGTTGTAGGGCTGTCCGTCAACATAGAACCGTGCCCCGGAGGGCGAGGTGGAGATCCGTATGGAACTGACGGGCGTGGTTTGGCCCGTCACCGCTGCGCACCAGATCAAACTCAAGAGGGACAGACGAAGATAGTTCGGCATGGGACTCACTCGGACCGAAACGGCCAACCGGCCGTACATGTCCTCACATCTCATCGGCGCATCCCGGTACAAGCTGGATAGGGTAAAGGCCGTAGTCAGGTACGATCCTGGGGCGGGGACTATATAATCAAGGCAGGGGCGAACCGGCATGAAATTGGCGATTGCAGTTTTGCTTGCGGCTGCCTGCACCTGCGGAGCCGCCGACAAGAAGAGCCGCCCGACAGGTGAAGCGGGCAACGACAACGTGGATATCTACGCAACCCCATTGCTCGACCGGGATCAGATCAAGGCCGCAGTGGGAGCGGAGTTGCCCGCCGGCATCATCGCGGTGAAGGTGAGAGTCGTTCCCAAAGGCGAAGACCCGCTCTCCGTCAGCCGCGACGACTTCGAGATCATCTCCCACAAAGATGGCCAGCGATCCGGCGCGTTCGAACCCAGTCAGATCGCGGGCAGCGCAACGATGGTGGTACGGACCGTCCAAGGCCAGGGCGGAACGTATTCGGGCAACCCGAATGGACCGGTATGGGGTGGGATTCCGGGGCTGGGGCGCCCCCAACAAGGTCCGGGAGACGGTGGCGCCATAGGCTCCGGCACCGCGGGAGTGACGGAGGCAGAAGCCAAGATCGAGAACGATCCTAAAAAGAAGGATAGTCCGCTGCTGGCAATTTTAGACGAGAAAATGCTGCAGGATAAGGAAACGAAAGAGTCTGTGAGCGGACTCCTGTATTTCCCACTCGAGGGCAAAGTGAAGTTGAAGGATATCGAGCTGATCTACAAGGGACCAGCCGGAAGGCTGATTGTACCCTTCGCCTGGAAGTAGACCAGATTGAACAATGGGGGCAGACGGCGATCTACCCCCGTAGCCAGGTCACGCACCGGCCATTTTGATGTCTTCGATTGTAACGGTGTCACCGTTGAGCGAACCGTCAATGGTCACCTTATGGCCGAGATGGTCCATCACTTTGGACTTGGATGCTTCATCGATCTTCAGCACCTTGTCTCCGCTGATGAAGACCGGCGCGGTGCCGCCCTTCACGCATCCCTGGACACATTTCACGGATTTCTCGGACCCATCGGTGTGCGCTTTGCCGCACTTAGCGTCGGAAATGTACCCAGTCCATTCCGCCGCAAAGGCGCTAGCGCCGCACAAAGTGAAAGCGAACAGCATAGCCAGAAAAGTCTTTTTCATTCGTCCCTCCTACGGAACAGCTATTCGCCTATTGTACGACTGAACGGGCGGCGATGGATGCAGGCACGCTAAAATGGTGAAGTTCCGCTGATGAATTCCCCTGTTCCCACCATTTTGGAGCGCATTGTCGCTAGAAAGCGTGCCGATCTGCCCGACGCTCTTCGCGCGACCCCGGACATCGAGCGGCGCGCGGAGGCGCAGGTTGCCGAGAGGCGCGATTTTGAGGCAGCGCTCCGCAACAAGCAGCGGGCTATCATCGCGGAGTTGAAAAAAGCGTCGCCGAGCAAGGGATTGCTCGCGCCCGGGTACGCGCCCGGCAGCCTGGCCCCGGCCTACGAACAGGGCGGTGCGGCAGCCCTTTCAGTACTAACCGACGGTCCATTTTTTCAGGGTTGCCTCGACGACCTGGCCACGGCGCGGGCCGCCGTGGGAATCCCCGTGCTCCGGAAAGACTTCACAATCGACCCGTTTCATGTGATGGAGGCTGCGGCATGGGGCGCCGACGCCATCCTGCTGATCGCCGCCATTCTGTCCGACGCCGAGATGCGCCGGTTTCGGGAACTGGCCGAGAGTTACCGGATGACCGCGCTGGTGGAGGTGCACGACGAAATCGAGCTGCGTCGCGCCATCGACTCCGGCGCCCGAGTGATCGGAGTGAATAACCGCGATCTGCGGACCTTCGAAGTCCGCCTGGAGATCTCTCTACGCCTAGCTGAACAGATGCCGGCGGGAACCACCCGCGTGGCCGAGAGCGGCATCCGGTCCGCGGCCGACATCCGCGCCTTGACCGCCGCGGGCTATCACGCATTTCTGGTTGGAGAGCACCTGGTGACATCGGCGGACCCGGCAGCGTCCATCAGGGACCTGGCGGCATGATCGTCAAGGTGTGCGGAATCACGAGCCTGGCGGACGCGGAAATGGCCGTGGAGGCAGGAGCGTCGGCGTTGGGCTTCAACTTCTATCCGCCCAGTCCGCGCGCCATCGCGCCGGAGGCGGCCCGCGCCATCATCGAACAACTGCCGGCGGAGGTGATAAAGGCCGGCATTTTCGTGAATGAGCCAGCGGACGCGGTGGCCGTTATCATGGACGCGGCGGGAGTGGACGTCGCCCAGGTGATCGGGGAAACGCCGAACGGCCGGGTATGGAAGGTGTGCCGGGTCACCGAAAGTTTTGTGGCCGGGCAACTGGACGATCCCCGAGCGGAAGCGTTCCTTCTGGACACGCCTTCGGCGGCTTTATTCGGCGGCACGGGGCACACCTTCGACTGGTCACTGGCGCGCATCGAAGGAAAGCGGATCATCATCGCGGGAGGCCTGGATCCATCCAATGTTGCAGATGCGATCCGGGCTTGCCGGCCCTGGGGCGTGGATGCCTGCTCCCGGCTGGAATGGGCGCCCGGACGCAAGGATCCGGTGAAAGTAAGGGCATTCGTGGCGGCGGCATTGAAGGTATGACTAATTCCCAACCAGATGAACGCGGGCACTTCGGTCCGTACGGAGGACGATACGTCCCGGAAGTCCTGATGGCTCCGCTGGACGACCTTCAGAAGGCCTATGACGAGGCTCGGCGGGACCCTTCCTTCGAAGCCGAGTTGAAGGATCTGTTGGCCAATTACGCGGGCCGGCCGACTCCGTTGTACCTGTGCCGCCGTTTGAGCGAGCAATTGAACGGCGCGCGCATTTACCTGAAGCGGGAAGACCTGCTGCACACCGGCGCGCACAAGATCAACAACTGCCTGGGTCAGGCCCTGCTGGCGCGGCGGATGGGTAAGCGCCGGATCATCGCCGAAACCGGCGCCGGCCAGCACGGGGTGGCCACCGCCACGGTGTGTGCCTTGTTCGGCCTGGACTGCACGGTCTACATGGGCGAAGAGGACATGCGGCGCCAGCGGCTGAATGTGTTCCGCATGCGGCTGCTAGGCGCCAAAGTGGTGAGTGTCACCAATGGGAGCCGGACGCTCAAGGACGCCATTAGCGAGGCCATGCGCGACTGGGTGACCAACGTCTCCACCACGCATTATCTGCTCGGATCGGCACTGGGGGCGCATCCCTACCCGCTGATGGTGCGCGATTTCCATCGCGTCATCGGCGACGAAGCCCGGCGACAGATACTTGAACGGGAGCAGCGCCTTCCGGATCGCGTGTTCGCCTGCGTAGGCGGAGGCAGCAATGCCATCGGGATGTTTCATGCCTTTGTTCCCGACGCGGGAGTTCGCCTGGTGGGGGTGGAGGCCGGTGGCCGCGGCGCCGGGGCCGGCGAACATGCAGCGCGGTTCTCCGGCGGATCGCCCGGAGTTCTGCATGGCGCTTACAGCTACCTGCTACAGAACGAGGATGGACAGGTCTCGCTGACGCACTCCATCTCGGCGGGACTCGATTACGCGATGATCGGGCCGGAACACGCATGGCTGCACGATCAGGGCCGGGCGGAATACGTGAACGCCTCCGACAGGGACGCCCTGGAAGCGGCCACCCGGTTGGCGCGGACAGAAGGGATCATTCCGGCGCTCGAATCGGCCCATGCGGTGGCGGAAGCGCTGAAGCAGGCTCCCGGCGCGAAGGACGAGATCTTTGTGGTAAACCTGTCGGGGCGCGGCGACAAGGACACCGATATTTACCGCGAGAACCTGAGGGGGCTGGATGAGGACTAGTGGTCAGTGGTCAGTGGTCAGTGGTCAGTGGGTTAGTGGCGAGTGGCGAGTGGCGAGTGCCGAGTGGATAGCGGAGGCGTGGCATGGCATAGGATCAGGGGATTGTTTGAGCGTGTTCGCTCCGAGGGGCGGGCGGCGCTGGTTGCCTATGTGACCGCCGGTGACCCGTCGCCGGCACTTACGCCGGACATAGTTGCTGCGTTAGAGCGGGGTGGCGCGGATTTGATCGAGTTGGGCGTTCCCTTCTCCGATCCGATCGCAGACGGTCCGGTGATTCAACGCGGCGCGGAGCGCGCGCTGAAGGCGGGAACCAACGTGCCCGCAGTGCTTGCAATTGCCCGTGAAATCCGGCGCCGCAGCCAGGTGCCTCTGCTCATTTTCAGCTATTTGAACCCTTTACTCCGATATGGATTTGCACGTCTGGCAAAAGACGCCGTGGAGGCCGGCATCGACGGGGTGCTGCTGACCGATCTCAGCGTGGAAGAAGCCGAACCGCACGTCGAAGTGCTGCGGGCGGCGGGACTGGACACAGTATTTCTGGCCGCGCCCACCAGCCCACCGGAGCGCCTGCGGCTGGTAGCGCGATATTCCACCGGTTTCGTCTACCTGGTCTCGAGGACCGGCGTCACGGGCGAGCAATCGGCACTGTCCGGCTCGGCGGGTCCGCTGGTGGCAGCCATGCGGGCGCAGACGGATCTGCCGCTCGCCGTGGGATTCGGCATCTCCACTCCCGAGCAGGCCTCGCAAGTGGCCGCCATCGCGGACGCGGTGGCGATCGGTAGCGCTTTCGTCCGACTCGTGGAGCAACACGGCGATAGCGAGGGCCTCACGGCGGCGCTCGAGAATTTCACGCGGCCCATCGCGGCTGCGATACGATCGTCAAAGTCATGAACCGGGAGCAAGCGCTGGAGCGCCTCGCCTACTGCCGCCAGAGCATCGATGAAATCGATGTGCGCATTCTGGAATTGATCAATGCGCGTACGCTGGTGGTGGAGGAGATTGGCAGAATCAAGCAGCAGTTCGCCATGCCCATCTACGAACCGAAGCGAGAGGATGAGGTATTTCGGAACGTCACTGTGAACAACGGCGGGCCGCTGTCCACGGAGGCCGTACACAGGGTGTTTGAACGAATTATCGATGAGATGCGCGGCGTGCAAAGAGACCGGATGCTGCAATCGGCCGCCAAGCCGGATCAAGAGACGGAGTAAGCCATGCTCGTAGTGATGCAACAAGGGGCGTCGGAAGCCCAGATACAAGGGGTGATCGACCGGCTGGTGGCGATGGGATTCAACGTGCACCGGTCCACCGGCGTGGTGCACACGGTCCTGGGCGGTGTCGGACCCATGGACGACTTTGACCCGGCGACATTCGAGGTGATGGAAGGCGTCAAGGAATGCCACCGCATCATGTCGCCGTACAAACTGGCGAGCCGGAGTTTCCGGCCGGGTGGAACCATCATCCGAGTGGGAGATGTGGACATCGGCGGGCCGAAGATCGTGGTGATGGCCGGCCCGTGCAGCGTGGAAAGCACGGACCAGATCGGTCGAGCGGCCGAGCAGGCTGCGGCGGGCGGGGCCAGTTTCATCCGCGGCGGGGCCTTCAAACCGCGAAGTTCGCCGTATGCGTTTCAAGGCTTGGGCGAACAGGGGCTGCAAATGATCCGGGAGGCCGCCGACCGTCATCACCTGCTGGTGATCAGCGAGGTGATGGACCAGACGCAGATCCCCATGATGCTCAACTATGTGGATGTGCTGCAGGTGGGCGCGCGCAACATGCAGAACTTCAACCTGCTCAAGGAACTCGGCAAGGTCCGCAAACCCGTGCTGTTGAAACGCGGCATATCCGCGACCATCGAGGAACTGCTGCTTTCGGCCGAGTACGTGATGGCGGGTGGTAATTACGATGTGATCCTGTGCGAGCGCGGCATCCGCACCTTTGAGACTTACACGCGCAACACGATGGACATTTCCGCGATCCCCGTGGTGAAGAAGCTCTCGCATTTGCCGATGGTGGCGGATCCTTCGCACGGCACGGGCCGCCGGGACAAAGTGATTCCGATGGCGCGCGCAGCGGTGGCAGCGGGCGCCGATGGATTGCTGGTGGAAGTCCACCCGAATCCGGACGAGGCGTTGAGCGATGGGGCACAATCGCTGTATCCTGAACAATTCAAGGAGTTGATGTCACAACTGCGGATCATCGCCGCGGCGGTGGGCCGCACGATTTAACGCAGCGCCCGCGGTGCGCGTTCTCATGATGGACGAGAACGGTACCGGCGGGCCGCATCGGAACCCCGTTCAATGAATCGAGTCGCAATCTTCGGCGTTGGACTGATCGGCGGCTCATTCGCCCTGGCGCTGCGCAAAGCGGGTTTCCGGGGCGAGATCGCCGGAGTCAGTTCCCCCCGCACCATCGCTTCCGCGTTGAAGCTTGGAGTTATCGATCGGGAAATGTATTTGGATGAGGCGGCGGAGACCTGCGATCTACTTTATCTTTCGCAGCCCATCATAACTATCCTCTCTACGTTAGAGAAGATAGGTGCTAAGGTCCGCCCCGGGACCTTGGTAACTGACGCCGGAAGTACGAAGAGACTCATTGTGGAGAAAGCAAAAGGCGCCGTTCAACTGGGGGTTTTCCTAGGTGGACATCCGATGGCCGGCAAAGAACGTAGCGGCGTGGAAGAAGCCGACGCGGATCTCTTTGAGGGGCGGACATATGTACTCACTCCGCGTGACTCGGACGATCTCCAACGGCCTGAGTCGGCCGAGTTCTGCGACTGGATCGTGAAGATCGGCGCACGGCCGGTGGTATTGGAACCTGACGAGCACGACCGGCTGGTAGCATTCACCTCGCATGCGCCACAGTTGCTTTCAACGGCGCTGGCATCGGTGCTTGCGGATGTGAAAGGATCCGCATCCGTTGCGGGTCCGGGAGTGATGGGACTTACGCGTCTGGCGATGAGCCCGTTCGGCGTCTGGCGCGACATTCTCCTCACCAACCAACAACATATCGATGAAGCAATGGCGGCGCTCATGGCCAAGCTAAGTGAGTTGCGGGGACAGATTAGTTCAGCCAGCATGGAGGCCGAGTTCGAACGGGCAGGCGCAGCCGCGAAGTTTCTGAAGGAAAATCAGCGCGAATGATAGATTACGCTTTATTTTTCCGAGGAACTCAGATAATGTTGTGTCAATGATATGAGTGCTGCTCTGACGAAGTTCATTCGCGAAGAATTAATCCACCTAGATGGAATCCGGAAGCATGCACCGACACGACGGGCCACGGCGTTATACACGGCCGACAGTCCGTCCGACAGTGTTTTGTTTGTTGAGTCGGGGTATGTGAAAGTCGTCCGAAGGGGAGAGGACGGCAAGGAAGTTCTGGTGAGCATCGTGCCGCCAGGTCAGGTTTTCGGTGAGGAGTCGCTATTCGTCAGCGGGCCGCGGCAGTTTACTGCGGAAGTGATGCAGGAAGGGATCGTTTACGAAATCCCTCGCGACCTGTTTCTCGGATTCTGCGATACGAAACCGGAAATCTGGCGCCACTTGGCCGAACTTTTCGTTCGGCGCGAGCGGGACCTCCAGCAGAAGGTGGCTTTACTGTGCCTGTATGACGTCGAATCGCGCATACTGCACTATCTCGGGAGTCTGGCGTCGGTCTTCGGGAGTTCCAGCGCAAACGGGCAAGAGTATTCGCTCCCGTTGTCGCAAAGCGAACTCGCGAACCTGATTGGCGCGACTCGTGAGACAACCTCCACGACCCTCAACACCTTGGCGCGTCGCGGCCTCATCCGTCTCGGCCGGCGGTTGTTGGTGGTTACATCGGCCGATGCCGTGAACGCCGCGGTTAATCAGCGGCGGTCCAAAGCGCAGGGCGCGGCTACCGACTGAGACCGGGTGATGACGGCTGGATGGCCCGGCCGCGATGGCTCGTGGCCCCGCGATGGAGTTTGTTCGCCTCGCGCGAGAACTTCCTCTACGCCGCTGGGAGCCCAGTTGTGACTTCTTTTCACAGTACACTCGCCCGTAAGCGCCTGAAAACATGCCGCCATACGTAGGCCCGTAACGTGCCTTCGACACGGTGGTATGCGTGCCGCCGCTTTGTTGCTTGTTTTCGCAGCCTCACTGCTTGGATGGAACCCCCAGGAGGACATCAACGTCAACTCCCGTTACACGGTGGAAAGCGTGAATGTCACAGCGCCATTCGTTTCCAGGATCAACCACGAACTCCGGCAGGAACTCGATTCCGTGGTCGGGAAGAAGCTCGACAACAGTCTTCTGGAACGGCTGGCCGGGCGGATGCGCACGGAGCTGCGGGTCCAGAATGTGACCGTCCGCGTCCATCGAGGGCAAATGGCAGACCATGTCACCGTCGAATTCGAGATCCAGAGCGGCCGGCGGCACGATTTTGAAATCGAGATTCCGAAGATGGCGTATCACTCCAAGCAAGGCTGGACTGGAGCCGGGCAGGCCACCACAACGATCGGGAATACGGCGATGGCCTTCGGAGTGGTCAGTGACGGCGATGAATTGATCGAACGTTTCTCGGGAATCCGCACGCGTGTGGAACGTCTGGCGGTTGGAAGCCGGCGCGTCCGGGTGAAGTTCGAGTACGATCACTATCGCGACCAGTGGTCCGATTCCACCGTGGCTGCGCTGGCCCGCGATCCGGGTACCGCCAACCTGTATCAGACCCGGCAAGTCATGGCGCCCGGGGTTACGGTAGCGCTCACCCCGGAACTGCACTGGAGCGTTGGAGCCGAATTGGACCGGTTGGATCCTGAAAGCCCGGCTGCTCGGAGTGAATCCGCAAATGCCGTCACCAGCACACTCCGGTTCCATCGCCAATGGGAGGATCAGCCGACGGTCCGGCAGGAAATGGATGCCTCGTACACGATCCGATCCGCCGGACGGGCACTCGGAAGCGACTACTCGTACACACGGCAGACGGCACGCGTCCGCTATGAATGGGCCCTGGAGCGCAACAACCTGACGCTCGACTTCACTACCGGCGGAGTTAGCGGGAGAGCGCCGCTGTACGAACGCCTGGTGTTGGGCAACGCGTCCACTTTGCGAGGCTGGAACAAGTACGACCTGGACCCGTTGGGCGGTGATCGCGCAGTGCATGGATCGGTGGACTACCGGTACCGGTTCCTGACAGTGTTTTACGATACAGGTGTGGTGTGGAATGGCCCAATCAGTTCCGGACAGAAGCACGCCGCTGGTTGCGGCTTCCGTGCGGAAGGCAAGGAGGGCTTTTTGCTGGCTGTGGCGTTTCCTCTGAAATCCGGACATGTGGATCCGATGTTTATTGCGGGGTTCAATTTTTGACGGTCTGGAACACAATCTGGCCACCCGGTAGCGCATGCGCGTGAAACGCTGGTGGCTCCTGCTCAGCTTCTTTGGCGGTTTCCTGTTCGCCCTGGCAACCGAAGAGCTGATGGTGCATTCAGACGACGAAGAACTCCACATTACCGCGCCGCGCCTGCATTTTCTCACCGGCGCATCGCTGGACCGGCTCAAGAACGGAGCCGCGGTGCCATTCGATTTTCAACTCTCCCTGGCGGTAGGCTCCCGAACGAATTTATTTGACCGGGCGGTGGAGCGGATTGCAATCAGCTATGACCTGTGGGAGGAGAAATACTCGGCAACACGGCTGTCCGGGTCGGCCACGCTGCGCGGAGCGATATCGCGACGCTCGCACGAGCGCAGGACGGCATCCCATCTCAGCGCTGTGGGGGCCGAGCGCTGGTGCATCGACAACATGGCCGTCTCCACTGCCGGCATCGATCCCGCACAGAACGTCTGGGTGCGCCTGGAGGTGCGTTCCGTGGAACCCAAGGACTCCAACCCCCTGTTCGGAGATTCCGGGGTCAACCTGAACCGTCTCATCGACCTCTTCAGTCACCCGCCTCGTTCGGGCCAGCAGCATTGGACCCTGGAAACCGGGCCGCTGCGGGTATCTGAAATCCGCAGGCCCGGCACTCGAGGAACATGAGAGGCCTCCGCGGGAGACTCATCGTGGTGTTCCTGGCGGCCACCGCGATCCCGCTTGCATTGACTGTGTGGACCAGCATCCGCCTGCTCGACCTCAGTCTGAACATGCGGCCCATGCGGGAACTCGACAGCCTGTCGAAGTCGTTCGAACGGGTTGGACGAGAGTATTACCAGCGGGCGCGGGATTTACTCGAAACCGAGGCGAAAGCTGGGCGGGTGCAGCCACGAGTCTACGCCGAAAGCGGGCAGGACGAGTGGCCGCAGGAGGTCCAGGACTTCTACGATTCGGATGCCAGGGAGCGCTTCGATGCCGCGGGCCCGGACGGCAAGGTCCTGCAGTATTTCGAGCGGACACCCACGGGCGTGCGCGTCTACTCTCGCGAACTCGCCATCGGACGTGAGGAGTTCACGCGCGAGTTCGCCGAGGCGCGCGATGTGATTGCCTCGGCTGGCCGGCGCGACCTGCGGCGGGGCTTTATCTATACGTTCGTGGCCATCGCATCGGCCGTCTGGATTTCAGGACTTCTGGGTTTGATCTACTTCGCCGGGCGGCTGACGGCTCCGGTGCGGGCGCTCACCACGGCGCTGCGCGAGGTTGGACGCGGCGACCTTGGCGCGCGGGTGGACCGCGCCGCCCGCGCGGACGAGATCGGCAGCGCCATCGAAGCATTCAACAGCATGGCCGACCAGCTTCAGGAATCGCGCGAGAAGCTGATCCACGTCACCCGTCTCGAAAGCTGGCAGGCGCTGGCCCGCAAGATGGCGCACGAAGTGAAGAACTCGCTCACACCCATCCGCCTCACGATGGAGGAGATTTCGGCGCGCGGCCGCGGGGCCGGACGCCGAGTTTCTGCGCCAGGCATGCGCAGATCGTGGTGGACGAAGTGACGAGCCTCGAGAAGCGCGTTCGCGCGTTTTCGGAATTCGCCGCGGAACCGCCGGTGAGTTTCGCGGCCATCGACATCGACTCTCTGGTAGAGGATCGAGCCTCATTCCTGCGCTCGGCGCATCCCGAGGTGGCGTTACAATTGGAACTCGCGGAAGAACGCCCCTTGGCCAGCGCCGACCTGGACCTCATCCGCGGCGTGCTCACGAATCTGCTCGAGAACGCGGCGGAAGCAGCGGGCCCGGCGGCATGGTACTGCTGCGGACCTCGCGGCGCGCGCGGCAAGGTGGCCATCGAGGTCCACGACTCCGGCCCGGGGCTGAGCGCGATGTCGCGCGCTTCCCTGTTCGAGCCGGCCATCTCCTTCAAGAAGGGCGGCATGGGACTGGGACTGTCCATCGCCCGCAAGAGCGTGATGCTCTGCGGTGGTGAGATCGCGCTGATCGACGGCGAACTGGGCGGCGCGGCATTCCGGGTGACACTGACTGCCGCGGACCCGCCGGAGTCTGTCCCGTCGCCGCAGCCCTGGGCCGCGCAGAAACAGCTAACGACGAAATGAAACGCGTACTGGTTGTGGACGACGAAGAGAATATCGGCCGCTCCCTGAAGTTGATCCTCGAACGGGAAGGCTACGGCGTGGCGACGGCCGGCAACTGCGCCGAGGCGCGGGCCTGGTCGAGCCGCGTGGATGCCTACCTGTTGGACGTACGGCTGCCGGACGGAAACGGCATCGAACTGCTGCGGCATTTCCGGCAGACGGGTTCGGATGCTCCGGCGGTGATGATTTCCGGGCACGGCACCATCGCCGATGCCGTGGAGGCCACCCGTGCCGGGGCTTTCGATTTCCTCGAAAAGCCGCTGGGGCGCGATCGCGTGTTGCTGGCTTTGAAGAACGCGCTGGAGCAGATCCGGCCTGCGCGAGGAAAACCAGCGTCTGCGGGAAATGGTGGGAACCGGGACCCGCATGATCGGTTCCAGCCGCGCCTGGACTCGCGTGGTGGAGCAGGCGACGATGGCCGCGCGGTCCGATGCGCGCGTGCTGCTGATGGGAGAATCGGGCACCGGCAAGGAACTACTGGCGGCCCATATCCACGAGCAGAGTCCGTTCGCGTCGGGACCGTTCGTGAAAGTGAACTGCGCGGCGATTCCGACTGAGCTGATCGAGAGCGAATTGTTCGGGCACGAGAAGGGCGCGTTCACGGGGGCGGCCAGCGCTCGGCGCGGCAAGTTCGAACTGGCCGACGGCGGCACGCTGTTTCTGGACGAGGTGGGCGACCTGCATGCGGGATCGCAGGCCAAGCTGCTGCGCGTGCTGCAGGAGGGCGAGTTCCACCGCGTGGGCGGCGAGCAGACCGATCCGCGTGTCGGTGCGCGTGGTGTCGGCGACGAACAAGAACCTTCCGGAACTGGTGGCGCAAGAGAAGTTCCGCGAGGACCTGTATTACCGGTTGTGCGTGGTGCCGATCCGCGTTCCGGCGTCTGCGCGAGCGTCCGCAGCGACATCCGCGCCATGGCCGAGTACTTCCTGTGCGAGTTCTGCGCGCGAAACAACTTCCGGCCCAAGCGAATTCGATGAGGGCGTTTTCGAAGTGCTGGAGGGCTACTACTGGCCGGGCAACGCGCGCGAGCTGCGAAACACAGTGGAGCGGATGGCGATCCTCACGGCAGGCGATCAGTCTGACCGTCGATTCCGTGCCCGTCGAGATTCGTGAGCCGCGCGATTCGGGCGTGCAAATCGAACCTGCGGGAAGCGCGCGAATCGGCCGAGCGGGATCACATCCGGCGAGCGCTGGAAGAGAGCGGCTGGAACGTGTCGAGCGCGGCGCGGGCGCTGGGAATGGAGCGCACGAACCTCCACAAGCGCATGCGCGCGCTGGGACTGGCACGGGGCGCCTAGCGCGAACGGGTAACTGGCCTTTCGGCCCCGGCCGGATTCCAGGACTGGCCGACCTACCGTTCCTAATACGGCCGGGGACGGCGGCGCCCCCATTGGGAGGCGTTCCACACCGCGGTGGACATCCTCGCGCCGCGCGACCCGATGCTTGATTTTTCGGGGACACTTAAACACCATTGGATATCTGCTGCGTATTAACCTGGGAGGCTCTATGCTGCGAGATCTTCGTTTTGGCGTCCGGATGCTGCTGAAACAGCCAGGCTTCACCATCCTGGCCGTAGTCACGCTGGCACTCGGTATCGGGGCCACGGCGGCCGTTTTCAGCCTCATCGAAGGAGTGCTCCTCACTCCGCCACCCTACCGCGAACCGGACAGGCTCGTGCTGGCCGACTCCATCCGCACCGATGGACAACTCATGCAGAGTCCGCGCGGCTGGGCGCCGTTGCAATGGATGGGCTGGCAGAAGGAAGCCAAGTCCCTCGAATCGGTCGCGGCGTACGCCTGGACGTTCAACTTCCTGGTGCTCGATGAAGGCAGCGAATCCCTGCAAGGCATGCCCGTCACCAGCGAATATTTCCGCGTCATGGGCCTCGAACCCGTCAAGGGACGGACGTTCACATCGTCGGAAGGACGTCCCGGTTCGGCTCCGGTCATCATCATCGGGTACGAGCTCTGGCAGCGAAAGTTCAACGGCGACCCGAACATCATCGGCAAGCCCATGCGCATGAGCCGCGTGCAAACGCCGCCCACCATCATCGGCGTCATGCCTCCCGGCGTCCGTTTTCTGCCGGTGCCCATGGCCTCCAAAGAGCCGAATTACAACGTGAATGCGCGCGTGCAGTTCTGGGTTCCCGCGGTTCCCAACCCGGATCGACTCAATCGGCCGGGATGGAACGTAGTGGCGCGATTGCGGCCGGGAGCTTCGCTCGAGCAGGCCGAGACGGAACTGAAGGTGCTCACGGCGCGGGTGGCCGCGGAGACTCCGGAGTTGGCCGGGGTCGCGCCGCAATTGCGGTCTCTGTCTGCGGAAATGAACCAGGATGGCAATCGGATTCTGTTGCCGCTGCTGGGCGCCGCGGCTCTGGTGTTACTGATCGCCTGCGGCAACGTCGCCGCGCTGCTGCTGGTGCGCGGCCTGCAGCGCCAACAGGAATACGCTGTGCGCACCGCGCTCGGAATGGGACGCATCGAACTGTTCCGCCAAGTCTCGGCCGAAAACCTGATGCTCGCGTTGTTTGGAGGAGCCCTCGGGAGTCGGAATCGCCTTTGCCGTCGTGAAGGTATTCAAACTCATCGGCGGGCACGCCATTCCGCGGCTCGATGCGGTAAGCGCGGGATGGCCGGTGCTTCTGTTCGGATTTGCCTTGGCAGTTCTGGCGGCCATCATGGCGGGGCTCTTCCCCGCATTCCGCGCCTCGCGACTGGAGCCGATTCACGTGTTGAAGGGCGCCGGACCCAGAACCAGCACGGCCGCAGGCGAGCGCCGTTTGCTCCGCACCGTCACCATCGCGCAGACCGCGCTGACATGGCGCTGCTGGTTGGCGCAGGTCTGCTGATCCGCACGATGGTGAATCTGGACAACGTTCAATCGGGCTTTGAAACACGGCACATTCTCACCATGAGCGTCACTGCCGTCCAGGGACAGTGGGATGACTTCCACCACCGCGCCCTCGAACGCGTCTCGACCGTTCCCGGCGTCGAGCGGGCCGCCTTCGCCTGGGGCGTTCCCCTCACTGGAAACAACTGGCCCGGCGCGATCGAGATCGAAGGTCAGCCGGCCCCCGCCAAGGAGAGCGACCGGATCGCGATCCCGCTGCGATCCGTCACGGAAGGATACTTTGCGCTATTGAATATGCCCATTCTCGACGGCCGCGACATCCGCTCCAGCGATACCGCAAAGCCCCTTCCGTGGCAGTCGTGAACAAGGCATTCGCCGACCGGTATTTTCCGGGCGTCAGCGCCATCGGCAGAAAGTTCTGGCCGGGCGGCCGCGATCGCCCAGCAACAGAAATCGTGGGGATCGTCGCGAACGGCCGCACCGCCGACGTGACACAAACCGCCGAGCCCGAGATCTATTTCTCGCTCTGGCAGGCATCGGCCTTTTCGAAGCACCTGCTGGTGCGAACGGCCGCAGATCCGCGGGGCGTAGTGAGCGCCATTCGACGCGAGATTCACGATGTGCTGCCCACCGCCGCAGTCGAGGACGTGAAGACCTTGAGGAGGTGCGCGGCGATTCGCTCGCGACCCGGACGTTTGCGATGCAGCTCCTGGCTGGGTTCTCCGCCGTCGGCAGCGTGCTGACACTGGTCGGGATCTACGGGGTTCTGTCGCTTTCGGTGGCGTCACGCCGCCGGGAACTCGCGATTCGGGCCGCCGTCGGCGCCGAAGGTCGCGATATCCGCAAACTGGTCTTCGGCGAAGGCTTCCGCCTGATCGCGTCCGGCATTGGCGCGGGCTTACTGGCTGCAGTCGCGCTCTCGCGCGTGCTGCGAACCTTCCTGTTTGGAGTCGAGCCCACCGACCCACTCACGCTGATCGGAGTGGGGGTTGTCTTCGCGGTGGTCGCCATGCTTGCATGCTGGGCGCCGACACGCCGCGCCATGGCTGTCGATCCGCTGGAAGCGCTACGCTACGAATGATTCGGGCCGATCTCCCGCCCTCAGTTCGGGGCCTGCTCCTTCACCCGTTCCCTGACGATCGCCGGGGTCCGCGGATCCCGGCTGCCCGCATTCCCGCGGAATTCCCTCAGCGTCAGGCGCGAAACATCGCGCAACACCAACGCGCTGCCCCAGGCGGGCTCGGGCGAGCGGTCGTCCCAATCCACATCGATGTTGCGAAGGGTCAGGCCGTCCACGCGCTCGATTACGATCGCGTGCGTAGCGCGCTTGTCAGGCCGCTCCTCCGGCAGCATCTTAACCCGCAGGTTCTGGACTGAGATGTTTTCGAGCGGGCGGTCCGCATCACCGGCGATCAGCGACGTGCCACGGGCCGTGCCCTGTGCGCCGTCGATCGTCACGTTCTCGATCCGGCCCAGCGGCGAATCGGCGGAGCGCTTCTTCAATACGAACTTGAAGACCTCTGCGCTGCCCCACCAATTCCAGTGGCGGCGCCTGGTCTCGAACGTCACATTCTGAAAACGAACGTCGCTGACCGCCCCTCCGTCCTGCACGTTGATCCCGAACACCCGATTGGAATCGCGGACCACGATATTCGAAAACAGCACGTGGCGGATATCGGCGTACGTCTCGGTTCCGATCACCATCGGAGTCGAGGACGACGACAAAATGCAGTTCGAGACTGTGATGTTCTCGGTGCGGCGGACCGCCGCCGATGAGCCCCGCCAAGCCTGCGTCTTGAGACAAATCGCATCGTCGGCGGTGACGATGGTGGAATCCGAGATCGACACGTTGGAGGTGGAGACGATGTCGATGCCGTCCGCGTTGACGCCTTTTTCAAGATCGGAATAGATGTACACGCCTCGGATCCAGACCTGATCGCAATCCTGGAGCCGCAGGGACCACAGCGGCGAGTTGACGATGCGGACGCCCTCGATGCGGATCTCGCGCGACTCGCGCAGAACTATGGCGTATTTCTGCACGCCGGTGCGGTAGTAGCGCCGCATGTCGACGCCGGCTTTGCGGGCGATTTCAGTCTCCACGGCGATCTCGGGGTCGGGCCCGCGCGCGGCGGTGAATTCGTATTGAGCCTTTCCGTCGATGGTTCCGCGGCCGGTGATAGCGATATTTTTTGCACCCCGTGAGTTGACGATCGCGGGCGCACCCGGGGGCCAGTCGGCGGGCTTCTGACTCAGGGCGATCAGGGCGCCGGCTTCGAGCCGAAGTTCGACGTTATCTTTGAGCCACAAGGGCCCGGTGACATACTCGCCGGGAGGGAGGTAGGCCACGCCGCCGCCCCTTGCGGAGCAGGTGTCGATGGCTGCCTGGATAGCTTCGCCTGATTTCTTTTCAACCGTGCAGAAAGGCTGCGATGCGGCTACCGCGGCCAGAGAGAGCAGGAGGAAGGCCGGTTTCATGAAGACATGGTAATCGATGGCGGAACTGCGGACGGAAGCGGAAACAACCAGATAGGCCGGGGAGTCCGTCAAGGCACTCCCTCAATCGAAGGCCTTGTCAGGCTCCGAACTTGCTCTGCGGTCGATTCTCCGGAACAAACAACATTGCGTCAGGATTTCGCTGCAAAGGTCGCGACCATCGGGAATGGCAAACGACCCTGTCGAGATATCGCCTTTAACTTAGGCAGCGAGTCGACCACCAGCCCGGTGGCCCAGCCCCACTATGCCACTGGTCCCCGTATCGGTCCCCATTGGCGGGCCATCGCCTGCCCGCGCTCGGTGATCCTGGTCATTTCGTCAGGGCTGAGCGGTTGATAATCGCGCGCCACCGCTACGGCTTGCCGCAATTCCTCGAGATTGCGGGCTCCGATCAGTGCCACGCTGACACCCTCGATACCGAGCACGTACCTCACGTTGGCCGCATACTCTTCGGCGACGTAATGCGCGCGCGGCCCGATGGCGCCGTGGGTCCGCCGAGCACCTTCATGGCGATCACCCCGATGTTGCGCTTGCGCGCCTCCGGCAGCACCTTCTCCTCGTATCCGTAAATGTGCCGCTCGACGTAGTTCAGCACGCACATGAACAGCTCGATGTTGCCGGTTTCGATGGCGGGCAGGGCCCGGGCAGGCCGCAGATGGCTGGTGCAGCCGATGTGCTTGATCAGCCCCTTCTTCTTTGCATCGAGCAGGGCGCCGAGGGCGCCGCTGGGGGAGAGCACCTGGCGCAGGTCCGGAAACCGGTCGTCGCGGCTGATGTTGTGGAAGTGAACGCAGTCGAGATAATCGGTCTGGAGTTTCCGCAGGCTGTCTTCGATCTGATACGAAGCGTCGCCGCGCGTCATCGTCTCCACTTTGGAGACCAGAAAGACCTTGTCGCGCCGGCCCTTGAGCGCCCGGCCGAGACGCTCTTCGGACTGGTGGTACGGCGGCGCGGTGTCGATATAGTTCACGCCGTTGTCGATGGCCTCGGCTACCACGCGATCCACCGTGCTTTGCTCCACGCCGGGGTCGCCCAGGTATTGCGCTCCGAGACCGAGATTCCAGCCTGGAAGTCGATGGCTCCCAGCCGCCGGGTGGGCATGGGTTTCGAGGAGGCGGCAAATCCCGCGGGGGTAGGGCGGAGACTGCAAGCCCTTTGACCATGTCACGGCGTGAAACGGGGAATGTCATGAGAGTTCATTGTATCCTCTCCAGCGGGAATAAACCCGGCCCTTCACGGCATAACGCTACAGATGGCGGACGCGACGACTCTGGACCGTTGGATGCGCGCTACACTCGTTGGAGCGAGCGCCATGCACGACGATCCGCTGCCGCAGTCCGACCTCCGCGAGTCCACCGCGGCGGAGCGGTTCGATGCCGAGGCCCTTCCGCACCTCAATGACTTGTTTCGCACAGCGGTTCGCATGCTCGGAGACATGGCGCGCGCCGAAGACGTGGTCCAGGAAGCGTACCTGCAGGGCTGGAAGTCATTTCACCGGTTCCGGCCCGGCACCAACTGCCGCGCCTGGCTCTTCCAGATCCTGTTCCACTGCGTGAACCACCAGCGCCGGAAATGGTTCCGATTTCCCCAACTCAAGAACGAAGAAGAATACCTGCAAACCAGGCTGGTGGCGCCCGAACCGGTGCCGCAGAGACTGGCTGACGCCGAGATCCTGGCGGCGCTCGATCGCATTCCGGCCGACTACCGATCTGTAGTGCTGCTGGTGGATGTGGAGGAGTTCGCCTACAAGGAAGTGGCCGGGATTCTGGACGTGCCGGTGGGGACCGTTATGTCGCGGCTGAGCCGGGGCCGAAAACTGCTGAGGAAACAACTGGTGGAAGTTGCCCGGTCCTACGGCATCCGCACCGGAAAGGGGCAGGAAGCATGACGCCGGATACGGCCCGCTGCCAGACTTTCCGGCAGGAGCTTGACTTCTATCTGGACCACGAACTCAGCCCGGATCGCACGGCCGAAGTGGCGCTCCATCTCGAATCCTGTGAGGACTGTTCTACGGAACTGCGGGCGAAGTCCTCCATGCGCGACCGCCTGCGGGAGGCGTCGAGGAACATGGACGTGTCGCCCACCCTGCCGCGGCGAGTCCACGGCAGCCTTCGGAGCGTCCGTTCCCGGTCCTGGTCCTCGCCGATGCTGGCCGTCGCCGCCACGGTGGTGGTTTGCGTGGGCGCCGTGTCGATGTTTCTCTACCACGACCGGATGTCGCGGAGCGAATATATCGCATCGGTCACTCAACGAGTTAGTGCGATCATGCGGGCAGGCCTGGGCGATCACATACACTGCGCGGTGTTCCGAAAGTTCCCCAAGAATCCTCCGACGATCAGCCAACTGGTGAGCGACATGGGACCTCGATATAAGGACGTCGTCGCCGTCGTGAACGATCGCGTCCCGTCCGGCTACCACGTGATGATGGCTCACGACTGCCAGTTCAACGGGCGCGCGTTCATCCATCTGAGCGCCACCGACGGATCGCATCTCGTCTCGCTGGTCATCAGCCGGAGGGAAGCGGGAGAGTCGTTCGAGGCTTCACGATTGGCGCCCGCGCTGATCCAGTCCGGCATACCGATCTATCGTGACGGGGCCGGCGGTTTCGACATCGCGGGTTTCGAGACCCGCGACCATCTGGTCTATGTCGTCTCCGACGCCGGATCGCGTACAAATTCCGAAATGATGGCGGCCTTCGCGCCGGGCATCCGAGACGCCTTGGACAGGATCGGATCCTGAACCATGTTTCCCGGCTCCGGCCCTCTGTCGAAATCCGGGGTGACCCGGTCGGGCATTTTCCGGACGCGCACGGCGCTGCTGCTGGGCTTTGGCGGTCTCATCCTGCTGCTGGTGGTTTCCGGGCTCGACGCGGTCCAAGTGTTGGGTCAGCTCCGCTCCAGCAATAGCGAGATCCGGCGGGAATTCCTGGTCCGCGAAAATCGCCTCGAAAAGATCCGATCCGAACTGTACCTCTCGGGCACGTACATCCGCGACTTCCTGCTGGAACCCGATCCATCCGCCGCCGAGCGTCACCGGACCAGCTTGAGACACGCGCGGGAGCAGATTCAAAGCGAGATCCAGAACTACCGGACGCTGCTTCGGCCCGAGCAACTCGGTCCGTTCGACATTCTCGAGAAAGAGCTGGATTCGTATTGGTTGTCGCTCAATCCGGTGATGACGTGGGATGCGGAACGCCGCCACCAGAACGGCTACGCGTTTCTGCGCGACGAGGTGTTCCCGCGGCGCATGAACATGCTCAGCATCGCCGACCGCATCGGAGCCGTGAACGAGGAGGAACTGACTGCCGGCGAGCGTCGCGTAAACGAGATCTTCGATCGCTTCCGAACCCGGCTGGTGGCGGTGCTGGCGATTACGGTGATCCTCGGCCTGCTGCAGGCTGCGGCGACTATCCGGCTGATCCTTCGGCTGGAGCGCAAAACGCGCGAGCACCTGGATGAAGTCACCCGTGCCCGCGCCGAGTTGCGCGAACTCTCGGCGAGGTTGGTAGACGCACAGGAGCAGGAGCGGAAGGCCATCTCGCGGGAGTTGCACGACGCCGTCGGACAGTCGATGTCCGCGGTGCTGTTCGAACTCCGAAACATGACCGCGGCCCTACCGCCCGATTCCGGGACACTCCGCGAACACGTCGATACGGTTCGGCGTCTAGTGGAAGGATCGGTCGGCATGGTTCGGAACATGGCGTTGCTGTTGCGGCCGTCGATGCTCGATGACCTGGGCCTGGTTCCGGCTCTCGAATGGCAGGCCCGGGAAGTCTCTAAAAGCAGCGGCATCGTGGTGAACGTCGCCGCCCCGGAACTGCCGGAGACCCTGCCCGACCGGTACACCACCTGTATCTACAGAATTGTGCAGGAGGCTTTAAACAACATCGCGAAACACTCGGGCGCGCGGACCGCGCGAATCACCGTGGACTTCAACGCCGGCGACCTGGAACTCTCGGTGCAAGACGACGGCAAGGGATTCGATCCAATGCGGCAGAAGGGGCTCGGGCTGGTCGGCATCCAGGAGAGGGTGACGAGCCTGGGCGGGTCGGTTCGAGTGGAATCCGAACCCGATCGCGGGACGCTGCTGTTGGTGAGGCTACCGGGAGCCGTCGCGTCACGCGATAATGCGAATTGATGCCCTCCCGATTGCTGATACCGGTGATGGCCCTGTTCGTCGCGGCTTCATGCTCCTCCGCACAGCAGGGAAAAGACGGACCGCAGCCCCGCGTAGTGGACCCCGGCGGTCCGGGAAAGGCCCCATCCGACGCTGTGGTCCTTTTCGACGGAACCGATCTGTCGCATTGGACGGTCCAGAACGGCGGCCCCGCCAAGTGCCAGGTAGCGGACGGCGCAATGGCCTGCAAAACGGGATCGGGAGATCTGTTCAGCAAGGAGAAGTTCCGCGCCGCTCAGATCCATCTGGAGTTCGCCATCCCCAGCATGCCCGATCAGCACGGACAGCTGCGCGGAAACAGCGGCGTGTTCCTGCAGGGCCGCTACGAGATCCAGGTTCTCGATTCCTTCAACAACCCGACCTACGCCAACGGATCGGCTTCCGCCCTGTACGGTCAATATGCTCCGCTGGTGAACGCCTCCCGTCCCCCGGAGCAGTGGCAGACCTATGACATCGTGTTCCACGCTCCGGTTTGTGACGCCGGCAGGAACGTGACTCGCAAAGGCACGCTGACCATCCTGCACAACGGAGTACTGACGCAGGACCATGTCGAGATTCAGCACGCCACGCCGGGCGATTCCGGCAGCAGCGTCTGCGAGCCCGGTCCGTTACGGCTGCAGGACCATAGCGGCTTCCCGGGCGCTCCCACCACGGTGATGCGATTCCGCAACATCTGGTTCCGTCCCCTCGATTGATGGCTGGGCGTGTCGATGTACTCGTGTTCGGCGCTGGACCCGCCGGAGCCACCATCGCGCGCCGGTTGGCCGCGCAAGGCTATTCAGTGCTCCTGCTCAAGGGCCCTGCGTCGAGAAATCCGCACGCGGGGAGCCTTCCACCGGGCATCCGCGAGCTGCTGGAATCCGCCGGCATCCGGGAAGAAGTCGAACGCGCGAAATTTTATCCCAATCTTGGCATCACCCGGTGGTGGGGCGACGCCGAGCCTTCCGTCGAAACCTACGACCCGAAATTGAAGGGCTATCACGTAGAGCGCGGGAAGTTTGACCGACTGCTGGCCACTCTCGCCGAGCGCGCCGGCGCGTTGGTCGAGCGCAATCGCCGCGCCCCGAGAGTGGAATTGGAACAGGGGCTGGTGGAACACGACGGCGGGCTCACCCAAGCGCGCTTTGTGGTGGACGCCACCGGACGGAACGGGCTGCTGGCTCGCCAGATCCAGCGGCTATGGGACCCACGCTACCGCACCATGGGGCTGTGCGGACTCCTGCGCGCGCACAAACCCTGGAACTGCCACCCCCATCACAACCTCATGGAGGCGTATGACCGGGGGTGGGCCTGGTCCGTGCCGCTCGCGCCGGATCGCCGGTACGTCTGCTTCTACGTGGATGCGGAAACGGCTCGCGCCGGGGAGGATGCGTTTCGAGCGGAGTTGGAACGGACGGTCGAGTTTCTCCGCCTCTTCGAGGACGCCGAATTCGAGGCGCCAGCCTGGCTCCGGGATGCCAGCCTCTACTATTCCGACCGGTGCGCTGCATCCAATTGGATGCTGGTGGGCGATGCCGCCTCGTTTGTGGATACGCTGACCGGGTTCGGCATCGAGAAAGCGATGACTTCGGCCGCAAGCGGAGCTGAAACCATCCGGACCTGCCTGGAATCGCCGCAGGGCGCGGAAGCCGCCATTGCGGCCTTCAACACCCGGGAGATGCAAACGTGGGAGGACCACGCCCGGCGAGCCGCGGCGATCTATCGCGCAATGCTGGCCTGGTACAACACCCCATTCTGGCGGGACCGCTCCTGCTGCTGATCGACGTGGCGCACGCACTCTTGCGTCCAGCGTCGGCACTCATGCCGACGCTCGTGCTACATTCAGCCCAATGAATCCTTATGCTTCTCAACTGGGAAATGCGGATCCGTTCGAAGTCATCGCCGCCACTTCGGGTCATTTGAGTGACCTGGTTCAGGCGCTGGGCCCCGACGGACTCCAACGCGCCCTGGCTCCGGGCAAGTGGAGCGTGCGCGAGATTCTGATTCACCTGGCCGACACCGAACTCGCATTCGCATTTCGCCTGCGCCAGGCGCTGGCGGAGCCGCATCACGTCGTCCAGCCCTTCGATCAGGACGCCTGGGCAGCCCGTTATGGCACCTATGACGCCTACTCCGCGCTCATGACCTTCAGCGCCGTCCGAACGTGGAACCGCCGGCTGATCGAGACGGTGACGCAGGAAGAACTCTCGAAGCCCGTCACGCATCCGGAGCGCGGGGACATGACATTCAGAACACTGGTCGAGACCATGGCGGGCCACGACCTCAATCACCTGCGGCAGATCGAAGCGATCAAGGCCGGCCCAAAGGAGTGAGTCACAATCCCAACGCTCGACGGGTGTCGCTCCCTACTCCTTCCTCTTTGATTCCCTTGCTCTGCTGAAACGTCTTCACAAGGGCATCGGTAAACGGGCCATAGACGCCGTCGTCGCGTATCCCGAGGGCTCGCTGCAACAACGCGACATCATCGCCGCGCATGTAGGGGCTCGTGAGTTTTAACACTCGTTTCGGTTGACCGGGGAGCGGCAGATCGCCCGTGGTCAGCGCGTCCGCTGTGACAGTAACTCCATGCACGGTGAGCGGCAGATTGAGTTGCCAGTTGTCCCGTTCAATGAGCGCGGTAAATGAGTCCATGCGGTACACTGTCCCGGGCAGAGGCGGCCGCAGTTGGGACAGCCAGTTCCTCCGCAACGTGATGTACTTCTCGACCCAATCCTGGTCGCCACGCGCGGTCACCCGACCGATCCTGGGTTGCAGTATTCCCCACCCTCCCTGGATGTGGCTGTCGTAAATCACCGCCCGCCCCAGCGGCACGGCGACTCCGATCGCCTCGGCGGCGCGGCATGCGGGAGCAAGATAGTTCTCGTTGAAGAACTGGTCCTGAGTGGCGCGCATCAGTGGGTCTTCGCGGCCTGCGCGCTGCAGAAGACTGCGCAGGGTTGAGTCGTTGTCCAGACCAAAATCCTTCTGTTCCAGGCGGGGCAGAAAGGGCTTGAAATCGGCGCCGAATTGAGGCCCCTTTCCATCGGCTGTCTGCTGCCGGCAGTACCGGTCGAGCAACTTGAAGAGGTTTCCACTGCCTAACGTCAACTGGCTTCGACCGTACGAGAGATGGCCGTTATCGCCCTTCAGAACGGCAATGGCTCCGTAATCGCCCTTCACACGACCGGTCTCGTACACGTTGACGATCGCGGCCATTACGTCCTTTACATCGATCATGTCGAGCTCCCAACTTTGTGTGCGGCTCCCGGCGGAAGGTCGAAACCGAGTTCGGCTTTCTGGCCGTCCGGGTTGGTGAAAATGAACGTGTGGGGACCATCTACGGCAAACCATTGCCGGAACTGCTCGAGGTAGGCCGCATCGAAGCGGGCCGGGATCGATGACCAGCCGCAGGATTCGTGCAAACGTCGGAGTGGTTTGATCGCGCACCAGAATGTCGGGCGCGTTCTGTCCATCCTTATTGAAGAGCATCTTGAACGGCAGGTCTATGTGATCGATTTCCAGCAACGCGTCAGGCGAGAGATTGGAGCCGCGCAGCTCGATGGTGCGGGAAATCAGCGCCGGGGTGGTTTCTGCCCGCATTGCATCGACGGCGGCGAGTGAGACGGCTTGAGTGACGGCGGCGGAGAAGTCCTGCAGGAAGGCGGCAGCTTCCTGCGCGTCCTGGGCCTCGTCGGCGGTGGCCTTGTTGGCATCGAAATCGCTGGCCGCCGCGGCCGCGGATGATTCGGCGGCGCCGCGCAATGCTACGAGCTGTGTGACGAGTTGGTTGAATTCGGAAACGGTGTGCGCCGCACCGGCCGCTTTCACGGCCTTGGCCAGCGCGTCAATGGCCGCTTTGGCATTGGTGTTGGATGCCGGTTTCAGCTTGCTCAGTCCGGCCTGTCCGTCGATCAGCGCCTGAACGAGATCCGGCATACCGCCGGCGGCTGCGGCGGACTGTTTCGCAATGGCGGAGTCGGAGTTTGACGGCGTGACCGAGATCTCGTCGATCACCGGCCCGGCCTTGCGCGCCATCTTCCCGCCCAGATAACCGGCCGACGAGATGCCCATCAAAACCAGTAAGCGCTCCGGTACCGTCGGAAGGTCGGTGATGTTGCCCGGCTCCAGTTGCAGGACGGCGAAGAAGAACGCTCCCACTCCGAGAATGGTCCAAACGAACATCTGGAGACGATCGGCCGCCACTACGCCACCGCTGGTGATGAAATCGGCGAAAGACGGCTTCTCCTCGCCCCCTCCTTTCGACCCCTTTGCCGCGGTCACCAGTTGGGAACCTACGGCCGTTCCAGCCGAAACGAATATGATCGCGGGCAGCGTGGCTGGAACGTCCGGCCAACTTACAAACTGCACCGCAACCCGGCTGATAAAGAGATACAGATACGAGAAAATGGCGGCGTTAGTCCACATGTAGAACTGCAGCTTGGACAGGCTATACGTATCGGTTTGCGGATCGAGGAACAGCATGCGCAATTTATAAAGCTTGCCGCCGATGCGATAACTCTCCTGAACGAATGAGAGCAGGAACAACGGCAGCAGGGCCAATATCAGCGCAAAGAATGCCGCGATCGACGCCACCTCAGCTCGGCCCATGCTGAACACGCGGAAAACCCGGGCCTCGCTCCGGACGTCGCCGACCGCCGTCTGGAGACGCAATTGCCCGTTTTCCGGCACGGGTACCAGGCATAGGTGAATCTCGTCCGGTCCGATCACCTCGCCGTGAATCTGGCGCGGTCGGGGATTAGCTGACTCACCCAGTACAGGGACATCCGAGCACGTGTCCCAGGCGACGTCGCTGCGCTCCCCATTGATAAAGATCGTATTGTCGGAGGGTCTCGCCACCTGGAAACCGCTGCCGCGGAGCGTGAGCCTCACGGTCGAGGTCGCAACACCCCGGGTGGGACGGAGGATCCACATCTGCGCGTGTTTCCCGGCGGGCTGTGGAACGGCGGCAGTACCCGCCACCGTGAATCGAGCATCGGTTGGAACGCGGCACAGCGTAACCGACCCATCCCCTGCTTTGGCAAAGAAGTGACTCGGCGACTCGACCGGGTTCGCCTGGGTACCAAGAGGGGGAAGCGGGTTGCAGCCGTTGAGCACGGGATGATACGTGCCCCCCTTCCACTCGATGACAATTTCCGACATCCTGGATCGATCCACCTGGAGTTCGTAATCGTCGAGGTCTACGCTCGCTGCGGCGGCATGTCCCCGGTCAGGAAAATATGCCGTTTCGGTCTCGTAGGTGTAAGGCGGCGAGAACTCGTTCAGGTGAACGGGCGAGTTTCCCGGTGGACCGATAGCCAGGCGATCCACCTTATACGTGTATCCCGCGACATCCACCTTGACCTGGTACGTGCCGAAGGCGATGTCTTCAGGAACTGTGCCCGTTACGGCGCCAGCCGCTTTGCCTGCCGCCGGCGGATCATATTTCGCGTCCCCGATGGCGACCGCGACTCCCTGACCGATGAGCGTCACCTGGAGGGGTTTCGCCGCGGCAGGCCCACCGTCGATATCGATCTTTAAGGTTGAGCCGCGGGAAATCTGCGCATCCGCTAACTTGGCCGGATTCGCCAGATTCTGGGGCAGAAGAGGTGTGCACGACAAGAACAGGAGGAGAAGCCTCATACGCCTCCGATTCAAGTCATCTTACAGCAGGTCAGGACCGTGGCGCACGTTTTAACGTGCAGCGTCGGCACTCATGCCGACGCGCCAGCGGGACTGAGAGCCCAATGCCACTCAGTCTTGTTGACCGTGCCGTAGATTTGGTGCCGGCGTGAGTGCCGGCACGGCGCGCAAGAGTGCGCACGCCACACTCGCCAGCTTACTGCCCGGCGACGCTCGCCTGCGGACCGAATTCCACCGACCGCGCGAGCTTCACAGCCGGGTTCTCCAATAGCGCCTGCAGCACATTCTCAGGCACACGGCCGTCGGTCTCGATCACGGCCACCGCTTCCAGCGGCTCTCCCGCCCGCACCGGAGCGTCCCGGCGTCCCAGCGAGAAGTTGCCGATGTTCACCCCGTGCTGGCCCAGCACCGTGCCGATATAGCCGATGACACCCGGCACGTCCTGGTTCTTCATGAAGGTCAAATGGCCTTCAAGGGTCGACTCGCAGGCGATTCCGTCCACCCACAGCAGCCGCGGGCGATCGAGCACCACCGCGCCTTCCACCGAGGTGATGCCGTGATCCGTCTCCAGTTCCACGCGCACGGAGTCCATCAGAACCGGCCGCGCCTCCCTCGATTCACCCACCGTCAGACCGCGATCGCCGGCGATCTGCATCGCGTTTACCACATTGGCCCGCGTCGCCATGGAGCGCGACAACACACCGGCCAGTCCGGCATTGCGAACGATGTGCGTGTTCTCTTCGGCGATCTTTCCCGAGTACACCAGCTTCACCGACCGTGGATTCCCGGTAGCGATGTGCGCGGCGAAATTGCCCAGCCGCTCGGCCAGGTGGATGTACGGTCCGAGAACCCGATAGCGCTCCGGATTCA
Organism: uncultured Acidobacteriota bacterium; assembly: GCA_963737465.1. Classification (GTDB taxonomy): domain Bacteria; phylum Acidobacteriota; class Terriglobia; order Bryobacterales; family Bryobacteraceae; genus TMP-7. The sequence continues at coordinate 386,603 of CAVTTC010000012.1, forward strand.
TCGGCGGCATGTTCACCGCATTCAGCGCAACTTCGTGCTTGAGATACTCCACCAGCTGCTCGGCGATGCGAACACCGACGATCTCCTGGGCCTCTTCGGTGGATCCGCCGATGTGCGGCGTCGCGATCACCTGGTCAAGCGCCAGCAGCGGTTCGTTGGCCCCGGGCGGCTCGGTCTGAAAAACGTCGAGTGCGGCGTTGGCCACTCTGCCCGATGCAATGGCCCGGTGCAGGGCCGCGCCATCCACCAGTTCCCCGCGCGCGCAGTTCACGATGCGGACGCCCGGCTTCATGCGTCCCAACGTGTCGTCGTTGAGCATCCCCTGCGTCTCCTGCGTCAGGGCCACGTGCAGCGTCACATAGTCGCTGTTCGCGTAGAGCGTGTCGAGCGTAACCAGTTCGACACCCAGGTCGGCGGCGGATTGCGAATTGACGTAAGGATCCGACGCCAGAATCCGCATCTCGAACGGACGCGCCCGGCGCACCACCTCGCGGCCGATGCTACCCAGGCCCACGACGCCCAGAGTCTTCCCACGCAGTTCGTTACCGAGAAACTTCTTCTTCTCCCACTTGCCGCTCTTAGTGGATGCGCTGGCTTGCGGGATGGATCGCGCCATGGCCAGCATCAGGGCCAGCGTGTGCTCGGCCACAGATACAGCGTTGCCGCCCGGAGTGTTCATCACCAGCACTCCGGCTTCGGTGGCGGCGGCCAGGTCCACGTTGTCCACGCCGACACCCGCGCGGCCGATCACGCGCAGCCGGGGCGCTTTTGCCAGAACTTCTTTCGTTACTTTGACGGCGCTGCGCACCAGCAGCGCTTCGGCGTCGGGAAGATACTGTGCATACTCTTTCGGATTGGAAACGATCACGTTCCAGCCGGGTTGAGCCTTCAGTTGCTCAATGCCGGCCGCGGCAAGCGGTTCAGCGACAAGAATGTTCATTTGAATGTAAGGCGGTACGATCCGTCAGGCAGCCAATGACCGGAGCTTCTCAGAATGCATGGACCTGCCCTAATTCATTAGAATAACAGACACATGAGTCTCCTTGATCGAATCCAGAAGGACATGACGGACGCCATGAAGCAGAGGGCCGAGGCTCGCCTTAGCGCTCTGCGCATGATCAAGTCCGCCCTCAAGAAACACGAGATCGACTCCATGAAGCCGCTCGACGAAGCGAGCGAAATGCAGATTCTCAACACCCTGGTGAAACAGCGCCGCGATTCGATCGACATGTTCCGCAAGGGGGGGCGCGAAGAATTGGCCACGAAAGAGGAAGCTGAGCTGAAGCTGATCGAATCGTATCTGCCTTCCGCTCCCACTGACGAGGAAGTGGCCGCCGCCATCGACAGCGCGATTGCCGAAACCGGCATTACCTCGCTCAAGCAAATGGGCGTGGTAATGAAAGCGGCCCAAGCGAAACTGGCTGGAAAACGGGTGGACGGGAAGGCCCTCAGCGACAAGGTCCGCTCGAAGCTCAGCTGAGACGCGCATGCTGACACGGCGAGCATTCTCGGGCGCCCTGGCCTGCGGACTCGCCGCCGCGGAACTGCCGCGCATTCGGGTGGTGAACCTTCCGGCGGCAACCGGCGTACCGCACTTTTCCCGGGGAAGGGCCGTCACGTTCGACCGCGCCTGGCTGGCATGCCCCGATCCGGCGCTGGCCGCCGCCGTACTGTTCAGCGGACGCTATCCGCACTCTCCCGGACCGGCCCTGTTTCAGGCGTCGCAGACTCTTGATCCCGCCGTGCCCGTGGTGTATATTTCGGAAGCTCATGAGGACTCGCCGTCGGAAGCGGCCTGTCACATTGCGCTCGCCATTCAGCATCCGCGCATCGCCGCCGGCCGCTTACTCGAATTTCCGGTGTCCACCGTGGACGTCGCCCCCACCCTCCTGGCCCTGATGGATCTGGAGTTGCCCGACGGATTGCACGGCCGCAACCTCGCCGGACTGCTGATGGCGGAATCGGGCCCTCACCCCGAATCCATCTACGCCGAAGGACGCCTGGGCAAGCCCGACGAGTGGCGCATGATGGTGCGCGGCCTCGATAAAATTGTGGTCCGCCGGCGCAATCTCGACATCCTGCATTTGTTCAACCTCGGAGAGGATCCCACCGAAGAGCGCGACCTCGCGCGGGAGATCGGATACCGGTTGAAAGTGGATGAACTCCGTGCCTTGATCCAGGCCTGGATGAAGCGCACCGGAGATGGAATGGACCCGAGCGGTCTGAAGCGGAGGTGATCGGATGAGGGAACAATCGGGATTCGTCCTGCCCGCCCAACCGTCGGATGCGACCGAGGCCATGGCGTCCGTCCGCGCTGAGGTCAGGGAATTGGAACAGCGCTGCCGGCCGGCGATTGCGGCCTCCGCCCGGCTGCTCGAAGCGCTCCAGTTCGATGCCGGCTATTGGCGCGGCGACCTAACCGCCGATACAACATTGGAGTCCGATTATGTTTTGCTCGAACTCTGGCTCTATCCGCCCGTGGATGGCCGTTGGAACCCGCCCAACCGCAGTCGGATCGATAAGGCGCTGCTGACGATTCTCGACCGCCAGTTGCCCGATGGCGGCTGGAACATCTATGCCGGCGGCCCCTCCGAGGTCAACGCCACGGCCCGCGCCTATGTCGCGCTGAAACTCGGCGGTTACGATCCCGGCCATCCCGCGCTGACCCGGGCCCGCGAACGCGTCCTGGTGCTCGGCGGATTGCAGGCCGCCAACAGCTACACCAAAATCAACCTCAGCCTGTTCGGATTGTTCCCGAAACAGTTCGCTCCCACAGTTCCGCCGGAACTGGTGCTGATGCCCGGCAATCTCCTGTATGAGATGTCGTCCTGGACTCGCGCCATCGTGGTGCCGCTGTCCATCGTCCAGGCCAGTGGTGTCGTGCGTCCGGCGCCGGAGGGCATCACGATAGAGGAACTGTTCGTCCCCGGCAAAAAGCTGGTGCTGCCGAAGAAGGACCGACTATCGGCCGTCTTCAATCAGGCCGACCGCATGTTGAAGCTTTGGGAGCGCCGCGGCAACCGCGACATCCGCGCCAGGGCCGTACGCGAGGCCGAGAAGTGGATGCTCGACCGTACTCGCTTCACCGACGGCCTCGGCGCCATCTATCCCTCGATGATGTACTCCATCATGGCCATGGACGTCCTCGGCTATGAGCGCGACCATCCCGACCTCGCCGAAGCCATGCGGCAGTTCGACGCCCTGATCCTCGAGACGCCGGACCGGCTGGAGTTCCAACCCGCGGTCTCGCCGGTGTGGGATACCGCCATCGCCATGTTCGCGCTCGGCGAGGCCGGTTCGGCGGATCCCGAACGCATGCGCCGCGCCGCGGACTGGTTCCTCGACAAGGAAGTGCGCCGCAAAGGCGACTGGTCCGTGAAGCGACCGGAGTTGCGCCCCGGCGGATGGGCATTTGAGTTCGCCAATGAGTTCTATCCCGACATCGACGACACGGCGATGGTCCTGCTGGCATTGCAGCACGCCAAGGCCTCCGATCCGGAGCGTCAGGGCCGAGTGGAACGCCGCGCCATCCAGTGGCTCTTGGGGATGCAATCGTCCGACGGGGGCTGGGCAGCCTTCGACGTGGATAACAACTGGCAGTTACTGAACAAGGTGCCCTTTGCCGATCACAACGCCATGCTCGATCCGACGTGTCCCGACATCACCGGGCGCGTGGTGGATGCGCTGGCCAAGCGCGGTTACACATATGCGCATCCGGCGATCGAGCGCGGCGTCCAATATCTGCTCGGGCATCAGAAGGCGGACGGAAGCTGGTACGGGCGCTGGGGTGTGAACTACGTGTATGGAACATTTCTCGCCATGCGCGGACTTCGCGCCAGTGGGTCGCCGGCCGCGTCCGCAGCCATTCGCAAAGCCGCCGGCTGGCTTCGGTCCGTGCAGAATTCCGATGGCGGGTGGGGAGAAAGCTGCGTCAGCTATCAGGTGCACCGTTTCGTGGCGGCACCCAGCACTCCCTCGCAGACGGCTTGGGCGCTGCTGGGCTTGGCCGCGGCGGAAGATCGGGTGTCAACGGCGGTACGCTTGGGAGTGGCGTGGCTCCTGGAGCGGCAGAAGACCAATGGCGGTTGGGACGAAGGGTTGATGACCGGCACCGGATTCCCCAATGTCTTCTACCTGAGTTACCACTTGTACCGGCATTACTTCCCCTTGCTGGCGCTCGCAACCTGGCAGCACGCCGCGAAGGACTGAAGCCATGAAGAACATCGCGATTTTCGGAGCGGCCGGCGCGATCGGCCACTCCATCGCCGCCGAACTTGATCGCCGCGGCGTTCCATTCCGCGCCGTAGGCCGTAATCGTGAGCGGCTCTCGAAGGAATATCCAAAGGCCGACTGCGTTTCCGCCGACCTCGGCAAGGCCGAAGCGGCGGAGTGGGCCGCCGGCGGCATCGACACTATCTTCTATACGGTCGGTGTCTCGTCCTACACCGACTTCCCCAAGCACCCGGTGATGATGCGCGCGAGCGTCGATGGCGCGGTGAAGGCCGGCGTCGAGCGGATTCTGGTCGTCTCCAGTGTCTATGGGTACGGCGTACCGGAAACGCCGAAAGTCGCCGAGACCCATCCGCGCCGCCCGCGGGCCCGAAAAGGAAAGCTGCGCAAGGAGCAGGAGGACATCGCCCTGGAAGCCGACGCGGCCGGACACATCCGCGCCTCGGTGGTCCACCTGCCCGATTTCTACGGACCGCACGCCGAACTCAGCCTGGCGCACCAGGTCTTCGGGCCGGCCCTGAAGGGCGGACGCGCCAACTGGCTCGGCTCGGTGGATCTGCCGCACGAATTCATCTATGTCCCCGACGCGGGTGGCCCCATTGTGGACTTGGCGGCGCGTGACGATTCGTGGAGCCAGCGTTGGAACCTAGGAGGAGCGGGCGCCATCACCGGCCGCGAATTCATCACCCGCGTCTACCAGGAGGTGGGGCACAAGCCGAGATGGCTCGCGGCATCCAAGACCATGTTGCGCCTGCTCGGTTTATTCGACGCGAACATGCGCGAACTGGTGGAGTTGCACTACCTGGTGGAAACTCCTCTGATACTCGATGACAGCAAACTCGAGCGGCACCTGGGCGGGTTGAAGAAGACGTCGTACGAAGAGGGCATCCGGGAAACCGTCGCGTGGATGCGGCGCGCCTGAGGTGCAAACCTCCTGCTATGATGATGGCGCTAACCCATGAGCGACCAACGACACCGTCCTTTTGTTCCCGAGAACATGAAGATGTCCGAGTTCACTGTCCGGGCGGTTTTGCTCGGGCTGGTGATGACTGTGATTCTCGGCGCGGCCAACGCCTACCTCGGCCTGCGGGCCGGAATGACGATCGCCGCCACCTATCCCGCGGCCGTCATCGGGATGGCGTTTCTCCGGCTGATGAAGGGGTCCATCCTTGAAGAGAACATCGCTCGTACGGTGGGTTCCATCGGCGAATCCGTTGCCGCGGGCGCCATCTTCACCATCCCCGCTTTCGTCATTTCAAAAGCTTGGCCGGCGTTCGACACCCCGGAAGCATACTGGAAATCCACGGCGCTGATGCTGGTGGGCGGGTCGCTCGGCATCCTGTTTGTCACCCTGCTGCGGCGCGTGATGGTGGAAGATCCGGAACTTCCGTTTCCCGAATCGGTGGCGGCGGCGGAGATCCACAAAGCGGGTCAGCAGGGCAGCAAGGCCGCGCAGTTGCTGTTCAGTTCCATGGGGATCGGCAGCTTCACCTATTTGCTCGGTGAGTTCAAACTGTTCGCCGCCAGCAACAGCTTCATGGTGGCGCTCGGCACGGCAGGGAGCAGCGTACTCAGGCTCGCCGGCGGCGTACAGGACATCCCGGTGGGAGCCGTTACCCGCGTCTCGGCGCCGGCCATCAGCCCGGCCTACCTGGGCGTCGGCTACATCATCGGACCGCGGCTGGCGGCGCTGAACTTCTCCGGCGGCGTGGTCGCCTGGGGCCTGCTGGTTCCACTGTTGCTGTACGTGCTCGGCCCGCGAATGCTGATGGAAACGCCGGCCGGCATGGAAGAAACCTGGAACACCTTCGCCACCCGCGTCTGGTTCGCCATCGTCCGGCCCATCGCGGTGGGCGGCATGCTGGTGGGCGCCTGCTACACGCTGTTCCGCATGCGCACGAACCTGGCCATCGGGATGAAGCGTGCCGTGTCGGATCTGAAGAAAGCCGGCACGCAAGCGGAATCAACGAACCGTACGGAGCGCGATCTCAGCTCGAAGGTGATCTTCGCGGGCATTGGTGTCGCACTGGTGTGCATGATTCTGCTGTACACGTACTTCTCCGGTACTCTGCCCGGAGGTGTGGTCGCCGCCATCGTGATGCTCATTCTCGGGTTCTTCTTCGCCGCGGTATCGGGAAACCTGGTGGGCATGATCGGATCGTCGAACAATCCCATCTCGGGCCTGACGCTTTCCACCCTGATTGTGGCCGCGCTGCTGATGGTCGCTATCGGCGTATCCGGCGTCAGCGGAGTGGCGGCGGTGCTGGGCGTAGCGGCGGTGGTATGCGTATCGTCCGCCGTGGCTGGCGAGATGCTTCAGGATTTGAAGGTCGGCCACATTCTGGGAGGCACACCGCGCAGCATGCAGATCGGCGATTTCCTCGGAGTGTTGGTGGCCAGTGCGGCTCTCTACTTCCCGCTGCTGATCCTGCACCAAGGCAACATCAACGACGGCGGCATCGGCTTCGGCGATCCCAAGCTCTCCGCGCCCCAGGCCGGCCTGATGGCGTCGCTGTCGCAAGGCATCGTCGGCGGCAACATGCCGTGGCCGTTAGTGGTGGTCGGCATCTTCATGGGATTGGCCCTGATCATGGTGCAGGTGAAGAGTCCCATGCTCTTTGCCGTCGGCATGTATCTGCCTCTCGAAACCACCTTCGCCATCTTCATCGGCGGCGTGATCCGCTGGTTGACCGATTCGGCGCGCGACCGCCGCGGCCTGAACGACGCGCAAAAGGCGCGCGTGGAGAATGCGGGTGTCCTGACGGCCTCGGGACTGATTGCAGGCGAGGCGCTGATGGGCCTGGTGAAGGCCGGGTTCAGCTTCGCCAAGAAGCCGTTGCCGGAGATCTTCGCCACGCCGCCATTGCTGATCAGCGCCGCAGTCCTGGTAGCTCTGGGCGCATTCATGATCTGGACGCCACTGGCCAACGCCGGACGTCCGGAAGACCCGGCGCCACCCACCGCAATCATGTAGCCGCTGTAGTCCGACGTGGCGCAGCCTCCGGATTTTGGACATCTCCGCTGTACCAAGTCCGACATGATCGGGTCGAGTGACGGGGATTGCGTGCGCGCGCCAGGTTGGCGAGCGTTGGCGTATGGCGATTCCCTTCCCTGTAGTGAAGACAGCCGCGCGGCACACGACGAAATCGGCCGTGGATTCCTCATGCCGAGCCGGGTGCTCGATCTGCTCGCCAAGGTTCCTTCCACACGGTTGATGATCGGGTCGGACCTTCCGGAGAATCTCCCGGTGGAACTGGTCAAAGTGCTGTGGCTGGATGCACCCGCCGATGATAAGCAAAATATGCCGGCCGCAACCGCGTCCGCGCTGTTTCTCGGAGCCGGTTGATGAAGGACCGATCAGCCGCCCCCACTTCGAGCGCTCGGTTTAGTACAATCCTCGGCAGCGCAAAGGAAGCGCATTTCATGGTGATTGAAGGTTCCACCCGCAGAGACTTTCTCCGGACCGCCGCCGCGTCGGCGTGTTCCGCGGCCCTGGGCGCACAGGTACTGGCTCAAACCAGTAGCGGATCGGATGCGGGAATTCCCACCCGCGTACTTGGCCGGACTGGCGCGCGCGTATCCATCATCGGAGTGGGTGGCGCCAGCGCCCGCGCCATCAAAGACGACGCCGAAGCGGTGCGGTACATGCACATGGCCGTGGACGAGGGCGTCACCTTCTTCGATAATGCCTGGGACTACTCGGATGGCGCAGCCGAAGAAATCATGGGCAAGGCACTGGCCCAGGACGGTTACCGGAAAAAGGTCTTCCTCATGACCAAAGACTGCGGCCGCGATTACGCCGATTCGATGAAATGTCTGGAAGACAGTCTACGGCGGCTGCAGACCGATCACCTGGACTTGTGGCAGTTCCACGAGATCAATTACGACAACGATCCCGACTGGGTCTTCGAAAAAGGCGCCATCAAAGCGGCGATGGAAGCCCGCAAGGCCGGCAAGGTCCGGTTCATCGGCTTCACCGGGCATAAGGATCCCCACATCCACCTCGCCATGGCCGCAAAGCCCTTCGAGTGGGATACGTCGCAGATGCCCATCAACGTCATGGACGCTCACTATCGCAGCTTTCAAAAACAGGTAGTGCCAGTGTTCCTCAAGCGGAACATGGGCATCATCGGCATGAAAGGACTGGGCGGCGGGCGGATACTGGGAGTGGAAGGGCTGACGGCTGAGGAGTGTCTACGCTACTGCCTGAGCCTACCCATCACCACACAGGTGCTGGGCATGACCAGCATCGAACAACTGAAGCAGAATATCGCGGTAGCGCGCGGCTTCAAGCCGATGAGCGCGGAGGAGAAGACGCGGCTGCTGGACAGAGTGAAAGAGGTAGCGAGCGACGGACGTACCGAACTGTTCAAGTCCACTCAGCGGTTCGACAACAACGGACACCGCAAGCAGCACGGGTTCGCGACTACCTGATCAGGCCGGCGCAACCGTCGAGCGCTTGTGTGCGGCCACGTAGTGGTCGATGTAATCCGAGAAGGCTTTCTGCAGGATTGTACAGGCGTCGCTCTGGTTGCGCACCTGGACCCCCTGGATGTGTTCGACGGCCAGCATCTCACGGGTGGTGGAAGTGATGAACACCTGATCGGCCCGCGTCAGATCGTCGGGCATCAGCGTCCCCTCTTCCACTGTGAAACCGGGGGCTGCGACGTGGTGCAGCAGGCAGTGCCGGGTGATGCCGGGAAGGCATCCGGAGCTGAGCGGAGGAGTGACCACCTTGCTCCCAAAAACCGCGAAAATGTTGGCCGAGGTGCACTCGGACACCTCGCCGCGCTCGTTGAGCAGCACCACCTCATCGTAGCCATCCACATGCGCCTGCTCGTACCAGGTCAGGTTGTAGGCCCATGAAAGAATCTTCGTGCCCGCGAAGGGCGATGCCGCGTGACGTGCGTTCGCGATCATGCCCAGTCGCACTGCCCGACCCCAATCATTGACATCGGCAGTGAGGGCGATGACATCGAGGTCGCGCGTTACGCCGGGCCCTTCCCAGAATCCGCCCCGGTTGCGGACCACGACCACGCGAAGGCTGGAGTTCCGGGCGTGGTTGGCTTCCACCAGGCGGAGCAAGTTCTCTTCGAAGCGGACCCGATCGGCGGGAAACGGGATTCGAAGGAGGCCGGCGTCGTGCTTCATTCTCTCCCAGTGCCGGTCAAAGGCGAACAGGACCCCGTCATACACCCGGATGGTCGTGAAAATGCCCCAACCGGCGAGCAAACCAAGCTGTCCTGGCGAGAGCATCAGTTCGGAGGCCCCCCGTATCTCGTCATTGTGCAGGACTTTCGGGTGAATCACGACTCCAGTGTATCAGGAGGCCCTGGCATCCCCCGCCATCCAGACCATGCAGTCCGATACACTGGGACTTCCCTGCAAGTCCATGATTCAACCTACCCAAAAACCCACCGCCGCGGCCGATTCCACTGAGCGGTACGGCGCCGCCCTGGCCGTCATCACCACTGTTTTTTTCATGTGGGGATTCGTCACCGTCCTGAATGACATCCTGGTGCCGCACCTGAAGGCCATCTTCGAACTGAACTACACGCAGATCATGCTGATTCAGTTCACCTTCTTTTCGGCTTACTTCCTGATGTCGATGCCGTCGGCCAAGCTGATCTCGTGGGCCGGGTACAAGAACTCCATCATGATCGGTCTGTGTGTGATGGGCGTGGGCGCGCTGCTGTTTATCCCCGCGGCCTCCGTACCGTCCTACGCGCTGTTTCTGGGAGCGTTGTTTGTGCTGGCGTCCGGAATGACGGTGCTGCAGGTGGCGGCGAATCCGTACGTCGCGGTACTGGGTCCGCCGGACAAGGCGTCCAGCCGGTTGAACCTGGCTCAGGCCTTCAACTCATTGGGTACGACCATCGGGCCTTACTTGGGCGGCATCTTCATCCTGTCGGCGGTAAGCAAGAGCGTGGCCCAACTGCAGGCCATGTCGCCCGAGGAGATGCAGGCGCACAAACTGTTGGAGGCCTCGTCGGTGAAGCTGCCCTATGTCGGCATCGCCGCGCTGCTGTTCCTGCTGGCGTTCGCCATCTCGCGATTCCACCTCCCCGTGCTCGCCAACATCGAAGAGGGCCGCACCCACGATCACGCGGCCGGCAGCGTATGGCGGCACCGCCACCTGGTGCTGGGCGCGATCGGCATCTTCATCTATGTGGGCGCCGAGGTGTCGATCGGCAGCTTTCTGGTGAATTACTTCTCGCAACCCCAGATCGGCGGCCTGACGGAGCGCGACGCGGCCCGGTATGTGTCGTTCTATTGGGGCGGCGCGATGATCGGACGCTTCATCGGCTCGGCGGTACTCCAGAAGCTGAAGGCCGGATTGGTGCTGGGTTGCGCGGCGCTGGTGGCGTGTGCCCTGGTCACCACCTCCATCTTGTCCACGGGGAGCGTGGCGATGTGGAGCATCATCTGCGTCGGATTGTTCAACTCCATCATGTTCCCGAACATCTTCACACTTGGCATCGACGGATTGGGCAAACTCACCGGCAAAGGATCCGGCATCCTGGTGATGGCGATTGTGGGCGGTGCGATTATCCCGATTGTTCAGGGAGCGCTGGCCGACTCGATTGGTATCCACACGGCGTTCATTCTGCCGGCCGTCTGTTACCTGTACATCGTCTACTACGGGTTCCGCGGCTCGCACCATCCTCCGATCGAAGCGTAACCGAGGAGCAATTAATGCGACGGATGTTTCCGATGATTGTGCTGGCCATCGCGGCCGGTACGGCTCTGTACGCCCAACAACACCTGGCCGACCTGCCCGATCCATTGGTGGGTACCGATTCCCGGTATGAACTGTCTCGCGGCAATACGTACCCGGCGGTGTTCATGCCCTTCGGTATGGCGAATTGGACGCCCCAGACCGGGGAAGGCGGCTGGCCGTATCAATACTCTGCGACATCGATCCGCGGTTTCCGTTCGACGCACAGGCCCTCGGCCTGGATGACGGATTACGGCCCCATCGCTTTGATGCCGGTCACCGGCGCTCTCAAACTCCTGCCGGCTGAACGGGCTTCGAAATTCCGGCACGAGAACGAGACCTCGAAGGTCTATCGCTACAGCGTGCTGCTGGACGACTCCGGCGTGAAGGCAGAGATGGCGCCCGCTCAGCACTGCGGCATCATGCGGTTCACGTTCCCGCGCACGGAGCAGGCGTATATCGTTTTGGACGCGCAGCCCGGAGGGAGTTCGGTCCGGATCGAGCCGGAAACCCGAACCATACGGGCGAAGAACTCCTTCACATCCAAGGGCACTGCGCCGAATTTCGCGGTCTATTACGTTCTGGTTTTCGACCGGCCGTTCACCTCTCGCGGGACCTGGGACGGCAAGGGGGCCCGCGATTCAGCGCTGGAACGTACCGGTCCGCACGTGGGCGCCTATGCCGGCTTCTCCACGGGCGATCAGGAACCCATCACGGTCCGCATCGGGACGTCGTTGATTAGTTACGAGCAGGCCGAGCGCAATCTGAAGAGCGAGATTCCCGAGTCGAATCTCGACACCGTGGCGGATCGCGCCCGCGCCGAGTGGGATCGCGAACTGTCCCGGACCGCCATTCAAGGTGGCACACCCGAACAGCGCGCGACGTTCTACACGGCGATGGCCCACACGGTCCAATTCCCACGCATGTTGAACGAGACGGATGCGGGCGGCGCGATGGTCCACTACAGCCCTTACGATGGGCGCGTGCATCCCGGACCGATGATATCCGACACCGGGTTTTGGGACACGTTCCGCGCGGAGTTTCCTCTGCTCACGGTACTGGCGCCAAAGCGCGATGCCGAAATAATGAAGGCCCTGGTCAATGTCTACGACGAGGCCGGTTGGATGCCCAAGTGGCCGAATCCGGCCGAGACCAACGTGATGATCGGGACGCACGCGGATTCGGTTGTCGCCGACGCCTACATCAAGGGCATCCGCGATTTCGACATCCAGAAGGCCTACGCCGCCATCCGCAAAGACGGCACCGAGCCCGGAACCGGGATCTTCAAGGCGAGGCCGGGCATCGCGGATTACCTGCGGATCGGATACGTTCCCGCCGACAAGGTGCCGGAGTCCGCTGCTTCGACACTCGAGTACGCCTACGACGATTTCTGTATCGCGCAGGTGGCGAATGGTCTCGGCAAGAGAGACGACTACCAGCGGTTCATGGCCCAATCGAAGAACTACCGCAACCTGTTCGATGCATCTACGGGCTTCATGCGGGGCCGGAACAGCGATGGCAAATGGGTGGAGCCTTTTGATCCGCTGGACTGGGGAGGAGTGTTCACGGAAGGCAACGCCTGGCAGTGGTTGTGGTCGGTTCAGCACGACGTCCCTGGATTGATGAAGCTGCTTGGCGGCACCGAAGGGTTCATACGGAAACTCGACGAACTCTTCAGCACCACCAACGAGTTCCGGGTGGGCGGCTACAAGAAGGTGATCCACGAGATGACGGAAGCCAAGCTCGCAAACATGGGCCAGTATGCCCATATCAACGAACCCGTGCATCACGTGATCTATCTCTACGACTACGCCGGACAGCCCTGGAAGACGCAGAAATGGGTGCGCGCGGTGATCGATCAACTGTACAAGCCGGGTCCTGCGGGATGGCTGGGCGATGAGGATAACGGCCAGATGTCGGCGTGGTACGTCTTCAGCGCGCTGGGATTCTACCCGGTGAACCCCGGTCAGCCGGTATATGCGCTGGGCACTCCGCTGTTCGACCGTGCGACGATCCGGCTGGAGAATGGCAAGAGCTTCACGGTGGAGGCATCGCGGAGGGCGGCATCCGATCTGTACGTACAATCGGTGATGCTCAACGGTCGGGTACTGACCCGGCCCTGGATCACGCATGCCGAGATCATGAACGGCGGCGTGCTGAGCTTCCGGCTGGGCCGGACGCCGAATGAAAACTGGGGGACTTCGGGGCTGCCGGTACCGGAGTAGCCGCGCTGTGCGTCTGATACGATAGCAGCCGAATGGATCGCCGAGCGTTTGTCGCCACAACTGCCCTGTCACTGTCGAGAGTGATGGGCGCTAATGACCGTGTCCGCGTAGGGCTGATCGGATGCGGAGGCCGGGGGCGCTATGTTGCCCGGTTTATGAAAGAAGTGCCCGGAGTGGAGTTCGTCGCCACCGCCGATGTGTATCTGACCTCCGCCAATGCGGCGCGCGAATGGGCGGGGCCGGACGCAAAGGCATTTCAGGACTTCCGGAAGCTGCTGGAGTTGCGCGATGTGGACGCGGTACTGGTGGCCACTCCCGATCACTGGCACGCGACCGCCACCATCCTCGCCTGCCAGGCCGGCAAGGACGTCTACGCCGAGAAGCCGCTCTCCCACAATGTCCGCGAAGGGCGGGCCATGGTGACGGCGGCGCGTCGGTACAACCGGATCGTGCAGGTGGGGACCCAGCACCGGTCGGCCGCGCACTACGCCGAGTGCGCCAACATCGTGCAGAGCGGGCAACTCGGAAAAGTGCATTTCGTGCGCGTGTGGAATTATTCGAACATGCTGCCGAACGGGATCGGCCGGGAGCCGGATTCCGCGCCGCCCGCGGGGCTCGATTGGGATATGTACTGCGGCCCCGCGCCGCTGCGGCCGTACAACCGCAAGCGATTTCAGTCCTCGTTCCGCTGGTTCTGGGACTATGCCGGGGGAACCATCACGGATTTCGGAACTCACCGGTTCGATACGGTGCATCAGATCATGGGCGTGGATCGTCCCCGCAAGGTCTCGGCTAGTGGAGGACGTTTCGAGTTGAACGATGCCGGCGAGATGCCGGACATGATGCAGGTGACGTACGAGTATCCCGGTTTCACGCTGAGTTACGAGAGCAGCAACATTAGCCGGCACGGGCTCGGGGGACGGACTCCGGGCATGAAATACTACCACGCCCGCGGCGAGAATGATCGCCCGCATGGGGAAGCGTTCTACGGAACAAACGGGGCCCTGTTCTCCGACCGGATCGGGTTCGAAATCTATCCCGACAACGACAAGATCGAGCGGCGGTGGGTGCAGTCGAAAGACGCCGTACCCGAGCATACCCAGAAGTTCATTGAGTCCGTTCGAAGCCGGAAGCCCTCGAATGCCGACGTCGAAGTGGGACATCGAGCAACCCTGATCGGGCACTTGGGGAACATCGCGCTGAAGACGGGACAAAAGCTGGAGTGGGACTCGGAGAAGGAGGAGTTCACGAACTCCGCCGAAGCGAATCGCCTGTTGGGCCGGGAGCCGAGAGCCGCCTGGAAGTTGTATTGACCGCGAAACCAGAAAGCGGAGCGACGATGAGAACGGCATTGCTGCGATTTGACGGCGCTGTCGAGTGGGATCCCGCCATCGATGCGTGGATGAAAGAGCATACAGGCGAATTAGGGGCCATCGCTCATCAGTGGTTTGAGGTGATGAGAAAGTGCGGGGACGAAGTTCGGGAACTCATGCATGATGGCTGTCCGGTTGCATGTCTGGGAGACGCGCCCTTCGGCTACGTCAATGTATTCACGTCGCACGTGAACGTGGGGTTCTTTCACGGCGCATCGCTGCCGGATCCGGCCCGCTTGCTGCAAGGTGCCGGCAAGTTCATGCGGCATGTGAAGCTGAGACCGGGATCGTCCACCAACGCCGAAGCCCTAAGCAGGCTGATCGATTTGGCGTATTCGGATATAAAAGCGCGCGTCGAAAACGGTTAGACTCTGCCGGACGAAGATTACTCTATTCCACAACTTTGGACGGCTTCTTGCCACCAGGCGCTGGAGGCGGCGTTTTGCGGATCTGCTCGAAGTACTGCTGGACGAAATCGCGGTACATCAGGGGCACTTCGTCGCGGCTGATCTCGCCGCCCGCTTCGGTGTGTTTACCCGACGTCCCCGAGTAGGCCGTCTTCAACTGCTGGTTTCCGCCGGAGACTTCCACCATCAGTTCACCGGTCATGTTCTGAGCGCGTTTGCCGAGGATCTCGCTGATCTTGCCCATGGCCGCGAGTTGTTCGGCCTCTCGCGCGCTCTTGTCGCCGTCGTCCTTGCCGATGCCGCTCTTAGAATCGTTCGAGGGCTGATGATCGCCCTTGTCTCCGGTTTTACCCTGGGCGTTCTGTGCGTGATCGCCCTGGCCCTGCTTCTGATCGCCCTGCTCCTGCGATTCTGCGCCGTTCGCCTGCGGCTTGCCCGGCGACGGAGAACCTTTCTGAGCTTGCTGACCGCGCGATCCGTTCTTGGAATCCTGTGCCGTTTGCTGCCGGCCCTCGCCGTCCTTGGGTTGCATCTTGAGCTTATTCAGCAGGTTCGCCATGGCGTCGCGCATGCGGTCCATCATGCTCGACTTCTCATCCTTGGGTTGGTTCTTCTGGTTTCCGGCGGCCTGCCCGGTGTCGGAAGGCTGCTCTCCCGAAGGATTCTGCTCTTCGCTACCACTGGCCCGTTCGCCCTTCTCGCCGTTCTCCCCCTCGCCCGGCGCCTCGTCCTTCGCCGTGGTCACGGCCTTCGCCTGAGGGTTGTCGCCTGATTCGGCATTTCGGACATCCGGGCCATCCACGGACTGGAGCGCCGAGGTCTGAGAGCCGTCCTGCGCCTTGGGTTGCGCATCCGGAACGCTGACGTTGATTCCCAGCTTCTTGAGTTGATCCTCGATGGTTCGCTGCAGCGCGGACTTCTTCTCCAGAGCCGCATCCTGTTTCCAGAACGTGTCAAACGCGATCTTCACCAGCGACGGCTTCAAGTCCAGGCTGTGCGTGACTCCATAACGGATGGCGAACATTCCGAACGCGACCAGGGCAATGCCGCCCACCGCGTACATGGCTTTCGGCACCCGCATCGGAAACACCTGCGAGGCCTCCACGCGAGAAGCCAGTCCCTCGGCTTGGCTGGTCTGATAGGCCACCAACTCGGGCTCCGCACGGCGCTCGCCTGTCTGGTACACGAAGGCAGTGGACAGCGTGTCGTGCAGATTCAGGCGGGCATCCACCATCTGCGCCAGGCGGTAGCGCGAAGGGATTCGCCGCAAAGTCCGCCACAATCCAACGCCGAAACTCACGGCGAACAGAATCGCCAACCAGTACCAGTCGAGAATCTGAGTGCCGAGCAGAAGCAGGAGGATGGCTCCCAGGAAGGCCGCGCCCAAGGCCACGGCGGTCTGCTCCACGGTCACCTGTCCCAGGTGGCGCCGCCGGGCGGAGTCGAGCAGATGGTTCAGAGCTTGAGAGTGATCAGTCAATTGAATCGTATTTCCGTCCTCGAGAATGTCCGCCTACAGACCGCAGGCGAGCGCGCCCTACTAAACTTGGATCGCTGCGCGGCACGGGCGGTTTCGCCTACGGAACCAATCTCACCCCGGCTCCACACGGCACGCTTCACGGTTATAGACGATTTTAGAACGAAACAGGTTAGCAGGGACGGGTGGGGCGGACGCATTCCCTGGACGTGGACAGTGGTCCGTCCCGCACTCGGGCTCGATGACCGGCCGTTGTAGCTCTGGGCAGCGCTACTCGATGACGACCGTTACCGGTTGTTCCAGGTACTGGGGCTGAGTGCCTGTAGTGAGCACCATCAATCGCAGTCTGCCGGGCTTGACATTGGCGGGGACCTTCACCTTCAGCGTGGTCTCGGTCTGCTCAACAATCGGGATTTTAAGTTCCGTCTTGCTGTCCGTCAAATACACCTCGGCAACCCTGGCTTTGTCCAGGTTCTCTCCGGTCACGGTCAGGATGTCGCCCGCTCTTGCCGTATCCGGGGCGACGGTGCGCATCATGGGGGTCGGCTTCCAGCCTTGGTCCTTGGGATCCTTCTCGGCTCCCACGGCCAGCACCCCTGCTAACAGGAGGCCAACAATTAAAGACTTCAGCATCTGAACCTCCTCTCCTTTCCAGCCTAAGTGTATGCAATCCGATGACCAACAGCAAGCGTTGATTTACCTCGGTACATCTCGCGGATACCCCCGCGTAGGTGGGTGCCCTGGCTCACAGGCGTCAGTTGGCTCACAGGACGGGGGCTACCGTGGATCAAGAACGGCGATGGTGGCGCCCCATCCGCCGGCATCGAGAGGGGCATCCCCGAAAGAGATGACGAAGGGCGTTCGCGCCAGAATCGTCCGTACCAGTTCGCGCTGGACTCCGATTCCGCGGCCGTGGATGATCCGGACGCTCGAGAATCGAAGGCGCCTGGCTTCTGCCAGGTATTCCTCGACAATCGCCTTCACGTCGCGAGGAGGCACAGTATGGAGGTCGAAGACATCGCTGATGGGAATCACCACCGCGTCGTCGTTCAGATTCGCGCCACTCTCGTCGGAATCTCCTTCTTGTTGACCCATGTTAATCGATGATAGCTCCGGACCGCAGGGCAATCGCCGCGTATGGCAAGGAGGTGAGTGGACCTGCATTCACTCGGGCGCCGGCTGAGAGTCCATCGTGCGATCAGTACCGCGATTTATGGACAGAAGGCCGAGACCTGGATTGATGGTCAACTGGATCGAGGGGGAATCGGCTTCGGCTGAGAGCGGAGATCTGCGCTGGTCTTGCAGGGCCGCCTGCCCGGGGCCGGACCGGCAGATCCGTTGACGCGTAAGAACCGAAAGAGCCCGCTACCCCGTCGAAACGGGGAGCGGGCCCACGGGAAAACGGCCAACCCCGCTTACGCGGCGTTGGGCAAAGGACGTAAAGCGATGGCCGATTCACGCATCGCATTCAACAGATCGAGAACCGGTTGGACGTCCACGGTTCCGACTCCAAGGGTATAGAGGGCCAGTCGCCACTCCACCATTCCGAACGCCCAGTAGAAAACGAGACGCTGTTTAATCACGCTCTGCAGCAGGCCGGAATATTCGAGATCGCTGAGCAGCACCGATTGCCGGGCAGCCAGATACAGCCCATTGAAATCGCGCCGAATGGCGCCAAGGTAGCACCTGAAGACTCGCCGGCGATCCCTTCGCAAGGTCTTCAGCATGGACGGATGAAACCCCGGCTGACTCCTTAAGAAATGTTCATCATCACGGCAGAGCAGTCGCTCCATCGGGCGGTACTTATCGATCGAAAAGTTCAATGCATCCTGCCACTCCCCGGCGCCAAGCTCATGCTGAGCGCGAACGCGCATCCAGATCACACCCGCGAACGCGAGCACGACTGTAAGGGAGGTAGCTAATAACAACCAAACTGAAGACACGCCTGTGAAAACCTCCGAACGGTATCGGAGACAGAATACAAGATAATTCCCAGAATTGCAAACCGATTTTGGAAAATTATAACCCGCGTACGGTTACTACTTCCGTGCGGTACGCAGGAGTACTGCGTTGATGGACTCGAGTTGCTCAATCAGGACCGCGCGTTCAGACGGCTGCCAGCGATGCCCGAGGGTCACGTCCACGGATTCTCCTTTGCCCAGGAGTGCAAATATCCAGAACAGGAGGCACAGCAGGAAAATCGATTGCGACAGGCAACTGAACAACACCAGATTCCCGGGTCCTGCGAGGTTGCTCGCAAATCGGATGAGGGCCCGCGAACCGAAGTAGATTGAGAACCCGATGGTGTAGATCACCACGTTCCGGCTGAGCGCGATCGGAAACCAGAACAGAAAGACGAGCAGCAGGAAGAAAAACACGAGAACGGTGAAAGCGATCACGCGCGACACCAGCAGGTAATGATCTACCAAGGGATACTGGCCCGGACCTGCCTGGCTGTTCAGGACCGCAAAGCCGAAAGAAATGGCCGCCGCGGCCAAAAATGCTATAATGACAAACCAACGCCAGTATCCAGCGATCCCCGGAAACCCCCGGAGGATCAGCGAGAACATTTCGAGGATTACGAGAATTTGGGCCACCCACATCACTGTTTCCACAGCGATGTAGATGCGAAGGTACCGTCCGGTTCCCTGCTTTACGGTCAGGAGAACCGCGATTTCGGCCACCACGCAGAACAGATATAGGGCGAAGAACCGATAACGGCGTAACAGGCCTTCATGCCAGAGGCGCACGAGCAAAATACCTGCAGCGACAGGTCCGGCGTACGACAGTACCGTCTCTACGGTGAGAAGTGTGAGCGCCATTCCGGCACCCCGATTCTACCACTACGGCCAATAATGTCCAGTACTACTGGTCCGCGCCTAATTGGTCACCACAACGGGTACCTGGGCGCGGACCGCACACCATTTGATCGCGAGAGAACGTATCGGAGGGAATTGTACCCAGCCCCGAGAATCTCGATCGCGCGCAAAATTGAGACACTACTGAATTCACTTGGCCTGGACGGCGGCCGGCGGGTCACCGGGGCACGGACCGCAGTGCGGCCACGGGAGATCGGCGGAGGCGACGCCGCATACCACGGCAAACTGTACTGCGATCAGGACGGCCAGTGCGATTCTTTTCAACATTTGAGGGATTTGCTCCTTGTCGGATGTCGGACTACGTAATCAGAGTATCCGGTGGGCCGGGTGTTATTTCGGAAGTCGATGACATTTTCTATTTTCAGAACAACCGTCGCTCCGACCTTTGATATTGAGGTTCCCGCCAGGAGAATATGCAAGTCAATTTGTCCGGGCTAGTGAGTTTTTTCCGGAGAAATTCTATCCAACCGCCTGCTAACGACCTTATTCGACATTGTTCCTTACCTCGTCGAAATAGATCGGTATCATTTCCGATGTCGCCCTGTTCTACACAAATTGGATCAGATGTGTTTTACTGGCATAAGGGAAGTGTCACAATGAAAGGGATTCGAGCGCGAGTAATGCTGGAGCGCGATCCCGTCTCCGACCTTTGGCGGAACACTCTCTCCCAGATCCCATCCGTATTCGGAAGGTTGGTGTATCTGGCGGCAGTCCGCGATCCCAACAGCGGCCGCTACGAACACCACGGGCTCGCGCTGGTCTTCGGAGACGATGAAGCCGACCGCGCTTTGCGCCGCAGCCACATTCAGACTTTCTCCGAGTGGCTGTGCCTCAACCTGGAGCAGCAAAAGGCCGATTTGATGCTGTATCTCTCCGCCCTGATGGACGAACGTCGCCGCGTAATTGAAACCTGGCTGCGAATCGAGCCCTTTCGGATGATGATCCCGAGTTCGGCGACCAAGGCGGAAACCGAGTTATATCAGTCGGATTTCCGCATTCTGCTGGGCCTGCTCAAGAACGAGTACGGCGTCTCCGAGCCGGGTCGAGACGCATAGCCACACCGGACACCTGCCCGATCACGTCGATGTCGGATGGATAGGCATAGACCGAGGGGGAGCATTGTGATGCCGGGTGCGGCTGTAGAACCAGCTGATCGTCATTCAAATTGCACCAGGCGCAGGCGTAGCCTTGGCGATGCTCGAAGAAATAGATCGGCCGATCGAACTCATTTGACCATCCGGAATTGGCGATTTTCCGCCGGCTCTCGTCGATGAGTACCAGCGAGCCCGGTTGTAGGATGGGATACATCATCCAATCCTCGGTTCCAATGAATCCATAGCGATGGCCCCGAAGATCGAATCCGCCCAGCAGTAGCAGCGGAACCTTCCCCCAACGTTGTATCATTCGGCTCAGGAATGTCGTCCGCCGGATATCGATTCCCGGATCCAGGGAAAGAGGTATGAAGACGTCGGAATGCGGGGTATCGCCGAAGTTGACTGTATGAGTCCGCTCAATCTCGATGGTGGCTGCGTCGGCGCCGATGGAACCCAGCTGAATCCCATACCAGTCAAGCACTTCCGCGAGATCCAGCCGGTAAATGGCGCAGAGCGAATAGAGGCGATAGATGGAGGGCACCGTGCCTTTGTTTTCGATATCCGCCAGACGGCTGAGGGCAATGGCGAACTCGTCGTTCTTGTGGCGGGCGGCAATTTTCAGGCTGGCTTCTTCGACGTCGCGGTAGCGGAGGTTCAGTCGCTCCCGGGCTTTTTTGAGCCGCTGCCCGGCGTCGTCCATCGTAACTTCTTTCGCCGGCATGGTAGGACGGCTGGTCATGTGCAGTCTTTTCAGCCCTTTATCGGATTATATAGGCCTATCGGCAGGCGGGGCAATAGGAGACGCATCGAGCTGTTCTGATTTCAGAACGTAATTGGCTTCGGAGGCCGGAATGCGAGTGATCGTAGGAATTTCGGGAGCGAGTGGTTCCATTTATGGCTGGCGTTTATTGGAGAAACTCCGGGCCCATAGCGGGATCGAAATACACTTGATCATCAGTCGGGCAGCGGAGCGGACGGCGTTTTTGGAGATGGGTAAAAACGCGGCCGATTTCAAACTATTAGCCGACTATTCCTATCCCGTGGAGGACATTGGCAGCCGTGTCGCCAGCGGATCGGCGCTTGTCGATTCGATGGTTGTGGCTCCCTGTTCGATTCAAACTATGTCGTCGATCGCCGGCGGCATCACCTCCAACCTGCTGACGCGGGCCGCGGACGTGACATTGAAGGAACGGCGGAAGCTGGTGCTGATGGTTCGCGAAATGCCGTTTCACCTGGGTCACCTTCGCAACATGGTGGCCTTGGCCGAAATGGGCGCCATCCTGGCCCCTCCGGTTCCCGCGTTCTATACCCATCCCAAGACCGTGGACGATATAGTGAATCACAGCGTCGATCGCGTTCTGGACCTGATTGGCATCCCGGCACTCGATGCACAGCGCTGGGATGGGGTCCGGCCGGCACGGCCCAACAAGACTCCTCCAAACGCGGATAGACTGGAGAACCGTGACGAATAAGACGAAACCGGTGGCGTTTCAGGGCGAACCCGGCGCCTTCAGCCAGCAGGCGATCCGCCAGTTCCTCGGCGACGAGGTGCCCATCCTGCCTCGCCAGCGCTTCGAGCAGGTGTTCCGGGCCCTCGAAGCCGACGAGGCGTCCGCCGCGGCGATCCCGGTCGAAAACACGCTGCACGGGTCTGTTCACGAGAATTATGACCACCTGCTGAATTTCGATTTCGAGATTGTGGCGGAAACGAACGTCAGGATCCTGCACAACCTGATCGTCCTGCCCGGTGTCACCTTCAAGAAGATCCGGCGCGTGTTTTCGCATCCAGTGGCGATCAACCAGTGCCTGGATTTCTTTGCCGCCAATCCCGGCATTGAACGGGAACCTTTCTATGACACGGCCGGAAGCGTCAAGATGATCGTGGAGCAGCAATTGCGGGACGCCGGCGCCATTGCCTCCGCCATCGCCGCCGAGATCTACGGCGCCAGGATTATCAAGCGCTCTATCGAGGATGACCGCCGAAACTTCACGCGGTTCGTCCTGCTCCAAAAGCGGGGCACACCCGCGCCCCAGTTGGCCGGGGCACGCAGCCGCGAGCACAAGACCACCATCGTGTTCACAACCCGCAATATCCCTGGGGCCCTGTTTCGAGCGCTTAGCGCCTTCGCGCTGCGGGACCTGAACCTCGCCAAGATCGAATCCCGCCCCCTGCGCGGCAAACCGTGGGAATACCTGTTTTACGTGGACCTCATCGGCGATCTCAGCGAGATCCGTCTGCAGAAAGCCATCGGCCATCTTGAAGAGATCGCTGATTTCATCCGGGTTTTGGGCTCGTATCCGACCATCCAGGTTTAGCGCACAGCGAGTTGCTACGGCCAGACGGAAACCCCGTCCAACATAAGGTAGCGGTCTCGCTGCGGCTCCGGTTCCGCTTTTGAATCCACCTCCAGGCGCATGCGCAGGAAGTTGTTCTCGCTCTTGTACGCCGGCCAGTTGGGCAGACCCGGACCGTTCGGATTCCTGGTCTTGATGAAGTTCACAAAGTAACCCTGGATCACCTCGGAAGCCCGTCACCGATTCTACAACCGGCAGGGCGCGAGACCCGGCCAGCCGATTGGAGTATGCTGATGTTTCCACAACATCAGAGTTGCGGATCGGATTCGGGAGAAGCTGACCTATGAAACTGAGCACTACCAAGCGAAGAGCGTTCATGAAGTCCGCCGCCGGGCTTGGCGCCGCCGGCGCGTTTCCGTTGATGGCTGCCGCTGCCGAAGGCGGTCCGCGCACCAAGGCCCCCGGCGGAATCCGCGTCGGAAATCTCTACTTCAGTTCCGGTCTGACCGGCGTCCGCGAGGAAGTCCGGAAGGATCCGCTGGCTTTCGGCGGCGACATCAAGGAACAGACGGACAAGATCCTGAAGCAGCACAAGGCCCATCTGGAGGCGATGGGATCGTCGCTGGCGAACGTGATCAAGGTCACCGTGTTTCTCGCCGACGTGAAAACGGAGAAGAGTGCGATGAACGAAGTCTACGGCCAGTACTTCCCGAAAGACGCGCCCTCCCGTTCGGCCTTCGGCGTCGAGTTCCCGGACACGGCCACGCGTGTCGAGATTGAGCTGGTCGCCTACATTCCGTCCTAACCGCTGAACTCGCTGCAATGGAAAGCGCCGCCAGGACAGACCCGCCGCCGTCACAGTTCTTGGAGCGGCTGGGCTTATACCCGCCATTGGCTTGGGGCTTCGCCGCAGTACTCCTGTTGATGTGCGCCTGCGGAGTCGAGTCAGGATTCCTGTCGGCGTATCTCGCCGAACGAGGGATCACGCCGGCGGCCGTAGCGCTGGTGTTCACGGCCTACGGCGCCACGGCGGCCTTCGCATCCTGGTTGTCCGGCGCCCTTTCCGACTTGTGGGGGCCGAAACGGGTCATGTTCATCGGCCTGGCGCTCTGGTTCGTTTTTCACATTGCGCTCTTGACTCTGGGCGTCGGCCCCGGCAACTATCCGCTCATCCTGTTCTGCTACGGAATGCGCGGTTTTGGGTATCCGCTGTTTGCGTACGGATTCCTGGTCTGGATCACCGTGGTCACGCCCGCCCGGAATCTCGGCACGTCCCTGGGATGGTTCTGGTTAGCCTTCGCCGCCGGTTTCCCCACACTCGGCTCGCTGCTGGCCACCTGGCTCATCCCGCTGAGGGGACAGTTTCAGACCCTCTGGTTCGCCCTGATCTTCGCGGCCCTGGCCGGACTTGCCTTGCTCGGCGTGCGCGAACCCATCGGATCCCGCCGGCTCGCACCGCCGGGAGAGAATCCCCTGCGGACCCTTCTGTCGAGCGCGACCATTGCTTGGCAGATACCGAAGATCGGGATGGGCGGCATCGTGAGAACCATCAATACATCCGCGCAACTCGGCTTCCTGGTCTTCCTGCCGGTCTACTGCACTCAGGTGATCGGGTTTACCCTTGGCCAATGGCTGCGGCTGTTGACTGCGCTGTCGGTAGTGAACGTCATCTTCAACCTGCTATTCGGCATCATCGGCGACCGGTTCGGCTGGCGCAGGACAGTGGCGCTGTTCGGTGGCGTGGGATGCGCGCTGTCAACGCTGGCGCTCTATTACTCGATGCAGGGACATCCTCCGAACTATGTGCTCTCGGTCGTAGCGGGAATGTTCTTCGGCGCAATGCTCTCCGCCTACACACCGCTGGGAGCCATCATGGCCGCACTCGCTCCCGGCCGCAAAGGCGCTGCGATGTCGATTCTCAACCTGGGCGCCGGGGCCAGCGCGTGGGTCGGCCCGGCGATCGCCGGCATCTTCCTTCCGGTGGTGGGCGTCGGCGGCGTCATGTGGATCTATGCGGTTCTCTATCTGATCAGCGCCGCGCTTACCTGGATGATGAAGGTGCCGGAAGACCGCTAGCAAAGCGCGTGAGTCTGCGAAACGTGTCGCTCATCCGCGGGTAAATTTCCCGGTAGATCTCCATCAGCTCGCGATATCGCAGGACCTGGTCCGGGTCCGGTTCGGTTTCACGCACGGGTTCTTCCGCCATCGCCGCGGCGGCATCGGCGGCGCTGGCGAACCAACCCGCGCCCACCGCTGCGCAGATAGCGGCCCCGAGACTGGACGCTTCTACCGTCCGCGACCGGCGAATCTTCTTCCCGCAGGCATCAGCCATGATCTGACACCAGAGGTCGCTCGCCGAGCCGCCCCCCATCGCAACGAATTCCCGAATTGGTGTGCCGGTCTGCTCTTCGATCATGCCGCTCACCAGCGCCTGCTCGAGCGCGATGCCTTCCAGCAGCGAACGGTACATATGTCCGATTCGATGTGATCCGGTGAGACCCACGAAACATCCGCGCGCTTGCGGGTCCCAATACGGTGTCATCACCGCGCCCCAGTACGGCACTGCCAGCAACCCGCTGCTGCCGGCGGGAATACGTGCGGCTTCCGCCTCCAGCCGCTGGTAAATGGTCCTGTCTTCCTCGGACGCCTGGCACACCTGCCGCACGAACCACTCGATGAGAAAGGTGCCCGCCCGCAGGCTGGTCTCGTAGTAGTAGCCTTCACCGGAGCAACTGCCCATCGTCCGCCAGGCAGTGCCGGTGCGGTATTCCGTCGAGTACGTTCCCGAAACTACAGCCGTACCCAGGTTCAGATAGGCGCGCCAGGGAGTGAGCGCATTCACGCCGAGTCCCGCCGCCTGGCCGTCGCCCCCTCCCGCCACCACGGGCGTTCCCGGAACCAGCCCCGTGCGGGCAGCCGCCGCGTCGCTCACGGTTCCCATGATCGTGCAGGGCGCGGCCAGCCGCGGAAGCTGCTCCGGGCGCAGTTCGAGAGCACTCAGCACCTCCGGCGACCACGTCTTGCCTTCCATATCGAACAGGCCGAGCGGATCCGCGCTCGCCCAACTGGTCTGGAACGAGCCGGTGAGTCGCCAGGTGAGATAGCCGTGCACGTCCGCAAACATCGCGGTACGACGGAATAACTCGGGTTCGGACCTCAGCATCCACGCGATGCGGTAGGCCACCGGCGCCATGTCGGGCGGTTTGCCGGAGATGCGATGGAGGTTTTCCGCACCCACCTTCCCAGCCAGCCACGCCACTTCCTCGCCACAGCGCTGATCCAGCCAGACGATCGCTGGGCGAACCGGCTCGCCCTTCGAATCGAGCGGCACGAAGGTTTCCCGCTGGTTCGAAATCGCGACCGCCGCCACCCGCTCGGGCGACACTTGCTGGAGCAGTTCGTTCAGCGCGGCGGATGCCGAAGACCACCAGTCCTCCGGGTTCTGCTCGTAGCGATCAATTCCAGGGCTGTTGATCGGAATCGCACTGCGCCCGGTGCCCGCGAGTGAACCATCGCGTCGCCATGCAATGGCCTTTGTCGCCGTAGTGCTGCTGTCAATTCCGATGACGACGTCTTTTGCGGTCTCCACGGCCACCAAGAATATCAACTCGCCGAAGCCGTCAGCTCGATCTGCATGCAGGCATTCATGGCGGGAACCACTTCGTCGTACACCGCCAGCATCGATTCCACAAGATCCAGGCCCGTGGCGCTCTTCACCTCAATTTCGCTCATGCGAAAAAAGAGTTGGAACCCGGCCCAGCCGTCTTTCGACGCCGCGTCGAGAGATCGTCGAAGCTTCACGGGACCCGGGTAGTCGGCCTTTGAGAAGACCAGTCTTCCCTCCCCCCAGCCCCCTGCATGCAACACGAAACCCTCCTGGCACACCAGTCGTTCGATTTCACCAGCCAAGACACTGCCACGCTTTAATGCCGCGATCAGCCGGTGCCAGTCCCAATCGGATCGCAACTCGAGATGGCGATGCTCGGGCCGAGCTTGTCCGTACCCGCGTTCGATCTGCAGGCCGAACTTCACGGCTCGCTCATCGGTGTCCACTTGAAGGAAGAACTTCGAACAGCCGAAGCTCACGTCCGAGGAGATCGGCTTGGCCGACCGGTTCGCTCGTGGAAGGTAGCCGATCCACTGCCAGTAAACGCCGCGTCCCCAACGCTCGGTGACGAATGGTTGTCGGTAGCGCGCTTCGAGGGCGAGTTTCAGGATGCGCGTGATGCGTTCGCTCTCGGTCAGGTTCCCTACGTGAATACCGCGCTGGAAATCCAGGAACTCCGGCCGGAACGCACAGGCAACGCCGAGGCCCGGGAGAACATCCGGACGGCTACGAGATATGCGCGCCACGGGTTCCGACATAGACCGAGTACAACGACTGGCTGGCTGCCATGAACAATCGATTGCGCTTGGCGCCGCCGAAGCAGACATTGGCGCAGATCTCCGGCAGCAGGATCATCCCAATCCGCTGCCCCGCCGGAGAAAAGACCTGCACGCCATCGTAACCCGCGCCGCCGTTTGCACCGGCCCAGATGTTGCCGTCCACGTCGGCGCGAATCCCGTCGGCGCTGCCGGACCGTCCAGTATCGAGCTTCATGTTGGTGAACTGCTTCTGATTGCGCAGCTTGTTATCGGCGATGTCAAACACCTGAATGTCGCGCGGTGTGCCCGTATCGCACACGTATAGCTTCTTATAGTCGGGCGAAAAGCAGATGCCGTTGGGCTTGTCCAAGGCGTCGGTGAGTAACTCGATCCTGGCTGTCTTAGGATCCACACGGTACACGGCCTCTTTCAACTCGGGCTTGGCCTGGAAGCCCTCATAGTTACCAAGAATGCCGTAGGGAGGATCCGTGAACCAGATGGAGCCATCCGGGTGGACGACAATATCGTTCGGCGAATTGAGCCGCTTACCGTTGTACTTATCGGCGATGGTGGTCACCGTGCCGTCATGCTCGTAACGCGCCACTCGCCGCCCGGCGTGCTCGCACGATAACTGCCGGCCCTCGAAATCGAACGTATTGCCGTTGCTGTAACCCGAGGGCTTGCGGAAGGTGGTGACGTGCCCGTCCTCCTCAAGGAAGCGCAACTGGCGATTATTCGGAATGTCGCTCCACAGCAGGTAGTTCCCCTGTGCGCTCCACGCGGGGCCCTCGGCCCACCTCATCCCCACGTAGTGCCGGTAAATCACGGCGTTGAACAGTTGGTAGTTGGCGAAGCTCTTGTCCAACACCACGAAATCCGGATCGGGGTAGCGAACCGGTTGGCCGTTGGTCCAGTCGCGTTGCGGCGTTTGGGCCAGCGCCGGAACGGCGGCCATGGCCAGAAACGATCGGCGGCCCAAGCCGGGCTTTACGGAAGGATCGCTGGAATGCATCAGCGCCATTCTACGTCGTCGCGCACGCGGGTGTAAAATCATGCCAACCGGATTACCCATGCAACGTGTCGTTCTTTTACTATCTCTGTTGGCGACCCACCTGGCTGCGGCGGCGCCGCGGGACATCGCATTTTCTCAATCGGCGACCTCGGTTCCGGCATACGATTTCGTGGAAGTGAGCCTGCGAGTGAGCGCTCCGACTGGCGGGAAACCCGTTCACGGACGCAGCGGTGACGGGATCGTTCGGTCTGGCCGCCGGCGAGCGCATCAATGTGGACGGCTTCTGTGACTCCGCCGACGGCACGCTGTTCCGGATCCGCTTCATGCCGTCGAAAGCGGGCGACTACGCGTACTCGGTGAAATACGCCGAGAGGGGCTTCGAGAAGAGCTACGAAGGGACATTTCACGCGGTCGATGAAAGGCGCCGCGGCCCTCTCCGCGTCGATCCCGAGCACCGCTGGCACTTCATCTGGGAAGGCACGCGGGAGCACTACTTCTTCAACGGGACGACGGCCTTCTGGCTGATGGGCTGGCGCGACGAGCGAGTGATCCGTACCAGCCTCGACAGGCTGCGGCGGCTGAAGGTCAATCGCGTGCGAGTGTTGTTGAGCGGCCGTACCAACACCATGTACGGAGAGCCCGTGATGAACACGGCGGAGTGGAGCCTGTTCCTGAGTCCGTGGCCCGCGGTGAAGGCCGATGACTTCTATCATCCGGGATTCGACTACACGCGTTTCCGGGTTGAGCACTGGCAGCGTTTCGAACGGATGCTGAGCTACGCGCGTGAGCGCGACATGATCATCTCGGTGATCCTCGACATCGCCGATGGACAGATCCACCTGACTCCGGGCAGCGAGGACGAGCGGCGCTATATCCGCTATGCGGCGGCCCGCCTCGCGGCCTTCTCGAATATCACGTGGGACCTGGGCGACGATCTGGACACGTTCCGCGACGACAAGTGGGCGCACGAGACGGGCGCCTGGCTCGAGAGCCAGGATCCATACCGGCATCTGGCAACGACGCATCCGGTGCACCGCGAGCACCAGGACCGCGGCTCTGAGTGGTTCGGATTCACGTCCATTCAGGATTGGTCGCGCGACCAGCACGCACTCATGCTGGAAGAGCGGCAGCTTCAGATCAAGACCGGCCGCATCATCCCGCAAGCCAACGAAGAGTACGGCTACGAGGACCACTATCCGCTGTGGGCCCCTCCACCGCCGGGCGATTCGGCCGAGACGCTGCGTCGTACGGCGTGGGACATCGCCATGGCCGGCGCGTACGGCACGGCCGGCGAGACGGCGCGGCGGGGTGTCGGCATCTGGCCGGACACGGGCGGCGGCTGGATGAACGGGCGCAGCGACGATACGACGACGATGCTCGCGGGCTATGCGCACATGGTGGATTTCATGACCAGCTTCGAGTGGTGGAAGACGGAGCCGCACGATGAACTGGTCAGCGCCGGGAACTGGTGCCTGGCGGAGCCGGGCCGAACGTATGCGGTCTATCTGCCCAAGGCGGGAAAGGTGACCGTGCAACTCACCGCAGGCCGATACAACGCCGAGTGGTTCAATCCGATGACCGGCGAGATAATCCCGATTGGCGCGGCCGAAGGTCCGGCTTGGACTTCACCAGCGGCCCCGGGCCGGAACGATTGGGCGCTGCTCATACGAAAGTAAACTGATTCTGAGCCACGACCGTCAGGGAGTGGTCATTAGGAGAACGAATGCGGAGAAGATCGTTTCTGGGGATCCTGTCAGCGGCTGCAGTTGGCACGTCGCAAACAAAGGAATCAGCTTTGAATCGGCCCAAGGTGCCGGGGACGCTGAGCCTCCGGGCCAGAAGCCGGAGCGGTAAACTCGCTGAGCGTACGCTGCGATGGGACGTCGCCCAGACCGCCATTATCATCTGCGATATGTGGGACGCTCACACCTGCAGCCTGTCGGCGCAGCGCGTGGCGGCGATGGCGCCCCGGATGAACCAGGTGGTCAGCGCGGCCCGTAGTCTGGGAGTGATGATCGTCCACTCTCCCAGCGACACGATGAAATTCTACGAAGGAACACCGTGGCGCGAACGGATGCAGCGAGCGCCCATGGCTCCGTCTCCTACGCCCATCCTGGGTCGCTGCGCGCGCGAACCTCTCGAGGAGCGCAACTTCCCCATCGATGATTCAGCCGGCGGATGCGACGATCCGATCCCCAGGAAAGAGACCGGCCCGCCGTATCCCTGGACGCGTGAAAACTCGGCCATCGACATCACCGGCTTCGATGGCGTCAGCGAGAGCGGTCAGGAAATCTACAACTACTTCAAACAGGAAGGCATCACGAACGTGGCCCTTATGGGCGTGCACACGAACATCTGCATCCTGAACCGTTCTTTCGGAATCCGGCAGATGACGCGGCTCGGATTTCAGGTAGTGCTGGTGCGCGACTTGACCGACTCCATGTACGACCCTCGCACGCGCCCGTTCGTCAGCCACACGCGCGGCACCGAGCTGATCATCGAGCACATCGAGAAGCGCTGGTGCCCTTCGGTTTTGAGCGAGGATTTGACCCGCGTCGTCGCAGGCAGCGATAGCCCGTCTACGTCGTCAGCCAGCCGGTGATGTTCTGAATGCACCTTTGCACCATGGGGTGCGAGATCGTCGCGGCATTGTGTCCCGGAATGAGGACAGCCACTTTGCCGTTGCCGTAGGGATGCGCCCAGCCCTGGGGAGCGCGGCCGTGTTCGGGCGAGTGGCTCTCCAGAAAAACGGAGGTCTGGCTCTCCTCCATCTCCACCTGGTATTCCTCGTCAACCACGTTGAACGGCGTTACGCCCTCGGTCAACTCCGGCATCTTGCCCGTCGGTGTGACGTTGATGTTCACCATGGCGGGATGGCGGATGAAGAACGATTTCGCGACACGGGAGACGGCTCCGCCTTTGGGGTAGAAGCCGAAGCCGTCGTGATAGAGAAACAACCGGCCGCCCGCCTTGACGTAATCCTCGAACTTCTGTTCCTGGGCCGGGGACAGCCACAGCGCCTCCATCTTGCTGACCGCGGGATTCGAGTCGCGCTCCCTGAAGAACCGAATGTACTCATGCGCTTCCCTGCTCAGGATGATCAGGTCGAACTTCCCGAATTCCTCCCAGGGGACCGCGTAGTCCATGATGGTCACGGCCTCCCAACCGGCCTTGCGCAGCCGTCCCACCAGGGCTCCGTCCAGGTAGGCGACGGCATGGTAGGCATCGCCCAGAATCGCCAGGACGCGCTTCTTGCGTGCCCCCGTCCTCTCGTCCGCTGGCGCCGCCAGAGTGAACCCAGCGGCGGTGCAAAGCAGTCTTCGACGTGTCGTGTTCATCGGTGCCCTTTCAAACCGTCGCGGAGATGCCTTCAAAAGCTGCGCGGCCCGCGATCTCGTGCAAATCCCAACCCCGGCGGTATTCGCGGCCGAGATAGCGGTTTGCTTCGCGGCAGTTGGTGATTCGGAAATCGTTCGGATCCCATTCGATCCGGTGGCCGACACGCAGGGCGATGTTCCCGAGCTGGTACGCTTCGGTGAACGGACCGGAGTAGCCGAAATGGCAGCCCGGCGGTTTCCCCGTTCGGACCGCAGCCACCCAGTCCTTGTGCACATCTTCGCGACCCCAATCCCGCTGTGGCGGCGTTGCGACGGGATCGACCTTGCGCCCGTGGAACGGGCCGCGGCCCGCCGGGTAACTGCCCTTCGTGCCGATCCAGACCAGGCCGTCGCCGATCTCCGCCGGCGGTCGTTTGCCGCCGTCGTACCAATAGAGCTTGAGCGGCGGGTGAACGCCGCGGCCGGCCCACTCGAAGCGGATGATGCTCCAGTCCGGATACATCTCGTGCTTCATGCCGCTGGTTTCGATGACCTCGACGGCCGAGGGCGCACCGAGGTCGAGCGCCAGGAACACCACGTTCAGGGCGTGCGGAGCGATGTCGCCGAGCGCGCCGCTGCCGAACTCAGTCCAGCCGCGCCAGACGAAGGGATGATAGACCACGCCCAGCGGAGGGACCGGGCTGAGTCCGGCGTCCTTGAAATCGCTCTGGTGCCTCTTTTCGGGTGCGGGATCGTAGACGGGATGCCGTTCCGGATACCTGGCGATAAACGGGCGGTGCGCCGCGGGCCCGAGCCACGTGTCCCAATCGAGCGTTCGCGGCGGGACGTCCTCGCCCGGCGGGCGATCGTAGCCCTGCGGCCAGATGGGACGATCCGTGGTCACGTGCACTTCCGTGATCTCGCCGATCGCGCCGGATTGGATCAACTCGGCCGTGCGCAGCGTTCCCGGCGCGGACGCGCTCTCGGTTCCCATCTGCGTAATGGCTTTCGTCTCGGCCGCCACGCGGGCCATCACCCGGGCCTCCTGTACTGTATAGGTCAGCGGCTTCTGACAGTAGACATGCAGACCGTGTTTCATGGCCCATACGCTGATGTACGCGTGGCTGTGATCGGGCGTGGCGACGACAACGCCGTCGAGCTTTTCGCGCTCCATCATCTTGCGGAAGTCGGTGTACTTGGCAGCCTTCGGGTATTCGGCGGCGCGCAGGTCCACCATTTCGGAATCGACGTCGCACAGTGCGGCAATGTTCACGCCCGCCTTGTCCAGCGCGCGCGCATCGCGGGCACCCTGGCCGGCGAGTCCGATGATGCCGACATTCAGTTTCTCGTTCGCACCGTAACTGCGCGCCAATCCGGCGGGTAGGATCACGAACGCCTGGGCGGCGCGCTTCAGACAGTCGCGCCGACTGAGAGAGCTATCGGAATCGATCAGTGCCATGGTTCACCTCGTCCACGTGTAGCCTATCGGAGCCCCGAGAGAGAGTCAAATCGTACCCCGGGCGCGCGCATAATTGGCTATGAACCTTCACACCGTCCGCGTCGCCCTCTGCCAGATCCTGGTGATCGACGGCGACCGTGAAGGCAATTTCCGCCGCATTGAGTACGCGCTCGAGACCGCCAAATCGGAGCACGCCGGCATCGCCGCGTTCCCTGAATCCGCTATCCTCGGCTGGGAGAACCCCGATGCGCACCGTCTCGCTACGCCAATCCCCGGCGCCGACAGCGACCGCATTGCCGCCCTCGCGCACCAGCACGGGCTCATGATTGCGATGGGACTAGACGAGAAAGACGGCAGCCGCTTATACGACTCCGCCATCCTCGTCGATAAGATGGGGAAGTTACTCTGGAGGCACCGCAAGATCAACGTCCTCGCCGAACTGATGACTCCACCCTACTCGGAGGGCAAGCCGGACGACATCGGTGTGGTCGAGACCGAATACGGACGCATCGGTGTCCTGATCTGTGCCGACACCTTCATCGACAAACATCTCAAACGCCTGAAGCGGTTGAAGCCCGACCTCATGCTGGTCCCCTACGGCTGGGCGGCTGAGATCGACCAGTGGCCTGCCCACGCGAAGAGTCTCGAAAAGCTGATCTCGCGCCGTGCGCGAGTCCTCGAGTGTCCGATCATAGGCGTCGACTTGGTCGGCGTGATGAGTCAGGGCCCATGGAAGGGACGTACTTACGGAGGCGCCAGCATAGTCGCCGACAGCACCGGCCAGATCCTCCATGTCCTGCGGGACCGCGACGTGGATGTTCGCGTAGTGGAGGTGGCGGTCTTAGCACGAAGTGCGGCCTCACTTTGCAGCCCGCCAGGCGACACGTTCGTACGTTGACGTCGCGGCAGGCTACGGGCGAACGTTTGATGGCAGGCGCCCCAGTACCGATTCAAAGACCTCTCGCGCCGCCCCCAGGGCCGAACTAGCCTCCTCGGCGGTCGCCTCGGAGGGGTCGCCAGGATACCGGAACTTCCACGCGTACTCCGTGAGTGGCGCGGCACGGCGAAGCAGTGGCTCCAAGCTTTGATCGATCTGGCAGCAGGCTCCGCCCAACTCGACCAGGTTGTGAGTCTTGCGAAACGGAATACCGTGCCAAGACAAGAACGCCTTCAGCGATTTCTCCGCGGTGCACTGATACCGCGGCGTCCAGCGATACACTGTAAACGCCATGCTGCGGAGAGAATTCCTGGCGGGCGCTCTGACCGCGGGTGCCCAAGTCCAGCCCGGAGGCGCAGGCGGGCAAGATCCGTCAGACCCAATCCGCCGCGGTGCCTGTCCGGTGATCGCCCCGGCTCATGGCTATGGACCGCACGCGGGTTTCCGAACCCGTCGGCGCGCAGCTTGCCAGGCCGCCGGGCGACGAGTTGCAATTAGGAGAACAAACTTGAAACTCTTTTCAGCAATCATGGTCCTCGCCGTAGCCGTGGCCTTTGCCACGCCGCTTCCGGCGAAGGACACGCTGGATGTTTATGTAATCGATGTCGAGGGCGGTAAAGCAATGATCGTCCAGAGCCCCTCGGGACAGACGATGATCATCGATGGCGGCATGCCCAATGACCGCGATCTCCACCGGGTAAGCGCAGCCGCCGAGGCATTGGGGATTAAACAGTTCGATGTCCATCTCATAACTCATTACGATGTTGATCATGTGGGCAATGTCCCCTCGATCTACGGCCAGTTTCCGGCGAAGCTCATGGTGGACCACGGACCGCTGCTTCCCAATCCGAAGCTTGCATCCATCAACCGAAAAGCGGCCGATGCGTACGTGGCTTTCCTGCCCGGCAAGAAGCGCCTGTCGGTTAAGCCGGGCGACCGGATCCCTTTCGGTGATGTCACCGTCACCGTGGTCGTATCCAATGAAGAGGTGATCTCCAGACCACTGGCAGGAGGCGGGAAACCGAACCCCGCGTGCCCCGCCGATCCGCCCGCGCAGATTCGCGGCGACGACAACGCCGCCTCCATCGGCACGGTCTGGCAATTCGGGAAGTTCCGCATGGCCGATTTCGGGGATCTCCTCCAGTGGGCCGAGATCAAACTCATGTGCCCGAACAACCCCATCGGCGCGGTGGACCTTTTCATGGTGAACCACCATGGTCTCGATCGATCCAACTCCGCCGCAATCGTCCACGGGCTCCAGCCCAAGGTGGCCATCGTCAATAACGGCGAGCGAAAGGGGATCTCCCCGGACGTCGCCAAGACCCTGCGCACCTCGCCGGGCATCCAGGACATCTGGCAACTTCACTACTCAACAACCGCGGGACCCGAATTGAATGCCCCCGAGCAGTTCCTCGCGAACATGACGGCGAAGGATTGTCAGGGTAACTCGATCAAGGTCTCGGCGCGCCGTGACGGCAGTTTCACCGTCACCAACGTCCGCAACAATTTTTCCAAGACCTACCGGTAGCCCAAGTGACTGACAAAGCCCTCCTCGCACTATTGTTCGCCATAGCCATCGTGGCTTCCTCCGAAACGTGGGACCCGGACCGCTTCGGAAATCATCGCGCAGTATTGCAGGTGACCGCCAGCGCCGATGCGGTGCGCGCCCATATCCCCTGGCGCTGCCGTGACGGCGCAATCGCGGAAAAAAACCTGAAGGTCGTCGACGCACGCACCGGAAACGAGATCCTGAACGTTCTGCGGATCGAGATCAATCGCGAGTTCGGCGACATCGCTTTCCAGCCGGCAAGCGGACCGGGCACCTATTTCGTGTACTACCTGCCGTACGAAATCAGCGGGAGGGCGAACTACCCCACGGTCACTTACCCGGCGTGGCGGGACCGAGCCAACCCCGAATGGCTCGCACGAGTGAGGCCCGCTACACTCCCCGCCGCCCGGTTCGTCGGCCTCGAGTCCATCGATGAGTTCAACAGCTTCTCGCCAATGGAAATGATCGCAACCCGTGAAGAGGTGCAGGCGCTGTTGACGCGCCATCCCGGCCAGAAGTATTTCGTCTTTGCCGAAGACCGCAGCCGGCCAATTCGCATGGCGCACGACCTGCCCCAGTCCTGGGCGGAGCGCGGACCGGGGCAACCCTTCAGCGGCACCGCCATGAAGGGTGAGTTCTATGCATTCCAACTCGGAGTATGGGCGGCGCGGACACGATTGAGCGACGTTCACGTCCGCTTCGAGACGGGCGGCTTCCGCTGCTTCAACCAGGGCGGCGTCGATTGGCGCAGCCGCCCCTTCACGCGAGTGGTCAACGTCGAGAAAGGCGATATCCAGCCACTCTGGTGCGGCGTGCAGGTGTCGGATGATGCAATGTTGCGCGAGATCTCCACCACCATCACCGTCTCTGCCGCTGG
This sequence comes from uncultured Acidobacteriota bacterium, assembly GCA_963737465.1. Taxonomy (GTDB): domain Bacteria; phylum Acidobacteriota; class Terriglobia; order Bryobacterales; family Bryobacteraceae; genus TMP-7. The sequence goes on from CAVTTC010000012.1 coordinate 422,817, forward strand.
CGAGACCGAAACGCGTCTGCCGTTCCGCCTGGCCATCACCCCAGACAGAGTTCGCAACGCGGGCGATGACGTACCCGCGCGGCTCTCGCGTCTGCGGTGGCTCGATTCCACCCTCGCCGCGGACGATGGCCTGGTCGCTCCGTACACGCCTGTCCAGGTCAAAGGACGTACTGTCAGCGTGCTTGGACGGCAGGTCACCCTGGGGCCAATGGGCTTCCCGGATTCCATCCGCAGCTACTTCGATATCGAAATGACTCACCTCGCGCAGGCCCCGCGCGAAGTGCTGGCGGCTCCCGTACGGCTGGCGATGAAGGATGCCGCTGGCCGCGAACTGCAGTGGACCGGCGCCGGCGTTCGCTTCACCAAGCAAGCCGAAGGCGCAGTGGAGTGGGTCAGCCACGGGCGCGCCGGCCCGATCGATGCCGCGGTGGAGGCCCGCACGGAATTCGACGGTAATATGGAATTCTCTGTCGCCCTTACTTCGCGTGCGCCGGCCAGCCTGCAGGACGTCGCTCTCGAGATCCCCCTGCGTGCGGACGTTGCCCGCTATGCCATGGGTCTGGGACTCAAGGGCGGCCGGGCGCCCTCACGCTTCGATTGGAAATGGGACGTAAAGCATAATCAGGACGGAGCCTGGATCGGCGACGTCAATGCGGGCCTGCAGTTCAGCCTGCACGACGACCGCTACTCGCGTCCCCTGAACACCAACTTCTATCTGTCGAAGCCGCTGGTAATGCCCGCCTCCTGGGCCAACGATGGCAAGGGCGGATGCCGTTTCGAACGCCGCGACACGAGTTATTTCGTCCACTGCTTCAGTGGCCCGCGAGTGTTCCGCGCCGGCGAAACCCAGCACTACGACCTCCGTCTCTTGCTCACTCCCTTCCACACCATCGATCCCGAAGCGCAATGGAAGACGCGCTACTATCACGCCTACAAGCCGCTCGACGAGATCGCCGCCGCCGGAGCGAACACTATCAACGTTCACCACGCCACCGAGATCAACCCGTACATCAATTACCCGTTCCTCCGCCCTGCCGAGATGAAGGCCTACATCAATCAGGCCCATGCGCGCGGGATGAAAGTGAAGATCTACTACACGGTTCGCGAGTTGACCAATCGCGCACCCGAACTGTTCGCGTTGCGGAGCCTCGGCGAAGAGGTGCTGGCGCGCGGCCCGGGCGGCGGTCCCGCATGGCTGCAGGAACATCTCGACGGCGATTACATCCCCGGATGGTACGTGCCCGCCTTGCGCGATGCCGCGCTGATCACCACGGGAATCTCCCGCTGGCACAACTTCTATGTCGAGGGACTTCGCTGGCTGGTGGAGAACGTGGGCATCGACGGCCTCTACCTGGACGATGTAGCATTCGACCGCACCACCATGCAGCGGATCCGCAAGGTACTGCTGCGCGGGCGTACGGGCGCCATGATCGATCTGCATTCGGCCAACCAGTTCAACCCGCGCGACGGTTTCGCCAACAGCGCAAACCTCTACCTGGAGCACTTTCCGTTCATCGACCGGCTCTGGTTCGGTGAGTATTTCGACTACAATTCGCCTCCTGACTTCTGGTTGACCGAACTCTCTGGAGTCCCCTTCGGACTGATGGGCGAGATGCTTCAGGACGGAGGCAACCTCTGGCGGGGAATGCTGTTCGGCATGACGAACCGGCTGCCCTGGGCGGGTGACCCGACCCCGATCTGGAAGTTCTGGGACGAAGCCGGAATTGCCGGGAAGCGGATGGTGGGTTGGTGGGTGCCGTCGAACCCTGTCAGTACCGGACGTGAGGACGTGCTGGCCACCGTTTACGTCGGCAAGACGAGTTCCATCGTCGCTCTGGCGAGTTGGGCGGAAAACCGTGTGGAGGTGACATCCAAGGTCGACTGGAAGTCACTTGGCATCGATCCAACGCGGGCGAGAATTCGGGCAGTGGACATCAAGAACTTCCAGACGGCCACCGACTTTTTACCCGGCCAGCCGATCCCAGTCGACAAGGGACGTGGCTGGTTGCTGATTCTCGACCAGCGTTAAGCCTATTCGTATCTCAGCGCTATCAACGGATCCACCCGCGACGCCCTCCGCGCCGGCAGATAACTCGCCGCCACGGCCACCACTGCCAAGCTCAGCGGCACCAGCGTGAATACCGCCGCATCCTGGGGACTCACTCCGTACAGCACTGCCGCGAGCAACCGTGTGATTCCGAAAGCGCCCACGAGTCCGATCGCCACGCCGGCCGTCGCCAGTTTCAGCGCTTGGCCCACCACCATCCAGGTCACCTGATTACGGCTGGCGCCCAATGCCATCCGGATACCAATCTCATGGCTGCGCTGGTTCACGGAATAAGCGATAACTCCGTAGATGCCCATAACTGCGAGTAACAACGCAATACCGGCACAGATGGACAACAGCATCGTCAGATTTCGCGGCACTGCGATCTGATCGCCCAGCAGGCTCTCCATCGATCGAAGGGACGCCACCGGTTGATCCGCATCCATCGCCCGCACCAGCGCTCGCATGGATGGCGCCATCGTCGTCGGATCGCCCCCTCGAACGCGCACCGCGAAGGACATCGTCTGCGGGGGAGCCTGCAGATAGCTCTGGCTGATCTCCGGAAATGCCTCCGTATTCACGCCATAGCGCTGAATGTCGCCGGTAATGCCGACGATCGTGAGCCAGGGGTTCTTCGACTCCGCCGATGCGTCAATTCGAATACGCTTGCCCAATGCCTCGCCATCCGGAAACATTCGCCGGACGAAGGCTTCGTTGACGACCGCCACGGGAAGGCGTCCCGCCGCATCCTGACTCTCGATAGATCGGCCTCGACGCAGAGGAACCTTCAGCGTTCGGAAGTAATCCGGCGATACCGCGCGAATCGCGGCGTAAACCACTTCATCGCGTGCGGGAGCCGGCCTTCCCTCCACGAGAAAGTCCTGAAAATTGCCCCCGGACATCGGAAGGGCGTTCGCAGCGGCAGCGGATTCCACACCCGCCATGCGCTCAATCCGGCCGAGTAGTTCGCGGAAGAACACCGAACGCTGTTCGGGGCTTTCGTACTTCGTCTGCGGAAGCGCGATCTGCATCGTCATCAGGCCTTCCGACCGGAATCCGAGGTCGAGTTCCTGCAGCTTCGCGAAGCTCTTGATCAGCAGCGCCGAGCCCACCAGCAGGACCAGCGACAACGCAACCTCGCAAACGATGAAGGCCGAGCGCAGCCGTCCGCGTCCGGTTCCGCTCGACGTGCCGCGGCCTCCCTCCTTCAGCGTCTCGCCGACATCGGGCCGTAACAGGCTCAAGGCCGGTGCAAGCCCGAAGAGCACTCCGGCCAACACCGTCAGAGCCAACGTGAATGAGAGCACCGCTGCGTCGATTCGAATGTCGTTCACCGGCAGCATGTAACTGGGAAGGCTCTTCATCAGAGCCTGTAGACCCCAGTGCGAAAGCACCAGTCCGAAGACTCCGCCGATCATGGCCAGCAGCACGCTTTCCGTAAGCATCTGCCGGACAACACGCAGGCGGCCGGCGCCCAATGCGCTGCGGATGGCGATCTCCTTTGAGCGCACCGCCGCGCGCGCCAACAGCAGGTTGGCCACATTGGCACAGGCAATGAGCAGCACGAACACCACCGCCGCCGACAGGATATAGAGCGACGGCCGCGGCCCGCGCACCACCGCCTCCCGCACATCCATCAGGGACACGCTCCAACCGGCGTGCGTGTCGGGATACTGCTGCGCCAACCCGGAACCGATGGTCTGAAGTTCGGCGAGGGCTTGGGATGCGCTGGCGCCGGGCCGGAGCCGGCCCACGATGCCCAGAGACCTCCGCCCACGAGGTGCCTTGGCAGGATCCACCGCCAGCGGCGTGTACACTTCCGCGCTGGGCGGGAAGCGCACTCCCCGCGCCATGATGCCGACAATGGTGTGCTGGTTTCCGTCGATCTGTACGCTGCGTCCAATGACGTCCGCTGTTCCGCCGAAACGCGTCTGCCAGAGGTTATATCCGATCACGGCCACCCGATTGGCCCCCAGAGCGTCCTCCTCCGGGAGAAAGTCGCGGCCCAGAAAAGGCCTTGCACCAAGCACAGTGAAATAGTCGGCGCTGACCCGAACGCCCAGATAACGTTCGGGTTCGCTGCCGTCGCCGTTGAAAGAAAACGAAGCGCTCTGAAACGCGACGATTCCGCTGAACGACCGGCACTGGCGGCGCCAATCCTGCCATGTCGGGTAGTCGGCCCCCGTAGTGATGCCCTGCTTGGGCTGGGTGGACGAGATCAGTATGAGCCGCTCCGGTTCCGGGATCGGAAGACCACGAAGCATGTAGGCATTCACGCACGAGAACATGCCGGTATTCGCGCCTATGCCAAGCGACATCGCCAGGATCGCTACCGCTGTGAAGCCTGGGCTTTTGGCCAGGACTCGGAAGGCATATTTGAGGTCGAGGGACAGATCACCCATAGCAAAAATGGGTACGAGATCTGAATAGCCGAAGTTCAATCGCGTTTCTATAGGAGTCTGTAGGAGATCGCCTCCGGCGGTCCACCGAAACCCGGCTTCAATCGTCGCTGTCGAAGATGCCGCTGATTGCGCCCAGTCCCTTGTGCTCGTCGCCCCCGGTGCGCATCGGGACCAGTTCCCGTCTCATCTTTGCCAGGGTCATGCTCTGCACAACCACCCGGCCGGGACCGGTCAGGGTGGCCAGAAACAGTCCTTCGCCGCCAAACAGTGCGGTCCGGATCCCGCCCACTAGCTCGATGTCGTAACTGATCCCCTCTTCGAATCCTACGATGCATCCGGTTTCCACCTGCAGCACCTCTCCGGGCGCCAACTGGAAATCCAGAAAATCGCCCCCTGCGTGGATGAACACCGTTCCCGGCCCGGTCAGTTTCTCCAGGATGAACCCCTCGCCTCCGAAAAACCCGACCCCCAGGCGCTTCATCAACGCGATATTCAATTGCACCGTCGTCTGCGCAAAAAGAAAGCTGTCGCGCTGCACCAGAATGCTCTGTCCCGCTGCCAGTTCGAATGGCTGGATGCGCCCCGGATAGCTTCCGGCGAATCCGACTTCACCGTCCGAGAGGGCGCGAAAATAGGTCAGGAACAGCGATTCACCCATCAGCTTCCGTTTCAACGCGCCCCAGATCTTCTCGCCGATGGTGTTCCCGCTCATCCGCGTTTCCCACTGGATGTTCGGCTTCTTGTAGATCATCTTGCCCGCTTCGGCGTAGACTTCCTGCCCCGCCTTCAGGCGTACACGCGCCACCTGCAGATTACTTCCCTCAATGGTGTAATCCAGCTTCTGGGGCGTGGGTTGCCATACGGGCTGCGCCGGGGACGCCCCGGCCAGTGCCGTTCCGCAACTCGGACAGAACCGCGCGTCACCGGCAATCGCATTGCCGCAATTAGTGCAAAAGGACATTCTTTATCCTCCGTCCCGCGCCAGGCCGGTCTTAAACACCGCCAGGCGTCCGCAAGGAACCAGTATCTTACAATGAAGTTAGACCGGATCCCCACCCAAGTGTTGTCAAGATGATCGAGCGCTGTATACGTCTGCTTTGTTCCCTGTTCATCCTGTGCATCCTGATGCTTGCCCGGGAAGCTCCGCTCTCGGTCTGCGGCACCGATCGCGAACGGGGCAGCGAGGAGCACTACCTCCATGGCCGCGCGGAAGCGAAGAGGGGACTGACCCGGAGCGCCCGCCTCAAGGCCCTCACCGCATCCGCCGCAACCACCAATCGAGACTATGGCTATGTGGCCGTAATTGACGATTCGGAGGGCGCCGTCGCCCAACGGAACGACTTCAATCTGAATCAAAAGACCGTCGCCTTCGTTCCTTCCAATACCGCAATTACCAGCTACCGGGTGCAGGTCTCGGGGACCTCGTACGACACGGCTGCGGCCTTGGCCGGCGCGAACCTGGTTGGCCTCGGCGACGACGACACCCAGCAGGTCTATCTTCCGTTCGAGTTTCCGTTCTTTGGCGCCCGCTATCGAAATGTCTGGGTGAATTCCGACGGTAATCTCACCTTCGGAGAGGGCGACGATAATTCGACTGACCGGTCCCTCGGGCGCCTCACCGGAGGCGCGCCCCGGATCGCGCCGCTATTCTCGGATCTGGATCCCACTTCCGCGCGCGGAACGGGCGGCGTGCGCGTGCTCGCCGAACAGGGTCGCGCCGTCATCAGTTGGCACGCCGTCCCGGCCTACTCCGATTTCGGCATCGGAGCGCTGCAGACGTTTCAGGTGCGCCTCTACCCCGACGGTCGCATCGAAATGGCCTTCGACACGGTGAGTGTGTCGCAGGCGGTAACGGGCATCGGCCCGGGACGCCTCCGGGGCGCTCTGTCTCTGGTCTCGCTGGTTTCCGCCCCTCGGAACGAATTCACCGGACCCGTAGCAGACCGGTTCACCTCATCGCCATCGGTGGATATCGCCACCGTGGCGCAGAAGTTCTATGCAACGCATGAAGACGCCTACGACTATCTGGTGATCTACAACAGCCTCGGAGTGGATGCGGCGCCCGGCGCCGTCGCGTTCGAAGTTACAGTGCGAAACCCGGCTACCGGGTTGGGTACCCCTCCCGTTGACAAAGGCGCGGACTACGGGTCTCCCCGCCGGCTTCAGGCCGTACTGAACATGGGGCCGCTCTACCAATACCCCGACGATCTGAACGCCCAGGTCAGTGGCCGCAAGCCTTCCGGCGATACCACGCTCAGCGTGCTCGCTCACGAGACCGGCCACCTCTTCCTGGCCTTCGCCAGCGTTTCGGACCCCGCCGATCCTGCCGCCCAGCCGATGCTCGGCCGCGCGCTGGTGCATTGGAGTTTCAACTTCAACTCCGAGGCGTCCTTTCTCGAGGGAACCCGTCTCGAAGATCAAGGCGAGGGGAAGTCTCCGCGTTTTCGCACCGTCGCCACTGTCCAACAGTATTCGCCGCTGGACCAATACCTGATGGGATTCCGTGCCCCCGAAGACGTGCCCCCGACATTTCTTGTCACGGGTTCCCCGTATCCCGCCAGCCGGGTGCCGCAGGTGGGCATCCAATTCGACGGTGTCCGCCGCAACATCACGGTGGACGACGTCGCTGCCGTCGTAGGCCGCCGCACACCCGATTCCACGGTGGCCCAGCGCCGGTTCCGGTTCGCCTTCATCCTGGTCTCCCAGGCCGGGCAAGCGGCCCAGCCGAGCCAGGTGGCCAAGGTCGAGGCGATCCGCGGCGCCTTTGAGCGCTTCTATGCCGCCGGGACCTCGGACCGTGCCTCCGCCGATACCGCCCTCCGGCGCGCGGTCCAGCTTTCGGCCTCTCCTGCCGCCGGTATCCTGGTGAACGGAACCGGAACCGCATCGCTCTCGCTCGAAGCACCGGCAGAGTCTGCTCTGACCTTCACGTTGACCTCGTCGGGCGGCGCAGTTCAGGCGCCCGCCTCCGTCACGGTCCCCGCCGGAGCCACCCGTGCCACGTTCCCGATCCAGGGGATTCGCGAAGGGGTGGCGGACCTGGTGGCGACGCCGCCGGATGGTTCCTTCGAGACCGCGTACGCCCGCGTGCAGGTGCGCGCCGTCGCAGCCGGTCTGTCGCTGAAACTGCTCTCGTCCGAGCATCCCGCCACAACCGCCGAACCGGTCCGGGTGCGGGTGGTGGATCTGAACCAGACGCCGTATTCCGGCGTGCGCGTGTCGGCCGCGGTCACCACCGGAACGTTGGACTCGGCCACGGTGACCACTGACGAGAACGGAGTAGCGGTGTTTCACTGGACCCCAGCCGCGTCAGCGGGCAAGTTGCGGGCGGCCATCGACGTCGTTCCCGATGCGTCGGTCATCGTGACGCTCTCCGGATCTCCGGCGATCACTCCGGCCGCCATCGTGAACGCCGCGTCGTTCGTGCCGGGGATCACGCCCGGTTCTTTCGCCACCATCTTCGGGACGGGTCTGTCCGCGGGGGTCACTGCCAGCCTCACGCCGCCACTCCCGTACGGGGTCCGGGACACGCAAGTGCTGGTCAACGGCTCCGCGGTGCAACTCTCCTATGTCGGCGAATCGCAGATCAACTTCGTCGCGCCCTGGAGCATCACGGGATCCACGGCCACTGTCGAGATCGATAACTCGGCGGGGAAGTTCAGTGGTTTCACGGTAGCAGTGAGTCCGGTATCCCCGGGAATCTTTCCCGGCGCGGTACTCATAGCCGGAACGGGACTGACCACTCAGGTGCTCCCAGCCAAATCGGGCGATACCCTGGAGATCTACGCCACCGGCCTCGGCCCCGTTGTCCCCTCCACCGCCTATCCAGGCTTGCAGGAGACCGCCACCCGCCCACAGGTCCTGATCGGCAACGTGCCTGCGGAATCAGTGGTATCGGTCCTCTCGCCCCAATTCCCCGGGCTATATCAGATCAACGCAAAGGTGGCCCCAGGGACTCCGTCCGGCGATCAACCGGTAGTGCTCGTCATGGGCGCTGTCCGCAGCAATCCGGTGCAGATCCGGGTGGAGTGACCTACCAGTATGCCGAGCTGCAACTCACTGACCTGACGTGGACCCAGCGTGGCTCCTTACTTCTTCTCAGGCTCGTCCTTGCCGGGCAGCAGGGACAGTCCGCCGAAGCTGGAGGGCCCTAACAGCCCGGACTTCGCATAGACGAACAACTTGTCGCGGCTGTCCGTGATATCCAGGTTGCGCATCGTGAGCTGGCCGATCCGGTCAAGCGGCGTGAACGCGCCTTCGCCCTTCTCCATGGTCAGCCGCTCCGGCTTGTAGGTCAGGTTCGGGCTCTTCGTGTCCAGGATCGAGTAGTCGTTGCCGCGGCGAAGTTCGAGCGTCACCTCCCCGGTGACCGCCCGCGCCACCCACCGCTGCAGCGTCTCGCGGATCATCAGCGACTGCGGATCGAACCAGCGGCCTTCGTACAGCAGCCGCCCCAGCCGCCGGCCCATGTCCCGGTACTGTTCGAGCGTACCCTCGTTGTGGATTCCGGTCACCAGGCGTTCGTAGGCAATAAACAGCAGCGCCATTCCCGGCGCCTCATAGATGCCCCGGCTCTTGGCCTCGATGATGCGATTCTCGATCTGGTCCGACATCCCGAGTCCATGCCGTCCGCCGATCGCGTTCGCTTCCAGCACCAGTTGCACCTGGTCGGTGAAGGTGGCGCCGTTGAGCGCTACCGGAAGCCCCTCTTCGAACCGCACCGTTACGGCCTCGGGCTTCACCGGCACGTCTTCGCGCCAGAACGCGACCCCCATGATGGGCTGCACGATCTTGATGCCTTTGTCGAGAAACTCCAGGTCCTTGGCTTCGTGCGTGGCGCCCCAGATGTTCGAGTCCGTGGAGTAGGCTTTCTCCAGGCTCATCCGGTACGGCAGGTTGGCCTTCTGCAGCAGCTCCGACATCTCCTTGCGGCCGCCCAGTTCCTCGATGAACGCCTGGTCCAGCCAGGGCTTGTAGATCTTCAGCCCCGGATTCGCCATCAGGCCGTAGCGGTAGAAACGCTCGATGTCGTTGCCTTTGTAGGTGCTTCCGTCGCCCCAGATGTGGACGTCGTCGTCCTTCATGGCGCCTACCAGCATGGTGCCTGTCACGGCCCGCCCGATCGGAGTGGTGTTGAAATAGGTCGCGCCGGCGGTGGTGATATGGAACGCGCCGCATTGCAGAGCCGCCAGCCCTTCGCGCACCAACTGCTCGCGGCAGTCGATCAGCCGGGCCTTCTCGGCGCCGTAGATCAGGCCCGTCGAGGGATATCGTCGTAGTCCGTCTCATCCGGCTGCCCGAGGTGCGCGGTATAGCAGTACGGGATGGCGCCCTTGGTCCGCATCCAGTGGATGGCGGCGCTGGTATCCAGCCCGCCCGAGAACGCGATACCGACTCTCTGGCCGGTGGGCAGCGATTGCAGAATATTGGGCATGTAAACCGTCGATTGTAGCGCTTCTGGGCACTGCAAACCAGGACTAGATCATGGTATATATCAGTAAAGGAGGGAAGCGAATGCCCCGCACTGCAAAATTGTTCAAGAATGGCCGGAGTCAAGCGGTTCGCCTACCCTCGGACTTCCGGTTTGATGGCGAAGAAGTGTTCATCCGGAAAGATCTGGTGACCGGGGATGTGATCCTCTCCCGCAGGCCGGAATCCTGGCAGAGCTTTTTTGATCTCGCAGACCAAATCGGGGTTCCGGACGAATTCATGGCTGATCGCGGCGATGCACCTCCGCAGAATCGCGAACCGCTCTGATGCCCGTTCGATATCTGCTGGACACCAACATAGCCAGCTACATCATTAAAGGGAACGTTCCGAGCGTGCGCGAGAGACTGCGGAGGGTACCTATCAATGAGGTGGCCATCTCCGCCGTAACTGAAGGAGAACTGCGGTACGGAGTAGCGCGCCTGGTGGGAGCGACGCGACTGAGCGCACTGGTGACCGAGTTCCTGCGCGTGGTCACTGTTCTGCCCTGGACTTCCGACGCAGCACAAGAGTACGGGCGACTCCGCGCTACCCTCGAGCGCCACGGTCAGTCGATGGGCAACCTGGACATGATGATCGGTGCGCACGCTCTAGCCGTGGACCTTGTGCTCGTCACCCACGATCAGGCCTTCACGAGAATCGAAGAATTAGAGATCGAAGACTGGACGAAGTCTTAAAAGATCGCGGATTCCACAAGCAAGGCCCCCTCCATTCGCGCAATAATGGAAAAAGCGCCAGCCGATCGCCGGACCCTGGGCCGCATTTGTGCCGCCGGATTCGCGATCTGCGCCCAATGAAGGTGTCGTGTGAATTGACACCGCCTTCGTAGGGTCGCTACTATAGTGATACTGCAAGTCTCGAACGGAGAAGGTCTGTCTAGATGAAAACCGAAATTCCGTCCAAGAACGAGATCGTGCGCCAATGGCACGTCATTGATGCGCAAGGCGCCGTGCTCGGCCGGGTGGCCAGTAAAGCGGCCATGCTGCTGATGGGTAAAACCAAGCCCACGTATACTCCGTTCCTGGACACAGGCGATCACGTCATCGTGATCAACGCTCAGAAAATCCGGCTCACTGGCCGGAAAGAAGAGCAGAAAATGTATTACCGCCATTCCGGATATCCCGGAGGGTTGGTGGAAACCCAAGCTAAAAAAGTGCGCGCCACGCGTCCCGCCAAGATGATTGAGGACGCCATCTCGGGGATGCTCCCGAAGACAAAGCTAGGCAAGCAGATGTACCGGAAACTGAAGGTCTACGCGGGCGATCAGCATCCGCACCAGGCGCAGAAGCCGGTCGCGTTGACGTTGGAATAAGCGAGGAACTAGTGGCAGGTTTTGTTCAACATTTGGGAACGGGCCGGCGGAAGACGTCCGTCGCGCGCATATTCTTGCGTCCGGGGAAGGGCCAGATTCAGGTCAACGGCCGGGCGTTCGATAATTACTTCATGAACGATGCAGCCCGCTACATCGTGCGCCAGCCGTTGCTGGCGACGGAAACAGCGGACAAGTTCGACATTCTGATCCTCGCCAATGGCGGCGGGTTAACCGGCCAGGCCGGCGCAGCCCGTTTGGGCATCGCCCGCGCGCTGATCGAATTCAACTCCGAACTGCGCGGGAAACTGAAGCAGCTCGGATTTCTCACTCGGGATGCCCGTCAGCACGAACGAAAGAAGTACGGACAGAAGGGCGCTCGCAAGCGGTTCCAGTTCTCCAAGCGCTAAAACGCCGGGAACGATTTTCCGCTCCTCCTGCCTCACCGGGTTCCTGTATTGTTTTGGGTGGTAGCGCTGGCTGCCACCCGGCCGATTCGTGGCCGGGCGCCATCTACCCTCCCGCACCTGATATCCTCCCGCCGACAAATCTCGCTTTGGACCGTCCGCGGGAGCCGAACGACTGAAGGAGGCTTTTTGCCATCAATTAGTATGAAGGAATTGCTCGAAGCGGGCGTTCACTTCGGGCACCAGACCAAGCGCTGGAATCCAAAGATGAAGGAATACATCTTTGGCGAACGCAACGGGATCTACATCATCGACCTGCAGAAGACGCTGAAGCTATTCAAGGACGCCATGCGTTACGTCGGCGAGATGGCAGCCCAGGGCAAGACGGTCCTGTTCGTCGGGACCAAGCGCCAGGCCCAGGACGCCATCGCCGAAGAGGCCACCCGCTGCCAGCAGTACTACGTCAACCAGCGCTGGCTGGGCGGACTGCTGACCAACATGACCACCGTTCAGCGCTCTATCAAGCGGCTGAAAGAACTCGACGCCATGGCCGCCGACGGCAATTGGGAAGGCCGCGCCAAGAAGGAAGTAGGACGGCTCGATCGCGAGCGCAAACACCTGCAGCAGAATCTGGCCGGAATCCGGGACATGCCCGGCTTGCCGGATCTTCTCTTCGTGGTGGATTCGAACAAAGAAGCCATTGCCGTCAGTGAAGCCCGCAAACTGGGCATCACCGTGGTGGCCGTGGTGGACACCAATTGCGACCCCGACGAAGTGGACTACGTGATTCCGGGCAACGACGATGCGCTCCGGGCGATCCGTCTGTTTACCACGAAGATCGCCGATGCCGTGGCCGAGGGCCGCGCGCTCGCCACTGAGCAGGAGTTCACCGCCGAGAAGATCGTGGGTGACGAGACTGCCAGTGAGGAGATCCCGGTGGACACTTCTTACTTCGATGTGAAGTACGCCGAGCAGTTGATGTCGGAGACGCTGTCCGACGAGGATCTGCCGTCCATGTCGTTGCCTCGCAAGGGTCCGGCCTCGGAAGCACCCGTGGCGCAGGAAGCCGGCGAGAAGGTCAGCGAGCACTGAGCATTACAGAACCGTTAACGTCACCGATCGAGTGAACCGGGTCCCAGAAGGGACCCGTTCGTCTGATCGTGCGGCGAGTGAAGAGACGAGAGAATATGTCTGAAATCAATGCAGCCTTAGTGAAACAACTCCGTGAGCGCACCGGCGCCGGCATGATGGAATGCAAGACCGCGCTGGTGGAAGCCAAGGGCGACCTGGCGGAGGCCGAAGTGGTGCTGCGCAAACGCGGTATCGCCAGTGCCGCCAAGAAAGCTGCCCGGACCACGCGGCAGGGAATGATCGGCACCTATATCCACTCCGGCAATCAGCTCGGCGTGATGGTGGAAGTCAACTGCGAGTCCGACTTCGTCGCCCGAACCGACGATTTCCAGGGCTTGGTGCACGACATCGCCATGCAGATCGCCGCGGCCGATCCGCAGTTCGTCCGCAGGGAAGATGTGACCGAGGCGGCTCTCGAACGCGAGAAGGACATCTACCGCGCCCGTGCGCGCACGGAAGGCAAGCCCGAGAAGATGATCGACCGCATCATCGAAGGGCGCATGAACAAGTACTACGAGGAAGTTTGCCTCCTCGAGCAGCCGTTCATCAAAGAAAACACGGTCACCGTCGGCGATCTGATCAAGCAGAAGATCGCCAAACTCGGCGAGAACATTTCCGTGGCCCGCTTCGTCCGCTTCAAGGTGGGCGACGCGCAGGCCACTGGTGCGTCCGAGACCTCGGAAACGCCCGCCCAGGTGTAGTCGAAGCCAGATAGAGTGAGGCGCCTGCCCGGCGGGCGCCTGAATATTTTCTTCCACCCCATGGCCAAATATCGACGCATTCTACTCAAGCTCAGCGGCGAGGTGATGGCCGGTCCCCAGTCCTTTGGTGTCGATCCCGAACGGGTGATCTCGCTGGCAACCGAAGTCGCCGAAGTCGCGCGCACGGGCGTCCAGCTTGGGCTGGTGGTCGGCGGCGGCAATTTCTTCCGGGGCATCGCCGCCGCGGCCCGCAACCTCGACCGTGTCACGGCCGATCATATGGGAATGCTGGCGACTGTGATCAACGCACTCGCGCTCCAGGACGCCCTCGAGAAGCAGGGCATTCCAACCCGCGTGATGACCGCCATCGAGATGCACGAGGTGGCCGAACCGTACATCCGCCGCCGCGCCATCCGCCACATGGAAAAGGGGCGCATCGTCATCTTTGCCGCGGGCACGTCGAATCCGTACTTCTCCACCGACACGGCCGCCGTTCTGCGCGGGCTCGAGGTTCACGCCGACATCATCGCCAAGGCCACCCGGGTGGACGGCGTGTACGACAAGGATCCGATGCTGTACCCCGATGCCGTCCGGTACACGGAAGTCAGCTACCTGGAAGTGCTGGCCAAGGCGCTGCGGGTGATGGATGCCTCCGCCGTGGCGATGTGCCGCGACAACCAGCTTCCCATCGTCGTCTTCAATCTGACCGTCCCCGGCAACATCATGCGCATGGCCCTCGGCGAACCCATCGGCACCGTGATCCGGTAACCGCCCACCACGGTGGCGGCGATCTGGTACATGATGGGAGAGAGGCGTACCTTGGAAAACGATCAAAGCCCAGCCACCAAAGCCGACATCCAGGAACTCAAGCGCGACATGCAGGCCCTGATCGAACGCATCGATGCGAAGTTCGACCACGTCGATGCGAAGCTCGAACGCGTCGAAACCAACCTGCTGACCGAATTCCACAAATGGGCGCAGACCTACGAGGTCCGCTCCCGCGGAACCATCCAGACCGTGCACAACTTCGAGGACCGCCTCGTCATCCTCGAGGAGCGCGTCGGGAATCTGGAGCGCCGCAGGGGTTGAGCGACCGGGAGTTATAATGCCTAAGGCGATGGTTCACTCATCGTATCCATCATGAAAAACGACCAGACCGCTACCGTTCAAGCCTTTACATCCGTTAAGGCCGTGGAGTCCAGCGCCAGGACCCGCATGGACAAAGTCCTGTCGGACCTGCAGCATGAAATGGCGAGCATCCGTACCGGCCGCGCCACCATCGGGATCTTTGACGGCATTCGCGTGGATTACTACGGCACGCCGACACCGCTCAACCAGGTCGCGACGCTCCACGTTCCCGAGCCTGCCCTGATCACCATCCAGCCATGGGATGTTTCACAGATCGGAATCATCGAGAAGTCCATTCGCGCCTCCGATCTCGGCCTCAATCCGTCGAACGACGGGAAGCTGATTCGGGTGCCAATTCCTCCGCTGACCGAAGAACGGCGCAAGGAGATCGTCAAACGGCTGCATCACGTCGTTGAGGATCATCGGGTGGCCGTGCGCAACATTCGGCGCGACGCCAACGAGCAGATCAAGAAACTGCTGAAGGACAAGCTCATCAGCGAAGACGACGAACGGAAATCGCTCGATGATGTTCAAAAGATGACCGACGCCGGCATTCAGAAGCTGGATCAAGCCGCCAAAACGAAGGAAAAAGAGATCCTCGAGTTCAAATAGCCCGCAGTCACACTCGCAAGAAGCCGGTCCGGAACTCTCGGACCGGCTTTTGTGTTAACATAAAGAATTGATTCCATAGTACTTATCCTCTGTCGAAGCTTGGTCCCGCGCTTTTCTATGCCAACCACCGAAAACATCGCCGCGTTGATCGATCACACGATTCTGAAGCCGGAAGCCACGGCCGCCGATGTCCGGCGCATCTGTGCGGAAGCTCGGAAGTACGGATTCGCCAGCGTTTGCGTGAACCCGTACTGGGTGCCGCTGGTGGCGCGCGAACTGCGCGGCTCGCCGGTGAAGGTCTGCACGGTGGTCGGATTTCCGCTGGGCGCCAGCGCGACACCCATCAAGGTGGCCGAAGCCGAGGCGGCAATTGCAATCGGTGCGCAGGAAATCGACATGGTGATGAACATCGGCGAGCTGCGCGGCGGCAACCGCGACGCGGTCGAGCAGGACATCCGGCGCGTGGTCGGAGGCGCGTCATCGCGGCGGGCGCGATTGTCAAGGTGATTCTCGAAACGGCGCTGCTCGACGATGATCAGAAAGCTCACGGCCTGCACGCTTGCCGAAGATGGCGGGCGCGGATTTCGTCAAAACTTCCACCGGATTTCGGACCGGGCGGCGCTACCGTGCACGACGTCGCGCTGATGCGCCGCGCCGTGGGCCCGAACGATGGGCGTGAAGGCCTCCGGCGGCATCCGCACGCTGGAGGATCTGCAGAGCGATGGTGGCCGCGGGTGCGAGCCGCATCGGCGCCAGCGCCAGGCGTCAAGATCGTCGAGGCGGCCGGGTGCCTGACCGCTATGCCATCCACACGCCCGCAGCCAAATCCGCAGTCCGTTTTCGCGAGCGCGCCGAACTGCTCGATTTTCTGCTGGAAGTGTCGCCGCGTCACTTCGGAGACGCTGGATCTGGACCGACTGCTGGCCAACGTCGCCGACATCGTCAAGGAAGTGATCCCGTAGCGAGCTGTTCGCCATTCTGCTGTACAGCGAGAAGGCGCACGGGCTGCGGATCCGCTACGCGATCGGGCATCGCGAGGAGGTGGTGCGCAATCTGGTGATTCCGCTGGGCGAAGGCATCACCGGCGCGGCGGCGGCGACGCGCGAGCCGATGCTGGTGGACGACGTGCGCAGCGATCCGCGCTATCTCAGCGCGCTGGACGCGGTGCGCACCGAACTGGCCGTGCCGATGATCGCGCGCGGCAAGCTGGTGGGCGTGATCGACGTGCAGTCGCACGCGGCTGAACGCCTACACGGAGCACGACCGCGCGCTGCTGCGGCTGATCGCCAGCCGCGTGGCCGTGTCCATCGACAACGCGCGGCTGTACCGGCGCGTGGAGCGGCAGAACCGCACGCTGCGGACGCTGGCGCACCTGTCGCAGGAGTTCAGCTCGATTCTCGACCTGGACGAACTGCTGCGGCAAGATCGCGAAGACCGTCCGCGCGCTGATCAACTACGACGCGTTCAGCATCCTGCTGGTCGATCCGGAGCGCAAAGGTGCTGCGCCACCGGTTCAGCGTGCGCTACGACCAGCGCGTGGACCTGGACAACATTCCGCTGGGCAAGGGCATCACCGGCGCGGCGGCGGAATCGCGCGAGCCGATTCGCGTGAACGACACGCTGGCCGATCCGCGCTACATCGCGTCGCATCCCGGACATTCGCTCCGAGGTGGCGGTGCCGCTGGTGGTGCAGGACCGGGTGGTCGGCGTGATGGATGTGGAGAGCGAGCGGATCGGCTACTTCACCGACGAGCACGTCGCGCATGCTGACCCTGCTGGCGCCGCAGATCGCCAGTTCGGTGGAGAACGCGCGGCTGTACGAGGAACTGGACCAGCGCGAGCAGCGCATGGAGCAGGATCTGAAGGCGGCGCGCAAGCTGCAGTCGGTGCTGCTGCCGCGCAAGGCGCCCGAGATTCGCGGGCTCGACATCGCCATCCGCGGCCGCGCCGGCGCGGGAGATCACCGGCGATGTCTACGATTTCTTCGAGCACAGCGACGAGTACTCGGTGCTGGCGTTCGGCGATGTCAGCGGCAAGGGCGCGGCGGCGGCGTTGTACGGCGCGCTGGTCAGCGGCCTGCTGCGCATCCTGGCTCCGCGGAAGCGCGGTCCGGCGGCGTTGCTGCGAGCGCTGAACGAGGCGCTGCTCGAGCGCAAGGTGGACGCGCAATACGCGACGCTGCTGGTGATGCTCTGGGAACCGTCCAGCTGCAAGCTGACCATGGCGAACGCGGGCGCCGAGCCGCCGCTGGTCTGCCGCGGCGGCGAGATCATCAAGCCGCACGTCGAAGGCGTGCCGATCGGGCTGCTGGACGATCGCGAATACGAAGAGATGGTGTTCGAGGCCCGCAAGCCGGAGACATGCTGCTGTTCTATTCCGATGGCGTGGAGGACCAGCTGAATCCAGAGGGCGAGGAGTTCGGCCGCGGGCGCCTGGTCCGGGCTGCTCAAGCGCCACTGCGCACTGGCTCCGCAGGAGATGGTGGACGAGATCTTCGCGGAACTGGACGCCTTCATGGACGGCACCGCCATCACCGACGACCAGACGCTCATTGCCGTGAGGGTGGATTGACCGATTTCGAGTACCGCGAACAAGCAACTCTATCTGCGAAGATGTCGCCCTGGCCGAGATCGCCGCAGCAGGCGGGCACCCCCTGCTACGTCTATTCGAGCCGCACGATTCTGGAGCGCTATGCCGCTTACGACGAGGCGTTCGGCGAGGTTCCGCACACCGTCTGTTATGCCGTGAAGGCCAACTCGAATCTGGCGCTGCTGAGCCTGCTGGCCGAGGCGGGTTCGGGATTCGACATTGTCTCGGGCGGCGAGCTGTACCGGGTACTCAAAGCCGGCGGCGATCCCGGCAAGGTGGTCTTCTCGGGAGTGGGTAAGACGAGCGACGAGATCGACTACGCGCTCGCCGAGGGCATTTTCAGCTTCAACTGCGAATCGGAGCCCGAACTCGAGCTGATCGATTCGATCGCGGCGCGGCGCGGGCGTGAGGGCGCGCGTGGCCATGCGGGTCAACCCCGACGTGGATGCCGTCCACTCATCCCTACATCTCCACCGGGATTGCGCGAGCACAAGTTCGGCATCGATATCGCGGAAGTGGAAGGCGTGTACGAGCGCGCGATCGTCGCTGAAGAACATTGCCGCTCGTGGGCGTGAGCTGCCACATCGGATCGCAATTGCTGGACACGCGACCGCTGCTGGAGGCGCTGCGCAAGATGCTGGCGCTGGTGGACCGCCTGCGCGGCCGGGGTCTTCCCATCGCGCACATCGATCTGGGCGGCGGCCTTGGCGTACCGTACCGTCAGGGCGACGAACGTCCCGATATCGACGCATTCGTGCAGGAGTTGCGAGCGCAGCTCGCCGGCCGCGGGCTGCACGCCATGGTGGAACCCGGACGGTCGATCGTCGGCGAAGCGGGCGTGCTGCTAACCCGCGTGCTGTTTCGCAAGCGGAACGGGAACAAGGAATTCGTCATCGTGGACGCCGCCATGAACGACCTGATCCGCCCGGCGCTGTACCAGTCCCACCACGAGATCGTGCCGGTAACGCTCGACAATGGCGAGATCATCCGCGCCGATGTGGTCGGCCCGGTTTGCGAGACCGGTGATTTCCTGGCCCGCGACCGCGAGATGCCGGATATGCGTTCCGGGGACCTCCTGGCGATCTGCACGGCGGGAGCCTACGGATTTGCTCAAGCCTCCAACTACAATTCGCGGCCCAGGCCGGCGGAAGTGCTGGTACGGGGCTCGGGCTGGAAGACCGTTCGCCGCCGCGAAAGCTACGACGACCTCGTCCAGCCCGAGTTGGGATTGAGCGCAATTACTCAGTAGCGATAGAACGCCGTCAGCAGGTCGCCTGGTTGTGGGACACTCGCTGAATAGAACGTGACGTTAGCCCCGCTCACTGAGTAATCGGCCCCCTGCTTCATCAGCAGGCCGTTACGGAATAACTGGAGACCGGCGGGCGGTGACGGCGCCATGCTGAGGACAAAGGCTGGTGTTGCTTCCGTTCACCGGACCCGAAGGAGTCTCGCTATCGACGTACTGAAGCGACGAGGACGTGGCCGCCGAGAGGTAACGGTAGGAAGCGGTCAGGAGATCGCCCCCACCGGGAATGGCCGCCGTATAGAACGTAACGATGTTCCCGTTCAGCGTGTAGTCGTTGGATTGCTTCATCAGGATCCCGTTCCGATAGAACATCAAGCCGGCCGCGGGCGACGGCGCGTTGTTCAGCGTGAAGCTGCTGTTGACGCCGTTTACCAGGCCGGCGGGCGTTTCGCCATCGGCGTACACCACGTTGGAAGAACTGCCGCTCGATCCACAAGGGCCCGACGTACCGTCCACGTGCACGCAATCGCCAAGATTGCCGGTGGCGGCGTCCAGTAACCCGCCCGAGTTGATGATTGCCGTCCGCGAAGGCGAGTACGCGGATCCCTTCATGGACCGGGCGTTGAGTTCATCGGTCAGTCCCGTCACGTCGGAAATCATGACTTCCGTGAGCACCGGAGGGGGGCCCACGGTAGTGCCGGTGCCCACTCGAACGTCGCGCACGCGCAGAACCGCAGTGCTGGGCGGGACGGCCCAGGTTTCGGTGAACTGGTACATCCCCTGGCTCGAGTACCTCACCGAGTAACTTGCGCCGGACGACGCATTGGTGGTCGGGACCAGGCGCACCTTAAGCGCGCCGCTCACGACGTTCACCGTAATTCCCTGCGTCGGGATCGGGCTGTTGTCGGCAGCCTGGAAATTCGTCCAGGTAAATTGCACCGTTCCGTTGAATCTCGATCCATCGGCCTTATACAGGACGTCCTGGATCGTGGTGAGGGCGGGTGCGGCCGGCGCCGCAACCGCGCATGCGAGCGCGACCACCGTCGGCATCGCAGGCCCCCATTTTCGAAAAACTGACATGTCGGATAGCCTCCACTCGATTGGCGGTGGCCAGCGACGGCTAGCTGAGGCCGGGACCACGCACCGGAGAAGCGATGTACGTCATACATCTCCTCCCGCCATGAGGTTAACTGGCTGTCCAGTGGACTCATGCAAGTACGAAGGTGGTCTCGGAAGCGGTAAGAGGATTGTTTTCAGAGGATTAACATCGATTTAAGAAAAATCGCGAAGCTTGTGAACGGCCTTCGCAGGGGTGCCATTTTTCCGATTCCGACACCGGCCCGAGGACCACCGTCCAGCAGCTTAGCGGCTCTTCACGGCCAGCATTACCGCCCGGCTGCTCACCCCGTTCGAGATGATACGGAACGGGTATCCGCCATCGGCGAGGCCACCGGGCACCTTGAAGTTCACCTGGTATAACCCGGCAAACCCGGGGGACAATCCGGCAAAAAGCGGCTTCGCCTCATTCTGTCCAATCACGACCTGAACGGGATTCACGACCGTGGTCAGAGCGAGTGGAGCAGCCTGGCCCTCCTGAACGGGGGACGAAACCTCGCCCAGTCCCGTTGCGTAGGCCACGACAATTCCGCCCGGGGCGGCTGGGTTCTCGCCCGAAACGCGCCTGTTCGCCCGATACGAGAGCGAGAACGGCGGGTGCGCTCTTATCGACAACGACCGGGACCGATGCGGTTCCGTTCGCGGTGACCACCTTCAACGTGGACGAACCCGAGACCGAGTAGGGCATCTGGCAATTGATTTGCTGCGGTGACACAAAGAGAAGGGGCACCGGCTTTCCGCCCACCATCACACGAACTCCATCCAGGTCCGACGGGAGTGGGAACTGCGTGGATGCAACTGGTTGAAGGCTGAAATTCTCCCCGAAAACGCTCACCAGGGTGCCCGGGGCAATTGCCGGAGAAAAGTCTCCGGAATTTACCACACTGCCCCCCAGCAGCCCCGGTTCAGGGGTAAGCGTGAAACGGTCGATTGCAGCGCCGTCCAGGCCGATGGCGCGGACCACCATATTCGTGCCGTCGATGTCCACGCGCAGGTAGTGATGGGCAGCGAGAGAAACGGCCGTTTGGGGGCGAAATCCGATGCCTTGCAGCGCCGCCCCTCCGCCCGCGGTGATGACGTACGTCGTAGACGGGCCGGAAGTAACCCGCTCGCCATTCCGGACCGGATAGCTCCGCTGGTAGCTGTGCTCGTGTCCGCTCAGCACCAGTTGCACGCCATGTTTCTCGAGGATCGGAATTACTTCCGTGCGGGCAAAATCGCACAGGACGTCGTCACGGTGGTGCCCGGTAGGATAGGGAGGGTGGTGGAAGAAGGCCACCCGCCAATACTTATGCGTACCTTCCAGGTCATTGAGCAGCCACTCCGACATGCGCTGCCACTCTGCGCCCAGGAAGGAGTTCGAGTCGAGCGAAATGACGTGGATGTCGCCCCAGTCGTAGGAATAATACCGGCCGCGATCTTCGGACGGAACTCCTGTGTCGGGCGGCGCCTGGGTGGAAAGATAGATGGCGCCTCCTTGGACCATATAATCGTGATTACCCGGGGTGGCGAAGAAACTGAGCCGCGACATGAGCGCGGCATTCAGCCCGAAATAGGTGCGGTCGTAGGTCTCGTAGTCGCCCCGGGGATAGGCCAGATCGCCGGTGTGAATCGCGAACGAGATATCCAGCTCAGCCTTCATCAACTCGATCAGCGTCTTCTGCTGGGGAGTGTCCTCGCCGCTGTCGCCGAAAGCCAGGAAGGACACCTTTCCCACGCTGGCGGTCCGAAACCGGTGCACGGCCGGATCGGAGGCAATGGCAGTGCCATCCACAAAAACGCAGTAGGTATAAGTGACACCGGAACCTAAACCGGAAAAATCCGCACGATACTGATAAAACGCAGGATAACTCAGACCAATGGCGTCAGGGCTGATGACAGTCACAGTTGCATCGACAGTGATCGGACTTCCACTCTCGGGAGCAATCATCACTCTGCCGCTACCGGATTCGCGAGTGGTCCACAGGACAGACACGCGATCCGATTGAACATTCTGCAGATATGGGGCGCGAACGACGGTAATGGCCCAGACACAGCTGGAACCTAACAGCGCCCACACTACGGCACGCCTGCACAGGGACATCATTTGAGGAGATGTCCACTAATGTACCGCAATTGTCAACGAACGGCAATTGCTACGCTAACATTTTGCTCGCCGATCGTGAGTGTCACTTGTGTTGAGTCGGAAAGACTTACGTCTGTCGGGATAACTACGCTTACCAGATAGAGCCCGACGATCCCCGGCGCCAGACCGGCAGACAGGACTGTGGCGGGCGTTCCCGAGACAGAGGCTGCGTATGTGCTCTCAATTGCGACGAGTGGCGTGGGTGGTGCGGCAACTCCACTGGGAATCTCTAGTACCAGGTCGCCGAGTCCGCTGGCATACAGTGCGATCGTCTCGCCGCGTCTCGCCGGAGAGGACGGTTCCACTAGCGTTCCGTCATTGTGGGTCATTGCGAGAATCGCCGGAGCCATTATCTTCACGGGCATCTCGATCGTGTTGCTGGTTTGCCCGTTGACGACGGCGACGATATTGGCGCTGCCCTGGGCAGACTCCCAGGGAACCTGAAAATCGATTTTGTCGCCCATGTTCGTCAGCAGGGGCGCTCGCGCTCCTTCAATAGCCAGGAATGTCCCGTTCAGTGTTCTTGGAAGATAGGTGATGCCGCCGACACCGATGGCGCCGAAATTGCTCCCGGTGACCCTGGCGTACGCTCCGATCGACGGCTGCAGGTACGGGGATCCCCATCCGCCGGCCACGCTTTCGATCGTGGGCAGGCCGGACAGGTTCGGGATGCCCACGTCTTTGACGAACCCGGCCACAAATTCGGCCCGCCTTGCGATGAAGCTGCGCATATTCTTCACCTCATCCTCAAACTCTTTGGGGCCGCACGACGCAATGGAACCCGTGTCTTGGATGCACTGCTTATACGGCTCGTTTAGGGCGAGATCGTGAATGAGGTTGTACTGTCGCGTTAGTTCCTGGTCTGCCCAGCCTCCAACTCCGCCAAACCGTTCCACCGCCCGCAGAAAAGCCAGCAGGTAGGCGTCCCGGAACTCGGGGACATTCAGAAGGCGGGTGAGCAGCACGTTCTTCTCGAATCCTTCGAGAAGGGGGGTCATGGGGTCGTAAAAGGTCAGGTCCTTGTCCCACGGAATGAAGTCGTGCCGCTTACTACCCTGGAAACGGTAGATGTAAACGTTGTTAGTTCCATAGATTCCGCCGACAACGCCGTCGATCTCGGTCATGAAACGCTCGGCTGCACAATAGGTCAACAATAGTTTCGGATCTAAATAGGTGTTTATACCGAACGGCGAACTGAGCATCGGAGCTGTGATTGATGAAATCGATCATTTCCACCAACGGTTGTGGATTCGGATCGTCTTCGTGGGTCTTGGGGTCGAACAGGAACGGCGAATAGAGTGCCGGGTCCGCTCCCAGGTACTCCCAGTTGTATTCCTGGTTCGGTTTCCATTCGTAGAGATATCCGTCGGTTTCGCCATAGACGCGCTCGAGAAAGTCCTCGTCGAGATGCTCCACGATAGTGTACAAGCCCATCAGTTCGCCATTGATGAAGAGGCGCGCAGGCGCCTCCCGGGGCGCGGGAAGTCCCATGCGCCGGTATAACTTCATCGTCAACGTCTCGTGCATCGCAGAAGAATCCTGGTTGTTGGCCTTGAGCACGAAGAACGAGATGTCGAGGAAACGCTGTTTTTTGACGTATTTGTCGATTTTGAGATCGAGGTTTGGTTTGATGGGGCTCCGGCTGCCCCTGCCGCGTGATCGGATGCCGATGTTCAAAGACAGGTTATTCCAGGTGAACTTGGCCGGATAATAGTCGTCCAACTGGTAATTTTTCTTCAGAGTCGCCCAGTCCTCTGGAGCGACTTTCAAATCGATATTTTGGATGACGCTGTCGTCGAAGAAATCGCGCGTTTTCAGAGCGGCGACGGCTGTCGAGCTCAGCGCAAGAACCATCAACAGGAGTCGGTGTTTGACGTTCATTGATTCCGCCGGAACTGTAACATCTTTGTTGGCGGAAATCGAGCAGGATCTGGTTACGTCAGGACACCAGGAAAGTCAGGAGTCCCAGGGGCCAGCGCCCCTGGGATGCGGATGGTGAGTTAGCTGACGGATTCAACCCGAAGGTTGTTTTTCACACTGAACACGCCAGGCGTGCCGCTGGCCTGGATTCCGGCGATGTTTTTGTCGCTCTCGTTTGCCACTACCCCTACCAGCGTGACATTACCGTTGTTCACGATAATGTGGATCGGTGGCACAGCGTTCATCGCGTACCGGTTCAGGTTAGGTTGCCCGTACACCGACCGGTAAACCTGCATCCGAATTCTGTCGTCGTTCGGCGACAACGGCAAGACCTCGATATTGTTGATCACACGATCGACGCCTTCAATGCGCTTAACCACGTTCTCCGCGTCGGACTTCAACGTGGGCCGGGTTACCTGCCCCATCAGCGTAACCGCGCTGCCATCGACCCGATATT
Organism: uncultured Acidobacteriota bacterium; assembly: GCA_963737465.1. Lineage (GTDB taxonomy): Bacteria > Acidobacteriota > Terriglobia > Bryobacterales > Bryobacteraceae > TMP-7. The sequence goes on from CAVTTC010000012.1 coordinate 447,494, forward strand.
CGAGATTGTCGAAAACCCCGTAGTACGGCAGCATGACGAGTTCATGGTGAACTTCCCGGGCAATGTGATTGCCTTGCGTGCCACCTATTGTCCTGTCGGCGGCGCCGGTCCCGGCGGCCGGTGCTGCTGCCGGTGCCCGTACCGACGACGCGGTAGCGGAATGATCTGAACACCCAGCCAGAAGTCCCAGAGACAACAAAACAGAAGCTGCTCCCACTGTGAGCCTCATCTTCACCTCCCGATTGGAGGATGCGATTCGGACGGCAGTAGTTTCGTATGTGGAGGCACATGGTTCGGGCGGTTTGCACAAGGCGAAAAGGACACCGCAACTCGACGGAGTGGGTTGATGAAGCTTTTGTAACCTAGTGTAACTGTTGTGCAATCAATCGGTTGAAGAAAACCATTGTCACTCCTCGCGGGAGTGTGCTAATAATGGTGCTCGGAGTCCGATTCCGGACTCAGAGTATCTGGAAACACTCTTCCAAACACTACACTTGGAGGCAACAAGTATGAACGTACGTCCGCTTTATGATCGAATCGTTGTAAAAAGAATCGAAGAGCAGGAAACGAAAATCGGTGGCTTGTACATCCCCGATAACGCGAAAGAGAAGCCGCAGGAAGGCGAAGTCATTGCCGTGGGCAAGGGCAAGCGCCTCGAAGACGGCAAAGTCGTCGCGCTGGATGTCAATGTCGGCGACCGTATCCTGTTTGGCAAGTACTCCGGCAGCGAGATCAAACTCGACGGCGAAGAGTATCTGATCATGCGTGAGGACGAGGTCCTCGGCATTCTGGAAGGCGCGGCCAAGCCCGCATCGAAAGTAGCGTAATTCAGGAGATCTTGAAAAATGGCAGCCAAGCAAATCGTATATAGCGAGAATTCCCGTCAGGCCATTCTGCGCGGCGTCAACCAGCTTGCCGACGCGGTGAAGGTCACGCTCGGTCCCAAGGGCCGCAACGTCGTGCTCGAGAAGAAGTTCGGCGGACCGACCATCACCAAGGACGGCGTCACGGTAGCGAAGGAAATCGAACTGAAGGATCCGCTCGAGAACATGGGCGCCCAGATGGTTCGCGAAGTCGCATCCAAGACCAGCGACATCGCCGGCGACGGCACCACCACCGCCACCATCCTGGCCCAGTCCATCTATCGCGAGGGTGTGAAGGCCGTTGCGGCCGGCGCGAACCCGATGGCCCTGAAGCGCGGCGTCGAGAAGGCCGTGGAAGTGGTTGTGGACGAAGTCCGCAAGATGTCCTCCAAAGTGGAGAACAACGAGAAGATCGCCCAGGTGGGCACCATCTCGGCCAACGGCGACACCACCATTGGCAACACCATCGCCGAAGCGATGCAGAAGGTTGGCAAGGACGGCGTCATCACCGTTGAAGAATCGAAGACGATGGTCACCGAGCTGCAGACCGTGGACGGCATGCAGTTCGACCGCGGCTATCTCTCGCCCTACTTCATCACCGATCCGGAACGTATGGAAGTGGTTCTCGAGGAGCCCTACATCCTGATCCACGAGAAGAAGATCTCCAACATGAAGGATCTGCTGCCCGTGCTCGAGCAGATCGCCCGCTCCGGCAAGCCGCTGCTGGTCATCGCCGAGGAAGTGGAAGGCGAAGCGCTGGCCACCCTGGTGGTGAACAAGCTGCGCGGCACCCTGAACGCCTGCGCCGTAAAGGCTCCGGGCTTCGGTGACCGCCGCAAGGCCATGATGGAAGACATCTCCATCCTGACCGGCGGCAAGGCCATCATGGAAGAGACCGGCATCAAGTTGGAAGGCGTCCGCCTGGATGACCTGGGCAAGGCCAAGCGCGTCACGGTGGACAAGGACAACACCACCATCGTCGATGGCGGCGGCACGGACAAGACCATTCAGGGCCGCATCAAGCAGCTCCGCGCGCAGATCGAAGAGACCACTTCGGACTATGACCGCGAGAAGTTGCAGGAGCGGTTGGCGAAGCTGGCCGGCGGCGTGGCGGTAATCAAAGTCGGCGCGGCCACCGAGACCGAAATGAAGGAAAAGAAGGCTCGTGTCGAGGATGCACTGCACGCCACTCGCGCCGCCGTCGAAGAGGGTATCGTTCCGGGCGGCGGCGTTGCGCTGCTGCGTGCGGCGAACGCTCTGGACACCCTCAAGGGCCCGTCTGACGAGCAGATCGGTATCGACATCGTGAAGCGCGCCTGCCAGGAACCGGTTCGCCAGATCGTGGGCAACGCCGGTCTCGAGGGCGCCATCATCATCGAGAAGATCCGCGCGAGTGCCGACCTCAACTTCGGTTTCAACGCGGCCACCGAGAAGTATGAAGACCTGGTTGCGGCCGGCGTCATCGATCCGGCCAAGGTCACCCGTTCGGCACTGCAGAACGCCAGCTCCATCGCGGCTCTCATGCTGACCACCGAAGCAATGGTCTGCGAGATCCCCGAGAAGAAGGCGGCCGGCGGCCCCGGTGGACCCGGCGGCGGCCACGGTCCCGAGATGGATTACTAAGAAGCGCGCTAGTTGAAAGTCAAGATCCGCCCCGGAAACGGGGCGGGTTTTTGTTTTTTGATCGAACCCGTGTGACAACTGGGCGGTCTTCCCCGCCTGGTTGCCCCATTCGGACCGCTTCCAGCCGCACACCAAGTCGATTCCCGCTGTGCAGGTCGTTTCGGTAGAATCTCAGAGTACCTGGATTTCCATGGCGCAGGCGCGGACCATCCTTTTGTTATCGCCCGGGCCGGAGAAAGCGGACCGCGTCGCTGCGGTTCTCGGTCAACTGGGCCTGCGTCCCACTGGTCGCGGACAGGAACAGGACGTCCATTGGATCGTATTCAGCAGCTCGGATGGTCCTGAACCGTCCTTCGACGCGGTCCTCGACTCGGCCGATCCTGTCCTGATTCTGAACGATGCAGCTTCTAGCGCCTCACCGGCGCTGAGGGGCCTTCTTCAACGAACGCAGCATAGGAAGACGACGCTCCGCCGATGGGTCGTCGTGATTTACCTGGAACCGCCGCTGCTGGTGCCGTCCTCCGAGGCGTGGATCCTTCCAGGTAACGGAATTCCCGTCAGCGAGTGGACCGATCGCGATGCCGCCTTCCGCGACATCGCCGACGGCATTCGTTTCTTGCTGGGCGAAGCTCGGCAAGACGGCCCTGTTTCGGTTTTCTATTCCTACTCCCACCGCGACGAGAAGCTTCGATTGAAGCTCGAAAATGCTCTGGCTTCGCTGCGCATCAGCCATCTCATTCGCGACTGGCACGACCGCATGATTCCCGCTGGATCCGACTGGGCCAGGATGATCAGCCTTCACCTCGAAATGGCCCAGATCGTCTTACTGCTTCTCAGTGAAGATTTTGTCGCATCGCAGTACTGCTACGAAGTCGAAGCCAGGAGGGCGCTGGAAAGGCACCAGTCGGGCGACGCGGCCGTGGTGCCGGTGCTCCTGCGGCCTGTCAATCTGCGGCCGTTGCCGATTAGCAAGCTTCAAGGACTTCCAACGCCGTTCCGCGCTGTCACAACCTGGTCGAATCGGGACGCCGCATTCGAGAACATCAGCGAGGGAATCATGGATCTGGCATACGCGCTCCGCGGCGGCCACTCCTTGAATGCGGAATTGGACGAGCCCCGAATGCTCGATGCGGGAATTCCCAGCTCTGTCGCCGTAGGGAGTGCCGCCATCCTTGTGGCACTGGTTCGCCGCTCATCCTCACCCGGACTCAGGCAGATCGTCGAAGTGGACCTCAGTTATCAAATCGGTCCGCAAGACGTGAAGTCGGGGCTGGAGCCTTTTCGTCTACAGTTCCCGACGGATGATCACGGCATCCCCGCCGATGCCAGTCTGACGATTCGCATCGAGGCCCCCGACTTCGTTCCGCCAACCCAGCAGAAAGAGATTACTGTCTCGCCGGATGGGGACTCGAAACCACGATTGTTCTTCTTGACACCGCAGCACGATGGTGACCTGAATATCAATCTGGAACTCTGGCAGGGTTCGAGCTTCCTCACGAACCTACCTCTGTCCACCAGAGCGGTTACCCCCGGCCAGGATCTGCCCGTGGCGCGGCAACGAGTCACCTCCAAGGTTCTGAAACTGGGAAAAGGAGGCGGAGATCGCCCACCCGGCGGGCCTTTTGACCCCGGACCTCCACCCGGGGACAGGCGTCTTCCCGAATTTGGCGGGCCCTACGGACACAAACCGCGGATCATGGTCGGTTCCGAATCCCGTCAGGCCATTCTGAGCGGCGTCAACCTGCTTGCCGACGCGGTGAAGGTCACGCTCGGCCCCAAGGGCCGCAACGTCGTGCTCGAGAAGAAGTTCGGCGGACCGACCATCACCAGGGACGGCGTCACGGTCGCTAAGGAAATCGAACTGAAGGATCCACTCGAAAACATGGGCGCCCAGATGGTTCGCGAAGTCGCATCGAAGACAAGCGACAGCGCCGGCGACGGTACCACTACCGCCACTATTCTGGCCCAGTCCATCTTCCGCGACGGCGTGAAGTCCGTGGCCTCCGGCGCCAACCCGATGGCCTTGAAGCGCGGCATCGAGAAGGCCGTTGCATTGGTTGTCGAGACAGTCCGCGGGATGACCTCGGAGGTGCGGACCTACGAGCAGATCGCGAAGGTCGCTGCGATTTCGGCAAATGGCGACACTGCCATTGGCCACACCATCTCCGAAGCGATGCAGAAGGTGGGCAAGGATGGTAGCATCACCGTGGAAGAGTCGAAGACACTGGAGACCACCGTCGAAATCGTCAACGGCATGCAGTTTGACCGCGGTTTCCTGTCGCCCTACTTCATCACCGATGCGGACCGCATGGAAGTCGTTCTCGAGAATCCCTACATCCTGATCCACGAGAAGAAGATCAGCACTCTTGAGGAGATACTTCCCGTGCTCGAGCAGGTCGCCCGTGCGGGCAAGCCGCTGCTGATCATCGCCGGGGAAGTCGAGGGGCAGGCCCTGGCGACGCTGGTTGTGAATAAGCTGCGCGGCACCTTGGGCGTTTGCGCCGTGAAGGCTCCGGGCTTCGGCGATCGCCGCAAGGCAATGATGGAAGACATCTCCATCGTGACCGGCGGCAAGGCCATCATGGAAGAGACCGGCATCAAGCTGGAAGGCGTCTGCCTGGATGACCTCGGCCGCGCCAGGCGCGTCACCGTGGACAAGGACAATACCACCATCGTGGACGGCAACGGCAGCCAGAAGGCCATTGAAGGCCGCATCAAGCAGCTCCGCGCGCAGATCGACGAAACCGCTTCGGACTATGACCGCGAGAAGCTGCAGGAGCGGTTGGCGAAGCTGGCCGGCGGCGTCGCGGTGATCAAGGTCGGCGCGGCCACCGAGACCGAAATGAAGGAAAAGAAGGCCCGTGTTGAAGACGCGCTCCACGCCACTCGCGCAGCCGTCGAAGAGGGAATCGTTCCGGGCGGCGGCGTGGCGCTGCTGCGCGCGGCGAACGCTCTGGACGGGCTGAAGGGCCCGGCTGACGAGCAGATCGGTATCGACATCGTGAAGCGCGCCTGTCAGGAACCGGCTCGCCAGATCGTGGGCAACGCCGGTCTCGAAGGCGCCATCATCATCGAGAAGATCCGCGCGAATGCCGACCCGAACTACGGTTTCAACGCGGCGACCGAGGTTTACGAAGACTTGGTTGCGGCCGGCGTCATCGATCCCGCGAAGGTCACCCGTTCGGCCCTGCAGAACGCCAGCTCCATCGCAGCTCTCATGCTGACCACCGAAGCGATGGTCTGCGAGATCCCCGAGAAGAAACCGGCTGGCGGCCCCGGTCCCGAGATGGATTACTAAACAGATCGTTTCTGAGCCACGATCGTCAGGGAGTGGTGCAACTCGAGAAGCCGTCCTGAAAACGGGGCGGCTCTATTTGTTTGCCGCCAACCGGCGCGGACGCTGCTTCACAGACACAGACTTGATCACCGTATACCCGCGAACCCGCCCAGCCGGAGGCGTCTCGGACTGAGCGGCTGCGGCATCGATCAGCGCCGACACCTCAGGGCGCGCCAGCGTACCGGCGTTCTCCAGTCGGATGAAACGGTTCTGCGTTCCACTGCCTAACAGGATTCCGCCCGGGTCCGGCAACATCGCCCCGTAGTAGAAGTGCAAACCGACTCCCTTCGCATTCGCAGCCAGGGAGAACATGCAATCCGAGGTTAGCTCCGTGCTCGAAAACCCGATAACAAAAAAGTTGTAATTGTCGTACACCAGCTCGATCGCCCAGGGAAACCGCTTGCGAAGCGCCGCCCGAGACGCTCGCAGGACTTCAGCCACCCCGGGTTCGAGTTTCGCGATGAATCCCGCCACCTGTTTCGAGGGAGGTTCGGGAGAAGCAGGTTGTGCAGTGCGTTTCATACCCGTCGTCTCACGATCATAGCCGAACTCACCGGTGGTGGCCGGCCTCTCCCACGCCTCGAATCCGCCTCGCCGCGTTCCGCATCCAAATAGCCGAGTCATGGAATCCGGATCCGACGTTATCGTGAGCCCCGACACCCTTCGCCCTCAACGCATTCCACCGGGGCAATCGCGCACGCAGAAATGGCCTGTGCTGGATGCGAGCGGAGCTCCGGAAATCGACATGACGACCTGGAAACTATCCCTGGAGGGCCTGGTAATGCATCCCGTCTCCTGGGACTGGAAGTCCTTCAGCGAACTCCCCCGGGTGCGCGTCTTCTCGGATTTCCACTGTGTGACGCGCTGGTCGCGGCTCGACAACCATTGGGAGGGCGTTTCCACGCGCGAGTTGGTGAGCCGGGCTGGCGGACTCGCCCCCGCTGCAAAGTTCGTCCTCGTTCGAGGTTACGATAGTGGATGGACAACCAATCTTCCGCTGGACGAGTTTCTGGCCGAAGACGCGCTGGTGGCGATCTCGCATGACGGCGAACCCCTCAGTGCCGAACACGGCGGCCCGGCGCGGCTGATCGTGCCCCGGTTGTACGCCTGGAAGAGTGCCAAGTGGGTGACCAGCATCGAGTTTCTCGATCGGGACCGGGCTGGCTTCTGGGAGCGGAACGGGTACCACATGCACGGCGATCCATGGAAAGAGGAGCGGTATGGCTGGTAAATATGCGGGCAGAACGGGATTCAGACAGCGGCGGAGTCCCCAGGATCTCCGGGTTCGGCTCGCTACAGCAGGCGCGTTGATCGAACACGCTCCGGAATTCTGGGAACGCTATCAACGCCAGCGCTGCCGCGTGGTGATGCCCTCCCCCGGTCAGCCCCGCTGGCAGAACTGGCCCGACAAGGGCGTGCACGCAGCCTGGATCGGACACTCCACTGTTTTGCTGAAAATCGACGGCACCACCATCCTGACCGATCCGGTGTTCAGCGAGCGTTGCGGCATACGGGTCGGATTCGTCACCATTGGACTCAAGCGCCTCGTTGAGCCGGCTCTCGAAATCCCGCGGCTTCCGCACATCGACATCATCCTGCTCTCCCACGCGCACATGGACCACTTCGACCGGCCGTCGCTCCGCGCGCTCGAAAGCCGGAAGACCACGGTAGTCACGGCCCGGGCCACCTCCGACCTGCTGCGGGTGCGGCGGTACGGCAGCGTCCACGAGATCGGCTGGGGCGAAGAGGTCCGGGTGGGGCCCCTCACCTTCCGCGGGCTGCGCGTAAACCACTGGGGCGCGCGGGTGCGGACAGATAACTGGCGCGGGTACAACGGATACCTGATCGAAACCGGCCGGACGCGAGTGCTGTTCGGCGGCGACACGGCCGACACGCGCGATTTTCGCGCCGTGCGTACGTCACACCCAATCGACCTGGCACTCATGCCGATCGGCGCGTATAATCCCTGGATCCACGCCCATTGCACCCCGGAACAGGCCATGCGCATGTGTGACGAGGCAGGGGCCGAACACCTCCTGCCCGTACATCACCAGACCTTCCTGTTGAGCCGTGAACCCTACGGCGAACCGATCGAGCGCTTCCTGGAGGCTGCCGGAACTCACGCCGATCGCGTACTGACGCGCCACATCGGCGACCAGGGCTCCGTTCCGGCCTAGGCCGATGCCTGGGTCAGAAGTGTGGCGTGCGCACTCTTGCGCGCCGTGCCGGCACTCTTGCCGCCACCATTAGATGGCCGCGCCCCCCGAGACAAAGATCGTCTCCCCAGTAATCCACCGCGCCTCATCCGAAGCAAGAAACGACACCGGAGGAGCAATGTCGTCCGGCTGTCCCGCGCGGCCCAGCGGCGTCACAGCCACAGCGCCTCGCTCAAAGTCGCTACCTGCCAAGCCCGCCGAATTACTTCCCTCAGTGATCACGAACCCCGGGTTGATCGCATTCACGCGGATCTTGCGCGGCCCGAGTTCCTTCGCCAGTGACTTCGTGATCGTGTCCACGGCGCCCTTGGTAGCCGCGTACACCGTAGCGTGGGGTGGGGCCAGTGTGCTGACCACCGAGCTGATGTTGATCACGCTCCCACCCTCGGCTGGAAAAAGAGGAAGCGCCGCTTTCGTCGTCAGGAGCAGTCCCAGCACATTCGTGTCGTGTTGGCGCCTGTATTCCTCCGTCGTCACCTCTGCTAGCGGCGCAAATCCGTAGACACCGGCGTTGTTCACCAGAATATCCACCTTCCCGTAAGCTTTTCGCGTCTGTGCGAAAAGCCGTTCGATGTCGGTCTCGCGGGCGACGCTTGCGCCCACGGCAATTGCCTCGCCACCGGCCTTGCTTATCTCCGCCACCACCTTCTCCGCGCCTTCGCGGCCGGTTGCATAGTTCACCACCACGCTGGCGCCGTCGGCTGCCAACTGCTTTGCAATCGCCGCGCCGATGCCTTTCGAAGCACCCGTGACAACTGCCACTTTGCCCGTAAGTTTTTTCATTTCAACCACGCTTTCCGACGAAGCCTTCTAGCTTCGTCATTTCGATCGATATCGAATTGATGATGCGCGGTCGCGGAACGATTCAGCTCAATCAGAAGGCGGACAATCGCTTCACGTATGCTTTCAACACGTCGCGCCGCAAGCTGATGTGCGCGAATTTGCCGTCGCGCTCCACCTTCACCAGGCCCGCGTTCTCCAGTTCCTTCAAGTGGTGCGACACCGTGGCCGGCGCAAGCGCTAACCAGTCGCGCACGCACGAACAGGTGGGCGCCGTTCGCGATTGCCCGATTCTCTGTAGCATCTCAACGCGTTTTGGATCCGCCAGGGCCTTGCTGATCAATGAGAACTGCCGGTCGTCGAGTTGAACCACACGAGCACTCATACCGGTTTTGATCATATCCCGGAATCGACGAGATATACTGCGGGAATGCGCAGCATCCTTGCCGTCGGTTTTCTAGTCGTTGTCCTCCACGCCCAGCCTCTCCCGATGTCGGTCCCCGAGAAGGAGGGCTTCTCGAAGGAACGGCTTGATCGCCTCCACCAGACATTCGACCAGGCCACCAAGGCCAACAAGCCGCCAGGCGCCATCACGATGGTTGTGCGCAACGGGCGAATCGTGGACTGGCAGGCATTCGGCCTGCGCGACGTCGAAAGCAAACTGCCGATGGAGAAAGACACCATCTTCCGCGTCTACTCGATGACCAAGCCCTTCACCAGCGTGGCCGTGATGATGCTCGTGGAGGAGGGCAAGCTTTCGCTATCGGACCGCGTGGATCAGTTCATTCCCGAGTTCAAGGACGTGAAGGTCTACAAGGGCGGCACGGTGGATAAGCCGGAACTCGCTGCGCCGGAGCGTCCCATCACGGTCAAACACCTTCTGACTCATACCGCCGGACTCACCTACGGGTGGGGCAACGATAATGTATCCGCCCTCTACGCCAAAACCAAAGTCTTCGAGGTCGGATCTCTGAAGGAGTTTATCGGCAGGGCGGCCAAGTTGCCGCTGATCGCCAACCCCGGCGAGAAGTATGAGTATTCAATTGCCATCGACGTGCTCGGCTACCTCGTACAGGTCGTCGCCGACAAGCCCTTCGACCAGTTTGTCCAGGAGCGCATCCTGGACCCGCTCAAGTTGCGCGACACCCACTTCGTTCTGCCCGATTCGAAGCGGTCCCGATTGGCGAAGATCTATGGCCTGCGCGACGGCAAACTCCAGGCCCAGGATGGACTCGAGGCGAAAGGCGTTCCGTTCGGTGGCATGGGCCTCTTCTCCACCATCGGAGACTATGCGCGCTTCGCGCAGATGCTGGCCAACGGCGGAGAGTTGGACGGCGCGCGTCTGCTGGGACGAAAGACGGTTGACCTGATGATGATGAATCATCTGACCGGCTTGGCTCGGCCGACCACGGGTGGCGACGATTCCGACGGCTTCGGACTCGGTGGCGCCGTGCGAATCGATCCCGCCAAGTCCGGCCGCCCAGGTACGAAGGGCCTGTTCGGATGGGACGGCGCCGCTTCAACCCGGTTCCGTGTGGACCGCGAGGAAAAGATGGTATCCCTCCTGTTCATGCAATGGATGCCCTTTGACACGCCGACCCTGAATCGCTTCGAGACACTGGTCTACCAGGCGCTCGTGAATTGACGAACGAAGGACACCGCGACGACCCAGCCGGTTCTGCCGCTACCGGAAATTCGGCTTAGGGGCGGGTCTTCTCCCCACCCGGCTTCTGCAAAGTCATCGGTCATGAACTCGGTTTCTGTAACGCCATCTGTTTCGGTCTTGTATGTAAAGCCTTCGCCATCGGGGCTGATGAAAAACGTGTGATACGAGCGCGATCAAGCGATCTCATCCGGTGGGTCCTCGTCGGGATCGGACTCCTCCCACCAGACAGGCCCTCCGTCTGCTTCGCGCTCGTAGACGAGGTCCGTGTTCCGGATGCGGCGGAGGGCTCTTGACAGCTTCGAGTGAATTTCGACGAAGTATGACTCATCCGGATCAAGGGATATCTCGACGATGCCATCCGGCCAGATACGGTCGATAGCCTCTCGCACGTCCCTGCGTAGGCTGGTGTTCGGGCGGGCAGAATGGGCCCCCACGTGTTTTCGGGCCTTTGTTTGTTCTCATCGAATCTTGCCGGTTCGCCAGTATCGATAGGCGACGATCCACTCCGCCCCCTTCGGAAGCGGCGAGGGCAACGGCAGTTCCGAGAGCGAGATCTGTTGCTTGGCCTTATCCTTCCGGCACACCGCAACGAGTTGGTCGTCGTCGGTGATATCGATCCCTTCCACGATCACAGTCATGCCAAGTATCTCCGTCTCGAGCGGAAGACGAAGGTCGTTCTCCATCATGGTGTAGAAAGCGGTCACCTGTTCCGACTCGCCTTAGGCGTCCACCAGCGCTTCTCCTCGACAAGGTCATCAAGGCGTGCCTTGCTCAGGCGAAGCTGTTGACCCACTACGTTACCCCTTTTTCGCTTATTGTCCATGCAGCGTCTCTATGCGCTCCCCACTCGACCGCTTAAGGGCACAGCGGAATCGCGTGGAAGGGTCTCTGCTTCAACCACATAACCAATCGCGGCATAGCCCTTCAGCCTGCGCTCATACATCCTGGCCAGCATCAGAACGTAGTTGTCCACGTAATCGTAGACCTGCACAAATCGCTTGTTGTCGTGGAGACGATGCAACCGGCCCACATACTGCTGCAGCGTGCCCTTCCAGGAAATCGGCATGGCCAGGAATAGGGTGTCCAGACGCGCGTCGTCAAACCCTTCTCCGATGTAGCTCCCCGTCGCTAGTATCACTCGCGATTCGTTTTCCGGCACTGCCGCCAAGGCCGCCGATATTTCCCGACGCTGCTTCTTTCCCATGCCTCCCTTCAAGACGAAGATGTGCTTGGCGACACCTGCAAGCTTGGCTGCGAAGCACTGAAGATGCTCTGTCCGGCCGGTCAGAAGCAGCGGGCAACGTCCCGATTCGATGGCGCGCACGATGTCGGCTGCTATCATCTCGTTGCGGGAGACATCGTTGACGAGTGCGGCGTACACGTCCTGAATCGTGATGTCGGTGAGTTCCGGCGCCATTCGAAATTCCGTATGGCGGGGAGTGACCCTGTGCTCGAAGGGAGTCGTTTCGGTCATCGTCTTGGCGCTCATGCCGAACCGCACGGGGCCACACTGCATGTAAATGATCGGATGGTGTCCGTCTTTCCGAGTCGGTGTGGCCGTCAAACCGACCACGTGCTTGGCCTTCACCTGTCGCATCACCTGTTCGAAGGTGAAAGCGGATAAGTGGTGGCATTCGTCAACGATCACCTGGCCGTACTCAGCAACGAAGTCCTTCACTTCGTCTTTTCGGTACAAGCTTTGGATCACGGCAACGTCGATACAACCTGTCCGGTCCATTTTGCCACCACCGATATGCCCGATCGATTTGGCAGGTAAATCCAAGAACATCGTAAGTCGCTCCTGCCACTGATCGAGCAATTGTTGCCGGTGAACCACAACCAGAGTGTTGACCTTGCGTTTGGCGATCAGCCATGCCGCAACGGCAGTCTTTCCGAATGCCGTGGGAGCGCAAAGGATGCCTTCGTCGTCGGCTGTGATCTTCGCGACGGCTTCCTCCTGGAACGGCCGAAGCCGGCCCTGAAACACCGCTTCAATCGCCGCGCCCGCGTACCGCTCGTCCCGAACTTCGGGCCGGATCTTGTGTGCTTCGAGAAGAGCCAGGGTCTCCGTCAGACATCCGCGAGGCACCGCGATATGCTGGACAAATTCCGTGCCGCATGCGATCACGCGCGGCTTGTCGTAAGTCGAGCGCCGCATGGCTTGGGCCTTATAGAGCTCCGGGTTCTGAAAAGCGGCCAGCCGGAGAAGCCGATTCAGCATAGCTGGCGGCAGATCCTTGCTTTCTACGTAAACAAGATTCGCGCGAACGACCTGAACGGTCTTTGGCAACGGTCCTTCGATCGGTCGCTCCTTTCGTTTGCGGGAAGGCGGCAAGGTCCACGGGTCTTGCGCATCCTCATCATCGGTGACGCTCATCCGGACGCCAATGAGGTCGCCTTTGCGCTGAGCTTCCGCGACGATCTCCTCAGCGGCGTCGACCGGCATTCGTCGGATCGTCGCAAGGAACAGCCATTGGTCTGGATACGGGCGGAAGTCGGAGTCAATGAATACGCTGTTGTCCTGCTTGCGCGGCACCCGCTGTAACGGCAGTGCAATCAGGTTTCCGAACCCTCCCTTGGGCATCGTGTCCTGGTTGGGGAAAAAAGCGATCGTAGGAATCAAGGCCGACCTGATGCCTACGCTCCATGGTTCGCGTGAGCAGCACGCATCCGAGTTTGCGCGCGGTGATCGCCGGTATCGCACGGTCGAAGAAGATCCAAATGTGACCACCCTTCCCGGAACGAGAACGTTCCAAGGCAGCGGGCACGTTCAACTCTTTGCAGGTTTCCAGGAAAGCCAGTGCGTCGTACTCCCAAGTCTTCTTATCGAAGTCTGCCGCGAGAAACCAGCACGTTTCGTCTGGCAGGAGCGGATACACGCCGATGGTCTCCTCGCCCAGGAGATGGCACTCGATGACGGCATCGGTCATTGGGAGGAACTTCCGTGTCTTCTGCGCGACTTTCTTGCGATCCTCCGGGCGGCTTTTGTTGATGGCCTTCCAATCCTTTATGTCCGCAGGCACATATCCGTGCCGGCCATCATCGTTCTCCCATCGCCGCGCGTAGACATCTTCTCTCCCGCGGAACAGGCTTCGAAACAGCGCGATTCTCTGTCTGGCCCGCTCCTCCTTATCCACGGGTGGTGCCGGCTCGACGGTTTTAGTTGGGAGTGGATTCTCTGTCGGAAGTTGTGGAATCGGAATGCTGTGAACCGCCAGAAGCCGCTGCAGGCGAGCATTCTCCTCGCGAAGCCGAACATTTTCCTGCTCAGGAGGTTCGAATGGAAGAGAGTCTGAACCGTTCTCGGTCATACCGATTCACCGTTCTGTGCGTTGTGCCAGCACTTCTTCGAGGAACTCTTGCACCCCCGCAAACACTGCGGCGACATCAGTGGGGAGCCCACACTCCTCCGCCAGGACCTGAAACGGAATCTGCCAATCCGCTGGCGGCGGAAGCAAGCTCGCTAAATCGTGCGTTCCCCTTCTCTCGAAGGTCAGACACAGAGCGTCCCGAATCCGCTGCTTATCCAACCCGCCTGATCTGATCAGAAGAGCTAGGTCCACCAAGTCCTTCACCCTGCTGTTCGGCGCGTTCCGCGGGAGCGTGTAGGCATGAATCTTCTCGGCGAACTGCTGTTCGCGAGCGATCATCAGGACACGTGACGATTCGATACCGGCAAACCCCAGCCAGTCCCGGCACACGATTGTTTCCAGCGGTCGCATGATCACGTCACCAACGCCAGCGTCCAGGTGGAATCGGGCGAAGATCCGTTCGTCCATTCGAGCTTCGACCGGATAGCGGGCGCCGCCGTACGGCGCCGCGGTCAAATCCATGACAGGCGCTCCGATCGTAAACTCAAACCAGTCGCCGAGAGCCACGGCCGCCGCGCTCTGCAGCATCTGCCGTACGACCTGGTTCTCGTCGCCGCCGGCAGATGCCGCGACTCGCTGCACTGCGAGGTCAATGTCCACTGTTGATCGAGCTGCCTTGAAACGTAACTCGAGCGCATAGCCGCCCTTCAGAACCCAGGGCGCCGGATCTTCCCGGAACAGCCTTGTCAGCAGGCGGTCGAATGATACCTGTCGCCGGAGGCGGTTGGGGTCGATCTGATCGGTCAGAGATGCCCTCTTCAGGCGCTCTTCCAGAGCCCTTCGGAACGCTCCCGCTGTCGCATATGTTCTGGGTGACGTCATTATGCAGCTCGCCGCAGGACTTCCTCAACGAACTTGCGTGCCGGTCCGCTCATTCGGGCATTCCGAACCTGTTGGCGAGTGACGAGGCCACGATCAACGGCCTGCCTGAGCGCCTGGCGGATGAAGTTCCGCTCCACCGTACCCGCTTCGATCAGATCAAGAATCGCCCGCAGAGGGCGAGTGAACTTGAAACCCTGCGCCGTTTGTACATCGCTCTCGGGTAGATCGGCGTAGTGCAGTACGAGGATGCCGGGGATATCGCTGTTGCGGCGGAAATCCGTCGGTACCGTCATGTGGAGCTTCGAGGGATTCAGGTCCGACAGATCGTAGAGGCTGAGCGCCGTATGGTGGCTGTATACGCCCTCAACTTCCTCATTACGGTTCCGGGACCACAGCGCCCAAAGGACAAGTTCGGGCCGGTCCGTCGTTGGAAACAGGGCAAGCCGGTAGATGCCACGGTGCTCGCGTATCCAGTTTCCAACTTGGACGTGGTACGGATGGGTGTTCTCGGCGAACCCGGCAGCTTTAGCCTGCTTCGTGGTGAAGAAGCCCTGCTGCTGCTCGGCAACCTCAAAAAGCCGTCGCGATGCTTCTCGGTGAGACTGGGCCATAACATAATACTACAACTTTCTTGACGCTAACTCAATCACAGTGGCTTCCTTCAGGCACCGGCCGTACCGAATGCTCAGAGCGCAAATCCGCAATAGAAATGGACGCCAAAAAGCCGCACCTGTTGAAACGCCGGTGCGGACTGACCGCAGACCTGCACACAAAATGGATCTGTGCAGAAAGGGCTGCCTCATGGCATAAGCATCAACGATGTCCGTCACATTGCAGTCGCCGCTGCAGTTGCGCGCCCTGCTTGATTCAGTAGAGCCTAACTGCCATGAAGCGCCATCACGGTCGTTCGATGATCGCTCGGCTGCGCCGGAATACGCCATCCCCAGTGCCCTTATGGATCACCCGTCGGGCGTCCCCGTGAACATCGAATCGACATCTCGACGGATAGGCTTTTCAAGCACATAGCGAGGTGATGCAGAATGTCGCAGGCACGAACACATCAATCAAATCCGCCGGCGAGCCGTCGATGCTCGATCCGGTCTACGGCTATCGCGATGACCTGGCCGAACACTACAAACCAGCCAGCGCCTACGAACGCCTGCTCCTCGGAGTAGCCGCTCAGGCCCTCAAGCGCTTCCACGACGCTCAGACTCTCGAACGGCGGCTGTTCGAAAAAGTCGATCCGCTCGAACTGCTCACCAACAGCCCCGATACCTTCAAGACCGTCACACGCCATGTCGCCGATTGCGAACGCGCCTGGCGCAAGTCGCTCGAAGAGATCCGCCGGGCTATCCGGCAGCGCGAGACCGGACCAACGGTGCGAAAGCCCTATCCGCGTCCGACCGCGCCGCCCCCGCAGTCTGCCGCGCCTCCGAACATCCCAGTGCCGCCGCCCGCGCCGGTCCAGTCCCGCCGCGAGTGAAACCCTGAAAACGTCGGCCCTCTCCCGCAGCAACCTCCGGCCGGACCTTCGCAAGATCGTCGGCACCGGAGACCGGATTTTTGAAATTTTGAATAACAAGCCTGAGCGCAACCCGCGGCTGGATTGTCGCCGCACCCCGCCAGGTCAGTCGTTCACGACAGCGTCCACCTCGATTTCCACCAGCATGTCCGGATGAATCAGACGGCTGACCTCGACCATCGTGGCCGCGGGCCGGATGTCGTGGAAGTACGCGTGGTGCGCCCGGCCAATCTCTTTCCACTGCGAAATGTCCGTCACGAACATCCGTGTCCGGACCACGTGCCGCATCTCCGCGCCCGCGCGTTTCAGCACGGACTCGATGTTTCGCAGTACCTGCATCGCCTGAGCGTGGGCGTCTCCGACGCCGACGATTTCGCCGCCGTCATTGGTGGCCGTAGTGCCGGTGACGAAGATCTGGTTGCCGGCGCGCACAGCGCGCGAGTAGCCGACCACCGGTTCCCAAGGCGTGTTGGTGGAGAAGTTCTGGCGCTCGATCTTGTCGTGCATATGAGCCAAGTTACCATTGCGCTCGAGATGCGGGCGTGATACGACATTCTCGGTGGAAAGGAGCAACTGTGAAGATACCTCCGAGCAGTCTGCAAACCGGGGATGTCCTGCTGTACCAGGGGACCGGCCTCATTTCTCAATTCATCATCCTCTTTGACGATGGGAAGTATAGCCACGCGTCAATCTATGACGGAACCAACATCGCGGAGATGCTGGCGGGTGGCACTACCGTGGACCCGGTGTCTCAGAGCATCTCTGGATCGCGATTTGTAGACGTATATCGTTTCGTCAGCACGGCAGGCAATCACCTGGGTGATTCCGGGTGCCCGGTTCAGCCGGTGCTCGATCGCATTCGTTTCTACGAACAGCATCCCGAACGCTACGGCTACGAGCAGTTGCTGCTGCTCGCGCTGCTCGCATCCACGCGGAAACCTGCGTGGGGCGCCATCTCCCCGCCGCTGGCGATGATCCTTCGTACCATTCTCGACAACGCCGCGGACGTGCTGGCGGACATGATTCACGCGGGACGGCAGCCCATGATCTGCTCGGAACTCGTGTACCGGTGCTACACCGAGGCCGGCGATCCGTATAAGATCATCATCCGTGGTGCGGACGTCCCGTTCGCGGCCGCGGCGCCTATCCCTCCCGCGACGCCTGAAGAGCGCGATTTACAGCGGGCATCGGCGAACTTCCTGATGAACTACGCATTGGCCAAGGGGCAAGTGGCCGAACACTACAAACCCGTCACTGCCTACGACCGCCTGCTCCTCGGAGTAGCCGCTCAGGCCCTCAAACGCTTCAATGACGCCCAGACCCTCGAACGGCGCCTCTTCGAAAAAGTGGACCCGCTCGAACTGCTCACCAACAGTCCCGATACCTTCAAGACCGTCACGCGCCACGTCGCCGATTGCGAACGCGCCTGGCGCAAGTCGCTCGAAGAGATCCGCCGGGCCATCCGTCAACGCGAGACCGGACCAACGGTGCGAAAGCCCTATCCGCGTCCGACCGCGCCACCCCCGCAGTCTGCCGCGCCACCGAACATCCAAGTGCCGCCGCCCGCGCCGGTCCAGTCCCGCCGCGAGTGAAACCCTGAACCCGTCGGCCCTCTCCCGCAGCAACCTCCGGCCGGACCTTCGCAAGATCGTCGGCACCGGAGACCGGATCTTTGCAAATTGAATAAAAAGCTTTAGCGTGGCCCGCGGCTGGCTGATCGACGCCGGATTACCGCGAGTAATACCCGCGCCGCGCCGACACCCGGGCATCGGGCAGGCCCAGTTTCACATGAATGGCGCGCCATTTCCCATCCAGATCCGGCGTGGCTGGCTTGTATCCCAGAACGTACTGGTTCTTCAGCGCCCTCTGAATGCGCGCCACGGTGTCGGCGATGTCGGCCTGGTTGCGGACCACGTAGTGCAACCCGCCCGTCTTCGCCGAGAGGTCGGAGAGAAGTTCGAGCCCCCGCGCGTACTCCTGCAGTTCGATCGGCTTTCGGTAACGTGGAGCGTTGTCCAGGGACACCGTGTAAATCTGGACATCCGCCTCCATGGCCGCACTCATCAACTCGCGGCGCTCATGATGGCTGTGATTGTCGATTCCGTCCGAAAGCACCAGCAGCGCCCTTCGCGAATTGTGCGCACGTTTCATGTGAGCCAGCACGAGATATAGAGTGTCGATCAGCGCAGTGCTGCCACCCACCTTCGCCGTCAGCGCCGATTCAATCATGCTGCCCGAATCGCGGCTGAACCCGTGCAGGACAACCGGATGATCGGAGACTCCCGCGAGCAGCGCCTCGTCGTCGGGCTCGGATCCTGTGAGAAAGGCCGTCAAGGTGGCCCTGGCCCGCCCCACGGTATCTTTCATGCTGCCGCTGAGATCCAGCACAACACCCATCGACGCTGGCTCATCCTGTTCACTGAAGGTGAGAATCGGTCGGAGAGCGCGGTTTTCGAAGAGGCTGAAGGCCTCTCGCCGCAGGCCGTTGATCGTCGCACCTCGACGGTCCGTAACCGTGACCGGCACCATCACCAGCGCCGCGTCCACTCGAAAATTAGCCGTGTCGTCTGGCGGCGGCGGAGACTCGGCTAACATCGCCGGACTCAGCATCGGAAGAATAGCCAACAAGGGCAGTCGAATGGACGTCATGGTCACACCCGTACGGAACTCCACTATATACCGAAAGACCCGGCAACGCGAAGGGAAAGTAGTGTTCCGCAAGCGTCGCCGATTATGATGGTTTTCGTGACTCTCTACGATCTGGATCCAGGCCCCGAATTGCCCGAGTTAGTTCGGGCGATAGTCGAGATCCCCAAAGATTCCGCCAACAAGTATGAGTACGACGGGAATCTCGGTGTATTCCGGCTCGATCGGGCCTTATATTCACCCATGCACTACCCCGGTGATTACGGCTTCATTCCTGGAACGCTGGCCGAGGACGGCGATCCGATGGATGTGCTGGTACTCGTCAATCGTCCAAGTTTCCCTGGCTGTTTGATCGAGGTGCGGCCCATTGGGGTACTGAATATGGTGGACCGGAAGGAGCGGGATCAGAAAATCATCGCAGTTCCGAACAAGGATCCGCGCTACACGGAAATCCATACTCTCGATCAGATCTTCCCGCATACTCGCCGTGAACTTGAGCATTTCTTCGCTATCTATAAGGAGCTCGAGGGGCGCCTGACCGAGACTCAAGGATGGGGCGGTCCCCAAGAGGCCCGCAAAGCGATCCTCGATAGCCGCAGGCTTTACCTGGACAAGAAAGCGACAGCCGTCGCTAGTTCGGAAGGGTGATCGCTTCCACCGGGCACGCCTTGGCGCACTCCACGCAGCCTTCCACGCAGTCGTCCGGACGGGCGACAACCGGTTTCGCGTTGTCTTCGTCCCAGTCAAACACGCTCTTCGGGCAGACTTCGTAGCATTCCTTGTCGCCGATACAGGTGTCGTTATCAACAGTCGGATAGTAAGCCATGCCGGATCAGGTGCACATACTTTGCCGAAGTTAAACCTTTTATTTTCAAAACCTGTTGAGATTCCCTGCGGGATTTCGCGCAGGCGTGGTAGCGGTGCGCGCGTCATCTGCCCGAGACCATGATTCAACCGGGCGATATCACCCACGCTGCTCCACCACACCTTCCAGCTCGGATCGCCCCTAAATCTCACGTGACACCCCCCAGGCAACGTATGGACTAGAGGATTCGTAAGTGGAAACTCAGTACAACCCCTCACGCGGTACCTTCCGTTTTTCGCATCGACCACTCGTGTCCCATCGGTGTATCATGGTGCCAGATGAGTTCGCTTTCGCCCAGACTGCAGCTTCGGGTCGCGCAGAAGCAGATCCTCACGCCCGGCCTCGTTCAGATGGTGACGGTGCTCCAGCTGAACCGGTTAGAGCTGAAGGATATGATCATCTCGGAGATCGCCCAGAACCCCGTCCTCGAAGAGGCGGCTGACGGCGGCGAGGAGATGACGCCCGAGGAAGTCCAGGCCCTCCTCGAGTCCGAGCGCGTCGCCGAACCGGCGGACCAGTCCATCCGCGAGGCGCTGGATGGTCCTGACGTGGTCGTATCCTCGGTGGACACCGATCTGGAAGGTTCCACTTCCAGTCCGGTCCTGGTAGTCGGTTCGACCCCCGTCGATGGCGCCGATGGCGAAACCAGCGAAGCCCCGGTGGTGGAACCCAAAGCGGAATCCGATCCCTTCGACGAGATCGATTTCGGCAGCTATTTCGACGAGTATCTCGACCCGGGCTACAAGAGTCCTGCATCGGAGAACGTCGAGAAGCCCTCGTTCGAGACCTTCTTATCCTCGCCCGTAACCCTCGCCGATCACCTTCACAGCCAGTTGAGCGTTCTGGTTTTGCAGGAAGCGGTGCGGGACGCCGCTGACAGCGTCATTGGGAATCTGGACGATAACGGATATCTTACGGCGACGGTAGAAGAAATCGCCGAAGCCGGCGAGCATGCCGTAGAAGACGTGCGCGAAGCACTGACCATGGTGCAGACCCTGGATCCCTCCGGAGTGGGGGCTCGGGACGTTCATGAATGCCTGCTCATCCAACTGGAAGGGCGGAATGCCCGCGGCAGCGTCGCCTGGCAGATCGTCGCGAATCATCTCAAGCTGGTGGAGAATCGCCAGTATCGTGAACTCGCCAAGATACTGGGCCGCCCGCTGGACCACATTCAGATCGCGGTGGCGGTAATCAAGACCCTCGATCCCCGGCCTGGCATTCGTTATTCCGGCCCAGGCGCTCGGTCCGTGGAGCCGGACGTCTACATTTCCAAGGATGGGGACGACTACCTCATCCAGCTCAACGACGAAGAGATCCCCCAACTGCGGCTGAACCCCCAGTACCGCCGCATGCTCGACCGCGACCAGGAACCGAGTAAGGAAATCCGCAACTACGTCAAAGAGCGTTACGCATCCGCGCTGCAGTTGATGAAGAACATCGAGCAGCGCAAGCAGACGATCCTTAAGGTCTGCCAGTCCATCGTGCGCCGGCAGACCGCGTTCCTCGAACACGGCATCGACCTGTTGAAGCCCATGATGATCAAGGAAGTCGCCGAGGAAATCGGCGTGCATCCTTCCACGGTCAGCCGTGCGGTAGCCAGCAAGTATGCGCACACACCCCAGGGCGTTTTTGAGTTACGCTACTTCTTCTCGGAAGCGGTGCAAGGGCCGTCGGGCAGCGCGACTCCGCTGCTCATTCTGAAACGGAGGGTGAAGAAGATGATCGAGGAAGAAGATTCCCACCATCCATTGACCGACGAACAGATCACCGAGCGCCTGCAGTCTGAAGGGATCCAGGTCACCCGCCGTACGGTAGCCAAGTACAGGGAAGATATGAAAATCCCGTCCACACACCAACGCCGTGTGCGAAACTGACAGACTACCGCGATTCATCCGGTGCTGAAAAATAAACACCGGGAACGGTAGTCCGTCATCCGAACGTTGTCAGTGATCTCCAAGCGGAGGCAATCAATGAACATCAGCTACTCAGGTAAGCGTCCGGAACTCATGCCGGACCAGCAGCGAAAGCTCGACTCGAAATGGGACAGACTCGCTAAATTGATCGAGTGGAAAGGGCAACGCGAACTTCACGTGGTCATCACGTCCGAAAGGCACCTGACCAACGTCGAAATCACCTGCAACTTCTACGACCATCCCCTGGTCGTGGTGGGCAGTAGCGACGATTATTTCATCGCGGCGCAGACCGCGCTGGAAAAGCTGGAGAAACAAGCGCTGAAAGTGCGGAACAAATTCCGCGACACCAAGCGCACTCCTAAAGATAAGAGCGCCGAATCGAACCCCGAGATAGCCGCTGCCGAGCCCGGGGCGAACTCCACCGAGGATGTCGAAAAGGTGACCCGAATCTTCAGGGTGAATCATCACGAGCACCGCAAGCCCATGACGCTGGATGAGGCTATCCTGGAGATCGATGCCCGCCAGTACATCGTCTATCGCGATTCTGAAAAGGACTGCGTGTCGGTGCTCATCCGCCGGCCCGACGGCGACTTCGACCTTATCGAGTCGTAAAGTCGCGGAATGGCGACCCGAAAATCCGGCCCTCCGGCCGAAGAAAACGTCAGCTCTGAGCTGGTGATCATAACCGGCATGAGCGGGTCCGGAAAAGGGACCGTCCTCAAAGCATTTGAAGACTTGGGCTACTACGCGGTCGACAATTTGCCGATCAAGCTGCTTCCCACGTTTGCCGACTTGATCGGGGGATCCGGAAATCGTTTTTGCGCCATCGTGATCGACATCCGCGAGGGGGAAGCCCTACAGGAGTTCCCCCTTATTTACCGCAAGTTGAAGAAGAAGGTGCCCACCCGGCTGATGTTCCTGGAAGCCGAAGACGAGACGCTGGTGAGGCGATTCAGTGAAACCCGCCGCCCGCATCCGCTCGGGACACACCGGTCGGTGGTCAAGAGCATTCAGGCGGAGCGCAAAGCCCTGGCCGAGATCCGGCCGCTCGCCGACCACCACATCAACACCTCCAAGTTCAACGTCCATGAACTGCGCGAGATCATCGGCGAGAAGTTTCGCGGTGGCCGCGACGCCAAGAGTATCGGCGTGTACATTTCCAGCTTCGGCTTCAAACACGGCATTCCCACCGATAGCGACCTCGTGTTCGACGTCCGGTTCCTCCCGAATCCGAACTATATTCCCGAGTTCAAGAACTTGACGGGACGCCATCCCCGGGTGGCCCGCTACATCCGGTCATTCCCACAGACGGTGGAGTTCATCGAGAAGATTTCCCAATTGCTGGTCTACCTGCTGCCGCATTACATCCGAGAGGGGAAGAGCTATCTCACCATCTCTTTCGGATGTACGGGAGGACACCACCGCTCGGTGATGATCGCCGGCGAGATCCGCAGGCACCTCGCCCGGGCCGGGTATCGAGTTAGAGAATCTCACCGGGACTTGGAAAGATAAGTCTTTCGCAATCCCACCGCGACCGCCAGCGCCACCAGGCTCACAGCGAATCCGGCCACTGCGTCCACCGCGTAGTGGTACCGCCCGTAGACAGTCGATACCGAGACCAGCGCCGCGTACAGCACCGCGATTCTTCCCACCCACGGGCGTTCCGGCAGAAAGCAGACTGCCCCCCATGCCGCTGAAAATGCCGAGGAGACATGCGCGCTGGGGAACACGCTGGAGTGAATTCCGTAGCCGCCGACCAGCGCCAGGTTCAACCGGCGCATTCCCGTCATCACGCCAGGCATATCCAGGCCTGGAAAGAGAACTCTCGGAGGATCCGAGGGGAAATACGGGAACATCGCATACGCCAGCAGCGTGCCCACCACATAGGTGGTGAGATAGGCATTCGTCCGGTCCCGACGGCCCGCAAAGTAGAAGGCGGCCAAAATGAACACACCGATGCCGTAGACGAGCAGATAGGATAATTCGAGGACCGTCGGGAGGAGCACACCGAAGCTCTCCACCCACCCCCGAAATCCACGGTCGAACAGGAAGTGGTGATCCCATGCCAGCCATTGCTGTTCCAGATGCCGGGCCTTATAGCGGACGCTGAACCAGTCCATCTCCCGGTATGCCACCAGAACGAGAGCCAGGGTCACCCAGTCGCGGGCATGAGTTAGTGGGGGAAACGAGAGGATCACGAACAGTCCGGCGGCCCCGGCAAATACCAGCCAAGCCCGCAGGACCGTCCCCGAGGCGAGCGGATACGCCGCCGCAATCACGGCCACATACAGAAAGTAAACGGCCAGGATCCACTCACACAGACGGATGCGCGCAAATAACGATGGCAACGTGGCCAGTGTACCTTACATTTTGAGGTCGTTAACGATCGCTAACGCGGTCATTTCCCGCATCGTCCAGCCGAACCCTGAGCCCGTCCTGCAGTTGCAGGACGTACGACGAACTGCTCGGTGAGATGAAACAGGAACGATCCCAGGAGCCCGAGCCCTGCCCTGCTTGCGCACTACGGTTCAGATCAGCAGTCGAGCGATTACCGGTGCCGGAGCGGTCGGCGGTTCATCATCGAACCTGGGTCTGCCGTGCTAGTTGTATTGCACTTCGAGTCCACCAGAATCCCGTAAAAGGTCTGCTCCTGAGCCATGGCCAGGCACACCGACAGCGTTTATCAGAGCGGCAGTGAGTCGCGCGCCTCGCCGAAACACAACTCCCCTGTTTTCATTCGTCTGGCTCGGCAAGTTGGCGGCGCGGACGGCAGTTTTACCGGGACGACCGGGCAGTTAAGCGCTGCCGGGCCACGGCGCGCATTTAGACGGATGGGTACCGGGCGCGGGCCTCTGTCCTCTTCCGAAGAGATGCTAAGCCGCGGACTGTGTCTGGGTGCGACGGCGCAACAACCAGACAACCCCGGCACACAGGGTTCCGAGAAGTACGACGGAGGCGGGCTCGGGGGTGGTACCGTGAGTGGTAACGGTGGTAGTCGTGTAGTTAACGGTCAGATTGTCTATACCGATCGTCGCCGGCCAGTCCGTAAACGTGAGCGTCGTCGCTCCGGCTACGTTGGTCGTGTAAGGACCGCCACCGATAACAAGCTTCTGTGGCGCCTTCTCGGTTGTATGGTGGCTAACGCTGTATGGCGAGTAGTTATTCCCGCTCGTTGGCGTTGTGCCTACGTCGTGGAACACCTGGCCGAGATTAGTGCTGAACGTGAAGTCCGGCAGGTTCGCACCCAGACCTCCGCATTTGCTCAGTGCTGGGACACGTTCCATCCGGGAAGATCTCGTAATCGAAACTCACGCTGTCGATGACCGCGTCTGTAAGAGTAAACGTGAACGAGAAGGCGGTTTGACCCGCCACGTTGCGGACGAATGTATCCGTCCCGAGCGTGGTTGACGACGACGACGTGCAGTGTGCTGCCGTGCAGGTGTTACCAACCACGTGTCCGTCTCCATTGTAGGTCTTATCTGTGATAGGGTTCCCGCCGACCGATACCGACCCGATACCGACCAACACCCCATTCATGTAAGTCTGCAGTCCAGCGTTCGTGACATTGATCCCGAGTGAATCGAAAGTGAAAGAAAAGCTCGATGCATTGGCCTGGGGTATTCCGACCGCCAGCAAAACAGCCGCAAAGAGTACTAGGCTAACCCGTTTGGACACAATCGACCTCCGAATAATCCCTCTAAGGTTTGTTACTGCTGGGTGAACCGTTTGCAATTTTCGTTCCGCGTGATTGCTGCATGCGCTCCGCGGCATTTTTACTGCAAACGCAACCGCTTAGGCGAGTGGCGACGGGGCTGAAAAGGACGCCAAGTGAAAACATTTGTCACCCAGTGCAAATCATCAGAACAAACCTGCTTGGGGATGTGCCCGTTAGCGATTTACTAGCGGAGCAGGGTCGGATCCTTAGCGACCGCCTCTTCAACGAGTCTGGAGCCCTCTTCACTTTTGCCGAGCTGTTTGTACGCCATCCCGAGATGAAAATTGATCTCCGGGGTCGGCTTGCGCGCCGCGGCAAGCTCGAACTCCTTCACCGCCATTGAGTACAAACCCTTTTTGTAGTAGATCCATCCGAGAGTATCCTGGATCTCCGGGCTTGTCGGAACCAACTCCTTGGCCTTTTGCGCGTATCCCATCGCTTCATCCAGCCGGTCGGGGATGTTGGAAAGGTTGAAGGCGAGGTTGTTCAGGGAGTGAATATCATCGCTGCGGGTGTCGATCACTTTCCGATAGTGCTCGGCGGCGCCCTCGTAATTCTTGGCGGCGTCCTCCAGGTCGCCAAACATCCTGTGTGCCTCGATGTTCGAAGGATCCGCGGCGAGCAGCGCCGTCAGCTTCTGGCGGGCCTCGGACGTCTTGCCTGCCCGAATATCCAGGCCGGCGAGCATCAAATCGGGGGTGGGATTGTCCGTCGCGATGGCTTTCGCTTCGGCAAGTGCCTGACGGGCTTCGGGTTCGCGCCCGTGCTCGACAAGCCAGACCGCGAGGAACATCCGGAGCTGAATAGACTTCGGCCGTAGCGCAATGCACTGGCGCATCTTGTCCAGCACAGCCGAGGACTGCTTGTCCGCTCCGGACATCTGCACATATAAGGACAGTGCGCGGAGGTCCTCAGGGTTTTCTTTGAGCACCTCGTCGATAGCGGCGCGGGCTCCCGGAAGGTCGCGTGCCGCGCTTTTCAGAACTGCGTCCTGCAACCTGAGCTCGGGCGTCCTTGCCACGGCGAGCGCCGCTTCGACGCCCTTTCTGGCTTCCGCGTACTCGCCAAGAGCGATTAACGCCCAGTTTCGCGCTTCGACGTACGCGACCGTGCGCTGTTGCTGGTCGGTAGCTCCGCGCAAGGTATCGAGCGCGGCCCGGGGATTCCGGCTGCGCAAGAGCGCATTGGCGAGGTCCGTCCGGACCAAAAATGACTCCGGGGAGAGCCGCAAGGCTTCGCCAAGTTCCTGTTTTTCGAGTAGAAAGGCCCCCCGCTGCGCATACACCTTCGACATGAGATAGTGCGCCTGCGCGGAGGGAGTGCTGTGGAGAACGTTCTCGAGATCCCGCTGCGCCTCGTTGTACTTGCCCGCATGCAAATAGATTTGGCTGCGCTGAGAGAGCGCATCGGCATCGTTCGGGTTCGCTTTCAAAGCAGTGGCAAGCACGGCCGCCGCGTCGTTTTCGCGATTGGTGGCCAGATAGCCCGCAACCAGGCCGGTTCTCGCCACGCGGTCGCCGGGATCGGATCGGAACAGGCGCTCAAGTTCCGCCACTGCCTCGCTTGCGCGTTTCTGATCGAGGAGAAACATGGCATACGCGAGGTGGTAATCCTTATTCGGAACCGAGGCGAGTTGCCGGTAAGTGGCTTCAGCAGCGGCCGTATCGCCGGTTTTCAACTCGATCGCCGCAAGCGCCTGCAGGGCTCCGGCGTTGGTGCGGTCGAGTTGCACGGCGCGTTCGAACGTGCTCCTGGCTTCAGCCGTCTTGCCCGCCCACGCATACACGAACCCTAGCGCGACCGCCGCATGGGACGATTCAGGCAACTGTCGGACGGCCGCCTGCAAAATACTCTCGGCTGCGGCGAGATCGTGCTGCGACGCTTTCAGCTGCGCCAGCGAAATAGCCGACCGCAGATTTTGCGGCGATTTCTCGAGAATCTCCGTTAGCGACTTCTCGGCGTTCTTGACGTTGCCCGACTGCATTTGCGTGGCCGCCAGAACGTACAAAGCGGTGCTGTCGCCCGGGTCCCGCGTCAGCACCTTCATGAGTAGCGACTCCGCATCCTTAACTGCCTGCGGGTCGTGAGTCATAGTCATGAGTTCAGCGAGTTTGACCTGCGCTGGCGCGAAGTTCGGGTCGGCTGCCGTGGCCTTGCGTAGGAAGTAGATAGCGTAATTGAACTGGCGAGTGGCCACATAGGCCTCCGCTAGCCGGTAGTGCCCCTCCGGTTTGTTCGGCTGCGCCTCGACGGCATTGCGGAATTCGAGAATCGCCCGACTATAATCACCCGCTGCGGATAACTGCTTCCCACGCTCGAGCGAACGCGAATAGCGCTGTTCCGGCGTGCGTGCGCAACCAAGCGCGAGGCACAAAAGGACGATAAGCGTAAGCGAGCAAACGGGACGCATGCCTGTCACAGACAACGCTGCAATCTCCGTACCAGCATGCCGGTGCAATGGGTCGGGGCCCTGGCCAATGCCGGAATATCGGGAACGCTTCGGCCCGATGAACACGGCGAAGCCTCCTGGTTATCCGTATTCGCTTCCCGGACGCCGCACCAGACGCGAGTCCCGAAGACCAAGGTCTAGGCTATTTTCCTAAATTCCCGCACGATCCGATTCTGTCAACGAAAGGGCCATCCGCGACTGGTCCGGGAAAAAACGGTTTAGAGGATTTCCTCCGACCAGTTCTCGAGAATCCGCTTCACCGCGCCGGTGAACTGGTCGCCGAGCGCACCGTCGATCAACCGGTGGTCGAACGTCAGCGCCAGGTAACACATAGACCGGATGGCGATCGCATCGTCGATCACCACGGGAGCTTTCTCCACCGCTCCGACACCCAGAATCGCCACTTGCGGCTGGTTGATCACGGGTGTCGCGAACAGGCTTCCGAAACTGCCGAAATTGGTGATGGAGAACGTCCCGCCCTGCACCTCGTCGGGCTTCAGTTGCCGCGAACGGGCCCGCGCGGCGAGATCGACGATCGAACGCTGAATGCCGACGATGTTCTTTTCATCGGCATTGCGAATCACGGGAACGATCAGGCCGTTCTCGAGCGCTACCGCGATGCCGATATTGATCTCGTTGTGGTAAATGATGTTGGTGCCTTCGATGGACGAATTGACCAGCGGGAACTGGCGTAATGCCGCGGCGGCGGCCCGGGTCACGAACGGCAGGTAGGTCAGCGCGAATCCATAGCGCTGCTGGAAATCGGCCTTGTTGCGGTCCCGCGTTCGCGCCACGCGGGTCATGTCCACCTTGTGAACCGTGGTGACGTGGGCCGAGGTGCGCTTGCTGAACACCATGTGTTCGGCGATCTTCTGCCGCATGGTGCTCATCGGCTCCACCCTGGCCCGGGCCGCTTCGGCGCGGGGCAGTGGTGGCAGATCCGCCGCGGGCGGCGGTGCGGCGGGGGCCGGCGGCGCAGGAGGTTGAGCCGCATAGGCAGGCGCGGGATAGCTGGGCGCGGTCACGCTCGCCACCGTCCGAGCCGCCTGAGCGCCCATGTAGTTGTCGATGTCCTGCTTGGTGATGCTGCCGCCGGCGCCGGTTCCACGCACCTGCTTCAGGTCAATGTTGTATTCGCGCGCCATCTTGCGGACCAGCGGCGAGAGCGGGCCCGGCTCCTTCGTCTGGCGGCGG
The DNA here is from genome assembly GCA_963737465.1 of uncultured Acidobacteriota bacterium. GTDB lineage: Bacteria > Acidobacteriota > Terriglobia > Bryobacterales > Bryobacteraceae > TMP-7. The sequence continues at coordinate 476,476 of CAVTTC010000012.1, forward strand.
AGGCGGTGGCAGCGCGGTGCATCCGGGAGGCTGGGGCGCGTTAGTGTCTCGGAGACGCGGCCGGAGGCGGACTGGGCGCGCCGGCGCCTGCTCCTCGGGGGCCGATGCCGCGCTACGACGAAGCGCTGGCGGCTCCCACGCGGGCGATTCGCCCGCCTCGTTGATCCGCCCCACGATGGTATTGATCCCTACGGTCTTTCCTTCTTCCACCAGGATTTCGGACAGCGATCCCGCGCGGCGGGCGAAGGGATTTCCGTGTCCACTTTATCGGTGGAAATCTCGAACAGGGGCTCGTCCCGTTCCACGCGATCGCCGGGCTTCTTCAGCCACTTGGTCAGCGTGCCTTCGACAATGCTTTCGCCCATCTGGGGCATCACGACATCGGTCATCTGTTTCTCCGTTTTCAGATTCAGACCGGCTGCCGTGATCTCGAACCCGAACATCATGGGCAAAGTGACCGGTAAGCCAGTCATCGACATCCCTCGCGCGAGGCCTCACAGCCCAGTTCGCCGCATGCGACGTGACGGGCTTGCTCAGCCCGCACGGAACAATGTATTGGAAATACTGCAAATCCGTATCTACATTCAGCGCGAATCCGTGCGACGTAACCCAGCGGCTGATGTGCACGCCGATGGCGCAGATCTTCGCGCCGTCCACCCACACCCCGGTGGCGCCTTGCACCCGCCCGGCCTCGATACCGAAATCACGCCAGCGTATCAATGATCACCTGCTCGATGCCATCGCACATAGGCGACAACGTCGCGCTTCCATTCTCGCAAATCCAGAATCGGATAGCCGACGATCTGCCCCGGTCCATGATAAGTGACGTCGCCGCCCCGGTCCGTCGGACAAAACGCGATTCCCGCGCGCTCCAGCATCTCTTCGCTGGCCAGCATGTTCTCCTGGTGGCCGTTGCGCCCCATGGTGATCACGTGCGGATGCTCGACGATCAGAAGCTGGTCGGGGATTTCCCCGCGCTTGCGTTTCTCCACTAGATCGCGCTGCAGCGCATAGGCCTCGCCGTAGCCCATCCGGCCGAGATCGCGGAATTCGCAGGGCCGCATTCAGAAGTTGATCGCGAGTCCGTAGACGGAGTTGAAAGCTTCGCCCATCGCTTCATACAGCGTCGGGATGAGCGTGGATGGTGTTCATCATCGTCTCGACAGTGGCTTCCGCTTCCATCGCCGTCACGGCTTCCGAGATCAGCTCGAAGGCCTCCGGACCGATGATGTGGACGCCGAGGATTTCGCCGAATTTCTCGTCGGCAACCACCTTGACGAAGCCCTCGTGCTTGCCCAGGATGGTGGCTTTGCTGTTGGCGCCGAACGGGAACTTGCCCACCTTCACCTTGAAGCCCTGGGCTTTCGCCTGCGCTTCGGTCAGCCCCACACTGCCGATGCCGGGTTCGGTATAAGTCGCGCCCGGGATGCGGTTCCGATTGATCGGCGTCGACGGGTTTGCCGGCAATGTGGCCACCGCCACCATGCCCTCCGCGGTCGCCACGTGGGCCAGTTGCGGCGTGCCGGCCACGATATCGCCGATGGCGTAAACGCCGGGCTCGCCGGTCTGCTGATAGCGGTTCACTTTGACGAATCCCCGATCGAGTTCGACTTCGGTGCCTTCGAGTCCGATGTTCTCGGTGCTGGGCTTGCGGCCGACGGCGACCAGCAGGCAATCCGCTTCCATGGCTTCCTTCTTGCCGTTCGCAGAGCGTAACGTTCAGCGTCACGCCGGAATCGGTCTTCTGGACGTCCTCGGCTTTGGCGCCCGTTTCGATGCGGATGCCGGTTTTCTTGAAATACCGCTCCAGTTCCTTCGAGATCTCTTCGTCTTCCACCGGCACCAGGCGGGGCAGCATTTCGAGGACCGTCACCTTGGTGCCGAAGCGGTTGAAGATGGACGCGAACTCCACTCCCACCGCGCCCGCGCCGATGATGATCATGGTCTTCGGCACCGCCGTCAGATTCAGAATCTCGATATTGGTCAGAATCCGCTCGGCGTCCGGCTGCAGGCCCGGCAGCATGCGCGCCTCGGAACCGGTGGCCAGAATGATCGTTCTTGGCCTCGAGTGGATTTCGCGCGCCGTTGTCGCCGGTCACTTCCACCTTGCCCGCCGCCCTTGAGCTTGCCGTAGCCCTTGATCCACTCAACCTTGTTCTTCTTCATCAGCCCCTCGACACCCTTGGCGTGTTTGTTGACGATCTTGTTCTTGCGGTCGTTCACGGCCTGGAAGTCGAGTTGCGGGTTGTCGCACCGCATGCCTTGTTCGGCTCGGGATTCTTGAGGTAGTCCCAGACATCGGCCGAGTGCAGCAGGGCCTTGGTGGGGATGCAGCCGACGTGGAGACAGGTCCCGCCCAGTTTCGGATCCTTTTCAATGATGGCGGTCTTGAGGCCGTACTGGCCGGCGCGTACCGCCGCGGAGTAGCCACCCGGGCCGCTCCCGATAACGATCAGGTCGTAGGTCATTGTTCCTTTTCAGTTTAACAAGCGGCCGGAAATGCGGCCCGCCGCCCTGTTTTGGACCGGATTTCGCGAATGGTGTGCCGGGCCTTCCACAACGTCCCCGTCGTCCTGCTTGCGCTAAACTGATCGTTCAGTGCACTTGCGCCGCGCAGCTGCGTTCGTCCTCGGAGCCTGGATGATCGGTTGCCTGTTCATGGCTTACATCGATGCTCAAGGTCCCGAAAGCGTGCAGGCGGTGCTGTCTCGTCCGACCCGCGAGATCGCCAAGATGATTGAGACTCTCGGCCCGGAGAAGGCGGCGGAGCTCCTTCGCTTTCATTCGTACGAGGAACAGCGCCGATACTCGGAAACCTGGGGGATTACCCAGCTGGTCATCGGCTGCGGGCTCATTATCTGTCTGGTCTATGCTACTCGCGTAAACCGTTTAGCCATCGGACTGGCGGCGGCTATGCTCGTCCTGGCTGGGTTTGCCTGTTTCGCGCTTGCGCCCGAAATTCACTTTCTCCGACATCGAGTGGATCTCGCAACATGGTCCGCGGACCGGGCTCGATACCTGGCCCTGCGAGGGACCTTTGTCGCAGTGGAGACGATCAAACTGGCCTTGGGATGCTGCCTGGCAGTTTATCTGTTCGTTTACAAGACACCACGCCACAGCCCTCGGCCGGAGCAGGAATCCCTGGAGATCACCGCGGAATCGTCACCGACCCCGGGAAGTTGACTCTCTCTGTGCCCGCAGGGCTTCTTCCACAATGTCCGCGATCTCCTCGCGGGTCAAATGATAGCGCGGCCGAGTGCCGGCCAGATCCTCTGCAACTACCGGGAAGCCCGGTTCGAACGTGGTCCGGCTCTTAATGCCGTAACGGAAGCGTGCATCGAACAAGCGCCGAACCTCCGCGCGCGGCAGCACCTTGGGCCCGCCTAGCAGTTCCGCAACCAGGGTGATCTGGGCGAATTGCTCCACCTTCTCCATGCGCGCATAGGCCTTGAATACGTCCTCGCCGTAGCAGACCACGCCGTGGCTTTCCAGCAGCATGGCATCGCACTTGGGAATATACGGCAGCATGCCCTCGGTCAGTTCCGGTGTCCCGGGCATACCGTAGGCGGCAAGCGGAACGCAGCCCAAACTCACGATCACTTCGGGCAGGATCGCCAGATCCAAAGCCCGGCTCGCCGCTGCGAAACCCGTCGAGATGGGCGGGTGGGCGTGCACCACGCTCATCACGTCCGGACGCAGCCGGTAAATGGTGGTGTGCATCGCGATCTCGGAAGTGCACTCGAGCCGCCCCGAAATTCGCTTCCCATCCAGATCGCAGACAATCAGGTCTTCCGGCCGCATCATACCTTTGCACACACCTGATGGCGTGCAGAGGATTCGATTTTCGTCTAACCGGATACTGATGTTGCCGTCGCTGGCGGCCACCCAGTTCTTCTGAAAGACGAGCCTTCCAACCTCGACGATACTCTGTCGCTGCTCCTGCTCGTTGCCCCCCATTGGAATATTGATTGTAACAAGTAGAGGACCCGGAGCGCGCCTCCCGAGCCGGAAGATAGCCTGACCACCTGACGATTTCGCCTCCAATCGCCCGGGAATCGGCGAAAACGGACAGGGCCCGCGAATCGGATTGTACAATGACAGTTAGTGGACAAACGTCGCATGTGCCCGCATTGCCGGGCTTTCATCACCACGGACGACCGTGTGTGCCCGTACTGCAATACTCCGGTGGGGCCGAAGGCCGTGGATCGCCGCCAGCCCTCCGACCTGATGGGAGGGCTGATCCCGCACGCCCGCTTCACCACCACCGTCCTGTTGCTCATCAACTTCGGCCTGTATGCCGCCATGGTCCTGTACAGCATGAAGTCGGGCCGTGGCGGAATTGCCGGACTGGACGGCCAGACCCTGTTGAACTTTGGGGCCATGTACCCGCCCTACATTCAGGCCGGCCAATGGTGGCGACTGATCACAGCCGGCTTTCTGCACGGCGGTATCATGCACATCCTCATGAACTCCTGGGTGCTCTTCGACCTGGGCGCCCAAACCGAGGAGTTCTATGGAACCAGCCGCATGCTGGTGATTTATTTCGCCGCCACGGTGGGCGGATTCTATGCCAGCGCCCATTTCGCGCATCTCTCGGTGGGAGCTTCGGCAGGTATCTTCGGCCTCATCGGCGCAATGATCGCATTCGGCATTAGAGAGCGGTCGCATTACGGCTCCGCACTCCGCAGTTTCTACATGCGATGGGCGATGTACGGACTGGTGCTCGGCTTCATCATCCCCAACATCGACATGGCCGCCCACCTGGGCGGTCTGGCAGCCGGGTTCGGAGTGGGCTACATTGCGGGATCGCCGACGCTGAGGCCTGGCCCGGAGCAGCTATGGCGCGGAATCGCCGCGTTGACGGTGGTGGTAACTGTTTTCGCCTTCATCGCCATGTTCGTGTGGCTGAACAAGGCCAGCGCCCAGACCGGATTCTGACGTACTGCCGACCCGGTTTAACGGTTCACGCGAGCGTTCACGATATGATCCGCCAGCACGTCGTAGGCGGTCTGAAGCATCTCCTGATTGTGGAACTGGAACTCGTACTTATCGCCATGGTACGGTTCCAACTTGATCTCATGCCCATTGCGCGAGAACTTCTGGATGTCCGCCCACCGCCAGTGCCGTGAGTGCTTTGCATCGGTTAACGATTCGAATCTCAGCTCATTTGGCTGAACGATGAGCCTACCCTTCTGATCGCCGTTTTTGACATCGAACGAAATGTCCGTCACGACGGGATTCGCAGCGGGTGAGATCGAACGGTCAGCTTCTCCTGTATAGCCGGTCACCGGCACTCCCATCCAGTTGACGAAGGTACTGGCGCTGCCCGGATCGGGCATCAGCAACACGACCGAGTTCTGGTTTTTTCCAAGGCTGCTCGAGTAGGGGTTGGCGACGTCTATGGTGAGTCGTCCGCCCTCCCAGCGGGCGGTCCGGATATCGCTCTTCGGAATCTCAAACGAGAGATCCGGCTGGTTGTTGTCCACAAACACCATCCGGTTGTTGAACATCACGATTTTGCCGTCCGCGGCGCCATTTGGCCCCCACAGGCGTGCGTTCTGAACGGTCACGTGTGCGCCATAAGCGCCTGCCACAGTCAGCACAAGCCCGGCGAGTAGCAATTTTAAGCTTTTCATTCGCGCCTCCTCCAATGGGACGACTCATGCGAGTGACTTGCCATTCTGTCGCGCGAGCAACCGTTACTCGACATAGCGACGAAGCAAAAACAGCTAAGTAGCGTCTACTTCTCAATTCGAGGCAAGGAAGGATTTGGCAAACCGGGTATGGACCTTTCCAAACTGGCGCTCATCAGCGTTGCCGCAGTCTCTATCCTGAATGCGCAGGAACAAAACGCCAAAGTAGCGATTCCGCTCGCACTCCGCAACGTTGATCAGAGCTACAGAGCGGCAAACTCGATTCGAGTGGCGGTGAACCTGGTCCTGGTCCCGGTCCTCGTCACGGATATGTACGACCGGCCTGTCAGCGGCCTCTCCAAGGAGTCTTTCAGGCTCTACGAAGACGGGGTTGAGCAGAACGTTTCCGCGTTCTTCAGCCAGGAGCGCCCGGTGTCGGTCGGGATCCTTCTGGATGCGAGCAGCAGCATGCTGCGCAAGATGGCAGAATCCCGACAAGCCCTTCTACGACTCCTGAACCTGAGCATGCCGGCGGACGAGTTTTCCCTGATTCGGTTCTCTGATCATCCGGAGAAGCTCTTAGCGTTTACGATGAATGTCGGACAGGTTGAAAGGACAGTGTCCGCCGTCCAGCCCCAGGGCGCGACCGCTCTGTTCGATGCCATCTATCTCGGGATCAATGAGATGAAACGCGCCCAGTATGGCCGCAGGGCGCTACTGATCTTTTCAGACGGAAGCGACAACAACAGCCGCTACACGGAGCACGAGGTCAAGCGCAGGGTACAGGAAGGCAATGTTCGCGTGTTCGCCATCTCCATTCAGGACCGTTCTCGCGTGCTTGAAAAGCTCGCCGACGAGAGTGGCGGCCGCGCCTTCCAGGTCAAAAAGCTGAGCGACCTGGAGGACGTTGCCATTAGGGTGAGCGCGGAAATGCACCATGAATACGTCCTGGGTTTTTCGCCCGCAATACAACGGACTGCTGCTGCAACGCGTGGACGGCGGCGAAACATGGACGGTATGTACCGCAAGCTGAAGGTGCAGGTGGTTCAGGCCGCGACCGGAAGCTCCGTTGCGCGTCTCCTGGCGTCGCGGTTACTATAGCCCGCTGGACTGACATCCGGCGGCACTCCACGTGCTGCCGAACTGTCGGATGAGATGCCTTCTCGGCTTGGCCGTGGCGGTCGCCGTGTCCGCGCAGGATCCGCGCTTCGGGGTTCAGTCGCGCCTCGTCCTGGTGCCGGCGACCGTTACCGACGCGAATGGACGCGCGGTCGATGGCCTGGAAATGAACGATTTCGTCGTCCTGGACAATGGCCGGCCACAGAAGGCCGCCGTGGATACCATCGGCACGGGTGTGGCTCCCATTGCACTGATAGTGGCCATTCAGTCCTCCGGTATCTCCCGCGCCGTTCTCGAAAAGGTGCACAAGGTCGGAGCGATGATTCAGCCCCTCGTCACCGGCGAACGGGGCTGTGCGGGCGTCGTGTCTTTCTCCGATCGCATTGTCTGGCTTCAGGAGTGCACCCATGACGAGGATGCTTTGGCACAGGCCTTTGAACGGGTCCGTCCGGGGGCTGCCAAGGTTGCTCGGCTGACGGATACAGTATCCGAATCCGTCGAGCGGCTGCGGCAACGGCCGAAGTCACGCCGGGTCCTGTTGCTGATTTCCGAATCGCGAGATCGCGGCAGCGAGACCGAGCTCGAGCAAGCTGCCATGGCCGCCCAAGCAGCCGGCATCACGGTCTATGCCGCGACGTACTCGGCCTTCACGACGGCCTTCACCACCAAAAACCCGGTTGAGGAGCCGAAGATGGCCGAGCGGCCCAAGAAGCCCAGTGATGACACCGGCACGGTGACCGGCGCGCCGCCCACATGCGGTCCCTTCGGCTGTACCGCCGCTCCGTTGCCACCGCAGGACCAACGCGTGGATTTGCTCGGAGGTATTGGCGAGTTGATCCGGCTGGGGAAGACCAACACGACCCAGGTACTCACGCAGGCGACTGGCGGCGCCGCATTCCCGTTCACACGGCTGAAAGGACTCGAGAATGCCATCCAGAAACTCGGCGCCGAGTTACATTCTCAATATCTGCTGAGCTTCACACCCGACGATTCTACAGCCGGCTACCACCGCCTCGAGGTCCGAGTGACAGAACGCGAAGCACAGGTCCGCGCCCGTCCCGGCTATTGGTCGACACAGGAACGGTCGAGTGATGCTCCGGAGAGGGCTCGGTGAACACGGTTTTCACGCGTCGATACGATCTGATTCGGAGGTGAGTTCCTTCCGAATTGTCCGCCCTTAGCCGTTGCCGTTTGACGAGTTCCCGGACCCGCTCCAATCCGATATCCTCCAACAGTTTGGCTAATTTACTGCAAATATTGATGCAATTAGCCTTTTAGAACACCTTTAATTCATTGACAACCTCCCCAGTCAATGGCAGATTATACGAAGAGGTGAGAGGCATGGGGCGTGCTTTTCGGATTTCCTTGCTTCTTCTGGGACTGCTGACGATATTCACCGTCGCGGATCTCAATGCTCAACAGGTCAGCGCCACCTTGATCGGTACGGTCACCGATCCGAGCGGCGCAACCGTTCCGAACGCAAGTGTAACCGCTACACAGGTAAGTACCGGAATTGTTCGGAAGGTGAACACCACCAGCGATGGCGTATATACCATCCCTTATCTGGCTCCGGGAACATACAGGGTTGAAATTGAAGCGGCGGGATTCAAGAAGGTCATTCGTGAAAACGTCAACCTGCCGGTCTCGTCTTCCATCCGCGTAGATGCCGCGCTCGAGCCCGGCGCCATCACCGAAACGGTTCAGGTCACCAGCGAAGCTCCTCCGCTGCAGACGGACAGGGCAGAGGTAGCACGTAATTTCAGCACACAGGCGATCACCGAGCTTCCGCTGGCGAACCGCAGCTTTCAAGCTGTGGCCGGCCTCGTCGCGGGTGTGACACCGCCCACCGTGGACTTTACCCAGTCCGAAGACCCGCAGGGGACCACTTTCTTCCGCGCTAACGGACAGGGCAACTCGGCGAACAACACGCTGGTTGACGGCGTGGACAACACAAATCCGACCCTGGGACTCACCGTCTACATTCCGACTGCCGAGGTGGTGGAGGAAGTGCACGTGTCCACCAGCAACTACAACGCTGAGTTCGGCCGCGCCGGCGGGGCTATCGTGAACGTCGCTACCCGCGGCGGGACGAATGAGTTACACGGCAGCTTGTATGAGTTCCATCGCAGCACGGACTTCCGTGCCCGAGACTTCTTCAATACGGTTGACAAGCCGAAGCCTACTTACATCCGCAACCAATTCGGCGCGGCGGTTGGCGGTCCAATCATCAAGAACAAAACGTTCTTTTTCGGCGCATATCAGGGGCTGTACCTCAGGCAATCCTCGACATCGATTGCCAGCACCCCTTCCACTGCGTGGCTGAGTGGCGACTTTAGCAGCGTCCCTGGGTTGTTCCTGTACGACCCGTCCTCGGGTAACTCCGACGGAACCGGCCGTCAGCCGTTTCTCAACAACGTCATTCCACGAGACCGGTTCAGTCCGATCGCCAGCAAATTGCTGCAGTATTTTCCGGCGCCCAACCTCAGCGGGGCAAGTTTCACGAACAACTTAAACGTCAATGTCCCGTTCCTGTACGACGGCAATTCCTTCGATGGCCGCGTAGATCACAACTTCACCGCTGCGACTAAACTCTTCGTAAAGATGAACTACTCGAAGTACAACATCACGCAAAAAGCATCTCTCGGCGACATCATCGGGGAGGGAACGCTTGCGCGGGACTACACCATTACGGCGCTCGCCAACTTCACTCACGGATTCAGTCCCAGTCTGCTCACCGAGGGGCGCATGGGCTACAACCGGTATCGCACGGATGTGAACGGGTTGGATATGGAGACCGTCACCAACCAGAGTCTGGGCATAGCCAACCCCAATCCCGATCCGATTTCCAGTGTTGGGATGGCGCGCGTCCAGATCGGCGGAATGCCCGGCATGTTTACGCCAGTGTACTATCCACTGGTCAATACCGACAATCTGTTTACGTGGGTGAACACGTGGAGCAAGATTTTCAGCGCGCATTCCCTCAAGTGGGGGGCGGAGATACATCGGAATCGAATGGATCGTTTCCAACCGCAAGGCCTGAACTTCGGACCTCGCGGCCTGTTCACGTTTAACCCCGGCACGACTGCGCTCAAGGGCGGACCCGCGCTCGGGCCGTATGGCTCGTTTGCGAATTCCTTCGCGGCGTTCTTGATCGGTGCGCCGGACCAGACCAGCCGCACGTACATGCCGATCACTCCTACCAATCGCCAGACTCAGACATTTTTCTTCCTCCAGGACACCTGGCAGGCGACCAAGAACCTTACCCTCGATCTCGGGCTGCGTTATGAACTGTACACTCCCATCACAGCTCGCTACGCCGGCGCGGCTTCCAACTATGACCCATCGACGAATACGCTGCTGGTGTGCGGCGTGGGAACAGTCGATATGGCATGCGGGGTGAAGATGGAGAAGAACAACTGGGCGCCTCGACTCGGCATCGCCTACCGCATCAACAACCGTTCGGTAATTCGCGCGGGCTACGGCATCAGTTACTGGACGGGGCGTTTCGGCTTCACCGGTGGAACGCTCTCAACCCAGTTCCCGGTCATCTACAATATTCAGAACGGGGGAACAGGGCGACTTCATTGTCGATGGCAATTTCAACACGCTCCCGCCGTTCAATCTGGTACCCATTCCCGCGAACGGCCACATCACCCCCGCGCCGGATCAGGCGTTCTTTGTGATCCCTCCGCACAACCCGCTGCCGATGGTGCAGAGCTACAACCTCACGTATCAGCGCGAGATAGGCTGGGGCATGACCTTCGACGCCGGTTACGTCGGCAATCTCGGCACTCACCTTCCGTTTAACCAGAACTTTAACAACGCCTTGCCGGGTACCGGTAACGCCGGCAAGCCGTTGATTGCGGCGTTCGGTCATACCGCGGACGTCAGCGTACGCGGTAATGGCGTCAGCAGCAACTACAATTCACTGCAATCGAACCTCAACAAACGGTTCTCGGGCGGACTGACTTTCACCCTGGCGTATACGTATAGCCGTTCCCTGGACGTAGGGAGCGATCAGGCTGGTTTCACGATCCAAAACGATTTCAGGCGGCACTACGGTCCTTCGAATTTCGACCGTACTCACATGCTCACCATCAGCCATTTGTATGAGCTACCGTTCGGGCGTGGCAAGAAGTATCTGCACGAAGGGGTGGCCGCTTACATCCTGGGTAACTGGCAGGTCAATGGCATCTACCGGTTCGCCACGGGCACGCCGTTCAGCATCACCACTGACTCTACGCCATGCAACTGCCCCGGCAACAGCAACTTTGCCAACGTCGTGCACGCCACTAGTATCCTGAGTGGCATCGGTCCTGGCCAGAAATGGTTCGACACTACGGCATTCACCAGTCCTCCAGCAAACACATTCGGCAATGCCGGACGCAACATTGTCCGCGGCCCGCATTTGTCGAACTACGACATGTCGATCTTCCGCAACTTTCCGATCTGGGAACGGGTGAAACTCGAGTTCCGGGGCGAGTTCTACAACCTGACGAACACGCCGCATTTTTCGAACCCGAGCGGCAGCGTCACGTCGGGCAACTTCGGAGAGATCAGCGGCACTTTGGGCGGTTATGGCAACCGCGAAGTCCAGTTGGCTCTCCGACTCACGTTCTAGTCTTGCGTCCAGCGCGCGACGGCCGACAGCCCGGCCGTCGCGCCAGAGTTTTCAGAGATTGAATTGAAACTGAATCGCCGCGACTTGCTGAAGAGGGCCGCCGTGGCGCCTGCCCTACCTGCGGGAACGGACGACCCTATGCCTCCCGTTGCCGAGGAGGTTGTTTCCGCGCAACAAATCCACCGCCTGCTCGGCTTCGCCACGATGACCGGCGAGGACCCGGTCAGAATGTGGGCCCGTCTCCGGCCCACGCGCCAGTGGCTGGCGGGTCCCCTTTCGCCCGACGGATGGGCCGGACAAGTATTCATCGCCGATCATGCCGATATCTTCGGGTTCCGGTTCCTCTCGATCCCGTCCGAGTGGATGAAAGGTATCGAGCCGGAGCGGCGGCTGACCCACGCTGTGGCGAATTACCCGGCCTGGTTCCGAAACTGGCACGACTGGTGGCGGACCGTCGGTCCCAAGGCGTACGACAACTCCTATGCGCGGCTCATTTGGCAGATGCCGGACGGTGGACCGGGGGTGACGTACGAGTGGGCGCAAACGGCCGCCAACGAAGTCGTCTGCCGAATTACTCAGTCGGCCCCTGCGGACATCGTGATCCAGGCCTATGTGCCCTGGGATTCTGCGCCGCCGCGCTTCTCGGCCCTGTACACGGAATCCGGCGAAAACCGCTTCGTGCATGGCCGTTCGTGGGTTCCGGGAACACGCGACGGGATGCGATGGGTGCTCGCATCCTCCGAACCGGCCGCGCAGACCAGGGGTGGCGGGTCCACCAAATGGCACGGATACTACCCGGGCGTGCAACGCCTCTATTTGTGCGGCCGTCAAGGGCAATCGTATGCGCCGCTCGAGAAGGCGGCGTCGGCCTGGCTTGCGCCCGGACGTATCGACGAGTTCCTCGAACGCAATCGCGCCAAGTACGTCGCTGCCCGTCCCACTGGCAAGGGATGGCTCGCCGACATCCCGGCTGCCATCAATGACCAACTCGAATGGAGTGAGGTGTACACTCCGGAGCGCCGCCGCCGGTACATCACGGTCAGCCGAGCCTGGGCCCGCGAGAATAACTCCGCGCCGGACTTTCTTTGGGATAGCTTTTTCAGCGCGTTGCTGGTGTGCCAGGAAGACCAGCGCAAGTCGTTTGACCTGATCAACGACATCACCTCATGGCAGAACGATCAGGGCATGTTCGTCCAGTATGGGCAGTGGCCGCCTCGCCCGGATCGCACCATCTTCCCTGTCGCGTGGGGGCACACCCAGTATCCCGTCGGCGCACTCGCCGTGGCGAAGATCTGGATGCGCCGGCCCGATCGCACCTTCCTCGCCGCGATCTACCCGCGCCTGCTCAAGAATCACCGCTGGTGGTTCGCTGACCGAGGAGACGGCCAACCATGGCGCGACGGCAATCGCAATGGCCTGCTTGAACTGGGTTCGAATTACCCGGAAGAGATACCGTACGAAGACCGGCAGCAAGTGGCTTACTACGAGTCCTACGACGACAGCCCGCAATGGTGGCACGTCGCCCGGTACAACGAGGAGACCGGCACTCTCGAGCAGGACACCGTCGAACGTAACTGTCTGTACGCGATGGATTGCTGGATTCTTGCCTGGATGGCGCGCCAACTCGGCCGCACCGCCGAAGCTGCGGCGCTCGAAGCCGAACACCGCCGCATGCAGAGCACCATCAATCGACTGCTATGGGACCCTGCCCGGAGCTGCTACTTCAACCGGCGCTGGCAGCCTGTCGATGACAACTGGTTCTTCCCACAGATGTCGCCGGATATCTTTATGTCCTTGCTCGGACGCGTGGCCACCCCCGGTCAGGCCGAAAGCCTGCGCGGCGTCTATCACGATCCGAAGAAGTTCGCTGGCGAATGGATTCTTCCCACTATCAGCCGTGACGATCCCGAATACCCCAAGCAGCACTATTGGCGCGGAAAGGTATGGGCGCCCGTGAACTGGCTGGTCTACCAGGGCCTGAAGATCTACGAATGGGATCACGAAGCCCGGCTGCTGGCCGAATCGAGCGCGAAAATGTTTCTCAAGCCGTGGCGCGAGAAGGGGAACTGTTATGAGAACTTCCTGTCCACTACCGGGGAAGGCGCAAGCGATCCTCACTATACCTGGGGCGCTCTGATGGCCCTGATCGCGGTCGAGGAGTTCATCGATGTCAATCCATGGCACGGCCTCCGCTTCGGGACCCTCGAGCCCGTCGAAGCCGGAGCCATCGAACGGTACCCCGTTGCCGGAGCGCTGTATGATGTCGATGTGTCCTCCGCCGGACTCCACGTCAAGCGCGACAACCGCCCTCTGTTCGCCACCGACGCGCCCGCGGAGTTCCGCCATGTCCGCTTCTCCCCCGGCCGGGTCGATTTCGAAGTCCGTGCCAGGCAACCGGTAAACGTCAGGATTGCCAATGGCGCCGCGCGCGAATTCGGGCCCGGGACCACGCGCGGAGGCGGGGCATTCTCATAAACCAATGAAACTCGATCGTAGATGTTTTCTCGCTCTTGGCACACTCGCCGCATCCCGCGCGTTCGCGGAAAGCGACTCACTCCCCGAGGCGCCGTTCCGCACCGGGAAAGGGTGGACTCCGCTCCTCAACGGCCGTGACCTGTCCGGCTGGCGTCTCGATCTGGGCGCCGACAAGGTGGCCAGCGGAATCACCGAGTGGTTCACCACCAAGTCGGTTTCCTGGTCTGAAGCCGCGGCTGAGCGGCTCGTAGCCGCGCCCGCTCCGGGCGGAATCATCGTCAACGGACTGGAAACGCGCACCATGAATCTGGTCACCGAACGTACCTTCGGGGATTTCGAGTTATACCTGGAGTTCATGCTTGCGAAACAATCCAACTCCGGCGTCTATCATCACGGTCTGTACGAACTCCAGGTGTTTGACAGCTATGGATCCACCCGGCCACTCACCTACAGCGATGGCGGCGGCATTTACCACCGCTGGGATAACGGCAAGGGTTTCGGTGGATCCCCGCCGCGCGCGAACGCGTCCCGTCCTCCCGGCCAGTGGCAGTTCTATCACACCTGGTTTCGCGCTCCCCGCTTCAATGCTGCCGGCGCCAAAACAGAAAACGCGAAGTTCGAACGCATCGTCTATAACGGCGTCATCGGTTCAGGAGAACGTTGTCTGCGACGGCCCCACCCGTTCCGCGATGAAGATACAGGAAGCCGCGGCCAATCCGCTCATGCTGCAAGGGGATCACGGACCGGTGGCCTTCCGTAATATCTACGTCCGTCCGCTGGGCACAGCGAAGACATGAAGGAGAAAGCATGAATCCGAAAGACTCGCCGAAGATGAACGAGACAGCCCCCACTCGCCGCGCCGTCGCCGCCGCTGGTGTCGCGGCGCTGGTGGTTCCACGCCGAGTGCTGGGCGGCCCTGGTTACCAGGCGCCCAGTGACACGCTCCGCATCGCCGGTGTTGGGGTCGGTGGAATGGGGCGCCGTTACCTGCAGGGATGCGCCACTGAACGCATCGTCGTCCTCTGCGACGTCGATCACAGCTTCGCGGCCCCGGTGTTTCAGAAGTACCCCGAAGCCCGGGTCTACCGCGATTTCCGTCAGATGTTCGACAAGGAAGAAAAGAACATCGACGCCGTCATCGTCGCCACGCCCGACCACAACCACGCCATCATCACCATGCGAGCGCTTCGCGCCGGCAAGCACGTCTATTGCGCCAAGCCCATGACCCACACCGTCTACGAAGCGCGCCAGGTGGTGGCCGCCGCACGGCAGGCCAAGGTGGCTACCCAGATGAGCGTGCAAAGCTGCGCCAGCGACGCCGCCCTCAGCACCGCCGAGATCCTTATGTGCGGCGCGATCGGCCCCGTGCACGAGGTTCACGTCTGGACCGACCACCCCATCTATCCCGCCGCCCAAACCCGCCCCACCGACACTCCCGCCGTCCCGTACGCGCTCGATTGGGACCTGTGGATCGGCACCGCCCCCTATCGGCCCTATCATCCCGCATATCACCCCTGGATCTGGCGCGAATGGTGGGATTTCGGTTCGGGCACGGTCGGCGACATGGCCTGCCATGCCATGCACGTCTTCTACAACGCCCTGGAACTCACCGCACCCACGCGGGTGTATGCCAGCCGGACCACCATGCATGGCGGCTATTTCAAAATGAACGCCGACGGAACCGAAACGCTGCCCCCGCGCATTCAGACCCCCGAGACCGAGAGTTACTCGTCCTTGATCTCGTGGGAATTCCCGGCCCGCGGCAGCCACCCGCCGCTCGCGATGCATTGGTATGACGGCGGCCTCCGGCCCCATCGCCCTATCGAACTGGATGTCCACACCCGCATGCCTAACGCCGGATTGCTGTTCATTGGGGAAAAGGGCAAACTGATGGCGGATTATTCGGGAGGCAAGAATCGACTCTTACCGGAAGCCCGGTTCCGCGATTTTCAGCCCCCGCCGAAGACCCTGGCCCGCTCCATTGGGCACTACAAGGAATGGGTGCAGGCCTGCAAAGGAGGCAAACCGGCTAACTGCAATTTCGATTTCGGCGGCCGCATGACGCAGATCGCGCAATTGGGAACCATCGCGGCCCGCGCTGCCCGCCTGCTCGAATGGGACCCGGAGCGAATGGCGATCCCGAATGACGCGGAAGCGCATTCCTGGCTGAACCCGCCCTACCGTGCCGGGTGGTCGCTCGTGTGACAGCTCCGCTCCCTGACGGTCGCGGCTCGGTACCCACTTCTGAGCCACGACCGTCAGGGAGTGGTCGTCGTGTCTAATGACCGGCGCCGGCCCGCGCGGGCCGGACATCCTTCAACTCCAGGCACCACGGGGCGAACCCGCGCGCCGCCGAGTAGGCGTCCTCCACAACCGTAACCGCCGCGTCCAGAACGGATCCCATGTTCGAACTCGAAGGCCCGGTCCGCGAAGCTCCAGGCCTTGATCCGGAATCCCCGGCCGTTCTGTCGAAGCCGCACATTCAGGTGCTTCTCGCTGAAGGTCTCGGCCGGACCGTAAACCTCGACACCCCGCACAGCGAACACCGGGGCGGGATTGCCGAAGCCGAACGGAGCCAGCGCCAGCACCTCGGCCACGGATTCATCCGTCAGGTCCGCAAAACGGATCACGCCATCCACCTCGAGCGTGGGGATCAGATCCTCCGGGGTCAGCCGTTCGGCGGCGTACCGGTTGAACCGTTCGCGAAACTCCGCCAACTTCGCCACCGGCAAGCCGAGCCCGACGGCCTGGCGGTGCCCTCCATAGCGCGTGAACAGATCGGACATCGACTCGAGAGCATCCAGCAAATGGAACGGGCGGATACTGCGGCCCGAGCCCTGGGCTTCCCCCTGCTCTTCGCTCAGAACGATGGTGGGGCGGTTGTAGCGGTCCACGATCCGGCTGGCCACGATGCCCACCACTCCGCGATGCCAGTCGGCGCCCGAAAAGACCAGCGCGTACTGATCTTCGGTAATGGGGCATTCGTCGCACTGCCGCAGGATGGCGCGGGTGATTTCGGCCTCAGCCTCCTGCCGCTCCTGGTTCAGCTTGTGCAACTGATCGGCGAGAACGCGGGCGCGTTCCGGATCGTCGGTGGTGAACAGGTCGATGACGTCGTTGGCGGTGGCCATCCGTCCCGCGGCGTTGATGCGCGGAGCCAGGCGAAAGGCGATCTGCCCCGCCGAGGGCGATGTTCTCCCGGTTAAGCCCGCGACATCGAGCAGCGCGCGCAGCCCCGCGTTCCGCACAGTGTGCAGTCCGGCCAGCCCGCGCTTCACGATGATCCGATTCTCTCCGGTCAGCGGGACGACATCGGCCACCGTCGCGATGGCCACCATCTTCAGAAACGACTCCAGCAGTGACCGGATGCGCTCGGGCGAATACTCCAAACGCAGCATCAACGCGTGAATCAGCTTCAGTGCCACGCCGGCGCCGCAGAGGGTCTTCTCGGGATATCCGCAATCGGGCCGGTTCGGGTTCAGCACCGCCAGAGCCGGGGGCAGCGCTTCCTCGGGCAGGTGGTGATCGGTGATGATCACGTCGATGCCGACGCTCATGGCATGGCGCACCACCTCGGCCGCGCGAATGCCGGTATCGACGCTGACGATGAGCTTCACACCCCGGGCAGCGGCCTCCTCCACGACGTCGGCACGCATCCCATAGCCTTCGAGCAGGCGGTGCGGAACGTGAAACGAAGCGGTCCCCCCGGCGAGTTCAATGGCCTTCTTCAGAATGACCACGGAACTGGTGCCGTCCACGTCATAATCGCCGTACAGCAGGATCGGCTCGCGAGCGCGGATGGCCTGCAGCAAACGCTCCGCCGCCTTGTCCATGTCCTTGAGCAGCCACGGATCGTGCATGCCGTCGAGCGGTGCGTCCAGGAACAATCGCGCCGCGGCCGGATCGCGATAGCCGCGGTTCCAAAGCACCTGCGCCGCAGGCAGGTGGATGCGCAAACCGTCGGCCAGGGCCTGGATATCTCCGGGGCCGTGGCCCGGGAGGTTCCACCGCATGCGTCGATCGGGCAGCGTGGATGAACGGGAAGGTCCAGAACCGGCCGGAGGGTCAGTTCTTGGAGAAATATCCACCGATGGGTCCTTCGTCCGATTCGTCATCCGGATGCGGCATGGCGGAATCGATCTCGTCCAGCAGGTCGGAGAACTCTTCGTACCACTCGGTCCGGAGTTCGAACATGTACATCCGGTTATTCAGGTCGAAGGAGAGCTCGATGGCGCAGGTGAACCCGTCGTACGCTCGCAGTTCGCGCAGGCGGCGCTCGATGGCGCGGCGATCTTCGGGAGCGAAATCCCCGTCTTCCAACTGTTCGAGCGAGTTGTCCACCAGCAGCGAGGAGAACTCGCGGGCGTGGAGCACCAGCAGTTTCGCGCCCGCTGCCGCCGCGGTGTCGAGAAACTGTTTGTAGTCCGGATAGCGATGAGTGTCCCAAAACACAGTGGGCATCGATTCCATGGCACGGGAATACCCGTGGAAAACCGCGAACTTCCGGCTTTCCAGCGTTTCGCCGATCTCCGTTTTGAGAACGTCCAGATTGAGCTTCATTGATTCCGAGTCGACACTTGAGATTGTACGCTACGGCACGCGCTATGCGGGACCCCTTTTTAAAGAATCTGCAGAGTTTGCCCGGATCTGCCGATAAGCGTTCAGGAGGTGCCACCTTGACGATGATCGGAGCCATTATGGGGACGGTTTCGACCCTGTTCGTGTACTTCATCCTGATCGCCGCTTTGCAGAAGCTGTATGCAATCGGAAAGGATCTTGCGGAGATTCGCAACGTCTTGAAGGAGTTCAAACGGGAACGGGACGCAACGTCGGTGGTCGCCAACCTGTACAACGCACCTGCACCTGGCCGCCCGGAGCCGCCGACAGAAGCTGAGCCGGAAACCGCAATGCGTACAATGTAGGCTTGCGCATCGGGATCCACACCTCCATCGCCGGGTCGCTCGAAAAGGCCGCGTTGACTGCGGCGCGGATCGGGGCCAATACATTCCAGATCTTCTCCGCCAGCCCCCGCATGTGGCGCGCCGGCGTGCCCGATCCGCTGCAGGTCCGCCTTTTTCGAAAAGCGCGCGAAAAGCACGACCTCTATCCGCTGGCGATTCACGACAACTACCTCATCAACCTCGCTTCCTGCGACGAGGAGCTGCGCGCGAAGTCCGTCAGCGCCTTCCGGGGCGAACTGGAGCGGGCCCTGGCCATCGGCGCGGAGTACCTGGTGGCTCATCCGGGCAGCTGCAAAGGCCACACCGTCGAGATGGCCATCTACAGCTTCTGCCGTTCCCTGGGTGAGGCCGACCCGCGGACTCGACACCACCGGCCTGAAGCTGTTGATCGAGAACACGGCCGGAGCGGGCAACATCCTGGGAGGGCGCTTCGAAGAACTCGCGGTCATGCGGCAGTTCGCGGCCGAGTTCACCGATCTGGGCGTCGGCTTCTGTATCGACACCTGCCACTGCCTCGCCTCCGGCTACGACGTCTCCACTCCGGAAGGACTCCGCGAAACGGTCCGCCTTCTGGACCAGATCCTGGGACTCGACAACATCCCGGTGTTCCACGCCAACGACTCGAAGACACCCCTGGGTTCGCGGGTGGATCGTCATGAACACATCGGCGAAGGATATATTGGAAAAGAAGGGTTTCGCCGAATTCTATCCCACCCGAAGCTCCGCGGGAAAGCTTTCATAGCAGAAACACCATCCGACGCCGAAGGCGACGAACTAAGAAACGTCGAAACGCTCAAGAACCTATGCCGGAAAAGCCGTACGATCACAAAGAAGTCGAGTTGAAGTGGCACGATCGATGGAAGGACGATTCCGAAATCTACTCCGCTGATCCCGAATCGGGCCGTCCCAAGTATTACGTCGCGGAAATGCTCCCGTATCCCAGCGGCCAGCTGCACATGGGCCACGTTCGGAACTACTCCATCGGCGACGCCCTGGCCCGCTACATGTGGATGCGCGGCTACGATGTGCTGCACCCCATGGGTTGGGACGCGTTCGGCCTGCCCGCCGAAAATGCGGCCCTGAAGCGCGGCCGTCACCCGCGCGAGTGGACGCTCGACAACATCGCCGAGATGAAACGGCAGATGAAGCGCATGGGCTTCGCCTACGACTGGAATCGCGAAATCTCCACCTGCGAGCCGGAATACTATCGCTGGAACCAGTGGTTCTTCCTGAAAATGCTGGAACGCGGGCTGGCCTATCGCAAGGAAGCCCTGCTCAACTGGTGCCCCGAGTGCGGCACGGTGCTGGCCAACGAACAGGTGGTGGACGGCGGCTGCTGGCGGCATGAAACCACGCCCGTGGAACAGCGCGCCCTGGTGCAGTGGTTCCTGAAGATCACCGACTACGCCGAAGAACTGCTGAACGACACCTTCACCACCCTCGAAGGCGGCTGGCCCGAGCGCGTCCTGACGATGCAGCGCAACTGGATCGGACGCAGCGAAGGCACTGAGGCCGACTTTACGCTGGAGGGCACGGACCGCAAGATCCGGGTCTTCACCACGCGGGTGGACACCATCTTCGGCGCCACCTGCGTGATTCTCGCGCCCGAGCATCCGCTGGTGGAAAGCCTGATCGAGCCGGAACTGAAGGACGCGTTGAAGACGATGATCGACGCCCGCGCCCGCAAGGATCCCGGCGATCTCGAAAAGGAAGGCCTGTTCACCGGCAAGTACGCGGTGAATCCGTACAGCGGAGAGAAGGTCCCCATCTGGATCGGCAACTTCGTCCTGATGGGCTACGGTACCGGCGCCATCATGGCCGTGCCGGCGCACGACGAGCGCGATTTCGAATTCTGCAAGCAATACGGGATCGCGATCCGGCCGGTGATCCGTCCGGTGGATGGTCCGCTGGCCGACGCGGCCACGATGAAGGAAGCGTTCGCCGAGTACGGCATCACCGAGAATACCGGGAAGTGGTCCGGACTGCCCAGTGCCCTGGCCAAGAAGGAGATGAACGACTACGCCGAGCAGCAGGGCTTCGGCAAGGCTGCCGTCACCTACCGGATCAAGGATTGGGGCATCTCGCGGCAGCGCTACTGGGGCACTCCGATTCCCGTCATTCATTGCGACCGGTGCGGGATCGTCCCGGTGCCCGAGGATCAACTTCCGGTGGTGCTGCCGTTGAACGTGGAGATCACGGGCAAAGGGCGGTCGCCGCTCGCGAACGTGCCCGAGTTCCTGCACGTCTCGTGTCCCGAGTGCGGCGGTGACGCGCGGCGCGAAACCGACACCATGGACACCTTCGTCGATTCGTCCTGGTATTTCTACCGCTACTGCGATCCGAAGAACGATAAGGCGCCGTTCGATCAGCGCCATCGTCAATCGCTGGTTCCCCATCGACCAGTACATCGGCGGGGTGACGCACGCCATTCTGCACCTGATCTACTCCCGATTCTGGACCAAGGTGATGCGCGACATCGGCCTGATCCAGAACGGCGAACCCGCGCGCAACCTGTTCACTCAGGGCATGGTGCTGAAAGACGGGACGGCGATGTCGAAATCGAAGGGCAACGTCGTGGACCCCGAAGAGATGGTGGAGAAGTACGGTGCCGACACCTGCCGGCTGTTCGTGTTGTTTGCCGCTCCGCCCGAACGCGACATGGACTGGCAGGAATCCGCGGTCAGCGGCCAGCGGCGGTTCCTGGAGCGTGTGTACCGCTTCGTGACGCGGGCACCTCGACAGCCTCCACCAACCGGCCGGGGAGCCGACGCCGGGCGATCGCCGGGCCTTGCGCAAACTGCACCAGACCGTTCGCAAACTTACCGCCGATTTCGACAGCCGCTGGCATTTCAATACATCGATTGCCGCGCTGATGGAACTCGTCAATGAGCTATACGAGGTGCGCAACGACCTCACGCCGGCATCACTCCCCGAGGTGCTGGAGAAACTGACGCTGATGCTCGGCCCTTACGCGCCCTATGCCGCCGAGGATTTGTGGGAGCAGTTGGGCCGCACCGGCCCCGTGTTCCGGCAGCCGTGGCCGACCTATGACGACGAGCTCGCCAAAGAGGAAGCGGCGGAAATCCCGGTCCAGGTGAACGGGAAACTGCGGGCGAAGATCCACGTGGCGTTCGGGACGGCCGCGAAGGAACTGGAGCGCCTGGCGCTCGCCGAACCCAAGGTTCGGACCTTCGTGGACGGCAAGCAGGTGGTGAAGATCATCGTCGTGCCGGACAAGCTGATCAACATCGTGGTCCGGTAGGGGACCCGTTTATCCAGAGTGGCGCACGCTCCTAGCGTGCCGCGTCGGCACTCCTGCCGACGCCTGGCTTGTCGCTCACCGCGGCTGAAAAAGTCCTTGCAATAGCTTCGTTCCATGCGATAATCCTTTGTCCCTTTTGGGATATCCAAATGGAGGAAACATCATGAAACTGAGAATTTCCGCGGCACTGGGCGTGACCGCATTCATGGTGCTGGGAGCCGCAGTGGTCAGCGCGGCCGATGGCATCGGGGTGGCCTGCAGAGGACTCCCCTCCCACGCGGCGCTCAAGACGGCATTGAAGAATGCGCGGGCTATGGCCAACGGCGGCTTTAACCTCGACATGTGGGGCACCATCGTCAACCGCGACGGCATCGTGTGCGCGGTAGCCTTCACGGGCAACGATCGCGGCGATCAGTGGCCCGGCAGCCGCGCGATCGCGGCGCAGAAGGCGAACACGGCAAACGCATTCAGCCTCCCAGGACTGGCCCTATCCACGGCTAATCTCTATACCGCGACACAGCCGGGCGGGAGCCTGTATGGGCTGCAACACAGCAATCCGGTGGACACTTCGGTGGCGTATGGGGGCAATTCGATGCTGTTCGGCCAACCCAACGATCCCATGACCGGTCAGCGGATCGGCGGCGTGAACGTCTTTGGCGGAGGCTTGGCCCTCTATGACTCGAAAAAGAACCTGATCGGCGCGCTCGGCGTCAGCGGCGATTCTTCCTGTGCCGACCATAACATCGCCTGGCGCACCCGCAAGAACCTGGCGCTCGATTACGTGCCCGCGGGCGTCAGCGGCGATGCGACGCGTCCCGACAACATCGTGTATGATCGCGTGCTTCTCCCCGGCAGCCAGGAAGGGGACAGCCCGAGCGGTTGGGGACACCCCGCCTGCCAGCCGGCCGCGACCGCTATTGCCGGCAACCTGCCAAACATCCCTCACTAAGAGCTTCCATCCGGTGCATCCGGATCCTCGGGCAATCCGGATGCGCCAGCAGGAGTACCATCGTAGGGGAGATAGCCAGCCCATGCCCGAACGCGACCTCTACCGCCAGCTCCAGCGCCATCTCGACAAGATGCCCGTGGGTTTTCCCGCTACCGAATCGGGAGTCGAGATCCGCATTCTCCAGCGCCTGTTCACGCCCCAGGACGCGCACCTCGCGCTCCAACTTTCGGCCATGCCCGAACCGCTCGCCGTCATCCACAAACGCGTTAAGCGCGAGATGAGCGTCGAGGAACTCGGGACCGCGCTCGACAGCATGGCGGATCGCGGCCTGATCGAGAAGCACGGCAAACGCTACGGCAAGTCGATGTTCGTGGTCGGCATCTATGAGCGCCAGGTGAACCGGCTGACCCCGGAACTGGAGCGCGACACTCTACAGTATTTCGACGAGGCATTCGCCCAGACCGTCCACACGAAGAAGACCGGCCAGATGCGCACGGTGCCGGTAAATCAGAGCATCGCAGTGGAGCGCGGCATCGCCCAGTATGACGATATCGCCGCCTTCGTACGCGCCTCCAAGGGGCCATTTGCGGTGATGGAGTGCGTGTGCCAGCAAGGCCGTGACCTGGTGGGATCGCCGTGCAAGCAGACCGACGGCCGCGAGCACTGCCTGACCCTCGGTCCCGCGGCCAAGGCGATGGTGGAGAGCGGCGTGGCCCGCTATTTGACCCAGAACGAAATGCTCGCCGCGCTCGAACTGGCGGACCGCGACGGCCTGGTCCTGCAGCCGCAGAACACGCTGAATCCCATGTTTGTCTGCTGCTGCTGCGGGTGCTGCTGCGGCGTCCTGACGACGGCCAAGAAACTCGAACATCCAGCGGAGTTCTTCAGCGCGAGTTTCTATGCCGAAGTGAATGAAGCGCGCTGCGAAGGTTGCGGCACTTGCCTGGAACGCTGCCAGATGGAGGCCGTGACGGTCGCCGATGGAACCGCCATAGTGGACGTGCTCCGCTGCATCGGATGCGGGCTGTGCATCACCACCTGCCCCAGCGAGGCGTTGCACCTTACCGCCAAGGATCGCCGGAAGGAACCGCCCAAAGACACCCCGGCACTGTACGCGAAAATCTTCAAGGAACGCTTCGGCCCCTTGGGCACGGCGAAGGCGGTGGGGAAGAACCTGCTCGGCCTGAAGGTCTGACTTGTCGGAACTTCTGAGCCACGACCGTGAGGGAGTGGTTATTCGTGCCGCAACGCCTCGAGCGGATCGATCCGGGTTGCCCGCCGTGCCGGCAGCCAGGCGGCGAACACCGCCACCGCCGTCAGCAGCAGCGGAACGGCAGTAAACACCAGCGGATCCAGCGCCTTCACGCCGAACAGGAAACTCGCGATCACACGAGTCATCCCCACCGCCGCCAACAACCCGATCGCCACGCCCGCAAGCGCCAGTCCCACTCCATCCTGAACCACCATGTTTCGGATCGCGTTCCCTCCCGCTCCCAGCGCCATGCGGATCCCGATCTCCTGCGTCCGCTGCTCCACCGAGTACGCCATCAACCCGTAAATCCCGATTGCCGCCAACAGCAGCGCCGAAACTCCGAAGATGGTCAATAGCAGCATGTTGAAGTTCTCCCGAGCCGTGGTGCTGACCACAATCTGATCCATCGACCGGACCCGGCCCGCCGGTAATCCGCCGCTCGCCTCGCCGAGTTCCTTCTCGATGGCCCGAGCCATCGCCTGCGGTTCCGCGCGGGTCCGCACCACCCACGCCATCGAACCCATGCGCGCGTTGAGCGCCGTCACGCCGTCGGGCACCTGGGCCAGCGGGATGTACATCTGCGGCCTTGGATTCCGGTTCAGGCCGTTGTCCCGAACATCGCCGGTGATCCCGACAATCTGGCGCGGACCCTCCTCGAACTCCGGTCCGATATGCCTGCCGATGATGATCTGATCTCCCAGGGGGTCGCCCTTGGGCCAGTACTCGCGCGCCATGGCCTGGTTGATGACGACGGTCAACGGCGCTCCGGCGCCATCGCGGTCGTCAAAGGTCCGGCCCCGAATCAACGGTATCCGGAACACTTCGAAATAGCCGGGCGACACGCTGATCCATCCCGCGCCGCCGTGCGCTGGCTGGTCGCCGAGCGGGCGTCCCGCGACGATGAACGGCAGGCCGAATCCACCCTCGAGCGGCAGGCAGCAGGTAGTGGCGGAGTCGATCACTCCCGGAAGCGCGTTCAGCCTGCGGCGGCTCTCGCGGGCGATTTGCGCCACTCCGGCGCTCTTGCTGAACCGCTCCCCGGAAAGCGACATCTCCAGCGTGAGTACGTTGTGCCGGTCGAAGCCCGCATCCACGGAGCGAAGCGCGACAAAGCTCCGGATGAGCAGCGCAGCCCCGATGAGAAGGACCAGCGCGAGCGCCACCTCGCTCACCACCAGCAGGGATCGCGCCTTGTTCTGGCGAAAGCCGGTACCTGAACGGCCGCCCGATTCCTTGAGCGTCGAACCTAGATCGGCGCGCGACACGCCGAGCGCCGGGATCAATCCGAATAGCACGCCGGTGAATAGAGAGAGGACCGCGGTGAACAGCAACACCCGCCAGTCCATCGTGACGGCTTCGCCGTGTTCTCCAATGCGCGGAATATTCCCGGGACTCACCGCCAGCAGCGCCTGCACGCCGAAGGCTCCCAGCACCGTCCCCGAGGCTCCGCCGGCCAGCGCCAGCAGGATGCTCTCCGTCAGCAGTTGCCCGACGATTCGGCCGCGGCTGGCCCCCACCGCCGCCCGAATGGCGATTTCGCGCTTGCGGGCAGCGGCTCGCATCAGCAGCAGGTTGGCCACATTGGCACACGCGATCAGCAGAACGAATCCGACCGCGCCCAGTAGAACCAGCAGAGAGGGACGAACGTCGCTGACGATGCTCTCCTCGAGCGGCTGCACCCGGAACCCCGATTTCGGATTCGCCAAGGTGAACTTGCGGCGGAACTCCTGGAAGGCGAGCGCCAGCCGGGCATTGGCAGCTTCCAGCGACACGCCGGGCTTCAGCCGGGCCGCAGCCAGGAAGTAGTGCGCTTGGTCCGTACTGTTCGGGTCGAACTGGAATGGAAGCCAGACATCGGCCGGCGGATCCGCCACGAAATCCGGCCCGATAATACCCACCACCTCGTGAGGATTCCCGCCCAGTTGGATGGTCTTCCCAACGATGCCGGCATCACCGCCGAAGCGGCTTTGCCACAGGCCGTAACTGAGCACGGCGAAGTGTCCGGCGTTCGGGCGATCCTCTTCGGCGGTAAAGGTGCGCCCGTGGATCACCCTTGCGCCAAAGAGCTGGAAGAAGTCGGCCGTCACGTGAATGCTCTTCACCTGCATGGGACTGTCGCCGCCGGTGAGATTTTGGACGGGGCCAACGTCGTTATAAGCCGAGACGCATTCAAAAACGCCGGTCAGTTGGCGCCACAGATTGAACTTGGTAACCGAAACGGCAGTCCCCGAACCGTCGGGAAAGGTCACCAGGAATTGCACGATCCGCCCGGAATCGGGATACGTGAGCGGCTTCAGGAGAACGGTATTGACCACCGAGAAAATGGCCGTGTTGGCCCCGATTCCCAACGTCAGTGCGGCAACCGCGGCGATCGTGAAGCCGGGCGTTCTCCGCAGCAGGCGCAACGAGTATCGGACGTCCCGGAGGAACACCATTTCCGATTAGACGGCGCGCGGCCACAAAGGGGTTGCGGCACACTCTGGAACCCCCATCCCCAC
This sequence comes from uncultured Acidobacteriota bacterium, assembly GCA_963737465.1. GTDB lineage: Bacteria > Acidobacteriota > Terriglobia > Bryobacterales > Bryobacteraceae > TMP-7. Next base: position 503,246 of record CAVTTC010000012.1, read on the forward strand.
CGGGGTGTCTAACTCGCAAGTGGACGTCATTCGCAATCGTGCCGCCGAGCGGCTCCGCGGCCCGGCCTTCACCACGCTCCAGGTGCTAGGGCTGGCCGGTACCGGCGCGATCATCTGGCGCACTACGGTGGGACCTCGCCTGCGGCACGAATCGCCCGTGGCGGTGATCGGCGAAGCTGTCCTCTATGCCGCGCTCGCGTGGGCCGTCGGTACCGCCATCGCCTTCGGAATCTGTGCCGCACTCTCGCGATCCGGATCGAAGCACGGGTGGGAGGTCGCACTGCGTACCTCGCGGATCGCAGTGTGGTTCGCTCCGGCCTGTATCCTGCTTTCGAATCTCTCCCCGGCCGCCGTGATTCCAGCGCTCGCACTCATCCTGGGAACCACGCGGCTGGTCTATTCGGAGTGGCAGCGGAACGACGGCGACCGGTCGAATATCCCGAGTGTGCAGCCCCCGCCATTTCAGTTGCTGCCGTCGCCGCTTCCCATCCGCGCACTCGCCCCGGCTCTCGCCGTCTCGCTCGGCTTGCAGGCGGGCATCGTCGCCGCCGGCGCCAGATTTCACTTGTTGGCGGCCGCGGCATTTGCCACAGCGGCTTCCATGCTGACGGTGCAGCTTCTGGTCGCCGGCATTCTCGAACCCGATTCGCGGCAGAGCTTGCCGCGATCCATCATGGGGGCGGCGCTCACTTTGATCCTGGCTGCCGGGCTCACTACCGTCCACGTTCTGTCGCGCAATCCCGGAGCGGGACCGCCCGGTTTCGGCGAGCCGGGTGACGGCCGCACCCCAGGCCCATTGGACAGCACGCGCGCACTGATGAAGAAGACTCATCGAACCCGACTTCATCGATACCGACGAACCGCTCGACACCGCTACCAAGCTGTACCGTTCGCCCGACACCGGAGTGGACCTGGTGGACAACGTATTTCCGGGAGTGATCCTGCACGCCGAGGCGAAGAGCTACGTCACGTTGGTAGCGCCCCGGCCCTCCTGGATGAACAAACCGGCCACCGCGCTCTCCCGCGCGCCCTTCAGCATTCCATTTTCAGGCGAATACTGGATGTTCAAGCCGCCCTACACACGTCCGCCCAAGGGCGCAATCACCCGCAGCGGCACTCCGCTATCGCTCTTCTACCGCACCACCGATCACCGAAGGATGTCCATGGAGGCGCGCCAGCGATTCGAGCACCCGATCGCGCTGGCCTGTTGCAGCGCCATTCGCGTCGAACTGATGAATGCCGATCCAAATCCCGGCACCATATGGCTGGAGGTAACGCTCGCCGACAGCCGGATCAGGAACAAGACCCCATTCAGCCTGGGCAGGGAGCGAGTTCAGGCGTGGCCCCGTTCGTCCCAGCCGGTACACGACAGTCTGGAATTCCGGGTCCCGGGGTCAGCGCCCTTGCAGGATTTCGACGAACTGAGGGTGATCATGCACCGCGACCCTGTCCGCGGAGACAAAAGCGCAAGAATCTCCATCGAACGGTTTCTGCTCTTGCCCCGCGTCTGATGTAGGCCAGCCTCTACCTGTACATATAGTGCAGTCTCTAAGTGTGGGGCAGCCTCTCAGGCTGCGGCGGACTCTCAGTCCGCCTCGATCTTCCATCCTCCCAATCCACCGCATCCACGCGAATTCCAACCGCACGCTTCTTCTCATCCGGCCCTGCAATGTCCGACAATAAATGAAGGAGACAGATGGCAAGTCTGGATTGGTCACAGTGCCCTGTGGTGGAGAGCATTCCCGGCAAAGTGAGTGGGGCCTGGGTTTTTCGCGGTACTCGTGTGCCTGTAGCTGCGATCTTCGAGAACCTGAAATGTTCGTCCATCGATTAGGTGCTTGAGAACTTCGACGTCACACCCGATCAAGTGCAGGCCGTTTTGGGCTTTGTCGCCAAGAGCGCGGAGCCTCCCTTGGAGCCCTCGCGAGCGGCATGAAGATCATCCTCAATGAGAGCACGCCCCTCCGGCTTAAAGAACGGGGCACTACTGGCTGCCGCTGAAGAAGCTGGGTTCGACCTCTTCATCGGATCAGGAACTCGCCTACCAACAGAATCTGACAGGCCGTAGGATCGCGGTGCTTGTTCTGAGCACGAACAACCGGAGCGGAACCAAGAAACATATCGCGGGAATCGCGGCCGCGAATCGGCGCGGCGTTTCCAGCGGCTTTACGTTTGTCGACCGAGCTACCATCGTGGCATGTCCGGCCAGCCCTGGTATCCCGTGTTCCTCAATCTCCACGACCAGCCCGTCCTAGTCATAGGAGCCGGGAAGGTAGCCCTCCGCAAAACTCGTGGACTCCTCGAAGCGGGAGCCCGAGTCACAGTCGTGTCCCCGCAATTCGACCCCGAATTTGACGGCCTCCCAGTCCATCGCATCCAGCGCGAATTCGAACCGCCGGACCTCGAAGGCGCCCGTCTGGTCTTCGCCGCAACCAACGCCCGCAACGTAAATCAACAGGTCGGAGAACTCGCCCGCACCCTCGGAATTCCCGCCAATATCGCCGACTCCCCCGCCGAATGCGCCTTCATCGTTCCGGCCCGAATCAACCGCCAGGACGTCCAAATCGCCATTTCGACGGGCGGCGAAAGTCCTTCCCGGGCCGCCGCCCTGCGAAGAAAATTAGAAGAGTGGCTCAACCTCATGGGATCATAGAAGTTCAAGCATGAGTCATTTGAACCAATCGATCCGAAATATTGCCATCATCGCGCACGTCGATCACGGCAAAACCACGCTCGTAGACGCGATGCTCAAACAGAGCGGCTTATTCCGGCCCAACGAAGAAACCACCGAAAGGATGATGGACTCCAACGACCTGGAACGAGAGCGCGGCATCACGATTCTCGCCAAGACCACTGGCGTTCGTTATCACGACATCAAGATCAACATCGTAGACACCCCCGGCCACAGCGATTTCGGCGGCGAAGTGGAGCGCGCGCTCAAAATTGTGGACGGCGTGATGCTGCTGGTGGACGCCAGCGAAGGCCCCCTGCCGCAGACCCGCTATGTGCTCTCGAAGGCGCTCGAAGCCAAACTTCCGCCCATCGTTGTCATCAACAAGATCGATCGCCCGGACGCCCGCATTCAGGAAGTGCTGAACGAGATCTACGACCTGTTCATCGATCTCGACGCGCATGAGGACCAACTGGATTTCCCGGTGGTCTACACGAATGCGAAACTGGGCGTTGCCAAGCTGAAGCCCGAGGACGAGTCCAACTCGCTGCGCCCGTTGTTCGAACTGATCCTCGAGCACATCCCCGCTCCCGTGGGCGACGCCGACAGCATTCTGCAACTGCTGGTGGCCAACCTCGACTACAGCGACTATCTGGGACGTCTCGCCATCGGCCGCGTCTTCGAAGGGACGCTGCGCCTCGGTGACGAAGTCGCTATCGCCAAGCTCGACGGGTCGTTCCAGAAGACGAAAATCACGAAGCTCTTCTCCTTCGAAGGCCTGAAACGCGTGGACGAAACCATCGGCCTGCCCGGCTCGGTTCTGGCCATTGCCGGCGTCGAAGGCATCACCATCGGCGAGACCGTCACCAGCGCCGAGGATCCGCGTCCGCTGCCGGTGGTCCAGATCGACGAGCCCACCATCGCCATGACGTTCACCATCAACACCTCGCCCTTCTCCGGACGCGAGGGGCAGTACGTGACGTCGCGGAACCTGCGTGACCGGCTCGACAAGGAACTGTTGACGAACGTCTCCATCCGCGTGGAAGAAGCCGGCGGCCCCGACGCCTTCAAAGTGATGGGCCGCGGGGAGCTCCAGTTGGCCATCCTCATCGAGATGATGCGCCGCGAAAGCTTCGAACTTGCTGTCGGCAAGCCGGAGATTCTCACCAAGAAAATCAACGGCGTCCTGCATGAACCCCTCGAACTGTTGCTGATCGATTGCCCCGAAGCCTTCGTGGGCGTGGTGATCGAGAAGATGGGCGGCCGTAAGGGCAAGATGAACAAGATGGTGAACCACGGATCGGGCCGCGTGCGGATCGAGTTCCTGGTGCCGTCCCGCGGACTCATCGGGCTGCGCAGCGAAATGCTCACCGACACCAAGGGCACCGCCATCATGAACTCGCTGTTTCACGGCTACATCGAGTGGCAGGGCGACATCGTGAGCCGCCCCACCGGATCGCTGGTAGCCGATCGCTCGGGCAAGACCACCGGATACGCCATCTGGAACCTGCAGGAACGCGGTGAAATGTTCGTCGAGCCCGGCATGGAGGTCTACGAAGGCATGATCGTCGGCGAGAACTCGCGCGATGCCGACCTGAACGTCAACATCGTGAAGGAGAAGAAGCTGACCAACATGCGCTCCTCCACGGCCGATGAAGCCATCCGTCTGGTGCCGCCCAAGCTGCTCAACCTGGAGCAGGCCATCGAGTTCATCCGGGAAGATGAACTGGTGGAAGTGACGCCGAAGTCGATTCGCTTGCGGAAGAAGATCCTCAAATCCAACCAGCGATGAAATCGCAGTACCTCGCAGCCCTGATCTGTGCCGCTGGATTCGCCCAGCAGACTGCCGAACTCACGCGCCAGATGGAACGGACGGTCCTGTACCGCGACATCGCCATCTCCGCGGATGGGACGAAGGTCGCCTGGGCCCAGACCACGGCGGACAATGCCGATTCCGTGGTGTATCGTGCGTCGCTGAACGCGCGAGCTTCAAAGCCGGAATTGGTTCGGACGGGCCGCGAATCGGGCCGCCGCGATACGAATCCCACTTGGTCGCCGGACGGCAAGTCGCTCGCGTTCCTGTCCAACTCCGAAGGCGGCGATCAGATGCAGGTTTGGATCTCCACGTCTGCCGGGAATGCGAGCGCCCGGTCGAAACTCGTGGGCTACGTCGATCGGCTGCGCTGGTCCCCCGACGGGAAGCACCTCGCGTTCCTGTATATCGAAGGGGCGGGCGGGGGCGGTCCGCTCATGGCCGCGCCGGTGCAGTTGGGTGTCATCGAAAGCGAGATCCACAATCAGCGCATCGCGGTCCTCGACCTCGCCTCGGGCGACGTTCGTTCCGTCTCTCCCGATAACCTGCACGTCTACGATTTCGACTGGTCGCCCGATTCCGCCCGCTTTGTCGCCACCGCCGCGCCCGGACCTGGAGACAACAACTGGTGGATCGCGCGCATCCACGTGATCGACGGCGCGACGGGGGTAGCCAAGGAGATCTACCGGCCGAAGTTGCAGGTGGCGATTCCTCGATGGTCTCCGGACGGCAGGCAAATCGCCTTCATCGAAGGGTTGATGAGCGACGAAGGCTTCCACGGTGGCGACCTGTTCACCATATCCGCGGAAGGCGGCGCCGCGGTGAATCGCACGCCGGGCCGGACATCGTCGCCGAGTTCGGTGCAGTGGCTCACATCCCTCAGCGTACTGTTCACCGAGTGGGTTGGAGGCGGCAGTTCCGTCTCGCGCCTGGATTTGTCCAGCGGCAAAACGGAGGTCCTGCTGCACGGCAACTCCGGCCTGCACAGCGATGGGATCCTGCCGAATTTCGCCGCCTCCAGGGATGGACGGATCTTCGCATTCGTGGATGAGTCATTCACCCGGCCTCCCGAAGTGCGGGCTGGACCCGCCGGATCATACCGCCAGCTGACCCGCGAGAACGCCGATCAGACCGCCCAGTGGGGGGATGCGGCAAACCTGGAATGGACCAGCGATGGCAGAACAGTTCAAGGATGGCTGCTGCCTCCGAAGTCGGTAGTGCCCGGCCGCCGCTATCCCATGGTGGTTCTGGTCCACGGCGGTCCTTCGAATTCCACCACTCAATCCTGGATGGCGGATTTCACTCTTCCCGTCGCGCTCGCGTCACAGGGATACTACGTCTTGTTCCCGAATCCGAGGGGCAGTTACGGACAGGGCGAGGACTTCACGCGCGCCAACGTGAGAGACTTCGGCGGCGGCGACCTGCGCGACATACTGGCCGGTGTAGACGCCGCGCTGGCACGCTATCCTCTCGATCCCGAACGCGTGGGCATCACGGGCTGGAGCTATGGCGGTTACATGTCGATGTGGTCGGTCACGCAGACCACGCGCTTCCGCGCGGCAGTCGCCGGAGCCGGCATCGCCAACTGGCAAAGCTATTACGGCGAGAACCTGATCGATCAATGGATGATCCCATTCTTCGGCGCGTCCGTATACGATGACCCGGCCGTGTACGCCAAGAGTTCGCCCATCACCTTCATCAAGAACGTGAAAACGCCGACACTGATTCTGGTGGGCGAGCGTGATGCCGAGTGCCCCGCTCCGCAATCCTTCGAATTCTGGCACGCGCTGAAAACACTCGGCGTACCGACGCAACTCGTAGTCTTTGGCGGCGAGGGCCACTGGTTCGCAAAACGCGAGCACCGCATCGAAGTCCAGGACCGCGCCGTGGCGTGGTTCAACCAGTATCTGGCCGGCAAGTAGCGGCATCGGGATGGGCCGGGGAAGCCGGTTCTACTAACCGGAGAGGAAGTCCGGCGGTTACTCGAGTTGATCCAGGCGCCGCCATATTCATTGCGCGGGATTCGCCGGGTTCGCCCGCCGCCCTGGGAAGCGCGGTCAGCCGCGAGATTGTTACGTTGCGCAGTGCATCCGGCAGGCGGCTATCTGGCATACTGGCGGGTGTTAGTATCAGCCAAAGGAACGCGGAGGTTCGAAACGATGACTGCGGTGAACCGGATTGGCATCGGAGCCTTATGGATAGGGGGCGTACTGTCGGCTTGGGCACAGGACGGCCCGCGGGGGCACTGGAGCGGCTCCGTCGAAGTCCCCAATCAGACTCTCGCCATGGAAGTCGATCTGGACAAGGGGCCAAATGGTTGGATAGGTTCGATCTCAATTCCGGTGCAGAACGCATCGGGCATTCCGCTCAATGCGATTACCGTCGCGGACGGGAAGTGCACTTTCCATATCAAAGGCGCACCAGGTGATCCGACTTTCACAGGCACGCTCTCCGCCGACGGGAAGACCATGGCGGGCGACTTCACGCAAGGCCTCGGCACCTTCCCCTTCAAATTTACCCGCACCGGCGATCCAAGGGTCGAGGAAGTGAAGGCCAGTCCGGCGGTAGCAAAAGACTTCCTTGGTACCTGGGAAGGCACGCTCGAGGGTCCAGGATTACGGCTGGTGTTGAAGATGTCAAACGATGCCGGCGGGGCCAAAGCTGTCCTGATTTCCGTTGATCAGGGCGGTGCGGAGATCCCGGTAAGCGCAATCGACCAGAAGGAATCCAAGCTGATGCTCTCGGTGAAGATGGTCGGTGGTCGGTACGAAGCCGAGATCAACAAGGAAGGTTCAGAGTTGAACGGCACGTGGACGCAGGGCGGCAACGGTCTTCCCCTGAAGCTCAAGAAAGCGGCGGTGCAGGACAAGAAGCCTTGAACTTGAACCTGTGCGATCGGCGCCCCGCTTGCGCCAACCGTGGGAGCCAACTGCGAAAACGGCCGAACCTCTGCACCGGGGATGCGTATAGATTGACATGACTCGACGCAATTTCATTGCGGCGGCGGTTGTGTGTGCGCTCGCCGCACCGCCGCTACTGCGCGCCGCCACACCGATTGAAGAGCGCATCGCGCGCGTTGAAAACGGACTCCGGAAGCCTAACCGGCTGAAGGGCAGTGCAGCCGAGCAGATGAAGCTCACTGAGCGGATGAAGCACTACAACGTGCCGGGCGTGAGCGTGGCGGTGATTCATGCGGACCGGATAGAGTGGGCACGCGGATACGGCCAGCGTGATGTCGAGAGCGGAGCGCCGGTGACTGCCGAGACGCTGTTCCAGGCGGCCTCGCTCAGCAAGGGCGTTGCGGCGGCGGTGGCGATGCGTCTGGTCGAGCAGGGCAAGTTAGGCCTCGACGAAGACGTCAACGCGAAGCTCCGGAGTTGGAAGGTCCCGGACAACGAGTTCACTCAGGCAGAGAAGGTCACCCTGCGGCGGCTGTTGAGCCACAACGCCGGACTCACGGTGCACGGCTTCCCCGGCTACGCGCAAGGCGCGGCGGTGCCGGCGCTCGTGCAATTGCTCGATGGCAAGCCGCCGGCCAATACCTCGGCGGTGCGCGTGACCAAGGCGCCTGGCAGTGGCTTTACCTACTCCGGCGGCGGATACGAGGTGATGCAACTGCTGCTTGAAGACGTCACGGGCAGGCGCTTCGAGGATCTCGCCCGGGAGCTGATTCTCGATCCGCTGGGGATGAGAATGAGCGCATATGAGCAGCCGCTGGGCGAGGAGCGCGCGCGCAATGCGGCGACTGCGTATCGCGGTGACGGCAAGGCGATCGCGGGACGCTGGCACACCTATCCGGAGAAGACCGCGGCCGGGCTGTGGACCACCCCGGGCGAGCTGGCGCGGTGGCTGATGGAGATCCAGAAGCCGGGCAAAGCGCTGAAGGCCGAGACGGTGAAGACGATGCTGACCAAGAGTTCGGGGAACTACGGGCTGGGCATCGGCCTGGGTGAGACGGCCGGGCGCGTGTCGTTTTCCCATGGCGGCGCCAACGAGGGCTACCGCTGCCAATACTTCGCCTATCGCGACTCCGGCGAGGGCGCCATTGTGATGACCAACAGCGACAATGGCAGCGATTTGGCGGGCGAGATCCTGCGTTCGATCGCGGTCGAGTATGGCTGGACGGACTACCTGCCGAAGGAGCGGACCGTCGTGCCGGTCAGTGCGGCGGTACTCGCGTCCTACGTCGGAGACTACACGTTTCCCGGCGGGCCGGTGGTGCGGATTCGCGTGAAGGACGGACAACTGACTTCGTCGATAGGCATCGGCAGCGTCGTGCTGCTCGCCGAGGCGCCGGATTCCTTCTTCGAGATGGACGGGCACGCGCCGCCGACCAGATTCGTGAAGGCCGCCGACGGAACGACGGAACTGCACGCTGACGGCGGAGTGGCGAAACGGAAGAAGCCGTAGGCGAATGGTATTTGGCAGGTGAATACGGCCACCAGCCCGTTCGGCCCCTCACCGCATGGCCGCAACTGGGGCACCACGCCGTGGGATGTCGCCGCGCAATTGCCGGGATCGAAGATGTTGGCGATAGCAGGGCTACCGGGCAACCTACTTCGACCCGGCTACCGGCGCCCGGCATTCTGCCTGATCGGCGGGTGGTGCCGCCACCGGGGAATGGCAGGCGCCGATCCAACCGACGTTCGCCGATTGGGTGCTAATTTTCGATCGCCGCGGCCCTTGATTCAGCTCGTGGGGATCCAGCGATCTGTTAGCGCGGACAGCCGGACCGCGTCTTGCTTCACACCTTCGGATTCATCACCCGGCCCGCGAACAGAATTGCGCCCGATCGCGTGTCCCGGATCAGAAACACGAAGGGGTGATCGGCGCGGAAGACCGGCGTCGGCGGCTCCTGGCGCATCGCCGTCAGCGATATCGCCGCTCCCGTCGCAGCCGCGGCTACCGTGCCTTCCTCGGTCACCTCGACGAACGCTTTGTGGACGACGTCCGAGATCTGCAGGTCGCGTTTGCCGTCGATACCCGACAAATCCGCACTCCCGGTGAACGCGCTCTCCATTCCCATCCGCGACAGCATCTCCTTCAACGAGAACTCCGATTCCGCACGGAACCTCGGCAACGCCACCTGCACTTTGCGATCGCCGAGTTCCGCAAACCACTTGGCCAGGTTCTCCGGGCTCAACGAATTCTCCAGCGATTTCAGGTCGTCACCCTTGGGCAGCAGAGCGTCGAAGGCCAGCGGTGTTCCTCCGTACTTCATCTCGAGCACCTGCAGCCCCGGCACCTCGGCATAACCGAAATGCGCCGTCTGGTTCATGAAATCGGCTTGGACCGTTCCGCGCGTCCCGGTTCGAAACGGCGCCGGTTTGGTTTGTTGTGTTTGAAAGGGAGATTGCCAGGCGCCCTTGAAGTAGATGGCGCTGGTCAAAACCAACCGTGTGCTGGGCTTGAGAACTCCCGGCGCAAACAGGTCGCGGATTTTGCCCTTGGTCTGCTGCTCGGTCCAGGAATTGATCTCCACACGGCAGCGTTCGGGATTGAAAAAGTCGAGTTGGGTCAGCGGCGCTTTGTACTGGCTGGACAGGACGTTGCGGAACGCGGCCTCGAGCGGCAAGCCGCTCTGCACCCACAGGGCATTGGCGATGGATAACTGGCCCCCGCCGGTATTGGCCTCCCGGATCAGTTGATCCACCAGGGCCGCCAGATCCGTGTGGTAAGCCGGGTTGATCCCGCGCTCTCCCAGGGCGGTAGCGATCCCGGACGCGGTGCTTCCACGCGCCCCGGCCAGCACCATCGACACGGCAGAGGAGATGCTGAACGGCGAGTAGATCAGATTGCCCGGCGCGGGCGCCAATTCCCGGTACGATGCTGTCGAGAACCGGTTGATCCGGGCCGCGGCCGAGTCTGCGGCAATCAAAGCCGGACCACTCATCAGGGCAACGAAAGCGAGGTAGCGTCTCATGGCATTATTCTCCCTGACTGGAGGATGCCGGGAAAGGCCAGTGCCTTTCAGACGATCTTGTAGCCGGGCGGGATCTGAAAAACGGACGGCGGCGGTTCGCCCGGTACCAGACGCTTGCACTGCGAGATCTGCTGGCCGAAACTGCCGGTGGTCTTGGTGAGCATCGGCAGGCTGTGCTGGGTGCTGGTCCAGACCTCGGTCACTACCGGAGTGGGCGGCGGGACGTGTGGCGGAGGAGGAAGCGTCGGCTGCGCCAGAGGTACGGCCGGCGGCTTCGGGGCGTCGGGCAGATGGGGCAATTTCGGAAGGTCCGGCAGCTTCAATTGGGGTGCCTGTGGACCCTTCGGGACCTGTGCCCCGACCTTGGGCGGCTGGACTTTCGGCGGCTCTACTTTGGGCACGTCGAGTTTGGGCGCCGCCGGCATGCGGCGGCAGTTGGAAGTGCGGCATCTGGACGTGCGGAGGCTGAACCGTGTACTCTCTCCCGTGCACTTCATGGCCGTCCATCATCTTCTTCCCCAAGTCCTTGAAGTTGACCGAAGGCGGGGGAGGAGGTTTCGGCGGGCTGGGCATTCCCGGCATGGCCGGAGGCGCCGGTGGGGCCGCCGCGGAGGCGGGCATCGGCAGGATGCGGGCTTCCTTGGCCAGATGATTCAGAGTGATGATCTGCTTCTGCGCCGGGACCTGAATGATCGAGGTCTGCCCGCAATCGGTGCGCATCTTGCCGTCGGAAGCGCGGAACATTCGGGAGATCGTCTCTTGCGGTTTGGCTTTGGGATCTGCCAGATGCAGTATGTTGACGAACTCGGCAGAGGCTGGCGGCAGCGAAGGCGGTTTCGGAGTCACAGCTATCACAGGTTAGCACTTTGGTTCGACACCAGCTTCAGCACCCGCGCTTCGTCGTGTTCAATCCCGAAGAAATGCAGGTACGGCGAGATCTGGTAATCCAGCATGTGCCGGCCGTAGTGAATCCGGTATCCCGCCACGGCCGCAGTCTTCAACAGCCGGGTATCCGCAGGCTTCATAATGATGTCGCAAACCAGGCAACCCGACGGCAGGCGCGCCGGATCGAAGGGCAGCGGATCGTCCATCCGCAATCCCGACGGGCTGGCATTCACCGCAAAATCGACGCCGGGGACTGCCGTCGCCCGACACCGTGATTTCGATACCCGGGAAGTGAGTTCTAAGCCGAGCGGCGAGCCGCACGGCCCGATCCGGTTCGATATCGGTGAGAAACAACCGCCGGATCCCCGCCTCGCACAGCGCCGCCGCTACCGATGACCCGCCACCACCGGTTCCCACTATCCACGCCGACTTGCCCGCCGGCTCATGACCGTGCGCCCGCAGACCGAGCACGAAGCCCAGTCCATCCACGGTGTCCACGGTTGTGCCGCCATCGGCATCCACCCGAAACAGGTTGGCCGCTCCCGCCCGCCTCGCGCGATCGCTCACCCGATCCGCGAACTCGAGAATCGGCCCTTTGAACGGGATCGCGATGGTCATCCCGCCGAGGTTGCGCATCAATCGCAGCGCCGCGAGAGCCTGCGGAAAATGACGGGGATCCACCTCCAGCGGCATCCAAACAGCGTTCACTTCCAGCAGTTCGAACACGGGCTGCATCACCTCGGGGAGGCGCACCTGCGCTACCGGACTTCCGATAGTCGCGAACAGGCGGGTCCGGCCGTCGATCCTCAATGCGCGGCTCCCGGACCGTGGTGGTGGACCACCTTCTTCATCAGCAACACGCCTGGAATGGCCAGGCACACGATGAACCCGATCCAGCGGAAGTTGTCGATAAACGCACCGAGCATCGATTCACGGATCAACAAGCCCTGCATGATCCCGTACGCTCCTTGTTGCGCCTGCGCCGCGCCGACATACGGTGTGATGCCGGCTTGAATCGCCTGGAAACGCTCGACGAATGCGGGGTCGTAGGGAGACAGGTGCGCCCCGAGCACGGCCTGGTGCGTCTGAGCGCCGCGAGCCAGGTACGTGGTGGCAATGGAAATCCCGAAACTGCCCCCGAGGTTGCGCATCAGGTTGTAGATTCCGGCCGCATTTCCCATCTGCTCATTGCGGAGAGTCGAGACGGCCAGCGTGGAGAGCGGCACAAAGATGAATCCCATGCCGACACCTTGCAGCACGATCGGCCAGATCACGTTGCTCATGCCCACGTCGGCATTGAGACCCCCGAACATCAGAGTCGAGCCCACGAATACGACCAGACCAATCACCAGCATCCATCGCGCATCGAGAAACTGAATCAGGCGTCCGACCAACGGCATGATGAACAGGGATCCCAATCCGCGCGGGCTACTGGCCACGCCGGCCTTGAACGACGTGTAGCCCACCATCGTCTGCAAGAACAACGGCACCAGGGTAATGGTGCTATAGAGAGCCGCGCCGAAGACGGTCATCAGCGCGGTGCCCATCCAGAAGTTGCGATTGCGCAGGATGCGGAGGTTCACGATCGGATGCTCGGTGTGCAGCTCGCGGAAGATGAAGGCAATCATCGACGCGATCGAGATACCCACGAACCAGCGGATCCAAGGCGCCGAGAACCAGTCGTCTTGTTGGCCTTTATCAAGCACTACTTGCAGCGTGGCCAGCCACAGCGTCATGTAGGCGAATCCGATGCCGTCGATCTTTCCCGGCTTGGCGTTGGTGATGTATGGCGGATCCTCAACGTTGCGGCGCATCAGGTAGAAAGCGAGCAGGCCGATGGGGATATTGATGTTGAACACCCATCGCCACGAGTAGCTGTCCGTGAGCCATCCTCCGAGCGTGGGGCCGATCACCGGCGCCACCACCACGCCGATGCCGTACATGGCCATCGCCAGGCCGCGCTTTGCCGGCGGAAAACTCTCGAGCAGGATCGCCTGTGCCAGCGGCTGCAGCGCGCCTCCGCCCACGCCTTGCATCACTCGCGCGATTATGAGGAACGGCATGGTGGGCGCTATGCCGCATAGAAAGGACGAAAAAGTGAACAGAATGACGCAGAACAGCAGCACACGTTTGCGCCCGAAGTACAGCGCGAGCCATCCGCTGGCGGGCAGCACGATAGCATTCGACACCAGATAACTCGTCAGCACCCAGGTTGCTTCTTCGTTGGTGGACGAGAGGTTGCCGGCCATGTGCGGCAGCGACACCGCAACGATGGTGGTGTCCAGCACCTCCATGAAGGTCGCCAGCATCACGGAGGCGGCGACGATCCAGGGATTCACGCGCGGCCGCCATGGAAGCGCGGCTGCCGCGGCGCTCATCGAACCCGGACCTCAGGAACCACGGACATCCCCGGCCCGACGCGGAATCCGGCGGGGATCGCCTCCGTAAGCAGAATCTTGACGGGCACACGCTGCACCACCTTCACGTAATTGCCGGTGGCGTTTTCCGGAGGCATCAGGCTGAACCGCGATCCCGAGCCGCTCTGAATGCTCTCCACCTTGCCCTGCAGTTTTAACTGCGGATAAGCATCCACCCGGATGGCGACCGCCTGACCCGGCCGCATGTGCGTGAGCTGAGTCTCCTTGAAATTCGCAGCTACCCACAAGTCGGTCGGAGACGATGGCCATCATGATCTGTCCCACTCCGGCGAAGTTGCCGGGTTGAACCGATTTGCGCGTGACAAAGCCGGACTCGGGCGCGGTGATGCGCGTATAGGACAGGCTCAGTTCGGCCTGGCGGACAGCGGCCTGCTGCTGTTCAATCTGGGCCCGCACCACCTGGATGTCGGATTCGCGGACGCGAACTTGAAGCGGCGCGGACTTCGCTTCCGTGAAGCGTCCCTCCGCCTGCTGGACCTGCTTCTCCATCTGCCGGATCGTCGCCAAGGTAGAGGTCCGCGCGGCCTTGGCCTGGGCCAGTTGCGCGGTGGCGCCGGCTACCGCCTGCCGCGCCGCATCGAGATTTGCCGCCGAACTCCGGGCGTCGGTTTCAGCACGGTCCAGCGTTTGCTTCGAGATCTCGTCCTTGGCAATTAGCGCCCGATATCGCGACGCGTCGGAGGCAGCCCGGCCAGCTTCCGCCTCGGCGGCAGTCCGGCGGGCCTCCGCCATCTGAAGCGCAGCTTCGGCTGCCTGAATGTTGGCGGCATCCTGCGCCAACCTGGAGCTCAGAACTTCCACCTGCTCGCGAGCGGCATCGTATCCCGCGCCCGCCTGCACCAGCACCGCGCTGGTCACCGACGAGGTCAGTGCCAAGGTGGACTGCGCGGCCGCAACCTTGGCCTGGGAGTCAGCGAGCTTGGCCTTGGCCTCGGCCAACCTGACTTCGAAATCGCTCGGGTCGATCTCGGCCAACAGGTCGCCGCGATTCACACGCTGGTTCTCCACCACCTCCACGCGCAGCACCTGCCCCGCTACGCGCGAACTCACCTGGATGATGTCGCCGTCCAAAAACGCGTTGTCAGTGGACTCGTACAGACGCGAGTCCAGGTAATACCAGATCCCTGCCGCAATTGCGGCCAATAAAATTGCCATCCCCAGCAGTTTGCGCCGGCCGTTGCTTTTCTTCGGTGCTATATCGTCTTGCGTTGTGCCTTCCATGATTAAGAGATCACTCCCTTGCGCACGGCATAGAGAATCAGTTCCGGAACCGTGTGGAGATTAAGCTTCTCCATCATATTGCTGCGGTGCGTCTCCACGGTATACACGCTGAGGCTCAGGATGTTGGCGATTTCCTTATTGCTCTTGCCCTCGGCCACCAACTGCAGAATTTCGCGCTCCCGCGGCGTCAGCAAATCGTAGCTGTCTTCGAGATCGCGGTCCTGGAGCTGCCGGATGTAATCCTCCACCAGCATCCGGCTGACCGCGGGACTGAAGAACGACTTCCCCCCGTGGACCGCACGGATGGCGGCGATGAGGTCGGCTTCCGCCGATTCCTTCAGGACGTAAGCACGGGCTCCGGCCTTGAGCGCGCGCAGAACATACTCCTCATCCGAATGCATACTGAGCACAACGACCTGTACGCCCTGCTGATTCGTGCAGATCTGGCGCGTGGCTTCGATCCCATTGAGATTCGGCATCGCGAGGTCCAGCACCGCGACATCCGGACGGAGTTCGGCAGCCCTGGCCACCGCCTCCCGCCCGTCGGCGGCTTCCCCGAGCACGGTGAAATCGGGCTGCCGTTCGAGGAGCAGGTGCAGGCCCGCGCGAATCACGGCATGATCGTCAGCCAGGAGAATCCGGATCTGGCTCACGACCCCACCACCGGCGACACCGGGAGGAGAGCCGAAACCACAGTGCCCTTCCCCGGAGACGATTCCACGCGGAACGTCCCGCCCAACGCCTTCACTCGTTCTTCCATTCCGATGATCCCCATTCCTTTGTCTTGTACGGTATCGAAACCAGTGCCGTCGTCCTGCACCTCCACCGCAATGCCTCCGTCCCGCAGCCGGACGTTCACCCGGACGGTCTGCGCCTGCGCGTGCCGGGTGGCGTTGTGCAGCGCCTCCTGCACAATGCGGTAAACGCAGGTGCGGTGCTCGTCCGGCAGGTCGTCCGGCACGCCATCGGCGGTGACCTTCACTCGCATGTTCGTGCTGCGGGCCACCTCGCGGGCCTGCCAGCGCAGCGCCGGCACCAATCCCAAATCGTCGAGCATGGAAGGCCTGAGCAGCAGCGACATATTCCGGATGACTCCGACGCTCTCTTCGGCGAGCGCACGCGCGTGAGCGAGCGGCGCCGCGGCATCACCCGCGCCATCGCGGATCTTCGCCTCCGCGTGATTCAGTTCCAACAGCAGGGCGGACATTGCCTGCCCCACCTCGTCGTGCAACTCGCGCGAAAGACGCCGGCGCTCGTCCTCCTGCGTGGCCACCAGGCGGGCCGACAATCCCTGCAATTCGCGGCGCGCCTTCTCCACCTCGCGGTACTGTATTTCGGACACCTTTTCCAGGCTCAGGATGCGGCGGATACTCACTGCGGCCACCATTAACCCAACCAGAACGGTGAGCAGAGCGGTGATGGTGACCTGGTTGCGAAAGCCCGCGAACAACGCCGCCACGCGCCGTTCGCCATCCGCCAACTGCCTCGTATTGGCCGCCGAGATCTGATCGGAAAGGGCCAGCAACTGCGTGTGCCTCGGAAACACTTCCTGCCGCAGAAAGGCGTCGCCCGCGCCCAGACGCATCGAAAGATTCCAACCCGTCACCGGCTCCAGGACAGCCCAATAATCACTCACACTCTGGCGTAACTCCGCTACCCACAAAGCTTCTTCCGGAGGCAATTCACCGGCGAACTTCTCGAGCGAATCGGTCATCTGCCGGTGAGCCTGCTGGAGTTCCTTGCCACGCTCCTCGGCGCGGATTTCGTCAAACTCCAGCAAGTAGTCGCGCACGTCGATGCCGGACGTGTAGAGATTACTCCGAAGCCGGTCCAGCAACTCGCCGCGCTTCAAATACTGCTGGCGGATCCCGGCGTTGCGCCGTTCGATGTCCTTCAGGGCACGGTCGGCGCGAAACGCGATCACCACCATCAACACGAGCAGCGCGCCGAACCCGCCCCACAACACCAGGCGGCGCGACACGGCGAATCGGGTGAGTGACATGGCGCCGGCTACAGCTTCCAATCGCCGCGCATGGGCCGCGATAGCATGCGGTTCGCCTCGTCGTCGGCGAAGCGCTCGGCGGCGGGGTCCCATTTCAGGTCACGGCCGAGCCGCAGGCTGATGTTGCCCAAGTGCGCGATGGAGATGGAACGATGCGCCGCCTCGATGGGCGCGATGGGTTCTTTGCGCGACAACACGCAATCGATGAAGTTGCGGAAGTGGTTCTCGCTCTTATACAGCCGCACTTCGTTCGGGCCGAATTCGGTTTCGAGGAGCGACTTCGGGCTGGCATCGATGGCGCCGCGATTCACCCAAACCCACCCGTCCGATCCTTCGAACGTCACTCCACCGCGCTCGGCGCTGCCGACGATCATCTTCACGCCGTTTTCGTAAACAGCTTCGAACGAAAACGACGTAGCCGTGTTCCACGGCGCGTCCTTCGACCATTCCGCCTTGCCGTTGCGGATCTCCACCGGACCGGTGTGTTCAGTGCCCATGCCCCACTGCGCGATGTCGGGATGATGGCCGCCCCAATCCGTCAACTGGCCGCCGGAATAGTCGAGAATCCAGCGGAAATTGACGTGGCAGCGCGCCGGCGAGTATGGAGATTTGGGCGCGGGACCGAGCCAGAAATCGTAATTGAATCCTTCCGGCACGGGTTCCGGAGCCTTGCGGTGACCGGTGCGTCCGAAATCCGGAGTGCCGCCGGGCAGGCCGCAGCGAACGGTGTGCAACTTCCCGAGCCGGCCGTTCCGCACCAGTTCACAGGCCTTGCGGAAGCGGGCATCGGAGCGCTGCTGGCTGCCGGTCTGAAAGATGCGCTTGTTTTCCTGGACCGCCTTCACCATGGCGCGGCCTTCTCCAATGGTGAGCGAAAGCGGCTTTTCGCCGTAGATGTCCTTGCCGGCGCGC
The DNA here is from genome assembly GCA_963737465.1 of uncultured Acidobacteriota bacterium. GTDB lineage: Bacteria > Acidobacteriota > Terriglobia > Bryobacterales > Bryobacteraceae > TMP-7. The sequence goes on from CAVTTC010000012.1 coordinate 521,111, forward strand.
GCGGCCTGGATCACTGGGATGGAGTGCCAGTGGTCGGGAACGGCGATCAGCAGCGCGTCGATGTCCTTGCGGGCGATCAAGTCGCGGAAGTCCTCGTAGGCGGCGCAGGCTTTGTACGATCCCGACCGGACTTCGCGCCCGTAGGTCCAATCGACGGTGAGACGCGCGGGTTCCCTTCCGGCGAAACGGCCGTCCCAATACCCGGCGCTCTGCTTGTTGAGGTCGCAGACCGCGGCCACCTGGACCCGCTCGTCCTGCAGGAATCCGAACAGGTCATTGGTGCCCTGGTTCCCGCACCCGATCACCCCGAGTGTCACGCGGTTGGAGGCGGCGGGAACGCCTGCGCGGCCGAGAGCGCGGGCAGGGACGAACAGCGGGGCGGCCGCTGGGAGGGCCATGAATTGACGGCGTTTCATATGTGGATTCTCTGGGCTTAGGATATCAATGAGGGCGGGACTGGATGCCCGCGCGACGCGACAGGCTGAAGCCTGTCCCACCTTTCAGAGAGTCGGCTTGCTGGTTGCCAGTGCGCTCTCGGAGATCCGTAGGGCGGATAGGACGTTTGCGGGCGTCTGATTTTCGAGTTTCCCGGCGGTATCGAGGATAAGTGCCCTGGCGGCTGTGTTGTTCACTGTTGTTTGGGAGGTCCGGTTGCTTCTGGTCGGCGGTGGGAACGATTCGGCCCATTGTTTCAGTTCGGCGATCGAGGCTCCCTTCTCGATGCGGCCGATCAACTGACGCGTTGTTTCGAGCGTGAACTTGCGGCGCTCAATGAACTGCACGACCTTCTCGGGCACTCCGCTCGACGAGCCATCGGCATACAGCGCGGCCTGCAGTTTCACGTAGTCGGGGACGGCGCCGACGGTCATGTTCGTCACTGGAATCCGCTTCTCTCCCCCGGGCGGGATGGGCGATGCGATCTCGTCCTGCCAGAGAGCGTAGTAGCTGCCGGGGTAATCGATGAGTTCGATCAGGTAGGCGGTCAGCGGCTGGGACGAGGTATTTCGAATGCGGAAGACGGACCCGCCGTCGGTAGGCTCGGTGCGCAGTTCGGGCAGGGGCGACTGGGCATAGGCGGTCAACATGAGAAACAACGCGGCTACCGGACGTTGCATGGTGTTATTATCCACCTTGCGGTAGTTGACGACCATGCGATCCTCATTCGTCCTTTGCCTCGCCGCGGGAGCTTGCCTGACCGCCCAGGTCCGGTTTTCTCCCGACTCTATCGCCGTGGACATCGACGGCAAACCGTTCACCACGTTCCATTACGGATCGAACGCCAACAAGCCGTACCTGTCGCCGCTGAGGTCAGCATCCGGGAAGATCGTATCGCGACGGTTTCCGATGGAGATGATCGCCGGAGAGAGCCGCGACCACTTGCACCACCGCGGGTTATGGTTTTCCTACGACGATGTGAACGGAGTGAAGTTCTGGGAAAACGATCCGTCCTATACCAAGGGACGCATTGGGCGAATCGTGGTGCGGGAGGCTCATTGGAAAGACGGCGCCAAGCAGGGCACGCTGAGCGCGACGATGGAGTGGCGCGATCCCGAGGGGAAGGTGCTGCTGGTGGAGACCCGCGACATGGTTTTCGCAAACGATCCGAAACTGCGGACCATCAATTTCCACATCACGCTCACCGCGGCCCAGGATGTGACGATCGGCGATACGAAGGAAGGCGCATTCGCCATCCGCCTAGCCGATAACTTCACGGAGCGAAAGGGCGGCAAGATGGTGGACGCCGACGGCCGTACCGGCATGGCCAAGGTATGGGGCAAGCGATCGAACTGGGTGGACTATACCGCCGACGTGGACGGTGAGCAGTTAGGCGTGTCGATTCTGAGTCATCCATCCAATCCGAACAGTCCGCCGTACTGGCACGCGCGGGATTACGGGCTGTTTTCGCTCAATCCTTTTGGCCAGAACGCGTTCGATCCAAGTGCCGAGGAACGGAAGACGAAACTGGCGAAAGGGCAGAAGCTGACGTACCGGTGGCTGGTGGTGATTCACCCGGGCGACGCCGCGACGGGCGGGGTCGCGGATTTGTATAAAGCATTCGCGGCGCAGAAATAGCACAGCGCCGCGGCGAGTGAACACACCTCCGGGCGCGCTCAGGCCGAGGTTCAATTGTCAATGATCCGGTCTCCGGTGCCGACGATCTTGCGAAGGTCCGGCCGGAGGTTGCTGCGGGAGAGGGCCGACGTTTTTAGGGTTTCACTCGCGGCGGGACTGGACCGGCGCGGGCGGTAGCTGGATGTTCGGAGGCGCGGCAGTGGGCTGCGGATACGACGCAGTGGGCCGCGGAGAGGACTTTCGAACCGTGGGCCCGGTCTCGCGCTGCCGGATGGCCCGGCGGATTTCCTCGAGCGACTTACGCCAGGCGCGTTCGCAATCGGCGACGTGTCGCGTGACGGTTTTGAAGGTGTCGGGGCTGTTGGTGAGCAGCTCGAGCGGGTCCACTTTTTCGAAGAGGCGCCGTTCGAGGGTCTGGGCGTCGTGGAAGCGCTTGAGGGCTTGAGCGGCTACTCCGAGGAGCAGGCGTTCGTAGGCGCTGGCAGGTTTGTAGTGTTCGGCCAGGTCGTCGCGGTAGCCGTAGACCGGATCGAGCATCGACGGCTCGCCGGCGGATTGGGTTGAGGTATTCATCTTCACCCACAGCGTATACCGGGGGTCAAGAGAGGCCTCAAAAAGCGTACTGCGCTCTTTCTTTAGTTTGATGGGCTTAGGTGGGATTCGAGGGTCTGTGAATCTCTCTCACGGGGGTATCGAATTTACACGCCGCTGAAGAACTCCTTGACCCGCTCGTGGATCTGGTCACGGATGCGGCGAAAGGCGTCTAAACGTTCTGTCTCACTGCCCTGAACCGCGGCCGGATCCTCGAAACTCCAGTGAAGTCGCGAACCTCCGCCTGGAAAGACTGGGCAGTTATCTCTGGCGTTATCACAGACCGTGACGATGTAGTCGAATGACTCCCCAGCGAATTCATCGACGGACTTCGAACGGTGCCCGGAAATATCGATACCGATCTCCCGCATGACGGTGATCGCCTCCGGCCGCACCTGGCTCGGCTTGGTGCCGGCGCTGAAGATGTCAAACCCTTCTCCGCCCTCAGAACGAAACAACCCCTCCCCCATCTGGCTGCGAGCAGAGTTGCCGGTGCACAGTACAAGTACGCGTTTCTTTTCCATGGTGGTTCCTCGCTGATTCCAAGCAATGTTGTGCCGCTAAGTCTGGGCGCCGGCCTCGGGTTCCGGAAACCAGTGCCGCGTGCGGTTACAGAAGGAGCAGACCGACAGCATCACCGGCACCTCGATCAGCACACCGACCACTGTTGCCAAGGCGGCGCCCGATCCTGGGCCAAACAGCGCGATCGCCGTCGCAACTGCAAGTTCGAAGAAGTTACTCGCGCCAATCAACGCGCTAGGCGCGGCCACAGCATGCCGGACCCGAAACAGGCGCATCAGTCCGTAAGTGAGCGATGAGTTGAAATAGACCTGGGCCAGAATCGGGATCGCAATGAGAAGCACATGGAACGGCTTGCCCAGGATGTTATCGGCCTGAAAGGCAAAGATAAGAACCAGCGTAGCTAGTAAAGCGCCGATGCTAACTGGCGCAAAACGGGGCAGCAATCGTTTTTCAAACCACTCGGGTCCATGCGCCCCGAACGAAGTACACCCGCAACGCCGTCCCGGCCGCAAGCGGAATCACGATGAAAATACCAACGGCCCATAGGAGCACCTCGAACGGGACGTGCAGAGACGATGCGCCATTGACCAGGAAACGAACGATGGGCGCGAACAGGAATAGCATGATGAGGTCGTTCACCGAGACCTGCACAAGGGTATAGGCCGGGTCGCCGTCAGTTAGATAGCTCCACACGAAGACCATAGCCGTGCATGGCGCGGCCGCCCCATCGAGAACGGTTTCACCAGCCAATTCACGAACAAGGTCACCAGAAGGCCGCGGGGCTTCTGACTCACCTGCCGGATGGAAGCAAAATCGACTTTCATCATCATAGGGATGATCATCAGCCAGATCAGGACCGCGATTGGAACATTGATCTGGCTCCCCGAACCAAACTCTATGCGGCGGAGCGAGTCGGCGACGTCAGGCAGTGACCGTCCGAGCAGGACGCCGACAATCATGCAGGCGCCGACCCAGACGCTCAAGTAGCGCTCGAACAGATTCAGCCTTTTCGGTCCCGGCCGGCACAACGGCGGCAGCGGGTTTATTCATCGAGGCACCATTTCATTCATCTATTACCTGAATTCGTATTTCGACGATTGGCGATGTAAGGGGCATAAGTATACCCGCTTCAGATGATCGCAACCAGGGCCTTCAGCCGCCGCAGGCCATCGAAGTTGATGCAATAGCCGATGCGCGGGCCGTCCTGCGAACTTCTCACCAGGCCCGCCTCTTTCAGGATGCGAAGGTGCTCGGAAACGGTGGACTGGGCAAGAGGCAGTTCGTCAACAATCTGGCTGCAGACTCTCGCTTCCTTCCTCGAAAGCAGGCGCAGAATCCGAACGCGGGCGGGATGTCCGAGAGCCTTGGCGAGTTTGGCCAACATGTCGTCAGCCTCCGGCCCTTCCAAGGTGAGCATACTCAGTTCGGACGGGGCGGGTTCAGGCGGGCAACAGAGTTCTCCATTGGAGGTCTTGGATGGCATGGCAATCGTCTGTTGACGATAACGCGGATCAATGGAGAAGTCAAGCCCCGTGTCGCGAGTTTCACACGGGGCTCACGGAGGAGACGAGATGGAGCCCACTATTTCGGCTTGCGTTTGCCTTCGAGATTGAGGGCCACGGCAGCGCGGATGAGATCCTTCAACGCCGCCTCGTCGATGTTGTCGTCTTCGTTGATGTCGATGGCGCGCCTGACATTCCCTTCGAGGCTGGAGTTGAATAGACCTGAAGGGTCCTTCAACGCAGCTCCTTTGGCAAATGTCATTTTGACGACCTTCTTGTAGGTCTCTCCCGTGCAGACGATGCCGCCGTGTGACCAGACGGGAGTCCCCATCCACTTCCACTCTTCGACGATCTCAGGGTCGGCGTCGTGTATGAGTTCGCGGACTTTCGCGAGCGTCTTCCCGCGCCAGTCCCCAAGCTCCTTGATCTTCTCGTCGATTAATGCAGAGGCAGATTCCACCGGGGCGGACTTTTTCATATACAGCTCCAACCTCGCACTTATTTTAGCCGTTCAATCGGTGCGTCGCCCGCTGCGCCACCTGGTGGCATACGGCAGCACGAACAAGTACAGACCGGTGAACAGGAGCAAGGCGAGCGGGAGCAGCGCCAAGAGGCCTAGCCAGGCGGTATACTTCCCCTGTCCCACGGCAATGCCGTTGACGATGACGGCGATCGTAAAGGCAATGGACAGCCAGCGGTGGGTCTGCCGAATCCATTTGTTCCAGTTCAATGGGACCTCCTCTGAAAACGAGCCCGAAGCGGATCATGAAGTGCGGTATTCATATTCGCCTCCGCGAGCGTGGCTGGTGCGTTATTTTGCGATCCGCTGGCTACCAGTTGGGCGGCTCAACGGCGAACTGCTTTGCGTACTCGGCGTTCAATCGCTGCCAGCCGCCGAACTTCATGGCGTCGGGGCCGACGATGCGGCCGATGGGAGTTCCGCTGAGGACGTGATCCAGAACATCGAGACAAATGTGCCACCCGGCAGCACCCATTGAGATGTAGCGGCGATCGATGTTGTGCCACAGCGTCAGGCGCGTGCCGCCAGCGAGGGCTTCGAGTTCCCACCGGATATCGTTGCCACCCCAGTTGTACTCGAGCACCTTGGGAGCGTCGGCTCGCGTCACTGTTGTTTCGGTAACGTGCGGCGTGGGCGCTCCCACCGTGGTGAGCTTCACCGTGGTTCCCGCCGTACCCAGGCTCCCATCGGCATCAAAGGGCGCCCACTCGCGCAGATGCGCCGGTTCGGTGAGCGCCTGCCAGACTTTTTCCGGCGAGTGGCGCAGTTCCCGGACGAGAATGAGCGTCCACTTTTCTCCGTCCTTTCGTACCTGCGCGCCGCTGGCCGGACCCGGTGTGTACTGCTCGCGATCGGTCATTTTCTTCTCCTTGTCTTTCTTTTTGTTGGCTGTGGGTGGATCCATGCGGTCGAGGTGGCGTTCGAGAGCATCCACGTGAGCGGACCAGAACCGGCGGAACGGAGCCAGCCAGGCATCCACCTCCTGAAGCGGTTCAGGCTTCAGCCGGTAGAGACGGCGCTGTGCGTCCACCGTGGATTCTACGAAACCGGCGTCTCGCAGCACTCGCAGGTGCTTTGACACGGTCGGCTGCGGCATACGAAGTTGACGCTCGATCTCTCCGACCGACTGTTGTGACGAGACCAGGAGGCTCAATATCGCGCGGCGGTTCGGCTCCGCGATGATTTCGAACACAGATTCCACTCCCTTTATATACTCCATTGAGGAATATACTTGTCAAGGAATATAAAGAGCGGTAACGGTTTCAACGGGGTGCCGAGACCGGTGCAGGCCAAGCGTCGGCAAGAGTGCCGACGCGGCACGCTAAAGCGTGCGCCACGTCGGACTTAGGCCAACAAAATCCGTTAAGCTGGACTCAGTAGTCCCTTTCCGGCCTGACAGGTCCGGCGGGTCTTTGAGAGTTTTTTAAAATTCTTGATCTGACTTGAGCTATGTCAAAAGGCAAGCTTATCGTTCTTGCCGCCAGCACATCCGAATCCACAGAGTATCAGCACAGTACGTGGCGGCAGATGTTGCTGGCGACCCTACCCCAGAAGTATGCCCGGTGGATGGGCACCGATTGGTCCACGGAGGTTGAAACCAACGCCGACGGGTCGGCGAAATACGTTCCAAACGGTCTCCGCGTGGTAGAGGCGCTGTTGGCGCGACGCTTTTCCAGGGACGACATCGCCGTCTGCTATCCCGAGCAACTCGAGCAATTCGTGGGAGATGACACGCGTGTTGTGGGAATCCACGCGCATAACCCGCTGGGGATCACTTTTGCGACCGATGTGTACGCGGGCTTTTACGGCCGGGACTGCGAGCCGATTAACGCGCACGAGTTTCGCCGCCTCATTCAGCATCCCGCCATTCAGAAGAGGCGCCCCGGCCTGAAGGTGATCGTGGGCGGTCCCGGCGCCTGGCAGATCGAAACCCAGAAACTCGAGGACAAACTGGGAGTCGATTGTCTCGTGCACGGAGAGGCGGAGGATGTGGTGGCGGAGTTGTTCGAGGCCGCCGTCCGTGGCGAAACGCTGCCGGGCCGCGTCGAATGCAAGAGCCCTAAGCTCGAGAACATCCCCCCTGGGCTGAACCGGTCCACCTTCGGAGTGGTTGAGATCACCCGAGGCTGTGGGCGTGGCTGCCAGTTCTGCTCGGTGGCCCTCCGCGACGGTAAGAGTCTCCCGCTGGAGCACATCCTGGAAAATGTGCGGCGGCAAGCGGCACAAGGCGCCGATACCATCACCCTCACCACCGAGGATCTCTTTCTGTACGAGCAAGGCCGGAAATTCGCGACCAATGTTCCGGCGCTGAAACGGCTGTTCCGATCGGTGGCTAGCGTCCCGGGGATTCAGCACCTCATGTTGACTCATGGCACAATGGCGCCGGTGGTGGTTCAGCCCGATGTGGTGGACCAGTTACACCTGGCCGTGGACATGAGTGTCAATCGCCACCCGGATTCGACCCATCCCGACAAGCGCTACGCCATGATGTTCGTCGGGCTGGAGACCGGCTCAGTCCGCCTGTTCAAGAAATTCATGAGGGGCAAGAGCTACCCGTATCGTCCCGAACAGTGGCCCGATGTCGTGCTGAAGGGCATGGAGATCATGAATCGGGCTAACTGGTTTCCGATGTGCACCTTCATCATCGGGTTACCGGGAGAGACGGACGCAGACACGCGCGAGTCACTGGAGTTGCTCTATGCCCTGAAAGATGCGAAGTGGTGCGTGATTCCGACACTCTTCGTGCCGCTGGAGGATACCCGCCTGGGATCGAGCGCCAGCGTCAAGATCGCACAACTGACCGACCTGCAGTGGGAGTTCTTCTTCACCTGCTGGCGGTACAACATCGATTTCTTTCGGCGTGAGAAGAGCACTCAGTGGAAGTTCAATCTCGGAATTCCGCTGTATTACTACCTCATCGGACGCAAGCTCTACGGCCCGCCGATGCTGTACCCGTTGCTGCGCCTGGGCCATTTTCCGGAGAGGATGCTACGGCGGAAACTTTATCTGGATTTTTCCATTGGGAGGCGGCCGCGATTCAACGTGCCGGAGGTGGTGCCAGTCCCGGGAGGCGAGGAGGATCCAGAGAGCCCGGCGTTCCGGATGCTCAAGGATCGTCCTTGATTGTGTGCGTCGCCAGGAGTGGCGACGCGGGTCGCAGGAGTGCGTGCGCTACTTAAGGGAGCGGCAACGGAGTTCCCAGGGGGACGGGCGTCCCGAAATCGGGCGTTCCATCGGGCTTCCATGTGAAGGGTTGGGCCCGGGGAGACCGGCCGCCGCCGCATCCCAGCCCTGCTTCAGCGTTGGCGTGATAGATAATCCAATCCTGTTTTCCATCGGGCGACTTGAAGAACGAGTTATGCCCCGGGGCGAAGGCGTGCGCTTCCGGCGACTCGGTAAATACCGGCTGCGGCGACTTCTTCCACGAGGACGGCTTCAAGAGATCGCTGCCGGCCGAAGCAGTCAACATCCCGAGCGAGTAATAGTCGGTCCAGCAGCCGCTCGCCGAATAGACCAGAAAGAGCTTTCCGCCGTGCTCGAGAATCTCCGGCCCTTCGTTCACGTCTACATGCGGCGGATTCTCCTGGGGAGTCCGCGGATGCAGGTCGCCCACCTTCTCCCAAGGGTATTGGGGCGTCGAAATCCGGACGCGCTTCCCGGCCACGGTCCAGGGGTTCTTGAGACGCGCAATGTAGATGCTCTGCACGCCGTTTTCATCGCCCTCCCAGCCCGACCAGATCAGGTACAGCTTGTGCCGGTTCTCGAACACCGATCCGTCGATGGCCCATTTGTCCGTGCGATCGGCGATCTTGCCCTTGAGGGTCCACGCACCTTCGAGCGGGTCGGGCGATGGATTCTCGAGCACCCACATGCGATGGGTCTGATTGGTTCCGGCATCCGCGGCGAAGTAGACGTACCACTTGCCGTCCAAATAGTGGAGTTCCGGCGCCCAGATATCGCGCGAGTAGGGGCCCGTCGCCGGGGGAGTCCAGATCACCTTCTTTTCGGCGCGGCCCAGATCGGCGATGCTGTGAGTCTTCCAGATGGTCAGGTTCCGGCCGGTGGTGTTCATGTAGTAGTAGAACCCATTCCGGAAGGTCACCCAGGGATCCGGACCCGAGGGCAGCAGGGGATTTGTGAAGGTCTGCTGCGCGAACAGGCTCGCGCCGGCCAGCCATAGAATGAGGAGCCGCATCACTTTCATTTTTGCAGCGTCTTGGCTCTGTCGTGAGTTTCGGCGCGTTGCACGTAGACCGGCCCTCGCTCAAGGTCCGATAGATCCCGTCATACCTTAGTGCTGTATCGGAGGCGAGCCGGCGCGAGAAAGTTGAGTGCGCGAACAGCTTCTGGGCGGCTCGCCTTCGATACGGCGGTTTGAAAACCGGATTCGCGGAAACTGGCGCGTTAATCTCTGGCTCGCAGGGCATAAACGGCGCTAATGGGCGGAAACGCCACATACCCCTGTTTAGAGCCTCGCTCCGTGCCAATCCACGAGTAGGGCGTTTCCGGTCAACTTGATGCCGAACAGCTTTACTTCCGGTTAGTTAGCGCGTCTAATACATCCGCGATCCGTTCGCGGCCGGCTAAACTGAACCCGCTTACGATGGGACATAGACGAACAAAGGTGCGACATTATCGTGTCGTTGCGGATCACCGCGCGATCAGTGGCAGAGACGATAGGATGCCTGCAAGTCTTCGTCGCCTACTCGTCAATCGGTTAGCTCGCACGCTGCCGAGGGTTGCGGATCCGAGTAAATGCCGCGGCGGCGCCGTCGCGCGAGAGGCGATGCGGAACGTGTACCGGCGCTCATCGTTCCGCGACGTTGAGAGCATAGACCTCTTGGTTCCCCATATCGCGCATGGTGATGATGGATCCGATCCGGCGTCAGTCCGTACCACGTTCCCAATCGAGGACTAAACCGATTTTGGCCTCACTACGGTATGCCGGGAACGAGCCGAGGAGCTGGCCAAAGTGGGGATTGCCGCTCGCGAACAATTGCTCGCATTCGGAACAGTGCATGAGTTAGGGCACGCGATCCTCGGACCACGACCTCACGGGAAAATCGGAGTGATGCGCCCGGTCCTCCAACGTCGGGACTTGGAGGACGTCGCGACAGAACGTCTGAGGTTTACCGCCACAGAGGTACGGCAGTTACAGGAGCGTTTGCGGGCGAGAACGTCACCTTACGCCAGTGCCGGGCGCTAAGATCGAATCGGCACGGGGGGACGCCATTTGCGCACGCATCTTCGGCTATCCTTAACCAATCCAAGTTGACGGATTGTCGCCATTGCTGAGAAGTGGTCAGTTCCGCGTGGAGGGATGGCTATCGCGGTCGTAAAACTGGCTAATCGGAGATCAACTGTCGGATGGAGTAGACGGCAGAACCGGCATCGGACGTCAGCCCGGTATGTATCGGACAAGACCGACTGCGCATGGAGGCGAAATCGGTCATGCGCCGGGGCCGTGTTTGGCGGTCAGTCCCAGGTTTTGGGCCACCTCGCGAAGGCGCTTGTCGAGCGTCCAAAAGCCACAATCCACCAATATTGCCGACGCGAGCAGATGCGCATCAACCCAGCCCAACCCCCTGCCCCATAGCTTCCTTTGTTCAACGAGGTGGTGAACTTCGGCATTCGAAGCCGAATCCACCGATGGCAGTGCGTACAAATCGGAAAGTACCACAGATCGATTCTTCAGGTTTCCACATACAAGTTCGCCAATGACGAAGGGGTGCATCAAAACGAGGCCTTCGGACAGCTGATCGGCGAGAGCCGGACATCCCTCACGGAAGTGCTGGATCCAGACGGACGTGTCCACCAGCACCATCACGCCGGACGCCGCCGTGGGATATCCGCTAACCTCGGCTGAGTGCCGCCTAGTCTCGCCAGACGTTTTCCCGCCTCCCGGGCGATCAGCGCTTCGAGCCCGGCCCGCACCAGAGCCGTCTTTTCGCGAATCCCGCTCACCTCGCGAGCCCGCTCGAGCAACTCGTCGTCTATGATCAACGTAGTTCTCATATGCATCAGTATGCATTCAGGATGCATATCGAATCAATCTCTCTATTTTGGCTGCGTCTTGCTGTAATCGAGTTCCGACCCGAGCACGCTGTGCGGGATCATGAACACGGCCAGGGTTCCGATGGCGGCGGCGATGACCCACGTGCGGGGCGAGCGGGTACGTCCCAGAGCGAACCAGGCGATCAGCCAGAACAACACCGCGGCCGCGGTCTTGTTATCCGTCAGGTCCGAACCGAACGGCCAACCAGTCCAGTACGCATCGAAGGCGTATTTCTGCACCACGGGGCCGAGAATCAATCCACCGGCGGCCAGGAAGCCCAGCGTCCAGAGGATCAGGGGTTTCAGCCGCTTCTCGCCCGCCCATGCGGCGAGACCCGACCGCGTGGAGAGCAGCATGCCGCCGAACATAGCGATGATGTGCACCACCAGTACCGGGCCAGGCACATCGCCGCGGAAGCGGATGACCACGCCGGGCAGACGAAGCTCGTCGGCCCCCTTGCTCAGGGCGACCTCGTATTGCAGCTTTCCGGCCGGGGGCTGATGGGGCAGCAGGGCCTGGAGCGCGTCGCCCTTCCGAGTCATCGGGATTTCGGTCCAGGTGTCGGCCGACTTGAAGCGCTTCCAGCGCAGGACGCCTTGGACAGCGGGGTCCGGCGCCTGGATCTGAATCGGGCAATCAGCGGGGCCCGGATGGCTTCTTTCCAGGCGGCCGCGAATGGCGGAGCCCGCGAATTCCTGCCGGACGCGTACGGGATAGGTGGGTCCGGTCACTCGCTGGTAAACGGCGGACACAATGGTGATGACCGTGGCAAGGCGTCCACAGGAGTCGAGAGCTCTTCATGTCGATGGCGGAGGCTTCAGCATATCACAGTTTTGATCACCCCCATCAGTCATTGTTGGCTAGCAGCCCAGGGGCATTCGGACGACTAAGATAGGATCATGTGCGGAATTGTCGGCTATATCGGACAGCGCAAAGCGGTTCCCATCATTCTGGACGGTTTGCGCCGCCTGGAGTACCGAGGTTACGACTCGGCGGGACTCGCCGTGCTGGACGAGAATGGCGCGCTCTGCGTGCGCCGCGCTTCCGGCAAACTGCGCAACCTGGAAGACTGCGTACGCCTGAATCCGGTGGACGGTCCTTACGGGGTCGGCCATACCCGCTGGGCCACGCATGGGCGTCCCACCGAGGAAAACGCCCATCCCCATCGCGACTGCACCGGCGACATCGTGGTGGTGCATAACGGCATCGTCGAGAATTATCTCGCCCTGAAGCACCAGCTAGCAATCCGAAGGGCACAAGTTCATCACGGAGACCGACACCGAGATCATCGCCCATCTCATCGAGAAGCACTTCGAAGGGAAGCTGGAAGACGCGGTGCGCAGAGCGCTGAAGGAACTCAACGGAGTCTTCGCGCTGGCCATCATCTCCCGCCGCGATCCGAACAAGATTGTGGCCGCGCGAAACGGGCCGCCGGTGGTGATCGGCCTGGGTGACGGCGAGTATTTCGTGGCTTCCGACGTGCCCGCGATTCTCAGCCACACGCGCGACATGTTCTTCCTCGCCGACGGTGACATGGCCATCCTGACCCCCGAAGGCGTCCATCTGACGGATCTCAGCGGGCGCAGCGTGAAGCGCCAGATCTCGCACATCCTGTGGGATCCCATCATGGCGGAAAAGGGCGGCTACAAGCACTTCATGCTCAAGGAGATTTTTGAGCAGCCGCGCTGCGTCCGGGACACCATGCTGGGCCGGGTAGGCCAGGAATCGGGCCGCGTGTTCCTGGAGGAGATGGACATCAGCGAGCAGGATTTCCGGGAGTTCCGGCAGGTGAAGATCATCGCGTGCGGCACCAGCTGGCACGCCGCGCTGGCCGGGAAGTTCATGATCGAGAAACTCGCCCGGATCCCGGTGGAAGTGGATTATGGCAGCGAGTTCCGCTATCGCGATCCGATTGTCGATCAGCACACGCTGACCGTGGTGATCTCGCAATCCGGAGAAACCGCCGATACGCTGGCGGCGCAGCGCGAGTCCAAGCAGAAGGGTTCGAAGACGCTGGCGATTTGCAACGTGATCGGATCGATGATCACGCGCGAAGCAGCCGGGACTTTGATGACGCACGCCGGCCCCGAAATCGGCGTGGCGTCCACCAAGGCGTTCACCTGCCAGCTCACGGCGTTGTTCATCCTGGCTCTGTACCTGGCCCAGGTGCGGAACAAGGTCTCAGCGGAACAATCGCGATCGCTGGTGCAGGAATTGCTGCGGATTCCGGGCAAACTGGAGACGGTGCTGGGCCATGACGCCAACTACGACGACATGGTGAAGCAGTTGTTCCGGTCGTCGGATTTTCTGTACCTTGGCCGAGGCATTCATTTCCCCATCGCGCTGGAAGGCGCTCTGAAGCTGAAGGAGATCTCGTATATCCACGCGGAAGGCTACCCGGCCGGCGAGATGAAGCACGGGCCCAACGCGCTGATCGACGGCAATCTGCCGGTGGTGGTGCTGGCGACGCGCGATCCATCGAGTGAAGAGAGCCGGATCCGGTTCGAAAAGACGCTATCGAACATCCAGGAAGTGAAAGCGCGGGAAGGGATCGTGATTTCCATCGCCAGCGAAGGCGATCAGGACGTGGCCAAGGTGTCGGATCACGTCATCTGGATTCCGCCATCGGACGAGCTGCTGCTGCCGATTCTGGAGATCGTGCCGCTGCAATTGCTGGCGTATCATATCGCCGTGCGGCGCGGGTGCGATGTCGATCAGCCGCGCAATCTGGCCAAGAGTGTCACGGTGGAGTAACGTCTGACAGAGCGGAACCGACTGTCAAACCTTGGCTTGTCCACCTGGTACTTTCACGTGCTGAATTCAGCAGCGAAACACTGTTGCAATATGCAACAATTCAGGACAGGCCCGTCTGAAACGCCGGGGCGGATTTGCTAGACTCAGAAGTGAAAACTTCCCAAGGAGATCCGCATGGCAATCAAAGTTGGCATCAACGGCTTTGGCCGTATCGGCCGAAATGTCGTTCGCGCCGGATTGCAGAATCCCAACGTCGAATTCGTCGCAGCGAACGATTTGACGGATACGAAAACGCTGGCGCACCTGCTGAAATACGATTCGATTCTCGGTCCGCTGCACGCCGATGTAACGTGTGACGCCGATTCGATCACCGTCAACGGCAAGCGCATTAAGATCTTTGCGATTAAAGACCCGGCCGAGATCGATTGGTCGAGCACCGGCGCCGAAATCGTGGTCGAATCCACTGGCAAGTTCACCGATGCCACGCAGGCTGCGAAGCACCTCCGCGGCACCGTGAAGAAGGTCATCATCTCCGCTCCGGCAAAGAACGAAGATGTGACCCTGGTTCTCGGGGTGAACGACGCCGCGTACGATCCGGCCAAGCACAAGATCATTTCCAACGCATCCTGCACCACCAACTGTCTGGCTCCCGTGGTGAAGGTGCTCCAGGACAACTTCGGCATCGAGAAGGGTTCGATGACGACGATCCACAGCTACACCAATGACCAGCCGGTGCTCGACTTCCCGCACAAGGATCTGCGCCGGGCGCGCGCGGCCGCGGTGAACATGATCCCCACCAGCACCGGCGCAGCGAAGGCCATCGGCCTGGTGATGCCGGAACTGAAGGGCAAGCTGGACGGATATTCCATGCGCGTCCCGACTCCGGACGTGTCGGTGGTGGACTTCGTCGCGGTGCTGAAGACGCCAACCACGGCCGAAGCGGTGAACGCAGCGCTGAAGGCCGCCGCCGCAGGCCCGATGAAGGGCATCCTGGCCTACACCGAAGACCCGGTGGTGTCCTCGGACATGCTGCACAACCCGAACAGTTCCATCGTTGACGGCCTGTTGACGAAGGTGCTGGACGGGAATCTGCTGAAGGTCGTTTCCTGGTACGACAACGAGTGGGGTTACTCCTGCCGAGTCGTGGACCTGGTCGAGTTCCTCGTCGCGAAGGGTCTGTAAGTCACTGATTTTGATCTGAAAAAGGCCGGGGCGAGTGCTCCGGCCTTTTTTGCGCCTGCCCCACCTCCGGAATCAGCTCCGCTTTTCCGCCGCCGATTTCAGTTGGGCCAGCCCTCTTTCAAAATCGGGACCGATCATCTTGTCCATGCTGACGAACATGCACATCGCTTTTTCGATGAAGCCGAGTTCACCGGACATGGACCAGGTGGTGGCCACGCCACCGGCTTGGGGCTGAAACGCAAACTCGGTAGTGCTGGTGGATGCGAAGGGTTTGATGAACTCCAGGCGGATGCGGACCAGGTCATGCGGCCGGCTCTCGGTGATGGTCATGCGTCCTTCGCCCACCTTGCTGTTTCCCGTCCACGTGTACACCGATCCCGCCCCTTCCGCAGGACCCGCGTAGGTGACGCGCATGGCGGGATCGATCGAGGCCCAGGGCGACCAACGCTCCCACTTGTGAAAGTCGTTCACCAGCGGAAACACGTCGGCGGCAGGCGCGGAGATCGCGGCCGACCGGCTGACCCGATACTCGGCCGGCTGCAGTGCGACGACCACGACGAACACAACGACGATCGCTACAATGGCGATCAGAATCTTCTTGAGCATGTGAAATCCTCCCCAGTCGAGTGATCACTATAACGGCCGAAACCGTGTCCCGTCAATGGCAGGCGCCGCGGTCCGTTTCGCTCCACCGAACGTCGAATATCTGAGACACTGTAAATAGTTAGCCTGCTATCTGGTACCTATGCGACTGTTTTCCACCCTTCTGACCGCCGTGGCGATTCTGGCCCCGGCCTTCGCCGCCGACACGGCCTCGAAGAAGTCCGCCCTGGATAAGGCCTCCTTCGAAGCATACATTCGACACGTCGAGTTGTTGCCGCCGACTATCACTGTCACGGTCGGAAACCCGAAACCCACGCTGTTTGAGGGCTTCCTCGAAGTACCGGTGGACATCGTCACTGCACAAGGCGTCCTGCCCTGGCGCTATTTCGTCTCGAAGGACGGCAAACTGATCCTCAAGGGAAGCCTTTACGACATCGGCAAGAACCCGTTCCAGGCGGAATTGGGCAAACTGAAGACGGATCTACAGCCGAGTTTCGGCACTCCCGGAGCCCCGGTGGTGCTGGTGATTTTCAGCGATTTCCAGTGTCCCAAGTGCCAGGAAGAAGCCAAGATCATCCGGGAAAATCTGCTCAAAACCTTCCCGGAACAGGTTCGAGTGTACTTCAAGAACTTCCCGCTCGAACAGATGCATCCCTGGGCGAAGTCCGCCGCCATCGCCGGACGCTGCGTCTTCCGCGAGAAGCCCGCGGCTTTCTGGAGTTACCACGATTGGATTTACGAGCACCAGGCGGAGATCACGACCGATAACCTGAAGACGAAGGTGGCAGGCTGGGCCGAAACGAACAACCTCGACACGGCAAAACTCGGCCAGTGCATGGATACGAAGGCCACTGAAGGCGAAGTGGACCGTGAGATTGCCGAAGGCCGGTCCCTGCTGATCAGCGGCACGCCCACAATGTTCATCAACGGCCGGCCGCTCACGGGGGCGCTGCCGTGGACGACGCTCGAACAGGTCATCAAGATGGAACTCGGATATCAGCAGACCGCGGCTAACGCCGGGGAGAAATGCTGCGAGGTCACCATCCCGTCCCTGGTTCCAGGCAAGAAATAGACTATGCGCTCGTTAGCGGCGGTTGCGTGCCTGCTGGCGCTGGCCGGAGCCGCTCAGGTTCCGCCGAAGGCCCAGCCCCGATCTCTCGCGCCCGGGAAGTCCGCGTTGAATAAGGCGACTCTCGAAGGGTATCTCCGCAATCTGGAGTTGTGGCCGCCGCAGGTCCAAGTCAAGATCGGCGATCCCAAGCCGTTCATCCGGGGATTGTATGAGGTGAATGTTCACCTGTCGGCCGGGGCGGCCAGCAAGGACGTGCCGTTCTACGTCTCCGCCGACGGCAAGACCATCATTCGGGGCAGCGCGTTCAACATCGACCGCAATCCGTTCCAACCCGAACTGGATCAGCTGAATACCGAGCACCAGGCTTCGTTCGGTCCCGCGAACGCTCCGTTAACCCTGGTGGTCTTCAGCGATTTTGAGTGCCCGATCTGCCGGGAGGAAGCTAAGCAATTGCGCGAGAAGGCTCCCCAGGATGCGCCGCGAGACTTGCGGGTGGTGTTCATCGATTTCCCCCTCGAGTCCATTCATCCCTGGGCCAAGGCCGCGGCGATGGCAGGGCGGTGCGTGTACCGCCAAAACGCCGCCGCTTTCTGGGATTACCACGATTGGGCGTTCGAGCATCAGCCTGAGCTCAACGCGAACAATCTGCGGAGTAAAGTGGTGGATTGGGCACGGTCCAAGCACCTCGATGCCACCCAACTCGAACGGTGTATCGACACTCGCGCCACGGAAGCCGAAGTGGATGCCGAAGTCGCCCGGGGTAAGGCGCTGCAGGTGGATTCAACGCCGACCTCGTTCCTGAACGGGCGCCGCCTGGTGGGTCAGGTCCCGTGGCCGAACCTGCTGCAGATTATCAAGTTGGACCTCGAGTTACAAAACCAAACCAAATAGGTAGAGTCCTCATGAATCGCCCTTTGTTCACTGCCAGTCTGCTCATTCCGGCAGCCATCGCCTGGGCTGCCGACGAGGCGCCCCGTTTTACTCCCGAACGATACATCGCACACGTGAAGTACCTGGCGTCGCCACAGCTTAAGGGCCGGGGTACGGGAACTCCGGAGCTGGAGCAGGCCGCCGACTACATCGCTGACCGGTTCAAACAGTTCGGATTGAAGCCGGTAGCCGACGGCAGCTATTACCAGGGCTTCAAGGTGACCACGAACGCCCATTTGGGGCCGAAGAACCGGTTTGTCGAGACGCTCGCTTCCGGCCGGCGCACCCTGGCGCCGGATAAGGATTTCCTGCCGTTCAACTTCTCTTCGAGCGGCACTGCTTCGGGCGGCATCGTGTTTGCCGGTTACGGCATCACGGCTCCCGAATACCATTACGACGACTATGCCGGCGTTGACGTCAAGGGCAAGTTTGCCCTCATTGTCCTGCATGAACCGCAGGAGAACGACGAGAAAAGCGTTTTCGCGGGCAAGAACTTCTCCACCCACGCGCAGGTGGCCATCAAGGCCGCGAATGCCAAGGCACATGGTGCCGTGGGCGTCATCATCATCAAGGACACGCCCACCCACCCGCAGGAATCCGAGCGCTTTGAGAAGCTCCAGACGAGCTTCGGGGTTGAGAACGCCGGAATCTACTTCGTCCAGATCAAAGCCGAGGAAGGCGATCAGATGCTGGCCGCCGCCGGACGCAACCTGAAGGACACCCTGGCGGCAATCGACAAGGACCTGAAGCCGCAGTCGGTGGCGCTGCCCGAGACGGCGAAAGTCGAACTCGCGGTGGATATCCAGCGGGACGTCAATACCGCGCACAACCTGGCTGGCTACCTTCCCGGGAAGACCGACGAGTACGTGATCATTGGCGCGCACTACGACCATCTCGGCCTGGGCGGGCCCAACTCGCTTGCCCCCGATCAGTTTGGAACCGTCCACCCGGGCGCGGACGACAACGCGTCGGGAACGGCGGGCATGCTGGAACTCGCGCGCTGGTTCGGATCGCAGCCCAAACAGAATCGCGGGATCCTGTTTTTGGCGTTCGCCGGAGAAGAGATGGGGCTGCATCGGTTCCAGTTGGTACGTGAACCATCCGCCAGTACCCGCGGCTAAAGCGATCGCCATGATCAACCTCGACATGATCGGCCGGATCCAGAACAACGAGGTACACATCAGCGGCACGGGCACTGGCACCACGCTACAGAAGATCGTCGATGAGGTCTCGCCCAATCACACGCTGAAGCTGATTGTGGCGGACAAGGGCGGCTACGGCCCCAGCGACCACATGTCCTTCGCGCTGAAGCAGATCCCGGTGCTGTTCTTCTTCTCGAGCCTCCACAAGGATTACCATCGCCCCAGCGACACCTGGGAAAAAATCGATGCTCCCGACGCGGTCCGCCTTCTGGCGCTGGTGTCCGACGTCGCGATGCGGTTGGCTTCCGAGCCCGATCGGCCCCGGTATGTCCGGCTGTCGGCTCCTCCTCCCTCCTCGGGCGGCGTGGGCGGCGGCAGGGGCTATGGCGCCTATTTCGGCAGCATTCCGGATTTCACCGAGATTCCCAGGGGTGTGAAGTTCGCCGATGTCCGCGACGGATCCCCTGCGGCAAATGCCGGCCTGAAAGCAGGCGATATCCTGATTGAGTTCGATGGAAAAGCCATTCAGAATTTATATGACTTCACCAATGTCCTTCGCGCGAAGAAGCCTGGCGATGAAGTACTAGTGAAGGTACTGCGGGAGGGTCAAACGATTGAGGCCAAAGTACTGCTTTCACAGCGCAAATGAAGCAGCATACTAGTTACAGAGAACAATATGGCAACGGTACTCGAACGTCCGCAAACCAAGACTCTTCCGCCCCTGATTTTGCATCCATTCGCGGATGCCGCGGGTCCCAGCAAACTTGTGGAGAGTTCGCGGGCCAGCCTGATGCTGCAGGGATTGCTGCCTACCGGTGAATTGACGGCGGAGCAACTGGAGGCCCGGCTGCTCGAAGGGCGCTACTGCGAGATCCGGATGCTGTTTTACGTCGGGAAAGACCTGGTCCGTTGGGTGGAACAGTGCCTCGAGGCGCTGGAACGGCACCCCGATGCGCACGCTCGAGGCTGCAACTTCCAGAGCTTCGTGTCGTATCTGATCCTGAAGACGCCCGCAGCCGTGCAGGCCAAACTGCGGAAATGGGGTGTTGCCGACTACCGGTCGATCTTCTCGCGGGCGTTGGCGCTGAACTCGATCTTCGCGGCCGTCCCGGATCGCCGCACGCTGACCGACGACTTTGTCCGCAACTACTACCGGTACACGGACACCCTGGTCAAGATGCAGATGGAGGGACCAGCGCCCGAGATCGAGCCCGATGATTTCGAATTCGAACTGTACGCTTCGGGCGAATACTCTCGCATGTTGGAGCGGGAGTGGGGCCAGGAATCAACGGAATAAGGCCTGTCAGTCCTCTGGGAGGCTGAACTCGACGGACCGCTCCCGGTTCAACTGCTTCGAGAACGCCTTGTCGATCAGGGACAAGGAAGCCCGGTTGTGAGTTCCCTGCTGGGTGATGTAGTTCAGCGTATCCCCATCAATCCAATAGGCTAGGGCCGGGAAAATGGTGTGATCTTTAAAGGCGATCAGATAGATGGTCGCTTGTTGTTCGTCCACGCGACTGGTCTTCTTCAGGTCACTGGGTTCCGGCATGGGACGCACCGGGGCATCGTAGCTCCGCACGGTGGGCGGCAAATCCGCATCCGAGTAGTCCCGAACCACGGGATTCACGGCCTCCGGACGGTAGCTCTGGTTGATGATGACCACGGGTGGCGTGACCGGCTGTTGCTGCTCCTGCGGAGCCATCGACATCGATGGGTCGCGCATATCCCGTCGGGGCATAGCCGTAAGAATCGTATGGATAGTACCCCCCACCCACAACGATCGGTACGGGAACGATCACCTGCCGCGAATGGTTGGGGTGGGCATAGTTGTGAGCGACCCCGCCGTAACCGCGCGACGCACCGCCATACCCTGGGTATCCGTACCCTGGATATCCTCCACGCACGGTAGCACCTAACCGGCTCGGGAAGGAATTGTAGACATTCGGGGAGATCACGGGCGACCCGAGTCCGGCATAGTTCATGTTCGGGGCCGTCGGTACGGTGTATGGAGGAATCCTTCTCCCTTGACCGAAGGCCCCAGCCGCGAAGACAGCGGCAAGCAAGACCGGAAGGCGGCAGTTCATGTGTCCCCTTTCAGTATCGAGCATACGCTCAATACCCACTTCCAGCAAGTTCTAGACGTTTAGACGTAGGAACAGGCTCGTACGTTGTCGAGAAATCGACGGTTCACCAAAGATAGTCCTTGGCGGTCTCCCGGCGATCATAACTGTCCAGCACGTGCACCACCCGGACCTTTTTCAGCTTTGTAGGCGATAACTGGCCGATGGGGACGTAGACGATCTTGCGGTTCAGATGCGCCGCAATGGACCGGAAAATCGACCGTGGAGGCTTGGCGGCCACATACACCACGTGCCGGTGCACCGAATAGTCGAGCCCAGCCATCAACAGGCGCTCCGGCTTGTTCTCCGCAAAGTCGTAGTCGTGATCGCTCCAGACGTCGAACATCCGTCGCGGAGGCAGCACCATTAGGAACCCGCCGTACTCGGCCCGGCCAATGCCCGGCCCGACCAGGTGATCGAACGGCTGCGTCGAATAGAACGCCATGTCCGACTCGTTCTGGTGTTCGCCGAGCCACGTTGTGAGATAGGTATACCGGCCCTCGATGTCGTCATCGTAGATCACGATCACCGCCCCGACATCGTCCGCGAGTTTGTCCACCTTGCGCACGTAGAGCTGTCTGCTTGTGCCAGTTCCGGATGGTCTCCCGGACATCGATTCCGTCCAGAATCGAGGTGGTGAACGGCTCCACCCGCTCGCGTTCCTCCGACAGGATCGATTTCGCCTTCTGCTTCAGGAACCGCCCGTAACCCTCGATCACGAGATCCTCAGGCGGGTATGAGCAGATCGAGTTCCCACCGGTCTGGCGGGCCCACTCGCCGGCGAACTTCTCCTTCTTGCGCGGCTTCAACCCCGTCGATTTCAGCCGCTGCTTGGGTCTGGGAAGCCGCCGCCGGATCTTTACGCGCTTGGTGTTCAGCCAGATTTCTTCGGCCGAAATGTTAATCGTCTCGAGTTCGCTGGTCGCCTGCTGCGACGGGTAACGGTTGGCCATCTGCCAGACTTCCCAACCATAGTTGTCGTCTACAATGGACCTGGCCGCCACGGCCAAGTCGAAGGCATGAGAGGTGAGCTGCCCGCTGCACAGGGCAAGATTGCGCGTATATTTTGCCAGCAGCCGGCGGTGCCAATACTCCAGTTTCTCGCCCGCGTTCGCAAGGTACTTGGCCTCGGCTTCCCGCAGCAAGTCGAATTGCACCGCGGGCCTGTCCACCAGCCGCGGTTCGCGCATATCCAGCCGGAAGAACTCGTAGCGATCCTGAAGGTACGGGTACTCGATGGTCACCTCGGCCAGGCAATCCGGGTGCAGATTCATCAGCCGGACTTCCGGACCGCGCACCCCTGCCGGAGGCTTCTCCTGCGGCACCTCCATGGCGTCCAGCACCGCATCCAGCAGGTTCAGGGAAATCACCACGGCCGCGTTTGCCAGCGGGTCCATTCCCTGCAGTTTCCAGGCGATCCCCGCGGCGTGTTCCTCGATTTCCTCCGATCGCGCCTGCGGGGCCACGCGGTACTCGTCCACAAACCGGTTCATCCCGATACGGTTCACCGAATAGCTGTCCGGGTAGATGTCGGCCAGGTGCGGACGGTCCCCGTGGTCCGGTTCGATGAAGACGACCTCCGCACCGATCTCCACCGCGGTCCGCACCGCCTCAGTGAACGGATCGGTGGGTTCGACGGGCACGTAGATCGCCCGTTCGTCGTCATCGGCTTCCGGGAACACGATCACGGACATTTCCGGAAGCCGGTCCACGGCGCGCAGGAAATGCTTGCGGATCATGCCCGGCAGCTCCACGGCCACAACGGTCGGTTTTGCCGCCAGCAGATACCGGCGCAATTCGATGCTGAACTCCACCCGCCCCGGTACTACCGGGAAGTAGGTCAGCCGCCCGCGCTGGAGACTTGCGGGGTCAAAGGCGAGGGACATAACGCAGCGCTTCTTCGCCCAGGATTTCGACGATCGCCCGCTGGAGGCTGGGCCCCTGGTCGAAGCTGTCGGGAGCCGAGTACTCGATCTTGGTCACGTACCGGCCGATGTTGATGCCGTCGCGAACCGTATATCGCTCGTCGGCCATGTGGGCCTGCTGCAGGAAATCGGTGACGTAGTTGAGCACCTGTTCGTCGCCGAACGGGACATTCTCTTTCAGAATCGCGTACTCTTCGTGGCGTTCCGGGAAGTCCACCAGAATCTGGGGCTGCAAGCGCGAATGGATGTACTCGGGCAGGTCGAAGGTGGATGCGTCGTCGTTCATCGTTGCCACCATCCGGAAGAGTGGATGGGCCTTGATCTTGATGCCAGCCACGATGGACTCGACATAGCGGCGGTTGTCGAGCAGCGGAGCCAGGCTGGCCCAACTTTTCTCGCTCATGCGGTTGCCTTCGTCCAGGATCAGCACGCCGCCGCGCAGCATGGCCGTCACCAGAGGGCTGGCCACATACCTGAGTTTCGACGCCCCCTCGATCACGGGCATGACGATCAGGTCTTCCGGCCGCGTGTCCACGGTGGACTGCATGATGTAGACCTCGCGCCCCAGCCGTTTTGCGGCGGCATAGGCCAGCGTGGTCTTCCCTACCCCGGGCTTACCAAGCAGCCGGGGGTTCATCGGCAAGTCGCGCTCGTCGATTACGAACCATGCGGCCAGCAATTGCCGCATGACTTCCTCCTGCCCCACCCACTTCACGTGGATCTCGTCAGGATGCGCGAGATGAATAGAGACGCCCTCGATATCTACGACCATATCTACAGAATAAGGGGCGCCCCCGGTCAGGTGAGCAACCCTTTGACACCCGATTCCACGGCGTTGCCGATCTTCTCCTCGGGAATGAAGTTCTTCAGGAAGACCGGAAGCTCCACTTCAATGGTGACAGCGGCCGGCTCCACCTGAATCCAGCCCTTCACGGGAACGGTGAGAAATGCCGACTTGGCGTTGAACGCAAAAGTCAACGTGGAGTCATTCCACGTCCTTACTTCGTCGGTGAGTTCTACAGGTCCTACGGGGAGGCCCTTAAAGATGTCGTCGAATCCGCGATCGATAATGCCTTTCACTTCATCGGGAGTTTTGTTGTGTGAGATGCTGATGCGCATTATTTTCTTAGAACCGAATTCAGCGAACCTTGGCGGTAACCTTCCAGGTCGAGCGTGACGTAGTGGAACCCGAGCGGCTTGAAGATGGCGGTGAGGGTGGCGGCCATCTCCATGGTCATGGCCAGGGGCATTTCTTCGCGGGAGATTTCGATGCGAACCACTTCGCCATGAAATCGCACGCGGAACTGCCGGAAGCCGAGGTTACGGATGGACTCCTCGCCCAACTCCACGGTCTTGACTGTCTGCGGGGTAACGGGAGTGCCGTAGGGGATGCGGGAACTGAGACAGGCAGAAGCCGGGCGATCCCAGGTGGGCAGCCCTGCCAGGCGCGATAGTTCCCGGATTTCGGCCTTGGTCAAACCGGCATCCACCAGCGGCGCCAGCACCTTGTGCCCCTTGGCGGCCTGCTGGCCGGGGCGGTAATCGCCCAGATCGTCGACGTTCACGCCGTAGGCGATGTGCTCGACACCGCGTTCGGCGCCCACCTGCTCGAGCCGGCCGAACAACTCGTCCTTGCAGTGGAAGCAGCGGTCGGGATTGTTGGCCACATACGCGGGGTTGTCGAATTCGGCCGTCTCCACGTACTCATGGCGGAATCCGCAATGACGCGCGAAGGCCTCCGCATCGCGTTTGTGAGACTCGGGGATGGATGCCGAATCGGCCGTGATCGCGACGGCGCGCGAGCCGAGCGCCTGGTGGGCGGCCCAGGCGAGATAGGCGGAATCGGTGCCACCCGAATAGGCGACAATCACCTGATTGAGCGCTCGCAGGCGGTCGAATAAACCTTCCTGCTTCGAGCGCAGGATGTCGGGATCGAGGGGCGGCGTGCCCAGCGTCACCAGCGTGGCCATACCCTCAGTGTACCGTGGGTCGGCGGGACTTCCGGAAGCGGATTTCAGACCGGGCCCACGGTGTGGGTTCGGAGACGGTTAACCCATCACTTTGTTCCATCCGACCTTGCACAGCACCCACACCGCCCACATCACGACGATGCCGGTGAACGCCTTGCCCCAGGTCAGCTTTCGGGTTGTGGCGGCGAATCCCACGGCCATAAGGGCCATGGTCCAAAAGGTGAAGAGATCGAAGGACGAGGCGAGTGCCGTGATCCATTTTGCGGCATCGGGACTCACGAACGCACCACCGTTGAAAGCCAGGGGATTTCGAATATCGAAGTCTTCCGGGCTTTTTATGTACAACACGATGATACTGAGCACACCCGAGACCAGTCCTGTCAGCGATGCGTAGGCCACCACCGCCAGGCTCTGCTTGTAGGTGGTTTGCCCTCCCATCACGCTGTTCATCATCAGCATCAGAACACCGGCAATGATCGCCATTCCCACCGGCACAGCAATGGCCGGGCCCACGAATCCGGATACGCTCGCGAATTTGACCGCCTGCTCCATGGCCCTCTCGCGCTGGTCCGCCGGAAGATTCTGCACCCGGCTGTTGGTCTCGAACTCATGCCGCATCATGCGTTCCCAGCCGACGCGCTGGGAATAGCAGTAGACGAACACAATGCTGGTCAGGATCACCAGGACCATGGGCAGCCACCAGCCGGTAGGGCGGGCGGCAATGTCGGCAAAGGCCTTGCCAGGCTCCATGAAGACGCCGGCGATGCGCGCCGGCTGGCTCATCGGTTGATCGGGTTCAGTCTGGGGAGTCATACGCTTCGGGCAAGTATGACACCCGATCCGATCACGCGCAAGTGATCCTTTGGGTGGGCGCTTTGAGTTCGTAGCTGTATTTCCGGGCTACGTGGCGCACGCTCTCAGCGTGCAGCGTCGGCACTCCTGCCGACGCTTGGCCTTCACCGCGGACTGGGAAGCATGTCTCGGCAATAGTGCCGAGACGGCACGCTAAAGCGTGCGCCACATGGAAGATTGGCGGAGTTTTCCGGCTGCTATCGCTGTCCGGACATGACGGCGAGAACATCCGCAAACATCGTGACTCTGGGACTGATACTGAGCGCCGCGAGCCCGGGCGGCCGAGAGCGGGCGGAGAACGGACTGGCGACCCGGGTGGGTATCTATCACTGGGCCGGAAAACACGCCCATGGAGTCGAGTCAGGGGTCCAGGAGTTGCTCGGCTTGAATGCGCATATCGCGCGGATCGCCCTGTCGGCGCGCATGGACATCGACTACAACCGCGGCAAGAACTGCATCGCCGGCTTCTCTCTACCCTCCACGCTGGAAGATGAGGATGTCCGCCGCACGCTGGTTCACCCCGGACTGAAGGTGATCATGATCACCGCCTACGACGGCGCCGGCTTCGGCGACTGCGCCACGCATTCTTATCTCAGTACCGACTTCTACACCCAGCCCAATACCGCGAAGGTGGTGGACGAGTACAGCGAATTC
Source organism: uncultured Acidobacteriota bacterium (assembly GCA_963737465.1). Lineage (GTDB taxonomy): Bacteria > Acidobacteriota > Terriglobia > Bryobacterales > Bryobacteraceae > TMP-7. Next base: position 547,578 of record CAVTTC010000012.1, read on the forward strand.
GTTTATCGTCTGTACACGCTGCTGCGGAACACCGGCAAGCGCGTCATCCTGGCCAACTGGGAAGGCGACAACGACGTCTACTGCGGCCATGCCGATGCCTACGCGGGCTCCGATGAGTTCCGAAAATGGTGCCTGGGCGTGTATCCGGCGGTGTACGGAGGCAACCGGACCCCGCACGATTCCATCGAGGGGATGGTGCTGTGGATGAAAGCCCGGCACCTTGGACTGACGCTGGGACGGGAGCGCGCGCGGCGGGAAGGCATCACCGGAGTGGAGGTGATGGTTGCGCCGGAGGTGTCCGCGGTTCACATGCTGCACGACGCCGGCTTTGAGAGCGTCCTGTACGACGTGGTGCCGCGAGTGGAGTTCGACTATGTCTCGTATTCCTGCTATGAGTCGCTGACCCGGAGCGATCCGTTCCAGGCCCTGACCGCCGATCTGAAGACGATCCGCTCGGTTGCGGCATCGGATCGGGTGATGGTTGGCGAACTCGGCTTCGGAAGAGCGGCCGCGGGGGACCGGCTGCTGGCTTTGACCGAAGGCAGCATCGACGCGGCCATCGCGGGCGGCGCCGACTATATTATCCAGTGGAACCTCTACGATCAGGACGAGACCACGGATTTCGGGCTGTTCGATGTGCGTGGGAATCTGACCAGTCTGGGACATTATTACCGTGACGCATTGTCGGCAAGCAGGCCCGGTCCGGCAATGCGGCGCTGAGCCGCGCGAGGGTGACCTATCCTGAGAGCAGGAGGTGGCGATGTATCCCCTCAAGAAGGGACTGACCGCATCACAGGCCCACGTTGGACTGCCTGCTGGGACGTATGAAGAGGAGCACGGTCGGAAGGGATTCTACGGGCGGAGCGCGCATCTGTATCACGCGCATCCACCGACGGGTTGGGTTCGTTTCGAAGGTAAACTGAGGCCGCACTGCTTCGACCTGAATCGCCTGGAACCTTCGGACCTGGCGGAGGCCGGCGGAGAGCCGGCGCCGTTTCTTGGAAACGCGGACGTGCGGATTTCCATATCGCGCCGGTCGCAGCCGATGCCGTTCTACTTCCGCAATGCCGACGGCGATGAATTGTACTTCGTCCATCGGGGTACTGGATTGATCGAGACGGACTTCGGGCCCCTGCGGTACGAGCGCGGCGATTACGTGGTGATCCCGCGGGCCGTCACCTACCGGGTGGTGCCCGATACCCCGGACAACTTCTTCCTCATTATTCAATCGAGGACCGAGTTCGATCAGCCGGACAAAGGCTTGCTAGGACAGCACGCCCTGTACGATCCGGCAGTGATCGAAACGCCGGAGCCGAAGCCCAACCTGGACGACAACCGCGAGTGGGAAGTACGCATCAAGGTGGAGGACGAGTACTCGAAGGTCTTCTATCCGTGGAATCCGATGGATGTCGTGGGATGGAAGGGCGACCTCACCGTGTGGAAGCTGAACATCCGCGATATCCGTCCCGTGATGAGTCATCGCGCACACCTTCCGCCGAGCGCGCATACCACGTTCCTGACCGAAGGGGCCGTGGTGTGCAGTTTTCTGCCGCGCCCACTGGAGCAGGATCCCGACGCGCTGAAGGTTCCGTTCTTCCACCGGAACACCGATTATGACGAGTTCCTGTTCTACCATGACGGCGACTTTTTCAGCCGCGACAACATCAAGGCCGGCATGGCCACACTGCATCCCCGCGGAATCCATCACGGTCCGCATCCGAAGGCGCTGGCCAACCAGGGCAGAAAAGCGTTTACCGACGAGAGCGCCGTCATGCTGGACGGGCTGAATCCGATTCACGTGCTCCCCTTGGGGGAACAGGTGGAATGGAAAGAGTACTGGGCCAGTTGGAAGAGTTCCGGAAGTGTAGCAGAAGCCAGTTCCGTGCCGATCAGATCGGCATGAGTCTGTCTACCTGGAATGCCAAGCTTCAACCAGTCGATCTACGGAGTACCGCGGGGCGAGCGCAGCAATTCCTCGATGTCGTCGATCTTGTCTCCAAGCAGATGCAGCTTGCGCGCCAGACCTTGAATCTCCGACTCGGCGCGGCGGTTGACCTCGTAATCCAATTCGCCGCGGAGCCGGTCCTTGGTGTCCTGACGGTTCTGGCTCATCATGATGACGGGGGCTTGAATCGCGGCCAGCATCGACAGGAACAGGTTCAACAAGATGAACGGGTAGGGGTCCCAGGCCCCTGTACCGAGGGTGATGTTGAGTGTGGTGTAGATGGTCAGGACCACCCCGAAGGTGATGATGAAGCCCCAGGATCCCCCGAACCGCGCCACCGCGTCGGCAACGTGTTCACCCAGGGTTGATTCCTCCTCGATCAAATCGTTCGGATTGCGGGTGGAGCGGATTCGCACCAACTGCTGAGAGGCGTGAAACTGCTTGCCGAGCACGCTCAGCATATCCATGCCCGCCATCGGCTTCCGTTGCAAGAGAACCGTGATGTCATCGCGATCCACTTCAATGCAGACCGATTCTTCAATCGCGATCGCCGAGGTCTGGTGTGGGGTCCCCTCCAGCATGGACGCGAAGCCGAAGAACTCTCCGGTGGCGGGCTCATCCACCACCACTTCCTGATGGTCCTCATCGACGGTGGTGACCCGCACCAGTCCCGACACCAGCACGTAGGCCTGTCCGCCGGGGTCCCCCATTTTGTAGATGCGTCGCCGCGGTGCGAAAGTCTTAAGTTCCACCTGGCTGGCGAGTACTCCGGTTTCTTCTTCGTCCAGCAGGGCAAACAGGGGGACCTTGGTCAATACGTCAGGGCTGCACGACATGAAATATTTCTCCAGGGATTCGAGTGTCTAACCGTCAAGGATTCCACAAGCGTACCCCGGCCGACAAGCGGACACGCAAAAGGTGAATCGAGGCCCTGTCCTGGGATACAGTGCTAGTGGACTCTTATGAATCGACGCGATTTTCTCACCGCGACGACGGCAGCCCCGCTCGGCGCCGCGCTGGCCCAGACCGCCGGCAGCAACAAGAAGATGATCGGCATCCAGGTGGGCGCTGTCTCCTTTGTGGACGAGGGAACCGAGCAGGTACTCGACATCCTTCAGGAACGCGGGCGCGTCAACACACTATTTCTGGCGGTGTTCACGTATGGCCGCGGGATCGCCGGGCGGCAAGTTCCCGGCCAGCCGCTTCCCGATCACGGCAAACAGGAATACGACTTGAACTTCCACGGCGGCAACTTCGCCACGCCCCATCCGGAGTTTTATCGCGACACGATCCTGAAAGAAACGCGGGCGCCGGATCATCCCGGGCTCGACATCCTCGCCACCGTGCTGCCAGCGGCGAAGAAGCGCGGCCTCAAGACCATTTGCTGGCTGGAGGACGTCTGGCGCAACGATGTTCCGAACATCGAGAAGCTACAGGAGGTGGACCTGTACGGGCGCAAGCGCAACCAACTGTGCTTCAACCATCCCGATCACCGCGGGTTCCTTACCGGACTGGTGGAAGACTATACTCGCTCCTACGATATCGACGGGATCATGTGGGGTTCGGAGCGCCATGGCGCGTTGGGGACGGCACTCGGATCGAGTCACGGCGGTAAGACCAGCGACCCCGGCCGCGTGGGATGCTTCTGCGAGTTCTGTGCGCGAAAGGCCAAGACCCAGGGCATCGACATCGAACGCGTGCGGACGGGATATCGCGAGCTCGAGAAGTTCGTACGCGCGACGCGATCCGGCAAAAAACCGGTGGACGGAAGCTACGTCACGTTTCTACGGATCGCGATGCGGTATCCCGAAATCCTCGGCTGGGAGCAGTTCTGGCACGACGGCCTTCGTGAAACCTACGATGCCATTTACAAACGCGTGAAATCCGCGAAGCCCGCGGTTGAGGTGGGCTGGCACATCTGGCATAACAACAGCTTCAGCCCGTTTTATCGCGCCCAACAGGATCTTCAGGAACTGGCGAAGTATTCCGATTTTCTCAAGATGGTGATGTACCACAACTGCGGCGGCGAGCGGATGGACAGCTACATCGACAGCGTGCACGGCACTTTGTACGAGGACCTCCCGCGGGAGGAACTGCTGGAATTCCATTACCGGGTGATGAACTACCGCGAGCGAGGATACGAACAGATCCCGTTCACCGGGTGGTCCGCCGACTACGTGTATCGCGAGGCGAAACGGGCCGTGGAAGGCGCGGCCGGAACCAAGACGCGCATCTGGCCCGGGATCGACATCGACATTCCCACCGGGGCCAGTCAGAGCAAGAGCACTCCGCAAGGCACCAAGGAGGCCGTGCTGGCGGCGTTCCGCGCAGGTGCGCACGGGGTGCTGCTGTCACGCAAATACTCCGAGATGAAACTCGCCAATCTCAGCGGAGCGGGCGAGGCTGTGCGCGAATCGGGGAACTGAACGATGACACGCCGCGAACTGCTGCAGGGTGTCGCGCTGGCTCCGGCTCTGGGCCAAACCGGGGCGGCGGAGACCCCCTGGTACCGTCGAACGTACCGCTGGGGACAGACCAACATTACCGAGCGGGATCCCGACCGGTACGACCTTCCCTTCTGGCGCGCGTATTGGAAGAAGACCGAGGTGCAGGGCGTCATCATCAACGCGGGCGGCATCGTCGCCTATTATCCAAGCAAGTTTCCGCTGCACCGGCGGGCCGCTTTTCTCGGCGATCGCGACCTGTATGGGGAAATCGCCAGGGCCGCCCACGAGGATGGCCTGGCGGTGCTGGCACGAATGGATTCCAATCGCGCCGACGAACCGTTCTACCGGCAACACCCGGACTGGTTCTGCGTGGATGCGACGGGCACTCCATACAGGGCCGCGGAGAAGTATATCAGCTGCGTGAACAGCCCCTACTACGACGAATACATCCCGTCCATCCTCACCGAGATCATCGAACGCACGCACCCCGAGGGACTCACCGACAACAGTTGGAGCGGACTCAGCCGCGACAGGGTCTGCTACTGCGGAAACTGCGCGCGAAAGTTCCGTGCGGCGGCCGGGGCAGGCTCTTCCAACGCGGCACAATTGGGACGATCCCGTGTATCGCGAATGGATCCGCTGGAATTACCGGCGACGGCTTGAGATTTGGGATCTGAACAATCGCGCGACCAAGGCCGCGGGCGGTCCGCATTGCCTGTGGATCGGAATGAATGGCGGAACCATCGCGGGACAGAGCCGCGCGTTTCGCGATTACAAGGAGATCTGCCGGCGCGCCGAGATCATCATGCTCGATCACCAGGCGCGCTCGGACGCGATGGGGTTTCAGCAGAACAGCGAATCGGGCAAGCTGATTCACGGCCTGCTGGGGTGGGAGAAACTGATCCCCGAGAGCATGGCGATGTACCAGTCCGGACGCAACAACTTCCGACTGGCCGCCAAGCCCGCCGCAGAGGCGCGCATGTGGATGGTGTCCGGTTTCGCGGGCGGCATTCAGCCGTGGTGGCATCACATCGGCGCGTATCACGAGGACCGGCGCGCTTACAAGACGGCGGAACCGGTGATGAAGTGGCACAAAGCGAACCAGCAGTACCTGGTGAATCGCAAGCCGGTGGCGAGCGTCGGCGTGGTGTGGTCGCAGCAGAATACCGATTTCTACGGGCGCGAAACGCCGGACGAACTCACCGAATCGCCGTATCGCGGGATCATGCAGGCACTGGTGCGGGCGAGGATTCCCTACGTCCCGGTGAACGTCGATTACATCGATCGCGACGGTCCGTCGCTGACCGTGCTGGTGCTGCCGAACCTGGCGGCGATCTCGGACGAGCAGGCTGCCGGCGTGCGGCGTTTCGTCGAGCGCGGAGGCGCGCTGATTGCCACGGGCGTGACGCAGCCTTTATGACGCTGACGGCGTCGCACGTCCGGATTTCGCGCTGGCGGACCTGTTCGGCGCGCATGCCACCGATGGCTTGGCGGCAGCTACCCGCAAGACAGCGGCCGGGGATCTCCACAGCTATCTTCGTATCGAGAATGCTGGTAAGCGCCACGCGGTGCTGGCGGGCTTCGAGGAGACCGATATTCTGCCATACGGGGGAATGCTGCAACCGCTGCGCCTGGATGCGGGAGCGTCCGCGCTGCTGACGTTCATCCCGCCGTTTCCGGTGTTTCCGCCCGAGACCTCCTGGATGCGGACGCCGAAGACGCGAGATCCCGGGCCTGGTTCTGCGGGAAACGGGTGGGCATCGGGTTGCGTATCTCGCCGCCGATCTCGATCGACGCTATAACCGCGATCACCTCCCCGATCACGCGAATCTGATCGCGAATCTGGTGCGGTGGGCGGCGGGCGGAGAGATTCCACTCAGTGTCGAAGGCCGCGGCCTGGTGGACTGCAATCTGTACCAGCAGGCGGGTCGGCTGATTCTGCACGTGGTGAACCTGACCAGCAGCGGGACATGGCGCGCTCCGATTGATGAACTGATCCCGATCGGTCCGCTGGATGTCCGTGTGCGTTTGCCGAAGGACGTGGCGGGGAAGAGCGCGGAATTCCATGTGTCCGGCGGGAGCGCCACGGTGCGGGTCGAGCGGGGTTGGGTGGAGTTTCGAATTCCGACGGTGCTGGATCACGAGATGGTGGTCATCGGGTGATGATCATTAGGCTTGACGCCAAGCGCCGCCTCACGGTTCCGGCCGCTCTAGTTCCGGCCTCGCCCGGAGACTATTTCGATGCGCGGTTCGATGCCGAAGAAGACGCGCTCGTATTTCGACGGCTGCCAAGCCGGGAGAACTGGCTTGCCGTGCTCAAAGCCTGTCCAGTCAGCATGGACGACATACCTCCGCGCCGAACCGCTCGGGCCGGGCGCCGTAAGCTACGAACGCCAATGCCACTTGGTCTTCGGTGACCGGGCAGTGATTTGGTGCCGGCAAGCGTGCCGGCACGGCGATGCGAGCGTTATGGCCTGGCTGGCGCCACGGGCTGCTGGCTAGCTCGGGAGTCACAAATAACTCAACCACCACGCCTGTTTGCGTTCCTTCAGCCGCGCGAACCACAAACAGATGGGATACATGATCACAACCACGGCGGCCCACACGACATACACCACCCATAGCGGGTATCCGTAATCCGGGGGCACGGGCGCGTTCCCGCCACCGATCCAGGGCAGCGGGCCCAGGAGGAAGTCCACCTTCCCGTACCGGACCCACGCGAACGGGATGGTCAGTAAGTGGGCGAGAAAGAAATGCCCGATGAAGTAGAACAGCGGCACGCGCCCGAACACAATCAGGGGATTTGCCTTGCTAAAGACGAACCGGTCGAACCAACTCAGGAGCAGGAAGGCGGGGCCCAGCGTCATCAGCAGGAAATCGAGCGAAGGCGGGTACTTCGTGCATCGCAGGAACGAGAGGATTCCCGATGACCACGGCGGATGGATCGCCGTAGACGTTCAATGCTCGAAGGCAGATGAAGGCGGCGGTCAGAATCAGCCCGATGCGAGTCAGCCACCGGCGGCGTTCGACGGTATCGAGCGCCATCAGCGGTCCTGTGCAGAAGCCCGCCGACATGACGAAAATCCACGGCACCAGAGGATAGGCGGCCAAAGCGTTCACGCTGCCAATACGGAAGAGGCCGGGTTGATGCAGGACGTTCCAGATCCATCCAGCGCTGCCGAACTGCGGGGCCATAACTCCATCGGTGAGGTTGTGCAGTGCGATGCCTGCGATGCTCACCACCGCCAGGGCGGGCAGCGGCAGCCAGACCAGGAATCCCAGGGCGATCATCGCCCAGCCTAAGGCCCAGAGCACCGAGAGCAGCAGGAATCCAGAGGTTAGGCTGAAGTTCATCGCCAGGCGAAGGACGGTCAGTTCGAGCACGATCAACCACAGACCGCGCGTCCAGAGGAATCGCGACAACTGCCCCTTGGTGCGTCCGCGACTCAGCCAGAAGAACGCCCCCAGGCCGGCCGTGAACATGAAGACCGGAGCGCAGATGTGAGTGATCCAGCGCGTGAAGAAGAGGGCCGTGGTGGTGCGTGTCAGGTCGTCCGGCTGGAATGCGCGCGCGGCTGAGTGGAAGAAATCGCGGACGTGATCGAGAGCCATGATGATCATGACCAGTCCACGGAGGGCGTCGATGGATTGAATCCGATGTTTCATTCATTCCTCCACAGCCTTTGCGCAAATGTCCAGGCGACTCCCGGCAGCAGGACGAACACGCCGGTGGCAAACGCCAATTCACGAACCGTCACGCCGTGATCCACCAACACCCCGCCGGTGTAACTCACTGCGGCGAGCGTCGCCATGCTGAAGGCGAACTCCGCCGAGAACACGCGTCCCCGGAACTGGTCGTCCGTCTGCTGCATCAACAACGTAGTGGACGCGGTCCAAATGATGGATCCACCCGCGTGCGCGACAATCAGCGCCAGACACGCGAGTAGGATATTTGACGCGCCAGCCAGCGCCATGTAACCTGAACCGGCCAGAATGAACCCGGCGAGAATGGCGGATCGCAGTTTCGGCTTCGAACTTCCCGCGAAGGAGCTGGTGGCGAGCGCGCCCACCAGGGCTCCCGCGCCGCGAGAACCCAGCAGAACGCTCATCCCCATGGTGGAGGCCTGCTGCGCGTTGAATCCGCCGATGTGCACGGGAAAGATCCGCTCGCCCATGAGCGGCAGGATGACCCAATTCGTCCCCATGAAGCTGAGTCCCGTCTTCACGAACATGGTCACGGCGAGCCGGACATCCCGGACCACATAGCGGATGCCGGCGAGAATCGGCGTGAAGTCGGCGAGATCCCGCAATCGCATGGGCGGCAGGTTCGCCGCGTGAGGTTCGTGGAAGCGCATCCGGCTGATCAGCGCGGCTGACAGTACGAAGGAGAGCGAGTCAATGACGAACACCGAGTTGCGTCCGAACACCGCTGCGACAAAACCGCCGAGAGCCGCTCCCACCGCGAAGTTGAACGACCACGTGGTAGACGAGAGCGCGTTCGCCACCACAATCTGGTTGCCCCCGGTGATGTTCGGCACCACCGCCGACCGGGCCGGCTCAAACAGCGCCCACATGACCGTTTCGCAGAACAGCAGGCAGTACAGCAGCCAGACCGTGTCGCGCGAGCGCACCAGCACCATCGCGAGAACAATGATGGCGCGCATGCAGTCGGCAAAGATCATCACCTTCTTCCGGCGCATGCGGTCAGTGATGACGCCCGCGCTGGGAGCCGCGAAGAATTGCGGGAGCACCTGCAGCACGAACACAAACGCGATGGACTGGGCGCTGCCTTTCACCTGCAGCAGGAAGCCGAAGATGGCGACCGAGTAGAACCAGTCGCCCAGTTCGCTGATGATCTGCGCGATCCACAGCAGCCGGAAATTCCGGTTGCCGCGAATCAGACGTCCGTAGTCGGCGATGCTGACTCCGGAGTCCGGCATGATGTTACGCGGTGTAGATGCCCATGGCGCTCTTCACCTTGTTCACCGTGTCGTTGGCCCACGGCGATACACGTTCGGCTCCGTCCCGAAGCACGCCGGCGATGTAACCGGACTCCGAGACGATCTCGCGATACCGCGCCTGAATCGGTTCCAGATGCGAGATCACGGCGTCGGCCACCTGCTTTTTGAGATCGCCGTAGCGCATGCCCGCGAAGTGCGAACGCACCTGTTCATCGCTCCATTCGGTGAACGCCTGAAAGATGTTCATCAGGTTTGCGACGCCCGCGCCGGGATTCTCGATGTTCACCGCAGGCTGCGAATCGGTGGTTGCGCGCATGATCTTCTTGCGAATCTGAGCGGGAGGTTCCAGCAGCCCGACGGCGTGTCCGGCGCCCTTGGCGGACTTACTCATCTTCTTGTCGGGCTCATCGAGCCCCATGATGCGCGCGCCAAACGTGGGGAGATGCGTGGCCGGCATGGTGAAGGTCTCGCCGTACAGCGAGTTGAATCGCTGCGCGATGTCACGCGTCAGTTCGAGGTGCTGGCTCTGGTCATCGCCCACCGGCACGATCGCCGCTTGGTACAGTAAGATGTCGGCGGCCATGAGGACGGGGTACTGCAGCAACCCGTCGCCGATCGTTTCCTGCGCGGCGGATTTCGCTTTGTACTGCGTCATTCGCTCCAGCCAGCCTACAGGCGTGACGCAGGTCAGCATCCAGGCCAATTCGGCGTGGGCCGGAACCATCGACTGCACGATGAGGGCGGAGTTCTTCGGATCGATGCCGATGGCCAGCAGCACGCCCGCCAGTTCGGTGACCTTCTGGCGCAGCTCGGTTGGATCCTGATAGACCGTGATCGCGTGCAGATCGACGATGCAGTAGATGCTCTCGTAGTCGTACTGGATTTTCGCCCAGTTCTTGAGGGCGCCCAGGTAGTTTCCGATGTGTGGGTTGCCGGTGGGTTGGATACCGGACAGGACTCGTGCTTTCATGCTAGTGAGAGGGACAAACTTTATCCTAAACGAAGTGACCGCGGAAAAGTGGGTTTACGGCGGCGACAGCCTTTCGCGCGTGGACGGACGCGTGGTGCTGACCCCGTATTTACTGCCCGGAGAGACGGCTCGAATTGAAACCGTGGAGGACCGGAGGGGAGTGATGCGGGCGGTGACGCGCGAGATCCTCACCAGGTCGGACGAACGCGTCGAGCCGCCATGCCCGTACTTCTACCGGTGCGGAGGCTGCCATTACCAGCACGCCGGGTACGAGTTTCAGGTCCGCCAGAAGGCCGAGATCCTGCGCGAACAGCTGCGTCGGGTGGGACGGATCCAGTTTGACGGCGAGATTGCCACCATCGCAGGACCTCCGCTCGGATATCGTAATCGCAGCCAGTTCCACATCGATCGCGGTCAGATCGGCTATTACGGCGAAGGGTCGCGCGAACTGGTGCCCATTGAGCACTGCCCGATCTCCTCGCCGCGCATCAACGAGGCTTTGGGTGTACTGCTCACGATGATCCGCGATCGTCGCTGGCCGGGATTCCTTCGGGAACTCGAACTGTTCACCAACGAGAGCGACGTCGTGATGAACGTTGTCGAGAGCGGACAGCCGCTGTCGAAGTCGTTCTTCGATTGGTGCGCCGAAGGCATCCCCGGAGCCCAGCGTGGATGGCTGTCCTACCCGGCGGCGGGGCGCTCATTCCAGGTGAGCCACAACTCGTTTTTCCAGGTGAACCGGTTCCTGATCGACCAGTTGCTGTCGGTGGCAACGGGCGATGCGGCGGGACGGACGGCGCTCGATTTGTACTGCGGGCGTCGGATTGTTTTCGCTGAAACTCGCGGAGAAGTTCGAGCGGGTGACAGCGGTGGAGTCCGGCAACAGCGCAGTCCGGGACCTCAAGCTGAACGCGGAGAAAGCGGGCGTGAAGCTGGAGGTGATGCGGTCCAACGTGGAAGCCTTCCTGCCGAGCGTGAAGACGCGACCCGATTTCGTACTGGCGGACCCGCCGCGGGCCGGGCTTGGCAAAGCGGTGACGGCGGAGTTAATCCGGCTGGCGCCGCCCAGGATCGTGGTGGTGGCGTGCGATCCGGCCACGCTTGGGCGCGACCTCGGGGTGCTGACAGCGGCTGGGTATCGCATCGAGAAGTTGACGATGGTGGACCTGTTCCCGCAAACGTACCACTTGGAAACAGTCGCGTCGTTAAGTCGCTGATAGAATGTTCCTGGAAGCCAATCTTGGCCGGTGCTGGGCCTGGTCTTCAAAACCAGCGTGGGGCGCCTCAGGTGTCCTGGTGGGTTCGACCCCCACTGGCTTCCGCCAGAATAGTTGTGTTTTCAATGACTTGCCGTCATTCGAGCCCACCCGCTTCCGCCTTAGTCCATCTGCTTGGAAACAATGACCTAAGCGCATGCTGATGGGCGATTCAGCGCCAGTCGTCCCAAAATGGTCCCACACTGTTGGGGCTCCTTTTCTGGGTGCTGACCGACCCGCGAGATGACCGGGCGTACTGCGGTATGCGCTCTATACAACGTCTCAGCCGACCTTTCAAGGCCACCTTGCGACCGCCTGCAATCCGCTTTCGGGCGCTTTCCAACTTGCCTGCGAACTCCATGGGCAAGCTGAACGCGTTGGCCGTTGTGCTCCTCAGCGATAATAGGGTGGAGAGCATGCCCACGCCGATACGTGAAACCGAAGAATACCTGCCCCGACTGCGGGAGGTCTGTCGCCGATACCAGGTGAAAGAGCTTTCGATCTTTGGTTCGGTCGCGCGGGGTGAGGCGCGTCCCGACAGCGATGTGGACCTCCTCGTGGAGTTTCTCCCGGATGCCCGGATCGGCATGATCCAATACGGCGGGCTGATCCTGGCGTTGTCAGCGCTGATGGGACGTAAGGTCGATCTCGTCACGAAACGGGCTCTTCGGCCCGTCTTGCGTGACAGCATTCTTGAAGATGCCCGATTGCTATATGCGGCATGAGGCGCTGTACCTCGAGGACATCCGTGACGCCGCCGATTCCATCACTCGATTCATCGCCGGCTTCGACGGTGAGGCCACGCTGCGCGAATCCGACGTGGTCTCGAGCGCGGTGGTTCACAAACTTGCAGTAATAGGCGAAGCATCCGCCCGGCTTTCGGCGGAGTTGAAGGCCCGCCATCCCGAGATTGCCTGGGCGGAAATCGTCGCCTTTCGCAACATTCTCGTACACGCGTATTTCGGAATAGACTGGAGCGTCGTCTGGCTCGCGGCGAGCACGGAAGTTCCGGCCTTGCGGATGCAGGTCGCCGCCATCCTCGAAACCGAGTTCGGTGGCGCCGGGGCTGATCGCTCAATGGTGGATTAGTTGTCCCAAAGTTGTCCCATCCGGCTGTCTCGGATGGCCGGTTTGTCTCGAATGTCCATTTTGGACGGCACGTCTTTTCAGTAAGTTAATGAAAACAAAGCAGACCAGGGACGTTCGACCCCCGCTGGCTTCCGCCACCCGTAACCTTAACAAAATAAAGACAGTATTCCTGAGCATTGTTTCTGTCCTGGGGGACGTTCCAGGTAACATAAAGTTGGATGCCACAGACCAACCTGAAGCATTTCCGGCGTCACGAAAACGCCTGCTCGGGCGACCGTCCTTGTCGGAAACCTTGTTAGACAGCAGAATCAGCCACTTATCCTAATCCTCGGCCGGACGTTGAACGCTGGGATTCGAGGGTTAAACGCGGGGCGATTTAACAGCCGCCTTAACGGTAGGGGCTTCTGTCCCTCCCGCAGGAGCCTAAAGGTCGGTCGCCCAGTTGACGGTTGCGTGAAGGCCCGAGACGTGTTCGAAGATCTTGTCGCGGGTGACGAGAACGGCATCGGCAGCAATAGCTTGTGCGGCAATGAGCATGTCCATTACGGAGAGAGTCACGCCTTTCCCTTCGAGCTGAGTCCTGGTTCGCGCGTAAGCCGCGGCCTCTTCTGAGCCCCAGGGGAGAATCTGTAGGTTGGCGAGGAGCCCCTCGACCGCGTCTGCGCGTTTGCGCGACAACGCATGTTTAGCCAGGCCGTACCGAACCTCCGCTTCCGTGATGACCGAGATAGAGACGGCGGCTTCGCGGTCCTGAGACAATCGGAGCCACTCGCGCCGGGCCGCCGGAGAGTTGCCCTTGGCGATGTAGCTGAACATGTTCGTGTCGAGCAGGTAAATGAACTCGCTCATCTCTCTGTCCTGTCTTCGGTGTCCTCATCAGCAAAAAGCTGGTCGAGTGCCGGGCGATCTTCGGTTGGTCTTTGGTCCCGGTCAGCTTCGCTTAGAAAGTCCTTGGGGAGTTGGGCCGCATCGAGAGCAGCGAAAACCTCGGGTAAAGGAGGAACCTCAGAGAGGACCACGTCGCCGGTTTGGGGATCACGGCGGATCGAGACGACCGAGGAGCGAAAGCGGAAGGCGGCCGGAATGGTCACGTGCTGGCTCCGCCCACTCATGAACACTCGTGCTTTGTTTTGCATCCAGCTCACCTCACTGCTATACAGCATAGCTGTATAGCACTCACCTGTCAAGTAGAATCAACGGTGTGGGTTGGATGCTGTAGTAGCGAAGGAAGCGGTGGCGTCCGCACTTGGAAACGGAAACCGGGACCGGCCGTTTCGCGTTGTTGCGGTAATGAGAGAGAATCGGTTTGTGGTCCGCATCTCCAGCCTGTTCCTGACATCCCTGTGTTTTCTCTCCTGTCTGTCGGCGCAGCCGCCCGCAGCTAAAGCCGCACGTCCCGTCCCGCCTACGCGCGATCCGCATACGCCCGGTTTCGTTAAAGCTACGGAACTCTCCGACTCCACGCTGCCTTCACCCACGGCGAACGGGAATTTCATCGTTGGCCCGACCCACACGCCCGCGCCCGAAATGTCGCCCAGTGAGGCCGTCCCGCGCGGCGCAATCTACAACTTCACCGTCGAGTCCAAGGACAGCAAACTCTACCCGGGAATCGCCCGCGACGCCGGCACGTTTGGAACGCCTGACCCGAACGATGCAGCGAAGCTGGTCGTGACCACGAGTCACCCTGCGCCATACACGCGCAAGGTCGCCGTCTATGTTCCAAAGCAATATGTGCCGGGAACGATAGCGCCCTTTATCGTCGGCGCGGATGGGCCCGACTCGCTGCTGTTCACCGCACTCGATACCCTGATCGCGCAGCATCGCGTGCCCGTGATGATCGCCATCTCCATCGGAAACGGCAGCGGTGACGCGCAGGGCAGCGAACGGGGACTGGAATACGACACGATGTCGGGACGCTACGCCGAGTTCGTCGAAACCGAGTTGCTGCCCCTGGTGGAACAACGATACAACGTCAAGCTGACCCGCGACCCCAACGCGCGCGCCACCATGGGATGCAGTTCCGGAGCCGCGGCCGCGATGATCATGGCCTGGTACCGTCCCGATCTGTACCGCCGCGTTCTTAGTTACTCCGGAACGTTCGTAAATCAGCAGTGGCCGCCGAACCCGGAGACTCCGCACGGCGCCTGGGGATTTCATGAATCCCTGATCCCTGACTCTTCGAAGAAGCCTATCCGGATCTGGATGGAGGTAGGCGATCGCGATCTCTACAATCCCAACCTGATGCGCGATGGCATGCACGATTGGGTCGTGGCCAACGAGAACATGGCCAAAGTCCTCGCGGCGAAGGGCTACACATACCAATTCCTCTTTGTGAAAAATGCGGGGCATTGCGACCGGGCCATGAAGGAGCAAACCCTACCCGAAGCGCTCGAATACATTTGGAAAGACTACCCGCGAGCCCCGGCCACGCGTTGAAGCGGAAGAACGGGCCCACGCGCGCGGAGAGCCCCTTTGCGGAAACCGGACGAGCCCCGTTTGGCCGCGAACACCTGGCGTCCGCGTGGGCCTGAAGCTTCTCACCCGCCGATCTGGTCGGATGGGCGCCGCCTTCGTGATCGAAAACCGAAGTTGAATTGTCGTGTGGTGAGTGACGCACTCGGACCGCAGCACGGTTACGGCATTGCGCGCCGGATAGAGCAGATCAGCAAGGACGTGCCGTTACCCCCACGGATCCATTGACCTCTATTGTGGTGTCGTTATTGCTGATCGCGGTCGCCGTCGCGGCCTGCTGCTTCCCCGCGCGACGTGCGATGAAGATTGAACCGATCGTGGCGTTGCTGCAGGAGTAACCTGATCTTCGGCGAAACGGTGGCGGCACACGTTCGCGCAGAGCCGAAGGCGTTTCGGAAATTGCTGAGGCTCGCCTCCATCACCTGGATCGTCGCGGTGGGTCAGGAGGGTCCCCGTTCCAGTGCTGCAATTTCGTCGCGCAGTTCGGTAACAAGGGGATTAAAGGGCCAGGATTCAGAGTCGCCCAGTTGGCCCAGGCGGCGTTCAATGTCAACGACAACGTCTTTGGCGTCGTGTAGAGCCCGCGAACTGAATTGCGGCTGGCCCGAAGCCTGGTAGACCTTGACCTGGTCCACCAGAGCGAAGCCGATCTCCACATCGGCCTCGATGAGTTGAACGGCAATCTTGTCTGCCACCTTGCGTCCCATTCGATCGGGCAAAATGAGCTCCTGTCTGCTGAGCCTCAGCGCGCGCGTCGTTGTAGGGTGAGGGGAGCGCGCGCGCCTAACCGCAACGCGCGCGCCTCCGATTCATAAGTCCAGCCTAATTGAAAGCTCTCTTCTCCGCCGCGGGCAGATCGAACCGATCGAGGTTCATCACTTTGTTCCACGCGGCCACGAAGGCTTTCACAAACCTCTCCTTGGAGTCCGCACACGCATAGACTTCCGCGAAGGCGCGCAGCTGGGAGTGCGAACCGAAGATCAGATCCACCCGGGTACCGGTCCACTTCACCTGCTTCGTCTTCCGGTCGCGCCCGTCGTAAACGCCGTGAGAGCCATTGGCCGGCTGCCATTCCGTGTTCATGTCGAGCAGGTTGACGAAGAAGTCGTTCGTCAGCGTCTCTGGCCGTTTGGTGAAGACACCATGCGTGGATTTCCCGACATTTGCTCCCAGGACGCGCAGGCCGCCGATGAGAACAGTGATCTCAGGCGCGGTCAGTTTCAGCAATTGCGCCCGATCGACCAGCACTTCCTCAGGCGATAGGCGCTGCTTGCTGCCATAGTTGCGGAACGCATCCGCAGTCGGTTCGAGCGGTTCGAAGGATTCGATGTCCGTTTGTTCTTGCGATGCGTCCATGCGCCCCGGCGTAAAGGGAACTTTCACATCCTGCCCGCCGTCCTTCGCGGCTTTCTCGATCGCCGCACAACCGCCGAGAACGATCAAGTCGGCAAGCGAAACCTTTTTCCCGCCAGACTGAGACCCGTTGAACTCCTTCTGGATCGCTTCGAGCTTCGGCAGCACCTTCGCGAGTTGAGCCGGCTGGTTGACCTCCCAGTCCTTTTGCGGTGCGAGGCGAATGCGCGCGCCGTTCGCTCCACCGCGCTTATCGGAACCGCGGAACGTCGCCGCCGACGCCCACGCCGTCGAGACCAGTTCGGAAACGGACAGGCCGGAGGCCAGGATCTTTGCCTTCAGACTGGCAGTATCCTGATCGCCGATCACCGGATGATTCAAAGCGGGGATCGGGTCTTGCCACGGCAGTTGTTCCTTCGGAACAAGCGGGCCGAGATAGCGCACAATCGGGCCCATGTCGCGGTGCGTCAGCTTGAACCACGCCCGGGCAAACGCGTCTGCGAACTCCTCGGGATGCTCATAAAAGCGCCGCGAAATCTTTTCGTAAACAGGGTCCAACCGCAAGGCGAGGTCGGTGGTCAGCATGGAAGGCGCATGACGCTTCGACTGATCGTGTGCATCCGGCACCGTACCGTTGCCTGCGCCGTTCTTCGGTGTCCACTGATGCGCGCCGGCCGGGCTCTTGGTCAGTTCCCAGTCGTAGCTGAACAAGTTTGTGAAGAAGTTGTTGCTCCATTTCGTCGGCGTCGTGGTCCAGATAACTTCCAGGCCGCTGCCGATCGCGTCACCGCCTTTGCCGGTCCGAAACTTGCTCTTCCAGCCGAGGCCTTGCTCCTCGATGCTCGCGGCTTCCGGCTCTGGACCGACCAGTGCGGCATCTCCGGCCCCGTGGGTTTTGCCGAACGTGTGACCGCCGGCAATCAGCGCGACCGTTTCTTCGTCGTTCATTGCCATCCGGCGGAACGTTTCGCGAATATCGATCGCCGCCGCGACGGGATCCGGCTTGCCGCTCGGCCCTTCCGGATTCACGTAGATCAGACCCATTTGCACGGCAGCGAGAGGATTCTGAAGATCACGGTCGCCGCTGTAACGCTCATCGGCCAGCCACTTGCCTTCGGAGCCCCAGTAGATGTCCTCTTCGGGTTCCCAGACATCCTCGCGGCCGCCGCCAAAACCGAACGTCTTGAAGCCCATCGACTCGAGGGCGACATTGCCTGCAAGGATCATCAGGTCGGCCCAGGAGATTTTCTGTCCGTATTTCTGCTTGATCGGCCAGAGCAGCCGGCGCGCCTTGTCGAGGTTCACATTGTCCGGCCAGCTGTTGAGTGGCGCGAAGCGCTGCTGGCCGGCTCCAGCGCCGCCGCGGCCGTCGCCGATACGGTACGTACCTGCGCTGTGCCACGCCATCCGAATGAACAGCGGCCCGTAGTGGCCGAAGTCGGCCGGCCACCAATCCTGCGAGTCCGTCATCACTGCGTGAAGATCCTTGATAACGGCATTCAGGTCGAGACTTTTGAATTCCTTGGCGTAGTCGAACCCGTCGCCCATCGGATCGGACAGGGTGGAGTGCTGGTGGAGAACCTGAAGGTTCATCTGGTTGGGCCACCAGTCGGCATTGGTCCGGGCTCTGGGAGCGCCGTGCGCGACGGGGCATTTGGCTTCGGTTGCCGAGGTTTGTTCCTGAATTTGGGAGGCAGGCGTCGCTGCGATGTCGAGTTCTTTTGCCATATCGTTCATTCTCGTATCGCGGAAGGCAGAGGTAAAATATATCTTTCCTATGACTGCCATAGGATTCGCATCTTCGAGATTTCGTGGAGGTCCGATGGAAGTTCACCAGTTGCGGTATTTCTGCGCAGTCGCGCACTATGGGACGTTCACCCGCGGTTCTGAAATCGAACACGTCGCACAGCCATCTCTCTCGCAACAGATTCTGAAGCTCGAAGCGGAGCTGGGCGCGCGGCTCTTCGATCGCCTGCCCCGCTCTGCCAAGCTGACAGTGTTCGGCAAGGCCTTCCTCCCGAAGGCGGAACGCATCCTTCGCGAGTTGGAGGAGGCCAAGACCGAGCTTCGCGACATGTCCGGTAACGAAAAGGGGGAGGTCGTCGTCGGCATCATCCCGACCATCGCTGCGTATCTGCTCCCAAGGTTGCTGAATGGCTTCACGGTGCGGCATCCATCCATCACCATCACGATTCTTGAAGACATTACGCCGACCCTGCTGCAGCGCTTGCGCGACGGAACAATTGACATGGCGGTTGTGGCGCTTCCAATTGCCGGAAGTGAACTCGCCAGCGTGGAACTATTCAAAGAGAAGTTCTATGCGGTCCTTCCCGAGAATCATCGCCTCGCGTCACGTGCTCTCATTACTCTGACGCAGTTGAACCGCGAACCTTTTCTGCTGTTGAAAGAGGGCCACTGCTTTCGGGACGGCCTGATCGCGGCATGCCGCAAGGTGAGGATGTCGCCTAGCGTCGTCTTTGAAAGCGGCCAGTTTGCCACGATACTGGCGATGGTCTCTGCCGGCATGGGCGTCTCGGCAGTGCCGGCCATGGCCGTGCAGCCGCAACCGGGATGTAAGTTCATTCCGATCTCAGGCAAGCACAGCACCCGCACAGTCGGCATCGTAACCTCGCGCCACCACTACCAGAGTCGCGCACAGGGACTGCTCATGAAGCAGATGCGGGATGCCTGCGGAGAACCTGGGCGCGCGTCCCGACCTTGAGCAGGACCTGCCACCACCAACGTTCGCACGAACGTCTTCCGTCGCCCCAACAAGGCCCCCAAGATCCAATCGCCCTCCCATGCCGTATTCCCATTGAACTTCACCCCCCAAGGTGATAGTGTTACGTTTTAACCATTCGTGCTACCAAGGAGTCGGCCAATGACAGCCACACCCACACACCGCGAAATCCTGGCCCGGCTCGCCTCCATCACCTGGATCGCCATCGCCTGTGCGATACCATCCCAATCCGCCGACACCGGAATCACCGGCCGCGTCTTCGATCCGCAAGGAAGAACCGTCGCGGGAGCCGCCATACGCCTCCAGGCCGGAACGACAGAAGCCGGGACCGCCGTTTCCGACGGCCAGGGCCAATTCCGCCTGGTCCCTGTGGCTCCCGGCCCCTATCATGTAACAGTGGAAGCGAAGGGCTTCCAGCCGGGCGCCGAGAACATCACCATCTCGCCCGACCGCATCGAGAAACTGGACCTGACTCTATCCGGGATCGCCGGCCAGCACGACAGCGTCGTCATCAGCGCCAAGGCGGTGGAGCCTTCCGTGGACCTGCGCAACTCCGAAGTGTTCAACCGGACCCTGTTCACTCGCGACGATCAGGTGATGCAGCAACTCAACGCCGGAATCGACGCCGGTCAGCACGAAGGCGGCGGCAAGTCGCTCGAGATTCGACGCTTCGGATTCAATCTCGACCACGGCGGCGTCAACGGCGGGCTGAAGGTGCTCGTCGATGACGTGCAACAGAATCAGGGCACGCAAGGCCACGGTCAGGGCTATCTCGGTGCGCTCAAGGCTCTCAGTCCCGAACTCATTCAGGATGTCACCATCATCAACGGACCCTTCAGCGCCGAATATGGCGATTTCAGCGGCCTCGGCGTGGTGCACATCCGGCAGCGCGAATCACTGCCCGATCAGATGACCATTCGCCTTCAGGGAGGCAACTTCAATACCGGCCGCGGATTCTTCGCCTTCAGTCCCGACGTCGACCACGTTGACGCATACGTTGCCTACGAAGGCTCGTACACCGACGGGCCATTCGAGAATCCCGGGCGCTATCGCCGCGACAACTTCAACGGAAACTACACCGCAAGTCTGGGCGCGAACCAGAAACTGGGATTCCGCTTCCTGTTCGGCCGGAATGATTTCTACTCCAGCGGCCAAATCCCTCTCGATCTTGTCAGCGAAGGCTTGCTGGACCGCTTCGGCTACATCGACCCCACGCACGGCGGCGCGGTGAAACTGGGCACGGCATCGGCCTACTACAGCAAGTCGAGGGCGAACGGCGACACGTTCAAAGCGGACGGCTTCGTATCACGTTCGCTGTTTGACCTGTTCTCCAATTTCACGATGTACCTGAACGATCCCGTGAACGGAGATGCCTTTCAGCAGCACGATTCCCGATTGCAGGAAGGGCTGAACGCTCAATACACCCACCCGCACCACCTTGGGCCGCTGGATGCCGTTCTCGTCGCCGGTGCGAACTTCCACGACAACCAGATCAACGTAGGACTCTATCCGCGCCAGGGCCGGGTTCCCACCGGCGTCACCACCAGGGCCAATGCCCACGTGACCAACGGTGCCGGCTACGCCCAGGAGAATCTCAGCCTCCTGCGCGGGCGGCTGTTGTTTGGCGGCGGCCTTCGCTTCGACGAATTTCGCTACGACGTCGCCGATCGGATCGATCCCGACCTGAGCGGCGTTCAGGCCGCCGGCCGCTGGCAAGGCAAGGGTAGCGTCGCCTTCACTCCGACGCGTCGCGTTCCCCTCACCTTCACGGCCAACTACGGAAGAGGCATCAACAGCATCGATGCTCGCGGTGTGGTGCAGCGGCCCGATCAGCCGCGCCTGGCCACCACGGATTTCTACCAACTGGGGACGTCGTCCAACTTCGGGCGGTTCGGCATCAGTACGGACGTCTTCCTCATCGACCACTCGAACGAACAGGTCTATGTGCCGGACGACGGCAGTTTCGAGTTCAAAGGCCCGAGCCGCGCCTATGGCTACGAAGCCAAAGCCTCCGTTTCTCTTACCCGCCGGCTCTCCTTGAACGGTGGCCTGACCAAGATCGGCAATGCGTACTTCAAAGGCGGCGATCACCGCGTCTATGTGGACAGCGCTCCCCACTTTGTCGCCAACGCGGCCCTGACGCTGGCCGCCTGGCATGGATGGAGCGGTTCCTTCCGCATGAGAGCCATCAACCACTACCGGCTGGATGGCGACGATCCGTCCATCGTTGCCTCCGGGCATACCGTCTTCGACATGGGTGTCGCGAAACAGGTTCGCCGCGGTATCGAGCTGAATCTGAGCGTGGACAACCTCACCAGCCGGGACTACTACGAAACCCAAAACTACTTTGAGTCCCGCGTGGCGCCGTCCGCGCCCGCTGTTGCCAGAATCCACGCCACGCCGGGCTATCCGCTGACAGCGGTTGCAGGTGTGACCTTCCGGTTTCGCGGTAAGTGAAAGGTCCCGGATTTTTCGATACCCCGATGAACGACGTTTCCATCTGAAACACCCCCCGACCTAGACCGTTAATTCGGTATGGGAATCGGGTTGCGGGGTCTGGAGCATCTCCGGCAGGTCTTGGCCGCCCGCTCGGGATGCAGGCGATCGGAGTAATCACCGCCCAACTCGCGATATACCACGCCATCCCGGATGATGTGATCGGTAATCGCCACGATACGATGAGCCATGGTCACGGCCGCCTTCTTCCCGTCCCTGCGCGCTGCTGTCCGATAGAACAGGCCGGTCAGAAAGTTTCCGTCGGTGCAGCGAGAAATCGCCCAGGCGCATTGGACCAAGGTGCGCCGCAGGTAGCGGTTCCCCTTGCGCGTCTTGCCGCTGAATCGTTTGCCTGCGCTCTCTTTATTGCCGCGGCAGACCCCCGCCCAATTGACTAGATGGTTTTCGGCACCCCGAAGGTGGAAGTTCACATGGGTCAACTTCCGAGTGGCCGACCATCCGACCGGAACCCGAAGGGCACTTCGAATGATCGGGCTTGTTCCGTCCGCCCGACGTGAGGGGACATATCGGGCTTCGGCGCTCGGCAAGAATGACCCACTTCTGCTCGTTTAAAGTGACCCACACGAAGAACAGGATTTGCCGAGGCAACGAAGGTGGCAGGCGATATCATCCACGCCGCAGGCGTGCGGTTTGAGTCTCCATCATCTGGGCAAGGACCCTACGCCAGCGGCGCGTGCGGAAGCTTGATCGGCTGCAGAACATCGAATGGTGAAAAGTGCATTCGGTCACGTTCGCCGAACCGGTGACGTTTGCACAGGGCATGATCTTTCTTGTCGAACGGCAAATGCGGTTCCCTCTAGCAGGTGGTGCTGGGTCACTTTTGGCGAGCAAAGTAGGGTCATTTCTCGCGAGCGCCGAAGCATATCGGGAGTGATCTCCGAGCTTCACATCCAAAATTTGAGTGGCCCAAACATCGCCGTCTCCAGGATGGATGTACCGTGGATCTTGTGGATCGCCGCCCATCCTTTCGAATACAGGAACCAGCCAGCGAGAACCATGGCCCTGGATCTGAAGCTCTGGCAACCAACTCTCCACCTCGCCCGCCGGAACCAGGAATAGACCGTAACCGCTTAAGTCCTTCACGAATTGCTCGACAGCATCGCGATCGCCGCCATCCAGCCCTTCCACGCCATGGGTTTTCACAAGCCGAGCCAATTCCTTTGGTCCTTCTCCTGGTTTGAGCTGCTTCTCAAACGCGGCCTTTATCCTGGCGCGAGTTTGTGTCCAGCCCGCAGCTGTGATGGGAGGGACGAATGCTGCTGTTAACAACTTGCTGAGATCATCGCTCAAGAGAACATCCAGATCCACGGCAGCCGCCGCAGGTATGCCCATCTCACGAAGTGGCCGGATGATATTCGAACAGGTTTGCCAGTTCTGCGCGTTCAGAAATAGCGCGTCATCAGCCCCGCCTTTCGAGAAACGCAAGAGGCTCAAATTACATTGATCTCGCCATAAAAAGCACGGTCCGTGTCTGCCTCACAAACAACAGCTCCACGGTAGAAGAGAGAGGCCACAATACCCCTGCCGATCGGAGCAGGGGGTCGCGCATGAGTTCCGTCAGTCGGTTGCCTGGAAGGACTCTTGCAGTTGCAGCATTCCGCTCATATGTCAGGCGTACGACATCAACAGGTGTCCCAGCCTGCACGCATCCAACAACAAAATCAGAACTGTGAGTGGACGCGAACACCGTCGCGGCACGCTCCCCGGTGATCCGAGTAAGAAAGAGGCCGAGCTTTCGAGCAAGCGGAGGATGGAGAAAGGCCTCTGGCTCATCAATCAGCAGCATGCGAAAGTCCGCGCTCAGCACTGCAGCAATGATACCCAAATAGGCTTTGACTCCATCGCTTGCCATTTCCATTGGGATTGTTTTTGAAAAGTAGTCGAGAGCCTCCTTCGTCAGTGAGCGTTCGATGTCCGGGTGACTCGGCAGTTCCTCGGCCACGCAGAACTTGAACTGCCCCGGAGTTGTTGGATCGATAAGGACGTAGAAGTCAACGCGTCCTTGACTGCCTGTTTAAGCCGATTGCGCCGAACATCGTCCACGAATAGCGCCTGCAGGTGGCTATTTGGAGGCCCGTTGAGGGACTGTAGCCTGCCGCACCGTCGCGAAATTCAGTCGCCCGAGGCCATCAAGCATGCAGATTTTGGTGCGAGTGTAAATTGCTGCCACTGCATCCCTCAGGTCCGCGCGATTCTCCTGCGTTATCTATTCGAAGGATGTCGGCGGGGGGACCTGGCATCTGCATTTGCTGCCCCGAGAAGAAATTCCAAATGGATTCTGAACCAGTCGTCAAGAACCGCTCGATTTCGCTCTCGGTGGGTTTGGGTGTGTCAACTTGGGCCACGATTTTTCGTTGATCTGGTGGATCACCCTGGGTGATGGTGTGGCCATCGAGTACTGCTGACACTGGAAGTACTGATCCCACTCAAGGACGAGGGTCTTGCCAGAATCGTTTGGGCCCACAAAGACCGTCATGTGTCCTGGAGCGACGGTTGCGGGAGGAGCACCCGCAAAGCCACCGAAACGAAGCGTCAGGTTCGTAATCACGGACTTCCAAGATGACCGCAATGCGCTCGCCATGGCTCTAAACATATGCGTGCTTTGCACCCCACGCGGCGTGTAACCAAGATCAGAGTCCAGCGGGATAACGGGCATCCGGAGGTTCGAATACTCTCTGCTGTGGACCGATGGCTCCCGTGCAACGCCGCTCACGTCAGTTGAACCATCCCCCAATCCATGTTAACGAATTATTTGTCGACCGTTGATTGGCCCGCCGCGCGGCCCTGGACGCGTCACGCGCCATTCGTCCCTTGACTCGACCCTCATCGTTCTGCGGTCTGGGAGGGCCGCCGCATTCGAGCCACGGTGGGTGAGTCGTTGCTCAAGCAATCCGCCAAGTACGGGCAGTTGCTCACCAACTGGCTCGGCAACCTGGATGCGACCCTACAGATGCAGAGCATCTCGCAGGCCTTCCTGACCTCCGCCCGGAGAGGACGGATCCGGCACCGGATCGGCCGATGGGCTACCGCGGGCACGGCGCCGGCAACTCCGCAGAGAAGCGGATGATGGCGACCAACGAGCAGACCTGTTCGCGCAACGTGTTCGACTTCTGGCCGCCCGATGGGGCGGAGAAGCCGAGTTCTGCGGGACAATCACGTATGGGGCGAGCGTTGATCGACCCTGGGAGGACTCCATTAATTCCATGCTGTCATTGTACACCGCGCGTCTACCGCCCACGGCGGCTGCTATAAAGCTGCGACCTAACGCCGTGAAGCAGGCCTTGCCCAACTTGGACCCGGCCAAGACCGCGATCATTGACGCAGAGCTCCACAGGATAGCCACCAGTGTCCGACCCCGCTGCTCGGCCACCCGGGCGCCCATCCCTCCGATCGGCGGGTTTTGACGATTGAGGACTTGCGATCACTCAGGCGGGTTTCAGTTCGCAGCGGATAGTCAAGCCATCCCTCACCACGTAGTTTCGCCTTCAATCGCTCAGTGAACATCCAGGTCGCTGTTCCAATGTCGACATTGTAGACGGTCCCTATCGTCCAGACTAGGATCCAGTACGCAAGAAAATTGTTTTCGCTTTGTTCGCTGAGTTCGGGAATTAGCGACACTGCTCGCGCTCTTGAGTTTCGGGGACTTGTCCCTGACCCAAAACGAAGGGTCAGGCAGGGTTTCGCCCTCTCTCTCCAATCCGCAAAGACGTGTAGCTCAGTGATTACCCTACCCAGCTGTATCATTGCCTGAACCGAGGGGCGCTCCAGACTTGGATGTGTGGCGCATTGGTAAAGGAACGTCAAGCCTCTCTGCCAGTCCCTCGGAATTCCCATTCCGTCCATGTACAATAAGGCCAAGGGGATAGACAGGGCATGGGGGTCCTTTTGTTCTTTGGCAAGTGGCTCCAGTATCGATAATGCCTCCGTGTAGCGCTTCTTCTGCATCGCCGTGATGCCTTTGTCAAGTGGGGTTGCGGTGATCCGAAAAGATTGAACATTGACCGCGATTAGATCACAGTCGGCGAACTCACTGTGGGGGCGTTCCTTCTCGCAGTACCCTGGCTGGACTGTACCAAACGTAAACGAAAGGCCATCAGTTGATCCCTGGGCAAGCTGATGGCGATCTTCGACTTGGTCATACTCGCATCATGCCGTCCCTGAACAAGCGGCGAGTCCGGCCACGCCGCCGCAGACCCGCTGTTCAGCCCAGCGCCGCTGCTCCTAGATCACACCCCAACCGGAAGCAAGCGGCGCCCGCGCGTGCCCGTTCCGCCAATCGTGCTGTCACCCTCCCCTCGCCCTCAGCCGAGCCCCCGCATCCAATCGCGGTGCATATCCGGCAGCGCGAATCACTCCCCGATCAGATGACCATTCGCCTTCAAGGAGGCCACTTCAATACCGGCCGCGGATTCTTCGCCGTCAGCCCCGACGTCAACCGCGTTGACGCATAACGTTGCCTACGAATAGACTGCGCCTTGCCCGATTCTGTGACGCTCACGCCTCATACCCTTGCGGTTCGCTAACCCCTCACCTCCATCAGGTTGGGTAAAGGACTTTCACCTTCAAACTGCCGAACAGGCTCGGCACACAAGGCCACCAATAGGTTCTTGCGGACTCCACCGGCGCTGGCGCCGATCGAAGCGAGCGACATCTCGGCACGAGCTCCGGAGAAGCCAAGCGTTGCTATGATCACCTTGCGGAGGTGATTTGAAGCGATCGACAAAATCGAGCCAGCCCAAGTACGCGATGATCGTCGCTGCGGTTCTGGCGATCGTCATCTTCGGCTCGCTATTCCCTTTCGATTTTTATGCCAACCCGAATCCCGCCGGACCGCTCGCATCACTGATCGCCACCAACGGCATTCTGGGTAGCCGCGGTGACCTGATCGCCAACCTCCTGCTTTACATTCCGCTCGGCTTTTTCTCGGTTCTGGCCTTGTCGAGCAGACCCCGATTCAAGCATGTTCTTCTTGTGATATTTGCCGGATGGATGCTGTCAACGGCCATCGAGCTGACGCAATTCTACGACCGCGGGCGGGTCAGCTGCCTGTCGGACGTTTACGCGAACGTCGCCGGCACGGGACTGGGCGCCGTAGCCGCCATCATCCTTCATAGCAGGTTTCGGCTCCCGGCGATCGGCAACACCAAACAGCACCCTTTTGTTGTCCTCCTCCTGGTATGCTGGCTGGGCTATCGACTATTCCCGTACGCTCCCACCATCGATTTGCACAAATACTGGCACGCCGTGAAGCCACTGCTTTTTGCCC
Source organism: uncultured Acidobacteriota bacterium (assembly GCA_963737465.1). Taxonomy (GTDB): domain Bacteria; phylum Acidobacteriota; class Terriglobia; order Bryobacterales; family Bryobacteraceae; genus TMP-7. The sequence goes on from CAVTTC010000012.1 coordinate 574,594, forward strand.
CCAGCCTGACGGGTTCGGCCCTATACAGGCACACTGCGGGCTGGCTCGCAATCGCACTCCTGTTCGAGGCTCTGGTCGGTGTGGCGCGTAGCAGATTGGTCTTCATTTTGTTCATTCCAGCTGTACTCTTCGCCAGGATATTTGTCGTCGATATCACGCTCTCACCCGCCGAGGTCGTCGGTGGCGTCATTGCGGCATTGGCGTGGATCGGGCCACTCTCGCGTTTCCGGTTTGGAGTCATTCTGATAACCCTGATGTTCGTCGGAACCGTCATCGTCCAAAGTCTCGATCCCTTTCAATTCAGCGACACCGCGCGCCCGTTCGGCTGGATTCCATTTCGCAGCTTCATGTTCGGGTCGATCGCCACGAACGTCTCTTCGTTCTTTGAAAAGGCCTTCACCTACGGAACGTTGACCTGGCTCTTCGTCCGCGCCGGCTGCTCGCTGAGAACCGCCGTCCTTCTGGGGGGCCCGCTGGTGCTGTGCCTTCGGTTGGCGCAAGTGTACCTCCCAGGGCGGTCTGCGGATATCACCGATTTGTTCATGCTACTGATCCTCGCGGCAATGATGAAGTTGATGTCAGAGGACCCATCGGACCTCGATCGACTGCCTCGATAGCCACCAGCACGCGCATCTGCGCTTTGCCGTCCGCGCGACCGCTTTCGCCGCCCACCATGAGCGCGCGGGCGAAGGCCGAGCCGGACCGCCGAGCGCGCCCCGGTCCGTCAAACGCGAAACGGGTGGCCGTTTTATCTCAAAAAGGCATACCCCCGCGAACGACGTTCACAAGCCTCGTCCAACCCCCGCAAAGCCACCTAACCCGCCACCCACCAACAACATACAGCCAAAACCAAAAAATCGCTCCCGGTCGAGTCCCTTGCCAGGCCCGATAAGCTCGAGTCAGGAGAAGACCAATGAGCTCAAAACGTAAGTCCGCTGCCAACCGGCGCAACGCCCAAAGCAGCACCGGCCCGAAAACGCCGGAAGGCAAGGCCGCGTCCGCCCAGAACGCCACCAGCCATGGACTGTCATCGTCCTTCACCATCCTCCCGCACGAGGATCACGACGCCTACGCCCAACTCCTCGAATCCCTTCAGAAGGAACACGCCCCCGCCACCGAACACGAGAAGTTCCTCGTCGCCCAAATGGCGGAATCCCGCTGGCGCCTCGATCGCACCAATCGCTTCGAAGCCATCGCCTACGATCAATTCTTCGACGAATACGACGACAACGATCCGGACCACCTCATCGTCCTCAAACTCACCAACCGCACGGCCAACATCATAGACCTGCTTCTGCGCTACAGGACCGCAGCCGAACGCGCCTATTACAAGGCTCACCGCGAGCTCACCAACGGCCGCAAAGGCGAAAAACGAAACGAAGCCAAAGATCCTCTGGCCTGGCTCAAAACCCATCTCGACCAGAACCCCGATCCGCCTGACCACGACAGCTTCTGGACCCCTCCGCGGCACCCGCAAACCGGAACTCCGCGAAACGAAGCCACCGCGGCCCCCAACGGCGATGGAAAAGCCGAAGCGGATCCGGACCGTGCTATCCTCTCGTGATCGGAGAGTCATGGAACGAAACAAAGCCACCGATTACCCGCAGGAGCTTCTGAACCTGTTCGATCGATACGTACACGGCGATATCGACCGCCGCGGTTTCCTCGAAGGTGCCCGGAAGTACGCCGTCGGGGGAGTCACCGCCACTGCCATCTGGGAGAGCCTCCGCCCGAACTACGCTTGGGCCCAACAGGTACCGAAGGACGATAGCCGGATCAAGACCGAGTCCGTCACCGTGCCCTCGCCCGAAGGCAATGGAAACATCCGCGGATATCTCGTGCGTCCGGCCAAAGCCTCGGGAAAATTGCCCGGCGTGCTGGTCGTTCACGAGAACCGTGGGCTCAATCCGTATATCGAGGATGTGGCCCGCCGCCTCGCTACCGAACGGTTCATTGCGTTTGCGCCCGACGGCCTCACCAGCGTGGGCGGATATCCCGGTGATGACGAGAAGGGCGGGCAGCTGTTCCGCCAGGTGGACCGCGACAAGATGATGGCGGATTTCGTCGCCGCCGCGCGCTGGCTCAAGAGCCGTCCCGATTGCACCGGCAAGATCGGTGTCGTCGGATTCTGTTTTGGCGGCGGCGTCGCCAACACCCTGGCGGTCCGTCTGGGCAGCGATCTTTCGGCGGCCGTTCCGTTCTACGGCGGCCAGCCCCCGGCGGCCGATGTGGCCAAAATCAAGGCTCCGCTGCTGCTCCACTATGCCGGACTCGATACCCGCGTGAATGCTGGATGGCCGGCCTATGAGGAGGCCCTCAAAGCGAACCACGTCACCTATAGCGCCCATATCTACGAGGGCGCGAACCACGGGTTCCACAACGACACTACGCCGCGTTATGATCAGGCGGCTGCCAAACTCGCCTGGCAGCGGACTCTGGACTTCTTCAATCGGTATCTGCGCTGAGGAACCGGCGATACCGTGCGCATCGGGCTGCTTTCGGACACGCACGGGTTCCTGGACGACGCGATCCTGGAGTGCTTCGAACAGTGCGATGAGATCTGGCACGCCGGGGACTTCGGGGCGCCGGATGTATTGGAGCGTTTGAAGCAGGCGAAGCCGGTCCGGGCGGTCTATCGGCAATATTGACGGGCCTGAGTTGCAGGCCGTACTGCCCCGGGATCTCGAGTGGGAGTGCCAGGGCCTGCGCGTCTACATGACCCACATCGGGGGACACCCGGGACGTTACGACTCGAGCGCAAAACGGGAGCTGATGACCCGCCGGCCCGGCGTTTTCGTCTGCGGCCACTCGCACGTCCTGCGCGTGGCCCGGGATCCGGCGTTCGGATGGCTGTATCTGAACCCGGGCGCGTGCGGTCATCAGGGTTGGCATACCCGGCGCACACTCTTGCGCTTCACCCTCGAGTCGGGGGCGGTGTCGAACATGGAAGCAGTTGACCTGGGCGGGCGAGGACGCGCCGCCGGGAGATACGGTAAGGTGGAGGAAAGTGGCTAATCCCGAGCATGTTGCCGCGTTGTTTGCGGACGTTGATGAATGGAATCGCTGGCGCTCCGAGACGCCGGAACTGCCGGACCTGACCGGCGCCGACCTGCGCTGGGCGAATCTGGTGCTGGCCGATCTCCGGAACGCCATGCTAAGGGATGCCGACCTGACCCTGGCCAATCTGAAGGCGGCGGATCTGCGCTGGGCCGATCTCCGTCGGGCGAACCTCGCAGGCGCACGGCTGATCGGGACGGATCTGCAGGGCGCGGACCTGCGCGGCGCCGACTTGCGCACCGCCGAGGACCTGACACCGGAACAGTTGGACGAGACCATCGGCGACGAGACCACGCAGCTTCCGGACGAAGCGAGCCGGCCCGAGCGCTGGAACGGCGATCACGGCGCCCGCTAACCCGCGACCTGAAGAATAAGTGGCGCACGCACTCTTGCGTGCAGCGTCGGCACTCCTGCCGACGCGACCGGCCGAGCCGCGACCGTCAGGGAGCGCCCACCGGCCGAGCCGCGACCGTCAGGGAGCGGCCACGCCCGGGCCGAGCCGCGACCGTCAGGGAGCGGTGGTATGCTGAGGGTACAACGCGCTGACCCAGTGGTCAGTCGTGTCGGCGTTTTTACCATGCCAGTCCTCGGCAAGTCCAAAAAGGACGTCATTTCGGAGTTTCGTTGCTCCGAAATCCTCGACGCCGCCCGCGCCGTGTTCGCGCGCAAAGGCTTTAAAGATGCCACGGTGGACGATATCGCCGAGGCGGCCGGCGTCGCCAAGGGAACGGTGTACCTGTATTTCGCTTCGAAGCGGGACATCTTTCTCAAGACCGTTATTCAAGGCACGATAGCCCTTCAGGACGAAGTACGGCGCAGTATGGCGGCGGAGCCGGATGCGGCGACCAAGATACAGGCGTTTATCCGGACCCGCCTCGAATACAGCGAGCGGAACCGGGATTTCATGCGGATTTTCTATCTGGAAATGAATCATATGCTGATTCGCCCGGTTCCCGGGGACCAGGAGTTTCAAGAGCTTTATCAGCGGCAGGCCGCCACGCTCGAACGCATTCTCGAAGAAGGTATTGCGCGGAATGAGGTGCGGACCATGGACGTCTCGGCATCGGCTCGGGTTATATACGACATGACCAGGGGCCTGGTCGTCCATCGGTTGCTCGGTTGGTCTGAATCGAGTGTGGAACAGGACGCGGGATTTCTTTTTGATGTGATTTGGAAGGGGGTCGGATGTCACGAAGGTTGAAGCAGGCGGTGTGGACGTGCGCGGCGATGGCTGTCATGCTGCTTGCGGGATGCTCCAAGGAGAAGGCGGCAGCCTCCGCCGGACCTCCGCCCTCGCCGGTGCGGGTCGCCAAGGCCGAGGCCAAGACGCTGCCGGTGGAAATCCGGGTCATCGGCAACGTGGAAGCCTACAAGTCGATCAGCGTGAAATCTCAGATCGGCGGTCTCCTCATGAAGGTCAACTTCCGGGAAGGCGATCCCGTTCGGAAGGGGCAGGTGCTTTTCGAAATCGACTCCCGCCCGTATCAGGAGAGCATTCGCCAGGCCGAGGCCAATCTCGCCCGTGACACGGCATTGCTGAGACAGGCGGAGGCCAATCTCGCGCGCGACGTCGCGCAGGAGAAGTTTGCCCGCGACCAGGCCAGGCGCTACGAGGAACTCGCGAAACAGGGCGTGTTCTCGCGCGAGCAGAGCGATCAGATGGCGTCGGACGCCGACGCCCGCCGCCAGACCCTGAGCGCCGATCACGCCGCAATTGAAAGTGCGCAGTCCTCCATCGTCGCCGACCGGTCCGCCATCGACAACGCCAAGCTCCAACTCAGCTACTGCTATATCTACTCCCCGGTGGACGGGCGTTCCGGCAACATCGCCATCAAGGAAGGCAACCTGGTGAAGGCCAACGATCTCGAAATGGTGTCGCTGTTACAGATCCAGCCGGTGTACGTCACATTCCCCGTGCCGGAAGATCAACTCGGCCCCGTTCGCGACCGGATGCACACCGGGACGCTGAAGGTAAGGGCCACCCCGCAGGCCCCCGGCGCTTCCACCGAAGAGGGCGCGCTCACGTTTATCGACAACGCGGTCGATCCGAACACCGGAACCATCAAGCTGAAAGCCACCTTCCCGAACGGTAACTCGCACCTCTGGCCCGGGCAGTTCGTGGATGTTGTGTTGACGCTGAGCCAGAGACCGAACGTGATCACCGTTCCATTCAAGGCCGTTCAGATCGGACAGAGTGGAAGCTACGTTTACGTCCTCAAACCGGACCAGACCGTGGAACTGCGCGACGTCGTTCCCGGGGAGACCTCGGGTGACGTCATCGAGGTGCGGAAGGGAGTGGAGCCGGGTGAGAGTGTGGTTACGGAAGGCCACATCCGCCTGGCGCCGGGCTCCCGGGTAAAGGTGCTGTCATGAACATATCGCGGCCTTTCATCGAACGGCCCATCGCGACGTCGCTGCTGATGTTCGCCATCGCGCTGTTCGGCGTGGTGGCGTACCACTCGCTGCCTGTCAGCGATCTGCCCAACGTCGAGTTCCCCACCATCGTGGTGTCCGCCAGCCTCCCTGGAGCGAATCCCGACACGATGGCATCGGCTGTCGCCACGCCGCTGGAACGCCAGTTCTCCACCATCGCCGGGGTGGACACCATGTCGTCCACCAGCGCTCTCGGCTCTACGTCCATCACCATCCAGTTCGACCTCAGCCGCGACATCGACGCCGGCGCGCAGGACGTGCAGGCCATGATCACCCAGGCCACTCCGCTGCTGCCGCCCGGCATGCCGAGCCCGCCGTCGTTCCGCAAGGTGAACCCCGCCGACCAGCCCGTGATTTATCTGGCCGTCACTACCAAAACAATGCCGCTGTACGCGCTGAACGAATACGCGGACACGATGATGGCGCAGCGGATTTCCATGGTTCCGGGCGTGGCGCAGGTGCAGGTGTTCGGCTCGCAGAAATACGCGGTGCACGTGCAGGTGAATCCGAAGACTCCTGGCCGCGCGCAAGATCGGCATCGACGAGGTGGAGAACGCCATCCGGAAACAAAACGTGAACATCCCCACGGGCGTGTTGTATGGCCCGGACAAAATGCTCACCGTTCAGGCCACCGGACAACTCACCACGGCTGCCCAGTACGTTCCCATCATCGTCGCGTACCGCAACGGTGCGCCGGTCCGGCTAGGGGAACTCGGCGCCGTGGTGGATAGCGTTGAGGACCCGCGCACCGCGTCCTGGTTCAACACTCCCAAGCGCAATGACCGCTCCATTGTGCTCGCCGTGCAGAAGCAGCCCGGCACCAACACCATGGAAGTTTCGGATCGGATCAAGGAACTGCTGCCCACCTTCCGTGCCCAGATGCCGCCCACCGTAGCGCTGGAGATCCTGTATGACCGCTCCGATACCATCCACGAATCGTTCAGGGATATTCAGTTCACCATGATGCTGACGTTGGCGCTGGTGGTCATGGTGATCTTCCTGTTTCTGCGGAATGTCCCGGCCACCATCATCCCCAGCCTGGCGCTGCCGTTCTCGGTCATCGGCACGTTCGCCGTCATGTACCTCTGCAACTACAGCCTGGATAACCTCTCCATGATGGCGCTGATTCTGGCCATCGGGTTTGTGGTGGACGACGCCATCGTGATGCTCGAGAACATCGTGCGCCATATGGAGATGGGCAAGCGGCCGATGGAAGCTGCGTTGGCCGGATCGAGCGAGGTGGGCTTCACCATCGTGTCCATGACCATGTCGCTGGCCGCGGTGTTCATTCCCCTGCTGTTCATGAGCGGGATTATCGGGCGGCTGTTCCGCGAGTTTTCGGTCACCATCGTGGTATCCATTCTGATCTCCGGCCTGGTGTCGGTCACGCTCACGCCGATGCTGTCCAGCCGCTTCCTGAAGGCCCACGACCAGCGCAAGCCGCACGGCCGGATGTACCGTTTCACCGAAAGCATCTTCGACGGCATTCTCCATGTCTATGACCGGACTCTTCAGTGGACCTTGCACCATCGCCCAGTCATGATCGTGGTATCGGTGATCATTCTGGCCGCCACCGTCTGGCTGTTCGTCAACGTTCCCAAAGGTTTTATCCCGAGTGAAGACAATAATCAGATCTTTGCCATAGCGGAAGCCACTCAGGGCACCTCCAGCGGGGACATGATTACCAACGTCCGGGCAATCGCTGAGATCGCCCGCAAGGATCCGAACGTCGAGGAGTTCATGTCCAGCGTGAGTGGAACCGGCGGCTCGGTTTCGCTCGGCGGGCCGAACTTCGGCCGTATGTTTCTCCATCTCGTCCCCCGCAAGCAGCGCGAAAAGAGCGCCGACGAGATGATCGAGGTGCTCCGTCCCAAATTGAATACGATCCCGGGAATGCGCGTGTTCCTGCAAAACCCGCCCAGCATCCGGATTGGCGGCCAGCTCACCAAGAGCCTGTACCAGTACACGATGCAAGGGCCCAACATCGACGAACTGTACCGCTCGGCGCAGGATTTTGAAGGGGAAATGGCGAAACTCGATGGCCTGTTGGATGTAACCAGCGATCTTCAGATCAAGTCCCCGCAAGCTACGGTTGTCATCGATCGCGACCGCGCATCGTCGGTGGGAGTGACGGCCGACCAGATCGAAAACGCGTTGTACGATGCGTTCGGCCCCCGTTGGATCTCCACCATATACGCTCCCACCAACCAGTACAAAGTGCTGATTGAGACGCTTCCGGAGTATCAGGCGAATCCGAACCTGATCTCGATGCTGTACATCAAGTCAAGCACCGGCAAGCTGGTGCCGCTGGACACGGTGGCCCACATTCAATCCACGGTCGGGCCGCAGACCATCAACCACTTCGGCCAGTTGCCGGCAGTGACGCTGTCTTTCAACCTGCGGCCGGGCATGTCGCTGGGCGAAGCGGTCACCGAGATCAGCGATCTCGCCCTGCGAGTTCTTCCGGGTACCATTACCACTACGTTCCAGGGCACCGCCGCGGCATTCCAGCAATCCACCCGGAGTCTGCTGATTCTGCTCATCCTGGCCCTGCTGGTGGTGTACATCGTACTCGGAGTGCTGTATGAGAGCTACATCCATCCGTTGACGATCTTCTCGGGTCTTCCATCGGCCGGCTTCGGGGCGCTGCTGACCCTATACCTGTTCGATATGGACTTGAACCTGTACTCGTTCATCGGACTGGTGCTGCTGATCGGCATCGTGAAGAAGAACGCCATCATGCAGATCGACTTCGCTCTCGCGGCCGAACGCAAAGAGGGCAAGGCGCCCATGGATGCCATCTACGAAGGCTGCCTGATTCGTTTCCGCCCCATCATGATGACGACAATGTGCGCGCTACTGGGCGCGACACCCATCGCGCTGGGCTTCGGCGCAGGCGGTGAAGCTCGCCGTCCGCTGGGCCTCTGCGTTTGCGGCGGACTGATCTTCTCGCAGCTGGTGACGTTGTATTTGACTCCCGTGGTGTACACCTACATGGCCGGCTTCCAGGGGTGGATGACACGGCGCAAGTCTCCCACGACGGCGCGGCGCATGGCGGCCGAGCCGGCTACTGTCGGCGATTGACTCGGAGAATAGATTGGACTCTGTCGGCCAGCTGTTCCGGCGAAAATGGCTTCGGCAGGAACTCAATGGTTGAATCCAGTGGCGTTGGATCGCCCGATGCGTCGCCGGTGTAGCCGGACATGAAGAGCACCTTGAGTTGGGGACGGAGACGGCTGATCCGGTGAGCGAGTTCCCAGCCCGACATGCGGGGCATCACTACATCCGTCAAGACCAGGTCGATCTCTTGCGTATGGCTTTCAACAACGGATAGCGCCTCGGCGCCCTCGGTAGCCTCGATCGTCTTGTAGCCGATGTTCCCGAGTACGATCACGGCCAGACGTCGAACCTCGGGCTGATCCTCCACTACCAGGATGGTCCCTCGTACTTTCTGCGGCTCCGGGTCGTCTGCAAAGTGCTGGACCGCCGGCTCGGATACAATTCGGGGAAGATACATTTGAATGGACGTGCCCGCGCCAGGTTCGCTCTTCGCGGACACCGATCCGCCCCACTGCCGGGCGATGCCGTACACCGTGGAGAGGCCCAGGCCAGTACCCTTCCCCTGCGCTTTGGTAGTGAAGAAGGGTTCGAAGGCCTTGAGTAGAACGTTCTCGTCCATCCCGCAGCCCGTATCCGAAACGGAGATCGATACGTAAGAGCCGGGTTTGACATCGGCCCCGGTCGCGGCAGGTTCGTCGATTTCACAGTCTTCGGTTCGGATGGTGAGCCTGCCTCCGTTGGGCATCGCGTCTCGCGCGTTGACTACCAGGTTCATGAGAACCTGATGCATGTGCCCCGGATCGGCGGTCACCCGGCCTAACCCGGGCGCCAAATGCAGAACGAGTTCGATCGCCTCGCCCAATAGATGGCACAGTATATTGCGGCACTCGACGATCACGTCATTCAGATTGAGCACGCGGGGCTCTGCGGCCTGCCGGCGGCTGAACGCCAGCAACTGGCCGGTCAGGGCCGCGGCGTGTTCTCCTGCCCGCCGCATCTCCTCAACGTGCCTCTTGATCGGGTCACCGTCGTTGAGCAGTCGCAGCGCCAGATCGCCGTACCCGTTGATCACGGTGAGCAGGTTGTTGAAGTCGTGAGCGACCCCGCCGGCCAGCCGTCCGACGCTTTCGAGTTTCTGAGCCTGCTGCAGTTGCTGCTCGAGCCGTTCCCGTTCCTGCTCTGACCGGCGCCGCTCGGTGATGTCGCGCGATACTCCAAGAACCTGGCTGACGCGGCCATTCTCGTCCGTAAGCAAAGTGGTAACCACCTCGGTGTGCACCACGGAGCCGTTCTTGTGCAGGTGGTCGGCCTGGTCGGTCCAGATGCGATTAGGCCCGCCGCTTTCGACTAACGCGGCGCGCGCAGGCATCTCCGCAGCCAGACAGGCGAATTGCTCGTTGTCCAGGATCTCCCACGCGCTGAGCGCCTGCATTTCTTCGCTGGTGTATCCGGAAAGACGGTATACGGACGGGCTGACATAGGTGAAGCGTCCCGAAGTCACGTCCCACAGCCAGATGACGTCCACGGTGTTTTCCGAAATGAGGCGGTATCGTTCCTCGCTCGCTTTGAGGGCGGCCTGCGCACGCCTCTGCTCGAGGGCGGTGGCGATGCTCGCGGCGGCGCGTTCGAACAGGGAGACCGTTTCCGGTGTGAACCAGTTTTTCCGCCGATCGTTGAACTGCATCAGCCCGATAGAACGCCCGGCAAATTGCAGCGGCACCAGCGCGATCGACTCGTATCCTTCCCGGTGGCAGCGCCCGCGCAGCCCTGGAACGTCGCCGGCGTTGAGCGAACGAACAAGCTCTCCAAGCCCATTCGTCCACAAGGTCCCCGCGTCCGTCATTTTCGATTTCAGCCTGTCCGTGGCCCCGCCAAGCACTGCTCCGCACAGGCAATCGAGAGGGGCCGGCGCTCCCGGCGCCGAGCACAGGCTGCTCTCCGCCAAAGTGAACTCCCTGGAGAGGCCGCGGGTTTCGTAGTAAGGGAAATCGTCGCCATCTCGCAGCCGGATCCCCACCGCTTCACATCCCGACCACTCCTGCAAAAACGTGGTTACGCCCTGAATGAGATCGCGCGTGTCATTCGGCGAGTTCACCAGCCGCAGGATAGCCAGCATCAATTCCCGCTCTTCCTCATACCGCCTGCGATAACTGATGTCGCTGCCGATCGACAAAATACGGCGGCGGCCCCCGATGACGACGATCTCCGCGTCGTAGGAACAGACGACGGAAGAGCCATCCTTGGCGCGCAGGATCGTCTCTCTGCCGGACACCTGCCCCGTCTCCTGGAGCTTCCCAGACAGCCAGTCACGTTCTGTCCGGGACATGAGGTTGAGTTCGACGGAGTTCTTCCCGATGGCTTCCGCGCGCCCGTAGCCGGATACTTCTTCCCACTTCCGATTGACCTCGATGTACGTGCCATCCTCGAGCGAACTGATGGACATCAGCATCGGAGCGTGTTCAAATGCCCGGGAGAATTTCTCTTCGCTTTGCCGTAGCGCCGCCTCGACGCGTTTCCGGTCGCTCACATTGCGGGCGATGCAAAGCGTGAGCTTCTCACCGGCGATCGGGAAGCTGGTGGCCGTGATCTCCACCGGGATGCGTCGCCCATCCTTGGACAGGTGGTTCAACTCCGCAACGGCCCGGTTGTCGGTTTGAAGCGCGGCCACCATACGGTCGAAGGCCGCCCGGCTCTCCGGTGCGACGATATCGACCGGCCGCATGCTAAGCAATTCGCCTTCGGTGTATCCGAGGCACTCGTGCGCGGCAGGATTGGCCGCCACAAAGCAGCCCTCGGCCCGGTGGAGAAGAATCGCGTCGTCGGCCGACTCAAAAAGAGTGCGGTACAGTACCTCGCTGCTGCGCAGCAGCTCTTCGGTCTGCATGGGGCCGGCCAGAAGCTTTTGGGCATTGCGCCAGAATGCCGCGAATTCGGGAATCCGGGGCGCTACCAGGATCGGAATGGACTGCAGTTCCGGGTAATCATCCAGATCCGCAAGCTGCGATTTCGGCCCAGCGACGATCAACGCCGGCAAATGGCCGCCGATCTTGTTCGACAGCTCACTAAGAGTGAGAAAGCTCAAAACCTCGCCCGGCACGGCGAGCGCGGATCGGGTATGCTCGTCGCAGCCGACGAGGGCAATATTCAGCTCTTGCGAACGTGACCCGGAGTCCGTCAATAGAGAGATGTGTTGTAAGTGGAAGGTAAATCTCTGGCGAGCGTCCGATTGATGGGAGTGAATTCGCGGTCAAATTGCGCGGCCGGTACTGCTTCTTAGCCAGATGCCGCCGTTCACCGTGGACAATTTCAAATTGCGGCCGCCGTTGCCGATTCTGCCGTTGAGGCTCTTGGGCCCCCAGCGCCCGCTGACGGTCAGCGGAAAGTCAGTGGTGAGACCGCCGTTCACCGTCGAGGCGTGCACTTCGGCATTCAGGCCCGCGGGCACGGTCAGATCGACACTGCCGTTCACCGTCGTGAACTCCAGTTGATCGTTCCAGGATGTGCTCCCAAGGGATGCTTCAATTCCGCCATTGACGGTGTGCGCGCTGGCAACGCCGGTGGTGGCGAGGGTGATCTTTCCATTCACGGTGTGCGCCTCTACATCGGACTGCAAGCCCGTGGCGGAGACGATGCCATTCACGGTCTTTGCCACGAATCGCACGCCTTTGGGCAGCCGTACCGTGTAATCCACTTTGGTGTCGTTATTGCGAGTGTTCATCCGCCCCCCGTCACCGGGCTTACACTCGTTAGGACGGCCCTGATCGCTGGGATAGACCGAACATATGGTCACGCCGCCCTCATATGGCACGACTTCCACTCTGACAGAGGACGGATCGCTGCGCCAAGCCGTCTTGCGGGCGGATACCTGGACGTCCGCTCCGGATGCATACTCCGCGTGAATGCTTCCGTTGACGCCTTTGATTTCTAATGTCTGTCCAGGTTTCAGCTTCCCGTTCCAGGCGAAATCGCCCTCGACTGCCAGCAACGGCAGCATCGCCGCCAAGCCCAGCAACCACAGTTTCCGCATGTTCGTTCTCCCCAAACGTGTATACCGCCCGGATCAGAGGAAGTTACCGTTTTCGGTCCACTGGCCGAGCCACCCTAATCCAGAGAACGCAAACTCGAGCGGAATGGTTCAGAGGAACTCAGGAAAAACGGTTATTTCTTCAGCAGGGCATCCAGGGCTGCCTGGGAGATGGCTTCATCCACCTCCGACGCGGCGCCGCTGGCGGCGATGCCTCCCAGAGTCTGCCCATCCACCTTGATCGGGAGCCCGCCCTGGTTGGGGAAGGCGTTGGGATAGGCCAGAACACCCAGATTGCCGTTCTTCAATTGGTCAGCCGCACTCTTGGAGGGGCTTCCGTAGAAAGCGGAGTGCCGAGCCTTCTTTTCGCAAAAATTGAGCGTGTTGAGGCCCGCGCCGTCGGCTTTCTGAACAAAGATCAGGTTGCCACTGTCGTCAACAATACAGATGGTGACCTGGACATTGCGCTTCTGGGCCTCCGCTTCCGCGGCAGCGACCATGGTCTTCACGGCGGCGAGATTCAGGGTTTTCTTGCTGGACAGCTCGACGGCACCAACAAAGACGGCGAACGAAAGGAACAAGGCAGCGAATCTGGACATGGGCATCATCGTATCAGGATTAGTTCAAATCCGGCTTCGTGGCACGTCTTTTCTGTTCGTGATACTGTGAAAGCGAACTCGATCTACCCGCCGCTATGCATATTCCGGACGGATTCCTGACCCCGCCTGTTTGGGCAACGCTGGACGTTGCCGGCGTGGCGTCGGTCAGCCTTCTGGCCCGCAAAGCCAAGGCCGAACTGGACGAATCGCGGATTCCCCTGCTGGGCGTTATGGGCGCGTTCGTCTTCGCGGCTCAGATGATCAACTTCCCGGTGGGGTTGGGTACCAGCGGCCACCTGGTGGGTGGGGCGCTGCTGGCGTATATTCTGGGACCTGGCCCGGCGGCCATGGTGATGACCGCGATCCTTTCCATTCAGGCCCTCGTGTTTCAGGACGGCGGAGTCCTGGCGCTCGGGCCGAACATCCTGAACATGGCGTTCGCCGGGGTGTTTGCGGGATACCTGCCAGTGCACTACTTCGGCGCGCGATCACGCCCCTTGGCGCTGTTTACGGGGGCATTTCTCTCGGTCATGGTGAGCGCTTTGCTGGCGCTGAGCGAACTGCTGCTCTCGGGAGTACGGATGCCGGCAGGGCTGCTGTGGTTGTCGCTGGCACTGTTCGCCGTAAGCGCGATAGTGGAAGGGCTGATCACTGTGGCGGCGGTGGAGGCCATCGGACGGCTGCAGCCGTCATGGGTCCGCGCCAACGGCCGGGTGCGCTCGCCTGCGTTAGTCACTGTGGCGCTGACGGCGATCCTGCTGGCCAGCATCGGGATCACGGTCGCGTCGGCCTCGCCCGACGGGCTCGAGAAAGTGATCGCGCAAACCGGAAGCGCTGGCCGCAGCCTGTTCCAATCGCCGCTGGCTGAATACCAGCTCTACGGATTGGGGAGTGGCTGGGCGCCAAAGGCGGTGGCCGGCGTGGCGGGGGTGATCCTGGTATTCGCGCTGTGTTCCGGAGTGGCACGCCTGGCGCGGCATCGCGGGCAGGCTGGCGGATCCGGCGGAGGCATCTGAGTTGCATCACGTCATCGTGGAGCGCTGGAGCCGAGGCCACAGCTGGCTGCACGCCCGGGATGCTCGCGCGAAACTGGTAGCGGCACTGGCATTGATCGTCGCCGCGGCCACCACTCCCGCCCACCACTTCCCGGCGGCAGTTTGCTACGCCGCCCTGGTGGCCGGCGCAGTTCTGGCGAGCCGCCTGCCGCTCTTCTCCATCGTCGCCCGAGCCGCGCTGGTACTGCCGTTCTCGGCCGCTTTCGCCGCCGCCAGCTGGCTTTCCGGCGATGCTGTCCGCGCCGGCGCGCTGTTGTGGAAGAGTTATCTCTCGGCTTTCACCGTGTTAGCCCTGGTGTCCTCCACACCACTGGTGGAGTTACTCCGCGCGCTGGAGTGGTTTCACGTCCCGGGCTTACTCATCCTCATCGCACAATTTCTGTACCGCTATCTCTTCGTGATTTCCGAGCAGGCGCAACACATGCGGCTGGCGGCGGAGTGCCGTGCGGGTGGGAATCGACGTTGGAGTTTTCGGGGAGCCGCCGCGGCCCTTTCCGTATTGTTCGTACGGTCCTATGCGCGCGCCGAGGGAATCCAGCGAGCCATGAATGCGCGCGGGTTCACCGGACATTTCCCGGCGCTGTCAGCAAAGCCGTTCACCTGGCTGGACGGCGTTTTCGGCACTGCTGCCGCAGCGGCCTGCGTGTGCGTGCGGATCATCCTATGACAGCCGTAATTGAAGTGGAGAACCTGAGCTTCTCCTATGACGACGGCACACAGGCCCTGGACGGAGTTAGTTTCGAGTTACACCCCGGCGAGTGTGTCGCGTTACTGGGAGCCAATGGATCGGGTAAGACCACCTTCGCACTGCATTTGAATGGTCTGCTCTCGGGGTCAGGCAGGATCCGCGTGTGTGAAATGGAGATGTCGAAGGCGAACCTGCAACCCATCCGCCGCAAGATCGGGATGGTATTTCAGGAATCCGACGAGCAGCTTTTCATGCCCACGGTGCTGGAGGATGTGATGTTCGGTCCTCTCAACCAGGGACTCTCGCCGGAGGAAGCGGGCGTCCGGGCCCGAACCGCACTGGATCGGGTGGGGATGGGTGAGCTCGCGTCAAAGGCGCCGTATCACCTCAGCGCCGGCCAGAAACGCCGGGTAGCCATTGCCGGAGTGCTGGCCATGAATCCCGAGATCCTGGTGCTGGACGAACCGACGACCTATCTGGACCCTCCGGCGGAGCGCGACCTGGCGGCACTCTTACATGAGTTGCCGCAAGCGAAGATCCTGATCACCCACGACATTGCGTTCGCTCGCGCGCTGGCATCCCGGGCCGTGTTCTTCGAGAAGGGCAGGATTGTGGCCGAGGGAAGCGTCTGCGAGATGGTTCGGTGCTTCGGATGGGACTTTGGGCGAGTGGCGAGTGGCGAGTGACGAGTGGCGAGTCATGAGTGATGAGTGCCTAGTGGCGATCGGGTCAGGGTCGGTTACTATCGTCCGTGACCAGGGGTCAGTCGGGGTTGGTAGTCGACTCGCCACTCGCCACTCGTCACTCGCCACTACCTCGGCGATTCGCAAATCAAAGTAACAGGCCCGTCATTCTCCAGGTGCACGCTCATCATGGCTTGGAATACTCCGGTTTCCACCGGGATGCCGGTCTGCCTGGCCCGGGCCACGAAATACTCGTAGAGAATCCGGGCCTGTGCGGCTGGGGCTGCGTCGTCGAAACTCGGACGCCGGCCGCGGCTGCAATCGCCGTAGAGGGTGAACTGAGAAACCAGGAGCAGGCCGCCTCCCGCCTCCCTGACACTGCGATTCATTTTCCCCTGTTCATCGTGGAAGATACGCATGGCCGCCACCTTCTCCACCAGATACTCGGCGTCGGTTTCCGTATCCCACCGGGCGATTCCGATGAAGACCAGCAGGCCATGGTGAATGGCGCCGGTCACCTGACCGTCCACTTCCACCCTGGCCTGACGAACCCGTTGCACGACGACTCGCATAACCCTTATCTTTGCACTGTCCGGTTGACGGCCATGGCTACTTTCTTCACACTGGTGGGGGAATTGTCCACTCATGATCGAGACCTATGCATACGCGCGAGCCGGATTGCTCGGTAATCCAAGCGACGGATATTTCGGAAAGACTATCGCGCTGATCGCACGCAACTTCCGCGCCCGCGTCGTGCTGTATCCGAGTGCACGGCTGCAGATCAAGGCGTCCAAGGCCGACCTCCCCTTGTTTGAAAGCCTGGACGATCTGTACGCAACCACCCGCTGGCGCGGCTACTACGGCGGGATTCGCATCATCCAGGCCCTGATCGTACGGTTCATGGATTATTGCCGGGAGCAGGGCATCGAACTCGAGAATCGGAACTTCACCATCGAGTACGAATCCACGATTCCCCTGAGGCTCGGTATGGGGGGCTCGAGTTCCATCGTCACCGCCGCTTTACGTGCCCTGACGCAATACTACGGCATCGAGATCCCGCTGCCCATCCAGGCCAAACTGGTGCACGAGACCGAGACCAAGGAGTTGGGGGTGCCGGCGGGCCCGCAAGACCGTGTCATCCAGGTGTATGAGGGCGTCGTCTACATGAACTTCGACCGTCACCTGATGCAAACGCGCGGCTATGGCGAATACGAGGCACTCGATCCGGCGCTGCTTCCAAACCTGTACCTGGCTTACCGCACATCGCTCAGCGAAGGTACCGAGGTCTTTCACAGCAACGTGCGCGAGCGCTGGAACCGTAAGGATCCGGATGTTATGGAAGCGATGCAGCGGTGGGGCGAAATTGCGTTGGAAGGCCGCGCCGCGATCCTCGGCCGTGATTACGCCCGGCTCAATCGATTGATCGATGAAAACTTCGACCTCCGAGGGAGGATCTACAACGTCGGCCAAGGAAACCTGGATATGGTGCTGGCGGCCCGGCGGGCGGGAGCGTCGTCGAACTTCGCGGGATCGGGCGGAGCTGTGGTGGGTTTGTACGAGGACGAATCGATGTTCGCGCGCCTCCAGGACGAAATGCGGCCGCTCGAAGTAATGGTGGTCAAGCCCCGGGTTACCTGATTGCTACCGAGCGACCGCTATGAAGGCGTTTGCCGCGCTTTGAAAGCCGCTGACACTGGCCCGTACCGGCAGATCGCCGGCGGGGACATTCGGGATCGCGACGTTAAGTTGATAGAGCCCTGACGATACGATTCCTTCCCACTGCACCTGTGCGTTCACTCCCCCAATCGTCACCGTCGCGGGCAAGCTCAGTGGAGCCGGTTGGGGAACCAATTGCGAGGTGGGCGCTGCCGGATTGCTCGGGCCGAAACCTGTCCCGTAGATTTCAATCACCTCACCCGGAATTGCGGGCCGGGACGATGGCCCGGCTGGACCAACCAGGCTTCCGTCCAGGTGAACCGCCGCTACATAGTTGGTCGTACCCGCTTGGTACGTGAAGAACGCCGGCGACAGCTTCTGTTTCAGCACGGTTGCCGCAAAGCTTGCTCCCTGGGGCGTCATCACCTGCACGGCAACCGGCCCGATCGTGTCGTCTTCCGGCGCAATGGCGTTGATCTGGGTAGCGCTGATGTACTCAACGAAAGCAGGCTTGCCATTGATCATCACGGATACGCCATCCAGCGAGACCGGCAGATTTCCATTGGAAAAATCGGAGTTGGTCCAGGATCGCGATGAATTGCCAAAGCCGGTCCCAACAATGGAAACGAATCCGCCCGATGCGATTGCTGGTTGAAAGCTCGCCGCATTCACTACCGAGCTCACGCGCACCGCCGGGATTGATAGCGGCGTCTGACGTTGCAGCAGGATCCCGTCGTAGGGCGCCAGCGTGACCTGGGGAGCCGGAGAGCCGTCGTTATAAAGCGCGGCGGAAGTGACGTACACGGCATCGGCGATCAGCGATCCCGGGCCTCCGTTGCGCACGCGGACCACCGGCGCGCTCGCCGCGCTAAGGTCGAGTCCAGTGGCAATCGTGTGCCATCCATCTCCCGCTGCGGCGATAGTTTGATCGAGGGTGGTAGAGAAAATGACGCTGCCGTTCGCAATCACTTCGTAGGTGGCGTTCTTCGTCCAGTTACCGGCAGCCGGCGCGGCCGGCAGCCACGCCTGCAGCGTGTATTGGCCGTCTTCCGGGATACTCAGGTTCCATTGGGCGCTTCCCCCAGCGGCATCCAGTTGGTGGGCCTTGGTTTGCCAGGCGTGGTAGTAGGGGCCATTCTCCTTCCACAAACCTGTATCGTACATGACCGTGTTCCACCCACCCGTTGCGCTGAACCCGGCGTCGGAGTCGTCCACGATGTATTGATACTTCGGTGCCTGTGTACCCGGGAAACGTTGCAGGCCCGAGCCTGCCGCGACGGTCTGACCCGTGGCAGAGCCATTGAGCAGCACCGCGCCGTTGGTGAAATCGCGGCGATAGATTGCCGGAGGCGCCTGCGACAGCGTAACGTCGTCAATCCAGACGTCTCCAGCAACATCGCCCACCCAGAACTCCAGCCGGCCGTCGGCGGCCGTTGTGGTGGCGTTGAACGATGCCGAATACAAGCTCCAACTCGTGCCGATCGCAATTTGGGCCGAGAGCCCATAACCCGGATAGTCCGGCGCGCCGCCTTGCGTGAATACCGTGATCGTTCGCGGCGCGTCGGCGCGAGCCCAAAACTGAACCTGGTAGGTGACGCCGCCAGTGAGCGGCAGACCCGCCTGTTCCAAATCGATGTGCCAATTTGCGCCGCCGGGCGAGGCAATGGAAATGTGAGCGGACGAGGCGCCGTCCGCCGCCATTGTCGAATCCGCGAACGCCGTTCCTCTTGCTTGTCCATCGTTGTTGACGATCAGGCGCCACCCCGCGAGGCCGCTTTCAAAACCGTCGTTCGCAAGAATGTTGGCGGATTGGCCGGCTCCGATCCGCGCCGCCGGCCCCAGCGGGTATCCGAGCTTGAAATCGTACTCGTCGTACCACCACGCCGTCGGTGCATTGGGGGCGGTATCGCCGACGTCGTGAGCAAAGAAACCATCGTTCATCAATGCCAGCGCCAGCCCGAACCTCATGTTCGGATAGTAGGTTTGCGCGAATGCGGCTAGCGCCGGCGAGACGGTCTTGAGCGGATAGTACCCGTAGCCGTAAGCGATCTGGTTCGGTGGCGCGGACTGCATCAGGGTGATCGCGGGCGGAACAGCCCGCGTCTCCCACGCCCCGTACAGATCCCACAGCGTTCCGAACGGGAGTTGGCCTTCCCGCACGTTCTGCTGAAAGAACTCGATGCTCGTCCCGTTGAACGCCGCCAGCGACGTGGGTTGGGCCGGAGCCTCCAGCACGTGACCCGAGATGTAGGCGCCCGGAGCCAGGTTGTGGAACGTGCTCACCACCAGGTATTCCCCCGCCGCCCACGCCGCGTTCAATTGCGCCTGGTCGTCTGGTTTGCCGTCGCCATCGGCGTCCACTTGCACGGCGTTGCCGTGACAGTCAACCATATTCACCTGTTTCGATGTGCTGAAGCTATCGAAGAACAGGCCGTCATACGCCCAGTTGGCGAGCCAGCACCTGGTACGCCTGCTGTGCTACGTACGCGGCCACCTCCGGACGGGTCATGTTGTAGATGTATGCCACGGGACCGCACCAGTCGGAAATCCGGTTCCCGTGTTTATCGTGCAGGTAATAGCTTTCCGGAAGCGTGAAATCGAAGGCATCGTCCACCTGAATCGATGGCACGATGAGAACGTTTGGATTCAGTGTGCGGAGCGCGGCCGCATCGGCGGCGCTGATGGTCGCGCCCAGGAAGAGCTGCGTCTTTTTGGCGATGTTCGGGGCGTTCGCATAAACGTATTCGCCGAGCCAGATATTGCCGATCCGCGGGAAAGATCCGGCGGGCGCGGCCACTACGCGGTACGTCGCGGACCAGAGGTAGTCGGGGCTCACGGCGCAGCGCACGTAGACCCTGTTCAGCACGCGCGGATCTGTCGAGAGCCCGTTGACCGCCGCCTTGTGGGCCACCGTCGCAGGCCCCGTGTCGAGCGCCTGCATGGCCGTATAATCGAGCGCGGTTCCCAGCGAATACCGGCAGGTAGTCGCCTGGATTGTGTTGAACGCCAGCGTGGCGCCGGCGCTCCCGGCGGGCAGCAGGCCGCTGGGCGGACTGAAGTTGCTGATCGGGATGCCGGTGTAGTTATACGCGGCCGTCCCACAGCCGCCCACGGAATACGTCAACTGGCCTGGAGAAAGGCCCGCCAGCGGGAGCATCGTTTCGTTGTCGGCGAAGGGCGCCGAACGTGCGGCATCGTATGCCACCGCGGCATCGGACAACGCCACGTTGGAGATCCGCAGCTCATCCACCGTAAATGCCGTTGAGCCGAACTGGATCGATCCGTTGCCAGCGGAGAGCGCGTAGAAATGGCCCTCGTTGTTATCGGCGATTTTGGCGCCGTCCAGGTAGAACCTGATGTGGTTGGCGGTCGCGGAGAATGTTGCCGCGATGTGATGCCATTCGCCCGCTTTCCAGCCGCTGATATCGCCCGGCGAGCTGTAGGCGCTCTCCCACTGGCCGTTTACCGTTGCGCCCGTGTAGATGATGCGGCCCTGGTGGGCCGAATCTTCTGCAATCACGAAGGAGTCGCCGTTGGCGGCGTGGTACGTGAAGATGCTGTGACTCGGGGTGGAAAAAACCGGATCGTTCCCATTGAACCGCGGTGCAATCCACATCTCAATCGTCCCTTCGGACACGTTGAACAGGGCGCCCGGGTGCGTGATTGCGCTCGCCGGTTTGAAGATAGACTCCTTTTCCGAATCGGCCATTGTCGTACGCCACGCCTGAAGCAATGGATGGAGAGGCTCCGGATGTGCTGTTCGGCGAATTATCGAAATGGAAAAGAGCGAGTTGCGTCAATGGCCCGGATGCCAGCTTCTGGCCATTCAATGTGAACGTAAAGGCATTCCCGCCGGTCGAACTTCCAACAGCCAGGCTATAGTCCGGCGTCAGTTGCAACTGCACGTTCCCGCAGGGGGACTGCGCAATCGCATCAGAGAGAATCAGGATGTAGAGCGGAAGGAACCGCAGCGTTCGCATCGGTCTCGCACGACCTCCGAAATGGGGAATGATACCAAATCGGCGGGCCGGTTCAGGAGCCATTGTTTGGAACGGCCCCACAGACGAAAGGGTGGGGCAAACCGGGAATCTGCGCATAGAGGGGTTTGCGTTAGCGTCCGACCGGGCGGCTCAAAATCGCATGGGGTACAGGCCCCGTCTGCACTGCAATTATGTAGTTTACCTCCAGCAATTCGATCCGAAATTGGGGCGGCCTCGCGTTGACAGGCTGAACGACTCTGGCCACACGAACATGAAGGAACTGCGGCTCAGCGTGGCCGATGGTGAATGGAGAATCGCTTTTGCTTTCGATACCCGGCGCAAGGCGATCCTTCTCGTTGCAGGGAATAAATCGGGGGGCCGCGAGAAGCGGTTCTACCGCGAGCTGATCCGCAAGGCTGATGACCGCTTCGACGCTCATCTGGCCAGGCTGAAAAGGAAAAGGAAGTAGCTATGCCGACAAATGTGAAATACAAAATCGGGAAGCTTAGCCCCGCCCAGCGCAAGAAGGTCGAGGCGCGCGCAACTGAACTCATCGCCGAGGAGATGACCTTGCGCGAGTTGCGTCGCGCACGCAAGCTCACGCAGGTTCGCATCGCCAAGGCTCTCGGCATCACCCAGGACGGTGTTTCGCGCCTCGAGAAGCGCAGCGACCTGTTGCTCTCCACGCTGCGTAAGACCGTTGAGGCCATGGGCGGCAACCTGTCTCTTGCCGCTGAATTCCCCGACCGTGCCCGGTCGTTCTGTCCGGCATTGCGGGAGACGATGCAGGGCCTAAATTGGCAGGGCGAAAAGAAACGCACGCGTAGCTGGGCGCCGGGCCGGGACGGCTCGACGATGCGGATCCGCAACGCAGCTTCAAGCCGGCTGTCGGCAGGTCGGCCAATAAAGCTTTGGCTGTCATCGCGGTGATCGATGGGCCGCGGCGTCGTTGAAACCCACCCGCGGTTCCTCGCAGTTAAATGTTGAAAAAGGCTGTACACTTTTCTCATGGACACGCCGATCATCGTTCGCGACCCCGAAATCATGAGCGGAACGCCGGTGTTCCGCGGCACGCGCGTCCCGTTTCAGAACCTGATCGATTACCTGAAGGGTGGCTCCTCCATTGAGGAGTTCCTAGATGACTTCCCAACCGTGAGCCGTCAGGATGCTCTTGCCGTGCTGGAGCAGGCGAACCAGCTGATTCTCGCTCACGTCGCATGAAGATCCTGCTCGATGAATGCTTGCCGCGCAAGCTGCGGCCCTTTCTTCGTGGACATAATTGCCTGACGGCCCAACAAGCAGGCCTTGCTGGGAAAAGTGACGGTGCGCTACTCCTGGCTGCTGCTGCGGCCGAGTTTGATGTCCTGCTAAGCGTGGACAAGGGAATCCAATACCAGCAGAACACCACCGGACTTCCGGTAGCCGTGCTGATCGTCAAGGCTCCCTCGAATCACCTGCCCGATCTCGTCCCTCTAGTCCCGTCGATCCTGGCCGCTCTCGATGAGATCCGGCCCGGAGCCCTTATCAGAGTAGCGGCTCCGCCGTAATTTCCAATTCCTCTCTTCTGGGCGAGTGAGATCACGGCGCAATACCCGCCCCGCACATAGAAGTGCGGCCTGATCCATGATGAATCGCCTATTATAATGATTCAGACCCCAACAGGTGAATCCGGCCAATAATGCCCCGCAAAAAGACAACTCCCAAAGCTGACGCACCACCCATCGGATACAAGGACGCAGGAGTGGATATCGACGAAGCCGACCGGGCTGTCGCGTCGATTCGCAAACTGGCGAAAAAGACCTTCAACCGCTCCGTGCTGACCGATATCGGCAGCTTCGGAGGCGGATACCTGCTGAAGGGCTGGAAGAATCCGGTGCTGGTCAGTTCAGCCGATGGGGTGGGCACAAAGCTGAAGGTGGCCTTCGCGACCGGTCGCCACGACACCATCGGCGAGGACCTGGTGAACCACTGCGTCAACGACATCGCAGTGCAGGGCGCCGTGCCGCTGTTCTTCCTGGATTATTTCGCCGTCGGCAAACTGCAGGCCGATGTGGCCGAGCAGGTGGTGACGGGCATCGCGCGCGGTTGCGAGCGGAACGGATGCGCTTTGATCGGCGGCGAGACGGCCGAGATGCCCGGGTTGTACGCGGCCGGCGAATACGACCTGGCGGGCTTCATCGTGGGCGCGGTGGAACGGAAGCGGATGATCACCGGCGAGAAGATCCGGAAGGGCGACCGGCTGATCGGGCTGCCGTCCACGGGGCTGCACACCAACGGCTATTCGCTGGCCCGAAAGCTCTTTTTCGATGTCGCCGGACATGCTCCCGGCGATAAGCTCGCGGAACTCGAGGGCACCCTCGCAGACGAACTGCTGAAGACGCACCGCAGTTATCTGAAGCCGCTCCAAAAGCTTCACACCGCGGGTCTGCTGCGGGCCGCGGCGCACATTACCGGCGGCGGCATTACCGAGAATACTCCGCGGGTGCTGCCTGAGGGGCTGGGGGTGCAGGTGCACCCGGGGACTTGGCCGGTGCTTCCGATATTCGAACTGATGCGGCAGATCGGGAACATTCCGGAGGACGATTACCGGCGCACGTTCAACCTCGGTATCGGCATGATCTTCATTGTCGGCAAGCGCGATCTGGCGAAGGCGGAGAAGCTGCTGGACCGCGCGGGCGAACCGCACTATGCCATCGGCGAGGTAGTGGAGGCCGCTTCGGACGCGCCGCGAGTGATCTACACATGAGACGGCTGGGCATATTGCTGTCGGGACGTGGATCGAACTTCGAGGCCATCGCGGAGGGCATCGCAGCAAGGGCGTCTGGAGGCCGAGATCGCGGTAGTGGTGGCGAACCGGCCGGAGGCGCGAGGGCTGGAGCGGGCACGCGAGCTCGGGCTACAGGCGGTGTGTGTTCCATCGAAGGGCGTCGAGCGCCAGGAGTACGATCGCCGGGTGGTGGAGGTGCTGCGGCAGCACGACGTCGAACTGGTGTGCCTGGCGGGTTTCATGCGGCTGCTCAGCGGGTACTTCATCCGTGAGTTCCCCATGCGGATCCTGAATATTCATCCGTCGCTGCTACCGGCGTTCCCAGGGCTGGACGCGCAGCACCAGGCGCTGGAGCACGGGGTCAAGTACAGCGGCTGCACGGTCCACTTCGTGGACGAGAATCTCGATTCGGGACCGATCGTGGTGCAGGCAGTGGTGCCGGTGTTGGACGAGGACACGGCGGAAACGCTATCGGCGCGGATTTTGAAAGAGGAGCATCGGATCTACAGCGAAGCGATCCGGATCGTCTTGTCGGGCAACTGGCGGGTGGAAGGCCGCCGGGTGCTGGGTCCGACCAGAATCGTCGGTAGTGAGGGAATCTGGCCGCCGGTGAACGCAGATGAACGCCGATCTTAAAGTGCACCCGAAGGTGACAAGGTTACCACTAGGAAAAATCGAATGCCGATGAAGAACCCCGTGCACCCTGGCGCACTGGCCAAGGCTAACCTCGAAGAATTGAGTATCAGCGTGGCCGAGGCCGCTAAGGCCATAAAAGTCACCCGCCAACAACTCCACAACGTGATACAGGGCAAGAGCGCGCTCACCCCCCTAATGGCTCTACGTTTCGAGATGGCTTTTGGTGGTAGCGCGGACATGTGGCTGCGAATGCAGGTGGCGTATGATCTCGCCCAGGTGCGCCGGCTCCAGGGCAAAATGAACATCCCACGCCTTATTACGGGTAGTGAGTTCCATTCCCCGCAGTGAGCACCGAGCGAAACCGGCCGTCACAACGGGAGCATGCTCGTGGTAGCCTCAATGAAGGACTTTGATTTTGGGATTTCCTGAGATCGTGATGGGGGGCTTGGTCATCATCCTGATCTTGGGAGTGACCTTGATCGCCCAACCCCCGAACCGCTGGGTAAAGTGGTTCTCCAAGGAGAAAGATACCGATTCGTCGCTCTAACCGCTTGCCGCATCTGAAGAACACGATGGACAACGGCCGGAACTGCGATTACACTGTTGCTATGTTTGCAGGCTATACGCCCTCCCTTTGCCCGGGTGACCCGACCCGCGCCGTAACGTCTCGATGATTCCACCCAGAGGATTTCCCCCACGCAGGCCCCGGATTCGTGAAAACGTCAACGAGGCCATCCGCGCTCGCGAAGTACGAGCCGTTTTTCCCGACGGTACCGTGGAAGTGATGCCGACACCGGCAGCGGTCCGCCGTGCCCAGGATCTAGGGCTGGATCTGATTCTCATCGCACCCACCGCCGAACCGCCCGTCGCCAAGGCGATGGATTACGGGCAGTGGCAGTACGAGCAGAAGAAGAAACAGCACGAAGCCAAGAAGAAGCAGCACGTGATCCAGGTAAAGGAACTCAAGTTCCGTCCGAATACCGACGACCACGATTACGACTTCAAGAAAAATCACGCCATCCGTTTTCTGCAGGAAGGCAACCGCGTGAAAGCGGTGGTCCAGTTCCGCGGACGAGAAATCGCCCACACGGATATCGGCAAAAAACTGCTGCTCCGTTTCGCGCAGGACCTCACGCAGTTTGGCAGCGTGGAAGGCCAGCCCAAGTTGGAGGGACGCAACGCTCACGTGCTGATCAGCCCCGTGAAAGCGGAGGCGCCCAAGAAGGAAAAGGAACCCAAGAAACCCGAGTCGGCTGGGCCGCAGGGTCCTCCTCCTCCACCCCGGTAGCGGTCTGTGGTAGCCGCCAACTAGGGTTTTTACCAGTCCTAATGCGCGTGTGATCCGGGGACCGATCGGATAAACTGGGGAATCATTAGGCTGACGATCGGGGAAGTCCTGGCCCGTTTTCAGGGAATTGTGGACCAGGTCGCTCCGTCGCTCCGTCTGGAGCATGACCCATGCGTGCCCAGGAACAGAAACCCACTAAGAGCAGTACCTCGCGCCTGCCTGAACTCCCCAAGTGCCCGACCGGAATTCGCGGGCTCGATGAGATTACCAACGGCGGTCTCCCGCGCGGCCGACCCACTTTGGTGTGCGGGGGCGCCGGATGCGGCAAGACCCTGTTGGGAATGGAATTCCTGGTCCGCGGAGCCATCCAGTTCGACGAACCGGGGGTCTGCCTCTCGTTTGAAGAAACCCGTGAGGAACTTGCCGCCAACATCGGCTCCCTCGGCTTCGACCTGGACGCACTTGCCGCCGCCAAGAAGATCGCCATCGATCATATTTATATCGAACGCAGCCTGGTGGAAGAAACCGGCGAGTACGACCTGGAAGCCCTGTTCGTACGATTGGATCACGCGGTACGCTCGGTGGGTGCTCGCCGGGTTTTGGTGGACAGCGTAGAAGCGTTGTTCGGCGGATTACCGAATGAAGCCATCCTCCGCTCCGAATTACGCCGCTTGTTCCGCTGGTTAAAAGACCGGAAATTGACAGCTGTCATTACGGGTGAGCGCGGCGTGGATACATTGACCCGGCATGGACTCGAAGAGTACATATCGGACTGCGTCATTGTGCTGGACCACCGGATTGTGGAGTCGGTTTCCACGCGCCGAATCAGGGTGGCGAAGTATCGCGGAGCTTCCCACGGCACGAACGAATACCCGTTTCTGATCGACACGGACGGAATCTCGGTTCTTCCCATCACGTCACTCGGCCTGGAGCACCAGGCGTCGTCTGAGGTGGTTTCAACCGGAATCCCGGCGTTGGACCGCATGTTGGGCGCAGGCGGGGTATTTCGCGGCAGCACCACGCTGATTTCGGGGACGGCCGGAACGGGAAAGACCAGCATCATGGCCCACTTTGCCGATGCGGCGTGCGCCCGCGGCGAGCGGGCCGTCGTCTTCTCCTTTGAAGAGTCCGCATCGCAGTTGATCCGGAATATGCGATCGATCGGCATCGACCTGGGGCAATGGGTGGATCGCGGGTTGCTGAAAATCGAGGCCGTCCGTCCCACCACGCTCGGACTGGAACGGCACCTCGTGCGTTTGCACCAGTTGCTGGAGGATTTCCGGCCTTCGGTGGCGGCAGTGGATCCGATCACGGCGTTGCTGCGTGCCGGAAGCGAAATGGACACCGGCATCATGCTGATGCGCCTGGTGGATTTCATGAAGGTCCAGCAGATTACCGCGCTAGTGACCACGCTGATCCAATCGGGCGAAGCTCCCGAGGCGGCCCACGTGATGGTATCCTCACTAGCTGACGCGTGGCTGGTGCTGCGGGATCACGAAAGCGGAAGCGTGAGAAGCAACGGACTGGTGATTCTGAAATGCCGCGGCCAGGCGCATTCCAAGCAGGTCCGCAAATACCGGATGACCAATCGCGGAATTTTGATCGAGGAAGACGAGAACTGGACGGAAAAGCCTGGGAATGGCACAGGACGTCCCCCGATCACCGCCAAGAAACGTTTATCCTCGAAAGCGGGAGGAGGCCGAAAGTGACGACGTCGAAAGCCGCCCGGCCCGACACCAAGCGGAAAGCGCCGGCCGCCGAGGTTTGGGACCTGCGTCTGTACGTGGCGGGACAAACCGCCCGATCGCTGCAGGCTTTCGCGAATCTGAAGCGGATCTGCGAGGAACACATGGCGGGCCAGTACCGGATCGAGGTGATCGATCTACTGGAGAATCCGCAACTAGCCGCGGGAGACCAGATCTTCGCCATCCCCACGCTCGTTCGCAAACTCCCGGAACCGGTCAGAAAGATCATCGGCGATCTTTCGAACACCGAACGCGTGCTGGTCGGTTTGGATCTCAGGCCGGCTGGTC
Organism: uncultured Acidobacteriota bacterium; assembly: GCA_963737465.1. GTDB lineage: Bacteria > Acidobacteriota > Terriglobia > Bryobacterales > Bryobacteraceae > TMP-7. The sequence continues at coordinate 602,553 of CAVTTC010000012.1, forward strand.
GCAGGTAGACTCATGCAGCGCAAGAAGAAATCGTCCGATCACTCCGACGCCTTCCAGGAGGCCGTCCAGAATGCTGAGCCGGCGACCTACCGCCTGCGACTGTTCGTCAGCGGAACCACGCCGCGATCGGCGCAGGCCGTACGGAATATCCGTGATATTTGTGAGCAGACGATGCAGGGGCGTTACGAATTGGAGGTAATCGACATTTATCAACATCCGGAGGCGATGGCTCCGGAGCATGTTATTGTCACTCCTACCCTGATCAAGAAATTGCCCCTTCCGGTGAGGCGGGTGATCGGGGACCTGTCGGACACACAGAAAGTAATCGTGGGGCTGGATATCATCATCGAGCCCGCCGTATGACGAAGCGTCTGTGCCATGCAGTTCGAAGATCGGGCTGATTTACTAGAACGAATCCACGAACTCGAGCAGCGTCTGGCTGAGTCGGAGGAGACTCTGCGCGCCCTGCGCAGCGGCGAGGTGGACGCTCTGGTAGTCTCGGGTCCCGATGGCGACCGCGTTTACACCCTCAAGGGCGCGGACGAAGCGTACCGCCTGATGGTGGAATACATGGCGGAGGGAGCGATCACGCTTTCCCCGGATGGGCTGATCCTCTTTTCGAACGAGCCTTTCGCATCCATCGTGGACGCTCCACTGGAGCGGGTGATCGGGTCGCGAATGCACGATTGGGTGGTAGCCGACGATTTACCGGTGCTCCGTGGGTTGTTTGCGAATGTCAGCCAGGAGAAGGCGGCCGCCGAGGTTCGGATCCAGCACCCAAATGGTTCTTCCATACCGGCTGAAATCTCGGTCCGCCGGCTGATTCACGAAGGGGTGGTGGGCGTCTGCGCCATCGTCTCCGACCTCCGCGACCGCAAGCGGAACGAGGAAATCGTGGCCGCCGAGCGATTGGCGCGCAGCATCCTGGAACAGGACGGCGACATCGTGTTGGTCACCGATCCCCAGGGCCGCATTATCCGTGCCAGCCGCGCGGCCGATCGGTTTGCGGGCGAAACCGTGACGCTCCGCCGCTTCGACGACATTCTCAGACTGCACCCGCAGTCGGAAACCGGCGAGTACCCCTTCCACCGGATCACCTCGGCCATCGACAACGGCGCCCGAGTGGAGAACGTAGAAGCGCTGGTCACTACCCGTTTGACAGGCAAGTACCACGTGCTGATGACCGCTTCGCGGCTGACCGATTCCGAGGGCGCACGGCTGGGTTACATCATCTCCCTGACGGACATTACCGCGCGCAAGAGGGCCGAAGAGGCGCTGGAGGAAAGCCGGGAGACCGCCGTCGAAGCACTCGGGCAGATCGAAGGGATCTACGCCAGTGCGCCGGTCGGACTGGCTTTCCTGGACTCCGATCTGCGGTTCCTGCACCTGAACGAGCGGTTGGCGGAGTTTAACGGCGTGCCGGCGTCCGCGCATGTTGGGCGGCGATTCACCGAACTGAACCTGGAATCCGGTCCGGCGATTGAGCAGATCCTGCAGCGCGCGCTCGACACGGGCGAACCCGTTCTGAACATCGAACTCCACAGCGCAGCCGGTCCGGGAACGGAGGGAGAGCGCTATTGGATCGCGAGCAGCTACCCGCTCAAGGACCGCCGCAACCGGGTGACTGGAATCAACTTCACCGTGCAGGACGTGACGGAGATGAAGCGGTCGGAAGGGGCCTTGCGCCAGAGCACGGCCATCCTGCGGGCGGTGAATGAAGGCACCAGCGACAACATTTTCGTAAAAGACTGCCAGGGCCGGCTGATCTGGGCCAATCCGGCCCTGCTGAAAGCGATCAACCGGACGGAAGACCAGGTTCTTGGAAAGACGGACGCTGAGTTCCTGGAGAACCCTGAGGAAGCGGCCATTGTCATGGCTAACGATCAAAGGATCATGAGCAGCCGCCGGATGGAGACGCTGGAGGAAGAGGTCCGGGTGGATGGGGAGCAACGGACATTTCTTTGCGCGAAATCTCCCTACCTCGGCGAAGATGGAAGTGTCATTGGCCTGATCGGGATTGCCACCGACGTCACTGAGTGGAAGCGGACCAGGGACGAACTCCGCAAGAATCGCGACCGGCTGGAGGCGGCATTGGCGGCATCGGGGGCCGGCACGTTCCACTGGGATCTGCGCGATTGCCTGATCGACTGCGACGCTTCACTGGTCCGGTTGCTCGGGTTGCTCGAGAACGAATTGCGCTATTCTCCGGAGCAACTGGCCGAAACGATCCACCCGGAGGACCGGCCGCGGATGATCGAGTCGATTCGAGGCTCGGCGTACCGGGGGCTGAACTCGAATCAGGATTTCCGGGTGGTGTGGCCCGACGGGAGTATCCGGTGGCTGGTGGTCGCCTCCAAGACGCACGTGGATGCCGGCGGGAAGGCATCGTACGTGAGCGGCGCCTGTTTCGACATCACTGAGCGAAAGCAAACCGAAGAGGCGTTGGTCCAGAGCGAACTGCGGCTGAGTACGATGGCTGATGCGGTACCCGAAATCCTCTATGCGGTGGATCCCTCCGGCGACTTCAGTTACGTGAGCCAGCGCTTCTTCGATTACTCCGGTACGCCCGCGGGCTCCACTTCCCTGGCGGCTGTTTGGTTCGATGTGGTGCATCCCGATGATCGGGCGACGGTGATGGCCAAATGGAAGGAATGCCTGGTCACGGGCGCCGTATACGAAAACGAATACAGGCTTCGCCGCTACGACGGTCAGTACCGTTGGTTCCGGGCTCGAGCCGTGCCGGCCGATGACGCGTCTGGCCGCGTCGTAAATTGGTTCGGCGTGGTGGCCGATGTTGACGATCTGAAACAGATCCAGGAAGAATTGAAGCTGCGCGGCCTCGAACTGACACGGTCGAACGACGATTTGCAACGGTTTGCATATGTGGTTTCACACGACCTGCAATCGCCGCTGCGGACCATCGGCAGCGTGTCGCAGTTGATGGGCCGCCGTTTTGCCGGCGTACTGGGCGCCGAAGGCGATGAGATGCTGGGGTTGGTTCACTCCGGCGTTAGCCGCATGGTGAAAATGATCCAGGACCTGTTGGACTATTCGAGGGTGAGTGGCGGCAAGCAGGCCCCGGAGCGTCCCATCGATTGCAATGGCCTGTTCTCCTGGGCGCTTGCGGCCCTGCAGCAATCCATCCAGGCCACCGAGGCGGTAGTGACGTCGGACCATCTTCCATTCGCCTGCGCTGACGAGCAACTGGTTCGCGTCTTCCAGAACCTCATCGACAACGCCATCAAGTACCGAAGCCAGGAACCGCCGCGAATTCATGTTTCCGCGGCTCGGAGCGGGGAGGAGTGGATCTTCTCGGTCCGGGACAACGGAATTGGGTTCGAGATGCGGTATGCGGAGCGCGTGTTCGGCGTATTTCAGCGCCTCCATGGCATCGACCAGTACGAAGGCACGGGAATCGGGCTCGCGATCTGCAAGCGGACCGTGGAACGATATGGCGGCCGCATGTGGGTCCGGTCAGAGCCCGGACGCGGCTCGACGTTCTATTTCTCGCTGCCGGCGGTGGACGGTGAGGAGATTGCGGCCCTCAACCCAGCCGGTCAGATAACCACTCCCTGACGGATGTCGGTTCCGAGCCGCGACCGTCAGGGAGCGGTATCTTTATTCCGTGACAGACACAAAGGGCCGGGATTGCTCCCGGCCCTTTGTGATCTAACTCAGTCGATCAATTACCAGATGAACCGCAAACCTAACTGGAGCCTCCTGGAGTTGGTGCCGTCCGGGAAGCCCTGGGCTGCCGTTCCGGTACCCAAAGCGGTCTGATAGGTCAACGTCGGGACACCGCTCACCAATGAGTAGACGTACGCACGGGTGTTAACCGACGTGAAGTAGGTGTGGTTGAAGATGTTGAACGCATCGAAAGTGAACATGGCCTTGTAGCGTTCGTGGAACGCAAAGGTCTTGTTGATGCGCACATCGAAGCGGGTGATGGGTGCAATCGGCACGCTGGCCAGCGGCAGGAACGGAGCCCGCGTGTTGCCGCCGTAGCCGTTCAGCGTGCTGCCGCTTTGCGCCACCGTGTACCCGGCGGGAACATAGGCGGAACTCAGCGACACCACCGGGGTGGAAGCGTACGAGGATTGCATAGTTCCCAAAACGGACAATCCCCAGCCGTTGACCAGGTAGCGGGCGGCAGAGTCGACCTTGAAGGTCGGCGTCCAGATCGCGCTGAACACAAAGCGGTGACGAACGTCGAGCAACGAAGATCCTTTCTCTCCGCGGTAGTCGCCCGGGACATAGCTCTGCGGACCGCCGCTGGCGAAGATGTTCGGGGTACCCGCCCCGCCCTGGCCTTCGTCGATGGCATGCGACCACGTGTACGATGCGCTGCCGGATACGCCCTGGCCAAACCGTTTGGTCAACTGAGCCGTCAGGCCGTTATACCAGCTATTCAGGCCGGCGTCGATGATATTCAGGCGGTTGTAGCGGGTGTCCACGCGATTCTGGCGGACGTACACCGGCGTCGAATAGGTAAACGCCTGCGTGGGATTCGCGGGGCTCCCGATCACGTTGTAGGTGACGGTGGGCCCCGGGGCGCCGATGTTGATGTCGTTCACCGAAGTCAAATGCAGACCGCGGCTCCAGATTCCGGAAACCGTCAGGGCCATGGTCCGGGTCAACTGGCGCTCAACGGCGACGTCGGCCTGCTGCGTGTAGGGCGAACGGAAGTCGCTCGCGGCCATGTTCAGGTTGACCGATCCGGCCGGAGGATTATAGGTAGTGCTGTTAGTCGGCAAAACGTTCGGGAACACCGGGCCTCCGGCTTTGTCCGCGGCCGAGTTGCCGTTCAGCGAGATGGACTTCTGATATACACCGTTGCCCAGCATCAACGTATTGATCAACCCGCCAGGATAGCGCCCGTAGAAGATCCCGTAACCGGCGCGGACCACCGTCTTGCTCTGATCGTCGAGCGCGTAGGCGAAGCCAATGCGGGGAGCGAACTCACCCGCGAAGGTGGGAATGCGTCCGGTAGCCGCATAGTCCGGGTTGGCCACCGTCGGTTGCGGCAGATCCGAGTAGTCATACCGCACGCCGAGGTTCAACGTCAGGCGCGGCGTCAGCTTGTACTGGTCCTGCACGAAGAACGCATAATCCTTGATGCTGAACTGCACCACCGGATTCCCAATGGTTTGCGAGAAAGCCGACCAGTTCTTCGAACCGCCGTTGTTGCTGAAATCCGCCGCCAAGCGCGCTCCACGTCGGCCACGTATAGGTGCCGGTGCGGTTGAACAACAGGTCGGTCAGGTCGTTCGTGTCCATGATGTCCACGCCGAACTTCAGTGTGTGCTTGCCGCGGGTCCAGCTCAGGCGTGTCGGCATAGCTGTACCGGTTCTCGAGCGGGTTCTTGCGAGGGTAATCGGTCGCGGTACCCAGGTTGGTCTGGCCAGTGATGCTCATGCCCAGGAACCCGATCCCCGGAATGGCCAACTCGTCATTGGGATAGTCGAATTGCTTATCGTTGAACCAGCCGAAGCGGAATTCGTTCACCATCGTCGGCGTCGGAATCGCCGTCCAGGCGATTCGGCCGTACTTCGCGCGGACCGACGAGTTCACATTGTTGCCGACGCCGTTGCCGTTGTTCAGCACGGCCTGGGTCTGCAGACCGTTCGGCGATACCCAGCGCAGCAGGTTCAGGCTGACCGAGAAGGAGTTGCGCTCCGTCGGGCGCCAGTCGAGTTTGGCAAAGCCGAGATTCTGGTTGACCGTACGTGGAACTGTCTGAAATTGCCGGTCCAGGAAGGCTCGCGCCGTATCGCATTGTGCCGGCGTGGCCGGAGCACCGCAGGTGGCGATGAACTGGCCGCTCGAGTTAAACAGCGGATTGCCCGATGCGGTGATCGAGGCGATCAGCGGGAAGTCGCGCCACAGGCCTTCGTAATTCACGAAGTAGAACAGCTTATCCTTGATGATCTTGCCGCCGGCGCTGACGCCGACCTGGTTGCGCTTCTCGAGCGGATTGTACCGCTTGCCCGTGGCGGGATCCACTGACGCGAAAATGTCGGTGGCGTTGAAATCCTGATTGCGGAAGAACCAGTAACTGGTGCCGTGAAAATCGTTGCTTCCGCTGCGAGTCACCGTGTTCACCACGCCGCCCATGGCGTGTCCGAACTCGGCCGAGTAGTTGTTCGACACCACCTGGAATTCCTGCACCGCGTCCTGTCCGATTTGAGACTGGATGCGCGTCCTGCCCGCGTTCTCGTTGTAGTACTGTTCGGTCGTGTCGTTACCATCCGTCAGAAACGTGTTGCCGCCCGCAACGCCGCGGAACGAGATCAGACCGAAGTTACCGTCCGCCACGACGGCCGGCGCCAGCAGAACGAATGAGTCGACACGCCGGCCGTTAATGGGCAGATCCTGGATCTGGGCCGAGCTGACTACCTGAGAGACGTCCGTCTTGGTGGCGTCAACAATCGGCGCCACGGCCTCCACCTCCACCTGCGTGGAGGTTCCGGCCACCACCAGCTCCACCTCCAGCGTCACGTTCTGCCCCACCGAAACTGGGATGTTCTTCAGTTCGTAGGTGGAAAAACCTTTGCTGGTGACTGTCACCGAATAGCCCGAGTCCGGCACCAGTGACGGCGCTGCGAACACACCCGCTTCGGTGGTGTTCAACGCTCGCCGGATACCTTTGGATTCATTGGCGACGACCACCTGGGCGTTGGGAACCGCCGCGCCTGAAGCGTCGCGGACCGTTCCCGATATGGCGCCCAGACCGGCAACGGACTGGCCGAAGACGGGGGCGCCCAATAATAGGACAAGAACTAAACCGAGTAAAAACCGGTTTCGCATACCCTGGATAACTCCCTTTGTTGGATAGATGTTAGCTTCCCGCCACTCCACCGGCTACGGCGCCAGCATGAGGGGACACCGGAACACGGCGGTTGCCCGCATCGCATGTCGAGTTTCGAATCAGAAGACCCGCAAGTGCTCACAATACCACTTGCCTGTTTCATTACCGTTGCACTTCGTTGTCAAACTCGTATCTGCACACTGCTACACGGCGGGGGAGATGATCGCGACCCTGCAAGACCCTGGGGACCGCGACCGTGGATCACTAAAAACTGATAATCCTATTGTATGCCTTCCGAAGCGCCCAACGGGGACCCTTGACCCTTTCGGGCTGGCCCCTTTTTACCCGCTTCGTAACGGAACTTTACATTGTTTCGGGAAACCACCCTCGGAAAGGGTTCGTCAGGAACACCATGGTTCACTTGGATTTCGGGAGACGCCGGCGTCGCGGCGTTTCCCTGGCGGGCGCGTTTGCGCTCTTTGCAGGGATTCTCGGAGCACAACCCGCGATGGACCGCTATGCGCTCATCCTCGAAGACCCCGCGCCGATTTCGCGCACCCAGACTCGCGAGGCCCTGCAATCGGCCTCTGAGCGGACCTATTCTGCCCAGATCCTGGCGAAGCAGCGGGCGCTCCGCACGGAACTCGAAAATCGGAATATCCGGATCACAGGATCGGTCAGCATCGTGGCAAATGCGATCTTCGTTGCCGCACCCAAGAACCGTCTCGACGAGTTGAAGAGCCTGCCTGGCGTCAAGGGTGTGATTCTGATGCGGCGCCGCCATCTGAACTTGAATACGGCTACGCAACTGGTAAACGCCCCGGCTGCCTGGAACACGCTGGGAGGCATCGACAACGGCGGCAAGGGAATCCGTATCGCGATTCTGGACACGGGCGTCGATAATACCCACCCCGCGTTCCAGGACAGTACCCTCCCGATGCCGGCCGGCTTTCCCGTTTGCGATTCGTATAACGCCGCGAAATGCTCCAGCTACACGAACAACAAGGTGATCGTCGCCCGCAGCTACATCCGACAAGTCGGGGCGGGTTCCGATCCGAATAACCCGGCGGCGGACTCGCGGCCTGACGATTTCAGCCCCCGCGACCGCATGGGACACGGCACCGCCACCGCCTCCTGCGCCGCGGCGAACCTGAACCAGGGTGCGGTCCCTGTCATCGGCGTGGCGCCCAAGGCCTACATCGGGAACTACCGCATCATCGGATCGCCCCAGGTGAACGATTTCGGTGCAAGCGACGATATCCTGGTCCAGGCCGCCGAGGATGCCCTCAACGACGGCATGAACGTGCTTTCGTTCTCCCTGGGCGCGCCCGCGCTGACCGCGGCGCTCGACTCGGGCTCGGCCTGCGGCGCTCCCGCGGGTGTACCCTGCGATCTACTCGCGAAGACCTTCGACGACCTGACGAAGTTGGGTTTGATCATCGTGGCCGCGCAGGGAAACGACGGCGACTATTCGGTGAATACGCCGAACTTCAACTCCTCTGAAACTCCAGCCAACGCGCCTGGAGTGATCGCCGCCGGTGCGTCCACCAACTCTCACGTATTTGGGCCAACCGTGAGCCTGGCTGGACCCGCCCCGCCCGTCAGTCTGGTCAATATCCCAGCCGCGCCTTCGGATTCGAGCAACATCGGAGCCCTGACGGCGCCTTTGCGGGACGCCGCCCAGTCAGGCGATGCCTACGCCTGTTCGCCTCTCCCGGCCGGTTCGCTAACCGGAACCGTCGTCCTCATCGAGCGCGGCCCGTCTTCGAATCCCAATTGCACGTTCGGCTCGAAGGCAAATCACGCAGCGGACGCCGGAGCCGTCGGGGTCATCTTCTATATGGCGGACCAGTCCAGCCTGATCTCGCCCGGGAACACCGCCTCCTCCGGGATTCCGACCGTCATGATTTCGAACACGAGCGGCGTTGCGCTCCGCACTTTCATCGCTTCCAACACCGGCTATTCCGGCACCATCGATCCGAACGGAGTGGAGCAGCGCGCGACCCCGAACAACCTCGCCACCTTCTCGTCGCGAGGCCCTTCCACCGGTGACTCGCTGATCAAGCCCGATGTAATCGCTCCCGGGCAGGGCATCTACATGGCGGCTCAAAGGCTGGATCCACTCGGCGAGATGTTCAGTTCGGTCCGCTACCTGTCCGCGGACGGCACCAGTTTCTCCACGCCGATCACCTCCGGAGCCGCCGCGCTAGTCAAACAGGCGCACCCCAACTACACCGCGCAGGACGTGAAGTCGGCCCTCATGAACACCGCCACTCAGGATGTCACGACCGACGATTCCGGACTCCAGGTGGACACGCGATCGGTGGGAGCCGGAAAGATCGACGCGAACGCCGCTGTCCTGGCGACCATAACGTTCAATCCGCCATCGCTCTCGTTCGGCGCGCTGGCGGCCAATTCGCTTCCGAAATCGCAGCAAGTGCAGGTGACCAATCACGGGTCATCCCCCGTGACGTTAACGGTTGCGGTGTCTCCCACACGGGCCAGTACCGGTGCCGCCGTCGCTGTTGACAAACAGACGCTATCTCTCGCCGCTGGCGCCACCGGTTCAGTGACCGCGACGTTGTCCGGCGCGGTACCGGCTGCTGGAGCCTACTATGGCGCCGTGACGTTCCAGGGCGGCGGCAATTCGCTGCGCATTCCCTACCTGTACCTGGTGGGAGACGGCGTTCCATACAATCTGTTCCCGATGACCGGGGACGGTGACTACGGCACCGTTGGACAACAGATCCCCTCAGGGATTCTCTCGTTCAAGATAACTGACCGCTACGGCGTTCCCGTCTCCAACGCTTCGGTCACCTGGTCGGCACGCGACGGTGGGAGCATTCGGAATTCCGACAGTAACACCGACGTGAACGGAATCGCCGCCGCCGAAGCAATCCTCGGCACAGCGCCCGGATCGTATTCCTTCCGGGCAGCCGCGCCCGGCCGGCTAACGTATACATTTACCAATTACGCCGATGCGATACCCGCCATTCCAGCCACCGGCGGCGTCGCCAATGCGGCGAGCTTCGAAACGACAGCGCCGGTGGCCCCCGGATCTTACATCACCATCGGCGGATCGAACTTGGCGGACAGCACCGCTTCGGTGTCCACCGCGGTACTCCCCATGGCGCTGAACTACATCACGGTGAGCTTCGACGTGCCTTCGGCCAACATCAGCGTCCCGGGCCGGTTGGTCTATGTCAGTCCGAACCAGGTCAACGTTCAAGTGCCCTGGGAACTGGCGGGCCAGACCTCCGCGCTGATGAAAGTCTCCATCGACTACACGCCCAGCAATGTTGTGACTGTACAACTCGCCAGTTTCGCACCGGCCTTTTTTGAGACATCGGTGGGCGCCGCGGCCGCGCTGGACGCGAGTTACAACGTGATCACCAGCAGTAATCCAGCCAAGCGCGGCCAGTTAGTCCGGTTATACGCGAACGGACTCGGTCCCGTGACCAACACACCCGAGAGCGGCTCGCCCGCACCGTCGTCTCCGCTGGCGCAAACGTCCGCGACACCAACGGTCACCATCGGAGGTCAACCGGCGACGGTCTCCTTCAGTGGTCTGGCGCCCGGTTTCGCGGGACTCTATCAACTCGACGTGACCGTTCCCCAAGGGATCAGCGCCGGAAACCAGCCGCTGGTAGTCACCATCGGAGGAGTTACGTCGAAGACGTCGGGCATCGCCGTCCAGTAATGTAGGGTGGACTTTCAGTCCGCGCGGGACTTCAGTCCCGCTTCGCCCGTGACATACTGAGCAGGAGATGTCTCCTATGCACGCCAGCAGGTTCGCCCTAGCCTTACTCCTTCCCGGACTCTTCGCCGCAGACACGCTCCAGGACAAAGTAAATGCGGCCCTCCAGCGCGTTGACGCGACCATCGCCAAAGGACCCTTCCAGCCCAACTGGCCCTCCCTCGAAAAATACGAGGTGCCGGATTGGTACAAGGACGCCAAGTTCGGCATCTTCATTCATTGGGGCCTGTACTCCGTCCCCGCCTTCGACAATGAATGGTATCCGCGCAACATGTACGACCAGAAGAGTCCCGTCTTCGCGCACCACGTGAAGACCTTTGGGCCGCAATCAACATTCGGCTACAAGGATTTCATCCCCCGCTTCAAGGCCGAAAAGTACAACCCCGATGCCTGGTCCGATCTGTTCCGCCGCGCCGGAGCGAAATTCGTCGTCCCGGTGGCCGAGCATCACGATGGTTTCGCCATGTACGATTCCAGCTTCAGCGATTGGTGCGCCGCCAAAATGGGGCCCAAGCGCGATCTCATCGGCGATCTGGCCAAGTCCGTCCGCAAGTCCGGGCTGCACTTCGGCGCATCCTCCCACCGCGCCGAGCACTTCTGGTTCTATGACCAGGGCATGAAGTTCGATTCCGATGTGCGCGATCCGAAGTATGCCGCCTTCTACGGTCCGGCCCGGCCACAGAAGACGCCCGACGGCAAGGCCGAGAATCAGCCCGACAACGGCTATCTCAACGACTGGCTGGCTCGGACCTCCGAGATCGTGGATAAGTACCAGCCCGAACTCGTCTGGTTCGATTGGTGGATTGAGCAGAAGACCTTCGAACCCTACCGCCAGCGCTTTGCCGCGTACTACTACGACAAGGGCGCCGAATGGAAGCGCGGCGTCGTGCTGAACTACAAGAACAAGTCGTTTCCCGATAAGGCCGCGGTGCTCGACATCGAACGCGGGAAACTCGACGCGATGCGCAAAGATGTCTGGCAAACCGACACGTCCATCGGCTTGAAGAGCTGGGGATACATCGAAGGCGAGGAGTTCCGTGCGCCCGATTCCCTGATCGACGACCTGATCGACATCGTCAGCAAGAACGGAGTCCTGCTGCTGAACATCGGGCCGCGCCCCGATGGGACGATCCCCGAGCAAGCCCAGAAGATCCTGCTCGAAATGGGCGACTGGCTCAAGGTGAGCGGCGAAGCGATCTATGGCACGCGGCCCTGGAAGGTGTTTGGCGAAGGGCCCACGCAGGTGCTCACCGGAGGCTTCACCGATCGCAAGCAGAAGCCGTTTACCGGTCAGGACATCCGTTTCACCTCAAAGGGAAGCACGGTGTACGCCATCGCTCTCGATTGGCCCGAAAAGCAATTGGTGGTGAAGTCCTTCACCGCCAAGCCGCGCTCTGTGGACCTGTTGGGCTACAGCGGCAAACTGACCTGGAAGCAGACCCCCGGCGGGCTGGTAGTGGACCTACCAGCCAAAAACCCAGGCAAATTCGCCTACGCCTTCCGCATCTCGATGTAGGGTTCGCCCTGCTACGGCGTCCTGAGGCGCGCAAGGTTGGCGGCAATCTGCGCGTCCCCCTTCAGTTCGATGAGCGGCGTCAGTTGATCCTCGACGTAGGGCCAGTCCAGCTTGTTTCCCTGCCGAATCACGACGCTCTCGGCATCACGCACATCGATCGGTCTCGAGGCGAACAACTTCATGACCAGCAGATCTTCCGCTGAACAAGTCCGGATCGACAAGCCTTCAGCGAAATCGAAATTGGAGGCGCGCGCCACCATTTGCCGTTCGAACGGAAGGGCGCCGAGTGAAACATCGATGCCGACATCATCGAGCGTCCGGAGCAATAGTACGCGGTTTCGCAAAGCAAACTCCCTGGCATCTGTGATCCGCGCAGGATAATTCGCAAGCAGCCCGTCAACAAACCTTTCCTCGCCGCCAAAGCCAGTGAGCAATGCGAGGTCTACATCCCTGGTAATGCGTGCCTCACCCCACCTGAGTACTGCGATCCCGCCAATGAAACAGGAACTCCATCCTTGGGAGTCACAGAAGGACTGCAGCTGCCTGGCGGTTTCGAACAGGTCATTCATCGCGGGAGTTTCGCAAACCAGCCTTGCATCTCCACCAGCCCCGACCACGGCCGAGGCGGCAGTTCACGCACCGCATAGTTGAACGCTCTCTCCAAAACAGCAAGGCTCCGCAGCGTGTCGGTTCGTCGAATCTGTTCCGCGCGATCGGCCTCCAGCCGCGGGCCAGCCTCCTTCCAGGCCAGAACCCAGCGCTCGATCGCCTCGCGTTCATCCATACCTCGATTATCCCCCGAGTGCGGGACACCGCACGAAACAACGACAATAGTAAAACACCGGCATGCCAACCATGTCGAACGCAGTTCCACAAACCCTCGATCCGAGAGAGATTCGCGCCCAACTCCGCCGCATCCTGGCCAGCCGCGAATTCGCCGCATCCCCGCGCATGCAGGACTTCCTCCGCCTGGCCGTCTCGGAGGCGCTGGCCGGCCGCTCCGACCGCCTCAAGGAGTACGCCATCGGCATCGAGGTGTTCCGCCGGCCGCCTTCCTTCGATCCCGGCATCGACCCCATCGTCCGCGTCGAAGCCCGCCGCCTGCGCACCAAGCTCGAGCGATTCTACAGCGCCGAGGGACGGCAGGATCCCTTGCTCATCGAACTGCCGAAAGGCGGCTACGCCCCGCAGTTTCGCGCGCGCACCGCTTCCGATTGGACCGCCGAGACCGCAAGATCCGCCAACCGCATCGCCGTCCTGCCGTTTCAGGCGCTCAGCGCGACAGCGGAAGCACAGCAGTTCTGTGACGGCCTTACCTGGGAACTGACGCACCGGCTCACCCGAATTGAGGGACTCACGGTGGTTGCCTCCGCGTCCGTCAAGCGGATCCGCGAGGGCGGTCCGCTGGATACCGCCGCGGCCGGATCGGAACTCGACGTCGCGACCGTGCTCACTGGCAGTGTCAGGGAATCCGCGGGCCGCATCCGGGTCATCGCCCAAATGCTGGCCACCGCGACAGGCGTCTATCTGTGGTCCGAAACCTACGATCGCAAGTTGGAAGACGTCTTCTCCATTCAGGACGCCATCGCGCACGCCATCGTCTCCCGCTTGCGGCTGCAGCTCGGATCCGACGAACCGCCCACCACACCGCGCCGGCCCGTGTACAACCCCGAGGCGTATCAACTCTACCTGCGAGGCCGGGCGCGGTGGAACACACGTTCGGAAGAGGGCTTGCGCGCCAGCCTGGACTTGTTCCAGCGGGCCGCCGAACTGGATCCCGGATTCGCCCTCGCCTATGCGGGCATCGCGGACGCCTACGCCCTCATCGCCGACTTCGGCATCGAACCACCCGTGACGGCGATGCCCTCCTCCAAGCGCGCAGCGACCCGGGCGCTCGAGTTGGACGGATCCCTCGCCGAAGCCCATTGCTCGCTGGCATTTCAGCGGTCGCTGTTCGAATGGGAGTGGGACGACGCGGAGTTGCATTACCGGCACGCTCTCGATCTGAATCCCGGGTACGCCACCGCGCACCATTGGTATTCCGTCGATCTGCTCGCGCTCCTGGGCCGGTTCGAAGAGGCCCGCGAAGAGATCCAGGTGGCCGGGCAACTCGACCCGCTCTCCAGCATTTTCGTCGAGGGAACGGGCCTGATTCTGATCCTGGAGCGGCGCTACGCGGAGGCGGTAGCGATCCTGGAGTCCCTGATTCGAACCGATCCGACGTTCTACAAGGGCTACACGTCCATGGGCCGTGCACTCGCCCAACTCGGGCGCTACGACGATGCCATGAATTTCTTCGAGAAGGGCAGGTCGCTGGCCATGGGCATACCCAGCATCCTTGGCGCAATGGGCCAAACCCTGGCGCTCAGCGGACGCCACGACGCGGCTCGGTCCGTTCTGGCGGAACTGCGCCATCACCGAGAGACCCACTACGTTCCATCCACCTGCTTCGCCTTGATCCATGCCGGATTGGGAGAGGTGGGGCAGGCCATCGAGTGGTTGGAGAGAGGAGTGGAGGCCCGCGAAATGGCCATGACCTCCATCGGCATTCATCCGGCCTACGACGCTCTGCGCCGCGAGCCGCGGTTCCGCGATCTCTTACGCAGAATGAATCTGCAAGGTTTGATCGCGGCCCCGTGACGCTAGTCCGATACCGCCTACCTAAACTTACCGAGCCGCGACCGTAAGGAAGCCGGTTCAACGGCCCTTCAAATCCCGATAATCCACCGTGTGCGATGAGCGCACACCGGTGGACCCGCTGACCACCTCATTGAGCGACCTCTCGAGTGCGGCAACCGCTTCGGAGCTCCCTCCACTTCGCTCGAGAATCGCCACCGCCCGCCGGTACATCCTGGCGGATTCCGTGAAATTCCCTTCCATCCGCAGCAGATCGGCGAAGTTTCCGAGACCGGCCGCGTAATCCGGGTGGCTTCGGCCCACCGTTCTCGCCCAGATCGCGAGCGCTTCGCGGTACATCGGCGCAGCGTTGGCCGGCCTCTCGCTCAGCTTGTAGATCTGGCCCAGGTTGTTGTACCACGCCGCCAGATTCGGATTCTCGGTTCCTACCGCATCGGTCCAGATCCGGATGGCCGCCTGGAACGCCCGCTCGGCTTCATCGAACCGCCGTGCAGCCAGATGCACGCTGCCGAGCAGGGAATATCCCACGGCCACGCGCGGATCCTGCGGCCGGGTGTTCGATTGGAGGATCTCGAGTGCGCGTGAAGCCACCGGTTCGGCTTCTTCCAAACGCTGCTGACGGATCAGGACCGCCCCGTAGGTGATCAAGGCGTCCGCGAACTTCATAGGTTCCGAGTCCTTCACCGCGGACAGAATGCGAACGGCGTTCGAAGAAGCCGTCTCCGCATCCCCGATGCGGCCCATCGCCCGGCACAACTCCGCGATGTTGTTCCAGGTGACGCCCGCGGCAGTGCTGTCCGGTCCGCCCAGAGCCTCTTCGATTCGCAGCGCATCCTCATACAGCAAGGCCGCGTCCGAGAACCGCCCGATGCGCCGGTACAGTGCAGCCAGGTTGTTCAGCGTCGTCGCGATCTCGCGAGTGCAGCCGCCGGCTTCCAACTCCGTAAGCGCTCGTTGGAACATCCCCTCGGCAGCCGTGAACTGACCCTGATGAAGCAGAGAGACCCCGAGATTACTCACAATGATGCCCCGAAGCCCCGCCTCTTCGCTACCCTTACCCACAGCCGCCCAAGCGCCCCGGAGGACGGCCTCGGCCTTGACGTATTGGGCGTCGCGGAGCAGGCGTCCTCCTTCGTCCGCCAAATCCTGAGCCGATCTATCGGCGGCCGCGAGACCGCTCAACACCAGTAGCCCGATCCCGATCTTAAATTGTATTCGCCTGATCACTGCCCCTCCCTTTCTGAAACCAAGAATGGAGCAGGAACGCCGGTCCGCATCAGTAGGATCCGGTTAAAGCGATGCGTGAAACTTACCTGGCTGGGTCGGTAACTGTCGGAAGAGCCGGGAGATGTAGACCCAGCCCGCCAGGCTCCGGCTTACCGTAAGTGGAAGCGCGGCGAACCTTTTCACCGGACCGACGTCATACCATTCAGACAAGCGCCATGAACGACCTTCGATTCGTCATCCGCATTCTCCGCCGCAGTCCAGGCTTCTTCCTCATCGCCACCGCCACTCTCGGCCTGGGCATTGCCGCCAACACCGCGATGTTCTCGTTGTTCTACCAGGTGCTGCTGCGCACGCTCCCCGTACCCGAACCGCAGCAGTTGGTGGTGTTTCATTCCGATCCTCCGGGTCTCCCGGGCGGTATGTCGTCGGACAACTCGGAGACCGTGTTCTCTTATCCCATGTACCGGCGGCTGCGCGACGGACTGCATAGCTTTCAGGGGATCGCCGCCCGCAGCGCTGGTGCGGTCCAGATCGGCATCGACGGCGCGGCGGACCGCGGCAGCGCCGAAATGGTCAGCGGCAACTTCTTTGATGTGCTGAAACTGCGTCCGCAAATGGGCCGTCTGCTGGCCGCCTCCGATGACGGCGCGCCCGGCACAAACACAGTAACGGTCCTCGCCTACGACTTCTGGATGCGCCGATTCGGCGGCCAATCCTCGGTCCTCAACCGGACCATCCTGCTCAACAGCCAGATGTTCACCGTGGTTGGCGTTGCTCCGCGCGATTTCCGCGGAGTGCTGGCAGGCGATAGCCCGGACCTCTTCGTTCCTCTCTCCGCAAAGGTCCTGCTCACCCCAGGCTGGAATAACTATGACAGGCCCGATTCGCAGTTCCTCACCATTCTCGGAAGGCTCGCACCGGGAGTTTCGCGTGAACGCGCGGCCGCGGAACTGCAGCCGTTATTTGCCGCCATCATCCGCGACCATGTCCAGGAGTTGAAAGTGAAAAGCGAAACGGGACGCGCGCGCCTGTTCGCGAAACGCGCCGAATTGCGGCCCGCGGCGCAGGGGCTGAACGAACTCGAACGCCAGTGGCGGAGTCCTCTGATCGTGCTGTTGGCGATGGCGTCGCTCCTGCTCTTGATCGCCTGCGCGAATCTGGCGAACCTGCTCGCCGCCCGCGCCGCCAACCGCTCGCGCGAGATCGGCGTTCGTCTCGCTCTGGGAGCCACGCGTGGACGCATCGCACGCCTGCTGATGACCGAGAGCGGAACGCTGGCCTTCACCGGCACGCTCGCCGGCATCGCGCTGGCGCCGCTGTTGAATCGCGCCTTAATCGCTTCGCTGCCCCGCGACGCGGCCGGAGGCTGGGTTTCCGAAAACCTGAACCTTCCGCTTCTGGCGTTTTCGGCCGGGCTCATGATCCTTGTGGCGATGCTGTGCGGCATGGCTCCCGCCATCCAATCGGTCCGGTCGGGTTTGCCGGCGCTCGGTGAGCGGAGCGCCTCGGGTGGGCGCGCCTCCTCCACTACCCGAAAGCTGCTGGTCGCCGGACAAGTGGCTCTCTCGCTGGTGCTGCTGGCGGGCGCCGGGCTCTTCGCGCGAAGCCTGGTCAACCTGATGCAGCACCGTTTTGGGTTCCGGGCCGAGCGCGTTCTGACCTTCTCCGTGGACCCCGGACTCGCCGGTTACGACATCGATCGCGGCCTCGCCTTCTATCGCGGTCTCGGCGTCAAACTCGCCGCCCTGCCCGGTGTGGATTCCACATCCATCGCCGAATACGGGCCACTCTCGCACAACACCAGCATCACCAACGTCTCCATCGAAGGCTACACGCCCAAGGACGATGAGGACATGGATTCGCGGATCATGGCCGTGGGTCCCGGCTTCTTCCGGACTTTGGGAACGCCTCTGATCGACGGGCGTGAGTTTGATGATCGCGACCGCCGCGGCGCGCCCAAGGTGGCCCTGGTGAACCAGGCGTTCGTGCAGAGGTTTTTCGGTGGACACCGCCCCACTGGCCGGCACATGAGTATGGGCGCGGGCGGACCGCTCGACATCACGGTGGTCGGCGTGGTCGCCGACGTACAGAACGCGAGCCTCCATGAGCCGGCCAAGCCCACCTACTACATACCCTACGAGCAGAGTTACGACCAGGGCCCCCGCATCCGCCGTGCGTCGTTCTTTCTGCGCTCCGCCAGCGGATTCCAAACGCTGCCCGCTGCCGTCCGCGGCGCGGTGTCGGGCATGGACGGCGCCCTGCCCGTGTTCGGTGTGCGAACTATGGAGGAACTGGTGCAGGAGTCCATCTTCGCGGACCGTCTGATCGCGGCGCTCTCCAGTGCCTTCGGCCTGCTGGCCCTGGCGTTGACCGCCGTCGGATTATACGGAGTCATCGCCTACCTGGTCACCCGCCGCACCACGGAAATCGGCGTACGCATGGCGCTGGGGGCAGCCCGCTGGAACATCGTGCAGATGGTGCTCTCCGAAGTGGCTCTGGTGGTAGCCGCGGGCGGCGCCGTAGGACTGGTAGTCGCCATCGCCGCCGGCCGCGGCATCGAATCGCAGCTGTTCGGGCTGAAGGGGTTCGATCCCGTCGTGTTCGTTGTGGCGCCGCTGGTGCTGGTTTCCGTCGCAGCCTTGGCAGCGACGCTACCGGCCATCCGGGCCGCAAGAATCGAGCCGCTGACTGCGCTGCGCCATGAATGAGCTGTGGGCCCTTTGCGACGGAAAGGATAGATCGCCCATTCTCGCGCCCCTCCCCCACCACGTCGCAGCATCGGTTATCTGTGTTGCAGCACGAAGTTATAGCCTGAAGCGGAATGTGCACCGCCCGTTGGACATGCGCCCTTGGTAGGGTAGCCGTCAAAGAACATCTCATTGCAGTTGCCGCAGTAGCGCCAGTTATTCTGACCCGGGCC
The DNA here is from genome assembly GCA_963737465.1 of uncultured Acidobacteriota bacterium. Lineage (GTDB taxonomy): Bacteria > Acidobacteriota > Terriglobia > Bryobacterales > Bryobacteraceae > TMP-7. The sequence continues at coordinate 621,419 of CAVTTC010000012.1, forward strand.
CGACAGGTCGTGGGGGAGCACAAGATTGAATCCCGACGCCAGGTGGCCGGGAGCGACACAAATCCCTTTCGCGTCGTCGCCATCGAAGTAGAGCCCGTGGCAGTTTCGGCAGTAACGCCACTGATCCTGGCCTCCCCCTGGCGTGTCGTGCGGCAAACGGAAGTTATAGCCCGACGATGTGTGTCCGCCGCCTGCGCGGCAGGCACCTTTGGACGGGAAGCCGTCGTAGAAAAGAGATTCGCACTTCGAGCAGAATCGCCAATCCGCTTGGCCGGGCCCCGGCGCATCGTGCGGCAGGCTGTAGTTATACCCGTATCCAGCCGCCGCGGCGTGGGCGCCCCCTTGCGGGCAAGAGCCCTTCTGAGGATTTCCATCGAAGAACATGAGCTGACACTTCCTGCATGCGCGCCAGGAGGATTGCCCCACTCCGGCGATGTCGTGAGGGATGGTGAAATTAAACCCGTCGGGGACGTGCCCTTGGGCAAGACAGTGTCCTGAGGTCGCATTCCCGTCGAAGAAAAGACTCTGGCATTTTAGGCAGAATCGCCAATCATGCTGGCCCGGACTTGAAGTGTCGTGCTGCAGAACAAAGTTCCAACCACTGGCAACGTGAGCGCCACCGGCGGGGCACCCCCCTTTTGCTGGGTAGCCATCGTAGAACATGGCTTGGCATTTCCTGCAGTAGCGCCAATTGGGTTGACCCGGTGCAGGAGGCCAGACGTCGCCGTGGATCCGCACTGAGGCGACGCTGCGGCTCGCGTCGTAGCCGGCAATTGTGACTTCGATCCCGCCGGGCTCGAGATACGCCGTAGCCCCCTGCTCCACCGGAAGCCAGTTGAGCTGCGCGGAGGAACTCTTCCTTCCGGATCCATGGGTCTGGTGAATTACGACGTAACCCGGTCCGCCGGCATCAGTGGTGGGCAGGCCGCGGTCACGACCGTCGCGGCTCCGATACTCGATGACGAGTCGTTCCTCCGGTCGCCCCGGAAGGAGGCCGTCACCCCACGCGTATGCCGTCACTCCTTGATAGCCGTTGGGCGGTGCGCCTCGAAATGGCGCCAAATCAACCGTGGTATCCGCAGGGCGCGAGTGCAGCACTGGCCCAAGGTCCCGTCCATCGCCCTGGCGACCGAAATCGAGCCAGCCACAGGCGGCGACATTGGGGGCGACCATCCCCGGTCCGGCGGCCGCGTGCCCCGGTATGTTATGAGGCAGTGAGAAGTTATAACCAGCAGCCTGGTGGCCGCCGGGGCCCGAAGGGCAAGCTCCCTTTCTCGCGTAGCCATCGTAAAATAAAGCGTGGCAGCGCTGGCAGTATCTCCAGTTTGCCTGACCCGTATCCTCAATGTCGTGTTGCAGGACGAACATATAGCCTTGGGCGACGTGGCCATTACCTGAATTGCCTGGGCAGACACCTTTGGCAGGATAGCCATCGAAGAACATACTGTGGCATAAGTTGCAATAGCGCCAGTTGCTCTGGCCGGGGCCGGGAATATCATGTGGCAGTACAAAGCTGAACTCGGCTTCGGAGCTTTTGTGTCCTTTCAAGGCAGATGGACCCAGGTGCGGCCCACCCGCACACCGGCCCTTGTCCGGGTAGCCGTCGTAGAACATCGCCATGCACTGGTCGCAATAACGCCACAGTGGTTGGCCGACGTAGTTGACAAAATTCAGAGAGGCTTCGGTATAGGAGTACTTGGCTCCTTCCGCTCCCATTATGCAGAAGTAATCGCCGTACTCTCGGAAACCGCCCGGCGTTTCGGTGTTGGCGTGGTTCGAGTCATATTGGTGGCCGAGTTCATGGCAGAGGATGGCGGCGTTCGCATCCTGCGCAGACATGTGGGTGTACTTGCGGTTAGGGCTACTCGCCGCACTGTGGGCATCCGCCTTGTCGATAATGAGTACGAAGTGGTCGTATGGCGAGAGATCGACGTTGAGGCCGGAAGCTACCATGGGAACCACGTGGTCGCCCGCGTCGAATTGCCAGTCGTTCCATTCCTTACTGGTGGCAGCCAGCGGGAACCAATCGCAGACGCGAAACTCCATCAACTCGCGGCCGCCCGACATATCTAAGAAGTATCCAGCCGCGTGGGTCGCGAGACGAAATACCCAGTCTTTGGTAACGTTCGTGACTCTTGGAGCGTCGGAGCACGAAAGAAGGAGATACGCCAGTTTCATGATTCCTCCAGTGACAAGCGGCAAAGGGTCTCTGAGTACGCCGCTTCATAAATACGATCTAATGTCGAGATGCACTACTCCATCTCATGCTTCTCAGGCTGCGCATCAAGCGCCGTGGCAAGGTCGGTACTTGTGGCCGCGGGCTCGACCGTCAACAGCCTAACTGGTCGATGGCTGCTTGGGCGGCAATCACACGGATCCCTCCGGTGGCGAAATCCGGGAGCGGGTTGAGTAAGATCCGCAACCCGCCGTCAGCAGTCGCCAAAACGTCAATAAGATCGGGCGTGCGGGATTTCACTCCCCCTCCGGCCGGAAGCGGCGGTCCCACGGTGCGCGGCCCGGCGAACGCGTCCCTAATGCCGTCGCGCACCCCGGCGGCCACTTCCCCGGCAGCAATACCGTGCGCTGTGACCGAGGCAGACACCAACGATACGGCAAGGTTCTTGATTTCCGGTTCCGTGAAAGATTCCTGGTCCCAGATCAATCCGAAGCGAAGCGCCACGGTAATGTCGAAGTCCGTATCGGGGGCCAAGCCGTTGTCATGAAAGCCGTGGATCACGAAAGTGATGACGCGAGGGAAGCTACGGGTAACGGCCGTTGTTTCGCTGGGTGCGTGTAGTCCGACGTTGTTGGGCGAGTCATGCATCACGCGGTCGAATTCCTGCCGGACAAGACAGCGCAGCTTATCGGGCGACACCTCCACGGTCCGGGCCACCGCCGTACCACTTGCGCTCGCAACGATGGCGCCGGTCTCGAACAAATTCCATGCCGTAAACGGATCATTCGCCGGATTGACCGTTACGTAACGATGTTCATCCGCTACGGGATACCCGAGAGGGCCCGTCTCCCATCCCTGCGATGCCCAGAGGCTACGGATTGAGCCGCGCACCATTGCCGCCCCGGTGGATTCCGTGAAGTAGATTGAGCCGCCCTGGAAATGATTGAATCGCCCAATGCCGTCGGGGGTCCCGCTTTCGTCGGTCAGCGGGAGGCCCAGAGCCCCGGCCGCGCCGCCAAGAGCGTTGTACCTATCCCGAATAGCACCATGGACCTCATGTGCGCCGGTCGCTCGCGAAAAGTAGATATCGGCGTTCACGAACCTCCGGACAAACCCAGTGCCGTCCGGGTGAACGTCACCGAACGGGACCCCGACGGCGCCGAGTTCCGCCGCTTTCGCGTTGATCGAGTTGGTAGCATCAATGATATCGTGCGCGTTGGGAACATGGGAGCCACTTGGGTCGGTTACAACCGTGCTCCCACTGCGTTTCACGATGCCTCCAAACGGTGAAGAGCCGCCGTTGGTCACCGCCGAACTTCTGTTGAGATTGAATGCCGTGCCAGCCGTCGATAGAACGGGATCGCTCATCCCTTGGCTTCTGCCGAACAGCAGATGCGCGCTCGCGAACCGCTCGCTGTTCAGATGACTGATGTCACTGGTAGTCCCACTCACGATTCCCGCATTGATGTCTGAGCCGCTGACCGCCGAGGCCGGCGCGCTGGTGATGATACTATCTGCCATAACGAATCCTTTCTTGTTAGATCGGTGAATGAACTTCGAAACCGTCGGCCTACCGCGACTGCTCTTGATAGACCCAGAACCCGAAACCCGAACGTCTCGATGCCTGACAGATCACTTGCACATCAGCCGGCCGTCGATGTTCGCCAGGTCTCGATTGCAGGCCGCAGACACGGACGTGGCCACCCAATTGCCGGACATTGTTCTGCACTCTGCGGACAACTGGCCATTCATCACGTGCGAATTCCGGCATGAACGCTGATACGTGCCGTAGGGCACGGTGCATGCCAGCACACCGTTGGTGTTGTAGATCTCGTAGTTGCAATATCCGAGATGTAGGTCCGTTTCTTTCCAGTCGCCGTTGACGTTTCGGCAGCTGGCATAGAGGGTGTTCTTTTCGACGTTGATGTTGCGGCAACTGTCTTTGTAACTACCATTGGGTGGTGGATCTCCCTTGCTGCAGGTGAGAAATCCGTCCATATTCTCGATGCCGGAGCGGCAAGCCGGAAAGTTGTACAACGTCGACGGCTGGTCCTGGCTTCTGATCGTCTTGCACCATGCCGTCAGATTGCCACCGCTGACTGAACAGTTGGTGCAGCTCTGCCGGTAGCTGCCGGCGGGCACGTTTGCGCTGGGGCCACAGTCCGCCGCCGGCGCAGGGGCTTGCATTGTCAATGCCGCGAGCATCGCGGCCGGAAGTGATCTTGAGAGTCTCTTAAGTATGTCCATGGTTTCCCCGTGTCTTAGCATTCCTTCGAACTTGCGGCTTAGGCCGGCCAACCCGATGAGTAGCGTCGGATGTCAGGTGATGACCGCAAGCGTTCCATCACTCGCGGGCCTAATTTGCACCTTGCGTTCTCCTCGTTGAGTCATGAATCTGCGCATTCTCCCGGATAAAGCGCTGCAGTTTGGCGCTCGCCTTCCACGCGCGAAGAAAGCGGAGCCTGCCGGCGAGGAATCCACCTATGCCACCAACCGCTGCGGTCGCCCACGCGCGCGGGTCGCAGGAATCAAGGTGTTCAATGATCAGACCGTCCCGGAACCGGAAGCGCGACTCGATCGGATTGCGAACCCGTCTACCCGTATCGGTGAAGGTGTATTCGTCCACCAGCTTCGCTATACCACTCGCTTCATCCGCACCGACGATCTCGAAAGTCGCCTGGATATCGCCGCTGCAGATCATCCGCCACATCGTGGAGATTCGATCTTTCCCCTTCAGATCGAAAGCAATATCGCGAAACCTCGCCGCCGGATGGTAGCAGTTGGCCATAGCCTCATAGTCGTGGCGGTTTAGGCCGCCGTAGAGATGCTCCAACAGCTTGCGATTATCGTGCATGTTGCGCCTCCGTTTTTGACTGCAGACGCTTCTCGAAGAAGGCCAGCGTTCGATACTTTGAAGAGCGCAGGGCCGTTGCATTGGTTGGGTCGGCGCCCGCGAACCCGTGCCCTGCTCCTTCGTAGGAAAAGACCTCCGGAACGGCTCCTTCCGCCTTCAGTGCGGCGGCTATCGCCTGCGCCTCCGAAAACGGAATTAGGAGATCGGCCAACCCGTGGTGAATTTCGACGTACGGCCTTGCTGATTGCCGAGCCCCCAATCCGCCGAGTTGGCGGAGCTCGGGAGCAAAGAACTCCACCACCGCCTGCGTTTCCCCTCGTAGCCGCAGACAAATATGTCCGCCCAATGAAAAACCCAACAACCCGACTCGCTCAGCCGCGACCCCTGGCACGGTCTTGACGTGGGCGACGACGTCCCTCACCGTCCCTACCCAGGAATCGAGACCTGCTGGTATTTGGGCAAAGACCGCTGGCCCAGGGACGGTTCCGGTCTTCGCAAAATAGCTTGGGATGAAGGCCGTGAAGCCCTTGCCTGCCAGGTCCGCCGCAAATTCACGGATCAGTTCTGCCCATGGCACAGTCATTCCATCGGATCCGTGTGCGATCACAATCGCTGCGCCATCCGCGTGCCCGAGGGGATTAAATACCTCGGTCGGAACTGAGGTCCCATGGCTATCGATATTGATCAGATCGGTCATTGTTCACCTTCTTACTCCGGCGGGCCTGCTCTCGTGCTCCGCCTTTAATCCGCAAGACAAGACTGAACTATTGTGGGCGGTTGCGGGAGTATGTTACAGTAACGAACCGGCTGGGAAGCGACCGACGCCCTGAGGCTGTCGCGCATGCGTCCGGGACAGTTGGAGGGAGCACTTGATGTCGGCTTTTTCGAGCGCGCCGCATGCGAACCGCCTGCCAGTTGTCGCGCGAGCCGACGTGCTCCGGCAACTCGATCGGATCCTTTCCCATCCGCTCTTTCTTAGATCGGAGCGCTTGAGCGCCTTCTTGCGATACACAGTCGAGAACACGCTGGACGGCGAAGTGGACTGCTTGAAGGAAGTTGTGATCGGGACCGAGGTATTCCGGCTCGGCGCCTCATTCGATCCCCAGACCGACAACCTGGTCCGCGTTAGCGCCAACCGGCTTCGCAGTAAACTTGTCGAGTACTATCATCGCAGCGGTCAGTCGGACCCGATTGTGATTGACATTCCGAAGGGCCGCTATGTAGCTACCTTTTCGACCGCGCGGTCTCCCGAGCGCAACCCTGCTCCGGCGGAGACCGCGGCGGGTGTGCGGACTTCGGTCGGTCGCGAACGGGAGCGCGACCGAATCCTTGGGGCATTCGCCTCGGCGAGCTCCGGAAGGGGGACGATGCTGGCGATTTCAGGTGACGCTGGAATGGGCAAGACCACGATCGTCGAAGAGTTCCTGGCCGACCTGGAAGCTGATCGCGAGGCGGCTTGGATCGCCTGTGGGCGTTGTTCGGAAAGCCCGGCGAACGCAGATGCCTTTGCTCCCATCTTCGAGTGTTTGGACGCCCTCACGCGGGGGGAGTCGGGCGGCGAAGCCGCGCGATTGATGAAAGAACTGGCCCCCAGTTGGTTCTTCCAGATTGCGCCAGGGCGGGAGGGTGTGCCCGGAACCTCTTCAAACGAAGTCTCCCAGGAGCGAATGCGCCGCGAGTTTGTGCGTTTCTTCCAGGCTCTTTCAACCACACGCCCCGTCATTATCTTTGTCGATGATTTGCATTGGGTCGATGCTTCCACGTGCGGCCTCCTTGCGTATCTCGGCGAGCGGATGAAAGACATCCGGATCATGATACTGGCTACCTATCGGCCCTCCGAACTTTTCGCGACTGATCCGTTTCTATCCGTGCGTCTCTCGCTGGAGCGAAAGGGCGTGTGTCAGGAGATCCCGCTCGAGCTTCTGAAGCTCAGGGACATCGAATCCTACCTGGCCATTCGATTCCCGGCACATACGTTCTCATCGGAGTTCGTAAAGCTTGTGCACGAGCGGACCGGGGGCTCGCCGTTGTTCCTGCGGGATATGTTCAACTTTCTCCTGGATAGACAAGTGTTGGTGAACGACGCGGGACAGTGGCGCATCACTCAGGACATAGCCGAGATCCGGAAGGTGATCCCCACCGGGTCGCAAAACATGATCAGGCTGCAGATCGATCAATTCGCCGGCCCGGACCGGACGATACTACAGTGCGCCGCGATCCAAGGTGTGGAGTTCGATTCCGAAGTCATCTGCCGGGCCCTCACGCTTGAGCCTGTGCACGTGGAGGAGCGCCTTCAGGCGCTCGAGAGAGCCCATCGATTTGTTCGTTGCATTGGAGAGCAGAGGTTTCCCGACCAGTCATTTTCGGTCCGCTATCGTTTCGTACATGTCTATTATCAGAACGCCCTGTACGCCGAACTGGCGGCGGCTCGCCGGGCCGCTTATAGCCTGGCCGTCGCAAACGCGCTAGTCACTCTCAACGGAAACGCCAAACGGTCGTTGGCAGTCGAGGTTGCTCCGTTATTTGAGTGTGGGAGGGACCATCAACGGGCTTCGGAGTATTTCCTCAGCGCCGCGCGGTATGCCGCAAGTGTGTTCGCTTACACTGAAGCAGTGATCCTTTGTAGGCGCGGCCTGGCCATCCTGCCTTTGGTCGCGGAGTCCCGTGAACGCGACTCGCGCGAGTTGAAATTCTCCCTGATCCTCGGATTGGCTCAGATGGCGACGTGCGGGTTCGCCGCTCCGGAGGTGGAAAAGACCCATCGGCGGTCGCGGGAGTTATGTCTCCGGCTTAACGAAAAGCGTCACCTGATGAGGGTGCTTTGGGGCATTCACACCTGTCTTGTGAATGCGGCCGAACTCGCCCCGGCCCTGGAGTTAGCGAATGAGATGCGGCAGGTCGCCTCCGAGTTGAACGATCCCGTCTCCATTGTCGAGTCACTTCACGCGCTGGGAACGACCCACGCCTTTATGGGGGACCTGACGGCTGCCCGCGAAATGCTTGAAAGCATTTTCACCGTCCTGCCAACAGACCAGCACAAGTTCTCACCCTCGGTGTATGTGTTGGACACTTATGTCACTTCGTTAAGCATGTTCGCGCGGGTCCTCGCCCGGCTTGGATTAATGGAGGAATCGATGGAATGAGCCTCCGCCTCTGTTTCCCTAGCCAACCAGTTGTGTCATCCACCCAGCCTGGCGTACGCAATCTTCTGGTTAGGTTGGATTTGCCATGCCAGGGGCCAGTACTCGGAAGCTTGTGGCCACCTGGATGCCGCCATGTCCCTCAGCCGGAAACACGGTCTCCTGCAGATCGTTGAGTGGGGCAGAGTCGTCCGCGGCTCATGCCTGGCCCACACCGGCAGAGTGGCGGAAGGCATTTCCGAGATTCGGACCAGCCTCGACAATCAAATGGCAATGCGGTGCTTGCTGGAGCGCCCATATTGTCTGACGCTCCTGGCCGAGGCACTGGTCTCGGCGGGCAGTCTGCGGGAAGCGCTTTCCTTATGTACTGAGGCAAGTCGGATAGCTCGTGAAACGCTGGGGCGAAGTTACGAAGATGAGACAAGTCGAATCCGCCGGAAAATCGCCGTTCTCCTTGGTGACGAACCTCTCGCAGACTCGATCGCGTGACGCGAACCAGCAAGGCTGATGGATTCTCGTCGAATCCTCGATCTGGGTACGGACGGCTCGCTAGCGAGCGGATCGCGGGTGCACAACGGAGATCGGCGTAGCCATGGCCTGGAACATCGTGCAGATGGTGCTCTCCGAAGTGGCTCTGGTGGTAGCCGCGGGCGGCGCCGTAGGACTGGTAGTCGCCATCGCCGCCGGCCGCGGCATCGAATCGCAGCTGTTCGGGCTGAAGGGGTTCGATCCCGTCGTGTTCGTTGTGGCGCCGCTGGTGCTGGTTTCCGTGGCAGCCTTGGCAGCGACGCTACCGGCCATCCGGGCCGCAAGAATCGAGCCGCTGACTGCGCTGCGGCACGAATGAGCCGGGAGTACAGAACCGTGTCACTTCGTCCGCATACATGATCGGATCGCCCCGACAACTTACGGAGCCATCGGCATGAAGCATCCCTCATTGGGGCTTTCGACCGTGCGCGGGTCTCTCCGCCCCGCAATCCAATAACTCAGAGGCGGCGGATCACCGGTCGCCTCTTCCCTTCCCACCGGTACTCGAAGTGCGCATCCGGCCGGACGTTCTCCACCAGCGCCGGCCGGAAACAGGCCAGACACTCCCCGCCGGGCCGTCGCACGCTGCGATAAATCACCCCATTCGACCCGGCATCCAGTAACTCGCGGGCCAGCGCCTGCGGAGCCGAGTAACTCGTCTTGTGGTGGTACCGCCGGTTCGCCGGCACATCCGAGCGGACATCGTGAAACTCCGCATCGAAATCGGCCAGGTACAAGCGCATCTGCACGCGCGTCTCGAACACCCCGACTTCCGCCATTTCCACGGTGCGGTGGTACACGACCTCTTCATGAGCGGTGTCGAGTTCGGTGCCCGCGTACCAGGCTCCCCGGTCGGCGCTATTGAAGCGGCCGCCCCCAGGCCGCGGATGGCAGAAGGCCGCCATGACGACGCTCGACATCGGACGTCCGCTCACCCACTCGCCGGGCGGGATCCGGTGCAGAATTCCGACTTCGGCGGAGATCCGATCGTTGGTCCAGCTCTCGAGTTCAAAAATGTAGGGGAGGTCTTCCGGACTGGCCACGGTATCGAGAATCCCGGAGGCCGGATAGACGCTCGGCACCAACCGGCAGGTATTCTCGAGTTCGAGGTGCGTCACTGGAGGCATCAGTTCCATCCGCCTCGCCGCGCATCGAGCAGCCGCCGCACCTGGTAGAGCCCGTCGATTCCCGCCTCCGTCATCAGGACCAGGGCCGGGCGTCCGCCGAACAGAGGGTTGCTGTTCGGCAACTGAACCCATCGATCGGCTAACTCCGGTTCGGGATAGAGGATGTGCAGATCTTTGTAGATTCCGATGACCAGCGAGATCCGGATCAGCATGTCGAACGGCAGCGTGCCCACCTGTCCGGACTTGTATTTGTAGAACGTGGATTCCGGGGGCCACCCCAATAGCGCGCGCCGTGCGTCGTTGTTCAGCTTCCAGTCCTCGGCGACGTTGAAGAACGTCCGCATGGCGGGTCCGGACATCTGCCGGCGAACCTTGGGATCGCGCCTGCGGTCGGGGGAGACCGGCGGAACAGAAAGGGCATCTTTCCGCCGCCGGACGCGTAACTCCATATCTGGAGTTTACGCTCCAGATTGGGAGGAGTCAAGATACGTCGCGCTCACCGACAACCCGTACTCCGTTCTTCCGCGCCCAGCTCTAGTTTCCGCCCATCGTATCGATCCATAATAGGGGAGAGTGCCATGACCGTTACGCTTGATCTCCCGCCGCATGTCGAAAGGGCTTACCTCGCAGAGGCGCAGGCCAAAGGCGTGACGCTCGACGCGTTGATGCGCGAGGTTCTGATCGCCGGCAAACCGCCTCTTCCCGGCACTGCAACGGTGTTCGAGCAAGGCCTTGGCCTCTTCGGCAGTCCGGAAGACACTTCATTGCTGGATGAAGTTGTCGCCATCGCCTACGAGGAAAGACACCGGCCGTCCGGCTCGATCGAGCTCTGATCGATGAGCAAAGTCCTTCTGGATACCGACTTCTGTCCGAATACCTCAAGGGGCACAACCAGACCGTCGCCACTCACGCCGCCAGGTACGCACAGCAGTACAGGTTCTTCACCTTCACCAGCGTGACCGTCTACGAGATCGTGTACGGCCTTGAGCTGAAAACGGCCGTGAGCCAGTTGAAGAAAGCTCTGGCTTGGCTCAACCAGAACGAACAGGTGACCCCGATCAACGCCGACTACCTCGTCGCGGCCAGCATCAAGGCGACGGCGCGAAAGCAAGGCTCCATTCTCGAGCTGCCCGACTGCCTCATTTCCGCCGTCGCCGTTCGGCTCGAGCTGCCACTTGTGACCGGCAATACTGAGGACTTCCGCGCCATCCAGCAGACCGGCGTGAAACTAACGATCGAGAATTGGCGGGAGACAAAGTAGGGACGAAAGGCCGACCTCTTGAATGCGCTACTCCTGAATGTCACACATTGACAAAGACTGTTATCGGCACAACGGTTGCAAGCGGGAGCCAATCCGGGAGGCCTCTTACGAACGTTTCGCTCACCCCCGAACTGGAGAAAGTTCGTCAACAGCAAGGTTCAGGCGGGCCGTTACAACTCCGCTAGCGAAGTCGTCCGGGAAGCCCTGCGTCTGTTGGAAGAACACGAGCAAGCCCTTGCCATTCAAGTTCTCGAGTTCAATAAAGAACTTGGCCGGCGATTGGCATCCCCTGACCGAGGCGAACACGTAGCTCCGAACGAGATCCGCAGCCGCCTCCGGCATGGCCCTCGACTCGGACGACATCTGGGAACACAATTCCGCCGACGGCATTAACGCTGCCGAACGTATCTCATCATTTGCCGAGCACAGCGGGTGCCGATACAAATTGTGCTCCCAAAGTAGGGTTCACGCGACATTCAACGCCCGTCCGCCAGACGCGTGCTGATGCGTGATACTTTGACGCGCTGGGGCATTACCTGCCGCAGAACACGACCGCCCACCAAAACCATCAATCCGAGCACCATCAGCGCGATCGTCCCTGGTTCGGGAGCGGCCACCGGAGGCGGCGGGTCGTCCAGCCGCACTACATGCTCCACACCATTGAGAACCGCCGTGCCGATCACCTGCAGGTTGTCGTTGATCGCGAATGCGCGCGTCACCTCCCAACCGCCCAGGTCGGGGATCAGCAGGTTCATGTCCATCATCACTCCCCCTACCGAGAGGAACGCGTGCGTCGTGGAGTTACCGAGCTATATATGAGTACCCAACCACGGATCCCGAATTGTTAATCCCGTATGCGTAGCTGTGATTCCCGCCCAACGTTCCGAGATCCGTCACTCCGGACGGCCCCCACAGCGCCGCGTGCGTATAACCTGTCCCAATCGTGCTATTGCCCACCACCTCGCCCTGGTCGTTGATGCCAAAGGCGTTGCTGCTGGTCCCGCCCAGCGTCGCCAGGTTCGTATATCCGGCCGATTGAGACCACGTGAATGCTCTCGACCTGCCGTATTCGTCCCTGGTACTACCAACCACGGTGCCCGAACTGTTAATACCGAATGCCGAAGACCAGAAGTAATCCGGCGCAGCGATGTCCCGTACCTGTCCATTCGAGTACTCCACCGCGTGCGCTTGCCCCTGCCCATTGGTGGCCATTCCCACCATCTGGCCGTTATTGTTGATGGCCGTGGCGTAAGAATCAGGACCGCCCAACCCTCCGAGCAATTGGGCGGTCCCGTTAACCCACGATGTAGCCTGGGCGTGACCGTCGATATACGAAACCCCTGCCACCTGTCCGGTCGCATTGATCCCGTACCCCGCCGCGCCACCGTTCGCCCACCCCGGTGTGATATCTCCGAGGCTTGAGCCCCCCGTGAAAGCACGAAGGTTTCCCAACGCGTCCACTCCATAGCCGGTCACCTGGCCGAACTGATTGATCGCCGCGCCGGTACTCTGTGAACCACCCATCGTGCCCAAGTCGATAATGTTATAGATTGGCCCAGCGTTGGTTACCAAGCCCAGACTCGTTGCCGCGATGAGTGCGAGAAGTTTCATGCCGGCCTCATTGTGCGGTATACCGCTTCATAGAGGAATCACCTGATTGTTCTAACAGAAAACAGTACCGGACTAAAGCTAGGATTGTCCCGGTGCTGTTGCCCTGGAGGGTTATGTCGAACTCGTCCGCAATTCCCAATACCCCGCATTTGTTCACGCCATTCACCCTGCGGGAGGTCCAATTCAAGAACCGAATCGCCGTTTCTCCCATGTGCCAGTACTCCTGCCAGGATGGCTTTGTCACCGATTGGCACGTAGTCCACCTGGGCAGCCGGGCTGTTGGAGGAGCTTCCCTCGTCATTGTCGAGGCCACCGCCGTCGAAGCCCGCGGGCGAATATCCCCCGCCGATGCGGGTATCTGGAAGGACGAGCATATTAGTGCTTTGTCCGCGGTGCAGAGGTTTATTCGTCAAGAACAGGTCGATTGCCGGTATCCAGCTGGCGCACGCGGGCCGCAAGGCGAGTACCCGGCCTCCCTGGGAGGGCGGTACGGTAATTACTCCTGATCATTCGGGATGGCTCCCGGTCGCCTCGAGTCCGATCCCCTTCCTGGAGGGTGATCCGGTTCCCCAGGAACTCAGCATCGCCGACATCGCGGAGATTACCCAGTCTTTCACCTCGGGCGCCCGTAGGGCGCTCGAAGCCGGGTTTCAAGTGGTGGAAATCCACGGCGCCCACGGATATCTGATCCACGAGTTCCTCTCGCCCCTTTCGAACCGGCGCACGGATGCCTACGGCGGATCGTTAGAAAATCGTACACGGTTCGCCTGCGAAGTGGCCGCCGCGGTCAGAGCCGTGTGGCCCGCCGGATGGCCGGTGTTCATGCGGCTCTCCTGCTCCGATTGGGTGGAAGGCGGATGGGACATCGACCAATCCGTAGAGCTCTCGAAGCGCCTCCGCGAAATCGGAATCGACTTGATCGACTGCTCATCGGGCGGAGCGGCTCCGCACGTCCGGATCCCGGTGGGCCCCGGTTACCAGGTGCCGTTTGCCGAAAGGATCCAGCGCGAGGCCGGCATCCCGACAGGGGCGGTGGGGATGATCACCGATCCGCACCAGGCGGAGGAGATCGTCGCGAACGGCCGGGCGTCCATGGTTCTGCTGGCCCGCGCGATGCTGCGCGATCCCTACTGGGCCCTGCACGCCGCCCAGACTCTCGGCGTCAAACCCGACGCGCCAATTCAATATCAGCGGGCATTTTGACGCCGCTCAACCTCCAATAGCGACCGTTGACTACGGAATGGTCGCGATTCCCTCCCGCGGAGAGATAATTTGGAATAGACCTCTGATGCGGAGAATCTACGCCAAACGGATGCAGCAGTGGGAGAATAAACTCTGCTTCCGTGCCAATAATCGAGTCGTACGCCCTTTCGAATGGGGGCTGGAGTGGACCTCCGCCTGGCCCTGTACCCAGAGGTATCCCAAGAACGGTCACGACCCGGAAAGCTATCTCCGCATTCTGAACGGCATTGCCATTGAGCATAGCGACGAGTTCTTCGCCTACGCCCGTCCCACCGACTTTCGCCTGGAAGACGAACTCCTGAAGTTCACCTCTCCGGTCCACACGCCCTACCCGGAGAACAATACCGTTCACGGGCAGTGGTTCCCGGCCAAGGAGAAACCTGGTCGCAAACGCCGCGCGGTGGTGGTGCTGCCGCACTGGAACGCAAACGTCACCCAGCATGTGGCGTTGTGCAAGGGAATAGCAAAGCTCGGCATCTCGGCCCTGCGTATCAGCCTTCCTTATCACGATTACCGGATGCCGCCGGAACTGGAGCGCGCCGATTACGCGGTTTCCGCGAACGTCGGACGGACCATCGACGCCTCACGCCAGGCAGTCATCGACGTCCGCTGCTGCGCCGATTGGCTGGAGCAGATCGGATATGAACACATCGGCCTGGTCGGGACCAGCCTCGGATCCTGCTACGGATACCTGGCCAGCGCGCACGACACCCGCTTCCGTGTGAACGTCTACAATCACTGCTCGACGTACTTTGCGGACGTAGTGTGGATCGGACTATCCACGCGGCATATCCGGCAGGGGCTCGAACAACACATCGATCTCGACCGCCTGCGGCAGGCCTGGCTCGCCATCAGCCCGCCTGTGTACTGGGAGCGTTATGGCGGGCTGAAGAAGAAGTCGCTGTTCATCTACGCCCGCTACGACACCACGTTCCCGCCGCACCTGTCCGAACAGGTGGTGGCCCAGGCCCGCGAATCGAAGCTGGATCACAAGAGCGTCGTGCTGCCCTGCGGCCACTATACGCTGGGCGAGTGGCCGTTCAAGTTCATCGACGGCTACCATATCTGTAACTTCCTGTTGCGCAATCTGTAGAAGTAGACCCACGGTGGCGCCCGTACTCTTGCGTGCGTCTCGCTGCCTCCCATAAGATAATAAGATCTGTATATGACCAACGATCCTTCGCGGCGCAGCTTTCTGGCTGCGGGCCTGGCGGTTCCCGCCACCCAGCTGAAGTCCCTCTCTCTATCGCCTCAGGCGGCGTCCGCCGCCGGGAAGGTGCAACTCCGGAAGCTCGGGAAGACGGACCTGAAGCTGACCCCGGTTTCGTTCGGATGCATGATTACGTCCGATGGAACCGTGATCGAGCGTGCCGCCGACAGCGGCATCATCCACTTCGACACGGCCCGCGTCTACAGCGGCGGCAACAACGAGCGGATGGTGGGAGCGGCATTGAAGAGCCGCCGCAACAACCTGGTCATCTCCACCAAGACCAAGGCGGAGACGAAGGACGCGGCCCTGCGGGACTTGGATAAATCGTTGAGCGAGCTGCAGACGGATCACGTCGAGATCTGGTACCTGCACGACAAGCGCGTCCCGGCCGATATCAAGGACGAGCTGATGGAAGCCCAGCGCATCGCCAAACAGCAGGGCAAGATCCGGTTCGCCGGCATCAGCAATCATGCCGGCCACAAGGAACTGCTCCCGGCGGTGGTGAAGGCGGGCCACTTCGATGTCCTGCTCACGGCCTACAACTTCACCATGGGCAATACCATCGAGAACGAACTCAAGCTGGTGCACGACGCCGGCATCGGAATCGTCGGCATGAAAGTGATGGCGGGCGGCGGCCGCATAATGCCGTTCTATCCCACCACCGACGAAACCCGCACGACCCTCAAGAAGCCGGGTGCCCTGGTCGCCTCGCTCAAGTGGACGCTTCGGAACAAGTACATCGATACCGTGATTCCCAGCATGGTGGACGCCGATCAGTTGCAGGAAAACCTGGTCGCCATGACAGCGCCGTGGGCTCCGGCGGACGAGAAACTGCTGGCGGAGTGCCTGGAACAGATCAAACCGTCGTACTGCCGCATGTGCGGGCAATGCGACGGCACGTGTCAGAAAGGCCTGCCGGTTTCCGACATGCTCCGGTTCACCATGTATGCGGAAGGATACGGGCATTACGGACTCGGCCGTGAGAACTTCCTGCAGCTTCCGGAACCGGTGCGCAGCGTGCGATGCGGCGATTGTGATGAGTGCTCGGTGCATTGTCCGAATGGGGTGAGGGTTTCCGACCGTCTCGCCCGCGGGCAGCAGTTATTCGCCTGATCCGTATATGAACCACGATGGACAGCTGACGGCGCTCATCTTCAATGTGATGCGCTTTGCTGTTCACGACGGCCCGGGCATCCGCACCACGGTGTTCTTCAAGGGATGCCCGCTGGCCTGCCAGTGGTGCCACAATCCCGAAAGCCAGGGCTACCGGCCCGATGTGCTGTATTCGGAGGAGCGCTGCGCGCGCTGCGGGGATTGCGCCGCGGCCTGTCCGGAACACGCAATCGAACGGGTGAACGGCGTGATGAGCACCAGCAATCTCTGCCGTCGCTGCGGCGTCTGCCTCGACTACTGCCAGACCGAGGCGCGGCAGATTGCCGGGCGCCGCGTTACGCTCGATGAACTGATCGCGGAGATCGAGAAGGATCTGGTGTTCTTCGACGAATCGGGCGGAGGCGTGACGCTTTCGGGAGGCGAACCGCTCTCACAGCCCCGCTTCGTATCCGCGCTGCTCGGGGTCTGCCGCGACCGGCGCATTGACACGGTGCTCGAAACCTGCGGATTCGCACCGCCGTTCACGTTCGATCGAATCGCATCGCGCGCCGGCAGGGTGCTGTTCGACTTGAAAATCGTAGACGACGATCGCCACCGCCGTTACACTGGCGTCTCGAACCGCTGGATCCTGCAGAACCTCGAGACGCTGGCCGGGAGCGGCCATCCGCTGACCGTCCGAATCCCCGTCATCCCCGGAATCAACGATTCGGACACGGACCTGCGGCAGTTCTCCCAATTGCTGTCCGGGCTTGGAATCGAACGCGTGGAACTGCTCCCCTACCACCGCATCGGAACGGATAAGTACAGGAAACTGGGTTGGACCTACCCGCTCGACTCCGTCGGTGAACCCACGCCCGCCGATCTCCACCGATTCGCGGGCGTGCTGGAACAGGCGGGAGTCCACGCTGGAATTGGAGGCTAACATGACCGAACGAGTAGCGCGGCTGCGCGAGTGCAGTCTGAAGACAAAACCGTGGCTGTCGATGGAACGCGCCGCATTGATGACGGAGTTCTACCGCAACGCTGGAGCGATGTCGCCGCCCGTGCTGCGTGCCTCCGCGCTCGCCTACATCATGGAGCGCCGCACCATCTATATCGGTCGGGACGAGTTGATCGTCGGCGAGCGCGGGCCCGCGCCGAAGGGCACGCCCACCTACCCCGAACTCTGCTGCCACAGCATGGAAGACCTGGAGATTCTCCACACGCGCGAGAAGATCTCGTACCGGGTGGACGACTCCGCGCGCCGCACCCACAGCGAGGAGATCATCCCGTACTGGAAGGGCCACAGCATGCGGGATCGCATCTTCGCCGAGATGGAACCGGCGTGGAAGGATGCCTATGAGGCCGGCATCTACACCGAGTTCATGGAGCAGCGCGTCGCCGGGCCACACGGTGTTGGGCGATGTCATCTACCGCAAGGGCCTGGCCGACCTGATCGACGACATCGACAGCAAGCCTGGCGCAACTCGATTTCCTGAACGATCCGAACGCGTGGAACCAGCGGCAGGAACTCAAGGGCATGCGGATCGCGGCCGGCGCCGTGATCCGGTTTGCGGAACGCCACGCGGAACTCGCGGAACTTATGGCTGCAGTCTGAGACCGACCCGCGGCGCAAGGTCGGAACTCGAGAAGATCGCCGAGGTCTGCCGCCGCGTTCCGGCGCACGCCCCGCGCACGTTCCAGGAGGCGCTGCAAGGCTACTGGTTCGTCCACCTGGGCGTGATCACGGAACAGAATACCTGGGACTCGTTCTGCCCGGGCCACCTGGACCAGCACCTGTATCCGTTCTACCGGCGCGATCTCGACAACGGGTCACTCACGCGCGAGCAGGCCCAGGAACTGCTCGAATGCTTCTGGGTGAAGTTCAACAACCAGCCCGCGCCGCCCAAGGTCGGCGTCACCGCGGCCGAGAGCGGCACGTACACGGATTTCTGCAACATCAACACCGGCGGCCTCGGCACCGACGGCGCTTCGGCGGTCAACGACCTGACCTACCTGGTGCTGGACGTCATCGACGAGATGCGGCTGCTGCAGCCGTCGTCGAACCTGCAACTCAGCAAGAAGAATCCCGACCGCTTCCTGAAACGCGGGCTCGAAATCGTGCGCAAGGGCTGGGGGCAGCCGTCGATCTTCAACGCCGACATGGTGGTGGAGGAACTGCTGCGGCAGGGCAAGTCGATCGAAGACGCGCGGGCCGGCGGGACCTCTGGTTGCGTCGAGACGGGCGCGTTCGGGAAGGAAGCCTACATCCTGACCGGCTACTTCAACCTGCCGAAGGTGCTCGAAATCACGCTGCACAACGGAACGGATCCACGGACCGGCAAGAAAATCGGCATCGAGTCTGGCGATCCTTTGGAGTTCCAAACCTACGACGAGTTATTCGCGGCGTTCCGCAAGCAGCTGCGGCATTTCATCGAGATCAAGATCCGGGGCAACAACGTCATCGAGCGGCTCTACGCCCAATTGATGCCGGCTCCGTTCTTATCCATATTGGTGGACGATTGCATCGCCAAGGGCCGGGATTACAACGACGGCGGACCGCGCTACAACTCCACTTACATCATGGGGGTCGCGCCCGGCACCACCACCGACAGCCTGGCCGCGCTGAGGTACCACGTCTTCGATCGGAAGACTTTCACCATGCGAGAGGTGCTGGACGCATTGAAGGCCGACTTCCAGGGGTACGAGAAAACGCGGCTCGCGTTATGGAACAAGTCGCCGAAATACGGCAATGACGACCAGTACGCCGACACGATTCTGGCACGCGTCTTCGACGCCTACTTCGAGGAGATCAACGGCCGGCCGAACACGAAGGGCGGCACTTACCGGGTGAACTATCTGTCCACGACGTGCCATGTGTACTTCGGATCGGTAACCGGCGCCACTCCGGACGGCCGCAAGGCGTGGGAGCCGCTATCGGACGGCATCTCGCCCGTGCAGGGAGCCGACCGCAACGGTCCCACGGCGGTGATCCAATCGGCGGCCCGCATGGACCACGCGCGCACCGGCGGCACGCTGCTCAACCAGAAGTTCACGCCACAATTGGTGGAAGGCGACCAGGGCCTCGACAAACTAGCGCACCTGGTCCGCTCATACTTCAAACTCGACGGGCACCACATCCAGTTCAATATCGTCACCGCCCAGACGCTCCGCGAGGCGCAGGCGGATCCCGAACAGCACCGCGACCTGATCGTCCGCGTGGCCGGCTACAGCGATTACTTCTGCGATTTGACAGTGGCCCTGCAGAACGAGATCATTGCCCGAACCGAGCAAGCCGGATTCTGAGCGGGCTAAACTGGGCTGTATGGAAAACCAGCCCGCCAGACGTCAGTTCGTCAAAGCCGCCGCAGCCGCCATCGCAACGGCCAGGTTTCCGATTCTAGGTGCGAACGACCGGATCAACGTCGGAATCGTAGGCGTGGGCGGGCGCGGCACGGACCACATCGACTTTTATTCGAAGCTCGATTCGGAAGCCCGCATTGCCGCGGTCTGCGACGTCAACCAGGCGTCCCGCGAACGCGCGGTGGCCCTGGTGAAAAAGCTCAAGAACTACGAGCCGAAGGAATACCCGGACATGCGGGCGATGTTCGAATCGAAGGACATCGACGGAGTCTCCATCACTACTCCGAACCACTGGCACGCTCTGGCGACGATCTGGGCATGCCAGGCCGGGAAGGACGTGTACGTGGAAAAGCCGGCCACTCACAACCTGTTCGAGAGCCGGCAGGTGGTGAAGGCCGCCCGCAAGTATAACCGGATGGTGCAGGTGGGTTCGCAGAGCCGTTCGATGCCGCACAAGATGAAGGCGATCCAACTGCTCAAGGACGGCGTGATCGGGCAGGTGTATCACGCCCGCGCCGAGTGCTTCCGGCGGCGCTTCTCCATTGGACACACGCCCGATGAACCGGTGCCCGCCGGTCTCAACTGGGATGAGTTCCTGGGCCCGGCCCAGTTGCGGCCGTTCACCAGGAACCGGTTCGTGTACAACTGGCACTGGTTCTGGGAAACCGGCAACGGCGACATCGGGAACCAGGGCGTCCACGAGATGGACATCTCGTTATGGGGGCTGGGCCGCTCGGGCTGGCCTGATTCGGTGTCATCGAGCGGTGGGAAATTCGTGTGGAAGGACGACCAGGAGACGCCGAACACGCAGCAGACCACCTTCGATTTCGGCGAAGCGCAGATGACCTTCGACGTCCGCAATCTGCCGACGCCGCCTGAAGGGTTGGGAGGCCTGCGCGGGCCGAACTACGTCGGCAACATCTTCTTCGGCAGCGCCGGATTCCTGATTGTCGATGACTCGGGATTCCAGGTTTATAAGAGCACGGCCGGCGACGTCAGCGGGGCCGCCGCGCTGGGCGCGGGAGCAGGCAGCCGCGAACGGTACGAGAAGGCGATGGAGGAGAAGAGCGACGGCAGGGATACCGAACCACACATGCAGAACTGGTTCGCCGGCATCCGCGCGCGCGACTACAAAGTGCTGCACGCCGACATCGAAATCGGCGCACGCTCGGCCGCGTTCTGCCATCTGGCCAACATCGCTTATCGGGTTGGACGCACGGTGCGGGTGTCCGATGCAACCGGCCGCTTCCTCGGCGACGATGAGGCGAACTCGATGTTCTCGCGCAATTATCGCGCGCCGTACGTGGTGCCGGACAATATTTGAACACGACCACTCCCTGACGGTCGTGGCTCAGTAGCCCTTAACGACCGCCGAGGACACGCCGGGGCGCGGATTGCGGCCCGGCCGGCGGCGACCGATCGATCTTCACATAGGCGGCGAGCGGGCGCACGGCGATGCTCTCCAAGCGGTAGCCCATCTCGAAGGGTTCGCCGATCTTCGCGTCGGGAAACAGCGGCAAGAAGAAGTACTTCACCAGAAAATCGAGTACGGAGCCGGTTGCGGTGACGCCCGAAATCTCCACGCGGCGCAGAAACACCGTGCATTTACCGCCAGCCGACTTCACATCCACAGTGACAGACAGCGGACGCTCGCCCGCCAGCAACCGGTCGATGAACCAGTTCTTGGGCGCTCCCTTGGCGTGCCGCATGCGAGTGAAGTCCACCAGGGCGTGCCCCGTCGCCGTGTTCGTCCCCAAGTCCACGGTTGCCGCGCGGAATCCCTCCGGGATGATCTTCGGAATCTCGACGGCGGCCCAGGCTTCGATCTCGGCTTTCGAAAAATTGTAGAACGCTCCGGCAGTGGCGCGGCCGGATTCGATGATGTCGAGTTTACGGCGCGCGGAGTTATAGGCCGGAGGAGCCGCCAGCGCGCTCGCCGTCATCAGGATCAAGAGCCACCGGCCCAGTCTCACATTCCGAGTGTATCGCCCCACTGCCCGGTCTCAGCGCACAGCCGTGGAGTTTCAGATAATCAGGTCTAGCATGTCCCTCACGCGACGGTCACTCCTCACGTCCTCGCTGGCTCTTCCCGCTCTCGCCCAGCAGCGTCCTCTCGAAGAAGTGGTGGTGGTCTTCAAAACCCACTTCGATATCGGCTACACCGATCTGGCCCGCAACGTGGTGACGCGCTACCGCACGTCCATGATCGACCATGCGCTGGACCTGATCGACCGAAGCCAGTCGCTCCCGCCCGAGCATCGATTCGTGTGGACCGTGTCCGGCTGGCCGATGACCCAGATCCTGTGGCCCGGCCAGGACGAGCGGCGTCGCCGGCGGGTGCTCGATGCATGCAAGCGCGGCCAACTCGCCACCCACGCGCTGGCGTTCAGCACGCACACCGAATCGCTCGACCTGGAGGACCTGGTTCGCGACCTCGCCTTCTCGTCGCGGCTGTACCGGTCACTTGGACAGCCGCTGCCGCGCGACGCCAAGATGACCGACGTGCCCTGCCATTCCTGGGTTCTGCCAGTGGTGCTGGGTGGAGCGGGCGTCGAGTTCCTCCACCTGGGATGCAACGCCGCGTCGAGCAGCCCGGAGATCCCGCCGCTCTTCTGGTGGGAAGGCCCCGATGGGTCGCGCCTGCTGACGATGTATTCGGCGGGCGGGTATGGTTCGCAGCTCACGCCTCCTCCGGGATGGAACCACCCGGTCTGGCTGGCGCTGATCCACAGCGGCGACAACCAGGGTCCGCCGTCGCCCGAATCGGTGGAGAAATTGATCGAGCGGGGCAAGCGGGATCTGCCGGGTGTGCGGATCTGCTTCGGGCGTCTTTCGGACTTCTCGGACCGGCTGCGGAAGGCCAACCCCGAGTTGCCCGTGGTTCGTGGCGATATGCCGGATACGTGGATCCACGGCGTGCAGTCGATGCCGGCCGAGATGGCGGTGGTGCGCGCGGCCCGGCCTCGGATCGCCGCGGTGGAAGCGCTCCATTCGCTGCTCGAGGCCTGGGGGGCTGGTCCGGTACCCGCGGCGGACACTGCGGCAGCACGGGAGCAGAGCTTACTGTTCAGCGAACACACCTGGGGCATGGACGCGAAGCGATTTCCGCGACTCTACGGGGGCGAGTGGAAGCGGGCATTTGCGGCCGGGACCTACAGCAAGGCGGTGGAATCCTATGAGGAACACGGCTCCTACGCCAGGAAGGCCGAAAGCATTGCGGCGCCGGCACTCACCGCTCATCTGGCGAGGCTGGCAGAGTCAGTGAACGCGGAGGGACCGCGGATCGTGGTGTTCAACTCGCTGGCCTGGGCGCGGAGCGGGATGGTGGAGACGCCGGCGCCGACTCAGGGGGGAGTCAACGCCGTTCGCGAATCCGCGAGCGGAGCCACGGTGACCGCCGTGGTGCGTGACGGCATTCTGCGCTTTCGTGCGGCGGACGTACCACCGATGGGATATCGGACCTACACGCCGGTCATTGGCAGCGCGCCGTCCACCCGCGCCAGCGGCGGGGCCGTGCTCGAGAACGAATTCCTGAAGGTGACGGTATCGGCCGAACACGGCGGCGTGACCTCAATCCTGGACCGCAAATCGGGGCGAGAACTCGTGGACAGCTCTTCCGGATTCGCCGCCGGCCAGTACCTGTATGAGCGGTTCAGCAACAAAGAAGTGAAGAGCTTCCTGGCCGCCTATGTGAAGACGAAGGAGAGTTGGGGACCGGGAGATTTCGGCAAACCCGGACTTCCCGACAGCTCCTATCAGCGAACCTTGACGGGCGCCATGGAGCTTACGGCGGCGCCCGATATCGTTACACTGCGGCGCGGGAACATCACTCTGGCGGTGTCCCTCGATCCGGGCGAATGCCATCTCGATCTGAGTTGGAGCATCGCCGGCAAAGAGCCCGATCCATGGCCAGAAGCGGGCTGGCTGTGTCTGCCATTGCGAGTGACGGACCCGTCGTTCCGGCTGGCGCGCCTGGGCGGCATTATCGATCCCACACGCGACACCGTGCGCGGCAGCAATCACTCCATCTTCTGCCTGAACTCGGGGATGGCCGTGCTGGATTCGAGCGGGGCCGGGGCCGGGGTCTGCCCGGTGGACAGTCCGCTGGTGAGCATCGGCGCGCCGGGCTTGTGGAGTTACCTCCGGGAGTTCGGGAAGCGCCCGCCGCTTGTGTTCGTAAACCTCTTCAACAACCAGTGGTCCACGAACTTCGCTCAGTGGGTGGGGGGATCGTGGACGTCGCGTGTGAGGCTGTGGTCCATCGAGAAGTTCGATCCGGCCGTGGATCTGATCGCGCCGTCGCTCGAAGCGCGAACGCCGCTGACGTCGGTGCGTTTCGACGGTCCGGCGGGAAAGCTGCCCGCATCGGCGTCAGGCGTGTCGGTGTCGCGCCCGGGAGTGGTGGTGACGGCGTTCGGCAACAACCCGGATGGCTCGGGGACGCTGTTGCGATTGTGGGAACACGCGGGAACCGGCGGCCCGTGCACAGTCACGCTTCCGGCAGGCATTCGCGTGCAAACGTTGCGCCGCTCGGATCTCCGCGGCCGGATCCTGTCCGCGGAAGCGATCCCGGTCCGCGACGGCAAGTTCGCGGTGGATCTGGGTCCGTACTCGCAGGCCTCGTTCCTGATTGGATAGGCACGCAGAGATAGAGTGCTCGTCGATGGAGGCGAACTCGAGTCGGCCGCGCCAGGCCGTTATTCAGTTTTCAAGGATCCGGTCTCCGGTGCCGACGATCTTGCGAAGGTCCGGCCGGAGGTTGCTGCGGGAGATGGCCGACGGTTTAGCGTTTCACTCGCGGCGGGACTGAACCGGCGCGGGCGGCGGCACTTGGATGTTCGGAGGCGCGGCAGACTGCGGGGGCGGCGCGCTTGGACGCGGATAGGGCCTTCGCACCGTGGGCCCGGTCTCGCGCTGGCGGATGGCCCGGCGGATTTCCTCGAGCGACTTGCGCCAGGCGCGTTCGCACTCGGCGACGTGGCGCGTGACGGTCTTGAAGGTGTCGGGGCTGTTGGTGAGCAGTTCGAGCGGATCGACTTTTTCGAAGAGGCGCCGTTCGAGGGTCTGGGCGTCGTGGAAGCGCTTGAGGGCCTGAGCGGCTACTCCGAGGAGCAGGCGTTCGTAGGCGCTGGTTGGTTTGTAGTGTTCGGCCAGGTCGTCGCGGTAGCCGTAGACCGGATCGAGCATCGACGGCTCGCCGGCGGATTTGATTGATGTGTTCATTTCCATCTTGAGCATATCCCTGGCCGCGAGAGAGGCCTCAAAAACCGTACTGCGCTCTTTCTTTGTTTTGATGGGGTTGAGTGGGATTCTGGGGTCTGTGAACGTCGTTCATCGGGGTATCGGATTTCACCGGGCTCACGAACGAGACGGAGATCACGATGTTGCGGGTTAGTGGAAAAGGCTACTCCGACAAGGATTAGGCTATTATTAGGCTACCGGAGGTCGAAACGAATTGCTGTCCCTTGATTCCGACCGCCTTGCGGCCACCACGATCTCCCTTGGAACCGGCTGGCTCCTCGGCGCCAGCATGGAGGCTCGCGGCAAGCAGGATCTTTGGTTGAAACAGAAGCCCGAAGTTCTGGCTGCACTCCGGGAGCAGGCGATCATCCAAAGCGCCGAATCCTCCAACCGGATTGAAGGTGTGACGGTGGCTGCCAACCGGATCCGCCCCCTGGTTCTCGGTGGCGCCAAGCCACGTGACCGCTCGGAAGAAGAACTCGCCGGGTATCGCCGGGCGCTGGACTGGATTTTCAGCCGCAAGGGTTCGGTCTCCATTTCGCCGGACGTCATCCGCCGTCTGCACGCGCTCGCACAGGGAGGGCATTCCGGTGATGCGGGCGAATGGAAGGGGCGGGACAACGAAATTGTAGAGATCCTTCCGAACGGTGAGCGGCGGGTTCGATTCGTGCCGACTCCGGCGCGGGACACGCCGAAGGTGATTGCCGACCTGTGCCGCGGCTACTCCGATGCAGTCAATGAGGAACGCGTTCCGCCCCTGTTGATCATCGCCACGTTCGTATTTGATTTCCTCTGCATTCATCCGTTCCGTGATGGAAACGGCCGTGTCTCGAGACTCGCGACGACTCTACTGCTCAAAACGCATGGATTCGAGGTCGTCCGCTACATCAGCCTGGAGAGACTGGTTGAAGAGAGAAAGGACGAGTATTACAGCATCCTGGGCGCCTGTTCGGACGGCTGGCATCATGGCACGAACGAGATCCTGCCCTGGTGGAACTACTTTCTCGGTGTACTGCGTTCCGCATACCGGGAGTTCGAGCGACAGGTAGAAACAACGGGCGCTCGACCGGCCAAGAGCGAGTTGGTTCGCAAAGCCGTGCTGGAACAGCTAGGACAGTTCACACTGGCGGAGCTGGCCCAACAGGCTCCGGCGGCCAGCCCGCAACTCATCAAGAAAGTCCTCGCGGAGTTGAAGCGCGAAGGGAGGATCCGGTTGACCGGGAGAGGGAGGGGAGCCTCCTGGGAATTGACCACATGAAGCAACGGGTTATTGCGGTGTTGTCCATGGGCCGAGGATCATCGTATTGGATATCTGCTTGATGCTGCTGGGGGTATCAGAATAACGTGAACGCACGTACGAAACAAAGCCTCGATCGGTACCAATTCACGGTTCGGCCGCTATCGAAAGAAGAGGGTGGCGGCTATCTGGTGGAGTATCCGGACATACCTGGATGCATGTCCGACGGCGAGACGATAGAAGAGGTCATCGCGAATGGTCGTGAGGCCGTCCGCGATTGCCTGGAGGTGTTCAAGGAATCGGGCCGAAAGGTACCGAGGCCTAGTGTCAACGCCGCTCAATTGCGCCAGCGACTACCCAGGACTCTCTACTCAAAGCTAACCCTGCAGGCTGAGAACTAAGGCGTCAGTATTAACAGTCTGGTGACCGCAATCATTGCCGAAGCAATCGGTGCAAAGCAGGCGCGTTCGTAGGAGAACTGGCTTCGGGATCCGATGGTGTAGGGCGGGGTTCGGTTGACGGCTCTGGCTGCCGGCCGTTCGATGTCCGAGGCCTACGGGGGACGGACCGCCGGGCGGCGCTTCCGGGCGGCGAAGACCCGCGGCACCCGCTCGAGATACCGCGTCCACTCCGCGCCTGCATGAGCATCGAACAGGGCGGGCCATAAATCCACAAAATCCTGCAGCCGCTTCTCTTCCTCGTTCCGCAGGGGTATCAGCACTTCGCGCGGTACCTTGAGATCGCGCAACAGGCGGCGGGTGGCGACGCAATCCTGCAGGTCGCCAAGAGCGGTCTGGATCTTACGCACGGTGGCGATGCGCTCATCCATGCCGGGCCCGTAGAGATCGGACAGGAACTCCAACGAGTAGCGGAACCGTTTGGCGGATACGCGGAATTTGTGAAGGCGGCGGCGGGATTTCGGATGGCCGGCCAGTTCCGCACCCGACGTGATGAACTGGGCGGCAAGGGGGGGCAGTGAGGTTCGGGCCAGGTCGGGCAACACCGAGACCTCGACGGTCTTATCGAGCCTTAAAAGCGAACTCCAGCGAGCCACCACCCTTCGCTCACCGATCCTCTGAAGCGCCGCCGAGAAGCGATCCGCGGCGGTATCGCGATCCGTCTGGAGCACGTATCGCACGCTGCCGTGCACTTCCAGTTGAAGATCCTCAGTGAGTTCCATGGCGATATCGCGGTCGCGCACTTCGCCCGCCATTTTGAGAGTCTTCTCGAGACGCTTGCCGGTTCTCTCCACGCGTTTCGCAGGCAACCACTCGCCGAAGATCTCGAGAGCCTGTTCGAGCCGGCGGATGGACACGCGGACATCATGAACCTCGTCTGGGCCCGCGGACTTGGCAGCCTTGGACGCCTCGGAACCGAAGCGTTCGAGGGACGCCTTCAGCTTTTCGGCAATCTGGACAGGAACCGGCATCGCTATTGACCTTCACGCGCCTGGTTGACCACCAGAGCGGTCTGGTAAACCTGGCGGAACGTGTCGCCGGCGCGGTCGGCGGCCCATTGTTCCAGGTCCACATCCTGATTCGATCTGAGGCACAGGGTGAGGATACCGTTTCGCAACTGGCACTCGACACCGGCCACTCGCTGTTCGTGGCCGCGGTCGAGACTGTCGGCCAGACGCAGGATGGGGATCAATTGGAGGACGCGCTTGCGCAGGTCGGCGCTGAGGCTCTGATACGGCGAGTGCCGCGGCGCCGGCATGGCTTTGCGGTGAAACCGGCACAGCGCGGACACGAGTTGGCGCTCCTGGTCAGTAAAGCCGGGCATGTCGCTGTTGGCCACGATGTAGGCGGAATGCTTGTGGTGGCCGGTATCGCTAATGAAATGGCCGGTGTCATGCAAGTATGCGGCTGCTTCGAGCAGTTTGCCGTTCTCGGGCGGGAGCCGGTGAAGGGGCCGTAGACTGTCGAACAGAACCAGGGCGAAGGCCGCGACTTTGCGGGCGTGCTTGAGGTTCACGCCGAAGTGCCGGGCCATCTCCTCGACGGCCCGCCGCTGGTCGCCGATGAGGTTGGTGAGTTCGCGACCGACGCCGCGATTGGTCAGATCGGCGATGATCCCATCCCGCACGCCGGCGGCCAGATAGTACATCGAGGGGTGGCGGAAGGTCTCGAGTACCCGCAGAAACACGGCGGCGCCGGCGACGATGATCTCGGCCCGGCGTGGCCCAATCCCCGCGATCCTGCGGCGCGCGGCGAGATTGCGTTCACTCACCTCTTTGAAGAATTTGCGGACCTGGACCGTGGTGGCCCGCAAACGATCGGCCTGTTCGCGGCGTGCGCGAGGAACCCGATTCACCGCGCAAACGATGGCTGCGGCGGTGGCGGAAGTGGCAATGACCCGTTCGAATCCCCCGCCGATGCGTCCGGCCGGGCTGGCCAGCCGTTCGTCGATGGATTGACGGAGCCGGTGCAGTTCCTGCTCTGCCGGCGGATCGCTCTTCAAGAACACCTCAGTCAGACGGACGGCGCCAAGGGGTTTCGAGAACGCGGTGACCAACTGGCACTTGTCGGCGAGAATCAGTTCGCAACTGCCGCCGCCCACATCCACCACCAGGATGCGGCCATTCGGATGAGGCCAGCGGGCTTGGACACCCAGGTGGATCAGGCGCGCTTCCTCCTGCCCGGAGATGATTTCCACCGGAGTGCCGGCGGCGGCGGAGGCGCGTTCGATGAACTCCTGCTGATTGCTGGAATCGCGTACCGCGGCGGTGGCGACGGCGCGCACGCCTACTACATCGAGCCCGCGGTATGCCGCAGCCATCCGTTCGAGAGTGGAGCAAACCAAGGCGATGGAAGGTTCGTCCAACCGGCCGGACTGGAACACACCCGCGCCGAGCCGGGTAACGCTGCGATCGGAGTGGAGCGTTGCCAGCGCCGGCAGTTTGCTTCTGCCCGTCGCGCTCGCATCAGCAACCAGGAGGCGGACCGAGTTGCTGCCTATGTCGATAGCGGCGTAGCGCGGCATATCTACATGATAGTGGCGAGTGACGAGTGACGAGTGGCGAGTCGGATAGCGGCGGGTCGGCTGGGGCGGAGGGCGATCGCACTCGTCACTCGCCACTCGTCACTCGCCACTTCCCCGTGATACAGTGAATCCGAAATGTTCCGGATCTTATTCTCCCTATTGCTTTCCGCGGCGGCTTGCTTTGGGCAGCCGGCTGCTCCTGCGCCGAAGTTGCAGGCACTGATCATTACCGGTCAAAACGGTCACGACTGGCGCGGCACTACTCCCGTGCTTCGCAAGATGCTGGAAGATACGGGCCGCTTCGAAGTGCGAGTGACCGAAGAATATCGCGGCGGCGGACCCGAGACGCTGGCGCCCTATGACCTGGTCATCCTCAACTACTACGACTTGCGCAAGCCCGCGCTCCGCTGGGGCGATCGCGCCGACCAGGCCCTCATCGACTACGTCCGTTCCGGCAAGGGGCTGTTGGTCTATCACTTCTCCGTGGCGGCCTTCGACGGCTGGACGGAGTTCGAGAAGATGAGCGCCGGCAACTGGCGGCCCAACAACGGTCACCATTCCGCGCGACACGATTTTCGCGTGGATGTCCGCGATCCCGAACATCCCGTCATGCAAGGGATGAAGAAGAGCTTTCCGCAGCCGAACGATGAACTCTACGCCAATCTGAAATGGCAGCCCGCCGGGAGCTTCCACGTCCTCGCCACCGCCTATGACGATCACGCACTGTATAACGGCAAGGCCCGCCAGCCGACACCGGGCGCGGGGCTCGATCAACCGATGCTGTGGACCGTGGAGTACGGTAAGGGCCGGGTGTTCACCACCGCGCTGGGACACGATGCGGCGGCCGTCAACACCCCGGCTTTCATCGGGACGTTCGTGCGGGGCGCCGAGTGGGCGGCCACCGGAAAGGTGACCATACCGCCTCCACCCGAACTGCGGTCCGAGTAGGGGCGGCCATGCGATCATGAGGACAGGGCAATTTCCTCTTTGATCACAGACCTGGTACAGATTCGCCGTCTCGGCGACAAGATGCGCCCCGAGAACGAGCGCTTTCGTAAGCACCTGAAAACGCACGGTTACAACGAACGGCGCCTGCGCCATATCGGAGCCGGGATCGAGGAGCAGATCGATTGCACCGAGTGCGCGAACTGCTGCCGGGTCGCTGCGGTGCCGCTGCTCGACCGCGACATCGCCAAGCTGGCCAGGTTTTTCCGATTGACCCCGGCGCGGTTCAAGGATCAGTACGTCGATTCGGGTGCGGACGGCAAGCCCGTTTTGCGCCGGACCCCCGATGGATGCGTGTTCCTGTCGGGTAACGAGTGTACGGTGTATGAGGCGCGGCCATCCAACTGCGTGGACTTCCCGCACGTCGTGCGGGGTGAGGGCCGGATCGCCACCCGGATGTGGGAGTTCATCGACCGGGCCTGCTATTGTCCCATCGTCTTCAACGCCCTGGACGCCTTCAAGGCGGAGACCGATTTCCCGCGGCAGCCCCCAGCGGCCCGGTGAGCGTTTGTAATCATTCTTTGTATCGGATTCATAAAAACCTTTTGCTTCCGCTCCGGCCCCCGTCATTGGATGATGATAGAAAGCCTGATCTTCGGCGCCTGCCGGTTCTCCGGCCATGTGGCTGTGAAGGCCCCCGTGAGTGTTTTTTATCACGACTGAGTGGCACAGGCGGACTTTCCCGGATGAGACCTTTAGGTCGTAAGGAGACGAATTGAACGGACTGCAAGATTTTCTTACCCTCTCTTACTCGGAACTCGAAGAGAAGAATCTGGCTGCTAAAGAACAGCGGATGAAGCGCGTTCCCACAGAGAAGATTCAGGAGGAACGGCTCAAGTACCTCACCGACGAAAAGCGGATCAAAGCCGTGACCGTGCTGTTCAGCGACCTGGAAGGCCGCCTGCACATGCTCGATTACGACAAGAAGTTCCTGGTGAAGAGTTGGGACAACCTGACTTTCGACGGATCCTCGATCCGCGGCTTCACCGCGCAGCGCGAGAGCGACCTCCGGTTGGGAATGGACTGGAGCGCATTTTACTGGGCTCCTTCCGACATCTTTGGCCCGGGCAAGGTGCTGATCTTCGGCGAAGTCATCGACAAAGACGGCACTCCGTACACCGGCGACATTCGCAGCGTCCTGAAGGGTTACGGGAACGCGCTCAACAAGAAGGACGGCTACACGCTGAACGCCGCCAACGAGATTGAGGGCTTCCTGTTCAACGGCTCCGATGCCGAGCGCCGCTATCACGAAACCAACAAGTTCGACTACGTCAATACGGGCGGCTACTACCACTCGCTGCCGGGCGATCCGCTGCGCCAGTTCATCGACACCACGGCCGAAGTGCAGCGCGCCATGGGTTTCCAGAACGAGAAGGATCACCCGGAAGTCGCGCCGTCGCAGTTCGAAATCAACTACAGCTACGCCGAGGCGGTTGCCGCGGCCGACCAGATCCAGATCTATAAGCTGATCTGCCGTCAGGTGGCGACGAAGATGGGCTTCACGGCTTCCTTCCTGCCCAAGCCGGTGGTTGGTGTGAACGGCAGCGGCATGCACACCAATGTCTCCATCAGCAAGAACGGCAAAAACCTATTTTGGGATCCGAAGGGCGAAGAGAAGATCAGCAAGTTCGCGTGGGACTTCATGGATCGCATTCTGACCCATGGCAACGACATTTGCCTGCTGCTGAACTCGAGCGTCAATGCGTACCGCCGCCTGGACCCGCACTTCGAGGCGCCCAACCAGCTCAAGGCCTCGGCTGTGGATCGCGGCGCCATGGTCCGCATTCCCATCGGCAACGAGCGCAGCTCTCGTCTCGAGGTTCGCGCGGTGGCTCCGGATGCGAATCCGTACATGGTTCTCTATTCGGTGTTCAAGACCGGACTCGACGGCGACATCGCCGAGATCGACAATCTCCGCCAGGCGGAGCGGTATCTGCCCGATAACATCTACGACGCCATGGAGAACTTCCGCAAGTCCGAGTGGACGACGAAGCTGCTAGGCGAGGACGTGAAGGGCCGCTATGCCGACCTGAAACAGGGATCGGCGGATCGCTGCCCGCGCCTGCTGGGGACAGTCGTGAAGCCCCAGGAAGTGCAGTTCCACCACGAAGTTTACAACCAGTATCTCTGGAATATGTTTTAGGAGTTTCACGCGAAAACGGGGGACAGAGTTTGTGGGCTCTGTTCCCCTTGGTGGGAGCGGGGCTGAAGTCCGCCCCACATCGGACTAGCGTGGCTGAATCAGTTTTCCATCCTCGATGGAGTTATCGGGGTGCGAAATAATCTGCTCGCCGGGCTTGACGCCCTCCAATACCTGCACGTCCAACCCGGCCCGCCGGCCGAGTTTGACCACCCGCCGCCGTGCGACTTTCCCTTCGACGACGAACACGGCGGAATCGCTCTGGTAGCGGAAAACCGCGCTGCTTGGAATCTGCAGTACATCCTCGGCTTCCCATAGGATGAAGCTCGCTTCGACACGATAGCCCGACCCCAAACCATGCCACTCCGGCTCGGGCGACGTGAGGTTGACAATTACAGGGACACGCTGCTCCTCGACGCCGAGCGCGGAGATCTTCGTCTGGCCATCGGGCTCGATTCGCTGAACCCGGCCTTCCAGTTCCTTGTCGCCGCCCCAGCGCGTGAACAGTACCCGCGTTCCCGGCTTCGCCTTCACTGCGTCGGGCGAGAGCAAGTCCACCTCGACTTCAATCGCGTGGGAATTGCCCACCTCCACCAGCGCTTCACCGGCGGTGACCGGGCCCGCGCTGTTGCGCACCAGGCGGAGGATACGGCCCGCCACCGGAGCCACCACCGGCACACTCGCAGACCCATGCTCGGTTTCCGCCGACGGCTGTTCCATGGAGGCGACCGCTTTGCGCAGGCCGGCGTTCTCGGTTTCGAGAGCGGCTTCGGCTTCGCGCAACGACGCCACCGCCTGCTGTTGCTGCGCCGACACTTGCTCGTATTGGGATCGTGCGATGAGGCGATCGGCCATCAACTTCGCGTTACGATCCAATTCGGTGCGCCAGTAGTTCACATTGGCCTTGGCGGAGATTACGCGCTGCCGTGCCGCGGCGATCTGCGATTCAGCCGCGGCGATGGCAGCTTGCCCTTGCGCGCGGGTTCTCGGGTCCAGGAAGGTCGATCGCAGTGGCATCACGGCGGTCAATCGCTGGCCTGAGCGAATCGGGTCGCCCTCATTGAGATCGATTCGCTGCATCTGGCCCGTAATGGGCGAGGAGACCACGTACCGCTCCTTCACACGGGTCTTGCCCTCCTCCTCCACGGTGACGCGGAGAGGGGCGCGCTTGACCTCGGCGGTCTCCACCATCACCGGCTGCGGCCGCAGCCCCCAGGCGACGGCGGCAATAACGGCCGCGCCAATCAATGTGGGGATAATCCAGCGTTTCCACTTCATTCTTCCCTACTCCTTCATCTTCAGCGCCTCGACCAGATCGAGATGCTGGATCTTGCGTTGGATGATCCATTCGGAAATCAGCGCCGATGCCAGGACGGTAGTGGCCGCCATGGCGTAGGTCTTCGGCGCCACGATCAGCGGGATGCGGTACAGATCCGACTGAAAGCCCGCCACCATGAATGTGCCCAAACCCCGGCCGACGAGGAATCCGAAGGGAATCGCCGCCAGGGTGAGAATGGAGACTTCGCCGAGCAAAATATAAGAAACTTCCGCGCGCGTCAACCCGAGCACGCGCAGGCTCGCCAGTTCCCGGTGCCGCTCCAGAAATGCGATGCGAGCGCTGTTGTAAACCACTCCGAAGGCGATGAAGCCCGCAAGAATCGTACTGACCAGCGCGAACGTGAGGGTCTGCTGGGCCATCATGTCCCGAAAGCTTGCAAGCACGTTCTCCCGAACGGCAGCCGCAGCCACCCGGGGCATCTCACGAAGCTCCTTATAGATTTCCTGGTCGTGTTCGCGCTCGGTTTGCAGGTAGGCGCCGGAAATGGCCGGCCCCTCGCTCATCAGGGTGTTGAGCGCATCGACGCGCATGTATGCCGAGACGCCGAGATATTCCTCGATGGTGGCCGCCAG
Source organism: uncultured Acidobacteriota bacterium (assembly GCA_963737465.1). Lineage (GTDB taxonomy): Bacteria > Acidobacteriota > Terriglobia > Bryobacterales > Bryobacteraceae > TMP-7. The sequence continues at coordinate 655,539 of CAVTTC010000012.1, forward strand.
CGGGATCTGGACGGTCTGCCGGCGGCCTTCGAGAATCTCGACGGTGAGAACGTCGCCGGGCACGGCGTGAAGCGTGGAAGCCAGATAATGGGTCAGGAGAAGGCCGCCCCGGGGAAGTTCCACGCGCTGCAGTTTGTCATCGAGGAGATGGCGAAGCCGGCTGTGTTCCACAAGACCTTGAATGCCGGTTCGCTGGCTGCGCTGCTGGTAGCGAATACGAACGGAGACCGCCCGAAACGGTTCTGCGTATTCGATTCCCGGAAGCGACGCCAGCGAGTGGACCGCTTTACGGGACGTGGGTTCCACGAATGTGACGGTGAGGTCGTCCCGCTGAGCCAGCTTGAACTGAATCGCGATCATGTAGTCGAAGGCATCGGTGAAGAATCCGCCGAGCACAAGGATGGCGCAGGCCATGGACGTCCCGACGATCGTGAAGAGCGACTTCAGCGGACGGCGCTCGATATTGCGAATGATCATGCGGGTGGACTGCGACAACCGCTTCATCAATGGAAAGCGCTCCAGGATGCTGCGCCGGTATTTCGGTGGAGAAGGCGGCTGCATGGCGACGGCGGGCGGGAGCTTGGCCGCGTTATAGACGGAGACTACGGTTCCGAGGAAGGCGGCGAGTAGGCTGACCAGCGCGGCGATGGCAAACACGGACGGCTTGACCGAGTAGATCAGAAAGGGGAACCGGTAATACTCCATGTACATCGCGCTCATGCCGTGTCCCAGCCAGGTGCCGGCCACCATGCCGCCCGCGACTCCAATGAGCACCACCACCACAATGAGTTTCAAGTAATGGACGACGATGTCGAACGTCGTGTACCCGAAGGCTTTCAGGACGGCGACCTGCTCCCGCTGCGCGGCAATCAGCCGCGTGACCACCACGTTGAGCAGGAACGTGGCGACGCCGTAGAAAATGATCGGGAACATGGTCGCCATCTGTTCGAGCCCCTTGAACTCGTCCGAGAGGAACCGGTGCGACGACTGGTCCTGGCGGCCATAGGCGCCCTGGCCGCCGTAGGGCGCGAGCAGAATGTCGAGGCGGTCGAGCACGTCCTGAAGCACGGCATCACGGGTCAGGGTCAGCGTCACGCTGTTGAAGGCGCCCTCCATGTTGTAGGCGGCTTCGACCGGTTCCTTCGACATCCACAGGATGCCGAAGGTCTTGAAATCGGGAATCATGCTTCCCGGCTGCGCCTGCAAAATGAACTCGGGCGAGAGGGCGATGCCGACGATCACCAGTTGCCGCCTCCGGCCATTGATGACGGCCCCGATCCGGTCGCCCAATTTGAATTTGTGCGCCTTCGCGAAAGACTCCCCGACAACCACCTCATTGTCGCGTTGCGGATTCGGAAGTTGGCCGGTGCGGAGAAACAGCAGGTTCAGCAGAGGCCCCGAGACCGGCAGCGAGACGATTTGCGCGCTGGCGGGCTCGGAGAAGCCGGGGATTTCCAGGTTCGCCCCCGCGAGCACGCGCGTCTCCGCCAGTTGTACGCCGGGGATCGCAGCGATTCGCTCGCGCAGGCTGTCCGGGGCCCGCTTGAGTCGCGCAAAGGCATCGGCGAAGCGGTATTCGGTGTAGTACGCGTCGCGAGTCGTCCTGAGCGTGTCGAGCGTACTGACCGACATGATATAGGTGGCCGCGCCGCTCGCGATCACCAGCGCGATGGCGATGGCCTGGCCGCGCATGTGGAGAAACTCGCGAATTACCTTGCGGTTCAGGCTGGTCATCGGCTCACCAATGAAGATCCTTCGGATCCTTCACGTCCGCATTCTCGTCGATGCTTGCGATCCGGCCGTTGCTGAGGTGAATCACGCGGTGAGCGATGGAGGCGATGTCCGCGTTGTGGGTGATGACCGCGGTCGTCGTTCCAAGGTCCCTATTGATGCGGACCAGCGCTTCGAGCACGAGGATGCCGGTGGCGGAGTCGAGCGCTCCAGTGGGTTCGTCGCAGAGCAGGACGGCGGGACGCTTGGCGATGGCCCGGGCGATGGCGACACGCTGCTGCTGGCCGCCGGACATCTGCGAGGGGAAGTGATCCATCCGGTCAGTGAGTCCGACCAGGCCGAGCGCCTCTTCAGGTTTCATCGGGTCGTTGGCGATCTCGGTGACTACCGCGACATTCTCCCGCGCCGTCAGGCTCGGAATCAGGTTATAGAACTGAAACACAAAGCCGACATAATCGCGCCGGTAGGCGGTCAGTTCGCGGTCGGAGGCGTTCGTCAGATCCCGGCCCTGGTAGGATACGTGGCCCGAGGTGGCGCTATCGAGGCCGCCCAGAATGTTCATCAGTGTGGACTTCCCGCTGCCCGAGGGACCGAGAAGCACGACGAATTCGCCCGGGTACAGGTCCAGGTCAACGCCCCGAAGGGCTTCCACCTGCACTTCCCCCATGTTGTAGACCTTGCGAACATCACGGGCGCTGAATACCGGCCGGGGAGATCCGTCAGGACCGTTTTGCCGCTTTCCGTTTTCCGCCAAGATTGCGCCTCCGCCAGCGCTCCGAAATACCCGACAACTCCTCACGCATGAATCCGCAGAACTCGATCATGGCGTCGAGTTGCCGGCTCCGCTCGACGGGGGTTAACCGGAGTGCCAGCCGGCCCCGTTCGCCTGTTTCGATCAACTGCGTCAGCAAACCGAAACGCCGTTCCATCATGATGTTCCAGGCATCCTCGCGCACGCGAAAGGCGGTCCGGCGCGGATCGGCGCCCGCGGCGCGCTCGATGAATCCCGACTCGACCAGCAATCTGGTCATCGTGCTGACCGAGGCTTTGCTGGCCCCCACGGCGGCTTGAATCCCGGCCAGCGACTGCTCGGGGGGGTCGCACACAATCAGCCATCCCAGGATCCGGCCGCCGATCGCGGAACCTCCGGCGCTCGCGAAAAGCGCACCCATGTCTCGAATGAACTGCTGGAGCCCGGCCTTCATATCTGTGCTCTTCTCATTCTACATAGATCATCCGGTTTAGTCTCGACTGAACTACGGACGAGCGGCCCCCCCCGCGAGCGGGAGTTTCACACAGGGCTCACCGAATATACTTCGGGGTCTCCCCTTTTCCCCACGGATCGTATTCCGACGCAAACCGGACGCGGTCGCGGATGGAAGGATGGTTGTAGATCCAGAACTCGATGAACGCGCTCGGATTCGGATCGTCCAGCGATACCTCGCCGAGAACCTGGAACGCCTGCGCCGCTACCTCCGGTGAGTTCGGCACGATGCCGTGGATCACCTCCAGCCCATAAATATCGGCATTATGCTCCAGAATACGGCTGAATCCGTTGGTCAGCGGTTCTGAGAGGAAGCTGAACACCGCCATCGCCAGCAGCAGGACGGGCATGGATGCCCAGTCCTCAATACCGCGAATCGACCATCTCCCGCCCCAGCGCGCCAGCGCCCAGTGCATCGTCCGATAGCCCAGGTACAGGAAGATCAGGATCACCAGCGCCGCAAAAGCGATTCCCAGCCAGATGTGGTGGAGCACGTAGTGTCCCATCTCATGGCCGAACACGAACAGGATTTGCGGCGTGGTCATGTCCTTGATGGTGGTGTCCCACACCACGACGCGCTTGGACGCTCCGATTCCGGTGACGTAAGCGTTCACCGACTTCAGCTTCTCGCTGGCGTTCATCTCGAACATACGGTCGGGCGGAATCTCCAATCCGCCGCGCGCCACTACCTTGCCGATCTCGGAAACCAGCGCTGGCTGTTTGGCGGCGAGGGGGTCGAACTTGAAGAACAGCGGCTCAATCACCAGCGGAGTCAGGAACATGATGAAGATCAGGATCGGCACCGCCAGCACCCAGAAATAGAACCACCAGCGGCGCGGACTGCGCCGGATACTCGCGTAGAGGATCCAGACCATTACGCCCCCCAGCAGGCAGCCGAGCAGTTCGCCTTTGGTCCAATCCCACAGCCAGGATCCCCAGCCCTGGATGGACTGCTCGTATTTGAGGCCCAGGTGATGGCTGTAGGCCCCCAATGGGAGATCGAGGATGTCGGTGGAGAGTATTAACAGCGGAGCGAAGATGTAAGCCTGCAGGATTCGACGGCTCGTCGCGGCCTCCGCCCAGTCGCGAAAACGCGGCGCGACACGCAGGGCCAGGAAGACCAGCAGTATCGCGACGCCGTACGCGAATTCGATGAAATGCAGCCGGTTCCGCGCGTTCGCATACGCCACCGCCTTCTCCAGCTTTTCCGGCGGCAGCGTGTACGTCTTGGTTGGTTGCTTTTGGGCTGGCGGCGGCTGGGGAGCCGGCTGAGCGCAGAGAAACGTCGCGCAGAAGGAGAGGATCAGAACCAGGCGTCGAAACAAGTGCGGCCTCCGATTCGGGCAGGACCCGATGAGGTCAACGGTATAACTTTCGATCGCCGAATCGCAAATTACGACTGTAGGTTGGGCATGCTTTCGGCCCTCTTCTTGATACCCTCGAGCCACTGAAGCCGGAGCAGCCCACTTCCGGGCACAATGAATCGCCAATAACGGGCCAGGCCGCGGCGGGTGTCATCGTCAAGCGCCAGGATCCGCGTCTCGGTGCTGATGGTGCACCATCCGCCGCCCGCATCTTCCACCATGAAGTTGTAACCCATTTTGACCGCACCCTGCTCCCTATAATCAGCGACCTCCTGCAAGGTATTCACGTCGGGACGGCGCTGCGCCTTCACATCCCACACCCCGACCGTTACGATTTCATGCTCGCCGCTGCCGGAAATATAACCGGACTCCGTAAACGCGTCGAGAACCCGCTTATCCTGCAAAAGATCGCCGGTGTTGTGTATGCGCAAAGCCGCTCGGCGAATTTTCAGGAGCGTTACCAGCGATTTCATATCGCCGAACGTGGACTCGCGAATAGCCATCATCACCTGCTCGGGGCGGGCGTGAATGCGGGCCGAGTGCCGCTCATTCGACTGGTACTCCGGCATGATGTCGTCAAGCCGGCTTCTATGTTGCGCGACGCGGACGATCGAGGCCGGCCAGTACAGAGCCACAACGGTTAGGGCCACGCCGCCCGCGAGAATCAGTGCTCCGACGGCTCGTTTGCGGATTCCCAGAAACCGGAAGGGAAGAGCTAGGTTCGCCAGCCCACACAGCGCCAGCACGATTCCCGAGTAGGCCAGCGTACTGATAGGCTGATATGCGGCCCAGTAGTTGAAGAGCAAAACAGCAGTGAGCGCCATTGCGGCCAGCAGCGTCCACGCCACAGCCTTGAATGACATGGGTTTATCTCCTTGCGAGTCACGAATCCAGTAAGGTAGTACGGTGAAATGGCGGTCCAGGTTCCGCTTGCCGGTCCCATTTTCGGACGCCAGGATCCGAAATCGATCATTGGCCGGCCACATCGTTGAATCCAATCAGGCATTTACAGTTCGCAGCTGAATTGCACTCACAGACACCATGCGAGGCGCCCTTGAAGACCTCCGGTACGCGGCGCGGGTCCTCCGCCGGACCCCGACCTTGACAGCGGTCGCAGTGCTGACTTTGGCGCTCGGCATTGCCGCTGCAACCACCGTTTTTGGCTGGATCGATGGAATGGTCCTGCATCCTTTCCGCGGCGCCACTGACGACGGACAGCTCGCCGTCCTCGAATCCGTCCGTGCCAATGGCATCGAGGATCCGAACGTTTCGTATGCCGACAGCCGGGACTTCCAGGACAGTCTCCGAAGCATCTCCGGATTGGTGTTGAACCAACAGGCCCCCGCCTCGGTCGGCGAGGGAGAGAAGGCTTATTCCGCGTGGTTCGAACTGGTCTCCGGAAACTACTTCGACGTCCTGGGGGTGAAGCCAGTCCTGGGCCGCCCGTTCACTCGTGAAGAATACGGCGACCAGGCCAAAACATTCACCGCGCTCATCAGCTACCGGTTGTGGCAGGACTATTTCCAGCGCGACCCGTCCGTTCTCGGCCGCAACGTGCGCATTAACCGGCACCAGGTCACCATCGTGGGCGTAACGCCTCCGGAATTTCGCGGCGATATTCCGGGAATCGCGATGGACGGCTGGGTTTCAGTGCCGCTGGCCGGCGAACGCGAGCGGGATGCGCGGCACTTCAGGGCTGTCGTCCGGCTCAAATCCGGAGTCGGCGTCTCCGAGGCAAATGCCGAGGCGGCGACGGTTGCCGCGCGCCTTGCCCGCGCCTTTCCGAAGACCAATCAAGGGATCGGCGCCCGGATCGTACCGATCTGGAGGGCGCAGTCGGGAGTGTCGGGCATTCTGGCGTCGCCGCTGGCCATCCTCGGTGCGGCATGCGGGCTCGTGCTGCTGATTGCATGCGCGAATGTCGCGAATCTACTGTTGGCCCGTTCCGCGGCCCGGCAGACGGAGTTCGGCATCCGCGCCGCCCTGGGCGCCGGTCCGGGTCGCTTGAGCCGCCAGTTGGTCTCCGAAAGCCTGCTTCTGGCGGCTCTGGCGACGCTGGTGGGGTTGCCTCTCGCCCTGTGGTTTCAGAATGTCCTCGTGTACCTGGTGCCGCCCACGGGATTGCCGCTGTACTTCGACGTCCACCCGAGCACTCGGGTGTTCCTATTTGCCGCGCTGGTCTGCCTGGCATCCGCTCTGATTTCCGGTCTTCCGCCCGCCTTTCAGCCGCTGCGGCGTAGCGCGTTGGATGCACTGAGAGCAAGAGGCGGCACACAAAGCGGGCACTCGCGGCGCATCTCCGGGCTGCTCGTGGTAGCGGAAGTGGGCCTGGCGCTCGCGGCTCTGGTGACGCTCGGCCTGTTTCTCCGGACCCTTCACGGATTGCAGAACACTCCGGCCGGTTTCGATCACCGCAACGTGACCGTGTGCCGCCTATTTCTGTCTACGAACAACTATTCTCCGCCCGAGGAGCTGAATTTCTCGCGGCGGCTTCGCGAGCGCCTGCTCGCAGCGCCAGGGGTGACCGGCGCCGCTTATTCCGACTCGATCCCGCTCGGCTTCGGGCTGGGAAAATGGAACGATGTCCTGGTGGAAGGCTACGCGTCGAGGCCCGGAGAGAACCTTGACGTGCATCACGCCTCGGTTTCGCCCGGCTACTTCGAGCTGCTGAGAATGCCCCTTCTTGCCGGACGCGATTTCAGGACGGAGGACAACGAAAACGCACCCTTCGCCATGATCGTCAACGAATCCTTTGCGCGTCGTTTTTTCGACGGACGTGACCCGGTGGGGCGCCGGGTTCGGACCTATGACAAATCGTTCACGATCGTGGGCATGGTGAAAGACAGCAAGTATCTCAGCCTGTCTGAAGCACCGCAACCGTACTTCTATATGTGCTTCGACCAGGTACACGGGGGAAGTGGGGGAAGCGGCGAAGGCGGCGTCGCCCTCTACGCCCGGACCGGCGGCGATGCGCGCGGCTTCGTCCCCGTACTCCGCCGCGAGATGTCGGCCATCGATCCGAACTCGGCCGGCCTGACGGCCATGCCTCTGACGGATTACATCTCGGCTGCCTGGTTCGGCCCTCGGCTCGCCTCCCTGGTCCTCGGGGTGCTCGGCGTCATTTCCATGCTGCTCGCCGGGGTGGGACTCTACGGAGTTATGGCTTACTCGGTGAGCCAGCGGACCCGGGAAATCGGCATCCGTATGGCGCTGGGGGCCGATGCTGGAGGCGTACTTCGTATGGTCATGAGACGAGGCTTGTTGCTGGCCTTATTGGGGATCGCCGGCGGGCTCGCCCTGGCACTGGCAGCAACCCCGCAGATCACGCCTTTGCTGTACCAAGTCAGTCCAGCCGACCCGCTCAGCATAGCGGGAGCGGCGCTGTTCCTGATCGTGGTTGCCGTACTCGCAAGCCTGCTTCCGGCATTGCGGGCCACCAGGGTTGACCCGATCGTCGCGCTCCGCCAGGAGTGACCGACCGGACGGTGCGGGAGCCAGGCGGCAGTGGGGCGCATAACGCTCGTCGCTGAGAGGGCAAGTTGGTGCATGCGAGCCGCTCCGCCCATGATGTAGCATTACCGCCGACCTGGGCGGCACCTTGGTCCGGCATCGTAGACGGGAACCCCGTTCTCCGCTCCCAATCCGTAAACCGTAGCGACTGATCGGGCGGAATCGGCCGATGCGGATATTGAGATGTAAGTGCAGTGGAAGGCCCTTAGGGCTTTGCGGACGCCGGCTGCCAGAGCTCAATCTTATTCCCATCTAGATCATAGATCCAGGCAAAGCGGCCGTAGGATTCATTCATTCGTTTGGCGTCAATCTTTACGCCCTCTTGTTTTAAGCGGTCGAGCAAAGCATCCAGATCGTCCACGATGTAGTTGACCATGAACGGTGCGTGGCTGGGATCGAAATAGTTAGTGGAGGCGGGAAAAACCGTCCAAACTGTAACGTGTTCCTTTTGCGGGTCGTCGTGTTCGCGCCACGGAAGCATCACGCCCCCGCCTTTGTCAGCGAGTCCAAGATGCTTCGAATACCATTCGCGCATCTGATCGCGATTAGCGGATTTGAAGAAGACACCGCCGATTCCAAGGATGCGCCCGCGCTGCTCCATTTTGACCGGCTTCGACTTTTCAGGTTGCTGAGATTGCACTTCCTGTCCTCCTTTTGAGCAGACCGAGATGAGCAACAGCGAGCCGAATGCAATTGTGCTCCAGGGTATTCCCTGCATCTGTGGATTATACAAGTTTCGATTCGAATGGAGAAGACGGTTCGCGCATGAGGTCTCGAACTGGCTAGGCATCGCCCGTAGAGAACAGGCTTGCGGGATCGCAAAGTATCCCAGATTGCGTGTTCATCGGGACGAGACGCGGATGACTCCTGACAGCGTAGCGCGCTCACTCGCCCCTTGGCGACTTTGAGGAAATTATCCGCCACCCTGCAATGAATCGACTCTATTTTCTTGAGATCGCATCAGAAACGAGCGAGGCGAAGTCGGGCACGGTGCCGTTCAGAATATCGAGGAGTTGGCGCAAGGTACGGCTGCGGTCGGCTGCCTGTTGCCCCAGTTTCGCCATCACCAGCGCTTGTTCCTGGCGGAAAATCTCGTTCAGGAAGGACTGAGGGTGCAGCGCACGGACACCCCACGTCGCCAAGTGCTCTGGCCTGAAGTGGCGAAGGTTGAAGGTTACGATGATCGCTGCCTCGCCGTGGACTGCGGCGGCGACTAAGTGGCGGTCTTCTTCATCGTTCGTCATCCTAGGAATCAGCGACTCGTAACCAATGATCCAGGCTTCGCCGAAGTTGGCGCGCAATTCCTTTTCAAAATGAGCGGTCAAAGAGTGGGGCCACCCAAGTTTCAATTCCAACGTACGGGTGGTCTCTCGAATAATCTCCTCGGACCATTTCGGCTCGAAGAGCCGCGGCGGCTCCGCGAGGCGCAGAAACGTATCGCACAAAGAGAAGTTGGCAAGGACGCAGGCGTCGAGGACGACGAGCGGTGCGCCCGTCATTGCTGGTCTGGTATCAGCACTCGCTCGTACAAGCCCGCTTGATCAACCGCTTGACCGATTCTGCGGAGAGCATCGAGCCGCTGGTGGCCACGCTGTCGCTCGTCGAAGAAGCGCCGAACCGCCTGTTCGATCAGTTCATCGCGGCTGCGGTAGTGGCCGCCGGCGAGTTCCTCCTCGACCTGTTTTGCCAAATCCGCGGGCAGCGTTACATCCACGACCGTGTCCTCTCTTCATTCTACGCGTTCTCGGCGCCAGGACAAGGGCTATGCCGCCGACCCAACCGGCCTGGGTAGCGGGAGAGGTTTGATATCCATTCGTCCTGCCAAATGGCGTAGCGTTTACAGATGGGGATCGTGAAGTCCCGTTTCCGGAATGTGTCCTCCTGCGCGTGGATCGTGGAGTGACCGGGGCATGGCTCCATCGGGACGCCGTCTTTCTCGATTCCTGTCGTGAGCGCTCCGCAATGGAAAAGTCGGAGTCGCATCGGCTGGCGAGCTTGACTGTTCCGGCAGCAATTCGTTCTGACGATCGAGGGTCCGCGTCCAACAGCGCGTTCCCGGTCACTGGGGCCGCATTATGGAAACGTAGGAAATCCGTGCCGGCCACGCACTGCGGCCAGTCCAGTCATCGGGCGGTTTTTTGACTCGAGCTGGCCGTATCATAAATAATTGCCGCGAACGTCATTCCCGGTACACGAGACCCGGGGTGGCAGGGCATCGGTTCGGTTTGCGATATGAACCAGCTACGGCCCGGTTAGCGCCTGGGACCTTACGAGATCGTCAGTTTCCTTGGAGTGGGTGGGATGGGCGAGGTGTACAAAGGCCGCGACACTCGCCTCGGCCGCGCGGTGGCCATCAAGATCATGAACAGGCCGCAGGACCGGTAGCGGTTCGAGCGCGAAGCGCGCGCCGCATCGTGTCTCAATCACCCCAACATCTGCTCAATTACGACATGGGCGAGGTGGAAGGCCGTCCCTTTCTGGTGATGGAGTTTCTGGATGGCAAGACGCTCCGTGAGTTGATCGCCCGACGGACTCTGGCCCGACGTTACTGATATGTCGCCGAGGCGCCGTAAGTGAACACGCTTCCAATCCCACCGAATTCGATGCCGGAGGCTTGGATTGTCGTTACCAGGGTTCCATAGGTGGACACGCTGAGGGTCCCCGGAATGGTGAAGGTGGCGCCGGGAGCCGGGACGGTGGGCGGAAGTGCGAGCAACACGACGGGTGGCACCGTGAAGCTGCCATCGCTGACGCGGGCCGTACAGGTGAACGAGACAGACACCGTGGTCGCCGCAGTGGACCCATTTAGAGTGCTCTGGCCGGCGATGGTGACGTATCCCGCCGGGTCGCCTCCGGTCCACGTAACGGTGGCGCCGCTCGCTCGCACAATGGTGGCGAGGCTGGAGGGATTGGTCCAGGTGAACACTGGTGGCATGGTGTAGCTGGCCGTGAACGATCCCACATCGGGGCCGCCTGCTCCCGTAAAGTCGTAGGTGCCGGCCGCAAGGGTGGTGGCAGTGTTATCCAGAATAGCGCTATACAGAAGAATTCCTGCGCCCGGGCTCGACTTTGCAATCTGCCGGCTTCCCGCGATCCCCGGGCCGGTCACGGTGATCTTGCCGGCGTCCAGATATTGCACTGTGGCATTGGGGGGCGTAGCGGCCTGCCCACTTACGCGCGTACTCACGACGCAGGAACCGTAAGAAGTGACATCGATCTCCGACCCCTGAGGAGGAGTCGAGGACGTCGTAACCTTCTCAAACACGCCACCGATGAGATCCATTTTTATGGTCTGAGCCGGAACTGGTCCGATAGCGGCGATCGAGGTCGACTGGCGGACCAGGGATAACCCGCCGAAGGAGTGGGTTCCCGATCCCAGGCCGCCGCCCGTCTGATTCGGCGCAATGGGGACGCAATTCCGGCCATTCGTGCCGATGGGAATCGAGGTCGCGTTGCTCACCAGATTCCCCATCTGCATGATCACGGAGTTGGCGCAGCCGGTCAGTCCTTGCGGAACCGCGACGTAAATCGTGTCCACGCCGGAACAACAGGCGTTACGGCCGCGAAACAGTACGTTGGCGGGCTGGCCGCCAATGAGAACCTTGAGCGGAACGTTGGTCAAATCGGCTTGCTGCGCGGGCTGCGATTCGTCCCCGGTCACCGCGCCGAGTCCGGTGGCCCATAATGTAACGGTTTCGCCGGGGTTAGGCGCATTGCTCGGCGAGACGACAGTGTTGGTGGCCGGCAGCGTTGCCACGGCATCTCCGGAGCCGGTGGTGTTCAGGGTAAATACACCGACGTTGTTGGCGACGACGACGATCGGCGCCATCGCACTGACCAGGCCATTGTACGTGACCGTAAGAGTTCCGGTTCCGACCGGTGTTTTGGAGGGAAGAATGGCGGCGATTTGGGTAGCCAGCGAGTAGTACATGATCGCGTCCACGGTGGTTCCGCCGACGGTTACCTGCATCGAGGTACCGCCGATGGAGGTGGTCAGCGGGAAGGCGCTCGCGACGACCACAGCGGCGGGGCCGAGATTCTTGCCTTTGACGACGAAGAGCGCGCCCTGAGCGATGCCGGCATTGGGAAGTCCGGGCGGGATGTTGGTGGCGGCGTTCTCCACGGCGGTAATCATGGGTGCGTTCACACCGCCGCTCGGAGCGCCGTACGTCGTGTATTGCAGGCCCAGGGAGCCGCCGCCGTAGGATGTGATCAGCACCTTGGCATAATAGCCGGCGGTGGTGTGCACGGCGAACACGTCTCCCACGACGAGCGCGGCGTTGTTGAGCGTCGCACCCGCGTATGACGCCGCCGGTATGGCCGCCAGCACCTGCTGGGTAAGGCTGTTGTACTGCGCAGTGCCCGCCGCGCCGGAGGTCTTGTAGTTGAAGATCCCCACGTTGGCTTGGGGAGCCATGCTGGTTCCGCTAAACCGGACATCGCCGCCGGTGCGTGGAGGTGACGCCGGTATCGAAGCTGAACTTGTCGCCGCCCTTCAAGGTCACGGTCCCGATCAGGTCGGCGAGCGCGCCGAACGGAACCGCAAAAGCAACAATTGCCGGAACGGTGAGGACGAATCGATGACGCATGACTGCCCCTCGGGAAGGACTAAGCCGTGATTTCCTTTTTGGGTTCCCAGACCCTCCTGGCTTGCCTTCGCTATCCGCTCAGGATACATCACGCCTCGCCGCTTTGTCACTGGCGTCCTCAGCCTGTCTCGTCCGCCTCTTGGGATTACATCGATTGCAGCAGAGCGATGCGTACTCTGCCGGGAGCTGGCCGCTGCGGAGAGCCGGCTTGAGCGCGGAGTCGAGAACCACGAGTGCATGTCACTGTATCTTTCGCCCTCGCAGCGAGTGCAGGAATGAGCTGCGATTGGGCGCGTAAAGTCCGGATCGCGTTCCATGATGATACAGCCGCGTCCTGTGCGGTCGTCTGTTCCCGGTCAGGATGACTAACGTGCTACGGGACCAAGGAGTGGGGCACCGGTGCCGGATTCGCGGCGCGTCGTGCAGGCACACCGAAGATCGCGGCCGCCGTTCCGAGCGCTGCCCCAATCGCAATCGCGAGACGGGAAAGTACTGGCCGGTGTGGACGTATCGCTCCGCGGATATGCTCCGGCCGGACTCCGATGCCGACCGCGTAGCCCAGTGCGCGATGTATGCCGGGGATCCGCACGGCGACCCGCAACTGCCACGGGGCTCTGACCGGTTCCGGATTCCCAAGTACGCGTGCGAATGCGGCGTGTATTCCGACCTGTGCCGTTTGTGTGGCGCGCGCGGGAAACTCGCGCCGCTTCTGAACGGCTGAGAGGTCGGCGTTCGAAATCGTCCGGCGTTGGAGGGGTTCCGCGAGAAGATTGGCCGTCGCGACTGCATCCTGAATGGCCAGGTTGATGCCCACCCCGCCCGCCGGGGACATGGAGTGCGCGGCATCACCGATGCAGAGCAGGCCGGGTCTGTACCATTGGCGCAGGCGGTTGATCTGAACCGTGAGCAGTTTGACCTGATCCCATTCCTGCACCTCGTTCACGCGTGTCTCAAAATACGGCGCCAGGCGCAGAATGCTGGCGCGAAACGCTTCGAGACCACGCCGCTTGATCTCGTCGAATCCGTCTTTGCGAATGATCATGCCGGCCTGGAAATAGTCGCCGCGATCAATTAGGATGAGCGCCTTCCCGAAATTGACGGTTCCGAGTACCTGTTGCGGATCGTCAGGCCGGCGGCTGATGCGGAACCACAGTACATCGATCGGAACGCCGACTTCGTCAACTTCGAGTTGGCCCGCCGTTCGCGTCACCGAATGCCGGCCATCGCAGCCGACGACCAAGCCGGCGCGGATCCGCACGGAGGTATCACCTTCGCCGTGCGCGAGCACTCCGGCGATGCGTCCGCCATCGCGGATCAAATCAATGGCTTCGTGCCGCATGCGCAGATCGAAAGTCCGGAATTGCCGCGCCTCCTGGCACAGGAAATTGAGAAAGTCCCACTGCGGCATGAGGGCGATAAATTTGCAGTGTGCCGGCACGCGGCTGAAATCGGGCCCCTCGAATGCGAAGTCGCCAAACACGCCACCGGCGCGGGTGACCTTCTGGTGCGGGAGTTTCAGGAATTCGTCGAGCAGGTTGAGTTCATACAAGAGTTCAAGAGTCGAAGGATGGACGGTGTCGCCTCGAAAATCGCGGAAGAAGTCGCCGTGTTTCTCGAGAACGGTGACCGGCACCCCGGCGCGCGCGAGCAGATAACCCAGCATGACGCCTGCGGGACCGCCTCCCACGACGCAACACGTCGTGTTCAGAGTTTGTTCTGGCATATGCCCCTCGCTTGTTTTATGGTGGCATGGGAGCGGCTATGGTCGCATTGTCACGGCCATCAGCCCGTGGCACGTGATCGTCGCAGTCCCGGAGTCCCCAAATTCTCCCTGGAATAAGTCACCAAAGCCGCCTCCTACCGATCGCGCCGCACTCACGACGTCAACCTCCTGGTCAGCCGCGGGCAGCGTGAAATGGAAATGTGGCGCCCTGGCCAACCGCGGCTTCCACCCAAACCCGTCCTCCCCAACGCTCCACAACCCGCTTACATCACAGATCGCCAGGCTAATCCCGGTCCCGGAATCGGGTTCGGCGTGAAGCCGCTCCGATACTGAGATGTGAGGCGGCAGTTCGCTTCGATACCGGATCGCATTGCCGATCAGGTTCTGGAATAGCTGGATGATTTGGGGTTCGGGGATCGCCACTCGCGGAAGTGCGTCGTAAGTAACCGCAGCGCCAGTCTCCACCATGGCCTCGCGTAGGTTTCCGAGGACCGTCGTGAGGGCGCTGTGCGTGTTGTCCAATAGCGCCCGCAACAGGGTTCGCATCCGCCTGAAGCCGGTGAGAGTGTTCAGTTTCAGGCAACCCATCTCTGCCGATGATCAATCGAGCTGACAAACTCGCGCCGAGATCACCCCTGACCGGTAGAGGTAGATGGCCGGCTGGATTTTGTCCCGCTCGGCTGTAAGACGAATTCACTCGACGATCTGACGTTTGATCCGCAGTGTGTCGCCGGTATCTTCCATCTCGAACAGCTTGCCGTGGGCCCGTCGAAACGGCTGGTGCAAGACCATCATGAGCTTGCCGTCGAAAGATTCGAACAGCATTCCGTGGCCGCTGTCATTGCCCACCAGCACTTCTCCCTGCTTCCACGGCCCGCGCAGTTTCGCCGTTGTCGAATATGCCAGCGTCTCCACATACAACCCGTTGCGATAGCTCGACCACAGCATCAACAGCTTGCCATTCCTGGTTCGATAGAGACACGGGCCGTCGGTGACGAAGGTAGGCAACTTGTCGGGCTTCTTCACCGCAACGCCAACCCACGGCGCTTCCGATGCTTTGAACAACTGAAACGGCTCCCCGGCCCGCTCTGATAAATCCGCCTTCAACGGCACCGCCTCCATGGTTCCATCCAGCACCTGGATCCACTCGTGGGCATAGACCATGTACGGCACGCCGTCCTCGACAAAGAGCGTCCCGTCCAGCGTCATGAAGTCCGAAGGGGGAGCGGGGCCGTTTCCGAGGGGCGCAAATGGGCCTTCCGGCCCGTCCGCTACGAAGATCTGCGTCCCGCGCATGTGCGGTTTCGCCTTCTGCCCGTTGTAGACCGGAAGCTTGTCTTCGTCGGTGTATTTCAGCAGCGTCCTGCTATTGTGGAGGGTGGCCAGCAGGTAGTACCGGCCTTTGTAGAAATGGACTTCGGGGGCCCACACGGCTTCGCGCGGATCGGCCCATAGTCCGTCGGGCACCTCGAAGACCTTGTCGGGGCCGTCCCAGTGAAGAAGATCTTTACTCTTGTACGCGACCACTCCGGCTCGCTGGCCGCCCAACTGGTGGGGTCCAGCACCGTTGTATAAGTAATAGGTCCGGGTTGGTTTGTAAGCGAGAATGAACGGGTCGTGCAGATAGAATTCGCTGAACTGCATCCCCGTTTTCGCCGGCGCCTGGGCTAACAGGGGCGCGGCCATCAACAGCATCCACAATAAGTTCGGCATTGCTTCAGCCAGTGTAACGAACGTGAACAGGTTCCTGGAATGAACGCCGGCTGTCCGAGTTTCGGCGGGCCAGCACGTCGAAGATCGCCCGGCGGGCCGGATCGGCAGGAATCGTCGGTTGCGGCCGCGATATTACACCAACACCTCGATCTCGCCTTTGCCCCAAGTAGTCTGCCGCCCCACCCCACAAAACCGGCCCGCCTTCAAGAACGGCAAGAACTCTCCTAACTCCCCTTCATACTCCGCCACCCCGACAAACCCGCCCAACGAGTGCCGCTGACCGGTCCGGGCACTGATCCGGTCCACATCTACCCTCTCTAACTCGCATCGAGTCATAGTCACCGCCGCCGCCCGCTCCCCAAACCCGGAGAAATCGATCTCCAGTGGACCATCTCCGTATAAGTCGCTCAACGTGCTCACCCTGTCCCTCACTCGCGCTGCTAACACGCCAAACTCCGGCCGCGCCGCGATCTTCTGTTCTAGCTTCAACTCCGTCGGAGTTAGAAACCGAACCATCAGCCGCCGCACCGGACTTCCCGCCGGACCGAGACTCAGCTCCGTCGGCGCAAACTCGCCCGACCCAAGCAAACTCCGCCCGTCAAATAATCGCTCCACCACAGCACCGGCCGCGTCTAACTGCTCCACCCCGATCAACGTCGCCCGCCCGCGTCCCGGCCCTAACCCCTCGCGCCCGAGTTGGGCGAACGTCAACACGAAATACGCGATCACCGGATCACGCAGTTGAAACAGGTGGACGTCGAAATAGAACCGCTCTCGCGGACGCACCGCCCGCGCATCCAGATGACCCGCCCTGAAAACGAACGGCCGCGGCCAGTCCGCAAGTCCGCTGGGACTCTGCCCTACGGACGCCGGCTCGAAAATTCGGGCATACGGACAAGTTGCCCGTATCTCGCAAGTCCGGGCATCCGTGCACTCCGGCACGCATGCGATCTTGTGGAAGACGGACCCGAACGCGCCTCGCAGGATATTGCCGGTCTTACCGGCTGGAAAAAACAGACTCCCGACTGCTTCGAAATGAAACCGCAGCCGGAAGAATCGAAATCGCACAGCCCCATTCTATGCCGTCCAAGGCAGCCCGATGGAACCCCGGAACAACTCCGATGCGATTGAAACACCGGGAGTTGCGTTCATCGGCGACTTCCGACGCGGGCCCGTTCTGAGGATGACACCGGGAAAACCGAAGAGGCTATCCTACGCCCAGCCAAGATCTTTCATCGCCAGGCCGGCGTTCCAGATCTTCGTCATGTGCCTGATTTTGTCGCCCTCAAACTGCATCACGTAGACGTAGTCGGTACTGGTCTTTCGTCCGGTCGGCGGGACCGGACCGCCCTCGCCGGTGTGGGTGCCATGGAACACGCCGTAGGCCGCAACATTACCGCGGACCGCATCCGTGGCAAGAGACTTCACTTCGTAATGCGCATCCGGCAGAACCATCATGATTCCCTTCATCCAATTCGTGTACTCTGCCAGGCTCTTGATGCCCAGAAGTGGTTCGGCCTGCGCGCTGAACGTGGCGTCGGGTGTGCAGTACTCGCTACAAACCTCCCATCCTTTGCCCGTCTCGCAAGCGGAAAAGAAAGCTTCCGCCGCGCTCGTGATCCATGCGGTTTTAGGTGTCATGACTTCTCCTTCCGACGCCGGCGCAATGTACCTGAGGGACTCCCCGGTGCCGGCGTGACGTGCCTCGAGAGAGAATACCACAGGTGATACAGCCGACTGGATCAATCATTTACCGACCCGCAACCTGTTACTTCGCGGACCGCCTGGCAGTTGGTGGACTTCTGTCTTAGCGAGTTCAGAGAAAGCTCCTTCTGTCCGACTAACAACCCCTTAAGTTCTCGTCACCTCTTCGTCTGCCGCAACCTTTCATGCTGTTCCCGTCAGTTCCCGTTAAGTTCCCGTCGTAAACACTTCCAATACGACGAGGCCGTGGTATACTGTCGTGACCCGGCAATGGTGTTGCATGAACCCGGACAGAGCGGAATCATTCCGGATCAATGCGGGTCTAGTCCTGTTGGTAGCTGCCGCCGCAACAATCGACGCGCAGCCTTACAGTACGTTGACCGGTCGTGTCACCGACCCGTCCGAAAAGGTAGTCGTCGGAGCTGAGGTTCTGGTACAAAACCTGGCAACCCTGGTCGAGCGCGTCGCCACTACTAACAGTCAGGGACTGTACGAGTTCGCCGCCCTGCCCGTCGGGACCTTCCGGCTGCAAGTCCGCGCTCCCGGATTCCGGCTATATGTTGTCAACGCGTTGACCACCGAGGTCGGTCGAAACGTCGTTGTGGATGCCGGCCTCGAGATCGGAGACCTGTCCCAGGAAGTTACGGTGAGATCCCGACCGGCAGTCATTGATGGAGACACAACTTCCGGCGGCCATGTGGTGGATGAGCGCACCGTTCAGGAAACTCCGCTGAACGGCCGCTACTTTCTGGATCTCGCGTTGTTGGCTCCCGGCTCGGTTACAGCTTCCCAGAATGGATTCTCGACTACGCCGTCCCGCGGTTCGGGCGCTCTGGCGATTAATACCGCCGGTAACCGCGAGGAGACTGTCAATTATCGGATCAACGGCATTGCACTGACCAACCCCGTTTCCAGCGCCATTTCGTTCCAGCCCTCCATCAGCACGGTTCAGGAATTCAAGATTGACAACACAGCCTTCAGCGCGGAGTACGGCCAGAGTTCCGGAGCGATTGTCAATATGGCAACGCGTTCGGGTACCAGTGAATTCCACGGCGAGCTATTTGAGTTCCTCCGCAACGACGCGCTCGATGCCCGCAACTTCTTCAATTTCAATTCCAACGAGCCGCCTCCCTTCAAACGCAACCAGTTCGGCGGCACTCTCGGCGGCCCGATTGTTCGAAGCAGAACCTTCTTCTTCCTGTCCTATGAAGGCCTCCGTCAAGCGCAGGGGATAAACATCAACAGCGTTGTTCTGAGCGACGCGCAGCGGGCGTCTGTTGTCGATCCTGTGGTCGCGAAACTCGTGGACCTCATACCCAGATCGAATTTCACTGACTCAACCGGAACTCCTCGTTTCGTCGGCTGGGCGCCCGGTCCGGTGAACCTCGATCAATGGGCCCTTGATGTCAATCACATGCTCAGTCGAAACAGCCGGTTGCATGGTTATTACACAGCCCACCGCTTTCGGCTCTACGAGCCAGGTAGCCGGGGGACCACAGTTCCTGACTTCGGCGGCGAGTTGAACGTCCTGAGACAGTTCTTCTCGCTGAACGAAACGCACACCTTCAGCGGTAATGCGGTGAATGAAGCCAGCGTTGGTCTTAATCGTCTCTCGAGCGAGAGCAGTGCCCATGCACTCTATAATCCGGCCGCGTTTGGCATCCGTGACGGCGTCAATCAGACCATTGGGTTGCCACAGATCAGCATCGCCGGAGGCAATCTGAGCATCGGTGGACCGTCGAATGTGCCGCAAGTGCGCGGCGATACAACGATCGTCGCCGCGGATAACTTCAGTTGGCTTCACGGAAGGAACTCCCTTAAGTTCGGCGGCGAGTATCGCGACTTCCTCAGCAACAGTCGCCGGCTCAGCCCCGGCATTTTCAACTTCGCCAGTATTCCGGCATTCCTGGCTGGCAACGCGAACGCCTTCAGCATTACCCTGGGTAACCAATCGAGCAGCATAGAGCAGGGGGCTCTCGAGTTCTTCATTCAGACGACTTACAGATGGACGCCGCATTTCAACGTCGAACTCGGCCTGCGGTACGCCTGGAACATGACTCCTGACGAGCGCTTTGGCCGTTTCATCGTCTTCGACCCCGCGTCTGGATCGCTCGAGGATGTCGGACGGGCGGGGGAGGACATCTACCACCAGAACAACAAGAACTTCCAGCCGCGCGTGAGCTTCGCCTGGGATCCATTCAAGGACGGGAAAACGTCTGTCCGAGGTGCATACGCCATCGCTACGGACCAGCCGATGACGAGCATCGTGACGCCGATGAGCGCAAATCCCCCTCTATCAGTCCCGCTGACCTTCGCCGGCCCGATCCGATTCGACAGCGCCATCGACACAGCCCGGGCCGCGGGACTGGCTCCAGCGAGTATCGATCGCGGGTTCGACAACGCTTACATGCAATCGTGGAACCTGAACGTGCAGCGTGAATTGCCCGGCGCGGTGCTGGTGATGAGCGGGTACTTCGGATCGAAAGGCACTCACCTCATCCTCCGCCGCAACATCAATCAGCCGGCAAACGGCGTTCGCCCCTATCCGGCTGTGTCCGGATCGTCCGCCATTCTGCCCGGCACACCGCTCGGCAACATAACTCAGGTAGAGAGTACGGGAAACTCGAGCTATAACGCGCTCTGGCTCTCGATGAGCAGGCGTTTCGGGCGCGGGCTGCACATCGACAGCTACTATAACTGGTCGAAATCGCTCGACTATAACTCGCTCAGCACCCAGGGAATCGTCGTACAGAACAGCTACAACCTGCGCGGCGACCGCGGCCCATCGGATTTCGACGCACGCCACCGCTTCGTGGCCAACGCGACATATGAACTACCCTCCAGCCGCAATGTCCTTCTGAAAGGCTGGCGGATTGCGGCGTTGCTACAGTCGCAGAGCGGAAATCCTGTCAACATTGTAACCACCAACAGTACCCTTACGGGTGTTCCCAACACGCTTCGACCGAACGTGGCCGGGCCGGTGTCGATCATCGGACATGTCGAGCGATGGTTCGACACATCAGCGTTTACCCCAGTCTCGGCCTTCGGCAACCTGGGCCGGAACACGATTACCGGACCGGGGTTCAATAATATCGATGCCTCATTGATGAAAGACACGGTGTTAGCTGAGAAGATCCATCTACAATTCCGGGTCGAGCTATTTAATCTGTTCAATCATCCAAACTTCGGCCAGCCTGGGAACGTCGTAGGCACTCCGGATTTTGGCCGTATCACCAACACCCGGTTCCCGACTGGCGAGTCCGGCTCGTCGCGGCAGGTGCAACTCGGGATGAAGCTGTCATTTTAATGAGCGCCTCTTCCAGATTCGTACGGGCAGTATTGCTTGCCTCGCTCACGGCTACTCTGCCGGCACCAGGGGCACAGGACGCCTCCACGACGAAGCGGGTCCTGGTCCTCTACTGGTACGCCAGGGACAACCCCAGCAATGTCCAGTTCGACGAACTGTTTCAAGCCGCCATGCAAGCCGCCGCACCCAGGCGAATCGAAGTGTATTCCGAGTATTTGGAATCGAACCGGTTTCCGGGCGAGAACCAATCGCTGGTGCTGCGCGATTATCTGAAAAGGAAGTATGCGGACCGCAGAATCGACGTCGTCGTTGCCGCTTCACATGCATCCGTCAGCTTCCTCCTTCGATATCGCGATACGCTTTTCGCGGATGCTCCGATTGTTTTCCACTCGATCGCCCCACCGCCATCGGACCAGCTTGTCGCAGGTCCCGGTGCTACTGGCATCGTGTACATGCAAAGCCACAGAAGAACGCTGGATCTGGCGCTGAAACTGCACCCGGGAACGAAACAGGTGTTTGTCATTAGTGGAACCGCCAACAGTGACAAACAACTGGAGAAGGTGGCGCGCCGTGAGTTGCAGGGATATGAAAGCCGGCTGGGCATTACCTACCTTACCGATCTTTCGCTCGCAGAACTGGCCGCAAGAGTCAGGAATCTGCCGGAGAAATCCATCATTCTCTATATCTGGCAGCAGTTTGCAACTCAGCATGGTCCTGTGGAGTCCCCGGAAATTCTCGCCGCTGTAGCCCACTCGGCACGCGTGCCAATCTACGGTTTAACCGGCTCAAACGTCGGACGTGGAATCGTTGGCGGCTATGTTGCGACAGTTGAGGGCAATGTCACAAGATTGGCGGAACTCACTCTGCGGCTTGCCGGCGGAGCTCGAGCCACCGACATTGCCGTGGAAGGTGCGCCGGTGGTGCCCATGTTCGACTGGCGCCAGCTCCAGCGTTGGGGTATTCGCGAAGACCTCTTGCCTCCAGTCAGCATCGTTCGCTTCCGGGAGCCCACCATGTGGCAACAGTACAAGTGGCGGATCGTAGCCGCAATCGTACTCTTCATTCTGCAGGGGTGCCTCATTGCTGGACTCCTCGTCGAACGTCAGCGCGTCCGTCGGACTCAACGCGAGTTGCACGAGTATAAGGGGCAGTTAGAGGAGTTGGTAGAGAAACGCACCTCGGAGCTGGTCCAGGCTCGCGACCAGGCGCTCGCCGCGAACCGGTCTAAAAGTATGTTCCTTGCTCACATGAGTCACGAACTGCGGACACCGCTGAACGCGATCCTTGGATTCAGCGGTATGGTCCTGAGGGACGACGGCCTTCCGCCAAAGCATCGCCAGGACTTGACCATTGTTGCGAACAGCGGCGAGCATCTGCTCGGGCTCATCGATGAAGTCCTCGACATGGCGAAAATCGAGACCGGCGGAAATATTGCGGAACTTGCGAGCTTTGACCTGCACAAACTTCTCGGTGAAACTGTCGCAATGCTGCGGGAACGGGCGCAGGCCAAGAATCTGGCGTTGCTGCTGGAGATCTCGCCGCAATCTCCCCAATTCGTCCAATCGGACTCTCGCAAGCTCCGCCAGGTACTCATCAATCTGGTGGGAAATGCACTGAAATACACCGACCAGGGGAGGATCGCGCTCCGATCGGATGCCCGCCGGTTGGAAAATTCGGCGAATCTGATACTGGTGTTCGACGTCGAGGATACGGGCATCGGGATCGCTCCAGATGATCGGGCGCGGATCTTCGAGCCATTTGTTCAAGCCGGCAACTCAGGCGGCAGAAAGGGCACCGGTCTCGGGCTCAGCATCAGCCGGCATTTCGTCCATCTGCTTGGCGGACAGATCGAATTGCAGAGCTCACCCGGACAGGGATCGCGGTTCCATTTAGAGATCCCGGCGCTGGCTGCCGCGGCGGGGGAGATTGCTGTCGATGCCCAACACGCGCAGGTAATCGGCCTCCAAGCCCGGCCAGCAGCGCTACAGGACATTGATCGTGGAGGATCAGACGGAGAACTGGTTCCTCCTGCAACGGCAGCTCGAGGAAGTTGGGTTCGAGGTCCGGGTAGCGGAAGACGGTCTCCAGGCGATCGAGGCCTTCAGCGCCTGGCGTCCGCACTTCATCTGGATGGATTTGCGTCTCCCCGTCCTCGATGGAGTGGAGGCGGCGAAACGCATCCGAACACTCGAGGGCGGCCGCGACGTCAAGATCGTGGCCGTCACCGCGTCCGCCTTTGCCTCACAACGCGAAGAGGTGATCGCCGCCGGCTTCGATGACTTCCTGCGAAAGCCATATCGCACCGAAGAGATCTTTGATTGCATGGCCCGCCACCTCGGGGTTCAGTTCCAATATGGTTCACCGGTTCGGGGTGAGGACGCGGAAAAACCTGCCGCACTCAATCCCGATGAGCTGGCCGCCCTGCCTCGAGCATTGCGGGAACGACTGAAGACAGCGGTCATCTCCCTGGACCCTGGTAGAGTTGCATCTGCCATTGATGAGGTCTCCAAGCAAAACGCTCGCCTGGGCGATGACTTAGCTCGCCTGGCTGCTTCGCTTGCATATACTCCGATTCTCCATGCTCTTCCAGACCTGCAGGACCCGGAAGGGGAGCCGGATCATCAAGAACGCAGAGCTGCGCAAGGTCATGTCTGAGAGTGACACGACCGCCTATTTCCCCTCCATAAGTCGCTCGAGGATATCGTCCGAAATCCGGAAGCTGGTCTGGCGAAGACGACCAACCGCATCCCGGAGATCCATCAACCCCTGGTCGGCGCCGGCAGCGAGCACGCCCAGAGTCCCGGTGTAAGCCAAGCCGCGCCGTTGGGCCTCCCGCCGACCGCGAATCTCGTCAATGATGATCTGATCGGCGCCCAGTTCTTCCGCAAGCAAGATCGCATCGCGCTCGCCGGCATCGAGGCGGGTCAGTTCCGCGCCTGGAGATTTGTTCGGTGCTCGGACCTCCAGCCAGGCGGGAGGCTGGGCGATCCACGCTCGCACTGGCTATGGGGTGCGCGGACGGTTGAGTTCTTCACGCACCGGCGGCGGAATCGTAACGCGTTGGTAGAGGGCCGGTAGGATTTCGATTTCGCGAATCAGAATCAGGTAATTGATCGGCCCCGTGTCGGCAATGACAATCATCCGGCGCGCCGGTGATCGGGTGGCCGTTCCTGCCGTCCCGTTTGCGCCCGCCACGCTAATTGGATGGCGACTTCGCGGTCATGAGCGAGATCCTCGTCGGTGTACGGTGGAAACGCACCGTGCTCCTTCAGGAAGGCGTCGACTTCCATTCGGGTTTCGAAGCCAAGCAGGTTGCGAATCTCGGCTTCACTGAGGCGGCCGCTCCGGTATCCCTCCAAAGCAATCGCTTCCAGGGCCGCGCGCGCCGGGTCCTTTCCCGCGGCGATCAGTTGACCGGCGAATTCTTCGGGAATTTCAACGGTGATCGTCATAGGCCCCCATGTTCAATTCTAACCGCTTCCGCCTTGTGAAGCGTTCACTGCAGCTCCGCGCGCACCCCGGGCGTCTTCGCCTGGATCGTAATAGCCGAACTGGAGAGGCCCGGCGCCGTCGCCGACAACCGTATCGCTCCGCCCTGTTTCGAGCTCCGTACGATTACGAGCGCGCGTCCCTGATAAAGCTTCCGCCGCGTGCCCTGATAGGAATCTGTGTCCCTGCCATCTGCATTCGCCACGGCCGCCATCAGGCCAGGTCCGCTGATCGCAAACTGAACTTCCTGGTCGGCGTTGGGCTGTAATCGTCCTTCCGCGTCGATTGCTTCCACCGTGACGAACGAGAGATCCTGGCCGTCGCCTTGGATCGTCGAGCGGTCCGCGGTGAGCCGTAGCCGCGCGGCAAGGCCCGCCGTCGTTAGAACGCTCTCCGACACAACGCGATCCCCCTTGACACCCACCGCTTTCAACGTGCCCGCAGCGTACGGAACATCGAACATCGCCTTGAATTCCTGTTCGCGGCCGGTTGGCTTCTCGCCGATGAGCTTGCCGTTCAGAAACAGCCGGACCTTCTCCACGCCCGAATACACCTCCACCTGCATTGTCTTGCCTTCCTGTCCGGGCCACGTCCAACTCGGAACAGTCGGATAGACCGCCCATCCCGCGACGATCGTCTTCTTCCCGTCAGGCTCGGGCAGCCGCACGGTTGCGTATACGCGATCCCCTCCGTTCCACAGAATGTCGCGATAGTAGGACTGCGGCTTCCGTTGACCCGTCAGATCGATGTCGCCGCACTGCGACGCATGCCAGGGAAACCCCGGAAACAGTACGCTCATCGGCGAGTCGCCGCTTTGCGCCGCGCCCTGGGCCATCAGCGCCGCCATGTCCACGCCGTTCGCCATCGCCAGGAACATCTTGTCCACCATGGATTGCATACCGGACATGGCCTTTCCCGCCATCGCCGCCTGTTCCGGCGTCCCGTAGGCCCACGACCCAATTCCCGATTCGCCCAGGTAGTCCATCGCGGTCCAAACAAATTCGCCGAGAATGTAGGGATTGTCCTTCGCCAGCCGCCACTCGTTGAATGCCGCGCCCGGAAAGGACTCGGTGGTCATCATGATACGCGACGGAAGCCGGCGGTGGTCGTCCTCATGGTGCGAGGCCAGGTTGTAGTTGTAGCCCACGATGTCGAGATTCGAGATCACGGCGTCCGGATACTCTCCGGACGTGCTGGTCGGAAACGCCTGGGTCACGGGACGGCTGCTGTCGAGCGACCGCACCTGCCCCGCCAGTTTCTTGGCCATCGCGGGACCTCTGTCCACCAGCACCTCCGGGATTTCGTTCCCGATGCTCCAGAAGATCACCGACGGATGATTGCGATCCCGCAGCACCATCGCCGAAATGTCCCGCTGCCACCATTCGTCAAAGTTGCGCCCATAGTCGAACTTCGCCTTGCTCGCCTTCCAGGTGTCGAAGGATTCGTCGAACACCAGCAATCCGAGCCGGTCGCACGCTTCCAGAAACGCCGGCGAGGGCGGATTGTGCGAGGTTCGTATCGCGTTGAAACCGGCCGCTCTCAACAGCTGCACGCGGCGCTCCTCGGCGCGGTCGAACGCCGTCGCTCCCAGCGGTCCATTGTCGTGGTGAACACTCCCGCCCACCAGCTTGATCGACTTGCCGTTCAGCAGGAGCCCTTTCTCCGCCGACCACGCGAGCGTCCGGATACCGAACGGCGTCTCGACTTCGTCCACCACTTTGCCTTCCTTCAGAACCTTCGTCACGGCCCGGTACACTGCCGGCGATTCGGGCGACCACAGGGCCGGCTTGGCCACCGCGATCTCCTGGCTTGCTTCAGTCTCGCCGGCCGGCGGCGCCTCAATTGTCGATTGCGCCCGGCCGGCAGCCTTCCCGGCCCGGTCCACAATGCGCGTCTCCACCGTCAGCCCCGCCTGCCCGGCCGATTCGTTCGCCACGCGCGTCCGAACCGAAATCGCCGCGGCTTCGCCCGAGGCCTGTTTCGTGGTGATGAACACTCCCCAGTGAGCGACGTGAACCGGATCGGTCACCACTACCCGCACATGCCGGTAAATGCCGGAACCGCTATACCAGCGGCTATTCGGCTGCGCGGAGTTGTCCACGCGCACTGCCAGCACGTTCTTCCCGGAGAAGTCCAGGTCCGGCGTGAGGTCGAAGCGGAAGCTGGTGTATCCGTAGGGTTGATTTCCCAGTTTGTGTCCATTCAGGTATACCGTCGCGTCGCGGTATACCCCGTCGAACTCGACGCTGACGCGTTTCCCCTTCCACTCCGCGGGCGCACTGAAGGTCTTGCGATACCAGCCCGTGCCCGCCGGAAAGAATCCGCCGCCTGAACCCGTCGGGTTGTCCTTGGCCGGACGTCCCTCGATGCTCCAATCGTGGGGAAGGTCGACGCTGCGCCAGTTCACGTCGTCAAATGAGCGCGCTTCGGCGCCGGCCGGATCGCCTGGCAGGAACTTCCAGTTTGCATCGGCGGCCAGTACCAGCCTCGGTGCTGGAGACTGCGCCGCGGATAGGGGAATGGCCGCGAGCAATGCCAGCGACAGGCGGAACAGTAATGTGTGGACGGAGGTTAGTTTCACGAATGCCTCTTTCTTTGTTTGTGGGATTGCGGGCGCTTGCGGCGGTTCTTGGCGGGCGGCGGGTCTGCGGCGCGCAGGCCCAGCAGGATGATGCGGGTCGTCTCGCGGAATAGGGGGTCAATGGGATGTCCATACTCCAACTCCACGCGGTTGCTCAACGATGCGAGCCGTCGCTGAGCGCCAATTACCGCATTGATGACGGCATGCATCGTGAGTTCCGGGTCCAGATCGGCACGCAGCGATCCGTCCGCGATGCCATCGCGAATCAAATGGCTGAAGTACTTGAAGCCCTCAGGGCTGATTTGCGCTTCGAGCGACAGAAGGCGCTCCGGGGACCATTGGCGAGCGTACATGGCGTCGAACTGCGCCATGAATCGAACCTTTGACGGATCGTTCGTGAGCCCGTCGGCCATGAACTCGAGCAATGCCGTGATTTTGGCGAGCGCGGTGTCGCGTTGGTCCATCGCCTGCTTCGCGCGCACTGCCGCATCCGCGAGCAGGTCCCCGACGATTGCCCACACCACGTCGTCCTTGTTCGCGAAATACTCGTACAAGGTGGATGTCCGGATTCCCGCGGCGTTGACGATGTCGGCGATGGTGACCCGGTCGATCCCCCGCTCATCGAACAACCTCTCGGCCGCCTCCAGAATGCGGCGGCGCTGGCGCTCTCGGTGAGAGCTGTACGTCCCCCGTGCCGGAGGCGTATCAGCGCAAGTATCCGAGTGCATCGTCATTTCGAATCCTTCATCCAAATTCGAATGCTTAATACGAATTACGATACATCTTCCGAACTGCGTTTGTCAACGCCGCGGCACTGAGCTCACAGATGCCCAGCGGACGCGGCCGGTGGGCCCTCGACCGCAGGGCGAAACTAGAGCCGTTTGATCGCCGTGATGTGTGCCGCGGAATAGCCCATACGCCGCTGATAGAACATGCTGGCGCGCGTGTTTGCGGAGTGATATTCCAAAGATGCGAACTCCGCGCCTTGCCCGCGTCCCCAGTCTTCAGCCGCTCGCAGTAGCCTTCCACCGATGCCTTGATTCTGGTACTCACCGCACACCGCGATCTCCGCAACGTGGCAGTAGATGATCTCCCGGTGCATTGGATCCAGCGACCGGTCGAGCCGGGCGTCTATGAATCCAACGATCTCACCAGTGAGCTCCGCGACAAGAGTGATGGTCTCTCCGGCCGCTCCCGGCGGATGCTGCCGCCCTTCCCGGTAGCGTGCCGATACCGTCTCAGCTGCCGGGACCGAATAGCGCTCAGGATCAAGGCGGGCATGATGCTCGGCACTCTCCACGAACGTGCGGGCGATACCGTCAGCGTCCTCTGGAACAGCCGGACGAATCGTAATTGCCACTGAGCAAGGTGCTTCGCCCATGGGAAGAGCATAGCGCTACACGAAGACGCGCACGACGTGAAGGAATACCCGGATGCCGGAGAGTCCTTCATGAACAACCATCAGAGCATCTTCGCCGGCATCGCCTACAACGAGCCTGCCGCGATCTTTCATACCCATCTTCAGCCTTAGCATGTGCGAAGAGACATGCACGATGTTGCCCCCAGCCTGATCGCGTCAGCCTGCAAAACCGGGTTCTGATCTCGCGAAATCAAGACGAGCGGCGGCCGCTGGCGCATGCCGGCGATCCCCCGCAATATCACGGTCCAATCGCCGTCAACCAGCACCCGCGCGGTGAGGATTACCTCTACTGCTCGCCGGGAG
Source organism: uncultured Acidobacteriota bacterium (assembly GCA_963737465.1). Classification (GTDB taxonomy): domain Bacteria; phylum Acidobacteriota; class Terriglobia; order Bryobacterales; family Bryobacteraceae; genus TMP-7. Next base: position 684,237 of record CAVTTC010000012.1, read on the forward strand.
GAGCAGTTGATCGCTTCGGCGCAGGTGCTCAGCCAGACCACGGTTCGGTGCGCGCCGAAGAGCGTATCAGCCAGCTCGACCATGTGCTTCTTGAACGGGCCGGCTATCAGGATGATCGGGGTGTCATCCGGCGCACGGCCGGCGGAACGCCGGGTGCGATGGCGGCCCCGGCGGCGAGGATGAGCGGTTTCCATTTGCCTACCTCTGGTCGTGCGCAGCCATCCACGATTTGTATGCGAGGCCGATAGTCCGAACCACTTCGTCCGCATCGAAGGGCTTTGCCAGCACGTCATACGCGCCAAGATTCAACGCTTCCGCCCATATTTCGTCGGCGTGGCGTGCCGTGACGATCAAGCGCGGCTTTTCAGGGAGCGTGGAGACTGCCGCGAGCATGTCCCGCCAGCCTCCTCCTTCAAGAGTGTTCAGGTCGCAGAGTACGACAGGTGCGCTGACCGCGCGCAGCTTGTTGAGGGCCAGCGCACAGGTTCCAAACCAGTACACGGCCCATCTGGTATGTTTCAGCACGTCGAGCAAAGAGATGAGACCCTCGTCGAACCGGCTGACGACAATCAGGGGTGTCCGGTGTCCGTTGTGTGCGTCTGTCTTCGGCCCTGCGGCAGCAAGCCCGTTAGAAGGAAGCGTCTGCCGCCGTTCGGCAACCGCTGAGGAGGAGTCATGAGAGTGGAAATACATTGGTTTCGACCTTCCGTAATCTGAACTGCCTTCAATAGGGAAGACGGTGGCGTCCCTCTCGGCATTCAGTAAAGAAGTGTTAACGCGGGCTGGACCCATTCTGCCGGCGGCCGCATGATGCGGCTGAACGGCCATCGCCGTCCATCGGCGCATCGTACGTCGGGGGAGCTACTCCTGACGCCTCGGGCTAGTACCTCATAATGGCCGCCATCGGCCGATTGCCCGGTACTCGCGCTTGCGGCAATACATGCACGCGGCCGCCGTGCAGAATGGTCTGAATCGAGGCGGCGTTCATCAGATCCTCATCGCCTTTGCGCGGGACCTGGTGCGTCCGCGCGCGGTGGGTAGCCTCGTCGAAATTCCCCATCGCCTGAGCGTTCTCCGCGACGAACAGATGCATCACTCGGCCGTCGTACGCCGCCTTCACCAGATCGTTGACGCCCGCCGTCGCAGCATCACCGCCCTGCTTGTTGTGCTGGCCGAGAAGGCTATCCAACCCGGTCTCGTCCATCTTCTGCAAGCACTCGAGAGCACGGGCATGCATCTCACCGCCCTTCAACCCGTTCGGCGCGCCCCGCACACCCTCGGGACAGGTGTTCTCCCATGTGTTCACCCGCTTGAACATCGCCAGCTCGTATTCCACGCCGCAGACCACCAGCGGCGTCTTCTCCTGCCCCTTCAAATACTCCGACACCCCCCGGCTGACATCCTTGTAAAAGTGCAAAAGGTACTCATCCGAGTCCTCCGCGTCGGTACTGGTGGTGAACATGACACCTTGCGCGCCCGCGCCGCCCGGTGGTCCGCCCATACTGCGGTTGTCCAACATGTGATCCGGTCTGTCGGTGGCCATGTGCTCCTGCAAGCTGTGCGGGATCCGATCCCGCAGGTCGATCTCTTCGGACGAGTGCTCCGTGCACTTCAACAGCCGGACGTTCTTCTGATCGAGCGCAAGGATGTAGAACTCTCGTTCGCCTCCAATCCCTTTCAGAAACGGCCGGATATGGAAATTGTCCGCCGCCACCACCGTCTCGTCCATCGGCTCCATGAGCCAGTAATGCCGCAATCCTTCCTCCGATGCGAATAGCGCTAACGTAGCTCCGCGCGATTCGTCTTCCGCCTGGTCTGCGAAGCTCAGGATCGGGTCAACCAGCTTGCGGACCAGCGTGCTCACTACCATCCGCTTCCCCAGTTCCTGCTCAGCTTTCCCGGCCGCGGCCTTCAGCCGGTTCTTCAGCGACCGCTTCTCCCCGCCGCGCGCGTTTACCGGCAGCAGTATCGTCAGACAGGGCCCCGCGGACGCCCCGAACTGTTTGATGTCCATCGTCGTTAGCCGTGTCGATTCTGCCGCCGTCAGTTGTGTCATAGGGATCCCCCGCTTCTAGGACAACGGTGCGTGAGGTCACGTTTCGGTTATTTGCCTCCCGGAGCGCCGGTTGAACCGCCGCTGGAAACCTCAGCCGGACCAGGACGCCGAAGCGAAGATCGCGCGCCAAGGTCGGCGGCAAAATGATCCTTCCAGGAACCGGTTCGAGCGTCTCAGGGGTACAATCAAGGACCCAGGAGAGCACCGGCGGAGGATCATGCGGATACATGGGAGGGACCGGGTGGATCGACTGCCAAAACCCACGCCTCATTCCGAGCAGGCTGGCTCGGTTGGTCCGCCGCGGGCATCCGCTACTGGCCGATCTCGAACAACACGCCCGATTGCGACGTTTTGCCGGACGCCGAGACCTTGATGGAATACTCGCCGTCGGGTAGTTGCGGCACAGTGAAGTTCACCTGGAACTGCCCTGGCGCAACCAGCCCCGCGAAGGACACCTGAGCATCGGTGGTGCCAATCGTTACGCCGACTCCTGTAATCGGGACGGGCGACGTAACCGCGCTTCCCGCTTGAGAAGGCGCCAGCCCCGAGGCGTAAAGCTGGATGATGTCGCCCGGTTTAGCCTTGCGGGTTCCGGGCACCACGGCCGGATCTCCCATGATCGTGTAGTCCACAAACAACGCAGCGGCGTAGCTCTTCGAGCCGGCCTGGTAATAATAGAGGCTCGGCTGGATCCCGGCGACAGGAGCGGTTAGAGTGTTGCTGGGCAGCCCGAGACGGACTACCTGGACCGTGATCGTGCCGCTGATGTTCGAAGGAGCCTGCGCATTCACTTGGCCGGGGCTAATGAAATATACCGGCACAGGAGCGCCGTTGACCCACACTTCCACCCCGTTCAGGTCGGTGGGCAGCGTATTCGGGTCGGAGAAATCGCTGCCGCCCCAGATCCTCGTGGTTTCCGCAAGATCTGTGCCTTTCACGTAAAACCACCCGCCCGGAACCACCGCGCCGCCATCGATGAGATTGTCGCTGACGGTCGTGATGACCGGACCGTTCGACGGCGGAGCATCGCCCAACAGCAGCACCAGGGCATCTTGCGCGCCGCCATTGGCGCCCTGTAATGGATTCTTCACCGGAAAATCCGTGGACGTGCCTTCCCCGGCGACGTGTATGTTTCCCAACCGGTCCACTGCGATGCCGCGGCCCGATTCACTCCCGGTGCCGCCGATGAACGTCGAGAATAGCAGCCCCGATCCGGCCGCGTTGACTTCGGTGACGAATAGGTCGAACCCGGTCCGCGTGGTCTGAATCGGGTTCTTTAATGGAAAGTCGCTCGAGTTCGTACGGCCGGTAATGTAGAGGTTTCCGGCCTCATCGATTGCCAGGGCAAGCGGGTCGTCTGCCGAGCCGCCTCCCAGATACGTGGAATACACCAGCGCCGAACCGGAAGGATTGAATTTCGTAACGAAGGCGTCGTCCACCGCGTGGCTAGCAAGCTTGTTGTCGATTGGGTTTACCAGAGGGAAGTCGTCGGACGTCACGATGCCCGTGACATACGCGCTGCCCGATGAATCCACCGCAATCGCCGTTCCATAGTCCGTGGCTGAACCGCCCAGATAGGTGGAGTAGACCAGTGCGGATCCGGCAGGATTGATCTTCGTGACGAATGCGTCAACGCTGGCGGCGTTGGAACTGCGAAAAGGAGACTGCAGCGGAAAGTTCGTTGACGCCGTATAGCCGGTCACGTAAGCGTCCCCGGCCGCGTCCACTGCGATGCCATTTCCTTCATCGACGTTATTACCGCCCAGGTACGTGCAGTAGACCCAGTCCGTGCCGGCCGGATTGATCTTTGCGACGAATGCATCCTGCTGAGCGCCCTTCGCCGCCTGAAACGGGTTTTTCGTCGGGAAGTCGCTCGAAAACGTCGTCCCCACAATATATGCGTTCCCGGCTGCGTCGATCGCGACCGCCGCGCCGGAATCGTTGGCAATGCCGCCGAGATAAGTGGCGTAAACCAGAAGGCCGCCTGGATTTAGCTTGGCGACAAACGCGTCCCCCGACCCGCCCGTCTTCGCCTGTACCGGGCCCCTCGTCGGAAAGTCGTGCGATCCGGTGCTTCCCGTGACGTACACGTTCCCCTGGACATCCACAGCGATGCCGTTGGCCTCGTCCGCGGCGGCCCCTCCGATGAAACTCGTGTAGAGCCGGGAGCCGTTGGGACGTAGCTTGGTCACGAAAGCGTCTTCTGTTCCCAGGATGTTGAAAGCCGCCGAGCCCGCTACCCCCGCGACATACGTGTTCCCCACCGAATCCACTGCTACGGCGGAGGCGTAGTCGGCTCCGTTCCCGCCGTAATACGTGGAGTAGATCAGCGGCGGATCGATCACCAGCTTTCTTCCACGGTCGTACGTGCCGAGGGAAAAACCGGCTTCATTACCGTGCAAAGTCCAACTGCCGGCGACCGGAACGCGTTTCCCGGCGACTTCCTGATAGATCACCGGTCTCTTGTGCCGGTATTCACTCCCGCCCGCCCGGATGACGAGGTCACCCTGTTCATCGATTCGTAATTGATCGGTGCGCTCGAAGATCATCCGGATCTTGTGCGGATCCGCTCCGGGCAAGACGATCCAGTCGTATTCCAGCTTGCCGTCCCGTCCGTAATAGACCAGATCAATTCCGGGGTAGATGCCGGCGTAGCGGACCCTCGCAAAGTTGGGAACGGACGTGTGCCACTTAGCCGGATCGTTCCCTATGAAGTAATTGCTCGTGGCGTCCTGCGGGACTTCGCCTGCAATGCGGGCCGAAAGGTTTGCACCGGATAACCTGGTCCGCAAGGGCGGCTGGTTCCGGCCGGCCAGCACTGTCTCGCCGCGGGTCAGATACAGAGTGTAGGACTTGCCCCTCGCGAGGTAACGAACCTCCGCCGCTGCCTGCCCGGTATTCGGTTCGAAACTCAGCGGGACCGTCCCCCACCGAACGGCCGGCGCTGCCATGACTGTGCCGGCAATCAGAAGAAAGCAGATACGCATGCGTAGCCCCCCCAGCGCGAATCACTGATTCGAGTCGGCGCCGGCCCTCGAAAATCCCGGAGCCACTTAGAATCGTTGAGCCGTAGACTACCACACTCGCCACAGTGTTGCGGGCCTGTCCCGCCTGCCAATTGACTGACGGCGCTGCCTGAACGCGAACGGGTTATGGATGACCCGGCACCGGCTGATCCTCCCCGAAACCCCGATCGTGTGCGACAGGGCGGCCTCGCACAACCCCCTCTCGTCAATTTGCAAGGAAACTGAATCCCTGGCGGAAAGAGAGCATCTGAGGGTTTCTGGACGCCCCGCGGCAGGCGTTGCAGGGGAGAGTCCAATTCACAAGGAGGAGTATGAAGCCGCTTTTTGAAGTGGTGTTGGCTGTTTTGACTGTCTCGGGTCTTGCCTGGGCACAAGCATGGAATCATTCCCCCGCTTCGCCCATCGGTCCCCTGCATTGGGGTACCGTGGCGCCGTCGTATGCCAACTGCGGCGACAGCACTACCGGTCAGGTCGGAATGAAGCAGTCGCCGATCGACATCGTTCCCGACAAAGCAACTGCAGTGAGGTTTGCCCCACCATTGTTTTTCAAGTACAAACCGACTCCGTTGAAGATCGAAAACACCGGCCACTATGTCGAGGTGCCCTACGATCCCAACAGCAACCTTTCCATCGGATCGGAGCCGACCGACGTCTACAAGCTGCTGCAGTTTCATTTTCATGCGCCAAGCGAGCACACGATCAACGGCGTCCTATATGACGCGGAGCTTCACCTTGTGCACAGCAATTCAATTGGCGAACTCGCCGTCATCGGCGTGCTTCTGTCGAGTTCCGCGGCAGGGTTGCCGGTATTGGATACCATCATGGCCCACGCTCCCACCTCGCCTGGAGAAATCGAACTGCCGAAGGAGGTCAGCGCCTTGGATTTGCTGCCGGACCGCAGGGGTTTTTATCGCTACGCCGGTTCACTGACAACGCCGGCGTGCTCGGAAAGCGTGCAATGGTTTCTTCTGAAGAATCCGGTTCCCATCACGCCCGGCGCCTTGGCTAGATTGCATAGCGTGATCAGCTCATTCCCCAACTACGGCGGATACCCAAACAACAACCGGCCCGTAGCCAATCTGAACGGCAGGACCGTGTTGAAGAGCATCGACCCTGGCAGCCCGGGCCACTGAGTGCTGACGGCGTTCCCATTCCCGCGCTGCCTGCTGGAGTAGCCTGCTGCAATGAGGCGGTGTGAAATCCAAAGGCCAAACCTTCGGAAATTCAGTTCGAACGCTCAGAGACTCTCCCATTCCTTGCGATCAATTCCGCCGTGACGAAGCAAGCGCACCAGCAGGCCGCGGCCAATCGCATTCACGCGACTTCGCGAATTTCGATACGGTTGCCGTCAATTTCCGGAATCGGGGAATGATCGGCGATGCTGAGGAGCACCCATCCTTCCAGAACGCTCTCCAGTTCTTCGCGGCAGCCCTCCAGCGTCTTGGCATTGGCCCAGATACCGGGAATCGAGGGTATTTCGCCGTAGAAGGAGCCATCGTCCTCGACAATTTCGTATCGAGCCTGGCGCATCGCAGCCCGGATGTACGAAGTGAGCACAGCCAATTATCTCATCGCGGATGTTCGGATCTCCGGTACGCTGGCTGCGCGACTTCGTGACACTTCAATGAGGCGGCCAGATCGATCTGGCCGAATTGTCGGGGACGCTGCACTCGCTATGACTCGCCATCGGCGCTTCAATGAGGCGGCCAGATCGATCTGGCCGAATTAAGCTGGACTGCGGATATCGCCGGCAACCAGGTGCGCACTGGCGCTTCAATGAGGCGGCCAGATCGATCTGGCCGAATTGATGAGAGCGGCCAGATCGATCGGCCGAATTGGCCATTCATGGTCACAGGACGGATGTGCTTCAATGAGGCGGCCAGATCGATCTGGCCGAATTGACTGAACGTGCGCTGGGCATAATCTCGCCGTGCACTGCTTCAATGAGGCGGCCAGATCGATCTGGCCGAATTGATCACACGTGCTGCAGTGCGATCGACGAACACGTCGGCTTCAATGAGGCGGCCAGATCGATCTGGCCGAATTGGCCTGCCGGCGGCACTGGCCAGACGCGAAGTCGGCTTCAATGAGGCGGCCAGATCGATCTGGCCGAATTGACTCCGAGTGCCGATGCTCCGGCAGCCGAACTGACGTTGCTTCAATGAGGCGGCCAGATCGATCTGGCCGAATTCGGCGACGGCATTCGCCACGTCGGCGGACGCTGATCGCTTCAATGAGGCGGCCAGATCGATCTGGCCGAATTAGACTGCGCGGCGTGTCGAGTCCGTCGACATGCACCGAGCTTCAATGAGGCGGCCAGATCGATCTGGCCGAATTCGCTGACCACGCTACGCCACGTGCGTACGATCAGCGGCTTCAATGAGGCGGCCAGATCGATCTGGCCGAATTGTCGCGCCAGATGGCACCGATCTGCTCGGACATCAGCTTCAATGAGGCGGCCAGATCGATCTGGCCGAATTAGCCCGATTATAACTCTTCAGTTTTCAAACATCTGCGACCGTGTTTTCGAGCACCCCCGACAAACACCGTCCTCCCTCACCCCAACACCCACCACCAACCAACGCAAGTCTATCATTCCGCAACCCTGCGAGCGCCTCCCGCAAACTCCGCGCCAACCCGCTGCTCGCAACCCGCTAACGCGTCACAAAGGCCGGGTAATCCGCTATCTCCCCTTCCACCACCCGCGCGAGCAGCCGGCTCTGAATCTCCAGCAGCCGCCGGTAACTCACCCGGTAATCAAAGAGCGGATGCGTCACCAGCGAATCCATCCGCAACTCATACGCCCGGAAAAACGCCTTCCGTCCCGCCACCGTCAAAGCAACTCCCGTCCCCGCCTTCACAAAATCCTTCGCCGTCACCATCCTCATGTTGATCGCACTCAAAACCGCTGAATCCGCCGCCAGCGGCCGGAACGGCTCCATCAAATCCAACGCCAGCGCGGGACGACCGTACCTCGGCTGGTGATAGTAACCCATCATCGGGTCGAACCCCACGGCGTAGCACGCAACCGTGAAATCCTTCGCCAGCAAGCTATAACCGAGCGAAAGCAGCGCATTCACCGGATCCCTCGGAGGACGCCGGTTCCGCCCCGCGAAATCGAACGTGAACTCCGCGCCGTCTTCTTCGTCGTCCACCTTCAGCATCCCCGCGAACCCGCCGAAATAGATCCGCGCCGCGTTCCCTTCGATGCCCAATAACTCATCCAGTCCCCGAGCCCGCTCCGCTAACTCCGCCATCCGCTTCAAGCCCGCCAGCCCCTCGCCCGGCGGCTCAATGTGGTTGCGCTGCAGCATCACTCTCTGATTCCGGATCTTCGCCGCCACCAGCGCCCGCGCCACCCGCAGCGCGAACCAGGGCTCGTCCGCCAGTCGAAACTGCTCGCGCCGGAGAAACACGTTCTTCGTCCCCATCCCCTGCGCGATCCCGTAAAACCACCCGCCCTGCGAGTAATAACAAATCGGCACATCCGATTGCATCAACTGCTGCGATGCCTGCGTCGAAACCTGGACGTTGCCCATGAGGTTCACCTGGCAGATCTCGCCGATCCGGATCTCCTGGACAAGCTTTTCCTTCTCCTTCACCTGCAGCACCTCGCCGGCCTTCCCCACCCGCAGCCCCTGCGTGTTCAGATACACCGGCTTCTGTTCGAATCGTGGCGTCATCAGCGCCCGCACTTCCCGCCCGGCCGGACGCCGCGGAGCCTCGTCGTCGTCGAAAAGCTCCAGTTGCGCACCGCTCGATTCGCTGGTGCGAAGCAGCGCATTCGTCTCATCGGGAAGACAGATCCCCACCAGCGAACATCCCGGACACTTGGGCGAATCTTCCAGCGGTCCCGGCAGCCGCCCTCGCGAAGCCGTCCAAGCTCCCGCCACCGCTCGCTCGGCTTCGTCCACTACGTCAGGCGTCAACTTCAGCCGGACCCGCTGCTTCGTCGCGGCATAGTACACCACGCCTTCCTCGCACGTGTACCCGTTCTCCCGCAGCACAATGCCCTGCAGCGCCAGTTGGACCCGGTCCGCCGGCCACAACCCCAACTCGTCATCGCCCATCCGCGGCTTTCCGTGTTTGTAGTCCACCGGAGTCGCCACGCCGCCGTCGATCTCGATCAGGTCCATCTTCGCGATCACGCGCAATCGTTCACTCGAAAGCGTAATCGATCGCGAGTGGATTCGGTCCTCCGAAGCGTCCTCCGGTCCTGGCATGGAGGTCGGCTTATCCACCCGCTTGTGCTGGACCAATCCCTCCACCGTGTCGGCCGACTGCCGGAACAGGCCGTCCACCCATTCGTAGTAAAACAGCCGGGGACAGTACACGAACTCGTTCACCATCCGCGCCGGCAGATACTCCGGATCTTCGGACTCCTGCTTCAGAACAACCGGAATCGCGCTCATGATTTACACCACGATGCACGGGGCATCGACATTCGTGTAAGGCTTCCCCAGTGCCGTGATCACCCGGTCTCCGCGCCCCTCGGCCGGGCCCAGGTGAACGAACAGCACTTGGTCTTCCTTGTGGTTGATGATGGCTCCGAGCTCCGCCCGGCACCGAACCAGGTCCATGGCCGTGAACTGGCACTCGAAGATCGAAAACTGAAGGTGATCGCCGAACTTGCGCATGCTCTGGAAGACTTTCCGGAGCCGCTTGTCATCCGAGATGTCGTAACAGACCAGATAGGATGCGCGCACGTCAGATCAGCTCGCGTGCGGGACTGAAGTTCCGATATTGGCCCTCGGTGAACCGCGTAGCCCGAAAGACTTGGACCACGCCCATAAGTTCCAGCGTGCGTCGTGGTGGGAGTTTTCTCTGAATCTCACGTAAGCTCAGCAGCGCTGCCACTGTGTCAGCCTGGATCGGCTCAGCCCAGAGTGGCCAACTCACGTCTTTTCCGGTGAAGCAGGTAGTCTCCAGTCCACGGGCCTGAGGCATGGTGGCGAAAAAAGGCAGTGATTCCACAGCGAGCCTATTCGCACCCCGCATGGTCTTGATCGGATTCTGTGAACTCTTTGGATCTATCGCCTGCAGTGCGTGAGGCCGAAAGTCGTTCGGGTCCCATCTCATCGACGGCTTGTCATCGGAGTAGTCCCAAGCCAGAAATAGCGTTCTCCTGAGGTGACCTGCGTCCGTCAGTCCTGCTAGTTTCCGCATAAAAGCTTAAAAATCGCTGCTGTCCTCCCCCGATCGCCCTCAGTGCAGTAGTCTGCATCTCTCCGCTCCTGTCCGAGCAGGAATCGGAGCCGAACGCGGAGATGAAGTCCGCGAAGGCACGATTGGCGGGTACTTCCAGTGCCGCACGAGTGGTGAACTTCCGGTATTCGTCTGGAGTGAATCCCAAGTCGTCACCAATCATGAAGGCCGGACTTGGTAGTGCCAGCTTTTCGGACAACTCTGTGATCACGTCTTCTTCCGACGCTAATTTGCCGTGATGTAACGCGGGCATCCACCACCCGCGACCATCGCTCCAACTCAGCCGGACATCTTCTTCAGAGCCTGCCGATAGAACCCGCAAAGTCCCCAACGCAGCCATAAAGGCAAGCAGGTTACTGCCGTCCAATCCGCACAGTTCAATTCTGTTGACTGGCATTCTTCGCATACTCCCGTTCTTCCCACTCACTCTCCCGGTGGTCCGTCAGCCGCACCAGAGCCTCCAAATATGCCAATCCCCACCACCCGTAGCGTCGCGTGAGGCGCCAGAATCGCTCGCTGATTCCGGAACCCGCCGACTCCAGCCCATGGCGGCTCGAAGTGGCCAACGTGCGCCCGTCGAACTCAACGCTGACATCCACCGGAACCTCATCCTCCACAACTGGAGCGAAAGGACGGCACCGCCCGTGATGGGATGCCACTAGATGCAGCAACAGATCGTGGTCGATCCGTTCTTCACCTTCGTGGAAATCTCGTTGCTTGATGAGTGCGACCGAAAGCAACTCATGACGACCTCCCGCTGGATACCCGGCGATCTCTCGCGCCTTTCGCGATGCGTTGCCATTTGCGTAGTTCACGTTGCTTTTCGCCAGCAGCCCTATCGATCCCGGAGGAGCGGATCGCATGCCTCGCATCCACGCTTGAAACCGCGGATCGGCCTTGCCCAAATCGTGTAGCTGCGCCGCCCATGCAACAGTGGCGGCGATCTCGTTTGGAAGTCCGCTGGCGTCGGCGAACCTCCGCGCCCGGTCCTTGCAGCGGCTGACATGCTCCATCAGTGGAACATCCACCGTTCGCGACGAAGCGGAACTCTCCTGATAGATGTCGTCCTCGAGCTCGGACTGCGACAGGTTGCGTCGAGGGCGTCCCACAATGGCCATCACTGCGGTGTCATCCTCATCTGCGGGCTTAGCCGGGATTGCCTTTCGCCGCTGGTCGTTCGCTAGCAGCTTCGCCGCTTTCCTAACCCAGCCTTGGACCTCTACGTCGGCGGCAAGCAGCTTCAACTCATTTCGAACAACGTCCCGATCATCCGTCGTGTTCAGGATCTTCACTGACTCCGCGATCCGTTTCCTGGCCTCCTCGTTTCCTCGATTGGCAACCCACCCGTCTGCCGGATGTCCGCCTAGGCGCAGCACGACCCGCCGCCGCACAGCGAGGTTCACCTCGTCTCCCACATCCGCCACTGGAGTGTTGTCGTCAGGCTTCCACCCATACCGGTCGCATCCGCCGTAAATCGACGGAACCACGATGATCATTCCGGGGCGTATTTGGGATGCCGGAATGCGCTCAGATCGGTCCGGTCCCGCCCACCTCAGAACGCTCTTGGGAGATCGATCATCCGCCTTCGGTTCTGCCGAACGCTTATCATAAGCAATGCCTTCGACATCCGCTATTTCCGCTGCAGCCTCGCTCGCCAGCCACTTTCGAACGGCCCACACGGGAATCGGCAGCATCTCCGCCGACGCCGGCGGGCACACCTCCACACGGTCGGACCATTCCTCCTCGGCGCCTTCCTCCAGATCCGCCCGCCACACGACCTGAACGTCCGCCGCCGTCGGCTGCGGGCCGTGCAGGAATAGCGCCGGCTCCGGCGATATCGCCGGTTCGGGAGAGGTCTGACAGAATCGGTCCAGATGCGCCGGTAGCAAAACGGGCGCATCGGACTTCGGTGAGGTATATGTAGCCCGCTCCCGCTCTGAACGCTTGGGCAGCTTCGCGCGAAGTGCCAACACGCCCATATCTATCACGAGTTCCTTCACCTTCTTGATCTTCGGCTTCCGTCCGGGCGCACCTTCCACTTCCACCTTGCGCTCCACGGTCCTGGCGTTGTCCTTCAGCCAGTTCCAGGTGGACGCCAGTGACGCACCGTACACCGCATCGTCGTACTTCAGCACGGTCTGGTCTTTTCGAACTACAATGGCCGCATCTGAAGTTCCGGCGCTTCCCAACCGGTTCAATCTTCCGAATCGCTGCTCCAGTGCATCCAAGCTAGCCGCCTCGGTCACCATTGCATCGAAATCGATGTTGGCGCCCACTTCGATGCACTGTGTCGCCACAACGAAAATCGGTTCGTCGTTCACCCGTTCTTTCTTTGCTTCGATCCGGCTTCGCCACTGTTCCCATAGGCGCTGCCGGTCGAATGGCCGGGCACGCCCAGTCAACAGCAGGTGCCCCTCTGGCAATTTCTCGAATACCGCCCGCGCAGTCTTTACGCGATTCACGATGATTCCGGTCACCATCGATCCGCGTTCCTTCATTCCCTGTGCTTCGGACACCAGCCGCCATACAAGACCGTTAAATAGACCGGCTTCTTCGTCAGCCCCGGAGATCGGGTCGGCCACGATCAGCCGTGCCGTCTTCGAAGCACCCCACCTTTTCGCCAGAACCGGGTGGTTCCGGTCTGCCTCCGTTTCCCGCAGAGCAGGTTCCTGATTCGGCGTCGCGGTCATCTCGACGACTGCGAAGGGCAAGGGCAGACCTCGGGTAGCCTGCTTCCGGCAGGAGCAGACCTGGCTTGCCGTCTGCACGAACGGAAGACTCGTGTGCGCTTCATCAATAATCACGAGAGCATCATTTCCCACCAATCCTGCCCGGATCGGCCAATCAAACTCCGACCGCGATCCATAGGCGCGAAATAACAGCGCGGAACCCGTCTGATCCACGGTCGAACAGCAAACCAGCGGCTGAAGCGGCGATCTGGTCCACGTGCTGTCGCGGGGCACGCCGCCGCGCACCTTGGTCACCAGCAGCGGATCGGCAGCCTCCTCCCCGGTCAGCTTGCGCAACGCGGCGGCAACCGCCTGAGCGACCGAACCTTCTGCCGCTTTCTTCAAATGATCTGCAATCTTGGACGCCCGCTCGGCCGCCTCGTCCACCACAACACGCCGGTCCACCACGAAGAAGATTCTTCGTGCTGCCTGAGGTGCTCCGCAGGCGAGTGCGAATACCGCGATGTCGATCAGCGCGGTCTTTCCTGCCGCTGTCGGCAGTGCCACAGGCGAGGGCCACTCACCCGCGCAGGCCCGCGATGCCATTTCGACCTGCCAGGGAAACGGATCGTCACCGTGAACTTCATGGAAGAACTGGCTGAACAACTGAGAAGTCAGAATCATGAGTGCCTTCCCATCGGCCTAAAGAATCCGTAGCCGTAAAACCGCCCTGCTCCTGCAACCAACGGACCGGAGACCGGTTCGTGAAACACAACCAACACGTGATGATGGAACCGGCGCGGCTTGCCGGGACGCGATGGCGCCGCCGGAAATGCGTAGGCAGGAGGTACCCCAATATGGGGCGACGTCTTCATTACCGCCACTGACGCGGGTTCCGGATATCCTGATCGGCTCAGGGCGCGTCGCACCACTTGCTGCGCGTCCTCGCCATAGGGGTCGCGCGGGAATTGATCGAACACGAACGGGGTGACCGTCGCCCATTCTGTAGCCCCGTAAGCGCCCCCCGTCCACGCCTCGGGACGGAGATTAAACCGGCGTTCCTCGGTGTTAACCGGAGCGACCTTCCAGCCACCGCTGGCGATGTAAAGGTTCTTGATGCTGTACAGAGTCGCGAGACACACTTCGCGCTCCTGTGACTCCAAGTCCCGAGGAAGTAGCGCGGCGACTCCAAGGATGGCGCCGGTTGCGTGAGCAGAGCCGGAAAACGGAAGCGGAACGAAGGCAAGATGCGGCCGTTCGCTCCGGCGTAGGTGAATCCTCGGTACTTCCCGCCGCGTGCCCGCTGATGATCTCTGGGCAAGGTTGTGGCGCGTTCACCATTGCGGCGTTACGGGCCGCAATCGTCAACTGCAGTGTTCCCGCTAGTGGTAGCGAAGGCCTCCCCTCGGGCGCAAAAATGAACATCTCTTCGAAGATTCCGCCAGCCGGCTCGGTTTGTGACTTCCCTGGCCGCGCATATCGAGCGCTCCTGCCACCGCTGGGCCGGTTCACCTTTGACGGGTTCTCCTGAAACCGCTGGTAGCGCTCGGTCAGCTCAGTCAGCCGTCCTGGATAGGCAACTCTCAGTCGAACCGTACCCGTGCTGTCCGGTACAAGTTCCGCAATCCTGCCGGAATCGTGTCCGCTGGCGTGACCGATACCAGGCTTGAAGAATGACCCAGAGCGCAGGTGCGCCTCAGTATCCCGTCCAGCGGTCGTTCGAGTTCCTCAGGTATCGAATCGCTCCAGACGAAGTAGACGTCGGGAGTTGAAAGAGACACCGATGGAAACGTCCGAAGCCTTTCGGGGTCGCGAGTCCGGAACCGCCTCCTCCCCCCGGCTGTCATTCACGGGCACATAGACACGCACAAGCGTTCGGGTGCTTGCCTCTCCGAAGAGCACGCGTGGCTCGCCTTGTCCTTCGAGCCATTCGAGGGCGGAACGTAGTTCCGGTTCTGCGCCGCCCTCGCCCCATGCCGCCACGAGCGCCGAGAACAGCCGCGACGGGTGCGGGGGCCACTCGGGAGTCTGCTTATCGTCGCCCTCGTAGAAATTGCTGGCGTAGACACGCCCGCTGAGGTAAGTAACGCGAAGTGCAAACATGCCATTACCCCGCGGCCGTCTTTGCCCTGCTCTTGAGAATGAGTTGCTTGAGCTCGGGTGAGGGTTTCAGGATTACTGGCTGAGTCGGCCACGGCAGACCTACCGCGGTCGCCTCCGCGACAGCCTCATCCAGCAGTGCGGCGGCTCCATTCGCATCGAGAGAGAACGGGTCCGCATTGCCTCGCCCCACGAATTCGAATGTGCCCGGGGGGCCGTCCAGCAAGCACCTTGATCGAAGATCGTAGCCATCCAGATCGAGCCATGTTATTGCGGCGAGGCCAAGAGCCGCAACAACGGTACGGGCGGCCTTGTCGACCTCTACTTGAACCGCCTTCGCTCCGCTCACCGGAAATCGTAACCGCCGCAGCGCTGCGAGGGACAACACGGTGGTCTGAACCGCGTAGGCAATCGTAAAACCGCCAGGATTCAGCTTCAGTTCCCGGGTTGTCTTGTCCTTGTACCGCAATGATGGTGTGATATTCCCATGGTTGAGTTCTGATGGCTTACCCTCTTTTCCATACTTGACCGGGCTACCATCTTTCAGTTCGGCCTCGTTCGGGTCAGTGGTCCAGTCACCGTCCTTTTTCTTGAAGACCTCGACACCCTCACGTTCGATCTGCAGCGGGTCGATACGGCTGGAAGGCCGCGTTCCGGCGACGGTCCGACAGCCGATTATTTCGGATACCAGTGCCCTCTGCACTTTGGCTCCCAGACCACCTCGCGGTCCGGTCGAATCCCAGAATCCGAAGTCCAAAGCGTGCGGTGCGATTTCGAACACGGGTGTCGCATTGGACACTTTGGCGGCATCCAGCTTTCTGCCGAGTCCTGATTCCCTAAACTTGGACTTGCCCAACAACGAATCGCGAAAAATCGCGTCCACCATGCGGTGTGGCGCCTCGAGCGCTGTGATCTGCCCGATGTCGCGCAGGATGGGATTTTCTTCACCCTCCGCAAAGTCCACTAAGATCATCGGGAACTTCAGTTTGCCTTCCCGATAACCGCGCAGCAACGCCAGCTCCAGGCGATTGCTCTGCGACTGGACGGAATCCAGCAGAACGGTCTTTTCGGTTCGGGTCGAACCGTCCGCATCGCGGACGATCCGATCTTCCTCGGCATACTCCCCGCCCTCGTACGTAGGCGGAAAGATCTTATCAAACGGCGTAATCGGGATTAGCCGTGTGACACGACGGATTGCGGCCGAGTCGCCGCTCACGGCTGTCTTGAGTTGTTGAAGATTTAAGATGGCCATAAAAGGTAAACGCGTACATAACTCCGAAATTGGATCACACTATGAATGGAAGGGGGGGCCCATCCCAACTAGATGAGTTGTTTGTTTCGGGCGGACGCCACAGGTGTCCACTGGAGACAGTGGGTCCGCTCGTAATCAATGGCAGGGTTTCGATACCTTGCCGACATACCGGCAAGATTCGGGAGTCGCTGTGTACGAACGCGACGGGTGAGATTCACCGATTCTCCGTTGTACAGCAACCAGCGGATGGATTATGATTTACGTAGGTTAAAACGTAGCCGCCCGCTGGCGGTCGAGCGTGAAGGATTATCTCTCCTTTGACGCTCTCTTATTTGGTAGTATAGGTTCAACAAACGATGCTGCCAATGAGATATCTCTAACGTTGATCATTTCCTGACGATTCGTCAGTGCCTAATTGCAGAGAGATCTCTCATTGAATCAGTGAGTTATCTGCATAGACGCTTCCGCAACAAAAAAGTTGCGGCCTCATTCCCAAAAAGGCGGACTCCGATCGACTCGCGGCCTATCTGAGTGGCCGCGCGTCGGCTGATACCCGGCTCGTGATAGCCTCAACGACGTCGCCCGCAAGTGCTGCGACATCGCGAGCCTCTTCCAGAGTCGGCTCATACGGCGCCCCCGGATAACGAAAGCGGACCGCATACTTGGTCAGGGAATTGGCGCTCTGCAAGAGTCCGGCGAGCGTGGGATCTGCCTGCAAGCACTGCCTTCCAATCTCTCCGAGTTCGTGGACCATGCGGAAAGCAATATCGTGCCACGTCAGAAAGCCTTTGAGGGCCTTCTCCGCAGCCTGCTGGCTATGAAATAGGGCGCCCTCAACGTCCGGAGGATCTGCCGCCAAGAGGAGTTGGACACGGCGCAGGTCCCTATTAGCTTGTGCCAGCCATGCCCGGGTATCTCCTACCCGCACCGGGTCATCCGGCATACAGCAGCCGTCCTTCGCGCAGGATCGTCGACGGCAAAGAGGCCCTCAGATGCAGCCGCTTCTCAAATTCCTCCCTGGTCCAAACCAGAAGGTCCTTTGCCAAACCGATCCCCCAGAGCGCCTCATAGCCGGCATCGGAATCCCGTCGCTCGCGGGTAGCGTCGTCGGGCACCACCACCATGATGTCGTAATCGCTGTTCGGCCCCGCATCTCCACGGGCAACCGATCCGAACAGATAGATTCGCAGCGGGTGATACACGTTGACGAGCACCCGAACGACCTCGCTCAGGACCGGATCGTCGGCCGAAGGCGTTCTGAGGGTTTCCACCTGTGCTCTCTGCATGGCCTCCATCCCAGTGTGTCATAAGGAGCGCACGTTCATGCCCTGCCCCTCTGATCCGAATTTCAGGGCTTACGGTGGTTGCCGCAGCGATGTCATGGCCCCGGTGGCGATCCAGAGTCCTCAGCAGCGAGGAACCGCTCCAATGCAGCCCGAAGCTCCGGTATCCGGGAAGACGCCACGTTCCAGACCTCTTCGAGATCGACGCCAATGTAGTCGTGGATCAGGACGTCGCGCATGCCGCAGATGGCCCTCCAGTCCAGTTGGTTCAGACAGACCCGAGTCGTAGACCGAAACCCGCTTGGCGGCCTCGCCAATCACCTCGACGTTCCGGATAACGGCGTCCTGCAACTCTTCCGACGCAAGGAACGTCTCTCTGCCTGGCTCAATAAAGCGCGTGATTCGCTGGCAGCGCTCCAGCATGTGGTGCAGGTAGAGCCGGTCATCCTTCACAGCGGCGTCGCCTCACGAAGAATCCGGTCGCGCACGTACCAGTGGAGCGACTTTCTCGGTCCCGATATGGACCTTCATTCCGAGCAACTCCTGGAGATCTAGAACCAAACCGGCGTGGTCCAGCAGACTGCGGCCAGACTCCCAAGCAAACCAGCAGATCAAGGTCGCTGTTCTCATTGGCCTCACCACGGGCAACCGACCCGAACACCCGCAGGCTGTGGGCGCCGCGCCGCTTCGCCAGTTGGAGAATCTCCTCCCGCCGCTCCGCCCGCAATGTCTCCAGCGTGACCACGCCACCATTGTCCGATAATTCCAGGAAACCGCAACTAAATGGTTCCTCAGTGATCTCGGTCTTCATAGTGAGCCCCGTCTGAAATCCGGTTTCCGCCCTGGGCAGGCGCCAACCGGGCCTCAGTCAGGCTCTCGGGCGAGCGGCGTTGAGCGCCACCCTGCCGAACAAAGGCCGCGAAGGTTTTAGAAGTTACGGTAATCTAAGGAATCGGAGCGGCCACTTCGCCAATGTCCAGTCTGCCCACGAGCGCCTACGTTGAGGCCCGTGAGGGAAGCCACTATTACATAGCTGGCACGCGGATCGGCCTGGACGTGCTGGTTCACGACTTCCGAAGGGGCGAGACACCAGAATCCATTCTGCAGGCGTATCCTTCTATCGATTCACTGGCGAAAGTGTATGGGGCGATCACCTTCATCCTGGAACACCCTCGAGCCATCGAAACCTATATGCGCGAACAGCAGGCGCTGCGGAACCAGTTCCGCGAAGAGCATCCGATTCCGGATGACATGCTTGACCGCTTCCGTCGCACCCGGGAAGAGCTGTCACGCCGAACCGGGTGAGGATCCGATTTCAAGCGGACGCCGGCCTCAATCCAGCCATAGGATGAGGCCTGGTCAGGCGTATACCGGCAATCGACTGGCGCCCGGCCCAGAGACTAACCGCAGACGCGACTCCCGATGCTGAAGTGCTTCGAATCGCTGCCGGCGACGGAAGAGTACTTGTATCCCGAGACCTGGCGACCATACCCCACCACTTCGCCACTTTCGTCGCGACTCGTACATCACCCGGGGTCATTCTAATCACGGTTGGCGAAGCGATCAAGGGACCTGCTCATGGCTTGGCTGTCGTGGACCGCCGAAGACATCGATAACCAGATCTGGTGGCTGCCGGCATGACCGTGTGAAATCCGATACCCCGATGTCGCCCGTTCACAAATCTCGAAAATAAAGTTTCCCCAATCCCATCAATAACATCCGCCATTCGTTTCCAACCACCTCTCGACAAACCCCAGCTAACCTCAAGGTAGGAAGACCTGAATGGAACCTGAAACTCCGAATCCGAAGCCGAAGCGCAAAAAGACCGTGACCGAGCGCCAGCTCGCTGCCAACCGAGCCAACGCCCAGAAATCGACTGGCCCCAAAACCCTCCAGGGTAAACTCCGCTCCCGCTACAACAGCCTCACCCACGGCCTAACCTCCAACTGCACCTGCATCCCCAGTGAGGACTTCGCACGCTATGACTTCCACCGCCACGATTACAGCGGAATGTTCGCCGCCGCCAATATCTTCGAATCCCAAATCGTGGACGAGCTCTGCGCCAACCGCTGGCGCAAGGAACGCGCCGTGCGCTATGAAGCCGCCCTCATGACCGAGGCCGTCGCCCGCTACCACGATGACATCCAGAAGTCCTACCCCGGCCTCTCCGGACCCGTCGAAGCCGGCATCGCCTTCCGCATGATGACCGAGGACTCCAACGCCCTCCAACTCCTCGATCGCTACGAGGCCCGCCTCACCAACACCTGCATCCGCACCTGGAAGCACCTCATGGAGGTCCAGAAGAATCGCCCCAAGACGGACGACCCCGCCGCCAACCCCGGCCCCCCAACCCCGTTCCCCTTCTGGCCCCACACAGAGGAGGATGATCCCATTCCCAATATCGAACAAAAGCCATCCCAACCCATTGAAACCAAAGACTCGCTTCCGGACCCCATCGAACCCGCTCTACCAAACGAACCCATCCGGCTCGCCACTAGCCACTCGTCACTCGCCACTAGCCAGCCACTCGCCACTGACCTGCCAGCTCGAACCCATCCGGCTCGCCACTAGCCACTCGCCACTCGCCACTTCCTCCGGTCATAATGAGGAAAAGGGCGCATGTTCGACCCCCTGGTCTCCGAATGGTTCGCCGCTCGATTCGAACGTCCCACCGAACCCCAAATCGATGGATGGCGTGACATCTCCGCCGGCCGCGACGTCCTCATCACCGCTCCCACCGGATCCGGCAAAACCCTCGCCGCCTTCCTCATCTGTATCGATCAACTCGTCCGCGAAGCCCGCAACCACGCCCTCGCCGGCGAAACCCGCGTCGTCTACGTCTCGCCCCTCAAGGCCCTCTCCACCGACGTCCGCCGCAACCTCGAAGTCCCCCTCCAGCAAATCGCCGAACTGGCCCAGCGCCGCGGCGTTCCCCTGGCTCCCATCCGCACCGCGCTCCGCACCGGCGACACCCCCGCCTGGGAACGCCAGCGCATGCCCAAGGAGCCCCCTCACATACTGGTCACCACCCCCGAGTCTCTCTTTATCCTTATGACTGCGGAGAAGACCCGGGAAATGCTCCGCACCACGCGTACCGTCATCGTGGACGAAATCCACGCCGTGGCGCCCGATAAGCGCGGCTCGCACCTGGCCCTCACCCTGGCGCGCCTCGACGCCCTCGTCGCCACCGCCCACGGCCGTCCCCAGCGCATCGGACTCTCGGCCACCGTGCGCCCCGTCGAAGAGGTCGCCCGTTTTCTCATCGCCCGAAGCTCGCATCGTCGACGCCGGCCACCGCCGCGCCATGCAGCTCTCCGTCGAAATCCCTGACGACGAACTCGGCGCAGTCGCCACCACGGAGATGTGGGCCGAAATCTATGACCGCGTCGCGCGCCACATCCAGGCCACCCGCACCACCCTGGTCTTCGTCAACACGCGCCGCCTCAGTGAGCGCGTAGCCCACGCCCTCGGTGAGCGCCTCGGCCCCGATGCCGTCCTGCCCCACCATGGCAGCCTCTCGAAAGCCCTCCGCCAGAACGCCGAAACGCGCCTCAAGGCCGGAGAGCTCAAGGCCGTCGTCGCCACCGCCTCGCTCGAACTCGGCATCGACATCGGCACCGTCGATCTCGCCATCCAGCTCGGCACTCCGCGTTCCATCGCCGTCGCTCTCCAGCGCATCGGCCGCTCCGGCCACTGGATCGGCGCCGAGCCCCGCGGCATCCTCTTCCCCACCACCCGCGACGAACTCATCGAATGCGCCGCCCTGGTCCAGGCCATCCGCGCCGGCGAACTCGAACGCATCGACATCCCCCAGAACGCCCTCGACATCCTGGCCCAGCAAATCGTAGCCGAAACCGCCTGCTCCAATGTGGCCCAGCCTCTAACTGTGGCCCAGCCTGGAAGTGTGGGGCAGCCTCCCAGGCTGCGCGGGGCTCTCAGCCCCGCTCCGGCAAGCCCCTGACCCCTGGCAGGAAGACGACCTCTACGCCCTCGTCCGCCGAGCCTACCCCTACCGCAACCTGCCCCGCGCCGACTTCGACGACATCATCCAGATGCTCTCGGAAGGCATCGCGACCCAGCGCGGACGCAGCGGAGCCCTCCTCCACCGCGATCAGGTCAACCACCGCGTTCGGGGCCGCCGCGGCGCCCGGCTCGCCGCCATCACCTCCGGCGGAGCCATCCCCGATAACGCCGCCTATCCCGTCATCCTCGAACCCGAAGGCAAAACCGTCGGCACCGTCGACGAGGACTTCGCCATGGAAAGCATGACCGGCGACGTCTTCCTCCTCGGCACCCACTCCTGGCGCATCCGCCGCGTCGAAGCCGGCCGCGTGCGGGTGGAGGATGCCGCCGGCGCTCCGCCCTCCATCCCCTTCTGGCTCGGCGAAGCCCCCGGCCGCTCGGCCGAACTCTCCGCCGCCGTCTCCCGCGTCCGCCAGGGCATCATGGCCGATCCCGCCGCTGCCCCCGAATACCTCGCCAATTGCGGTGTCGATGCGGGCGGCGCGGCCCAACTGGTCGCCTATCTCCAATCCGGGGTCGCCACCCTCGGCGTCCTCCCCACCTCCACCACCGTCGTCGCCGAACGCTTCTTCGATGAGGCCGGCGGCATGCAGCTCGTCCTCCACGCCCCCTTCGGCTCCCGCATCAACCGCGCCTGGGGACTCGCCCTCCGCAAACGTTTCTGCCGCACCTTCAACTTCGAACTCCAGGCCGCCGCCACCGACAACGGCATCATCATCTCTTTAACGGACCGCCACGCCTTCCCGCTCGACGCCGTCTTTGAGTTCGTCAAGTCCTACACCGTCGCCGACGTCCTCACCCAGGCCCTGCTCGCCGCGCCCGTCTTCGCCACCCGCTGGCGCTGGAACGCCAGCCGCGCCCTGGCGATTCTCCGGTTCGCCGGCGGCCGGAAGGTCCCCGCGCCCCTCCAGCGCATGCGCTCCGAAGACCTGCTCGCCGCCGTCTTCCCCGATCAGGTGGCCTGTGCCGAAAACCTCACCGGGCCGCCCTCCATCCCCGATCACCCGCTCGTCAATGAGACCATCCGGAACTGCCTGCACGAAGCCATGGATCTCGACGGTCTCCAGCGCATCCTCGCCCTGATCGAGTCGGGCGAGATCCGCACCGTCGCCGTCGAAACTCCGCAGCCGTCCGTGCTCTGCCACGAGATCGTCAACGCCAATCCCTACGCCTACCTCGACGACGCCCCCATCGAGGAGCGCCGCACCCGCGCCGTCCAGCTCCGCGGTTCCACCCGCTCGGACTCGCCCGATGCCGCCGGCATTCTCGACCCCGCCGCCATCGCCCAGGTCGCCCTCGAGTCCTGGCCCGACGTCCGCGACGCCGACGAACTCCACGACGCCCTGCTCAGCCTGCTCACGCTTCCGCCCCAACCCGAGTGGGAGCCGCTCTTCGACGAACTCCGCGCCGCCGGCCGGGCCTCGGTACTGACCCGCGCCGGCAAGCCCTTCTGGGTCGCCACCGAGCGTCGCGGCATGGCCGAGGAACCCGTCGCCGTCCTGCGCGGCTGGCTCGAATCCACCGGACCCGCCACTGCCGCGCAACTCGCGGAGCTCCTGGCCTTCTCCCGCGATCAGGTCGATATCGCCCTCGCCCAGTTGGAATCCGAAGGCCAGATCCTGCGCGGCCGCTTCCACGCCGACCTCCCCGCCGGAGAGCTCGAATGGTGCAACCGCCGCATCCTCGCCCGCATTCACCGCCTCACCCTCGGCCGGCTCCGCCGCGAAATCGAACCCGTCACCGCCGCGCAGTTCCACGCCTTCCTCTACCGCTGGCAGCACGCCGCCCCCGGCTTTCAACTCCATGGAGCCGACGGCCTGCTCGAAGTCATCCGGCAGCTTCAGGGCTATGAGGCCCCCGCCTCGGGCTGGGAGCCGGGACTCCTCGCGCCCCGCATCGCCCACTACGATCCGGAACTGCTCGACGAACTCTGTCTCTCCGGAGAAGTGATGTGGGCCCGCGTCTCTCCGCACCCCGCCCTGTCGGATCCCGAGCGCCGCGTCCGCCCCACGCGCATCGCACCCATCTCGTTCTTCCTTCGGGAAGACGCCGGCTGGATCCTCGACGTCCAACCGGACGCCGCCGCCAGCGACTCGCTGTCGCACCCCGCGCGCGAAACCGTCGAAGCGCTCGACCGTCACGGCGCGTCCTTCTTCCACGACCTCACCCGCGCCACCGGCCGCCTCGCCAGCGAGATCGAAGATGCCCTCTGGGAACTCGTCGCCGCGGGCCTGGTCACCGCCGACGGCTTCGAGAACCTGCGAGCCTTGATCGACCCCAAACGCCGCCGTGGCGAAGGCCGTGGCCGTCATGCCCGCCCGCGCCACGCCGCCGGACGCTGGGCCCTGGTCCGCCGTGGGCCCGACGCCGAAACCGCCGCTCGCACCGGACAAATCGCGCAACAGACTCCTCAACCGTTGGGGAGTCCTCTTCCGTGACCTGTTAGCGAAGGAAAGCATAACTCCGCCCTGGCGGGAGCTCTTAGTCGTCCTCCGCCGCATGGAAGCAAGAGGCGAAATAAGAGGAGGCCGTTTCGTAGGAGGCTTCACCGGCGAGCAATTCGCCAAACCCGAAGCCATCGAAGCCCTAAGAGCCAGCCGCCGCCAGGACCAGCCCGCGCCGGCCATCCAACTCCACCCATCCGACCCGCTAACTCTCGAAGGAGTAATCCTCCCAAGGCCGGTTCACTATCAAGCACTGACCACTGTCTGAGAGAGTAACTATGTACACACGACGCGACATCGCCAAGCTCCCAAGACCGATTCACTATCAAGCACTGTATCTGGGTCATCAGTGTGGCGTGCGCACTCCTGCGCGCCGTGCCGGCACTCTTGCCGGCACAAAAATCTGCGGCCCCGGAACTTCACTGACCACTGTCTGAGAGAGCAATCATGTACACACGACGCGACATCGCCAAGTTAGCGCTCACATCACCGGTTGCCGCGGCACTGGGCGCGAGCATCGATTCTAAAGTGAACGGCGTCATGATCGGCGCCCAGTCCTATAGCTTCCGCGACTTGAAGCCGCGCAACGTAGACACTGCCATAGACGCTTATAAGAAGACCGGACTCGGCTATTGCGAGTTATACTCCGGCCACATCGAGCCCGAAGGCAAGGAAGCTCTGGCCGCCTTCCGCAAGAACCCGCCCCTCGACCAGATGAAGGAGGTGCGGAAGAAGTTCGACGACGCCGGCATCGTCCTCTATGCCCTCAACTACAGCTTTCGTGAGGATTGGTCCGACGCCGAAATCGAGAACGGGTTCAAGATCGCCCAGGCCATGGGACTGAACCGGATCACCGCCTCATCGAACGTGTCCACCGCCCGGCGCGTCGATCCCTTCGCGCAGAAGTACGAGATCTATGTCGGGATGCACAACCATTCCAACATCAAGCCCAATGAGTTCGCCACGCCCGATGACTTCGCCGCCGCCACCAAGGGCATGTCGAAGTACCTGGCCATCAACCTCGACATCGGCCACTTCACCGCGGCCGGCTTCGATCCCGTGAAGTACCTCGACGAGCACCACGACCGCATCATTACACTGCACCTGAAAGATCGCAAGAAGAACCAGGGCGCGAACATGCCCTTCGGCCAAGGTGAAACCGACATCAAGGGCGTGCTGAAACTGCTCGAGGCCAAGAGATATCCAATCCCGGCCATGATCGAATACGAGTACAAAGGAGGCGACCCGATCGAGGAAGTCAAAAAGTGTTACGCCTTCTGCAGGAACGCCCTGGCCTGATCAGCGATCCTTGAGTTCGCCCGTCAGCCGGCTCGCCAGCGGACTGGTCTGCCCGGCGTACTTGTTCCCCGCCTTCTTGTAGTAGGGGACCGAGACCGGAGTCGATACCTGCTCGAAGGTGAACGAGCAGATCCGCATGCCGGGGTACAGGGCCACCGGCATCCGTCCGAGATTGCTCAGCTCCAGCGTGGCCTTGCCGCGCCAGCCGGGGTCGAAAAGGCCGGCCGTGCCGTGCACGATGATGCCGATCCGTCCGAGGCTCGACCGTCCCTCGAGCCGGCCCAGGACGTCGTCGTCGAGTTCGAGCGTCTCCTCGGTAATCGCCAGGACGAATTCGTGCGGCTGCAGGACGAAGGCCTCGCCCGGCGCTACCGTCACCGATCGCATCAGGTCCTGAATGGCGCCGCGGTCCCGCAGGTCGATGTAGGGGTGGCGGCTGTATTCAAAGATGTTGAACTCCGCGCCGAGCCGGAAGTCCACCGAACAGCTTCCATACTGTTCCGGGGGCAGGGCGGGGCTGATCCGGATTTTGCCCAGTTCGATGTAGCGCTTGATATCGACGTCGGAGAGAACCATGGCTCAATGCGATTATGGTACGTGGCATCGGGTTCCAAACGCAAAGGGTTCGATCAGAAGAAAGGCGTCCGGAAACTGGCCCGCGAGCGGGTGGGGACGGTTCCGCCCGCCCGCGCCATCGAACCGAAGGACAAACGTAAGAAGCCGAAATACAAGAAGTTGGCCGGGGAAGACACCGAATGAGGGCCTTTCAAATCGGACGCCGCCGTCTGGTTCCGAGGTTGACCGCAATTTTTACAGTGTGATAGCGTAAGGGGTTTAGGGTAATTCTAAAGTCAGCCCGGCCCATCGCCACGATTCAATGGAACAAACTCTACAAGCGCTAGGTGGGATCCTGCTGAAGGCGATCCCGACCATCGTTCTTGTACTTATCCTGCACTTTTACTTAAAGAAGATGTTGTTCGGCCCTCTCGACCGCGTGCTCAAACTGCGGGACGAGGCCACCAGTGGCGCGCGCAAAGCCGCCGAGGAGAGCCTCGCCAGGGCCGAACGCCGTGCAGCCGAGTATGAGACCGCCATCCGCGACGCCCGCGCCGACGTGTACAAAGAGCACGAGCAAGCCCGAAGCCAGATGCTGGCCGATCAGGACGCCCGTCTCAAGGAAGCGAAAGCGCGCGTGGACGCGATGATTCAAGAAGCACGGACCCGGATCCAGGCCGACGCCGAAGCAGCGAAACAGTCGCTCGAAAGCTCGGCTGGAGTGCTGGCCGATCGCATCTCCGATGCGGTGCTGGCCCGGAGGGTGTCGTGAAACCGCGTCCGGTAATCGCACTCCTTGCGCTTCTGTTCGGATTTGCCGTCTTCGCCCAGGAACACGCCCCCGCGGCGCATGCCGAAGGCGCCCAGTCGGTTTCGGAGAAGGTGGAGCACGTCGCCGGAGAGGAAAGTGAAGGCAATCTCGAGATCTGGAAATGGGCGAACTTCCTCATCCTGGCCGGTCTGCTTGGCTGGGTGATCGCCAAGAACGCGCCCGCCTTTTTCCAGTCGCGCACCGAAGAGATCCAGAAGGGGATCGCCGAAGCTACCCGGCTGAAGGAAGACGCGGAAGCGCGGGCCGCCAAAATGGAAATGCAGATGGCCTCGCTCACCAGCGAGATCGAGCATCTGCGCGCGGAGGCCAAAGGCGAGATGGCCAAGGAGACCGAGCGCATCCGGCAGGAAGCGCAGCAGCACATGGCCCGGCTCCAGGCCCATGGCGAACAGGAGATCTCAGCCATCGCCAACCACGCCCAGAAGGATTTGAAGGCGTATACCGCGGTGCTGGCCGTCCAACTGGCCGCTGAGCGGATCCGTGGACGCATGTCCGCCGACACCCAGAATTCGTTGTTCGATGGCTTCCTCAGGCAACTGGACCGGAAGGCCGGCTCACCGGAGGCGCGCTCATGACGGGCTTCGTGGCCGCATCCCGCTACGCGCGGGCGCTGGCGGAAGTCGTCCTCGACCCCAGTTCCGGGTTGGACGCCCGGGATGTCGAACGTCAACTTGTCCGCGTGGAGGAGTTGCTGCAGCAGTCCGCTGACCTGCGGCACGTCATGCTGTCTCCCGCCGTGCCTAGCGCCAAGAAGCGGGCGGTGATCGCCCGGTTTTCGGGCGAGCTGGGGCTGGCTCCGAAAGTTCGCAACTTCATCTACGTCGTGATCGACCACCGCCGGATGCACCAGTTGTCCGTGATCCGCCAGGCATTTGAGCTCGCGGTGGATGAGGCTTTGGGATTCGTAAAGGCCGATGTCACTTCGGCGCAGGCGCTCACTGGACCACAGCGCGGCGCTCTCGAAGCCGAACTGATCAAACTCACCGGCAAGCGGGTCCGCATGCAGTTCGCGACTGATGAGGAGCTGATCGGCGGGGTGTTGGCGCGCATCGGCTCTACCGTGTACGACGGCTCCGTCCGGGGTCAGTTGGACTCGCTGAAACGCCGTTTGGCAACAGAATCGTAATACTGAGAGCGAAGAAGGAACAGAATGGCTCAGATCCGAGCAGACGAGATCACGCGGGTACTCCGCAGCGAAATCGACAATTACGAGCAGGCGGTAAACGTCTCCGAGACCGGATCCATCATCGCGGTCGGTGACGGCATTGCCCGCATCTACGGACTGGAGCGCGTCATGGCGGGCGAACTGATCGAGTTCGGCCACGGCGTTTCCGGCATCGCCATGAACCTGGATGAAGAGCAGGTCGGCGCAGTCCTGCTCGGCGAGTACCAGGAATTGAAGGAAGGCGATGAAGTCAAGCGCACTGGCCGCATCATGTCGGTTCCGGTGGGCAAGGGTCTCATCGGCCGCGTGGTGGACGCGCTCGGCAAGCCCATCGACGGCAAGGGTCCCATCGTCGCCGACGAATACAATCCGATCGAGCGTTTGGCGCCCGGCGTAGTGGACCGCATGCCCGTGAAAGAGCCGGTGCAGACGGGCCTCAAGGCGATCGATTCGATGATCCCGATCGGCCGCGGCCAGCGCGAGCTGATCATCGGCGACCGCCAGACCGGTAAGACCGCCATCGCCCTGGATACGATCATCAACCAGAAGGGCGGCGATATGATTTGCGTCTATGTCGCCATCGGCCAGAAGCGGTCCACCGTGGCCCAGGTCGTGAAGACGCTGGAAGATTACGGCGCCATGGAGTACACGGTGGTGGTGGCGGCGACGGCCTCTGATCCCGCTCCGATGCAGTACATCGCGCCTTATTCTGGTTGCGCCATCGGCGAATACTTCCGCGATCGCGGCGGCCACGTGCTGTGCGTTTACGACGACCTTTCGAAGCACGCCGCGGCCTACCGCGAGATCTCGCTGCTGCTGCGCCGTCCCCCAGGACGCGAAGCGTTCCCCGGCGACGTGTTCTATCTCCACAGCCGACTGCTGGAGCGGGCCGCGAAACTCAGCACGGCCAAGGGCGGCGGATCGCTTACGGCGCTTCCGTTCATCGAAACGCAGGCCGGCGACGTTTCCGCGTACATTCCCACCAACGTCATTTCCATCACCGACGGTCAGATCTTCCTGGAAGCCGACCTGTTCAACTCGAACGTGCGTCCAGCGGTGAACGTCGGCATCTCGGTGAGCCGCGTCGGCGGCAACGCCCAGATCAAGGCCATGCGCCAGGTGGCGGGCAGCCTCCGTATCGAACTCGCCCAGTACCGCGCCCTGGCCGCCTTCGCCCAGTTCGGATCCGATCTCGACCGCGCCAGCCAGCAGCAGTTGGCCCGCGGGTCGCGGCTTACTGAACTGCTGAAGCAGGACCAATATTCGCCGTTGCCGGTGGAAAAGCAAGTGGTGCTGATCTTCGCCGGCACGAACGGTTATGTGGACGACCTGCCCGTGGAAGCGCTCAAGAAGTTCGAAGAAGAACTATACCGGTTTGTCGATAACGCGCATCCCGGCATTCTGAACAGCCTTCGCGAGAAGAAGACCATCGACGACCAGCTCAAAGCCAGCATCAACGAGATGCTGAAAGAGTTCAAAACACGTTTCACCGCCGAGCACCAGCCGGCCGCCGCAGCCAAGGCCTAAGCCGCCATGCCGAGCCTCATCGACTTACGGCGCCGGATCCGGTCCGTCAAGAACACGCAACAGATCACCAAGGCCATGAAGATGGTCTCGGCGGCGAGGCTGCGCCGTGCGCAGGAGCGTGTGATTGCGGCGCGCCCCTACGCGGGGATGCTGGAGCGCATCCTGAAGAACGTGGCCGCCGCAGCCTCGGGCGAAAGCGAGGAAATCGCGAATCATCCCCTCCTGCAGCAGCGTCCCGAGAACCGTATTCTGATCCTGGTGACCACCGGCGACCGCGGACTGGCTGGAGCCTTCAACGCCAACGTCATCCGCGCAACGCAGCATTTCATCGCCAATCATCCGGATGCCGAGATTTCACTCGAACTGCTGGGACGCAAGGGGCGCGATTCCTTCAAGCGGCATCCACACATCGCGGGCGAGTATCCAGGGATTTTCCTGCGCAATGTGGAACACGCGAAGGCGCTTGAGATCGCCCGCGGCGTAGCGGACCGTTTCTCAAACGGCGACTTCGATTCGGTTTACATCATTGCGAATTATTTCCGCAGCGTCGTTGCCTCGGATCTGGTACAGCGTCGCATACTGCCAATGGATCTGCCGAAGGGCGATGCTCCAGTGGATTACATCTTCGAGCAATCTCCGGCGGAACTCCTGAAAACGCTGCTGCCGCGCTACATCGAATTGGAAGTCTATCGCGCCATGATCGAATCCTCGGCCGCCGAACACGCGGCGCGCATGACGGCCATGGAAGCCGCGACATCCAACGCGTCGGAAATGATCGAGAAGTACACCCTCAATCTGAACC
Source organism: uncultured Acidobacteriota bacterium (assembly GCA_963737465.1). Classification (GTDB taxonomy): domain Bacteria; phylum Acidobacteriota; class Terriglobia; order Bryobacterales; family Bryobacteraceae; genus TMP-7. The sequence continues at coordinate 714,475 of CAVTTC010000012.1, forward strand.
GCGCGCGCCAGGCGAGCATCACGCGCGAGATCATCGAAATTGTCAGCGGCGCTGCCGCTTTGGAGTAAATAGATATGGCAACTTCCGACATCGTGGAAGGCAGAGTCATTCAGGTGGCGGGCCCCGCCGTCGATATTCAGTTTCCCGAGGGCCGGATCCCGGTGATTTACACCGCCATCCGCATCACGAGCGAAGGATTCAACTCGCCGATGCCGATCGACATCATTACCGAGGTGGCCCAGCACATCGGCGAGGGCCGGGTGCGCACCATCGCGCTCCAGCCCACCGAAGGCCTGGTGCGCGGCATGAAGGCCACCGCTCTGGGCGGACCGGTTTCGGTACCGGTGGGCAAGGAAACCCTCGGCCGCATAATGAACGTGATCGGCGAACCGGTGGACGAGAGGGGGCCGATCAACACCGCCGAGCGTTGGGGCATTCACCGCCCCGCGCCGTCGTTTGAGGACCAGTCCACCGAACTCAAGATGTTCGAGACCGGCATCAAGGTCATCGACCTCCTCGAGCCGTACTTGACGGGCGGAAAGATCGGGTTGTTCGGCGGGGCCGGCGTCGGCAAGACCGTCGTCATCATGGAGCTCATCAACAACCTCGCCCAGCACCACGGCGGCGTGTCGGTGTTCGCCGGCGTCGGTGAACGCACCCGTGAAGGAAACGACCTGTGGCTGGAGTTCCAGGAAACCGGCGTCATCGATCCGAACGACTGGAAAAAGTCGAAGGCCGCGCTGATCTACGGTCAGATGACGGAGCCGCCCGGAGCGCGCCTGCGGGTCGGCCTCACCGGCCTCACCGTGGCCGAGTATTTCCGCGATCAGGAAGGGCAGGACGTTCTGCTCTTCATCGACAACATTTTCCGGTTTACGCAAGCGGGCTCGGAAGTATCGGCGCTGCTCGGCCGCATGCCCTCGGCCGTGGGATATCAGCCCAACCTGGCCACTGAAATGGGCGAGTTGCAGGAGCGTATCACCTCCACCAAGAAGGGGTCCATCACGTCGGTACAGGCCATTTACGTGCCGGCGGACGACTACACCGATCCTGCTCCGGCCACCGCCTTTGCGCACTTGGACGCAACCACGAACCTCTCGCGCGATATCGCCGCGATCGGCATCTATCCCGCCGTGGATCCGCTGGCTTCGACGTCTCGCATTCTCGACCCGCGCATCATCGGCGCCGAGCACTATGGCGTAGCCCAGCAGGTGAAGCAGGTTCTACAGCGGTACAAGGACCTGCAGGACATCATCGCCATTCTCGGTATCGACGAACTGCCCGAAGAGGACAAGCTGGCGGTGGCGCGGGCGCGCAAAATCCAGCGTTTCCTGTCGCAGCCGTTCCACGTCGCCGAGCAGTTCACCGGCTTCAAGGGAAAATACGTCAAGCTGGCCGACAGCATCCGCAGCTTCAAGGAGATCGTTGACGGCAAGCACGACGAAATCCCAGAGCAGGCATTCTACATGCAAGGCACCATCGACGATGTGCTCGAAAAGGCCGAGCAGTTGGAGAAGGCGTAGGGGCCGCACATGGCCGAAACGTTTGAACTGGAAATCGCGACACCGGAACGCTCGATCGTCCGGGAGCAGGCCGTGCGTGCGCAGATCCCCGGCAAGGATGGCTATTACGGCATCCTTCCGGATCACGCGGCAATGGTCAGCGAACTCGGGATCGGAACCCTCACTTATGCCACGAGTTCGGGTGGGTCATACGTCGTCGCCATCCATCGCGGATTCGTAGAGGTCGTGGATAATCACGTCCGGGTGTTGGCTGATATCGCAGAACCCGGCGTGGAGATCGACGTCGACCGGGCCCAGCGCGCGCTCGAGAGGTCGTCACTGGAACTCGTGAACCCATCGGAGGGATCGGATCCGGCGTCGGCGCTGGCGGCCGTCCTGCGAGCGGAAGCGAGGATCGAGGCAGCGAAGAAGGCTCGCGCCAACGAGGAGTAGTTTCAGTATTGCTCCTTACATTCGGATATTAGGACCTGATCCGCGAGGTAAATTACCTGTTGCACCGTGTGTTAGTACGTGCGACAATGATGCGAAGCTTTCAACAGAGTTGCAGGTAGTCCGCGGAAGTCTGGACGCGCGGTTTGTCGAACTGTGTCCACAGTATCCCCACCTTTGCGTACCACCACCGCCCTATCACTGCAACCAACCAGGAGAATTACAGCAGTGAGAGAAAAAGGTGTCGTGAAATGGTTTAACGCCGCGAAGGGCTATGGATTCATCCAAAGGTCCAACGGCGAGGACGTATTCGTTCACTTTTCCGCCATCCAGATGACCGGATACCGGACACTGGACGAAGGCTGTGAAGTGGAATTTGAGGTGAAGAAAGGTCCAAAGGGCTTGCAGGCCGAGAACGTCTCGCGCCCCTGACTCAGGCGTAAAACTTTCACACCGATTTCAAACAAGGCCGCCCCGCCCGGGCGGCCTTTGATTTTGTGTAGCGGTCCGTCACCGTGACGCATCCATCGAACGCGCCAATTCAGGCTTTACAGATCTTAAATGCCGAATTAAAATGTAGAGTCGGCCTGTAAAGTGCGGTCCGCGAACGAGTGGACTTGGGAGGGAGAACATGGCAGCCACAATCGACCCCGTGAATGAAGCGGTCCCGTCCTATGTCGAAGGGATCCAGGCTCTGGTGGACAGTGCGACACTGGCAGAGGCACGCAGGGATCTCAAACTCTGCGACGTCTGCATGCAGTGGACCGTGGACGGTCACGAGTGCTACCGCCCAGGCGTGTGCGAATTGCAGCCCTCCGAATAGGGCCGAGCGTTGAGCCGGGCGCGGGCATCCTGCTATCGTAAACCAAGATAGCCGAATGCCTGCATATCGTTCTCGTACTACTACCCACGGCCGGAATATGGCCGGCGCCCGCAGCCTGTGGCGCGCCACAGGAATGAAGGATGGCGACTTCGACAAGCCCATCATCGCCATCGCGAATTCGTTCACCCAGTTCGTGCCTGGGCATGTTCACCTGAAGGACCTGGGCCAAATGGTGGCTCGGGAGGTGGAACGTGCCGGCGGCGTGGCGAAGGAATTCAACACCATCGCCGTGGATGACGGAATCGCCATGGGCCACGATGGGATGCTGTACAGTCTCCCTTCGCGCGAGCTGATTGCCGACAGCGTCGAGTACATGGCCAACGCCCACTGCGCCGATGCGCTGGTGTGCATCTCCAACTGCGACAAGATCACACCCGGGATGCTGATGGCGGCGCTCCGGTTGAACATTCCCGCGATCTTCGTTTCGGGCGGTCCGATGGAGGCCGGCAAGGTCCGTCATGGCGACACGGTGCGGTCCATCGACCTCATCGACGCCATGATTGCCGCGGCCGACCCCGGAGTGACGGACCAGCAGACCATAGAAATGGAGCGTTCGGCCTGCCCCACCTGTGGGTCGTGCTCGGGGATGTTCACCGCCAATTCCATGAACTGTCTGACCGAGGCGCTGGGATTTTCCCTGCCGGGAAACGGGACGCTGGTGGCAACCCATTCCGACCGTAGGGAGTTATTTCTCGAAGCCGGACGGCGCATCGTTCAACTCGCGCGCCGGTTCTATGACGAGGATGATGCCTCGGCCAGTCCGCGCGGCATCGCCACCTTCGAAGCGTTCGAGAACGCCATGACGCTCGACATCGCCATGGGCGGATCCACCAATACGGTTCTGCATCTTCTGGCCGCCGCACAGGAAGCGGAGGTGCCGTTCACCATGCGCGACATCGACCGGTTGTCGCGGAAGGTACCGAATATCTGCAAAGTGGCGCCCTCTTCGGCCGTTGTCCACGTGGAAGATGTCCACCGTGCCGGAGGCGTTTTGCGTATCCTGGGTGAACTCGACCGCGCCGGGCTGATTCACAGGTCCGCGCGGACCGTCCACTCGCCGACACTCGGAGATGCGATCGACGGGTGGGACATTCGCCGCACCGCCGATGCCGCGGTCCACGAGTTTTTCCGGGCGGCGCCGGGCGGCATCCGCACCACCGAGCCGTTCTCCCAGACCGCGCGTTACGACTCGCTGGACCTGGATTGTGAGAAGGGCGCCATTCGCGACGTGCCGCATGCTTTCAGTCCCGACGGGGGCCTGGCTGTCCTGTACGGCAACATCGCGGAGGAGGGCTCGATCGTCAAGACCGCCGGTGTGGATGCCAGCCACCTGGTGTTTTCCGGTCCCGCGCACGTTTTCGAAAGTCAGGACGATGCGGTTACCGGAATTCTCGGCGGCCAGGTGAAGGCGGGCGAGGTGGTGGTGATCCGTTATGAAGGCCCCAAGGGCGGGCCCGGCATGCAGGAGATGCTGTACCCCACCAGTTATCTGAAGTCGAAAGGCTTGGGCAAAGCCTGCGCGCTGGTAACCGATGGCCGCTTTTCCGGGGGCAGTTCGGGCCTGTCGATCGGCCATGTTTCGCCGGAGTCGGCCGAAGGCGGCGCGCTAGCGTTGATCCAGGACGGCGACGTGATCAACATCGATATTCCGAAGCGCTCCATTGGAGTGGCGATCAGTGCGGAGGAATTGGATCGGCGGCGCCAGGCGATGGACGCGCAAGGTGACGCAGCGTGGCGGCCGGGTTCACGGCAGCGGCGGGTGTCGGGTGCGTTGCAGGCCTACGCGGCGCTGGCTACCAGCGCTTCAAAGGGGGCTGTCCGCGACCTGAGCGGGTTACAGCGGCGTTCGGCTTCCGCTTAAGAGTTGCGATGGGCGCAAAGATCGGGTCCGGAGAAGGACGCCGGACCCGTGCTCATTCGAGCTAGCACTCACGTTCTGTGCATTCCCACTATTTGTTCGAGCTCACTCTGAACCGATCGGATGACGCTCGCCCAGTCGCCCCGCTTCGGCTGGCGGAATAGTCGCATGGTCGGATACCACGGGGTGTCGGATCGATCCAGCATCCATCGCCAGTCGGCCGCGAAGGGCAGGAGCGTCCAGACGGGTTTCCCCAAGGCGCCGGCCAGATGGGCTACGGCGGTGTCAACCGAGATGACCAGGTCGAGGTTGAGGATCGCGGCCGCGGTGTCCGCGAAGTCCGCGCACTGCTGGGCCATGGCATAGAGGGGAAGACCAGCCTCACGCTGCGCAGTCTTTTGAAGATTGAAGAATGCAACGCCTTCCACCTCTGCGACGGGCTTCAGGATAGACGGATCAAACGAGCGATTGCGATCGTTCTGGTGGGCCGGGTTCCCCGCCCAAGTCAATCCAACTCGGATCAACCCGGGGTCTATGTCCCGACGTAACATTGTGGACCACTCGTCGCTTCGCTCGCGATCGGCCAACAGGTACGGCACATCGGCCGGCACAGTGTTGGGCTGGGTAGCGAACCGGCGCGGAAGGCTCAGCAGCGGAGCATGTAAATCGAAGGCAGGCAACCGGTCCCCTGAAAGGATGATTTCATCGACGCCGTCCAGCGTTTGTAAGAGGCCGGCTAAAGAGGGCTGGCATTCCACGACGACCGTGGCGCCCAAGTCCCGGACCAGCTGCACGTACCGCGAAAACTGGACCGTGTCGCCCAAACCCTGCTCCGCGTAGATCAGAATGCGCCTTCCGGCCACTTGTTCGCCGTTCCATTGCGGTGTTTCGAATTGCCGGTGAGCACGGGAGTTCCTGCGCAGCCGGCTCTCGTAAAGCCGCCACCCTTCCTCCCATCTCCCGAGTTGGAGCAGCGTGATCGCGAGATTCAATTTCGCGGGTATAGACTCCGGATCGCACTCGATTGCCGCCTCGAGGTGCGGAACGGCTTCCTGGGGCCGTCCCAATTCGACGAGAGACATAGCCAGGCCCACTCGCGCATCGACGTGTTCCGGGCAACGTTCGACGGATTTCCGGTATGCCTCCAGCGCACCTTCGATATCCTGTTGCGCACTCAGTGCGCGAGCGAGGTTAAACTCGGCCTCATAATAGCCGGTGCGGACCCGGCAGGCACGACGGAACGATGACGCCGCGGCTTGGTTGTCGCCTTCAATCTGCTGGAGGAGCCCCAAATTGTTGAGTGCTTCGGGGTGCTGGGGGTTGAGCGCCAGTGCACGTTCGAAAAAGCGAGTTGCCTCGGCCAGCCGGCTCTGGCTCATCCGGATCACTCCGAGATTGAAGAGCGTCTCCGCATGCTTTGGATTGAGCTTGAGGACGCGCCCATAACATTCCGTGGCGCGCTCCGCATCACCAGAGCGATACAAAGCAAATGCCAGGGCGAACCAAAAGGCCGGGTTGATCGGGTCCAATTCCACGGAATGTTCGAAGGCGGGAACGGCCACTGCCGGACGCCCCGACGACACCAGAGCGCTTCCGAGGTTGAAGGCGAGCTGGGCGTTTAGCGGATTTTCCGCCAGCGCCTGCCGGAAACATGACGCCGCCTGGTCGGAGCGCCCGAGTCGCAGTAAGACTTCACCGAGATTCGCGCACCATTCGGCCCTCGCGCCCCCGAGGTCGATGGCCCTTGCGAGGCACGTGAGCGCACTGTCGAGGTCGCCCGAACGTGCGGCGGCTACTCCGAGCAAATGCCAGACTCCGGCGTCTTCTGGCTGCTTCAGGAGAACTTTCCGGCATAGCCGTAGCGCCTGGTCGGGATGTCCGCCGCAGATAAGCTCGCGAGCGAGCGTGAGTTGTTTCGCTGTATTCGCCATGGCAGTAGGTAAAGAAAGGGCCACTCCCGCTAAGCGGTCTGCTTGCCGGAGTGGCCCGAGTTTGGGTCTACCTGAATCCTACGAGCGAATGAGCGATTAACCCTTCAGGAGAGACAGGATTTGCTGCGGCGCTGAGTTCGCCTGAGCGAGAGCGGCGACGCCAGCCTGCATCAGGATCTGCGCTTTGGTCAGGTTCGTGGCTTCGCTGGCCAGATCGGCGTCACGAATGCGCGATTCAGCGGCAGCCAGGTTGCTGAGCTGCGACTGTGCCAGGTTCACGGCGTAGTTGAACTGGTTCTGGCCGCGACCGACAACCGCTTGAGATTGGCCGAGTGACTGCACCGCACTGGCCAGTGACGCTACGGCGGCCTGCGCCGCGGCCTGGTTGGAGATGTCCACCATTCCACTGACACCCTGAGTGGTGGCGTCGAACTGTTTGCCCGCCTGGTAGTAGTTGCCGTCCAGTTCTTCCGAGAGACCTTCGCCCTGGGTGGTCGTGCCGGTGCTGGCGTTCGCGCTGGAGTCCGCTAAGGCGACCTTGAATGCATGCGAACTCATGAACCGGATTCCGTTCTGATCGCGAACCGCGACGACATCCTGGAGGGCAGAGTCCTTGGTGTTGCGCAGTGCATCATTGATGGTGTCGATGGCGGCGCTGACGCCACCTGCCTGGAGCGTGATATCGACACCTACGGAGCTGCCGTCCGCATGTTGCGCATTGACGGTAATCTTCTGGGTGCCGGTGAGCGTCTTGAACATGTAGGCCGACTGCGCGTAGTCGGTATTTGTGCCGCTGCTTGCATCCTGAGCGCTCTGGAAGGTTCCGCCGGCAATCATTGCATTATATGTAGCGGTCGTGGTCGCGGCGGTGAAGCCGAAAGTCGCGTTACTGCCGCTAAACGTAGCATTGAATTCCGTACCGTCCGTGTTGGTGAAGGCCAACTTGCCGTCCTTGAGCTCGGCAAAGTACTTCTGATTCGCCGCAGTACCGTTTCCATAGTGACTGTCGGCGAGGATGTCGGCGTTGATCGTGTCCACTATCTGCTGGGCAGACATCGGCGTTACGGAACCATTCACCCCCGCGAGAGTGACGGCGTTGGTTCCGTCCAGGGTCAATGTCACCGCGGATTTATCGCTAGACAAGGTCGCCAACTTGTTGTTTGCAACGACAACCGTGGCCCCTTCACCCGTCACCTTGCCGGATCGGGAATCGGCGATATTACCCAGGAAAGCACCGGCGACAGCGTCACCCGCGCGAACTTGAAACGCCCCGGACGCCGAAGAGAACGCCAGCTGCTCGTTGCCACTGTTGTCGGTTACCACGGACGCCGTGATCCCGGCCGCCTTGAACGCCTTGGATGAATCCGTCGCGGTACTCGGGTTCGCCTGTTTATAGATCGCCTGATTGATCGCCGCCGCCAAGCCAGCAGTGTCCGAAAGGCCCGACAGGCTGATCGAGACGCTGACTTCCGACCCCTGCTGAGCCGACGAGCTGCCACCGAACCCCGCGCCCCGGAACACAAACGAGCTGGTCGTTGGTGCGCCCACCGCGCCTGCAACGATCTTCGAAACGCTGGTCGTTGAATCCGATCCGAGATCGTAGTTGGTGCTATTGACCGCCCGGTAGGTGTCGAGACCCAAGCTCTTCGTATCCACGGTGGACTTGCTCAGGTCCAAACCAATCGACCCATTCTGCAGGGCCGCTGTGTCGTTTGCGCCCTTGCCGCCGCCGATGAACACCGAAAGGTTCTTCGCGAGGGTCCCGCCTTGATTCATTCCGACCGCCTGAGCTTGGCGGTTGATTTCCGACATTACGCTCTGGAATTCGCTGTTCAGCACGCTACGGTCGCCGGTGAACGTTCCGGATGCTGACTGCGTGGCCAGCGTACGAGCGCGGTCGAGCAATTTCGAAATGTTGCTCATGCCGCCATCGATCGTCTGCAACGTTGACAGTCCGTCGTTTGCGTTGCGGACGCCCTGGCTCAAAACGGCCTGATCCGAACGGAAGCCGTTGGCAATAGCCAAACCGGCCGCGTCGTCGCCGCTCTGAACAATGCGGAGACCCGACGTGACCCGATTAATGGTCTTGGCTTGGAAATCGCTGGTCATGCGCAGACTATCCTGCGCCTGTAATGAAGTGATGTTGGTGTTAACTGAGAAAGACACAATACTCTCCTTGTATTTTGAACCAGGCCCGGAAAGGCTTCGGGACCTTTTAGCGGCATCCTGCCGCGTTCAAGTTCTGACAATGCACTTATCGGGGCGGTTGAGAGTTGTTTGAGCCTTCTGAATCTTTTTTTCGCAGAATTTCTACGAGTCCCGCGATGGCGTCAAGCGAGGTCAGGCTGGAGGCTTCCACGTTCTGCTCATGGGTAAGGCGGATTTCCTTGCGCAGAATCGGAACACTCTGTGGGGCGCGAATTCCCAATTTGACATAATTCTGTGTCAAAGCGAGAATCTCGATCTCTACATCTTCGCCAATGAGCAGCGATTCACCCGCGCGCCGCCGGATTACGAGCATACGCCACCCTGGTTCGCAGTGACCGGGTGCTGGTGCGAATACCGCGCATCCGGCCGGACCGCTTGAACGGCCAACCGCATGGCCAGGTTCACCACGACCGGAGCCGCCAGGTTGGCCGTTGCAGCGCCGGATACAGGCACCGAGACGATGGCGAAGCAGCCCAGCGCATTCTCGCCTGGTGCCTGCCCTGAGGCCGTAAATCCAAGGACTTCCAGATCGTCCGAGCAGAGGCTGAGTTCGTAGTCCGCGTCCACCGAGAGGACCGGAAGCGTGGGAAAACAGACCTGCGGTTCCTCCAGGCTCTGCAGAAAGATCAGCGGCGCTACCGAAGGATGCTCGATCAATAGGAAGCGAGTAAGACGTTCGAACGCCGGCAAACCCGTGGGGAACGTCAAGATGGCCCGTTCATCATAATCGATGGTGGCGAAGTGTTTAGTCGGTGCCTGTGGCATCGGGGTTACCGTTGCAACCAGAATGCCACCATCCGCCATGCCCGTTAGAGCAGGAATCCAATGGCCGCGGAGATCTCGTTCTGACGCAGCCAGCCGCTTGAAAGAGGCAGGTCGAACGGCTTGGGAGTCTGATACTGGCGGACATCGAAGCGGATTCCGATGGATGACGAGACCCGGACCTTGATGCCGGCGCCATAGTTCACACCGAATTTCGTGCTTCCCTGGCCGTAAGTCGCCGAACTGCCCGGTGGGACGAAATTCGAAAACTGCACCCCGCCCGTGGCAAACGGCCGGACGTGAGCACCTTCTTTCATGAAGTAGGCCAGGTAGTTGTAGAAGCCCTGGTGGATCGCCATGCCCTGGTCGGGCGAACCCGCGATGGACAATTGTGTGCGGTTGTACGCATACCCGAGTTCGTGGCCGAAATGTCCCCCGGTATTGATAGCCATCCTGAAATTGATCCGGAAGCCATCCTTTAATACAACATCACCGGGCTGCCCCGCCGTCGTCAGAGAGCCGATTTGATTGTTCGACAGAAGTGAAGTTCCGCCCCCGCCCCAGAGTTCGAAGGACTGCCCAAAGGAGAGCGAAGGAAGCGCCGCGGCGCAGAAAGCCAGGATCGGTAGAGAGTATCTCATGAGAATCTCAAGTTCTGAGGATGCGCGCAGGCCATCTACGGTTACTCCGACACTTCCGCGGGGGTGTACTCTGTTTTAAAAAGTACTTGCCGGACCCGACTGACTCGGCTACACTCGATGGTAATGGCATCCGCCGCTCCCGTCGGAAATCGCCGGCCCGACCCGGTGGGCATTCATTCGCACGCCCTGGATAACCTGCGTTACATTCGCGAAACCATGGAACGGGCCGGATCCTTTACCGCCGTTCCCGGTTGGGGTGGTTTCCTCATGGGCTTAACCGCGCTGGCGGCCGCCCTGCTCGCTTCGCGGCAGCGATCGCAGCAGGCGTGGCTGGAAGTATGGCTCATTGAAGGCGCGGTGGCCGTGGCGATCGGGGTCCTGGCTATGCATCGAAAAGCGAAGAGCGCGCACCTTTCGCTGTGGTCAACCCCGGCCCGCAAGTTTCTGTTCAGCTTCGCCCCCGCCACCGCCGCCGGCGCAGTCCTGACGTTCGGGCTGTACCGGGCCGGTATGATCAGCGCCATTCCCGGGGTCTGGCTGTTGCTGTACGGAACCGGGGTGGTAACCGGCGGGACGTTTTCCGTCCCCGCCGTTCCGATAATGGGGCTTTGCTTCATGCTGGAGGGTGCGTTCGCGGTATTCGCTCCCATTCAGTGGAGCGACATTCTTCTGGCTGCGGGATTCGGCGGTCTGCATATCGTGTTCGGGATCGTGATTGCACGGAGGTACGGTGGCTAGGCAAAACACTGCTTTAATTCCGCGCGGCGAAAAGGCCGCCCCGGACAACCCGTCTGGCAAACCGGTCCGCGTCGCCGGCACAAAAACGGTTCCGGAACTCGACCGCCTGATCCACGAGCACATGCGGCTCGGCATCGTCAGCGCACTCGCGGCCAACCATTCGCTCACGTTCAACGATCTGAAGAAACTGCTGAATACCACCGACGGAAATCTGAGCGTTCACGCGCGCAAACTCGAAGACGCCAACTACATCAGCTGTACGAAGTCCTTCGAACGGCGCATGCCGAAAACCGAATATCAACTCACCGCCCTGGGCCGCAAAGCCCTGGAACGGTACCTGGACCACATGGAAGCCCTGATTCGCGCCATGCGCGATCGGTAGAGGGCGAGGCCCGCTTTTTTTGTGAAAGGATACTTTGCAATGACGAGTACTATGCGTGACAAACTACATGTCGCCGCGATCATGGACGGCAATGGCCGCTGGGCGGCCATGCGAGGACTGCCTCGCCTGGCCGGGCACGAGGCGGGAGCGCGCGCCGTGCGCAGCGTGATCGAAGGCGCCGCGGAGTTGGGTGTCGGCGTTCTCACCCTGTTTGCATTCTCGGCGGCAAACTGGAAGCGGCCGCCCGAAGAAGTGGATGCGTTGATGCGGCTGCTGGCGGCCTATCTCGAAAACGAGCGCGAAGAGTGCCTCATGAACGGCGTTCGCATCCGCGTGATCGGCCGCCGCGATCGCCTCCCGCCCGCCATTCAGGCTGCGATCGTGCGGACAGAGCAGGAGACCGCGGCGGGACGCGAACTGGAAGTGCGGCTGGCAATCGACTACTCGGCACGCCACGCGATCTCGGCGGCGGCCGCGGCCCACGGCGAACTCGGGCTGGCGCTGGGACCGGAAGTGGACCTGCTCATCCGCACCGGAGGCGAACAGCGGTTGAGCGACTTTCTGCTCTGGGAGTGTGCCTGGGCGGAACTCTACTTCACCCCTTGCATGTGGCCGGATTTCGGAGCTGCGGAACTCGCCGAGGCCATCGCCGAATTCCGGCGCCGCGATCGCCGCTTCGGCGCCGTCGGGCAGCCTGTACCGTACCCCGGCATCGGTGATACGATGCAGGTTCATGACTAGAAGAGCATTCATCCCCGCCGCAGCCGCCGGTGCAGGACTCAGCGCCGCCGCAGCCGAGCCCGTGTCGCGAGCCACCATCGAAATCAGCTACTACAGGCTCCGCAATACGGCTGAAAACCAGCGCCAGCGTATGTCGCAGTTCCTGGAGCACAGCTACCTTCCGGCCCTGCGCCGCGCCGGAGCGGGGCCAGTGGGCGTGTTCGGCAATACCATCAGCGCCGACGGTCCATTTCTGATGCTGTTGACCTCGTACCACAATATGGCGGGATTCGAGCAGACCCGCGATAAACTGAGCGCTAACGCAGATTTCATGAAAGCGTTGGAGGTTTTCAACGCCCAGCCGGGACTGAACTACGAACGCGGCGAGCGCTGGTTGCTGCGTGGCTTCGAGGGGTTTCCGCAGATTGAGGTTCCCCCCGGCGATTCCAACCGCCCGGCTCGGATCTTCGAAGTCCGGCAATACGAATCGAACAACATGAGCACCCTGCGCCGCAAGATGGACATGTTCAACAAGGGCGAGACGGCCATCTTCAAGAAGCTGGGCATGCAGCCGGTTTTCTTCGGCGAGATGATCGCCGGCACGAAGATGCCCAATCTCGTGTACATGCTTTCCTACGATGATCTGGCGGCCCGCGACAAAGCCTGGCGGGCGTTTGGCTCGGATCCCGAGTGGCAAAAGATGCGATCAACTCCCGGCTGGGCCGACGCCGAGATCGTTTCGAACATCACCAACTTCATCGTTTCGCCGCTGGCGTTCTCGCAGATTCGATAGGCGCATCCTCCCCGTCGCAGACGCTCACAGATCACGCCCAGATTCGCAAGTGGGCGGAGGAGCGAGGCGCCAAACCGGCCTGCGTACGCGGCACCGGGGGAAAAGAAAGATGTGGGAATGCTCCGGCTCGATTTTCCGGGGTACTCGGGCGAGGACAGCCTGGGACCGATCGAGTGGGAGGACTGGTTCAAGAAGTTCGACGAACGCAGTCTCGTCTCGCTTTGATCGTTCAGGAAACGACCGCGTCGGGCGAGAAAAGTAATTTAACAGACTCGTCAGCCGCGAGGGGTGAGCAAGGCGGGCGGATGGATTTCGCTGACCGCCCGAAAGCTGCATTTACTGGATCTGGATGCCGCGCTCGTCTAACAACTCACCCGTGCGCTGCATCAGGGTCAGCAGATTGCGCCGGTAGTTGATGGATTCACGCACCAGGTTCGACTCGGCGGTGGTCAAGTCGTTTTGCGAAGCGAGCACGAAGAAGATGGTCGTGGTGCCGAGTTCGTAGCGCTTCTGATCGGCGTCCACGCGCTTCTGGGCTAGATCGCGGGCGATTTTGGCGAGTTCCACGCTGGCCTTACTGTTCTCCACCTGGCTCACCGCCTGGACCACCTGGAGCCGGATGTTCTGAGCGAGGCTCTTAGCCCGAAACGCGTCCAGCTTCTTATTGACCAGAGCATCGGCAAGGTTCGCTGTGGCGACGCGGTCCTTGATGGGAAGGCGTAAGGTAAGGCCGAAACCGTAGGTGGGATATCCGAAGCCCCACAGCTGACTAAAGGCGTCCCCGAAGCCACCCGGATTGACAGCAATGATCTGCGACAGGCTCCCGTCGTCCAGACTGATGTTTTGCCTGTTGATATAGGTGCCACCCGTGCCGTAGCTGCCATATTGTGCCGTTAAGGCCAGGTCCGGTAAAAAGGCATTGTTGGTTTGTGCGATGGAGAGGTCGTCGCCGGCGAGGTTCTCGTTCTGGGCCCGGAGGTCGGGCCGCCGGGCGAGGGCTTTCTGCACCAGGGCTTCGCGGTCAAATCCGGCGGACCCGGCCGGCGGAGGCGCCACGGTTTCGGTGAGCACCATGGGCATTTCGCGATATTTGGCACTCTGATCGGCCCCGATCTGGCGGCGGACGGCATCCTCGGCCTGCTGCAGGCGGTAGCGGGCCTGGACCACGGCGATCTGAGCGGTAGCGTAGTTCGCTTCCGGCTGATAGATTTCGAGCGAGGAGATTGCGCCCAATTCGAGTTCGCGCTTGGAGCGTTTCAGCGCGGTATCGGCCAGCGCCAGCGATTCTTCCTGAACGCGTAGATTCTCGCGTGCTTCCACCACCGCCCAATAAGCGAGTTCGGAGTTGACGATCAGCTGCAGCACCTGATCTTCCAGCGAGTACTGCCCGGACTTGAGCCTGCTGCGCGCGATGGTGATGGGCATGTGGGTAATGTAGGAGCCGCGCCCGCGCAACAGCGGCTGACTCAGGTTGAACGTCATGTTTGAGCTATTGCTCGGGTTGTAGGTAGCCAGCGAACTGTTGGTGGAGAGCCGGGTGTTCTGGAAGCCCACGGAAACAGTAGTGCCGGTGGACAGCAACTGCTGGTAGTTGAGCACCATGGGCTGGGTCAACTGATTCAGAACCACGGCGCCGTTAATGGCGTTGCTCGAGGGAGTCTGCTGCCGGGTGGCGTTGAAGCGAGCGGTAGCGAGCGGATCGAACACGCCGAAGGCGCGCGTGATGGCGTTCTTCTGCACTTCGACGCTCAGCATCTGAATGGAAATGTCGGGGTTATTGGCCATTACCAGCTCGAGGAAGTTCTTGAGGGATAACTCGAGTTTGCCGCTGACCGCATAATCCTCGAGGCGGACCGGTTCTTTCAGTTCCACCTTGGGTGAGAAGGTCCCGAAATGCCGCTTGAAGTAAGCCGGCTTGGGGAAGAACGGCTCGTCACAAAGATCCCCGCACGTAGGGGCGGTGGACTGTCGATACCAGACCGGCTGGACGTCACCGGATACGGCCGGCGGTGCGGCGGGAGCCTTCTGCGCTTCCTGGGCCATCGCCCCCGCCGCGCTGATCAGAAAGAGAGCGGTTAAGAAAATCGTACTGCGCATATTCATGTTCTTCCAGGGAACTTACTCGTACCGGATAGCCTCGATGGGATCCAGTTTGGCGGCTTGCACCGCCGGATAAATACCGAACAAAAGACCGATGCCGACGGACACGCCGAAGGCCACGCCGATGCTGGTGGCGGTGACCACGGTGGACCATCCGGCCGCCTTGGCGATGACCTGCGACAAAGTGACGCCAAACAGGATACCGATCAGGCCGCCGAGAATCGAGATGAGGACGGCTTCCGTCAGGAACTGGCGAATGATGTCGGCCTGGCGGGCGCCGATGGCGCGGCGGATACCGATTTCGCGGGTCCGCTCCAGCACCGTTGCCAGCATGATGTTCATGATTCCGATACCGCCGACGAGCAGCGAGATGCCGGCGATACAGATCATGACCACCTTGAAGGTGAACTGGGTGCGGCGCTTCTGTTCGAGCAGGCCGGCGGGCACCACGACGTTGAAATCGCCGGCGTCCTTGTGCGTGCTGGCGAGGATGGCCTTCACCACGCTGGAGGTTTCAATGGAGTCGGTGCCTTGGTTGACTTTGATGTAGATACCGTCGATCTCGTCCTTGAGGTAGCTGTTGTTGTCCTCAAAGCGGCGCATGACGGTATTGAGCGGAGCGATCACCAGGTTGTTGCGATCCACGGCTTCGAGCCCTTCGACGTCGGTGTCGGCGCTGGCCTGGCTGGCGAGCACACCCACCACCTGGAGCCAGGTGTCGTTGATCTTTACGTACTTGCCGACGGCCGGCTCATATCCGAGCAGATTCACCTTGGCCGATTCGCCGAGAACGCACACCGGCGCGGAACGGGAGTCGTCATCCTCGTTGAAGAAGCGCCCTTCAATGACCTTGAGGCTGTTGATCTCGAGGAAATCGGGCTGTACTCCGATCAGTTGCGGCGATTCCTGGGAAGGCTTGGGCAGCACCTTAAGCGGCTTGAAGCGCTTGCGGGGAGTGAGCGCCTGCAGGCCCGGAACATTTTCCGAGATGGCGCGGAAATCGCGGAAACTCAGTCCGGGAGACTTGGCGCGGCGCTCTTGCAACTCGTTGCGGTCGACGGCTTCTTTGGCTTCAATGATGATGTTGTTGACACCGAGCAGGTCGATGTAGCTCATCATCTCCTTCTGCGCGCCGGCGGTGATGGCCAGCATAGCTACCACCGCGCCGACGCCGAAGATCATGCCCAACATCGTGAGCAGACTGCGTAGCTTGTGGACGAGGAGGCTCTGCAGCCCCATGTACAATTCGGGGACGATACCGGCAAGACCGGCCATATTACTTTCCTCCTCCAGGCAGGGCGCCCATGGCTCCGCCGCTGTCGCCCTTCTTCTCTTTCTTGCCGTCCGATTTCTTGGCCGTAGGGTCGGCGAGCGCCACAACTTCTCCGGGCTTGAGCCCTTCGGCGATGACCATCACGGACTCGCTGCGCTTGAACGGCTTGACGATGCGGGGCTCAAAGACAGAGCCGTTCTTGACATACACTACTGGTTTACCTTCCCGTTCGAAGACGGCCTGCATAGGCACATTGATAGCGTTCGGGATCTTTTCAACAATGATCTCCACGTCCGCGAGCAATCCCGGGCGCAGGAGCACGTCGAACTGGGTGTCCTCTTCGGGTGGGGGCGGGAGCTTGGCGTCCGCAAGTTCCTTTTCGCTGTAACGCATACCGCCGCCCATTCCGAAGCCCATAGGCATGCCACCGGGGCCGCTTTGACCGCGACTCCCGGCCCCACCCGGACCACCGGCAAACTGAATCATCTGGGGACTTTGGCCTGCAGCAGGGGCGGCATTACCTCCGGCAGCGGACTCACCGCCACTGCGGCGCCCTTGTCCACGCTGGCCATCCGACGGGACAGCGCCGGCAGCCGGAGCGCCAGGTTGCCCTCCTGCCGGCCGCACGCCATCGGCCGGCTTGGCGCCCGACTGCTTGGTCACCTCTGCGATAACGGCCTGGATCTTGGCTCCCATAGCCGCCCGTTCTTCCGGAGTCATATCCTGCGGGCTCTTTCCGCCCATGGCCTTCTTGATGGCCTCCTGCACTTTCTGCTGCTGCTCGGGAGTCATGTCCCGCATGGCCGCGCGCATTCCACCGAACCCGCCGCCGCCGCTGCGACGACCACCCGCCTGGCCGCCTTCCCCGCCTTGTCCCATTCCGCCCTGTCCCATTCCGCCCGCCATCCCCTGACCGCCCTGCATGCCGGTCATCTGGTTACCACCGGCGTCGCCCGTGGATGCACCGCCTCCGGGCGCGCCGCCACCCGACGCCATCACGAACCCCTGCGGCGCGGCGGACACTGGTTTTTTGCGATTCTGTTCCGCGGTGGCGAGAATGGCCTTAATCTGTTCAGGCTTGGCGCCCAGCGCCGCGAGCAGTTCCTTCATGTCGATGCCGAAGACGACATCGAACTTCTTGGCCGGATCGAACGAAAAGGTGTTGGAGCTGGCCGTGCCGCTCATGCTCTTGATCTTGCCGCTGAGCTTCTTTTCCGGCAGCGCATCGAGCACCAGGGTGGCGTCCTGCCCTTCCTGCAGATTGGCGCGATCGAGTTCGCCCACCTTGGCCAGCACTTCCATCTCGGAAAGATCGAGCACATCGGCCACGGGGATGCCGGGACGCACCTGGTCGCCCTCCCGGATATCGGGAATCTGCATGCCCGGAAACATGAAGCCGGTGCGGTTCTGGCGGACCGCCACCAGCCCGCTGATCGGGGCGAGCAGCTTCACCTGCTGCAGGCGGGCTTTCTCGCGCTGCAATTCGAGCAGTCGCTTTATTCTTGTTCTCACGGAGTACGGCGAGTTGCGCCTCGGCCTGTTCGCGGCGGCTCTTGATGTCGCTCTCGAGCTGCTGCAGACGCCGTTTCGCCTCCTCCAGGTTGAGCACATTCTTCTTGGCGTCGATGGCCGCGAGCAGTTCGTTCCGTTTCACCTCGAGTTCGGCCCGGCGGACCGAGTAGCGGGCGCTGAGCAGGTCCACCTGGTCCTGGTTGTCGCGCATCTCCAGGTCGGCCGTGTTCTTCTTGATCTGCTCATCGGTCTGTTCGAGTTCGAGCTGCTTCTCTTCGAGACGGGAGTTCACTTCGGAATCGTCGAACTCCACTACCAGGTCCTTCTCGCGCGCGAATGCGCCGAGCGGGGCCATGCGGGTGACCTGTACGGTTCCGAACAGGTTCGGAGCAGCCAGGGTGGCCGACCGAACCGCGCGCAATTCGCCGCGGGTGAAGCTGCGCACCACAACGTCGTTCTGGCGCACCTTGGTGGTGGCGATCTGATCCTGCCGCTTGCGGGAGATCGCGGAAGAACTTGTATCCATACCAGGCGCCGCGCCGCGACACCCGCGAGCAAAACGGTCCTGACTACGATTTTCCGGATTAGTTTCTTGGTGCTCATGGGATGCCTGGTTACAGCTTCTTGGCCTTCTTCGCGGCTTCGATAGGATTCTCGAGGGCCACAGTTTCCCCGATCTTGAGACCGTTCAGCACGACGATGTCGCTCTCGTTCCGCTTGCCCACCTGGATGGGGCGCAGTTCGAATGTCTCGCCCCTCTGTACGTACACGGCGGGCTTCCCGTTCTTGGTGAAGCTGGCGCGGGTGGGAATGAGAATTCGATCCTGCTGGCTTTCGAGAATGATTTCGGCGGTGCCGCTCATGCCGGGGCGGAGCCGCGGATCGATTGCTTAAGAGTGGCTCGGGCCGGGAAAGTTCTTCTCGGTCCAGCCGCCGCGGAAGTTGACGGAGGCAATGGGACTGATCCAGTCCAGGTCGGCCAGGAATTCCTTGTCCGGGATGGCGTCCACCCGGATGTGGGCGGCCTGACCAACCTGGAGCTTGCCGCGGTCCACCTCCTCCAGCTTGAGCTCAATGCGCATGGAGCTGAGATCGGGAATTTCCGCGATAGCGGCTCCCGTCCAGGCCTGGTCACCTTCTTTGAAGGGCGGAGGGGCGTTGCCGAACGAACCGGAACTGCGGAAATTCGGCAGGATGCTGACGATGCCGTCGATCGGGGCGCGCATCACCATTTTCGACAGGTAGCACTTGGCGCGATCCGTGTCGCGGGCCGCCTTATCCTTCTTCTGATCCAGGCGTTCGAGGTCGGCTCCCTGCGCCACGGTATGGGAGTTCATGGTGGTCTTCACCTGAGCCAGTTCACCCTCGGAGATGCCCACGTCGATGCGATCCTTGGCGCCTTCGATCTCCGAGATGACCTCGGCCTTACTGGCCTCCAGCTTGGAGCGCTCCACGTTGTACTCGGCGGTCATCTTGCTCATGCCGTCCTGTTCGTTGGTGATGCGATGGGAAGCCTTGGTCTGCACGATCTCCTTGTCCACCGTGCGCATGCTCGTGGTCTTCTCGAGGAAGGTCTGTTCCTGCTGAGCGGCGTCGAACTCCACCACCACGTCACCCTTTTTGATGGGGCGGCCGGATTCGGCCAGCCGGACGATCTGGGGATTGGGACTTGGGGCGCGGCAATGATCTCGGAACGTACGCTGCGAATCTCGCCGCGGGTTCGAACACTGATGCGGAACTCGCCCTTGCGGACCCTCGCCACAGCTACTTCTACTTTGCCGGTGGTGGCGTTGTAACGGTACGCGGCATAGCTGCCTCCGGCGCACACCAGCAGCATGACGATCCACGTTATGATCCGCTTGCGCCGGGTGGCTGCGGTCTGGCCTATCCTCTGTTTCGGTTTTATGTCCTTGGACATCGGTATATCCTGCCTGAAAATCTGATTCTCTGTACTTCCGTGCCGGCGCCCGGCGTACCGGCGGCGACCTCACGGCTCATTGGCGGACGGACGCTGCGGCCGGGGGCCGCTCGAGTGCAACCACTTCGTTTGCCTTTAATCCGCTGCGCACGGAAGCCTGGGTATTGCTGACCACCCCGAGTTCAACCTCGCGGCGGCTCCAGGATTGCGGCCCCCGCACGAACACATAGGGCTGACCGGGGGTGTCCTCGAAAACGGCTGCGAGCGAGACCATCGGGGTCGCGGCGTCGCTGCTTTGGACGACAACATCGGCGGCCACTGAAAGATCCGGGATCACGCGCGGGTCGAGCTTTTCGAGCTTGAGCCGGACGGGGATTTCCTTCACATAAGTAGCTCGCTGGCCGCCCGGTTTGGCGATACCGCCGACCGAGTAGACCCTCGCCGGAAGAACGAGATCAGGATACGCGTCGAATCGCACGGTGGCCTTTGCGCCGATGCGCAGCTGTTCCACGTCCGCCTGGTTGACCGTGGCATCCACCACCATGGAACGCGGGTCGACGACAGTCATGAACATCATGCCGGGCCAAAGCTGGTCGCCCTCCTGCACTTGGGCCAGGTCGCCGCCCCGAAAAATGGTCTGGGCGACGGCGATGCCATTGAGCGGCGCTTTCACCAACATGCGATTGGCGTTGGCCTCGGCGCGGCGGTCAACTCGATAGTGGATTGCTGCAACTTCAATTTCGGAGTTCCGGATCTGAGATGCGATGGATATTTCTACCAGCCGGCTTCTTCCACCATCTCTTTGTACTTGATCTGTGCTTCTTCGACGGCGAGTTTCGCGCGCGCGGCATCCATGTCCGAGAGCACCGGCAGGGTCTTCATGTCGAGCGTGGCCTTGTCGAGAGCTGCTTTAGCCTTGGCGATGGTCAGGTCGTGCGCTTTGCGGGTGACTTCCAGGTTGGATTTGAGCTTCCGGAAGGTCCGCCCCGGCCTGGGTGACGCTGGTGCGGTAGTCGTCCAGCCGGAGGAGCATGTACTGACGATCGAATTCCGCGACAATATCGCCCTTTTTGACCTGGGATCCCGGCTTCGTCATCTTCTGCAGAACTAGCGAGAAGTCTCCGCCACCCCCGCCGCCACCGCCACTGCTCGATGGAAGTTCGCCACTGGTGGTGCCGAGTCCGCTCGCTCCCATGGAGTTCGAAGTAGAGTCGCTGGCCGTAGAACTGCTGGAGGAAGAAGAGGAAGAGGAAGAGGAGGAGGAAGAGCTCGACGACGATGCGACGCGGCTGGTAGATGCCAGGAGGGCAGCAGACATGCTGCTGGAACTTCCGGAACTCGAGCTACTGGAACTGGCGTTGGACTTCGAAGCGTTCGACGTAACACTCGCGCTGACGGTGGTGGAATTGGACGAACCGCCGAGGGACCGGCCAAATCCGGAGCGGCTGCCGCGCATTTGCGGACTCAGGAGGGAGGCGAAGTTCTCGGCAGTCGTAACGCCGGTCAGCCGGAAGGTAGCTTGCACGGTTCCCACGGCTACGGGCGCCGTGCGCACCGACGCTGCCACAGCGGAACCGGCCTGTTGGGCGGCATTACGGCCGGCCACCATCCAATACGTCGCGGCGCCCGCGATAACGAGTAGCAGGAGGACATACGGCCACCGGCGTCCGGTTTGAGACGATTCAGGCCGGCGCGGAACGATGCGAGGCGCAGGCGGCTGAACAGTATCTGGAGCGTTGCTGGTTATCTGGGGCTGCATTTCGACAAACCTCTCGCCCTATATGAACCTGTAAGGTTGGCGATGCTGGCGACTTCGGAGAATACCATTCTATTAGATTGAGAAGACGTTCGCGACTTGCCCGGAGTTAGCGCTGCCTCCGATAAACGGCGAGCCAAACGGCCAAACTATGTGGTTATCTTTCAGCCAACTTGATCGCGCCGCCGCACCACTACTCGGAAGTAAACTGGAAATCGCATGAGAAAACTACGTGTGTTCGAGTCGATTTCTGTCGATGGCTACTTTACAGATGCCAGTGGCGACATGAGCTGGGCGCACGCTGGTCGCGAGGATGCCGAATTTACCGCCTGGGTCAGCGGGAACGCCAGTTCAGGCGGTGAGTTGCTCTTCGGCCGCAAGACCTACCAGATGATGGAAGCGTTCTGGCCGACCCCAATCGCCGCCCAACAGATGCCGGCCGTCGCAAAGGGCATGAACGCCGCCACAAAATACGTTGCGTCCCGAACCATCCACCCAACGTGGGAAAACACACACCTGTTGCAGGGTGACCTGGTGAAGGCCGTGGAGGCCCTCAAGTCGGGCGCCGGGACGGACATCACTGTGCTTGGGAGCGGCAGCGTCGCGGCCCAGCTTGGCGCGGCGCGTCTGGTCGATGAATACCAGTTCGTGATCATTCCGGTTGCGCTCGGAGGCGGACGCACGGTTTTTACAAAAGGGCTTAAGCTGCGGCTCGTCAATCAGCGTGCTTTTCAGTGCGGCAACGTCGTAGTCACCTACGCGACGTAAAGGAGTGGAATGGACAACGTTTATGCGGCTGTCGATCTGGGCGGCACGAAGATCGCCAGCGCCCTGGCTTCGGGCGACGGGAAGTGGATCGCCGCGGAATCCGCACCGACCCGGTCGAGCGATGGGCCCGAAGCGGTATTGGCTCGGATCGGGGACCTGGTCGAGAGCCTCTCGGAACGCGCCGGGGTTAAGCCAGCCGCCATCGGCATGGGAGTTCCCGGCCTGGTTGACCTCGACCGTGGCGTGACCCGGTTCCTGCCCAATCTACCCACTCAATGGCGCGAAATCCCCGCCGCGCCGATTCTCGCCGGACGGTGTGGGTGTCCGGTCTACCTGTTGAACGACGCCCGCCTGGCCACTCTGGGCGAACTCGAGTTCGGACTCGGACGCGGCGTCCGCACCATGCTGTTCTTCACTCTCGGAACGGGGATTGGCGGAGGGGTCGTAGTGGACGGCCGGCTCCAGTTGGGGCCACTCGGCGCAGCCGGTGAGTTGGGACACCAGACGATTCTGCCAGAGGGGCTTCCCTGCGGCTGCGGCAATCGGGGCTGTCTCGAGACGCTGGCGAGCGGACCCGCCATCACCGCGGAAGGCGTCCGGCTGCTGGCCAGCGGCCTTGCTCCCAACCTGTACCAACAGACCGGCGGCAACCCGGCGGCGGTGAATCCTCACGAGATGGCGCTGGCAGCTGTGGCGGGCGACGAACTGGTCCGGGAAGCGATTCTCCGGGCGGCCCGCTATCTGGCAATTGGGGCGGCCAATCTGGTGACCGCGATTCACCCGGAACTGGTGGTGCTGGGCGGGGGTGTCGCGGCCGTCGGGCCGCTGCTGATCGACGAAGTTCGGAGCCACATGCGGCAGCGTGTCCGGATGTTCCCGACCGACAACGTCCGGGTGGAACGGTCGGTTCTGGAGGAGAAAGCCGGCCTGTGGGGCGGCATCGCTCTCGCGCGGCAGGGCGGAATCGGATCGCGAAAGGCATCCATCCCGGCATGATAGTGTGGGACTTTGAGGTGATCCGTGGATTATACCTACCTTGATGTATCCAAGATGATCGACCACTCTCTGCTGAACCCCACGCTGACGGCGGACGATCTGGAAAAGGGGCTGACCCTGGCCCTGGCCTACGACGCGGCCAGCGCCTGTATCATGCCTTACTATCTGAAACGCTGCGCGGAGCGTCTGGCGGGGAGTACCGTAAAGGCAAGCACCACCATCGGCTTTCCTCATGGCGGCCATACGTCGGCCATCAAGGTGGCCGAGGCGCGGCAGGCACTGTCCGATGGCGGACAGGAACTCGACATGGTGGTGAACATCAGCAGGGTTCTGAGCGGCGACTGGGCGTACGTCCGCGATGATATCCGCGCCGTGGTGGACGTCACCCATGCGGCTGGCCAAAAGATAAAAGTGATCTTCGAGAACTGCTATCTGAACGACGATCAAAAGATCCGGCTGTGCGAGATCTGCGGCGAGGCGGGCGCGGACTGGGTGAAGACCTCCACCGGCTATGGAACCGGCGGCGCCACCCACGACGACCTCCGTTTGATGCGGCGGCATGCCCCGGCGAATGTCCAGGTGAAGGCAGCGGGCGGCGTCCGCGATCTGGATGGATTGCTGGCAGTTCGCGCCCTTGGCGTCAGCCGTGTAGGGGCCACGCGGACCGCCGGGATGATGGATGAGGCGCGGCGGCGATTGGGACTCCCGGCCATCTCCGTGGACAGCGCGGTTCCCGCCGGCTATTGAGGGGTTCCGGTAACCAAAGGCGCTTCACGTCACGCCTTTTTATAGTTATAGCCGTCTAGTATCCTTAGAAGTGAGCACCATGTCCGCAATTCCCACTGCTGCGCCCGTACACATCCCGGAAAAAACCGGGCCCAAAGTTGTACCGCTTCCTCCCAGGAAATCACGCTCCTGGATCGGAGTTCTGGTGGTGGTGGCGATCCTGGCCGGAGGTGTCTATGCCTATAGGCTCCTGACCAGGCCCGCTCAACCCGTGGCTACGGCGGTTGCCATCAGGACGGCCAAGGCGGTGGTCGCTCCGTTGGACGTGACTTTGCGAGTATCCGGCCAGACCTCCGCGCGCAACTTTGCGAACATCACAGCGCCGATTCTGCGTGGACCCGAGAACCGGGGATCGCTGGTGCTGCTGGAACTGGCCACTGCCGGAACGTTCGTCAAGAAGGGACAGATTGTGGCGCGCCTCGATGCTCAATCGGCTCAGGACCACATTGACGACGTGAAAGAAACGGTATCTGCGGCGGAGAACGACGTCAAAAAGCGCATCGCGGAACAGAAGGTAGAGTGGGAGAACATGCAGCAGACGCTGCGTGTCACCAAGGCGCAGTACGACAAGGCCAAGCTCGATTTTTCGGCCGCCGAGGTGAAGGTAGACCTGGAGCGCGAACTGCTCAAACTGTCGGTGGACGAGGCCGAGAAGCGATACGCCGAGCAACAGCGTGATGTGGCTTTCCGGAAGACCTCTCAAGACGCGGAGCTTCGCATCCTGAAAATCACCTTGGCGCGGCACAAAATGCACTTGGGCCGGCACACGCACGATCTCGAGAGATACACAATTACGGCGCCGATGGACGGACTGGTGGTGATGGCCAGCGTGTTCCGCGGCGGCGAGATGGCTCAGATCCAGCAAGGCGATCAGGTGTTCCCCGGACAGCAGGTTCTGAAAATCGTAGACACGCGGACCATGCAGGTGGAAGGTTCGGTGAGCCAGTCCGACAGTAGCGAGCTGCGCGTATCACAGCCGGCGAAGATCGGCTTCGACGCGTTTTCCGACATGCGTTTCTCCGGCAAGGTATACAGCATCGGCGCGCTCGCGGTCGGGGGCTGGCGGCAGAATTTCTTCGTTCGCGCGGTACCGGTGCGAGTGCAGATTTCGGGCGCCGATCCCAGGCTGATTCCCGATCTGTCGGCGCACGCGAACATTGTTCTGGAAACCATCCCTAACCAACTCCAGATCCCGATCGGCGCGGTTCAGGAAGACAATGGTAAGGCATGGGTGCAGGTCAAGCGCGGCTTGCAGTTCGAGCGCCGGGAAGTGAGACTCGGGAAGCGCAACAGCCTGAACGTTGCGGTGGCCTCGGGTGTACAGGCCGGCGAAGAAGTCCGGCTGATGTAAGGTTGCCGTTTTCGCCGGCGCAACAGGCGGTAGGCGGCGAGCGTCCGTCATGGGAGCCTTCCGCGGGAGAATCGTATCCGAAATCCGGAAACGCTATCCTGGAAGCGTCCCAATCATGATTCGTATTCTTCGTTCCCTCTGGATCTGGTTCGCCACGGCTGCGCTCATACTGCTCTGGCTGCCTCTGCTCGGAATCATTCGACTGTTCGATCGCGAGCCCCGGAGGCTGGTGACGGGCCGCTGGTTCCGCCGCTTGGGGCGCATGATGGCCAAAGTGAACCCGTGGCGGCTGCATATTGCCGGAACGGAGCGACTTCAGCCTGGCGGGGTGTACGTAGTGGTGAGCAACCACCAGTCACTGGCCGACATCCCAGTGATTTCGCACGTGATGATCGATACGAAGTGGCTCGGCAAGGCTGAGCTGTTCCGCCTCCCGGTGGTGGGCTGGATGATGAAGATGGCCGGGGATGTCCCGGTACAGCGCGGAGATCGCCGCAAAGCCGCGCAGGCGATGCTGCAGTGCTCGCGTTACCTTCGTGAGCATGTTTCTGTGGTGTTCTTCCCGGAAGGAACCCGGTCCCGGGACGGCGAGATGCTGCCTTTTAACGACGGCCCGTTCCGATTGGCGATCCGAGACCAGGTTCCGCTGTTGCCGCTGGTGGTGGAGGGATCCGGCTCCGCTCTTCCGCGCAACAGCTGGCTGT
This sequence comes from uncultured Acidobacteriota bacterium, assembly GCA_963737465.1. Lineage (GTDB taxonomy): Bacteria > Acidobacteriota > Terriglobia > Bryobacterales > Bryobacteraceae > TMP-7. The sequence goes on from CAVTTC010000012.1 coordinate 740,507, forward strand.
TCGGCGGGACTTCCGACATTTATCTCACCGTGCTTGATCCCGTCTCAGTTGAAGGATGGAACACCGATCAGATCGGCGAATTACGTGACTCCGTACGGGAGAAGATGATCGACGAACTCCACCGCCTGCGCGCGGTTGCCACTCAGCGAACCGCGATGGTGACGCCGGGCTGACTCACCGCCGAGCCCACCTGCAAAGTGACCGGAAGAATGCCGGGCGGCGCGAAGCCGCCGGGGATACGCGCGTTCACCTGCAGCAAACCTGCGAACCCGGGCGCTGCCGCCGCGTATAGGATTTCGGCCGGGTAATCCCCAATCCGCAAGGAGACTGGAAGTAACGGCGCGGGCGCCGGCGATCCCGCCGGCCGCCCTTCGATTCCCGCCGGACTGGTCTGCCCTTCTCCAGTCGCGAACAGCACAATGATTGAACCCCGATCCGCCTGGTTTTCGCTGGAGTTGAAACTCCCGTCCTCGTTCAGTGCGGCGGCCTGCCCGATGCCGCCGGAGACGGTGAAAATTGAGGGTGCGGCATCCGCGATCGTTACCGAGGCGCGCGCCTTCACGATGCCACCCGCCAGCACCTGCACCTCGCAGCTGCGCACATCGCCGAGCGAGTACGGAACCTGCAGGTTGATCTGCCCCTGGCTGACGTAAGACAGCGGCGCCAGGCGGCCATTGAACACCACCTGCGTCCCGCCGAGTTCTACCGTGGCGTTCGTCGCCGAGACACCGTTGGCCGGACCGAGTCCCGAGCCGAAGATAGACACCAGTTCTCCTTGAGCGACCGCCCCTGCCTGCAGGCTGGCCGATGAAGTGACGGTCAGCGCTTGCGTAATCGATCCCGGCGGGGTGACTGTCGAGTCGTATGCGGGCGTCAGCACTCGGATGCGGCCGTTTCCGGAGTCGGCCAGGTACACGTTGCCAAGACCGTCCACAGCCAGGCCGGATGGGGTGTCCAAGCCCTGCCGCAGAGCCTCGCCGGACTCCCCCGTGAAGGACGCCGTTGCGGTTCCCGCGATGGTGTACACGCGTCCCGGCGGATCGATGCGAAACACGCGGGCGTCCTCCGCGTCGGTCACATAAAGGCTCCCCTGCGCATCCACCGCCAGGCCTCGAAGACTGCGCCATGTGGAGGCGTTCACGTCGGGCACCGTCGTGATGATCGGGGCATCCCCGGATGCCGCGGTGGACACCATGCGGATCCGGCGATTCCCCGTGTCCGCGATATATACGTTCCCTTGAGCGTCCACGGCGATGCCTTGCGGTGAATCGAGTCCCGCAGCCAGGGCCGGGCCGCCGTCCCCTGTATAGCCCCGTACACCGCTACCCGCCACAGTCTGGACTTGCCCCGTCGCGGTCACCTTTCGAACGGCGTTGCCGCCGATCTCCGAGAAGTAGAGAATGCCTTGCCCGTCGAAGGCTAGCCACGCGGGCATGTCGAGTTGCGCATACGGGGCGAGCGTGCCTTCCGGCGTATGTGAACGTACCCCTGTCCCAACCGCGGTGGAGATGAATCCGGCCGAATCCACTTTCCGAATTCGATGATTGCCCGAATCGCCGATGTAGAGGTTACCCTCAGGGTCCACCGCCACGCCGATGGGTGTATCGAGGCTCGCAGCCACGGCAGCGCCGCCGTCTCCCGAGAATCCACGGACTCCGTTGCCCGCAACGGTAGCGATGAACCCATCCGGAGTGATTCTCCGCACCCGGTGATTCCCGGTATCGGCGACGAACAGATTCCCGGCCGAGTCACGCGCGATTCCGCCCGGGCGATTGAAACGGGCCTGGAGGAGGGGACCGCCGTCGCCGAGATAGCTGTTGTTGGACCGCCCGCGATGACGGCGCTCGCGCCCACCCGGGGCCTGCGGTACAGCAGGCTACCGTTGCATGCGTAGAGATTGCCCTGTGCGTCGATGGCGATATCTCGCGCGGGCTGTGCCACGGGAATCGAGAGCAATGACGGAGTCACGCGCAGCACCTGGTTGCCCCCCGCATCGGCAATGAACAGACTGCCGTCGAAATCGAGTGCCAGCCCGATGGGCAGCGTGACGGGTACGGAGGAACTTGCTCCGGGGATGCCGCCATCGCCCAGGGTCGAGATCAATCCGCGGTACACTTTCCGGACCCGCCCGTTGCCGGTGTCGGAGATGTAGACGTTGCCAGCCGGATCGACGGCTACTCCGGCCGGTGCGGAAAGCTGGGCGCGCTGTGCGGGGCCGCCATCGCCCGAGAGGCCGGCGAAGACCCGTACCGGCCAGGACCGCAAGATTGCCGGCGGCGGATACCTGGTAGACCCGGTTGCCGCCGAAATCGGAGAAATACAGCGTGCCGGCGAGATCCGTTGCCACATTGCGCGGGCTGTTGAGTGCGACGCTGGCTGCAGGGAGGCTGTCGGCCTGCATGGCGGGAGTGTTACCGCCTCCTGCGAAAGTGGAAATCACACCGTCCGGCGTAATGCGGCGGATTCTGGCGTTGCCCAGATCGGCGATGTAGAGATTGCCTGAACGATCGGCAGCCACGCCGTAGGGAGTTCGCAGTTGGGCCGCGGTGGCGGGTCCGCCGTCTCCACTGAACCCGGCGCGTCCGATACCGGCCACCGTGGAGATGGCTCCATCGGGAGATATTTTCCGGACTCGATGATCGTCGGTATCGGCAATGTAGATCGCGCCTTTCGAATCGACGGCGACTCCCTCCAGATGGTTCAGAAGGGCCGCCGTGGCGGGTCCGCCGTCTCCGGCGAAGTCTCCGCCTGCCAGCGTCCGCAGCGAATAGGACGATGCGAACTGTGCCGAAGCCGCGCCGGACACTGCGACGGCCCAGATCAGCAGTATCAAACCGCGGCGAACGGGCGTCATGGTGAAATCCCCTAGAAAAGCCTAAGTGCCCAACCAGGGAAATTTCTCTCGCATCGTTCCGATGAGGAGATTATGAGACTCGGCTACTGCCTGGCTCTGTTGCTGACGTCAGGCATCCTGAGCGGCTCGAAACTCTATCTCAAAGGCCGGGTCATCGACACCTCGCCGGCCGCACAGGATGCCGCCTCCACGGCTCCGATGACTCTGTCGGCAACTCCGATACACCTGCTGGCGCAGTTCGATCACGTCCCCGACGATGCAGATCTCCAGAACCTGATCGAACGGGGGGCGGTGATCTCCGGTTACGTGCATGAGAACGCAGTGATGATTTCCATGAAGGATCCGGGACGTCTCGCCGACGCGGGGTTGGTGTGGATTGGTGTCCTGGAAGCGTCAGACAAGATCAGCACACTGCTGGCGGATGAGGGTACCGGCGAGCCGCGCCCGATCCTGGTGGAGTTTCATCTGGATGTCGCGCTGGATGATGCGCGGAGAGTGATCACGGATTCAGGCCTGGCGTTCATAGACAATCCGGACGCCGGCCCGCACCGGCTTCTGCTGATGGCCGATCCCGGCCAGATCGCCGGTCTTGCGTTGCGTGACGAAGTGGCCTACTTGTTTCCGGCATCGGACGACCTCATTACGGGACGTCCCGTCATCGCCTGTGCCGGAGCGCTAACCGCCGCCGGCGCCGCCGGGCAGTATATTCCCCGAATCGGCGATGGATGGGGTGGTCCCGACCATAAGGCAGCGGCGCTCGGATATTACTTCTCCCGAATCACGGCCCAACTACCGTCCGATACCGTCCAGTCGGAGGTGCTGCGAGCCTTCGCGGAATGGTCGAAGTACGTGCAGGTGACATTCACCAGCGCGTCCGCTGCGGACGCTCAGCGGTCCATCAAAGTGTTGTTCGCCGGCGGCGACCACGGCGACGGATATCCTTTTGACGGGCGGGCGGGCGCGCTGGCGCATACATTCTATCCTTCGCCGCCGAATCCCGAGCCACTGGCCGGCGACATGCACTTCGATGACGACGAGCGGTGGCAAGTGGGAGCGAATACGGATCTTTTTAGTGTGGCGCTCCACGAGACGGGTCACGCACTGGGGTTGGGACATTCGGACACTCCGGGCGCAGTGATGTACCCATACTACTCGAGGGTCACCGGGCTGACCGCGGATGATGTCGCCGCCGTAAAGAGCTTGTACCCGAGTCAGGACGGGGCGTCCGGACCTGCTACTCCCTCCAATCCGTCGCCCGCAACACCAGACACTCCGCCTGCCGCTCCCACGCCGGCGCCGCTGACGCTCGACATTGCCTCCGTTCCGCTCACTACTACCGCCGGATCGCTCAGCCTGACGGGTACTTCCGCTGGCGGCACGGGAACACGCACGGTGAGTTGGTCCACCAACCGCGGGCGGTCGGGTGTTGCGCAAGGCTCGGCGATTTGGTCCGCTCAGGTTCCGCTGCTGACAGGCGCCAATGACATCACGGTGACGGCCGTAGACAGCCAGTCGCAATCGACGTCCAGAACGGTCTCTGTGGCGCGGCAAGCGGCCGCCGCTGCGCCGGTGTCGATCGAAATCACCTCACCCTTAGCCACGGGCATATTGAAGATAAACATACCTGTTTATTCTGTACGAGGCACTGCCGCCCACTCGTCCGGCATCAAGTCAGTGAGTTGGTCGAGCGACCGCGGCGCCGCCGGACAGGCTGTCGGGTTATCCACCTGGGACACTGGACCGATCGCCTTGCAATCGGGGACGAATACCCTCACAGTCCGGGCCACGGCGAATGACGGCAGCAGCGCCGCGCGGACTCTCGTGGTGAGTTACTCGAGTGGGACGGCGGATAACACGGCGCCTTCCATCACCATTACCTACCCGGCTTCAGCCACCTCCACTAGCAGTTCCGGCACCATTGTGCTACGCGGAACGGCGAGCGATAACGTGGGCGTTGTCTCGGTAACGTGGGCCACTTCAGCCGGGTCGAGTGGCGCTGCCTCTGGAACTACCTCCTGGACCGCCGGGCCGATCCCACTCATCAGCGGCTATAACTCCGTCCAGATTCGCGCCGCCGATGCCGCCGGCAACTCGGCTTGGCGAGTGGTGGGCATCACGCGCAAATAGTCCAGCAGCCTAATTCGGCGCTTTGAAGTTGAACACGACGATATGGTCGCTCTGCACTGGACGGCCTCCGCTTGTGGCCGGCTGAAAGCGCCACTCTCTGGCCGCGTCGAGCGAAGCTTGGATGAGCCCTTGCGGCGTTCCCGGGCTGGCCTTTTCGACATCGGCGCGCTCCACTAGTCCCTTTGCATCAATAACTACTCGAATCTGGACAGAAGTGTCCCTTGAGAAGGCCGGCAGCCCCAATCCCCTTATGTGCGGGGTACTTTGCCGAATTGGTTTGGCGGGGACGACGGTCAGCGTAGGCGCTGTACGAACTCGTGCTTCAGCGAGTTTGGGCGCTTGCGCCACAAAGCGCCGAGGCGGTGGTGCTGCAGGCACCGTGAGGGCCGGTATAGAGGGCGGTTCGGATTTGATTGCCACGATGGCTGGCGGGTCCAAATCAGCGGCGGGCGCCTTAGCTGGAGTTGACCGCGGCGGGGGGACAAACACCCTTGCCGCAGCCTCACGGGTCTTACGAACCATCTGGGAGATTGCTGTGGTGCTGTCGTCAGCCGCCGTATTGCGAAGTCGGTCCTCACTCCCCGACGGCTGGGCCTCCCACCGATGCCGAGGCCTCTCCAATGGAGTGTATCCTGCACCGAGCGGGACTACATTCGTCGCGGCTGCGGGGTCCGTCGCACCTGCCGAGCGGATTCCGTCAAGTACCCAAATGTGCTCGGACACGGGAGGGTCGGTGTCAAGAATTTCAAGTTCGAATCGGACGCTGTTTGAAACCGGCGGGTACGATACGGATCCCGCGGCAATGTCGGATCCCTCCAAGTCCACTTCGCGCCGGCGGGAACCATCCTCTATCAGGACCCTGGCTGACTTCGCCCGTTGTATCTCCGGGGCCGACCGGTTCCAACTCAAATGCAGCAGGTTGCCTTGCGCCTCCACCCGCAGTCCCAAGTTGCTCGTGCTGATACGTTCGATCCGGCGCTGCGGCAGGTTTTTCCACACCAACGCCGCCGTTAGAAGGAGCACAACGGCACTACATGAAGTCAGGATCACCGGCACGCGGATGGAGTTCTGCCATCCATCGAGATCGCGCGGGGATTCCTGAGGCAGCCAGGGCGGAAGACCGGTCGGCTCTAGGGGCGCACGGGGCGCAGGCACTGTAAGGGCCGCGGCGGGATGGAAGCGTTCCCGTTGCGGCAAGGGCGGAAAGGCTGGGTGCTGTTGTGCTCGCGGTTCAATCGGTGATTCTAGACGTGGGTCCTGAAAGGACGGTGGATCCGCTGTCTCCCGACCCGTTAACGGTGCCTCAAACTGATCATACGGCGACCATGATCCGACTACGGGTCCAGGCCGGAAGAGACGGAGCGTGCAGCGGTCGTCACTGAAAGGTTTCACAAGGACAATCAACCGGCAGTTAGGCACAATCTCGGCCAAAGTCAGATCATCGGGCGTGAGCTTGAAGTCGTCGTGGGCGGTTCGAAAGAACCCCACGCATCGCTGGTCGTGAGGCAGCGTCTGTACAGCTGAATCAAACGTTTCCACGTCGTCGTTCGAGAGTTGATACCCTCGCCCGAAACGATATGTGGACCGGACAGACTGAATGCCATCCACCACAGAGCCCGCAGTCATCACCAGCAGCCCGGCACCTTCGGATTCACGTCCGTGGGGTATCTTTAAACCGGCGCAGACAGCAGCTCGAATTTGCTCGACAGCTGCCGATTCCAGGTAGGGAATGCCCCCAGGTTGATGATTGGAAACAGTTTCAGAAGCACCGATCATTGGATTGCTCCAGTAGTGTCTGGTTACGGTTAGATGGTTCCCCACTGATTTGTGCCGCAAACCTTTCCGAAAGGTAACCGTTGAAATGTTCGTTTTGAGTGCAGGCTTGTTCCGTCAACCGCACGGCAGCGTGGTCCGTAATCCGTAATACGATAGGAGCGAATGTCAATCGATCGGCGAAGCTTTCTCGTCACCGCAGGAGCGGGCGCCGCCTCTCTCCTCGCGGGCGAGACCACTCCGATGAAGAATTGGGTCTGGATTCCTACGCGCGCGGTCACGCCGGCTGATGAATGGAAGCGCCAGTTCGCAGTCATGCGCGAATCCGGCGTCCAGGCGATCCTGCCGGAAGTCTACGCTGGGAGGGAGGCATTTTTCGATAGTCAGAGGCTCCCCGTGAAAACGGACTGGCTCGGAACCCTGCTTCCGATCGCGCGCGCGGCCGGACTGGAGGTGCACGCGTGGATGTGGGCCATGCCCTGCATGATCCCCGATGTCATGAAGCAGCATCCGGACTGGTACAACGTGAACGCCAACGGGGAATCGGCCGTGGACAAACCGGCCTATGTGCCGTATTACAAATTCCTCGACCCAGGCCGTCCGGAAGTGCGCGAGTTTGTCCAGGGCACGGTGAAGGAGTTGGCGTCAATTTCCGAACTCGCCGGTATTCATCTCGATTACATCCGTCATCCGGACGCCATCCTGCCCCGGGGGCTCTGGAAAAAGTACAGCATCGTCCAGGATCGCGTCTATCCGCCCTACGACTACGGCTACTCGCCCTATGAACGCGATCAGTTCAAACGCAAGTACGGCGCCGATCCGATGGACATCAAGGATGGACATCTTCAGCAGGAGTGGTTCCAGTTCCGCCTGGACATGGTGACCGGGCTGGTGAACGAATACCTGGTTCCCGCGGCGCGCGCGAAAGGCAAGCTGATCACGGCCGCCGTATTCCCCGGACCCGGAATCGCGCGCACGCATGTGCGGCAGGACTGGGGCCGGTGGCGACTGGATGGCTTCCTGCCGATGCTCTATCACACCTTCTACGAAAAAGGTCCCGAGTGGGTGGGAGAGCAGACGGCCGAGGCTGTGAAGACCGTGTCGAAGCCCGTCTACAGCGGAATCTTCATCGGGGGCATGGACGGGACGGAACTCGCCAGGACCGTCATGATCGCGCGCAAAGCCGGAGCTTCAGGGGTTTCCATCTTCTCCGACGGCGCGATGACGGCGGCGCGCTGGCAGGCATTCCGCGGGGCGGCCGCTTACTGACGTGCGCGGCTCCGTATACCGAGCCGCGACCGTAAGGGAGCGGTGTACCGGCTGATTCTTGAGGGGTCCATGAGGTACTTCATCACTTTTGCGTGCTATGGCGGGCACTTACACGGCGATAAATCGGGTTCCGTAGACCGGCGCCACAATCTGGCTGGGAGCCGATTGTTGGAGGCTGATCCACCGCGAGCGTCAGCGGAACGTCAGAGTATGAAGCAAGCGCCGTATTTGCTCGACGCTTACAGCCGGGGGGCCGTTTTGGAGGCCCTGAGGGAGGTCTGCTTACATCGCGGTTGGAGTCTGTTGGCGGCGCATGTCCGGACAAATCATGTACACACAGTGGTCGAGGCCGAGGTTCGGCCCGAGAAAGTCATGAACGATTTCAAGTCGTACGCCAGCCGAAGCTTGAACCGGATGGGAGGCGATGGAACGGATCGAAAACGCTGGGCGCGCCATGGGAGTACTCGATGGCTATGGAAGGACCAGGATGTTCGGGAAGCGATCCGCTATGTCGTCGAGGAGCAGGGCGAACCGATGGCGATCTTCGTCGGGGATGTGCTCTGATCTGACGCCAGTATCCGCTCCCTCACGGTCGCGGCTCAGTAAGCAGAGCCGCGCACGTTAGTAAGCGGACAACTGACTCAGCGGAGCGCTCTGACCGAAGCCTGTCCATAGACCATCTCCATGGCCTCCAGAAACGGCTGCTGTCCGCGCCAGAACGGGAAATTCCCCAACCTGCGAACCAGGGCCGCCGACATCGCGGGCGGCTCCGCGAGCGTGGACGGCTCGGCGTGAAACTGTGGACGCGACCAGAATCGCGCGGGATCCGCCGGCAGCGGTTCCGGCGGAATCACTTCCACCACGGGAGCCGGCACAGCCAGAGTTTCGCCGAATCCGGCCAGCAGTCTTCCGAACTCCTCGCGGCTCATCCCGCGCATTTTGAAGATCAGAAACGGATCTCGGTCGAATTCCTCTCCCAACAGACAGTACACGGCGGCGATGTGTTTACACGGATTCGACCAGTCCGGACACGAGCAATCGGTCTTCAGATCGGTAATCCGCTCGGGGAACAGTGACACGCCCTCGGCCGTGAATAACTTCTCGATGTCATCCGGTAACTCGCCTGCCAGCAACTTGGCGGCATAGATCGCCTGGTTTGAGACTGCCTGGGCCACCTTCTTCCAAGCCGCTTCCTTCAGCGTCTTCACCGTAATGGTCACTTCGTACGGCGTGGGTCGCGAGCCCTGAACCTGGGAAGTCACCGTGCCCTTCGCGAATTCGATGGACAGCACCTGCCCACTGCGCGCATAACTCCGCCCGCGCGACAGCCGCGCGCCGATGTCGAAACTGTTGAGCACGGCCATCCACCGCTTCGCCCACCAGCTCTCGCCGAACGAACCCCGCTGCGATTGCGCCCGTATTCCGCCTTTGGCCGCCCGCGGGACCGAGCGCGGAAAATAGCCACCCCAGTAGTCCCATCTACTCATCATCAACCTCCAGCAGCGTCCTTACTCAGCGCGAACAGGCTCCGTAACTCGGAGTTGGAAAGTTCGGTAAGCCAACCTTCGCCCGCTCCCACCACCAACCCCGCGATGCTCTTCTTCCGCTCGATCATCTCGTCGATCTTGTCCTCCAGCGTCCCCGCGCAAACGAACTTGTGCACCTGCACGTTCCGCGTCTGCCCGATCCGGAAAGCGCGGTCCGTAGCCTGGTTCTCCACCGCTGGATTCCACCAGCGGTCATAGTGAAACACGTGATTCGCGCCCGTGAGGTTCAACCCCGTGCCGCCCGCCTTCAGCGACAACAGAAAGATGGACGGCCCGCCCGGCGACGAGAAGCGCTCCACCATCGCGTCCCGCTTCTTCTTGGTCACACCACCGTGCAGAAACAGGATCTCCCGCCCGAACGTGTACTCCAGGTGCTGCTGCAACAGCTCGCCCATCTCGGTGAATTGCGTGAACACCAGCGCGCGATCGCCCTCGGCCAGCACTTCTTCCAACATCTCGGTCAGGCGCGCCAGCTTGCCGGAACGTCCCGACACATCCGACCCGTCCTTCAGGAACTGAGCCGGATGATTGCACACCTGCTTGAGTTTCGATAGTGTCGCCAGCACCAGTCCTTTGCGCTGGATGCCTTTCGCTTCCTCCAGGGCCTGTTCCACGTCCTTCACCACAGCGGCGTAGAGCGATGCCTGCTCGCGCGTAAGGTTGCAGTAGACCTTCATCTCCAGCTTGTCAGGCAGGTCCGCGATGATCGTGCGGTCGGTTTTGAGCCTGCGCAGCACGAACGGTCCCGAGACCCGCTTCAGACGTTCAGCCGCCTGCTGGTTGCCGTACAACTGAATGGGGGCGAAATAGCGTTTGCGAAACTCGGTCTGGTTGCCGAGAAGCCCGGGATTGAGAAAGTCCATCAGGGACCACAGGTCGCCGACGTTGTTCTCCACCGGAGTTCCCGTGAGCGCGATGCGGTAATCGGCGGTCAGGCTGCGGGCCGCGCGCGCCTGCTTGGTCTCGGAGTTCTTGATGTTCTGCGCCTCGTCGAGAATCACCCCGGCCCACGGGATCTCTTTCAGGATCTCCAGATCGCGATGGAGCAGCGCGTAGGTGGAGAGCACCAGCGCGTGCCCCTCGGCTTGTTTCCGGAACGAAGGTCCCTTCGCCCGGGTAACTCCGTGGTGAACCAGCACCGGAAGCTGCGGGACAAATCGCGCGGCCTCCTTCTGCCAGTTACCCACCACCGATGTCGGGCAAATCAGCAGCACCGGCCGCGATTCTCCGGACACCACCGCGTGCTGCAGCAGCGCGAGCGTCTGGATGGTTTTGCCGAGACCCATGTCGTCCGCGAGACACGCGCCCAGTCCCCACTGTTTCAGAAACGCCAGCCACGAAAATCCGCGAACCTGGTACGGCCGCAGCGTTCCCTGAAGCTCGCCCGGCTGCGGCAGCTCTTCGAAATCGGCCTTGCCCTGCAGCCTCGCAAGCACATCCGCCACCCATCCCGTAGCCGAAACTCCGTCCACCTCCAGCGGCGACCCGCCCGCCTCCGCGCCCACCGCCATCCGAACCACTTCGCCGAGCGTCACCTTCTCGCCCGACTTCTTCTTGAGAAACTCGATCGCCGCACGAATCGTATCCGCGCCGGCCTGCACCCACTGGCCCCGAATCTTCACCAGCGGAACCTTCAGTGCCGCCAGCGCCTTCAACTCGTCCATGGTCAGCACGTGCTCACCCATGGCCACCTGCCAATTCACCATGAGCACGGCTTCAAGCGTCAGCCCGGCCCTTGCCCGACATCGCCGGACTCTTCACGGACGCCCGCGCAGTGAGCCGCGGCGCCGCGCCCGGCCGTGTCCACCAGGAAGGCAGCAGCACTCCGAATCCGTTCTGTTCCAGGGCAGTGGCGCGAGTGGTAAGGAATTCGAACGCGGCGCTGGTGTCGAGCGCGTACCCCTCCGGCGTCCGCTCCCGCAAACTCGTCTCGATCTGCGGACAGATGCCGGAGGCCTGAGCCAGCGAGACCAGCAACAATTCCCGAATCGCGGGTCCCTGCTTGCCGAGCGACCCTTTGCCGTTGGCGCGCCATACTTCCGCCGCGGGCACCAGCAGGCTGGGATCGTGCGCGCCCTGCAAGAAGATAACGGACCGCCCACTGGTCACCCTGATCTGGCGGCTCCTCCATCTGCAGGCATAGGCGATAGTCCGCCGCAGCCGCCACTTGAATCGGCCGCCGCCATTCGGCGACCTGCCGGGCCAGCGATTCGATTTCTGCGAGCGAGCCGGTCATCCCGCCGTCGCCAAAACGCAACGCGTGCAGCCATTGGTCGTGGAGGCTGTCGAACCCGCCCCGTTTGAGCACCGTACCGGGCTGGCGAACCAGCGCGTCCACCACCCAGGCCACGAATTCCGTAACAACGGACTCCGCCGGTCTTTCAGGTGGATTCGCGGCCTCATCGGCCAGCGCCCGCGCGACGGCGGGCATCGATTGAGCTAACTCCCGCAGGCGTTTCCGGTCGGCGCCGGCGATGACCGGAGTCCAGCGCGCGGCGAAGCTGTCGCCGTCCGAAATCAAATCGGGCAGGAATTGTTGGCGCGTGACCAGCGCTCCGGCAAAGCGGAAGGCGCCCGCCCAGAAGAACAGATCCTCGCCGATGGCGGCGCCCGGTTCCAGGACTTTCTCCCCGCCCATCTCCTTTGCGGCGCACACGGCGAGTAGCGTTTCCGCGTTGCCGGCCGTGAGCGAGATGGCGCGGACCATCCAGGGCTCGAGCGTGCACTCGGCCGGGGCCGCGGCATCGGGATCGATCAGCGCGCTCGACGGCAGGGGCCTGTCGCCGGCGGATGGGAGCCATGCCACGGCTTCCGTCTCGGACTTCTTCGGGATCGCCAATCCGTCTCGCGCAAGCAGCGCGGTCAGCGACTTCAGGTCAGCTTCGTAAGGGGACGAGTAGGTTGGGACGCGCCGTTTCGGGTTGCGCGACATCTCCCCCCAGAGAAGGAAATGTCGATCATGAAAGGCCCCGTGCAGGATGATCATCGACCTATCGATTGTATACGAGGTCAGGGTGACCGTCTAACCCTCAACAACCCACCCCAACATGGTGTACGCCTGCCACCTCGAAATACCCGAATTTGGCCCGGACTGACCGCTTTTCCCATTGATACAATTGAAATTGCAGGGCTTCAGTTTCATCCTGACAGGCGGAAAATCAATCTAAAGACGGAGCGAATCAGCAACCATGGCAGTCACTACGGGCGCAGGTCTCGAAGGCATCATCGCCACTCAATCCGATATTTGCTACATCGATGGAGAAGCCGGCATTCTTGCCTATCACGGCTATACCATCCATACACTCGCCGAGAACGCCTCCTTCGAAGAGGTGATTTATCTTCTCTGGCACGGAAAGCTTCCGAACCGGACCGAACTGGACTACTTGAAGAAGAACCTGGTCCAGTACCGGCCGATTCCCAAGCCGGTGCAGGAGTTCCTGGCTTCGGTGCCGGACTCGCACACCGATGGACGTGCTCCGCACCGCCGTGTCCATGCTGAGCCTGTACGATCCGCTCGCCAAGGACATGTCCACCGAGTCGAACCTCGCCAAGGCGCACCGGCTCATGGCTCAGACCGCCACCATCGTCACCACCTTCGACCGTCTACGCCGGAACCTCCCCGTGCTCGAGGGCGATCCGGAACTCGGCTTCGCCGCCAACTTCCTGTACACGCTCACCGGCAACAAGCCCGACGACGTCATGGAGCGCGCCTTCGACATCGCCCTCACGCTGCACGCCGATCACGAACTGAATGCGTCCACCTTCGCCGGCCGTGTCACCGCCGCCACTCTCTCGGACATCTACTCGGCCGTCACTTCCGCCATCGGCGCGCTCAAAGGACCGCTCCACGGCGGCGCCAATGAAGACGTAATCCGGCTGCTGCTCGAAGCCGGCGATTCCGGCAAGGCTCTGCAAATGGTCCGCGATCGACTCGGCATGAAGGTGAAGGTGCCCGGGTTCGGCCACCGCGTCTACCGCACGGTGGATCCGCGGGCCATCCACTTGAAGCAGCTCTCCGAAGAGATCGGCCGCCGCACCGGCCACCTGGATCTCTACGAGGCCTCCCGCGATATCGAGCAGACCGTGAAGGAACTGAAGGGACTCAACGCGAACGTGGATTTCTATTCGGCATCCACCTACTATTCGCTGGGCATCCCCGTCGATCTGTTCACGCCGATCTTCGCCGTCAGCCGCATGTCCGGATGGACCGCCCACATTCTGGAGCAGTACCGCAACAACCGCCTCATCCGTCCCCGCGCCGATTACATCGGTGAGCCCGTCGGCCGCGCGTGGACCCCGATGAGCGAGAGGCACTAGCCGCCCATGCTCGACTTAGCCTGGTTTCGCTCCAATCTGGACGCGGCCGCCGATCGTCTGGCCACGCGCGGGTTCGAACTCGATCGCGGCCAGTTTCGCGAGCTCGACGCGCAGCGCCGCGCCGCCGTCACCGAAGCCGAACAATTGAAAGCGCAGCGTAATTCGGAAAGCGCCGGCATCGCCAAACTCCGGCGGGAAGGCGTGGACACCTCCGAGTTGCAGCAGAAGATGCGGGAGATCGGCGACCGCATCACGGCCCTCGACGAGAAAGTGCGCGGTCTCGACGAATCGTTCAAAGGCTTGATGGCCGGCATACCGAACGTGCCTCACGACTCGGTGCCGGTGGGCAAGTCGGCGGACGACAACGTGGAGATCCACCGCTGGGGCCAGCCGCGCGAATTCGACTTCGCTCCGAAACCGCACTGGGACCTCGGTTCCGAATTGGGCATTCTGGACCTGGAGCGCGCCGCGAAAGTCACCGGCGCGCGCTTCGCCGTGTATTGGGATCTGGGGGCGAGGTTGGAGCGGGCACTCATCAATTTCATGCTCGACGTCCATACGCGCGAGCACGGCTACACCGAAGTGCTGCCGCCGTTCCTCATCAATTCGGCGAGTATGTACGGAACCGGCCAGTTGCCCAAGTTCGCCGAGGATTCCTTCAAGTGCGAGAACACCGACTTCTGGCTGGCGCCGACGGCCGAGGTGCCGGTAACCAACCTGTTCCGCGACGAGACGCTGAACGCCGACGAGTTGCCCATTCGTCTGTGCGCCTACACCCCGTGCTTCCGCAGCGAAGCGGGATCGTACGGGCGCGATGTCCGCGGCATCATCCGCCAGCACCAGTTTCAGAAGGTGGAACTGGTGAAGTTCACGCGTCCCGAACAGAGCCACGACGAACTGGAGAAGCTCACCCGCGACGCCGAGAACATCCTGGAGCGGTTGGGCCTGCCGTACCGCCGCATCGTGCTATCCACGGGCGATATGGGATTCTCCTCCGCAAAAACCTACGACCTGGAAGTCTGGCTACCCGGCCAGAGCGCGTATAAGGAGATCTCTTCCTGTTCCAACTTCGAGGGATTCCAGGCCCGCCGCGCCAACATCCGCGCGAAGTCCGGAAAGAAGAGCGAGTACGCGCACACACTGAACGGTAGCGGGCTCGCCATCGGTCGCACCTGGGTGGCAATCGTCGAAAACTACCAGCAGAAGGACGGCAGCGTCCTGGTGCCCGAACCGCTGCAGGCCTTCGTCGGAACCGACCGGATCACCCCGCGAAAGATGTAGGGTAGCAAACCCGCTTGCTGACGCGCGCGGCTCGGAAGGACCTACCGAGCCACGACCGTGAGGGAGTGTCAGTCCACAACTACTCCACTTCGTGCGGAGCCGTATAGCCCTGCTTGGCGATGATCTGATACTTGATTGGCTTGCTCTTTCTCGTCCACGATGCGCAGCGGATTGTTCGTGGCCGGATCCACCAGATCCACCTTGATCCGCCGGAATTTGCCGTCCTTGGCGGTGTTCGAGGGATGATAGCTGAGCACATACTGGCTGCGCATCGAGCCGGCGATCTGCTGGAAAACCCCCGGCATCTCACCCTCAAAACGCGGGAAGAACGACATGCCGCCGGTTTCCTTGGCGAACGTCCGCATCTGATTGTCGGCTTGCAGAAAATCGAGCCGCTGGATCGGTCCCATCCATCCGCGGGCATCGTACATTTCCCGAATCGTCTGCATCAGCCCGATGGCGTAGATCGGCACCCCGGCATTCTGCAGCGCCCTCCGCGTCTTGTCGAACGTCAGCTTGCTGAAGGTGTCCACACCGCTCGACATCACCACAATGGCCTTTCGACCCTCGATATCCTGCATGCGCTCGGCTGTGTCCACCAGCGCGTCGTACAGGTTCGACTCCGAAAATGCCGGAATGCGCAGCCGCTGCATGGCTTCGTATGCATTGCGCTTATCGGCTGAGAAGTCGGACAGGATCTCGGACCGTAGATCGTAGGCCACCACCGCTACGTAATCCTCCGGCTTCAGAGTCTCCAGGAAGCCGTAGGCCGCCTGCAGCGTCTGGTACCAGGTGTACGCTCCAATACTGCTGATAGAGGTTGCTGAACTCGATCACCATGCACACCGTCATCGGAGCCTCGCCCACGTTGAACTCCGAGACCTGCTGAGGCACATTGTCTTCCATCACACGGAAGTTGCCGCGCGGGATCTTCGGAATGAAGTGGCCCTTGTTGTCCAGCACCGCCACGTCCACCGTCACCGTCACTACGTCGCTGCGGAAGGTAGGAATGTCCTGCGGCAACTCCTTACGCTTCTCGAACTTGGACGGGATTTTCTCCTTTTCTGGTTCGGCGGGAGCGTCTCCGGCTTTCTTGCGTGGTTTGGCGACGGTCTCGGATTGAGAGGACGTGGGTCCCTGCTGCGCGGCGACGGTGAAGGCCAACCCGGCTAGCAGAGAAATCCCGAGGGGCAGGGCGATGGCTTTAAGGGATTTCATGGCAGACAACTAGCTAACAGTATAGACGCGTGGAATCCGGCGAGGTTGCCAGCGGTTAATTGACCCAGGGGCCCCGGCCCTGTTTGCGCATGTAAACCTGGAACTTTCGGCGAGCCCGTTCGATTTGCCACTGCTTGTAGCGCATCCGCACCGAACCCGTAAGGTCGAAGCCGCCGCGGCGGCTCCCGGTGAGGGCTTCGTATTTCAAGTACACGTAGCCGAACAACATGCCGCCCAGATGCGCGACGTTCGACACTCCGTTATTGGCGCCCAGGGAACTCAGGAAGGCGATGGCGCCGATGATCATCACGAAGTATTTCGCTTTGATCGGGAAAAGAAAGCTGAACAAGACTGTGGTGTTCGGGTACATCATCCCGAATGCCATGAGCAGCCCGTAGATGGCGCCCGACGCTCCGATCGTCCGGGTGTAGATGTTCCCGAACAGGTAGTTTGCCACTACCACGCAGAATCCCGCGCCAATCCCGCACAGGAAATAGAACTTCAGGAACCGCCGCGTTCCCCAGGCGACTTCCAGATCCTTGCCGAACATCCATAAGGTCAGCATGTTGAACAGGATGTGCCCGAATCCGAAAGG
Source organism: uncultured Acidobacteriota bacterium (assembly GCA_963737465.1). Taxonomy (GTDB): domain Bacteria; phylum Acidobacteriota; class Terriglobia; order Bryobacterales; family Bryobacteraceae; genus TMP-7. The sequence goes on from CAVTTC010000012.1 coordinate 757,488, forward strand.
ATCGTGCAGGAACATGTAAGTGAACAGCTGCCAGATGGCGAACGTGTGCACCACCTGGGCCGGCATTAGCCCAAAGTGCTGAAAGATCTCGCCCAACCCGGCCCGAACACCGAGAAAATACACCAGCCACAGAGCCGTATTGACAATCAACAGCCAGCGCACTCCCGGCGGGAAGAAGCTGTTCGATGAAAACCCTCGCGGGTAGTAGCGAGTGGAGTAAGCCATTTTCGGGGAGGGACCCGTTATCGTTCAGAATATCAAATCACGACTGCTTCTCGACGCTTTCCGGCTGGCGTCTCAGCAGTCCTCTCAGGTAAATGGACGTGAATTGCGTGAAGGCCGACATGGCCAGCCAGACCTGCCAGTGCGACAAAATCCCCTGGTCCACGAAGAATGCGCCTGTCCAGCCCATATCCGCGCCGAGACGCCACATTCCCAGCGCGAATTCCATTACGGCGAACGGCCCGAGGAACTCCGCCGTGAAAGAAAGAATCTCCACGGCATTGGTCCAGAAGGCGGTGGGTACAAGCCGGTCCGGAAGGCGGGGAGCCTTCGTCTGAATCTCGGTCCAAGTAAATGCCTGCCAGCTCATACCAGTTACCACCTTCTCCGACTACTTACAACTTTAGATGCGCGCTATGTACCGCGAGTTTCGGAACGTTGGCGCTCACCTGGAATACGCGGAAATAGTGGGGTGGAGTGGATCAGGACCGGCCAGACAGGCTCGAAAGTATTTGAAACTATGGCGTACGGCGGTTCCCGAATTGGGAGATCCACGCGAAGATCTGCACCGTGAGCCGCGCGTCGCCGTCACGTCCGTAGTGGCTCAGCAATGTGTTGCCCAAATGTAACGACAGCGCTGTGGCCAGCCAGGACTGCCAGTGCGAGAAGACCCCGTTGGGGATGCCGAAAGCGCCGGCTACTCGAATCTCGGCGAACAACGCCCACGCCCCAAGCACGTAGGCCACCAGCACCGCCGGCCACATCAGCGCGGCAATTGCAGCCGCCACGTGACGATTCTTTCCCGCAGCCTTGCGGACCTGCGGACCAGTCTTGAGCCGTACACGGACGATCATAAGACGTTGTGTTTTCCTACGGTCACTCTACTCTATGATATCGGACGAACAGCGACCGCATCTCAGTACACCTGAAAACAAAAGACCCGGTTCGAATCGCTCGGAGACAGGGAATACTCTCCGTTTTCGAGCCGTTCCGAAACGTCAATCCGATACACGCGGTCGCCGAGACGATTCACCAAAACCCGGAATGGCCTCGGACCCTTTCTCTTCTTCTGATTCATAGTGATTTCACGGCGGCCATTTCTCACCTCAAGACGATACAGTTCCAGCCGGTCCGGGCTCAGCTTGTCGGATTCGAACAGGAAACTCGGCTCGCTGAGCGGCGTCTTCACCGCGGAACTGGCGCCGGCAACCACGTAAGTCACATCGTCCTTTTTCGTCTCCTCCGTCGCTTCGGCGGCCTCCGTCTCAATCAGGCTGGTGGCGTGCATGAGGTACGGCACATCGGGCTTGGGAGGCCGGGGGCCTTTGTAATCCGCCCCGAAACAAACCGCCATCAATGTCAGCAAAGTACCAGCGAACCGGACCATATCATCAGTTTATTACTGCCATCCGCTTACCGGACGGCTCCCATCAGGCGCCTCAGCCGTCCGGAGAGTAATGTTAGCAACAGCCCGGCAGCGATGGTGACCAACGCCACACCATTGAACAGGACTCCCGGTGATACCGTTTCGTACAACGACGCCAGCCGCCCGCCGACATAGTCGCCTACCGAGATGGATAGAAACCAGATTCCCATCATCAGGCTGGCCACGCGCGCCGGGGCCAGTTTCGTCATCACGCTCAAGCCCACCGGACCCAGGCACATCTCGCCGCAGGTCTGAATGAAGAATGCCACTACGAGCCAGGCCGGATGGAGCCGGCCCGTCGAACCCGATCGCAAGGCTGGAAGGCCTACCGCCGCAAAACCCAGCCCCACCAGCAGCAGTCCCCAGCAGAACTTCGCCAGGCTCTCCGGCTCCCACTTTCCCAACCGGATCCACAGCCACGCAAACACCGGGGCCAGAGTGATGACGAACAGGGAGTTCAGGGACTGGAACCAGCTGGAAGGAAACTCATAGCCGAACACATGGTTGTCCGTGTTGCGGTCCCCGAAGAGGTTCAGCGTGGAGCCCTGCTGCTCGGAAGCGGAGAAGAACAGCGCCGCGGCGCCAAACAGGATCGCCGTCGCGATGATGCGGTTGCGCTCGACGGGAGTCCACTCCTTGGACGACAGCAGCCAGACGAATATGGACACGGTCACGGCGATCAGCAGCATCCCCATCACATTCCCCAGCCCCTGGCTCGAGATCGCCAGCACGCCGCTCCGCAGCGCCAGCGTCAGCCCGGCAATCACCGCCGCCGCGATCGCCGCACCCATCAGCAGGTTCCGGCCATAGCCCTTCCCGAAGGATGGCGCACCCTCCGGGCGGAGTCCGGCACTGCCCAGATACTTCCCGCCCATCGTGAACTGCGCCAGGCCCAGCATCATACCCAGGCCAGCCACCGCGAATCCCAGATTCCAGTTGATCCTCTGCCCGATGTAGCCGACGATCAATGGCGACAGGAACCCTCCCAGGTTGATGCCCATGTAGAAGATCGAAAACCCCGAGTCGCGCCGGTGATCGCCCGGCGGGTACAACTGCCCGACCATGGTGCTGACGCACGGCTTCAGCAGCCCGGTGCCGAGCACCAGCAGCACCAAACCCAGGTAGAAGAACGGCAGCCGGTGCGCACCCAAACTGAACTGGCCCAGCGTGATGAGGATGCCGCCGATCAGCACAGCCCTCCGCTGCCCGAAGATTCGGTCCGCCGCCCACCCGCCGGGCACGCTCATCAAGTACACCATCGCCATGTAGATCCCATAGATCACACCGGCCTTGCCGACATCGAAGCCGAGCCCGCCCTGTTCCACCGTCGCTGTCATGAACAGGATCAGGATCGCGCGCATCCCGTAGAAGCCGAAGCGCTCCCACATCTCCGTGAAGAAAAGCGTGGCCAGTCCTCGGGGGTGGCCGAAGAATCCGGCATTCAGATTGGGCTGCATTGCTTGCGGCCCATTGTATCCCGCACAGGTGCGCGACCTGTCATTGTGGCGCACGCACTCTTGCGTGCCGTCTCGGCACTCATGCCGAGACCCGTCCTGCACAGCGCTCATGCCACTCCGTCGCGCGCGATAGTACGATTCAGGTATGCCCTCATTTCGCTTTGCCCGTATCGCCTGCGCGGCGCTGCTCGGAACCGCCCTGTTTCAAGTCGCAGCCGCGGCCGCCGACCCCGTGGACATCCTCCCCGATGCCAGCCTGAAAGGCTGGACTCGCGTCCCCATTCCTCCCGTGGATGGACTGAAACCAAAACTGCAGTGGCGCGTGGATGCCGCGCAACAAGCCCTGATCTGCACCGGCGACGGAGGCCACGAGTGGCTCCGTTACGACAAGGATGTCGGCGATTTCGAACTTCATGTGGAGTGGCGCTTCACTCCCAAGACCGAAGAGCCGAAGAAGTATAACAGCGGCATCGGCGTGCGGCTTTCGAAAGCCGGAGAACTGTGGGTGCAAGCCCAGACCGGCCCCACCGGCGGCTATCTGTTCGGCGAGAACTTCTCGGATGGACTCATCAAACGCTTCAACCTGAGCAAGGAGATGAAGGAGAACCGGGTGAAGCCCGCCGGCGAGTGGAACGTCTATGACGTGCGGGCCCAGGGGGACAAGATCACGTTGTCGGTGAACGGCGCGGCGGTGAGTGAAATGAGCGGCATCGGCCTCCGCCGTGGCTATATCGGCCTTGAGGCCGAAGGATACGAGATCACGTTCCGCAATCTGAAACTAAAAGCGCTCGATTGAGGTACGCATGAAGCGGTGGTTGTGTTGGCTCGGTGTGGTGGCGGCCATCGCCGCCGAGGCCCAGACTCCGGAGATCCCCAAGGGCGCCCACGTGCTGCTCCGCATGGTCAACTCGGTCAGCACAAAAACCGCCCAGCCGGGTGACTTCGTCTACCTGCGGACCGCGACGCCCATCGCAACCGGCGGGCGGATCGCGGTCCCTGCCGACAGCTATGTGCAGGGTGTCGTCGTGCGGTCGAAGCGCGCCGGAAAAGTGTCCGGCCGAGCCGAGCTATCGATACGCCTGGAAACACTGACGCTGGCCAGCGGCCAGGTGGTGAAGTTCACGCCGAAGATCGCCTCAGTGGACGCCGGCGAGACCGGACAGCGCGTCAGTCCCGAGGGAGACATCCACCAGGCATCCGGGAAAGGCCAGGACGCGGGACAAGTGGCCATCCTTGCCGGAAGCGGAGCAGCCATCGGAGCCCTGGCCGATCAGAGCGTGAAAGGCGCCAGCATCGGTGCCGGCATCGGTACGGCGGTGGGACTGGCCCAGGTGCTGCTGACCCGCGGCAAGGAAGTGGCGCTGACGCAGGGTTCCACCATTGACGTCGCCTTCGACCGGGCCGTCACGCTGGAGTAACTACGACGATTCGGCTCTTGAACTCACAATCGCCCTGAGCATCGCACTGTAGGCGAGTTTCTCTTCCATCAGCATCAGTTCAGAAGCGAGCGAAGCATCGTGTTCCGCTATTCGTTCAATGGCGGCGACGATTCGTTTGCGTTCCAGCGAAACCACCGCGTCCGCGAGTGCTTGGCGCACTTCGCCGGGAAGAGCCGCGATCGATTCCAAACGTGTTGTTGCCTCCGAATTACCGGCTCGACTCTTTGTCCCCGCGCGACTGTACTCCAATCCCAGGTTGCGGGACATGCACTCGAAGACTTCCCGCGGAACGAGTGGCTTGTGGATGAGGTCGTCCATGCCTGCCCCCAATACTTCCTCGCGCGCGGACTCGAATACGGATGCCGTAAGGGCAGCGATCTTCGTCTCCTGCCCGCCCGGCAACTCGCGGATGCGCCGGGCCGCCTCGGTGCCGCTCATCACTGGCATGTGAAGGTCCATCCAGATGAAGTGTGGGCTCCATTGCTCGAAGGCCATCACTCCCAGCGCACCATCTTCTGCAACCCGCACAGCAAAGCCGGCACGGCTCAGCATCTCTTCCAGTACGCTCGCATTTTCCGGATTGTCCTCAACTATCAGGATGCGGTACTCTGGCTGACCCGGCTGCAAAACGAAGTGCTCCTCGGCGGGTACTCCAACCGGTTCGCGGTCTGGCTGAACCGGGATTTCAACCGTGAATCGTGATCCTCGACCTGGAGAGCTATCCAATGCGATCGTTCCGCCCATCATTTCCACAAAGCGCCGGGTAATGGTCAGGCCTAAGCCTGTGCCTTTCGCTCCTGCCTGCCCGAGTTGCACGAAAGGCTCGAAAATCTGCGCCTGATCGTTCTCCGGGATGCCGCGGCCGGTGTCTTCCACGTCGAGCCGCAGCCGCATGCTTCCGGTCTCGTCTGGCGGATCGGCGCTCATCCGTACGGTGATCGTGCCCGAGGTTGTGAACTTGATCGCATTCCCGATGAGATTGATCAGCACCTGCCGCAGCTTGGGCGCGTCCGTCTGAACAAAGCGCGGGAAATCCGCCGGTTGAATGCAGCGTAGTTCCAGGTTACTGGCCTCGGCCCGAAGTCGCATCATGTCCGTCACATCGCGCACGACAGCAATCAAATCGCACGGGGCAATCTCGAGTTGCTCTTTTCCGGCTTCGATCTTTGCGAGATCGAGCAAATCGTTGATCAGCTTCAATAAATGTTCCCCGCTGCGATGGACGATGTCCAGCTTTTTGCGATGCTCGGCGGAGGCGTCATCGCGCAACAGATCGGTGAATCCGAGGATAGCGTTTAAAGGAGTGCGCAATTCGTGGCTCATATGTGCGATAAAGACGCTCTTTGCGCGATTGGCGGCCTCGGCGGAGTCCTTGGCGGCCTCGAGTTCGTGGGTTCGCTCCCGCACCTCCAGTTCGAGGCGGTTGGCCGTCCGATGCAGGCTTCTCGTACGACTGCGATGAGCCGTGAAGATCATTCCCGCGACACACAAGGCTGCCAAACTCCGGAACCACCATGTCGCCCACCACGGCGGCAGGATCGTGAGAGCTAGTTCGGCGCCCTTCTCGTTCCAGAGCAGATCGTTGTTGGAGGCCTGCACCCGGAAGACGTACGTCCCCGCGGGCAGGCTTGTATAGGTTGCGAGACGGCGCTTGCTGTCCACCTCGTTCCAGTCTTTCTCGAAGTTTTCGAGTTTGAACCGGTACCGGTTCCGCTCAGGCGCAGCAAAGCTCAGCGCCGAAAACTCGATCGTAAAGATGCTTTGTGTATGGTTCAGTGTCAGAGCGCTCGTGACCTGGATCGGGAGCCGCAGTAGCGAACCCACCCCCGGCGATACAGGTCGATTAAACAAGAGGAAGTCCGTGATGACAACCGGTGGCAGAAAACGATTCCCTGAACTCGAAACCCGGTCCGGGTCGAAGACGGTCGCGCCGTAAGACGATCCAAAACCGATCTCACCGTTTGGAAACAGACAACTGCGGTCGGTTCCATTGGGATTTTCGTAATTGGCGGGCAGCCCGTCCGCTTCCGAGTAGTTGCGCACTGATCTCGTAAGCGGTCGGAATTCCGATATTCCCTGGTGAGTGGCAAGCCAGAGGCGCCCGTCCTTATCTTCCTGAATAGACTCTATGGCGTCGTCCGCGAGTCCGTCCCGCACTGTGAAGGTTGCGAAGGTTCCGCGAGATCGATCGAACCGGTTCAGGCCGCTCCGAGTCCCGATCCAGATGACCCCGCGGCGGTCTTCGTGAATCGTTCCTACACTGTTGTGGCTGAGAGACATGGGATCGTGCGGATCGTGAACATATACAGTGAAGCGTTGAGAACCGTTGTCCAGCCGGCTCAGTCCACGGTTGGTTCCTATCCACAGTGCCCCGGTCCGATCCCGGGAGAGGGCCCTCACGTTGTCTTCAGACAAACTGTGGGGGTCACCCGGATCGTTGCGGTACGACGTGAATTGCCCGGTGCGTGGATCGAAGCGGTTGAGCCCTCCTGTGTGCGTTCCTACCCAAAGCACCCCCTGCGGGTCCATCAGAAGACACTGAACCAGATCGCTGCTCAGGCTGCGGTCGTTCTTCGGGTCGTGCCGGTATCGCGCAAACCGCTCGGAAGACCGGTCGAAGTGATTCACCCCTCCCCCATGCGTGCCGATCCACAGCCCCCCGGAACCGTCTTCCACAATCGCCGAGACCGTGTCGTGCGAAAGGCTGTTCGGGTTCTTGGGATCGTGACGGTACACAACCATGTGTCCGGTCTTCCGATCCAGGCGGTGAAGCCCGCCGGCGGTCCCGATCCAAAGGAGCCCTAGCCTGTCGGCGTGGAGTGACCATACGGTGTTGTTTCGAAGACTCTCGGGATTACCGGCATCCTGCTGATAATTCAAAAACGGGGGCGGACGCGTGCGAAATCGGCTCACGCCGTGCCCCGTACCGACCCACATATTTCCTTCCGCATCTTCAAATAGGGTCTCTATTGTCTCCACCGTCGAAGGTTCAGGCTCCGTGAAATAGCGGCTGAAGGTCCGGCGTGCCCGGTCGAATTTCAGCAGCCCGTCACGCAGAGTCCCAACCCAAAGCACGCCGTTCCTGTCTTCCCGAATGGCGTTCACGCCTGTGAGTCGGGGACTGCCGGGGTCTTCTCCATTGAACGTGTAGTGCCGGAAATCTCCGCTCTTTGGGTCGAGGGAACCCAACCCGTTTCCCTGCGGCCATCCTAGCCAGAGAGTGCCGGAGCTGTCGGTCACTATGGTGTTCACCCACTCCGCACCGCGGTTGCGCGGGTCGTTCGTCCCGGTGGGAAGCGGTGAGAGGTGTCCGTTTCCACGATCAAGCCGGTACAGACCGTGCTGCGTTCCCACCCAGAAGACTCCCGAACGGTCCTCGTACAGTGCAGAGATGTCGTCATGGCCTGTTGGCTCCCGGGCACCGAGTTCGTGATGGATGAATCCCCGGCTCTCAGGATCGAGGCGATCCAACCCGCCGCTGGTTCCTATCCAAAGGGAGCCCGCGCGGTCTTCATAGATAGATGTAACGGTCTGGCTGCGTAGACTGCGACTATTACCGGCATCGTGCGGATAGTGTGTGAATACTTCCCGCTCGGGGTCGAGCCTGTCGAGTCCTCCGTAACCCGTGCCGATCCACAGCATGCCGGCGCGATCTTTGAATAGAACTTTGATGGTGTTGTCGCCGATTGTGCGATTGTCGTTCGGATCGTGCCGGTAGGGCTTCAGGCTGTACCCGTCATAACGATACAATCCGTCGTTCGTGCCCAGCCAGATGAATCCGCGGCGGTCCTGGGCGATTGACATGACCCATTTTCGAAACGGTTCGCCGCTGATCGCCAATTTAACGAAGCGGATGTCGTGTCTCGTTATGAGCGGCAATCGCTCCAGGCCGGACACAGTCATGCCCGAAGCGATGAGCCAGGCAGCGGCAAAAGTCCGATTGATTCCGTTCCGACGCAAGTCGTCACCTACACAGGGCGTCGGACCAGGCACTACTTTGCCGGCGCACTGTTTAGTAGCCATCGACAATCGTAATATAAATGACCTCTTTCAGGTTGTGAAATGGTGCTCCGGGACCAAACAGGTAATAATGAGATTTGGAGATCTGAATATGGATAGAACCAAGAGCATTCAGTTGTTGAACCAGGCGGTCGCCGACGAGTTGCAGGCGGTGCACCAGTACATGTATTTTCACTTCCACCTCGACGATCAGGGATTCACCCCGCTCTCATTGCTGTTCAAGCGGGTTGCGATTCAGGAGATGGGGCACGTCGAAGCCCTCGCCGAGCGCATCCTGTTCCTCAAGGGCGATGTGGAGATGGTTCCTGCCGCCGCCGTGGACAAGATCATTGAGCCGGAGGCGGTTCTGGTCAGGGCCATGGCCATGGAAGAGGATGGAGTGCGGACCTACAACGAGGCGGCTCTTGCATCCGCAGCGAATGCCGACGCGGTCACCAAGCAACTCTTCGAGCGGCTCGTCACGGATGAAGAGGGACATTTCGATCAATACGAGAAACAGCACGACAACATCAAACGGTTCGGACTGAGCTACCTCGCGCTGCAGTCGTTCAAGGGAGAGGAAAAAGCGGCCGCCGCCGGCGAGTGACCTCCCCACGTCCGAGTGACCGCAGCCAGTGATTGCAGTGATAGCATGGATGTATGGCCAGCATCACCATCCGCCGGCTGGATGAAGCCATCAAGTCGAAGCTACGTGTTCGCGCCGCGAAGCATGGCCGTTCGATGGAGGAGGAGGCGCGCGAAATCCTCAAGGCTGAACTTACCACCAGGCCCTCGTCGAAGACGAATCTCGCCGACTCGATTCGCCGCCATGTCGCGCCGCTTGGAGGCGTGGATCTCACACTGCCCGCCCGGGAAGCGATCCGACGGCCTCCGGAACTTCCATGACGATCCTGGATACCAATGTGTTATCGGAGGTACTGAAGCCGGAACCGTCCAAAGTAGTCTTCAACTGGTTGGCAGCACAGGAACAGTGGAGCACCTTCACAACGGCTGTTACAAAGGCCGAGATCCTTTACGGCCTCTCATTGCTTCCGGCTGGTAAAAAGAGGACCCGCCTTTCTGCTGCGATCGAGCGGATGTTCGATGAGGAGTTCGAAGGCCGCATCTTGCCCTTCGACGAAAACGCCGCCCGCGAGTACGCCACAATCGCTGCCGGACGCGCAACTAAGGGTCGCCCCATCTCTCAGTTCGATGCCCAGATCGCAGCCATAGCTCGGTCACACCGTGCCGTCCTGGCCACCCGCAATGTGACCGACTTCGAAGGATGTGGGATCGACATTGTGAATCCGTGGGCCGAGACCGCCGCATAGCCGACAGTGGCGCGCCCCGGTATCCAAATCACAAAAATCGCATGTCGTCAGATTGCCGCGGGGTGAACCACGGATCCGCCGGCACGAGTGTCTCCAACCGGACCCTCGTGGCTGCGATCCGGCCATCTCTGGACGGCGAACTCGGCCAAGTCTCAAGTACTTCGAGCCGGTAGTTCAAGAACCGGATCTCCTCTTGGACATCCAGCGCGATTCCCGCATCACTCGGTAACTGAACAGTGGACATGTGTCTCATGGCTATCTCTCGATATCCCGATAGCAATCGGAAAGCCCCATCCGCTATGAGCCGGAATTCATTGTGATTACTCAGCGCCCGAAGTGAACCGCCGAGCCACAAATCAACAGTGGCGCTAAGCCGATTAGCAGCCAGGCTAAGCCGTACCGTGATTGGCGCCGAAGTCCCACTTCGCGAGTCCGCGTGTCTCAACCTATAAGAGGTTCGCTATCAATGAGTCCGCGCTGACGGCGGTGCGCTGTCCATCGAGCGGGTCTGGATGGCTACGGGATTGCCTTTCTAGGTGGCGTTCGCAGCAAGAGCTGAGGACAGACAGATAGGAGGATGAAATGAATACGAAATCATTCGCGATGGCTGTGGCGGCGACGTTTGTCGGCCTCTCCACGGTCTCGCTGGCACAATCCAGAATCGTCATCAACGTTCCGTTTGCCTATACAACGACGCAGAATACCCTGCCGCCCGGAGAGTATACGGTTCGCACTGACCTGACTAACGGTATGGTGAAGATCGTGAGCAGCGACTTCAAGCACATGGCGACCCTGATCGGTCACGGCGTGCAACCGTCCCTCAAGGGCGACCATCCGGCCGGGATGACCTTCACCCGCTACGGCGACCAGTATTTTCTCACCCGGGTTTGGGCCGGTGGATCGCCCGCCGGGGTGGAGTTAAATAAGTCGCGAGCCGAGCGAGAGCAGATCGCGGCACTCGGGCGGACGGTGACTTTGTCCGCAACGCGTTAGGGTGCTGTTTAGCTCAAGCCCAACTTCCGAATGAGGCGGTTCAGATGTACCGGATGAATGCCGAGAACCTTGGCCGCCTCCGTTTGCACACCGTGAGTCTGTTCCAAAACACGACGCACGACGTCGCGCTTCGCCTGGTTAACTGCCTCGTGGAACCTATCGAGGGGAGGGGCCTGCAGAGGTTCGAATTCAAGAATGGATTCCGGCAGGTCCTCAGGCATAATCAAATCCGACGATCCCATCACCACTGCTCGCTCGATCGCATTTTCCAACTCCCTAACATTGCCCGGCCAATCGTACCGCAGCAGCCAGGCGCGGGCGTTGTCCGAGATTCCGCTGATTCTGCGATTAGCCCGCGACGTCACCTTCGCAACAAAGTAGTTGGCCAGCAGCCCGACGTCCTCGCGCCTCGTCCTGAGCGGCGGCATCGCTACGGACACTACGTTCAGTCGAAAGAACAAATCCGGCCGGAACGTCCCGGCCGCCACGGCCGCACGCAGATCTCGATTCGTTGCTGCGATGACCCGGACATCCACCCTGATCGGCTTCGTGCCGCCGACACGGTCGAACTCGTGCTGCTGAAGAACGCGCAACAGCTTGGCCTGGATGGAAGCCGCGAGTTCTCCCACCTCGTCCAGAAAGACGGTGCCTCCGTCCGCTACCTCGAACTTCCCTCGCTTCAGCGCTACGGCCCCCGTGAATGCTCCCCGTTCGTGGCCAAACAGTTCGCTTTCGAGCAAGGTCTCCGTCAGGGCGGCGCAGTTAATCGTCAGGAACGGCTTGAGGGAGCGCGCGCTGTTCTGGAAGATCGCCCGCGCCGCAAGTTCTTTCCCCGTCCCATTCTCTCCGCAGATCAGCACCGTTGAATCGCTGCGGGCGATCTTCGCGATCGCGTCGTACACCTTATGCATGGCGGGACTCTCACCCACCATCTCGTGCTGGAGTTGGATTTCGTCCTTCAGCCTGCGGTTTTCGGTGGTCAGCTGATCCATCCGGCTCAGATTGCCGAGCGCAAGACCCGCGAGGGAGGCGAGGGCGGTGGCGAACTCGAGGTCGGGACTGTCGAAGCGCGCGGGTCTGCGGGACTCGATGTACAGAATTCCGTCCATGTGGTCAAGACAGACGATCGGAGCCGCGATGACAGACAATTCGCCGGGCGGCGGTGAGTCCGCGAGCACTGCCACGTTTCCCGTGAGGACCTTTCTCGCGAGTGTCCGGTCAACCTGAAACGGTTTGGTCGCGGAACCCGCGCTGTCCAGGCCGGCTGCAAAATCGCAGCCTTGGGCCTCTCCCTCCCGGCGGAAGACAGCCGCGCGGTCCACGCTAAGAAACTCCAGCACGCACTTGAGAACCAGGTCATAAACTTGACTGGCCGAGTGTAACTGATGGATCTCCGAACTGATTCTGAGTAGGGCGTGAAGGTCGCGGGCAGCCCGGCCCGAAGCGCGTATGGATTCGTCGGCGCGAAGGTAAACGGAATCCTCGCGGCGGAGTTCGGCGATGGATCGGGTGTGCGCCGGCGCAGCCGTATCAGGCTCGTCGTTCGGCTCGGGCGGGAAGGGGGCCGAGAGCAGAAAGAGGAACACGGATAGCCCGATCCTGATCTCGTCCCCGAGTGCGAGCCGCCGCTCGTGAACCGGCACGCCGTTTACAAACGTCCCGTTGCGGCTTTCCAAGTCCGTGAGTTTATGGCAGTCGCGGTCGCGCTCCAAAATGCAGTGATAGCGCGAGACCGCAAGATCGTCCAGTACGAGTTGATTCGCCTCATCTCGTCCAATCGCGACGCGCGGTTCCGATAGGGGTAGAACCGTCCCCTTCAAGGGACCGTCGATCGCGACGAGATTGGGCGTCATATAGGGTTGCCAGAGTGTGCCCGGTGCCGGGTACCTGCTTGTGGCGTCACAGCCGTCCTTGTTGCCGCAATCCGAACATGTATATCCGCATCTCCAGATTCAATGTTGTGAACCGTGTTCAGACGTTCCGGATGCGGATGACAGCTGGACCTGCCGGATGATGGTCCGGAGACTGGATGACGACTTGGGAATTCTTCCGTCGTCAATGGAAGATAGTCGCATCCTCGAAACTTCTATATCTCCGAGCCCCTGTAGTGTGCATTGATTGTTGTACTCATGAGATCTCCTCTCTTCGGTTCTTCATTATGTGAGTAGGCTGGCAAAGCGGGAATCGGCCCGCAGTTTGAGCCAACTCTGGTTCTTTCCGGATTACGTCGATCGAATAGCCGCGCTTTAACCACACGATCTTATGAGACTCCAGCGCACGATCCCGGTCCCCGGTGATCTCATATACCATCGCTGCCTAGTACATTGCATTCAGACGTGAGGGGGGCATCCTTCAACGCACGGCCGATCTGCTCCAGGCCCGATCACGGTCATGCATCTGGGCGAAGTAGAACGCCATCAGGCTTCGAGTAAGGCGTCCTTCTCGTTCACTCGCAACTCGACGTCACGCCAGTCGGGTTGCCTTGAGTAGGCCGCCTCGGCGTCGGAGGACTTCCGGGAGTCCAGGCGGTAGGCATCGGCGAGATTCCCCAAACGTTCGTACTTTAACGGCTCCAGTTCAACCGCCATTTCGAAATACGAAATCGCTTCTCGATACCGGCCCTGATATTCGTACAGGACCCCCATGCTCTGGCTGACCGCGTGTCGCGTTCGATCCTCAGCGACTTTGAGAAACGTCGTCTCAGCCTCCTGGTAGCGGTCGACTCCATGTAGAAACAGCCCAAGGAATTCCAGTTCTCCGTGTTCTCGCCGTTCAATTCGACTGCCTTCAGAAAACAGGCTCCTGCGGCCTTCAACTTTCCGTGGTTCCGGAGAAACACGCCGAAGTTACGATAGCTCGCGAAATAGTTGGGCCGTAGCCTTCACCGCCTTCCGTGTACATCTCCTCTGCTCTGGTCATGTCGCCTTGGGCTTCGTACGGCGCGGCCAGCCGCCGTATCGCGTCGGGGTTCACCGGATCGATTTCCAGGGCCTGCCGGAAATGGAACGTGCTTCCTCGTACTTTCCCTGTCGATTGCAGATCATTCCGCCGTGGCGTGAATCGGGCCAAGTTGTCGTCCAGGGCGAGAGCTTTCCGTATGCTCGTTTCAGCCCATTTCCAGCAACTGGGTGTCCCCGGTCCTCATCTGTTTCGCAACATAAGGTCTCTGCAAGACCTCCGTAAGCGAGCGCGTAATGTTGGATCGCGCTCGAGCGCCTGCTGAAACGCCTCGATCGCGCGGTCGATGTCGGCCAGTGTGCCTGCGCCCGCGCAAATATCCGAGCCCGCGCAAATACAAATCATAGGCGCTCGCGATCGGGGTGGCTCCGGAAACGAGTTCCTGCTGCGCTTTCGGTGACAAGTTCAGTCCGAGCATGCTGGCCATGTGAGTTCCAAGCGCGCTTTGCATTGCCTCGACTTGCTCGGTGGGAACGGTCGTGAAAGGACCGGATGGTGCGGAAGCCGATGGAATCGAACAAAGTCGCTGAAATCGACACATGGTCGTCCGCGCGCCAGACCGCGCCGGCCAGCGCGAGCGTTGCGCCCGCTTTCCGAGCAATCTTCCGTCCATCCGTCCCAGCGGTTCCACGGCTTTCCGTCGCCGGCACAACCCACACGGACGGATCGTACTGCTGCAGGCCGCCGAGCTGGGTGGTCAGGCTGTCCACCAGGCCATCGCAGAACGCCTGGTTTTCCGGATTCCGGGGCATGCAGCTAAAGGGCAGGACAACCACACGCTTCTCCTGCGGAAGCGAGGCGCGGCGATCCGGAACGCTACTTAAGCAGAAAACTCCGGCGATGATCGCGCTGATCAGAACGCCGGTCCGGACGCGCGACTGGCGCAGCGCAGGCACCCCGATCGTGTCCGATTTGAGCGTTCTCTGCAGAGCCTGTAACTCCGAAAGAACATCGCGCATGCTCCGATATCGATCGGCGGGCGATTTCCGGAGCGCACGCCGCACAATCGTTTCCAGTCCTGGCGGAACACCCGGCCGGGACTTGCGGATATCCGGCGTCGGCTGGTGAACGATTTGCCACAGTGTCTCCGCCGGGGTTGGCGCGTCGAACGGAACCCGGTTGGTAATCAGTTCGAACAGAACTATACCGAATGAGAAGATATCGGAACGGTAATCCGCCGGAAGCAACCCAGCTAACTCCGGCGCCATATAAGACGGCGTTCCCGCCGCCGTTCCGCTGTCACCCGCATCCTTCGCCGTTGCCAACTGGGCGAGGCCGAAATCGGTGATCTTGACCGAGCCGTTCTCGGTGAGCATCAGATTCCCCGTCTTGATATCCCGGTGAACAACGCCGTGCTCGTGCGCGTGGGACAAGCCGTCTGCGATCTGGATAGCGCAATCGATCACCGCGCCGATCGGAAGCAAGCGTCCCTCGGCGGCCAGTGCCTTGAGCGAGTCGCTGACCGTGCCTCCTGGGAGGTATTCGAGAACCAGGAATGTACCTTCCTTGTCCTCATCGATCTCATAGATCGTCTCGATATTCGGATGGTTCAGGGTCGAAATTGCCTGGGCCTCTTCTCGAAACCGCGAGAGCCGCTCCGGGGATGAGGCGAATTGAGGAGCTAACAGCTTGAGCGCCACCGCGCGGTGCAGGCGGGAGTCAATCGCCTTGTACACCACACCCATGCCACCCTCGCCGAGCTTATTCAACACGTCGTAGTGCGAGATGGTCTGCCCGGCCACCATACATACCTCCAGTAAGGTAGGTGAAGGGCTGCTATCTATATATGCCCATTTACTGCGGAATGCAATGGATAATACGTCGAATAGACAATGGTCGGCCAAACCACGGGTTTGCACCGTTAGGAACCACTAGCGTAGTCTGGGATACTTGACCAACCGAAAAGTTATGCCCCGCGGCGCGCGGTGGGCGCTGGTCCTCATCGCCGGGGCGCTGCTCTACTTCCTTCCCCTCCCCGGATTGAATTCCGCGCAGAGGCATCTGCTCGCCATCTTCGTGTCCACCATCATCGCCCTGGTTGCACAACCGGCACCCATGGGCGTCAGCGTCCTGCTGGCCACCACTGTGCTCGCACTCACCGGCACACTTCCCGCCTCCAAGGTCCTCTCGGGATTCGGCAACGTCACGGTCTGGCTCATCTTCACGGCGTTCCTGTTCGCGCGCGCCATTACCACCACCGGGTTCGGTATGCGCGTGGGCTATCTCTTCGTGGAACGATTCGCCCATAGCCCGCTCACGCTCGGCTACTCCATCGCCGCCGCCGACGTCGTCCTGGCGCCTTTCGTTCCGTCCGACACGGCGCGCGGCGGCGGCATCATCTATCCGATTACCCAAAGCATCGCCGACGCCTTCAATTCGAAACCCGGCCCTACCGCCCGCCGCATGGGGACGTTCCTGATGCTCACGGGATTCCATGTCACCTATCCGGCCTCGGCGCTCTTTCTCACCAGCATGGCGTCCAACCCGCTGATCGCCGAGTTCGCCCACCAGATCGGCCACGTCGAACTCACCTGGATGGTGTGGATCCGCGGTTCCATCCTGCCCGGGTTTCTCACGCTCGCGCTCGTGCCCTGGCTGCTCTGGCGCACGTTCCGGCCCGAAGTGCAGGACACGGCCCCGGCGCGCGAACTGGCCCGCGCCGAACTCGCACGCATGGGGCCGCCCAAGCGCGAGGAGAAACTGCTCATGGCCATCATGCTCGGCGTCATGGGCGGGTGGATCACATCGCCGCTGCACGGCATCCCGAACACCTTCGTGGCGCTGGCCGGCGTGTGCGCCATCCTGGTGCTGCACGTGATGGAGTGGGACGATCTGCTTTCGGAGCGCAAGGCGTGGGATGCGCTCATCTGGTTCGCGCCCCTACTGATGATGTCGGATGCGCTGAACGAAGCGGGAGTGATCAAGCTGCTCTCGAGCGTCTTCTTCGCGCACCTGCAGGGATGGCCCTGGTTCTTCGCGCTGGGAGTGCTGGTCACCGGCTATCTGTATATCCACTACACCTTCGCCAGCATGACGGCGCACGTCACCGCGCTCTATCCCGCCTTCCTCGCCGCGGCGCTGGCGTGCGGGGCGCCGCCGCTGGCGGCCGCACTCTCGCTGGCCTACTTCTCGAACCTCGACGCCGGAATCACCCACTACGGCACTGGATCAGCGCCGGTGTTCTTCGGCGCCGGATACGTCACACAAGGCGAGTGGTGGCGCATCGGCTTCATCATCTCGGTGGCCAACCTGGTCATCTGGATGGGCATCGGCCCGTGGTGGTGGCGGCTGGTCGGCCTCTGGTAATCCAGTTAGAAACTCGAGTAAGCCGGTCTTACGCTCCGCACGGTGTAATGAGCCTGCAGGAAGGCGACCAGGTCAGTCAACTCCCTGACCGACAGGCTCTCCGCATATTCCGGCATGCGCGACTTCCCATCCGTCGCGATTTGTGACTTCGGGTAACTCGCCAGCCGGTGAGACGGGTTGATGATGGAGGTGACCAGATATCCATCGGTCATCTCGGTGGCGACATCTCCACCCAATACCACCGGAACCGCCGGTGTCGTAGTGGGCGCGGGTAACTCGGCGGCGCCCGATACGCGGTGGCAACCACTGCAACCGAGCGCGATGAACGTAGCCTTGCCTCGTTCCGGATCACCGGTATCGGGAAGGCGGAATCCTGAGGATGAATGGCGTCCGGCGTTGCAGGCCGCGGTGGCCATAAGCAGCGATGCAATCGCCAGAAGGATTGAATAACGGCGCATACTTCACCTCCTGACGCCTCTGTCCGAACACTACGCCGGAGGCGGACGGGTGTCAAGCGTTGTTCTATCCAGCGTGGTACGACTTCTCGGTCCAGGCCAGGACGCGGTCCAGGGCGGCTGCGGTGTGTGGATCGAGTTTGGCTCCCGGAGGACGGATGTCGGCGCACTCGATGATGCCGCGCCTGCGCAGCACCTCCTTGCGGATCGCCATCCCAATGCCCTCCTGGAACTCGAACCGCATCAGCGGAACCGCTTTGTAGAAGGCCGCGGCCGCGCCGTCAATATCGCCCTTCCGGTACCGGCTCACGATGTCCACCAGAATCTCGGGAAAGGCGAACCCGGTCATCGCTCCGGTGGCTCCCGCCATCAACTCTTCCAGCAGAAACACTCCGCCCAATCCTCCGAAGATCCCGAGCGGCATGCCTTCGGCAATATCCAGGATGCGTGCCGTCTTCAGCGGCGTGGGCGGATCCTCCAGCTTGATGGTTCGAGCGGGCGGCACTTCCCTCGCAATGCGCACCAGCAGCGCCGGCTCCATGGCATAGCCGCAGACCGGCGGAAAATCCTGAACGATGATGGGGAGGTCCACCGTACGCGCCACAGCCGAGAAGTGCGCTACTACCGCGTCCGAGTTCAGCTTGGGCATCCGCGGAGGGCTGATCATCACCGCCGAGGCGCCCGCCTCGCGAGCGAGTTTGGCGAACTCGATGCAAGTACGCAGTCCGTCCGCCGTGGCGCCCGCCACCACGGGGATGCGGTTCTTTACCACCTCGAGGACGGTCGTAAGAACCAAGCCGCGCTCGCGTTCGGTAAGGCGCGCCACTTCCGCCGTGACGCCGAGGGCCGTCACACCATTGACCCCTGCGCCGATGGCCGATTCCACCACCCGTCTGAGCCCCTCCGTGTCCACGTCTCCGTCGGCGCGAAAGGGCGTGGGCAGGACGGAATAGACCCCGTCAAAGTTCATGTCTTCTCCTTACAGAACAGCGGTTTCTTCCAATAGCCGGCCGGCGGCAAAGCGGTCGATGCTCAGCACTCCGGCATCGATGAGATCGGTGCGGCCTTCGAGAATCAAATCGGCGAGGATGCGGCCGGTAGCGGGCGAATGCATCACGCCGTGGCCGCTGAATCCGTTCGCCAGGAATAGGCCCGGCACAGCGGACACGGGCCCGAGAATCGCGTGGTGATCGGGCGAGACCTCGTACAATCCGGCCCACCCGCGCCGCGGATTCACTTCGGCGTGTTCCAGACACGGCAGGCGATCGACACCGCGCGTCAGGATCTTCTCGACGAAGGCCGGATCGAACTCGTTTCGGAATCCGGGTGTCTCCGACGGATCGTTCCAGGCGAGCAGCAACCCACGGCCTTCGGGACGAAAGTGGAAGCCCGTGGACATGTCCACCACCATAGGCGATCGCTGGGACACCTCATCGAAGGGCTCGGTGGGAACCAGCATGCGACGCAGCGGCACGACGGGCAGATCCACGCCGGCCATGCGCGCGATGCTCGCGGCCCAAGCGCCGGCGGCGTTCACCACCGTGCGCGCGGCCACGAACCCGCGAGTGGTGCGCACGCCGGCGACACCTCGGTTGTCTGCGTCGATCCCGGTCACTTCGGCGTCGCGCATGAGTTGCGCGCCCTGGGCCGCGGCACGCTCCATAAAGCCGGTCATCACACTGTGCGGGTCGACGAAGCCGTCGGTGGAGCAGAAACTACCGCCGGCGATGTCGTCGGCGCGCAGTTCGGGGGCCAGCCTGCGGACGTCCACCGGCGAAAGCAGGGCCGCGGTCTTCAGGCCTGTTTCCACCTGCCGCCGGTAGTTGCCGCTCAGGTACCGGACATGCGACTCGGTGGTGGCGACGAACAGATAACCTTGCGAACGATACCCCGACGGGTGCCCGGTTCGCTCTTCAAACTGGCGGAAGAACGGGATTGAGTAGAGCGACATCTGGATGTTCACGGGCGTCGCGAACTGGGCGCGGACGCCGCCCATGCTCTTGCCGGTGGATCCTTTGCCCTGGTGCTTCTCGCGCTCGATGACCACCACGCTGCGGCATCCCGCGGTAGTCAGATGGTAGGCGATGCTGGATCCGACAATGCCGCCGCCGATGATGGCGACATCCACAATTCGTTCACTCATGTCAGTCGAAGACCACGGTCTTGTTACCGTAGCAGAGAATCCGGTGCTCCAGGTGCCAGCGGACGGCGCGGGAGAGCACCATCCGTTCCAGGTCCCGGCCCTTCTCCGCGAGGTCCTGCACCTGGTCGCGATGCGAAATGCGCATGACGTCCTGCTCGATGATGGGTCCGTCGTCCAGCTGTTCGGTGACGTAATGGCTGGTGGATCCGATCAGCTTAACGCCGCGCTGGAACGCCTGGTGGTAGGGCCGAGCACCGATGAACGCCGGCAGGAACGAATGGTGGACATTGATAATGCGGTGCGGAAAGCGCCGCACAAAAGCGGGGGACAGGATCTGCATGTACCGCGCCAGGACAATGAATTGGGCGCTGGTTTCATCCAGCAATGCGAACTGCCGCCGCTCCGCGTCCTCCTTGCCGGCTTGCGCCACGGGCATGTAGTGGAACGGAGCGCCGTGAAATTGGGTGATGGCCTGCGCCTCCGTGTGGTTGCTGACAACAGCGGCGATGGTGCAGCGGAGTTCGCCGGTGCGCTGGCGGTACAACAGGTCCACCAGGCAGTGCAGTTGCTGCGATACGAAAATGGCCACCTTCGGAACGTCCGAGGATAGTTCCAGCCGCCAGTTCATCCGGAGCCCGAGGGCCACCGGCTTGAACTCGGAACGGAAGGCCGGCAGGTCGAACCCGTCCAAGGTCCACTCCACGCGCATGAAGAACAATCCCGCCTCGGGATCCTGGTGCTGGTCGGCGTGGATGATGTTGGCCCCGTGCGCATAGAGCAGGTTGGCGACGGCGGCCACCAGTCCTTTGCGGTCGGGACAGTCGATCAGAAGGATGGCGGTATCGGACATTGATATACATTAACGATATCGCGGCCTGAGAACCGTGGACGCCATCGCCCGTCAACGATATCCTGAAGAGTTAGGCACCATGAAAGTCACACTCGGAGCCGGCATCCCCGGCATGGTTCGTTCCAAACCAGGGCGCGTGGCCGCGGCGCTGCTGGCCCTGGTACTCACCCAGGCCTGCGGGCAGCAGACGGCAGTAGAGCAGGCCCCGGCCAAAGTCACGAAGAGCCCGGCATCGCAACTCCCCAACGACACGGCCCAGTTTCTTGCGGGAATCAGGGGCCGTCCGGACGGGCCCTTTAGGCAGGCCGAAGATTCGCCCGCCTGGCAGAAGTATTCCCAGGAGTTTGACGAGATCTGGAAGCGGCAGGAGACAGGCCAGTTCAGGAACGTGGACGAGTTCCAGAAGCGGGAACTGGCGCCGCTGAAGACGAACAGCAACTACGTCTTCTATCCACTGAGTGGTCCCGACGTGCTGTATGCCAACCACTTCTTCCCGAACGCCAAGGTGTTCGTCTTTGCAGGCCTGGAGAAGGTTGGCAACCTGCGTCCTCCAGAGAGCTACAAGCCGGAGACACTCGATCGCGACATGAAAGGATGGCGATGGGCGGTCTCATCCATCGTGGAGCGGAGCTTCTTCGTCACCAGTGAGATGGACCAGCAGTTCCATGGGCGGGTGGCGGACGGGCTCTCGCCGTTGATCCTGCTGCTGCTGGCGCGCAGCGGGCACACCATCGACGACATGGCGTATCGCAAGCTGACCGACGACGGGAAGCTGCTGCCCGAAGATCCGGGCACCGATCCGAAGAAGCACCAGGCGGTGGAGATCCACTTCCACCGCGCATCGGAGAAGGTGGAGCGTACGCTGTACTACTTCTCGCGCGACCTGGCGGGGGAGTTCGAGCGCAACCCGGCGTTCTCCAAGTTCCTGCTCAGTCTGGGTACTCCGGACACGCTGGTGAAGTCAGGATCCTTCCTGCTGCACTGGAAGATGTGCCGGGGACTGCGCCAGTTCATCCTGGACAACAGCAACCTGATACTTCAGGACGACACCGGGGTCCCGTACGGCTACTTCAAGGCGGGCTGGCAGGTGCAACTCTTCGGCGAGTACAGCCGCCCCGATCATCCCTTCACCAAGGAATATCAGAAGGACCTGGCGGCGGCATTCCAGGATCCTACGAAAGTCCGGAAGCTCGGGTTCCCGCTGGGATACGGATCCAGGCGTAGACCGTCCAGTATGATGCTGGCGACACGGCGGGTAACCCAGGCCAAAACCGGCAAGCCTCCTGCTGTTAAGAACTGACTTCGCGCCAGCCTGACCGGGCGCCGCCTGACGCCCGGTCCGCGGACGCGATATGCTCATCCAACAGGCCCCCATTCATGACCCTTCACGCCATCGACTGGATTATCGTTGTCTTCTCGATCCTGATCTGTTTCGTTCCCGCGCTCTTTTTCGGCAGGCGATCCGGCAAAAGCACGACCGAGTTCTTCGCCTCCGGCCGCTCCGTTCCGTGGTGGCTGGCCGGCATCTCGATGGTCGCCACCACCTTCTCCAGCGATACGCCCAACCTGGTGGCCAACCTGGTGCGGACTCAAGGGGTCGCCGGCAACTGGCAGTGGTGGGCGTTCACGCTCACGGGTATCTCGACGGTCTTCTTCTTCGCGCGGTTGTGGCGGCGGTCGGGCGTCATGACCGACCTGGAGTTCTACGAGCTGCGGTATTCCGGGAAGGCAGCGCGGGCGGTGCGCGGGTTCCGAGCGGTGTATCTGGGCCTGTTCTTCAACTGCATCATCATGGCGTCGGTGAACCTGGCCGCTTGCAAGATCGCCAACGTGCTGTTCGGGCTGAATCGCTGGCAGACACTGGCGGCGGTAGGACTGCTCAACGTGGTGTTTGCGGCGCACTCCGGGCTATGGGGCGTGCTGGTGATCGACATGGTGCAGTTCTTCATCAAGATGTCGGCCGTGATCGCGGCGGCCTACTTCGCGGTGACGCTGCCCCAGGTGGGCGGAATGAGCGGCCTGGTGGAAAAGCTGTCCCACCGCGTCGGACCGGGCGGATTGAACTACCTGAACATGCTCCCGGATTTCTCGAGCAACTGGGACCTGGCGGTAGCGATCTTCATCATGCCGCTGGCGGTGCAGTGGTGGGCCGTCTGGTATCCAGGCGCCGAGCCCGGAGGAGGCAGCTACATCGCGCAGCGCATGCTGGCGTCGAAATCCGAGAAGGACTCCCTCGGCGGCACGCTGTTCTTCAACCTGGCGCACTACGTTCTGCGCCCATGGCCGTGGATCCTGACGGCCTTGGCCTCGCTGATCATATTCCCCGAACTCGCGGACATCCGCAAGGCATTCCCGAATGTGGATCCGTCGCTGGTGGGCCATGACATGGCGTTCCCGGCGATGCTCAAGTTCCTGCCAGCAGGGTGGATCGGAGTTATGGTCGGTGGCCTGATCGCGGCTAACTCATCCACCATCCTGACTCACCTGAACTGGGGCGCATCCTACCTGGTCCATGACTTCTACCGGCGGTTCCTCCATCCCGGAGACACCGAGAAACACTATGTCAAAGCAGGACGGTGGGCCACCATCCTGTTGTTCGTGATGTCGTCGGCGACGGTATTCGTGCTGCAGTCGGCACAGGACAACTTCAACATCATGCTGCAGGTGGGGGCCGGCACCGGACTGCTCTACCTGCTGCGCTGGTTCTGGTGGCGCATCACGGCGTGGTGCGAGATCGTGGCCATGGTCAGTTCGTTCGCCGTGTCGATCGTGTTCCTGATCCTCCACAAGTCCGGGATCGCGTTCGGCACCGCGCCCGAGTTACTGATGACCGTGATCGTCACCACGTTGTGCTGGATGGCGATGGCGTTCGTGGGTCCGCAAACCGATCGAGCCACGCTGGTGGATTTCTACAAGCGAGTGCGGCCGTTCGGACCGGGCTGGCGCCGGATCCGGATTGCGGCGGGCGTGAGCGAGCAGGAAGCGGCGACCTATGCGCGCGAGGACAACATCCCGCTGGCGATGGCCGGATGGGTGGCCGGGACCTTGCTGGTCTGGTCGGCGCTGTTCACCGTGGGCAACTACCTGTACGGCCGCATGGGCTACACGATGGCCCTGGGGGCCGTGATGGTGCTGAGCGGATCGGCGGTCATCTGGGTGACCCAGCGGCTTTGGCGGTAGCAAGCGTCGCCATGAGTGGCGACGCGGTTGTGGGTGAAACCCAAAAAGTGAAAGGTCTCCGGCTTCCCTTCCCCACGCTTGGCCCGGCGCTCAGCGGCATAGCGCCCGAATTCGATCAGACGCGTCTTGTCTGGATGCAGTTCCAGCCCGAACTTCCGCAGCCGTTCCCGCAACTGCTCCAGGAATCGTTCCGCTTCCTCCCGGTGCTGAAATCCCAGCACGGCATCATCGGCGTACCGCACGATGATCACATCCCCGTGCGCCTCCTTCTTCCGCCATGCCTCGACCCAGTCATCGAGCACGTAGTGCAGGTACAAGTTCGCTAAGCTCGGCGAAATCACCGACCCTTGCGGAGTCCCTTCCTCCGTCTCGAACCACTGCCCGTCCTCCATCACACCCGCCTTCAACCATTTCTGGATCAGGCGAACTACCCGCCGGTCGGCGATCCGATGCTCGACGAATTGGATCATCCAGGCGTGCCCGACTTTGTCGAAAAAGCTCCGGACATCCAAGTCCAGCACCCAGTTCACCTTCTTCTGCGTGATCCCGACAAACAGCGCATCCAGCGCATTGTGCTGGCTGCGCCCGGCCGGAACCCATACGAAAAGCCATGAAAGTCCTGCTCCCAGATCTGGTTCAGAACCGTCCCTATCGCGTGCTGTACGATTTTGTCTTCCAGCGCCGCATCCCCAACGGCCGTTGCCGCCCGTCGGCTTTCGGGATCCAGACTCGTCGCGATGGTTTCGCCTGATAGGCCCCGCGGTGGATTCGCCCGTGCAAATCGGTCAGCCGATCTTCCAGGTTTTCTCCATATTCCGCCACGTTATCCGTCACCTCGCCGCCGCTCCCTTCTTCAAACGGTGGTAGCTGCTGCGCAGCAGATCGACATTCACGTGGTGTAGCAGGGCGGTGAACCGCATCTTCTGGTCCTGCCTCGCTGCCTGCCGCACACGGTCCAGCCCGCTGGGCTCGCTTTCCCGGCTCGGTGTCCGGCACGAGTCAGGCTCTCCCGTGTTCTCCTTGGTCAGCGGCCTTCTCTCCACAGCCTCCTGCGGCCCTCCCCGACCTTCGTTCAGCTGTTTCGCCGATACTATGCCGCTGTACGACTCCCCGCCTCCGTGCATCCGGGACTTGTGGCTCATCGCCTTCTCCCGGCGGTCCGCCGTCCTGCGACCGCGGACGGTGACGGGGCCTCTCGGTTCTCGCGCGTGAAGTTTCTATGCATGCCTGGGGTCTGCGACTCCGCAGGGCCGTCGATGCGCTCGCGATCTACCGCGCACCTCCGTGTTGCCTTCCGCACTGCGTGACGCCGTCGGCACCCTGTTTTCGCTATTTCGGAGCTCACCACTTCGGGATACCCAGCCTGCATATGCCCCTGTCAGGCTCTACCTCGCCCCTGTTCGGTGGCTCTGCCCGGTGCTTCTGCTCCAACGCTTCAAGTGCGGCCTTACGGTCCGCCCTCGCATGGCTCGGGGTCAGGATGGTTCGCTACTCCTTTCCTGTATGACTCTTTCATTCACTACTTCACGCCGGTTTATCCCGACGCTATCCACGCAGAGTGCGTGCGCCACTTTGAGTTATTAGAGTTATCTGAGTTATCAGAGTCTTGGTAAGCTCCATCATGGACTGCTTCCTGACCGCGACCGAGATGGCCCGGCTGATCCGGACGGGGCAAGTATCCGCACGCGAGGTGATGGCCGCGCACCTGGACCGGATCGAGGCGGTGAACCCGCGGGTGAACGCCATCGTGACGCTGACGGCCGAGCGGGCGATGCGGGAAGCGGCCGCGGCCGACGAGGAACAGGCGCGGGGACGGCTGCGCGGAGTGCTGCACGGGCTTCCGGTGGCGCACAAAGACCTGACGGAGACGGCGGGAATCCGCACCACCTTCGGATCGCCGCTGTTCCGCGACCACGTTCCGTGGCAGGACGAGATCATCGTAGAACGTTTAAAACAATCCGGTGCGATTACGTTGGGTAAGACCAACACTCCAGAGTTCGGGGCGGGATCGCAGACGTTCAACACGGTGTTCGGCGCGACGCTGAATCCATATGACGTGACGAAGACCTGCGGCGGCAGCAGCGGGGGCGCGGCGGTGGCCCTGGCGTGCGGAATGGTTCCGCTGGCGGACGGCAGCGATATGGGCGGATCGCTGCGGAATCCGGCCGCGTTCTGCAACGTCGTAGGTCTGCGTCCGGCGCCGGGGCGAGTGCCGAATCGCGCGTTCGGGCTGGCGTGGTCGCCGCTGAGCGTGATGGGCCCGATGGCGCGCACAGTGGGAGATGCCGCACTGATGCTGAGTGCCATTGCCGGACCCGACGCGCGGTCACCGATCGCCATCCGGGAGCCGGGAAACGTGTTCGCGCGGCCGCTGGACCGCGATTTCAAGGGTGTTCGGGTGGCCTGGTATCGCGACCTGGGCGGAATCCCGTTCGACCGACGGATCCGCGCCGTGGTGGATGCGCAGCGGCGGGTCTTCGAAGACCTCGGCTGCGTGGTGGACGACGCCGAGCCCGATTTTCGGGAGGCCGATGCCGTGTTCCGAACCCTGCGGGCCTGGAGCTTCGAGGCCGGGTTCAGCGAGTTACCGGCGGCCGGGCGCGGGCAGTTGAAAGACACGATTCGCGAGGAGATCGAGCGGGGCTCGAGACTCAGCGGCGCCGACGTGAGCCGCGCGGAGTTAGGGCACACGGCGCTATGGGTGCGATTCCAGGAGTTCCTGCGCACGTATGAGTATTTCGTGCTGCCGGTCACTCAGGTTCCACCTTTCGATGTCTCGCAGCCGTACGTGACCGGGATCGACGGTGTCGAGATGACGAGTTATATCGACTGGATGAGGTCGTGTTACTACATTTCGGTAACTGGGAATCCGGCGATTTCGGTTCCATGCGGGTTCACGCCGGAGGGGCTTCCTGTGGGATTGCAGATTGTGGGCCGGCATCAGGACGAATGGAGCGTTCTTCAGGCGGCTCATGCGTTTGAGCAGGCGACTCGGGTTGGGCTGCGGCGGCCGGCGCTGTAGAGGCGGCCATGGTCTCGGCGGGCTCCGGCTTGGGTTCGTTTTGCTGTTTTTCGATGGGCGGGTTTTCGACCTTTTTGGGGGCTGGGGCGGCGGTGCGGCGCTTCTGGAGTTCGAGGAGGCGGCGCAGGGCGCGGTCGTAGTCGCGCTGGAGCCTGGGTTCGAATTGATAGACGGCTTTCAGCGTGGTGCTATCGAGTACGTCGCGGGCGATGGCGTTGGCGATCTGGTCGTCGGGGGTACCCGATTCACGGGGTATGCGGCGGGTGATGACGGCGGTTTCCGACTGGCGGAAGCGGTTTATTCGCCATTCGGCGTCGATCATGGTCTGAACCTGGTGTGATTCGGCCGGTCCGACAGGGGTGAATTCCTGGAGATAGCTATCGCGGAGATCGTGATATTCGTCCAGTGACTCGCCGGGAACGACGATGTCACGGCAGTACATGCCGTGCTTGATGGCGTTCTGGGACGAGCGTTGCTTACCGGAAACGGTTTTTGGGCCTTGCGATTTTGCGCCGTTGCGACGAGCGGCTTCCGCGCGGGCGGACGGTTGGACGGCGTCCGGGGCGGCGGTGGTTTCGTTTTGCATCTCTTTCCACCCTCAGAATAGCGGGGGATATTGCTCTGGCCTGCTCGGTGTTTTTTGGATATCATTGAAATAATTGGAGTAATTTTTTTTCGAGTTCTGTGAACCGCCGAAATCGGGGTACCGGACCAGCTGGAATGATTGGCCACGGATGCACACAGAAGCTCAGGGTAAACCTCTCTGTCAGCGGCGCTTGAATTTCTTGCCGATGAGTAGTGTCGTGGCGTCCCCGAATCTCAGCCCGGAGTTGCATTCCAAACTGACGCGCGAACTGGGGCGGCGGTTGGTATGGGGTGGGTTGTCCTATGCCCTGTTTGCCACACTGTTCACGCCGCAGTTGGGTTCAGCGAGAAGCGCGGGATGGGCGATCAGCTCCGCGCTGGCGTTGCTTGGAGTGATGCGGACCTTGTGCAGCCTCGCAGTAGCCCGGGCGACGGAGGCGGAGGTTGAACGAGAGGGGAAGCGACTGGTAACGGTGGCCATGTTGCAAAGCACCGTGTTCGGGGTATTCGTGGCGACGGCGTTTCTGAGCGTTTACGGCTCGACGGTATCGGAATGCCTGATGCTGGTGGGGGTGGCAGGCCTGTCGAGTGTCAGCGCCAGCCTGTTCTCGCCAATACCGCGCCTGGCCTGGATGCACCTTGGCGCACAGCTCGGGCCAAGCTACGTGTGGGCCATCTTCGCAGGGCCGAGGTACGGTTGGCTGTTGGGTGCATTCGTGGTGATCCATTTGATCTCCATCATTCAACTGGTGCGGATGCAGGGCGAGAACAGCCGGGTGATGTTTGCCGCGCAGATGGCGCTGGAGAAGCAGAGCGCGGACCTGAGACAGGCCCGTGACGAGGCCGAGAAGGCCAGTTCGGCGCGCATGCGATTTTTGGCCCACATGAGCCATGAGATCCGCACACCTTTGAACGGTGTGATCGGGCTGGCGCAGGTCCTGGGGGACACGCCACTTACCGACAGGCAGCGGTCACTGTTGGACGACCTGAGCCGCAGCGGGAGACACCTGCTGGCCGTAGTCAACGACATTCTCGACCTGGGGAAGGTCAACTCGGGCATGCTCACTCTAGAGAGAGTCAGGTTTCACCTTCCGCATCTCATCCGGGACGTGACGGGTCCCGCCACCGTGCTGGCCGAGGCGAAGAAGTTGCGGTTTGATACAAGGTCAGCCGACGGAACGCCGTTGGAGGTAGAAGGAGACCCGGTCCGCATCCGGCAGGTCATCTCGAACCTGCTGAGCAACGCGGTGAAGTTTACAGAAAGGGGCGAGGTGACGCTGACGGTCAGCGCGCCCCGCCCCGGATGGGTTCGCGTCGCGGTGGCGGATACAGGCATCGGCCTGTCCGCCACGCAAGTGACTGGACTTTTTCAGGATTTTCACCAGGTGGATTCATCCACCACGCGAAGGTTTGGCGGCACCGGCCTGGGATTGGCGATCTCCTACCGGCTGGTAGAGCTGATGGGCGGCCGATTTGAGGTAGATAGCCGTCCGGGGAAGGGGTCGCTGTTTTCCTTTGAGATCCCATTGCCGGCCAGCGAAAGGGCCAGTTCGAGTCTCGCGGACGTGGGTGAGATCAGTACACTCCCCGAGGGAATACGCGTCCTGATTGCGGAAGACAATGCAATCAATCGGAGGGTGACCGAGAGCATGGTGGCCAAGCCAGGGATCCAGGTGGATGCGGCGGAGAACGGGAGAATTGCGCTGGAGCTCCACCTCGCGAACCCGTACGACATCATCCTGATGGACTGCCAGATGCCGGAGATGGACGGTTTCAAGGCGACCGAGTTGATCCGGGCTCTGCCGGGCCGCCTCTCGCTGACACCGATTCTGGGGGTGACGGCGAGTGCATTCGAGGAAGACGGCGAACGCTGCAAGCTGGCCGGCATGGATGGACATGTTACCAAGCCAGTGAACCGGGAAACGCTTATCCGGGCGATGACTCAGGCGTTGAAGATGCGTTCGTCGGAAGGGGCGTAGCAGCCTGTGGGCAGGACCCGCTTCCTGACGGCCGCGTCTCAGTGAGTGCTTGAGCCTACAGATCCGCGCAGGTTAGTCACGGGCTGTTAGTAGCGAACAGGCGGCTTCGCAACCACCCTTCTCCTGAGAAACCCACTCGAAGATCTCGACAATCGCACAGGCCGACCAGCGCCGGTAGCCAACCGGCGCGCATCTCTGACCACGTTCCTGGTACAAAGGGCTCTTAAGACTTGTCGCATCGCGAACCTCTGGCCCCGCCGATGGAGACGACGCCTCTCTGCGCTTGCGACTCCCGCCGGTGAGGACAAATGAACGTGTCTTAATAATCGCGCGCTTTTGCGGTATGATAGTCGTTTGGAGTTTGTCACCAACAGAGCGTTTCCTGCCGGCGTTCTCGCAGCCGGTCTCATATTGTCGCTCTGCTCCGGCCAGTTCATTCCCGATGACATGGGCACTCCGGGGCGTGCTGGGCTGATTGCACCAGCTTTCCTCACTCCGGCGTTCGAATATTCCTACCAAGTGAGGTTTATCGCGGCAAAGACGGCGTATCGGGCAGGTTCCAAGTACAGAGTTACGCCGGAGTTCGCGATCGTGGCAACAACGCTAAATGCGCCAAGCGCCTGCCCGCGGGAGATGGAGGCGCATGCTGAAACTCTTGCACGTTCAGCTCCCATCGCCCACTATTCCGGAAGAGCTCCACCCTCCGCGTAGCCGTCCTCACCGCACCACGGTAACCCGTCCCCGAGGGTCCGGGAGTGAACAGCCGAGCGTCTCATCTCCATCGCCCAACCGCTGCCAGCCTTAAATCCGGCGGATGGCGCGCCTTGTGCGGGTGGAGGACTGCCGCTTTCAAACTACGTTTCGACCGGGACGTATATGCACAATACTGACCTGATTCTGACACTCTCGGCAGGCCTGATCACTGCGTTGGGGCTCGGATATGCGACCGACCGGCTACGGTCCGGTGGGCCAATTGGTAGCACGCATTCTGAAGGACCGCGGCATTCAGCCGGACATCGTCGAATTCAACGTGGACACGTTCAGACGGCTCCAGGAGCGGGCCAAGCCACCGTGTACGGCGACGCAACCCGCACGAACGTCCTCGAAAAGGCCGGCATCGCGACTGCCGTGAGCATGATTCTAAGTCCATCCGGATCCACAGCGAACCGCGAGGCCGTACGGATCGCCAGGGAGTTAAATCTTCGCATTCAGCTTGCGGCCCGGGCTGATTTTCTGCGGGACACCGCGGGGGTGAGAGAGGCCGGCGCAGATGAGATATTCACCGGCGGAGGCGAAGCCGCTGTGGCAATCGCCGGCAGCATTCCGCAGAAGCTCGGCTCGATGCCGGAACAACTCGATGAAGCACCTAGAGGCAACATAGCATGACACTTCGCATCCGACTCATATTGCTTACGACAGCGGTCGTTACGGTTCTGTTCGGGATCTCCGAGTGGCTGAGTTTCGAGTACACGACTGCGTTGCTCGAAAAGCACGAGGCTATTCTCCGGGAGACGGCCGACCACACAATAGCACTGCGACGGCTCAAAGACACGCGCGACAGCATGTTTGTCAGTGTGACGACCATGCGAATTCTACATGCCGCAGGAACACTGTTTATCGCTGTTGCGATTCTTAACTACGTCTGGTATCGAATCATCTACCGTCCCATCCAACGGCTGCTCTCCCAGATCAATATTATGGGCCGCGGGACGTGGCACACGGCGATTCCCGTAAAGCGCAAGGACGAAATCGGCCAACTCACAACCGCATTTAACGAACTCGGTGAGCAACTCATCGCGAACTTCCGGTACATCAGCACGTCTTCGAAGCTCGCGGCACTGGCACTCATCGGGAGTCGGATTGTGAGCAGGGTCGCGTCCGTCCGAAGCCAGCTAGCTCTGTCGAGGCAGACCATGCAACGCGGGTCAGATCGCAACGTTCGGGCGGGACTGGTAGCGCTCGCCGACGCGGAGACGGAACTGATGAATGTGGAAGCCCAGTTCCAAAAGGCATTCGATGACGAACTCGTCGCGGCGGCCGCCGGGCCGGCGCACGCACGCGTGTGAGCCGCCGTCAGACTCGCTTGCTGGTATCCGCGGGTGGGCGGAGCTACTTCAATCTTCGGGGGGGTGCGGTGACGAATGCAGTCTCCTGCTGGCTCGAACGGTCCAGCACGGCTCACCGGCCCTCCGCACAGAGGTAATTGACGCCGGCGCCGCCGGACGGGTTCCTCCGTTCGCTTCCAGTCTGCTCCACAAGCGTGCCCGGCGGTTCAAAGCCCGGGCATACTCTGGACTCTTGTTTACCTTCGAAAGGAGTAGGTTCATGGCCAATGCTCAGCCATCTCAACCCGATGCGGTCCGGACGGAAGTACCGGAACAGCCTCACCACCCATGGCGCACAAACCGTTGACGGTGGGTCGCGACAAGCGATTCTGACCATCAAGCTGCTGGCGGGCGCGGCAGTTCCGCTCGCACTGGTCTGGATCGTCGACCGCGCAGTCTGAGACGTTAGAGGATGGTCTGTTTGCACCACAATCGTGTCCGCTGACAGCAGTGAGGTCACGACGGCGCTTAGGGCGTGAAAGCCCGGAACGCTGACAGATGCCAGAGCGGAGCCAACTGGCTGGTCCGGGTGATCATGCGAGAGCTCAAGGAGCAATTGGGCGAGGAGCCGTCCCAGACGTGCCTCATGATCGTGGCCGACTTCCAACGCAAGCTGATCTCAGCATACTCGGTGACGAGGGAACAGGCCGGCTTGGGTTGAGGCGGAGTGGTAGTCGACCAGCCGGCAACCCGCCCGTGACAAACTGCGAGGATTCGATTCCACCAATCTTGTCACACCGACGGCAAGCCGACTTCCGGGGACCTATCTGGCTAACGCCCTACCTTTGTCCGGGTGGCCGACACCCGGAGGTTTCGCTTCAGTTCCCAGAACGCCGTTCGGGACCCCATCGGTGGTTCTTGGTGCGAAGGGCTGTTGTTATCACCAGAAGTAAGTCGGGTCCACCCGCTCCGTCGCGAATGTTCGTCTCAGCATCGGTTCTCGCAAGATGGCATCCAGTGCGCGTTTGGCGTCGGCATGATTACGCGTCTCATATGCGTTTCGCATGTTGCAGTGGATCGATAATCCTCCGTGAGATATCCCACCACGTTGCGGATCTTGCATTCCTGGCAACGTTGCCCCAACCATCATCGACCGGCCATCGTCCGTACCGCCGCATGCAGTGCCTTGCCCCCATCCAGGAGGTACAACCCGTCCGGCGAGACCCGGTCAATTCCCAGCCGTAACAAAGGAGTCGCCTAACGGAAATCCTCTACGAGCATCAGATTGCTCGCCCACTGATCGAGTTGCGAATAGAGCAGGTATTTTCCATCAGGTGATAGGCTCAGGCCTGTGGGCGTCGGTTTCGGGGTGGACGCGATCTGGAAGTCTTCCCTTTCGGCGAATCGGAAACACCGGATCGATACAGAGCCTCCGAGGTCACCCCGAAGGTAATAAACGCGGCCGGCTGCCAGGGCGAAGCCCCCGAAGGCGACACCTTTCAGCACCTCGGTCTCGCCGCTTCCGTCCAGGGCGCTTCTGAAGAGCTTGGCATCCCGGCCGCTATCGATGTAGTACAAAGCCTTCCCGTCGGGGGATTCAACGGCCATGGCACCCCCGCGGTGGGTCACTTGAAGGGGTACGCCGCCCGTGGTCCGGGTTTTCCAAATCTCGGACCTGCCGCTTTTCTCTGATGAGAAATAGATCCAATTCCTATCGTTCGACCAACTTGGTCTGACTCCATTCATCGAATCGTCCGTAACGCGCTGTGGCAAGCCTCCACTCGCATCCACGACATATATATTGTATGGTCCCCTTCGAGAGGAATCGAATGCGAGCCGCTTGCCGTCCGGCGACCAGCGTGGCGATCCCGTGATGAATGGTCCATTAAACGTCGTGACCTGGAAACAGCGGACGCCATTGCTGTCGCAAACCCAGATCTCAGGACTGCCCGAGCGGCTGGATTGAAACGCGACCCGGCTTCCGTCCGGCGAATACCGTGGGTCCATATCCAGGGCTACGGAAGCAA
>CAVTTC010000013.1:0-485896 GCA_963737465.1 uncultured Acidobacteriota bacterium
CTGCGAACGCTTGAAGAGTAGCTCAGCCTGGGCAGGCTGGCCTTGGGACTTGTATACCGTCGCGAGGTTGTTCAGGTTGGTGGCCACATCGGGATGATCCGAGCCCAGGGCCGTCGCCAAGATCGCTTGCGAGCGCTCGAAGAGCGGCTCGGCTTGCACGGACCGGCCTTGCGCCTGGTACAGAGAGCCAAGGTTGATCAGGGTCGTGACTACAAAGAACTGACCTGGGCCCGAGGGCTTTCTCGCGGATCGCCAGCGCGCGCTGGTAGAGCGGCTCGGCCTTGCGCGTACTGCCTTGGGCCTGGTAGAGCGCAGCCAGGTTGTTCAGGCTCGCGGCCACATCGGGATGATCGGGGCCGAGGGCCTTCTCCCGAATCGCCAGCGAGCGCTGGTAGAGCGGCTCGGCCTTGCGCATATTGGCCTTGCGCCTGGTACAGCGCCGCGAGGTTGTTCAGGCTCATCGCCACATCGGGATGATCGGGGCCCAGGGCCTTCTCCCGAATCGCCAGCGAGCGCTGGAAGAGCGGTTCGGCCTGCGCGTACTGGCCTTGCGCCTGGTACAGCGCCGCGAGGTTGTTCAGGCTCGTGGCCACAGCGGGATGCTTCGGGCCAAGGGCCTTCTCCGTGATCGCCAGCGCGCGCTTGAGGAGCGGCTCGGCCTTGCGCGTACTGGCCTTGGGCACCGATAGAGCTCTGCGAGGTTGTTCAGGCTCGCGGCCACATCGGGATGATCCGGACCAAGGGCCTTCTCCCGGATCGCCAGCGAGCGTTTGAGGAGCGGCTCGGCCTGTGTGTACTGGCCTTGGGTCTGGTACAGCTCGCGCGAGGTTGTTCAGGCTCGTCGCCACGCCGGGATGATTCGGCCCCAGGGCCTTCTCCTTGATTGCCAACGAGCGCTGGTAGAGCGGCTCGGCCTGGGCGTAATGGCCTTGCGACCCGTAAAGCGCCGCGAGGTTGTTCAGGCTCGCGGCCACAGCAGGATGATCTGGGCCGAGGGCCTTCTCCGAAATCGCCAGCGAGCGCTTGAAGAGCGGCTCGGCCTCGGCGTACTGGCCTTGGGACTGGTATACCGCCGCAAGGTTGTTCAGGCTCGTGGCCACTTCGGGATGATTCGGACCGAGGGCCTTCTCCCTGATCGTCAGCGAGCGCTTGTAGAGCGGCTCGGCCTGCGCGTAATGGCCTTGGTCCTGGTACAGCGCCGCGAGGTTGTTCAGGCTCATGGCCACACCGGGATGATCCGCGCCCAGGGCCTTCTCTCTAATTGCCAATGAGCGCTTGAAGAGCGGTTCGGCCTGCGGGTAGTGACCTTCTGCCTGGTACAGTACCGCGAGATCGCTCAGGCCAGTGGCCACTTCGGGATGATCCGAACCCAGGGCTTTCTCGCGGATCGCCAGCGAGCGCTTGAAGAGTGGCTCGGCCTGCGCGTACTTGCCTTGGGCCTTGTACAACTCCGCCAGACTGTTCAGGCCCGTGGCCGCATTCGGATGATCCGGGCCCAGGGCCTTCTCCCAAATCGCCAGCGAGCGTTTGAAGAGGGGCTCGGCTTGCACGTACTGGCCTTGGGCCTGGTATAGCAATCCAAGGCTGAGCAGGCTCGTGGCCACATCAGGATGATTCGGGCCCAGGGCCTTCTCCTGGATCGCCAGCGAGCGCTTGTAGAGCGGCTCGGCCTGCGCGTTCTTGCCTTGGGCTTTGTACACCTCCGCCAGGTTGTTCAGGCCCGTGGCGACATCGGGATGATCCGGGCCCAAGGCCTTCTCTTTGATTGCCAGCGCGCGGATTTGGAGCGGCTCGGCCCGCGCGTACTGGCCTTGGGCGTAGTACAACTGTCCGAGGTTATTCAGGCTCATCGCCACATCCGGATGATCCGGGCCCAGGGCTTTCTCCCGGATCGCCAGCGCGCGGATTTGGAGCGGCTCGGCCTGCACGTACTTGCCTTGGGTCTGGTACAGCGACCCAAGGTTGTTCAGGCCGGTGGCCACGGTTGGATGATCCGGCCCCAGGGTCTTCTCCATGATCGCCGCCGAGCGCTGCTAGAGCGGCTCGGCTTGCGCGTACCGGCCTTGGTCGTTGTATAGCCCGGCGAGATTGTTCAGGGGCGTGGCCACATCAGGATGATCCGGGCCCAGGGCCTTCTCAGTGATGGCCAGCGAGCGCTTGAGGATGGGCTCGGCCTGGGCGTACTTGCCTTGGGCGTGGTACAGCAGCCCGAGGTTGTTGAGGCTCGTCGCCACGGTTGGATGATCCGGGCCCAGGGCCTTCTCCATAATCGGCAGCGAGCGCTTATAGAGCGGCTCCGCCTGCGCGTATTTGCCCTGCGTCCGGTATAGCTCCGCGAGGTTGTTCAAACTCAGGGCCACACCGGGATGATCGGGACCCAAGGCCTTCTCTTTGATTGCCAACGAGCGCTGCAGGAGCGGTTCGGCCCGCGCGTATTGGCCTTGGGCGTAATACAACTGCCCGAGGTTATTCAGCATCATCGCCACATCCGGGTGGTCCGGGCCAAGGGCCTTCTCGTCAATTGTCAGCGCGCGCTTATAGAGGGGCTCGGCCTGCGCGAGGTGGCCTTGGGACCGGTAAAGTTCCGCGAGGTTGTTCACGCTCGCGGCCACATCGGGATGATTCGGGCCCAGGGCTTTCTCCGAAATTGCCAGCGAGCGCTTGAGGAGTGGCTCGGCTTGCGCGTACTGGCCTTGGATCTGGTACAGCAACCCGAGGTTGTTCACGCTTCTGGCCACCTCGGAATGATCCTTGCCAAGGGCATTCTCCACGATTGTCAGGTTGCGTCTGAAGAGCGGTTCGGCTAGCGCGTACTGGCCTTGGGCCTGATACAGTGTGGCGAGGATGTTCAGGCTTGCGGCCACCGAGGGGTGATTGGGGCCCCCTGTCTTCTCCGCGAGTTCCAACGATTGTTTTGCGGGCACTACCGCGTCGGCGTATCGGCCTTGCTTGTACAGCGCCACGCTCTCGCTAATGAGGCTCTCCCACTTCTTGTCTTGGGCATAGGCCGGTATTCCCGTGCAGATGATGAGAACGAACGCCAGTGATCCGGATGCGGTTTTCTTCATATTGTCCTCAGAATTTCCTGGCTCACTCCTGTTCAGGCCGCACTGGATTGACCTTTCTGGACGCGCTTGAAGTATATACGATATTGAGCAATTTCGGACTTGTTTATCTTGATTCGAGCAGGAACACTGTCCGTCCCGTTGGATTTGTGCAGCTTGTTGTCATAGTTCTCCCCTAGCTAGCTTCCTGGTTTCAGACGGCGCATAAGTTCGAGGGGGTCGGGTAGAGTAATTTGTTGATTTTTACTCGCTCTTAGCGGTTTGAGAACCTCGATGTTCGGGGTGCCGAAGACAACTGGGGATGAAAAGGGCGCCGAATCCCGGCAGGGACTGCCGGGGCGGGACTCAATCAAGCCCCGCGCGTCGGCGGGCTGTTAACCAAGGCTGTTAACCCGCCTTCGACTGCTTCCCAACACAGGCCGATCAGCGCCGGTAGCCAACCGGCGCGCGGAAAGATACAGCTGCTCCTCGGAGGCCCTGACGACGATCACTCTCCGGACTGGGACGCGGACGTGAAGAGCAATCTTTTTCTCAGCGATCGTTGAGGACGACCGAGGCTCTAGCGTTTGCGGGTTACTCCCGCCAAGGACGACCCTGGACCCCTCTACGATCTAGTTGATGGTGATCTGTCCCGCCGGCCCTTCAAGGATCACCTACACCGCTTGGGTCATTCTTTCAAAGCCGCGGTGGGTCTGCTGGCGAGCGCCGAAGCGAAGCAGCGTATCCAGCGCCATCATGCCGGACGGCGAAGTGGCGGCGTAACAGCGTACTCGACGGACATGGGATTCGCCATGCGCTTCGAAGCATCGAGAATCTCCAAACTCACAATGTTGCCGCGGGAGTCGTAGTCCAGCACGATACCGGGCTTATCCTGATCGCTTTCCGCGACCGGCGCGTCACTCAGCAGAACGCTGAGGACGTCCACTTCGGGGTCGTAGATTACTTTCATTCGGCACTCCAGTACTTCTCAATCCTGCTGGTGCGGTAGGCCGTGATACTCAAAGGTGGCTGTTCATCTTCGGCTACGACGACCCGCAACGGATATATCTTCCCATCTTCGAACCGCAACCGCGACTGGTGGATCCAACGGCCCGCGTGGGATGCGTCCACAGTTCCGGGTGGTCCATTGCGGCCTGGACCAGAGCCAGCGGGATGCCGCGGCGAGTCATCTCCCATTCGGCATGCCGAGAAATGCGGAACTCCATTGGCTAGCTCTCTTCGAATTCTTGATTGTCGAACAATGCAATCCGATTTGGTCCTTGTGCAGGGTCATCGCCGGCAAGGCTCCGATCGAACCAGAGAGGTGGGCCGAGCCTTAAGGGTCCCTGCGTTGTGGTCAGAAACTCGAGGATCCTGCTTTGGCTACCGGCGCGCTGGAATTGGAGGCGGGTTGGCAACCCGCCGCAGGATGCCATCCTGCCCCACAAAACTAAGTGGCAGCCTTGGGTGATCCCCTACTGATCTCGAAGGGCCGAGATGGGCTCGTTCCTCACTGCCATGTACCCGGGCGCGATGCACCCCAGCAAGGCCATCGACAGGATGGCGCACCCGGCTGCAATCATCGTGATTGCATCGGTGGACGAGACGCCGTAGAACACGCTTGATAGAGCCCTGCCCGCGGCGGGCGCGAGCAGCAATCCGGCGACCGCGCCCAACAGGCCGACTTGGAGCGCGCCGGCGAACACCATCCCGAGCACCCTGGAGCGCGTTGCCCCGAGAGCCATCCGGATGCCAATCTCACGGCGGCGCTGCTCCACGCTGTAGCTCAGCATGGCGTAGACACCGATGCCGGAGAGGGCGATGGCCAGCATGGCGAAGGCTTCACACAGCCACAGGGCGAATCGCCGCTCCGCCAGTGCCGCCTCAGCGATGTCGTCCAGCGTCCGCACTTCCGCCATCGGCAGTTCACGATCGATGGACTGCAGCGCCGCGCGGACCGCCGCGACCATCCCCGCCGGATTGCCCTCCGTGCGAACCACTCCACGCACTCGCCCGAACGGCTGTTGAGCGAGCGGCATCCAGAACGCGGGAACGGCGGCCTTATCGGCCGGCCGGTCGCGGACGTCTTCGACGATCCCGACAATGCGCCGCTTCGCGCCCCAGATCTTCAGCATTCGATCGAGGGCATCGCCACGCGGGAAGTATCGCCGCACAAAGGCTTCGTTCACCACAACCGTCTTCAGACTGGCTTGGTCGTCACGGGCAGTGATAAACCGTCCCTGGATCAGCCGCGTGCCGATGGCGTCGAAGAAGCCCGGATCGGCGGCCTGATACCGCGCCGACAGATCCTCGCCAGGCTTCGGGACGTATCCTTCGATGTCGAGACTCGAGTTTTCGTCGTATCCGGTCCACGGCAGGCTGGTTGAGAATCCCGCCGCCTGAACGCCAGGGATCTCCCGGAAGCGCCGCGCCGCCTCCCCGAAGAAGGCGGACATCCGAGCGTCGTTGTACGCCTTGGACGGAAACGACAGCTCGAAGGTCAACGCATTTTCGGGACGAAAGCCGTGGGCACGCTCGTTCAGCGCCCAGGAACTCCGTAACAGAAGCAACGCAGCGAAGCACAAGACGCAGGCCAGCGCCATCTCGGCGGCAACCAGCGCAGAGCGCAACCTGCCCGCCCGTAGAGATGCCGAACCGGTGCGGGTGTCCTCGGCTAGTGTCGAGCCGGGATTCGCATGGGTTTCCCGAATCACCGCTACCAGCCCGGCCACGATGCTGGAGCCCAACCCGGCGACCACAGCGAACGCCGCATCCTGCCAGCGGAACACGATCTCATGCAAGCGCGGGAAATCCGCGGGAAGGGCCACCCGGAGCACCGGCATGAGAGCGGCGGCGAGCGCCAACCCGGCGGTGGCGGCCAGTGCGCCGAGAACCAGGCTCTCGGAGAGGACGGCGCGCGTGATTCTCCACTCGCCGCCGCCCAGCGCGCGGCGGATGGCCAGTTCGCGGCGCCGCGTCAACACGCGCGCAATCGACAAACCGGCGACGTTGATGGATGAGAGCAGTAGTACCAGAGTGCCGGCGGCCAAAATGATCAGCACCGCGGTTCGGGACCGTCCCACCACCTCGGCGGACAGCGGCTCCACGCGAGCTCTCTTGTCCTTATAGAAATCGGGGAATTGCCGGGCCAACTCGTTGAGGATCCGGTCCAGGTCCTCGCGCGCGGCCGCTTCGGTGACGCCGGGAGCGAGGCGGGCAATCGCGTTGGTGTAGTGGCAGCCTTTCATGCAACCCGCGTTGCCGGGCGTGATTTCCATCGGCAGGGGACGCCAGATGGCCACCGTATCGCCCTGCAATGGCGAACGGTAATCGCCGCCGACATGCTCGAACCCGCGCGCGGCCACGCCGATGACGGTCCAGTTCTCGCGATCCAGCCGCAAGGGCTTGCCGACGATGGACGGATCAGCACGCAGCCGGGTGCGCCAGAACGTGTCGCTCAGAATGACGACGCGGGCTTTCCCGGTCAACTCATCAGGAAGGAAGTTGCGGCCCAACTGGGGCGATACGCCGAGCGTCGGAAAGAATGACTCCGTGATGGCGACCGCGCTCACGCGCTCGGAACGCTCCTCGTGCATCAGTTGCATGTCTTCGCGCGTATAGAGGGCGATGCCGGCGAGCGTACGGTTGGACCTGACGTCTTCCAGGTAGTTGTAGATGGACACCGGAAACTTCGGCTGCGGCGCGCTCTGCTCGAAGATGCGCACCAGGCGGCTCGGATCGCGATAGGGCAGCGGCCTGAACAGGACGCCATAGGCGATGGTGAATACCAGTGTGTTCACGGCGACCGCCGCGGCCAGCGCTCCACCGGCTGCGAACAGGAAACCCGGCCGCCGGCGCAGCGCCGTCCACGCCTGACGCAGGTCGATTGCGGCGCCATCCACCAGCCGGGCGAGCGTTTCACGGATCACCATAGATACCTATACGTTTTACCGTGGTGAAGGTAACAAAGATTTGAGGCTCAGGGATGCCTGTAAATAGATTTGACTCTGCCGGATGAAGCCCATCCGACAGGCGAAACCGCCTGTCCCACCTTGAGTTCAGAGAACTGAGTGGCTTCTTTCCCGATCGCCCTTATCGGGCGTGAAACCGGACGGATCGGCCGGCGTCACACAGAAGCCATGCCAAATCAACGGTTGAATTTCGCGAAAGAGGCTCCGGGTGTGTACAAAGCAGTGCTCGGGCTGCATCACTATCTCGGGAGTTCCGGACTGGAGAACAAACTGTTGGACCTGGTGTATCTGCGCGCGTCACAGATCAACGGATGCGCGTTCTGCATCGATATGCACTGGAAGGATTTGCGGCACGCCGGCGAAAACGAGGACCGATTGTACATGCTGGATGCGTGGCGTGAATCGGCGTTGTACACCGATCGCGAAAAGGCCGCGCTCGATTGGACCGAGGCGGTGACTCGCCTCGAGAATCGCGAAGTGCCCGACGCGGTCTACGATCGGGCGCGGGCCCAGTTCAGCGGAGCCGAACTCGCCAATCTGACGCTGGCCATTGCCACCATCAATACCTGGAACCGCCTCAATATAGCGTTTCGTACAGAGTCCGGCCAGTACCAGCCGGGGATGTTGACCTCCGCCTCCGGCGCGCGGACATCAGGAATGCATTGACCTGTCCGATAGAGGCGAAATAGCCGGCGAAAGAAGCGGAGGCGGCGGGGGGACGGCGCCGGTCCGAGCGGAAATCGGTGGACCGGAACAGATCGGTCCGCGAGACGACGGCGACGCCCATGGGCCG
The DNA here is from genome assembly GCA_963737465.1 of uncultured Acidobacteriota bacterium. GTDB lineage: Bacteria > Acidobacteriota > Terriglobia > Bryobacterales > Bryobacteraceae > TMP-7. The sequence continues at coordinate 7,809 of CAVTTC010000013.1, forward strand.
GTACTCGTGCGTTCCCGCCGCCCATGCGAGTTCGCTGCCCAGCCAGAGAATGAATCCCACTGCCCGATTATCGCCCGAGCGCCGATCCTTGGGTGAGAATAGGGTTTGGCGGACTTCGAAAAAGCCGGACTGCTCACCGTGCGCGGCAACCGGGTGCTGCTGTGCCGGAAGAAGTACGGTACATCGCTGCTGATTCTGCCGGGCGGGCGCTATGAAGCGGGCGAAGACGCCCTGGAATGTCTTCGGCGAGAATTGGCGGAGGAGTTGGGCCCGGTGCGGACCAGCCCTCTCGAATTCGTCGGGACCTATACGAGCCAGGCCGCAACCGGCGGAGAATCGCCGCCCAAGACGGTCCGGATCGACCTGTATCGGGGAGATCTGGAAGGCGAGCCGGCGGCGAACTCCGAGATTCGGGAGTTGGTGTGGTTCGGCGAGTCCGACGATCCTGAACTACTGGCGCCCAGCCTCAGACACGCCATTTTTCCCGACCTGATTGCCCGCGGCATTCTGCCCTGGAGCCGTTTCGCTCCGCTTTCCCAGAAACAGACCCGTTGATCTGATATACTCCGTTTGCTTCCGGAAGAGGATCTGGCAATGCCACAGTCTTCACTGCCCGCGGTCGAACTGATGGTTCAGACGATTGCGGATACGGCCATCGCGAACGAGGAGTACTTCTGCCAGTTGGACTCCGTCGTCGGCGACGGCGACTTCGGATACTCGCTGGCGCGCGGGTTCGAGAAGGTGCGCGACGATTTCGCCAGCTTCGACCGCTCCAGCACCGGCACGTTTCTCAAGAAGGTCGGCCTGGTCATTGCGAGCCGCGTGGGCGGCACATCGGGACCGCTGTGGGGGACGGCGTTTCTCCGCGCGGGAGCGGCGGCCGGCGACAAGCAGAGCCTGTCGCCCGAGGACGTGATCGCCCTGCTGCGGGCGGCTGTCGCGGGAATCATGCAGCGCGGCGGCGCATCGCTGGGCGAGAAGACGCTGCTCGATGCCCTGGTTCCCGCTATCGACCGCTTGGAACGCGATCTCCAGGGCGCCGGCAACAGCGTCGAGGCGATGGCCAACGCGGCACGGGTGGCGGAAGAGGCCGCAGCTTCGACATCAACCATGATTGCGATGCGGGGCCGCGCCTCCTACACGGGGGAACGCAGCATCGGATCTCCCGACGCGGGTGCGGTCGCCATCGGGGTGATCGCGAACCGGCTCAGCGCCGCGTGGCGCGGGTATTGCGAAGAGAGGAGCAAACAACCATGAAGAAGTTTGTGAATGACCCCAAGCAGTTCGTCCCCGAGATGTTGAAGGGGATCGCCCTGGCGAATCCGTCCACCTTGCGGTACGTGCCGGCCTACAACCTGATCATGCGGGCCGATGCTCCCAGCGACAACAAGGTGTCGATCATTCAGGGCTCCGGTTCGGGCCATGAACCGGCGCACGTGATGGTGGTGGGCAAGGGCATGCTGGACGCCGCCTGCCCCGGCGATGTCTTTTCGGCGCCGCCTGTCGATTACGTCTACGAAACCACCAAGTTGCTGAAATCCGAGAAGGGCGTCCTCTACCTGGTGAACAACTACACGGGCGACCGCCTGGCCTTCGAGATGGCGGCGGAGATGGCGGACGCCGAGGGAATTCGAGTACAGACGCTGATCATTGACGACGATGTGGCGGTGAGCGGCTCGACGCACACCGTGGGCCGCCGCGGAGTGGCTGGGAATTTCTTCGTCATCAAGGCAGTTGGCGCCGCAGCCGAACGCGGCGCTGACCTGGATGCGCTGGTCGCGCTGGGGCAGCGCGTGAACAGCGTGACCCGAACCATGGGCATCGCTCTCAGCTCCTGCACACCGCCCGCGAAGGGAACCACTCTGTTCCAGATCGCCGAGGATGAGATGGAGGTCGGCATTGGCATCCACGGGGAGCCTGGCCGCCGCCGGGCCCGCCAGGAGACCGCGAACGGGGTGGTTTCCCTGCTGCTCGAAGCGGTTGTCAGCGATCTGCCATTCGTCGCCGGGGACCGGGTGGCCCTGATGATCAACGGACTCGGAGGCACGCCGATCAGCGAATTGTACCTGCTGTACGGAATCGCCCACGAGCAGTTGGCCGCCCAGGGAATCCAGGTGGTCCGCAGTTACGTCGGCGAGTACTGCACGTCGCTGGAGATGGCCGGGGCTTCGCTGACCCTGGTCAGGGTCGATGATGAGTTGTTGGAGCTTCTGCTGGCGCCGGCCGAGATCGCTTACCGGGTCTTCTAGGCGACTTCACGCACAAAGTCGGGCGGCGCTCCGCCAGGCATCGATCAAGGCCCAGTTTCAGATAATTCGGTGCTAAGCTCCGAACATGCTCCTCGACAGACGATCTTGGATGAGGACGGCGGGCGCACTGGCACTCGGTAAATCGCTTCCTGTCGCTGCAGCGGCTGGCGAAGTTGACTCGCTCATCGCATCGAGCTCGGTGGCGCTAACCGAAACGGCGGCCGGAAAAGTGCGCGGATTCGTGCGCCGTGGAGTGTGTACCTTCCGAGGCATCCCGTATGGCGCGCCAACCAGCGGGGACCGGCGCTTTATGCCGCCCGCAAAGCCAGCGCCCTGGAAGAACGTCCGAAGCTCCCTGACATACGGCTACGTCAGCCCTCAGGAACCCAGGACGATTTGGGATAAGGATGAAGTCGCGTTCGTGTATCAGTGGGACGACGGCTTCCAGCACGAAGACTGCCTCCGCGTGAATGTCTGGACTCCCGGCCTCGATCACCGGAAGAGGCCGGTGATGGTCTGGCTGCATGGCGGCGGCTTCTCAACGGGTTCGGGCCATGAGATGAAGACGTACGACGGCGAGAACCTGGCCCGCCGCGGCGACGTTGTGGTGGTATCGCTGAATCACCGGGTAGGTGCGGTCGGCTTCCTGAATCTCGCTTCGGTAGGCGGCGAGAAGTACGCGGCATCCGCCAATCTCGGCCTGTTGGACATCGTCGCCGCCCTGGAGTGGGTACGCGACAACATCGGAAACTTCGGTGGGGACCCGGGTAATGTGACAGTGTTCGGCCAATCCGGCGGAGGCGGCAAAGTCACGGCGCTGATGGCCATGCCGCGGGCCGCGGGGTTGTTCCACAGAGCCGTTGTGCAGAGCGGTTCCATGCTGCAGATGCCGGATCCCGAGACTACCGCGAAGCTGGCGGCGGCCGTTCTGAAAGAACTGGGGATCACCCGGGCGACCTTCGATCAGCTGCACTCGGTTCCGGTCGATCGCATCGTCACCGCCGGAGTCAAGGCCGCGAAAGCGGTGTTTCCAACGCCTGACTATTCCAAACCGATCGAATTCGAGCGCCACGCTGTACTGTTTCCGTGGGCGCCGACCGTGGACGGCGCCATCCTCCCCGAATCGCCCTTCTGCAACGGTGCGCCCGCTGTTTCGGCGAAGGTTCCGCTCCTGGTGGGATCCACGCGGACCGAGATCGGAGTGGGTTGGGATTGGCCCGGCTTCGAGAATTACACAGATGCCGAACTGACGGAGGCGATCACGAAGGGGCACGGCAAGGAGAGGGCCCCGCGGCTGCTCGCGGCGTTGAGGCGGGATCATCCCGGGGCCAAGCCGTGCGATCTGCTTGCCATCTGGAGTTCATCGGGTTTCCGCCGGGCGGCGCTCCGCCAGGCGTCGGTGAAGGCCGCGCAGGGCGTCGCTCCCGCGTACATCTATCTGTTCGCATGGAACACGCCCATCCTGGACGGCAGAGTGCGGTCCTATCACTGCGCCGAGTTGCCGTTCGTCTTCGACAACACGGATCGGTGTGACGCTGCAACCGGCGGAGGTCCCACGGCGCGCGCCCTGGCTGCGAAGGTGAGCGAAGCGTGGATCCGCTTTGCCCGCACGGGGAATCCGAACCACAGCGGATTGCCAACGTGGCCGGCCTTCACCGCCGAGAAGCGCGCCACCATGGTCTTCGACAATACCTGCACAGTGGAGTATGACGCCGATCGCGAAGAACTGAGAATGCTCGAAGCCTGATGCGGGTGCTGTACCATGATCAGGGGCGCAGCGTGAGTTCGACAACTCAGAATCCGAAACCCCTGGGAGGCCCGAAGGCTTTCTGGGCGCGCATTACCGAGGGTATCGAGCTTCAGCAGATCTGGGCGCAGTTTCGGGCGGACGCCAGCGCGAGTTACGAACTCTATTCGAGCGAGGTCGAGTGGACCCGCGAGCCCGGAGAGACGAGGCCCAAACGCTTTCTGCGAGTCGTCAAGGGACTGTTCTGGGCGATGATGATGAAGCTCTCGCCCGGGCGCCGGATCCTCTTCCTCATCGGGCTGGTGCTGCTGTTCCTTCCTGGTTTCCGCCTCCAGTACTCACACGCAGTGTTCGAGTTTACCAACTGGTCGTTCCTCGGTGGAGCCGCGATTGTTGTTCTTCTCGCGCTCGAGTTAGCCGACCGTGTCACCATGAAGCGCGATCTCGAGATAGCGCGGGAGATCCAGAGCTGGCTCATGCCGGCCGCGCCGCCGGTGGTCCCCGGCGTGGATATCGCGTTCGCCACTCGCCCGGCCAATACCGTGGCCGGCGATTATTACGACGCCTTCTTCCGAGGTGAGGGCGGCGCTGAGGGCCGGTTGCTCCTGGTAGTTGCGGACGTCGCAGGCAAGAGCATCCCGGCAGCACTGTTGATGGCCACCATGCAGGCGAGTTTGCGGACGCTTGCAGCCGTGCCGGGTTCGCTACTCGATCTCGTAATGCGTCTCAACCAGTACGCCTGCGCGCAGAATCCGAGCGGGCGACGTTTTACGACGGCGTTCCTGGCCGAACTGGAGCCGGCCTCCGGGCGCCTCACCTACGTCAATGCCGGCCACAATTGGCCGGTCCTACGTCGCGCATCGGGGGCGATCGAGCGTTTGGAAGCCGGGGGACTTCCGCTGGGCATCATGGCGAAGGCGTCATATGAGTGCGGAAATACTACGCTACTCCCTGGCGACTTATTGTTAGTGTTCACGGACGGGCTAGTGGAGGCCGAGAACAATCGCAAGGAGGAGTACGGCGAAGCCGCGCATGCTGGCGATGGTTCACGGCGTCTTCGGCTGCGGAGCCGCGGAGGTGCTGGCGCGGATGTTGGCCTCGGTTGACGGATTCGTCGGACTCACCCGGCAGCACGACGACATCACCTTTCTGGTCTTGCGCAAGGGCTGATCGCCGAGCCCCTATACCAGCCACAACAGCGGTGACAGGCCGAGCGCCGCGAGACCGGAGAGCAGAAACAGGCTCTGACGGCCCGTCTCGCGATCACACAGCGAGTAAGCATAGATTCCCTTCACGAGATTGTTGCTCGCTGCCGCTACGAGGATCGCTCCGGCGCCCACTGACAAAGGCGTCGCCGCGCCAGCGGACTGCGTCACGCCCATGATGAAGGGATCCACGTCAGTCACGCCCATAATTGCCGCAAGACCGTAGACGCCGGCCTTCCCAAGGTAGTCCACGGCGAGGCGCGTCGCCACTAACATCGCCAAAAACAACAGGGCGAAGGCAAAAGCGGAGTGCAGTTCCAGCGGGTTCCTGGGTTCGTACTCCCGCTTGACCTCACCCGACTGGGCGTCTGGCATGCGTGACCAAAACCAGCCAGCCCCGGCGGCCAGGGTTGCCAGCAGAGCGAAGGGAACGCCCAGGGTAAGAAACAGGCCGTGGTTGAACAGCGCCAGCAGTGCCGCCAACCGTAGATACATCACACCGGATGCGATCAGGATCGCTGACGAGAACAGGTGGGCGCGCGCTTCGCGTTTGGCTCTCCGCGACAGGACCAGCGTAGTGACCGTGGAGGAATAAACGCCGCCCAGAACCGCAGCCAGCAGCACGCCACCCTGGCCCTTGGTCAGCTTCTGGATGACGTAGCTTCCATAGGAGACGGTGCTGACCGCCACCACCACGACCCACGTCTTGAAAGGGTTGATCTGAAAGGGACCGAAGTCCTCCCGCGGAAGAACCGGCAGTATGACGGCGGTAAGCAGCAGGAATTTTGTGAAGGTGAAGATTTCTTCCCCGGCGATCCGTTTCGTGAGATTCTCCAGAGCAATCTTCAGCTCCAGCAGCAGCATGCTCGCAACCGTCAGCGTCGTCGCTATCCAAAACTGTTCCCGGTAGACCAGCGCGCCCACCAGGTAGGTAGTGAGACCGGACATCTCGGTGGTGACCCCGGCCAGTTCGGAGGCGGCCATCTTGTGCCGGTAGGAGAGCATCAGGAATCCCGCCACCACGGCGAATCCTAGTGCAACAGGCAGCAACTCACCCCCGGACAGAAGCGCCATGGCATAGCCGATCAGCCCGATCAAGGGAAACGTTCGGACGCCGCCAAACGCGTAGTGGTCCCTGTTGGTTCTATGCTCCTCGCGTTCGAGTCCCGTCAGGAACGAGAGGAAGAGCACGAGCAGGATCTTGACGCCTTCCTGTGGAAGCCAGCGGGACAGGTCTGTGAGCATGCTTTGCGCCTTTCAGTGTAGATCACTTCCGATAGTGTTGAAGACGACCATTCTCGACGCGAACGGACGCTCATGTCCAACCCCGCCGTGAATCAGGCGTTCGGGCCCCGAGCGCTGAAAACTTTAATCCCGGCCTTGAATATCAACGATTTTGGCAGTACAGTGATTGCTGCCAATCCCTGGATTCCTTTTGGAGGTCATCATGCCGAGTATCGCCGTCACCGATGGTGTGGAAGTGCTTTTGAACGTACAGCCCAACACGCTATCATCCATTGCGAAGTACATTCCCGGCCTCAACGGCATCGCGTTGCAGGCCCACGCGCTCGCTGAGTTGCTGGACCGCCCCGTCGATCAGATACAGGACAACGCCTTAATCGACACCGGCATAAGCCTGCAACAGCCGGTAACGATTAACGCCCAAAACCTGCAGCTAGCGATCAATGAGCAAGCTAGCGGAAATATCGCACTGATCGTCCCGCGCGAAGGCGAGACCGAGACTCCGCTGCTCGAATGGGACCCGCTGGATGAACGGATCGCGTTTACGCCCAGCCAGTGTTATATGGCGATCGCCTTGAACGCGTCGGTAGGCGCCGGTTTGAAAGGGTCCAGCGGCAAGCTGAACTTCGGCGTCGATCCGGGCGCAAGCGTGGCCTTCACCTACTACCAGCGCTTTGAGCCCACCCCGGGACAAACGCGTTTCAGGACCCTGTTGGCGGAGTCCCTGGCCAACTTCTCGATTCCCGCCGCAATAGAGGACTTGGAATGCATGCCGGTAGGCTCGGTTGCCACCGTGGATTACAGTGGGCGCCTCAGACTCTCCGCCACCGCTAACCTGCTGGCTGCCGTTAACCCGCTGGCTTCGCTCGATCTGCCCGCTGGAGCCGGCGAGTTGTCCGTCTCGGCGGGAGGCAAAATCACTGTATGCGGATCATTTGAAATTTCGGGCGCCCACCAGATCCGTGTGCACAAGCGAGAATCGAACGAGGTTGTGCTGGGCTACTACCGCAAGAAGGGCTCCAGGGACCAGTTCGGAGTCACCGCAAGCGCTGGAGTCGCGGCCACCTTCGGGGATTTTGAGCTGTTTTCCACCCTGCTGCAGCGGATCAGCTCGGATCCGGCAGCCGACGAAGAAACCTTGAAGAAGGCGGGGGTCAGCCGGAAGCGCATCCTGGCCATCCAGAGCGCCATCCAGACGGGCATCGATCGCAGGCTGCAATTGTCGCTCAGCGATCAGCTTTCCTCGTTGAGATCGCATGAGGCGGCGTTCTTGTATCGCGTCTCGTTGGACAAACTGGAGAGTGCCGGACGCGAGGGGTTGGCCAAAGCACTCCACGGAGATTTGACAGAGCTGGTGGACGAGAGCGCGGTATTGCCCGCCGGTATCACGCGAATGAAGAGTGTTTGGACGGAGACGCGGGAGAAAAAGACCGTCTTCAAAATCAACCTCCTGGGAATTCACAATCTCTTCTCGATCGGCCAGTTGGCTTCCAAAGGCACGGTGGTAGTGGACGAGGACAAGGGTGAAGTCACGATTCTCGACCAGGCTTCGGCATCGCGTATTCCAGGGGCGTCGAACAATTTCCGGTTGAGCGATGAAGGCAAACGGAAGCTGAACCGATTGCTGGCCGAGAGCTTCCTGTTTACCGCCGCATACATGGCCGGTACCGGATCGCCGCCGCAAATGCGCGTAAGCCACTCGTTCTTCAAGATCAGCCAGGACGCCCACCGACACGAAATGGGGGATTGGCTGGCCTTGGCGCGCACCCTGAACCTGGCCGTTCCCCCAGGGACCGCTGAGTTGATCGGGAGCCTGGATGAATTCGGTCCGGCGACCGTGGATGCGGAGACTAAGTATGGCCCGGAATTGACGCCATCGCTCTTCCTCGATTCGGGTCAGCATGCCAGACGCATGGCCGAGTATGAACAAATCGGACTGGAAGCTCTACTGGCGCTCGTACACAAGGACGATGGCGACAGGTTCCGCCGCATCCCCGGCGAGCAGCCAGCGCTGTTTGCCCGGATGAAGACGATCGGGAACGTGAAGTCGGGGGAGTTCAGGGCTCTGTTCCCGCGCCTGAACGACGTCCAGATTGAGGCTGTGGGCGTCGATTTCGTGACCATCGAGTGGTGGGCCAAGAGCATGCACCGGCTCGGAGAGCGCTTGCAGGAAATGCGCGAGTTTCTGTCGAAGAACCCGGCTGCCGACCTGCGAAAGGACCCGGCATTCAATAAGTTGCGCCGCAAGCTATCCGATCAGATGCGACACGTCGCCGGCGACACGAAGGAACAGTTCGGTGCGCCGTGGGGATTGGTGGCGATGTACCTTGCGTCCGGGCGGAACGCCGCTGCCAGTGTGCGAATCGCCAATGCCAAACTGCCCGGCGCCTTATACGAGTGCGAGTCTGAGGGGCACCTGGGGGCGGTCATCGCCGGCGCAGTGAGTTGACCCGAGACGTCAGTATTCGTTCACGGTTTTCCGAAGCTTCTTCAGGCGGCCTTTTAACTCGTCGCTGGCTTCCTGCAGGTCGTTGTTGTCATAGATCACGCGCGGCGTCATGAAGACGATCAGTTCCGTCCGGTCCTTACTGAACGATTTGTTTCCAAACGCCATGCCGATAAACGGGATCCGGTGAAGCCCGGGAATGCCGGAAGTTGACGACGAGTTGCTCTCATTGATGATGCCGCCGATCGCGATTGTATCGCCATCCTGCATGGTGATTTGAGTCTGTACCGACCGCTTTGAGAACGATGGCGATTGGATGGCCGAGCTGGACGCTGGAGGCGTGGGGGCGCTGACCTCCTGATTGATGATGAGAGTCACGATCCCGCTCGGATTCACGTGCGCGTTCACATTGAGCGTCACCCCCGTTTGCCGGCTCTGGATCTGCTGGGTGAACGAAGAATTCCCCCCCACCTGTACGTTGTTGGCCGCTTGCGCCGTCAACGTCGGCACTTCATTGCCGACCGTGATGGACGCGCTGATGCTGTCGGTGGCAATCAGACTGGGGGCGCTAATCACCTTGGCCCGGGTCGCGTTCTCCTGCAGATTCAGAAAGGCCAGCAACTCGCGGCTAGCTCCGACGAAAGCTCCGGCCGAGAGACTCACACCGCCGGATGTGAGATTTCCGAGTGTTTCGTGGGGAGCCGACGGAACACCGGCCACTGCCAGTTTCTGCAGAAACGCCGAAACGCCGCTGGCAAAGGCTCCGGTCAACGATACTTCGTAGATCTTCGCTTCCAATAGAATCTGGCGCGGAGGGATGTCGAGCTGATCCAACAGCCGAAGAATGCTGTGATACTGGGCCGAAGTCGCCTGGATCAGCAGCGAGTTGTCGGTGGTGTTGGGAACGATGCGCGGCATCTGCTCCTGCGGCTGCTGAGAGCCCCGGGCGTTGCCGAGATACGAACCCGTCAGATCGCCGCCCGTTGCGGGAGCACCAGCCTGGCCCGTGGCGGCCGCGCCCATGGGGGATGACGGATACTGGGGAGCATAGCCGCCTGGATAGCCGTAGCCGCCCGAGGCGCCCATGCCATAGCCGCCAGCACCGTACCCGCCCATGCCGTATCCGCCCATACCATACCCGCCCATACCATACCCGCCCATGCCGTACCCACCCATGCCCATGCCCATCCCCATACCACCCATGACGCCGCCACAGCCGCCGCCAATGCCGAGACCCGCATTCGCACCCCCGACCGTGGTGCCGCCGCCAGCGCCATAGCCGCCGCCGTACCCACCCATGCCCATGCCCATCCCCATCCCCATACCCATGCCCATCATGGAGGCGAAGGCAGGGCCGCCGTAGAAGGACCCGTAGAGCTGCATGAGGGACATCCCGATGCACTCGGCCCGGCCATACTTCAGACGGTACACATATACGTCCGTGGTTCCGCCCGAGCTTTTCAGTGGGACGTCCAGTTTCTTCAGCCAGTTCTCCACCGTGTCGAACACTCCTGGATTAGGGGCCACTGCGATGATCGTATTAATCCGATCCACCGGCAGGAATTTGATGGGCGCGGACTTCTCGGTGAGCGAGACACTCTTCAGGATGGTCGTCAGTTCCTGGGCGATGTCGCTGGGACGTCCGTTCTTGGTCTCGAACAGCCTCACGCGCTGGTTCGTCAACATGTCGTTATCGAACATCGAGATGAGGTCCATGGTGCGCCTCATGCTGCGATGGCTGTCCAGAATAAACAGCAAGTTGGCCGGTGCGTAGGTGATCATCCGCGCGCCCTCGCCTATGAACTGTTCCAGCACCTTCGACAGTTCGTCCACAGTGGCGTACTTGAGGAAGACGAGGTTCAGCATCGGCTGATCGTCGGAGATAATATCTTTGGACAGGGTCTTGCTTTCAGGCGGGATCGGCAGGTGACTGATGTCCTGCAGCGGGACGATTCGATACAGATCGCCGACCTGCACCATGCCGAATCCGTTGATCCTCAGAATGATGTCGAGCAGCGAGCGGGCGTCCACGTTCTTCATCTCCCCGTACGTGTTCAGGTAGACTCCGCCCTTCACCCGGGGATCCAGGATGTAGTTGATCTTGAGCATTCGAGCGAGTTGGTCGATCACCTCCGTCAGGGAAGCGTTGTGCAGGTTCAGCCCGCCTACCACCGGTGGTCCGGACTGGGCGGGTTGCGTTGTGACCGCAGGCGCCTGCCCCGTTGCCGGCGCGGCCGGGTTGGGCGCGGCCTGTACCGGAGCCGCCTGCTTTGCAGGTTGCGCCGCCGGCGGCGGTTTCACTTGCGGCGCGTTGATTTGAACGGGCCCTTGTTGGCCTGGCTGTTGGGCTTGCTGCGGAGGTTGATTTACCCGAGTTCCCGGAGGAGGCGGAGCCGGTGGCGCGGAGGTTCGCGTCTGCGCCGGCTGCTGTGCCGCCAGGACTGCAGCCAGACAGATCGCGATCACTCCAACTCGAATGGGACAAGACATGCGCCTATTTCTCCGGCTGCTTTGCGTCGTTCTTGGCGTCGTTCTTCAACTGTTCCAGAACCGCCTTTTCCTTTGGCGACAGTTCATCCTTCTTGGTGACCCAGACCCGCTTGCCCATCGGGGTCGCTTGTTCGAAGCGGACCGAATCGCCAAGGTCGGAAGCGTTGATCTGGGCCGGTTTCATATTTGCCTGTGAAGCCGCCGGGGTACCCGGCCGCGCGGGCTGCCCGGGCTGTTCGGCCTCTCCGGAGGTGTCGGGCATGCGGGAGACTCCCATTGGTGTCTGGCGGTACAGCCACACTTTGCCATCCGCGTCCTTGTGGCGGTAGACCCTCGGGGCCACCAGTTCGGCATCGGGCGGAATTGTCACCGGCCCCGCAGAATGAGCCGCCGTGGTTGTCTTGGCCTTCGGGGATGTCTTCTGGCCGGAGGCTGCCGGCTGCTTGTCCTGCGCCATCATCAGCGCAAACGGAATTGTCAGCAATGCCAATCTATGCACAATCATTCTCCTGTTGTTTCCTTAACCCCAGTTCCGCGAGATTCCTATCGCACCGGTTCCCAACGGCAGCTCTTGCCCATCGGCGTTGCGACTTCGATCTTTCGAAGACCGTCGCGCACCGTCCCGGACGGTGAGCTGTCGTTGGCGAGACATCCGCGATAACCGCCGCCGATTTCGCCGCCTGGACCTTTCGCTTCCGTGACCGGGGGAGGCGGTGGAGCCCCCGCTGAGGCGGCGCCCGCGCCCCCCGCGGCAGAAGGCGGTGGAGCCCTCTCGATCATGTCCTCCAACTTTCTCTCCACGATCTCGCCGTTCCAATCGAGGACGACCGTGTCAGAGTCGAAGGCCACCAGTTTGAATGCGCCCACCTTATCCCCCTGGTGATAGGTCTTTTGTGTGGCGCCCCGCTTTTCGGTCATGATGATGCTGGGCTCTCCCAACGTCATCAGACCTTGAACCAGCGGAAGCGGCGGCATGACCGGCTTCGCCTTCTCGGGTTCCGGATCGATGATCACGGTCGCATTCCGGTCCTTCGACAGCAACATCCTTTGGGCCACGTCCAGGTAGTTCGCCGCTACCAACGGTGCTACCGGCGCTATCGGCGTGAGCGGTGGATACGCCCGCGGCGCCACCTTCTTGCCTAACACCCTCGCCTCCCGCTCCTTCAACGCGGCGCTCACCTGGCGGAAGCGGTACCCTAGGGCGCACAGGAGCACAATGAGGGCGAGATTCAGCGCCATCAGTTTGCGCTTCACAACAAGCCGCCCTTCCTCTCGGGAACCAGCTTCTTTGGAACGATTCCGGAGACCGCCAGCCGCACGACCACTGTCTTCTGCTTCGGGTTCGCCGGAGTCACCCGGAGATCGCTGGTGGCCACCATTTCAGGCCGCGCCGACAGATCCGCCAGCATGTTCACCAGTTGCTCCATCCGGCACTCGAAACCCGCCGCGATGGTGACCTCTCCATAAGCATCGCCGAACGGGTGCGGCTGCCCCAGATCCACACTGCGAATCTCCACGGCCGGCGATTGCGCCAGCGCAATCTTGCGAAGAATCTGAAGCACCTGCTCCTGGGCCTGGTTTGCCGTATCGGCTTCAATCAGGCCTTTCTCCCGAGCCGCGAGTTCGGCGGCCGCCTGCTTCAACGCCTGCTCCCGGCCCGGCACCCGCGCTACGCTCTGGCGCATCCGATCGAGCGCCAACTCGGCTTCCGGGATATTCATTAACTTGGCGGACATCACCACCACCGGAACGCTCGGGCCCGAAGTAGATGAGACGTAAATGATCACCAGAAGGACGGCTACGCCGAGCAAAATCAGCGCGCGGCGATCGCGGGCGGGATCTCGGGCGACCTTCATCTGCCCAATCCTTCCCGCCGCGCGCGGATTGCGAACACCTCGCCGATAGCGGTGCGCGACATGGGCGCGGCAAACTCCGAGCCCTCAAACAGCGGCGACTTATCCATGGTCTTCAGCAAGCCGGCAGCCTGCGGCGCCTCCCCCGAGATGCGGATGGAGTCACGCGTCATCTCCAGGCCCGACACCCAGGTCGGCGGCTCCAGAATCCTGGTCAACTCCGCCAGACCGTCCAAGTCGTCGCGCGTGCGCTTTCGGAATTGATCGAGCAGCAGGGTGCGAGCGCGCGCCAGGTCGATGGCTTTTTCCATTTGCACCGGCTTGCGTGCCTCCGGCTCCAGGCGCGCAATCTCGGCTCGCAGTTTGTCCAGATACAAACGGTTCTCGTAAGAGGAATACACTCCTAAGCCCACCAGGCCCCCCAGCAGTAACACACCCAGTACGATGCTGGGCACGAACATCATGCGCGACCCGGTGGCGCGCATCGCCTCCGGCAGCAGGTTGACGTGCAAGCCCAACCTCGGGCAGGAGGCCACCACGGCGGTGGCATACGAGAGCGTGTTCGACGCCAGGCTGAAATCCTGGCCCGCTTGCTTCGGGCGCGGCACGATGCCGGCCACCGCCGCTACCGGAGTGTCGAAGGGCAGTCTCAATTCCGAAAGCGCCAGCGTACGGGCACGATTCGCCTGCGGTTCGGCGGGTGTATCGAAGGCAGCCGAAAACAGCGGCCGCGATTCGCTTTCGCCGTAGGCTTCCATCTCACCGCCATCTTCCATCACGGCGAGAAATCCCGAAGAGGGCGGTGTGCCGATCAGCCGGAGGCTCCCGTAGATCGCGGCGGCGGAGAACGTGAACGAAGCCGTCTTCACGCCCGCCTCGGCGAACAGTCCCGCGAAACGATCGATCACCTCGCGTCTCGTGATGCCGATCAGAACGTTGACATCATCGTCCATGCGGGCCCAGGCGTGCGCCACGTCGTCTTCCGCGAACGGATGCAGCCCGTCGAGCTGAAAGGCGATGGCCTGAACGAGGTCGGCATCGAGATGCCCGGCATGGCGATCTGACGCACGATCACGTCGCGGCGGGGCAGCAGCACGGTGGCCGCCAGGTGCGACCCGCCGTGGCGCTTCAGGAACCTGGCATATTCCATGCCCCATTCCGCGGCGGGACGCTCCGCGTAGCGCTCAATGCGCAATGCTCCGAGCGGCCATACGCCGTTGGGCCGCACGCGGACGATGGTGATGTCGAGATCGCGATCGCCGATCTCGATACCCACGCCGGACCCAATGGCCAGCCATTTCCTGTATTCGTTCGAACCCATGGTCAAAATGGAATCACCCCGGGCGACCATGCGTCGTCATACCAGCGCAGTACGTGAAAGGGAGGATCGAACTTTCCGGGATCCAGGAACTTCACCGCCGCCGCCACCGTCCGCCGCACGTCCGATAGCTGCCCGTTCGGCAGCCGCACGCGAGCCGTGGCGCGCAATGTCCACATGGTGGCGCCCGAGACTCCCAAGCGCTTCGCCTCGGGACCCGCCCCGTCGATCAGTGGCTTCAGTTCTTCCATGTTCTTGAAAGGAGTTACACTCCTGCGTTGGACGATCTGCCGGACAACGGCTGGATTCAAACCCAACGATTCCAACAGGGCGGGAGCCGCGGTATTCACGTCGATCGTGTTACCCGCACCCCACACCGTGAGGCACTCCCTCAGGCCGCCTCGGGGAATGAGGCGGCCGGAAGGCTCGCGGTCGAACCGGCCGAAGAAAATGTCCGGCGTCATCCCTGGCACAAGGAGTATTTCCTCTAACTCTTCCAATGACGCGTTGCGGGGCCGAAAAGTCGATCCGTTCCCGGAGTTTGAGGCCGCGGATTCGTCGCCGGCTTTCGCAAAACTGCGATAGGCTATGATGCCTTGCGCGATCTGTTGTGCCCGTTCACTCTCCACACCCACCGTGTCGAGCAATCTCACGATGTCCTGATCGCTGGCGGTGTTGATATTGAGCTTTCCAGCCTCGGGGATTACCTCCACCAGCACGTCGCCAGTCGGGTAGGAGTAACGCAGGTACGGCATCGGAGGCTTGTAGTAGCGCGGCGATCCGTCCGGGTTCGTCGTGCCCAAATACATTCCCCAATAGATCCACAGGATGGCGCGATCGACGGAGCCGGATGCCAGGTAATATGCGCGCAGGCTGTCGGTTCCGGTGGCGGTGCGTTCGGTTTCCCCGCGGACGTTGTTGGCTACGGAGAACGCGATGGCGCTGAGGGCAACCGAGAGCCACAGAACGGCCAGCAGCGCTCCACCGCGCCGGCGATCGGGCCGGGATTGTTCAATCCGCATAAGGCCCCATCACCCACTTGTTGATTCGCAGGGGCACGCTGACCGTCATGATTTGCAGCTTTGCCGGATCGGGATCGAGCGGTGCCATCTCAATTCGGATTCCCGAAGGCAGCAGGTCCGGAACGATCCAAGCCGGCAACCACTCCTCCATTGCGGGAGGCGGCAGAGTGCGGCGATACAGAATCCGGCAGTAGGCGAGTTTGTCGGCCAGTACAAAAGAAGCCGGCCCGATTTCGACAGGACCGAACTGGGGCAGTGGCGGTCCGCCGTCGAATGCCGGGGCGATGGCGCCGCACAGCGACCCCACCATGAACGGTCCGCCATAGATCCGCTCGTTCACCACCAGCCGGACGCCGCGGTTATTCTCCCCGGTTATGACCCTGAACTCGAGCAATCGGGGGTAGCCGCGGGCGGCTTCCGCGAGCGAGTAGGTGGACACGAAACGTAACTGGTCGGGGTGTCCCTCAAACATGAGGAAGCGGCCCACCGGTGGTCCGCCGCCTGGCCTGCAGTTGGCCGTGACGGGGACCAGTCCCGCCACCTGCGACTGTATGATCTTCTGGACGCTGAGCGCTTTGCGGTTGGTAAGGAACTTGGAGTTCGTTTTCTCCATAGCGCTGAGGCCGACGCGCATCGCCATCAGCATCCCCACCGAGATGAAGCTGACCAGCGAAACTGCGATCAGCAGCTCGATCAGCGTGACACCGGACTGGGTGCGCCGCCGGGTCATTGGATCATCCCCACGTCGGAGGGCGTCATGATGCCGCGGCGGTAAGCGTCGAGAGCGAACGTGCGCCGTCCGCCGCTCGCGTTCCACCAGACCTCCAGATCGATTCGCTCCAGGACGGGTACGCCAGGCCCGGCTTTCGGAGGCGCTTCAAACACCCGTACCACCGCCCGCCACCCCGATTCCCGCCATCCGGTCAGGGCCGGATCGAGCTTGCCCTGCAATTCAATGCCGTGCGGAATCCTGGCGTCCAGCAGCAGTTCGTCCATCTTGGCGCGGGCCACCATCGCGGCGCGGTCATTGTCAGTGAGGCGGCTGGCAGTGCGAAGCGACACCGAAAGGTTGGACAGCAGCGCGGTGATCGCGATGGCCATGATCAGCGTGGCCACCAGCACTTCGAGAAGGGTGAATCCAGCATGTGGGGTGAGGTGGGGCAGGCCCTCGGCCTGCGGCGGCCTCTCAGACCGCCCCGCCGGAGGCGGGCTAAAGACCCAATGCCACTTCGTTTTCCCAGGACCGAATACTCTGGGGCTGGTGGGGCAGGATGGCATCCTGCGCGCCGGTTGCCTACCGGCGCTGGTCGGCCCGTGTTTGGAAGCAGTGGGAGGCGGGTTAGCAACCCGCCGCAGGCTGCCAGCCTGCCCTACAATCTTTGGCGAATATCCGGCCTTGGGAACACTAAGTGACATTGGGCTAAGCGCCCTCCGCAGCGCACAGCGCTGCGCCGCAGGCCGGCGGGCCTGCCCCATTCGGGCGGTTTGACAGACTGGCCCCCCCCCATGGCGGTTGCCGTCACTTCGCCTCCACACGTTCGATGCGGGCTATTCCGGTGATCGGGTCGAGCGAGATCAGCCGCTCGGCCCCTTTCCGGTTCACCAATCGCAAGGCGATGCGTGGCGGGGCGCCGCCGGGGTACAACAGAAAGCGGCGCGGCAGGGTCGGATCGATGGGAAGCGCCGGCAGGATCTCGACGATTTTCACGCCCTCCTGCAGTTCGTACCGGCGCTGGAAGTTCTCGCCTGCGAGCGTCAGGGAATGGTCGGCGCGGCTGATGGTCAATTCCATCATGCGCTGGCTCCGTTCCGTGCGCGTCAGCGACGACTGCAGAAATCCGGCGACGCCATCGCAGGCCGCCGACAACCGCAGAGATTCAATGCCGGATCCGATGGCCGGAAACGTGATGCCGACCATGATGCCGATGATCGCGACGACGATCAGCATTTCAATCAGCGTCACGCCGCGCTCGCGCGGCCGGCCTGGTACCGCCAGTGTCACTTATTGTTCCAGCTCACGATGTCGGCGTTGTTGCCTTCGCCGCCCGGTTGTCCATCCGATCCCAGTGAGACCAGGTCGGGCTCGTCGCCGTGCTCGCCGGGATATTTGTACAGATACGGCCGGGCCCAGGGATCGAGCGGGATGTCCTGCGGAAGGTACGGCCCGTTCCACTGGTTGACGGCTTCGGGTTTCACGCGCAGCGCGGCCAGGCCCATTTCAGTGGTCGGGTACATCCCGGTGTCGAGATGGTAGGCGCCCAGCGCGGTGGAGAAAGCGTTGATCTGTGCTCGCGCGGCGGTGCGCCGGGCCGCGTCGGCGCGGCCGAGCATCTTGGGCACCACCAGAGCCGCGAACAGCCCGATGATGGCCACCACCACCAGCATTTCGATCAGGGTGACGCCGGATTGAGTGCGTCGTTTGCGTTCGGAGATTGGAGTCGGAGTCATGATGGTTATACCGCCACGTCGTTAATGCTGGTAATTGCCAGCAGCATGCTGAGAATCAATGCGCCTACGATAATCCCCATGATGAGGATGATGAGCGGTTCGAACAGGGCCGTGAACCGCTTGATGGCCGCGCGCGTGTCAGCTTCATAGATGTCCGCCATGCGGGCAAACATCTGGTCCAGGCGGCCGGTCTCTTCTCCTACAGCCAGCAAATGTGCCGCCAGCGGAGGAAATTCGCCGGTCCTTTTGAGTGGATTCGAAATGCCTTCCCCGCGCTTCACCCCGGTGGCAACCGCTTCGAGTGAGTTGGCGATGCGCCGGTTGTTGAGGATGGCGCGGGAGATGCCGATGCACTGCACCAGGGGCACGCTGTTGGCCACCAGCGTCGCCATGGCGCGCGCGAACCGCGCCGTTTCGGCCTTTCGCAGAGCATCGCCGAGCAGCGGGATGCGCAGACGAAAGCCGTCCCACCACAGGGCCCCGGCTCCCGAGCGGATGTACGTCTGAAAAGCGATGAAAGCCGCGGCGAACACGCCGATCCCGATCAACCCGTACGCCTTGAGGATGTCGCTCGCCTCGATCATGAGCTTGGTCGGCAGGGGCATCTTCATGTGCCCGTCCTGGAATACCGAAGCGAAGCGCGGCACGACGAAGGTCAGCAACACGAGGATGGAGGCCACACCCACGCAGGCCAGCAACCCCGGGTAAATCATGGAGCCTATGATATAGCCGCGCAGCTCATCGCGAGTCCGCTCAAACTCGGCCAGCCGTTCAAACACCGCTCCCAGGGAGCCCGAGGCCTCCCCCGCCCGAACCATGTTGACGTACAGCTCCGAGAAGTAATCGGGATGCGTCGCCAGGCTGTCGGCGAGCGATTTGCCGCCCTTCAGGACGCGCAGCACATCGATCAGAACCTGGCGGAACACCGGCCGCTCAGTCAGTTCATTCGAGATGGACAGCGCCCGGTCGAGCGGGACGCCGGCGTTGAGCAGGGTCGAGAGTTCCTGGGTGAAGAACAGAACGTCACGCCGCTTGCCTTGGTTGAAGGCCGGCAGTTTGATCTCGAAACCCTTTTTCTGTTCCAGTCCAACGTAAACGGGAATCAGTCCCTGGCGCTTCAGTTCCTGCGCCACCCGCTTATCGCTCTCGGCGGAGAGCGTTCCGGTGCGGAGCTTTCCATCCGATCCAACGGCCTTGAAGTAGAAGCTGGTGGTGGACATCAAAACTCCTGGGTGACGCGCAGCACTTCATCGGCGGTAGTCATGCCCGCCGCCACCTTCATCCAGCCGTCCTCACGCAGGTTGCGCATCCCGTTGCGGCGCGCGGCCTGAGTGAGTTGCCCGGCATCCGCGCCTTTCATCACCATCGCGCGGATCTCGTCGTTCATTTCCATCAACTCGAAGATGCCGATGCGGCCCGTGTAGCCGGATCCGAAACAGTTTTCGCATCCCGCGCCCCGGAAGGTCTCGATAGTGTCGCCGAAGGGAGTGACGCGCGTACCGGCCGATTGCCTGCAGTTCTTGCAGATGACACGCACCAAGCGCTGCGCGAGAATGGCCACTACCGACGACGTGATCAGATAATTCTCCACGCCCATGTCGGTGAGGCGGCTGATGGCGCTGGGCGCGTCGTTGGTGTGCAGGGTGGAGTAAACGAAGTGACCGGTGAGCGCCGACCGGATAGCGATGTCCGCAGTCTCGCGGTCACGGATTTCGCCCACCATGATCACGTCGGGATCCTGGCGGACGATGTGCCGCAATCCGGCGGCGAAGGTGAGCCCGATCTGGGTATTCACGTGGATCTGGTTGATCCCATCCATCTGGTATTCGACGGGATCTTCGATGGTGATGATCTTCTTGTCGCTGAGATTGATTCGCTTCAGCGCCGCGTAGAGCGTTGTGGATTTGCCGCTTCCGGTGGGTCCGGTAACCAGGAAAATGCCGTGCGGCAAGGAGGTGAAGTGCTGCATGCGCCGCAGCATGTGGTCGTCAAAGCCGAGCCGGTCAAGGTCGTAGAAGTCTCCCGCGGAACGGTCGAGCAAGCGCATCACGACGCTTTCGCCGTACAGCGTGGGCAGCGTGGAAACGCGAAGGTCCACCTCCCGTCCGACCGTCTTGATCTTGATGCGGCCGTCCTGCGGCAGCCGGCGCTCCGCGATATTCAGCTTGGCCATCAGCTTCACGCGCGAGATGATGGCGGCCTTCATTTCACGCGGCGGCGGTTCCTGCGGATAGAGAATGCCGTCCACGCGATAGCGGATGCGGAACTCCTTCTCGAAGGGCTCAATGTGGATGTCGCTGGCGCGCTTCTCCACCGCCAGCGCGATCATCGCGTTCACCAGGCGGATCACCGGCGCCTCACTGGCCATGTCGCGCAGGTGTTCCAGGTCCTCTTGGGCGCCTTCGTCGCCAAGCTCCGCTTCGGCCCGCTCCGCCTGGCCGTAATAGCGATCGATGGCGTCCAGGATCTCCTGCTCGAACGCGAGCGCCGGCTCTACTTTCAGACCCGTGTAGCTACGGACCGCCGCGATGGTCTCGAAATCCAGCGGATCGGCCATGGCGAGCCTGACGGTGTGATCGTGGAAGGCCACCGGAAGGCACTTGAACTGCCGCAGGAAGCGCGCCGGGAGGTTCTCCGTTTCCGGCGAAGTCGCGGGACGCTCGTCGAAAGTCACCACGGGCATGCCGAGCTGATCGGAGAGTGTCGAGAGGACATCGCGCGCCGCCACGAACCCGAGATCGATCAAAACTTTGCCGATCTTCTCGCCGCGCTCTTTCTGCAGTTCGAGCGCGCGGTCCAGGTCATCCTGCGAGAGCAGGCCGCGCCCCATCAGCATTTCGCCGATCCGCACGCGTTAGTACTCCTGCACCTTGATCACACTCTCGGGCTTGGCGTTTTGGCGCTGCGCTTCCATGTACTTTCCGCGGGGCACCCGCATGATGATCTGCGTCGGCATGTTCGGCGAATCCTCCCACGGGTACTTCAGCAGCGTCACCGCGAGCACGTACTCCTCGTTGTTGGGCATGGTCTCCAGCGAGCTGGCGATCAAACCCATAATCGAGTACATGCGGGTTCGGAGCAGCGGCAGGCGGCCTGCCTTCTTTTCGCGGTGGCGCGCGATTTCTTCCTTGGTGATGGTGGTCTTGAACGGCGACAGCGACGGCCCGGTGGCCAGGTTGATGTCCGCCTGAAACACGACGCCCGTGCCGTCCAGGTAGACTCCCCGGGCCAGACCCAGCAGGAACCACGGTTCATCGGGAACCATCGAAGCCAGTTGTGTGCTGACCAGTTTCTCGACGTTGGCCACCTTGGCCCGCGGAATCGGCCCGGGTTCAGCGGAGCGGCTGGCGATGGCGGCGGCTAGCAGCAGTGCTGTGGTCCACATGGCGCGCCTCATTCACCGGCCTTCATGTTATTGTTCGCGACGTAGATGTTGCTGACCTGCTGCTGCAGGATGCGGGCCTGCTCGGAGAACGTGGCGAGCGTCGCACGGCGGTCGAAGTCGTAGCGCTGTTCGGCCGCCTGCAGCAGTTCCGTGGTGTGTTTACGCTGGCGGGACTCACTGTCGGCGACGGCCTTGGTGACGGCGGCTTCCACCGCGTCGTGCAGCCGGGCCTCGACTTCGCGGGCCACTCTCTGCTCAACCGCTCGGGTATCGATGGTTGCGGCAACCATCGGCACGGGCCGCGGGACGAAGGCATGGACCAGAATCGCGCAGGCGAGCATCGCCGCGGCCAGGAATCCTAGTTGCGGCGCGGAGTTCCAGATGCGCTGGTACCACCTCGGCTCGAATACCTTGTCGGAGACGAAGCCGATGCGGCGCGGAATCTCCTCTTCGCGCAAAGACAGCAGCGCTGCCTGGGTCAACTGCAACCGGGCGATCTCGTCGCGGCAAGGCGGGCACTCGGCTGCGTGGGCTTCAATGCGCCGGGCCTCGTCGCGCGGGCTTTCGCCCAGCACGTACTCTTTCAAATCAAACGGACAGTTCATCGCTCAATCCCCCGCGGTTACGGGAGCCAGCGTTTGCTTCAGGAGGTCGAGGGCGGTGTATAGGCGCGACTTCACCGTGGACACCGGCAACGACAGGATCTCGGCCATTTCTTCGAACTTGAACCCCTGGTAAACCTTGAGGACGACGGCTTCGCGCTGGTCGGCCGAGAGCCGGTTGAGAGCGCTCTCGACAGCCAGGGATAGTTCAATGGGGAACAACCGGGCGTTCGGTTCCGACGACCTCGGTTCGTATTCCATCTCACCTTCCGGCCGCGTTTTCCGCAGCAGCGAATAGGCCTCATTGTGGGCGATCCGGTACAGCCAGGGAGTGAATCGCGCCAGGTCTTCCAGTTTGCCGAGATTCTGGTAAGCCTTCAGAAAGACATCCTGGGTGAGATCCAGGGCATCCTCCCGATTGGCAACCAGACGGAGTACATAATTGAAGACGCGCTTCTCCCATCGCGAGACGAGGAGGTTATACGCCTCGACGTTCCCGCGGCGGGCCTGAACAATCAGGTCGCGGTCTTCGACCTCCCGAAAAATCAAATTTCGGCTCCGTGAGTAGAGACGGTGGTGCGGTGGAAAAAGTCGATATCTCTATTATGGGGGTCCCGGGAGGCGGGTTTGTTGCTCCGAAAGGATGGCCTGCCGGAACCCGATGTGCCAGCTGAAAGCGGTCCGGCCGGAGCGCGCCATCATGGTGGCGCCCCGCCTCCTCCTCCGTCCAGAGGACCCGCCGGACCGCAACAGCCGGCGAGCACCGCACCTCGTCAGTTCGTCAGGCAACGGTAGCCTGGAAGCTTATTAGCACCATCGTATTCCGTCGTCGTCAGGTTATCGGTCTCATCGAGCACTTGACTGCACATGCTCAGGCTATGATTCAGCATGGTCGGACCGAAGATGTTGCCGGCCGCAGTCTTGCCGAAGTGAATCAGGCCGGGACCGTTGCCGGCCGGCCACCATCCTGGATAATCGCCATAGAAATGGTTCCTGTCGAACCAGTTGTCATGACCATGACACATCACTCCCGCGGAAGCGGCAGGCCCAAGCAGATTGCGCGCGATCATGCTCGAGGAGGCGAGATCGGCCATCCACAGCTGATAATCGGCGATGAACGCAGAGCTGTCATTCCCGACAATCGTCAAGTTGGTTGAGTACATATCGCCGGGGCGAGGCCGGTCGATTCGGATCGCGCCACTCACTTGCTCTGGCGTGACACCAGGATAGCGGCCATCTCCTCGCATGATATTGTTCGTCACGATCGAGTTCGAAAGATCGCCATTCAGAGTAATCAACGCTCCGATGTCACCGTCTTGTCCGACCAGTTTCGTCGCGTTGATTGTGTTGTTGTTGATAAAGACCCGGGGTGGCGTGAATGTTGCCGCTCCCGCCCAATAATTCGCCACCGAAATTGCGTTGGCCATATCGGTGCCGTTAATCAGGTTATTTGTAATGTCGATGGTCGCCGCGCTGGTGGGCACCGTCGACGTGGGAACTGGAACGCCGCTGCTATTGTCGAACAGGAAGATTAAGATGGCTGCCGAGTGATTGCCCAAGGGACTTGCGTCGGTTTCCTTTCCGGTAATCGTGAACTTGCAGTTGTTGATGACGCTTCGCGCGCCGATCACGTTGATAGCCCAGACGCCGATCCTCGAGTAGAGTCCCCCCGGAGCCGCCATATCCGGATTGAAGATCTCCAGATTCTCGATTTTGAAGTTGACCGGAAGTCCAAAGACGCCCATTCCTGCCATCGTGCCGACTCGGAACACGATTGTCCCACCGTTGATTTTGGGGCGTTCGCCGCTCGCCCCCAACACTCCGATGATGTTCACATCCTTGCCATTCTTGCCGATGAAGAAGCCCTTGTCCTTGACCTCACTGGACGCCTTTGGGGCAACATCGGGATGACTGCTGGCGATCTGGTTGTACTCGGCGTACGTCTTGGTCTGTTTTGTCAGACGCTCGAAGTAGACTGTTCCCCCGTTATCGATCGCCTGTTGGATCTCCGCGTAGGTCGAGTCCGGGTAAACATGCTGCACTGGTTCAAGCGGGCTCTGCGCCTGTGCCACGCCCGAGACGCTGATTGCTACCGCGAAGCACCCGAGCAAGAGCGCGGGAAAGATGACGAAGCAATTCCTCATATAGCCTCCACCCACAGTCAATGTCGAACGCCGGCGCCAGTCAAATGAGATGCACGTGATTCGATAGCTTGGTGAAAAATAAGAATTTCCGGCAGTACCTATCTTTGGGGGAGCGTGTTATATTTAGCTGGAAAATACCAGGCTTTGAGGTATCGATGTCCGGAATCGTACGCTTTGGTGCTTTCGAGTTCGATCCGGAGCGTCGGGAACTGCGGAAACACGGCCTCAGAATCAGAGTTCCAGACCAGTCCCTCAAGATCCTCGCCGCGTTGATCGAGCAGCCAGGCGCGACAGTCACTCGCGACCGCCTACGTTCCGGCTTGTGGCCGCACGGAACTATGGTCGGTTTCGAACAGAGCATCAATGTGGCCGTCAAGAAGCTGCGGGAGATGCTCGGGGACACGGCCAGGAGTCCGCGGTTCATCGAACGGGTACCGCGGGAGGGATACCGTTTCATCGCCCCGATGGAGCGGCTGCCGCGTGTTGGGTCTTCGGTACAAGCGCCCTGCGGTCCCGGCGCGATGGTTCTTCACTACAGGCTGGTAGAACCAGTCGGAGCCGGTTCCATGGGTGAAGTTTGGAAGGCGGATGACACCAAGCTGGCCAGGACCGTCGCCTTGAAATTCGTCGCCCAGCGGTTCGCCGCCGATACCGAGGGCATGGAAGCCCTCGGGCAGGA
The DNA here is from genome assembly GCA_963737465.1 of uncultured Acidobacteriota bacterium. Classification (GTDB taxonomy): domain Bacteria; phylum Acidobacteriota; class Terriglobia; order Bryobacterales; family Bryobacteraceae; genus TMP-7. Next base: position 32,639 of record CAVTTC010000013.1, read on the forward strand.
GGCGCGTCACGCCGCCGCGCTGAACCATCCGAACATCTGCACGATCCACGCGTTCGAAGAGGACGGCACGCAACGTTTTCTCGTAATGGAATACATCGATGGCACTCCGTTGAGCGCCGTAATTGGATACGGGCCGCTTCCCACCGAGCGGATTGTCGAAATCGCGATCCAGGCGGGCGAAGCCTTGGCCGCTGCGCATGCGGGGGGTGTCATCCATCGCGATGTGAAACCCGCCAACTTGATGCTGACCGGCGGCGGAAACGTAAAGCTGACCGATTTCGGCATCGCCAAAGCCGTGCCGAAGCGAGGTCCGTCCTCAACGGCAGCCGGAGCTCCCACTCCGGCAGGCACCCTGGGCTACCTTTCGCCGGAACAGGCTCGCGGCGAACCGGCCGACGCCAGGAGCGATCTCTTCTCGCTCGGAGTCGTCCTCTATGAAATGGCTACAGGCAGGCGGCCTTTCCGAGGGATCACTCCAGAAGCCGTTCTGCAATCCATTCTGTGTCAGGATCCGGTCCGGCCTCGTACGCTGAATCCAGGCGTTCCCCGCGGCCTGGAGCGTGTGATCCTGAAAGCGTTGAATAAAGACCCGGGCGCCCGCTGGCAAAGCGCGCCGGCTATGTCCGAGGCACTCCGGCGGATCCCTCTTCGAACCGCATCGCCGTTCCGTCGTGTAGCGGTGGGAGCCGCCACTGTAACAGCGGTTGCCGCGATTGCCGGTTGGTTCTGGATGCGAGAAGCGCCCGTGCTGGCCGAGCGCGATTCCGTCGTGATCGCCGACTTTGAGAACAAGACCGGCGATCCGGTGTTCGATGGCTCGCTGAGACGGGCGCTGCTGACCCAAGTGGGTCAATCACACTACCTGCGCGTCGTGTCTGAAGAACAGATCCGTGCGGAGATTGGACTGATGGGCCGGCGCTCGGGCGAACGCCTCTCTCGCGATGCCGCCCGCGAGCTTTGCCAGAGAATCGGTGCAAAAGCGGTGCTTGCCGGCTCCGTCGGAATGGTGGAAAGCCGCTACTTCATCGGACTGGAAGCCATCGGCTGCCGCGACGGCGCTAGCGTGGCCAGCGAATACGCGGAGGCGGAATCGAAAGGCCGGGTTCTGGCCGCTCTGAGCCGGGCGGCTTCGAAGATACGCGGGCGCCTTGGCGAATCTCTGGCCTCCATCCGCAATCTCAACGTGTTACCGGCGGCCACTACCCCCTCCCTCGAAGCGCTTCAAGCGTATGACATCGCCCTTCATGAGAAATCCGCCGGGAATGATCCTGCGCCTCTGCTGAACCGTGCCATCCAACTCGATCCGGAATTTGCCGCGGCTTGGTTTGAGTTGGCCCGCATTCGTCAGGCCCGCTGCCAGGACTCGGATGCCGAGGAAGCGATCACCCGGGCGTTCGCCTTGCGCGAGCGAACCAGCCAAAGAGAAAGGCTCGCGATCGAAGGACTCTATCATCAAATTGCAACCGGTGACGCCCGGCAGGCACTCGCGGTAACCAAACTCGCGGAGCGTCTCTACCCGAATGACTCGAGTACGTGGCGATGGTCCCTGCTGGCACACGCGAATCTTGGCGAGCCCGACCAGGCGATGGAGGTAGCCCGGCGGGAAGTCGAGGTGGCTCCTGACGAAGGTATGTCGTACTTCGATCTCGCGGCAACCTTCACATCGCGTGGAAAGATCGCCGAGGCGCGGTCTCTGCTGGACAAAGCAGAATCGCGCGGCGCGGGTGCGGAGTTGTTCGCCTTCCTCAGATACCTGCACGCAATCCTGGAGCACGATTCAGCCGCCATGGAGCGGGAAGCGGAGCGCGCGAGGGGTAAACCGATCGAGTCCCGAATCCGAATTCTCGAGATCCAGGCGGCGGGCTTTGACGGACGGCTCGCGCGGGCGCGGCAGATCGCCGGGAAGTCCATCGCAGAGGGCGCCGGCAGCGGCCCGGCCCAGGTTGCAGCCGTCGGCCTTATGTCTGCGGTCTTCGGGTCGGAACGGGAGGCGAGGGCTCTCGCAATGCAGGCCGCACCGCTCGATCGAGGGCGGCGGACTGCAGCCCAATTCGCTTTTTCCTTGGCGCTTGCGCGCGAACCGAGAACCGCGGAATCGATCCTGGAAGAGCTGCTCGATAGATATCCGAACGACACCATACTCAATCTCGTATGGGTACCCGCGGTGCGCGGTGCGGCCGCTCTCGCGAGCAACGACCCACAAAAAGCTCTAACAGCCGCTGACGCACCGGCGCATGTTGCCGGCTACGCCTGGCCGTCGTACATCCGCGGCCTCGCGTACCTGAGGCTTGGCCTGGCTTCGAGAGCCGCCGCGGAATTCAGCGCCATTCTCCAGAGGAAGAACGTTCTATTCACCACGGCATTCTCTTACGGATCCGCATGTGCCTATCCCGCGGCGCAACTCGGATTGGCCCGTGCCTTCGCGATGCAGGGAGATGCGGAGGCGAGCCGCAAACAATACGAGGAGTTCTTTGCGTTGTGGAAGCAGGCCGACCCTGACATCCCGATTCTCGTCCAGGCCAAGACCGAGTACGTGGCGCTGCCTCGGGACTCGGCCGCGGGCGGGATTCACCGCCGGACTTCGGCACCCGAAACGCGCGTCATGGCGATTGGGCCGATGACCAACAAGAAGCTATCCGATCAGTTCCATGAGACCGTCGAGCGCGCGGCTTACCGCCTCGGATTCGAGGGCAGCTATTCTCTTGCCGAGCCGATCCACTGAAATAGTGCGAATCTGGGATATCTTCAGCCAGGACGCTTCCGGTACAACGCCTTCGGGAAGAGCTATCGTGAGTGGAAATCCAGCGCGTTGGGGCTGACTCGTAATGGCCATGACAATGGCCGTTTCGGAGCGCCTGTTGAATAGCTCGTTGCTCAGCACAAGAACGGGTCGAAAACCAGCCTGTTCGCGACCTCGTACCGGATTGAGGTCCGCCCAGTAAATCTCACCTCTCAATATTCGGGCCATCCCTGAACGAGGCCCTCCTCCGCTAGCCGCTTCTCCTCGTCGGGATCGAGTTTCGCCAGTTCGCGGGCTAGACGCGTTCGCTTGTCGCGCTCGTTGAGCAGATCCACAGCCGACTGCAACGCGCGGCTTCGATTCGGGTACTTGCCTTCCTGCACCCAGCGGTCCAGGTCAGCCACCGTCTTGCGGTCCAAAGTTATAGCAATCTTTTGCACCACGACTTGAGTATGACAATTCCTCCTACTCGCGTCAATTTAGAGGCGGCTAACGCAGTCCGAGGCCGGTCAGTCGGCGACCGGCCGGATCGCACAACATCGCGGCCCAGGTGCCGGGCGTGATCTCTCGAGGCTGGGTGAGGACCGAACAACCGCGCCCGGGCCGGCGCTTCTTCTCCCCGAACTTACTTCTCCGCTGGACCGGCGCTCTTCTCGCTCGTCGGCGGCACGATCCCCTTCAGCCGCATATACGTCACCATGTTCCCGTAGTGCTCGTAATCGTGCGCGGTATTGCCCGCGAGTACCGTCAGCCTCGCGAAATCCTGGTTCATCAACTTCGTCATCTCTCCGCCCTTGGCGTCCGTCATTCCGGCATGCGTCTGGTTGCAATAGGCCACCGCCTCCTTCAGCGCTGCCACCAGGTCTGCTTTACTCGTCTTGCTTTTCTCGACACCGCCAGCGACAGGCGGCTTTTCGCCCGCTGCCAACGAACAGAAGTAATACTGGGAATCGGCGAGATGACCCACCAGTTGCCCGAAACTCCGGACCTCCGGAGTCGGCTTGAACGAATAGTTCTCTTCCGGCATCTTCTCGGCCGCTGCGATCACGACGCCGCTGAGCATCTTATACATCTTGCCTTGGCTGGTTGAAATGGGATTGGCGGGTCGCCGGTGCTGCCGCGCCTTGCGCGAGCACTAGAACCGGAACAGCTGACAAAGTGGCGAGCAGAAAAGAGAGTCTTTTGGTCACGTGTAACGCTCCTTGAGATGAGGTAACGTCGTTCCGAGAAGCTGAACCCCCCGTCACGAGTACGATTAGGACCTACGTGATTGCGGACCGAAAGGTTCCAGAATCGCCAGCACTCCCCGCTATCCATTCACCCCGGTCTGCGATATGCTGGCTGCTCCGGAGGCCACCATGTCACACAATTGGACCCGCCGCGATCTGCTCAGGATCGCCGTTGCCGCGCCGATCGGCTCCTTCCTTACCGGCTACAACGCTTACGCGCAGGCGCATCGGGGAAGAGTGAAGATCACCGCCGTCAAGGCGATGCAGATCCAGAACATAGCGGGAAACTGCCTGATCCGCATCGACACCGACGCCGGACTGACCGGTTACGGCGAAGCGGGCGCCACCGGCCCCATGGCCCGCGCCCGCATCGAAACCATGAAAGGACTGCTCATCGGCAAGGACCCCCTCGCCATCGAGCAGCACTTCCATAACATGACCACGCTGATGCACACCTACATGGCGCACATCCCCACCATCAGCGGCATCGATATGGCCCTGTGGGATCTCGCCGGTAAGATCACCGGCCTGCCCGTCTCCACACTCATGGGTGGACCGTTCCGCGACGCCATCCCCATGTACTCGCACGGCATCGGCCTCGACATGCTCGACCCCGGATCCTGCCGCGCATGGGCGCAGCGCATCCGCGAAGCTCCCGAAGGCTTCACGGCATTCAAGAACGGCATCGATCCGATTCTCGGCGTTCCCTCTGCGCGATACGCCGCCACGCTCGATCGCGAACAACTGCGCAAGGTAGCGCGGGCATATGCCAACTGCCGCGAGGCGGTCGGGTCGGACATCGACATCGCCGTCCACTGCCACAATGAACTGGACACGCCCAGCGCGATCGCGGTAGCCAAGGCCGTGGAGCCGATGGACCCGCTGTTTCTCGAAGATCCTCTGAACGTACCCTATTCGGAAGGATGGATGGCCCTGAAGCGGTCCACCCGCGTTCCTATCCTGACCGGAGAAAAGCTCGAGTTGGTGCGGGGGTTCCGGCCGTTCCTGGATTCGCAGGCGGCCGACATCGTCCACCCCGACCTGGCGTTCGCAGGCGGCTTCACGGGCACCCGCAAAATCGCCGATTACGCCGCCCTCACTCGCACGCCCGTGGCCCTGCACAATGTCGGATCGCTGGTGTTGTGTTTCGCCAACGCCCACTTCGGAGCTTCCATCCAGAATTTCTACCGGTCGGAGAGCGCCCTCGGCCGGCCTACCCGGCACGTCGAGAAGATGGCCGCCAGTAATCCGCCGGAAGTAAAGAAGAGCCGCCTGACGGTGCCGACGCAGCCCGGGTTGGGGCTCGACCTCAACCAGGATTATTTGAAGTCCTGCCTGGCGCCCGGCGAAGAATTCTGGGGTTGATCCCAGCCCCCAATCTGGCATTCGGCACAAAAACGGATACCCCTGCGAGAGCCGTTCACAAGGATCGTGATTTTTTATAAATCGCTGTAATCGCTATACTTACCTTCAAATCTCGGCATACGCCGGGAGCCCCCTCTTGCCTTTCTGCCGGTATCTTGAAATCGGGAACAGGACGTGCCAGAAAGAATCTACAAATTGCAGCCGAACCGCACGATACAGCTTCGTGGGTTCAATGATCTGGGCGCAGCCGCCGCGCTGCATTCAGCCACCGCGACAGGGTTCGAGGTCAGCGGGATCTTTCGTGACCCGGCCGATTTTTGCGTGCTGACGCTGTACGACTGCGACAACTACTACGAGCATCCGTCGCTGCGCTATCTGCCGGACACGAATTTCGCCGGCCTGACGCTGGACTTCGATGTCCATTACACGGGGCTGCGCAACCTGGATTCCCCGCGCTATCCAATCATCGATTGGCCCTATCTCGACGTAATCCGTGCGGACGGCACCACCGCGAATATCGCGCTATTCAACGCCGGCAACTTCGTCTCGGGCACCTGGACGCCGGCGACGGCGCAGTTCACCATCATCGACGGAGGATTGCGCCAGTGGGATCACGTGACGCTCTGTTACCTCAACCGGGCTCTCGATTACCTGGTGACGGAGCAACTGGAAGCGTCCTTTGCCTTCGCAAACCGGGGAGCGGGATTCGTGCATTCCATCACGGTGGACGGAAATGTGTCTTCGTACACCGAACAGAATGGCGATGCCGACGTCACCCTCGCCCAGCGGCTCACCGAAGCGCTGGCATCCTCAGCGCTGGTTTCGGCTGTGCGCGTGGTGAACCAGGTGAATCTGCGCGCGAAACCGGGCGACGGGCACGCATTTCAAGTGTCGGCGACGTCGAATCCCACGCCGCAAACGCTGTACACCACCAGCGCATCCAGCGTTGCCGCCGAACTCGCTCGCCAGTGCAATGCCACTGACTGGCACAGCGTGGGAGCCGATATCTCCATAACTGCCCATGCTGACGGCGCACGAATTACGTTTACGGCCGCCAAGCCGGGCGTCGATGGGAACGCGCTGTCGATGTACGCGGTGTCAAAGAACAATCAACTCACCACGGACCAGCCCTTCGTGCAGTTCGCCGGAGGCGTCTCCGACGCAACGTGGCACGTGCGGATCGACTTCTCCAGCGCCGGAATCCCGCAGGTCCGCAAAATGTGGTTGACGTTCGCGCCCCCGCTCGCGATCGGTGCGGCCTTCCAGCCTACGGAGTGGCGTGCCCAGTTCACCAACTGGACTCTCAGCGGCCCCGAGGAGGTTCGCCGTCTGCAGGTGGCGGGCCCGGGCAGCTATCGCATCGAAGAGACCAGCACCGCATGCACGTACTCCCAACATTGGGATACCGAGGCTGGATTCTATTCGCGCGGATACTCGAGCGTCGCCAAGCGGGCGGGCGAAACCGTGGTGATCCGGTATGAATCCGTCGAGGAGCACGAACTGTGGCTGGGGACGTCGCTCTACGGAGACCGGGGCAGCGCCTCTGTGACCATTGACGGGACCCGGTTGGCCAATCCCTTCGACACCTGTCTCAACACCGGCGATGATCCCGCTGTCATCACGCGCCGCAAGCTGTCGGGGACTCTGCAGGCAGGCCCTCATCAGGTGACGCTCGAGACCCGTGACGACCGGCCGTTCTATTTCGACTTCCTGGAACGGGTGGTCCCGTCCGACGTGCCGGACAACCTGCCGGCGCGCCTGAACATCTCGCCCGCGCTCGATTACAGTACCGATCACACGTACAAACTGCCGCCCGCGCGCATTCTGTGGATGTTCGACAAGCTGGGCCTGGCGGGACCGATGAACGAGTACATCGGCGTGTTCTGGTGGAACCAGCGAATGCGGACCGGCGCTGTGATCCCGGTGGCCACCGTGACCTTCGGTGGCGAGTTCGCGACCAATGACCAGATTTGGCTTACCATTTCCGGCACGAGAATCGGCAAAAGTGTTTTCGCGACGGATACGCCCGCTACCATCGCGCGACACTTCTGCTGCTACGTCAACGCGACCTTCGTAGGTCTGTGGGCGGCTGTCAACGGCAGTGTGCTGACGTTGACGTCGCATTCGCCGACTCAGGACTTTCAATTCGATCTCTCCTATTCGATCGAAGCCGCTGGACCCACGGGGACGGTGAACATTGAGGGCACTCTGAAATACCCGGCGGATCAGATTCGTACCGGTCAGTGGGTGGTGGATCCGTCGCAGACTCCCGTGCTGAATCGCGGCGCGCGGGACTGGCACGCCGATTTCTTCCGTGAATGCAAAGCCCACGATCGGGCGCTGACCGTGGCATCGTCGATGGAGTTGGTGTTGCCGCCCGATACTCTGCCCGCCCGGTACTATAATGGCGATCCCGTGAGGACAGACGTCGGTTATGGCTCGGACTGGTGGTCGTCACACTGCGCGTTCAACGGCTCCATGCTCGATCTTCAGAAGCAGGTGTTCGATTGCATAGCGGGCCTGATGTCCGCCGCCGGGCTCCCGGTAGAGGTGCAATTCGGGGAATACTGCTGGTGGTATTTCGCGTCGAAGGCGGATGGCAGCATGGCGTTCTACGATACGGAAACGAAAGCGGCGGCACAGGCCGCGCTGGGCCGTCCGCTGGCGCGGCTCCAGGGTCCGACGGCCGATCCGGAGGTGAACGGATCGGCGGACGCCATGTTCTTACGGAACCGCTTGCGGGACCACGTGGCGTCTCTCGCTTCCTACATCCGGGGCAAGTATCCGGGGGCGAAGGTGGAGTTGTTGTTTCCCTATGACGTGAACTATCCGCAGCCGGCCGGAGTGAATCACCTGGGCGGACGGCTCTTGCGGTACGTGAACTTTCCGGCGGAGTGGGAGCACAAGCCAACCTCCGGGCTGGACCGCATCAAGATGGAGGGTCTCGATTGGGGCTCCGCGTCCCGCGATCTGAATCTGGTTCGCGATGTGATGGAGTTCCCCATTCAGCTCGGATGGCCGGAGGATTCCATCCGCTACATGCTGCCGGTCTTCAACGGCGGGTGCCCGTGGCTGAGCGAGTACAAACTGGCTGTGGGGCTGCGCGTTCCAGTGATCAACCTATGGGCGTTCGACCACGTGTGCATCTTCAACCTGCGTGTGGCCGAACCAGCGAAACCGGCTCGATCGATGCGGTTCTAAATAGAGCGTCGAAACTAACTACGCACCTCTCCCTTACGGGTCGCGGCTCGGTGCCGACTTCTGAGCCACGACGGTTAGGGAGTGGTATTTGACATACGCTTAGCGTGGTGCCCTCACCATCTCAATTCTGCTACCCTTCGAACACAGATGGCGGATAAATTCGGAGTCGTGCTGCGTACGGATCCCGGGTTCGGGATCCTCCATCAGTTGACCGGCGTCATCGCCCGCCGGCAGGGAAACATATCATCGGTGGAAATTTTGGAAGAGAAGCTGGGCGAGGCGAACATTTACTTCGAGATCGAGATCGAGGAAGACCCCCGGCTCCTCGTCAGCGACTTCCACGACCTTCCGATCGTCCGCGAAGTGCGGCTGGTCAACACACTGCAGAAGATCTACGGCAAACGCATCATCATCATCGGCGGCGGGGCTCAGGTTGGCCAGGTGGCCATCGGCGCCATCTCGGAAGCCGACCGTCACAACATCCGCGGAGAACACATTTCGGTGGACACCATTCCGCTGGTCGGCGAGCAGCCCATCGCCGATGCCGTCCGCGCCGTGGCACGCCTTCCCCGCGCCCGGGCGCTGGTACTGGCCGGCGCGCTGATGGGGGGCGACATCGAACAGGCGGTCCGCGAGGTGCGCGCCCAGGGGCTGCTGGTGGTGAGTCTGAACATGGCCGGCAGCGTCCCCGAAGCCGCTGACCTGGTGGTGACGGATCCCGTCCAGGCCGGAGTGATGACCGTGATGGCCATCGCCGCCACCGCAAAGTTCACCGTAGACCGCCTGAAGCGCCGCGTGTTCTAGTCTAAGAACCCTATGCCGAGCGCCTGCACTTTTGCGTGCCGCGTCGCCACTGGCGACGCATTGCTGTCCGTAGAGGCAGGGCATCGACAATGTGTCGACGCGGCACGTAGGAGTACGTGCCGCCACATCATGCGATCGAGACACTTGTTAGACGTTCAAATCGCGAAATAGAGCAGCCCCGCCGAGATGGCCGCCAGATACCAGGTGGCCCGATCTCGCAGGGTGAATACAACCGGATCGTCGTGAACACATCCGCGGTGCGCCAGTATCCAGATGCGGCTCACCCAATAGACGTGGACCCCGCAGAGCAGCCAAAGCAGGTGCGGGGACCGGTAGAGAAGCAGGATTTCGGGAGTCCCCACATAGAGTGCCAGCGGTAGAGCGGCGATGAGCCCGCTCGCGCAGCCGAGTGTCGCCACAATAGGGGCGTCGCCGCGTTGATACCCGCGGCGTTCCGAAATCGAGGGCTCGGCGGTGAGTTCGCCGTAGCGCTTCAGGAGCGCGAGGCTCAGAAACACGAAACTGGTATAAGCGATGGTCCAGTTGGAAATCGCGATGTGCGCGGCGATGCCTCCGGCGTAAAGGCGGATGGAATAGAGTCCCGACAGGACCAGGACGTCCAGAATCACCTTGCGCTTGGCGTGGACGGAGTAGAAGAGCGTGACGGCCAGGTAGATGACCAGCGTAATCAGGAAGGCCTTGGAGAGAAGGGCCGCGGTCCCCAGGCCGGCGGCGGCCAGCAGGACGGCCATCACGACACCCGTCCTCCCGCGACAACGCGCCGGACGCGATGGGACGGTTCCGTTTTGTCGCGTGCTCGCGGTCGGCATCCCGGTCGAGCAGATCGTTCAGAGCGTAAGCCGACGAGGCCGCGAGATTGAACGCAATCAACGCCTGAATGCAGGCCGCGACCTTGGTCCAGTCGTTCCAACTGTGCGACAGCAGGAGCGCGCCGAAGACGAGCAGGTTCTTCGCCCACTGATGCGCGCGGAGCTGGCGGAACACGGCGTGGGCGGTGATCATGGGTGGCCGAGGTCGTAGACGTAGATGGAATAACCGATTTTAGCGATCGGCTGGCGTTCGCGGAGCCACTGCATCGCGCCGGGAGTGCTGTAGACATCCTGAAGGGGCGTAACGCTGATAGCAGCCAGGCAGTGCTCCCGCCGGCGCTCTTCCACCTCCCGTGTTTCCGGCACGTATTCGTGCTGGATGCCGTAATACTCCTGATCGGCGGTCCCGAAGTAGAGGGTGCAGAGGCGCGGGCGCCCTCGGGCAATCCAGAAGTCCCGAAGTTTGAGGAGGTCTTGGCCCCAATCGAGGTTGGAGTCCACCAGGTAACGCGGCCCGGCGGAGGGTCCACCGACGGCGAAGTTGAAAAAAGCCAGGTAATGCGGATAGATGGACACGGACTCGATGAGGAGCAGGCCGGCGAGCACGGCGGCCACGGGCGCCTGGCCCTTGAAGCGGGCTCGACTGAGGACGGCCGCCGTCAGCAAAAAGAGAAACGGATAGATCGGAAAGAGGTGGCGTTCTCCCGTGTTGACCCGGTTCACCATGCTGATGGGCAGATAGACGGCGATTGGAATCGCGCACAGGAGCCATTCGGGGCGGAGTTTCCGAAGCCCCCGGCGAAAGGCCAATAGGAGTGCCAGTGCAATGGCGGCGAGCGTGGCGACCGGAGTTTTCACGGCGAAGGCCACGGGGAAGTAATACCACCAGCCAGTGGATGAGATTCGGCCCAGCAGGTAGGCCTGATGGCCCCCTGTAGAGTGATCGAGGAAGCGCGCCAGTCCCACGAGCAGCGGATGATCCTGGAGCCCGAGATGCGTAGCCGCGCCGGTAAACGCAGTGGCCCTGGCCGTAGACACGTGGATTCCGTCGGCCAGCCGGCGAACCTCCGGGTGCTGCTTCCGGTAGTCGCGGGTGGCGGGGATGAGCTTGCGCCATTCCGGCGCGTAGACGAGAAGCAGCGTCGGGACGGCGATGGCGGTGATGAGAGCCAGCGTTGTCGCCAGTCGCCAGACAGGCCGTCCCGGGAAAGAGGAACCAAGTGAGCAGGAAGACCGGAATCAGGAACAGCGCGGAGAACTTGGCCGCGACGGCGAGCCCGAAAACCAGTCCAGTCGCCACCAGCCATCGCGTGCGGCGGGAGACGAGGTACTCACGCCAAGCGGCGATGGTGAGCAGCGCCATCAGCGCCACCAGGATGTCGTTCTTCACGTAGCGCCCGACGGCAATGATGTTGGGGTCGAAGGCGAACAGGAATAGAGCGCCGATCCCGGCCAGCGGTCCGAAGATCCGTCGCGTCCACAGAGCCAGCGCGAGGCCGAGCGCGAGGGTGGTGAAGATGGTAGCCGTACGTGCCGCGAAGACGATGGTATCGGGTGGGACACGGTTCTTATACAGGAATGCGTGCCCGAACCAGCGGTCGTCGCGATTGGCCCAGGAAGGGTCATTGACGGGCACATCCAGGTTGAGAAAAAGCAGCGGGACAGCGGCGAGCAGGCGTGCCAGGGGCGGCTGCTCCGGGGAGATGCGGTACTCGCCGGTCTTGATGAAGCTGTAGCCCGAGGCGATTTCGAACCCCTCGTCCCAGGTTTGGCATTCGAGCCGGATGGATAGGAGCTGGACAGTTGCGAGCGTTGCCAGGAGAACGGCGACGGCAGGCCAGAACCAACGCTGGCGTTCCCTCACAGGAACTCGTCCGAGATGATGCTGTGTCCCGACAACGTCGTGTTGATTCCGTAGGCCGCCAGAGCGCCGATCAGCAACAGCACAAACACCGTCACACCGGAATACCAGACGGAGAAATCGGCGGAGACAGGGAGCAGGATGATGAGCGAGTTCGTATAGATACCTACCACGAAGGTGATGAACCCGAACCTCGAGATAGCCCAGTATGTGGTGGCCCATGCCAGAACAGACAGCGGCACATCCACCAAAGGCGTCGTGGTGCTGGCCGAGCTCATTGCCACGAAGAGCACGACGAATGCGGCGCCGGTCAACCACTCCCGCCGCAGCAGCAGCCGTAGAAAGAAAAGAATAAAGAACGACACGAACAGCTGCAGCAGCGATGCCGTCACCACGCCAAGGGCGGCGGCCACGGTATGGCGGGGCCCGGCAAAGGCGGTCAACAGCACGCTGGTTGAAGGGCCTTCGCGCGAGTAATTGATCAGAATGCTGGTCGCCCAAATCAACGCCCACCAAACGCCGAAGACGGTCCCGATCAGCACGTCGCGGCCGACCAGGGGATCGCGAATGCCGCCCGCGGCCAGCCGGCTCCAACTCACGATGGCCTGCGGCCAGTGCCGCCGCACGTAGGGCTCAATAGCGATATAGCCCACCCAAAAAGCGCTGGCAATCAACAGGGACAATGACATCGCTTCGAACAACTGCTTCACCTGGCTGGCTGCGGGAACGTGGTGGCCGGCCAAAATCCAGATGGCCATCTCGAGGGAGAAAGCAAAGAACGCCAGGCGTGTGGCGCCGCGCCGGTCGCCCCGGTCGCGCCGCAGGTTGTAGCGCGCCAGCAGGGCGGCGCCCAGCAGGGCCGTTACCGCCAGCGTGAGCACGACGAACTGGGTGGCCTTTTCTTGCCGCGATGTCTGATAAGCCTGCATGCGCGACGGACGAGTCCAAGGCCCGATGAGATCAAAATAAACGGGACGGCCTCTCCAGGCTGCCGCTTCTACCCGCAGTTGCTCTCCAGGCATTCCGGGCCAGAACTCCCAGCCATGCGGTACGTTCGTCCGCGATGGCCAGCGGCGTCCACTGCGCAGGGACTGGTTTGAACTGAGATGGATCCAGGCCCGCCGCGGCAAACAGGGGCTTCCAATCCGCTGGGACGGTGGCTGGCGGGCTGGTATCCACCTGCGGCGGCACTGCCGTGAACGCGATCATCCGCCCTCGCGGGTCTAGTTGCATGCCGATCATCCCGGAGATCTCCGGCGGCGGATCGTCCATGGTGATCTGCCCCATCGGCGACCCCAGGCTCTTCAAATAGCGCGGGCCCTGGCGATACCAGAACACGATCGCCGGCGGCTCCGTCCCGGACAGGCGAGCCCAGCGGTTCGGCGTCTTTACCTGCTTGTCCAGATAGTTCAGGTAGTCTTTGTCGTAGATGAAGCCCTGGGCTGTATCCAGAGGCTTTTCCGTGTAGCCGAAAGCGCCGGCGTATTCCCTCGCTTTGACCTCCAGGGCATCCGGGGGAAGTTCCATGGGCGCGACGCTCACCACACGAACGTACTCGCCCATCACCGCGGCAGCCACCATCCCGGCCAGCACCGCCACGCCGCACAACACGGCCCACCTTGGCCGCATTCCCGTGGTCTTTCCCGACGCGGCCACCAGTTCGGGCGACGGAGTCTCGCCTGCGGCCAAGGCTGCCGCCAGCGGGTCACCCCCCGGCAACGCCGCCGCCACCGCCAGGGCCGAGGCCGGCCGCTGTTTCGGATCGGGCGCCAGGCACCGCCCGATGACGCTCTCCACGGACGGGTCGATGTCTTTCACCACCGACGAGATGCTCACCGGCCGGGTCTGGTACTGGCGCTGCATCAACTCGGCAAGCGTCGCGCATTCGAACGCGCGTTTGCCGGTGAACATCTCGTACAGCACCAGGCCGAGCGCGTAGATATCGCTTCGGACAGTGACCTCGAGTCCCGCCAGTTGCTCCGGCGACATGTACGCCGGCGTCCCGGCCTTGATCTCCAGGCCGTGTACCTGGTCGGAGAGGGCGGCCAGGCCGAAGTCCATGATGACAACCTTGCCCTCGCCGTCGATCATGATGTTGGCCGGCTTCAAGTCGCGATGGACGACGCCTTTGTCGTGCGCCGCGGCCAGCCCCGCGCAAAGACGGCGGGCGAACTCGACGGCTTTGTCGGGGGGCAGCCGTCCGATCCGCCGCAGCAGCGATCCCAGATCCTCACCACCCACGTATTCCATGGAGAGGAACAGTTGGCCGTCCACTTCACCGATGTCGTACACGCGGCAGACATTTGGGTGGGAGATCTGGCGGGCAATCCGCACTTCGCTGTGGAATCGGGCCAGCATGGCGGGGTTGTCGGCCATACCTTCGGGCAGGAACTTGAGCGCGACGGTCTGGTCGAGAGTCAGGTCGCTGGCGCAATACACCTCGCCCATGCCGCCTTTGCCGAGTTCACCGATGATCTGGTAGCGTCCGGCGAGCATGGTCCCGGCCCGGAAGCGTCCGGGTTTGGGGAGGGAGGTCTGCAGCCGGGGTGCGGCGGCAGCAATGGAAGCCCCGATCGGTGTCGGAGTAGCCACGGTCGGCTCAATGACCATCGTGTCGTCGCCGGCAATGGCGCTGACCGGGGTCCCGCACGATGGGCAGATCCGGCTCGGTTCAGGCACTGCCGAATGGCAAGTCTGGCACGTGATCATCCGAAATCCCGCTGGTGTGGCTTCCACAACTCTACCAGATCGCCTTTGGTAGCATAGAAGCGCATCGCGATGACTCGAATTCTGTCCATCCACGCGCATCCCGACGATGCCGAGATCCTGGCCGGCGGAACGCTGGCGCTGCTTTCACAACTCGGGCACCAGTTGACGATCGTTACCATGACTCCCGGCGACTGCGGTTCGTCCGAGTTTCCGGCCGAAGAAGTGGCCTCCATGCGCCGCCGGGAGGCCGACGCCGCGGCCCGCCTGATCGGAGCCCGCTACATCTGCGCCGAGTTTCGCGATCTGGCCGTCTTCAACCACGACGCGGCCCGCCGCCAGGTGTGCGAGGTGCTCCGGCGTGTTCAACCGGAACTGGTGCTCACCGCGTCACCGATCGACTATCACTGCGATCACGAGGCTACCAGCGTTTTGGTGCGCGATGCCTGCTTCGGGGCGTCCGCTCCGAACTACACCACGCACGCCGCCGATCCTGCACCGCCGCTGTCCGCAATCCCGCATCTTTACTTCATGGATTCTGTGGAAGGCAGGGATCGCGAGGGGCGTGTGCAGCAGCCGGATTTCTTCGTGGACATCACTCCTGTGTTCGATCTGAAGCGATCGATGCTGGCCCAACACGTCAGCCAGCGGAACTGGCTCAAGAAGCAGCACGGCATCGAGGACTATCTGGAGCAGATGGAGTTATGGACCCTGTCGCGGGGGACTCAGGCAGGCGTGAAGTACGCCGAAGGCTTCCGGCGATACCCAGGGCACCCCTATCCTCAGACGCCGCTGCTCGAGGAACTGCTGGGATCGAGCGTCATCATTCCAGCGGCTGAGGCCCTGCGGCGAAATCAGGGAAAATTCGGATCGTCCGAATAGGCCGTTCACACCGACTTATCCACAGGCTAAATCACTGCAAAATATCAAAACGACCCCTTTTTGAGGCCCTCAAAATTTGGTGGCATGTTTCATGATTAGGGTAGAGAGAGGGAGACACAGCCGCGAGGCAGTGCAGGCGGCCCTGTAGAGCATCGCTCCAGGGCCGTCGTTCCCGGAAGGAATCGAGCACCTTCCGGATCTCCCTGGCGACGGTTTCGGCGATCCATGTTTTGGCGGACGTGGATCGCCGTGACCCTTGCCTGCGTTGAGGCCGGTTTCTCATTTCCCCGGCCTCAACGCGATTTTAGGTCTTCATCTGTGTGCGTGTGTTGGTGTTTCTTCCTAGACGGTCTAGGCGATCATTCGCCACGGCGGTACTCCTTGTGGGTACCGCCTTATTTTATTTTGCCTGGAATCGGAATGAACTACTCGGCTGCGGCGACGCGGGCCGTACGGCGCGCGCGCTCAAACGCCAACTTGCCCTGCCACTCCTGGTACACCGTGGAGAAGCCGGCCCAATAATAGCCGGCGACGAACAGCAGCAGGAAAGGAACAGCAAAGAAATTAAACGTATCGATCGCATAGGCGATCATCGCAACGAAGTAGGTGCCCACCGCGATTTCCGCGTACGGCAGCCAGCCGCTGCGATGGCGATACTTGACGTCCTGGAACTTCAACTTCTGGCCGCCTATGGCGTACTTCGGAGTTCGCGCGAACGCAGTCTCGTAGCCCACCAGCGCTTCAATTACGGCGCGGGCGTTGATGATGGTAAGTCCAATGCCGGCCGCCATCAAAGCGGGCAGGAAGGCCAGACACCGTTTCCAGTTGTTCGGGTGGAGTTCGCGATAGGCGGTGATATAGAAGATGGAAATCGACCAGAACGAAGCGATGATCAGCGGCATGTCCAGCACCACCATCTGAAACCAGCCCATGTAGAAACGGACCACCATCACCGGCACCATCAAAGTGGTGACAACGATCATCAGCGGATATGAGATGTTGGGCGTCAGGTGCATCCAGGCTTCCACCTTGACCCGCCAAGGAAGCTTCGCCCGCAACAGGCGCGGCAGAATCTTCATCGCCACCTGGGTCAGCCCTTTGGCCCAGCGCGATTGCTGGACCTGGAACCCATAGGTGTCCACCGGAAGTTCCGAAGGGCACTCGATCCACGGCAGGTAGACGAAACGCCAACCCTTCAACTGGGCGCGATAGCTCAGGTCGGAATCTTCAGTGAGCGTGTCGTGCTGCCAGCCGCCCGCGTCTTCGATCATCGCCTTGCGCAGGATGCCGGCCGTACCGTTGAAGTTGAAGAACTGGTTCCCGCCCTGCCGCGAGACGTGTTCCAGCACGAAATGTCCGTCGAGCAGCATCGCCTGCACTTCGGTCAACAGGTTGTAGTGCCGGTTCAGATAGGTCCAGCGGGTTTGCACCACACCCACCTTCGGATCCGCAAACCAATGAATCGCCTTGGTAAGGAAGTCGCGCGGAGGAACGAAGTCGGCGTCGAACACCGCAACCAGTTCACCGGTCGCCGTCTTCAGCCCTTCCTGAAGAGCGCCGGCTTTGAAACCATGCCGGTTGGTCCGGTGATGGTACTCGATCGGCACACCTGCGGAGCGGTATTGGTTCACCAGCCGTTCGGTGAAGGTATGGGTCTCGTCGGTGGAATCGTCCAGGACCTGAATCTGCAGCAGGTCCCGCGGATAGTCCATCTTGGAGACCTCCTCGATGAGGCGCTCAACTACGAACCGCTCGTTATACAGTGGCAACTGGATGGTTACCGGCGGGAGTTGCTCGAAACGGGAAGGCGGCTCCTTGGGTATGTTCTTCTTGACCTTCAGGTACTCGCGGATAATCTCGTAGCGGTGCAGGCCGTAGATCGAGAGTATGAAGAGCGTAGCGAAGTAAGGGATCAGCAGGGACCAATCGAACCAGTCGAGCCGGTGGATTCCAGCGAACGTGTTGTCGAACAGCGTGTCAAAAACACTTCCGGGCGCAACAAGGACTCCAAACAGACCTGTTACCATAGGCTACTCTCGACGACTACCGAACATGCCCAGCGGCGAAGCAAATAGGAAAAAAAGGCCCGGCTTCTGGATGCTGGCACTGCTAATCGAGATCCCGCTGGCCCGCATACTGTGGCTCGCGGACCTGCGACATCACACCGTAGAAACAATCTCGCTACTTCTGGCGACCTCACTATTTTATCTCGTTTCGGTCTGGCTGCTCCTGCGAAATGAGGCCCAGCGAGAGAAAGCACCGTCGATTCTATGGATACTGTCAGCTGCATTTCTATTTCGTGTAACCGTCTTCCCGCTGTATCCGGCCTTTTCCGACGATCTCTATCGATATCGTTGGGAAGGAAAGATCCAGGAGTTGGGGTTTAATCCGTACATCTACCCCCCAAAGGCTCCGGAGCTCGCCCCGTATCGCGACGCGCTGTATCCCCGAATCGACGGGAAAGACTTCCCGGCGGTCTACGGTCCTCTCCTCGAGCTCGAGCAGCGGGCTTTCTATCGGATCATCACGGCGGTAACACCCGACCCCGCCCGGCAACTGTTCTGGTACAAGAGTGTGGCAGCGCTGGCGGATCTCGGCATCATCGCCGCCATCCTTCTATTACTCCGGGCGCGCCGCGAACCGCTGGAAAGGGTCCTGATCTACGCCTGGTGCCCGCTGCCGGTATTCGAGTTCTGGGCCACGGGACACAACGATGCCGTCGTGATCCTGTTGGTGATGCTGGGCCTCGCGTTCGCGGCGAGAAACCGGGAGACCGCCGCGGGGTTCTGGCTATCGCTGGCGACGGCGGCGAAATTCTGGCCGGCTCTGCTGATTCCGGCCATAACGGGATACCGGTGGCGCCGGGTGCTCGTCGCGGGAGGAACCCTGGCTGCAGTTGGCCTGGTCCTGTCCGCGCCCTACTGGGCCAATGTCACCTCGAATGCCCGATTCGCCACTGGATTCCTGGGGGGCTGGCGGAATAATGACAGCATCCATGCCCTGATCGCGACGCTGGCCGGCGATCCCTATACCGCCAAATACATCACCATGGGATTGATCGTCGCGGCCGCGCTCGCAGTCCCCGCCCTGAGATGGCGAGTGGAGGCGCGGGCCCTGGCACTGATCGTGACGATTCTCGCCCTTTCGGCGAACGTCCACCCCTGGTATCTCACGTGGATCGTGCCGCTGCTGGCGATGTATCCGGTTCCCGGACTGATGCTGTGGGTCTGTCTCACTCCGCTCGCGTACGGAGTCCTGATCGACTGGACGATTCTGGGAGTCTGGAACGGGCTAACGCCGCTCCGCTGGTTGATCTACGGCCCGGTGGCCGCTCTGCTGCTATTCGAGTTGCGCCGGATCAGACGGTGATCCACCCGTCCTCGATCTTGATGACGCGATTGCTGTAGGCGGCGTTGGCATCCGAGTGGGTCACCTGAATGATGGTGGTGCCTTCCTCGTTCAGCTTCTTGAACACCTCCATGATTTCCTTAGCCTGGCTCGAATGCAGGTTTCCGGTGGGTTCGTCGGCGAGGATGACCTTGGGATTGGCGATGATGGCCCGCGCGATGGCCACCAGTTGCTGCTGTCCGCCGGACAACTGATTCGGAAACAGGTCCTTCTTCCCGACAATCTGGAACTTGTCGAGGGCATCGCAGACGATGCTGTCGCGCTCGGCCTTCTTCACATTGCGATAGGAGAGCGGAATCTCGAGGTTCTCGTAAACCGTCAGTGAATCGAGCAGGTGATAGCTCTGGAAAACGAACCCGAAGAAGCGCTTGTAAAGCTCGGAGCGGTCCTTCTTGTTCATCTTGTGGATGGATTGGTCCAGGAGGAAATACTCGCCGGTCCAGGCGCTGTCATGCATGCCGATCACGTGTAGCAACGTGGACTTTCCCGCGCCCGAAGGACCCATGATGGAGACGAACTCTCCCTCCTTGATCTCCAGGTTGATGCGGCGAAGGACGAAGGTCTTGGTGGGACCGTGCTCGAAGTATTTCTCGACGTTGCGGAGGCTGATCATAGCAAGTAGTAAGGATAGCGCGGATCGAGGGGGCGCGGCCCTGTGACGAGCAAAATCGGGGCCGCGCCGGGCAGTCGCAAGTACGGTGTACGACGCCTCAGGTGGTGGTCTTGGTGGCCTTCAGAATCTTATCGATCCTCTCGTTGAGCGCTTTGACTTCGAGGGTGGCTGGAACGCCTTTGAGTGCGTCCTTGGCCAATTCGGCGAACAGTCTGGCCCGTTCCGGCTCGTCGAGTTTCTTCGGTGCGAAGAGTCCGGAGGCATTCAGCAAGGCATTCGCCATGGCCGTCATGAAGGTTGCCCGCGGTACCTTCAGGTCCTCGGTCTTGAACATTTGCGCGGCTTTGGACGAGTCGTCACCGGTCCCGGCTGCGCTCGCGGCGGTCAGGATGATCGCGCGCGTGAGTGCCTTGCTCTGCACGTCCTCCAGTGCCGCTGCCGGTGGCATGTTTCCGATCTCCACCTGTCCCAGGGCCGGGGGTTCGGACGGGCTTCCTCCCGGGAACGGGAAAGCCAGCGCGATCTGCTCGTCGCTGCTCTTCCGGAACACCATGAACTTCTCGGCCATTTGCAGTGTGAGAGGACGGGCGAAGCGCCGGTAGTTAGAGGTCTGTTTGCGGAGGGCTCCCGGGCTGTTGCGGCTGGCGCGAGCGCCCTTTTCGAAGCTGTCGGCAAGATCGTTGTAGCCACGAATCAAGCCCGCCTGGACCACAAGGGACCACGGCAAAGCCTGCGGTGCGAGTTCTTCGTTCTTCGCGGCACGATCGAGATTCTCGAGCGTCTTCAGGTAATCCTTGGCAGCGAACGTCTCTTTGGCGCCCTGCAGGAAAAATGCCGGCGTCCCGGGTTGAGGGCGTTTGGGGCCGCTCGAGCACGAGACGGACAAGATGAAGATGAGGGAAATTGCGGGGATGAACAACAACGTGGTTCTGGAGCGCATGAGGTCTCCTCCCGCCGTCATAGGTATCACAGCAGGGTCCTGTGCGCAAGCGGTCTCTCCGAGCCGGGCAGTTCTTCGCCGCAGCGGCTCAATGGTCTACGCGCCACCTGCAGCTAGTCGAGTGACAACCGCTTCTTCTTCAGCACCAGCACCCCATCCGCACTGACTGCCTCCGAGTCGCAGACGATTTCGCGACTCCCGGTAAGTTTGGGGTCACGGCAGTGTGCGATCGCGTGAACGGATCGTCCTGAAGCCAAATCGAAGACCGTGACTTCGTGAAGCAGTACGTCTCCGGCATTCTCTCTAGCGCAAGTCAGCGCCAAAAAACGGTCCGATGAAACAACATTAGCGTCTGTGCAGTCAGACATCAGTTCTCGGCCCGTAGCGGGATCGGACGTGAACAGAATAACCGTTGTACGGCGACCTTCCAAGGGATCGTTGCCGACCTTTTCGTAGCGGCGGCGCAGCAGAACGTACACTGAACCGGCGCGGCGAACAACTGAGATCCGGTCCTCATCTGCCCAATTCACGCTGCTGCCTGGAACGTCGAAAATCGAAGTGTCCACCGCGCTGATGCCGAACTGCACGCGGCTGGCGGTTTTGGGTTCGCAAGCGCGAACGTAGGAATCCGGCACGCGCCCTCTTGCTTCGCGAACCCTCCGTTCAGCAGCGGCCCTGTCGCTCGAAATCCCGGTGACGGCCAGGAACACGCCCGGCTTCAGGTTGGAGCAGTCGTCGCTGGCCACGACCTTGACCGTATCTCGCGGCAGCCGCAGTTCTTTCACGCGATTGACAACCTTTTCGACCGAAGCATCGGTCGCGACGACAGACAGCCACCTCTGCTCCGCGCTCGTGGCAAGTTGGGCCACGGTCGCCAGGACGATCGCGAGCCAGTACATTAAAGCCCGCTTTCTCTCTTGACTGCGGCAAGTTCGCTGTTCTGCTTGTTCTGGACGTGTGCGACATCGCGCAAGGTCTTCCAATTGCCGCCCCAAACAAGATCCTCGGCTTTGGCCGCTTTGCCTAGCGCCTTCCAAAACCCGTTCTTTT
Organism: uncultured Acidobacteriota bacterium; assembly: GCA_963737465.1. Taxonomy (GTDB): domain Bacteria; phylum Acidobacteriota; class Terriglobia; order Bryobacterales; family Bryobacteraceae; genus TMP-7. The sequence goes on from CAVTTC010000013.1 coordinate 54,268, forward strand.
CCGCGGGGGCGTCCCAACCCCACCGCTTATCGACGATATCGGCGGCGTAGGAGTTGGGGATGCCTTCGGGTGTTTGAGCGTTATGGAAACTGAACTTGACCTTTGAGTTACCCTTCTTGTAGATTTCCAGTTGCACCTGCACGGAACGCCAGCCAAAAAAGATTTTGGGTTGGAACCCGGCGTCGGTCAGCGCTTTCAAAATGTGCTCGACCTTCGGACGGAGTTTGGCGTTCATGCTCGCGAGTTTCTTCTCCTGTGTCCACCTCGAACTGTCGCCGGACCAATCGCCCTTCGTGGTTGGAGGAGGTTTGTACGAAACCGGCTTAACGCTCGGGTGAGACAAGGCGAGCCAGGTGTAGCCGGCGGGATCGACACGCCCGTCCGGGTTCTTCATGATCGTTCTTTGAAAGTCGGCGATTGCGGCGATCGTCTTGGGACCGCACTTGCAATCTACCTTACCCAGGTAAGTTCCGACCTTCTTGAGTAGTGTTTGCACAAGCTCCACATCCTCAGAGTGGTTCTTCCCACCCTCGCCGACCGAGCCTCGCAATATCATGGATCGCCTCCCAATCAGGATCTGGCCGATGATATTACACCTCGTATTCGGAAACAAGGGGACCGCGATTTTCGACCTCTAAGGTGCAATAATGGGCTTTCACACCCGTTATGCTGATTAACCAGTTGTTCTCCCTGGAAGGGAAGGTGGCCGTCGCCATCGGCGCCGGCGGAGTGCTGGCCGGAGAGATGGCGCGAGGGTTTGCCGGCGCCGGAGCCGACGTCGTGATCGTCGATCTCAATCCCGATGCCGCCAATGCCCGGGCCGAGGAGGTCCGCAAGCTCGGACGCAAGGCGCTCGCCTGCCGCGCCGACGTGGCCAAGAAGGCCGACATTCAGAACGCGCTACAGGCGACGCTGGATACTTTCGGCCGCGTGGATATTCTGCTCAATGCCGCGGGCATCAACTCGGGGACGCCCTTCTTCGAAATCGAAGAGTCCGAATGGGAGCGCATTATCGACGTCGATCTGCGCAGCGTCTTCCTCGCCTGCCAGGTTTTCGGCAAGGCCATGGTGGAATCGGGCCGCGGCGGCTCCATCATCAATATCTCGTCCGTATCGTCCGGACCGCCGCTGTCGAAGGTCTTCACCTATGCGGTGTCCAAGGGCGGAGTGAACCAGATCACGCAGTTCCTGGCACGCGAGTTCGCTCCGGCGCGGGTGCGGGTCAATGCGATCGTACCCGGGTTCTTCCCGGCCGAACAGAACCGCAAACTGCTGACCGACGAACGAGTGGGCCAGATCATGAATCACACGCCCATGAAGCGGTTTGGCGAATCATCGGAACTGGTGGGCGCCGCCATATACCTTGCGTCGGAAAAGGCCTCGTCCTTCGTGACGGGTTCGATTCTGCGCGTGGACGGCGGATTCCTGGCGATGACGATTTGATACCTACTGGACGTCGCTCATCTTCAACGGCCAGAGGATAACTGAGCCCTCGTTGACCTGGTCGGCAAGGACCGACATATACCGGGTCCTCGATGGACCTAACCCATAGGCGGGATCTAATTGCGGCGTCGCAACACACCAAGCCCAAGCAGCGCCACAGATGTGAGAAGCCACGTTGCCGGCTCGGGAACGCCAGTCGCGGTCACGCTGACATCATCGAGGAGTTCGACACCGCGGACGGTGCGTTGGCCCGAGAAGGCCAATATAGTGCTCGTCGAGGTTGCGGTGGCATCGAAGCTGAACTGCACGTAATTGATGTTCGTCGGGGCGGTTCCATTGAAGAGCGTTGAACCTCCGAACGTGACGTCGAGGAAATTCGGCTGATCGCCGGCTACCCAGTAGGAGACCGTATACGTTTGGCCTATCACGGTGGTCAGAGTCTGGCTGATCGTATTGAGGCTATCGCTCCAATCCAGAAAAGCCATTTGAATTCCTGTATGGGCCGGACCGGCATTGCCGCAAGGAACGCCGGACACATTACAGATTGCTCCGGTCCCGGCCGTGACCACCCAGCCGTCGCCCATGTCCCCGGTGTAAGAGCTGGGTATGCCATTCTCAAACCCCGGATCCATGACGATATTCGATGCGCTTGCCTGGACTGCCCCCTCCGGCCAGCATCGCGGCTAATAACCAAACTCCATGAGTTGTGCGAACCATTGTGTCCCCAGTGTGCTTCCCAGCTTCTTCTTGGGAAATTTTACTCCGGAGTCGCTCTCCAATGCAAGGTATGCGTATACCTCGTTATACCTCGTAATATACCTCGTAGTCGAACCGGTCGTTCACCAAATGCAATCGCGGTTCGCGGTCCCGCGTGAGATAGATGGTCTTCAACGGCGTTCGCTGGAATGCCGTCAGCTTTCGTTCCACCGGACCTTCGTCCGTCCACTCGTACACCCAAACTTCCATGGGTTGAAAGTGCTGCTGAGTCCGCGCTCCTTCGCGATCCGGCCGGCCACGAGGTTCCCGTCGAAGGCTTCATCTACGGCCGATCAAAGCGTCTTCTGAAGGCCTGGCGTTGACTGGGGAGGGCGATCTCACCGGATGGGTGGACGAGAAAGGCCGCCTCGCTTTCCGCTCCGGAAATACGAGAAGGCGTACCGGTTCTCCGGCGGACTGGCGCGCATCCATGTGGACGGCATGTACGGCTATCTGGACCGTTCGGGCCGGCTCGCGATTCCGAACCAGTACTCGGCTGCGGCGGACTTCGATCACGATCTGGCCTTCGTCCAGATGAAAGAGGGTAGCGCCTTATATCGACACGAAGGGCGCCACGGTGGAAATCGGAGCCACGCCGCTGATTCGTTCGCGACCCTGGCAGCTACCGGCATCGACCGGCACGATCTCCCTCGGGGCGGAGGATAGCCTGGTCCCAACACGGTCACTTGCTGTGAAAGATGGCGCGTCCTGGCACTTCCCAGATTCCGATTCCGGGGGCCGCTGACGGGCAGATGCCCGGCTTGTCGACTCGGTCATGTCCGGACACATCGACAGCAGTGTCACCCGTCTCGGTGACGATAGGTGCATCTCTGGTCCAGTGCGGCTATCCTGCTACCTGTGCGGACTATCCAGCCTGGGACGTCGCCCAAGCCGGTATTTCCAGGTTGGTCAGCTTCCGATCAACGCCAGCGTCGATTTGGGCGGCACCGTTGCTGACGCCGCCCCTCTTCCCGATGACGTGATCCGGTCTACCAGCGGCTCTTGCTCTGACCGCCACCGCCGCCACGGTATCCACCACCGCCCGATCCACGGTCTGTCTTGGGACGCGCTTCATTCACATTCAGCGTTCTGCCGTCGAGATCCTTACCATTCATTCCGTTGATTGCAGACATCCCTTCGGAATCAACGCTCATTTCTACGAAGGCGAAACCCCTTGCTTGCCCGGTATCACGGTCGGTCACGATGTTGACGCGATCAACGGCTCCGTACGATTCGAACATAGAACGGAGCGAGTCTTCGGTAGCCCCGAAACTGAGGTTACCTACAAAAATATTTTTCACTTGTTTACTTCCTTCTGAATTTGCAGAGCGGCTAATCGGGCAAGATCGGACAAAGGCGGTAGGACCGGACGATGTGAGACGGTGCGTTAATCAACAGGACTGTCAAAGTCAACCTGAGTGTAGCACTATTCACGGTATTGGCGGCTTTTTTCTTTCACTTCATGTGGGGTGGGGTAACTCTTCGGAATCGAAACCGCCCAGGTTCTTATGAGAAAACTGAGCCCTTCAGAACTACGCCGTAGTCATCCACAAGGACCCAGGGGGCGGCTTTTGGGGAGAGGTTCCAGCCTTTCCGGGCTGCTATTCCCAGGACGAAACGGCGGATGGATTCGAACATCCAGATTCTGGACGTAGCCGTTTGAAATCGATTACCGGTTCAGAGATGTGCCGGTTGACAGAGGCGAACGGCTGGTTGCGAGGCCCACCAGGAGCGGTCAAGATCAATGTAACCATGGAAGACTATACGTCGAGTTGAATCCCTAAACACCGCGCGTTACCGAGGACCGACGCGCCATACGGTTATCCTGAGGCAAATGCGGACTCATGCTCCGGCAGTTTCAGAGCCCTGGGCCGCCAATCGGTTGATCAGACCCGTTTGCCGCGCCTACGAATCGGCTTTACGCGGTTCCTGCCGCGGGCTTCTTGGCCGGGGCTTTGCCGTGCTTCTTCTGCTCCTCTTGTTTGTGTTTCGTCAACTGCTGTTGCTTGTTCTTTTCCTTGTCTTTCTTGCCGCCCTTGTCTCCCATGCCTGCTCCTTTTTCAGCGATTGCGCCGCGAACCAACGCTACCACAATAGCAGTCAGGAAGAGTCCCTGCCGCCGAACCCGGATTTCCCGTGCGCTCACTAACTGTGCAGTGCAAAGTATCTTTGCGATGTCTCTCAGCGTGCATGCGCACGGCATTCAGGCGAGAGCCACATTCACCAGCGGTGACCAATCCGCATGTACGCATCGGCCAGATCAATCCTGCCTTGTCGCCAAGTCTTCGTTCAGGTCCCGCTCTGGCCCCGCCTCGACCCTATCGGGGGAATGGGGATCCGTTATTTTCGAAAACGCTGCCGGGTCCGGCAACGCGGTCGGTGCCCGACTGAGCCGCGCCGATCGTAAACGTCACACCTTGTACGTGTCGTAGTCGAACCGGTCATTCACCAGGTGCAACTGCGGTTCACCTTCCCGCGTGAGATAGATCGTCTTCAATGGCGTTCGCTGGAATGCCGTTAGCTTGCGCTCCACTGGACCTTCGTCCGTCCACTCGTATACCGGAATCTCCCACGGGTTGAAGGTGTCTGCTGAGTCCGCGCTCCTTGGCGATCCGGTACAGGTGGACGTTCCCCGGTTCGTGTCCGCCCAGATAGAGTCCGACCACATCGACACGAAACGGATCCTTGCCGAACATGACCAGGTTGGTGAGGTAGTCCTGGCCGAGGTTGAATCCGTCCCCATCCCGCCCGCAGATGCCCTCCACCATGGCTAACCCAACCTTGAGCGTGCTCAGGTTATCGCAGGTCTTGTGGGCCCAGATTTCCTGTGCGATGGGCGTGATCACAGTGCCGCGACGGGTACTTCCCACGGCATCATACCGGACGAAGTTCCGCTTTCGATGGTTGTCGAAGAAGGCGTTGACCATCGGCTCGACGCGAGGATTCACTTCCGACGTCACCACCGGCTCCCGGTTCAACACGCCTTGCCATCCGGCGCAGAAATTGGTGAAAGGGTGCGCCACCAATCCCTGAAGGTTCTTTACCGATTGCGTCAGGCACATGCTGTGCGCCTTCCACTTGGCGATATCGAGAATCCAGGTATCGGGCTCGCCAACGGGCGCATAGTGGGGAATGCGCGTAAAGATGACAGGGTCGGGGACCTTGGCCCAGTTCGTTTCGTAGCCGTCGCGAAGATGCTGGCTGCGGCGCGTGGGTTCGTTCCACTCGATTCCGAGCCGTTCGTTGATATCGTTGAACCCGCGGATATTCCAGATGTCGTACCCGGTGGACTCTATGAAGTGGAACTTCTTCAGACCGAGTTCCTGGAGTCCGAGCACCATGCCTTCGTAAAACCGCGGATCCGTGCCGACTCCCCAGTTCTCCTCGGGTTTGCGCTTTCGGTCATATACCCCGGTCGCGTTGGGTTTCAGGATCACGCGATGATTCACGGGGATGCCGGGACGGTCCATGGGGACGAAGATCTGCCGCGCCAGTGACAAGCCTTCGCGCAGATTTGCGGCGCCGTCCATCTTGTCGCGGACGTTGGTCCGGCGGATGAAGACGGCACCCGGGTTCTTCTCGATGAACGAATGGAGGCCAAAAAAGGACTGCGGCGAGCGGGTCCCGGCCTGCAATCGCAAGCCCGGCAAGGCTGCTGCGGCGCCGCATTGAAGGAATTGTCTCCGCGTAAATGGCATCGAATCCCCCCTGGAGCCTATTTGAACACGATGGCCGCTACCCGTTCCAGCCCCGGGATCTCGACCTCGGAGCCGCCGGCTCGAGGCGACACCTTCAACTCCAGCGGACCGGCTTCCGGGCGCAGCAGCGTAGCCTGACGGTACGCGCCGTGAATACGAGCGAGCACGGGTAGCTCGCTGGGACGGCTATAGTTGATGAGCTGCAACAGCGCCGATCCGGCGCCCGCCGGGGCCGAAGTGGCCATCACCAACCCGGCGTTGCAGTTCCAGATGCGAGCCGGGCGGCGCTTCTGGGTGAGGATGTCGATCAGATCCAGCGCGATCATGCCCGGGTCCTCGATATCCGCTTTGTAAGCCACCACTTGTCCTTTGCCGAGCGCATAGTAGTTACGGTCGGCGTCGCTGCGGACGAGCTTCAATTCGGGAGCTCGCCACCACGCTTGCTGGTCGTGCCCATCCACCACCACTGTCGCTCCGGCATCGGCGTGTGACAGGATCCGTTGGCGGGGGGCAGCGCCCGGTTTGTCGATGGCAGCGGCCACCAACAACCGGCAGCGGGCCGGATCGGGCCGGGGCGGATCCGATCCCTTCGCGAGCGCCGGTGAGACGTTGTGCCGGAAGCTGAGGCTGGCGATCTCCCGCGACAAATCGCTGTCCACCAGTATGGTGACGGCCGGCAGCGGCGCCTGTCGAAACAGCGCTTCGTTCGACCGAAGCCAGCGAGCCGTCCGGCCCAGGCGTCTCCATGCTGCCAGTGCGTCGGCGGCGCCGTTGATCAGGCCTTGCATGAGGCGTTTGTCCGGCGCGAGAAGGTAATTCCCACCCGGAACCCATGCATCCACCAGCGCCAGTTCGAGCGCATCAAATGGGATGAGTTGATTCGCCGAGACGCCCGCATCCTTGTCGGGCAAATAGCCCAAGACGCGCTGAGTCTGCGGGGAAACAGCCCGCAGGTACCGGATGAGGTGGCAATTCTGGTCGAGCCACAGGCTGCGGGTTGCCCCGGCCACCTGGGGATCGGGCCTTTGCACTCCGGGCCACAATCCTGTCTTGATCACGAACGCCCGGCCAAGCGGGAGCGCGACGGCATCGTCCAAGGTCACGGACGGCACGTCCGTTTCGTGCAGGACTTGGATGCCGCCGGCGGCGCAGGCCTTCTCGAAGGTCTCCGAAGGCGAGGTGAATACGGCGGTGATTCCGCCTTCGACGAGCAGCGGGATGTACTTCGGGTCGGAGTTCCGCCAGCGGATGGCAGTATGATGCGTCAAGTCGAGAGACACGATGAGTTGCTTCAGGTATATCTCTTCCGGACTTGCGAAACAACCCCTGCCGCCGATTGGACATTTTGGGATCGAGGAACTCGCAGCCTGTGGTACACTGACCAAACCCGGGAAGGAATGAAGATCCCGGTTTGGAGGTTTTTGGTTGAGATTCTCTGGTACGTTTCTTCACGATTGCAACCGGACAGTCCCGGGCAACATGGCGGAATTGATTGACGCCATGATTGATTGTCAGAACGCTGCGGGGATTAACGAGCGATACATCGTTTACAAGGCCGCGCAACGGTGGAAGAGGAAGCATGTCAATAGCTTCTTCGCCTCGAAACAGAACCTCCGGGATGAGGCTCAGGTGAATATCCTCATGGGCGAGGTGATTGACGACCTGAACGCGGCGGAACCGGGTTTGGGCGACGCCCTGCGCAACTATGGGGGCCGTAAGGCCGGAGGCGTCGCCGGCAAGGGTACCTCTCTGGGGAAAGGCTACCAGTTCGAGAGAAAGACGTATCTCGATTCCGGGAAGAAACAGGCTCCGTTCTCTGGATCGCGTATCCGCGACATCATCGATACCCGAAATGACGTGCGCGGAACCAATGTCGATTTTCATAAGATTAATCAGAAGACCTGGGACGACGTCAGCGGGATGGCCGGCGGGGATCTGGAGGGCATGCCGCCAGCCGTCAGGATGTACTTCCTCAACAAGGTCCAACGCCTCAAGCGCCTGGCAACGTGCGTCGCTATGGGTGCCCAGGGCAACCTTTGGGTCGATCTGCAGGGGCAGCCTCTGCATACGCAGTTCCCCAACACTCGCACCCTGGCAAGCCCGGAAGCCTGCCAAATTTACGCCATGGACCGTTACGGCAATCTCTTCGTTGACTACGACAACATGGCCCACGGTCAATTCGTGCTGGGCGCCGTAGCCAACCCGGCGCGGGCGGCAGTTCAGGCGCGGGGCCAGACCAACCATTCGTCGCTGTGTGCTGGAAGAGAAGTCGTCTGCGCCGGCTCCATCTTCTTCTGGCACGGTCAGTTGATCCACATCGATAACAAGAGCGGACACTACGCTCCCAAACACGATGCGCTTTACAAGGCTGTGGAGCTGGTGAGGGACGCCGGAGCCAACATCGACTACCTCCGTGTCGGCTTTGCTACGGCGAATTCCGAGGCCCTCTACAAGGCGAGAACCTTTCTCTTGCAAGGGCAGCCGGATTGGCCGGATCAGGACTCATCCCACAACCACATGCCGATATACACCGGAAGGCCGGGGTTCCAGCCGTAGCGATCAGAAGTTTCAACGTTGCGGTTCCGGCGCACCCGGACCGATACTCGAATGAGTATGCTCGAAGCCGGCGCCAAAGCGCAGCAGGGCAAGCAATCGGCGGCACTCAACTCGGTCGTTGCGGCTTTAGGGCTAACGTCGTTCAAGATCGTCGTCGGGGTAATGACCGGCAGCCTGGGAATTCTGGCGGAGGCCGCGCATTCCGCGCTCGACCTGGTTGCCGCTCTATTAACCTGGCTGGCCGTGCGAGTATCGGGCCGTCCCGCTGACAAGTCACACACCTACGGACATGGAAAGGTGGAGAACCTCTCGGCAATGGCCGAGACCCTGCTGTTGCTCGCCACCTGCGGATGGATCATCTGGGAGGCCGTGAAGCGGCTGACTCACGGCGGCGTGGAGATTGAGGTGAACGTCTGGTCGTTCCTGGTGATGCTGACCTCGATCGTCATCGATGTATCGCGATCGAGGATGCTGTACCGGGCGGCGCGCGAACATAACAGCCAGGCCCTGGAAGCCGATGCGCTGCATTTCGCGACCGACGTCTGGAGTTCGGCGGTGGTCATCCTCGGTCTCGTCTGCGTCAAGGCGGCCGAGTTTTACCCGCAATTTGGATGGTTGCGCCAGGCCGACGCGGTCGCTGCGCTGGGCGTCGCGATGATCGTCATCGGCGTAATCGCAAAGCTCGGGATGCGGACGGTGCAGGCCTTGATCGACGCGGCGCCCGAGGGCTACGCCGAGAAAATCGTGGCGGCGGCCGAGCAGGTGCCGGGTGTCGTGAATTGCCACGATGTGCGCGTGCGCCACTCGGGTCCTGCGCTGTTCGCCGACGTTCACGTCACCGTGGACGGCAGCCTGCCGCTGCGGGATGCTCACGCATTGACCGAGCAGATCGAGGAAGCCGTTCGGCGTGTCCTGCCGGAACTGGACCTGGTGATCCATCCCGAGCCAGCCGAAACCGATAAGAAGTAGCGCTTATTCGGCAGCCACCGGATTCCGTAGTTCGCCAATCCCCTGAATCCTGACCACCACCTCTTCGCCGGCGCGAAGGAAGCGCGGCGGTCTGCGTGCGAAGCCGACACCCGAGGGCGTGCCGGTGGCCACCACGTCACCCGGTTCCAGCGTGACCACGCTCGACAGGTATTCGATCAATTCGGGGATCTTGAAGATCAGTTCCCGGGTGTTCGAGTTCTGCAGCACTTCGTCGCCAATCTTCAGGCTGATGTCGAGCGCATGCGGGTCGGCGATCTCGTCGGCGCTGACAATCCATGGACCCATCGGCGCGAAGGTGTCGAAGGTCTTGCCCATCAGCCATTGCGTGGTGGCCATCTGGTAATCGCGCGCGCTCACGTCGTTGACGATGGTGTAACCGAAGACATGATGCTGCCAGCGCGAGGCCAGGATCCTGCGGCCCCCGCGTCCAATCACAAAGGCGAGTTCCGCCTCGTAATCGGGCTTTGTGGAAACCTGCGGCAGCACGATATTGTCGCCGGGGGCGATCACCACGTTCGGAAACTTATTGAAGATGGTGGGCACCTTCGGGATTTCCATCTTCGATTCGATGGCGTGATCGCGATAGTTCAGTCCCACGCAGATGAACTTCGGAGGCCGCGGCACCGGCGCCAGCAGTTTGACGGACGTGAGTTCGGAGACCGCGTCAGTCGGTGGATTGTAGACCCAATTCTCGACGCGCGCGCGGCCTTCCTCGCCTTGCGCAAGCAGACTGATCAGGTCCGGATAACCGGCGCCAGACAGGCTCACCACTCGTTCACTCAGTACGACACCGGGCTCGGGCGCTTTGCCGGACCGCCGGAACGTCACGAATTTCACCTGGAGACCTCCGAATTCAGCAGAATGGCCGCGATGGAGCCGCCGTCTGTATCTTATCCCGAGAGACTGGAGTCCAAGGTACTAGCCCTTTGCGGTACCTTCTTGGAATGCGTCTTTTCGGGATTGCACTCTGTCTCGTCACCATCGCCGCGCTAGGGGCACAACCGCCGGCCGCCAACTGGGAGTCGATCAAATGGACCGGCGGACTGGGGATCGCGGCCCCTCAATCCTGGAAAATGGACGGCGACACTCTCCACCTGGCAAATCCCGGACGCGGCGGATCCTTGTACTCCGCGGACGCCTACGACAATTTCGAACTGGCGTGGGAGTGGCGCATCGCCCCGGGCGGCAACTCGGGCCTCAAGTATGTCGCTGTCGCCGGACGCCTGCACCCCGACTTCTTCAAGTTCGTGGTCTGGCCCGCGGTCACAATGATCTCGGCATCGGCTATTATGCTGGCCATCGCCGCGTTCCCCGTGCGCCGCCGGTGGAAGCGGTTCGGAACAGTGGCAACCTTGGCCCTGACGGGCTGGGTCCTCCTGAATGCCGGTGGACTGATCATCGCGTTCCGGCGAGCCGCCAAATACCCCACGGGACTCGAGTATCAGATGACGGACGACGCCTCCAACGCCGACGCCCGATCGAAACCGACTCACCGCTCGGCGGCCTTATACGATTTGATCGCGCCGTCGGGGGTGGCGCTGCGGCCGCTCGATCAGTTCAACGAATCCCGGATCGTCGTCCACGGCGGGCACGTCGAGCACTGGCTGAACGGCGTCAAAGCCTTGGAGTACGAGTTCGACTCTCCCGCCCTGCGCTACGCTGTGGAAAGCAGCAAGTTCGCTCGCGAGACGGGCTTCGCTCACAAAAGCCCCGGATACCTGGAGTTGCAGAATCACGGCGACCCGGTCTGGTTCCGTAACATCCGCATCCGGCGACTGTAAGGGGCGGACGTGCGAAGCTGGGAATAATCTGGGCGGTTCCCGTCATATAAAAACATCGGACGGAATCGAGAACCCGTCCAATTGGCTGGAGGCAAAGCCGTGGGACATTCGCCGATCACACGGAGAGCGGCCCTGGGAGCCGGTCTTCGTTCCGCGATCACCTTCGCGGGAATCGTAAATATGGGACCCCGTCTGCTGGCGGGGGTCAAGATGGTCAAAATCGCGACGTTCGATCCGTTCGGACGCCGTCTGGGAGTTCAAGAGATGGAGAAGATCAGGAAGTCCGACGCCGAGTGGAAGGCGCAATTGAGCCCCGCCGAATACGAAGTTACCCGGCGCAAAGGCACTGAACGCGCATTCACCGGGAGATACGCCAAGAACCACGACGACGGCATCTACTACTGTGTCTGCTGCGGGACCCCTCTGTTCGATTCGAAAACCAAGTTCGAATCCGGGAGCGGATGGCCCAGTTTCTGGCAGCCCATCGCCAAGGAGAACGTGGCGGTGGGGATGGACAACTCCCTGGGTATGAGCCGCGACGAAGTGAGCTGCGCTCGCTGCGACGCGCACCTTGGGCATGTCTTCAACGACGGTCCGAAGCCGACTGGACTGCGTTACTGCATGAATTCGGCATCGCTGAATTTCAAGAAGCGCGGCGAATCCGCCACATAAGGGGCGACGCATGTTTGGGCAACTGATCAGACTGGCTGCACTCGGCACGCTCGGCATTGCTGCCGGGTTGGCCGCCATGAACCCTCTCCCGAATCCGGTAGTGGACCTCCCCAAGGCGTCCGGTGAACAGACCGCCGTCCTCGCCGGTGGCTGCTTCTGGTGTACCGAGGCGGTGTTCGAACACGTGATCGGTGTGAAACAGGTGATCTCGGGATACGCTGGGGGTACCAAGGAGACGGCGCATTACGAAATTGTGAGCAGCGGCCGCACGGACCACGCCGAGTCGATCCAGGTCACCTTCGATCCGGCCAAGGTCTCCTATGGCACCCTCTTGAAAGTATTCTTCGGAGTCGCCCACGATCCCACCACCAAGGATCGCCAAGGACCGGATTGGGGCAAGCAATACCGTTCCGAAATCTTCTACGCCAATGAGGATCAGAAACGGGTGGCGGAAGCGTACATCAAGCAACTGGACGAGGCGGGCGTGTTCAAAAAACCCATCGTCACCCAGGTGGCCCCCCTCAAGGCTTTCTATCCGGCCGAGGACTATCATCAGGACTTCGTGGCCCACCACCCGGGTCACCCGTATGTGGTGGTGAACTCGATTCCGAAACTCCACAAGCTGGAAAAGACCTTCCCCGACCTGTACCGGAAGTGATGACCGGGCTTGTACATGTGCGCCCAAAAAGCGATATACCGGGGACGATGCGGATTTTCGACATCATCGATGTGAACGAATCCAACGTCGAGCAGACCCGGTTCTTCTGCGCCATGAGCAAGCCGGGCTCCGCAGGCTATCAGGCCAAGCTCGAGTGGCTCAAACAACGCTTCCGCGAAGGTTTGAAGATCAAGATGGTGATGCGCGGGGGGCGGGGGTTCATCGAGTATATCCCCGGGGAGTTCGCGTGGCGAGCCATCGACGCGCCCCGGTACATGGTGGTCCATTGCCTCTGGGTGGTGGGGCGCGAAAAAGGCCACGGGTGCGGCACCGCACTGCTGGATGAGTGTATCCAGGAGGCTAAGTCAAAGGGAATGCACGGCGTCGCCGCCGTTTCAGCCGTGAAGGAGACCGGACTTTCCAGCACCGGGTTCTTCCTGCGGAATGGATTCCAGTTGATCGACATCGGTCCTCCGGCCCTCGACCTGGTGGCCATCAAGTTCCGCCGCAACGCTCCGAATCCGCGGTTCAGCGCTGCTGGATCCCGCCCTGCCTCGGGAACCGGACTGGAAGTGGTCTACTCCGATCAATGTCCCTACGTTTACCAGGGGCTGGAGCAACTGAGGAACATGGCCGGCAGCCAGGGGCTGCGCCTGAGCGTCCGCAAGCTGAACAGCGCCGAGGAGGCTCGCAATCAGGCGCCCTCGGCGTATGGCACGTTCGCCCTATGCCGCGGCGGTGAGGTTTTGACCCATTTTGCTGCCTGCGGCACCGCTCACCTAGCTCGCCGGATTGGAAAGATGCGGCCCGCCGTGGTCAGTTGACCATGGTGCTGGCGTTTTTCCTGACAGGTGGAGTGCTCCGATCGCGTACCAGACGGCGGGGATCCAGCAAATGCTGCGGGCGGTATTCATTGAGGGACCAGCGCGAGTCATGTTCGAACTCGATCCCGAGGAAATAGCCGATCTCCCGGAACACGCAATACCGGACGATCCCCTCCAACTCCCCTTTTGGGTACGTGAGGCGGACCTTGGTTTCCAGGGGAAGCGGCTTATCTATTTGAATACACGCGCCCGAAACCGAAATATCCTCGAGGTTCGCAACCAGCCGCCGCTTTTTGCCGGATGGATCCTTCCAGTGAAGGTCAACCAGATCTGCGCAGAGCATTCTGGTTTCTATGCGTCGGTCGAGCATACACCCTGAGTATCGGTCTACTAAATCGAAAGGATTAGCGCAGCGGGGGGTCCCAATTAAGCCCTATGAGAGAAGTAAGGCTAGTACCGATCCCCCTCACAAGGCTTCAACGTATCACGCTCAGGTATCAGTGTGCGAGTACCACCTTGGGCGGACGCGGCATAGCATTCGCCTCATGCCCGGGGCAGGGTCTGGTCCAGCCATTCGAGCATGCGCCGCTGCTTGTCCGCTTGTCCGAAGCCCGCTTCGAGGTTCGCATACCGGAAACCCGCCCCAGCCGCATAACGCGAGAGCGAACCATCGTCCACACCTGACGGACGGTTTTGCAGGACAACATTGTAGGGACCCTTAGCTAAAAGTCCGAAGTCGTTTTCATCCGTACAGAGATAGAATTCGTGGGGATTAGCCTTGTCGTTCAACGCGGTGCGGTTGCTGGCGGCTACCTCGTCGGCCACCGAGTAGTCCCGGTTGTTGTGGACAGCGATCAGGACATCGCCCTTTCCCGGCCGCACCGCATCCAGGATCTCGTGGCGATCTCGATCCAGCACCCGCAGTCCCTTCAGAATCTGAGCTTCCGGCCAATTCGGGTTCAGCGACCGCAGATTGCGTTCCGCACCGGCTCGCGAGAACATCCGGTTCGGATCCAGCTCTCCACCTTGAAATGGGATATTGCGATTCTTATTTTCAATCAGATAGGCCGTTCCATGGGCGGTACGAAGGTGCTGCGTCAGAACCTCTCGGGCGGTCTCCTCATTTCCGTGGATCAGCAGATAGCGCCGCGCGGAATGCCCGTTTCGGATCACCCGAAAAGGAATGCCCGCCAGCTTCTTTCGGTGAGGCCGCCAGAACAGCAGAGCTCCCAGAAATGACCCGAGAAACTGGCGGCGATTCAGATCCGTCTCAGGGATATACGGGAGCAACATACACCCCATGGTAATGCGGTACACGGAGGGAAAAGTATGAAAAGACTGGTAGCGGCGGTGCTGGCGATTTCAAGTCTGTGCTGGGCGGACACCCTGACTCTGCGGAATGGACGACAGATCGCCGGATCCTATCTGGGCGGCGATTCCCGCCAGATCAAGATCGTGGTGGGCGATCGAATTGAGAACTACTCGGTGGCCGACGTGGTCCGCATCGAGTTCGGCTCTATCTATCCGAGCAACGCCGGCCTGCCGTCCGCAGTCGCGCCTCCGGCGGAACCAGCGCCCCCCGCACCGCCCAGTGCACCGGCGCCTCCTCCACCCGCGCCAGAGCGGCGGGAGCTGCGCACGGATCGCACGCCTCCACCCTCGGCCCACGGGACGGAGATCCCGGCTGGCGCTTCGCTCACCATCCGCATGATCGATCCGGTAGATTCGCGGAACGACCATCTGGGACAGACCTACCGCGCCAGTCTCGATGAACCCATCATGATCGCCGGGGACGTAGTGGTCCCTCGCGGCGTGGACGTGGTGGCAAAACTGGTGGATGACAAGCAATCCGGCCGCGCAACCGGAACCACCGTCCTGACGCTGGATCTGGAATCCATCACCATCGATGGCCGGAACATTCCCGTCGCCACGGAAGAGATCACGCGCGCCAGCGGATCGCGTACCAGGAAGACCGGAGTCGCGGCCGGAAGCTTGGGAGTGCTGGGCGCCGTGATTGGAGGCATCGCAGGCGGAGGCAAGGGGGCGGCGATCGGCGCGGTGTCCGGCGCTGGCGCGGGAGCCGCGGGCTCTGTTCTAATGAAGGGCGAGCAGGTGAAGATCCCGTCGGAAACGCGGCTGTCCTTCACCTTGCAGCAGCCCCTCAAAATATGAAGACTCTGGTTGCGGTACTCGCGTTTGCCGCCGCTTCTTCGGGAGCAGACAGGATCGTGGAAGGAACCTCGTCGAGCCAGGTCCGCGTCATCATCTACGAGGACCTCCAATGCTCGGACTGCGCGGCGTTTCGCGAGATGATGGACCAGCGGATCCTTCCGAAGTACGGCGCCAAAGTGGCCTTTGAGCACCGCGATTTCCCGCTTCCCAAGCACAAGTGGGCGCGGCAGGCGGCCATCGCTGGACGGTACTTCGAGAGCGTGGATCCGAAGATGGCCATCGAATGGCGCCGGTACACGCTGGGCCATCTCCGCGAAATCAATCCAGACAATTTCGGCGAGAAGCTGTCCGCCTGGGCCAAACAGCACGGCGCGGATCCAGCAAAGGTTCGGGCTGCGCTCGAGGACAAAGCTCTGGCGGCACTGGTTGAGGAAGATTACCAGGGCGGGATTGCCCGGGGGATCGCCCACACACCCACCGTCCTGGTGAACGGCGAGCCGTTTGTCGAGACGTTTACGTACGACGAGATTGCGGGAAGTCTGGATAAGGCTCTCAGTGGAAAATAGTCGCCCGGTAGCTCTCATCACCGGCGCCAGCCGCGGCATCGGGCGCGGCATCGCCGAAGAACTCGCATCCACGCACCAGGTGATCGCCACCTATCGCGGCCGACGCGACGCAGCCGAATCGCTGGCCGCCGCCACCGGCGCCGCCATCCACCCCTGCGACATCGGCAACGCGGCGGATCGCGCCGCCCTGGTGGAATACGTCCGCAGGGAGTTCGGCCGCCTGGACCTCCTGGTGAACAATGCCGGCATGGCGCCGCGCGTTCGCCGCGACCTGCTGGAGGCCACCGAAGAGAGCTTCGATGAGCTGATCGGCACCAATCTGAAAGGTCCGCACTTTCTCACCCAGCAGTTCGCGCGCATGATGGTGGAACAGAAGATTCAGGGAAGGATCGTCTTCGTCACCTCGATCTCGTCCTACACGGCGTCGGTGAATCGCGGTGAATACTGCATATCGAAGGCCGGTTTGAGCATGACAGTCGCGCTCTATGCCGCGCGCCTGGCCGAATTCGGCATCAAGGTGTTCGAGATCCGTCCCGGCATCATCCGCACGGACATGATCTCGGCAGTCGAGAGCGTTTACGAAGAACGCATCGCCGATGGCCTGCTGCCCCAGCGCCGGATGGGCGAGGCATCGGACATTGCCAAGGCCGTTCGGGCCATCGCCAATGGCCTGCTCGACTATGGGACCGGGCAGGTTCTGAACGTGGACGGCGGATTCCATCTGCGGACTCTATGATGACCAATTCTTACCTGGAAGACTCTCTGTCGCTGTTCCGGTATTACCGCGGGCTGGCCGAGCGCGCTATGGAACAGGTCACCGACGACGAACTGTTCACCGCGCTCGATGGAGAAATGAACTCCATCGCCATCACGGTGAAGCACATGGCCGGCAACATGCGATCGCGGTGGACCGATTTCCTCACCACCGATGGCGAGAAACCGGATCGCAACCGCGACAGCGAGTTTGTGGATCCGCCAGCCACCCGCGCGGCGTTGATCGAGGTCTGGGCCGAGGGATGGGACCGGGTCTTCGGCGCACTGGAGCCGCTATCGGAAGCCGATCTCGCCCGTGAGGTCTTCATCCGGGGCGAGAAGCACTCTGTGATGCAGGCCATCAGCCGCCAGGTTGCCCACTACGCGTATCACTGCGGGCAAATCGTGCTGCTGGCGAAACACTTCCGCGGCGACAAGTGGAAATCGCTGACCATTCCGCGAAACCGGTAGTGTGGCGTGCGCACTCTTGCGCGCCGTGCCGGCACTCTTGCCGGCACTATCTGCCCTGGCTAGCGTCCCACGGGCTCCGCCGCCAAAATCTCCTCTTCCACCGCGCCGAACTTCGCGAAGTTCTTGCGGAAGCGGGCGGCCAGGTCGGCTGCGGCACGATCGTAGGCGGCGCCGTCCTTCCATAGCGAACGGGCATCCAGCAGTTCTGCGGGTACCCCCGGCACTTCCACCGGAACCAGCACCTGGAAAATCGGGTGCGGCTTCACGTGAACGTCGTCGAGTCTGCCTTCGATAGCGGCATCCACCATGGCGCGGGTATAGGGCAGATTCATGCGCTCGCCCACTCCATAAGAACCGCCGACCCAGCCCGTGTTGACCAGGTAGCAGTTGACGTCGTGGGTACGGAGTTTGTCGCCCAGCATCTTCGCGTACACTTGCGGGTGCCTCGGCAGAAACGGCTCCCCGAAACAAGCGCTGAACGTCGCCGAGGGTTCTTTTCCCAAGCCCCGCTCCGTTCCCGCCACTTTCGCCGTATAACCACTCAGGAAGTGGTACATGGCCTGCTCGGGAGTCAGGCGCGAAATCGGAGGCAGGACCCCGAAAGCGTCCGCAGTAAGAAATAGTACGTATGAAGGGGTGCCCCCCACACCGGGGATCATCGCGTTGTCGATGAACTCCACAGGGTATGCGGCCCGCGTATTCTCGGTAATTTCCTCGGAATCGAAATCGAGTTTCCGGCTGTCCCCATCGATTACTACGTTCTCCAGAACCGTGCCGAAGCGGATCGCGTTCCAGATCTGCGGCTCGTTCTTCCGGGAAAGCCGGATGCATTTGGCGTAGCAGCCGCCCTCGAAATTGAACACCCCGTGCTGGCTCCAGCCGTGCTCGTCGTCGCCAATCAGACGGCGCAGCGGATCGGCCGACAGCGTGGTCTTGCCCGTTCCCGACAGTCCAAAAAAGAGCGCAACCCGGCCATCGTGGCCCACATTCGCCGAACAGTGCATCGGCAGCACGTCGTGGAACGGCAGCAGATAATTCAGAATCGTGAACACCGATTTCTTCATTTCACCGGCGTATTCAGTACCGGCAATCAGGACCACCCTGCGCTTGAAATCGATCACGACGGCAGTCTCGGACCCCGTGCCGTCCACGGCGGGATCGGCGCGGAATTCGGGAGCGAAGAAGATGGTGAACTCGGGAACATGCTCCGCCGCCTCCTCCGCCGTCGGCCGCACAAACAACTGCCGTGCGAAGAGGCTGTGCCAGGCTCGCTGAGTGATGGCGCGAATCGGCATGGAGTACTGCGGATCGGTTCCCGCTAAGCAGTCCTGAACGAAGACTTCCCGGCCTTCCCAGAAAGTCAGCATTCGGCGGTACAGGCCCTCGAACTGCCGCTCGCTCAGGGGTTGGTTCACCGGCCCCCACTCGACGGTGCGCTCGGTTCCCTCCTCCCGGACGATGTACTTGTCCTTGGGGGACCGCCCGGTGAACTGGCCGGTACGCACGACGAAAGCGCCGTCTTCAGCCAGAATTCCCTCGCCAAGACGCATCGCCTGCTCATACAGCAGGGCGGGTTCCAGGTTCCAATGCGTGGCTTTTAGATCTTTTAGCCCGTGTTCGCTCAGTTCATAGCGATTGGTGCGGGCAGCGGCGTTCGGCATAGGCGTGCCAGAGATGTAACGTCTCAGTCTATCATGGGGTATATGGGGAAACCCCGCTGTGTAACCGCGCTTTCGGTAGGGTTTCTAATGGCCTTAATCTCACCCGCGCAGGTAATCGAATTCGAATCCGGCGGCCTTAAATATCAGACTCTTACCAAGAATTCCGTCACCGTTATGGTGGCCAGCCTTCCATCCCATGTTCGCGAGTATTCCATACTTCAGGTCGCGATTTCTAACGGTTCTCCCATTAGTTGGATGGTGCGTCCGGAAGACTTCGCCTTTTATCGGAACGACGGGACCGTGATCCAGGCTACCCCCGCCCGCGTTGTAGTGACTTCAATGGTCTCCAAGGCCTCACGTGGGGATGTCATCAAACTCGTCACCACCTACGAAAGCAGCTTGTATGGCCTTCAGAAGTTCAAATCGACGAACGGCTACGAGGCTCGGCGGCAGGCCGCCTTCGCCGAAGTCTCATCCACGAAGATCAAAGCCGCCGCGGCGGCATCCGCCATTGCTTTTGTTCCGGTAAAGCTGGCTCCCGGGCAATCCACGGATGGAGCTGTATTCTGGGCCACACAGGGCAAGCCGCTCGGCCTTGGCCAACTCCGGGTGAACGCGGCCGGAGAGGTTTTCGAGTTCACTCCCCAGCCCGCCGCCACGCACCCGTAACCCGCCTCCAAGAGATGCCTGTCCTTCTGAGTTGCGAATCGGTATCGAAGACCTACGGATCGAAGCCGTTGTTCGAGAACCTGTCCATTGCACTATCGGACGGCGAACGCCTGGGCCTGATCGGCCCGAACGGCAGCGGCAAATCCACCCTCATCGAAATCCTCGCGGGAATGAAAGATCCGGACACTGGGACGGTCAGTGTTCGCAAACTCGTGCGCATCGCGTACGTCCCTCAGGACTCGATCTTCCCGGACGGATCCACCGTGCGCAGCGTCCTCGAGACGGCCGCGTCCGGGCTCCCGATGGACGAGCACGAGCGGGAGGCGCTGGTAGCCGGTACCATCGGCCGGGCCGGGTTCCTGAATGCGGAAGCCCTGGCATCGACGCTCTCCGGCGGATGGCGGAAGCGGCTCGCTGTTGGAGCGGAGCTGGTGAAGTCGCCGGATGTGCTGCTGCTCGACGAGCCGACCAACCATCTGGATCTCGAAGGCATCCTGTGGCTGGAGAAGCTGCTGACGGGGTCGCGGTTCGCCTCGCTGATCATCAGCCACGACCGGTATTTTCTCGAGAATGTCGCCACGCACATGGCCGAGATCAATCGCGCCTATCCCGACGGCATGTTCTATGTCAGCGGCAATTACGGCGACTTCCTGGAGAAGAAGCAGGATTTTTTGCACGCCCAGGCCCAGCACCAGGAGTCCCTGGAAAATCGGGTCCGGCGCGAACTCGAATGGCTGAGGCGCGGCCCCAAAGCGCGCACCACCAAGAGCAAGGCCCGAATTCAGGAAGCGGGGCGGCTGATGGCCGAGTTGAACGATCTCACCGACCGCGCGCGCACGGCCACCGCTCAAATCGACTTCACCGCCACGGACCGCCGCACCAAGAAGCTGCTGGTAGCCGAAGATCTCGGCAAGAGCATGGGAGGCCGGACTCTGTTCCGGAACCTGAACGTCGCCCTTCGCCCGGGCACCCGGCTCGGCCTGGTGGGGCCGAACGGCAGTGGCAAAACCACCCTTCTCCGGTTATTTGCCGGTGAACTGGAGCCGGACGCGGGGACCATTGAGCGCGCCGACGTGCTGCGGATCGTGACTTTCGAGCAGGATCGCGCGGTGCTGGATCCGACCACGACGCTGCGCAAGGCCCTGGCTCCCGAGGGAGACGTGGTGCTCTTCCGCGATCGTCCCGTCCACGTGGCCGGCTGGGCCAAGCGATTCCTGTTTCAGAACGAGCAACTGGAACAGCCCGTGGGGGCGCTGTCGGGCGGCGAGCGGGCGCGGGTGCTGATCGCTCGCCTCATGCTCGAGCCCGCCGACCTGTTGCTGCTGGACGAGCCGACCAACGACCTGGACATCCCCACGCTCGAATTGCTGGAAGAAAACCTGATGGATTTCCCGGGCGCGCTGGTGTTGATCACTCACGACCGGTACATGCTCGATCGCGTCTCCACTAGGGTGCTGGGGCTGGACGGCGATGGGGGCGCGCAGGTGTACGCCGATTACTCGCAGTGGGAACAGGACCGGCAGTCGCGCGTGCAGCGCCGGCCGGAACCGGAAGAAGCGAAGAAGGCGGATCGGTCCGGGGTCCCTGCCCCCGCCAAGAAGAAGCTCTCGTACCTCGAACAACGGGAATGGGAACAGATGGAGGAGCGCATTCTGGAAGCGGAGACGGAACTGGAACGGTTTCAATCCGCGCTACAAAGTCCCGAGGTTGCGTCCAACGGTGTGGAACTGCAACTCACCTATGAACGGATGCAGACGGCGCAAACCCGCGTCGACGAGTTGTACGCCCGGTGGTCGGAACTGGAGGCAAAACGCGGTTGAACCTCGTCGATCTCCATACTCATACGACGGAATCGGATGGAACGCTGGAACCCGTGGAACTGGTGCGGGAGGCAGCCGCTGCCGGCATCCGCGTGCTGGCCATTACGGACCACGACACAGTGTCCCGTTCGGAGGCGGCATCGGCAGCCGCCCAGCAGGCCGGAATCGAGTTGATCCGCGGCATCGAACTCTCCTGCAAACACGCCGGTAAGAGCGTCCACCTGCTTGGCTATTTCTTCAACGGCGTACCTTTGAGCGAGTTCGAGGGTTGGCTTCGGCAGATCCAGGAATCGCGGCGCGACCGGAACCGGCGCTTGGCCCTCCGGCTACAGGAACTCGGCCTGGATGTCCAGTTGGAGGACGCCGAGAAGTTCGGCCGCGGCCTCACCGGCCGTCCGCATTTCGCGCGTGTGCTCGTCCAAAAGGGTTATGTGAAGAGTCTCCAGGAAGCGTTTAACCGGTACCTGGGCGAATCGGCCCCCGGTTATGTCGAACGGGATTCTCCCGATGTCCCCACCGCGATCCGCCACATGACCGCGGCGGGAGCCGTGCCGTCTCTGGCGCATCCAATTCGGGTAGGACCGAAGGACCGGGAGGGGCTGGAGCAGGTCATCGCCGGTTTCGCCGCCGCTGGCTTGCCGGCGATCGAAGCGTTTCACTCGGACCACACGGAAGCCGACACCCAACACTTCATAGCCATGGCCCAGAAATACGGAATGGCGGTAAGCGGAGGTTCGGATTTCCACGGCGCCAACAAGCCGGGCATCCAGCTAGGCAGCGGGCTCAACGGGAATCTCAGGATTCCCGAGTGGGTTGTGCCGGCACTTCGCGAGCGTTCGCGCTAGCATTCCCATTGAGAACGCCAGCAAAGTAGAATCTTGCACACGAGTTGTGGTTTGGCAGATCTGCGTGACGAGTGTGGCGTGCGCACTCTTGCGCGCCGTGCCGGCACTCTTGCTGGCACCAAACCCAGGGCACGGCCAGCAAAACTAAGTGGCATTGGGCTCTCAGACAATCGCCTACTCCATCCGCAGAGCCGTCAAAGGATCGACGCTGGCCGCGCGGCGGGCCGGAACGTAACCCGCGAGCAGCGCTACCGCCAACAGAAGTCCACTCACACCCGAAAGGGTGGGCAAGTCCCAGGATGCGGTCCCGTACAGGAATGCACCCAGCATCCGTGTGAGTAAGAACGAGCCCGCCACTCCCAGCACAAGTCCCGCAATCACCAATCGCAGACTCTGTCCAATCACCAGCGTGAAGACCGCGCGCCTGGAGGATCCGAGGGCCACCCGCATCCCGATTTCGAACGTCCGTTGCGCCGTCCACCACGACACCACCCCGTACGCCCCGATCGCCGCAAGCAGCAGCGCCACGCCGGCGAAGCTCGCAAAGAGCCACGCCATCGCCCTGGACGGCTGCGTGGACGCGGTGACCAAAGACTCCATGGTGCGGACTTCGCTCACCGGAACGTTGGGATTCACATCCCTCACCAGCTCACGGATGCGGCCGGCCACGTCGGCGGGATCGGCGCCGGTCCGTGCGATCAGCGTCATGGCGGCGGGCACCATCCGGTTGCTGTCGATCGACTGGCTGTACGGCATATACATCGCTCCCTGGATGAAGTCCGGCGAACGGTTCGCAAGATCGTACTGCCGCACATCGCCGGCTACTCCGATCACGGTCCGCCAGATGTTCTGGGATACCGGTCGAATGTGCTTGCCGATGGGATTCTGGTTCGGCCAGTAGCGGCGCGCCGTCGCAGCGCTGACGACAATCACCGGTTCGGACTGCTCGGTCTCGTTCGCGGCGAAGCCTCTTCCGGCGACAATCGGAATGCGCATGACCCGGAAATAGTCGGGTGTCACCGCTCCGGCCCAGACCAGCGGCGCCACCTTTTCGCTCGGAACGAAACGCTGGCCTTCCACCTCCACTGGAAGAGTCGGAATATTGCCGGACAGAGGCAGCGTGTTCATCGCGGCGAGATCGTAGATCCCCGGAATCGTCTGCGCACGCCGGAGCAATTCGTCATAAAGCGCGATGCACGCCGCCCGCTCGCGGCACAAAGTCTGGTTCGGCGAGATGCGTAGAGTAAGGGTGTGCTGCGGCTCGAATCCCGGATTCACCTGCGCCAGGCTCCAGAGGCTTCGGATGAGCAGGCCCGCCCCAACCGACAGCACCACAGCCAGGGCCAGTTCGGCGACAATCAACGTGCTGCGAAGACGCGCGTTGACAGTGCCGGCCGAGCGCTGCCCGCCGGATTTGATCAGCGCCGCCAGGTCGTGTCCCGAAGCCATCAGGGCAGGGGCCAGTCCAAAGGCCAATCCGCTCACGACGGAGAGTACTCCGGCGAGCAGAAGCACCCGCCAGTCCAGGCTCACATCGGACCAGCCGCTCGCGCCCGCGGGCACCAGCAGTCTCAAAGCCGAGGCGCCCCAACCCGCCAGGGAGACCCCGGCGGCGCCACCGGCGAGACCCAGCAGTACGCTCTCGGTGAGGACCTGCCGGACGATTCTTCCAGGGGCTGCTCCCAGCGCCGTGCGGAGTGCCATTTCCTTCTGACGCGAACCGGCTCGGGCCAGCAGCAGATTGGCCACGTTCGCGCACGCGATCAGCAATACCAGCCCAATGGCGCATTGCAGCAGGATGAGCCTGCCGCGGACATTGGTTGCCTGGAATTGCTGCAGAGGAACCACCGTGGCCTGCGCGTTGAAGTCGCGTCCCATGGGGTAGGGATACAGCGCGATCATCTGCCGCGAGAGGGATTGAATCTCGCGCTGTGCCTGCTCGAGTGTCGCCCCGCCGCGCAGTCTGGCGACGACCGGCATGAACGTCTGGGCCCAATATCCGGCCTGATCGCGAGGATCGAGCCGCAGTGGAATCCAGAACCGGGTCTCGGCGTCCGGAAAGGAGAAGCCGGCCGGCATGATTCCCACAACTTGCCGGTCCACTCCGCCCAAAGTGATCACGCGGCCAATCATCCCGGCATCGCCGCCGAACCTGTCCTGCCACATTGCGTGACTGAGAATCACCAGGTTGTCCTTCCCTGGTTGGTCGTCACCGTCGTGGAACGTACGGCCCCGCTCCGCTTCGACACCGAGCACACTGAACAGATTCGCGGAGACGGTGCTGCCGCTGACTCGCCACGCATCGCCTTGGCCGGTGAGGTTTAAATCGATGCCCGGCCGGAACCCCGCCAGGTCCATCGTCCGGCTCTGTTGCTGGAGCGCGACGAGGCCCCCCGGCGGATAGTAGCCGGAACTGGCTGCCTGCACCAACTGGTGCGCCTCCGGGTACGGCAGGGGACGGATGAGCGCCGCGCTGATCAGGCTGAATATGGCCGTGTTCGCGCCGATCCCCAGGGCCAGGGACACGATCGCGAGCGCAGTGAAGCCGGGATTCTTCCTGAACATTCGCATCGCATAACGCACGTCGTGGAACAGGTCCGACAGCGTGTTCGCACGTCTGGCGTCTCCGGCAATCACCGGTTCCGGACCTGCGGATCGCTCCACTTTCCGAAGTTCGTCGGCCAGCAGTTCGTGATCGCTGAGACCTGCGAGCGCTTCCTGCCGGGCTTCCGCATCGCTCGCTCCCCGTCCCGTCGCTCGCTGGTAGTCTTCCTCGAGGTGCTCAGCCAGTTCGTCGATGATCTCGGCCTCACGTGCGGGCGGTAGCGTCAGCCCCTCCAGCCTTCGTCTGATCTCTTCGCGCCACTGGGATCCTTCAGGCATGTTCGGCCCCAGTGATGCGATTGATGGCCGCGACAAACACCTCCCAACCGCGCTTCTGTGCCGCCAGAACCTTCCCGCCCTGCTCTGTCAGATGGTAGTAGCGCCGCCGCCGCTGGCCGGCCTTTTCCACCCAGCGGCCAACAATCCAGCCGCGCTTCTCCAGCCGGTACAGCAGCGGATACAGGGAGGCGACGCGAAACGACAGCGTCCCTTCGGAGCGTTCTTCGATCAGCCTGCCGATCTCGTAGCCGTGCCGCGGCCGGAACTCGAGCAGCGAGAGAATCAGCAACTCCGCGCTTCCCTTCTTGAGTTCCCGGTCGAGAACGGCAGGCTCATTATGTTTCATAGCAATATATTGCCATAAAACTGTTCGTGGCGCCAGGGGAAACGACGGGTCCATTCTGAGAGCAAGATATGATCTGTCGCGTTTGGCACGGTTGGACAACACTACAAAACGCTGGCGCCTACGAAGGGATCGTGCGCGGCGAAGTCATTCCCGGAATCGAAGCCCGCCACATCCCGGGCTTCCGTCACATCGATCTTCTGCGACGCGAAGCCGGCGATGAAATTGAGTTCACTACGATGATGTGGTTCGATAGCCTCGACAGCGTCCGCGCTTTCATGGGCGAGGATTACTCCGTGAGCCACGTACCCTCCGCGGCTCGCGCGGTCCTCTCCCGATTCGACGAGCGCGCGGCGCACTATGACGTACTCGAGAGGCGTTCGCAGCAGTGAGGACGACGGCGCCCGTCAGGACCCAATCGCCGACGCGGTGACGTCGCCCAACGTCATCGGATCCCCCGGTTTCACATCGATCCTCACATACGCCAACGCAACCGTCTTGCCCAACGACGGCGAAAATGCCGCCGAAGTGATCTCCGCCGAGTCCTTCCCGCGCGCCTGCAACTTCGTGCCGGGCGCCGGCGGGTGATCGGTGTCGATCTGAACCGGCAGCAGCCGCCGGTGGATCTGCGCGCGAGACCGGACCCGCTCCACGATTTCCTGGCCCAGGTAACAGCCCTTGTTGAAATGGAGGGCCTGCGTCTGGTTGGTTTCCTGCACCAGGTATCGCTCGCTGATATCCACGCTGTACCGGGGCTTACCATTTTCCAACCGAACCACATCCGCGGCTTCCAGATCGGCGCCGGCCGCTCCGGCGGCTTCCAACGCAGCGACAACGGAATCGCGTTCAGCAGACAGGAACGAACAGGAAGAACCCTAATGAACCGGTGTAGCTCAATCGCGCCACCAGGGACGAATCCCATGGGAGACTTCCATACTGGTCCGCTGGCACGGGCATTCCGGCTCGCTCGAGCACAGCCGCCGCGGACGGACCTTCCACCGACAACGTTGCGAACGCTGCCGTCTGGTCTTCCAGCGTGACATCGTCGGCGATGATAAACCGGTCCAGATGTTCGTACAAACTCCGGGCGGTTTCGGGCTCGGTGTCGAGCAGCAGATGATCTTCCCGGCACAGGATATTCGCGTCGGCCAGGATGCGCCCCTGGGCGTTGAGGAAGAACGCGTAACAGCCCTCGCCGGGCTTCAGTTGCTGCACGTGATTGGTGGTCATGGCGTGCAGCAGGCGGGCGCGATCCTCGCCGGTGACGCGGATCTTGCCCCGGCCGGATAGGTCGAGCCAGGCCGCCGACTCTCGAAGCGCCTCGTATCCGTTCATGGCAGTTTGACGACGGGACTGAGCGAAATCCAGCGCAGGTAATTCGAGATCAGGATCACGGCCGTGGCCGAGATCAGCAGGATGCGGAGCGATCGCTCGAGCTTCTCACTCGCCTCGCGCGTGGCGACTATCGCCAGCGCCGCGAGAACGTGCAGGGCCAGCAGCATCTTGATCCCGAACCACATGTGGTAGTGCGGCGGGTAACTCGCTTTGGTCAGGAAGTTGTAAAGGCCCGATATAACGACGGCCGCGATGCCCAGGTATATGGTGGAGCGGAACGCCGGGGAGAAGGCCGAACGGGTGCGGCGCACATAATAAGCGCTGCCGATCAGCACAACCACCGACGTGATATGCACCCAGCGCATGAACACGCCAAGCACCAAGGTGAGGGTAGGATCCATGAACCCATCTTACAATCGGGTTATGATTCACGAGATTTTGCCGGTGGGTATGCTGCAGTGCAACTGCTCGATCTTCGGCGACGAGACAACGAAAGAGGCGATCGTCATCGACCCGGGCGACGACATCGGCGAGATCCGGAAAGTCCTCGACCGGCATGGGCTGAAGGTGAAGGCGATCGTCATTACCCACGCCCACATCGACCACATCGGCGGGGCTGCCAAAATGAAGGCCCTCACCGGAGCGCCGGTCTACATGAATCAGAAGGACCAGCAGTTGTACGACACGTTGGACTGGCAGGCGCAGTGGCTGGGCATGCGCAATCCCGAACGAACCGCGATCGATGTCACCGCCCGCGATGGGGACACTCTGCAACTGGGGCAGACCGATTTCCACATCCTGCACACCCCCGGCCATACGCAAGGCAGCATCTCGGTGTGGATTCCAGCCGAAAACAAGATAGCCGCCGGCGATACGCTCTTCCGCGACAGTATCGGCCGGACGGATCTGCCCGGCGGCAACTACGATCAGCTCCTGTCATCGATCCACGAGAAACTGCTGGCCCTGCCGGACGAGACGGTGGTGATTGCGGGACATGGTCCGGAGACGACCATCGGCCGGGAGCGCGATCGGAACCCGTTCCTGCGTTGATAATAGATCCTGTGAAAGCCGCCGCTCTCATCCTGCTCCCGTTGACCTGCTTCGCCATGGATACAGTGATCTTCGATACGGATTGCGGCGTCTTCGGAGACGACGGCTCGGCTCTGGTCATGCTGGCCCGTAGTCCGGAGAAGGTAAAGATCGCCGGAATCACCGTGGTCTCGGGCAACGTCTGGGCCGCTCAGAGCGAGGGTTATCTGCGCGAGATTCTCAGGCTGCTCGGCCATGGCGACTGGAAGCCGCTGATGGGAGCGCAGATGCCGCTGGTACACACTCCGGCGCTGGCCAAGCTCGAGGCATCGCTCGAGTTCCAGGGTGCGTTCGCCGATCCGGTCCAGATTGTGCCACCCGGCACTCGGTCCGCGGTCACCGCGATGGCGGAGATGATCCAGGCCGCGCCCGGCCAGGTGACCATTCTCGCGCTCGGGCCGATGACAAACGTCGCCATGCTGCTGCGCCAGCATCCGGACCTGGAAGCAAAGATCAAACGAATTGTCTTTATGGGCGGCAACGTCCATGTACCTGGAAACGCCTCTCCCGCGGCCGAGTTCAACTTCTGGTTCGATCCGGAGGCGGCTCAGATCGTGCTGCGTTCGCGGATCCCCGAGAAGGTCATGTTCCCGCTCGACATCTGCAATCGCGCGGTGCTGACCAAGGCATTGTTCGATCAGGTGGTGGCGGTGAAGACCCCGGTGACCGAGCGCTACCGCGAGGACTTGGGGATCCGGTATCCCGGCTTCCTGAAGAAGCCGGAGGCCACGGGTTACCTGTGGGACGAATTGGCCGCCGCCTGGTTGCTGGATACCGGTTTCGTCACAGCCTCCGAGACGTCGCATCTGGACATCGACACGCGGTTCGGAAAGACCTACGGCGCCACCATTCCTCTCGACCGCAAACTCGCGCCCGAGGCTACCCCGGTTCGCGTCATGCTCCAACTGGACTTCCCGCGGGTGTTCGCTTTGTACAAGCGGCTGCTCACGCTATGAGAGAATGTCAGTAGAAGCCTTCTGGGTGCAAATGGTTGATTCTTCTTTACGTAGCCGCGAGATTGAGACGACGACACTCGACAACGACATCCGTATAGTTACGGAAGCGATGCCGCATGTGCGGTCGGTTTCCATGGGTGTCTGGATCGGAACCGGTTCGCGGCGCGAGTCCGCCGACGAGAACGGCATTTCCCATTTCATCGAGCACATGGTCTTTAAAGGGACCACGAACCGCTCCTCGGAAGACATTGCCCGGTCGGTGGATTCCATCGGCGGCGGGTTGGACGCCTTCACTTCGAAGGAACTGGTCAGCTACAACACGAAAGTCCTGGACGAACACGTCCCCATCGCGTTCGACGTTCTGGCCGACCTGGTTTTGAATCCGCTCTTCCGCGACGACGACATCGAGAAGGAAAAAGGCGTCATTCTCGAAGAGCTCAAGATGGAGGTGGACAACCCGGAATATCTGATCCACGAAATCTTCTCGAGCAACTTCTGGAAGGATCATCCGCTCGGCAAGCCCATTCTCGGCACCAAGGAAACGGTGAAGAAGTTTCACCGCGACATGCTCCGGGAATACTGGTCGCGCGTTTACGCGCCCTCGAACATCCTGATCACCGCGGCCGGAAACCTGAAACACGACGAGATCGTCAAGCTGGCACGAGATCGGTTTTCAACCCTCGCCCCGGCCGCCGCGCCTCCCTCGCAACAGCCGCCGAAACCCCATGCCCGGCTGGTGTTCCGCAACAAGAGTTCCCTGGAGCAGGTCCACGTCTACATGGGAATGCCGGCGTACCCGCTTTCGCATGAGGCGCGGTTCGTCTGCTACGTGCTCAACACGGTTCTGGGCGGCGGGATGAGTTCGCGGCTGTTTCAGAACATCCGCGAGAAGCAGGGGTTGGCCTACTCGGTCTACTCCGAGCTCAACATGTTTCACGACGCCGGGTGCCTGGCCATCTGCGCGGGGACATCGGCCGAATCGGCGAAGAAGGTCGTCTATTCCGTGCTGGACGAACTCCGGCAGCTCCATCAGGAAAAGGTACCGGACGACGAACTGCGCCGCGCGAAGGATCATCTGAAGGGCTCCTTCATGCTGGGGCTCGAATCCACTTCGAGCCGCATGGGCAACCTGGCGCGGCAGGAGTTGTATTTCCGCCGCTTCTTCACGCTCGACGAAATGCTCGAGAGTATCGAGGCAGTCACCGCGGATCAGGTTCAGGCGATCGCACAGGAGTTCTTCAACGCCGATCACATCGCTCTGACTATGCTCGGCCGTCTCGAGGGGTTTAAAATGACACGGGAAGACTTTACCCGCCGTCAGTGACTCATCCATCCGCTGTACCAACCCGCAAACGGGCGGCTTCCGCCGCAATCCTACTCCTCATCGCCGTAGGGTTCGCGTTCGGTCAGGATCTTAGACCCAAGGGTTATGTCAGTGACTTCGCGGGTGTACTCGACGACGGCTCCCGCCTTCAACTGGAACACTATTGTGAGAGCGTGGAGCGTGCCACTGGGGCGCAGATTGCGGTGGTCACCGTACCCAGCCTGGGGGGAGACCCGATTGAAGACTTCGCCAATGACCTGTTCCGGAAATGGGGCATCGGCCAGAAGAACAAGAACGAAGGCGTTCTGCTGCTGCTGGCCATTCACGATCGCAAGAGCCGGGTGGAAGTCGGCTAC
This sequence comes from uncultured Acidobacteriota bacterium, assembly GCA_963737465.1. Lineage (GTDB taxonomy): Bacteria > Acidobacteriota > Terriglobia > Bryobacterales > Bryobacteraceae > TMP-7. The sequence goes on from CAVTTC010000013.1 coordinate 84,889, forward strand.
GGCCTGGAACCGATCCTGCCGGACGGCTTCGACGGAAGCGTGCTGCGCGAGATGCGCCCCTCCCTGACGAGAACAGAACTACGGGCAGGCCCTGCTGGCAGGTACGGCACAGATCGGCGAGCAGATCGCGAAAGCCAAAGGCGTCACCATCGAGCGGACTCTGCCGCGGCGGGCATCGCCGCCGGAGGGACGTGGCGGCGGAGGTATTCCCTGGACCTTGATCCTGGTCGCTCTGCTATTCCTGTTCGGCATTTTCGGACGCGGCGGGGGCGGTGGCGGCGGATTCCTGACCTGGATACTGCTCGGCAACATCCTGGGAGGTTCGCGGTACCGGGGCGGCGGAAGCGGCTGGGGCGGGGGTGGATTCGGCGGCTATGATGGAGGCGGTGGTGGTGGCGGCGGTTTCGGCGGATTTGGCGGTGGAGACTCCGGCGGCGGCGGCGCATCGGGTTCCTGGTAGAGGGCTGGCAAATGGAACGATCACTCGCAATTCTCGTGAACAGGCTGGAGAAGACCTTCGGCGACAACCTGGTCTCCATCATCCTCTATGGATCCGCTGCATCCGGCGACTTCGACACCCGCTTCTCGGACCTGAACGTTTTTTGCGTGTTGACGAGATTGACTCCTGAGGAGTTATTCCAGTCCGAGCCAATCTTCCGGTGGTGGCGGGAGTTGGGAAACCCCGCCCCGCTGCTGATGACGGAGGAGGAAACCCGCACCTCGGCGGATTCGTTTCCGATCGAGTTCAGCGACATGCGGGATCGGCGGAAGGTGCTGTACGGCAAGGATGTGATCGCGGACCTCACGGTGGATCAGCGTCACTACCGGGCGCAACTGGAACACGAACTTCGTTCGAAGCTGCTGCGTTTGCGACAGCAGGCCGCGGGTATGTGGACCGACCGGGATGCGCTACTGAAACTGTGCCTCGATTCGGTGTCCACGTTCTGTGTCCTGGGCCGGCATGCGCTGGCTGTCGGGGGCCAGCCTTCGGGAGCGGACCGGCGCGAGGTGGTACGGCTCCTGGCCGGGGCAGTGGGGAACGATCTAGCTCCGTTTACTCAGCTACTGGATGTTCGCGAACGGAACACCGCGCCGCAGGAACCCGATCCTGCTACGCTGTTTGGAAAGTACCTGACGTCGATTGAAGCCGTCATCCGATACGTGGATGGCCTTTGAGGAGGTAGTGTGAAAGCTGCTCTGATTATTGTCGGTGTCCTGGTGTTGGTCGCACTGATCGCCGGAGGCTCGCTGGTAGGAACGCGGAATGAGCTGGTGGCGGAGCGGACCGCGGTGGACGCGGCCTGGTCGCAGGTGGACGTGGCGCTGCAGCGGCGCGCGGACCTGATCCCCAACCTGGTGGAAACCGTGAAGGGCTATGCCAAGCAGGAACAGACGGTCTTCAAGGATATCGCGGACGCGCGCGCCGCACTCGGCGGAGCACGAACCCCTCAGGAGAAACTGGATGCGAACGCCCAGGTGTCGAACGCACTCAGCCGCCTGCTGGTGATTGTCGAGAACTATCCGCAGCTCAAGTCGAACGAGTCCTTCAACCGGCTGATGGACGAGTTAGCGGGGACCGAGAACCGCATCAACGTGGAGCGCCGCAAGTACAACGAAGTAGTGCAGAAGTACAACACCGACATCCAGTTATTCCCGAAGAACATCGCCGCGGGGTTGTTCGGATTCTCGCCTCAGCCCTACTTCAAGGCGGATATCTCGGCCCGGACCGCGCCCAACGTGAAGTTCTGATTACTCGATCAGCATTACCTGCGACTGCCAGAAGTTAGCCTTGCCGCTTTCCGGGTCGAGGACGGTTACCTGGCAGTTATATTCTCCGGCCGGCAGTTGCTCCAGACCGATGCTGAACTTCAGCGGAACGGTCTTCAGCCGGTTCGCCATCCCGCCGCTCACGGCCAGCGGCGCTGTTTCGAACGCCTTCTTCTGTCCACGGAAGAAGGTGACGAAAGCGATCACCGGTTCGGCGCCCGTCGACTCCGGACGGTACGCCTGCAGATAGACGAACAGGTCGCGATTGCGGTGGAACACTCGGGTGACGCTCGGAATCAGCTTCTGGCCGTCCTCTACCAGGGGGTTCGCGCTTTCCGCGCGATCCTTCGCCTTCACCGCATTGTAGATCGCTTCCTTTAGATCCACCTTCTGGCTCGCCAATACCACCGAACTGATGGGAACGCGCCGGGTTTCCTTGTTGAGGTTGGGGATGGCGAAGGCGGTCTGATAGGTCCCGATCCGCCCCGTCTCATTGTCTCGGGCCAGGAACTTGATGACGTATTTCCCGGGCAGCAGGGTGAACCCGGTGTCATATTGAATCGGTCGGCGGGCCAGTTCGGCGGCGGTGGATTCACTCAGCTTGATGTCCACCTTGTCGCGGACGTTCTGGATGGTGGTGCCGTACTCGTCTTTCACCTCGCCGATGAAATCGATGCGAGTCCGGTCCGCTCCGCCTTTCCTCGCGAGCACCAACTCGCGGCCGGGGATCTTAACGACGAGCGGGACGAAGTACTCGGCCCGGTTCAGTTGGAAGTAGTCGAGTTCCAGAGCGATGGTTAACTCCGTAACCGGGTCTCCGAGCATCAGGGCATCTTCGAGTTGGCGCTCCTTGTCGGCGGCCGTGAACTTGGCGAATTGCTTACCCGCCCAGTAGCCCTGCCGGTAATCGAGGTTCGCTGAGAGGCCGTTATTCAACGTGATCTTGATCTTGCCGAAACTTGCCGTCCAGCGCGGCGTTACTCGTGTAGTAGCCGAGCAGGTAGTAAGTGGACATCGACTTCTGGGCCTGCCGGATGCCTGCGGCCAGATCGTTGCTGTCGAGCAGCGCCTTGCCTCCCGTGTCGGCCGCCAGGCTCCAGAGCGTGTCCTGCGATCGCTGGAAATTCGACTGAACCGCCATCGCGGATCCGCCCGTGTACATCTCGACACCGCCGTGCGATCCACGGGTGGCGTCGCCGAGAGGGGCTTGAGCCACCAAGCCGCGGGCATCCACGGGCCACAGCGCCACTCCCGCCCTCACCGCGGCATTCAACGTGGCGCGCAATTGCGCCTGGTTGTCCGATCCGTTCAGGCGAAGCCCGCTCGCGAAGTAGATCAGAGCTTTCTTTTCGTTCAACTGGCCGAGCATTCGGGCCGCGGTCTGCAACGCGGACAACTGGCGATCGGTGTTGAAGACGTTGAACTCGCCGTCGTTCTGACCGAATGCCGCGCCCGTATCGGAACTGCTGGCATCGCCCGCGTCTTCATCGAAACCCTCGCCTTCGCCGACGATCATCGTTTGCAGGATGCTGAGCAAACGAGGCCGATCGTCCGTGAAGTCCTGTAGCACTTGAACGGCGCCGCCGGTGAACTGCAAGACGGCCATGAGATCGTTCGTGCTCATCTGCGTGCGGATGAACTTCTGCGCGGCAGCCAGCGCCCGCAACTGGTCGGACTCCTGCATGGCCGTCATGTCGAAGTAGAGGGCCAGCAGCCTGCGGTCGCGGTAGCGGGTATTACCCGCGGTCTCGGGAGCGATCTTGGTACGAGGAAGCTTCTCGAACACCTCAGGACGGGTGCGATCGGATATGACCTCGACGGGTGCGTCGCGGTCTTCGAGCCTCTGCACTTCGAAGAAGCGGATCTCCTGAGGTGCGCCGTCCTCGGTCACGGCGAAGTCTTTGGCCGTGAGCCCTTCAATGAGCTTGCCGCTCTTGTCTTTCACGACGACGGTCTCGACTACCAGTTGGGTGGTGACCTTGAAGGCCGGCGTCTCCTGCTGGGGCAGGGCCGGGAGCACGATTGCGAGGAACGCTGCGATACTCCGCTTCATCAGAACCTCACCCGAACGGTAGTTTGCAGGGTTCGCATGGGGTTTGCGGCGGTGGGGAAGCCGAACTGCGCGCCGCCGACGGTGGTGTTCCAGCTCGTATAGCTCACCTGATTGAGCGCGTTTGCCGCGTCGATGCGGAAGTCGAGATTCACGCGGTCGCCATAGCGGAAGGTTCGCCCGACGGAGGCGTCCATCACGAACTGGGCCGGACCGGTGATGGAGTTTCGACCGGCATTTCCCCAATGGCCGAGGGCGGGCGCATCGTACGCGGCGGGGTTCAGGAACAGGCCCGAAGGTGCATCATAGAGCGGCGCGCCGTTGTAGTCCGGACGGATGCTGCCGGTGACGCCGGTTCCTTTTACGGGAGTCAGATAGACCGGCGTGAGGGGGAGCCCGGTTCCCGCCGTGATCTGCCCTGCGAGGGTCCACTCCCGCAACAGCGATCCCACACGGCGGCCGAGCAGTCCGCCGCGCGTACCCATTCCGGACGTGTACTGAAACTGGGCCGTGATGGCATGGCGCTGGTCGAAATTGGACCGCCCGCGTTCGCCTCGCAGATCGAGCCAGTTCTGCGCGATTACCGATCCGCCCTGCCCGCGGCCGCCGAGCGCCGAGTTATCGATCGACTTGGCGTAAGTGTATTGCAGGCTTCCACTGGCGCCCGCACGCAGTCTTCGCCGCAGTTGGATCTGTCCCGACTCACGAGTGGAGTTGCCATTCGAGGCGACATACGCAAAACCCCTGGGACAGGCCGGGCATGGATCGATGGCGCCAGTGGGAAACGTATTGGGCAGGAAGACCTGTACGCCCCGGGTCCCCTTGCCGCCGGAATACGTAGCGATCATCACCAGCGCGGCGGGAAGATCGCGCTGGACGGACAGTTGCCAGTTCTGCGAATAGCCGATTTGAAAATCGGGGTCGATGGCGAACGTGTTTGCGGTAGAGGGCGCCGCCGTGTTGAACCCATCCGCGAGCGTCAATGGAGCGGAAAGGGTGCTCTGTACGCTGAGCGTCTTCGAGAGAGGCGGTTGCTGCGCCATCTGCGTCGCCAGGATCTGGTACACCGAGGTGTTGTAGTAGACGCCGTATCCACCCCGCACCACCAACGAGGACGCGAGCAGCGGCCTCCACGAGAATCCAATTCGGGGCTGAATTCCGAGGCGGTCCGGCTCGACCAGGGAAGCCGGGTAGGCGCGGCCGGTCACCGATCCTGACGGATCGGTTGCCACCACCGGCGCGAGCGTTCCGAATCCACTGGCGATGTCGAGGTTCACCAGGCGGTTGTATCGCTCGGTGACAGGGGATCCGTACTCCCATCGCACGCCAGAATTCAGCGTGAAGCCCGGACTGAGACGCCAGTCGTCCGTGAAGTAGGCATCGTTGAACCAGGCGCGCAGGTACTTGTCGGCGTTTCCGAACGCGAGCGAAGCCGTATCGGGCCTACCCAGGAGAAAGCCCGCAAAGTCCGCCGCGCCGGTGAAGGTAAACGCGCCTCGCGGATCCTGTTGCGCGAGCAGGTTGAACTGCTGCCTGCGGACGTCGCCGCCGAAGGTCAGTCCGTGCCGCCCGATTCCCAAGAATGCGCCGATGGAGCCGCCGGTGGTCTGGTTTCGCGTGAACGACGGGTTCATGTCCGACAGCCCTGAGATACCCGATGAGAAGGTGAGGGCCGGAGGTCCCCAGTCCACCGGAGCCTGGCTGTTACCCGCGATCCCGGCTTCGCCGGAGACGTTGGTCTGTCCCGCGAAGTAAGGAGTGACTCGCGCGTTGAGGCGGCTGAACTGTGCGCCGAGAGTCATGGAGAGCCGCGGAGTCAGGCTGTGCCGCCAATCGACGGCGACATTGAGGCCCGTGGTGTCGCCTGTGTCGAGAAACCCGAACAGGTTGGTGTTGTCAGTACGGGTGCTTTGGAGCGCGAAGCTCCCGAACATCTGATCCCGACGGCCAAGGCCTTTGTTGACGCGAGCCTGGAGGCTGTCCTGATGCATCCCGCTGGTAAGCGGTACCTGGTAGTTGTAGCGCGACCCGCCCCGAAAGTTCGGCAGCGGATACAGCTTCAGAAGCGCTTGCGCTTCCCGGCTGATCTGGTTTAGTGGAATCGTACCTTGCGGACCGAGATCTCCGAGCCGCTCGGCCGCGGTCGGCACCAGCCCGGATTGGGTGGTGGCGTTTCGATTACGCGTCCATTGATAATTCACCATGAGGTTGGGGCCGTTGCGCAGCAAGTGGGGAATTCGGATGGGGCCCGCGAAGGCCAGTAAGCCCGTGAGGCGGTTGTAACTGGGCTTCGGCGTGTCCTGTCCGGTGAGCGAGTAACTCCTCGCGTCCCACAGGGAGTTACCCGCGATTAGGCCGATGCTGCCGTTGTAGAGCGACCCCGGCCCTTTGCGAAAGTTGCCGAAAGCGGGTGAGATCGCAAAAAGGGTGCTTCCGCCGTTGTTGGCGCTGCCGTTGATCAGGAAGCCGTCGGCGGCGCGGTCATTCAACTCCGCCGTCTCTTCCTCGGATCGAGCTGGCTTCGGGGGTTCTGGGGCAGCGTTCGGAACGGCGACTTCCGGCGCGGCGGGCTTCTGCTCGCGGAGGGCCGCCTGCGCGACGATGGCGGGGAGCGGACGCAGTTTCATCTCCCACTCGGCGGGCGGCGCTCCGACGGCGATGGTCACTTCGCGTTCGGCCGGCTCGAAGCACAGCATCTCCACGCGCAGCGTCCAGGTTCCACTGGCAAGATCCGGGAACGAGTAGATCCCGTCAGGACCGCTGATGGCCGTTTCCTTCTTTCCGTTTCGATCACTTGCCGTAATGGAAGCGCCGGGAAGGGGGAGACCGCCGAACGTCACCACTCCCCGGTGCTCGGCGGCGTGCGCGACGAACGCGGCCGCCAGCACCACCGGGAGGGACTGCGCCAAACACCGCATGCTCAGTTCTCGGTGGGCTTTTCGAGCCGTGTGATCACCAGCATGTCCACCGGGCCCTTGGAGTTCTCCAGCTTCAGACCCAACTGTTCCTGCAAAGCGGTGTAGATGGACGGGCCACCGTTATCGAGCGGCGGAGGCGGCGGCGAATCGGGATGCATCTGCCGGATCATGGCGGTCTGGCTCTCGTCCGGGGTCCACTCGAGTTTCAGATCGTAGCGCCCCGTCAGACCGGTTTTGTCGAGTATGGCGTGTCCGAGTTGATTGGATAGGACATTCGTGATGGCGAGCATGGAGGCGCTCTGTGCCTCGATGAGGCCGCGTCCCATCCGGACCTGGTCCCCTTTTCCGCCTTCGCTCTCCTTCAGCTTTGGTCCGCCCTTGGCGACCACCAGGTTGTAGACCGGCATGTCCTTGGTTTCACGCTGGATGGTCAGCTTGAAACGATCGGCCAGCAGCGCCTGCAGCATCGGCTTCAGGTCGTCACGGGTGATGTTGCCCTCGCCTTTGGCGTTGATCTCATAACGGTCAGTGGAGGCCCAGGAGGGCGCGCCGGAAATCTGAAAATCCCGGACACCATAGGCCTGCTGAATGAGCATTTTCGCGTTCAGGCCCTTGGCGATAAAGCGGCCCCCCGGGGCCATCTGGATCTCAACCCGGTGCATCCCTCCCATGGCGGGGTCCATGGGCTTGATGGAAGCCACTTCAAACTGCTTGGGGGCCAATGGGTTCGATTGGGCCCGCCCTTGAGGAGCGTCCAACAGACCGACGGTGATGGGGCAGACGATGGCTGCTGCGCCGGCCGTCCAAAGCAGTAGCCGCCGGCCAAGGCCGGGTTTATTTACCATTCGTTGGTTCATAATGTCTTCGATTCTCTTTCTGAGATCTGCTCCGGTCACTCCCGCCACACAGGGCACGGACGATTCCAGGTAGAACTCGCACACTTTGAGGATTCCCTGCGCGTAGACTTGCGGTTGATTGAACTCGTCGAGCACGGCTTCATCACAGGCGCGTTCGCGCTCATTGACGAGACGTGTTCCCAGCCACCAGACCAGGGGATGAAACCAGAAGATGGCCTCCACCAGCATGTGAAGCACGGCGGAGAGATTGTCGCGCCGGCGGACATGGCAGAGTTCGTGCCGGATAACCGCCTCCAGTTGGATTTCGCTGAGCCGCTCCAGGACACCCGCGGGTAGGACCAGCGCCGGCCGGAAGATGCCGAACACTCCTGGCTCGAGGGTGGAGGGGGAGGACAGCAGGCGCACTCCGGCATTCCGCCGGAGACGTTGAAACGTGTCGAATGCCGGACCTTCCGTGATAGGCGACATCGATCCGACCAGGCGCCGCAGCCTGTACCAGCGGAGGGCCCATGCGCCGAGGACGGCCACGAATCCAGCTACCCAAACGATAGCGAACCAGTTCTCGATGCCACTGTCCGCAAGACCCGGGCGCGCTACGGCCTGCATCAAATGGGGCTGAGTGAAGGGCCGGCTGAGGTCTTCCACGGCAAACGACCAACGCAGGGTAGCCGGGGTCGCGGCGCTCCATCCCAGGTGTCTGCCCACCCACACCAGGGTGGAGAACGGTATCAAAAACTTCACTGAGCCCGCCATCCAGAGACAGAAGCGGGTCCGCGCCTGGTTCTTCGTGAAGGCCAGGGCGATGAGTACGAGAATCGCCGCAAACAGCGTGGACTGCCACAGGTGGTTCAGCACCTCGTGCATGAGTCCGGCGCGGAAAGAAAGCACAAGGGATTGCGAGATCACTTGGACGCCTCCTTTTGGGCGAGCTCTTCGAGCGCCCGCTCGGCTTCCTTGACATCCGCCATGGTCAGCTTTCCGGACTCCACCAAGTGGGCCATGATCGGCTGAGTCCGCCCACCGAAGAAGCCGAGCAATTCGTCGATCAACTTGCTCTGCGCGGCTCCGCGGGTGACGATCGGCTCAAAGATGTGGGCGTTACTGATCTTCTTCACGCGCCGCAGGGCCTGCTTCTCCTCCAGCCGATACACCGTGGTCTGAATGGTGGTATACGCGGGGCGGCCGCGCGCGGGAAACGCTTCCTGGATTTCGCGGATGGACAGGGCTCCGCTTCGCCACAGCGCTTCCATAATCTGCATTTCGAGCTTGCTGAGTTTCGGCAATGCCATAGTTCGAGTCTACTACGCTGGTCTGTATTCCTACTACAAGTGTTTGAGACGAGATTGGGTTCGTTTCGTCACGAGCTATTTTCGGTTCACTCGCGGCTCAGGTGGGAGGCCACCGCCGGCACGTGGGTGTTCGTGGGCGCGGGGGCGGGTTGCGGCGGCGGTGCGGTGGGCCGCGGACTGGATTTCCGGACTGTGGGCCCGGTCTCGCGTTGCCGGATGGCCCGGCGGATTTCTTCGAGCGACTTGCGCCAGGCGCGTTCGCAATCGGCGACGTGGCGGGTGACGGTCTTGAAGGTGTCGGGGCTGTTGGTGAGCAGTTCGAGCGGGTCCACCTTTTCGAACAGGCGCCGTTCGAGAGTCTGGGCGTCGTGGAAGCGCTTGAGGGCCTGAGCGGCTACTCCGAGGAGCAGGCGTTCGTAGGCGCTGGCTGGTTTGTAGTGCTCGGCTAGGTCGTCGCGATAGCCGTAGACCGGATCGAGCATGGACGGCTCGCCGGCGGATTTGATTGATGTGTTCATTTCCATCTACAGCATATCGGGGTGTGCAAGAGAGGCCTCAAAAACCGTACTGCGCTCTTTCTTTGTTTTGATGGGGTTGAGTGGGATTCGGGGGTCTGTGAACGTCGTTCATCGGGGTATCGAAAATGGTGAGGCCGGTCCTTGGCGGGTGGCCTGAAAGCCGGTTCGTTGTCCGATGGTGGTGAGCTGTCCGACCAAGCTGGGCCGAACCGAATTGGAATCGTTATTCAGAGGCCCTGCACGGCCTCCCATCGACTGCACCGCCGCGGTCACCGCCAGACATGGCCGCCCGGTGCCGGGACGAACGCCCCCCTTCCGTTCAGGGATGCCTCTTCGATAAGGCGGGGTCTCAACCAAACACAAAATGACCCTCTCAACTGGTAGACCGCATGGGATTGACGACCTTCAAACCGGCGAAGTCTTTTTCGTTATCGGTAATGAGAACGCAATCATTCGCTTCCGCCACCGCGGCAATGATCATGTCGAGAGGGCTCCGAGGCCGCCCGGTTCTGGCGCCGTGAGCCATTAGGCGCGCCCATACGAGGCTGGCCTTTTCGTCGAACGGCAGCACGCGGCCGGCGAACAGTGCTTGGGGACCCTCGGGACCAGCGAACCAGCGTTCCAACTCTTTTCGTTTCTTTCCAGCAGGTTTCTCGAGTATGCCACGCCAGACCTCCGCGACGGTTAGAGAAGAGATGAACAAGTCCTCGTCGGCTTGTTCAGCCATCCACGCTACGAGCGCGGAGGACGGCTCCGGCTTGGTGGCATTGCTGATGATATTCGTGTCGAGAAGGTAGCGGCTCACAGGTCGATCTTGCGTTCAGCCGCGGCCGGGCGTTTGAGATTCAGATCGGCACCGACCAGAGGCGACCGGCGCAGAGCATCAAGGATACCGCCTCTTCTTCGGCGGCTCGCCATCGATTGTGCGGCGCACCGCTGCACGAATCTGCATCGAATCCGGGCCATTCTCTGCGAGCCGCTTCGCGAGCCATCGGATGAGTTCGCGATCGGATTCGAGTCCAAGAACCTCAAACCGGGCCATCCCCCGCTGGTTCAGGCGCTTCCTGTAGTTCTTAATCGCTCGCTTCTGTGAGGTGTCGCTCATGGCTAGATCTTCCGTATAGCCAGTAATATATCCAGATGATAGCACGAGCGGGATTTGAGTTGCCCTTGTCGTCCTCGCCAGTAAGATTTCGCTTTCGCGCTGACGAAACGTGTAGATCGCCCTGATGATCACCGGTGTCCCGACGGCGTCGAAACGGCGCCGAATTCGAACCCGCGGCGCTGGACTACCTTCGCGAGCTGGACCCTCCTCCGCGTGTTCGCCGATTCACCCTGATTCCAACCGGACCGCTGTCAGCCGTGGAGCCGGTGGAATCCGTCAGACGCGCCGTCAGCGTATAGGCTCCCCCCACATTGGTAGACCAGTTAACGGCGTACGTGTTCACCGAGATGGGAGACCCTGCTCCGATTGAGACTCCATCGGCGAAGAATTCCACTCTTGAAACGCCGGCCGGCGCGACCACCGCTCCGACCACTGTAATCGTCTGTCCCACGGAGTAAACGGATCCCGCCGTGGGAGCTACCAGATTGCAGAACGCCTTCTGGACGGTGACCGTCACACTGTCGGTCGACGCACCACCGCGAGAGTTATACGCCCTTGCCAGGAGCAAATGACTTCCGGCTTTTTCGCTCCTGGTGTCCCAGGAATACGTGTAAGGGCTGGAGGCGGCTGTTCCGAGCAATGTTCCGTCACGGTAAAATTCCACTTTGGTCACTCCGGTCCGGTCCAGAGCATCCACCGAGAGGGCCGTGGTTCCGCTCACCGAAGCGCCCGCGGTGGGCGCGGTAAGGAGAACAGCCGGCGACGCCAGGGTGGGGATCAGTATCCGCACCTGCGCTCCCGTCGGACTCTTCGAGACGCCGGACACGGAAAAGCGGTTTGCGTAATCCACAAACCGTTGCCCCACATGCAGCGTCGGGTCAACCATCGGGTCCGCGAATGATTCATTCTCTCCGGCAGGATTCATCGTCAGCAGATACGTATTATGAGAAGTGACCAGCCGCAGCTGAGGACCGAGCAACCCCTGCGGCACGACAATGTTCGCGTCAAAGCCGATCTTCTGGCGGTACTCCACGGAGTAAACATCCGACGTATCGGGCAAATCGATCTGGACGGAAAGCGTTCCATTCCACGACGCCAATGGATTGATGGAAAACACTCCCGACGAGACTTTTTTTGTGAGACGAGCCAACCGAGCATTTCCTTATGGGCGGAATTGAAGTGAACGGGTTGAGAAGGACCCGGGCCTCCCATTGTGTCGTAAGGATCACCATATTCGCCCACGAAACAACCGATGTCGGGCCGGTACTGGGAATACCCGCACATATAGGATTTGGCGTGATTCAGTCCGATGTTATGGCCAAGCTCATGAGCAATGGTTAACGGTTCTCTCTTACCATTGAGCCAGATATACCCGATGCTGCCGCCAACCGACCCAAACCCGGTATATATGCATGTCGTCTGCCGAGGTCCATTAACAATGATAGTGTCGTAATTCGCGAGGTTGATTCCATTGGCCTGCGCCAATTGATCCGCGAGATCTTTCGTGCCGCCGAGGTCGGCGCATTGCACCGTATTCGCGGCATCAAAGTACCCAAAAACATCCGTCGTCACGGACATCTTTCCACTGGAGTTTTCCCGATAAAACGCGTCCACTGTCTTTAAGTCCTGATTCAGCACGGACATATCGTAGAAATGAGCGGTCAAACGGATAAGTGACTAAAAAAATACGCTACCCGCCGGACACCCGCTGTCTTCGTCACCGAAGCCGCTGACGATACTAAACGGAGCGAACTGTGCCTGTCAGGACGTGTGAGAGACAGGGCTGCGGGATCTTCTACAACGAACCTGCTGCCCTTAACGGATCCGTCCACCTGCACCCTGGACCCCGACGGAATACCGCTCGCATAATCCGCAGACGGAAGAATCAATTCGAAGAATCCAGCAGTAGAATCGAGATGATACTTAGTGGTTCCATTTCCGGAGTCAAAGTCGTCTTCAATCACTTGGAGAATCTGGCCGTCAAGTGTATCAGCCAGGACCGGGGCACACCCGGGCAGCAGTGACAGTGCGAGAACCAGGAATGACGAGAGTTTCCCGGCCAGAACCCTTCGCGCTGTGGTTCCGGATGTTCGTGAGGCTCGATTATGGGAACACATCTGTTACTTCTGGGTCGTAATGTCAGACTGATGCCGGCGTGGGCGGTGTGGAGCACGGCCGGGGAACAATCGCGCCGCAAAAGGAGGGAGCAACCCACAGGTATGACGCACTGGCACAGTCACCTAACGGCGGGTGCTCTCGACCTGGGAGCTACCCTCGAGCGCGATTCCCGGTAAGGCCCTGTGCCGTGTCCGCGGCTAAATCAGAGCGCCGAGTCCGGAATCGTCTCCACGAAGAAGAAACAATATCACAGCTTGGCCCGAACAGAGCCAGCTTTTTGCAGAGGAACTGAATCACCATCGCAGAACCCGGCAAGGCCGCAAGGGAATGTAACCTACAGCACGAAGCTCCGCACCCCTAGACAAGCTAGGGACTCTCGGCCGGTGCGGGCGTGTGTCCGCCCCTTGCCCTTCGGCGCCAACGAAGTCTGTGTACGTCTCGTGTGCGCCGCGTTAACGAGGCTTGAACACCTTTTCAATGGTGGCCATCGCGAGGAAAAGCTTGTCGGGATGATCCCGCAATGAACTGAACTCGTGATGAAGATAGAATGCCCGCGCATTCTCGTCCAGGGCTTCCACGACAACACCCACAGACGCTACCTCCGACGTGTTTCTCCAGCTTCTGTGGAGAGCGTCCATCAGAAGGAGTCGTCCGAGGCGCCGGCCCCGACAGAAACTGCTGATTGCCAGTCGCCCCAATAAGGTTGCCGGAAGAAAAGGGTAGCGGGGAAGCTTTTTCGCGATGGCTTCCGTAAGTTCACTGAGCCGGACGCTGTAGGCCGATAAGGTGTAGTAGCCCAGGATTGTCCCGTTCTGATCCAGAAGGACAAAAGGAGCGGCGATCTTGCGCCTGGCATCTTGTCCGGCTTGATGATGAAAATACCGGTCGAGTTCTTCGACGCCAGATTGAAAATCGGCCCGGCCGTGAAAGGCGTTGAGCGGTTCGACCGTGTACTCGAAACGGGGCTGATCGGTCACCGCGAGTCCGTCTTCTCGCGATACTCACGGGCGGCCTTCCGTAAGATTGGTCCGGGCTCTGCCGGGCTCAGAATGGCATCCGCAAAAGCCTCCGATTCGCGTGCCGTGAGGATCAACATGGCGCGCCTTTCAATCGTCTGCTCCGCGGCCGATGTGGCGCTGTGAAGGACAAAGTCGGTCATCGTGCGACCTTCCAGGTCCGCCGCCCGCTGGATGAGGAGCTTCTGTTCTTCATTGAGCCGGGCATCAAAGCGATACGTTTTTGAAGGAGGTACCTGGACTCTTCGTGGCTTGGGTTCGGCAATCTGGCGCATTGATCGGCCCTCCTTAACTAGTGTACGGTAAATACCCGTACGGAATCAACGCATTCCTTGACCCGGCACACGATTACACTAGATCGCCCTGATGATCACCGGTGTCCCGACGGCGTCGAATTCGATGGCCTCGTTTGCGCGGGTACCATCGGTTTCATCCAGGCCATCGACCGGTTCGAGCCGCCTGTGGCCTCAAGCTCAAGACCCTGGCCGGGCACCGAATCCGCGACACTGGACTACCTTCGCGAGCTGGACCCTCCTCCGCGTGTTTCGCCGGTTCACCGCTTAGCCCGAACAGAGGCAGGTTTTTGCAGAGGAACCGAATCACCATCGCAGAACCTTCGGGAACTCATCCATAAGTGGCTACGGCCATTTCGAAATGTAGACCATTTGGCGGGCTGAGAGCCAGGCTGAGTCCGCCGAGCCGGGGGCCTGCCCCACAAGTTTCCGAACTGCTGAAGCCTTGTAACCATTCCGGCGTTCCGCTGTATTCTCTTACGTGAGCAGGTAAGAAGTGGCGACAGTATCCGACGAGAACCTGATGACGGCGGTCTGCCAGGGCGACCTGCGCAAGTTGGCCGTGCTGTTTGAACGGCACCATCGTTCGGTCTACAACTTCTTCCTGCACATGAATGGGAATCCGGATGTCAGCCAGGACCTGGTGCAGGACGTGTTCTTCCGGATTCTGCGGTACCGGCACACGTACCGGGAAGGACGTCCGTTCGTCGCGTGGATGTACCAGATTGCGCGGAACGCCAGCATCGATGCCGGACGCAAGCGGACGGGCGAGTTGCAGTTGGTGATGAGCCGGGACGATGAGGACGATCGGACGATGCGGGAACCGGTGAGCGAGATGCCGGGAGCCGAGGAGACCATGCGCAAGCGGCAGGAGATCGCGCTGTTGCGGCGCGCGCTCGAGCGGCTGCCCGAGGAAAAGCGTGAGGTGCTGGTGCTGAGCCGTTTCCAGAACCTCGCCTACGACCAGATCGCGTCGATCCTCGGGTGCGAGACGGGAGCGGTGAAGGTGCGGGTCTATCGGGCCACCCGCGCACTGGGCGAGATCTATTTCGAACTGGCAGGGGAGAGAGCGTCATGAAATGCGAACAGTACCGGGCTTTGCTGCCCGAGTTTTGGGAAAACGCGCTCGAGGGTGAGGACCGCGCGAGTCTGGAACTGCATCTCGCGTCGTGCACCGCCTGCCGCGCCGAAGCCGACAGTCTGGGTTCGATCTGGAACGGACTGGGGCGGATTCCGGATGCGGAGCCGTCGCGCGATCTGCGGCGGCGCTTTTATGAACGGCTGGACGCCTACCAGCAGGGACGGCTCGAATCACCGGGTGCGGCGCGCCCAGGTCTGGTGGAGCGGATGCGCAACTGGTTTCCGATGCGGCCCGCGTACCAGGCAGCGTTCGGACTGGCGCTGGTGGCGGTAGGATTCTTCGCCGGGTACCGGGTGGACAACAAGCGTGACGACGCGCAGATCTCTCAACTGCGCACGGAGGTCGGCAACATGCGTCAATTAGTGACGCTTTCGTTATTGCAGCAACAGAATGCCAGCGAGCGGCTGAAGGGCGTGAACTGGGCGTACCGGGTGGAGCAATCGGATACCGAGGTGCTCTCGGCGCTGCTGTACACCGTGAATCACGATCCGAACATCAATGTGCGCCTGGCGGCGGTGGACGCGCTGCACCCCTTCAACGCGAGTCCGGTGGCGCGCAAGGGTCTGGTGCAATCGATCGCAAAGCAAGAGTCGCCAATGATGCAGGTTGCGTTGATCGATACATTGGCGGAACTCGGCGATACACAGGCCGCGCCGGCGTTGCAGTCGCTGGCGAAGGATCCGAAAACGAACCCGCAGGTACGGGAGCGCGCCGAGTGGGCGCTGGCCAGACTGCAACGGTAATTATTCTTCAGGAGTCAGGAATCATGAAAGTTATCAGCGTGTTTCTACTACTCTGCGCAGTGGCCCTGGCGCAGGAATCGACGGACCGCATCACGGTACCGTTCAGCGACCCTTCGCGGCCGCAGACCGTGACGGGCCACCTTGTCAACGGGTGCTTCACCGTGGAAGGAACCGACGCCAAAGAGGTGACGGTGGAAGGCGGCGCAGAGTTGCGCCACAGTTCGCCGAGAGCGGACGGTTTACGACGGATCAGTCCCGGCGTTGGCGTCACTGTCGAAGAATCGAATAATACGATACGCATCTCGGGTCCGGACAGCCGGAGCCTGACGGTGCGGGTGCCGCGCTCCGTCACCTTGAAACTGGAATGCACGAACGGCGGCGACTTGAAGGTGTCGAATGTCGCCGGAGACGTGGAGTTGAACAACGTAAACGGCAGCATTCGCGTGGCTGGCGTTGCGGGTTCGGTGCTGGCGCACTCGCTCAACGGAAGGCTGACCATTGCCCTGGACCGGGTGGCGCCGGACAAGCCGATGTCGTTCTCGACGTTGAACGGCGACATCGACGTGACGCTTCCAGCGGATACCAAGGCGACCCTGAAGTTGAAATCGGACAATGGTGAAATCTACACCGATTTCGAGGTGAAGCTGCAACCGAACTCGACTCCGGCGCAGGTGGAAGACAAGCGCTCCAGCGGGGGCAAATACAAGGTCAAGATGGACAAGGCCACCATTGGCACCATCAATGGCGGCGGGCCGGAGATGAGCTTCAAAACTCTGAACGGCAACATCTTCGTGCGGCAACGCAAGTAGCGTCCGTGCATAATTGAGATGTGAACCGCTCAGAGATGTACCGACGCGTCCGCGAACATTCCGGACGTTGGGACATGATCATCGTGGGCGGCGGCGCCACCGGGGTAGGGATTGCCATTGACGCCGCCACCCGCAATTACGACGTACTCCTGCTGGAACAGAGCGATTTCGGCAAGGGAACCTCCAGCCGCAGCACCAAGTTGGTGCACGGCGGCGTGAGATACCTGGAGCAGGGGAACGTCTCGCTCGTAATGGAAGCGCTGAAGGAGCGTGGACTCCTCCTGCAAAACGCCCCGCACCTGGTCCACGATCTTGGGTTCGTTGTCCCCAATTACGACTGGTGGGAAGCGCCGTTCTACGGCATCGGGCTGAAGGTCTACAACCTCCTCGCAGGCAAGTATGGCTTCGGGCAGTCGCGCATTCTCTCCAAAGAGGAGACACTGGAACGCCTGCCGACGATCAAGACCGAGGGACTCCGCGGAGGCGTGATTTACTACGATGGCCAGTTCGACGATTCGCGCCTGCTCATCAACATGGTGACCACCGCCTATGAGCAGGGCGCGAAGTTGCTGAACTACGCCGCCGTCACTTCGTTGACCAAGGATGGGCAGGGCTTCGTGGATGGCGTGACGGTGCGCGACGCGGAAACGGGCGCCGAGTTCCGGGCCGAAGCGAAGGTGGTGGTGAATGCGACGGGAGCGTTCAGCGATACGGTCCGGCGGCAATCGGATCCCGATGCCGAGCCGATGATCGCGCCCAGCCAAGGCATCCACCTCGTCTTCAAACGATCGTTTCTGCCGGGCGACAGCGCCATCATGGTGCCGCACACCAGCGACGGGCGCGTGATGTTCGCCATTCCCTGGCACGGCCACACCCTGGTGGGCACTACCGACACGCCGATTTCGGATGCGACTCTGGAGCCGGCGGCGATGGACCAGGAGATCGAGTTCATCCTCAACACAGCCGCCGATTATTTGGAAAAGAGGCCGACACGCGCGGATGTGCTCAGCGTCTTCACCGGCATTCGTCCGCTGGTGAAGGCGAGCGCAAGCGGCAATACGGCCTCGCTGTCGCGCGATCACACCATTCGAATCGAACGCTCCGGGCTGTTGACCATTTGCGGCGGCAAGTGGACCACTTACCGGCACATGGCCGAGGACCTGGTGAACCAGGCCGCTGACTTGGCTCAGTTGCCCGAAAAGGAATGTGTGACGCGGCACCTCAACATTCACGGGTTCTTCCCGGCGGGTGAGAAACTGGGCGATCTGAAAGTATACGGGTCCGATGCGCTGGAGATCCGAAAGCTCATGGCGGCCGATCCCGCGCTGGGTGAAAAGCTGCATCCGGAGTTGCCGTACACGGCGGCTGAAGTGGTGTGGGCGGCGCGGAACGAGATGGCTCGGACCGTGGAGGACGTGCTGGCTCGCCGGCTGCGCGCACTGTTCCTGAATGCCAGGGCGGCGATGGCGATGGCTCCGCGAGTGGCGGATCTGATGGCCGCCGAACTCGGCTGCGATGCCGCGTGGAAGACCGCACAACTGCGGGCTTTCGGCGAAGTGGCGGCGAATTACGTGGTGAATTGATGTCGATCGCGAACTCGAACGCCGGTGGCAGTGCTGCGCCCGCGCTGCTTTCGTATTTCAACCTTTTGGCTCTCGAGGACCTGCCCGAATGGTCGGCTGGACCTTCGGGCCTCGACTTCGACAGTCAGATGGAAGCCATCGCCGCGGCCGGGTATGACGGCATCCAGTTCGCGGACGTGCCTGTGCCGGAGCAGGTGGCTTTATGCCGGGGCTTGGGGTTGCGCCAGGCTGGAAGCACGCGCATCAATACGCCCGACCAGGCCTCCACGAACGCCGCACGGCTCCGCGACCTTGGACTCGAGTGCGCCACGGCGCACGTGGCTTGGGGACTCGAGGACGATTCCGAAGCCTTCGCGCTGATCGAAGCAATTCTGGAAGCGTCGGAGAAGCTCAGGTTTCCGATCTACCTCGAGACTCACCGGGCGACGCTGTTCCAGGACATGTGGCGTACGGTGCGATTTGTGGAGCGATATCCGGACCTGCGTTTCAACGGCGATTTCTCCCACTGGTACGCGGGGCTCGAGATGGTGTACGGCGGGTTCGATATGAAGTTTGCCTTCATCGCTCCGGTGCTGGAACGGGTACGGTTTCTGCATGGCCGCATCGCCAGCCCCGGGTGTATCCAGGTGGACATCGGGGAAGGGACCACGGCATCGCACCCCTACGTGGAGCATTATCGCCGTTTGTGGACCGCTGCATTTCGGGGCTTTCTGGCGTCCGCGAGGGCAGGGGATTTCATCTGCTTCGCGCCGGAGTTGCTGGCGCCGCGGATTTACTATGCCCGCACGTTTCCCGACGCATCGGGCCAGATGCGCGAGGAAGGCGACCGGTGGACGCAGTCGCTGTTGTTGAGGCGGATCGCCCGGGAGTGTTTCGCGGCCGCGAGCAATCAGTTATAGCCTTACTGCACCGAGAGTGTCGCCGCTCGCGTCAGTCCGCCAGTTGAGCCGCTGATCACCACTGACTGGGGAGAACTGACGGCCGTCGTGCGAATGGTGAAACTGAATGAGGTCTGGCCCGCCGGAACGGTGACTGAAGACGTCACCGGCGCCACCAGTCGGTTGCTGCTGGACATCACCACCGTCGTGCCCAGGGGCTGAAGCGCCGGAAGTGTGAGTGTGACCGTACACGTCACGGTACCGCCCCCTTTCACCGTCGTAGGAGTCAGCGCGACGGTGCTGATGACGGGCGTGCCGGCAGGCTCCACGGTCAAGGACGCATTGAGCGCGACCGACTTGTAGGTGGCGGTGATGGTGACCGTGCGAGCCGTGGGTACGGCGGTGGTGGAGATCGGTACCGTGACCGACGTCTGGCCAGCCGCGACCAGCACCAAAGGTGTGACAATGGCCGCCAAGGGGTCGCTGGAAGCGAAATTCACCGTTGCGCCTGCCTGAGTCGCCGCAGCCCCCAGTGTGACGGTCCCCGTGGTAGCCTGCCCGCCCGCTACCGAATCCGACGCCAATGCAAAGGTGAAGAGCGGGTTCACTGTCAGCGTCGCCGATTGCGACACACCGTTATAGGCGGCCGTGAGGTTCGCAGTCTGAGCGGATTGGACAGCAGAAGTGGTAATGGTAAACGTGGCCGACTTCTGGCCGACCGGGATGGTTACGGTAGATGGCGGCTGTACGCTGGTCGAATCCGAAGTTAGATTCAACACCGCGCCAGCGGATCCTGCGGCCGCGGTCAGCGTCACAGTGCCGGTCACCGATGTGCCGCCCACCGCCGATGGAGCGCTGAGCGTAATGCTCGACAGGGACGGTCCGTTCGCGGAGTTCACCACCAGCAGCGCCGTGAGAGCAACGCCGTTCGCGGACGCGGTGACGGTGGCGGGTCCCGACCCGTTGGTTGTGGCCAGCAGATCGAAATCGCCCTCAACCTGGCCGGCGGCCACAGTGACCGCCGCGAGGGTTCGTAGGAAATTGACCGAGCTGTCCAGGGATACCGGGAATCCGCCGGTCCGAGCGGGTGCGTTCAGCGTGACAGTTCCGATTGCGCTGCCGCCCGAAAGAATCGAACTCTGCGAAAGCCGCAGTCCAATCAAACGGATCGCATCTGCCGGGAGCGCATCGACGGTGAAGGTAACGACGTTCGATGACGCGGTGGCCGTCGATATGCTGAGTGAAAGCGTGCCCAGACCGTCGAGTTGCGGCGGTAGAACGACGTTCACCTGATCGAGTCCGAAGTATACCGGAGCGGCGCCCGCGTATTCCACGGGCAGGGAATACACGTTGCCCGCACTGTCCAGCGCTCGGGCGGTAATGGCTCCAGCGGCGTTGGTGACGGAGGGATCGAGAAAGGGATTGCCGGCATAGCGGATCCCCGTGCCATAGATCGCCAGCCGCGTCCGTTTGTCATCGCCGAGGTTGGCCAGACTTTCGATGGTGAACGGACCGCCTGTGAACGTGACCCCATTCAAGATGGATCCGGCGCCACGGCCGGAGGCGTCGAGAGAATAGCGCCGGAGCGGCGTTGCTTACTTCCACGGTGGTGCTTTGGACCTGGCTCGAGCCTGTTGCACGAACCTCGATCTGCGCGATTCCCGAGGCGATGGAGGCCGGCATCACCATGTTGATCTGGCCAGGCGAAACGTACAGCAACTGAGCCGTCTGTCCGGCCACGCGCACCGCGATACCGCCAGTTCGGTGGGCAGTTGCCCATTTGCATCCAATTGCGCCTGCGCGGTGGAGGTGGCGGGGTTGGATCCGAAGAGGGTCACCAGGGAGGCCGGCGCCACCGGCGTCTGGTAACTTGCGGAGGAGACGGCCGTGATCTGCGCGGCGGCCAGGCTCGCCGTCACGGCGAACAGGAGTATGCGTCCGAAAGGCTTCAAATAGAGATGACGCGACAGGCGCTCCGAAAGTCGCACAGTGTCACGAGTTCTCGCGAGGATAGCGCGTCACCGCCTCCCGCCGGAGGATGTGATCCAGGTGATGCTGCATGTGCAGGATGTAGTCGTCGATGACGAAGCCCAGCGTCAGTGGACCTTTCGCTCCTATGTAGACCTCCGTTGCCAGGCTGGATTCGGGAACCTGCTCGACGAGATGCGCCAGCAGCAGGTTATATCCGTGCCAGAAGCCGACAAGGTCGGACCACGGGAGGTCGTGATAGGCGTGCACGCGCACCCAGGCGTTCTGGTCATATCCCGGGCCGCGGTACGGCGATTCGAGCGCCGCGCGGACGAATCGTGCGTGGTTGTTGGCGGCGGAATCGACCAGGTGTCCGAGTTCCTCTTTGCGCGACCATCCCGATGCGGGCCGGGCGGAGGCTTCGGAATCCTCGATCGCCTGCAGGTGGATCACTTCGCGACCGGCAACCGTACGTAGGCGCACACTGAGTTCGTGGGCTGTGGGCATATGACATCTTCGCACGGGCGATGTTTCGCGGCCCGGCTTCCTGGATCTGCCCGCACGGCGCTTGCTTCGATCACGCGGGAAATATCTTCGTGGTGGAGTGGGTGGGAGCCGGACGCGTTACGAAGCTGCGGAGGCTGTAGCGGCGGCCTTCTTCTGGGCGGCTTTC
This sequence comes from uncultured Acidobacteriota bacterium, assembly GCA_963737465.1. Taxonomy (GTDB): domain Bacteria; phylum Acidobacteriota; class Terriglobia; order Bryobacterales; family Bryobacteraceae; genus TMP-7. Next base: position 106,615 of record CAVTTC010000013.1, read on the forward strand.
TTCGCTTTGCGCGGAAGGCGCTTCTTGTTCTTCTTCGGCAATTTGGTATTTTTCATTGTGTCAGCCTGATAGTAGCATTGACCGAAAGCCCGGTGCTGATTCTCTCCGAAACTAAACGTCGAGGTTCCGGACGTCCAGTGCGTTCTCTTCGATGAACCGCCGGCGGTTCTCCACGTCCTCACCCATCAGTGTCGTGAAGATCTCGTCGCACGCGACCAGGTCTTCCACCGAGACGCGCAGCAAGGTCCGCGATTCGGCGTTCATGGTGGTCTGCCATAGTTGCTCGGCGTTCATTTCGCCGAGTCCCTTGTAACGCTGAATCTGTACTTCCCGCGTGCCCTCGCCCTTGATGTGGGCCAGCAGGTCGCGCCAGTTCTCCTGCTTATCGCGATGGTTTTCCTTCACCACAAAGAACGGCGGCTGGTTGAACTGAGCGATGCTCTTGGCAAACGCTCGCAAGCGGCGGTATTCGGGCTGAGCCGCGAGTTCGACGTCGATGGTGCGCGGGGCGTTGGTGTGATCGTGATAGACGGCGCGCCACGAGTCGTGTTCTTCCTCGTGCGTCATCTCGTTGCCGATGCCGATGGCAGTAAGGGCTTCGAAGAGTTTCTCGACATTGGCCTTGTCGGCGAAGTCGGCCTTGGTGTCAATGTGCAGATCGATGCGGCTCAGGATCTCCACAACGCGGAAGTCTCGCATGCGGCGCTCCAGCAGTTTGAAGATCTGCTGGTACTCATCCAGGGACATCAGGAAGCTGCGGAGTTCCGCGCCTTCCAGCACGTGCGCCGGAGGCTGGCCATCGGTGGCGCCAATCTCGACGCGCAGGTTCTCCGTCGCCCTGCGCAGAATCTCGCGCGTGAATTCCTTGTCGTTCTTGATGTACTTCTCGCTCTTGCCCTTCTTGATCCGGTAGAGCGGCGGCTGCGCGACAAACACGTTGCCCCGCTTGATCAACTCCTGCATGTGGCGGAAGAAGAAAGTGAGCAGCAGCGTCCGGATGTGCGAGCCATCGACGTCCGCGTCGGTCATGATGATGATCTTGCTGTAGCGGAGCTTGGCCGGGTCGAAATCGTCCTTGCCGATTCCGGTGCCGATCGCGGTGATCATCGACCGGATTTCTTCGTGGCCCAGCATCTTGTCGTAGCGGGCCTTTTCAACGTTGAGGATTTTGCCCTTGAGGGGGAGAATCGCTTGGTAGCGGCGGTCGCGGCCGCTCTTGGCGGTGCCGCCGGCCGACTCGCCCTCAACCAGGAACAATTCGCAGCGTTCCGGATCGCGCTCCTGGCAATCGGCGAGCTTGCCAGGCAAACCGCCGCCGTCGAGCGCGCCCTTTCGACGGGTGAGATCGCGCGCCTTGCGGGCCGCTTCGCGAGCGCGAGCTGCATCGATCGCCTTGGAGACGATCTTCTTCATGACATTCGGACTCTTGTCGAAGAACTCGCCTAGCTTCTCATTGACGAGTTGGACCACGAAACCGGCGATGTCGCTGTTGAGTTTGCCCTTTGTCTGCCCTTCGAACTGCGGCTGCGGGAGTTTTACGCTCACCACCGCCGTGAGACCTTCACGAACGTCGTCGCCTGACAGGTTCTCCTTCACGTCCTTGAACAGGCCCGCCGCCTGCGCCGCCGAATTGATGGTTCGCGTGAGCGCGCTACGGAACCCAGTCAGATGACTGCCGCCGTCCACGGTGTTGATGTTGTTGGCAAAGCTGAAGACCGTTTCCGAATAGGAGTCGTTGTACTGGAGAGCTACTTCCATCGTCAACTGGCCATTCGGCAGATCTCGTTGACCTTCGAAGTAGATGGGCTTATCGTGCAGTGGTGTCTTGCCTTTGTTCAGGTGCTGGATGAACTCGGCAATTCCACCCTCGAAAACGAATTCACTGAGTTTGGGCGGTTCCACACGTTCATCCGAGAGTGTAATGCGAAGGCCTTTGTTCAGGAATGCGAGTTCACGCAGACGCTGGGACAGCGTGTCTGCGTTGAACACGGTGGCTTCCATGATGGTGATGTCCGGCTTGAACGTGACCTTGGTGCCGCGCTTACGGCCGGACTTACCGGTCCTGGTAAGCTCGCCCTTCGGTATACCTCGCACGTAGTCTTGTTCCCACGTTGCATTGTCACGCCAGATTTCCAGATGGAGGGCTTCCGAGAGAGCGTTTACGCAGCTGACGCCCACTCCGTGCAGTCCGCCCGATACTTTATAGCTGTTGGAATCAAATTTTCCGCCGGCGTGAAGCTTGGTCATGACGACCTGAGCGGCCGACACGCCTTCCTCTTCGTGCATATCCACCGGAATGCCGCGGCCGTTATCAACGACGGTTACCGAGTTATCGATGTGAATGACGACATTCACTTCGGTGGCATAACCTGCCAGAGCCTCATCGACGGAGTTATCCACTACTTCGTACACGAGATGGTGTAAGCCCGTCTCGCCGGTGGAACCAATGTACATCGCTGGGCGCAGCCGTACTGCCTCCAGGCCTTCCAAAACTTTGATACTGCTTGAATCGTAAACGCCTGCCGTACTCACGCCCACATCCTTTTTTGCATGTTTGAAACAGTAAATCCAAAATTAGCCGTCCTATGCCGGCATGTCTTACAGAAACTCATATACGCATCGGCATGACGACATACCGATAGTTATAGTCGACGTTATCTCCCGCGGGGCGAAGCTCGCCGGCGCTATTACCGTCTTTAAAGCGGATGGTCAACTGGTCCTGTGGTATGGCCCGCAGGAAGTCCAGGAGGTACTGGGCGTTGAAACCGATCTCGACGGTTTCGCCGTCGTATTCCACCGGCAGGCTCTCTTCACTTTCGCCGGTCTCTGAAATCGATGAGTGAATTTTCGCCTCTCCGGGGCCAAGGCGCAGTCGTATGGCGCGGGAACGCTCGTCGGCAAATTGCGAGACGCGTTCGATAGCTCCCTTCAACTCGTCGCGCATCAGAGTGACGGAGTGGGGGTGCTCCTTGGGAAGAACGCGCTCGAAATCGGGGAAGTTACCGGTGAGTTTGCGGCAGAGTAACAACCTTCCGTCGAGTTGGAAGAACAGGTGATTGTCGTCCCCCGCAAAAGCAATCACACTATCCGGTGATGACTCACTCGCCAGCTTGAGGATCTCACCCATCGCCTTTCGCGGCAGCAGGGCCCGGTACGATCCCGCGATATCTGGAAACGGAATATCGTACTCCACCATCGAGAGGCGGTGACCGTCCGTGGCTACCATGGTCAGGCCCTTGTTTTTGACCAGCAGCAGCGCACCGTTAAGAGTGAACCTCGACTCTTCCGTTGAAATGGCAAAGATCGTCTTACCGATCATCGAGACCAGTGCCTTCACCGGCAAGTCCGCGATCTTCTCGGGCATTACCGGCAACTCCGGGAAGCTCTCACGCGACATGCCGGCAATGCGCGTCCTTGAACGGCCGCATAACAGGCTTGCCCACTGATTCTCAGCTAGCTTGACGCTGACATCCGCGTCAGGCAGCAGCCGCACGTAGTCGAGCAGGCGGCGCGCCGGGATGGTGCCTGCCCCGGAACGCTGCACCTTAGCCGGACACGAACATCGGATTCCGAGTTCGAGATCTGTCGCGGTAAGGATAATGCGATCTTCCGAGGTCTCCACCAGCACATTGGAGAGGATCGGTATCGTGGTTTTCTTTTCCACGACTCCTTGAGACAGGTTCAGTTCCTTTACCAGGTCGGCCTTGCTGACGGTGAATTCCATCGAGCGCTACTCCGTTTCCCCTTTTAGAGTTGAATATCAATATATTCAGGAACAGAATTCATCGGGGCTGTTGAAATGTTGAATTCTTCCTAAATTATAGCAAATACAATCGGTTTCCACTACTGCAACCTGTGCGAAAGTGGCGCTTGGCGGTGGATGGATCCGAGACTCGCCGGCGGTGCACAGGCTTCCACAGCCACGATGCGGGGTAAGCAGTGGAAAAAGCCCCATGATCAATGAATTGAGTCGATTAGGTTGTTTAACATCCTGTGGACATCAGCGTCCTTGTTGCGAAGTTCCTCAACCTTGTGGATGGAGTGGAGCACCGTTGTGTGATGTTTTCCACCGAACATCCGACCGATCTCCGGAAGGGAAGCCTGCGTAAGTTCCTTGATGATATACATGGCCACCTGACGCGGATAGGCGATGTGCCGGGCGTTCGTCTTCTGCTTCAGTTGGGTTGGCTGCAACCCGAACTGGTCGGCTACCGCCTTGAGAATCGTATCTGTGTGGATCCGCTTGTCCTGGCCTTGTCCCAAGTGCTTGAGGGCCTGCTGTGCCATGGCAAGGTTGATCTTGTGGCCGAGTACCGAGGAGCAGGCAATAAGCCGTACCAGGGCGCCTTCGAGTTCACGAACGTTCGACTTCGTATTGCGGGCGATGAAGAGCCGGACATCTTCCGGCAGTTCCACCGACTCGGCTTCGGCCTTCTTGTCGAGAATCGCCATTTTGGTCTCGAGGTCGGGAGGTTGGATATCCACCATGAGTCCCCACTCGAAGCGGGAACGAAGACGCTCGACGAGGCCCGGGGTGTTCTTCGGCGCGGAATCGCTCGAAATCACGATCTGCTTTTGATGGTCGTAGAGCTCATTGAAGGTGTGGAAGAACTCCTCCTGGGTACGTTCCTTACCGCCCAGGGTTTGGATGTCGTCGATCAGGAGTACGTCAGCGGAGCGGTAGTGGCGGTGGAATGCAGGCATGCGATCACTTTTGATGCAGGTGATCATTTCGTTCATGAAGCGCTCGCTGGCGGTATAGACGATGCGCATGGAGGTGTAATGCTGAAAGAGAGATTGCCCGATCGCATGCATCAGGTGGGTCTTCCCCATGCCCACGCCGCCATAGATGAACAGAGGATTGTAGGATTTGGATGGCGATGTCGCAACAGCCTTTGCCGCCGCGTGAGCGAACTGGTTGCACGAGCCCACCACGAAGTTGTCGAACGAGAACTTTGAGTTCAGTTGACTGATCGGGTTGCTGAAAGTGACAGTCTCAATGGGATTGCCGATGCGGGAAGCAGGAGCCATACCCACATTGAAGCCGACGTGACGTATGGGAAGACCCAATTGCTGTATCGCAGAACGGATTTGCTCTGCAAACTCCTGTTCGAGCCATTGCCGGGTTACATCATCGGGGACTCGTACTCGAAGAATGTTTCCGTCCAGCGATTCGTGTTCCGTATTTTGAATCCAATTGTGGTAGGCCTCGGTAGCGACTTTCGTTTCAAGGTGTTTTTTTATTTGATCCCAACCGTTCATTACTAGTTCTCCGAACGCAGCTTTTACACAGGATTTCCACAATTGTGGAAATCCGGGTAACCGACCCTTACTTAGCCAGGGGAACCGAGCTTGCGGGGTGGCTGGCGTAGTTGCCCGACCTGTCCGTTTGCGGTTTTTAGTCTACCACAAGTGGCGCGGTTTCTAGCGCTTGTGACAGTCGTTTTACGGTTGGGTTTATTTGCTTTATTATCTTATAGTTACAGCCACTTAGAACATTCTGCAAAGGGGCTGTTCGAAACGTTTTCGTAATAGAGATTTGACACGCCGGAGTGGGTGCGCGACAATCGAAAAGTAGTCTATCCTCGCGGGAGTAACTCAGCTGGTAGAGTGCAACCTTGCCAAGGTTGATGTCGCGGGTTCGAATCCCGTCTCCCGCTCCATCCCACCTGCTATACACCAACCTGAATAGTGGTATGCCTAACGATACCGTTCGCCTGGAGTACGCCGCCCAACGGAAGCTACGCGATCGGAACAAACTCGGTTACCGCTTCGCACACTGGCCGATCTGGATCGCCGTGTTCTATCTGGTGCCGGGTCCGGCTACGTTTCGATTGTTCGCGGGTAAGGCCGATGTGTGGATGGCGGCCTGGCTGGGGATCGTCCTGGCCGCAACCGGTGTCGCGGGTCTATTCGGCCGGCTACCGGGTGTCGAGCCGCGGCCGTACATCATCCGTTTCACTGAGGACAAACCGAACCCTCTGTATCGGCGGATCTGCTATACCGTGGCCTGGAGCGAATTGATCGCCTACGCATCTCTGAATCTTGCCGGAGTGGCGTATGCGTGTTTCGCCGGCCAGTGGCGTATGGCTCAACTCTACAATGGCGCGTATCTTCCAATCGTGGTCGTGGTGTGGATTCTGGGGGCGCTGGGCAGTCTGCCGCGGGTGAAGCGATCGACAAAAGGCGAGGGCGACGAGCGGCGGTACTTCTATGGATTGGTATGGACAGCCCCCGTTGCGCAAAGCATCTTATGGCTCTTGTGGCGGATACTGCCAATCAATGCTTTCACGAACTGGTGCAAGTTGACGGTGTTCGTAACCGCATTGGGTATCGGCGGATGGCTGGCTTACCGGGGAATCCTGCCGCGAACCCGGAAGATTGTGCCGGGTGAAGTCGCGATCTCGGATTAGCGATGTCGATCGCCCGAAGCTTCGATCCGCCCGGCCGGATGGTGGAAGTGCGGGGAACGCCACTGCATCTTCATCCGTCAGGCAGCGGGACGCCGACTGTTGTGCTGGAAGCTGGAATCGCGGCAACGTCACTAAGCTGGGCTCTGGTCCAGGCCGAAATCGCCAGGCGGACGACGGTGGTCAGCTATGACCGCGCCGGACTGGGTTGGAGCGGCCCTTGCGTCACGGCTCGTACGCCATCGGTGATCGCCGCAGAGTTGCAAGAGGCGCTACATGTGGCGGGACTTCCGGGTCCGTATATCCTGGTCGGACACTCCTTTGGAGGGCTCGTGGTGCAGCGTTTCGCTGCGCTGTACCCAGGGGATGTACTGGGTGCAGTCCTGGTGGACGCACTGGCGGCCAGTGAATTCTGTCCGATGACGGCGGCCAAGAGCCGGATGTTGTCGCGCGGGATCCGGCTTTCGCGGCGGGGAGCGCTGCTGGCGCGGTGGGGTGTTGTGGGTGCAAGTTTGCGGATCCTGCTTGCCGGCAACCAACTGGTTCCGAAGTTGGCCGCGAGGTTGACGAGCGGATCGGGTGGAGCCGGACTGACGGACCGATTGGCGGGGGAAATTCGCAAACTACCCAGGAATTTGTGGCCGGCAATCGCCTGGCACTGGTCGCAAGCCAAGAACTTCGAAGGCTTGGCTCGTCACCTGGAATGTCTGCCAGAGAGTGCCACTGAAATGTCTACGTCGAGGATGGATGCTGCGGTTCCCGTAATTGCAATCGTTGCCGAGAACAGCGGGTCAGCAGGATTCCCGGCGCATTGGACCGTCATTCGCGCCCATGGAAGCGGCCATTGGATTCAACTGGACCGGCCGGACCTGGTGGTTGCGGCGGTGGCGGAACTCTGTAGGGCGGGTTTTAACTTGCGCACCAGTGACTTGCCGTAAGAACGACCACACGATTCAGCACGGCTGCAAGTTGATCGCGGGTGAACGGTTTCTCGAGAAAGACCGCTTTGGACTGGCGAGCAATGGCCTCCGGAACCGGTTGGTCGCAAAGCAGCACGACCGGCAGGGTCGGCCGTTGCTGTTGGATGAAACTCGCTAACCGGGGCCCGCTGAAATAGGGCAGCGAACACTCGCACAGCACGACGTCGATGGGAGAGCAGCCTTTGTCAATCTCATTGAGGGCGTCGTCTGGACTGGTGGCTACCAGAACGCGGAAGCCTACCCCAGTCATCAAGCCTGTCAGAAGCTTGGCCAAGGAAGGCACAGGCTCCACGACAAGCGCAGTGGGGAGTGGCCTTACGGCATTGCTGTCATGCTCAAGCGATCGCCGCGGGGTCATATCTGTGGTCTGATTGCGAAGAGATACGCAGCAGGACGCGGGCTTTGGCTCTCGTTCTGCTGATCTGATGAATCGGTAGCGCGAGACCCTGAGAGATCTCACGGTCATTCTCAAGAAGCAGGGATGAACGGAGCAGGATTTCGCGCTCGCGAGGTTCGAGAACGGAGAAGAGTCCGTTAACGAGGTCACGCCGGCCGTCCAAAGTCATCCTGGAGAGTACCTTGCGATCGTCGGCCGCAGCCTTGCGGCGCAGGGCGAATACACCTTGTTGCGAGAGGTCCTTGACGGTTTGTGAGAGTTCTTTGAGTGTGGGCGCGTGGGATTCGCGCGCCGACCGGACGGCCTCCACCAAAATGGAAAATACCGTTTGCTCGACTTCCTGAATCTGCGTATGCCGGCGCAAATAACTCCGGATCTGATCGGCATACTTGCTGTAGAGAATCTGCGCTGCGGCAGGGTCTCCTTCCCGGATAGCCTCCAGGCACTGAGTGGCCGTCTTACCCGTGTTCGCTTTCGGAACCGATGGGACTAGCCTCTGAGGTGCATATGCGAGCGACACTTGAAATGTCCTCCCAACCCGACTATGGGGCTAAGTAGAACAGCTAACAATGCCGCGAAATCGGTAATTCGAGTAGGGGAGTTCTGTAGGATCGCTTAGGGATTGTTCCTTAACCCTACGCCGGGCCAAGGGGTAGACGGCTTTCGGAATTCGTATAAGTGGATTAGAATCAACGTGGTAGGGACGGGCAGATTCGAACTGCCGACCTGTCGCTTAGGAGGCGACCGCTCTATCCAACTGAGCTACGTCCCCACTGGAACTGTCCTCAGTTTACCAGCGCCGGAGTCCCTTGCGCCCGATGTCTTTGCGAAATTGCATGCCGTCGAAGTAGATGTGCCCTACGGCCCGGTACGTATTCCTGATCGCGTCCTGGAGATCGGAACCACGCGCTGTTACGCCGAGTACCCGCCCGCCCGCTGTCTCCAGACGGGAATCGCCAATGCGCGTGCCGGCGTGGAAAACTTCTGTGCCGCATCCGCCCACGCCATTGATGGGATCGCCGGTACGGACTTTGCCCGGATAGCCGGCGGCGGCCAGGACAACACAGACCGAGGGTTCGGCGCGCCACTCGATCCGGCTTGCGCCGAGATCTCCGGCCGCTGCCGCTGCCAGAGGTTCCGCGAAATCGGACCGCATCCGGTGCATCAAAGCCTGCGTTTCCGGATCGCCGAGCCGGACGTTGAATTCCAGGGTTTTGGGACCGTCTTCGGTCATCATGAGGCCCGCGTACAGGAATCCGCTGAAGGCGGTCCGCTCGACAACGGGGCGGATCACAGTGTCGAGGATGCGTTCGGCCATTGTGGATTCGAGGAGCCGTCCGTCGCAGTAAGCGCCCATACCGCCCGTGTTGGGGCCTTCATCGTTGTCGCGAATTGCCTTGTGGTCCTGGGTGGCTTCGAGCGCCACAGCATCTTTCCCATCGCAGAGCGCGATGAAACTGATCTCCTCGCCGGTAAGGAATTCCTCGATTACAAGATCGGGCCCCAGCGATTTTACGGCCGCGCAGGCTTCGGCCGCAGTGGAGGCGATCACGACTCCCTTGCCGGCAGCCAGACCGTCGGCCTTAACCACCACAGGTAGCGGAAAGGTCCCCAGTGCGGCCATTGCCGAGTCGAGGTCGTGAACCTCTATGGCGCGGGCGGTTGGAATTCCGGCATCCTTCATGAACTGCTTCGCATAGATCTTGCTGCCCTCGAGGCGGGCCTGCTCGCGGGTTGGGCCGACGACCGGGTAACCTCGTTCGCGAAACTGATCGACAATTCCCGCCACCAAGGGCGCCTCGGGACCAACGACGGTCAGATCGGCGTGAACGGATTCGGCAGCCTTGAGGTAGTCCGTAGTAGCGAGGGTGGCGCCAACCTGGGCAAGGCCGGGATTACCCGGGGCCGAGAAGACTTTGTGCCCGTGCTGGGCCAATTTCCAGCCGATGGCATGTTCGCGGCCACCACTTCCGACGACGAGAATGCGCATAAAAAGAGGATGGGTGGAAATCTACCGCTAGAATAGAATCATGACACACTACGGCCCCTTCGGGGTGGCGTAGTTCCTTCACGAGCATGGGTTTGCGGTTCTCCCGATTCGATGTTGTCGTCATTGGCGCCGGTCATGCCGGCTGCGAGGCGGCTCGCGCGTGCGCACGGCTGGGTTTACGGACCGCCATGGTGACCATGAATCTGGATCTGATCGCTCAGATGTCGTGCAACCCGGCTGTGGGCGGCATTGCCAAGGGTCACCTGGTGCGAGAGATCGACGCCCTGGGCGGCATCATGGGCGAACTCACCGATCAGGTGGGCATTCAGTTCCGATTGCTGAACACGAGCCGGGGGCCTGCGGTATGGTCGCCCCGTGCCCAGTGCGACAAGAAGCAGTACCGGATCCGGATGCGGGAGTTGCTCGAACAGGAACCAAACCTTCGGATCCTGCAAGCCGAGGTGGCGGCGTTGAACCTGGACGAGTCACCGCGCCAGGTGACGGGCGTGACGTTGCGGGATGGCCGGACACTGGAAACCCATGCCGTTGTAGTGACCACCGGAACCTTCCTCAACGGCTTGGCTCACGTTGGCGAACAGAAGTACCACTGCGGGCGGAACGGCGAGGCGCCATCGAACCTTCTGGGCGACCAGTTGCGCGGCCTCGGTCTCCAATGGACCAGGCTGAAAACCGGCACGCCGCCCCGCCTCGACGGACGGTCGATCCAATGGGACCGGTTCGAACGGCAGGAGGGCGATGCGGTCCCCACACCGTTTTCCTTCATGACGGAGAGGATTGACCGGCCGCAGGTTGCCTGCCATATCGCTTACACGACGGAGGAGACGCATCGCGTTTTGCGGGAGAGCGTTATGCGTTCGCCGTTGTACAGCGGCCAGATCGAGGGAATCGGGCCGCGGTACTGCCCGTCGATCGAAGACAAGGTGGTGAAGTTTCCGGACAAGATGCGCCACCAGATCTTCCTGGAGCCTGAAGGCCTGGACACCTATGAGGTGTATGTCAACGGCATGTCCACGAGCATGCCGATCGATGTCCAGGAGGCTATGCTCGCCTCCGTGCCGGGGCTGGAAGACGCGGAGATGATGCGTCCCGGGTACGCCATCGAATATGACGCCGTGGATCCGCGCGAGTTGACGCACGCTCTCGAGGTGAAATCGATAACCGGGCTGTATCTCGCCGGTCAGATCAACGGGACGTCCGGGTATGAGGAGGCTGCCTGTCAGGGTCTTGTCGCGGGTTTGAATGTAGCGGCAAAGCTGAACGGGGCCGACCCCATCGTAATCGGCCGAACCGAAGGGTACACGGGGATTCTCATCGATGACCTGATCAGCAAAGGCGCCGACGAGCCCTATCGCATGTTTACGTCGCGCGCCGAATTCCGGCTGCACCTTCGCATCGATAACGCGGACGAGCGTCTGACGAGGATTGGCCGTAAGGCGGGGTTGGTGCCGGATGCGCGCTGGCAGGTGTTTGAAGAGAAATCGCGCCAGAAGGCGGCAGTGCGAAAGCTGCTGGAATCCACCCGGATTGGGCAGGATGGCGTTCCCGAGTTGCCCGTAGAGGGAGATGACCATCCCGCGCTCGCGGTATGGCTGCGCCGTCCCGAGGCGGGAATCGCGACGCTCGAGGGGTGGCTTCGCACCAGAATCAGTGAGAGACTGTTGCCCGGTGTGCTGACAACCGTGGAGACGGAGTTCAAATACGCAGGGTACATCGCCCAGCAAGAGCGGCAGATCGTCCGGTTGGGAGAATCGGAAGGCCGCCGGATTCCCGCAGGATTCTCATATTCCACTATTCCAGGCCTGTCCACCGAGATCCGTCAGAAGTTGGCCCGGGTCCAACCAGAGACATTGGGACAGGCGGGGCGGATCCCGGGCGTGACGCCGGCGGCGATCGCGGTGCTGGATGTCTATCTCACTATCGCTCGGTGATGTGATCCGTCGGGAGATGGCTCCGATCAGCCCGATCGGAGATAGGGAACTCCGGGCTCTGGAAGATCATTACCGACTCGTCCTGAAGTGGAATCCGAAGATGAACCTGACGACCGTGACGAAGGTGGAGGAGGCTGCGATCCGCCACTATTGCGAAAGTCTTTTTCTGGCTGCGCACCTCACGGACGGTTCGGTGGTGGACATCGGCTCGGGACCGGGCTTCCCGGGTATTCCGGTGGCGGTGGTGCGGCCGGGATGCCGCGTGGCTCTGGTGGAATCTCACCAAAGGAAGGCGGTATTCCTTCGAGAGGCTGTTCGGGATGTGCCCAATGCCAGAGTGATCTCAGACCGGGCGGAGTCGCTCACGGGGCGGTACGATTGGCTGGTGTCGCGCGCAGTAGAACCGCGGTCCCTCATAAAGTTGCGCATCGCGGCTCGATACGCCCTGCTTTTGGGCGCCGATGACGCCGTGAAGCTTGGGAGTGAACAGATCCTCCCGCTGCCTTGGGGCGATCGGCGGGTTCTGGCGATCGGATCTTACCCAGATTCGTGTTCCACGTGAAACAAAGCTTGCAATCTGCTGAATCGCAAGAGCAACCCGTTCCACGTGGAACACCACACTCGTTCGGGAAGGACCTCGATGGCGCGCGAAGGTGAGAAATCCAGTCCGGGGCGTGATAAGATCCAAACCAGTGGCAAAAACCATCGCGATCGCCAACCAGAAGGGTGGCGTCGGCAAAACCACGACTGCAATCAACCTCGCCGCCTCGCTCGCCGCAAACGATCTCAGGGTGCTTCTAATCGATTCGGACCCCCAGGGGAACTCGACGACAGGCCTCGGAATCCCGAAAAGCAGCGACCGCCGGACCATTTACGATGTCCTGCTGGGAGAGTTGACCCTCGCCGACGTACGTGTCCCCACCGAATGCGACGGTCTTGATATTGTCCCGGCCGACAAGAATCTCGTCGCCGCAAATATCGAACTAGTCGAAGAACCCGAGCGCGAACTCCGGCTTCGCCAGAGACTAGAGCCCATCCGGAGCCAGTACGATTACATCCTTATCGACTGCCCACCGGCTTTGGATCTGCTGACCCTCAACGCCTTGGTCGGCGCGGACTCGGTTCTGATCCCCATCCAGTGCGAATTCTTCGCTCTTGAAGGGATCTCCCAGTTGATCGATACCGTTGATCGGATCCGCGACGGTTTCGGTCACAACCTCCAGATCGAAGGCGTCCTCCTGACCATGTACGACGAAAGAACGAACCTGACCCGCCAGGTAGCCGACGACCTGAAGGAGTTCTTCGGCGATGAGGTCTTCAAGACCGTAATCCCGCGTAGCATCCGGCTCGCCGAAGCACCCAGCTACGGAAAACCGATCCTCCTCTACGATGTCCGGTCTCGCGCCGCCGAATCCTATATCAAACTCGCTAAGGAGATCCTCGCCAATGAACAGCGGACCCGACAAGTCCCGCAAAGCGCTGGGTAGGGGCCTCTCCGCGCTGCTGCCGTCTCGCGCTGCCGGAGCGGCGCCCGCCTTGGCGTCCACCGAGTCCGCCCAGGCGCAGCCCGTCCCGCCCACGCGCTTGCCCATTGAGCAAATCGACCCCAACCCTTCGCAGCCGCGCACTCAATTCCAGCCCGAACGTCTCGAGGAACTTGCACAATCCATCCGTGCGAACGGCATCATTCAGCCCCTCATCGTACGCAAGCATGGGGATCGCTATGAATTGGTTGCCGGCGAGAGAAGGTGGCGCGCCGCTAAGATCGCGGGACTTTCGGACGTTCCGGTCGTCGTCCAGGATTTCGCCGAAGACCGGTTATTGGAACTCGCCCTTATCGAGAACATCCAGCGCGAGGATCTCAACCCCATCGAGACCGCCCACGCCTTCAATCGGTTGGTTCGCGAGCTCAGCCTCAGCCACGAGGAAATCGGGCGCCGCACTGGAAAGGACCGCTCGTCGATCGCCAACACCATTCGGCTGTTGAAGTTGCCCGAACAGGTCCAGCGACTGGTGGCTGAGGGCAGCCTGCCGATGGGCCAGGCCCGCGCACTGCTGACCTTGACGGATCCGGAAAGCCAAATCGCTGTTGGAACCAAGGCTGTTGCTCAATCGCTAACCACCCGCCAAGTGGAAGCGCTGGTGCGGCACCTTACCGAGCCGAAGCCCGCCGAGCCGGAGCCGAAGAAGCCCGCTCGTGAAGATCCGAACGTCCGTGCCGCGGTGGAAGAGCTTCAGCGTGTTCTCGGTACCCGCGTCCGGATTATCTCCGCCGACGCCAACCGCGGCCGTATCGAGATCGACTACTTCTCGCAGGATGAATTGAGTCGGATCTACTCGCTAATTGTTCCGGAATAGGGTGGCGGGATACGAAGAGAGGAATATGGTGCCGGCGGCTGGAGTTGAACCAGCGACCTACGGATTATGAGACCGTCGCTCTAACCACCTGAGCTACACCGGCATGTCCACTTACCAGCCTATCGATGGGCGGTGATTGTGTCAACCGCGCCACCACCGAACCGGGATCAAGAGTTTCTGTTGACATCCTGTTAAAAGAGGTTCATATTATTCCCAGAGAGTGATGGAAATAGATCACTCTTTAATCTGCAAGGTAGGAGGAAGTCCATAGAGAACGACCACAACCTTGGGCGGCTACCGGCTTTCTGAACTAGATCTTGCACGCCAAACGTATAAGCGTACCAATTGGGTACGGCTAGCGGCGCCTAACCGCGATGTACGCGAGCAAATCCGGACAGGAGTTGGCGGCCGCCCGAATCATTTTTACCCCTCCGATTTGACACCCCTGAGAATCCTCCTATAGATTTGCTGTAGTGCCCGTTATCGAGTTCAGCCACGTTTCGAAGAGCTACTCGATTTATCGGTCCCCGGCCGATCGCCTCAAAGAAGTTCTAACCCTGAACCGGCGTTCCTTCCACCGCGATTTCTGGGCCCTGCGTGATCTGTCGTTCGGAGTGCGGCGGGGAGAGACCTTCTGCATTGTCGGAGAGAACGGCTGCGGAAAGAGTACGTTGCTGCAGATCGTAGCCGGAATCCTCCACCCCTCCTCGGGAACCGTGAACGTGAGTGGACGGGTATCGGCACTGCTCGAGCTCGGCGCAGGATTCAATCCCGAATTCTCCGGCCGCGACAATGTCTACCTCAACGGCGCCATCATCGGCTACTCGCGCTCAGAGATGGATCGCAAATACCGAGAAATTCAGGACTTTGCCGAAATCGGCGATTTCATCAATCAGCCGGTCAAGACCTACTCCAGCGGCATGCTGGTGCGCCTGGCGTTCGCCGTCGCCATCCACGTCGATCCCGAAATCCTCCTGGTCGATGAAGCCTTGGCTGTGGGCGACGTCTATTTCCGCCAGCGCTGCATGCGCAAAGTCCACGAACTCCGCTCGCGCGGGATCACCATCCTGTTCGTTTCGCACGCCACGGCCGATGTCAAAGCCCTGGGTGACCGCGCGATGTGGCTCGATCATGGCGAGATTCGCGACATCGGCGACGTTGAGAACGTCGTTACGAAGTATCTTGTCGCAATGTCGCAGAAGGATTCGGCCTACCTGTCGCATCATCAGGCACCCCATTCCGATGCGCCTGCCGCGGAAGCGCCAGAGGTGGTGCGAACTCTGCCGAATCAGGACCAGCGTTTCGGCGATGGTCGTGCCGAGGTCCTCGGGATCCAGGTACTTCACCCGACAGGTCAGCCCCTGGGAGCCCTGGAACCGGATTCGTCCATCGTCGTTCGCGTCAGCGTTCGCGCCAAGAACCCCATCCCCCGGCCTATCGTCGGCTTCATGATGCGCAATCACCTCGGGATGGACTTCGCCGGCACCAACACATCCAGGGAAGGCTACCCACTTCCTCCCATGCGGCCCGGCGATATCTACACAGTCGACTTTCATCTGGAGCTCCCCGCCCTGTACGCCTCCACGTTCTCTTTCTCGCCCGCTATCGCCGACGGCACGCTCGATGGCTACACCATCTGCGATTGGGTGGATCACGCCATCGCCCTTCCCATGATGCGAACCGAGGCGCCCATCTACGGACACATCCATCTCCGATGCCGCGTTGAGCTGAACGCCCGCCTCAACGCTGATCGGCCCGCGGTGGTGACGGGTGATTGACTTCACCGGTGAGCGGGTCGTCCCCGGCCAGGTGGATGTCGATCTGTGGAACGAGCACGTTTCCCGGTACGCATTCGCCGCCCAGTTCGCCGCCGGAAAGCGGTTACTCGACATCGGCTGCGGCGCGGGGTATGGGGCGGCCGAACTCAGCCGGACGGCTGCTTTCGTTTTCGGACTCGACATCGCCCCCGATGCCGCCCGTTTCGCGCATGAGCGGTTCCCGATTCCGAACCTGCAATTCATAGCCGCTTCCGCTTGTGCCATCCCTTACCCCAGCGAAACCTTCAATCTGGTCACCGCCTTTGAGCTGATTGAGCACTTGAACGACTGGCCCCAACTGCTCTCGGAGGCCCGAAGAGTTTTGGCTCCGAATGGATTGTTCATCGTCTCCACCCCGAACAAAGCCTATTACACGGCTTCCCGGGGACCCGAAGGCGCCAATCCGTTCCATGTACACGAATTCGAGGCGGCCGAATTCCGTGCCGAACTCGAGCGCTTCTTCCCTCACGTACAGATGCTGCTCCAGAATCGTTCGGAAGCGTTCGTCTTCTATCCATCCAAAACGTACGCTCCTGTCAGCGCCCGCATCGATTCGAGCGGCGGATTCGAGAACCAGGCCCACTTTTTCTTGGCGGTTTGTTCCACGCAGCCGTTCACCTGGATCCCGTCGTTCGTTTACGTGCCCCGCGCCGCCAACGTGTTGGCGGAACGCGAACAGCACATCGAGAAACTCGAAGCGGATCTGCGATCCACCCAAGCCTCTTTGGCCGACCTGCACGCCGCGCATGAACGGCAGCACGCCCACCTGCAGGACCAGAACCGCTGGGCCATCGCGCTCGAAGCGGACCTGAAAGCCACTGGACAGCGGGTCGTGGAACTCCAGGACGCCTATGCTGCGGAACAGAAAGCGGCCCTTGAGACAGTCCGGCAACTCGAAGAAACCAATACTGAGAAGACCCGCTGGGCCCTTGATATCGAACGGCGCCTGACGGCGGAGATCGAGCACTTGCGGACCCAACTGGTGGAAACGATCCGTCTGAAGGAAACCGCTGAGGCTACCGTCGATGAGCGCACCCGTTGGGCCTTGGAGCTCCAGCGCCAACTCGACCACGCTGAGGCGCAGTTGGCGGGTGTCACCGCCTCCCGCTGGGTCCGCGCGGGCCGCTTGTTCGGAGTCGGACCCGAGCTATAAACACCTGTCCCATATCCGCACAGCAGCCCACCGCCATATCCCGGCTAAGGCCTTGATTCTATGGGGGCGAATGGGTGGCGTGAGACGTGCAACATAAGCGCTACCCGAACGGGAGGTTCGAATGCCAAACTGGATCCTCATTGCCGTGACCACCTTGGTGACGGCCGGCTTTTTGCAGGCCCGCCAGAACTTCCGAATCGAGCCAGCCGAAGCCATCGACACCGAGCAGACCATCTTTGCCTCCGGCGGCATCGTGGAACTGAAGGAGAGCACTGGGCAGGTTCAGATCGAAGGTTGGGATCAGTCCGAGGTGCAGGTAGTGGTCAGGAAGTTCGGGGTGGAACGCGCGGCAGGAGAACTGGACCGCATCGTGGTCACCTCCGAGCGGCTCTCTTCCGATCACATGGTGATCACCACCCGGCAGCCGCTTCGCCACCGTTCCGATGTCCGATTGATCTATCAGATCAAGGTTCCCCGGCAGACGAGATTGGTGATCGAGCACGATCGTGGAGATGTGCAGGTCCGCAACGTCACCGCGAACATGCGTGTATCCAATCGGATCGGCAGAATCGACCTCAGCCTTCCGCAGAACGAACTGTATGCCATCGACGCGAAAACGCACACAGGGCAGGTCGCTTCGGAATGGGACAATCAGGATGGATGTCCGGGCGATATGCTGGAACCGGTGAAGTTGATGCTGCGGGTGGGAACTGGGAATATCACGCTGCGGCGCGGCCCGCGAGCCTAAGCGATTCCGGCCAACTTCATTTCCCGATTCACGCGGCGCATTGCACGAACGCCAATCAACTCGGCTACCTTGCCCAACAGGTCCGGGATGTCCTCCGGTTTGATCAGCACCCGGCCCGTGCGCTTCACTTCGGAGTTTCTCTCCGTCGTCAAAAGCGCTGTAGCTGGCTTGTACGGCATCATTCGGGCGTGCGCCAAAACTTTGAGACCCGCGTCCGGCGATTCCAACTGCAGGTCGCTCAGAACCAGTTCGTACACGCGCTCGTCCAGTTTCACCACCGCTTCGGCGGCTGACGCTGCGCAGTCCACCTTGTAACCGCTCAACTCAAGGACGGTCTTCAGCGTTAGACGCGACGCCGGGTCATCGTCCACCAACAGTACTTTGGCGAAGTCGAAGTCCATTCTGAGAGTCTCGCGCGCTATCGGCCTACGAATTGTCACTCTATTCCTATCTTGAACAGTTTAACCGGAAAACGGTGGATTTGATCTACCAAATTCAGACCATCTTTACCGATTACTTCGAGCCGGGGCGCACCTGTCGAACAATGTGTTCTATTATCTTGAGGTTATCGGCTCAGGCCGGAACTCGGCCAAACACCCGCCCAAAGATGGAGTTTACGTTCGCAAGTTGCCGCTCGAGCGAAAACGCGTAATCCCGTTGTCTGACATCGAGGCACCCGGCAACCCGGGGATCCTCCTCAATGGCCTTCCGGAAGTCGCCTTCAGTCTCCCAGGCATACATCGCGTGCGCCTGCACCAGTTTGTAAGCTTCCTCACGCAACAGCCCGGCTGCCGCGAGATCCAGAAGCAGTTGCCCGGAGAACACCAAGCCCTTTGTCGCGTCCAGGTTCCTTCGCATCCGTTCGGGGTAAACCCTCATACCGTCCACCAGCCAGATGGTCTTGGCCAGCAGGTAGTCGGTAAGGATCGTCGAATCCGGAAGGATAATCCGCTCCACCGAAGAGTGTGAGATATCCCGCTCATGCCAGAGGGCGATGTCCTCGAAAGCGGCCTGCACGTTCGATCGCACCACCCGCGCCAGGCCGCAGATCTGCTCGCTGGTGACGGGATTCCGTTTGTGAGGCATCGCCGAACTCCCCTTCTGTGAGCTCGCAAACGGCTCTTCGGCTTCGCGCACTTCGGTCCGCTGCAAATGCCGCACTTCCAACGCAATCTTCTCGCACAACGCGGCGATCAGCGCCAGCACCGAAACAAAGTGGGCGTGCCGGTCCCGCGAGATTACCTGCGACGCGATCGCCGCGGGTTTCAGACCGAGCTTCCCGCAGATTCGCTCCTCAGCCTCCGGACCAATGTGACCGAAAGTCCCCACCGCACCCGAGATCTTCCCTACCCGGATCTCCTCCGCGGCCGCCCGTAATCGTTCCAGGTCACGTACCGCCTCGTCATACCAAAGAGCGATCTTCAATCCGAAGGTGATCGGCTCGGCATGCACTCCGTGCGTCCGGCCGATCTGCACGGCGTCTTTGAATTCGAACGCGCGCCGTTTCAGGATGCCGATCAACTCCTCCAACCCTTTCATCAGGATCGCGGCACATTCCTGGATCAGCAGGGCTTGCGCGGTATCCACAACGTCGTTCGACGTGAGTCCGTAATGCAGCCAGCGGGAAGCGTCCGCGTGACCGGCGGCCTTCATCGATTCGGCCATGGCGGTGGTGAAGGCAATGACGTCGTGCCGCACTTCGCGCTCAATCTCGTTGATACGCTCGACGCTGAAACCCGAGTGCTCTCGTAATGCGCGTGCGGCTTCAACGGGTACCTCGCCGAGCTCGGCCAATGCCTCGGATGCCGCGAGTTCCACCTCCCGCCACTGGCGGAAACGGTTCTCTTCGCTCCAGACACGGCCCATCTCCGGGCGGGTATAACGCGCAATCATGTTGTGCAGTCTCTCCTAATAGACAAACCATTCCGAGGGTTTGCGCCCGTTCGCCACCACCAACTTCGTGAACAGCAGCCGCCCTTCGAGCGCCTGCGTTGCCATCAGCCGCACAATCTCGGGATGGTTGTTGTTCTCGCTGAGGTGGCCGAGAATCAAAGTGCTCACGCTGGAATCGAGTTCCTTGCGGATGAAATCGCAAGCGACGTCATTCGACAGGTGGCCCCGGCGGCCCATGACACGCTGCTTCACCGACCAGGGATACGGCCCCACCTTGAGCATATCCAGGTCGTGGTTCGCCTCCAGCATCAGCAGGTCCGATCCGCGTACGTGAACCTTGACGCTGTCCGGCATGTACCCCAGGTCCGTCACCACGCAGATCTTGATGCCATTCGCCCGGACACCCACGCCCACCGGATCGATTGCGTCATGCGGGATGGTGAAAGTGTTCACTTCGATATCGCCGATCGGGAAGCTCGACCCGGCCTGGAAATGTTCCACCACGGGCGTGAACTCTCCCCAGTCGATGGTGGGCGCCGTAAGCCGCGACAGGTACAACGGCAGCGGACGGCCCAATCTCTGGAAGTACCGGGCGATCGACAGCAACCCGCTCACGTGATCGGAGTGCTCGTGCGTAATCACGATTCCGGTCAGATCGTCGGGCTTCTCGCCGATGTCGAGGAGGCGCTGGAACGTCTCCTTGCGGCTCAGGCCGGCATCGACGAGAATCCGGGTGCGGTCCGTTCCGATGAACGTGCAGTTTCCGGAACTCGAACTGGCCAGAACGCAGAACTTGACGATGGCGGCCTCCCCGGAATCTTCAGGGTAGGACAAGCGTTCGCCGGTGTCCAGCCCGAAACAGATTCGGGCGGTCCTGATTTACAGTCGCTCCTACTCCAGGTAGGTATACCCGTTCAGCCCCTCTTCGAAAAACCGAAGGAGCCGGCCGGATTCCTCGTACCCGATCTTCCCGTCCCGCAGCGCGGTCTCTACGTCCACCCGGAACTGTTCCAGCAGCGTCTTGGCGTTGAACTGGACGTAATCCAGCACCTCGCGGACGGTGTCACCGCGCACCACCGTGTTCAGAATCACTTCGTTGTTATCGCCCAGCGTCACATGTACGGCATTGGTATCGCCGAACAGGTTGTGCAGGTCGCCCAGGATCTCCTGGTATGCTCCCACCAGAAATGCAGCCAGAATGTAGGGACCGCCATTCAACGGGTGCAGCGGAAGGGTCCGTTTCACGTCCCGGCGATCGATGAACTGGTCGATCTTGCCGTCGGAGTCGCAGGAGATATCGCCGATGATGCCGTGGTGGAACGGCTCCTCGTCCAAACGATGAATCGGCAGAATGGGGAACAGCTGTTTGACCGCCCAACTGTCGGGCATCGACTGGAACAACGAGAAGTTGCAGAAATACGTCTCCGAAAGCAGGCTGTCCAGAGGCTCCAGTTCTTCGGGATACGGCTCGAGATCCTTGGCCATCTTCTGAATGCGCCGGCAGATCGCCCAGTAGATGTTCTCCGCCGTGCTGCGCTGCTGGAGCGGGAGGTATCCCAGGCTGAACAGGTTCAACGCCGAGTCCAGCGCCTGCTGGGCGTCGTGGAACGATTCCAGCAGGTTCTTCGAGCTCAAACCCTTGTAGGTATCCAGCAGATCGAACAGGGGCTGCTCCACTTCCTCGGGGAGTTCCTTCGGCACTTCCTCTTCGCCGAACCCGGTGACGCCCAGTACGTTGAACACGAGCACGCTGTGGTAAGCGGCAATGGCGCGGCCACTCTCGGAAATGATGGTGGGGTGCGGGACCTCCGCCTCGTCGCACACCTGCTGGATGTGATAGACGACGTCGTTGGCGTATTCCTGGAGCGTGTAGTTCACGCTCGATTCGAAATCCGTCTGCGAGCCGTCGTAGTCGATACCCAGCCCGCCGCCGACATCCATGTATTGCAGGCCCGCCCCGGCCCGCTTCATCTCCACATATACGCGAACGGCCTCGGTGACGGCGCCCTTGATCTGCCGGATGTTCGTAATCTGGCTGCCCAGGTGGAAATGAAGCAACTGGAGGCAGTCCTCCATGCCGGCGGCCTTCAGTTCTTCCAGAGCGCGCAGTGACTCGGTGATAGTGAGTCCGAATTTCGAACGATACCCACCCGAGGACTTCCATCGTCCGGATCCCCGGCTGGCGAGTTTGGCCCGAATGCCGATCACCGGACGGACCCCCACCTTCTGCGACTGCCGGATGATCAGTTCCAGTTCAGTGAATTTCTCGACTACCGGGATGATCTGCCGGCCCACCTTCTTGGCCAGCATCGCGAGTTCGATGTACTCATCGTCCTTGAAGCCGTTGCAGATGATGGGCGTGTTGTTATCGGCGATCGCCATTACCGCCAGCAGTTCCGGCTTCGATCCGGCCTCCAGGCCGAATCCGTAAGGCCTGCCGAAATGAAAGACTTCCTCCACCACCTGCCGCTGCTGGTTCACCTTGATCGGGAACACGCATCGGTAGCTGCCCTTGTAGCCGTGCTCGCCGATCGCGCCCTGAAAGGCCTGGTAGAGTTCGCCCAACCGGTGCTTCAGGATATCCGCGAACCGGATGAGGATGGGAAGGTAGATGCCGCGAAGCTCCAACTTCTCCACTAACTCCATCAGATCGATGGAACGGTTCTGATCCTTGGTGGGGTGCACCAGTACGTGGCCGTTATCGCCGACCGAGAAATACCCTTTGCCCCATGCCGAAACATCGTACAATTCAGCGGCGTCCGCGGTGGTCCAACGTTCCGCCGGCTCCCGAACCGGCGCGTTGTCGACGAGTTTGACCGTCACTGCTTGTCCTCCTCCAGACCTACGGAACCTATCGACACACGCGCAGTTTCGCTCCGGTGTGTCGAAATCTCAGTGTCCTTCGAATTGCGCCGTGCAGCAAGTAGAAATATCCGACGCAGGCCCCCAGCGTCGCAAAACGGAAAGCTGGAATCGTGATTACAATAATCGCATGACGCTGAACGGGAAAACGGCCCTGGTAACCGGGGCCAGTAAAGGTGTTGGAAAAGGTATTGCGCTGGAACTCGCGCGCGCGGGCAGCGACGTCGCTGTCAACTACAACACCGACCGCGCCGGAGCCGATCAGACTGTCGCCGAAATCGAGGCTCTTGGGCGTAAGGCTTTTTCCGTGCAAGGAAACGTCGGCTCCTCCTCCGACGTGGACCGCATGTTCGCGGAGGTCCTCCGGCGGTTCTCCCGCCTCGACATCCTGGTGAACAACGCCGGAGTTCAAACCTGGAAGACCCTGCTGGAACTCCAGGAGCACGAATGGGATCGCGTGATCGATACGAATCTCAAGGGCTGTTTTCTGTGCACGCAGCGGGCGGCCCAGCATATGAAAGACTCCGGCGGGGGATCGATCGTCAATATCGGATCCGGCTGCAACAAGCTCCCGTTCCCGAACCTGGTGGATTACACGGCCAGCAAAGGCGGAATCGAGATGTTCACCCGCGTGGCCGGAGTGGAGCTCGGGCCCTACGGGATTCGCGTGAACTGCGTCGCTCCCGGCGCGATCGAGATCGAGCGGACCAAACATGAGGCGGGCGACTATGCCGGGACCTGGTCCAATCTCACGCCGCTAAAACGGATCGGGCTCCCTGGAGATGTGGGCAAAGCGGTGGTGTTTCTAGCCGGAGATTCCGCTGAATTTGTGACCTGTCAGACCCTCTGGGTGGATGGCGGATTGTTCAGCAAGCCCCAGTGGCCGTATTGAGCGAGGCTGAGACTGACCGGCCGGCGCGTCAGCCGTTACACTGGTTTTTTACTATATGCCAGCGCAAGTGGCCCAATCGGCCCTGAACGTTCCACACTCCCGAATCCGGGAACTCGCCGAGATCGCCATGTCCATGGACGGCGTCCTGAAACTCTACTTCGGCGAATCGAACCTTCCCACGCCGGACTACATCAAGCGCGCGGCGCAGAAGGCCATGGCGGACGGCTTCACCTTCTATACCGAGAACGCAGGGCTGCCCTCCACCCGGCGGGCCCTGGCCCGCTTCTACCAGGAACAGCACGGCGTTGACCTCGATCCGTCATCCGAAATCGTCGTCACCTGCAGCGGCGTCCAGGCATTGAATGTCGGCATTCGCTGCTTGCTCGATCCCGGCGACGAGGCGATTGTGTTGACGCCCGCATGGCCGAACGGCTCCGCCATCGTGCAAATGGCGAACGCCGTGGTGAAGCAGATCCCGCACGTGCTCGCGGGCGGGCGCTACACCATCGATTTCGATGCCCTCGAGGCTGCCGTAACTCCGCGCACGCGGATGCTGCTCTACACCTCGCCATCGAATCCCTTGGGCTGGGTGGCCACGGATCAGGAACAGACACGGCTGCTCGATTTTGCGCGCCGGCACGAGATCTGGCTCATGGCCGACGAGGTTTATGAGCGGCTGTACTATCCCGACCTGCCGCCGAAAGCCAAGCTGCCGGAACGGCTCACCGCCCCGAGCATTCTAAAGAAGACCACCCGTGAAGACGCCGTGATCGTCGTCCAGTCGTTTTCCAAAGCGTATTGCATGACCGGCTGGCGCCTGGGCTGGCTGGTAGGGCGCAAGGACGTCGTGGCGCGAGCCACGCAACTGAACGAATTCATCGTCTCGCACGCGCCGAGTTTCACCCAACGTGCCGGTGAGACGGCCCTGCTGTGGGGCGAGATGGCCGTTCGCGAGATGGTGACCCGCCTGCGCGAAAATCGCGACTTCTGCATTTCCGTGCTCCAGAAGATCCCCGGCGTAACCTTGCCCAAGCCGGAAGGCGCGTTCTATCTCTTCCCGAAGATCGACGGCGTCACCGACTCGTTCGCGTTCTGCAAGCAACTCCTGATGGAGACCAACGTCGGACTTGCGCCCGGGGTTGCCTTCGGCACGGGCGGTGAAGGTTCCGTACGCATCTGTTATGCCGCCGAGAAGGCCATCCTCGAACAGGCCATGGCGAGGCTCAAGCTATTTCTGGAATCTCGAAGGTGAACGAATAACCATGCAACGCCGCCAATTCCTGCAGACACTGGCCGCCGCGCCGATGCTGGGTCAGAGCGCTACGCCGGCCCGGCCGAATATCGTGTTCATCCTCGCCGACGACCTTGGGTTCGGCGATGTCGGATGCTACGGCCAAACTCGCATCCAGACTCCGAACATCGACCGCCTTGCCGCCGAAGGCATTCGATTCACACAGACCTATGCCGGCAGCACTGTGTGCGCGCCGTCGCGGTGCAGCCTGATGACCGGCTATCACACGGGCCACGCCCGCACGCGCGGCAACAAGTCCCCTGACCTCCCGCTCCGGCCGTCCGACCTCACTGTGGCCGAAATTCTGAAACAGGCCGGGTACCGCACGGGCCTGTTCGGAAAATGGTCCCTTGGACAACTCGGCTCCACCGGCTACCCCACACGCAAGGGTTGGGATGAGTGGTTCGGGTACTTCAGCCAACTGCACGCCCACAATTACTATCCCGAGCACCTGCTTTCGAACGAGACGAGTTTCCTGTGCAAGGGCAACATGGGCACCCAACACAAGGACTACGCCCCGGATCTCTTCACTGAACGGGCTCTCGCGTTTGTCAACCGGCAATCGGCTGCGCAGCCGTTTTTCCTGCACGTCTGCTACACGCAGCCGCACGCCAACAATGAGATGGGACGCGACACGGGCGACGGCATGCAGGTGCCTTCCGACGCGCCCTATACCAACCAGAACTGGCCGCAGGTGGAGAAGAACTTTGCCGCGATGATCACGAGGATGGACGACGGCGTCGGTCAGTTGATGGCCGCGCTCAAAGCCAGGGGACTCGCGGAAAACACACTCGTCGTGTTCACTTCCGATAACGGTCCCCACCGCGAAGGCGGACACAATCCGTCATTCTTCGAAAGCAGTGGTCCGCTGCGCGGCATCAAGCGCGACCTCACCGAAGGCGGAATCCGCGTTCCCACGGTCATGCGCTGGCCACACGCGATCCGCGCCGGAAGCGTGAGCGACTTTCCGTGGGCCTTCTGGGACTTCCTCCCCACCGCGGCGGAACTGGCGGGAGCTCACGCGCCATCGGGCATTGACGGGCAGTCCATCGTGCCTACGATTCTGGGCAAGCCCCAAAAGCCGCACGATTATCTTTATTGGGAATTCCACGAACTCGGATTTCACCAGGCAGTCCGGATGGCCGATTGGAAAGGAATTCGAAAAGGCCCGAAGCTGCCAGTGGAGTTATACGACCTCGCCACCGATCCGGGCGAGCGGCGCGACATAGCGGCCGCCCACCCCGATATCGTGAAGCGCATCGAGACGATCATGGCCACCGCCCGCACCGGCGATCCCGAATGGCCGGTGCTCACGCCGGAAGAAGCGCGGAAGCGGGCCGTGTAGTGGGGGTGCTATAGTCGTTCCGACCAGAATGGTCAGAAAGAGTCCGAAGAACCTCTTCCCATCCGGCCCGAAATCCGAAGCACCAACCGTCTCAGAAGAGGTGCCAGCGTGTGTAGGCGAAGCGGCGAACTGCGCCGCGACCCATGAGAGCCTCGTGCGATTCTTTGCCAACTCGCCCCTGGTGGGCTCGGGCGTGAAACTCGAGCGGCAGCGCGATTACGGAAGAACCGTTGAGCTATGAGCGCGCACAGCCCATCGGGACTGTGCGCGCTGCTTCCCCTCGCCTACGCCGCCACCATGCGATGCGGGTCGATGACGAACTTCTTCGCCGCGCCCTTGTCGAAATCGTGGTACCCGCCGGGCGCCTCGTCGAGCCCGATCACAGTGACATTCACCGCCTTGGCCGGCTCGAACTTGCCGTACAGGATCGCGTTCATCAACTGCCGGTGATAGCGCATCACCGGGCACTGGCCCGTGGCGAAGTAGTGCGACTTCGCCCAACCGAGTCCGATGCGGATGCTCAGGTTACCGGTCTTGGCGGCGTCATCCACGCCTCCCGGATCGTCGGTGACGTATAGGCCCGGAATTCCGATCCGCCCTGCGGCGCGCGTCACCTGCATCACCGAGTTCAAGACAGTAGCGGGACGTTCCTTGGCGGCATCCTTACCCGTCGCGTGCGCCTCGAATCCGACGCAATCCACGGCAGCGTCCACTTCCGGGGATCCGATGATCGCCGCGATCTGGTCGCCCAGCGATGCATCCTTCCGCAGGTCAACGGTCTCGCAACCGAAGCTGCGCGCCTGAGCCAGTCTCTCGGGGATCATGTCGCCCACAATCACCACCGCCGCGCCCAGCAACTGGCATCCCACGGCGCACGCTAGCCCAACGGGACCCGCGCCGGCCACGTAAACGATCGAGCCCGGTCCCACCCCGGCTGTGACCGCGCCATGGTAACCGGTCGGGACGATGTCGGAAAGCAGGGTCAGGTCGCGGATCTTCGCCATCGCCCGTCCATCCTCGTTCGGCAACTTCAGTAAGTTGAAGTCCGCATAGGGCACCATCACGTACTCGGCCTGGCCGCCCACCCAGCCGCCCATGTCCACATATCCGTACGCCGCGCCCGGGCCGTGCGGGATTCACATTCAGGCAGATGCCCGTCGTGTCCTTCCTTGCAGTTCCGGCAGCGCCCGCAGGCGATGTTGAAGGGCACCGAGACAATGTCGCCAACGTGGATGAACTCCACGTCGCGGCCGGCTTCGATCACCTCGCCCGGTGATCTCGTGCCCCAGAATCAGGCCCGCCGGCGCGGTGGTGCGGCCGCGCACCATGTGCTGATCGCTGCCGCAGATATTGGTGGTAACGATCTTGAGGATGACGCCGTGATCGCACTTGCGCGATCCCAGCGCCAGTTTCGGGTAGTCGATGGATTGCACCTCCACTACCCCGGGTTTGATATAAGCGACTCCTCGATTCGATGCCATAGACGCTCCCTCTGATGCGATGTCTAACCGAGACAAGAGTTATGCCAACAGAGCATTCACGACGCTTCCGTGAACGTCGGTAAGCCGGAAATCACGTCCCTGAAAACGGTACGTGAGTTTGGTGTGATCGAAGCCCAGCAGGTGCAGGAGGGTGCCGTGCAGGTCATGCACGTGGACCTTGTCCTTCACCACGTTGAATCCCAGTTCATCGCTCTCTCCCAGAGTGATGCCAGGCTTCACACCGCCGCCCGCCAGCCACATGGTGAAGGCGTTCGGGTGATGGTCGCGGCCGTCGTTGCCGCCCTGGACCATCGGGGTACGGCCGAATTCGCCGCCCCATACAACCAATGTGTGTTCCAGCATGCCGCGCTGCTTCAAGTCCTGGACCAGTGCGGCGCAAGCCTGATCCGTGTCGCGGCAGTTCTTCGTCAAGTCCTTCACCAGGGCGCCGTGCTGGTCCCAGGCCTCGTGATACAGCTGGACGAAACGCACGCCGCGCTCCACCAGCCGCCGTGCCAGCAGGCAGTTGTTGGCGAACGACGGCTTGCCCGGCTCCGCCCCGTACATCTCCAGGACATTCTTCGGCTCGCTGGCCAGGTCCATCATCCCGGGCGCGCTGGTCTGCATCCGGAAGGCCATCTCATACGAGCTGATCCGCGTCGCGATCTCGGGATCGCCCGCCAGTTGCTGCCTCTCCCGGTTCAGCTTTCCGATGACATCCAGCGAATCCCGCTGCAGTTCGCGATCCACGCCTTTCGGGTTCGACAAATACAGGATCGGATCGCCGGCGCTGCGGAATTGCACGCCCTGGTAGACCGTTGGTAAGAAGCCACTCCCCCAGCACGAATCGCCGCCGCTGGGCCCCTTGGCGCCCGAGCTGAACACGACGAACGCCGGCAGGTCGTGCGATTCGCTTCCCAGTCCATACACGGTCCATGCACCCATGCTCGGCCGTCCGAACTGCATGGTCCCGGTGTTCATCAACAATTGGCCCGGTGCGTGATTGAACGCGTCGGTGGACATCGACTTCACGATGGCGATGTCGTCCACGATCTTCGCTGTGTGGGGCAGGAGTTCCGACAGTTGCGCGCCGCACCGGCCGTACCGGTCGAACTTGAACTTGGGGCCCAGGAGTTTCGAATTCGGATTGATGAAAGCCGCTCGGTAGCCTTTCAGCAAGTCAGCCGGAGGCAGCGTGCCATCGAACTTCGCGAGTTGCGGCTTGTAGTCGAATAACTCGATCTGGCTCGGGCCCCCGGCCATGAACAGGAAGATCACGTTCTTCGCGCGGGCCGGGAACTGGGGCGGCTTCGGGGCCAGCGGGTCCGTGCCGGCGGCGTGTCCCGACTCCGCCAGCAGGTTCGCCAGCGCCATCGTGCCCAGCCCGACACCACACTCTTCCAGAAACCAGCGGCGTGTTAACTTCTGCCAATGACCACTCCCTAACGGTCGTGGCTCAGAAGCCGGCACCGAGCCGCGACCGTGAGGGAGCGAGTGCGCATCTAATTTCTTGGCATCCATTGGCTATTCCTTCGTTATCGTTTCGTCCAGGTTCAGCAGTACGCGGGAGACGGCGGTCCAGGCGGCGACATCCACCGGCGTAACACCCTTGGGCAGCTTCGCGGGAGCATCGGCGTCCAGACCGGCCAGGTCGAGCGCACTCAGCCAGCCGTCGCGGAGCCGCCCCTTCTGTTTTTCGAGGAACGGCAGAATCGCGCGCGCCTCCGACGGAGTGGGCGTCCGCCCGATGCAGCGGCGGAACGCATAGGCCAGCCGATCCTGCTCCGTGGCGCCGCCCTCGCGCACGGTGCGGTCGGCCAATGCCCGCGCGGCGTCCAGGAACACGGGTTCATTCAACAGGGTCAGGGCCTGCAGCGGGGTGTTTGACCGTCCACGCCGTACGCACGATGTCTCTCCGTTCGGAGCGTCGAAAGTCTGCAGCACCGGGTACGGCACGGAACGGTACCGGAAGGTATACAGAGCGCGACGGTAGCGGTCCGCTCCGGTGGCCTGATTCCAGACCTTTGGACTATAGCTGGCGGGAGCCACGAAGAGGAACGCCGGAGCGGGCGGAAACACGCTGGGCCCGCCCACGTGGTCGTTCAGCAACCCGCTCGCCGCCAGAGCGATGTCCCGCACTACTTCGGCATCTACCCTGAATCGCGGTCCGCGTGCGAGCAGGCGGTTGTAGGGATCTTTCGCCGTCAACTCAGGTGTGACGTTGGAGGATTGCCGGTACGTCGCCGATGTCGCGATGAGCCGCTGCATGTGCTTCACGTCCCACCCGCTCTCCATGAACTCCACGGCCAGCCAGTCCAGCAGTTCGGGGTGCGACGGGGGATCGCACTGCGTTCCGAAGTTCTCGCTGGTGGAAACGATGCCGGTGCCGAAGTACGCCTGCCACAAGCGGTTCACGAAGGAGCGCGCGGTAGTGGGCGATCTGCGATCCACCAGCCATTTCGCGAAGCTCAACCGCGTGGGCGGCGCGCTATCCGGAAGCGGATTCAGGAACGACGGCACCCCGGGGGTGACCGCGCCGGCGGGCTTCAGGAAGTCCCCGCGCGTTAGCAGGTGGGTCTCGCGCGGGACGTCGCGCGTTTCAAGCACCAGCTGCGTGGAGCCTTCCGGATATTCCTTCCACAGCGCCGCGATGCGGTCGTTCGTATCCTTCCACTCGGCGACCGTGGTGCGCCAGTACCGGAAGACGGCGTGCTGCTCGGCCGCCGATCGTTTCTCGCGCGGCTTGGCGATGATTTCGCGCACCCGTTGCGGCACCGGGTCGGCGACAGCAGCCGGGTCGGCGGTAATGGACAACCGGAACCGGCCCAGGTTGGTGCTCTGATTGTCATCGCTGTTCCAGCCGCCGTGGTTCTGCGTGAGATAGAACGTCAGCACCGTGCCGCCCGGATTCGACACTGGCTGCGTGGCGTTGAACACGGCCTTGCGCGGTTGGTTGCGTTCGCCCGGGCCGATGTCGATTCCCCAGGCGGTGTCGTCCTTGCCGTCGATCGCGAATGCAATGGGACCCGTCACCCGCCGCCGATCGGACTTGTCGTAATAGATGGGTTCGAGAGGCGTCTCGGGTGGATTCACATCGGCCGTCGCTCGAGCGATCTTGACCACTGCCGATTTCTCGGGCGCGTTCGCCGGAGCCGCTTCCACTTTGAACTCGGTGAGTGCGCAGACGCCGTTGACGGCACGGCCCGGACCGCCGCGCGGAAGGTTGGGGTCGTTCAGCAACTCCAACCGGAAGGCGGCGATGTTCTGGAGATCCGTCCTCACTTGCAGTTTGACGGTGTGCTTGGTGGGTGCGTAGCCTTGGGCGAGGAACGATCCGTCCTCCATCGGCAGGTATCGTTGCCCACCGGTGGAGATGTCATCGACGTCGGGCCGGACCACCGTCCATTGAACGGGATCCTTCGCTTCCCAACGGGTCATGCGCCCTTCCCAATCGGGGTTTGAATGCTGAAGCGAACCTTCCAGTTCCTGGGTCTGCCGCAGGATATCGGCCCGCTTCATCTGGTCTGCCGGCGTATACACCGCCATGTTCGCTTCGTGGGAATCGTTCAGGAACGCGAACATGCGGTAGTATTCCTCCTGCCGGATCGGATCGAATTTGTGGTTGTGGCACTGCGCGCATTGGATGGTAATGCCCAGGATGCTCTTGCCCACCGCTTCCATGCGGTCGAACATCGCTTCCATGCGGAACTGCTCGGGATCGATGCCGCCCTCCTCGTTGGTCATGGCGTTACGCAGGAACCCGGTGGCGACCCTCTGTTCCTGGGTGGCGTCCGGCAATTGATCGCCGGCAATCTGCTCGATCACGAACCGGTCATAGGGCATGTTGCGGTTGAACGCGTTGATCACCCAGTCGCGATAGAACCAGACCTGGCGCTGCTTGTCCTTTTCATAGCCGTCCGAATCGGCATAGCGCGCCCCGTCCAACCAGACCCGCGCCCATCGTTCCCCATAGTGGGGCGAGTCCAGCAGGCGATCCACCTGCCGTTCGTAGGCGCCGGGGCGTTGATCTTTCAGAAAGGCATCCACCTGCGCGGGTGTCGGTGGCAGCCCGATCAGATCCAGGCTGAGGCGGCGCAGCAAGGTGATGCGGTCGGCTTCAAGGGCAGGCCCGAGGCCTTCCTTCGACAGCCTCGCGAGGACAAACGCGTCGATCGGGTTCTTGGCGGCACGGGGCAGGGCTGGACGCACAGGCCGCACGAAACCCCAGTGCGTCGCCATCCTGGGAGCTGCGGCCTCGGGCCAATCCGCGCCCTCATCGATCCACTGCCGGATCTGGTCCACCGCGGTCGGATCGAGCTTCCCGCCCATCGGCATGCGGGCCTGGTCGCCGATGCCGGCCACTCGCCGGTACAGTTCGCTCTCGGCGGCATTTCCGGGGTGGACCGATTTGGCCAGGACGCTCAATCGGGAATCCAGGCGCAACCCCGCCATCTGACGCTTCTCGCCGTGGCAGCCGTAGCAGGATTTGGCAAAGACCGGCTGGATGTCGCGGGCGAAGTCGATTCTCTGCGCGAAGGAACACGGCGCGAGTGCGAGTGCGGATAGAAAGAACCCAGTTTTCCCAGAATGCATGGCCAGCCCAGTGTCTACTCATTCTAATCGCGGACCGGCCCAAAAAGAAAAAGGCCGGCTCGCGGCGTTTCCGCCAAACGAGCCGGCCGTGTCAGACTAGCGAACTGTTTCTGCTAGAACTGGAATCGCAGCGACAACTGCAGGTTGCGAACGTCGTTGCTCTTGCCCGTGACCTTGCCGAACGTGTTCTTGTTCGTGGGGTCCAGGTTGACGTCGCTCCAGTTCGGGTGGTTGAAGGTATCGTACGCCTCGGCGCGGAACTGGAAGTTCATCTGTTCCTTGATCGTGAACTTCTTGAACAGACCCATATTCCAGTTGTTGAAGCCCGGGCTGTAAATCAGGTCGCGGACCCTCTGGGTGCTGAACGTGTATGCCGCGGGCTGCGTGAAGATCAGGTTGCCGTTGGAATCGTACGGATTGAACCAATAGCTTGTATCCGAGCCCAGGTTCGCGGTGTTGTGCGCCATCTGCTTGCTGTAGTTGATGCCGCTACCGTTGTAATTCCAAAACTCGCCGGAATTCGTCATGCTACCGTCGTTGCCAATCACGCCATTGAATGCGTACGACGTCGCCTTCAGGACACTACGGGGCGTTCCGGTCTGCGCCTGGAAGATTCCGCTGAGTTGCCATCCGCCGAGCAGTTTTCCAGCCAGACTGGTCTTGTTGCGGAATATCGGCAGTTCATACAGGTAATTAGCGATCAGCACATGGCGGACGTCGTAGTCCGACGGCCCCCACAGATTGCTGGCATCGTAGGTGTTCGGAATGATGTCGCGCTGGTTGGAGCCGTCGTCCATACTCTTGGAGTACGTGTAGGACAGTCCAAACTGCAGACCGTTCGCGAAACGGCGGTTCCACGCCACCTGCAACGAGTTGTACATCGAACTTCCCACGTTGTCGGTTTCGCGGATCGAGTTGTAGCCGAGGTACGGCCGCAATGCATCCGGGTTCACGCCCGGGTTCGCCTGAATGATGGCGGGCGTCGGCTGGTTGATGTTGGCCTCGCGCTGCAGGTGCAGACCTCGACGCCCCACATAACCGACACTCACCATCGACTTGAAGAAGAAATCCCGCTCCATAGTGACGTTCCAGTTCCAGGCTTCCGGATTCTTGAACGCCTTGCTCTGGGTGGTGACTGTCAAAGGCAGGTTGTTAGCCGGGATGGCGCCGGGGTTGTCCGCGCTGCCGAGCGAAACGTTGGCCGTGGGCTGGAACGGGGGATTGCCGCCCAGGAACACGGAGTCGCTCACGCCCAGGCGTGTGTAGAAACGGCCGCCGCCGGCGCGGACCACCATCTTGTCATTGACCTGATAGGCGATGCCGACGCGGGGCTGGAACTGGCCCCAACGAATATCCGAGTAGTGATCGGGATACGTGCCGCCGCGGAACAGGTAATCGTACGTTCCGGCGGTGGCTTCGGGGAAGCGGCCCTTGGCCGAATCGGGCCAACCGGTGCCCGGAATCACCATCCCGTTGTAGCGGTCGGAGTTGGGGCCCATGATCACGGCGCCCGTTTTCCCATTGATCGACACGGCCTTGGACGGATCGTAGAGAGCCGGATCGAAGACGATCATATTAGCCCAGAGCGCCTTGTACGGCACGATCACGGTGTAGCGAAGGCCGTAATTGACGGTCAACTTCGGAGTTACCTTCCACGAATCCTGCGCGTAGGGCTCATAGCTGGTGCCACGGAAGATCGTGTAGGCTCGCTGGCCGAGCTCGGAGTAGCTGTCAAATAGACCGAGTGCGGCGTTCCCAAGCGCGTTCCCCGTGCCGCCGGTGCGGCCGTCGGTGAAAGTGAACTGGCCATTTTGGTTGTTCGTGCAAGTGGGGCAGGCGCTGACGTTGATTTCGTCGTTGTCATTCTCGCCGGACTTCTCCCAGTAGAAGCCGAACTTGAACGTGTGCTTGCTCTTCACCCAGGTCAAGCTGTCGGAGAACGTGTAAATCGGACCCGCCGAGTGCGACGGATAGGGACCACCGTTCAGTCCGTTCAATCCGGTGATGTTGGCCGTCGGAATGCGTGTCGGAATCAGCTTGCCAGCCGGGAACAGATACGGATAGGTGATGCCCGCCGTTGTGCGGTCGAAGAAGTGCGCCGTGTCCACCGGGATATAGACGTCATCCAGGCTGACTGTGGCGATTGCTTCATTGACCAGTGTCGGGCTGATGGTCCAGACATAGTCAAGAGAGTTCGTCTGGTTCGGGCGATTGAAGAACTTCGGCGTCAACGTCGGAGTTCCATCCAGCGGTTGGTATTCCCAGAACGCATAATTGTTGCGCCGGAACTGGAGACGCTGCCGGTCGGTGAGGTTCATATCCACGGCCAGTGTGTCCTTGCGCTGATTCTGCGGGTGAAGCGCAGTCAGGTACAGGTTGTTGGTGCCGTTGATGTAGGAGCCGACCGGGATGTTCGCTGTGGGATAGGCCTTAAGGATTCCCAGGCCATTCGGACTCAACTGGGTTTTCGGGATGATGTTGCCGGGAAATGGATTACCATTGGAGTCCTTCAATGTGACGACTTTCCCGAGAATGTTCTGCGGACCGGTAGCCAACAACTCACTGAAATCGCCCTGGCGCATCAGCGCCGTCGGTACGGTCCACTGAGCGGTATCCAGGTAGCGGTATCGCACCCATTCCTGCCCCCAATACCAGAAGAATTTGCTCTTGTCCTTGTTGAACTTGCCGGGAATGTAAAACGGCCCGCCCACGTTGTAGCCGAACTGGTTATAGTGGAACGGCGGAACAGTGCTGTTCGGCAGCAGACCGGGCACGTCCGGCGTGTGATTGCGAGTCCAGGTGTTGGCGTTGAATGCGGTGTTGCGGAGGTACTCGTACATCGCGCCATGGAAGGAACTGGTACCGCTCTTCGTGACGATGCGGATTTGCGCGCCCGACGTGCGGCCATATTCGGCCGCGTAGGCGGCCGTCAGGATTTGCACTTCCGATGTCGAATCGACGTCCGCTGAGCCGAGGCTGGTGCCGTTCGACCGGGTACGCGTTGCCGGAGCGCCGTCGTAGGTGATCAGGTTTTCAGGGTTGCGCGAACCATTAAAGTTCGAGGGGCCCTGACCGAAGGCGAAGTTCAGACCGGCAAGGTTGCCCCCGCGTGCTCCCGGCACGAGCGATGCCAGACCCACCGGGTTGCGGCCGTTGAGTTCCAGGGCATCGATCTGCTCGCGAGTGATCAGTTTCTGAACGGAAGCCGACTCGGTTTGCAGTGTTACGGCCGTAGCGGAGACCTCCACTGTCTCAGTCGCTGCGCCGACTGCGAGCGAGGCGTCCAGACCCAGTTGCGATGACGGGTCCAATTTGTTGCTGCGGCTTTCGAATTTCTTGAAGCCCGCTGCCTCCACCGTGACGGTGTAAAGCCCGGGCGGAATGTTGGTAACCGTATAGTTCCCGGATTCGTTCGTCGTGGCCTGACGTTCGAGACCAGATTGATTTCGGACGGTCACCTTTGCGTTCGGAACGGACGCGCCCGACGGGTCCTTTACGAAACCCGCGATCGAGCCCAAATCCGATTGCGCGTACAAAGCGACTAACGAGAAGGTCAGCACTAAACACACGAGCAGTGCTGCTCTCTTTGAACACACCTTGTTCATATATATATCTCTCTCCTGAAGCGCCCTTTTTGGGGCTATGTTAGTTTATCGCGGATTGAAACCGAAATCCACCCGTTCAATATCGGCTAATCTATTAGGATCCGGACACATGCGGCACTTTGACGAAATTGTCATCTCCCTTTTGCGCGGCGTAAATATTGGCGGCCATCACAAGATCAAAATGGACACCCTCCGAGCGCTGTACGAGTCGGCTGGTCTGATCGATCCTCGCACCTACGTTCAGAGTGGAAACGTCGTGTTTCGGACAGCCGCAAAGGACCTGTCCCGGCTTGCTCAGATCATCGAGAAATCGATCGAGGCTGCGTTCGGTTTCCACTCCGATGTGGTGCTGCGCACCGCACACGAGCTTCGGGCAGTTGTCGAAACGAACCCATTCTCGGGCCGCGACGACGTGCATCCCGCAAAACTCGCCGTCTTCTTTCTCGCCTCCGACCCCGGCCCTGAAGCCTGGGATAAGGTTCAGGCCATCAAGACCGGGCCGGAGGAATTGCGGATTGGGCGCCGGGAACTCTACATCTACTTCCCTGAGGGTATGGGCCGAACGAAACTGCCAATTCCGGCAATCGAGCGCGCCCTGAAGACCCCTTCGACTGCCCGGAACTGGAACACCGTCACGAAACTGCTGGCGATGGCGGAGGAGATGGCCTCGAGTTGATCGCTTACGCCTCCACCTTGCGCGCAGCCGAGTTCCACTTCAATCGCCTTCCCGTCCGCATCGATTCCATCGCCAGGCACAGCACAATGTTCGTCGCCTGGCCCGCCTCTACCGGAGCGTTGGGTTCCTGGCGAGTCCGGGTGCACTCGAGGAAATTGCGGATGTGCGAACGGGTGGCCGCGCTGAAACTCCCCGGTTGTTTCACCTCGAACGAGGGCTTCATTTCGATCGCGTCGCTTTGCGGGTAGATGGCGTAGCTTTCGCGCCCCAGATCCAGCCGTGCCTTCGATCCATGGAACTGCACGATCTGGTCGTTATACGGGTTGTACCGCATGGCCTTGTATCCTAATGTGAACGTGGCCAGGTAGTTTTCGGGATACTCGATCGTCAGATTGGCTGTTTCCGGCACCTCGGCCCCATCCAGATTCGGCTTGCCTCCGATGCAGGTGACGGCCACCGGCTGCCGGGAATCCATGAACCATTGGATGGCGTCCACGATGTGGGCCGCCTGTCCCACCAGCAACCCGCCCGAGTAATCCCAGAAGTAATACCAGTTAAAGAACCGCATCGCATCCACGTCACGCTTGGGAGCCGAGCCCAGCCACTGCTTCCAATCGAGCGGTCCTTCCAGCGCGCGCGCCGTCAACCCGGACTGGTTGTTCAGCCACATGGAGGTGACCAGCCGCACTTCTCCGAGTTCCGAAGGATGCAGCCGGCCTCGGGCCTGTTGAAACATTTCCGCGCTGCGGCGTTGAGTGCCCACCTGCAGGATTCTCTTGGTGCGCCGGACTGCATCGATCAGCGCGAAGCCCTCATCCACCGTGTGCGCGAGAGGCTTCTCCAGGTACACGTCCTTACCCGCCTCGACGGCATCGATCGCCATGCGCGCGTGC
Organism: uncultured Acidobacteriota bacterium; assembly: GCA_963737465.1. GTDB lineage: Bacteria > Acidobacteriota > Terriglobia > Bryobacterales > Bryobacteraceae > TMP-7. Next base: position 143,948 of record CAVTTC010000013.1, read on the forward strand.
CAGTGGTCGGGAGTAGCGATCACCACGGCCTGTAGCGATCGATCCTCCAGCAGTTTGCGGTAGTCTTCAAAGGACGCCGCACCGGTGCTGGCCGCAGCCACGCCGCGGCGCAGATTCGGCTGATAGATGTCGCACACCGCGGCCACCGTCGCACCCACCTCTTTGAACTGATCGATCAGGAATCGTCCGCGGCCGCCAGATCCGATCACGCCGACCCGTCTGTGTGCGTCGTCCGCCGCCAGCGGTGCGGCGAGTGCGCTAGCCATGAAGGAGCGTCTCTGCATGGCATGACAGTATATGATACGGGCCATGTCCACCGCGCGCCTTCCCTTGCTGCTGCTGATACTGAACGCCGCCGCCCAGACTTTGCCCGGGACCCGGCCCTTGGTTACTGACGGCGACCTGGCAGCCAGAATGGTAGACGGGATCCATACCTGGCTGGAGCGGGAGACCGCCTCCGCGTCGCAAGCCCGCGCCGCCCGCACCACGCCACCAGACCCTCGACGTCTCCGCGAGATCATCGGCGCCGTGGACCGCCGTGTCCCGATCACGGCCCTCGTCTTCGACGCAACCACGGCGAGGCCGGCGGAGGTGGGCACCGGTCGGGGATACAAGATATACGCCGTGCGGTGGCCGGTTTTCGAAGGGGTGGACGGCGAGGGTCTGCTGCTCACTCCAGACAGTCCGCCGCGGGCGCGCCTGATCGCCATCCCGGACGCGGATCAGACGCCGGAGATGCTGGTCGCTTCATTCGCCGGGAGGCTGGCGGAAAGCGGCTGCCAGGTTCTGATTCCCGTTCTGATCGATCGGGCCGACACGTGGTCCGGAATCCCGGGTGTTCGCATGACCAACCAGCCGCATCGCGAATGGATCTATCGAATGGCGTTTGAGGCCGGGCGGCACATCACCGGCTACGAAGTGCAAAAAATTCTGGCGGCCGTGGACTGGTTCCGGCACGAGGGCACGGCTCCCATAGGTGTGGCTGGCTACGGCGAAGGCGGACTGATCGCGCTCTACGCCGCCGCCCTCGATACTCGAATCGCGGCGGCGCTTGTCAGCGGCTACTTCGGACCGCGCGACGCCCTGTGGCGGGAACCGATCTATCGGGATGCTTGGGGATTGCTGCGCGAGTTCGGTGATGCCGAGATTGCCGGGATGGTCGCGCCGCGGGCCCTAATCGTGGAAGCCAGCCGCCCTCCGGAAGTGGCCGGACCGCCCGTGCCCACAAAGGAGCGCCGGGGAGCGGCGCCGGTCGGATCCATCGCGGCTCCCTCCATGGAATCAGTTCGGGCCGAGGTGGCGAAGGCTCGACGATACTTCGCGAACTCCGCCCAACTTCGGTTGGTAGATAGCGGCACGCCGGGATCCGACGAAGCGCTCAGCGCGCTGCTCGCATCCCTTGCCGTGGATCGCCTAGCGCCGTCGGGCGATGCGCCCCGCTTCGCCGGCCCGGGCGTGGATCCGACGGTCCGCCTGCACCGGCAGTTCGATCAACTCGTGGCCTATACGCAGAAGCTCATCGGAAACTCCCCCCAACGCCGTTCCGAGTTCTGGTCGCGCGCGGTAGCCACCACGCCGGATGAATGGCGAAAGACCACACGACCGCTACGGGATTTAATTTGGAGCGACGTCATCGGTCGCTTGCCCGATCCGTCGTTGCCGGCGAATCCCCGCACTCGTCTCCTCTACGACACCCCGAAGTTCAGCGGATACGAGGTAATGCTCGACGTGTGGCCCGATGTTTTCGCCTACGGGATCCTGCTGGTGCCGAAAGGAATCTCGACCGGCGAGCACCGGCCGGTGGTCGTTTGCCAGCACGGTTTGGAGGGACGTCCACGGGATGTCGCCGACCCCGCGGTGGACTCCCACTACTACCATCGCTTCGCGGTCCAGTTGGCCGAGGAAGGGTTCGTGACCTTCTCCCCGCAGAACCCCTACATCGGCGAGGATCGCTTCCGCCTGATCCAGCGCAAGGCCCATCCCCTGAAGCTGTCACTCTTCTCGTTCATCCTGGGGCAGCACCAGCGCATCGTGGAATGGCTGGGATCCCTGCCGTTTGTGGATTCCGCGAGAATCGGCTTTTACGGACTCTCCTACGGCGGAAAGACCGCGGTCCGAGTGCCGCCGCTGCTCGACGGCTACGCGCTGTCCATCTGCTCGGCCGATTTCAACGAGTGGGTCTGGAAGACCACCAGCGTCGATGCGCCGTTCAGCTACATGCTCACCAATGAATACGACATGCTCGAGTTCGATTTCGCCAACAAGGTGAACTACTCGGACCTGGCGAATCTGATGGCGCCGCGTCCCTTCATGGTGGAGCGCGGGCACGATGACGGAGTCTCATCCGACGAATGGGTGGCCTACGAATACGCGAAGGTGCGGCGCTTTTACGACAAGATGGGACTCGGCGACAGGACCGCCATCGAGTTCTTCAATGGTCCCCATACCATCCACGGGCAGGGGACGTTCGAATTCCTGCGCAGACACCTCGGACCTGTAGTACGATGATCTTTTCACCTAGTAAATAAAGGCGCGGAAGCACCACCTCCGCGTTGTGGATATTTAAGTGAAGCGGATCTCATACTCGTATTTGGCCGCGGGACTCGCCGCAATCCTCCTCTCCCCCCTCGCCGTAAAAGCGCAAAACGAACCCAAGATCGAACTCGGATTCGAGCAGCGGGTCCGGAACGAAAACTGGAACAACATCTTCGATTGGAACGACAAAACCGACGACCAGCGGAATCAGATCCGATGGCGAACCCGGTTGTGGACCGTCATTCCGATCAACGAACACATCGACGTGTCGGCCGGCCTGGTGCAGGAGACGAACCAGATCATCGTGCCCCGCGCTCCCTGGAAGCTCGACGAAATCGTCTTTGAGCGCGCCTACGTAGATTTCAAGGATCTGCCGGTAAAGGGAATGTCGCTACGGGTAGGACGTCAGGACCTCATCCGCGGCGAGGGCACGATGCTGCTCGAGGGGAACCCGTACGACGGGTCCCGCTCCATCTATATGAACGCCGCGGTGCTCGGCTATACGTTCAACAACACCAAAATAGAACTGATGGGGATTGACAATCCGTCCCGTGACCGTTTTCTGCCGCGCATCAACGACCAGCAGCGGTTGTTGACGGAATGGGATGAGGAGGCGATCGGAGCGTATATCACCCACAAACCGCGCAAGGACACCGATCTGGAAGCCTACTGGTTCCTCAAGAAAGAGATACACGACACACGCCCGGCCACGAATCCGCAGTTTCAGCCGGACCGGCACGTGCACTATTTCGGACTGAGGGGCGTCCGGCGCTTCGGTGACGGATGGTCGGCCGAAGGCGAAAGCGTGATCCAACGCGGGGCGGACCACGCCGCCCGGAACATCGCGGGCTGGGCCGCTAACGGCTACCTTAAGAAGACCTACGCGAAGTCGGCGATGAAGCCGTACGTTATGGGAGGCTACTGGGCCTTCTCGGGAGACGATCCCAATACCAAGAACACCGTGGAAGGCTGGGATCCGCTGTTCGCGCGCTGGCCGAAGTGGAGTGAACTGTACATCTACAGCCAGTTCAAGGAGCAGGGCGTGGCGTACTGGACGAACGTAGGAATGTCACAAGTGGAAGCGGCCTTCACGCCGTGGAAGCCCTTCCTCTGGCGTTTCACCTGGTATCACATGGACGCTTTTCATCCCTTCCCCGGCAATCAGGCGATCTTCGGAAGCGGCACCTATCGAGGCGAAATGCTCCAGAGCCGTCTCGACTTTACAGTCAACTCCAGTTGGCGCGGTCATGTCCTGTACGAATACCACGTGCCCGGCGACTTCAACCGGGCTCAGGACCCCGGCTACTTCCTGCGATTCGAGATCATCTATACCCTCCGTCACCTGTTCTCGATCTGACGTCAGCGACACGTGAGCGCGCCCTGACCCGTACTTGCTTCCGGAGTGATAGTATTTTAAGGGTAACGATTTCTAATTGGCCACACTCGGCCGCGTTCAAACTATGGCAGATCAGGGGAGCGGTGAATTCCGCAGTGTGGACATCATGCTCGACTCCAACCTCGATAGCGTGGATACAGCGGAAGTGGAGACGCTGAAAGTCGCCGAGGAGCTCGGCTTCGAGGAAGAGGATCTGCACAAGATCGGAATGGCGGTGCGGGAGTGCATGGTCAATGCCGTTGTTCACGGAAACCGGTACAATGCCCGCAAGAAGGTCCATTTTCAGGTGCTCAAGGCCGCCGATCATATGACCATCGTCATCCGCGACGATGGCGAGGGGTTTGAGTTGCAGTCTCTTCCGGACCCACTGGCCGAGGAAAACCTGCTCCGGCAGTCGGGCCGCGGATTACTGCTGATTCAGGCGTTCATGGACGACCTGCGGATTGAACGAATTGAGCCGCGAGGCACGGAAGTAAGAATGACGAAGAACCTGGCCACGGCCAGCTAGCAATATTGAAATAACGAGCGATTTCGAGGAGGTACTATCTGTGAGCGTAAAGCTTTCTACCCGCCAAGTGGGAGACGTGACCGTTATCGATGCTGTCGGCAGGATTACGCTGGGTGAGGGCGCCAGCACGTTCCGCGATACCATCAGGGACCTGGCCGCCAAGGGCGACAAGAAACTGCTGCTGAACCTGAGTGAGGTGAGCTACATCGACAGCTCGGGAATCGGTGAGCTGGTGTCGGGCTTCACCACCGTCACCAACCACGGAGGGCAGCTCAAATTAGTCGGATTGACGAAGCGCGTCAAGGATCTCTTGCAGATCACGAAGCTGTACACGGTATTTGATGTTTACGATGCCGAGACAAGCGCCGTCCGTAGTTTCGCGTAATCTCACCAGGCTGGGTGGATGCGCCGGGCATCCACTCCTCCCATCTCCCGTCAGCTTCGCGCGTCCGATCCCGGCGGGCTTTCGTAGTGTGTCCCGTGCCTTCCTTCAAGTCCCCATAAAAACTTCGTAGTTTTCCAGAGAACCTGCCGCCAGTTCACCAACTACATCACTGAACCGTCGTAAACAGGGCGAAGCCGACGGCGGCTGCCCCTGGACCGGCAATATGGAACCCATTACACTTCTCGTCGCCGACGAACTCACGCTCATGCGAGAGGGACTGGTCCGATTGTGTCAGGCAGCGCCCGGGTGTGCGGTAGTGGGCCAGTGCGGAGATGGAGCCGAGGCATATCGTCTCATCCAGCGCCTGCTGCCGACTCTCGCGATCATCGATCTGAACCTCACGGACGTGTACTCGCTCGAGTTGGTGCGCCGGTCCCACGAATCCGGATTCGCAACCAAGTTCCTGATTCTCTCCACTCGCCGCGACCGCAAGACCGCGGTGGAATGCGTTCGGGCAGGCGCTAGCGCCTACGTCCTGAAAGGCGGCCCGCTGGAGCATCTGTATCACGCGATCCAACAGAGCACCAGCGGCGCGGTCTACGTTTCACCACTGGTTGATATGGATCATGTGGGCGGCTCGAACCAGGATAAGGACCCACTCGAAACGCTGAGCGCCCGCGAACACCAGGTGTTCTCGCTCCTCATTGAGGGGGTGCGTGCGAAAGAGATTGCCGCGCGCCTGGACCTCAGTCCCAAGACGGTGGACACCTATCGCGCCAGTCTCATGCGCAAGCTGGACATCCACGACGTAGCCGGTCTGGTGAAATTCGCCATCCATCGCGAACTGACATCGGCTGTGGCGTAGCGCGGGGCGGCTGCCGTACCGGCACGCTACAATACTGCTTTGCCCGCCCTATCCAAGAACTCGCAGATCTGGCTGGTTCTGTGCCTTGTCCTGCTGCTCCGGCTCCCATTCCTGAATCAGCCCATTCAGGGCGATGATTTCTACTACTTGAAAGGCGCCGAACACGCGCTCATCGATCCCCTGCATCCCACCCACGCCCGGTACGTGTTCCTCGGGCAGATGGTGGATATGCGCGGACATCCGCATCCTCCCCTGAACGCCTGGTACCTCGGCCTGCTGGTGGCTTTGCTGGGGAGTGAGGCCGAGATCCCGCTGCACGCGGCCTACATCCCGTTTTCCGTTATTGCCGCTTTGAGCGCTCTTGCTATCGCGCGGAAGTTCACCTGCCGTCCGGCGCTGGCAACAGTGCTGTTCCTGGTGACGCCGGCGTTCGTCGTCAACGGGAACTCGTTGGAGTCGGACCTGCCGTTCGTCGCCTTCTGGCTCGCCTCAATTGCGCTCTTTCTATATGAGCGATGGTGGCTGGCGGCACTGGCGGGGGTGATTGCATCGTTGGCGGCATACCAGGCGGTGGTGCTGGCCCCCCTGCTGGGGTGGTTTGTGTGGGTTGAGAAGAAACGGAGCCTTCCCGCCTGGATCGCAGTGCTCGCGGCGCCGGTGACCATCGCCGCCTGGCAGATTTACGAGCGCGTCACCAGCGGCGCGCTGCCCGCCGGAGTGCTCGCCGGGTACATGCAGACCTACAATCTGCAAGCGGTGGCACAGAAACTGAAGAATGCGGCAGCCCTGACCGGTCATATGGGATGGCTGGTGTTCCCGGCGCTAACGCTAGCTACGTTCTGGCGCGGACCGCGGTGGGTGCGGATCGTCTCCCTGGCGGTGATGGCCGGCGCGGTGATGGCCGACCACAATCCGTTGTTCTGGATATCCTGCGGCATCGGCACGCTGGTAATCCTCGCCTGCCTGCGCTCACTGGACGATTTCCTATCCTGGTGGGTAGCCGTATTCTTCACGGCCGCCCTAGTCATTTTCTTTGCCGGATCCCAGCGTTATCTGCTGCCGGTGGTCCTGCCGGTGTCGATCCTGGTTTCGCGCGGATTGAGCGGACGCTGGCTGAAATGGGGAGCCGCCGCGCAAGCGGTAGTCGCGGTTGGGCTGGCGGTCGTGAACTACCAACATTGGAATGGCTACCGCGACTTCGCCCGCTCGTTAGGACCCGAAATCGAGCGCCATCGCACGTGGACCAACGCCGAATGGGGCTTTCGCCATTACCTGGAAGCCGAGGGCGCAATGCCCTTCACGAACGGGCGCGCGATGTGGACCGGTGACCTGCTGGTGACCAGTTCCTACGGCACGGCGCCATCAACCGGACCCGCCGCGGTGATTGCCGAGCGCACCATTACATCCCCCATCCCGTTGCGTATCGTCGGACTCGGAACAGACTCGGCGTACTCGTCCACATCGTTCGGTCTCGCACCGTTCGGATTGTCGCTGGCTCCCATGGACCGGGTGCGCGCGGTCGTGATATCGGAGCGGAAGGCCGAACTGAGCGAGCTCATCTTCGGCACACCGGAAGCGGAACGGCAGATCGTGTCGGGCGTGTACAACAACGATCGCTGGACCTCGAACCGCGCAACCGTGGTCTTGAAACGTCCGGCCGGCGCGTCCCGGATCGAGGCAAAGATCGTCATACCGCCCGCGGCCCCGGCGCGAACAGTGCAACTATTCGCGGATGGAAAGCGGATCGCCGGGCAAACCTATCCCTCGCCAGGCGCCTATACACTCGAGGGTGACGCGCCCGGCGGAGATCCGCTGACGGTGTCGGTTGAAGTGGACCGTACCTTCACGGCGCCGCCCGACACCCGCCAATTGGGCGTTCTGCTGCTGTCTATCGCGATCCGCTGAAATTAGCGCGCAGATATTGCTCGATACCCGGCGCGAGTTTCGCCTTGTGCTCGATGCACAGGTTGACCCGCTCGACGGTCTGCGCGAGCGCCCGCGGGCCTCCGGTGAAGTTCTTCACGCGTTCGGCAAAGAAATCGGTGAGCAACTGGCGCGAAGTCGCGTCGCAGAATGCTCTTCCCACTCCGGGAAGCGAAGCCGCGTAATCGGAGGTCGCCTCCCCCGGCAGCACTTTCAGCAACTCGTCGATGTGATCATGGACGAATTGAAACGGGAGACGCTCGGTCGAACGATACTGCAGCGGACCAAACAGCAAGGGATAGAACGCCTCTCGCATATCGAACTGGCCTGTGAGGAGCAGTGCCAGCGCGCGCTGGGCCAGCGCCGGATCGGCAAACGATCCGAGTGCTCCAAGGAACCGGCGGCGCTCGCGCGATTGCTGGGCGCTCTTTGCCGCCGCCAGCAACTCGTCGAACAATGCCGCGTCGCCGTTCCTCGCAGCGGTCGATAGCACCGCGAATGCCATATCGGCGTCAATCGCCGAGGGATCCTTCAAGTACTTCCGGGCCAGTGTTTTCGCTTCATCCATCAGCGCGCGATCCTCGCCCTCTGTGGCCACAAAGTGCGTCAATGTCTGACGCAACAATCGCCGGTCGTCGTCTTCACCGGGCTTCGCCTTCCAGCCAAGCGCCTCCGCGCGAGCGCCGAAGTTCTTCAGAATCAACCGGCGGCCTAGCGGGAGATCCTCATCGCCGACGTACTGCGTTACCGCCATCGCCGCGATTCGCGTAGCGCCCGCCACCACCTGCCGCTCTTTCCGGTCTGCGAAAGCCGGCACCAGCGAGAGTGCCTGAGCCGGCGAGATGTCCCCTGCCCCGGCCAGCGCTCGCACGTCGCTCAGAAAGCCAACGGTTTCCGCGGTGGACAACTCCGGGCCTGCAGATCGGACCAAACGCTCCAGCAGGTCGCCCTGATAGTTGACGCGATAGTAGCCGATCTCATGATCGTTGCCGAGCACCCATGCCGGACACGACTTCGCTCGCCGGAGCGACATCTCCCCGGAAGCCGCCGCCAGCAGTGTGCATTCCGTATCCACTTTGCCGTCGGCCTGGTACCGGACGCACACCGGAACCGACCAGGTCGAGTCCTTCGAAGCCTTGGATCCGATCGGCACAAACCGCGATTGGGCCACCGCCACCTGGGGTGTCCCTTTCCCACATTCCAACGTCAACGACACCACCGGAGTGCCCGGCTGATTCAGGAAAGACGAAAACGCAGGGGCGATGTCTCTCGCGCCGGCCTTCGCTAGCGAAGCCAGAAACTGCTGGGCGGTCGCGGACTTGTCGGAGTAGTCGCTCAAGTACGTTCGAACTCCGTTGCGGAACCGGTCCTCTCCGATCCAGTGTTCGAACATATTGATGACGGCCGCGCCCTTCTGATAGGTGATTCCGTCAAAGGCGTTCGCAATGTCGTCCTCCGATTCAATCGGCTGGCGAATCTTCCGGGAGCTGGCCAAGCTGTCCTGTCCCATGGCGCCGAGCATGCTTTCGGTGGCCTCGACTTTGAATTCCCACTCGGGGCGCCAGTGCGCGACGATTTTATCGGACATCCAAGTGGCAAACGCCTCGTTCAGCCAGATATCGTCCCACCATGCTGTGGTCACCAGGTCGCCGAACCACTGATGAGCCATCTCATGCGCGGTCACACTGGCGCACCCGCGCTGCCGTCCAGTGAAGTCGTCTTGAGGTTTCGACAGCAACAGCGATGAACCGTACGTGATGAGTCCCGCGTTTTCCATGGCGAAGTTGCTGATCGGCATCACCACGCTGTCCAGTTTTGCGTACGGGAATGGCATGCCGAAGTAGTTCTCGAGTTGCGTCAACAGTTGCGGGATCGCGCTTGCGGCAAACTCCGTTTCTCCCCTATGGCCTTTCGGAATCACCATCCGCAGAGGCGTCTTCTTCTGTCCGGCCTTGCCCAGATCGACAACGTCGAATGGGCCCACCGCGAATGCCACCAGGTACGCGGGCAACGGCCGGGTAGTGGCGAATCGCACCAGCTTGGACCCATCCGACTGCTTTGTGCTCGATACTTCGGGGGCGTTGGCAAACGCTTTGTCCGCTGCCGGAATCTTGAGGGTCAGGTCCCAGGGTGTCTTGAAGGAGGGCTGGTCGAAGCACGGGAACGCCCGGCGGGCGTCGATCGATTCGAACTGCGTGTACACGTACCAGGTCTTGTCCTCTTCGAGTTGGAACACACCCGCACTGCTGTGCCGGCTGATCTTACCCGTGTAGTCGATGTGAAGTCTGGCTGTGCCGGAAGGAATGGCTTGGGGAACTTCGAGTCCAACGAACCCCTTGTTGCCGGGCACGATCTTTGCGGGTTGGCCTCCGGCCGTGGCGCTCGCGATGTCGATATCAAGGGCGTTCAGCCATACCGTGGAGGCGGGTTGGCTCAGCGTCACGTCGATGTCGATGGAGCCGCCGAATGTGTTGGACCCCGGCGTCACCGTTAGGTGCGCGGAGTAATGCGTCGGAACAACCGAGTTATCGAGCAGCAGTTTCGGGGACTCGATGGCGGCCGCGAGGGCCAGTGGGAACAGGGCTGCCGCAGCCCACAGCTTGGAAGACAACAATGGCTAAGGTCTCCTTGACGTCCCAGATGAGCGCTTAGGCCCGTCGGACAGGCCACAGAGCGAACCATACCTCATTCTATCGCGAGGGATTTCGACCCGTAACGATAACTCCTGGACCGCCGCACCTTTCCAGTGTTGCATCGATCGTCGATAGCAGGTCTTCCGGACGAACGGGTTTGGCCGCGTAGTTGTCAATACCTGATTTCAGACAGTGCTCGCGGTGTTCGGCCATAGCATGTGCCGTTAGAGCGATGATGGGCGTGTGTCGGCCTGTCACGGCCTCTCTGTCGCGAATGACGGCTGTGGCTTCCAGGCCTCCCATGAACGGCATCTGGAGATCCATCAGGATGACGTCATAATCGTGTTCCGCAGTTATACGCACTGCTTCACGACCATTCCCGACCACCGCCACTGTGCAGCCGAACTTCTCCAGCAGACGGGAGATCACCCTCTGATTGACAGGATTGTCTTCCGCAACCAGGACGTCCCACCGCCGCTGCTCCTCGAAGATGTTTCGACGGCTGGATTCCGCAGCCTTGCGACCGCAGAGGGCGTTGGTGATTGTGCGGAGCAATTCTCCCTCCGAGCAGGGTTTCATCAGGGTCGCGACAATTCCGAAGTCCAAGAGATTGATGTCCCTCGGATGCCCGTTGGGTGAGCCGAGAAGGAGGATCATCGGGGGCGGTGATTGGCATCGCCTCCGGATCTGGGCCGCCAGTTCATAGCCGCTAATGTCGGGAAGGTCCGCATCCGCCAGAACAAGCGAATATGGATCAGTGCCTTGTGCGGCCGTAACGAGATCCTGGAGCCCACTTGCCCCATCCGAAACCGCCAGGGGGCGCATCCCGGAAGAACTCAGGCATTCTCGCATCAATTCCCGGCAACGGGGATTGGAACTTACCCCGAGAACGCGAACCCCGTGGAGAAAGGAGGCTGGGCGGTCTGAAGCCAGTTGGCCCCGGCACACCGGAAAGACCGCACTGAACCGGAACTCGCAGCCCTTTCCCACCTCGCTTTCGAGCGTAAGCTCTCCGCCCATCAAGCTCACGAGTTGTGAGGAGATGGCGAGGCCCAGTCCGGTGCCGCCATGCGGGCGCGTCTCCGAAACATCGGCTTGTTCGAATGCCTGGAATACCCGGGCCTGGTGCTCCGGTGCAATCCCCGGTCCGGTGTCACGCACCTGGAAGAGCAGCTTGACCTGTCCTGAGTCACAAGCCTCTAAAGTGATGCGCAACAGTACCTCGCCCCGTTCCGTGAACTTGATTGCATTGCCCACCAGATTAAACAGGACCTGTCGAACCCGGGTTGAGTCGCAGACTATGCTCGACGGGACTTCCGGCCGGATGTCGCAGATGAGCTCAATGCCTTTCTGGTAAGCTCCGGGCGAGAGAACGCGCATCGTTTCGCCGACCGCCTGGCGGAGATCCGTGGCGGTCAGATGAAGTGCCAGCTTCTGGGCCTCGATCCGGCTGAAATCCAGAACGTCGTTGATCACCGTCAGCAGGCACTCTGCCGAACTCCTGACGGTCTGGAGATACTCTCGCTGCTCCGGCGTGAGGGCGGTGGCAAGGGCCAGTTCGGTCATGCCCAGGACTCCGTTCATAGGAGTCCGAATCTCGTGACTCATGTGGGCCAGAAACTCACTCTTCGCCCGGCAGGCGGCCTCGGCCTCCTTTTTGGCATGAGCCTCGGCTTCGGCGCGCTTGATCGGACGAAGATCCACGAAGGTCTCGATCAGGATCGTGCGGCCCCGGCGCTGGACCGGCTTCACGGTCTTCAGAACCGGGATCTTGGTACCATCGCTCACCAACAGCACACGCTCGGATTGGTCCACCGCCAGACCCAGATCTGTAATCGGACATTTCCCCTTTTCTGCTGGACAGATCACCCCGTGGCAAAGGCCGCCCAGTACTTCATGCGCGGACATCCCGGTCAACCGAACCGCGAACGAATTCATCTCCAGGATTCTATGACTCGTTGCATCCACGGTGATGATGCCGACAGCCGCAGTGTCAAGCAAGGTCTTCAGGTACGATTCACTGTCCTGGAGTTGATCCCGGACTTGTTGGAGATCCGCAAGGAGCCTGGCTGCCCCACTGCTTCCGTCACTCGACGACGCAAGCAGCGTTTGAAGCCGGTCATTCTCCGCCTCCAGTTGCGCTACCCGCAGCCTGAGATGTGCAGACTCCGCTCCGGGCTGCGCGAACCGCGTGACGTCCGTGGAGTCAAGATGGCCGATGTTATGTTCGCCGTTCCCCGGGTCACAGCTGTTCAATGGGAGCAAGTGGGGCCTCCACAACTAGATATCGGCACCAGGGGATTCTGCGTTAGATGAGTTTTACATCCTGGAAGAACGGAGCGAAGATCAGCGGATGAAGCGTGGAAATCCACTTACGTGTTTTTCAACAGAGGGTCCAATCAAGCGGGCCTTAGCCGAGCAACTGGGCTAATATGCGCGCCGCCGCTTCTTTCCCTCGACTGCCGATCTCCCCGGCTGGACCCACACAGCTCGGACAACCCGATTCACAGGGACACGAAGCGAGCAACTCGGCCCCGCCCTCCAGCAGTTTGCGGGTCATCTTGAACAACGGGGCGCTCTGGCCAATGCCGCCCGGGTAGTTGTCGAACAGGTAAAGGTTGGGCTCATAGGCCTTCAGCCCGTCCGCGATGTCTTCCGTAAGGGCGGTGCCCAGGTCGCGCGGGTCGCTCATCAAGAGCAGCGAACCCACTGTGCGGAGCGCGTTGCCGAGTCCCACCAACCCGTTCTCCTTCTCGGTGGGCGTGAGATCGGGAAATCGCGCCAGAAACGATTCCGGAAAGTGCAGCCAAAACGACGTGGTGTGCATTTCCTGTTCGGGGATTTGAAGATGCCCGGCCCCAACGTTTTCGTTGGTCCAGAACTTGAGCTTCTTGAAACCCACCACCTGCGTGTTCACGCGGACTTCGCCGTGCGCCGCCAGCGCCGTGGCCACGGGCATCGAATCGAACGTCACCAGTTCCTTCACCTGCGTGTACATCATGGCATCGGTGAAATAGTCGCAATCCACGTGGCGCACGTATGCTTTGCGTCCGTCGTAATCGAACTTCTCCACCTGGAACTGGCGGGCTTCGTGAAGGTAGATGGCCTTCTCGTGCAGGGAGGTCAGGGCCATGGGAAACGAGACCTCGCCGATCACCCGGTGCTCGGAGGTGATGTCGATGACCACGAAGTTGTCGCTGGTGATGGCGCGCAGGCTGACCGCATCCGCCGGATAGGTGTCCGACGTCCAGTGCCAGGCCCCGGCGGAATGGTGCACGATCCCGATCTCCTCCAGGTAGCGGCACAAATCGGCCGTATCGTGCGGGCCAAACTTCTCCGCGTCGCGGACCGGCAACTCGAACACTGCGCACCGCAGGTGGTTCAGCAGAATCTCGAGGTTGTCCGGATTGATGTAGGCGTGCTCGGGAGTACGGTCGAAGAAATACTCGGGATGCTCGACGATGTACTGGTCGAGCGGGGCGCTGGATGCGACCATCACCGCCATCGACGGCGTCTGCCGCCGGCCCGCGCGTCCCGCCCGCTGCCAGGTGGACGCGACCGTGCCGGGGTAGCCGGCCATCACCACCGCGTCAAGCGAGCCGATGTCGATGCCGAGTTCGAGCGCATTGGTGGAGACGATGGCGCGGATTTCTCCGTCGCGCATTTTGCGCTCGATTTCGCGGCGCTCACGCGGCAGATACCCGCCGCGGTATCCGCGCACGCATTCAGCCGGAATCGTGGCCCGCTCGCAGGCGGCTTTCAGATAGGTGATGAGAAGTTCGGTGGCCAGGCGGTTGTTCGCGAAGACCAGCGTCTGGTGGCCGTGCTCGAGAAACTCGCCGGCGATGCGGCGGGTCTCCTGCAGGTATCCGCGGCGGATCCCGAGTTGGCGGTTCACCACCGGCGGATTGTAGAAGACGACGTATTTCTCTCCGGCCGGTGCGCCATTGCGTTCAATCAGCTCGAACGGCGATTCGGTGAGTGCTTCGGCCAGTTCCTTGGGATTTGCGATGGTGGCCGACGAGCAGATGAACTGCGGGTTCGATCCGTAGAATTCGCAAATGCGCTTCAAGCGCCGAATGAGGTTCGCCAGATGACTGCCATAGACGCCCCGATAGTAGTGCAGTTCGTCGATGACGAAGTACCGGAGATTCTCAAAAGCCTTGGCCCACTTGGTGTGATGCGGCAGGATGCCGCTGTGCAGCATGTCGGGATTGGTGAGAACGATATTGGCGCGTTCGCGGATGGCTTTGCGTGCGTCCGTGGGCGTGTCGCCGTCATAGGTGAAGGCGCGGATATCGGTGCCCGTGGCGTCGATCAGGGCCTGCAGTTCGGTAACCTGGTCCTCGGCGAGCGCCTTGGTGGGGAACAGGTACATCATGCGGGCTTCTGGCTCGGCGAGCAGGCGGTGCAGCACGGGCAGGTTGTAGCAGAGCGTTTTGCCGCTGGCGGTGGGAGTCACGACGACCACGTTTCTCCCCTGCTGGATGGCGTCGAAGGCATCGGATTGGTGGGAGTACAACTGGGTGATGCCCCGTTTGGCGAGCGCGTTCCGAATGGAGTCAGGGATATCGGCGGGAAGGTCGATGAACTCGGCCTCTCGGGCAGGAATGCGTCGGACGGCGCGGACGGGAGAGTCCGGTTGCTCCATCCAGCGTTCAAAACGCGCGACGGCGCCTTCCAGCCCATCGCGGCGAGCGATCAGACGTTCCTGCTGCGGTTCCGGGAATCCCAAGGTAAGGTTGGCCATGTTTCGCCTTTTATTCACCTAGCGTATAGGATCAGCGGCGGCGGGGCAAGCGATTTCTCTACCGCGCTACTTCGTCAGGCGTTTCACGGCGGCATCCACCTGTTGAGCGAGCCGCCCACTGGCGTTGCTGTGGGCCAAGTCGCGTTGAAGCTTGGTCAAAATCTCCAGCGCCCGCGAAGGGTCGCCGCCCGCCTCCAGGATCCCGGCGTGGACGAATTCACGCTGGGCGCTGTCCACCGCATTCCGATCGTCCAGCCACTGATAGGTGGCCCAGTTGTCGGCCGCCGGCATGGCGGAGTAGACCTGGACCAGCTCGTCGTGAGTGTGGACAACCGGGCTGTAGACCGTGAGAATCTGGCGCCTGTGCCGCTCTCCAATGGGTTCGTTGTTCACCCTCATCTGGTTCGCCACCCGCACCAACTCTGGCGGCACACCCGAATGGTCGTTGTAGATCATGCCGCCCAGTTGCATCTGGCGGACCAGGGCCCGCTGCTTGCCGGACTTCGCGGCAGTGTCGAAATGCCGCAGGGCCTCCTCGACGTTTCCTCCGGTCTGGAGGAGCCAGTTCCCCAGCATGGCGTTGGCGTAGACGTTTGACGGGTCCAGTGCCAGCGCACGACGGAATGCCTGCTCCGCCGCCGGCCCGAACTCCTTCTCAGCAATATGACGGTTGAGCCAGTGCACCCAGCCGATATGGGCCAGGATGTCGGCCGCGCGCGGCCCGGTGCCCGTTGTCCGGGCCAGGCCCGCCTCGAGGACGGACAGAATGTCCGACAGAAGAGGTCCAGCAACCGCCTCGGGATGTTCTCCTTCCCGAAGAGTCACCCGGAAGTTCTCGGCCCAAAGCATGGCCGCGTCCAGTTGGCCTTCGGCGGCGGAGGGGGCCCAGAAATCGATGCGAAGCGCTTCCTGGTAGGAGCGGAACGCGCGCTCGTATTCGCCGAGATCCATCTGTGTGTGCGCGGTGTTCAGAAGTTGGCTCACCCGGGCATCCGGCTCGTGCTTTCGAGGCCTGTTCCCCAACCAGGCCGCGAGACCCAAAGCCAGAACGGCGAGTCCGGCGACTGCGGCGATCCACCGGAACTGGCGGTTCCGCGCCGCCGGGACCCGGAGAGCCGCCTCCAGGCGCCTGCAATCTTCCTTGAAGGTCGTATCGCGGATCTCGACGGCTTGGCGAAATGCCAGTTCGGCGATGCTGTCGGGAAGTCCGCTAAGTTGCGCCGCGCTCGCGCCGCCCACCAGAACCGGAATTACATTGACCTTCCGCTGCAGCGCCTCTCCGATCTCGTGAAGAACGTAATCGGGCTGCTGTTCCGCCGAGCGGCGGTCCAATATCTCGCGCCAGCGAGTGCCGACGATGACCAGCAGCGTGTTGCACTGGTCGATGGTTTGGGTAATGGTCTGGGCGAAGTTCTGCCCTGGCGCGATATCTTCGATGTCCATGAAGACATGCGTTTCCCCAAACACGGCGCTCAGATGATCGCACAGCCGCCCAGCGTAGGCTGCGGAATCTTCACGGCGGTAGCTGATGAAGATGCTTTCCGTCGGCCGGCCCTCTCGGGCAATTGTAGCCGTTTCCGGGCCGGCCTACGCGAATGTCACCCCGGCCCCGGCGGCAACTTTCCGAATGTATGCGGCGCCCTCGGCGTACTCCTCCGCCGTTTTGAGGTGCTCCAGCATCAACGGAGCGTCCACGGGAAGGCCGGCGACCGAGGTCAGGTAGACAGCGTAATCCAGCTTGCCTCGCCCGGGGATCACCTCCTGGAAATGCACGTTCAACTCGGTGATCCAATCCAGGTCCTTGGCGTGGCAGGAAACGATCCACTGGCCGAGTTTGGCGAAACACTCCCGGATGAAATCGGCGTTCTGGTAGAAACGGGTCGGACAGTTGATGCCGTTGCAGACATCCATGTGCACGCCGAATGCTTTCCGGTCGATGGCCTTGATCAGCTTCAAGTAGCTGTCCGGGCCGTCCGGCACACTCCAGCCCATCATTTCGATGCTGAACCTGGTCCGCTTCGGTTTCACCTGATCCATCACCGTGCGGCAGTTCTCTACGGTCGCGTCGAAAAACTTCTTCGAGAGATTGTCCGGATGAGGTCCATACCAGACCTTGGGATCGTATGAACCCGCGATGTCAACGCAGCATCGCGCGCCGACGGCCTCCGCCAGCGCAAGCCGCTCGGTCACGTATTTCAGATTCTTGGCGCGCTTCTCGGAATCCGGGTCGAGCATGTTCACCCAGGCCCCGACTTCGGCGATCACGACATTTTCCGCGGCGAAGGCCTTCTCGATGGCGGCGATTCTGTCGCGATCCTCCAGTTTGACCGCGGGGCAGTATGCCGCGCTGTAGCCGAGCCTGCGGTGTTCCCGGGCGAGTTCCGCCGGATCGTCAGATTTGAGAAAAATGGGTCCGCCAAGGCGAACCGGTTTGGCCTGTTTGGTGGCCGCCATCAGCGCAGGCGCGGCGGCCAGGGAGGTAACGAGTGTGCGACGGGTCACGAGGCGATTGTATCGCCGTCAGATCATGTTGGGAATCTTGATGATCTTCTTTTGAATCGCGTACTGCACCAACGTCGCCTTATTGTGGATGTCGAGTTTTCGCATCAGGTTGAACTTGTGTGCTTCCACCGTCTTTACGCTCAGGTTCAGATCGCAGGCAATCTCTTTCACCGAGTTGCCTTCGGCCAGCATCTTCAGCACCTCGCGTTCCCGTGTGGTGAGCGTGGCGAACCTCGGTAGCCGGTTGGCCGACTTGATCCGCGAGCGGAAATCGTCTACAAGCTGCGCGAGCATGCGTGGACTCAGGTAGCTGCCGCCGCGGCAGATGTCGCGGACCGCCGCAACCAGTTGCGCCGACGGGCTGTCCTTGAGCACGTAGCCGCTGGCGCCCACTTCCATGCCTTCCACCAGATAGTCCTCATCGTCATACATCGTGAGGAATAGAACCTTCGTCTCGGGACGGTTCTTCTTGATCTGGCGGGTTGCCTCGAAGCTGCTGAGGCCAGGCATGCCGATGTCCATCAGTACGACATCGGGCCGGACTTCCGTTGCCTTCTCCACTGCGTCGCCGCCGTTGGCCGCTTCTCCTACTACTTCCATGTCCAGCTCAGCGGAGATGAGAGTTCTGATGCCCTGGCGAAACAACGTGTGGTCGTCCGCCAACATAATACGAATCTTGGCCATACTGTAACTGGACCTCGTTCAATATCCGCGCCGAGTGTTAATGCCCGTGCGCCTACCCCAACACGGTCGAAATGCGCCCGACCGTAGCCTGTACTGCCGACGGTGTCTGGACACGACTGTCCGCGCCTCGTCGCTTCCCTTCTTTAGAGATCGGCAATTCGATCGAAATCTTCGTACCACGCTCACGTTTTCCGCCACTCGGAAAACTCTGAATCTGAAATACGCCACCGAGCAACGCCACCCGCTCGCGCATTCCCGCAAGACCGAAGGAATCGCGCTGCGCCAACGCTGCCTCTACCTGGAAGCCGACTCCGTTGTCGTCAACATGAAGTCTCACCCTCCCATCGGTGGATGAGACCGAAAGGTTTACACTTGTGGCGGCGGAATGCTTCGCGATGTTGTTGAAGCATTCCTGCACCAACCGGTACAGGATAATCTCGGTGTTTTGCGGCAGATTCCCGATTCGCGACAAATGCAGCCGCACCCGCGCCTGGTGAATCCGCCGGAACCGGTTGACCAACTGTCGGAGTGCCGCCCCCAACCCCAACTGTTCCAGCACAGCCGGACTCAGCGCCGCAATCAGACGACGCATTTCCAGAATCGTCTTTTCGGTCAGGTCGCGTGTTTCGGCGAGCTTCTCTCTCCATTCCCGCTCGTGCTCGGGCATGCTCTGCTCGAGCATTTCCATCTGCAAACGCACGCACAGCAGCGATTGGCCCGTTTCGTCGTGCAACTCGCGGCTGATCCGCCGCCGCTCCATCTCTTCGACGTGCAGCATGTGCTCGGCCAGTTGGCGGACCTGGTCCTCGCGGGCCGCCAGATCCTCCATCAGCCGCGCTTTCTCGGCGGCCATCATACAGCGTTCGGCCGCGGCGGCCAGCAACTCCTGCTCTCGTGGCAGCCATTCGTAGGTGCGCGCAAACGCGAGTTGCAGCACACCCACAGTGCGGCCTTCGGCCGCCAGCGGGACCGACCAGCAACTTCCAAAGCGCTTCTTCCAGCCAGGATCCAGGAACACCGCCGGATCCGCATGACCGGTGTCGAGATACCTTGGCACGGAGAGTCTCCGGCGCAACGCCGGGGTCGCTGCCGCATCCACCTTGGGTTTCCGGCACTGCGCACCGGCTTTCCATTCCCAAGCGCCGCTCTGAACGTTCAGCAGGTAAAGATGCCCGGCATCCGCTCCGCACACGGGAACCATGGTCTCGACAAAGCGCCTCAGCAGGTCTTCCAGATTCCGGGACTCCAACTCCGCCCGGAACAATTCGTAAAACGCCTGTGTTTCCGCCTCGCGGACCTGGTAATAAGCGTTGTTCAGGGTCAAAATCACGCAAAAATGCAGCTGATCCCGAACCCACTGAAAATTCGTGACCTCATCGGGGAACTGGTCCCGCACCATCGGGGTCAGCAGAGCATCGTACTCCTGCAGCGCCGCGACGATCGCGCTCGGCGGAAGGTTCATCTTCGCCAGGCGCCGCCCGTGATACTCCACGTTTTCGATGAATTTAAGCGGCGGCCGGCGGTCGGCCAAAATCCGGGCTGCCGTCCCCAGCGTTATGGCCGCCAACGCAGTCCGCTGCCTCTTTTCGTACTTGAGCGATCGCAACCGCTCGACGAACTTCTTCTCCAGGCGGTCCGCGTGCGGCCACAGCAGTTCGCTCAGCCGCCGCATATGCACCTTCAGTTGATCGCTGAGGACATCCGCGGCATCGGCGAGTTGCGGTGAAAGCTCGGTGTTCTGCACCTACTTTCCGTATCGGTAGATTAGGGGATTCGCTTTAGTGCGAAACAGGAATGTCGCGCGCAATACGAAACCCGTACCAAGGAAGCCGCCGGACCGGCCGGTCCGCATGCCGAGTCGCCGGCGTGATCCATCCCGCGGGATCCGCATACCCGCCGCCGCGCAACACCCGCAAACCGGGCGCTTCCGGGGATTCCCTCCCATCGCTGGCGATATAAGGATACGGGCGATCCAGGCTGGAGCACCACTCCCACACGTTTCCGCGCATGTCGAAGAATCCCATCGAGTTCGCATGTCCGCGCCCGGCGGTCTGCGGTGCGGACGCGCCAATCGCGTCCCCTTCAAAACCACCCGCGCGGGCGGCAAATTCCCACTCGGCTTCGCTCGGTAGCCTGAAGCCGGCTCCGGGTACCGTATCGTTCAGCTTCCTGAGAAACGCTTGGGCATCCTGCCACGAGATTCCGGTAGCAGGAAGGCCGGAGCCGGCAAAGGCAACCTGCCGCGAGCCCATCACCGATTGCCACTGCGCTTCCGTCACCTCATTCACGCCGAGATAGAACGGCTTGAGGCTCACTGTGTGAATCGGTCGGGTATTCGCAACGCCGGCGGCTCCGAGTTCGACATCACCGCCGCGGACCAGGACCATGGGCAGGTCCAGGCCGGGAACGCGAAGCTCCCGCGCGAGATTCGCAGCCGGGTCGGGAACCCGCGGGACTGGTGCAGCCACCGGTACATCCGCTGCCGCAGCCGAGGTTTTCGGATTCACCAGCGCGTGTACGTGATGGCAGTTCTGGCATGCGGCCGTCTGCCGCGACGACGGGCAACCGCCCTTGTGGCAGGTGGCACAGAGTCCCTCAATGGCGGCGCCGGAAGGCAGCCGTTCGGGCTTTACGTTGTTCCTCTCGTCGATGACGTGCCCCTGGCTTGCGCCGTGACACGCGACACAGTTCGTCCCCACTTTCCAATGCTTGGAGACTCCCCATTCCACCACCGAAATGACATGACAGCGCGCACACACTCCGGCCTGCTTCAGTTGTTCGTCGGGCGACTGCGCGTATGCCAACGCCGGGAGGAGAACCAGCAGCCAGGCCTTCATGCGCCCCACTCCCGATCGAGCCACCGGTACCCGCCCGGCAGCCATTCGAGCTCCGTCGCCCTGGTGGCCGTCTCCGCCGAACGCAGCGCGGCGTGCTCCTCCGCGCTGAGGGCATTGTAGCTGGCCAGTGCGGCGCAGTTGTCAGCCAGAAACTGCTCGTCGAACATGCCGGCGATGGCCGTGCTCAGGAACGGCTTCGAGAAGACGAACCGCATCGCGGCCATGCATAAGGTCTCGTCCGGAAGGCGGTTCAGGCTGCGCGTGAGTTCCGCGACGGCGGCCGGCAGAATGGGACGGTTGCGTGTCTGCCACAGTTGCAGTTTCTCGAACTCCGGGGCGGCGCCCGGCCGGCGCTCGGGGATCCAGTTGCACGATGGAGCCGGACGCGAGCGGCTTCATCCCGATCAGGCCCACGTTCTTCTCGATCGCCGCGGGCAGAAACTGGCTGTAGTCGGCGCGAGCGTGAATGAAGTTGTACGGGAAAAACAGGTAGTCGAGACCCTCCAGTTCATTCAGCGCGGCCAGCATCGTCCGTTCGATGTGCGAGGCGATTCCGATTGCGCGGATCTTGCCGGCCTCTTTCGCGCGGCGCAGCAGGTCCCAGTTCTCGAGCGTCTTGTCGTCGATATCGGCCGTGTGAAAACGGTAGAGGTCCACGTGGCCGAACAGGCGGCAGGCGTCGTCGATATCCCCTGGAGTGATTTCGTGGGCCAGCGACACCAGCACCTTGTCGCGGCGCCCCTTCACGATGCGCGCAGCGGGCTCCCACTGGCCTTCGCTCTCGTACACATCCAGCAGGTTGATGCCGCGATCGAAGGCGGCGGCGATGATGCGATCGCGTTTGGCCTGGCCCTTGACCGTAAGCGTCGTCTTGCCGGGGCGCACCGGTATGCGGTCGGCCGGATCGGTGTGCGATCCGAACGCCAGCAGTGAGACATCCATGCCCGTGTTACCCAGCCGGCGATAGGTCATTCCGCCGCGCCGGTATTCGACGGGTGGCCGCGCCGCACCGGCGGCCTTGGCAGCCACCGCCGCGCAACTCGCCTGCAGAAACTTGCGGCGTGACGGACACATCTTCATCGGAGTCCTCCCCGGGGCTGTAGCCAGTTAACATTTATCAGAAAGAGACAGCCGGGGCAATGCGGATTAGTGCGGCGCTCTCAGGATTTGCACAACTTCCGGTTGGCTGTTCTGCCGGGCCAACTGCTCCGCGGTCAATCCCGCCTTGTTACGCAACGTGCGATCGGCGCCCTTGTCCAGCAGCAGGCGAACGACGTCCACCCTTCCCCAGGACGCGGCGTCGTGCAGCGGCGTCGCACCTCCTTCCGTATCGCGGGCGTTCACATCGGCGCCGTGTTCAATCAGCACAGCCGCCACATCGCGGCTTCCGGCGAGCGCGGCATCGTGCAGCGGAGTGGAGCCGTTGTCGTTGCGGGCATTTACGTCGGCGCCTTTAGCAATCAGCAACTCGGCGATCGCCCGGTGACCCTTCAACGCCGCATCGTGCAGTAGCGTGGTCCCGTTGAAGCGCTGCCGGCACACGTCGGGGATCTTGTCCACCAGCAGTTCCACCACATCGATCTGCCCGCGCATCACCGCCTCATGCAGCGCGCGCGCCCCGGTTTGATCGGGACCCTCCAGGGTGGCGCCCTTCGCGATCAGGACTTCGGCCACCTTCGCCTGCTTGTAGTGGAGGGCGCTGTCGAGCGGGGTGAGCCCGCCCGAATCGTGCGCATTCACATCGGCGCCCGCCGTCAGCAGCACGGAAACGACATCATCGTGGCCCTTCATGGCCGCCTCGTGCAGAGGCGTGTAGCCGCCGTCGGAATTGTGGATGTTCACCTGAGCCCCCTTGTCGATCAGCAGTTTCGCCATCCGGGCTTCACCACGCCAGGCCGCTTCGTCCAGCGGACTCGCTCCGCTCGCGTCCTTCGCGTTGACCTCCGCTCCGTGCGCGATCAGGTACTCCGCAATGTCCACATATCCCCGATTCGCGGCCAGGTGCAGCGGTGTCGATCCCGACCGGTACGTGGCTTTCAGATCCGCGCCGTGATCCGCGAGCACCTTCACCACGTCCAGATGATTCGTGATGATGGCGTAGTGCAGAGGGGTGGAGCCGGCTTCGGTGTGCCGCGCATTCACGTCGGCGCCATGGGCGATCAGGACCTCCACTGTTTCGCGGTCCCCCACCCAGGCGGCATCGTGCAGCGGCGTGCCGCCCAGCGAATCCCGGTGGTTCACCGGCGCGCCCTCGTCGATCAGCGCCCGAACGCGTGCCGCGTCGCCCGCCCGCGCGGCCTTATGCAGGTCGTCGCCCAGGTCGGCGAAAGCCAGCAGCGACAAGGCCGCGAGCAATGACGGGAACCACATCGATTATGCCTCTGTCGGACTCTTACTTCAGCAGAGCGTCCAGTTCCTTCAGCAGTCCGGGGCTCTCCAGGAAATCGTTGGGACCCTCGGTGCGTCCCCAGTCTCGCACGATCTTACCGGTTGGATCGATCACGAACAGGTGCGGCGTGTCAAAGGATGATTTGGCGGGAGTCGCTTCAAAATAGGATGCCGTCATCTGGCCCTGGTCGAACAGGATCGGAGAGGTGGTCTTGGTTTCCTGGAGATACTTGTTCACGGTGGCCTGGTTCTCGGGCGGCGCGATCACCACGGAGAGCACGGCCACCTTGCCCGCATACTTCTTCTTCACCTGCTCGAGCTTCAGTGACAAGGCCTTGCAGTGCGGGCAGTCCGTCAGCATGAAATCGAGCAGCAGCCATTTACCGCGGTAGTCCTGCAAGTCGTAGCGCCGGAAGTTGGAATCCGGCAGAGAGAACCCCGGTGCACGGCGGTTCGAATGTTCATTTGCGCCGAAGCACACGGAAGCCAGCAGCAGTGCGGCGATCATTCGCATACTTCGAGCATAATCCGGCGCGCGGCCGGGGGGTCAGGAGCCTTGCGGGCTTTTTCACTTTAATGCTATACAAAGGACCTATGCGCTACGTGCTCTTTGTCGCCTTTGCCGCGATGTCCGCGGCCGCCCAGGACAAAGTCGATCTGGATGTCGTCTACCGCATCAAGCAGGAAGCCTTCCGTAACTCGAAGGTGATGGAGCACCTCCATCGCATCAGTGACCAATATGGTCCGAGATTGACGGCGTCGCCGCAATTCCAGCGCGCCGCCGAGTGGACCATGGCCCAGTTCAAGGAATGGGGATTGGAGAACGTGCATCTCGAATCCTGGGGCCCCTTCGGCCGGTCGTGGAGTGTCGATCGGTATTCGGTGGAAATGCTGGAGCCCGGCTACGCTCTCCTCTCGGCCAAGCCCATGGCCTGGGCTCAGCCGACCGCATGGCCCGGTCACAGCCGAAGCCATCCTCGCGCCCTTCGAGTCCTCGGAGATGGATCCCAAGAAGCTGCGCGTCGACATCGATAAGTACATCGCCGACCACAAGGGAAAGCTTCGCGGCAAGATCGTGCTGCTCACCAAGCCCAAGCCGATTGAACCCGCCACCGCACCCGACTTCCACCGGTTGACCGACGCCGAGTTGGAAGAGCGGGCGGCCGCTCCGGCTCCGATGCTGCGATACGATCTCAACCTAAATAACCTGGTGTTCCCCGAAGAACCGGAAAAGCGCGCGTCCTTCTTCGACAGCCTTCCCTTCTGGGCGATGATGCGCTTTTTCGAACTGCAGATGGCTGAGACAAACCGCCTGAATCAGTTTCTGAAGGACGAAGGGATCACCGCCGCGCTCACCACCGACAACCGTTCCACCAACGGCGTCGTTTTC
Source organism: uncultured Acidobacteriota bacterium (assembly GCA_963737465.1). Classification (GTDB taxonomy): domain Bacteria; phylum Acidobacteriota; class Terriglobia; order Bryobacterales; family Bryobacteraceae; genus TMP-7. The sequence goes on from CAVTTC010000013.1 coordinate 168,744, forward strand.
GCGGAGGCCGCCGGTTCGTATCGCTCCGCCGATGGCGGCGCGCCGGTCAAGTTCGCGGTTCCACGCGAACAGTACAACCGGATGGCTCGGCTGATCGAGCACAAGACCCCGGTGCGCCTGCGGGTTAACCTGCAAGTCACCCAATCCGAGAAGGACGTGGACGCCAGCAACATCATCGCGGAGATTCGCGGCTCCAAGAAGCCGGACGAAGTGGTGATGATCGGGGCCCACTTCGATTCCTGGCATACGGCGACCGGAGCCACCGACAACGGCACCGGTTCGGCAGTCATGATCGAGACGATGCGCGTGCTGAAGGCGCTCGGTCTCAAGATGGACCGCACGGTGCGAGTCGGGCTGTGGAGCGGTGAGGAGCAAGGGATCTACGGCTCCGAGCACTATGTCCGGCAGCATTTCGCCGATCCCGAGACCATGGCTCTGAAGCCCGAGCACGCAAAACTCAGCGTGTACTTTAATCACGACAACGGCATGGGAAAGATTCGCGGTGTGTACCTGCAGGAGAACGAGGCTGCGCGGCCGGTTTTCGAATCGTGGCTGGCGCCATTCCGGGATATGGGTGCGCGCACCATTTCCATCCGCAACACTGGCGGCACGGATCACCTCTCCTTCGATGCGGTCGGGCTGCCGGGATTCCAATTCATCCAGGACTCGGCGGATTACGGCACGCGGACCCACCACTCGGACATCGATACGGTGGATCATGTCCAGCCCGCCGACCTGATGCAGGCGTCGGCGATCGTCACGACACTGGTCTATCAGGCGGCCAACCGCGCCGAGATGTTTCCCCGCAAGCCGCTGCCAATGCCGCTGCGCAAGTGAAAATGCTTTACGAGCGGGATCTCGCTTACATCCAAGCGCAGGCATTCGGAGGCTTGGCGCGGGGTGCGGCTCCTGAAATCATCCGGCGATTGAAGAACGCGACCTTTGCACACATCGCGATGTCGGGCGCGGTGAGACAGCCTCGCATCAGTGCGCAAGCCTATCGAAACCGAATACGGAAGGGTCCAACAACCGTCAGTCGGGCGGTGAGGTCCATTTCCAGCAAAGTCTTCAGCCGCTCGCGCACAAACGCGATGACGGCGCCTCGCCCCGAGGCAGGTGCGAAAACGAGACGACTCCGGCATGTTGGGAGTCGGGTAGCGACGGAGGTTGGCAATGACTTTGTCGAGCGTCAAGAAGATCCGATCGGCGGCAAAGGCCGCATCCATAACGGATGGATCTGAGGCACCACGAAGTCCCTCGTCGCTGACGAAATCCGCATCGTGACCCAAGCCACGAAGAATGGTGGCCAGTCCACCGGCGGTACTTCAAGCTGGAACTTCACATCGCCCGGATCGGGCGCTGTGATGTGGTCGATGCGAGGGATGGATAGCTCGCCAGGATCTCATCCCGAGTGGCGCCCTCGGCAAGACTGTCGAGGATCACCGTGACCGGAATTCGGGCCCCGTTGCACAGATCTCACCACCGCAGACCTGTGCGTTACTGCTGAGAAATTCTCCATGCCTCCATATATACCCAGTTTACCCGGATGTGGCCTATCGAGCCTGAATCCGCAGTGTCGGGCTTACCTGCGCTAGACTCTTTGAAATGAAGCTACTGGGTATTCTGCTAATGCTAACCTGTGGCCTGCTGGCGCAGACCCCCGATCTCAAGTCGGTCAGCGGCTATCCAAAAATGGTCCAAAAACAGGTCACCGCCTGGATCGATGCCGCCGCCGAGAAGATGCCCGAGGCGCAGTACGCGTTCAAGCCCGATCCAGCCTCGCGGTCCTTCGGCCAGATCCTGGGACACATAGCGGATACAAACTACCTCTTCTGTTCGGTCGTCCTGGGGGAAACCAATCCCGCGCCCGAAATCGAGAAGACCAGGACGACGAAGGCGGAACTCAAGGCCGGGCTGCACGACTCCTTCACCAACTGCAATCGGGCCTACGACGCGCTCACCGACGCCGGCACCAACGAAACCGTCAAGGCCTTCGGCCAGGAACGCAACAAACTCGGCGCCCTATGGTTCAACGCGTCACACAACCTGGAACACTACGGCAACCTCGTCGTCTACATGCGCCTTAAAGGACTCGTGCCTCCCTCGAGCGAACCGAAGCCTCGTTGAATCAAATCCCCATGATCTGGTTCAGTTCAGCCGTGGTCGCGCATCGATCGAGAAACCCGAACTGGCCCGCGTCTCTCACCTGGCGTGCAGCGTCGAGAAAGCCGGTCATCGCGGCGCGATAGAGCGAGGTCGCCAGGCTGATGCGACGGACTCCGGCCGCGGCCAGATCGCTCACACTGAATGATTTTCCCTTGATCCCGACCATGAAATTCACCGGCTTCGACACCGCCTCACAGACCGCGCGCACGGCGTCGAGGTCCGGCAATCCAGGGGCGAACAGCACGTCGGCCCCGGCTCTCTCGAACGCTTGCAGGCGGCGGATGGTCTCGTCCAGGCTCGGCGCCGCGTAGAGAAGATTGTGCGCTCGCGCAGTCAGGAGAAATGGAAACGGCAGTGCGCCAGCCGCCTCCGCAGCCGCGGTAATCCGCTCGACTGCCAATGAAAACTCGTACAGCGGACTCTCCGGGTTGCCAGTCGAATCCTCAATCGTGCAGCCGACCAGCCCAGCCTCCGCGGCAAGCCGGATCGTCTCCGCCACCACTTCGGGCGCGTCGCCAAACCCCTTCTCCAGGTCTGCGGAAACCGGCAGATCCGTCGCGTTGACGATCAACCGCGAATGGACCATCGCCTCGTGACGCGTCAACCGGCCATCTCTCCGGCCCATTGCGCAAGCGGAAGCGGCGCTCGATGTGGCCAGCGCCTGGAAGCCCAGCCCGGCGAGTGTGCGGGCAGATCCGGCATCCCATGGATTCGGGATTACAAAGGTGCCGGGGCCATCGTGAAGCACCCGGAAAGCGGCGGCCTTTTCGCCTTGGCTAACCATCGTGCATCACCCCCCGCCGACCAGACTCGCTCCAAGCGTCGCCAGGGCGATGTCCTCCTCAGCGGGCAAACCGCTGACCGCCACCGCGCCCACCACCTCGCCGTCGCGCCACACCGGAACGCCGCCGCCCCAGCCCACGAACTTCGGATCGCCGAAGTAGGCGATGTCAAAGCCCTTCTCGGGATGCCGCGACTTCTCGCCGATTTCCTTGGTCGGCTTCCGCTCCCGCGCCGAGCTCCAGGCCTTGTTCTGGGCGATGAGAATCGACGACACCGGCGCGCCGTCCAGCCGCGCGAACGCGATCAACTCACCGTGCGGATCGGCCACGGCAATCACCGCCGCCTTTCCGGATTCCAGCAACTTCGCGGCAATCGCATCCACGATGGATCTAGCTTCCGTATATTCAATGGTTCGAGTGGTCTTCAAGTTCGTGTCCTCTACAAGCGCGCCAGGATCTGTCCCGTGATGTCCCCGCAGTGCTCAACATACCGCCGCACCAACTCTGACAGCGGAACCGCTTCATCCAGGCCGATCCGGCACGGTGTGCTCACCTTATTCTCGGGGATCTGTTTCAGCACATGCAGCAGTAACCGGTTCAGGCGAACCCACAGGTCCACAACTTCATCCCATGAGAGATAGCGATACGCCTGTGCCGTCACACGATCCTCCGATGGGTACGCCGCCGCCTGAACCTTGGGTTCCGTCAGAGCGCGGGCAAACCACTGATGATGCGCGGTGGCGTAGTCGATCAGATGCCCGAATGCTTCCCTTCGCGTCCAGGGCTTGCGTTTCAATCTCTGGTCGCCGTAGCGCTCGGAGCCCTGCTCCAGGTGGCGCCGGGTCTGCTCCAGCAACTCGTCCAGTGCGTCGATGCTGTCCTTGAGCGATGGCGCTGCCGGTTGCTGCGTGTGAAGTTCGATGGTCGGGAACGACGGTGCCGGCGTTGTCCGCTTCAGGTCCTCCCGGTAGCTCTGATATCCGATCCCGTAGGGCTGCAGCATACTCCCCGCTCCACCCATCGCGAGAAGCCCCAGTACCAGGTGCGGAGTATCGATCGCGCGGCTATTCGACTTCGCGGCTTCGTCCATTGCGGAATGCAGTACCCGTTTGGCAGCCTGGCTCAGCGGGATATCCTGCGAAGGAGCGAGCGGAGTCCGTGACGGAAACTGCGAATCCACCTGCCGCTCGATCTCCTCCAACGCGCCTTCCGGAAGCCGCTGCTTGAGCCGCGGGTCTTCCCGGCACAATGCGAGCAGCAGATGCTCCGGCTCGATATAACCGTTCGGGCGCCGGCTGGCTTCAAATCGCCCGAAAAACACGATCCGGCGGGCTTGCTCCGTGTATCGCTCAAACATGACTTACCGCCTTGTGCGTAACGACGGACCGCGCCGGGGCGGTTTCGCCGTGATCCGCAGTGCCTCCGCGCGCGCCAGTTCGAAGTCGCCGTCCGGCGCCGCATACTCGCGTTGAGGCATCTCCCGTATTGCCCGGTCAAGTGCCTCCAGTCGCGAACCGTCGCAATCCCCCGGGATGCGGCCGGCATAGCGCAGCAACCCGGCAGGATCGTAACCGGCCGCCGACAGCATCCGAACCGCCGCCTGGTCGGCTTCGCGTTCCTGGACGCGGGCCATCGGCGGAAGGTAACACCCGTCCCCAGCAAGTCCGCCCATGAAGATCAAAGGGATGCCACCGCCACTGGGTGCAACGGCGCGAAGCGACAAGTGACCGAGCCCATGAGCCAACGCGCCGGCGAACTCCGTCTCGTCTTGGGCCGTGGTGAACAGGCCGACCGGAACGAACATGCTCCCCGCCGGAAGCGCCACCGGCTCGCGCGCGGCATCCGCCACCAGCGCAATCCGAACGGCATCCCGGGTCAGTCGCGCGGCGACGCTCTCGGCGTACGCCAGCAACACCGGATTGTCGACAGCTGTGGTCCGCGACCGGACGTCCGCGGCCAAAGCCTGGTCCAGTGCCGCCCGTTTCGCCTCGTTCTCAACGGGAACGGGCTGCGCGCATAACCACGCCAGCGGAAATGAGAGTGCCAGAATCCGCCACATCCCAGATCCGATTGTAGCCGCGATCGGGGTTCAGGTCGCAAATGAGAACCGAGGAGCCAGTCTCACCAGCTTGAGCACCTTGTAGACGTCCACGTTCACGCCCTGCAGCACAACCTTGACTGCTTTCTCGCCGGCCACTCCCGCCAGCTTCTCAATCGCGCCAACGGTGGCGGTGTCGATCCGTCCGACAGCCGAAAAATCCAGGACCAGTTCGCCACCGGCGTCACCCATCTTCTCCGCCGCGTCCCGCAAACTGCGGACCACGTGCGCCGCGTCAATCTTCAATGCAACCGAATTGATCTCCATACGCAGAACCTTCCTTCCGCTAATCGGCGCTCGCTGCCCGGCCTGCGCCCCGTCCCCGGTAAGCACGCCAGAACAGTTCCACCAGTTCGCTCACCAACGGCATGCGAGGGTTCGATCGCCAGGAAGGATCGTCGAAGGCGTTGGTCGTCATATCGGGGAGCGCGCGTTCGAACTCCTCCTTTGAAATACCCAGGTCCGCAATCGACCGCGGTATCTCGAGCTGATCCAGCAGTTGCTCAGTCGCCGCCACCAGCCGGCTCACTTTGTCCTCTACCGTCGTGCCATCGAGGCCCAGCAGGTCCGCCATCATGGCGTATTTCTTGTGCGCGACATACGCCCGCTGGTTTGGCGACGGCATGAACTTGGTTGGGACCGACGCGTTGTAGGCGATGACATGCGGTAGCATCAGCGCGTTCGCACGTCCGTGGGAGATCCCGAACCGCGCTCCGAACGCATGCGCCAGCGCGTGATTCACGCCGACTGAGGTGTTGGAAAACGCCAGCGCGGCCAAGCATGCCGCGTTGTGCACCATGCTCCGCGCCTCCGCGTCCCCGGGATGCTCGTATGCGATGGGCAGGTAGCGGAACACCAGGCGAATCGCCTGCATCGCGTTCGCCTCGGTGTACGGCGACGAGTGGATGGACACTCCGGCCTCCAGCGCATGGGTCAGGCAATCCACTCCGGTGTCCGCGGTCAGGCCCTTCGGCATCGACATCACGAACTGCGGATCGACAATCGCCACATCCGGACTCAGGGAGTAATCGGCCAGCGTCACCTTCCGCGCCCGCTCCCGATCCAGCAGTACCGCGAATGGCGTTACCTCGCTGCCCGTTCCGCTGGTTGTGGAGATCGCGATCAGTCGAGCCTGGTTGGTTTTCTGAGTGGGATACTGCACCACCCGTTTGCGGATATCCAAAAACGGCGCGGCCAGTTCCTCCAGGTCCGCCTCCGGGAATTCGTACTGGAGTTTCATGATCTTCGCCGCGTCGATGACCGATCCACCGCCCAGCGCGATGATCTGGTCCACCCCGTACGAAGTCATCGCCTCCACTCCGTGCCGGATCACTTTCACCTCGGGCTCGGCGTCCGGAATCACCAGGACGTGCACAATCGTCTGCGGCGGGATGTAGCGCCGCACGACGTCCACGTGGCCGATGTGCTCCAGCGACGGGTTCGTGACGACGATGGTGGACCGCGACGGAAATGCACGCAAGTTCTCCACCGCGTTCAGGTTGAAGTAGATTTGGTTGGGTACGCGGAACCACATATGCGCCTGTGTCCTCCGGGCCACGCGTTTGATGTTGAGGTAGTGGTAGACGTTGACGTTGTCGGTGGTGCTGTTGCCGCCTCCGGTTCCGCAACCGAACGAGAAGGTCGGCACCATGTCGTTATACACGCCGCCCAGAGCGCCAATCGACCCAGGAGAATTCACAATGATCCGGCCGGAGTTAATCACTTCCCCGAACTTCCGGATCACTGCATCATTCGACGAGAAGATCACCGCCGTGTGTCCCAGCCCCCCGTAGTGATTCACGTCCACACACACCTTCAGGGCCTCATCCACGGATTTCGCCCGGTACACGGCGAGCACCGGAAACAGCTTCTCCGCCGACAGCGGATATTCGCGTCCCACGCCCTGGATCGGCGCAATCAGGAGCTTGGTGTTCGGCTTTACGGTTAGCCCCACCGCGCTCGCGATATCCGTGGCTTTCTGACCGATGGCGATCGGACGGGCGCTTCCCTTTTCGGGATCGATCACCGTGCGTCCCAGGATCTCGGTCTCCTGCTCGTTGCAAAGATGGGCGCCCAACTCCTCGAACTTTTTCAGCACCCCGTCGTAGATCTCATCGTCGATGACCACCGTCTGCTCGGAGGCGCAGATGGTTCCGTTGTCGAAAGTCTTGGACGTGATGATATCCACCACGGCCATGTTCAAATCCGCCGACCTCTCGAGGTACACCGGCGTATTCCCTGCCCCGACGCCCAGGGCCGGTTTGCCGGAACTGTAGGCAGCCCTCACCGCGCCGGGCCCGCCGGTCGCGTCAATCAAGCCAATGTCCCGGTGCTTCATGAGATACGCGTTGTCCGGAATCGTCGGTGATTCCACGCAGGTGAAGACGCCCTCCGGGGCGCCGTGCTTCACCGCCGCCTCATACATGATCCGAATCGCCTCCCGGCAACAACGCCAGCCGAGCGGATGGGGGCCGAAGATCACGGCGTTCCGCGTCTTGATGGCCATAATGCATTTAAATAGGACCGTGGACGTGGGATTCGTGATGGGAGTAATCGAGAAGATGACGCCGATGGGTTCGGCCACCTCGACAATCCCCCGTTCCGGAAATTCGGCAATGGTGCCCACGGTGCGTTTGTCCTTCACGTAGTTGTGGACAAATTCGGTGGCCACCATATTCTTAATGGCCTTGTCTTCCAGAACGCCAAGCCGGGTCTCTTCGATTGCCAGGCGGGCCAGGTGCTGAGCCTGTTCCAATCCGGCCAGGACCATCGGTTTGACAATGCGATCGACGTCCTCCTGAGTGTACTGGGTGAAGACGGCGGCTGCGGTTCTGGCCTGACTGACCAAGCCTTCCAGATACGCGATCCGGGCTTCGCTCAGGGGCGCGGGAGCTTCTTTCATGTTTCTACCTCATCACACCATTCACGTTATTACGATCTGAAACTCCTGGCAAGCTGCCGCGCCCGCAAGGCCCGCAAGGTACAAACTCCCAGGAATAAGATATGCACATGCGATCCTATGTCCTGGCCATGCTGTCCATGGCTCTCGCTTTCGCCCAGTCCGACACCTCTATTGAGCGGCGCAGCGACGAGTTGCGGGTCCTGCGCACCCTCCTCGCTCCCACCAACACGAAGATCAGCGGCCGCATCAACGCGACCGACAAAACCTGGGACGACTGGCTCAACCGCACCGGTGAACTTCCCCCTGACTTCGGCACAATGCCCAAGCGGGCCGCTCTCCCCGATCCGCTCGAGGGCGTGCGCACCAGGGAACAGTGGCAGGCACGGCGAAAGCAGATCCTCGACGACTATCAGCACTGGATCATTGGAAAGCTGCCTCCGGCGCCCACTGGCATGGATGTTCGCGTGGTCCGGTCAGAGAAGCAGGACGGCTTGGAGATCCGCGACCTATTGCTCAGCTGGACTTCCGAGCTTGGAAGCGCTGCCGTCCTCCACCTTCAAGTCCTGATCCCGCCGGGCAAGGGACCGTTCCCCGTCTTCCTCACCAACCACCCGCGCACGCGGCCGTGGATCGCCACCGCCGTACGCCGCGGCTACATCGGCGCCATCTATAACGCTCTCGACCCCACCTACGGCGTGGATGACGACTCCGACAAGTGGATCGAACTGTACCCTTCCTACGATTGGTCGTGCCTGGCTCGCTGGGGATGGGCGGCCATGCGCGCGGTGGACGCGCTCGTGAAGATGCCCGAAGTGGATCGTGCCCGCATCCTGATTTCCGGACATTCGCGGAACTCGAAACAGGCGCTCATCGCAGCCATGTACGACACCCGCATCGGTGCGCTGGTGGCCTCCAGCGGGAACACCGGCGAAGCGACGCCCTGGCGCTACACCACCGACGCCTTCGCCAACGAGAGCATCGAACAGATCACCGGGAACTTCCCGCACTGGTTCCATCCGCGCCTGCGATTCTTCGTGGGACGCGAGCACCAGTTGCCCGTGGATCAGAACCTGGCCCTGGCTACCATTGCGCCCCGGGGATTGCTGCTGGCCTCTGCGTATTCGGAATCGCAAGGCGCGCCCTGGGCCATCGAGCAGGGCTATCAATCCGTCAAGCGGGTCTACGACCTCCTGGGAGCGGAACCTCGCGTGGCCCGATCGTTCCGTATCGGCGAGCACCCGACGATTGCCGAAGATATCGAGCGTTACGTGGATTTCGGCGATGGAGTGTTCGGACGCAAACCGCCGCCGCCGTCCACGTCCTGGCCAATTGTGAACCAATACGCCAAGGCCGCGCCCGGAAATGTAGCGCCGCCGTCGCGCGATCGGGCCAGCACGCTCGACCGGCTTCGGTGGACATTGGGCGACGAACCTCCCGGACTTCCGTATCCATCGGCTCCCACTTTGAAGAACGCCACCATGACCGACGACGGCCCGGTGGCGTTCATACTGCGGCGCCCCTTGTCGAGTCCAAAGATGAAGTCGTGGCCGCTCCCGTTCGGCGACGACCTCAAGGCCGATTTCTACACGCCACTCACCGGATCCCGATGGCCGGTGGTGATCTGGCTGCACGAGTATTCCTATCAGAACGGCTATTCCCGCTACGCCCGCTCCTGGTTCGAACAACTCACCGCTCGTGGATATGCGGTGCTGGCTTTCGATCAGATCGGCTTTGGAACCAGGATCGCGGAGGGCGCAAGGTTCTACGACCGTCACCCCCGCTGGTCGCTGATGGGCAAGATGATCGCCGACACGCGGGCGGCCGTGAGCGCGGCCGCGGCGCTGGACGTTGTCGATCCCGTCCGGATCTATCTCGCGGGATTCACCCTGGGCGGCAAGATCGCGCTGTACACCGCGGCGCTCGACAACCGTGTGGCTGGAGTTGCGGTGGTGTCGGCCTTCTCGCTCCTGCGTGAAACGAAGCCTGAGGATGGAACCGAAGGCGTCCGCCAGTATGCGCAACTGCACGGGCTGATCCCGCGGTTCGGTCCGTACGTGGGCCGCGAACAGGATCTGCCTGTGGACGATGACGAGTTGCTGAAGGCCATCGCGCCCCGTCCGGTCCTCATCATCGCGCCGCAGTTGGATCGCTACATCCCGGTGGATCGAGTCCGCGCAAAGGCCGTGGGACCCAACGTCCAACTGGAGACGCCGCTCGATTTCCAGCGCTTCCCGCCAGCCACGCGCAAGCTCCTACTCGATTGGCTGCCTCAGTGAGGTTCACAAACTCAGGCAAAGATAGATCGCGCCCGGAGTCGGATCATCCGAGTAGGGTCCGACCTCCACAAAGCCCAGGCTGCGATACAGATCCAGGGCCGAGGCCATCGTTGTAAGCGTATCGCCGTAAAGTGAGCGATAGCCGCACTGGCGTGCCTCTTCAATCAGTGTCGCAATCAATGAACCGGCCACGCCGCGCCGCCGGTAGCAGGGACGCACATAGAGGCGCTTGGCCTCGCACGCGTCCTGCTGCAATGAGCGGAACGCCGCCGTTCCCGCCGGTTGTCCCTCAATGCGCACCAGCAGAAGGCGCCCCGGCGGCGGGGCATACTTTCCAGGAAGCGTGCTAAGCTCCTGCGCGAAGTTCTGGAAGTCGGGCGGAAGACCAAGAGAATGCCAGTATTCGCTCCAGAGTTCCTGGACGGCGGCAATGTCGCCCGCACTCGCTGGTTCCACAATGTTGACTGGCCAATCCACCGTTGTTTCAGGTTAGCCCGAATGCGGAAGGGTAGCGGCTGAGTTCTCGGGCGCGCTGTTATTGAGAGAGAAACAGACCCCGGGATCGATCACCGTACACTCGGCGAGAAGTCACCCTCCGAAAGTCCAACCGGCCATTGCGCCGCAGGCTCCCTGTCGGGCTGGAGATCGGGTTCGAATCGGTGATCGCCCCATCGTTCAAGCACTTGTTCCAGTTCCTGCGGGTGAATCGGCTTTCCGAGATAGTCGTCCATTCCCGCCTCCAGGCAGAATTCCCGGTCGCCCTTCATTGCATGCGCCGTCAACGCGACGATGGGGATGTGCCCACCGGTTCCGCGCTCCGCCGCGCGAATTGCCTGGGTGGCGTCGTACCCATTCAGCACGGGCATTTGCACGTCCATTAGAATCAGGTCGAACGTACCGTGCGAGAATGCGGCTAGGGCTTCCGCTCCGTTGGCGGTAACCTCTGCCGAGTGGCCCAGCTTTTCCAGGAGGCGCGCTGCGACCTTTTGATTGACGGCGTTATCCTCGGCCACCAGGATATTCAGCGGCCGTCTCACCGGCGATGAAGCGACGCGCCGCGATCGGACAACCGCTCGTTGCTGGTCCTCGCTCAATACCTTCAGGATGGCGCTGAGCAGATCCGCCCGCGTCACCGGCTTGATCACGTAGTGGCCGGTATTCCGCAGTTCAGCCCCCATGGAGCTCATATCGAGCGAACTGAGCATCATGATTCGAGGGCCAGCTATCGTCGGGTCTTCCTGAATCTGCCTCGCCAGCATGAAACCGTCCACGTCTGGCATTTGAACATCCATCAGAACCAGAGCGAAGCGGTCGCCGGATCGGGCATGTTGGCGCATCACATCAAGAGCGCTCGCCGCGGAATCGGCGAGAACAGGCCTCATCTGCCACCGCAGCATCGTCTCATACAGAATGCGTCGATTCGTGGCATTGTCATCTACGACCAAGACAGCCAAACCGTGCAACCCTTCCGGCTCAGGGACACGGGTCCCCGCGCTCGGAGCGGTTGGGATACCGAAGTTCACGGTAAAGTGAAATGTACTTCCTTGCCCCGCTTCGCTGTCCATCCACATGCGGCCACCCATGAAGCCCACCAGGCGCGAGCAGATGGAGAGGCCCAGGCCGGTCCCGCCGTGGCGTCGCGTGTGGGATCCGTCAGCCTGAACAAAAGCGGAGAAGATCCGGTCCTGCCACTCCCGCGCGACTCCAATCCCGGTATCGGAGACTGCGAAGTGCACCGTTGAAAACTGCTCCTGCTGATGCGCCTCAACGATCACTAGAGACACCTCGCCCGCTTCGGTAAACTTGATGGCATTGCCAAGCAGGTTCACGATGACCTGGCGCAGCCTTCCGGGATCTCCCAAAACACAGCCGGGCAGGTCCGCCCGATTCTCGTACAGTAATTCCAGCCCCTTCTCGTGCGCAGGAACCGCCATCATTCGCATGATTTGCTGCAGTGTTTGATCAAGGTCAAACTCGGCGCTATCCAGCGTGAACTTCCCGGCTTCGATCTTGGAGAAGTCCAGGATGTCATTGATGATCCTCAGTAACGCTTCGCCCGAAGCCCGCACCGTGTTGAGGTAATCGCGTTGCTCCGAGTTGAGTTCGGTATCCAGGGCGAGCTCGGTCATGCCGATGATGCCGTTCATCGGGGTGCGGATCTCGTGGCTCATGTTAGCCAGAAACTCACTTTTGGCCCGGCTGGCAGACTCGGCCGCGTCTCTTCCTCTTTGCACTTCCTCCTGTGCCCGGCGGCGTTCCGTCACGTCACGAAACCCCCATACGCGTCCGACGTTCTTTCCCTTGACGCGCTGCGGTTCGGAATGGCGCTCGAAAATGCGGCCGTCCTTGAAATGGAGCGTATCATCGCTCTGGGCTTCAGGATCTTTATAGAGTTCGTGGACCTTGGCGAGAAAGGTCGCCGGATCTATCAACTGCTCCATCACGGAATGCACGATCAGGTCGTCGTCATTCGAGCGCAGGAGGGGCCCGGGTATGTGCCACATTTCGGCAAATTTCCGGTTAAAGGTGACGACTCGGCCTTTTGAGTTTACGACCAGGATCCCATCCGCGGTCGATTCCACGGTTGCACGGAGAGTTTCGGTTCTCTCCTCGACTCGGCCGCGCAGAAAGACCACCCACAGTGAACAGAAAAGGACGACAACGGCCAGCACGCCCAATGACGCGAGGATGCGCTGCCTGGTCCACCAGGATGGGCTGTCGAGAACCGCGATGTCGGCCTCGGAACGCAGCAGAACGCGGTAAGAGGTGGGCCGCCGGTATTCATCCGTTTCCACTGCCCATACACCGGTCATCTGTAACTGGCTGCCGTTCTGGATGGAGTGCGCACGCGCCGTAATGGCCTTCTCGTCAATCTGGGCCGTGAAGTTCAAATTGCCAAGCTGCATCGTGAAGACGTGCGATCCACCACGCCGGAACTGGTCCACCAGCCGGCCACTGATTTTGACCAGCGTTGCGTCGTGATTACCCGAGAGGCCCGTTGCGGCCGTCAGTTCCACCGGCGCTGGCAGGCGACCTCTCCCGGCTCCTCGAAAGGCGCCGTCCCGGAGGACCGGCGCGTAGTGGTTGACGGTCGGGAAACCGACCGCCTCCAACAAGTCGCCAGGCTCGATGGTTATCCCCCGTTCGTCTTCAACAAATACTCCGCCGGAAGCATCCTGAACGAAGATCCCTTGACCCTTTCGTTGCATCGTCACAATGCCTTGGACGTGCACAAGGTGGCCAGACGCTCTTGCCGGGCTGAACTGCATCAGAGAGCCGATGGGCAGTTGTGGAAGCGTGTATGGATCGGCAGCCCCCGTCTGTTTTACCGCGACGTCGTCGAAACTCGGGACAAAGAGCTGAACGCCGACGAGTTGTCTTTGGTCATTGAAAAGAGTGCCGCATACCCCTCGGACGGACACGGAGGAGTCGATCAGGTACCTGTAGTCAAGATCCGGTCGAAAATCTCTGATCCTGGCCTTGAACCTATTGTTGCCAGATGCGATTCCCAGAACCAGATTGGGCGGACCAGCGCGCATGTCGGGTGGCAGCCGATCCTCCAGTGTTGCCGAGTGAACGATGCCTTTGACCTCGACCCACTGGCTGTCTTGTTTGCCGGTCAGCAGATCTTCGAGTGTTGTCACAGCCGGTGAAGGCAAAGCCTGGCGACCCAGAACGGTGATTCTGGCGTGTTCGATCGATGGCGCAAAATCTCCTGGCGTTGCATTGCCGTCCACTTCAACGAAACTGCCGACGGTGTTGTGCGGATCCGGTTGTTGCGCGACAAAGATGAAGATTCCAGCTGTTCCGTCCTGGATGAATGTTACCCGGTACTCCGGCGCGCCGAAGGTGATGACGCCCTTGAGCTTGATGCGGTACTTCCGTTTGGCCTGCTCGGCGCTAAGTTCCCGTATTTCGGAAACCTTGGTCAGGACCGGCGGCTCGTCTCCGGTATGCGTCTGGGACCACCCCACAGACGCAAACATGGGCGCCATCAACAACCAGATGAGAGGCCCGGTGACGTTCCGGCCGGGCGAATCGGTACTGAACGGCGTTCGCACGGCACCCATTGGGATTCTTCCTAAGACCCATATCGGGGATCGGCGCGATTACTTTAGTTCCTGCTTAGGTGGTGCTCAGGCGGTCATGGAAAGCGGGGAAGTTCATTTGCCCTTCGTCCGCGACTCCCGCTGCGCTTCCTTCCAGCCCTTTTGGAGTTCGGAGGCGTCCTTCTTCAATTCGTTCCCGGCCTTCTCGGCGGCCTTGCCTGCCTCTTGGGAAGCCTTGTAGGCCATCCGGCCGGCCTTGCGCGACAGCGTCTCCGATTCCCTGCGCGCTTCCTCGGCGCGGCGGGACGGGTCGTCCTTGTGTCCGCAGCCGGCCAAACCCAATAACAGGCATCCAGTCAGAATCGCGGCTCGAATTCGCATTAGTCTCCCCTTCATCAGATGCCGTTATCCTGGCTCCCGTTTCCGCGGCGATCAGGTTGAGCGATACCATCGTACTGTCCCATGAAGCTCGATCTTTCGTTCGCATTGCTCGCCATTGCCCCGTTTGCGTTTTCGCAGGCTCCCGCAGCCGCCGAGAAGCCGGAAAAGCCCAAGTGGGACGTCAACAATCCTCCGGGTCCTCGGACCGACATCAAGATCGACACCTCCTCGGGCACCTGGATGAGCCTGGATGTCAGCCCGCAAGGGGACGAGATCGTGTTCGATCTGCTCGGCGATATTTACACCATCCCCATCGGCGGGCGGCGAAGCCAAGGCGCTGACCAGTGGCATGGCGTGGGACATGCAGCCGCGCTACAGCCCCGACGGCAAACGGATCGCGTTCACCAGCGACCGCGGGGGCGGCGACAACATCTGGGTGATGAACCGCGACGGCTCGGCGGCGAAGCAGGTGTCGAAAGAGGAGTTCCGCTTGCTGAACAGCCCGGCCTGGTCTCCCGACGGCCAGTACATCGCCGCCCGCAAGCATTTCACCGCTCAACGCTCGCTCGGCTCCGGCGAGATCTGGCTCTACCATGTGTCGGGCGGAGCTGGATTGCAGCTCACCAAGAAGCCGAACGATCAGAAGGACGTCGGAGAGCCCGCGTTTTCGCGCGATGGCCGATGGGTCTACTTCAGCCAGGACACCACTCCGGGCCCGGTTTTCGAGTACAACAAGGATCCGAACGCGGGCATCTACAGCATTCGCCGGCTCGATCGGAAAACCGGCGATGTCGAGACGTATATCAGCGGTCCGGGCGGCGCCGTTCGACCAACTCCGGCGCACGATGGCAAGCGGATCGCCTTCGTCCGGCGGGTTCGCACACGCACCGTGCTGTTCGTTCGCGACCTCGCCTCCGGTGCCGAGCGCCCGCTGTACGACGCCCTCGATCGCGACATGCAGGAGACCTGGGCCATCCACGGCGTCTATCCTTCGTTTGCCTGGACTCCCGACGACAAAGCGATCGTGTTCTGGGCGCAGGGCCGCATCTGGCGAATCGACGTGGACACGCGCGACGTCAAGCCGATCCCGTTCCATGTGGCCGGAACGCGGCAGGCAACCGAGGCGGTCCGCTTCCCGATCACCGTTGCGCCGGACCGTTTCGAGGTGAAGGCGCTCCGCGATGTGGCGGTTTCGCCGCTCGGAAATCAGGTGGTGTACGTGGCGCTGGGCCGGATCTACACGCGTCCGCTGCCGGATGGAACTCCGCGCCGGCTTACTTCGCAGACGGACCATTGGGAGTCCGGGCCGGCGTTCTCGCGCGACGGAAAGTGGATCGTCTACACGACGTGGAACGACCAGCAACTCGGGTCCATCCGCATTGCCCCGGCGGCCGGTGGCGAAGGCCGCACCATCACATCCGAACCCGGGCACTACGTGGAGCCGAGCTTCACGCCCGATGGAACCCGCGTGGTCTTTCGCAAAACCATAGGCGGCGGACTGGTGTCCAAGCTGTGGTCGGAGGATCCCGGGATTTATGTGGTCGGCGTGAGCGGCGGTATGCCCCGGCGTGTGGTGAAGTGGGGATCGACGCCGCACTTCGGCGCCCAGAACGAGCGCGTGTACCTGCAGGATCACGATGGCGATAAGGCCGAGCTGAAAGCGGTGAACCTGGACGGGAGCGATCCGCGCACGGTGGTGACCAGCGCGGACGCCACGGAGATGGTGGTCTCGCCCGATGAGCAGTGGATCGCGTTCAAAGAACTCTGGAATGCCTACGTGATGGCCTTTCCGCCGACGGGACAAGCTACGGAGATCGGTCCCAAGGCAAGCGGCGTCCCGCTGCGGCGATTGACTCGCGACGCCGGCGAGAATCTGCAATGGTCCCTGGCCGCGAACAAGGTCTACTGGTCTCTGGGACCGGAGTTGTTCGAGCGCGATTTGAAGGACGCATTCCCATTTCTGCCGGACGCACCGGAGAAGCCGGCCGAAGCTCCAGAGGCGGGGCGCAACATCAGCTTTACGGCTCCGTACGAAAGCCCGTCGGGTGTAATCGCCCTGACCGGTGCGCGCATTATCACCATGCGCGGGGACGAGGTGATCGACAAGGGTACGGTTGTCGTGGACGGCAAGCGCATCGTGGCGGCGGGTTCCTCCGATTCAGTGCGGATCCCGGCGGGGGCTAAGGTGATTGATGCCGCGGGCAAAACCATCATCCCCGGACTGGTGGATGTTCACGCGCACGGCGCTCAAGCCGAGAACGGATTCGTACCGCAACAGAGCTGGGTGAATTACGCGACGCTCGCCTTCGGGATCACGACGGTTCACGATCCGTCCAACGACACGAACTCCATCTTCTCCGCCAGCGAATTGGCCAAGGCGGGGATGATCGTGGCGCCGCGGACGTTCTCCACCGGCACGATCCTCTACGGTGCGGGCGGCGATTTCCGCGCCGAGATCAACAGCCTGGAGGACGCCAAGTCGCATCTGAGACGCCTCAAAGCTGTGGGAGCGTTCAGCGTGAAGAGCTACAACCAGCCCCGGCGAGAGCAGAGGCAGCAGGTGATTGCGGCGGCGCGGGAGCTGGGCATGATGGTGGTGCCGGAGGGCGGCTCACTTTTCGAGCACAACATGACGATGGTCGCAGACGGGCATACCGGTATCGAGCACGCGATTCCCGTGGCGCGCGTGTACGACGACGTCCTGCAGTTCTGGCCGGCCACGCGAAGCGGGTACACCCCCACGCTCGTTGTCGGCTACGGCGGATTGTGGGGCGAGAACTACTGGTATCAGCATTCGAACGTTTGGGAGAACGAACGCCTGTTGCGCTACGTGCCGCGAGAAGTGGTGGACCCGCGTTCCCGGCGGCGGCTGATGGCGCCGGAGGACGATTTCAACCATTTGGAGATTGCGCGTACGGCGACGCAGTTGAACGATCGCGGCGTCAGCGTCCAGTTAGGTGCGCACGGGCAGATGCAGGGACTTGGTCCGCATTGGGAGATCTGGATGATGGTGCAGGGCGGCATGAAGCCGATCCAGGCCCTCCGCGCCGCCACTCTCAACGGCGCCCGATACCTCGGGATGGACCGCGAGATCGGTTCGCTCGAAGCCGGCAAACTCGCCGATCTCGTGGTGCTGGACGGCAACCCACTGGCCGACATTCGCGCCACCGAGCACGTCCGCTACACGATGGTAAATGGCCACCTGTTCGAAGCCGACACGATGAACGAAATCGGCGGGCGGGAGCGGGAGCGGAAAAGGGCGAAGTTCTGGTTCGAGCCGTAAGCGGATTGCTCAGTGTTTCGGGGTCGCGATCCGGTCCCAATACACGGTCAGGTCAGGGTCTTCGAAATGCTCCTGCTGCCGGTAGATCCGCATCGGTTCGAGTTTCTTGATCCACTTGTCGCTCGTCTGGATTTCCACTGTGGCGAAGTCGCCGGACCGTATCCGCTGGTCCAACTCGTCCTGCGAAATCACGTGTAACTGGCGGGCCAGCGCGGGCGGCAAATGGAGCTTGTGGGAGTCCTCCACCTCCATGCCTTCCGGAGGGAGGCGCCGCGTCAAAAAATAGATCTGCTCGTCGGCCACCAGCGAACCGTTAGGCGGCGTGACCTTGTCCACCAGGCTGGCTGTTTTGGCAACGTCATTCCATTTGAGATCGTCCCGGCTGCCAAACAGGGCCTTACCCAATCCGAGCGCCAGCAGGAGCGCAACTACGAGGAAGGCCCGGAATGGCCGCTCAGCCGCTTCAAAACGGGTGGCAATCCAATACAAGCCGGCTGCCGCTGGAACGCTCAGGAAGGGCGTGAGGAAGAGATAATATCGTTCAAAAGTTGGACGGGCAGTGGAGATATGCAAGCCCAGGCCAAGCGCCAGAAAAAGGCAGAAGTAGGCCTCCGAACGCTGCAGACGCGTCCAGTCGCTCCGGAACCGCACAAACACGAATCCCGCGGTTGCCAGCACCACCAGCACCAGGGCGTGGGAGGAATCCACCCATGACAGCATCACTTCGGCGTTGTGCGCAGTTGCGCCCTCCCATTCCTCTCCACGGTGGAACATGTGGAATTCGAAGACTCCGAAGATCACGTTACGGGGCGCTCGCGCGAAGATCCAGAGCAGCGGCCCGAATGACGCCGTTACTCCCGCTGCAAAGGCAGCCACGGTGGCCAGGCGCTTCCCTGCGCGCTCGTATATCAGCCACGCCAGCAATACCGGCGCGGCGGCAGCTGTGAGAAGCGAGGAATCGGCAGCCGCGCCGCTCAGGAGACCCGCCAGGCACGGCCACAAAGGACTATCCCGTTCCGCGGCGATAACGGAGACGCGAAACGCCGCTACCAGCAGCAGCAGACACAGCGCATACGCCTGTGCGCTGGTGGCGAAGTTGACGACCAGGGTATTGAGCCCCACGGCAAGCGCAACCAGGAGAGCGGAGGGCATTCGCCAGTGCGGGATTGGGAAGCGCCGCCAGACATAGTCCGCCATCAGGAATACGGCGCACGTGGTGGCAATCGCCGCCGCCACATGCGGCACTCGCCAGCTTTCGCCGAACAAAGCCATCCAGGCGGCATTCCAATACACGTTTACCGGAGTCTGTGGGAAGAAGAAATCCAGATAGGGCGTGCGGCCGCGCAGGATCAACTGGGCGGCCAGCAGATGAAACCCTTCGTCCCACGCGAAGGCCATCGTCTGCGAGTACCAGACCAGACCCGCCCCCAGCAGCGAAACGACGCCGGCAAGCAGGGCATAGTCCCTGGTTTCAGGGTTGGATACAGACATATTCGAGCGAGGTACTTACAGGCTACTACAGCCGTGCCGCTAATCCAGAACCCGCAACGCGGCTGCGCCCTGGAGAGCGAAATGGTCTTTCAGTCTGCGCGTGGCGGCACGGCCGGCTACCTGCATCAACTCGGCCTCAGTGGCCTGCCTCACCCTTTCCAGACTGCCGAAATGGCGGAGAAGTTTCTCCACGGTCTTGGGACCGACTCCCGCGACCTCATTCAATTCCGAGGTCATACGCGACGCATTGCGCCTGGTACGGTGGAACGTCACTGCGAACCGGTGCGCCTCATCCCGAACCTGCTGCACCAGGTGCAGCACCGGCGAGAAGCGGTCCAGAACCACTGGTTCGTCCTCCTGGCCGTATACATAGACGATCTCTTCCCGCTTGGCGATGGATGCCAGGGGCTGCGTAGTGATGCCGATGTCTTCGAGCGCTCCCGCCGCGGCATGCAATTGTCCCAAACCTCCATCAATGAGGACGAGTCCAGGCATCGGGAGTTTCTCCTCCTGCAGTCTGGAATACCGGCGCGTGACCACCTCGCGCATGGACGCGAAGTCGTCATTGCCCTCCACCGTGCGGATAATGAACTTGCGGTAGTCCGATTTCTTCATCCGGCCGTCTTCCCAAACCACCATGCTGGCCACTTTGTCGGTGCCCTGGATGTGCGAGATGTCGAAACACTCGATCCGTTCCGGCGCCTCCGGCAGATTCAATGCGTCCTGCAGCGCCTCCTTGATGGCTTTGGAACTCGGCCGCAGCACACGGAACCGCTGGGCGAAACTGTTCTTGGCGTTGGCTTCCACCAGCTTGATCATGGCCTTCTTCTCGCCGCGTTGGGGAGTGTGGATCTCCACCTTTCGTCCGCGGCGTTCGGTGAGCAATTCCTCGAGCAGGCCGCAGTCTTCGAACTCCACCGGCACCTCGATGGTGCGGGGAACGTACTGCTGTTCCAGGTACAGTTGCTTCAGCAGCGACGAAAACATTTCGGCGGCGTCGAACGCCAGTTGGTCTTCCCAGAAGAACTCGCGGCGGTCCACCATGTGCCCGTTGCGCATGTGGAAAAGGTTCACGGCCACCAGGGGCGGCTCGGCGTAGTAGGCCAGAATGTCGGCATCATTCCCCTCGGCCGCCGCCATCTTCTGCTTCTCTTCCAGTTCTTCCACGGTGTTGAGCAGATCGCGAAGGCCGGCTGCCTCTTCAAAGCGCATCTCCACGGCTGCCTTCTCCATGGCGGCGCGGAGTTCGCGTGCCAGGTCGCGGTGCCGGCCTTCCAGGAACAGGCGCACATTACGTACCGCTTCGGCGTACTTCTCCTCGCTCACCAGGCCTTCCACACACGGCCCGTGACAGCGGTGGATATGGTACTGCAGGCACGGATGGGTATGCTTGCGGGTAAAGTCGATCTTGCAGGACGGAACCTTGAAGTGGCGGTGGATGAAGTGGACCAGCCGGTGGGCCAGGTTTCCAGGGAAATAAGGCCCGTAGTAGGTGGATCCGTCTTTGCGAAGCCGCCTGGTCACGTACACGCGAGGGTACTTTTCGCCGGTGAGCTTCACGTACGGGTACGTCTTATCGTCCCGCAGCAGGATATTGAAGCGCGGCTTGTACCGCTTGATGAGGTTGTTCTCGAGAGCGAGCGCCTCCTTCTCGTTGTCAACCTGAATGAAATCGACATCACGCGCTTCGGCGATGAGTGTGCCGGTCTTGACGTCGGCCAACCGGTCCTCGAGAAAGTAGCTGCGCACCCGGCTGCGAAGGTTCTTCGCTTTGCCGACGTAGATGATGGCGCCGTGGGCGTCCTTATAGAGGTAAACCCCAGGAAGGGAAGGCAACTGCGCCGCTTTTTCGCGGAGTTCCATGCGGGACGGCTATACTTCTAATTGTGGCACGCCTTCCCTCGATTCCAGCGGCGTTCCTGACACTGGCGCTTGCTCATATGGGCATCCTGTCCGCACAGGATCCTGCGTCCGGAAAGCTGAAGGACCGCAAGGCCGAACAGCAGAAGCACGAACAACAGAAGGAGCAGGAACCCCCCGAAGAGGACGAGGGGCAGAAGGACAAGGAGTATTCGTTTAATCCGCTGCAGGCCACCAAAGAGCTGCAAACAGGCGCTTTCTACGCGAAAAAGGGCAATCTGAAGGCGGCTGTCCGCCGTTACCGGGAGGCCACCAAGTGGGATCCGACGTCCGCGGAAGCCTTCCTCCGCCTGGGACAAGCGGAGGAGAAGCTGAAGAACGACAAGCCCGCCCGCGAAGCCTACGCGAAATACCTGGAACTGGCTCCCGACGGTAAGGAAGCCGAATCCATCCGTAAGAAGCTGGCGCGCCACCCGTAGGCGAGTCATTAGCCGGCCAGCTTCATCTGCTGCTTGCGCCTGCGGGCCGCCTCGTGATCGATCGTCTTCCGGATGTGCTCCATACCCTCTACCCACGTCGGGAATAGGTCCACGTGCTGCAAGTGGCTGTCGATCCGCTGCGGCAGGGCGCAATCGTCCAGGCGGACCGGTATCACGAAGATGTCGTCCAGGGGCAGCCTGGCTGCGCAATCGAGGGCGTAGCGGAGCTCGCTCTGGAATATCCCCCGTTTGGGTACGGACCGCTTTGAGAAACACGGAATGAAGAAATCGGAAACGTCGATGGCGCGATCGATGGCGCGCGGCCAGTTCTGGCCCGGCAACAGGTTCTGCTCGTCCATCCAGGGCTGATATCCGGCACGGATCAGATCCTTGTACAGGCGCCGGACCACTTCGATATCCTCCCGTACGTAGGCGAGGAAGACAGAGGGTCGCGTTTCCGCCAGGAACTTGAATCCATTGGAGTTCGGCCGGAAAGTACCCAATCCCTCAATGTCCACCACCTGACCATTCTTCAAGGCTTGCCGGATGAGGCCGGCGATACGCGCCGTTCCACAACGGCGTTTCATGACGTGGCACGCTTTCCTTTTCCATCGGGGGCGCAGTCGGCCTCATTGATCAGCCGTTGCAGTGCATTCGGGCGCGACGGCCCGCGTTTTCGCATATTCTTCAGAACACCGTGGATCGCGTTATCCAGTTCATCCGCAGCGTCGGCGGGAGCCAGGTGGGCCTCTTCCGCCATCAACTCTGTAAGCTCTTTCTTCTTCATCGCACCCCGATTGTAGGATCCCGGAAGTGTCAGACCCCTCCCGGCGACGCTCGGGGATTCCCGGCATCGTATTGCAGCTCAGGAGGTTGCGGGCAAGAGAGCAAAGAAGTCAAGCCTGTGAACGCCGCTCGCAATGAAGCGTTTTTAATGCAGCTTTAAGGGCGGGTTCATCTGCGACTGTGATGATACATGTGTGGGCGATCGAAGTCGCCGACAACTTACAAGGAGATCCCTAACAATGAAGAAATTCATGACCGTTCTGCTTGGCCTGAGCTTTGTTCTCGGCACCGCTTCTTTCGCGTTCGGCGAAGACTCCAAGGACACCACGAAGACGCATAAGGCCAAGAAGACCAAGGCCAAGAAGACCACCGAAGAGAAGAAGTAGTTTACCCTTCTCGCCACTTTTGAAGATCGCGCGCGACCGCCCATCGAATGGGCGTTAGCGCGCGATTTTCATTTGTAGGCCCGTTCCCGCTCCTCCGGGAGGGTTGTCTAAATTACTTTTGTGGCAAGTGAGAGGAGATGTTTCAGGTCTTGAAATCACCATCTTCTAGGAAGGTCCTCATGTCGCAATACGCGTTTCTAGACCCGTCATCATGGTTTCAATTGCCGGCTTCCTTCAACTGGAACGACTACATCGAAACCGAACGGGAGCTTTGGGCGCTGTTCCCGGAAACCGACGGGCGCCGCGTCAACTTCATTCAGATCGGATTAACGGCCCAGATTTACGCCGAGGTCAAGGACGACGGATCTGAACTCGGGACGGACGAAACCTACATCCTGATGCCGAGCCCGGACCGGACCATGCGTCCCATCCGCATGGAAGCCTGCCGCCGGTTGACACTGAGCGAGTACCGCATGGGCCATCTCACCGCCGTGAAACTGCTCGGCCGGATGACGGAGGCAGCCGAAGTAATGCGCCAGGTGGGAACGCGCATTCTGGGCGAGGAAGTAATGGAGGAGGTCGAATTCCGGCTGCGCAACAACGACGATCAAAACTGACCCGGTTCAGCGTTTCGGCGCGAGCCCTACTCGTTTCATGACCCGCCCCACCGCCGCGAATATGCGTTCCTCCACGTCGTCAGCAAAGGGCCCCGGTTGCCCATAATAGATCATGCTCTCGACGGCCTCGTAGCCGCCTTCCTTCAACACGCGCCGGCTCGGGATGTAACACATCACATCATTCGAATAGCCTGCCACTATGACGGGGCCCGGATACTCGCGCTTCGTTCTCAGATCGTAATCCACCACAACTTCCCCGCCTAGGGCCAAAATCGTCAGTCCGCGATCAAAGCGGATGGCCTGAACCGGGTACGGCGTGCGACGGACAGGGCGACGTTCATCGTAAGCCTTCAGCATGGCCTGCGCCCGCCGCACGGCGGACGGGTTCTTGCTGGACGTCTCCTGTTCGAAATCCTCCCGGGTGCGGGGCGCAAACTCGAGTTCGGTATTCTCAAAAGCTGCCCGAACCGGCCCGTTCATCGGAGTCATTGTTTCGCCCAGCACGCGGTCCACCTCTCGAGCGAGCGTCGTGCCGTGCTGCTCGGCGAGCGCCACAGAACTGCGCGGTTCGGGATTCTGATCGCCGCCGCACAACATCATGAACAACGCGGTGACACCCGGATGGGCCGCCTCCACGGCGGCTTGGGCGAATCCCGCGTAGTCTCCCGAAAGCTGATAAAACTCCGCAGTCAGCGTCGTGTTATGACAAGCGTAGGCCACCAGCACGGCCCGTAACTTTCCGTCGGGCGCACGCACGCGGATCACCGGCACCGTGTGATCCACCGGCCCATTCGGATTCACGCCGATCTTTACCCCCGTGGCTGTGAATTGACGGCGGTTGACGGCGAAACCAGCTTCGCCGAACCCATAGTCGAGGGTCGCCGGGGCAAGATCGCCCAGAGCCGCGGCGGCTACCTGCACCAGTTTGTCAGTCAATTGACGGCCATACTCATCGATCTGAGCACGCTCCGCCGGATTCAGGTCGAACATGGTCAGCAGGTTCCCGCGGACCAGCGGGCCGGTGTGGGTGTGCGAGGAATTGAACATTACTCGCGCCCGATCGAGCCCGTGTTCCTGATTCAGCCGGGCCGAGGCGGGGTCGGTTACCGAGCGCGGAAGCCCGATCAGGTCGGTGGTGACGATGACCACGCGGCCGCCCTTGGCGTCTTCAATCGCAAGGGCTTTGGCCCAGATCCTGTGCAGGACGCCGGTGGACGGGTGCGTTCGCGCCGCATATCCCGACATCCAGATAGGAGCGTCGGGTGTGATGTCGATGCGACTTACGCCGGCACGTATCCCATGCGGGGCGGCGGCCAGCGGAAAGGCTGCCACCGTAAGGAGAATTACTGTTCTCCGGGCGACGGAATTGATCCACCCCATCTTCAAATGGCGACCCTCTCTACCGGAACTCCTTGCTTGCACAACTCGCAAGATGCCGCGTCCTTGTAATAGACCGCGTCCAGTTCGGCCAAGTAGTAGAGCGGAAGGGGACTGAAATCGAAGATTTTCGGATTGGGCTGATACACCATTACGGCGATACCGACTATCAGGCCGCCCTTGGTTTCCACGAGCCGCTTCAGCTCCGAGAGCTTACGGCCGCTACGTAGGATATCGTCCACCAGCAGCACCTGTTCGCCGGGCTGGATATCCATGTACTGCCGGAACCGCAGCGAGTCGCCCTCATTCTGCTTTTCCGCCCAGTACACCTGTCGGGCGCGTAGCGCCTCGCAAACCGAATAAGCCACCGGGAGGCCCGCCGTCGCCGGGGCGATAATGCTGAGCTGAGGGATGATGGCGCGGATTTCGTGATTGGCCCGCAGCTTCCGGCTCAGACCCACACCGAGGGTGCGGGCGGTCTGGTAGGAACGCAGCGCCAGCGCCGGTTGCAGAAACTCGTTGGCGTGCAGGCCGTTCGAGTACTCGTAATGACCCTTACGGAGGGCGCCGGCAGAAGTGAGTAGGTCAATTACTTCTTCCTGAGTGGGAATCAGGTGCATATTAGTGGGCTCCTCTTCCAGTCAGCACTTTCGGCACGGTCCGCAGAATGATCTTCCAGTCGAGCGAGAGGGACCAGTTGTCGATGTACTGCATGTCGAGTTTCATCCAGGTGTCGAAATCGACGTGGTCGCGTCCGGAGATGGCCCACAGGCAAGTGAGCCCGGGACGCATACGCAACCGTCTTCGTTGCCACCGCTTGTATTGTTCCACTTCTTCAGGTATGGCGGGGCGGGGACCTACCAGGGACATGTCCCCCCTCAGAACATTCCACAACTGGGGCCACTCGTCCATGGAGAACTTGCGAAGCCATCTTCCCACTGTGGTCAGGCGCGGATCGTTGGGGATCTTAAAAGCAAGCTGCTTCTGGTTCAAGTGCGCCAAGGCGGCTTTCAGCTCTTCGGCGTTCTCGCACATCGACCGGAATTTGTAGAACTCGAAACGCCGTCCGTTGAGGCCGCAGCGGACCTGCCGGAAAATGGCGGGACCGGGAGAAGTCAGCCGGATGACGAGGGCGATGGCCAGCATGAGCGGCGCAAATAGAAGCAGGCCTGCGGCAGCCATGGTGACGTCGGTGGCGCGCTTCACTACCAGTCGCATTTCATCATGCGGAGCCGCGGCGAAGGTCAACAGCGGAGCATTGGCAAAACGGTCGAGGTAGACGTTGCTGTTAACGTGCGGAAAGAAGTCCACCGCCACCCGCGTCCGTACGCCTTCCTCGTCGCAGAACAGGAACGTTTCTTCGAGATCGGGCAGCATGCGCGAATCCACCGAAAAGATGATCTCGTCGATAACGCGCCCGCGGAGCAGGTCGTGCAGAGCGGAAAGAGCGTGAACCGGATACGCTTTCCGCAGCACGATCTCACTGGGCGGATCGGCCTGATCGGCGAAGAAGCCGACGAGGCGGACACCGTACTCCGCGGAATCCTCAAGCGCCTGGGCTAGTCGCTGCGCGCGCTCGCCCAACCCTACCACCATGACGTAATGTGGCTTCCCGAATTCCCGCCTGATAAGGCCCACCAGCGCGCCTGCCTTCAGGCGGAACAGGGACAGCAGCACGTAGGAGTAGGCCGCTAACAGTGCGATGAATGGACGGCTCAGGTCCAGCCGCAGCAGGTACTGAAACAGGATGATGGCCGCCATGCCGGTGGCTACCTGGTGCAGGGTGTCGCGGAGGATCACCCGGGTGTGGGCGGAATCCAGGCGGTCGTAGACATGAAACCAGTTTCCGAAGGTGACGAAGACCAGCACCGACCAGCCGAGCAGGAGCACCTTGACAGTCACGTGCATGTAGAACACGCGCTCCAATCCAAGCAATGTGCCCAGGTGTGCGCGGGTCTGATATGCGGCTTCGAAAGCCAGCACGGTCAGCAAAACGTCAGCTAGGGCGAAAAGAACTTTGACCTTGCGATGGTGCCGGCTGTACACTTTCGGAACTCAGCATAACACGCCGCCGGAAACGATCCCCAACGTGCGGCCGTGCGCCGGAAGAACCTTGGAAGATGGTGGTGGGTACAAGCGGTTGGCTTGCGTTGTGATACTTCGGCTCCTACAATGAAGGTGTAGGATTCTCGTAAGGAGGCCGCATGTTGAGGTCTATTGGCCTGCCCGAACTGCTGGTTATCTTGATCGTCGCCGTTCTGCTTTTCGGCGGAAAGAAGATTCCCGAGTTAGCAAAGGGTTTGGGAGAGGGCATTCGCAACTTCAAATCATCCCTGAAGGGTGATGAAGAACACGTCGACGAGAAGAAGCAGGCATAGGCTTCGAGAAGCCGCCCGCAATTTGAGCGGTCTTCGTCCTCGGCTCCCGTAACGAATCGAAGAACCCCGCCGGAACTCCCGGCGGGGTTTTCATTTGTGTATCCCTGTCCCAAATGAAGAACGCCCGCGACGGCAAGCCGCGAGCGCCCGGAACATACTCCCGGAGGGACCCGGAGTGCCTACTTGCTCTTCTTCGGAGGAACGATTGCGTCCTTCACTGCCTTGGCCACGCGAAACTTCACGACCTTCTTGGCCGGGATTTTGATCGCTTCGCCAGTCGCGGGATTGCGGCCTGTGCGTGCCTTGCGATCGACACGGACTAACCGTCCGATGCCGGGAATTACGAACACGCCATTCTTTTTCGTCTCGCGGACCGCGAGTTCGCCGAGCGTGGTCACGAATTGCTTCGCAACTTTGTTGTTGACGCCCGTCGCCTCGGCCAGTTCACGAACCATCTGAGTTTGCGTCATCTTGGTCGCTGCCATTTGAGGTCTCCTATTGCTACTTTCCGGTCAGGCTTTGTGTCGCGTTCCGAGTTGATCCGCGGGACGTCAAAACATTTCAGCCGCCTTTTGTCGTAACTCATCTTAAGAGATTGCGCAGCCGGTGTAAAGGGAAATCAAGCAAAAAGGCAACGTTTTCGCTGGTTTTCTTGCCGTGGCACCCGCAACTGGGCGTTTTCCGGGGTTTTTGGACGCCCAATGTGCCCGAAAACTGTTTCTGCCGTGGTTTTTGACAGGTCACTGCGGGCGCTTCAGGCGGTTTGAGCGCGAAGCCTGGGGAGTTCCGCACCGGCTTCCATCCTTGTAGCGGCGGGAAGGCCCAGCCGGCGCCGGAGTTCCGAATCCAGGCGCTCGCAGGCATCCGGGTGTTCTTTGAGGAACGTCCGGGCGTTCTCGCGGCCCTGGCCAATCCTCTCGCCTCCGAAGCTGAACCAGGAGCCGCTCTTCTCAACCGCGTTATGGGTAACGCCAAGATCAATCAGGTCGCCCTCGCGCGATATTCCCTGGCCGTAGAGGATATCGACCTCCGCCTCGCGGAACGGCGCGGCAACCTTGTTCTTTACCACCTTGATCCGTGTTCGGTTGCCCACTACCGCATCGCCATCCTTGATAGCCGCAATGCGGCGAATGTCCACCCGGATAGAGGAGAAGAACTTGAGGGCACGGCCGCCCGTGGTAGTTTCGGGACTTCCGAACATGACGCCGATCTTCTCCCGGATCTGATTGATGAAGACCAGACACGTGTTGGTGCGCGAGACACCCGCCGTCAGTTTGCGCAGCGCCTGCGACATGAGGCGCGCGTGCAGGCCGACGTGGCTGTCACCCATTTCGCCATCCAACTCCGCTTTCGGAACCAGGGCCGCCACGGAATCGATCACCACCACGTCGATCGCTCCGGTATTGATCAGCGTGTTCGCGATCTCCATCGCCTGCTCGCCGTAGTCCGGTTGCGAGACCAGTAAATTCTCGACGTCCACCCCGAGCGCGCGTGCATACCCTGGGTCGAGCGCGTGTTCGGCATCGATGAAGGCGGCAGTTCCACCCATGCCATGAGCACGCGCGATCAACTGCAGCGCGATGGTCGTCTTTCCGGACGACTCCGGTCCGAATACTTCGATTACACGCCCGCGCGGGAATCCTCCCACGCCCAGGGCATAGTCAAGCGACAACGATCCGCTCGATATCGTGCTTACGACGATGTCGCTCTGGGCACCCAGTCGCTGGATGGAACCCTTGCCGAACTGCTTCTCCATCTGCGAAATCGCGAGGACAATCGCTTTCTTCCGGTCTTGAACATCCATCTTGGTGGTCTTCTCCCCTCTTGGAGTAGGCGAAGGTACAAGAAGTTCTCCCGGGATTTTGCTGAGGCGACGCAGAAGGATCCCACGCAACTCGAACAGCGGCTCAGGAATTGCTGGGACAGTGGAAGTTGTTGCAGGCGGTGTCACACGGTATCCGCCGGCGAATCGAATCCGTTGGGTCCGGAACCCGCCTCTCAGGGCCGACTTGCCGGGAGAACGCGGAATCGTCGGCGGCCTTCGATCCGGTACGTATTGAAGTCTGCATGATCTACCGTGAAGATGGTCGCCAGTTTCTCACGTTTCGCAAGATACACGAGAGTTGCATCCGCAAAATCCATCGGACGATCCGAATAACGCGACATCAGCGCGTGGATGGCCGGGAGTTCTGAATGTTCAATCGCTCCAAGCACGATTGCACCGGAGCGCACCAATCGCCACGCGGCTTGGACTTCATGAACGCTGTCACCCACCAAGTGAAATAGTTCCGTCAGCACCGCTTCCGAGGTCATCAGCGGCAATCGCATTTGTTCAAACGATTCCAAACAGAGTCGGTGCCAAAGATCGCTCTTGTCCAAAAGCGCCAGAATGGCCCCAGTATCGACAAGGGCGTTAGCGTCCATTTTGACGTCGCAGACGCTCCTTTATAGATCGACTGGCATTAGTGGATCGAGAAGCGTCTCCTCCAGAGAAAGCCCCGAAGCACTCTTTTGCGGACTGCCGAAGGCGCAGTTGCTCCTCCTCCGAGCCGGCGTCCGCAGCGCTCTTATGAAGCCAGTCGCGAGCCGCCAGATCGAGGACTGCGGAGAGAGATAATCGTCGCCGTCTCGCTTCGCGTTCCAACCCGGCCTTCAAATCGCCTTCAACGCGCCAACTGTAGACTTCGGTCTTCATGCACTACAATTGTAGTGCATCCCGGTCCCAAAGGGCTGGATCACGTCCGGCCCTCAGTTCTCACCTTCATTACACGATCTTGAAGGTGACTACGTGCTCCGAGGGTTTCTTCTCAGGCACCTCGATGGTCAATCCTTTGTCGTCGTGAGTAAACTTGAGCTTGCCTTTGAAGCCGAGCATCGTCACGTTCTGAACTTTGGGGAACTCGGCCTTGGCGAGCATCGGGATGACGGCCTGCTTTTCCGGCACGCCCATGCAGAACGCGTATAGCGTCTTCCCCTTGGTGGTGAAGCGGAAATCGCCGGCCGAGAGCGGCTTGCGGTTGCGTTCGTTGAAGCCGGTGCCCTTGGTGGTATCTTCAGACGGACCGCCGCCGAAGATCTTGTAGGGACGGGTGCCGTAGATGCCTTCGTTGTTGATGGCCATCCACTCAGTGACGCCGGCCAATACTTTCTGCTCGTCGGCGTCCAGGACTCCGACGGCGTTCAGCGGGAAGTTCAGAAGCAGGTTCCCGTTGCGGCTGACGATATCCACCAGCATGTCCACCACAACCTTCGGGGTCTTGTACTGAATGCCCTTGTTATAGTGCCACTGGCCGATGCAGGTGTCGGTCTGCCAGGGAGTGGGCCAGATCTTGTCCACGACGCCGCGCTCGAGATCGAGAAGACAGGTGCCCTGGGCGGAATCCTCGCGGCGTTTGCTGGTATAGACAGCCTCTACTTTGCCATTGTGTTTCTTCGCGTTTTGATTGTAGAGGTGGGCGACAACGCTGAGCCCGTATTCTTCAAAGAAGATGGGACCGTCGGTGTAGAGCAGGTCCGGTTCGTAGTTGTCGATGAGGTCCTTTATCCGGTTGAAGTAACGCATCTTCCACTTGGCCGGAACGTTTACCGGGCTCCAGGCGTCGTCCTGGCCGTTGGGCCGTTTCGGGACGTCATGGGTTTCGTGATAGAGATCCCAGGATGCCTTGTCCACGGCGCCGTCGTACGGTACGCCCTTGAACTCGCCTTCGGTATCGGCGCGATGGCTGGTCTGGAACCAGTGATAGCTGACCGCCAGGTGTTCGCTGACGCCGAACTTCATGCCGCGCTTCAGGGCGGCGGTGCGGAACAGGCCGACAATATCTTTCTTCGGGCCCATCTGGACAGAGTTCCACCGCTGGTGCTTGGAGTTCCAGAGATCGAAGTTGTCGTGATGCACGCCCATGCTGACGAAGTACTTCGCGCCGGCCTTTTTATAGAGATCCATCAGATTTTCAGGATTGAACTCCTCGGCCTTCCACCTGGGGATCAACTCTTTATAACCGACCTTGCTGGGATGGCCGTACTTTTCCACGTGGTACTTGTACTGGCGGCTGCCCTGCATGTACATGTTTCGGGCGTACCAATCGCCGGCTTCAGCCGACGATTGCGGTCCCCAATGGGCCCAGATTCCGAACTTTGCATCGCGGAACCATTCGGGAATCTGATAGGACTTCAGGGATTCGCGGGTGCCTTTGAAGGGGCCGGGCGGGATCTCCGGCGCGCCTTCTTGCCAGGCGCTCGCCAGTCGGATTGCGGGTGCGCTGGCGGCCAACATGCCCAGCGCGCGTCTTCTGGAGAGGGTCATGGGATCTACTGTATCGCTAAAGTAATCGATATGGAAGGGGGTTCCTGGCAGTTACAGACCGTTTTCAGAATCGACGGCTACCATGGAAATGAGACGCTCATGCGAATCCTGGTGGTGGAAGACGAGCGGCGGATGGCGGAGTTGTTGCGGCAGGGCCTCACCGAAGAAGGTCACTCGGTGGTTGTTGCAAGCGACGGCCGCGAAGGGTTGAGTTTGGCCGAGACCAGCGATTTCGACCTGTTGGTTTTGGACGTAATGCTGCCCGGTATCGATGGATTTACGGTCGCTCGGAGATTGCGATCCCGGCACAACCAGGTGCCTATCCTCATGCTGACGGCGCGCGACGCCACTCCTGACATAGTTGAAGGGCTGGATCTCGGCGCTGACGACTATCTTACGAAACCATTCTCCTTTGAGGTCCTGTTTGCCAGAGTGCGGGCTGTGGCGCGCCGCGGGCCCATTCCGCGGGCCGTGTGCCTGGAACTGGCCGATCTATCCCTGAACCAGAGTACCCGGGAGGTGCGGCGTGGCGGCCGCGAGATCGTGCTGACGCGCACCCAGTTCGCAATCCTCGAAGTGCTGATGCGGAATGCCGGCCGCGTGGTGACGCGCGACACTCTGATTGAGAGCGTGTGGGGAGGAGCACCCGACATCGAGAGCAATACGCTTGACGCATTCGTGCGGTTGCTGCGTGGCCGCATCGAACACGAAGGCGATCCGAAGCTGATCCATACCGTGCGTGGGATCGGTTATTGTCTGCGCCGTGAGGATTGATGTGAACCTCTCCATTCGCTTCCGCCTGACGCTCTGGTACTCGACGGTGCTGTTGGCGGCATTGGTGCTGTT
The DNA here is from genome assembly GCA_963737465.1 of uncultured Acidobacteriota bacterium. Classification (GTDB taxonomy): domain Bacteria; phylum Acidobacteriota; class Terriglobia; order Bryobacterales; family Bryobacteraceae; genus TMP-7. The sequence goes on from CAVTTC010000013.1 coordinate 201,204, forward strand.
CGCCGTCGCTATGTCCGTGGCGCTCGAACACCAACTGATGGCCGGGCTCGACACACGGCTTGCTCAGCGGGTGGACGGACTGCGCACAGTGGCCGTGGAAGGCGTGACGGAGCATATGACGCGCCAGGTCCTGCAGGAAGAACTTGTGGAATTCACACAAGAGGTGCCGGAAGGAACGCTCACTGGACTCGCGGATCCGAACGGCCTGCTGTTGCCGCCGCCGGCAGTGATCGCAAATCAGGTTTGGTCGGCTCGGCCCGCCTATTCCACCGTTCGCTGGAGCGCCCGGAACTACCGCGTGCTGGCCACCCGCTTCGAGTGTGGCGGGACGGACTACCGCGTTCTTGTGGCTGCCAGCGTCAGTGAGGTGGAGACAGTTCTGCAACAATTCCGGGTTCTTCTGTTCTGGCTGGCACCGGCCGTGCTCGCCGCCTCCTGGCTGGGCGGCTACTGGATCAGCCGCCGGGCTCTGCGTCCGGTAGACGAGATCACGCGAGTCGCCAAATCGGTCAGTCTCCAAAACCTGTCGGCCCGGCTGGCCGTCCCCAGAACCGGGGACGAACTCCAGCGAATGTCGGAGACCTGGAACGAAGTGCTTCAACGGTTGGAAGCGTCGGTACTGCGGATGCGCCAGTTCACGGCCGATGCGTCGCATGAGTTGCGTACCCCGCTTGCGCTTATCTCCGGGACGGCGGAACTGGCACTCCGACGGGAGCGTTCGCCTGAAGAGTACCGGCAAGCGCTGGAAGCGATCTACTCCGAAGCTGGAGGGATGACCGAGTTGACGGAATCGTTGCTGAGCCTGGCAAGAACAGATAACGGCGCGACAATGCCTTTGGAACCAGTGGATGCCGCGATTGTGGCTCGCGATGTTACGCGCGAGTGCGACCCGGTGGCTTTGAAAAAAGGCATCACCTTGGCCGCGCGGGCCGCTCCCGATTCCGTAACGGTGACCGCCAACGCCCCCGCACTGCGCCGGTTGCTCATGATCCTGGTGGACAATGCCTTGAAATTCACGCCCAGCGGCGGTCAGGTCACCGTATCGGCCGTTGCCGTCCACGACGGGGTGAGATTGTCAGTGGACGACACCGGCGATGGCATCGCTCCCGAGGCACTGCCGCACGTCTTCGAACGGTTCTTCCAGGCGGACCCATCGCGCACCGGCTTCGGGGCGGGCTTGGGCCTTTCCATCGCACAGGCCATTGCGCAGGCCCACGGTTCGGAGATCACCGTCGATAGTCGTCTGGGGGGCGGGTCACGGTTTGAACTTGTACTGAAGCGGTAACCACCCGGACCGATACTCTCCATTAGAGTAATGCGTCATACGCTATAGGGTACGCAGGCCACCTTTTTGTTTCCAATTTCCGGACTGACACGGTTTTTGCGGACCTGGACGGCTCTGGCGGATCGGACCACGATTTCCGCGACCGCTTCTTCGTACCCGGAATTCAGCGGTTTGGCGGGTTGCTTTTGGCGCTGCGCATTACGAACCACGTACGCGCGGCAATACCGGCAGGGCCCGACGCTTCCGAAGGGGGGCTGCGATAGCCGCGGCCGGTTACCGGATCCGCACCAGTGTGACTCCATGGCGGTTCACGCGCGACGCGAACTTGCCGGAAGCCGCGGAGAGTTCCTTTTGACGCCACAGGTCGCGGACTTTCCGGTTGCCCTGAAGTCCGAGTTCGGACCACGACACAGACATCTCGCGAGCCTCGGGGCTGAGATTGAAAAGGCCGACGACGAGAGAACCGTCCTCCATCGGCTTGGCAAGCACGAACTCGCCATTCGCCTGCCGAATGATGCGGGCCTGTTTGCCGAGCGCGTCCTGATCAACGTCGATCACTTCGCTGTTGCACAGTACGTTGAGCGTGAACGGATCCAGGTGATTCATGTCGCCGGAGTAGAACAGCGGCGAGGCCATCAGCACCCACATCGACATGTAACTGTACTGCTCGTCCGGAGTGAGGGACGTTGGAGTCGGGGGAGCATCGATCTTGAACGCGTTGCCCACTGACCCGATCAGGATGTAGTCGGGATCGTTCCAGCGCCCCGGGCCGGCATCTTCCCAATGCTCCGCGTTCTTCAAGCCGATGCTGTAGAATGCCGGCAAGCTGGTATCCTTCTCCAGTCCGAGGTCGCCGGTCGTGCGCCAGCAGTTGCCATTGACATCCGCTCCCCACTTCCACACGTCGCTCATCCCGTACTGGCACAGGTTAAAGACCACATCCCGGTCCAGCGTCTTCAGAATCCCGCCCATGAGTTCGTATGGCTGCTTGCGGTCAGCCAGGGTCTGCCCGCCCGCCACCTTCGTGTACGAGCACCAATCGTACTTGAGGAAGTCGAAGCCCCACTCGGCCATCTTCCGCGCGTCGGCTTCTTCGTGCCGGTACGATCCGGTGAATCGCGCGCAGGTGAGCGGACCGGGCGACGTATAGATTCCAGCCTTCAGTCCTTTCGAGTGGATGTAAGCGGTCAGGCCCTTCATATCTGGAAACCGGCCGTTGGAACGAATCGCACCGGATGCATCGCGCGGCTCGCCGCCCAACATCGGGTCCTTATCGCCGGGCTTCACCATCCAGCAATCGTCGATGTTCACGTACTGGTAGCCGAAATCCGCCATGCCGGAAGCGATGATCGCGTCGGCGCCCTGACGCATCAGCGTATCGGTGATGCGGTTGTAGTGCGTGTACCAGTCATTCCACCCCATGGGGGGCGTCAGCGCGAGAGTGTCGCCGGAGACGATGCGAAAGGCCCGCTGGTCTTTGCCGGCCGTGCTGGAAGCGGTCAGCGTGATGCGATAATCGCCGGGCTTGGAGGGAGTCGTTCCAGCGATGATGCCGGTTGCAGGATCGAGTTTCAAGGACGGCGGCAAACCGGCGGCGGCAAACCGGATCGGGCGTTTTCCGGTACACGGGATTCGGTAAAGGAAGGGTTTGTCCGGACGCCCGCCGTAAACCGTCGGGCCGTTGATCTTGGGCGCGGGTCCGGGTTTCGGAGTCAGGATCAGGCCGTCATCCACCGCCGCCTCCACCGGTATGGCGCAAAGTATCGACAATACAAATGGAATGAGCTTCATAAGTCTCTCTGGTTCCGGGCCTGGAAGAAGTACAGAAGGTTAAATCCGCGCCGGCGCGGGAGCGCGTTTTTCGGCGCGGCGTAAAGAGCGCCGGGCGCCAGTGCTGCTTCGCCCGTGGCTGCACAGACGAAATTTTCGCGCGAAAGATTTGGGTGCATGGCTGGTTGTCCCGTAATGATCATATGGCAGCGGATGATATGCTGCCAGTGAGTGCAAGACAATCGGACACTAATGGCGCGTTATGCGCTTGCGTCGCTGATAGCGGCGGCCTCCATGGTGGGGCAGACGGACACTGCGTCGTGGCGCGGCGTACTGCGCGACTCGGACGGGCGGCCCGTGGCGGCGGCCCAGATTGAGTTGCTCGGGCAGCGGCGGTCAGTGAAAGCCAGTACAGGCGCCGACGGCGCTTTCGAATTCCGGGACATCGCCGCGGGACGGTACTCCCTGCGGGTGGATCGCCAAGGCGCGCCGGTTTCCGGCTCGGAGATCGAGTTCTCGGCCGGGATTCCGCGCAGCGACTCGCTGCGGCTCACCGCGAATGGGGTGACCGTTGAGGCTGCGAAAGCCTCCGACGCGACCGGTGGCGAGCAGTTATCCAGCCGGCAGGTCTCCGGACTGCCCCTGAACAAGCGCGACTTCAGCCAGTTACTGCTACTGGCCGCGGGCACGCAGACGGATGCCAACGGCGCGGCGAATTTTACTCAGCAGTTCACCATCAACGGGCAGCGCGGCGCGGCGACGGTGTTCGCCATGGACGGTACCGATACCACGGACCCCGAACTGGGCGGAGCGACGTTTTCCAATTTCAACGTCGACGCCATCCAGGAGATCAAGTCGAGTTCCGGCGTCATGCCGGCGGAGATTGGACACGGAGCGGCTGGCATCACCGATGTCATCACCAAATCGGGAACGAATGATCTGCACGGCAGCATCTTCGAATTCGTCCGCAACGCCGCTTTCGACGCGCGCAATTTCTTCGACCGCAAGTCGCGTGGCTGAACCCGGACGTATCCCGCCCTTCGTGCGGAACGAGTTCGGCTTCGCCAACGGCGGACCGGTTGTCCTGCCGCACCTCTATGACGGACGCAACCGCACCTTCTACTTTGGGCAGTATCAGGGATTCCGGCAGGTGTTGGGCACCACGCAGGTACTCTCGGTGCCCACCGCCGCCGAGCGAAATGGACGGGACAGCACGGCCTTCCCCGGAGACGAACTGATCGTGCCGGTGAATCCGTCAATCGCTCAAGCCATGGCGCACTATCCTATGCCGAACGACCCGGGCGGCCCCTATGGAACGCGGACGTATGCGACCTCGTCGAAGGTGCACACCGTAACTGACCAGTTCTCGGTTCGCATCGATCACAAGGTGTCGGATCACGCACAACTGTTCGGCCGTTTCAACTTCAACAATATCGATGGGCCATTGACGAATCCGAGCCAGACGGCGATCGATCCATCGTTCGCAGTGCCGTTCTTCGATCATCAACGCAACGCCGGGTTAGGCTACACGTGGACGCCCTCCGCCACATTTGTATCGGAGACCACGCTAGGCTACGTGCGGTCCACGCCGAACTTTCCGACGCTCAACCGGACCCAGCCCGGGCTCACTTTCGGGGACGGACTGTACGAGCCGATCAATACGCCTTCCGGGTCGATAATGGCAGCGTTCGGAAATCTGTTCCAGGTCCGCCAGAACTTCACCTGGATCCGCGGCAAGCACACGTGGAAGGCAGGAGCGGAAGTGCGGGTGAACCGGGACACCACCCTGTTCGGAACCAACCCGAATGGTACCTATACGTTCGGTGGAGGGACCGCGTACGCCACCACCGCCATCCCGTCGCGCAGCGGGTTGCACGACATCCAGCCGGGGGATCCGCTGCCGGATGCGCTCACCGGCTTCCTCACCGCCACGCCATTTTCCTATACGGTGACCGCGGCGCCGCCGCTGTTCGCGCAAGGCGATCACATGGGGGATAGCGCCGTCTGGAGGGAAGCATATAACTTCTACTTCCAGGACCTATGGAAAGTCTCGCCGCGCGTACAGGTGAGCTATGGTCTGCGTTATGAAGTGAACTCGCGCATCCGGGAATCGAAGCAGCGCAGCTCCGGGCTGTACTTCTTCGACGCGAACGGCAATCCGGCCGATCCGTTCACGGCCGTACAGACGAAGTTCCTGATCAACCCGCAGCCGCACTATCAGATGGATTGGAATGGATGGGGACCGCGGCTCGCGATGGATTGGAAGGTAGACGACAAGACCGTTTTCCGCGCCGGAGGGTCCATCAGCACCATCCTGCCGAACCTCTGGCAGGACAACGTGGTGACGGGCGGGCTGCCGTATGTCGTCACTCCGCTGGTTACGGCCTCACCCGGCTCGCCCATTCCGTTCCAGAATTCGGTGGTGAGCGTCGCGCTTCCACAAATCTACACTCCGGCGGGGCAGGTGGTTTTTGCCACGGGGAAGTCCACCGATGTCGCGCCGAATACCGAGATGGACGTGCTGCGATTCGAACGGGACCTGGCCGCATTGAGCCCTGACCACCAGGTCCGGCCGCTCGCCGTGCAGAGTATGTCGCGCAGCTTCCGCAACGGTTACATCGGCAGCTACACCGCGGGCCTGGAGCGTGAACTTGGGGATGTGAAGGTAAGCGCAGCCTATGTTGCAACGGTAGGTGTGAAACTGGCCCGCATCGATTTCCCGAACGGGTACGGTGGAGCAGGACCGTCGGTGGCGCGCTACACGCTGTTCGATGCGAACGGGCAGGCGCAGGGTGGCTACGGCCCCATCGTCCTCATGAGCAACCGCTCGCATTCCACTTATCACTCATTACAGACATCGGCGTCGAAGAACTCCCTGCGCGCCGGGTTGGGCTTTCAGGCGAGCTATACGTTCAGTAAGTCGATTGATGATTCCAGCGCGGTGCTGGGAGGTGTGTTCAGCGGCGTCAGCAGCACCATCCTGCAAACCACTCCGCAAAATCCTTTCTACCTCCGGGGCGAAAAGGGACCCTCCACCTTCGACGCCACCCATTCCTTCGCGCTCAGTGCGATTCAGGAACTGCCCTTTGACCGCATGTTCACGCGCGCCAAACGGTTGACTGCGGGATGGCAAATCATCGGAATGGCCGCGTTGATGACGGGTACCCCGTTCAGCGTATTCTCGGGGACTCAGCAAACCGCCGTTGGATCCAACGGCGCGGATCGTCCAGACCAAGTCGGCGTGCCGGTGCTATCCACCAACCGGGACGTTCGCGAGGATTACTTCGGGCTGGGGGCGAACAATCCGTCGTTGTTCTCGGTGCCGCGCGGCCGCTTCGGAACGCTGGGACGGAACACGTTCCGGGGCCCGGCATTTCACAACTTCGACCTGTCCTTGATCAAGAATACGCCCATCGGTCTGGGGAGCACTCCCGAGCGGGTGGTCCTGCAGTTCCGCGCGGAGTTCTTCAATGTGTTCAATATTGTGAACTTCTCGCTGCCGTCGAACATCGTGCTGGGGCCAGGATTCGGAGTGATCAATCGGACCGCCGGGCCGTCGCGGCAAATTCAGCTCTCTCTGAAGATTCTCTACTGAGCCAGCGAGGCCGCCAGCGACATCGTCTTGCCCGACTTCCGATCTTCGATGACCAACCTCTTGCCATCGACCCGAATCGTGTCCACCCGCTTCATGCCTTCGGGAATGCGCGCGTAGAACAGCATGAAACTGGTGTCGATCTCCGATTTGGCTGGAAGCCAACGATACACCGGAGTCTCGAACATCGAATGGGGTTCAATCACCTCGCGGCGCGGCACGTCGAACGGCTGAGTGCTGAACTCCAGACCTCGCGACATCTTCCTCGACGGCGGGTAGTTGCCCCAATATTGCACCCACGGATACTCGGTGCGCTTGAAAACGTAGCCGATGATCAGTCTCAACTTCGTGTTGATGGCTGTCACCCATCCGTACTTCAGTGCGGGATCCACGAGCGTAGCGGCATGGTCCAAATAGTGGGGATCGGCGGGAGTTTCCCGGAGATCCACAGTCTTTCCGTCCAGACCGGGGGCAAGCGGCCAGGTGAACTCTTTGCCTGAGACCAAGCGCCGATCGGATGCGCCTGATTTGACCTCGGTGTAAGGCCGCGTCATCGACCGCGATCCGGAAACATCCACCACGGCTGCGCCGGAATCGAGGAAGGGCGAACCGATCGTGGCGTGTTCGGCCCAATTCACGGGCCGGTCGAATCCGAGCAGGCTCTGCAAGCGGCTGTCCACGTACACGACATCCTCACCATCCACCATTCGGACGGTGCGCGAGAACCTCTCCTGCACCAGCGGCAGCGTGGCCTCGACGGTCACGGTCACGACGCGCCCCTCTTTGCCGGATTTCGTCACTTCGTATGATTGGACATGAGCCTCGCCGTGCCCCGGCAATCCGGCCGCCTGCTCTTCGGCCGATACAGGGCCGAATCCATCCACGCAGACGAAATGCCCAGTGGCGCCGCGGAACTCCCGCCTCTGTCCAAGTTCGCGAGCCAGGCGGGACGCCTCCCATAATGGATTGGTACCCGTGGGATCCTCCCGCAGTTTGAGATTCGCGAACGAAGCGCCCAAAAGCGTGAGAGTCAGTTCCAGATTCTCATTGGACAGGATCAGCGCGGGTTGGCCTTCGAACCGTGCCGGTCGGACCGGCTGACCTTTGGCCAGCAGGGCCCCGAAAAGTATTGCCGAAACAAGAATAGATCGCACACCAAGAGACTAACTCAAGCGAGCTGCGCTGGTGTGATCGGAGATGCGGTTGACGTGGACATCGATGTCGCCCTTGTCATCGATTTCGAAGGCGGGTGTGAAACGCGCTCCCCAGACAATCTCGTCGTAGCGGTACGAATATCGCGATTGAACGGTCTGACTGAACGTGTCGTCGTAGCCTTTAATCAGGACCAGGAACTCGACCTGCTCCCGTTCCAAATCCTCGCGGGTCTTGCCGTACAGCGGACTCTCTGGCGTGATGGGATGCACCACCGTCCACGTCAGCGGGAAGAAGAAGATTCCGGGTCGCTCGAGCGGCAGCACTACGTAATTACGTTTGCGGGCGCCGTCGGAACGATCGACGTTCATGAGCATCAACCGCGCTTCAACCTCGATCAGCAGGTTCGGCCTTCGATTGACCACCCGGAACTGGAGACTCTGCGTGTCCTGGTAGGGCGCGATCAACGCATGTGAGCTGAAGGCGATGCGCGCCGACGGCTTCGAGAATCGCCCAAAGAGCAACCCGGTACCCAGTGCGAATCCGAACACTCCGCACATGGCCTCGATCATCGCGACGATGTTGGCTCCGAGCCCACGCGGAGAAATGCCTCCATAGCCCACCGTGGTCAGCGTTTGAGCGCTGAAGAAGAACACGTTCATGAATCGCCTTCCGGCCGTAGGCGCGTCTGCCCCGAGCAACTGTTCCGGGCCGACCGCCCAATAGACGCAGGCAAAAACCGTATTGATCACCAGGTAAGAGCCGACGGCCAGAGCAATAAACTTCGGCCAGCTCATGCTGATCATTTGCAGATACGGATGCAAGTCGCGCCACGAAAGACCTCTGCGGCGAATGTTAAACGAGCCGTCTCGATTGATGGCCCGTCGCAACGTGCCGGTGGCCTGATTGGTCAATCCAGGATCGAATGCCGCGTTTTGCATAAAGTATAAGGATGGCAAAACGAGGGCAAAGGATTCGAAGGCTCCTGCTGGGACTTTGCGCGCTGGCGGCAGCCGGCGCCGAAAAGCCGGGGTTTGAACAAGTGATGTCACTGGTGCGTTCTGGGTCGCCGGATCTTCCCGCAGCGATCCAGCAGGCGATGGGCGCGGACAATGTCGCGAAAGGCATCGCGTGGCTCAGCCAGGGGCCGGAATTCGTGTTCGCCTTGGAAGCCGATTCGAAGCCCGGCTTGTTCCTGGACGAGCAGCCATCGGGGGTGGCCATGCGGCATGCCGACGGCTCGCGTCTCTGGTACGGAACGGCGCAGTTGCGGGTGACCACGACGCACTCGTTCCACTACGAAATCGGCGGAAAACGTTTCGGCGGACGGACCGACGTGATCGCCTTCGGCCCCGATTCGTACGAACGCCAGGGCGTCCCGAAAGGCACCCTGCATGGCAAGTTCGTTCACACCAGCAGGATCTATCCGGAAATGAAGAGCGACTACTGGGTATACGTCCCCGCTCAGTACAATGCATCTACGCCCGCGGCCCTGATGGTGTGGCAGGACGGCGAAGTGCTGGCGCCGCGCGAACTTCCTTCCCGCGCCCAGATCGTATTCGACAATCTCACACACGATCGTAAGATTCCAGTGATCATTCAGGTGCTGATCTCGCCGGGGCTGATCGGAGAGCGGCGCATGCGGAGCGTCGAGTACGACACCGTGGACGACACCTATGCGCGGTTCTTGCGTGACGAGATACTGGCGGAAGTCGGGTCCAAGTGGAACATCCGCAAGGACGGCTACAGCCGCGCCATTGCGGGCGATTCCTCGGGCGGCATCTGCTCGTTCAACGTAGCGTGGCAGCAGCCCGATCAGTTCACGCGCGTGCTGTCGCGCATCGGCAGCTTCACCAGCATTCAGTGGCAGCCCGGCAAGCTCGATGGCGGAAACGTGTACCCGTTCAAGATTCGCAAAGAAGCCAAACGGAACATTCGCGCGTGGCTGCAGGACGGATCGAACGACCTCGAGAACGATCACGGGAGCTGGCCCCTGCAGAATATCCAGATGGTGAATTCCCTGAAGATGAAAGGCTACGATTTTCACTTCAGCTGGGGCGCCGGCACACACAGCCGCAACGGCGGCCACGCGGAACTGGCGGAGGAGATGATCTGGCTGTGGCGCGACTACGATCCAGCGAAGACGGAACAGATCTTTGAGATGGATCCCGCGGAGAAGGACAAGCCGTATTATCGGGTGAAGGCGCTCAACCGCGAATGATCGCCCGGATTCAGTAGGCCTGATCGGGAAGCGCTTCTCGCAACCGCTCGCCCAATTCGGCCATGCGCTCCGCGGGTAGCAATTGCTGCGCCTGTTCGAACAGCTGTCGCTCCTCTTTGCGGGCGTGATCGCCGAGCAGCGTCGTGAATTCCCGAATGGCGGGCGCTTCAGGTTGCGAACGCAACTCGGCCACGAGTTGCGCGAGACGGCCGTGCTCCGCGATCAGTTCAGCGACCAACGCGGTGAGCGTTGGGTGGCCTGCGAGCGCGGGAAACAGAATCCGCTCTTCCACCCCGAAGTGATGCTCCAGTTCGGCATCGTATGCATCGACAATGCGGGCGGCCAGCTTCTCGCAAGGTTCCTGCGAGAAGTTCCGTTCGGTGAGAACGCACAGCGCCAGCGCGTGTTGATGCTGGCGGGAAAGGGGGACCAGGCCAGGATCGCGTCGCATTCGGCTTACCCCGCAGTGCTATCCGATTCGTCCGCTGTCTTGTTCCGATCGCGCCGGCGCTTCACCTCCTGCGCGATCAACACGGCCGCAACTCCGGCCACGCCGGTAACGGCCCACACCGCCAGCAGACGGCCGGCCTGATCGGGCGCCGGCGGCGGCACCGAGACGATCCCGCTCTCATCGGCATGGGCGGAGATTTTGGCGTACCGCCCGCGAGACGGCCGCTTGAACGACATTGCGTATTCGAGGAGTTGGGCGGCCGTGTCCGGTCCGGAGATGGGCCAGCCGTGCCCTGCGCCCACCACTCGCGGCGCGAGGGAGGCCAATGCGCAGATCGACGTTCCGGCAGCATCCCAGTCTACCGTGAAGGGCGCGGGCGGCCGGTAGAACTCGGGCTTCCGGGTCACCATGGTGTAGGGGTTGTCCTGGTTCACCGTGGTCAGTGCGTCGCCGGCCAGCAGCACGCCATCGCGTTCGCGCCACAGCGCCACGTGGCCGTGAGTATGTCCTGGCGTGTGGATCCACACCCAATCGGACATCGCCGGAACCGCGCCGTTGGACGGCAGAGCCTGCACTCGCGATCCGAAATCGGAGCCCCGCGACGGGAAGACGCGGGCCACCATCCCGATCATGCCGCCCACCGTTGGATCCTTCGGCGCGTAATTGGACTTCCCGGTGAGATACGGTAGTTCCAGGGTGTGGGCGAAGATGGGAACGTCCCATAGCTGTGACAATTCGAGAGCCGAGCCGGAGTGGTCCCAGTGTCCGTGCGTCAGTACAATCGCTTGTGGGCGTGCGCCCGCTCCGAACCGCTGTTCCACGGCGCGGCGGATCGACTTGGCGAACGTGGGCAGGCCGGCGTCCACGAGAACCCAGCTTTCGGCGGTGCCGACGGCATAGAGATTCGCGAATAGAGTGGGGATCCGAACAATGTCTTCAGCCGGCAAGTCACGAGGTTGCACGGGGCGCTCCGAACCGGGGAAAGCCATGTCTGTAGGATACGGCGAAACAGGCGCCGGCACCGGTATGCTGGCCGCATTACGCCGCGTCGTGGCTCGAATTCCGCGGGGCAAAGTAGCCACCTACGGAGCCGTGGCGGAGGCCGCTGGATACCCCGGTGCCGCCCGGCAGGTGGCTTGGGCTTTGCACAACAATGCCGCCGGCTTACCCTGGCATCGCGTGCTCGGAGCGGGCGGGCGCATCCGCCTGCCGGGCAATTCGGGCATGGAACAACGGCTGCGTCTGGAGCAGGAAGGCGTGGAGTTTCGAAGCGGCCGGGTAGTGATGGAGCGCCACGCGGCCAAGGATCTATCATCATGACCTTGACGCCTCTCTGGCAGACTACGCCTGACGGCGGCGGCGGCGCTGATCAGTGCCGCACGGGGGACGGCTTCTCCTGCGCTGGCGCAGCCGTCGCGTGGGAATCCGGCTCTCCCATCGCGCCTGTCTGATTGAGAATGATGATGTCACAGCGGCGGTTTTTTGCCCGCCCATCTTCGGTTTCGTTCGACCCGATGGGAGCGGTGTCGGCATAGCCGCCGATCGACAGACGGTCCCTGGAAACGTTGTATTTCTTGGTCAGCAGTTCCAGTAACGCGATGCTGCGCGCCGCGGATAGTTCCCAGTTGCTCCGGAAGCGGGACGTGTGTATGGGAACTGAGTCCGTGTGACCCTCCAGCCGTACGGGATTTGGGAGCTTATCGATGGCGGTTGCAACTTTGGCAACACTTTTGAAGGCCTCCTCCGAGATCGTGTCATCGCCGGAGGCGAACAGCGAGGCTTCTTTGAAGCTCACCGTGAGGCCGCGGGCTTCCATGGAAACCTGCAGCTTCCCGCTCTCGATTTCTTTCTTCAGCTCCTCCGAGAGTACCTTCAACGATGGCAGCAGCTCCGCTATCTGCCTCTTCTTCTCTTCAAGGGGTCTCTGAGATCCACCAGGGCCTTTCAGTTGAGCATTTCCCTTCCCGATTTCGTCGGGAGCGCCGCCGAAGAGTTCGCTCACCATGGAACTTACTTTGCCGTTCTCGAGGGCCTTCTTCACGGACTCCGAGACCTGGGCGGCCTTGCTTTTGTCCCCCTGGGCCGTAGCGAACATCACCACGAAAAACGCGAACAGCAGTGTAATGAAGTCGGCATAGGAGACCAGCCAGCGCTCGTGGTTCTCGTGCGCGGGCTGTTTCTTCTTTCTGGCCACCAGGAGTCGCTCCTTATGCTTCCACCGGCTTGGTGACGCCCTTCATGGCGGGAGCTTTGGCGCCCTTTGCCGCCTTTGCCGGCTTCCCGTGCAGGTAAGCTTCCAGCTTGCTGCGAATCAACTTGGGATTCAGACCTTCCACGATGCCCACCACGCCTTCCACAATCAGTTCCTTCATCTGCACTTCATGCTGCACCCGGGATTTGATCTTGTTGGCGAAAGGGAGAAGGAAGACGTTCGCCACACCGACGCCGTACACGGTGGCCACGAAGGCCGTGGCGATCCCGTGTCCGACCGCGTCCAGGTTGCCAAGGTCTTTCATCACCTGTATCAATCCCATTACCGCCCCGATGATGCCGATGGTGGGCGCATAGCCCCCAGCAGCTTCAAACACCTTGGCCTCCGCTTCCGCATGGTGCTCCAGCAGCCCGATTTCGAGTTCCAGCATTTTGCGGATCTCCTGGATGTCCGTGCCGTCCACGGCCAGTGTCAGCGCCTTCTTCAGGAACGGGTCCGAGATGCGGTCCGCATCCTGCTCCAGCGAGACCAGTCCGTTCTTACGGGCCTTGGCGGCGTATTCGATGATTTCATCGATCAGCCCGTGCGGCGCCTGCGATTTCTCTAATAGCACGACTTCCAGGCGCTTTATCGCGCCTAACACCACCGACATCGGCATGCTCACCAGCACCGCCCCAAACGTGCCTCCAAGCACGATGATCGCCGCAGTGGGCTGGGTGATATCCGATAGTTTTCCTTTTTCAAGAATGAGACCGCCGATGATGCCGCCCAGGGCCACCACCACGCCGAAGATCGTTGCCACATCGGGCTTCGCTGAGCTCTTCTTTTTTGGAGGGTTCGCCATTATGCTGTCCCGGGGTCAGTTCCCTGCCGCCTCTTCTTCGTCCTCCTGATTCCCGGCGGGGCCTGTTCCCACACTGGTCACCCGCTGGGTGGAGACCAACGGACAAGGCGCGATACCTTCACAGATTGCCTTGCGGAACGCAATCACTTTTTCAATCACCTCGGCGGAGGTCTCCCGGACCATGAACTTCTGGCCGGTGGTCATGCTGATCACGGTGTCTGGAGTGATCTCAATATGCTCAATGAGGTCCGAATTCAATACCAGGCAGGCGTGGTTGATGCGCGTCAGTTGGATCATACTCGAACCTGCTTGTCATATCGGCAGGGGCTTCGCGGGTTTGAGCCGTTCGAGGTGTTCCGCTTGAGGAGCCTTTAATCCACCACTCGGCCATCCCGCATTCGGATAATGCGGTGACCGTATTCGGCGGCTTCGGGGTTGTGTGTGATCATCAGAATCGTCTGGCCCAGACGCTCGTTCAAGCCCCGGAGCAGCCGCAGCACGGCCTCCGAGTTCTGGGTGTCGAGATTCCCGGTGGGTTCGTCGGCCAGCAGAATGGCGGGATGGTTCACCACCGCCCGAGCAATGGCTACACGCTGCTGTTCGCCGCCCGACAAAGCGCGCGGCTTGTGGTGCAGCCTCGATTCGATCCCCAGCAGCTTGAGGATTTCCTGGAAATCCGGATCCAGCGGACCGTTGACGCCGGCAATGTCGCGCGCAATGGCGATGTTGTCGGCGGCGCTCAGCGTCGGCAACAGGTTGTATTTCTGGAAAACGAACCCAACGGTGCGCTTGCGCAGATTGGTGCGGCCAGCCTCAGACATCGCCAGCAGATCCTGTCCGTCGATGTGGACAGACCCCGAGGTCGGCGGCGTCAGCCCTCCCAGGATGTGGAAAAGAGTAGACTTGCCCGATCCCGACGGTCCGATGATGGACACGAATTCGCCCCGGCGGACGCTCAAATCGACGCCGCGCAGCGCGGACACGTCCACTTCGCCCACCCGGTAGATCTTCTTCAACTCGCGTGTTTCGATGATGGGTCCGTCAGTCATAGGCCAGCGCCTCGATGGCGTCCTGCCGCGCCGCCTTCAGTCCCGGGTAGGACGCACCGAGCAGGGATGCGCCCAAGGCGATGGCGGAGGCGATGGGCCACCAGTCCGGGACAATCGCCTGGGTCATGGTGGGAACGAACGTATTGATCAGAAACCGCGTCCCGTACGTCAGCAGGATTCCGATCACCGAACCGATGACCGCCAGCAGCGCCGTCTCCCGCAGCAGAACCCCGAGCACGTAGCCGGGCGAAGCACCCAGCGCCTTCAGGATTCCGATCTCCCGCGTGCGCTCGAGTACGGCCGTGTACATGGACAGAAACACCACCAGGAATCCGATCAGCACTCCCAGCGTCACTACCACCCAGATAAAGTTCTTGAGCATCGGGATGCTGTCGATCGACATGAGCGAGACCAGTTCCTCGGTGGCATAGATGGGATTGTCCGGGAGCTTCTTCTTGAGGTCCGCGATTACCGCTTTGGTGTTCTTCGGGTCGTCCAGTTTGATGAAGGCGTTAGTGATCTTTCCGTTGTTTGCGGACATGTCCTGCAGCACATCGAGCGGCGCGAAGGTCCGCGATAACTTGCCGGATTCCACCACTCCGGCCACATGCCATTTGCCGTTGGGCAGTTCCACTGTGTCGCCGGCGTGAACGCTGTTGGCGCGCGAGTAGACGTCGTCTACCAGGATGTCATGGGGACCCTGGAACGGTCCGCCCTCCAGGTACCGGAATCCGCCGCTGACGGCGGTAAAGTCCTTCAAGTTGATTCCCGTGATGCTGTTGATTCCGCCAATGGGCTGTACCAGCGTACCCGCAACCGCCACCACGTGCGGTTGGCGGCGCAGGAAATCCAGATATTTGTCGGGGAAGTTGGTGCTGAAGCCGATGATGGAACTCCCCGGGGCTTTCACCCAGATTTCAGCCCCCACTCCGCGCGAGCGGTTCGCCATGTCGGCCAGCATCCCCCGGCTGACGCCGACCAGCGTCAACACCATGGTGACCTGCACGCCCACTGCGACAGCGCTCAGCATCGTTCGTACAGGGCGATGCCTCAAATTCTCGAAAACGAGTCGATTTACCAAGACGGATGGCCTATGCAACCATCATAGCGTCAAGCGATCTTGGGCCTTCACAGCAGCTCCCGCAAGCTCGAGAGAACCACCAGTGAGATGGTCTCCACTACCACCCGCGTTGCTTCCAGGTCCGACCCGCGCACTCCCCCGATCCGCCACCGGCCAACCCACAACACCAGGCGCAATACGAGCCAACATACCAGCACCAGCACGAGTCCCACGCGGATACCGCACAGGGCAGCGGCGGCAATGCCCTCGGCGATGGCCACCACTGCCCACTGCGTATTCAACCTGGAAAGCCGGCGGAACGCGGCATCATCTACCGGACGCGATACCCATCCCAGCGCAATCGCCGCCGCGGGACCCAGCGTCGTGGCGACAGCCACCGCGGGTAGCAACCTGGCTCCATTTTGCAGCGAGATCAGCGCGTACCAGCGCACCAGGATGGTGCAGGCCGCCAGCAACGTTCCGAATAACGGAAGCTTTGGAAACCATCGCGAGAAGCCGAGTTCGCCCCTGGCAAACGTAACGGCAGTCCACAGCACGAGTGCGGCGATCGCGCCCGGGCCGCCCGGCAACCAGACGATTAGTGCCGCGCCGCACAATCCGATCAGTGCTCCGAAGAGGGGTTGAAGTACCGCGGGGAATCGCTCGCTCACAGCCATAGACTACGGCGTTTGCTGCGCAGAAGCCAAATGAAGAATGGCCCGCCCAGCATAGCCGTGATCACACCCACCGGTACTTCGGTGGGTGAAAGGATGGTGCGGGCGACGGTGTCGCAGATCACCAGAAATGCCGCCCCGATCAGAAACGAGCAAGGCACCAGCACGCGATGGTCGGCGCCGAACACAATGCGAAGCCCGTGCGGCACAATCAATCCGATGAATCCGATCGGCCCGGTGAAGGCGGTCACCGATCCGGTCATCAGCGATCCCGCGACGTAGCCCGCCACCAGCGTCCGTGTCGCATTCACCCCGCGCGACGATGCCCACTCCTCTCCCACCGCCAGCAGGTTCCAATCCCGCGCCCGCCAGAACAACACGACGATGACGGGCAGGATGACGGCGGCCAACCCAGCCAGCACCCGCATCTCCACCGCGTCCAACCCGCCCATCAGCCAGCGAGTGATGGCGAACGACTGCGAAAACGTCGCGACATTGTGCAGGAACAGGATGGTGGCCATGGCGATGCTGTTAATCTCACACCCGCCAACAGCAGCGTGAACGAGGAGACCCGCCGGCGCTCAAAGGCGATGGCCAGCACCAGCACCAGGGTAACCGCGGCGCCGGTGAAAGCGGCCACCCACGTTCCCGGTATTCCAAAGATGAAGCGCCATCCGAAGCAGATGGCCAGCACCGCGCCCAGCGACGATCCGCTCGAAATGCCCAGCGTAAACGGCTCCGCCAGCGGTTCCCGCAGGATGCGCCTGGAACAACACGCCGGTGACGGCCAGCGTCCCCCCGGCGATCATCGCCAGCAGCACGCGCGGCAGCCGAACGTAGAACAGGATTTCATGATCCGGCGACGCGCCCGCCCAGGCTCGCCTGTAATCGATGTGCGTCGAGCCGATCAGCGGAGCGGCAATGGACACAACGGCCAGCAGGCCGGCGGAGGCGGCCAGCGCGGTCCAGAACCGTCTACGGTTCATAGGCGATCCAGGCGTTGGACGTACCGGGTCGCATGGATCACGGCCTGCACGCCGAAGATGGCTTCGACATTCGCCGGCACCAGCACGTTCCGCAGGCGCGCCATCCGCCATCACCCGGCCTTCGTTCAAAAGCAGCACGCGGTCGGCGTAGGTGAGGGCCAGGTTCAGGTCGTGCGTGACGGTGACCACACCCAGCCCCTGGCGGCAGAGATCGCGAAGCAGACGGTACATCGAGATCTGGTGTTTGAGATCGAGAAACGTGGTGGGCTCGTCCAGCAGCAGAAACTCGCGGCGATTGCGCGAGCGCCGAAGCCAGCACCACGCGCTGCCGTTCGCCGCCGCTGAGCGACCGGAAGTCGCGGTCCCGAAAGGCCAGTGTATCGGTGGTGGCCATGGCCCGTTCAACGGCGTCCTGATCGCCCGGGCGCCTCGAACAGTCCGTTGCCGAACGGCGTCCGCCCCATCATCACCACCTGTTCGGCGGTGAACGGAAACTCCAACCTGCAAAAACTGCGGAACGAACCCAACCTTGCGCGCGAAAGCCCGGCGCGGCCAGCGCCGCAGATCGCGGCCCTCGTAGGAACAGGAGCCGTGGTAATCCCCACGCAGTCCCGCCATGATTCCGAGCAGCGTCGATTTCCCCGCCCCGTTCGGACCGGCGATGGCCGACATCCGCGCCCTCTCGAACATCGCGCTCGACATCCGAGAGCACGGCGCGCTCGCCGTAGGACATACCCACCGCTTCAAGGCGAAAGCTCAAAACCGGCCGCCTCCGGATGGAGCATGCGGGCGAAAGCCTGCGCCGCATCCACCATTCGTGGACCGGGCACCGTGAAGATGTCGGAGGCCACCGCGAACACGCGATGCTCGCGCACCGCCGCGATCCCGGGGTACGGTTCCACAACGCGACCATAGATCGTTTATGGGCTTCGGTCACGCCTTCAGTCTGCGACATGTCGCCCATGTCCACGATCACTTCCGGATTTCGCGCCAGCACATCCTCCATGCCGATTCTCGGATAGGCCGCTACGGCGTCCTTGAAGATGTTCGCGCCGCCCGCAATTTCGATGATGCCATTCAGGTACGAGGCCCGACCCACGGCGATGGTATCCTCCAGGCTGTCCGGCGCGCGGCCCACTACGAACATCATCTTGCGCTTCGGCAGAGTCGCCGTGCGGGCCCGGACCGCGTTCAATTTGCTCCGCATGTTCGCAATCACCTCACGGCCCCGCGCCCGCCACGCCCCCGGCATCCGCGATGCGCTGCATCGAAACGTACACATCGGCCACGGTGTCGTGCGATACCTCGAGCACATTCAACTTCAAGGCGCCCAGCCTCGCCGCCAGGTTGATGGGGTTGGTCTGGATTACCACCAGGTCGGGTCTCAACGAGGCGATCCGCTCGAAATTGGGTTCCGTGTACGTGCCGATCTTCGGTTTCTTTCGGGCGTCCGGAGGATAGTGGCAGTAGGTGGTGACTCCTACTACCCGGTCGCCCAACCCGACCGCGTACAACATCTCGGTGATACTGGGCGCCGTGGAGACAATCCGCTGGGGCGGCGCGGCCACTGCGGCCGCCACCGCCAAAAGCGCCAGGATGGAAAAACGCGCTACCACGCCACCCGCACTCCCCCGATGACGCTCCGGCTTAGCGCCGTGTATCCGAGCACCTCTTCATATCGTTCATCGAGCACATTGTCCATGCGGAAATACGGCGACAGGTGACGCGACACCTGGTAGGATCCGCTAAGGAACATGGTTCCATAACCCGGGTTCCGCGTGATGCCGAACGTGTAATCGGAATCCTGCCGCTCGCCCATGGCACGGCCGCCGATCATGAATGACCACCGCCGCGGCGTGATCGACAGCCACGCCGACCCTGCATCCTTCGGCCTGCGTGGTAACTCCTGCCCAACACCCGTGTAGGGGTTCGACGAGTTCGTGGCCACAATTCGCGTGGACATGTGAGTGTAGTTGGCCGAGAGCTGAACATACTTATAGACTCGAACGGTGCCCGAGGTCTCGACCCCTCGCGCCTGGCTGCGGTCAACGTTGCTCCAAGTAGATGGGAAACTCGAGGAATCGAACACGATCAGGTCCCGGAAGGAGTTGCGGAAGTACGTGGCCTCCACCCGGACGCGGCGGTTGAACAGTTCCTGGACCACGCCCGCATCGAACATGGTGGTCTTTTCCGGTTTCAGCTTCGGATTGCCGACGTAGTACGCATCCTGCGCGAAGTTCTCGAGCAGGCTGGGTTCCGTGTATCCGCGGCCCGCGCTCGCACGCAGAAAAGTGGAGGCCAGCGGACCGTGTGCGCCCAGCAACTGGTAGGTCGCGGAACCGCGCGGCACAAATCGCGTTCCGAACGTGGTGGAGTTCTCCACGCGCGCGCCTCCCGTGAGGAACAGCCGCCGGCCGATGCTGTACTGCTCGTGGATAAACCCGCCGTTGTTGCGGCGCAGCGCGTTGACACCCGATATGTCTCCCGACTGCCGTTCGTAGCGATACCCGAACACCAGCGCCCCGCCGCGTTGGGTCCAGGTGCCCTGATACTCCAGGCTGGTCCGATCGTCCACACCGGTGAATGAAGACGGGAAATCGTAGATGGCGCTCTTCACCAGCGACAATCCGGCAGGCACATCGGCGTCGGCGAAATCAGGCGGCACCTGCCGCACCAGGTACACGCGCGGCGTGGGCGAGGCCACATTCTCGACGAGCGCCGCCACTGGAATGGTCGGCGTCGCGCCGGAGTCTTCGAACAGGTTCCGCAGACGGTCGTAGCCTACCGAGAATCGCTGCACAAAATGTGATCCTCGCACGTCATCCACGCGAACGGACAGCGTGGACTGGCGGTTCCCGCCGTAGGCGTCCAGCGTGTATCCGCCATAGCCGACTTGTCCCGGATTTCCGGTGACGGAGTCATACTCCCGATAGACGGCGCGGATCTGGGTGGCGTTCGTCAGGTGGAATCCGACATTCGCCGTGCCCGACGTGTTCCGGAAATAATCGTTGGTGAACATGCCGACGTTGTGGAATTGGTCGGCGGTGAGCGAGTAATCGATGCGATCGAACAGGCCGCCGTTGACGTTGGCGGTCCAGTGGTCGGTCTGGAAGTTGCCGCGCTCGTAGCTGGCCGAACCGTGTGGGCGGCGCGTTTCGGCATCGCCTCGGGCGGTGAACAACTGCACCACTCCGGATGCGGCGTCGGATCCGAACAGAGCACTCTCGGCCCCACGGACCACTTCGACACGGTCGAGTCCGGCTGTCGTAAGGCTGGATAGATCGATCTGCCCGCCGGGTTCGTTCAGCGGCACTCCATCCAGCAGGAACAAGGTGCTGGTGCTTTGGCCGCCGCGAGTAAACAGGCTGGTGATGGAGCCCCGCCGGCCCGATTGAACGACGTTCAGCCCGGGGACCTCGCGGAGCAGATCGGGCACGGCGGGGAACTGCCGCTGAGCCAGGTCGTTGCCGGTGAAGACGCTGGCGGAGACGCCCGATTCTTCAATGCCAGTGGGCGTGCGAGTGGCCGAAACCACTACGCGTTCACTCAATCGGGCGATGGAGAGCAGAATGCGGCTAACCCTGCCCGGCTCCAGGCGGGCCTGGGTGGTTTCAAAGCCATCGCTGGTGACGGACGCGTCGCATGGAACGGCCGCGTCCAGCGTGAAGCGGCCTTCGGCGTCGGTGGTGGCGCGGTGGCCATCGCATTCGATAACAGCGTTGGGAACCGGGCGCGACGAGGGGTCGAGAACGACACCTTGGGTTGGACTGGTTCCGGAAATCAGCGGTACGGCCGCTGTAAGGAATAAGAGAAATTGGATTCGGATCATCAGACGTTCTCCCGCGAAAACGTGGACTGGGTTTGCGGCCGACTGGGCCGCGCGCGGGGAACCGGTCTCCTGACTTACGGCTGGCCGCAGTTCGTTCGATCTTCCCGCCTTGCGGCAGTGGTCAAACGGGCCATGGGTACGCCGATTACAGTTGCGGGGCAGTGGCGGATTCTCACCGCCTTCCCGAGCGCTCCTCGCGTTTCAGTTGGTTTTCAAAAATCACGACCGCGTTTCAGTGCGGCTGACAGTGAGTATATCATGGCCCTTCGGACGGCCCTGTCCGATTCTCACGGGGCGCACGGGGAGAACGATTCCGCGCCGCCACGGCGATGGCCGGCGCGAAGCTCCGGATTGCCCTATCCGGCGACATGCAGGTACCAATCCGGCGTCACGAGGTATCTGAGAATCCCCGTCCACTCGATCAGTTCGAAGCGATCCGCAACCTGGTCGAGCCACCATTTCCGCGATTGCTTGTGCACGTGGGTCGGATCGCGGTCCAGCCGTTGAATCACCGGCCCGAGCGGGCCGTCGTACACCGGCACGACGAACAGCAGCAACTCCGCCGGCGCGAGCGATGCTCGATGTAGTCGAAGACACGGCCGAGGTCGGGAATATGTTCGAGCACGTCGAACGCGACGATGACGTCGAACGGACCGCGGAACGGCGGCGCCGCGCAGTCGCCCACGATCAGCTGGGCATCGGGCACCCGCGCCGCGGCCTGGCGGATCGCATGCTCACTGGCATCCACTCCACATTTGCGAAACTCGCACGGAAGAGATTCGAGAAAGAACCCGAACGCGCATCCGAGATCGAGGATCCGAGGCGACGGCCTTCGAGTGATATTGCGTTCGAGCAAGCCACGGTAGAAGCGCATCTTGCGCGGTGGGTTTTGTCGCGCATAGTTCCGATAGACGGATTCGAAGTAGGCCTCGTCGAAATGCAATCAGAGCCCCAACCGGCGCTTGGCCACCAGTTGCAGCGTCCGGACTGCCGTCCGGAAGACGCGCATCTTGCTCTGGCCCTGCTTGAGGTCATAGCGCAGCACCGACGGGACCTCCGTGAAACGCGCGCCGACGGCCCTCAGTTTGAGCAGCAGGTCCACCATGCACTGGAAGCCTTCGAACTCGAACAGCGCATCGCCATAGGCTTCCCGCGCCGATTCGAGTGACGAGGCCCGGTATGCCCGGTAGCCGCACGTGAAATCGCGGACTCCTGGCGTGGGAAACACAATGCGGAACAGCATCGACGCGCCGATACTGAGCGCCTGCCGGTGCAGGGGAACGCCTCGCGTCTCCGATCCCGGCTGAAAGCGCGACGCGATCACTACGTCGGATCCGCGGTCCAGGGCTTCGAGCATGCGGCCAATCAGAAGCGGCGTGTGGCTTTCGTCGGCGTCCATGGTGACGATGATGTCATCCATGGAAGCGAGACTCAGCGCCTCCATCAGGCCGCTGCGGATAGCAACGCCCAGGCCCTGGTTCGCCTCATGCCGCAGGACGTGCAGCGGCACGCGGTCACATACGAACCGATCACCGCGGACGTCCCGTCAGTGCTGCCGTCGTCCACAGCGACGATCCGGTATACAATCGATTCCTTGCGCAACGCGGCGTCAATCCGGTCGAAGAGCGGGCCCAGGTTCAACTCTTCGTTGAAGATGGGCAACACGATCGTCAGTACGCCGGCATGCGCCCTTGCGGTTTTCGCGGTCGCGTTGGCTGTGCTGGCCTGGGGCATCGAAAGCGCGGGTGTCGCGGCTCCTTACTCCGATCCGATTGCGCACATCCGCGCACAGGACGAAGCTTTCTACGTCAATTCTGCCATACGCATGACCGAGGACGGCGATTGGCTCACGCCGAAGGTGATGGGCCGGTTTTTTCTTTTTAAGCCGCCATTGCTCATGTGGATGGCCGCGCTGTGCATCCGAGTGCTGGGGCTCAGCCTCACTGCGGTGCGGCTTCCGTCGCTGCTTCTGGGTGCCGTTGGAGCAGCCGCTGTATTCGCCTGGGCCGTGCACGCCCGGTCACGCACAGCGGGCGTCCTGGCTGCGGGATTGCTTGTGCTGAGTCCGTTCTGGCAAATGCTCTCCCGGCTTTGTTACACGGATGTCACAGGCAGCGCATTCGTCATCCTGGCCTTGCTTCCCGCCGTCTTCGATCCGCGCATGCAGAGGCGGCGGACTCCACTTGCCGCGGGCGCCTTCGCCGCAGCCGCCATTCTGACCAAGAGCGTTGCGGGCCTGATCCCGCTCGCCGCTCTCGGACTCTACTGGGTGGTGATGCCGCGTGGCCGGGGGCCCCGGTTTCGCAGCCTGATCCTTGCCGGGCTGACCACCGCCGCCGTGCTCGCCCCCTGGCACCTCTATCAGGCCGCGGTACATACGAAATGGTTCTGGGCCGATTACGTCCAGGTGCAACTGCTCGGCATTGGACTTACCGCCGCGCGCAATGGAATCTTCGACCGGCCAGCGTTGTTCTACCTCGAGCGCCTGGTTCGAATGGACCCAGTCCCGGCCATGCTCATCGTGGTCTCGTTCGCCGGGATCTTTCGGGTTTCCAGGTCGCGGCAGAACCCCCCGGCCGTACTCGCCGTCTGCTGGGCCGTGGTCACAGCGCTCGCACTGGCGGCCTTTCAGGCTAAGAATCTGCCCTATCTCGCTTTCCTGGTACCACCGTTATGTGTCCTCGGCGCGGTAAGCAGTCCGGAGTGGCTCCTCCATCGCCCGGCGGTCCCGGTAGCTCTCCTGGGAGTTCTCTTTGCTGTCAAATTGGCGGCTGCCGGAGCGCCCTGGTCACTCCATCCGCTGGAGACGCCCGTTGAAGGGGCCCGGGCAATGCGCGCCTACTATCAGATGAACCGCGATGCGGAGTTGCTCGACTGCGCACCGGACGACGAGTTCTACAGTTCCCTGATACCGCTCAAGCGCGTCCGCTATTGCTTCGTCGATCCTTCGGGACAAGTTGGCCGAATCATTCCCCATTACCCGTTTCTGGGAATCGTCCTTACGGCTGATCAGTTCGTCGGCTTGCCCGAGTTGATGCCCGGGTTCAGGACTCGCCTGGCCGCATGGGGCATGAACTCCACCGAACCCGTCGGAACTTCGATCACGCTCCGTACGCCCAGCGACCTGGTGTCGATTCTCCATGCCCGTCCTGACATCGACGCCTATGTTCCGGTGGAATGGGATGAGGTCGCGAAGGCAGTCGCGGCGTCTCACTGGTTTGAGCAATTCTCGGATTCACGGGCGTTCCTATTGAGCCGGACGGCTCACGTACGGCCTGGCCCGCCCCGCCCGATTCCCGCCCGCTGGTGAATCGATGCCTACAGGCCCGCTTCGCGGAGGAAATCGCTGGCCACGTCCTTCAACGGCTTCTTTGACACAGCCACTTGGTAGCCCATTTTGCGGATCCCGTCGTTGGTGAATTTGCCCGATAACAACTCCAGGGCCGGCCGCACCTTAGGGTCTCGCGTAGCCACGTCCGGTCCGATCAGAAGGCACGTGCGGGATTCGCGAAAGGCTCCCTTGTCGTCTTTGAGGATCGCAAAATCGCTCCCCTCCAGTGGGCCATCGACATCCTCTCCGGAAATCATACTGACCTGATTCTCGGCCAGCGCTGGATACAGCGCGGCGGCAGACATGGACTTGGGAGCTACTCTCAGAGGCAGCTTATATGTGCTCATCAGAGCAGCGTAACCGTCCGCGTGTGACTCGAAGTCCCTCGTGTAACCGATTGTCCAACTCAGCTTCGACTGTGCCGCCTGGCTAAGGGTCTCCATTCCCCCGCCTTTTTGATCGGCGGCGCGGATCACCATCACGTTTCGCGCGCGGACTCCCAGCGGTTTTAGGACCTGAATCCGGGCCATCCGCTCCATTTCCGACCGCACACGCTCGAAGGCAATGTCCGGGTTCGGATCGATGGGTTCCTTGAGCAGCGATACGAGAACCGCGTTGGTCTCCTCCGGAAGGACGCTGACGTTATTCAGCATCAACGCTTCATAGGCGATTTGCGTACTGCCCACGTCGAACTTGCGGGTCACCGTTGTGTTCAGATGTTTCTCGAGCAACTGGCTCGCTATCTCCGCGATGATCATCCGGTCGGGAGCACTGGTGGAGCCCACCACGAGCGGCTGCGAGCCTCGACTGCATCCTGTCGCCAACGCCGCGAACATCATCACCGGGGATATGAACAGGAGTGTGCGGCGGGGCACGGCCATTTGAGAGCGGAGATTCACATTTGTAACCTTACCAGGATTCGCCGATGGTAATGAATCACCCACGCAGGATATCCTTAGATTGACTCAGGTGGCGATCGATGGTGCTCGATAACTTCCTCTTCCTCACCGAATTGGTCGGTTTGGACGTGTACGACCTCAAGCGGCGCCGGATCGGCGTGGTGCGCGATGCAGCGATTTTTCCGCTCATCGACACTGCCAGGATCGACCGGTTCCTGGTTGGGGCGGGTTACACCTGGCTGAGCGTCCGTTATGACCAGGTGCGCGATATCTCACTGAAGGGCATCCACCTGAAAGACGAGTTGCTGACACCGTATCACTCCGACGAAGTACATGCTCCGGATGGTGCGCGACCTGCTCGATCAGCAGATTATCGACGCCCACGGACGCAAGGTGGTCCGGGTGAACGATGTCACCTTCGAGGTCCGTCAGGAAAACGGCAACTCCCTGCTATACGTACTGGAAGTTGATATCGGTATCCGCAGCATTTTCCGGCGCCTGGTTCAGGGAGTGCTGCCGCGCGGGTGGATTCGGAAACTGCAGGAACCTATTCAGCCCAACTCCATCCGTTGGGAGTTTTGCAACATTCTCGAGGCCGATCCGCAGCGCCGCCTGCGTCTCAATATTTCGAACAAGCTTCTGGAGGAAATGCACCCCGCCGATCTGGCTGATATCGTCGAGGAACTGAGCCCCGACGACCGCGAAGCGATCTTCGAGACCATCGACAGCGAAGTGGCGGCGGACGCCCTCTCGGAGGTGGATCCCGACATTCAGGCCAGCATTCTCGAGTCCCTGGAGACGGAAAAGGCCGCCGAGATCGTGGAGGAAATGTCGCCCGATGAAGCGGCCGACCTGTTGGCCGAACTGGAAGAAGAGACCTCCCAGGAGATCCTGGAAGAGATGGACGTGGAGCCCAAGGCCGATGTGTCGGAGTTGCTCGAATTCGAAGAGGACACCGCCGGCGGCTGATGAACACGGAATATGTCGCCCTGAACGAGAAGGCAACGGTGGGCGATGCGATTGCGGCCCTGCGGGCGAATGAGGAACTGCTCGAGAACCTGAACACCCTGTTTCTGATCGACTCCGATGAGCACCTGGTGGCATCGGTCCCGCTGGCCCGGCTGTTCATCGCCGATACAGATCGCCCGCTGGCGGAACTTGCCGCCGACAGCCTCATCCAGGTGGACGTGGACGAGAAGCAGAAGCGCGTCACGGAGTTGTTCGACAAGTACAACATACTCACCCTTCCGGTCATCGATGAAAAGCAGAGATTGGCGGGCGTGATCACCGCCGACGACATCATCTCGGTGTTGAGGAGTTCATAAGTCATGAAGGAACCCGAACATGCTGAAGCGCCTGCGCTATCACATCGCAATCTTCTTCGCCGTCATCGGGCCGGGCTTCATCACCGCTGTCGTCGACAATGACGCGGGCGGAATTCTCACTTACTCCCAGGCGGGCGCCAAGTACGGCTACCTCCCGCTGTGGACGCTGCTTCCCATCACGCTGCTGCTCATCGTCACCCAGGAGATGTGCTCCCGCATGGGGGCGGTCACTGGGAAAGGCCTCTCCGACCTCATTCGCGAAGAGTTCGGGCTGCGGACTACGTTCGTGATGATGTTCGTCCTGGTGCTGGCAAATCTCACGAACATGATGGCGGACTTCGCGGGCATCGCCGGGTCGCTTGGAGCTATTTCACATCAGCCGTTACATTTCGGTGCCGCTGGGCGCTCTCGCCATCTGGCTGTTGATCGTGAAGGGCAGCTACGACAGCGTGGAAAGGATCTTCCTGTTCGCCTGCGTCGTCTACGTCGCCTACATCATATCGGGCTTTCTGGTGAAGCCGGATTGGAAGGCGGCGGCCATCGACAGTGTTCGCCCGGTGCTGATGCTCGATCCGGGCTACATCACCATGCTCATCGGCATGGTGGGCACCTCCATCGCGCCCTGGATGCAGTTCTATCTGCAGGCGGCCGTAGTGGAAAAGGGCATCACGGCGAAGGCGTACAAGGAATCCCGCGTTGAGGTGATTGTCGGCTGCATCGTCATGTCGGTGATCGCCTTCTTCATTATCGTGGCCTGCGCCGGGCGCCATCTGGTCGGTGCAGCCGCGCGACATCGAAACGCCCGCGGATGCCGCGCTTGGACTGAAGCCGTTCGGCCAATATGCGTTCCTCCTGTTCGCCGCTGGATTGTTCAATGCCTCGCTTTTCGCCGCTTCGATTCTGCCGCTGTCCACCGCCTACACCGTATGCGAAGCGCTCGGCTTTGAGTCCGGCGTGAACAAGAAGTTCAAGGAAGCACCCATCTTCTACTGGCTGTTCACGGGACTGATTGTTGTAGGCGGCGGAGTCATCCTGATCCCGAACTTCCCGCTGGTGAAGATGATCCTGTTCTCGCAGGTGGTGAACGGAGTGCTCCTGCCATTCGTGCTGATCTTCATGACCCTGCTGATCAACAAGGTGGGACTGATGAAGGAGTGGACCAACACCCGTTTTTACAACGTGATCTCCTGGACCTCGGTGGCGCTCATGATCGGGTTGACCCTCGCGTTGGTAGCCATCTCGTTGAAGGACATGCTGACGTAGTTGCTGGCCGGGGTCAGGCCAGAGGTCCCCGAGTTGGCGGACAATGTAGTTGTGAGGTTCCAATGCAAGTGACCGTTAACATACCCGAGGATATCGGCCGGGCGCTCGCATCGGGGGCCGTCCCCCTGAACCGTGCAGCGCTTGAGGGACTGGCGGCCGAAGGATATCGCTCCGGGGTGCTTTCTGAGTCCCAGGTGATGCGCCTTCTTGAACTGCCCTCGCGGTTCGCGGTGCACGAGTGGCTGCGACAGCGCCACATTCCGTACCAGTACACAGAGACGGATCTGGCCAACGATCTAGCCACCTTGTCCGAACTCGGACTCCGCTGACGAATGCTCGTCATCGCCGATACCAGCCCTCTCCGATACCTCACGGTTATCGGGCAGCCGGAACTTCTTCCCACGATCTTTGGCGAAATCTGGGTACCGGGCGCGGTCCTGGAAGGACTGTCGGCTACTTCGACTCCGGAAGTTGTACGCGCTCTGTTCGAGCATGGTCAAACATGGCTTCGAACGCGCGAGCCCGCTGATCGTCTCCTACGCGCAATCACTCAGGATCTGGATCCTGGTGAACGGGCGGCGCTCGCGCTGGCGCTTGAACTGAAGGCGGATTTAGTATTGATCGACGATTCGGCTGGCCGTCGTGAAGCGGTTGCCCTCGGGATCCGAATCACCGGCACCTTGGGCGTTTTGCGCTTGGCGGCTGAGCGAGGGATGGTCGATGTCCCGGCGATGCTGCAACGGCTTCGGGAATCGGGTTTTTACATAAAGGAATCCGTGGTCCGATCTGCTTTTGGGCCGTGGCTTTCCGAATGATCTGACAGGTCCCCACCTACTCCTTCCGGCTAATATCGTGAAATGAACAAGAACCGCCTCGAGGCGTTCAGTGACGGCGTCCTCGCGATTGTCATTACCATCATGGTTCTGGAATTGAAGCGGCCGGCCGGCACGGAATTCTCTTCGCTAATGCCGCTCTTGCCCGTGTTCCTGAGCTACCTTCTGAGCTTCGTCTATGTCGGCATCTACTGGAACAACCATCACCACCTGCTCCATGCGACTCAGCACGTCAGTGCCGGAATCCTGTGGGCGAATCTCCATTTACTGTTCTGGCTCTCGTTGTTCCCCTTCGCGACCGCATGGCTCGGCGAGGCTCACGTCGCACCAGTGCCGGCCGCGTTCTACGGAGCCGTATTGATGATGGCGGCCATCGCCTGGTACATCTTGCAGTGCGCCATTATCTCGAGCGATGGACGCAAGTCCGTACTGGCGGCAGCGCTCGGGCGGGACTGGAAGGGCAAACTCTCTCCAGTGATCTACCTGGCGGCGATACCCCTCGCATTCGTCAGTCCCTGGATTGCCAACTCTTTGTACACCACCGTTGCCCTGCTCTGGCTGGTTCCCGACCGCCGGATTGAGCGAGCGCTGCACCGTCCGGTCTCGGATTGACGCGCCGGGCGATATGATGAGACCGCGAGGACTCATGAAAATCATACTGTTCGGGATCCTTTTGAGCGCCATTGCTGTCCCGTTGACGGGTGCATCGTATTATACGGCGCGTCCCGACGACCCCAAGGCGGTCTACTTGACGCCGGACCGGTTTCCGGTTCACGGCGACGGCCAGGCTGACGACAGCCAGGCGGTTCAGTCGGCCATCGACCACGTTCAGGAGTCCTCCGGCGAAGGCATCGTCTTCGTCCCACAGGGACGATATCGCATCAGCCGGACCATCTACATGTGGCCGGGGATCCGCCTGATCGGCTACGGCGAGAAGCGCCCTGTGTTTCTCCTGCCGGACAATACTCCAGGGTTTCAGCAAGGCATGGGGACCATGTTCTTTTTCGCTGGGTTCCGCCCGCGGGGAGGGCGAGGTTTCCGTCTGCCGCCGCCTCCGCCAGGAACCGTCCCGCCGAATCCGAACATCCTCGACGCGAACTCCGGAACGTTCTATTCCGTGATGAGCAACATCGACTTCGAGATCGGCGACGGCAATGCCGCGGCCGTTGCCATCCGGTTCCACGTCGCGCAACATGGCTATCTCGCTCACATGGATTTCCACACCGGCTCAGGCCTCGCGGCCCTCCACGACGTCGGCAATTTGGGACAGGATCTGCATTTCTTCGGCGGCCGCTACGGCATCCTCACGCGAAAGCCCTCCGCTGCCTGGCAGTACACGCTGATCGATTCCACGTTTGAAGGACAGCGCGAGGCGGCGATCCGGGAGAACGAAGCGCAGCTGACGGTGATCCATTGCGAGTTCCGGAAGGTGCCCACTGCCATTGCGATCGACCAGCACTACTCCGACCAGCTCTGGGTGAAAGATTCACGGTTCGAGGACATCAGCGGCCCCGCTATCATCATCAGCAACGAAAACAGCCGCATGACCCAGATCAATGTCGAGAGTTCCACCTGCCGCGGTGTGCCGGTATTCGCTCGGCTTCGCGAGAGCGGACGCCAACTGGCGGGAGCCGGCGCGGCTTACGAAGTGAAGACTCTCTCGCACGGGCTGACGCTCGCCGGCATGGGCGCGATAGGCGAGATCAAGACCGCCTACGACGCCGCGCCCTTGACGAGCCTGCCGCCGCACGGGCCCGGAGCGATGGCCGGCGTGCCGCCGATGGATACCTGGTCGAACGTGCGAACGCTCGGCCTGAAGGGCGATGGGGTGACCGATGATACCGCAGCCCTTCAGAAAGCGATTGCGGAGCACAAGGTACTATACCTGCCGAGTGGCAATTACGTGGTCAAGGACACGATCAACCTCCGCCCGGATACCGTTCTCATCGGGCTACACCCCAACCAAACGCAGATCGACTTGCTGGATTCCACCCCCGGATTCCAGGGACCCGGCGCGCCCAAGCCGCTCCTGTTGGCGCCGCGGGGCGGGAGCAACATCGTAACCGGCATCGGCCTTTACACCGGCGGAATCAACAGCCGCGCCGTGGCCGCGCTGTGGATGGCCGGCAAGGAATCCCAGATGGACGACGTGCGATTCCTCGGCGGCCACGGCACGAATGGCCCGAACGGCAAGCGGGAGAATCCGTACAACAGCAACCTGAGCGGGGATCCGGATCCGCGCCGCCAGTGGGACAGCCAGTACCCGAGCCTGTGGATCACTCATGGCGGCGGGGGCACGTTCGCCAACCTCTGGACGCCCGAGCACATTCGCGCAAAACGGCCTGTACATCTCCGACACAACCACGCCCGGGCGGGTCTATGAGGTCTCCAGCGAACACCACGTCCGCACCGAGGTGAAACTGGATCGGGTGGAGAACTGGGGCCTCTACGCCCTGCAGACCGAGGGGGAGCGGGGCGAGAGCGAATCGGCGTCCTCTCTCGAGATCAGCCGGTCGAAGAACATCACCATCGCCAACTTCCACGGATATCGCGTGGTGAGAGGCGTCCGCCCATTTCCCTATTCGATCCGCGTGTCGGATTCGAGCGACATTCGCTTCCGCAATATCCATGTGGACAGCAACAGCCAGGGGCCCTACTGCCCCGCATCGGGGGATTGCCGGCAATACGTCCGGTCCAGCAAGTTCTCCTACGGGACCTGCATTCTCGATCCCGATCTCAAACAGGAGGTGAGGGACCGCGAGTTCGCCTTCCTGAACCTGACCGGTGCGCGTACTCCGGCTGCTCCGTCCCGTCCTTCGACCGTGCTCGAATCCGGAGCCCGCGGTGGAGAAGCTCGCGACAGGCTTCTACAACATCTCCGGCGCTGCCGTGGATGCCGCCGGCCGGCTCTATTTCGTGGATCCGCGCTGGCACCGGATCTATCGCTGGACGCCTGACACGAAGAAGCTGACGATCATCCGCGACAATCCGCTCAACCCCGTGAATCTCGTCTTCGACAAAGCCGGCAATCTCATCGTGGTGTCGAACGGCGGGAGCACCATGGCCGTCTACTCGATCCGGCCCGACGGGCCCGAGGACGAGGTCACGTTGTTGGAGCGGGAACCCGCGGCCGAGCGCCCGGGCATGAACGCGGTGCTGCCGGTGAACTACTTTGTGAACGGCGACGCCACCAACACGCTCGACATCAACACCTACGAGTACGTCTCTCTGGAAGACTTATTCCGGAAGCGAATGACCACCCGGAGGGCGTTCCAGTACGTCTCTCCCGACCGCAGTGTATTCATTCCCGAGGACGAAGTCTACGTGGCGGGACCGCCCCATCTCGGCTACAAGTGGGCCCTTTCGCTTCAGGCGTACGGACTGGTGGAGGCAACCCCGGGGCGTCCCTTCTATGTCACGAACGAATCCGAACAGAAGACCTATCGCGGCCAGGTGAATCCGGACGGGACTCTGTCCCAGCTTCGCCCGTTCGCCGAACAGGGTGGGGAGAGCCTCGCCCAGGACAGCCACGGCAACGTCTGGATGGCGGCTGGCCAGGTCTTCGTGTACAACCCAGCGGGCAAGTTCGTCGAAACGGTCCAGGTGCCCGAGCGCCCTCTCCAGATCGTCTTCGGCGGCAAGGATGGGCGTACGTTATTTATCCTCACGCAGTCGAGCCTGTACGCAGTCCGCACGCGCTAGCCGGTGGCCGCATCCGGTATAGTAGATCGGTAACCACCATGATTAACAGGCGAGAGTTGCTGCTTAACACCGCCGCCCTGGCGGGCGCGGCCCAATCCGGAATGGCACAAGGATCCGGACCGAAGAACATTGTCATCTCCAGCGCCAACGGACTCGCCGCGTGCGCCAAGGCGATGGAGGTGCTCAAAGCCGGCGGGGACACACTGGATGCCGTCATCGCCGGGGTGAACATCGTCGAACTCGACCCCGAGGACACCTCGGTCGGCTATGGCGGACTGCCGAACGAAGAGGGCGTCGTCGAATTGGACGCCTGCGTGATGCATGGACCCACGCGGCGCTGCGGCTCGGTGGGCGCCATCCAGAACGTGAAGACTCCCTCGAAAGTGGCCAAGTTGGTGATGGAGCACACGGCCCACGTGATGCTGGTGGGCGAAGGCGCGTGGCGCTTCGCCAAGGCCTGGGGCTACCCCAAGGAAGATCTGCTCACCGAAAAGGCGAGGCTCGCCTGGATGGTCTGGAAGCAATCCATGCGCGATCCCTCGGGCCACAGCAATTGGGTGGGCGAGGGCGATCCCGCGCCGAAGAAGCCGGCGGCCGAGCTACGGAGGATGTTCCCGAACGCGGACGGGGAGACGCTCGAGTGGGCCTGGAACGTCGCGGTGCATCCGCCCACGGGCACCATTAACTGCCTGTCGCTCAACTCCAAGGGTGAGATGTCCGGCGTTACCACTACCAGCGGACTGGCCTGGAAGATTCCCGGCCGTGTCGGCGACTCTCCCATCATCGGCGCCGGTCTTTTCGTCGATCAGGAAGTGGGCGGCGCAGGATCCACCGGCGTGGGCGAGGAGAATATTCGCATCTCGGGCGCCCACACCATCGTCGAGAACATGCGCCACGGCATGCCGCCTAAAGAAGCGTGTCTCGATGCGCTGAAAGCGATTCGCGCGGAACTACAACAACGACCGGAATCGGCTGGCGGCACTGGATCTGAACTTCTACGCGCTCCGCAAAGACGGCGCCTATGGCAGCGCCACGCTGTGGCATGGCCGGCAGCGCGGCGCCAACTTCTCCGTGAACGATGGCGGAGCCAGCCGCCACGAACCGTGCGCCTGGCTGCTCGAACGTTAGCCGGGCCATGAAGACGAACGCCGCGCGCTACCTGGACAGCCTCGGCATCGCGTACGAACTCCGCGAGTACGCGGTGGATCCGGACGATCTTTCCGCGGAGACGGTAGCCGCGAAAGTGGGCCTGCCGCCCGAACAGGTCTTCAAGACCCTGGTAATGCGCGGAGACCGCAACGGCATCGCCATGGCCGTCGTCCCCGGCAACTCCGAAGTGGATGCCAAGGCGCTGGCGCGGTTGACCGGCGACCGCAAGCTGGAGATGGTTGCGCTCAAGGAAGTACAGCCGCTCACGGGACAGATTCGCGGGGGTGTCACCGCCATCGGTCAGACTCGCGGCTACCCGGTCTTCGTCGATGAGACTATCGAGTTATTCGACATCGTTTCAGTCTCCGCCGGGGTCCGAGGAACTCAGCTGGTTCTTTCCCCCGCCAATTACCTTCGGGCCGTCGATGGTACCCTCGGCCCAATCGCTCGCGACAAGCAGACTTGAGTGGTAAAATTCGACAGTTTTTCGTATTTTGGCGGGATCGGAAGATGTCTCCGATTTGATTCCGGACACCAAGGTGCGATATTTTGGGCTTCTGGCCCGACAAAAGGTCTTTAAACCTGAAACGGAGGAAACTCTGGATGCTCCGGCACTCCGAACCGTATAAATCAACCCCGCTGCGCGCCACGGAGTTTTCCGCGCACGCCCACCGTATATGAAACTGACACTATTCCGAATTGCTGTTGGACTTCTTCGTTATTTTCTGCCTGTCCGGCGCTGTTTTCGCGCAGCAGCCGGCCCCCGCCGCCGAACACGGCGGCGGTGAGGCAAACCTTGTTCTGCCCGACCTGGGTCAGGCCACTTTTCAGGGGATCAACGGACGCACTCTGCTGATGGGCGGCATAATCGTCGCCATTTGCGGCCTGCTGTTCGGACTCGTCACCTACATGCAGCTTGCGGAAACTTCCGGTGCATGCCTCCATGCTGCGAAATCTCCGAACTGATCTACGAGACCTGCAAGACCTATCTGCTCACCCAGGGCAAATTCCTGATGATCCTGGAGATGTTTATCGGCTCCATCATCGTGCTGTACTTCGGCTTCCTGTACCAGCCGGCCATGGGAGCGCTGAAGGTGGTCATCGTCCTGCTGTTCAGCTTCGTCGGCATCGCGGGCAGCTACGGCGTTGCCTGGTATGGCATTCGCGTGAACACCTTCGCGAATTCGCGCACGGCGTTTGCCAGCCTTCGCGGCAATCCGTTCCCCTGCTATGCGATTCCGTTGCAGGCCGGCATGAGTATCGGCATGGTGCTGATCAGCGTTGAACTGCTGATCATGCTCTTCATCCTGCTGTTCATCCCCGGCGACTATGCCGGTCCGTGTTTCATCGGATTCGCGATCGGTGAATCCCTCGGCGCCGCTGCCCTTCGCGTCGCAGGCGGCATCTTCACCAAGATCGCCGATATCGGGTCCGACCTCATGAAGATCGTGTTCAAGATCAAGGAAGACGACGCCCGCAACCCCGGCGTCATCGCCGACTGCACGGGCGACAACGCGGGCGATTCGGTTGGACCCAGCGCCGACGGTTTTGAGACCTACGGCGTCACGGGCGTCGCGCTGATTTCGTTCATCCTGCTGGCCGTCCACGACGACGCCGATTAAGGTCCAACTGCTGGTGTGGATCTTCGCCATGCGCGTCATGATGATCATCGCCTCCGGCCTGTCCTACTTCATCAACGAAGCGATCGCGAAGGCGAAGTACGGCACCGCCACGAAGTTCAACTATGAACATCCGCTCACCAGCCTGGTCTGGTTGACGTCGATCGTTTCCGTGGTCCTCACCTACATCGTGTCCTACCTGATGGTCCCCGACCTCGGCGGCGATTCGTCGTTGTGGTGGAAGCTCTCCACCATCATCACCTGCGGCACTCTGGCCGGAGCCATCATTCCCGAGTTCGTGAAGGTCTTCACATCGGTGAATTCCCGGCACGTGCGCGAGGTGGTAACGTCCGCCCGGGAAGGCGGCGCGTCGCTCAACATCCTCTCCGGCCTCGTGGCCGGCAACTTCAGCGCCTACTGGCTGGGACTTGACCATCGTGCTTCTGATGAGCATCGGCTACGTGGTCAGCACCCTGGGCCTCGGAGCGCTGATGATGGCGCCCGCGGTGTTCGCTTTCGGTCTGGTGGCTTTCGGCTTCCTCGGCATGGGCCCGGTGACCATCGCCGTCGATTCCTACGGCCCCGTCACCGACAACGCCCAGTCCGTGTATCGAGCTGTCCATGATCGAAACGCTGCCCGAACATCAAGCAGGAACTCAAGCGCGACTTCGGATTCGACGTGGATTTCGAAGTAGCCAAGGAGAACCTGGAAGAAAACGACGGCGCCGGAAATACCTTCAAGGCGACCGCAAAGCCCGTGCTGATCGGTACCGCCGTCGTCGGCGCCACCACCATGATCTTCTCCATCATCGTGATGCTGACCAACGGACTGAAACCGGAGCTGATATCGAATCTCTCGATTCTGCATCCGCCTTTCCTGCTCGGGCCTGATCACGGGCGGCGCGGTGATCTATCTGGTTCACCGGCGCGTCCATGCAGGCCGTCACCACCGGCGCCTATCGCGCGGTGGAGTTCATCAAAGCGCAACATCAAGCTGGAAGGCTCGGAGAAGGCTTCGGTGGCGGATTCGAAGAAGGTGGTGGAGATCTGTACCCAGTACGCGCAGAAGGGGATGTTCAACATCTTCCTGGTGGTGTTCTTCTCCACCCTGGCGTTCGCTTTCGTGGAGCCGTACTTCTTCATCGGCTACCTGATCTCCATCGCGCTGTTCGGGCTGTATCAGGCCATCTTCATGGCCAACGCCGGCGGCGCGTGGGACAACGCGAAGAAGATCGTCGAGACCGAGCTGAAAGCCAAGGGCACCCAGCTGCACGACGGCGATGCGTGGTCGGCGACACGGTGGGCGATCCGTTCAAGGACACGTCTTCGGTGGCCATGAACCCGATCATCAAGTTCACGACGCTGTTCGGATTGCTGGCGGTGGAGCTGGCGGTGTCGCCTGACCCGGGATCAGGGTCCGATGCTGACCAACGTCCTCGCGGCCGTGTTCCTGGCCATCTCGATGTTCTTCGTGTACCGGTCGTTCTACGGCATGCGCATCGAAGTCGAAGACGCCGGGAAGTAGTGAAGCGGCCGGGAAGCCGGATCTGTTCGAGAGAAAAGGGTGCGGGCCGCGAGGTTCGCACCCTTTTTCATTCTATTGCCGGTGATAGGCTACTTGGCGCCGAGCAGCTTGGCGGCCTTCTTCACGTCGTCCGCTCCCACGGTGATGACTCCGCCGAAGCGTCCCTCACCGGCACACAAAGCCTGCGCGGCGAACACGTTGATGCCTGCCTCAGCGAGTTTACCCATCATTCCGGCTAATGCCCCGGTCTGGTCCTCTCCCTCCACCAGAAACGCGGTCTGCTTGGGGCCCAGTACGATGCCGGCTTTCTTTGCCGCCTTGGTGAAGGCCGCCCGATCGGCCGCCACCAGGTCCAGGCGGGCTTTCTTGCCCTTGGTCGGGTAGCCCCAAGCAGCCAGGAAACTGACGCCGGCGTCGCGAAATACGCCGAGCACCTTAGCGCCCTCGCCGGTCTTGTGGGCGATGTCTACGGAAAATAGGTCAACTTTGCGAACGGTTTCAGCCATGTGTTCTCCGAAGCGCCACAATATCGCTACGGACCGAGTGGAGTCAACTAATCTGGAAACCGGGCACCTGGCCCGAACGTTCCTGGCTCCGTCTACACTGAATCATGCGACGAATTCTCTTGTGTGCTGCACTGTGCGCCGTAGCCTGGGCCGATGGCGCAGGCGGACTTCATTGGACCGCTCCGCCGAACTTCAAGAACGATGGCTCGACGCGCCCGATGCGCGCCGCCACCTATGCGGTTGCTCCCGCCCCGGGTGACGCCGAAGGGGGCGAGTGCGTGGCCTACTACTTCGGGCAAGGCCAGGGCGGTTCGGTAGAGGCGAACATCCAGCGCTGGACAGGCCAGTTCCAGGACGCCTCCGGCCAGCCGATAAAGAATGCCGCGACCAAGAAGAAGACCGTCCACGGGTTGCCGGTGACCACGATTGACGTGTCCGGGACATACACGGGGGCGGGCGGTCCGATGATGACGGCGAAGAGCTCCAAGCCGGGGTACCGGATGCTGGGCGCAATCGTGGAAGGTCCCCAGGGTTCGGTGTTTTTCAAGTTCACGGGTCCGGCCAAGACGGTGGCGGCGAATCAGAAAGCGTTCGATGGAATGATCGAGTCGGTGGCAAAGTAAGCCCCATACGCCTGCGCGTTCCCGGCCCGTGAGTTTCAAACGGTCGGTACCGAACCACATCGGCTATCATCAAAATGTAGGAGCGGGTCCCATTCCGCCCGTCACACCCTCCGTATGTCTGGACAATACGACCCCACGCTGGGCATTAATAGCTGGTTGGAAGACGAACTCTACCAACAATATCTACACGATCACAAAACCGTAGACGATAGCTGGAAACACCGTTTTGAAACCGAAGGCGAGGCCGCGAATGGTGGCGGCGTAGCCGTAGCCACTCAAACGGCTGTAGCCCCAGCAGATGTGAACGGAACGTCCGCACCCGTTGTTTCCGAGCCGGTCCAGACCGCCCGGCCCGAGCCCGGCCCCGGCGAGCAGATCATCGCGCTGCGCGGCGCTGCCGCACGCATTGCCGAGAACATGACCCAGAGCCTCTCGATCCCGGTGGCCACGTCACAGCGTATCATCGCGGTCAAGGTGATCGACGAGAACCGCCGCGTTATCAACCAGCACCGGTCCATTCACGGCGATAGCAAGGTATCTTACACGCACCTGGTAGGCTGGGCCATTGCCAAGCGGTCCGCGAGGTTCCCGCGGTTAACAATGCCTATCTCGAGCACGAAGGTGAGGGTTACCGGCGGGTCCGCACGCAGGTGAACCTGGGAATCGCGGTGGACGTCACGGGAAAAGACGGCTCGCGCGGGCTCACCGTGCCGAACATCAAGAACGTCACCTCCATGAACTTCGAACAGTACATGGAGGCGTTCGACGATATCGTGGCCCGTGCCCGCCGTGGAAAGCTCACTCTGGCCGATTTCGACGGAACGACTATTTCCCTCACCAATCCCGGAACTGTCGGGACGGTGGGATCGGTTCCACGCCTGATGCCGGGACAGGGCGCAATTATCGCCACCGGAGCCATCGATTTCCCCGCGGAATACCAGGGCGTCACCGAAGAGACGAAGGCGATGCTCGGATTGAGCAAGGTGATGACGGTCACCTGTACCTACGATCATCGTGTGGTGCAGGGAGCGGAATCCGGCGCTTTCCTGGGTCGTTTACAGGCGTTGTTGCAGGGAGAGAGCGGCTTCTACGAGGCTTTGTTCAGCGACCTGCGCATTCCGTATCGTCCCGTGCTCTGGGAAGAAGCTCGGCAGGCCACCATGCCCGGCGGCGCTTTCGCAGGGGGAATCGCAGGAACTTGCGCGGCAGGCGTCCGTGTTGCAACTCATCAACGCCTACCGCGTCCGAGGGCACCTGATCGGCGATCTCGATCCGCTTGGCGGGCAGGCTGCCTACCATCCCGAACTCGACCCCGCGACGTACGGACTCACCATTTGGGATCGCGACCGCCAGTTCATTACGGGAACCTTAATGGACGGGCAGGCCACGGCCACGCTCCGCGAAATCCTGGAACGCTGCCGCAGAACGTACTGCGGCCGGTTGGGCTGCGAGTACATGAACATCCAGCACCCGGAGCAGAAGGAATGGCTCCAGGCCCGCATGGAACCTACGGAGAACAGCTGGCCCCTGGAGGAAACCGTCCGGCGGCGCGCGCTGGAACGCGTGATTGAAGCCGAGGAGTTCGAACACTTCCTGCACGCGCGCTTTGTCGGTCACAAACGGTTCTCGCTCGAAGGTTCCGAGTCCGCCATGGCCATTCTCGACGAGTTGCTGGAGCGGGCCGCCAACAACAACGTTCACGAGACCGTTATCGGCATGGCTCACCGCGGGCGGCTTAACGTCTTGGCCAACGTGGTTGGCAAGAGCATGGTGCAGCTGTTCTCCGAGTTCGAAGGCGACATCGATCCGACCAGTATCCAGGGTTCGGGCGACGTGAAGTATCACCTGGGCGCGAGCGGCGTCCGCAAATCGGCTTCGGGCCGCGAGATTGTCGTATCCGTGGCGTTCAACCCCAGCCATCTGGAGGCAGTGGATCCGGTGGTGGAAGGCATCGTCCGTCCCAAGCAGGATCGCCTGGGCGACGTGCAGCGCGAGCGGGTCATCCCCATCCTGATCCACGGCGACGCGGCGTTTGCCGGACAGGGCGTGGTGGCCGAGACCTTGAACCTGTCCCAGTTGGAAGGCTATACCACGGCGGCACCATCCACCTGATCATCAATAACCAGATCGGTTTCACAACCAACCCGAAGGAATCGCGTTCCACCCCGTATTCCACCGATGTGGCGCGAATGGTGCAGGCGCCCATCTTCCACGTCAACGGCGACGATCCGGAAGCCTGCCTCCGCGCCGCCCAGATCGCCTTCGATTACCGGCAGCGGTTCAAGAAGGATGTCGTCATCGACATGATCTGCTACCGGCGGCACGGTCACAATGAGGCGGACGACCCCAGCTACACGCAGCCGCTCATGTACAAGAAGATCCGGCAGCATCCGTCGGTGGCCGTG
Organism: uncultured Acidobacteriota bacterium; assembly: GCA_963737465.1. GTDB lineage: Bacteria > Acidobacteriota > Terriglobia > Bryobacterales > Bryobacteraceae > TMP-7. Next base: position 241,509 of record CAVTTC010000013.1, read on the forward strand.
ATCTATTCGAAGAAACTGGAACGCGAGGGTCTGGTGGACCGCTCCCAGGTGGAACGGATCCGCGCAGAATGTGACGCGCGAGCTGAACGCGGTCTACGAAGTCGCCCAGCAGAACAAGCAGCAGTACGAGGTCCAGGAACTGAGCGGCGTCTCCGCGCGACGAGATCCCGCCCTTCTGTCCCACCACCGCGGTGGACCGCGGCACGGTGGAGCGCATCGTGAATGCGCATCACGACCTTTCCCGCCGATTTCCACCTGCATCCGAAGCTGCGGAATTTCATCGAGCGGCGCCGCGAAGTACTCGAAGGCGCTTCCATGGACTGGGCCACCGCGGAATCACTGGCCTTCGGCACGCTGCTGCTGGAGGGAACTCCGGTCCGGTTGAGCGGCCAGGACAGCGCGCGTGGAACCTTCAGCCAGCGCCACCTGGAATACTACGATTGGGAAACCGGCGCGTCGTACATCCCGATGCAGCACCTCGTCCAAGGACCAGGCGCAGTTCAACGTTTGGGACAGCTCGCTCAGCGAATATGCCGTGCATGGGTTTCGAGTTCGGCTACAGCGTCGGCGATCCGCTGGCGCTGGTGCTGTGGGAAGCCCAGTTCGGCGATTTCGCCAACGGCGCGCAGATCATGATCGACCAGTTCATCGCCGCGGCCGAATCGAAGTGGGGTCAGCCCAGCGGGCTGGTGCTGCTGCTGCCGCACGGCTATGAGGGGCAGGGCCCGGAACACTCCAGCGCCCGCATGGAGCGGTTCCTGCAACTGTGTGCCGAAAACAACATGCAGGTGTGCAACTGCACCACTCCGGCCCAGTACTTCCACCTGCTGCGCAGGCAGATGCACGGCGGTCCCGATCGCCGCGGCACGCGCAAACCGCTCATCGTCTTCACGCCCAAGAGCCTGTTGCGGCATCCACGCGCGGTCTCCACCATCGGCGATCTGGTATCGGGCGGCTTCCGCGAGATCATGGGCGAAACCGGAAGCGTCGACTCCAGCCGGGTTTCGAAGGTGCTGGTCTGTTCCGGGAGGGTGTACTACGATCTGCTGGCGGCACGCGAGCAGAAGGGCGCCGAGGACACGGCGATCGTTCGCGTCGAGCAATTGTACCCGTTCAATGCCGCCGACTTCTCCGATATCCTACTGCGGTATCCGCTTACAGCGGGAGTGGTGTGGGTCCAGGATGAGCCCAGGAACATGGGAGCGTGGCGGTTTATTCAGGAACAGATCCAGCCGCTCCTGAATGAATCGCGCCGCACGCTTCGGTACGCGGGACGCTCAGAAAGCGCCAGCCCCTCGGCCGGATCGCTGAAACGCCACCAGCAGGAGCAGTCCGACATCGTCGAGGACGCATTCTCTTCCGCGCCGGGCACTCGCAAAGCTCGGCGGCTGGTGCCGAAAAAGAAGAAGTAGCACGCATCAGTTGGCCGGCAGCCCTAACAAGTATTTGGCGATGGCATCCGAGTCCTTCGGTGAGAACTTGTAGGCAGGCATAATCGTCCCCGGCGACATCTTCTGTGGGTTTGCGAAGTGCTCTTCCACCCACTCACGCGAGCGGCGGGCCGATAGCCCGTTCAGCGCCGGACCGAGCTTCATCCCCGATCCGTTCACCTGGTGGCAGGCTCCGCATCGGTTCTGCTGATACACCAGCGCACCATCCACGGCAAATTGCGGAGCCGAATCCAGGGCCTCGGCATTTCTCGGGTTCATTTTCTGAATGAAGACTGCCAGGGCGTTCAGCTGGGAATCCTTCAGTTGAATCGACGGCATGGACGTGCCGGGAATCATCTGAGAGGGCCGCTTGAAATGAGCGATCATCCACGCTGCGTTCTTGTGGATTCCCACAGCCAGGTTCGGACCGATTCCGGCTTTGCCCGGAGTATGGCAACTGGCGCAGTTCTCCTGCCGGTAGTATCCAATGCCTGCCAGTTCCTCGGGCGATAGCTGCTGCCAGGTTCCCGGTGTTGCCTCGTCTTCCGCTTGTTGCGGGGTCTTCGGCGTGGTCAGGATAGCCGCTGCGGTGAGTCCGGTCCAGCCGATCCCGCCCAGCACGACGATACCGACAGCCAGGGTCCTCTGACGCACCCGAATCATCGCGCCCCGGTCAATGAACGGGACCAGGAACAACGCGAGAATCGCCAGGTTCGGCAGCACCACGCCGCCCAGTATCTCGAGCGGCCCTTCAAACAGCTTCAGCGTCTGGAACAGGAACAGGAAATACCACTCGGGGCGGGGAATGTAGCTGGTGTCGGTAGGATCGGCGATGCGCTCGAGCGGCACTTTTGCCACCACCGCGAGTACGAACAGGATGGTGAACGCGACAAAGATAGCGACAGTGTCCTTCATCACCTGCTCGGGAAAGAACCTCTTCTTCGGGGCAATGTCGCCCGGCGCCGGCGTCACACCGTGTTTGCGGACCAGGTAGATGTGTACGCCGATCATCAACATCGTCAACGGCGGCAGCAGCAGGACGTGAGCGGCAAAGAAGCGCGCAAACGTCACCACCCCGACGCCGCCCTCAGCCCCCATCAGGCGGGATACGTAAGGACCCAACCCGGGGGCAGACGCGGCGATCTGCGTGGTCACCACGGTTCCCCAGTAAGCGCGGTTGTCCCAGGGAAGCAGATATCCGGTGAGCCCGAACGCCAGCGTGATCAGCAGGAGAACGCAACCGGCGATCCACGTGGCCTCACGCGGCCGCTTATATGCGCCCCACACGAACACCTGGAGCATGTGTAGCACGACGACGATGATCATCATGCTCGCGCCGTAGTGGTGCAGCCCGCGGATCAAGTGCCCGCCGGTGAGCTCGGTCATGATGTAGCGGATGCTGTTATAGGCGTCACCCGGAGTGGGCGCGTAGTTGAAAGCCAACAGGATGCCGGTGAACGCCTGAACCAGGAAAGAAAACGCGGCCACGCTGCCCAGCACCTGGTGCCAGCCGCTCGATGCCGGGATCTCCTCGTAAAGGAAACTCTTAATGGCGGTTTCGAGCCCGGTTCGATGTTCCACCCATTCGATAACCGGACGGGCGTTCATGCCGTTGTTCCTTTCTCGACCGGTCCAATGAGGATCTTGCCGCTCTCCACCTTCACTTCGTACCGATCGAGCGGCCGGGGCGCGGGTCCGGACAGGACCTTGCCGTCCAGCCCGAATGTCGAGGTGTGGCACGGGCAAAGAAAGTAGTGGCCCTTTTCATCCCAGTGGTACGCACATCCCAGGTGTGTACATTGGGGGGCGTAGGCGACCACCTGGTTTGCGGCGGTCTTCACCACCCAGGCCGAGGTCTTCTCGCTGGTAATCTTCCAACCGTCCACACGGTTGCGGCGGAACACCATCTCCTCGGGCACATCCGGCTGCAATTGTCCTGCGTCGCCGGCTGGAACCCACTCGCCGGTCTTCTTGGCTCGCGGCGGCAAGAGGAGATAGGCTGCGGCGGGTAGCGCGAGCGCGGCGGAGATCACCCCCCATAGGCCGTAGATGAGCGTGACGAAAAAGGTGCGACGGTTATCAGAGTCCATAACATCCGTGTTGTGAGACCGGGCTCAGTTCTGAGTGGGAACAGGTAGCCCCGGATAGCTTACCCGATTCCCATCCGGATGGGCAAACGCCCCGCCTCCCCGTGCGGGCTGTTTCAAATCTCCGGCCCGGCGCGTCCAAGGGCGGGAGGAAATCCATGACCGAAAAGAAGTGCAAGCATCCGAGCTGTACCTGCCAGGCCAGGCAGGACAACGACTATTGCAGCAACTACTGTGAAGCAGCGGGTGACACAAACGAGATCGGCTGCAATTGCGGACACCCGGGCTGCGCCGTAAACGCGTAGGCCGACAGTGGGGAGGGCGCGCTGCCGGCGCGCCCGGAAACCCCCGATTGTGGAATGCCCGTCAGACCAGCTATCCTAAAGATATCCAGCCCGGTGAGGTGCGAGAGCGGTTGAATCGGGCGGTCTCGAAAACCGTTGAACCTTTACGGGTTCCGTGGGTTCGAATCCCACCCTCACCGCCACTTTGGAATCAATCACTTAGCATTCTACCGTCGTTCTGTCGGGCACCATCGGACAATACGAGATAGAACGGGCGCATGCCGCTCAGTCTGTATTCTCGGCGGCCTCCGTCATGAGTACTGGCTCGAGAAAGCGGCGTGATCCCTGCGCAGTGCTTTCGGCCCGCCGGACGAGCGCGATTCGCTGGGATCGGATTTCACCAACGTTGAGAAGCATTCGCCATGGCAGGACCGACGGGTCAGAGCCAAGCGATATCCGTGAGCCAACCGGCAAACCGGTGAGCGGCACCACTGTTCGAGCCCTTCTATTGTATAGAAGCGCCGCTGGCACGAACGCGAACGCACCAACAACGGCCACTAATAGTGTTGCTTACAGCAAGCTAGCTCACATCGCCAGACCGTGTACACTTATTGCGGACCAAAGCCACGCCAGGAGCGTTTCGGGCGTGACGATACCGGCGACCTCCTTCAGGACTCGCCGACACAGTCGCTTCGCCTTCGCGGCCAGGCGCCGACGCTGATCGTTGGTGAGGCGAAGTCGCCGGTGGCCCAGTTGCTCCCGGAGCACACGATTCTCCTCCCGCAGGTAGTCGATTGCGAACTGCTGTTGTTGGTTCATCCAACCAGCTGCTGCGATCAGCAGAAACCGGAACGGGTCGAGAACTCGCCGCATCTTGAAACCGCATTATCCCAAGCTTTCTAACCGTTTCCAGTTTTTGGACGGCACGAGGCCACCAACCGTGCCAGTCCGCGCACCTATCCCGCGCCGCCGCTCTTGCGCGCGTTCACCAACCCGGCCCCCAGATACACCCGCCACCCTTGCGCACGCGCTTCGCGGCACGCGTCGTGGCGCGCTGAGTGAACGGAAGTTCCCCGCCGGTGCCTAACCCGCGGGGGTGTCCGGTCTTGTTCGGGTTCACGACCGAGAACGTTTGATTCGAAATAATGAACCACGGCCCCTGCTGACTCATCGAGTTCAGTTAGGTCCCGCCGTTGGTATCGCAAAAGCGACTGGGGCGAACCCGTGGCGTGCAGCCTGGCCACTTCCGGCCGCGTCAATATGAGTCGGGAATCGACACGCGGGCGAGTGTGCGCCACGAGACCGTGGTCGCACGGCCATTGAAATCGGCTCGTGATCGGAGACTGCATGACCATGTATAAACTGGTTGCCATCTTTGCGTTAGGCGCAGCGGGATTTGTGTGGGCGCGCCCGAAGACGGATGTGCTCGTCATGAAGAACGGGGACCACCTCACCTGCGAGATTAAGAAATTAGAGCGCGGGGTGCTCTACGCCGGGTTCGATTATGTGGACGGAACCGTCTCAATCGACTGGGCAAAAGTGGCGCATGCGGAAAGCACTCAGTTGTTCGTGGTGCAGATGCAGGACGGGAATGTCTACCAAGGAACGCTGAGGACCGTAACTGCGGCCGGGGAGCAACCGGTTCAGATCGAGATCTTGGGTGAGACGGGTCCGCCTGAAGTTGTCGAACGCCGGCAGGTGGTGGAAATGTCTCAAACCTCGGCGTCCCTTTGGCGGCAAGTCAGCGGAAATGCCGATGTAGGGCTGATCTACACGAAGGGCAACAACACGACACAGTACAACGTCGGATCTCAGGTCCGTATTGTCCGCACTTTGTGGAGCGCGCAAGCTGACCTCAACTCAACTCTGTCAAGGAGCTCTGGAGCGACTTCCTCAACCCACAATCAACTGGTTCTTAGAGCCCTCAGGTTGGTTGGCGATGATAAATGGTTCACCTCGTCGTACAATCAGTTCCTGCAAAGCTCGCAACAAGGAATCGCGCTGCAAACGAGTATCGGAGGGGGTGTCGGGCGTCTCGTCATGGACAGCAACGCGGCTCGGATTTCTTTGAGCGGCGGGTTGGCCTGGCAGGGAACGCAATACCAGGACCGATCCGAACCGCAGTCAGCCCAGAATGCATTGGCCGGACTGATCGTCGGCGATATGCACCTGTTCAGGTTCAAGAAGACCGCTCTGGACCTCACCGCGGTATTCGCCCCAGTTCTCACACAAGCAGGGAGAGTGCGCTTCAACACCAACGCGAGTTACTCGATCCAGATCATCAACAACTTATGGTGGAAGCTCTCGTTTTACGGGAACTGGGACAACCGGCCGCCGCCGAATTTCGCGGGCAGCGACTACGGAACTAGCGCCAGCATCAGTTACTCGTTCAATTAACTTCGTCGTGGTACCTATGAATAGAATTCGTACCTCCGGCGGTCCGCTTAGGGAGTTATAGAACAATGTCAGCTTCGCCAGCCAGATCCTCCAGAGCCGTCAGCGCAGCCCCGAAGTCGAACATGTCGAGCGCATTGCTGAGCCGCTGCGTGCTCACGCCCCATTGACCGTGGCAAAGCGCCGTGACCTTCTCAAACGCCACCTCCGCCTCCGAGTCGTCCTTGCGAAGCAGGTCGGCAAGCACTGTCATAGCCGGACCCAGAAGCTCGCGATTCACGCCTCCCGCGAGGCCGTCCGCGGAGACAGCGCCCGCGGTTTGCGCCAGTCCTGCGAGCCCGGATATGACGGTCGCCAAGCGTCGTTCAACTCCCGGCAGACACGCCGACGCTTTCTCTTTGTCGCTCGTCTTCAGTGCTGCCTCGACTTCCTCCGCTGCGGCATACAGTTCCATGGCCCCGAGGTTTCCAGCGACACCCTTCAGCGTATGGGACAACCGGAGGGCTTCCTCGTCGCGTCTTCCGTCAATGGCTTCCTGGATGTTCCGGACCGCCGCTCGGTAATCCTTGTGGAAATCGCGCAGGAGCTTGGCGTAGAGTTTGCGGTTGCCCGCCACGCGTTTCAGTCCCAACGGAACGTCGATTCCCGGAAAATCCGTCAGGACATCCAGCTCTGGCGGCGACGATCGCGGGGGAACGGCTTCTGCCTTCGGCACCGCGGGTTGGCGATAGTGGCGTGCGATCGTCGTGAACATCGTTACAGGATCGATCGGCTTGGAGATATGGTCGTCCATTCCCGCATCGAGGCACCGCTGGCGTTCCTCGACGGTGGCATGAGCGGTCATCGCGATAATCGGCAGTTTGGTGAATCGCGGATCGGCGCGGATAGCGGACGTCGCCTGATGGCCGTCCATTATGGGCATCTGCAAGTCCATTAGCACAATGTCATAGGTGGCCTGGGCGACCATGTCGACCGCCTCCCGCCCGTTATTGGCGACTTTCACTCGAGCGCCGGCGCCCTCGAGCAACTCGACGGCGATCTGCTGGTTGATTTCGTTGTCTTCCGCCAGTAGAATCCGGGCGCCGGCGATCCGTCCACCGTGCTCATCAGTGTTGGCGGCTTCCGGAGTGCTGTCGCCGGCTGCGTGCGAAAACAGGGTCGCCAGGCTGTCCATCAAAACGGAGCGGGTGACAGGCTTAACCAGGAACCCATCAACTTTAGCCTTTTCTGCCTCCTCGCGGACCTCCTCCCGCCCGAACGCCGTCACCATAACCACGGCGGGCGTGTGGGCGAGTTGCGGGTCCCCCTTGATGAGGCGCGCGGCTTGCGCACCGTCCATCCCTGGCATCCGCCAGTCCATGAACACCACCCCGTAAGGAGTGGCGGCATCGCACTGTTTCACGGCGGCGATGGCCTCGGGGCCGGAGGTCACGAGGTCCACCTGCCTGGCGAGTCCTTTGAGTGCATCGGCCAGTATTTCCCGGGCGGCCGAATTGTCGTCTACCACCAGCACCCGCAGATCCCGCAGTCCCTGTGGCACCACGCGGCTCCGTCCGTGGGGCGAGCCGATGCCCATCCGCACTGTGAAGAGGAACGTGCTGCCGGCGCCCGGTTCGCTCTCCAGCCAGACTTGGCCGTCCATCAGTTCCACGAGCCGCCGGCAGATGGTTAGCCCCAATCCTGTTCCGCCGTGTTTTCGCGAGGTGGAGGAGTCAGCCTGCACGAAGGGCTGGAACAGGCGGGCGGCCTGCTCTTTCGTCATGCCCATGCCGGTGTCCTTAATGCTGAATCGGAGTTGGACCTTTTCGCCCGTGCTTTCCAATAGTTCGGCCTTCACCCGGACCTCACCCCGCTCAGTGAACTTGACGGCGTTATTCACCAGGTTCGTGATGATCTGGCCCAGGCGTAGCGGATCGCCCCGGAGCGCGGTAGGAATGTCCTCCGCGACGTCCGTCAGGAACTCCAGCCCCTTATCGTGGGCCTTCTGGGCAGTTAGGGTGGTCACAGAGGCGATCACGTCATCCAGCAGGAAGTCGGTGGTTTCGATGTCCAGCTTCCCAGCCTCGATCTTGGAAAAATCGAGAATATCGTTGATGATGCCCAGCAGCGACGTGCCCGCGTTGTGGACTTTGCTCAGGTAATCCCGCTGCTTTGCGGAAAGCTCGGTTCTCAGGGCCAGGTGGGAGAGCCCGATGATCGCATTCATCGGAGTGCGGATTTCGTGGCTCATGTTGGCGAGGAAGTCAGACTTGGATTTGGTGGCTGCCTCCGCCGTTTCTTTGGCCGCGACCAGTTCCACTTGCGCCCGCTTACGTTCCGTGATGTCGGTAAAGCTGACGACCGCGCCCAGGATCGCGCCGTCCTTGAAAATTGGCGTTACGCCATATTCCACCGGAAGACCCGTGCCATCCTTGCGCCAGAGAAGCTCATCGTCGATGCGGCTCGCCTTGCCGTGCGTGTAGGCCGCGAACATCGGGCATTCTTCCCTGAGGTAGATGCTGCCATCGGTCCGGTGGTGATGAATCGTCGCATGGGAACTCTTGCCGATCAACTCCTCCGGTGAGAAGTACAGCATCTCCGTCACAGCGGGATTGATGAAGGTCATCCGGCCTTCAGGATCCACACCGAAAATGCCCTCGGCGGTGGAATCGAGAATCAGGCGGTTGCGCTCCTCGCTGGCCTGAATCGACTCCTGCTGCGCGACGGTCTGTGCGAGCAACTCCTCAGTGCGCAGGTTGCGCTGGAGGATTTCGAGACTCATGGCGACCGTTGGCAGCAGTTCCGCGAGCAGCGCCTGTTCGTTGGCGCGGAGTTCGCGAAACGAAGCGAACTCAAACACCCCGAGCAGGTTGTCGCGAGACATCAGTGCCCAGGCAGCGGCCTGGGTGGGCATAGCTCCGCCCAGCCCGCAAGAGATGTGCAGGTAGTCCGGCGGTAGATTGCCGATCGTGACCAGCGCCCGCTCGCTCGCGCACTGGCCGGCTAACCCCTGACCCAGCGCAAACGTATCCGCGGAGCGACCGTCTTCGGACAACCCATAAGCGGCAACTCTCCGGATGCGCTCCCGTCCATTCTCCAAGACATAGAAACCGGCGACGCCGCCGCCCAGCATCGGCACCAGGCTGGAGAGAAATCGCCGCCCGAAATCGGCCAAAGAGTCCGCTCCCCGCAGGTCGTTGGTGAGTTGCGCTCCGTTGGCCTTGATCCAGCGCTGTTCGTCCATCGCCGCCGCGCCCTTCTTGAGGACGTCGATGGAGCGGGCCAGCATCCCGGTTTCGTCCCCTGCCTCGGTGAAAGGCACTTGTTGGGCATAGTCACCACGGGCGATGGACTTGACCGAGGTCTGGAGTGCGCGAATGGGGTAGACGATTCCGCGGAATGTCACCCACCCGAGAAAGCCCGATAGGGCCAGGGCGATGCCAATGGCGGCGAGCATTCTCGATTGCGATCTTTCGATGGATTCGATGCGCTGGAGTCGGCTACCGAGGCCTACTCCGGGCGGCTCGGGAAAGCACGCGAACTGGCGGGGCGAGCGGTCGCAGCCGCCAAGAGCGCGCAAAACAGGGATTCGGCGGCCTTGTGGTCGGCCGACGCGGCCCTACGGGAGGCCCTGCTCGGCAATTACGCAGCGGCCCGGGAGCAGGCTGGTGCAGCGCGGAACCTGGCGCCGGGAGGTAGCGACGTCATAGCCGAGGCCGCGCTGGCGCTCGCGCTCACCGGCGATACACCTGGCGCGCAGGCAATCACAGACGAGCTGAACACGCGCTTTCCCGTGAGCACCGTAATTCAATCGTTCTGGCTGCCCACGATTCGCGCTCAGATGGCGATCAATCGTAAGGCTCCCGGCTCCGCAATCCAGCAACTGCAGACCGTAAGATCGTACGAAATCGGTCTGATCCCCGGCCCGATCAATTATTCCTGTCTCTATCCGGTTTACCTCCGCGGCGAAGCTTATCTGGCGGATGGCCACGGCGTCGAAGCAACCGCGGAATATCAGAAAATTGTGGACCACCGTGGTCTCGCCCAGAATTGCCTGACCGGCTCGCTTGCGCATCTTGGACTCGCTCGCGCGTATGCTTTGCAGCGCGATACCGCGAAGGCCCGCGCTGCTTACCAGAACTTTTTCACGCTCTGGAAAGAGGCCGACCCCGACACTCCCGTCCTCAAACACGCCAGGGCGCAATACGACACCCTGAAGTAGAAGACATTCCGCCCGTTCCCCTTCGAGAACGACCCGTTGCTGACGCTTTGCGATGCTCGCCAGACGCCTCAACCCTCGGCGGGGGATCTCGAGTCGCTTTCTCCCAGTTCAGTGGTGACGATCTTGCACCAGTTCCAGAAACGGCGCATCATTGTCTGAACATGAGCAAAGTGGGATTGGCGCAGCGGAATATCCTTGTGTGTGTCGTCGCTGCCGCGCTATTGGCGACTGCAGGATGCCAGCGGAGCGTTTCCAAAAGTGGTGCGCAACCCACAGGCCGGGCGGCCGCGACTGGATCTTCGCAGTGTCAAACGTGTCATCCCGCCTTCTACAAGAAGTGGGCCACCTCCCACCATGGCCTGGCAATGCAGCCGTTCACGGCCAAGTTCGCCGAATCCGCGCTCGGGCCGCAAAGCGCGGCCATCGCCATTGAAGGGTCCAGCTACCGCTTCTTGTTGGATGAAGGGGCCGGCTACATCGAAGAGTCAGGCCCGAAGGGAGTCCGGAAACTGCCGATCCAGCATGCGATGGGCGGCAAGAACACCTACTACTTCCTGACCCCCATGGAGCGCGGACGGCTCCAGGTCTTGCCGCTGGCGTACGATATCCAGAAAAAGTCGTGGTACGACATGGCGGCGAGCGGCGTACGCATGCATGCGGAAGGTCCGGCGGACCGACCGCTTCCGTGGACCGACTCCGCCTTCACGTTCAACACCTCCTGCTATGGCTGCCACGTCAGCCAGCTTCGTACCAACTACGACCTGAAGACCGATACCTACCACTCCACCTGGCGCGAACCCGGCATCAATTGTGAAACCTGCCATGGCAGCGGCGACGCGCACGTGGAGCTTTACAAGAAGGACCTCAGCGCGAAGCACGAGGATATGCGTATCCTCCGGACTACGAAGTTCACGGTTCAGCAGCGGAGCGAGATGTGCGCTCCGTGTCATGCCAAGATGAGTCCCGTCAGCTCCGGTTACCAGGTGACGCAGCGGTTCTTCGATCACTACGACCTGGTGACACTAGAGGATGCCGACTACTATCCCGATGGCCGCGACCTCGGAGAGAACTACACCTACACCAGTTGGCTGATGAGCCCCTGCATTCGCGGGGGCAAGCTGGATTGTATCCACTGTCACACGTCCAGCGGCCGCTACCGGTTCGCAACCGAGAACCCCAACGGCGCCTGCCAGCCCTGCCATCAGGAGAGAGTGGCAAACGCGGAAGCCCACACCCATCACAAGGCGGGAACGCCGGGTGGCAACTGCATCGATTGCCACATGCCGAAGACCCGTTTTGCCAATATGAACCGGAGCGACCACTCCATGCTGCCGCCGACGCCCGCGGCGACCCTCAGGTTCCAGTCGCCGAACGCCTGCAACCTGTGCCACAAGGATAAGAGCGCTTCCTGGGCAGACGCGAAGGTGCGGCAATGGCACAAGAAGGACTACCAGCGGCCCGTGCTGGAGCGGGCCGCCCTGGTGGATGCGGCGCGCAAGGCACAGTGGGACAAGTTGCCAGCCATGCTCGCCTACATCCAGGATTCCAACGGCGATAACGTGACTCAAGCATCGCTCATCCGACTTCTCCGAACCTGCGACGATCCTCGGAGGCTGCCGGTCGTCCTCAAGGCGCTGCAACACCCGAATCCGCTGGTGCGGGCCGCAGCCGCCCGCTCACCCGGGGGCGCGATCACCGCGGAAACTCGCGAGGCTTTGGTTCGCGCCACGGGGGACGAGTACCGTCTGGTCCGCATACGGAGTGCCGCTTCACTCGCGGGCATACCGGTGGACGCCTTGCCCGCCGCGCAACAGGAATCGGTCCGGAAAGCAACCGATGAGTTGCTCGCTTCCTATAACGCCCGGCCGGACGACTTCTCCAATCAGACCAACCTGGGGAACTTCTACATGGATCAGGGCCGGCTGGACCAGGCGATTCAGTCCTTCGAGAATGCCATACGGCTGCGGCCGGACAGCGTCGGAACGCTGGTGAACGCTTCGATGGCCTACAGCCGGGCAGGGCGCACGGCCGACGCCGAACGCGTGCTGGACCAGGCGCTCCGCCTCGCTCCCGGCAACGCCCCCGCCAACTTCAATCGGGGTCTGTTGCTGGCTGAGCTTGGAAGAAAGGCCGACGCCGAAGACTCGCTGCGCAAGGCGCTGGCCACGAATCCAAATCTTGCTCCAGCCGCATTCAACCTCTGCGTACTCATGGTGGAGCGGCGGGACGCGGGCGGCCTGGCTTACTGCAAACAGGCCGTACAGTCAGAGCCGGGCAACGAGAAGTATGCCTTCAGCCTGGCTTTCTATCTGGACCAGACACGTCAATCCGCCGATGCTTTACGATTCCTTCAAGCGTTCAGCGCCCGGCATGCTTGCGGCGTGGATACGCGCATGCTCCTGGCCGATCTCTATTTGAAGAGCGGGAACAGCAAGGATGCGCTGTCGATCTATCAGGAAGCCATATCGACGCCCGGGCTCGCGCCCGGACAGCGCACGTTCATCGAGCGTCGGCTGCGGACGTTGCAGCAGAGATGATCGGATCAAGGCTTGTGGATGGACCACAGGGCAGCCAAGCCAACGACGGAAACCAGCAGAGCGACAGTGATACTGAGAGGCCATTGGCTCAGTACCGGCATTTCGCCCCTCTTCAGTCTGCGCAGCGTCCGCCAATGCGACACGGCGCAAAGCACGGTTGAAACGAGGCCCAAAACGATGAGATAGTATCCGAACTGGATAGCTGATTCATGTAAACGAATGGATTCCGGGGTTGGCGACTGTGCCCGGAGCGCCCGAAAGAACGCAACCAGACCGAAACCGAAACTAGCCATCGTGAGGGTAGTCCGGATCCACGCAAGCGTCGTTCGGTCCAGAGCAAGCTGGGTCCGGAAGCCGGCCATTCCTGTCCGGTTGAATGCGAGACCAATTCTTGGATCGGCAGGCTTTGACCCGCCGGACTCGGAGTTTTGCATTTCCACCTCTATCCCAGCTGAATTCTCAACTTCGTCATCCGGCTGCGGTGCGTGGCAGCATCAGGCACGGATCACCTTGCAGCGGATAGCGAGCTGCACCAGCTCGGAATTCGATTCCAAGTGCAGCCGGTCCATAAGCCGGTATTTATGGAAGGCGACGGTGCGGGGCGTGATTTCGAGCATGCCGGCAATCTCCACCATCGAGTGGCCTTCCGCCAGCAGTTGCAGCACCTCGCGTTCGCGCGGGGAAAGCGCATCCAGACTCGGTAGATCGCCCGCCTCCAGCAGCAAATCCGGAATCCTGCCCCCGGCGATGAGCGGCGTCAGATAGCGGCGGCCGGAGCGGACCGCCTCCAGGCAACGCGGCAGTTCGTCGAGGTCGGAATTCTTCAGAAGGTAGCCGCGGCCACCCATCCGGAACGCCGCGGCAGCCAGATCAGGGTCCTGATCCATGGTGAGGAAGACAAACATCACGGCCGGCAGCTGGGCTTTGACGATCTTGGCGGCTTCCATTCCGTTCAGCAATGGCATCGAGATATCGCAGACAACCAGGGAGGGTTTGAGGTCCAAGGCGGCGGAAACCAGCGCGCGGCCATCGGCCACCACCCCCACTACGTCGTACGCGGGTTCCAGTGCCCTGCGAAACGCCTGGGCCACCAGGATGTGGTCGTCGGCAATCAGCACCCGGGGCCGGTTCATGGCCGCCCGGCCTTCGCTGGAACCTCAGCCTTTACCTCAGTCCCGGCATCAGGACGCGATTGGATGGAAATCACTCCGTTGACCAGGCGCAAACGTTCGCGCATGCTGACAATCCCCATGCCATGATCCACGCCCACGGAACTGGGATCGAAGCCTCGGCCATGGTCGGCGATCGTCAACGCGACTATCCCGTCCACCGTTCGCAGATCCACGGAGGCACGTTTCGACCCGCTGTGTCGCACAACATTGGCGAGAGACTCCTGGACGACGCGGTAAAGGCACAGCGACGTATCGCGCGAGAGGTCATCGGGCAAGCGTCCGCCGGTCAGTTCCACGGCAATCCCACTTTGCCGTGCCACTTCCTGGCAGTGCCGCTTCACCGCCGGCAGCAGGCCGAGAAGATCCAGCTTGGCGGGATGCAGTCCATGTGCGAGCCTGTGGACGTCGGTTGAGAGACTGGAGACGGTTGACGAGAGTTCCTCCAATTGCGGCGCGAAGCTCGCGGCACCGGCCTGCTGGTGGAGTTGACGGGTCTCGATAGCCAGGAGGGCAAGCCGCTGATTGATGTCGTCGTGGAGTTCGCGCGCGATACGGCTTCTCTCCTCCTCCTGGGCCATGATCAACGCTGCGGTCAAATGCCGGAGTTCCTCAGCCTGACCTTTGAGTTGCACTTGTGCCGCGGCAAGGCGGCGACGCTCCCCTGCGAGGAAAACCACCAGCGCAGTCAAAATCACCATTCCCACAGAGGTGACGATCACCAGTTCGCGGTGTGTCTCGAGGAGCGAAGGCTCGCGGAACAGGATCCTGCTGCCGGGCGGGAGGCGGTTCTCCGGGATGCCCCACCTCCGCAATTGGTTCCAATCGAGCTGTGTAGGACCCACGCCTCCCTTCGCGAACGGCAACGTCGAGGACGGCGGGAGCCCGAGTGCCGAACGGGCCGCTTCCGCGACCTCACGCCCCGACACGGCGGCATCGAAAGTGACGCCACCCACCATCCCCGTACCGAGATAGGTAGCGTAGACACCGAACACTGGAGCCGAGGAAGAGGGGGCCAGTGCGGCTACGGACTCAAACGCCGGAATAAAGGACCGCCCAGCGCTGTCGGCGGTTGCTATCGACCAGAGAACGACCGTTTGATCCGGAAGCTCCGCCAGTCTGCGTTTTAATTCGGCTGTGGTCAGTCCCGTCAGATAGGACCATTCCAGGCTATCCCGGGTCTTTGCCTCAAGCTCCTGCAGTTGTCGTAGATCGGCTTTGTCGCGCGGCGCGCTCCCGTACACGGCAGCCACACGCCGCGTGCGGGGAAATAGAGCCCGGGCGAGGTCCAGTGTCCGCTCGTATTGGAGATTCATCACGACCGGCGTCACATCCGAGGGCAACTGGAGCCCGCCGAGCTGATGGGGAGTAATCGCGCCGGCCAGAATCGGAATGCCGGGCCAGAGATTAGCCCGCTGATTGAGCAGGAATGTCAGCGCATGCAGAGCTACCGCGACGATCACATCCGGGCGTACGGAGCGATACTTTTGCCGGTACCATTGGGCCACTTGGGGCGGATAATCCGCAGCCCCAAACCTGCTCACGTCCAGCGACTCCACGTAAACGTTCACTGCGGACGGGTCGCGCGCTTTCAACGTGGCCTGAATCGCGTTGTAAAGCTGTGCAACTGTCGGCAGGCTCGGATCATCGCCCAGAAGAACAAGTACGTTCTTCACTGGGCGCGGAGAGGTCTCGGCGCTCGCACACCCCAGGCACAACACGACCCCAAGGAACGTCGTTCGTAGCATACGCACCGATCTAAGCGGCTCGATGCTCTCGGGCGCGGGTTGGGTGTACGAAATTCGCTCGAATCGTTGGGGGCCAGGGTTTTAGTCTCGGCAGGTTGACAGTAGGGATCCGCCTCAAAGCGTCGACTTTCAACCGGTCTGGGAAATTCAAACCCGGGCAAAATCGAGGCGAATAGTGTTGTCAGTGCGGGTCAGTTCTGGTGAGCACAAACGGATCGCCGAGGAACTGTCAGATCTGACAGTAGTTTCGCGACCGCCCAACGCCCATACTAAAGCGTCCTCCTGGCCGGCTACCCTGCCGCTCTGTGCAGGTTCGTATACATGCTGGAGGAGGAGCATGAGGCGGGTGAGTCTCCCAACGAGCAAGGTTGCTCTAGACCGATCACAAAAGACAATGGCGCAACTTTCAGACTCGCCGCATAGTCCAAGGCCCCCTGGACAGGGCCGGCCATCACGCCCCGGTGGATGCCGTTCACGTTCGATCCGTCTGGTTCTGCTGCTCTCCTGCCTCTCGCTCCGTCTGGCGGGCCAGGAAATGCAGCCGCGGGCTTACATTCCGTCTCCATCGGGCCTCAATTTCTTTGGCGCATCCTACTCCGGCAACTCGGGTGGCCTGCTCTTCGATCCCAGCCTGCCGGTGGAGGATGGGCACGTCAATGCCAACATCGCCACCTTCTCGTTCGGGCAAACGATTGGAGTGGCCGGGCGCACCGTACAAGTTCTGGCGGTTGTCCCCTATGTGGTAGCCAATCTCGACGGCCGTCTGGGAGCGGGGGCGACGCAATATCTGTATCGATCCGGCCTGGGCGATTCGGTGTTCCGATACGCGATGAACATCCATGGCGCTCCGGCGATGAACCTTAAAGAATACGCGCACTACAGGCAGAAGACCATTGTCGGGGCCAGTGTGACGGTATCGGCGCCTACCGGCCAGTACGATCCAAACAAACTGATCAACCTCGGTGCAAATCGCTGGGCCATCAAGCCCGAGCTCGGCGTTTCCCGCGCCGTCGGAAAATGGACCTTTGAGGGCGCCCTCGGCGTCTGGCTGTACACCTCGAACAACCGGTTCTACGGAGGGACGGTCCGTACACAGTCTCCGCTGGGCAGTCTTCAGGGGCACGTGGTACGTGTCCTGCCTCATCGGACCTGGCTTGCGCTCGATGCGACCTATTTTGCCGGCGCGCTCAGCCAGATCGACGGCCACGTGAAGGACGACCGCCAGAACAACCTCAGGCTGGGCGCCAACTTCGGGATCGCCCTCAACCGCCGCCAGGCGATCAGGTTCAGCTTTTTCACCGGCGCTGTGACGCGGATCGGCGCCGACATCCGATCGATTGGGGTTTCGTACATCTTCATTTGGCAGAAGGGGCGGCTATGATCGGCGTTCCTGTGGCGAGCGGTTTGAACCGTTCATGTATTCAACTGCCGGCGCGGCCGTTTATCCAGTTCGGCACGGAGGCAAAGAACCTAAGAGAAACTCAAGGAATGGGATTTTGAAGGCTTGATTTTGCCTTTCGGCGAGGTAGCAAGAAAGGTGGTTCTATGAAAAGACGATTGACTATCCCTGTGTTTCTGCTTTTGTCCGGTATCCCCATGGGGGCACAAACACCGGCGGCGCCCGCTCCGGTGTTCGCGATCATCCAGGACGACAGCAACGTTAAGTTTTTCGTGAAGGCCTCGGTAGCTTTAACGGGTGATTCTAAAAAGTGGGACGCAACTCTGACCTGTCCTTCCACCGACCCGGCAACGTGCGTCCTGGACCTCAAGGTTCAGGTTAAAAGCGTGAATAGCGGAAGTGGCATGAAGGACGGCAAGCTATGAAGCCCACCGAACCCATAGAATTCTTCGCAGACGCCGCGCCGGACAGGAGCCTCTTACGGTTCGCGCCGTGGGGGTTCATCGCGGGTGTGCTTGTGTTAGCGAGCCTTGTGGTCCCCGCGCAGGGACAGCCGCAGAAGCCGAACATTGTCTTCATCCTGACGGACAACCTCGGCTACGGCGAAGTCGGCGTCTATGGGGGCGGGATCACACGCGGCGCGCCGACACCACGGATCGACTCACTCGCCAAGGACGGGTTGCGGCTGCTCAACATGAACATGGAGACGCAGTGCACACCAAGCCGCTCCAGCCTGATGACGGGGCGGTGGGCAATCCGCTCCGGCACGCATTCCGTGCCCTTCGGAGGCGTGGCGGATGGACTCACGCAGTGGGAAGTGACGATAGGCGAAGCGTTATCCGACGCGGGCTACGCGACCGGCTACTACGGCAAGTGGCATCTGGGCAGTCACAATGGACGACTGCCCAACGACCAGGGTTTCGACGAATGGTTCGGCATTCCGCGAACCACCGACGAAGCGCTTTGGCCCTCGGCGAACGGATGGTCGGCGGACGTCATGCCGCCGGAAAAGATGATGGAGGGCAGAAAGGGAGAGAAGAGCCGCGAGTTGGGAATCTACGATGTGGAGCAGCGCCGACTCATCGACGCGGAAATCACGCGCCGCTCGGTCGCGTTCATTGCGCGACAGGCCAGGGGTGGTAAGCCGTTCTTCGCCTACGTGGCACTCACCCAGCCGCATCTACCTACTCTGCCGAATTCCGCCTTCGCCGGCAAGACCGGCAACGGCGATTGGGCCGACATGCTTGCGGAGATGGATCACCACGTTGGCCAAGTGCTCGACGCGGTGGACAAGGCCGGCGTCCGCAGCAATACGATCGTCATTTTCACCAGCGACAACGGAGCGGAATTCCTCCGCCCTTGGGACGGCTGGTCGGGTCCGTGGCGCGGGCAGTATTTCACCGCCTTGGAGGGGGGCATCCGCGTGCCATTCCTAATTCGATGGCCCGGCAAGATCGCGGCCGAGCGCGTGAGTAACGAAATCGTTCATGGTGTGGATATGTTCGCCACCTTCGCGAGACTGGGCGACGCGAAAGTGCCGGCGGACCGCCCGATGGACAGCCTGGACCAGTCGGACTTTTTTCTCGGGAAGACTGAGAAATCGGCCCGCGAAGGTTTTCCGATCTGGTGCGCGGAAAGGTTACAGGCGGTGAAATGGCGGAACTGGAAGTTGCACTTCATGCGGCAGGACAACATGTTCGATCCTCCGGTGAAGAACCCAGTGCCTACGATCTTCAACCTCTACACCGATCCGCGCGAGGAGAAGCCGACGGCGGACACGTGGGTGGTTGGGCCGATTCTGAAAATCGTTGGAGAGTTCGAGCAGAGCGTGAAGCAGTATCCGCTGATTCCCATGGGAACGCCGGATCCGTACCAGCCGCCGGGATCCGGACGGTGAGCGGTGAAAGGAAGAGCTTGTTGCATCGGAAGGGCGGTGAACCCGCCAGATTGGAGCCACGAATGCCTGAAGACAATCGAGTCAAACACCGCCTCTTGAGCCGCCGCGCCCTTGTGTTTGGCGCATTGACCGCCGGACTGCTGCTGGCTTCCGCCATGCCGGCCCATGCGCAGTATCTTGGATTGAATCTTCGTGGGGACACCGGACTGAAATCCGGCAGCCAGCCCGGGCCCGGGTACTACTTCGCCTTACCTCTTTACTATCGGGCCGATTACTCGACGCTGAAGCTCCCGAATGGCAATACCGCGCCGGGCGACTACGGTGTGGGAGTCGGGTTACTCGCTCCGGTGGTAGCAGTGACTACAAACTGGAAGATCCTCGGGGCGAATTACGGATTCCAGGTCGTTACTCCATTCATGGGCAACCGGCAAAGCCTCGCGGGCGGGGCCGTCGAGAAGAACCTCGGCTACGGCTACGCCGACACCTACATTCAACCCATCAACCTGGGCTGGCAAACGAAGCGGGCCGATTTTCTGGGCGCGTATGGCTTCTACGCGCCGACCGGCCCCAGAACACTCGACATGTGGGCGCACGAAATCGTGGCCGGAACCACCGTCTATCTGGACGGAGCCAAGAACTGGCACGTGGCCGGCACCATGTACTACGACATCAATCAAAAAAAGCGCAGCACAGATGTTAAGGTCGGCCAGTACATGACCATCGAAGGTGGGGCGGGGCGCTCCTTCATCAAGGGGGCCGCAAGCGCGGGGCTGGCGTACCTGATGCAGTGGAAAATGACCGATGATAGCGGCGCCGCTATACCGCCGTTGCTCCCGAGGGGCAAGAACAAGGCATACGGACTCGGGCCAGAAATCAATATGCCTTTCTTTGCCAAAGGGAAGTTCGTTGGCCTCCTCGGATTCCGGTACACGTTCGAGTTCGCCAATTCCACAAATTTTCAGGGCAGAAACCTGGCCGTGACGTTGACCCTGGCCAGGCTCAGATAGACGGTGAGGAGACCATATGAAGAAGAGCAAGTTCGCTAAAGCGCATACACCGGGAATCGTCACCACAGCGTTGGAACTGCGCGACGCAGGCGCCTCCAGCCAGGAGCCCGCTTGATTCCACAGCTAGTGAGGACTGTCAGTTCTAACAGTAGTATCGCGGCCATCCAAGGCGCACACTGATAATCGCCACGGTCAATCTCTTGCAGACTTCAAGTCATCGCACACGCGTCCTCCTGGTCGACGACCACCCTGCCGCTCTGTGCAGATTCGTGCACATGCTGGAGGGGGAATTTGAGGTGGCCGGTACTGCTTCCGGTGGGCTGGAAGGTGTGCGGGCCGTCCTCGATCTCAAGCCGGACGTAGTGACCCTGGATATCACTATGCCGGATATCGATGGTCTCGAAGCTGCCCGCAGAATTCGCCGGTCCGGTTCCGCCGCCCGAGTCGTTTTTCTGACGATTCACGCCGACTCCGACTATGTTGAGGCCGCGCTGGAAGCGGGTGCGTTGGGATATGTTTTGAAGTCACGAGCGTCACAAGACCTCGCTCCGGCCATCCGGTCCTCACTGAAGGGGAACATTTTCATCTCTCCCGGAGCGGAAGATGACGAAGAATAGTCGGGGACTGTCAGTTCTGACAGTTGTTTGATCGGGAGTATCGATCTAGTATCACTCTTGACCCTTAGCCCGTTTTACGAAAAGGACTCGAAGGACTCGGACCTGCCGGTCGTCGGGCTGGTGACTTGGACTTTCGAATGGTCAGATCGGGACAACAGGTAGCTGAGTTCGAGGGCCGGCAATCCACACTAGCCGGCCAGTACTGCATAAGGAGCAGATCGCAATGAGAAGGATGATTCGAATCGGATGGGCGATGCTGGCGCTCACCGCATCGATGGTGTCGGCTTTCGGCCAGACCCGGAAACCCAACATCGTCATTATTTGGGGCGATGACATTGGCCAGTCCAACGTCAGTGCCTACTCGCACGGCTTGATGGGCTATAAGACGCCCAACATCGACCGGGTCGCCCGAGAAGGCATGATGTTCACCGACTACTACGCCGAGCAAAGCTGCACCGCCGGCCGCGCGTCGTTCATCACCGGCCAATCCGGCTTGCGCACCGGCCTGACCAAGGTTGGCTTGCCGGGTGCGGCGGTAGGGTTGCAAAAGGAAGACCCGACGATTGCCGAGCTGTTGAAAGTGCAAGGCTATGCGACGGGCCAATTCGGCAAGAACCACCTGGGCGACCGCAATGAGTACCTGCCCACCGTCCACGGCTTCGACGAATTCTACGGCAACCTGTACCACCTGAACGCCGAGGAAGAGCCGGAGTTGCCGGACTACCCGAAGGATCCGGCATTCCGCGCCAGGTTCGGGCCGCGCGGCGTGCTGGACTGCAAGGCCTCGGCCACCGACGACCCGACCGTGGATCCGCGCTTCGGCAAGGTGGGCAAGCAGGTCTGCAAGGACACTGGTCCCTTGACCGCGAAGCGGATGGAGACGGTTGACGACGACATCGCACAGCGGGCGGTGGACTTCATCCAGCGGCAAAACAGCAGCGGCAAGCCGATGTTTGTCTGGGTGAACTTCACCCACATGCACCTCCGCACCCACACCAAGCCGGAGAGCGTTGGCCAGGCGGGTCGCTGGCAGAGTGGGTACCACGACACCATGATCGACCACGATAAGAACGTCGGACAGGTCCTTAAGGTGCTGGACGACCTGGGCATCGCGGACAACACTTTCGTGATGTACGGGACCGACAACGGACCGCACATGAACAGTTGGCCGGACGGAGCGATGACGCCGTTCCGTAGCGAGAAGAACACCAACTGGGAGGGCGCCTACCGGGTGCCCGCCATGGTCCGCTGGCCGGGTCACATCAAGCCGGGCACGGTGTCCAACGAAATGGTCGCCCACCACGACTGGCTGCCGACCTTTCTGGCCATGGCCGGTGATACCCAGGTGAAGGAGGAGTTGCTCAAGGGCTACAAGGTCGGAGACATGACCTACAAGGTCCATCTGGACGGCGACAACCTTCTCCCCTACCTGACCGGGCAAACCGACAAGAGCCCGCGGGTATCGTTCCTCTATATAAACGACGACCAGCAAGTGACCGCGCTGCGCTATGACAACTGGAAGTTCGTCTTCATGGAGCAGCGGGCCACTGGGACGTTGGAGCTCTGGGCGAACCCGTTCACCCCCTTGCGGATACCGAAGATCTTCAATCTCCGCACGGATCCGTACGAGCGGGCGGACATCACTTCGAACACCTATTACGACTGGCTCATGGATCACGTCTACCTGCTGGTCCCCGCGCAGGCCTATGTGGGCCAGTTCCTGGCGACCTTCAGGGATTATCCTCAGCGTCAGAAGGCGGACAGCTTCAACCTGGATACCATTCTTCGCAAGATGCAGGAAAGCCAGGGATCGAAGTAGCACGGGGGCGGGAACGGGGCGCTACCCGAAGCGCCCCGCCACCAATTCGCATCAGGAAAGGCAATTTATGAAAAGCCTGACGATGGTTCTGCTCGCTCCGCTGCTGGTCGCAAACGCGGCCTTTGCCTCCGACCCCCTTCCATCCTGGAACGACGGCCCCGCAAAGCAGGGGATCGTCACCTTCGTGGAGAAGGTCACGACACCAGGCTCACCGGATTTTGTCCCGCTGCCGGAACGCATTGCCACGTTCGATAACGACGGCACGCTGTGGTGCGAACAGCCGGTGCCCGTGCAATTGTATTTCGCGCTCGACCGCGTGAAAGCGCTCGCGCCGCAGCATCCCGAATGGAAGACCAAGGAACCGTTCGCCTCCCTGCTCAAGGGTGACATGAAGACCGCGCTCGCCGGGGGCGACCACGCCATCCTGGAACTCTTCATGGCCACGCACACGGGCATGACCACGGAGGAGTTCGAGCGGATCGTACAGGATTGGCTGGCGACCGCGAAACATCCGAAGACCGGCAAGCTCTTCACCGAAATGGTCTATCAGCCGATGCTGGAACTGCTCGCCTACTTGCGCGCGAACGGCTTTAAGAACTTCATCGTCTCCGGAGGCGGCATCGAGTTCATGCGCCCCTGGACGGAGCAGGTTTATGGCATCCCGCCGGAGCAGGTGATCGGCAGCAGCGTCAAGACGAAGTTTGAACTGCGCAGCGGCAAGCCGGCGATCGTGCGCCTGCCGGAGCTGAACTTCAATGACGACAAAGGCGAAAAGCCCGTCGGCATCAACCAGCACATCGGTCGCCGGCCCATCGCCGCGTTCGGAAACTCCGTGGGCGACCAGCAGATGCTGGAATACACGCAGGGCGGCAACGGCGTGCGGTTCATGCTGTTGGTGCTGCACGACGATGCGGCGCGCGAATTCGCCTACGGCCCGGCACGCGGATTGCCAGACGTCAAACTGGGCGCATTCACGCCTGCACTCGAGGAACATGCGAAAAAGGATGGCTGGACCGTCGTCAGCATGAAGGACGATTGGAAGACCGTCTTCCCGGCTGAGCCGACTGTCACGGCCATTGACATCCTGCTGGAGCCGGACGCCACCATGCTGCGGCATTCCGCCGCCAACAACGCCCGATTGCGTGCGGTCTTCCCGAAAGGTTTCGCCCTGGATGCGACGCACCGCCCGCACATCACGATGATCCAGCGTTTCGTCCGCACGGCGGACCTCGACCAGGTCTATGCCGCAGCCGGCCATGTTCTGGCCCGCGCCAATGTGACCGGCCTGAAACTGGAAGCCTTCAAGTATTACTACATCCCGAGCAAGGAAGTCGGCCTGGCGGGCATAGTCGCAAGGCCGACACCGGAATTGGTCAAGCTACAGGCGGACCTGATCGCCGCCGTTGCCCCGTTCACGGCGGAAACCGGGAACTCAGATGCGTTCGTCACCACGCCCGATGATCCGATCATTGACCCGGCCTTGATCGCATACGTTTCGGCGTTCGTGCCGAAGGGTTCCGGCGAGCATTTCAATCCGCACGTCACCACCGGTGTCGCCCTCCGGGAATACCTCGACAAGATGCTGGCCGAACCGTTTGAACCGTTCACCTTTTCACCTGCGGGCGCGGCCGTCTATCAATTGGGCCAGTTCGGCACGGCGGCGAAGAAACTCAAGGAATGGGATCTGAAGCCTTGAGGCAAAACAAGGCTACACCGGCATACCCGGACGCCGCATAGGAGTTGGCACGAATGATTGACACGTCGATACTGCAAGTTATGCGCTGGAGGGCTGTGTTTTCGGTTGCAAACGTAGCTATCCTTGCGGCTCTGCTGGCGGGAGGCTGTTCCCGCAAGGAGCCTGCGAAGGAAGTAGTGGCAACCGACTCCGCGCCGGCGGCCCAGGCCCCGGCGGCCGATGCCCAGAAGGAAGAGCCGCCCGCCAATTTGACCGAGCGCCTGGCGCGCGAGAGGTTCACCGGCGATCTCGATGAGATGGTCAAGCGGCGCTTCATCCGCGTGCTGGTGGTCTCTGACCGCACCAGCCTCTTCTTCGACGGCAATCAAATGCGGGGCATTATGTATGAGGTCTTCCACGACTTCGAGGCCGCTGTGAACAAGAAGTATAAGACCGGCCAGACCCCGGTAAAAATGATCTTCTTGCCGGTGGACCGCGACCGCGTCAGTGAGGTGTTTGCCGAAGGCCGGGGCGATATCTTGGGGAAGTCGGCAGCCATCACGGAGGAGTGGAAGAAATACGCCGATTTCTCGGATCCGATCCGCGAGAACATTAGCTATCTTGTGGTCACCGGACCCAAATCCCCGCCGGTCTCGAAACTCGAGGATTTGTCGGGGAAGGAAGTGTACATCCACAAGCTCAGTGCATTCTACCTTGCCATTCAGAAGTTGAACGAGCGGTTCAAGGCAGAGGGGCGGCCGCCGGTGGCCGTGAAAGAGGCGGACCCGAACCTCACCGAGGACGACATTCTCGAGATGCTGAACGCCGGCCTGATCGGGATGACTGTCTCCAGGGATCTCTATGCGAACTTCTGGTCGAAGATCTATACCGATATTCACCCTCACCCGGAGATTGCCGTCGCGTCCGGGGAATCCTCCGGGTTTGCGGTGCGCAAGAACACCCCGCAATTGGTGGCCCTGCTGAATGAGTTCCTGATCACCCACCGAGTGGGCACTTCGTTCGGAAACACCGTCATGAACCGGTATCTGAAGGACACCAAATGGGTAAAGAACTCGGTGGACCAAGCCGAACTCCAAAAATTCACCAAGACAGTGGATCTGTTTCATCGGTACGGCGATCAGTACAGCCTGCCTTATCTTCTGGTGGCTGCTCAGGCCTACCAGGAGTCCGGCATAAACCAGGAGGCGAAGAGTTCGGTGGGCGCGGTGGGCGTGATGCAGATCAAGCCTGAGACGGCGGCCGGCGCTCCCATCAGCATCCCCGACGTTCACACGGTCGACAAGAACATTGAAGCGGGAACGAAGTACTTTCGATTCATGATGGACCGCTACTTCAAAAATGAGCCGATGGACCAGATCAACAAGGGGCTGTTTACGCTTGCCTCTTACAACGCCGGTCCCGGCCGGGTCGCCAACCTGCGAAAGAAAGCCGCGGCCGAAGGGCTCAATCCCAACCTCTGGTTTAACAACGTGGAACTGATTGCATCCCGGGAGATCGGCAGGGAGACGGTCCAGTACGTGGCCAATATCTACAAGTATTACCTGGCCTACAGCATGGTGACGGAGCAGAAGGCCAAGTCGCGTCAGGCGCGGGAGCAACTGGGAAAGCCGCCCGCTGGCAAGGAGTGATCGAAACGAGATCGTGCACTTCAATGCAGCGGCCGCTGTAATCTAACTCAGCCCGGCGGCCCCGTGCAGAACCGGGCAGCGAGGAAACAAGTAACTTGAAGGTGTCTCGATGAATAGTAGTCTCGTGCTCGCTACCTGCGCTCTCGCGCTGTTTTCGACGGGTTGCCTGCATCCCAAGATGGGTCCGAAGTCGCTCCCACGCGACCGCGCCGCCTATAGCACTGGCGTCGCCGAATCCTGGAAGGAGCAGATGCTGCTGAATGTCGTCAAAATGCGCTACATGGACGCGCCTACCTTCGTGGACGTTGGAAACATCGTGGTTAGCTATACACTCACGCAAACTGCATCCGTGGGTGCGACCGTCAATTCATCGGCGGGAACCGCCTCTGAGAACCTGGGCGTCGGCGGAGTGTTCTCCAACACGCCTACCATCACATACACACCGTTGACGGGCAGCAAGTTCATCCAGGGCCTGCTGACTCCGCTGCCGCCCGCGGCGGTGTTCGGCGCTATCCAAAACGGAACAGCCGCTGACTCGATGATGCTGTCGACCGTGGTCTCGATCAACGGTTTGAAGAATCAACAGTCAACGTTGAACGGCATCAGCCCCGCCGATCCGGCCTTCGATCAAGTGCGGGCGTTAGTGCGCAAGGTCCAGCTTTCGGGCGGGGTGAGGACGTATGTGAAGCCGGATCCCAATAAGGGACCGGTTAGTGTGGTTGCGCTCCGTCAGGCCAACCTTACTCCCGAAACCTTGGCGAATATCAAGGAGTTGCGCGGCCTGTTGAAACTGAACCCGGACGCGGAAGAATTCAGTCTCGTCCAGGCCGCGGTTTCCTCCAGCGATACAGAAATCGCGATGTTGACCCGCTCGATTGTCAGCATCATGCAAAACATGGCTGCCGATGTGGAAGTGCCTGCCGAGGACCTGGCGAAGAACTATGCGTTTCGGGGATATGAAGGTAGAGATCCGGGTATCAGGGAGACTGCCCGAATGATTCGTATCCACAGTGGCAAGCAGAGATCGGCGGAGGCGTTTGTGGCGGTGAAGTACGAGGGCAATTGGTTCTGGATCGACAAAGGGGACCTGAGCTCAAAACAGGTATTCCTGCAACTCATGATCCTCTTCACCATGGCGGATACGTCCCCCAGGGAGCCTCCGCCGGTGGTCACCATCCCCTCGCGATGAGGTGTCTGTGAAGAGACGGTGTTGGCGTTGGATAGTGACCGGAAAAGACCCGATGCAAACGTACAAAACGATGAACTCTCCAGCCAGACCGGTGCTCGCCGGCGCCATTGTTAGAGCGTGGCGCACGTGAGTATCAGTTGCATAGGGTCGCAGAAAGCAAACACAGAAGATGGGAGCCAGAAGGATAGACTATGACCGCATTTAGCAGATCGTTTTCATGCGCGGCGTTCGCGCTCGCGTTAGGATTGCCGGGGTTCGCCGCAGGAGCCGACCAGGCCTGGACGAAAGACCCCTCGGCCTGGAACGTGGAGATCTACCCGGTATATGTTTGGGCGCCCCTCATGGGCGCGTCAGCCGACCTTCCACAGTTGCCCAGTTTGCCGAACCTTCCCGAGCGGCCCGCAGGCCCGTCCGGCAATGCTTCCAGTTCACTGAATGGGGCGGCTTTCTTTAATTTTCGAGTCGAGAAGAGCAAGTGGGGAGCTGAAGCGAACCTTCTGTGGGCGGGACTCTCCGCTGAGCGCACAAATCCGAACCTGAAGATAAAGACGGATATCATCTTCGGGCAAGTGATGGGATCGCGTGAGGTTCTGCCGAGTCTGTGGGTGGAAGGCGGAGTCCGACGGGTGGCATTGAATGTCGGCGTGAGACTTTCGGACTACCCGGAAGTAACCAGGAAACCGGGGGTCACGGATCCTCTGTTTGGCGTGTCCTACAAACGGCCGCTCGGAAAGAATTGGCGGTTAGACCTGCACGCTGATGGCGGCGGGTTCGGAGTGGGCTCGGATGTGGATTACTCCGCTACCGGCCGGCTCGACTGGCGGTTCGCCAAGCATTTTGGCGCCACCGTCGGCTGGGGCCTGCTCCATCTCAAGGTCAGCGACACTGTCCTCGAGCGAACGCTGACCATCAGTCAGACCCTGAATGGGCCAATCCTGGGACTCGGCATCTTCTTCTAATCGCACCATAATTACAATTGCCATCATCTCGCAGACGAGACGATGCAGAGAATACAAACAGCCGGGAAGAAGCAATGGAATTTCAGCTAAGCGCTGATAAGACGAAAGAGGATCTATGAGCAACCCACCATCCGCGCCGGTCACCGAGGAATCAGCCGTTCCGGTGATCGACGAATCATCCGTGCCCGCGACCGAGGAATCATCCGCGCCGGTAACCAAGGAATCGTCCGCTCCGGTGGCCAAATCATCCACGGCTGCGAGCAAGAAATCATCCGTGCCGGTGCGCAAGAAGTCATCCAAACCGGTGGCCAAAACATCATCCAAGGCGGCCGCATCACCCGAAAAGCCGGCCCCGCCAATAGAGCGTATCGTGATGAGCTACGCCGAGCGTTACGCCGCGGGAAAGGCCCTACGGGAGAAATGCCCACGGAAGGCGCACGCAGGCTGGAAAGCCCCCGCCGGCCGTCCCGACCCAGTCGAGTTGGTTCTGAGCGCCGAGGAAGGGCGCTACGCCGATTTGCTCCCCCTGCGCCACGGGCGCATGGTTCGCTCCGCGTTCACCTTTTACCGCGGGGCAGCCCTAACGATGGCGACGGACCTGGCATCGACGCCGTCGTCAGGGGTCCATGTCCAGTGCTGCGGAGACGCCCACTTGTGCAACTTCGGCGGCTTTGCCACCCCGGAGCGGCGGGTCATCTTCGCCATCAATGATCTGGACGAGACTCTACCCGCTCCGTGGGAATGGGATGTCAAGCGCCTGGCCCCCAGCTTCGTCGTGGCTTGCCGCGATAACGGTATGAGCGATGCCGCCGCCAGAGACATCGTCCTGTCGTGCGTCCGCAGCTACCGCGAATCCATGCTCGAGTTCAGCCACATGAAGACGCTGGAGCTATGGTACTACTCGCTGTCGGACGAAGAGATGATCGCAATCACCAAGGATCCCACTTTGCGCCAGAGAATCGGCAAACGGATCAAGAAGGAAACGGCGAAGAGCAGAGGCGAGGAACTCTTCCCCAAGCTCGTGGAGCATAAGGACGAGATACCCATTATCAAGGATCAGTTGCCCACCATTTTCCACGCCAAGGGCCATACACCCGGGCATGTCCACGAAATAGTCCTGGAAGCGATGCACGGATACCGCGCCAGCCTCCCTCATGCCCTCCAGTCCCTGCTCGACCGATATGAGCTCCGGGACGCCGCCGCCAAAGTGGTCGGGGTCGGCAGCGTTGGGACCTTCTGCTTCGTACTCCTGTACATGGCTGGCGTAGGCGATCCTCTCTTCCTCCAGGTGAAGCAGGCCCGCAACTCGGTGCTGGAGCCTTTCGCGGGGGCGAGCGCCTTCCCCAACCACGGCCAGCGCGTCGTGAATGGCTACCGGCTCATGCAGCCCGCCAGCGACATGTTCCTCGGTTGGACCCGAGGCAGGGGAGGGCGCGACTTCTTCGTTCGCCAACTGCGGGACGTCAAGATCAGCGCCATGGTAGAGACCTTCGGCGTCCCCGAGATGGACCAGTATGCCATCTGGTGCGGCCGGGCTCTGGCTCTCGCCCACGCGCGCTCCGGTCACCCTGCCATGCTCAGCGGGTACATGGGCAAGGGTGATGCCTTCGACCAGGCGATCGCCGGCTTCTCGATGAAATACGCCGACCAGAACGAGAAGGACCATGCCGCCCTCGACCGCGCGATTCGCAGCGGCAAGGTAAAGGCCGTGTTCGAAGAGGAAAAGTGAGATGAGCGGGCCGGCAGGCATAGAATTCGCTATTTGGCCGGGTACGATGGCACATGCCCACGGGAGCGACACACGATGAAGACGTTACTCATCCTTTTCGCGCTACTCGCCATGACTCTGTCTGCCGCCGACATCACCGGGACGTGGAAGGCGACCGCGAAGAGTGGGAATGAAACATTCAAACGGACGTTCGTCTTCAAACAAGACGGCACAAAACTCACTGGCACGACTACCAGTGACCGGTTCGGCAAGTCTGCAATCCAAAACGGAAAGATCGAAGGCGACGCTTTCTCCTTCACCATGACGGTGAACATCGAATTCGGCGGTGTAAAGATATCCATTACCGGCGAGGTGCAAGGAGACGTTATCAAGATGACCGCAGAGTTTCAAGGCAGCACGCTGGAGTTTACCGCGAAGAGGGCAACCTAGCATCCTTTGTAGCGGACCGCGAGTGACTCTATGGCCGGTACTGACACGCCGTGGCGGGCCGGGCGGTTGCAGCGCACGGTTCGCAGTGGCAAGGCGAAGGAAATGTTCGAGGAGGAGAAGTGACATAAGCAGGCCGGCAGCCGGTAGGCAGCAAGAATCCGTAGTTCGCTCCGAAATGCTCTCAGGCGCCACGAGGGATCTTTCGGCTCTGCGCGAGAAACTGACCGAACTCATTCTTACGCAACCGCCCGAACCCAGCCGGACCGCGAGGAACCGACGTTGGTGCAGATGAAGGAGGCCGGCGTTCCCGCGCATGCGCCATTTCTGATGCCGCTGCCGGACGAGTTCGCCCATTAGGGAAGCGGGTGGTCACCGCGCAGAAGGCGCTGCAGGCTTTGCCGGATCTCCTGCTGGGCTGGACCGCGATTGACGGTCGGCCGTACTACGTGCGTCAGATGAAGAACATGAAGGGCGGCATGCCCGTGGAATTCCTGGTAGGCGAGCAACTCGGCTTCTACGAGTTTTGCTGCGGCTTGCTGGCGAGGGCCCATGCCAGAAACGGCGAACCGGCGCTGATCCTCGGCTATTGCGGCCCTTCCAGCGTTTTGGACGAGGCGCTCGCGGACTGGGCGGAAGCATACGCGGAGCAGAATGCAAGCGATCACGACGCCTTCGTGAAGGCGATCCAGAACGGCCGGATCGAGGCCGTGAAAGGGTGAGCGAAGATGCCTACTAAACCTGATCATATCGACCCTTCCTCAGAGTTTTACTTCTCCCCCGTGCGGGGCGGACCTTTCCGGAGACTCCGCCACGCAATCGGGCTCTTCGCCGAGGGCGGGGCCGGCCTATTACCGCGCGTCGTCGCACTCGTGGCGCTCGCCTGGCTGCCGGTTGTCGCCGGGGCCCTGATCGCCGGGCAGGCGCTGAGTGGTTCGGGGGCTGATCCGCTCTTCCGGCACTTCGGAGTCCATGCGCGCTTTCTGATCGCCCTTCCGTTGCTGATCTTCGCCGAGGGCTTCATGGAACGAATCATCCCTCCGATGATTCGGCATCTGGCCACTTCGGGACTGGTAGATAGCGAGACGATGCCGAAGTTTCGCGAAGCACTGGCAACCGCGACGCGCGTTCGCGATTCCATCTGGGGCTCCGTGTTGGTGATCGCGGTCATCGCCGCCATGGTGATTGGCTCTTCGGCCTCCTCGACCCCCGGAGACGAGATGGCGTGGGCTGTGGGGCACTCCGATGGTCAGTCGGGTTTCGGTTTTGCGGGCTGGTGGTTCACCTTCGTTTCCCGCCCGATCTTCATTTCCGTGCTGGTGATCTGGGTCTGGAGAATGCTGGCGCTGTGGGTTCTGGTCTGGAAAGTCTCCACCCTCGATCTGCGACTGGTGGCCAGCCATCCCGACCGTGTGGGAGGACTGGGGTTCATGGAGGGCTCGACGGTGGCCTGCGCCCCCGTAGTTCTGGCGATCTCTGTAGTGCTGGCCGGCCGCTGGGCACACGAGGTTCTCTATCACGGAGTCCATGTGGATGCGATCAAGCCGCTGGCAATCGCGTTTTTGGTTACGATGCTGGTGGCGTTCAACGGGCCGCTTCTTGTTCTTGGCAGGAATATCAGAAGCTTCAAACGCGCGAGATTGATGGAGTATAGTGCTTTGGTCGGAAATCACGGGCACCTGGTGTACCGAAAATGGATTCGCAACCAGGATGTCGGTACGCCGGAGATTCTGGCGGCCGCCGAGCTCGGACCAACGGTGGACATCTCGTCGATCTACGAGGCGGTGGCGAGGATGCGCTTCGCGCCCATCGGCAAAGGCTCTGTCTTACCCATCGCGGTCGCCTGCGTTCTGCCCCTGTTGCCCGTGTTCGCGATCGAAATCCCCATCAAGCAACTGCTGGGTTCACTGGCCAAGACGCTCTTGTAAAGAGGAGGTCCAAGGTTACGCCGAATGAAGAATAGTTCGGTTCATCTCGATTTGCATACTGCAAGTACTGGACTCACTGGTTGAATCCGTGATGGGAGCACCCGCATTCGGGTGTGAGCGAAGGTCAGGAGGAGTTCGACAGTGTCCGGAACTGGCAGAAGAGCGGGGAATTCGGTGGTGAAGGGAACTTGGCGGCCGCATTGCCGGCGCGGACGGGTAGTGGTCCGCTTTCCGCATCTACGGTCCGCAAGCGTCGGCTTTCGACGGAACCTGGAAGCTCAATGACACTGCCGAGGTGAAATGACAGGGTATCGCCCAGTCAACAACCTATTGTTGCGGAAGGACACCGATGAACCTGGGGATTAGTCGTAATTGATGTGAATTCGTAGTTTGAAATCGATCGAGACTGGAAAAAGGATCACCAATGAAGCTGACGATGACAATAGCAACGCTCGCCGTACTGACAGCGACAAGCGTGTTCGGACAACCGGCCGGCGATCCTGGCGTGCAAGAAAAGGTGGCGGCCATCAAGCAGTCGATGGCGCAGAACCAGGCACAGTTGAAGCAGTACACCTGGGTGGAAACAACGGCAATCAGCCTGAAGGGCGAGGTCAAGAAGACGGAACAGAAGAACTGCATGTACGGCGCCGACGGCACGGTAATGAAGACCCCGATTGCGGGCGCACCCCCGGCGCCGGCGCCGGAGAAGGCGAGCGGCGGCCGGCGGGGTGGCAAGGTCAAGGAGCACGTGATCGAGAACAAAGTGGAGGACATGAAGGAGTACATGCAGAAGGCGGGCGCGCTGATCAAGCAGTACGTTCCTCCAGACCCGCAGGCGATGCAGGCTTCTATGAAAGCGGGCAAAGCTGCCATCGACAAAGCCTCCGGCAAAGTGGTGTTCAGTGACTACGCAAAGCCCGGCGACAAGATGACATTGTCGCTCGATCCCGCCGCGAAAAAGCTGAGCAGTTTCGAGGTGGCAACCTACATGGACAAGCCGGAAGACACAGTGACCCTGAATGCCAGTTTCTCGAGCCTCGACGATGGTACGAGTTTCATGCAGGAATCGGTGCTGAATGTGAAAGCAAAACAGATCGTCGTGAAGACCACGAACGCGGGGTACAAGAAAGCGGCGAGATAGGCGGCCTAAACTCACGTGCCACGGTTGTTTAGGAGGCATGGCGCAAGAGCACAGCCGCCATCGCTTCCCCACCGTGTTGCCGGGCAGGAGTTCGGCCCACCGCGACCGGCGCACCGCTCGCCTGTGTAGGGAGAGGTTCGGGTGGCTTTCATGGATGTTCCCGGTCGCTGATGGTCTGATTTGACTCGACTCTTCAATTCCCGGCGCGGAGACTCCAGCCGATCACGAGGAGGCCTGTGGCGGCGATCCAGCTTCCCAGCACTCGTATGGCGGTCCGCGCCCAGAATGCTCTGATTGAGACCACCAACCCGGCGAGCAGCGTGACGATGACAATCAACGCGGCCAGTGTCCCCGTAAGTTCGAGCAAGGCGGAGGGAGTGCGGGCGAACGCCGCCCCGGTCAGGAAGCCATGCAACGCACCGATCACCGCCACCAGCGCCGGAATCGACCGTGCGATGATCTATCGCACCTTTGATCATGACGCTGAGCGCGACTGGAGTCTGCTGCGGAGCGACCTTAACGCGCTCGCGATCACATATGGTTTACCGGCGCTTCAGAGTTACCGCGCGGACGTGCACTCGCAAGCGATTCGATAGGTGGAGGTTGAAATGCTGACGGTTGCATTGGTTGCGTCTGTTATCTCAATCCTTGCCGGCGCACTGGGCTTCACCGGCATTGCCAAGGCGGCGTCGGCAGTCGCGAAGGTGGTCTTCGGCGTGTTCCTCGCAATTGCTGTTGTGCTCTTCGTGCTGTTTGCGTTGGGCATAAAGCTGATTGTGTGACGGACCTATAAGGGGGACGCCATGAATCGTGTGTGCCGTAGGTTGCGATGGCGGTGCCGGTGGGCGTTGATTGCGTGTTCTTTTCACGGGCGGCGTTCTGCTCGGTGGAACAAGAACACTCGACGGAGTCGTCACCCGCAACGGAAAGCCGATAGCAAGCGCTGTCGTAAAACTCGAGGACCCGAAAGCGCTCGTGGTGAGATCATTCATCACCCGGCGCCGTAGGGGTTCACAGTGGCCGCCCGGCTCCCGAGTCCGGGAGTGTCGGCCCCGTGTCGGGCTCATGAGAGATCGCACTGCGACGATCGACGATCGACGTTCCGACCAGTTCGAACGCGATAGCTCCTGACCCGCGGGCCGAAACGGGACCAGAGGAGCAGCGGTCCAACGGTCGATGGAGCACGCGCTGATCGTTTCACTCGCCGCTTTGGCGCTTTTAGCCGGAACGAATTTGGTGGCGCTGCGTGTCCCGATTCCCGCACCTGTTATCCAGACCTTCGTCGGCATCGCACTCGCGTTCATCCCTGGCATCCCCACGGTTCACCTGAACCCGGATCTCGTGTTGTTGGGGATCTTGCCGCCACTCATCTATGCTGCCGCCGTGAAACTGCCGTGGGAGGAATTCGTGCGCAACATGCGCACGATCACGATTCTGGCATTCGGCCTTGTGCTAGCCACTGTCGCGGCCGTGGCAGTGATCGCCCACTCCATCATTCCGGGCCTGCCATGGGCTGCCGCTTTGGCCCTGGGCGCCATCGTTTCGCCCACTGATCCTGTCGCGAGCACAGCGCTCGCGTCCCGAATTGGCGTTCCGCAGCGCCTCGTGGCGATTCTCGAAGGCGAGGGGCTGGTAAATGACGCTATCGCCCTGACGGTCAAGACAATAGCTCTCGGCGCGTTCATCACCGGTGAAGTTGAGATCTCGGCCGGCGTTCTCCGCTTCGTGGTGATCGTAGTCGGCGAAATTGCATATGGCCTCGCGATCGGCTGGCTCGTGGCCTCGATTCGGAAGCGAATCGCGGACCCGAGCACAGAAGCAATTGTTACTCTGATAACGCCGTTCCTGGCATATCTTGTACCAGCATGGCTCGGGGGCTCGGGCGTACTCTCGACGGTAGCGACCGGCATGTACATCGGCGTACAACAGCCTGAGTTGGTGCCCTTCGGTACTCGCTTGCATCTAACGAGCTTCTGGGATGTAATCGTGTACGCCCTGAACGGGATATTGTTCCTCCTGACGGGCCTGCAGGCGAGGACAATCTGGAACGGTGCTGCCAGTGCGCCGAAGCATTTGCTGGTGTATGCGGGAGTAATTGCGGGGAGTGCCATCGTATTGAGGTTGTGCTGGACATGGCCGGCAGCATGGTTGCCGCGTGTACTGTTCCCCCAAATTCGCACGCGGGATCCTATGCCGTCCTCTCGCCATTTGAGCTTCATAGCGTGGTCGGGCATGCGCGGCGCCATCTCGCTTGCTGCCGCGTTATCGATCCCGGCATCGGTCAACTCGCGATCGGTAATCGTGTTCATAACGGCTGCCGTAATCGCGGCGACACTGCTCCTGCAGGGCACTACGTTGCCCTGGGTTATCCGCATGCTTCGGTTGGATCGCGACGCACGCGCCGAGAAGGACGAAACTGCGAAGTGCGAGGCCGAGGCGCGGATATTGTCCGCACGCGCGGCGCTTACCGCTTTACAGGGCGAGGGTGGCCGCGTAGTCGAACGCATTCGAAAGGACTACACCTTCATCATCAATGGCGGAGCAACTGAAGATTCCGCCCGGGAGATGGAGTCCGAAGCCGCCGTTCGCCGGAAGGCCATCGCAGCCCAGCGGCGCAGCATCATTGACATGCACCGAAGGGGGAGGATCAACGATCGGGTGCTTCGCCGTATTGAGCGCGACTTGGATCTGCACGAGGCAGCTATTGCGAACCGGGTGAGCACTCCGGGATGAGGCCAACATTTTCTATACCGGCGGCGATCCCCGGAATGCGCTATGTCTTTTTGCAGTCGTTCGCGCCCTCGTGCCGGTCCTTCTTCCAGGCCTTCAACCCATTATTGGAAGCGGTGCACCCGGCGTCAAAGTCCCGATCGCTCTCGCGGAGGTCCTCATCCCGTCATCGAGCCGAATGCTCACGACGTGTTCGCGGCGAGTCGTCCGCTTCGCTTCGGGCGCCTGCTTACGTTTTGCATGATTTGCAGTCGGCACAACCACATTCTGGGTCTTTGGCCCGATGGTTTCGCGCCGATGGTGAGCGTTCAGCCTGAATCTTCGTTTCCCGAGATCTGTTCCAACAATAGCCGCGCAGCTCTCTGGGACGCAGACTTCTTGGTCGGTCCCTCCGCTCGCCCGGTCAGGCTCGATCCGACGCGGGCCTCCACCACAAACGTCTTGGCGTGCTCCGGACCGCTGGCGGCAACGATCATATACCGGGGCTGGGGCAGCCTTCGCTGCTGCACCAGGTGCTGTAGCGCACTCTTGTAGTCGTTCACGCCAGGAATCGTGATGTCCAGCGCATCGGTGGCGCCTACTACATGGCGCTCGATAATCGCTCGCGCGGCGTCCAAGCCCCCGTCCAGATAGGCTGCGGCAATGATCGCTTCAACGGCATCCGCCAGCAGTGCTTTCTTGGCCCGGCCGCCACTCATTTCTTCGCCGCGCCCAAGGCGGAGGAACTCACCCAGATGTAGCTCACAGGCCACTTCATGCAGGTGCAGCTCACTGACGAGTTGAGCGCGGAGCTTGGTAAGTTGGCCTTCGCGGTACGAAGGAAAGTCGAGCAGCAGGATATCGCTGACAACGAAGCCGAGCACGGCATCACCAAGAAATTCGAGTTGCTCGTTATCGGCCACCGAATCGCCTGCTGCCGACTGCTCATAGGCGTGGGACTTATGGGTTAAAGCCCGGATAAGCGGTTCCCGATTGCGGAACTCGTATCCGAGCGCCGCTTCGAGAACCGCGAGATCCCGTGGCATAGGGGTTAGAACCCCTTACTTGATCGGCTCGGGCGTGGGACCGCTCGGGGCGGGTTTCGGAGCGTCGCCAGCGGCGGCTTTGTTCTTGGCCTGCATCGCGCGAACACGCTCGGCTTGTGCGACGGACTTCACTTGCGGATTCACATCGGGCGTGTTCATCACCTTCTCGAGCAGCGGCAGCGCCTGATCCGGCTTTCCGCTTTGAGTGTAGGCCGACGCCAGGCGAACCAGCGTGGCGGGGTCCGGCGGAGTGGCGGCGTCCACCGCGGTCTTGAACTCGGCGATAGCGCCGTCGTATTTCTTCCGAACGAGAGCCGCAGTCCCCAGAATCTCGTGGGCTTGGGCATTCATCTGCTTCTTGGCATCGGCCCACTGTTCGTCCGTGATTTGAGCATTGGGTTTCTCGGCAGTCTTTAGCACCTCGATCGCCTTATTGGCGTAACCCTCGGCTTTGGCGAGCTTGTCTTCCTTGTCCAGATCGAATTCCTTCGTGCGGCTCGCGTACGCGTTGCCCAGCATCAATAGCGCGTTGAAGCTCTTAGGATCCGCCTCGAGCGCCCGCTCGGCCCAAACGATCATGTTTTCCATGTCGCCCATCTGCTGGTAGGTCCCGGCGCCCATGATCAAGAGCATCGGTTTGAATTCGGTGTCGGCGAACTTGGTCAGGACATTGTCGATGGCGGCAATACGGGCTTTGGCGTCCGTCGCATTCTGCACCGCAATGATGGCGTCGATTTCTTTCTGTGATTTCGGTTTCGGTTGCTTTGCCTGTGCGAGGGCCGCAGCGGCGCAAACGATGGCGATTACGGTCACGGTCAAAACTCTGTGCATTTTTCTTGCTCCTTTGATGCAGGCGCCCGGCCGTGGCCGGCTTCCTACCTCTCTTTCGTAAATGATTGCTGCAAACCCTTTTCGGCGGCCTGGCGGGCGCCAGCCGAAATTCCCTCCACGGCAAGGGCCGACTTATAATTCACCGTGGCTTCCTGGCGATTGCCTTGGGCATCGAATAGCCTGCCAAGGTAGACCAGACTCCATCCTAGTGTTTCCGGATCGGGTTTCAACTCCAGAGTACGCCTGAACAGCTTCTCGGCGCTTTCCGGCTCATTCTGGAGCACGGCGATCCTTGCTAATCCATAGTATGCCCGGGCATGCACCAACTGGTCGTCCCCAACTTGCAGGAGTCGGGTGTAGGCGTCCTTGGCCGGGTCCAGCTTACGATCTTTGTACAACGCTTCCGCTTCGGCCAGAGCCTTCTGCGGCCGAGTCAATTCCACCACCGGCTCGGGCGCCGGCGTCACCTTGGTCGTCTTTACCGCCCGCTCCCTGACGAACTTCACTGACGAGAGGCGGCGTTCCTCACGTTGCAGGTCGATGGCCTGCACCATGTCCGGGAAGTACAGTCGCAGCGCCTTCTGCTGTTTTTCGTACGCTACCAACCCTTCCGCGAAGGCAGGGGTCATTACAAACCCTTCTCGAAGAGCTTGGTCCACCACGGCCTGACGCTGCGCGGCGGGCATGAACCGCGTTTCCACAGCCTTAATCAGGCACTCGGTGGCCAGCAGCGTGTAGTCGGTCTTGTAGGCTTCCGGCAGCGCGGGGGCGGCCTCCGTGAAGTCCGCCAAGCCGCGGGCGCGGGCCATCACTTCGGCGTACTTGAGCACCAGCGGGTCCAGCAGATAGTGGAGGTAGGCGTGACGAATTTCGTCGGACTCCAGTTCCTGGGATGGGGTGACGACGATAAAGTAGTCGTCCTTGAAGCTCCGCGTGTGCACTTGGTTCGGAGCGGCCAGCAACTCGATAAAGATCTGGAACCGGCGCCCCAGGTAGCCGCTGGTGGGATTGCGCAGGTAGGCATTCGATTGGGCAACTCCGCGTGTCACCGGTTCATGGTAGAGCGCAAGAACCTGCTCAATGGCGGGTTGGGACTTCGTCCAGACATCCTCCAAGTTGGCTTCCTGGTAGAATTTGGCGAGCAGTTCACTTAAAGAGCTCAGCGGTCCGACATCCGGCGACAGTTCATTGAGCGTGTAGCGGAACTGGAAATCCGGCGGCCCCTGCACGGAAAGCGCATAGGAAACGTATTGAGCCAGGTTGGCGGCGGGATCCGGAAGCCTATGCGCCGCAAAGAACAGCTGCAACTCTTTCCGTGAAGGTATATCGCGGGATTTTAGATATTCGCGAACAGCTTTCCGGAGGGGGTGGTTGGCCGGCGATTGAAGATCGTCGTCGTACCCAGCCGCGTTAAGGGCCGCCATTACCGTGAATAGAGAGGGATCCGCATCCAACTGTCCTTTCTCGGCTTGTCCGCCCTGAAGCGGACTGACAGCCAGGAGGAAAATCGGCGCTAGGTGTAGAAAGAGGGCGGGAACGGTGCGAATCAAGCAGCCTGCCTTGGATTTTCTGCTTTAATTGTACCGCGCTGGCCAGTCTGCCGACACAGTCGGCCACCCGTAAAATAGTGTAACGAACGTACGCCGGTTTCGGGCTGTCTCGTCAGGAAAGTCGGAGGGGATCAAGATCCCAATGAAACAAATGATGAACAGAACTATCCTGGGCGGACTTCTCGCCGCCGGGCTGATATTCGCTCAAACCCCATCGCCCGCGACAGGCGCCCAAGCCTCGAAAGGTCGGGGGAGACTCGCGCGGATCGAGCACTTCCTGAATCTCACACCGGACCAGCAGGCCCAGGCAAAGACGATCTTCCAGGCAAGCCAAGCCGACGCCGAGCCAGTCAGGGCGCAAATGAAGAACGCCCGCCTGGCGCTGGCCAATGCTGTTAAGTCAGATGCGCCGGACGCGCAGATCGACCAACTGTCTGCCGCAGTCGGTCCACTCGCATCCCAGCTTGCGGCAATCCGCACCAAGACTTTCGCCAAGTTCTACGCGCTTCTCACACCGGAGCAAAAAGATAAGTTCAACTCGGTGATGGATCAGCACCTGAGCGGCGGGTTGCGTCCCGCCGGGTTTGGCCGGCGCGGACCGTCCGCCCGCCGCCAAGCCCCTCAACAGTAAAGACTTAGATGGGCGGCCAAGCCTCTGGCCGCCCTTCCCTGCTCAAGCTGCGTGCCAAGCGGCCCGCTCCGCCAGGAAGCGCAGGATCACGGGTTGCACCAGCCGCTCGAAGTCGGCATAAGCCAGCCGAATCAACTCATTGTGAGTGCCCGCGTTGAATGAGATTTCCTGATCGTGGGTCAGGGTGTCATCCACATATACAGGCATTTGGAAGAGATTGCCGAAAGGCGGCATGGCGCCGGTTTCACAACCGGGAAACCGCGTTCGAAACTCCGCCTCGCTGGCCAGACCTGATTCCTTGGCGCCGACACTGACCCTCAAACGATCCATGTCGACGTGGAAAGAGGCCGGTAACACGGCCATCGCCAGGGAACCATCCAGTTTGACGATGACCGTCTTGGCGAGGTCGCGTCCCTTGATGTGCGTGAGTGCCGCGATCTCCTGGGCCGTGTATGCCGTGGAGTGCGTGATATTTACGTATTTGATGCTGTTGCGGTCGAGGAATTCCTTGAGTTGTCTGACTGGCACGGTGTACCTCCTGCGCAAACGCTTGGGCCTCGCCGGACGGATCCGCTGTTACGGGCACCGCCGCGAACCGCTTCCGACGCGCCCGGATCCATATTAAACCTCACCGGCGCCGGTGGGAATGGTTAATTTTCGGATCCCATATTTCAGGAATGTACGAAACGAATGACGGTGCTGTCGGCGTCCTCACGTTCAGTGGCGAAGTTCGTGCCGATCGCCGAGCACCATATCTGGGTCTGCCTTCCGTCAGGTTTTCCGGATGTCCGTTAGTTCTGAAGCGAATCCGACCCGTCACCGTGGGCGCCGATGGTGGATCGTGGTCTTGATCCTTGTTGCAGCGGCCGGTATTTGGATATCCCGCAGAGGAGTGCCGGCCCGCGCAAACGAGCGCGGGAGCAGCGCCCCGAACGCGGGCCCAGCCGCGCCGGGTGGACTCGCCGGACAGGGCCGAAGATCGGGCCGCGGAGGCCCACAAGTCATGCCGGTCACGGCCGCAAAATCCTACCGCGGCGACATTCCTGTGTATCAGACCGGATTGGGGTCGGTGGCAGCTTTCTACACTGTCACTGTCAGGTCCCGGGTGGACGGCCAACTCATGTACGTAGCCGTCCGCGAAGGTGAGTTCGTCCGGGAAGGGCAGTTACTCGCCCAGATCGATCCGCGTCCGTTTGAGGTGCAACTGGCGCAGGCCCAAGGGGAGATGGCCCGCGATCAGGCCCTTCTCGCCAACGCTCGACTGGATCTCAGCCGTTACCAGACGCTCATTCAACAGGAGGCCATTCCACAGCAGCAACTCGATACTCAGCGATCCTCCGTCGCCCAAAGTGAAGGCGTGGTGAAGCAGGATCAGGCGGCCATCGCCAACGCGCAACTGCAACTCACCTATGCGCGGATCACCGCCCCGATCAGCGGGCGGATCGGGTTGCGCCAGGTGGACCCCGGCAACATCGTGCACGCCAGCGACACAACCGGTCTGTTCGTTATCA
The DNA here is from genome assembly GCA_963737465.1 of uncultured Acidobacteriota bacterium. Lineage (GTDB taxonomy): Bacteria > Acidobacteriota > Terriglobia > Bryobacterales > Bryobacteraceae > TMP-7. The sequence continues at coordinate 283,072 of CAVTTC010000013.1, forward strand.
CACAACTCCAGCCCATCGCTGCGCTGTTCACCATCCCCGAGGATAACCTGCCGCCGATTCTCGCGAAACTCCGCGCCGGCGCGAAACTCCGCGCGGAGGCATTCAATCGCGACTATTCAATCAAACTTGACACCGGCACGCTTCTCACTGTGGACAACACCATCGATCCCCAGACCGGCACATCCAAGTTGAAAGCCGTATTCGCCAACCGCGGCGGGCTCCTGTTTCCCAACCAGTTCGTCAATGTGCGCCTTCTCGTGGATACTCAGCGTGCCCAGGTGATTGTCCCGGCGGCAGCTCTCCAGCACGGCCAGCAGGGGACCACCTTTGTGTACGTCGTTAAGCCGGACAGCACCGTGGAAGCACGGAACGTTGTTCCCGGAATCACCGTGGAAGACATCGTGTCCCTGCGCAGCGGGTTGCAGCCCGGGGAGTTAGTGGTCACGGACGGCACCGACAAACTGCAGCCGGGGAGCCAGGTTCGCGTACGTCAGCGAGCCGCACCCGGCCGTCCTGCCATGGTCGGGGACGGAGCGATGCAGGGTCCCGGAGGACCTGCCTCGTGAACCCGTCGCGGATCTTCATCCTTCGGCCAGTCGCCACCTCGCTGCTGATGGCTGGAGTAGTGCTGGTAGGAGTAGTGGCGTTCCGGCAACTGCCTGTCTCTGCACTGCCCCAGGTGGACTACCCGACCATCCAGATCCAAACGTTCTACCCAGGCGCGAGTCCCCCGGTGATGGCCTCAGCCGTCACCGCCCCGCTCGAAAGGCAGTTCGGCCAGGTGCCCGGACTGACCCAGATGACCTCCACCAGTTCCTTCGGAAGCTCGCTCATTACCTTGCAGTTCCGGTTGGATCTGAACATCGACGTCGCCGAACAAGAGGTGCAGGCGGCCATCAATGCGGCCGGGTCGTACCTTCCGCGGGACCTGCCAACCCCTCCTATTTACAGCAAAACGAACCCAGCGGATTCCCCGATTCTCACTCTGGCGCTCACCTCCGAAACGCTGCCATTACCAACAGTCGAGGAACTTGCGGATACCAGACTGGCGCAGAAGATCTCACAGTTGCCGGGGGTTGGGCTGGTCAGCATCAGCGGCGGGCAGCGGCCCGCGGTTCGCGTACAGGCGAATCCAACAGCCCTTGCCTCCTACAGCATGAGTCTGGAGGACCTGCGAACAGCTCTCGGCCAGGCGAATGTCGATCAGGCCAAGGGTAACCTGGACGGTCCACATCAGGCATGGACGATTGGCACCAACGATCAGCTCACGTCCGGCGCCGAATACCGGTCCATCGTCGTGGCCTATCGAAACGGCGCGCCGGTGCGACTGTCGGATGTGGCCAGTGTGGTGGACAGCGCCGAGAACGTGAAACAGGCAGCGTGGCTGAACACGACTCCCGCCGTCATCCTGAATATCCAGCGCCAGCCCGGAACAAACATCATCGGCGTGGTGGACAGCATCTCGCGCGTGCTGCCGCAGTTGCGCGCTACGATTCCGCCGGCCATTCATGTGGAGATTGTGGCGGACCGCACCACCACCATTCGCGCGTCCGTCAGCGATGTCGAGTTCGAACTGGTCTTGACCATCGGACTCGTGGTGTTTGTAATCTTTCTGTTCCTGCGCAACGTGGCCGCCACCGTGATTCCGGGTGTCGCCGTGCCGCTCTCGCTGATAGGCACGTTCGGCGTAATGTACCTGCTCGGCTACAGTCTCGACAACCTGTCACTGATGGCGCTGACCATCTCCACGGGATTCGTGGTGGACGACGCAATCGTGATGATTGAAAACATCGCTCGCTATATCGAGCAGGGCGATTCGCCGCTCGAGGCGGCGCTGAAGGGCTCGGCGGAGATCGGCTTCACCATCGTGTCGTTGACCGTCTCGTTAATCGCTGTGCTGATCCCGCTTCTGTTCATGGGCGACATCGTCGGCCGCCTGTTCCGGGAGTTCGCGGTCACCCTGGCCACCACCATCGTGATCTCCGCGTTCGTATCCCTGACGCTGACGCCGATGATGAGCGCGAAGCTCCTCCGCCACAAACCCGCCGATCAACAGGGCAGGTTCTACCGGATATCGGAGCGTCTCTTCGAGCGGACTATTGAAAAGTACGGAGTGATGCTTCGCTGGGTCCTCCGGCACCAAAATACAACCATTCTGGTGGCCGCCGGAACGCTCGCCGCCACCATCCTCCTTTTCCTGATAGTGCCAAAGGGTTTCTTCCCGGTGCAGGACACCGGCGTAATCCTCGGCCTGTCGGAAGGGCCCCCGGACATCTCGTTCGAACAGATGTCCCTACGACAGCAGGCGTTGACCAAGGTGGTGCTGCAGGACCCGGCGGTGCAAGGGGTTTCCTCATTCATCGGCGTGGATGGTGTGAACACGACCCCGAACAGCGGCCGCATCCAGATCACGCTCAAGCCGCTCGAGGAACGCGATGCGCGCGCCCCCGACATCATCCGCCGGCTGTCGCCGAAGCTCGCTCAGTTGGACGGCATCGCGCTGTACATGCAGCCCATTCAGGACCTTACCGTGGAGAACCGTGTCAGCCGCACCCAGTACCAGTACTCGCTCGAATCGGCCGACATCCGGGATCTCGATACATGGGTCCCGCAACTCATGGAGCGCCTGCAGAGAATCCCTCACTTGACCGACGTCGCCAGCGATCAGCAGAATGGCGGGCTCGGGCTGCAATTGGACATCGACCGCGATACCGCATCGCGGCTCGGAATCACTCCGCAGCTGATCGACGACACACTCTACGACGCCTTCGGACAGCGTCAGGTCTCCACCATCTTTACGCAGCTCAACCAGTACCACGTGGTGCTCGAAGCGCATCCTGAATGGCAGAACCGCGTCGCCGACCTGCACGACATCTACGTGCGTACGGCCACCGGAACCCAGGCTCCGCTCAGCAGTTTCACCCGCGCCCGGACCATCTCCGTTCCGCTGACGATCGACCGGCAGGGACAGTTCCCGGTAACCACCCTCTCGTTCAACCTGGCCCCGCACGCATCGCTCGGCGCCGCAGTCGATGCCGTCGAACAGGCCACTCGCGAACTGGGCATTCCGCCCAGCGTGCAGGCTTCGTTCCAGGGGACTGCGCAGGCGTTCCAGTCATCGCTGGCCAATGAGCCCATTCTGATTCTGGCCGCGATCGTGACGGTGTACATCGTGCTCGGGGTGCTCTATGAGAGCTACATCCACCCGATCACCATTCTCTCCACGCTTCCATCGGCAGGTGTCGGAGCGATTCTGGCGCTGATTCTGTTCAAGCAGGACCTTGGAGTGATTGCACTCATCGGCATCATCCTGCTGATTGGAATCGTCAAGAAGAATGCCATCATGATGATCGACTTCGCGCTGGAGGCCGAGCGCGATTTTGGCAAGGCGCCTGAAGAGGCCATCTACCAGGCATCCCTGCTGCGCTTCCGGCCCATTATGATGACCACCATGGCGGCGCTGCTGGGCGGCGTTCCCCTCGCCCTGGGCTCCGGTATGGGCTCGGAGCTGCGGCGTCCCCTTGGTATCACCATCATCGGCGGGCTGATCTTCAGCCAGTTGCTGACGCTGTTCACCACTCCCGTGATCTATCTTGCGTTTGACCGCCTCGGCCGCAGTCTGGCACGGCGCAGGAAGCATCATGAGCCGGAACAGTTATCATTGCCGGAGATGACGTGAATCTCTCGGCGCCCTTCATCCACAGGCCCGTGGCCACGGTGCTGCTGACCATCGCGCTGGCACTGGCCGGGATCATCGGTTTCCGATTGCTGCCTGTCGCACCGCTGCCCGAAGTGGACTTCCCTACCGTACAGGTAAACGCCGGACTCCCCGGGGCCGATCCGCAAACCATGGCTTCCTCCGTGGCCACGCCTCTGGAACGTCAGTTCTCCCGCATCGCGGGTGTCACGGAAATGACCTCCACCAGCAGCCTCGGATCCACCAACATCACCCTGCAGTTCGATCTGAACCGCAACATCGATGCCGCGGCGCGCGACGTCCAGGCCGCCATCAACGCGGCTCGCAGCTATCTGCCCGCCGCGCTGCCCATGAATCCCCGGTACCGCAAGGTGAATCCGGCGGACGCGCCGATCCTGATTCTGGCGCTGACATCCGACATCCTGTCGAAATCCGAGATGTACGACGCAGCATCCACCATCCTGGCGCAGAAACTCTCTCAGGTAAGTGGGGTGGGGCAGGTGACGGTGGGCGGAAGTTCGCTGCCGGCCGTCCGCGTGGAATTGAATCCCTCCGTGGTGAACAAGTACGGCATCGGGCTGGACCAGGTTCGAACCACGCTCGCCGCCGCCAACGCACTCCGTCCGAAGGGCGAGATTGCCGATGGCCGCCGCGCCTGGCAGATCAGCACCACCGATCAACTGCTGAAGGCGTCGGAATACATGCCGCTGATCGTGGCCTATCACAACGGCGCGGCCGTCCGTGTCGCCGATCTCGGAACGGTAGTGGATTCCGTTGAGGACATCCGTAATGCCGGGCTCTCGAACGGCAAGCCGTCCGTGCTGGTGGTGATCTTCAGACAGCCCGGGGCGAACATCATTGACACCGTCGATCGGGTATACCGGCTGATGCCGCAGTTGCATGCCTCCATTCCGCCCTCGATTCACCTGGGCATCGCGGTGGACCGCACCACAACAATCCGCGCATCGATCCACGACGTCGAGTACACGCTGATGATTTCCATCGGACTGGTGATCCTGGTGGTGTTCCTGTTCCTTCGTAATGGCTGGGCCACTGTGATCCCCAGCGTATCTGTTCCGCTGTCGCTGCTCGGAACTTTCGGGGTGATGTACCTGGTCGGCTACACGCTCGACAACCTGTCGCTGATGGCCCTCACGATCTGCACTGGCTTTGTAGTGGACGACGCCATCGTGGTGATCGAGAACATTGCCCGCCATCTCGAGAAAGGCCTTCATCCTCTCGAGGCGGCTCTGATCGGATCGCGTGAAATCGGATTCACCGTACTTTCGATGAGCATCTCGCTGGTGGCGGTATTCATCCCGATTCTGCTGATGGGCGGCATTGTGGGCCGGCTGTTTCGCGAGTTTGCCGTGGTGTTGTCGGTGGCCATCGCCGTGTCGCTGGTCATCTCGCTCACCACCACGCCCATGCTCTCCGCTCGGTTCCTGGCCCACAATCCGGACCAGCGCCACGGCCGCCTGTACAACTGGAGCGAGAGCTTCTTCAACTGGATTCTGAATACCTACGCGCGCGGGTTACGAGTGGTGCTGCGGCATCCGGCAATTATGCTTGCTGTCCTGTTGCTTACCATCGGCCTGAATGTCTACCTGTTCGCCATTATGCCCAAAGGCTTCTTCCCCCAGCAGGACACCGGCCGACTGACGGGCATGATGCAAGCCGACCAGCGCACGTCCTTTCAAGCCATGCACCTGAAGGTAGAGGCCTTCGTGGCCGCCGTGATGTCGGACCCGGCGACGGCCAACGTCGTTGCATTTACCGGCGGGTCAAGCACCAACACCGGCCGTATGTTCGCGTCGCTCAAAGATCTCAAGGAGCGCAAAGTGGGCGTGGACGAGGTCATCGCACGCATACGCAAGAAGACAGCGGGCATCCCCGGCGCGACGCTCTTCCTGCAGCCGGTTCAGGATATCCGCGTGGGCGGCCGCGCCAGCAACGCGCAGTTTCAGTACACGCTGCAGAGCCAGGATGTGAAACTGCTGAATTCGTGGGCGCCGCGTATGCTCGAGAGGTTGCGTACCGCCCCTGGCCTGCTCGACGTCAACATGGACCAGATGGATCGGGGCCTACAGGCGTTCCTTCGCATCGATCGCGACACGGCATCGCGACTCGGGCTGTCCGCGCAGGCTGTTGACCAGGCGCTTTATGACGCCTTCGGGCAGCGGCAGGTGTCCACGATGTACACGCAGCTGAACCAGTATCACGTGGTCATGGAGGTGGCGCCCGAATACTGGCAATCGCCGGACACGTTGAGGTCGATCTACGTGCACGCGCCCAACCTGCCGGCGATCCCGCTGGCGTCCTTTACCCGCTTCGAATCCCTCAATACCCCGCTTTCGGTGAATCACCAGGGTCAGTTTCCATCGGTAACCCTCTCGTTCAACCTGCGGCCGGATGTCTCCTTGGGACAAGCGGTGGAGGTGATCAATCGCGCCGCCGAGGAGATGGGACTTCCCGCCACCATTCAAGGCAAGTTCTCGGGTACGGCGGAAGCCTTTCAGGCATCGCTCGAGAGCGAACCCGTGCTGATCGTCACGGCGCTGATCGCCGTGTACATCGTTCTCGGAATGCTGTATGAAAGCTACATCCATCCGATTACGATTCTCTCCACGCTGCCTTCGGCCGGCGTGGGCGCCCTGCTCGCGCTGCTGCTGTTCCACACCGAACTCAGCGTCATCGCACTGATCGGAATCATCCTGCTCATTGGAATCGTGAAGAAAAACGCGATCATGATGATCGACTTCGCGCTCTATGCCGAACGGAATGAAGGCAAGAGTTCCCGCGATGCCATCTATGAGGCGTGCCTGCTGCGCTTCCGCCCCATCATGATGACCACCATGGCGGCGATGCTGGGAGGATTGCCGCTGGCGCTCGGGACCGGCACCGGGGCCGAGTTGCGGCGCCCGCTCGGCCTCACCATCGTCGGCGGACTGATCGTGAGCCAGATGGTGACGCTGTTCTCCACTCCGGTCGTCTACCTCTACCTGGATCGAATCCAGATCTGGGTGGCGGGGCGCCGGCACGCGATCATGGCGCCACCGGTGGCGGAGGCCACGGGGGACTGATGAGGTTCCGGGGTGCATCGTTGTTGTTGGCTGCGCTCGTAAGCGTTGCCTGCTCGGTGGGTCCCAAGTACCGGCGCCCCCCCGTTGCCGCGCCCCCCGCATTCAAAGAGCAGCCACCCAAAGTGTCGGACCAGTGGAAGGCTGCGCATCCAAACGATGGTGAACTGCGCGGCAACTGGTGGGAGATGTTCGGCGATGAGCGGCTGAATGAACTCGAATCGATGGTGGCCGTCTCGAACCAGAATGTAAAACAGGCGGAGGCGCAGTTCGCACAGGCCCGCGCTCTGGTGAAGCTGAACCACGCAGGCTATTATCCCGTGATTGGAACGACACCCGCTATCAGCGCTGTGAAGTCGCCATCGCGCGGCGGAGTGATCAGTTCGTCGGGCGGAATTGCATCCAACTCGTCTGGAACGTCGAGTATCTTCACTCTTCCGTTGCAGGCCTCCTGGGAACCCGACCTATGGGGCCGCGTCCGGTTGTCCGTCGAAAATGCAGTCACCAGCGCTCAGGCCACCGCCGCACAGCTCGAGAACATACGACTCAGCATGCAGGCCGAACTCGCCGCCGATTACTTCCTGCTGCGGGCCACCGACATGGAGATTGCGCTGTACAGCAACACCATTTCGGCCTACGACCGGGCACTGCAACTCACCATTAACCGGTTCAACGGGGGTGTGGCGTCGAAAGCAGACGTGCTGCAGGCACAAACCCAGCTTGCCGGCGCTCGCGCTCAGTCCACCGATCTGCTGGTGAGCCGCGCGCAGTACGAGCACGCCATCGCTGTGATGACCGGCCAGGCGCCAGCCGCCCTTGCGATCGATCCCGGACCCATCCAGGGTGGGCCGCCTCCGGTGCCTACCGCATTGCCGTCGCAACTTCTGGAGCGCCGTCCGGACATCGCCAGTGCGGAACGGCAAGTGGCCGCGGCCAACGCCGAAATCGGATTGGCCCAGACGGCCTACTACCCGACGCTGACACTCAGCGCCACCGGCGGGCTTTCCGCGGGGAATGTGGTGGACTGGTTCTCCTGGCCCAGCCGGCTCTGGTCCGTTGGGCCGTCACTCAGCCAGACCCTGTTCGACTTCGGCAGGCGTCGAGCGCAGGTGCAGGAATCGGAAGCATTCTACGATTCGCAGGTGGCCGCCTATCGCCAGACCGTCCTCGGCGCGTTTCAAGAGGTGGAGGACAATCTCGCCGCGCTGCGCATTCTGGAAGCCGAGGCGGCTCAGCAGCAGGTGACCGTCACCACCGCCGAACAGGCTTTGCAGTTGGAAATCGAACGTTATAAAGCCGGCACGGTATCGTATCTGGACGTAATCACCACTCAGACCATCGCACTCACCAACGAGCGGGCCGCCGTTGAGATACTCCGGAATCGCATGACCGCTACCGTGCAGTTGGTCCGCGCTATGGGCGGCGGATGGAACGCGTCCACACTGCCCTCGGCGAACGATCTCCGATCAGGCGCCACGGAGGATCCTTCAAAGGTCGCTCAGCCTCCGCGGCCGTGAAGATCGCTCATTCGTAGCGCAAGCAGATCATTGGATCCACTCTGGAAGCGCGCCTCGCGGGCACGTAGCACGCAATCAACGCGACCAGCGCGAGGATAGCGCCGACTCCCGCGATCGTAATCGGATCCCGGGCACCCACTCCGAACAGAAGCGTCGCCAGAAGCTGAGTGAGCGCGAGCGCGCCCAGCAGGCCAATCACGAGTCCAGCGCCCGCCATCAGCATGCCCCGCTTGAGGATCAATCCCATGACGTCGGCGGCCCCCGCGCCCAGAGCCGCACGAATTCCGATCTCGTGAGTCCGCTGCACTACCGAATACGAAATGACGCCGTAAATCCCAATCGCCGAGAGCAGCAGCGCCACCGCCGCGAAGCCGCCCAGCATGATGGAGTTCAGCCGGTTGCCCGCCATCGATTCCGTCTTGATCTGTTCGAGCGTCTTCATGTCGGTCAGCGCCTGGTCTTTGTTCACCTGGTGAACTGCGCCGTTGATTCCCTGCTGCAGCCGCCGTGGATCCATCGCCGCGCGCACCACCAGCGATTGAGAGAAGACCGGACTCTGCTCATTCGTCACATACATGCCAGGATTGTCGTCTTCTTTGTCGTCCAGGTTCCCCACCTTCTCGTCCTTCGTGACGCCAACGATTTCCCATGGGATCTCCGCCCCCAGCACCGCCTTTCCGGGAGCTATCTCCTGAATCAAAATCCGTTTCCCAATCGGCTCTTCACCCGAAAAGTATTTGCGGGCCATGGTCTCATTGATCACCGTCACCGGCGGCGTCCCTTTGACATCGCGTTCACTCAGACCGCGTCCCTTCTTCAGCGTCATTCCAAGAGTAGTGAAGTACGACGGACTGATCATCTTGAAGAAGCAGGCCTTCCGGTTCGCACGATCCACAATAGGCTTGTCGGCAATTTGGAACGGCATGCCGTAGCCCCAGCCCTCCATGGGCAGGGCGGAGGTGAGCGCCACATCGCGAACCCCGGGAAGGATCTGGATGTTCGATACGATCTGCCGCAGGTAGACGTTCAGTTCCTCCGGATTCGGGAACCGCTTTTCCGAAATCGGCAGGCCGGCGGTGATCACGTTCTCCGAAACGAAGCCCGTATCCACATTCTGCATTTCAAAGAAGCTTCGAATCAGTAATCCGGATCCCGTGAGCAGTAGGAATGCCAGCGCCACCTCCGTTACTACCAGTGCGGAGCGAAGCCGTTGTCGTCCCCCACCAGTGCCTGAGCCGCGGCTGCCTTCCTTCATGCAGCCCGCCAGGTCCGGGCGCGTGGCCTGAATCGCGGGTGCCAGGCCGAAGATGATCCCCGTAAACACGGAGAGGGCCATCGCGAACAACAGAACTCGCGAATCCAGGCTAATATTCGCCTCCGCCGGCAGCGAGAAAGGCGGAATCGCGGCTTTCAACCCGGCCATCAGGGCATAGCCGAGCGCCACGCCCAGCACGCCGCCGATCAACGACAGCAGCACGTTCTCGGTAAGGAACTGCCGCACCAGCCGCCAGCGCCCCGCGCCAACCGAAGCACGAATGGCCACCTCGCGTTCTCTCGCGGTACTGCGCGCCAGCGTCAGATTAGCGAGATTGGCGCAGCCGATCAGCAGCACCATTCCCACTGCGGCCAGCAGCACGTAGAGCGATTTGCGCAACTGCCTCCCGGCTACCACGTCGGTCAACGGATCGATTGCAACTCCCCAACCTTTGTTCGAATCCGGATAGTCGTGGGCGATCCGCGCTCCGATGGCATCCATCTCGGCCCGCGCCTTCTCTACGGTGACGCCAGGCTTCAAGAGCCCGAGCGCGCCGAACCAATGGAAGTTGCGAGTCATGTTCTGCGGCTCAAACACCAGCGGGCGGAAGATCTGTGCGTACGTGCGGTCAGATGGGCTTCCCTCCGGAAGCACCCCGATCACCACGTGCGGCTCGCCGTCAAGTTGGATGGTACGTCCAATGATGCTTACGTCTGCGCCGAACTGCGATGCCCACAGCCGGTGACTCAGGACAGCCACGCGGTTCTTACCCGGCTGGTCTTCATCAGCCGCAAAGGTGCGCCCGAGCACCGCGCGCATGCCGAGAATATCGAAGCCATGAGCTGACATCCGCGCGCCCCGCAACTGAACGGGATTGCTGACGCCCGTCAACGTGACGGAACCGCCGGTCTGCGCAGCCATGTATTGGAACACGGAGTTCTGGCGCTGCCAATCCAGGAAGTTGAGAGTCGAAATTCCATTCCTCGCGTCGGGATCGCCCGGCGGCTTTTCCAGAACGCGCATGATCCGATCGGCGTTCGCATAGGGCAGCGGCTTCAGCAAAACGCCGTCCACGAAACTGAAGATCGCCGTGTTCGCGCCAATCCCGATGGCGAGCGTGAGAACCGCAACGAGGGTGAAACCAGGACTCTTTCGCAGAGCCCGAAAGCCATACCGGATGTCTTGCAGTATTTCGTCCACACGTGCTCCTGGTTGGAATACGGACAAATAGTCAAAAAGTTTCGCAGGCCGAAAGAATCTACTCGGGATTCTCCGCTGCGCGGCGCTTCCGGATCTCTTCCATCACGCTGGACACCAACTCCTTGGAATCCTCCAGCAACCGCGTCATCATCTGGATGTCCATGGCTGGCTTGCCGGGCTGCCGCGCGCTCTGGCAGTACACGCCGTGCTGCCCCACCAGTACCAGTGCGTCCGTCAGCAGGTCCAGCGTGACGGCCAGGCGTCCCCGCTCCATGCCCATCTGGAATTCATGGCGCTCCAACTCGTCGCGGCGTTCATTGTAGATCGACATCCACTATCGATTTCCGCACAGGGTGCGCGAAGCTCGCAAATTATGTCGTGATACGATATAAATGTGAGCGAGTCTGACAGCATTTGCCACGTGGAATATCGAGCCTTGGCGGACTTTCGTTTTCAACTCCGCCGCTTCCTTGAATTCAGTGAGAAACAGGCGCGCGAAGCGGGTCTGGAGCCGCAGCAGCACCAACTCTTGCTGGCCATCAAAGGACTCCCCCCGGGGAGGAAACCGACGATTCGAGAACTAGCGGCCCGTTTGCTCCTGCGCCACCACAGCACGGTGGAACTCATTGACCGTCTGGAGCATCGCGGAATCGTCCGCCGCCAGACGGATCCCGACGATGCTCGCGCCGTGCTGATCTCGCTCACCAACTCCGGCGAGCAGATGCTGGCGGCCCTGGCCCGGGTACATCGTACAGAACTCGAGACTGTAGGGCCCGAACTGGCGCGCACTCTGCGGAGGATTGTATGTAAGCCGGTGTCGAAGGGAGCCGCCGCTTGAGGAGCGACACATCCTCCGTTTTAGGAGACTTCACGGCCACCACGGAGATGATTCCGATCTGCGGCCTGGCGGTGGTCATTGGCGTATTCGCCGCGTATGTGGCCTGGGCACTGCTCCAGTTGATCGGACTCTTCACGAATCTGTTCTATTTCCAGCGGGTGAGCACCGCCCTGGTTTCTCCGGCGGGCAATCACCTGGGTCTCTGGGCCGTGTGGATTCCCGTGGCGGGCGCGCTGGTGATCGGCATCATGGCGCGCTATGGATCCGAACGAATCCGCGGCCACGGCATTCCGGAAGCCATCGAATCCATTCTGATCAACGGCAGCCGGGTGCAGCCGCGTCTCGCCCTCTTGAAGCCGATTTCGTCCGCCATCTCCATCGGCTCCGGCGGACCGTTCGGCGCGGAAGGTCCCATCATCATGACGGGCGGCGCGTTCGGCTCCATGATCGCGCAGTTCTTTCGGCTCACCAGTGCGGAGCGGAAAACGCTATTGGTGGCAGGCGCCGCGGCCGGCATGTCGGCCACATTCGCCGCACCTGTTTCGGCCGTATTGCTCGCGGTGGAACTGTTGTTGTTTGAGTGGAAACCGCGCAGCATGATCCCCGTCGCTCTGGCGAGCGCCGCTGCCGGCGCTGCACGAAGATACATCATCGGCACCGGGCCCATCTTTCCGGTCCCCGCCCATCCCGTGTTCATCGGCCCCGAGGGACTGCTGGGATGCGCGGCCGCGGGACTCCTGGCGGGCGCGCTCTCGGCGTTGCTGACGCTCGCCGTCTACGCCTCCGAAGACGCCTTCCAGCATCTCAGGATTCACTGGATGTGGTGGCCGGCCATCGGCGGCCTGGTGGTCGGACTCGGAGGTCTGGTATTTCCCCAAGCGCTCGGCGTCGGATATGACACCATCGGGGCGCTTTTGCAAGGCAATGTTCCGGGTAAGGTCATCGCGGGCATCCTGATCGTCAAATCGATCATCTGGGCCGTGTCGCTGGGATCGGGGACTTCGGGCGGTGTGCTGGCCCCGCTCCTGATGATGGGCGGTGCGCTCGGCGGTATCGAGGCAATGTTCCTGCCCAGTGAAGGCGCAGGCTTCTGGCCGCTGATCAGCATGGGAGCGATCCTCGGCGGCACTATGCGGTCACCGTTCACGGGTATTCTTTTCGCCGTCGAACTCACGCATGACTTGAACGTACTGCTGCCCCTCCTGGTGGCCTCGGTAATCGCGCACGCATTCACAGTGCTGACGCTCAAGCGTTCGATTCTCACGGAAAAGGTGAGTCGCCGCGGATTCCACCTCAGCCGTGAATACGCCGTGGATCCCCTGGAGATTCTGTTTGTGCGCGAGGTGATGCGTTCGAACCTGGTCGCTTTCGACGGAGACGCCAAACTCGGCGAAGTGGCCCCCTCGTTTCAGTCGGGGCACGGTCCACGCGGACAGCACTTGTATCCGGTGATCCACGGCGATCGCGAATTGGTTGGAGTCATCACGCGCAAGCATCTCCACAAACTCGCGGGCGAGGGTCTGTCCGGCGATGAGTATATGGGTTCGCTCGCGCGGCGGGATGTCGTGGTTGCCGGTCGCGACGAGCCCTTGCGACTGGTGGTCAACCGGATGGCCGAGACAGGAGTTACCCGGATGCCGGTAGTGGAGAGTGATACCCGCAAACTGGTGGGCATGGTCTCCCTGGAAGATCTGCTGCACGCGCGCACGCGCAGCCTGGCCGAGGAGCGGACTCGTGAGCGGGTGCTGCGCATTCGCCTCCCGTTCCAGCACCGTACGGAGGCGGTCTAGAGACCAAGGTCCTCCAGCAACCTCCAGCCAGCCTCGTTGGTGTAGCGGGCCTCGTACAGCGCGCGGCCGTTGCGGCCCAGGTCACCGGCCGAGCGCACCACCTCGAGTACGGCTTTTGCGAATCCCGCGGCATCGTCGGCAATCAGCAGGTGCTGGCCAGGAATCGCACCCAGTCCCTCGGCGCCAATAGTAGTGGACACCACCGGCGTCGCCGCCGCCCACGCTTCCAGAATCTTGAACCGGGTACCGCTTCCGGCCAATAGGGGGACCACCGCAGCCCGGGTTCGCGCGATCTCCACCACCGCGTCAGCCACTTCGCCCGTGACGGTGACGCCATCCACACCGCGCACGAACTTCTCGATGGCATGGGCGTTCCGTCCAATGATCCGCCACTCGAGAGTCGGATCCGCGCGCCGAACGAGCGGCCACACCTCGCGTGCGAACCAGCGTACCGCCGAGATGTTGGGGTCGTATTCGAGATTCCCGGTGAACGCGATGGCATGCTCGCGCGAAAGGCGAGGCTCCTGCTGCAAGGGAATCGTGTTTGGATAAACCGATACCCGCTCCGCCGGAACCCGGCCCGCGTCCGCTCCTGAAGCCACCAGCACGTCGTCGTATTGCGGCAGCCACTCGTTCTCCAGCTTGAGATACGATGCGGCGAAACGGCGAAAGCTCAGCGAAAGAGGCCACGCCGCTGCCGCCGCCGTGGTGGCCTGCAGCGTCGATTCGATATTGTGCAAATCCAACACCAGTCTCTTTGCATGAGCGCGCAAGACGGCTGCGTAGGGCGCGCACCAGAAATGCTCCACAACAGCAAACTCGTACTCGCGACCCTGTAGCCACGAAGATAAGTGCCGGTTGAATCCGGAGTAGCGGTCTAGCAGCGGCGGCTTCCCCGACACGCTGCGACGCAAATTCCGCCCCGCGCGCGCCCACTTGTGTTTGGCGTGGCGGGGAAGGTCGAGCACCAGCACCTCCCGGGCGCCGGGCAACTCCAACGGGCGCTGGTCTTCGCGGAAAGTGACGACGTCCACATGGTGCCGTTCCAGCAGATATTCGTAGATGGAAGCGGCCCGTAGCGCCCCTCCGCCGACTTTCGGATAAAGCGCCTCCGGACTCAGAAACAGGACGTCGCTAGAACAGCCGGAGGGCTTCGTCATAAACCTCTCTGGTCATCATGGCCGTCCGCTCCCAGGAGAACTGAGCGGCCCGAGCCAGTCCCCGCTCGCGCCAGACGCTTCTTAGTTCGCTGTCCAGGGCAGCTTTCATCGCCGTCAACCAACCGCGTGCGTCGGAGGCGTCGATCTGTATCGCGGCGCCTTCGGCAACTTCGGAAATCGCCGGATCCTTGGATGCGATTACCATGGTTCCGCACTGCATGGCTTCCAGCACCGGAAGGCCGAAGCCTTCGTACAGCGATGGGTAGAGCAACGCCACCGCCCCGGAGTATAGCGCGGGAAGCGCTTCGTCGGGCACCTCGCCCACATAAGTGACGCCGTCCGCGATTGCCCCGGCCGCGCCTCTGCCAACGACACGCAGATCCACCTCAGCCTGGCGTCGCAACTCTGTCCAGGCATCCACCACCACGCTCAGATTCTTCCGCGGATCGAACGTACCGACACAGAGAAAATACGGTCGCCCGGCACCGGATGGCGCCACCGGCCGGAAGCGCTCCGATGCCGCCAGCGGGACGGCAACCACACGGTCTGCGCGGAGGCGGAACCGCGATATCGCCTCGCGCCTCATCGCCTCACTGGGAGTAAGAACCATCGTGGCGAGGCCCAGGCCGAGTTGCAAAGGAGTTCGCGTGCGTACCCGTCGACTGGTTGACGCGGCGGTGGACGCGCGCCACGGCGTCAAGTCGTGTAGGGTCATCACCGCCGGACGCGAAGGAAGATAGGGCACCGCGAAATCCGTTCCGTGAAAGACATCCACCCCCAGGCGCCGCAGTTCGCGCGGAAGCCCGAGTGTCCACCACCGACGTTCCAGGGGCGTCGCCGGGTACTCGCCCCGATGCAGGTTCGGCGCTGGATCCGGCAGGTCGAAGGGTTGGTCGCTTACCAGGTAGTACGAATCGTCCGGATAGCGGACGGCTAGCGCTCGCACCAGTTCGGTCGTATACCTCCGGATACCCCCCGTCGAGACCGACAAGGGCGTGGCGTCCAGTGCAACTCGGAGCGGTAGGGCCAACATTCATTCTTGACCGGCGGCCGGCTTCGCGGCTACTCTGAGATTTGCTGCCGGTCATTGTTCGCTAATTGTCGGCCACTTCTTGACGCGGGAAGCGTGAGCTGCCCGTGCCTTGTTTGAAGGTCCACAGGAGCGAACTAAGTGACTATCGAGCAACTCGGCGCCCATGCCGGGACTCTCTCGCACTTCGAATCTTACGCGCAGGACGGATCTGTCCTGGGCCGCGTTGTCATTTCCATCCGCGATGAATACCGGGTGCTCACCGAATCGGGCGAGTATCGCGCGGAACCCTCAGGCGCGCTGCAATACGGAGCGCTTTCCCAATCCGAACTTCCCGCCGTAGGCGACTGGGTCGCTCTCCGCGTCATCGGTGAAGGGCAAGCCATTGTCCACGCCGTGCTGCCGCGCCGCACGAAGTTCTCCCGCCGCGCCGCCGGAACACGCGAGGACGAACAGGTGCTGGCCGCCAACGTGGACACAGCCCTCATCGTCTGCGGCCTGGATGGTGACTTCAACCCACGCCGCATCGAGCGCTATCTTACGCTCACCCTGGAGAGCGGCGCCGATCCCGTCATCGTACTGAGCAAGTCCGACCTTTGCGCTGATCTCCAATCGCCGCTGGATCAGGCGCGGCGGATCGCGCGCGACAGGCCGGTGATCCCCATCTCGTCGCTGTCGGATGAAGGCATCGCGCCGCTGACGCCTCACCTCACGCCTGGAAAAACGTTCGTGCTGCTCGGTTCCTCGGGTGCTGGCAAGTCAACGCTCCTCAACCGTCTGCTCGGTGAAGAGCGACTGGCCACCGCGCCCGTCCGGGAATCCGATGGCCGCGGACGCCACACCACCACTCGCCGCGAGCTCATCGTGCTTCCCTCGGGAGCGCTGCTCATCGACACGCCGGGCATGCGTGAGCTCCAACTGTGGGCCGGACGCGACGCTCTCGATCAGGCCTTCGACGAGATCGCCGCGTTGGCGCTGGAATGCCGCTTCCGCGATTGCTCGCATGGCGTCGAACTCGGCTGCGCCGTGCGGGATGCGTTGGAGCGGGGCGAACTCCACCCGGAACGCTGGCAGAGCTACCGAAAGCTCCAGGGCGAAATCCACCGGCACGAAATGCTCACCGATCATCACGCCGCGTTCGTCGAGAAGCAGCGCTGGAAGTCCATTCACAAGGCGATCCGCGTTCACTACAAATTACGCGGCAAGTGACACAATAGCCTTAATGCGAAATCGCCTTCTTGCAGCGGGCGCGGCGCTGGCCGCCGTCGCGCTCGCTCAGCAACAGATGACTATTGAGGAATACGAACCGAAGTCGACTCTTGTGGTTCCCCAACACCCGGTAACGCGCGCGAAGTACCCCTTCATCGATGTTCACAACCACCAGGGCAACATGTCCCCGGAGAACATCGACAAGCTGGTTCGCGACATGGATTCGATCAATCTCCGCGTGATGGTCAACCTGAGCGGCGGCAACGGCGCGCGCCTGAAGAGTATCGTGCAGGCGATGAAGGGCCGCTACCCGGACCGGTTCGTGGTCTTCGCGAACATCAACTTTTCCGGTATCGAAGCGCCGGACTGGGGCGCCAAGGCCGCCGCCCAGTTGGAAGAAGACATCCGCGCCGGCGCCCAGGGGCTGAAGTTCTTCAAGAACTTCGGGATGGATGTGAAGTACCCGAACGGCGACCGGGTCCATGTCAACGATCCCAAGCTCGACCCGATCTTCGATGTCTGCGCCCGCCACAACATTCCGGTGCTGATCCACACCGCCGAGCCGGCCGCGTTCTTTCAACCCATCGACAAATACAACGAGCGGTGGCTGGAGTTGAAGCAGTTCCCCGGCCGCGCGCGCCCGCCGGAGCGTTATCCCAGTTGGGAGACGCTCATGAACGAACAGCATGACCTGTTCGCCCGGCATCCGAAAGTGAAGTTCATCAATGCGCACCTCGGCTGGCTGGGAGGAAATCTCGCCGAACTCGGCCGCCTCATGGACCAACTCCCGAATATGTATACCGAGATCGCAGCCGTGTTGGCCGAACTGGGCCGCCAGCCCAGGTTTGCGCGCGAGTTCTTCATCCGTTATCAGGACCGCATCATGTTCGGCAAAGACATATGGGAACCCAGCGAGTATCGCACCTATTTCCGGGTGCTCGAAACCGCCGACGAATACTTCCCGTACTACCGGAAACGCCACGCATTCTGGAGCATGTACGGAATGGATCTTCCCGACGAAGTGCTGCGCAAGGTCTACTATCAGAACGCGATCAGGCTCATCCCGGGCCTGAGTGCGTACGGGTTTCCGAAGTGAACTGCGATTTTCTCGTCGAGACCTACGCGACCGAGCGCGTAAAAGTACTGAGCGTGTGGAGCATGTTTCACGACGCCGATCTGCCCTTTCGTCCGCATCCTTCGGACCCGCGCGGACGCAGCTTCCACGAACACATGGTTCACCAGTGCGTGAGTGAGGACACCTGGTTTCGAACGATGCTCGGCGTCGAGGTGGAGGCGCCGCCGCTGCCGGCGGTTGAAACGCGGCGCGAGTTCATCGCCCGGTACGCGGAAGACAGTGGACGCCGCCTCGCGGCGCTGGGGATGAAGCCGGACGAGTGGTGGGAAGAGGCCGTCCCCTTCTTCGACGTCCAGCGGTCGCGGGCGTGGGTGATGACGCGGCGGATTGCCCACACTGCGCAGCATCGCGGCCAGTTGTTGGCGATGTTGCGGATGCTCGGCTGCGATCTGCATAGCACTTATGGTCCCACCGCCGACACGGGCGGATTGATGCGCGACCATGCGCCCACCGTATACGCTTACCCGGACCTGGATGCACTGCTCGCCGATGAAGAGATTCAACCGCTGCCCCCGCCGGCGGACCGTCCTGTCACAGAGCGCCCCGGACCAATCGGATGACACCCGAACATCAACTCCGCGACAAGCTGCGCAAAATCGCAGCCCTGTTTGAGGGCGCAACCACGGATGGCGAGCGTCGCGCCGCCGCGGCGGCCATCGAGCGAATCCGCAAAACCCTGGCCAGCCTGGAACATGTCGAGAAGCCTGTCGAGATGCAGTTCTCGCTTCCCGATCGCTGGCAACGCCGGCTCTTTTCGGCCCTGTGCCGGCGTTACGGATTGGAGCCGTACCGCTATAAACGGCAGCGCTACACCACGGTGATGGTGCGGGTTCCCAGGTCGTTCGTCGATCGCACACTGTGGCCCGAATACCTGGCCATCAAGGACGCGCTCAACGAATACCTGAACGAAGCCACGGAACGCATCATTCGTGAAGAGGTCTTCCGCGACGCCGGCGAGGCCTCCGAACGCGCAATGTGATCAGGGGGCCTTCTCTCACTACAGAGCCGCGCACGTTAGTAAGCGGTATTCAACCACGTCCGCCACGGGCTGCTAGTGCCCGGCCGAGGAAGCACCCGCGGATGTCGCAGGCCCGGCCCCCATCTCTTCGAGTAGATTCGACGCGCCGTCCACATCGGCCATGTTCCACAGCATGTAGCGGCTGTCCACATGAATCGAGCGGGTGGTGACCGGATCGAACAGGAAGTTGGACGCGACGGACTCATAGGTGCCGTCGAATAGCAGTCCGACCAATTCGCCTTTCGCGTTCAGAGTCGGGGATCCGGAATTGCCTCCGGTTGTATCCACGGTGGATAGGAAGTTGACCGGAACGTCCCCCAGTGACGGGTCGACGTACGGAGTCTTCTTGCCGGACCGCAGGGCTTCGATGGCATCCAGTTGAACCTTGGGCGCGTCGAAATCGCCTTCGCCGGTATTCTTCTGGACGATACCGGCCAGTGTGGTCTGCGGCTTATAGTACAGCCCGTCTTTCGCGTCCACTCCCTTCACCTGGCCATAGGTCACACGCAGGGTGCTGTTGGCGTCGGGAGCAACCAGGCCGCCCGCCTTCGCCAGCATGGCTTCCATGTATCGCGGCGACAGGCGCGAGTACGCTCCAGCGCGATTCTTGTTTGCCTCGAGATTCGATTCGTCCAGGGGATGGAGTGCCGCGGCGAGAAGGATGAAAGTATCCTTGGTCGCCAGCAGGTCCGCAGTACTTTTCTCCATCAGCCCCAAGCGGAAACTGCGATCGGCGAGCCGGGTGCCCGCAAACAAGCCCTGGAGATATGTATCAATCGCGGTATCGACGTCAGCCTTCGGCATTCCCGGCTTCAGTCCGACGGCCCGGTCCACTGGAACGATCCGCTGGTCGGCCGGGAGAGCGGCGGCAAGGCCGAGCGCCCAACCCAGGAGCGCACGGTCGGCGGTCGCATCCATGGTGCGCTGAATGCGATCCTGACCGTCCCGTATCCTGGGCCAGTCGCGCTGTTGAAATCCCGCATCGCGATCCACGTCCGCCTTGGGGCGCTCGACCGAAAGCCGGTAGAGTGTCCGGGCTGCCCCCAGGTACGTGGACGAAGTGGCCAGAGTCATCAGCGCGGCGGTCTGCTCACGGGTCTTCTCGCCTTCCGTCTGAAGCGTGCGCAGCGCGGGAAGGACATCGCCATACTTCTTCTGGCGGGCTGGGTCGGCCGCGATCCAGGCCTCGAGCTCTTTCTCCTGCTGCTGCTTTTTGGCGAGGCTGCCGCCCTTCACCAGTCCTTCGAGCATTCCTTTCTGATTGGTCAGGCCGTTGTTCAGGCCCTGCAAGCGTCCGGCAACCTTGATTGCGATGGCCTTATCCTGCTTGGTGAGCTTGTCGAGAATCGCCAATTGCTCCTCGGCAAGACGGATTGCGCGGGGCATCCTCCACTCCGCCGTCTCTTTCACCTCCGAGTACGTCTGATGACGCTGTGTGCGTCCCGGGTAGCCGGCCACGAAAACCAGGTCCCCAGGCTTAATCCCTTCCGCCGATACCCTGAGCCAGTGCTTCGGCTTGAACGGAACATTGTTTTTGGAGTAAGTCGCCGGCTTGCCGTCCTTGCCGACATAGGCGCGCAGAAAACTCCAGTCTCCGGTGTGCCGCGGCCAGCGCCAGTTGTCGGTCTCGCCGCCGAACACGCCGATACCCTCGGCGGGAGCGTAGACCAGGCGCACGTCCTTGATCTCCATCTGGGCGATCTCGAAGTACTTCAAGCCATCGAAGAACGACGCCACATTGCAGCGCTGTCCGCTCTTCTCGCATGCGGCGATGCGTTCCTTCACTCTCCGGTCGATCAGGTTGTAACGCTCGCGGTCCGTTGCCTTCGGGTCGATATTCCCGGTGATGGACGGAGTGACCTCCACCACAGAGGTGGTTACGAACACGCGCGATCCGGGACCATTCGGCAATTCCTCGTCGCGGGTTTTCGCCAGATAGCCGTCCTTCAGCAGGTTGCGCTTCGGCGTGGAGTTGAACTGGAGTCCACCGGTGACACAGTGATGGTTTGTAACGATGAGCGCATAGGGTGATACGAACGACGCAGTGCAGCCGCCTAGTGAGACGATGGCTCCCATAGGCTGTCCGGTCAGGTCGGCGAACGCCTTCGGATCGCCCTTGAATCCGAGAGTCTTCAGCTTGCCTGCCAGGGACGGGATTTGTTGAGGCATCCACATGCCTTCCTCAGCGAGCAACCCGGCGGCGAGCAGCGTCACGCTCATTAACAGGGCGAATGATCTTACGTACTTCAAACGGAATGGTCCTCCATGTATTAAATCGGCGGATGATGACAGCGATGTTAGCTGCGTCCGCCCAGAGCATATCACCATTGGCTGCCCGCCCGAATTATCGAATCGAGGTGAACTCGTAGCTGCCGGACTCCAGTTTGTAGACTGCCCTGCCGTTCTCATGCTTGATAAAGGTCACGCCCTTCGCAGAGGAGGCGTCCTTTCCGCCTTCCTTCACAGCGCCCGGCGCAGATGCCGGCAGATAGAGCGTGGCGCTTGTGTTGGCGGGAACTGTAGCCCGATAGCTAAGAACCTTGCCGTCCACTTTCCATGCGCTGCTGATTCTGCCGTACATCGAATCGTAGTAGCCCTCGGCTGATGTCATGGCGCCCGTTGGATCGGGCTCGGGCTGAAGGACGAACTTCTTGAAACCGGGTTCGTCCCGCTGAATGCCCAGCGAGTAGGCCATCATCCATTGACCGATAGCTCCGAAGGAATAGTGGTTGAACGAGTTCATGCTGTTATTCCCGCCGAATCCGTTCTCCACCGTGTATCCGTTCAGCCGTTCCCATATCGAGGTCGCACCCTGGTCGATTGCATAGAGCCAGGATGGATATTGGTTGTTCTCTAGGATCCGATACGCCAGTTCGCTCAGGCCGTTGTCGGAGAGAGCCTTGCTGATCCAGGCCGTGCCAATGAACCCGGTCATCAGCGAGTACTTCGGCCGCACAACGCCGCCGTCGTCTTTGTTTTCGCGCGTGACGGTTTCCGCGAGACGCTTGACCGTATAAGGGACGTTCTCGTCGCTAAATAGTCCCATTCCCAAACCGACCGCGTAGGATGTCTGGGTGTCGGCCACGCTGAATTTCGGAGGCGCCGCCGTCGCTCCTCGTCCTGGCGGCCCGCCGAACCCGCCGAGTCCGGCGATGCCCAGCGTCCTCTTGTCGCCATTGACGAAAGTGGCGTTGAAGAACGCCTTGCGCTTTTCGTACATACCGCGGTACCTGGCCGCGTCAGCGGGCTTGTCCAATACTCGAGCGACCTTCGCCATGATCTCGAGGTCGTAGGCATGGTAGGCGGTGGCCAGGAAGGCCGCCCCGAGCGCATTGTTTTGGGGTCCCAACCAGTCGCCGAGTTGCGCGTCCGAGCTCAAGCCTGTCTTTGGATCGATGGTGGACTCGAGATAGTCCACATATGCGGCCATCGCCGGATAATGCCGCTCCAACAGCGCGATGTCCTGGTATTGCAGATAAGTCTCCCAAGGAACGACAATTCCCGCGCTGCCCCAGAGGACGCCGCCGAAGCCGCCCCCGACCGGTGAGACATCCGCAAACCTTCCAGACGCTGCCTGAACGTCGCGCATCGCGTACATGTGCCGGGTGAGGAACTGATCGGCATTCGATAAGTAAGTGGCCGTACGCGAGAAGACATTGATGTCGCCCGACCAGCCCATACGCTCGTTGCGTTGCGGGCAGTCGGTCGGGATCGTAAGGAAATTATCAATGTTGGACCAGACGAGATTCGACCATAGCTGGTTCACTTTCTCATTGGATGTCTTGTAGCCGGCCGTCAACTCCCTGACTGAACTGATCACCACACCCTGAACGGCTTCGAGCGGAAGCGGTTGGTCCATTCCGGTGATTTCGACATATTGAAATCCGTGCGAAGTAAAGCGGGGCTGAAATACCTGGGTCCCTCCCTTCATCGTGTAAACGTCCTGACTCAAGGCGGCGCGATAGTTCTCCGTCATGATCATGCCGACGTTCCTGCCCGACTCCTTCAGATCGGGATAGAGCATTTCGGCATACCTCAGGGTGACGTTACGGCCGGCACGGCCGTTGGCGATGGTAATCCTGGGCACGCCCACCAGGTTTTGGCCCATGTTATAGAGGTACACGCCCGGACGCACTTCCTTGACGCTCGCGGCAGTCAGGATCCGGAACACGCCGGCATTGTTCCCGATCTGGCCGATCAGCGACAGCTTGTCGAAATTGAACGGCGTTCCGGGAGCTCCGCCGCGGCCGGGTTCCGTTCCCGAGTATGTCGTACCCTTGAGCGGCACCACCACCGCGTTCTTCCATTTGCTGTCGTTATAGGCGGCTGCGGTCCAGCCTTCCACTGCACGCTCTCTGGCGGCATCGTAAACCTCGCCGAAATCCAGGCTGCCGTATCGAAGAGGGCCGTCGGCGTAATATTTCCACGTCTTGGGATTGGTGGTGATGGTATCGGAGGAACCGTCCCGATATGTGACGACGAGTTTGGCCAGCAACGACTGACGGTCGCCGAAGTGATTCCAGATGCTCCCGAAGCTGAGCAGGCCGCTCCACCAGCCTTCGCCGAGCATCGCGCCCAGGGCGTTGTCGCCGGCCTTGATCATCCCCGTGACATCGTAGGTTTGATACAGGTGGGTGACGTTGTACTGGGTTAACCCCGGATTATAATAGTCCTCACCAACGCGCTTTCCGTTCAGGAAGACCTCGTAGATTCCCCGCGCCGTGACATACAGGCGGGCGGCTTCGAGTGCTTTCCCGGGCGTTTTGAACGTGGTGCGCAGCATTGGCGCCGAGTTACGGCTGGGATCCCTGACGAGAAAGACACCCTTGGGGCCTCCGGCCAGGACATAGCGGCCATTGGCTACCGAGAATCCGGAGTTAGGACTCACAAAGGCGGCATAGATGCCACGATAACTTCCATTCGTCAGGCTCTCATGGAAGAGGATGCTATTAGGAAAGCGATTGTTGCGGACGGTAACATCGCGGAACGTGGCATTCTGGCCGGGTTCAACAGAAAAGCCGATATCACACAGCAATCCCAACGTAAGGTAATCCCCGCCCAAACCCACGGGATTCAGATTCACCGAATTCGGCCCCAGACCGCGTCTCCCGAAGCCGCCTGGTGACTCGGCGGAAGCGCCAGTGAACGAGGCATTCCCGTCGATGGTGATCGTGATCTGTCCAAAGGCGCTGCGGAATTCGATAACATGTTCCGCATTCTTGTTAGCCGTGTTGATCAGTTGCGTAGAGATCTCGAAAGTCCGAAGTGGCTTCGAGGGCGCATCAGTACCCTGGTAGCCAGCGCGGTAAACATGAATCTTCGCCTTGCCGTCTGGCGTGCCGTCTACAGCGGAGATATCGAGTTCCAGCTTGATGTAGCTTTGGTCTTTGGCATTCTCGAGCTGGTAGATATTCTTGTTCTTATCCATCAGCCGCGAGTCATTCGCCCCATAGACAAAGCTCGCCCTCGTGCTGCCCTCTGCGATCGCCACGCCATATCTCACGTCGAAGATCGCCAGATAGGGCGCATACAGCACCAGGTCCGCATCTGTCCCGCCAATCCATTGAGCGCCGCCCCAGGCGGACGAGTCCGGAGCCGGGTCCATCAGACCAGTTTCAAACCAGGAACCAGCGGCCATCTTCTTTCCCGACTGATCCCACACGTCCACCGTCCACGAATATCGCGTGGCGGACTTGAGTGGGCTCCCGGCGTAACCGATGCCGAGTGAAGTTGAGCGTTCGATCCTCCTGGTATCCCAAACCACGTTGCCCTTAGAATCTTTGACAGTAAGTTGGTAAGCCGTCTGCGAATACCCGCGCTCGCCTGCGGTGGTGGCCATCTGCCAGCTGAAACGGGGCTGCGCCACGTCGATGCCGAGGGGCGTCTTCTCGTATTCCACTTGCAGGTTCGTAATGACGTCGTCGGCGTGTGCTTGAAACACAGCGCAGAGCAGAATGATCGCCTGAATCAGGATTCTAGTCCGCATAGGGCCTCCTGGAAGCGTCGATTCTATCTTGAATTGTCGCCCCGCCGCTGCCCCAAGCCCGCAGCCTTCGATCGGTGTACAATCCATAGCTATGAACAAAACTCTCCTGGTGCGCGCGGCGGCGGTAGCATTTGTCGCGGCCGGATTGTGGCTGGCGTGGTCGCAGGCTCCGCGGCAGCCGCTGACGGTGGAGAAGGTGACCGATAGCCTCTACGTCATCGTCGGAAACGGCGGAAACGTGGCGGTGATGCCCACCAGCGAAGGCGTCATTCTGGTGGACGATAAGTTCGAACAGGATGGTCCGGAGATCCGGGCGAAGGTGAAATCGATCACGGATCAACCGATTCGCTACATCATCAACACCCATCACCACGGCGATCACACGGGTGGCAATCGCGCATTTCTGGAGAGTTCCGCCGAGATCATCGCGCATCGGAACGCTCGTGCCACGATGGTGCAGCAGAAGATGCCGGGACTGCCTCGCATCACGTTTAGCGACGAGACGCAGGTGTTTCTGGGCGGTAAAGAGGTACGAGTTCAGTACTTCGGCCGCGGCCACACCAGCGGCGATGTCATGGTCTTCTTCCCGTCCGAGCGCGTCGTGCACACCGGCGATTTGTTCGTCCGCGGCGCGCCGTTCATCGACTATGCGAGCGGCGGCAGCCTGAAAGCTTGGGGCCAGACGCTGGAAGGCGCACTGAAAGCCGATTTCGATACCGTGATTCCCGGTCACGGCGCGGTGTCGAAGAAGGCCGATCTGGTGCAGTGGCGAGACACCTTGGCCTCCCTGCGTTCGCGGGCTAAGGCCGCCTGCGCCGGAGGTACCGAAGGCATGATTGGACGGTTGAAACTGGAAGAGCTGGGCATGAAGCCGAGTCCGCTGTTCGAGCGCAGCGCGGCAGGTTTGTGCGAGGAATCCGGGAACTGAGGAGCGCCTCCAGGCGACGAAATAGGATTATATTGAAGCCATGCCCATCAGGAAAGCGTTCGCGGTTTTTACGCTGGCCGTATCGTTTCTCTTGGCGCAGGGAAACCCCAAGGACGACAAAATCTTCGATCAGGTCCGCATGAAGCTCGCCGCCGACCAAGCCGTCGGCAGGGGCGCCATCGAGGTAACGGTGAAGGATGGGCAGGTCACTTTGGCGGGGAAAATTCGCTCCGACAAGGACAAACAGCGAGCGGAACACATCACGAAGAAAGTTAAAGGCGTAACCGGCGTGGTGAATCATCTCCGGGTAGAGCCCTAGTCCAACGTCCGCTGTAAAACTCTGATTGCAGGTCAACTAGCCCATCAGCTAGCCCGGCCTTACAAAGCTTGACACTTCCGCTGTAACCCGCGAATAGGACGCATCGCCTTTTTCTCTCGAATGAAGCTTTCTTGCATCCTGATATTCGCAATCACCCTGGCAGCGCAAACCGAAGCTCCGAAAACCCAGATCGGGCGGGTAATCGGCGAGGTTACAGCCAAGGATGCGGGCGGGAAGCAGCTTACTGTAAAAGCCGATGGCGGTTCCGCCTACACGGTGGTCCTGGACGAGAAGACGCGCTTCATGCGGGTACCTCCGGGCGAGAAAGACCTCAAGAACGCCGCGAAGATCACAGTGGATGAGGTGAAGGTGGGCGACCGCGTGATGGCCCGCGGCACGGTGAACGAAGATCAGAAAACGGTTCCTGCGATTGCCGTCATCGTGATGACGAAAGAGGACTTAGCACAGAAGAACCAGCGGGAACAGGCGGAATGGCAGAAACGGGGCGTGTCGGGTGAGGTGAAAACCGTAACGCCGGACCTTGTGATCTCCACCCACACACGCGAAGGCGTGAGCTCACTGACTGTTATCATCCCGGCGTCGAACGCCAGAATCCGCCGGTATTCCCCAGATTCAGTGCGATTCTCCGATGCGAAGCCGGCCACTGTGGCCGACATTCAACCCGGCGATCAGGCCCGTGTTCTCGGCACCAAGAATGCCGACGGCACGCGGATTGAAGCGGAAGAGATCGTCGTGGGAACGTTCCGGGCCATCGCGGGAACGGTGATCTCCGTGGATCCCGCGAAAAACGAAATCAGCTTGAAAGACGTCGATACAAAGAAGGCGGTCGCCATCATGCTGACCGCTGAGGTGCAATTGCGGAAGCTGTCGCCAATGGCGGCCATGATGCTCGCCCGCCGGTTGAACCCGTCATTCCAAAACACGGTTTCCGCTGGACCGGGACGGTCGGGCGCGGGCGGCGGAGCAACATCCGAAGCAGCCCGGCAGGGTACACCTCGGGGACCGGGCGTTGAAGGCGGCCCACCGCCAGGAGCGCCCGGCGGCGGTCAGGGCGGATGGCAGCGCGGCGCCGGTAGTGGCGGCGGAAGGGGCGGACCGGGCGGTGGCAATCTGGATCAAATGTTGGAGCGGCTGCCAACGTTCACTCTCGCCGAACTTCAACCGGGCGAGCCGCTGATCGTATCGACGACAGCGCGGCCGGGTGCGAGTTCGGCCCACGCCATCACGATTCTCTCGGGCGTTGAACCGATTCTGCGGGCGGCTCCCGCCGGGTCAATGAGTCTGGGCTCATGGAGCCTGGATCTCAACATGCCAGCGCAGTAGTACGTCAACCAAGAAGAAAGACCGGGGTCAAGCGCCCGGCAAGAATCATCGAGACAGGAATCCTATGTTAGGTAAACGATTGTGGGTAGGGTTGTCGGTTTTAGTCCTGGTTGCGGCGGCCGCGTTTGGGCAAGCCACGCTCGGATCACTGAAGGGCCAGATCACGGACGAGTCGGGAGCCGTGATCCCGGACACCAAGATCACCGTTACTTCGGGACGCATGGTCCGCAAGGTGCAGAGCGGAGCGGACGGCACCTACGTCATGGCCGGGTTGCCGACCGGAACCTACACCGTAACGGCATCCGCGCCTGGGCTGGCTCAATACCTGAACTCGAATGTCACGGTAGCCTCCGGCGGCACCGCTACCTTGAATATCCAGCTGAAGGTGCAGATGGAAACGCAGCAGGTAACCGTTCAGGATACAAATCAAAACCAGGTCAATACGGATCCATCGGCGAATGTAGGCGCGTTGGTGTTGAAGGCCGAAGACCTTGCCGCTCTGTCCGATGACCCCGACGATCTCGCCGAGGACCTGCAAGCCCTCGCCGGACCGGCTGCCGGACCGAACGGTGCGCAGATGTTCATCGACGGGTTCACCGGTGGCCGGCTGCCTCCGAAGGAATCCATCCGCGAAGTCCGCATCAATCAGAATCCGTTTTCGGCGGAGTATGACCGGCTCGGGTTCGGCCGCATCGAAATCTTCACGAAACCGGGTGCCGATAAGATACGCGGGCTGGCGTTCTTCAATTTCAGCGACGGTGCTTTTGACGCCCGGAATCCGTATGCCAATAACAAGGCGCCCTTCCAGTACCGCAACTACGGCGGCAATGTGAGCGGTCCGTTGACGAAGAAGTCATCCTTCTTTCTCGACTTTGAGAAGCGCGACATGGACGAGAACGCCGTGGTCAACGCCCAGGTGGTGGACCAGAACTTCAACATCGTTCCCGTCGCGCAAGCCATTCTGACGCCGATCCGCCGGACCACATTCAGCCCGCGCTTCGATTATCAGCTCACGCAGAACATCACGTTGATGGGCCGGTATACCTACACTGACAGCACGGCCGAGAACATGGGCGTCGGAGCTTTCTCGCTGCCATCCACCGGCTACAACCAGGACTCCACCCAGCAATCCCTGCAGTTGACGGAGACTCAGGTCATCGGATCCAAAGCCGTGAACGAGACTCGATTCCAGTATCTGCGTGAACGTAGCAATCAAATAGCTCTGAACAACATGCCGATGGTGAACGTGCTGGATGCGTTCAATGGCGGCGGCTCCACCGTAGGCCTGGGTGGGTACAACAACGACGATCATTACGAACTTCAGAACTACACGTCCATTACGCACAACACGCATACCATCCGCTTCGGCGGACGCTTGCGCGCGGTGCGGTTGGATACCTCGTCGGTGCAGAACTTCAACGGCACGTTTACCTTCACTGGCGGTACGGCGCCCGAGTTGGACGCGAACGATCAACCCAACGGCAACATCGTTCCCATCACGTCCATCGAATCGTACCGGCGGACACTGCTGTTTCAGAGTCTGGGCTACACGGCCATCCAGATCCGCGCGCTCGGCGGCGAGCCGAGCCAGTTCAGCATCGCGGGCGGGCAACCCCTGGCGAACGTGACCCAATATGACATGGGGATTTTTGCCCAGGACGATTGGCGCGTGAAGCCGAACTTGACGGTCAGCCTGGGCCTTCGGTATGAGACCCAAACCAACATTCACGACTGGACCGATTTCGCACCGCGGCTGGGCGTCGCGTGGGCGCCCGGCGCCAAGGGCAACCGCCCCGGCAAGACCGTGATTCGCGGCGGAGCCGGGATCTTCTATGACCGGTTCAGCGAAACACTGACACTGAACACAATCCGCTACAACGGTGTCAACCAGCAGCAATACACGTTGCAGGGCCCGGTGATCAACTTCTTCCCGAATGCGCCGGATCCCGCCGACCTCGAGGCTCAAGGGCGCCCGCAAACCATTCGCGACAAGTATGAGGGGCTGCGCGCGCCGTATATCATACAAAGCGCGATCGGCGTGGAGCGGCAACTGCCCTTCAACTCGACCATGGCGGTCACGTATACGAACTCGCACGGCGTGCATGAGTTCAACTCGCGCAACATCAACGCGCCATATCCCGGGACTTTGACCAGGCCGTACCCCGACCTGGGCTTGCTGAGCCTGTACGAATCGAACGGTATTTACAACCAGAACCAGATCAACGTCAACCTGAACATGCGGATCTCGCGCACGCTGACCCTTTTCACCGGTTACGGGCTGAACTTCGTGAAAAGCAATTCCGATAGTGCCGCCAGCCTGCCCATGAACCAGTACGATATGGCTGCCGAATACGGACGCGCGGCGCAGGACATCCGCCACCGGTTCTTCCTGGGTGGTTCAGTCGCGACGAAATGGGGCATCCGGTTTAGTCCGTTCATTACGGCGCATTCCGGCGCGCCATTCAATATCGTCACCGGCCGGGACCTCAATGGCGACCTGATCATCAATGATCGTCCGGTCTACGCGACGACCGACATGGTGGGACAGCAGGGTATCGTCTCCACGCCTTGGGGAATCTTCAACACGAATGTAGGCGCCACCGGCACCGTGATTCCGCGCAATCTCGGCACGGGCCCGAGCTTCTTCAGCGTGAATCTCCGCCTCAGCAAGACGTTTGGGTTTGGGCCCGAACGGAACACGACGCCTGCTCAGTCAGGCATGGGCGGCGGAATGGGTGGTCGTCACGGTGGCGGCGGCGGACCACATGGCGGTGGCATGCGCATGGGCGGAATGGGCGGTATGTTCGGCGATACCACAACCAGCAGGCGCTACAACCTGGTGGTCAGCATCAACGCGCGGAACCTGCTGAACTCAACCAATGAGGGCATGTATAACGGCAACCTGAGTTCCACTTACTTTGGGACGTCGAACGCGCTGGCGAGCGGCGGATTCGGTCCGGACCGGGGCAATGCGGCAACCAACCGTCGAATCGATCTGAGCCTGCGGTTCACGTTCTAGCTGTCAATCGTCAGTGGCGCGGGGTGGTTGGCCCGCGTCTGCCGGTGACAACCGGTCCAGGCGAGGCTTCAGTTCTTCGTACGTCATGTTCCCCGGATGGTACAGGCGCACGATGCCTGATGCATCGATCAGCACGATTGTTGGGGTGGTGCTGGCGCCGTAGTTCCTGAACGTTTCTTCGCTCACTGGCGCCCGGAAATCCGCGATCCACGGCGCGTAATACTTAAGGCGGACTTCGTCGATGTACCTCAGTTCGACTTCCGGTGGGGCTTCCTCGCCTCGCGCGATGTATCCATATCGTTGCGTCGGTCCAATGATCGCCAGACGGCTTCCGTACTCCTTTTGAATGCGCGCCAGCACCGGTACCTCAGCCTTGCAGTCGCCGCACCAGTGGGCCCAGAAGAAGAGCAGCACCGGCTTGCCCCTGAGTTGCGCCAGCGTGGACGGCCTCGGTCCGACGAATACATCCGTCACGATGGCCGGTGCGGGCTTGCCCTCCAGCGTCAACAGATTCAGGTTCTTTTGTATGCGCGTGCGAATCGACGTGGCATGCCAGGCCTTCAATTCCCGGCGCAAGTAGTCAACTGCGGCCGACCGCGCTCCCTTGGCCGCCATCGCGTTCGCCTGTACTTCGATGGCGGCTCCCAACGCGACGGGCAGATACCGATCCTGATCAAGCGGCCGGTGCTTCAACTGCTCCAGGCACATCTCATAGGTCTTGCGCGCATAGGACTCCGCCTGTTGGTAGAGCTTCGCGTCCAAGGCTCCACGGCCCAGCCACGAGTGCGCTTCCAGCATCTCCGGCGTGATGCCGAACTGCTTGTGATACGCTTCTACCTGAGCCTCGGCCCGGCCCAGATCCCGCTTCTCGATGGAATCGCGAACGTCCTTCACGATGGCCGAGGTCGCCGTGGACGCCATCAGCAGGGCGTAGGAGATCAGTCGTTTCTGCATCCCGCAATTTCAGGGTAACAGGCGGCCGCCATCCACTACGAAGGTTTGGCCGGTGATGTACGATCCCCGATCGCTGGCCAGCAGCAACGCTGTTTCGGCGATCTCCATGGGTTGCCCGAGATGCTTCACCGGTTGAACGGCGAGAATCTCGTCCGTTTTTCCGTCGCCCTTCCAGTAGTACTCGCTGAGTTGCGTCTGGATCAACCCGGGCGCGATGGCATTCACGCGGACGCCCTTCGGCCCCAACTCGAGCGCATACGACCGGGTCATCATGATGAGGGCGGCTTTCGTCATGCTGTAGAGCATGCCGTGGAACTGAGGACGCAGCCCGGCAATGGAGGCAACATTAATGATGGAACCCCAGCCACGCTCGCACATCCCCGGTGCGACTGCCTGAATCAGCCGGAACGCGCTTTTCAGATTCAGCTCCACCATCTTGTCGAACTTCGCTTCATCGGTTTGGAGCACCGGCTCCTGGGCGATGTTCGTGGCGGCGTTGTTCACCAGGATGTCCACTCTGCCGAAGCGCTGGTGCGCCGTCTCCACCAGGCGCTTCAGATCGTCGGCGCGGCCGACGTGGCAGGCGCAGGGCACCAGGGTGCCGGGTCCGTCCACCGGCTCGCCGGCCACCTGCTGCAGGGTTTCCGGCTTGCGTCCGCAGATGATCACCGACGCGCCTTCGCGCGCGAAGACCTGGGCGATCGCCTTGCCGATTCCCCGGCTGGCGCCGGTGACAATCGCGATTTTGTTCTCGAGCGCCGGCGTCATATACCGAGCAGTTTGTGCGCGTAACGCAAACTCGCTTCGACGTCCTCGCGCTCCTTCTGGGGCGCCATCTCTTTCGACACTGGCGGATCGGTTGGGTGGGCCTTGCCGTTCTCCACGAGCTTCAAGAAGCGTGCGAATTCCCACGCGGGAGTCGTCTTGAACGGCTCCCAGAACGAAGGATCGAGATAGGGATAGTTTCTCGGCGGCGTCACAATCACTTCGAGTGACAAAGCCCGCCCCGGACACCATTCCTGGTACTTGCGTACATACCCGTCGATATCGACATTTCCCTCGCCCATGCGAACCCAGGCCACTGCCGCGCCCTCGGGAACGCGCCATACAGAGGAGTCGCGAATGTGACTGGTGAGCACATACGGGTGCAGTGTCTCGAGTGTGAGGTGCGGGTCCTCCAGGGCCCAGAGCGGATTCCCGGAATCCAGGCAGGCGCCGACAAAGTCCTTGCCGGCCTCTTCGATGAGCCGCTTCAACTCGCGGGCCTGCATGTCGCCCGCATGATTCTCAATGGCGATCTTCAGCCCGCTATCCACCACTCGGGACTTCACGGAGCGAAGCACCTTCACCGAATCGTCGATGCGAGCGTCGATGCCGCCCGGTGTCCGGCGATCCATCATGGTGCCCTGGAAGCAGCGTACGATGGGCGATCCCACCACTTTCGCCGCGTGCAGCATGCGCGTGATCTGCTCCTCGGCCGTGCCCTGTTTCGGATCGAAGGCCGTCGAAGTCGGGCAGATAGACCGCATGCCGATTTCGACTTCGATCCCGAGTTTGCCCGCATGGTCGCGCACCTTCCGCAGATGGTCGTCTTCCAGGCTGCCCATGAAGCGGATTTCGGAGAAGTGAACGACCTTCGCCTTCCACTTGGCGCAATAATCCAGATACTCAAATGCGTTCCAGGGTTGCGTCCGGAGGCTGAACAGGTCTACTCCCAACCGGACCGGCTGCGCGGCTGCGGCCAAAGCCGGTGCGGCGCCCGCCGCTGCGATAAAGCTGCGTCGTGTCATTTCTTGACCATGATGGCACGGACGGATCGGCCGCGGAGGCAGCCCGCCGCCACGATTCGGCATCCAGTCCCGCCCGCAACATCAACTCATAATTCAGCTGCCGCCCGCTGCGCGTCCGATTCGGGGCGTGCATGGCGGCTCAATTGGAGGAGATTCGGCGGATGCTGCACCAGCGTTTACACAGGAAGAGGAAGGGGACCACGGAGTGGTCTGCAATTGGTGGTTCACGTATGTTTCCAATTGCACGCGTTACTGCGTAACGAGGAACGGCTGAAGGCGTTCCGGTGGGAAGTACTGCGCATGGGTGGCGGCAACGTCGCAGGCGGAGCCAGCGAACCCGCTGGACCTGGGAGCGTTTTCAGGGGCGCCTAGGGTACCTGATAACGACGTCGAGATCCTGCACGTATCTGGAAGTGCGTTTTGCGTCCCAACCAGAATCGTCGCAAAACGCGCAAAAAAGCCATCGGGAGCCCGCTGGAGTCCGTCGTATTCGACGGTGGAACACAACTTCGACGATCCCGGCAAGAAGCAGTCCAACCCCGCGAATCACACCGCCACCCAAGAGGCGATGCGCCGCGCCGAGGCGTTCCTCTCCGAGCACCTGAAAAGGTAGATCATGGAGACGAGATCGGCGTCTTAGTCGCTAACTCAGGGCGTCAGCTAAGGGGCTTACTTCCCGTCTTTCGCTTGAGAGTCGTTCGTCTTCGGCTTGAAGTGCTGGGACAGCCAGCTTTCGATTCCCGCTTTTTGGGCCGCCAGTACGACACGCTTCCACTTCGCGTGACCGGAGCGCTCGTCATACTCCGCAACTACGTAGCCGCTGTTGGTGAGGACCATAATCGGCCCACCAGGCTTGCTCCGTCCGCAATAATACAACGAGTTGATAACGCTCTTATCTTCCATTAATCACTACTATAGCAGTTTTGACGGAGGGCTTATTATAATACAACATAATTGACAGGGAATGTTTTTATCAATCACCACTCATCACCACGCATACCGCGCAAGGCTTCGTACAATAAGGTGCGGAGAAAACCCCGTGGACGAGAAAAAGTACAATGAGCCGCGGCTGGCGTTGAACCGGATATACACGCGGCAAGGAGACGAAGGGGCCACCAGCCTGGCTGGGGGGCAGCGGACCGGCAAGGACGACCTTCGCATCGATTGCTACGGCACGGTGGACGAACTGAACGCCTGTCTGGGTTGTGTTCGGGTGACGCTGGCCGAACTGGGCGCGAGCCGGGACCGGCTGGGCGAACTGGAGTTGATCGTCCACCGCGTGCAGCACGAGCTGTTCAACCTGGGTTCGATCCTTTCGACGCTTCCGGCGGACGTACACCCGAGGCAGCCGCGAGTGACGGCGGCGGACATCGAACAACTGGAAGCCGAAATCGACCGCATGAATGGCGAGCTGCCGGCGCTGCGATCATTCGTGCTGCCGGGAGGGTCGAGGCTGAGCGCGGAACTGCACGTTTGCCGCACCGTCTGCCGGAGAGCTGAGCGATTGCTGGTGGGTTTGAGCCGGCGGGAGGAGGTGCCCGGTGAGGCTCTTCAGTATCTCAACCGGCTGGGCGATGCCCTGTTCGTGTGGAGCCGGTGGGTGAATCATCGGTTGGGCGCCGGAGAGGTGCTCTGGGAACCCAACCAAGCGACTTCGGGGGGATGAATCCCGATCAGTCCATTTCTGATATAAAAGGGGTTCAAGCACGTTCGTCTGCCGGTCCCGGCAAACGCCAACGATTCGGGAAAACCTCAAGAAAGCAGCTTGCCCCTGGTTAGACGGAAACTCATGCTGCGGTCACGGCTGGCCGCACCAGCAATCATCCCTGCGATCGCGTTGTGGGGATACCTGATTCCTGGTGCGGTAAGCGCGATTGCGCAGAAGCCGAATGAGGCTTACCAGCTGCACATTCACCGTGCGACGTCGCCCATCGTAATCGACGGAAGCGCGCACGAACCGGCTTGGGAATCAGCCGAAGTCGCGGGCGACTTCTGGATGGTGCTGCCGATGGATACCGGTAAGGCCAAAGTGCGAACCGATGTTCGCATGGCCTATGACGATCGTCACTTGTACCTCAGCGCGATCTGCTATCACGGCGACGTACCTGGCCCTTACATGGTGGAATCGCTCCGGAGAGACTGGTCCTTTGGCAACAACGACAACTTTATCTTCTTCCTCGACACCTTCGACGACCAGACCAATGGCTTTACTTTCGGCGTCAATGCCGCGGGAGCCCAATGGGACGGCCTGCTCTATGAAGGGGGCAAAGCGAATCTGAGTTGGGATAACAAATGGACCTCCGCGGTGAAGAACTATGACGATCGCTACGAACTGGAAATCGCCATCCCCTTCAAGAGTATTCGCTACAAGAAGGGAATCGCTCGTTGGGGCGTCAACTTCAGCCGTCTGGATCTGAAGACCACGGAGAAGTCCTCATGGACGCCGATCGGACGGCAGTTTCCGACCGCTTCGCTCGGACTGGCCGGCGTTCTCCTGTGGGACGAACCGCCTCCGTCTCCGGGCCCCAACGTCTCGGTGATCCCGTATGCGCTTGCTGGTATCGGCCGGGATTACGAGGGGAACACTCCGTCGTCCACGCGGCTGGACGCCGGCATGGACGGAAAGGTGGCCTTCGGCTCGGCCCTCAACCTGGATTTGACCGTGAATCCCGATTTTTCTCAAGTCGATGTCGATCAGCAGGTGACCAATCTAGATCGATACGAGCTGTTCTTCCCGGAAAAGCGGCAGTTCTTTCTCGAGAATGGCGACCAGTTCGCGAACTTCGGGTATTCCACCATTCGTCCGTTCTTCAGCCGGCGGATCGGCCTCGGGGGAGTGCCGATCCGTTTCGGAGGCCGACTTAGCGGAAAGTTGAACAAAGACTGGCGAGTCGGCTTGATGGACATGCAGACCGGAGCAGTGGACGACGAAGGCTTGCCGCCGGAGAACTTCGGCGCCTTCGCGCTGCAGCGCCGCGTTTTTTCCCGCTCCAACATCGGCGTCATGCTGGTGGACAAAGAATCTCCGAGCTATCAATCCGCGGGGATGCCGCCGGCGCAATCCAGTTATAACCGCAATCTGGGCGTCGAATACAACCTGGCGTCGGCGAATAACCTGTGGACCGGAAAGCTGCTCTATCTCAAGTCGTTCTCCTCCGGCGATCAGGGCAGCGGCGCTGTCTATGCAGGGCACTTGCAGTACAACAGCCGCCGCTGGCTGATCAACGGGCAAATGGAAAACGTCGATCAGAACTATACCGCCGAAGTGGGCTACGTGCCGCGGCGCGGGTACCGTCGCGCTCTCGCAACAGCCGGCTATACGTTCCTGCCCGAGGGTGGACGCGTTCTGAGCCATGGCCCCACACTGGTCAGCAGCAATTTCTTCGATTGGCATGGGAAGCCGACCGACTATGAGACCGCGCTGAGTTACATGGTGACCCTCCGAAGCCTCAGCGTGTTTACGGCCTCGGCGGGTACCGATTATGTCCGCTTGCTGGAGCCTTTCGACCCTACCAATTCAGGCCGCGACAAACTGCAGGCGGGCAGCGTGCATCACTGGAACTTCTGGACCGCGAAGTTCGACTCCAAGCCGCAGAGTGTGTTCCGCTATGGCTTTTCGTCCCTATACGGCGGCTACTATGCGGGCGGAACGCGACTCAACCTGACCGGAACGATCGGGTATCGTTTCCAACCCTTTGTCAGCCTGGCTGGCTCAGCCAGTTACACCGACATCCATATGCCGCAGCCGTGGGGGCACGCGACATTCTGGTTGGTGGGCCCGCGATTCGATATCACACTGACGAGCACGCTCTATTTCACAACGTTCGTTCAGTACAACGAGCAGCAGAACAACATGAACGTGAACACCCGCGTGCAGTGGCGATACAAACCGGCATCGGACGTGTTTCTGGTGTGGACCGACAACTACCTGCCGGACTATCTACAACCGGGCCAGAACGCGCCCGGGTTGTTTACGGTCCGGAATCGCGCGCTCGTTCTCAAGTGGACGTATTGGTGGAATTTCTAGCGTGCCAGGATCGCTTACTTCAGTAGGGCGAGGATGGCGCGCAGTTCCTGGCGAACCTGCTCCAGATTGACCGAAGCGGTGGGGAACAACTCGCCCTGGATCTTGGGGGAATCGGGCTTGGGGAGTTCGGGCTTTCCGCGGTCGTCCAGCCACTTCCGGGCGCCTTCGATGGTGAAGCGCTGGCCGTACAGCAGGTGCTTGATTTCAAGAACGAGTTCGACGTCTTTTCGGCGGAAGAGACGGTGACCTTTACCGGACTTTCGGGGGCCGAGGCCGGGGAACTGGTTTTCCCAGAAACGCAGGACATACGGTTTGACTCCGGTTAACTTGGCGACCTCCCCGATGCGGAAGTAGAGTTTGTCCGGGATGACCGTGTCAACTGGTTTCCTGGCCAGCTCCGCCATGTACATATTCTACTGATTTCTCTGGTAGATGACTAACGGGAAAGGAGCCCACACCTAAGCCACTCAAACAGGACGACTCCGGCGGCTACGGAGACGTTCAGGCTCGGGACTGCCCCGGCCAGTGGAATCTTGACGAGATGGTCGCAGCGGCGGCGGACCAGGGCGTGGAGACCGGCCCCTTCGGCGCCCAGGACGATGGCGGATTGGGGGGCCCAGGGGACGGAGTCCCAGCGGACGTCGCCCTCGCCGTCGAGGCCGAAGATCCAGTAGCCGCGCTGTTTGAGAGATTCGAGGGTTTGAGCGATGTTGACGACGCGGACGACCGGAGTGTGTTCGAGGGCTCCCGCGGCGGCTTTGGCGACGGTATCGGTGAGCCCGGCGGCGCGGCGTTCGGGGATGACGACAGCGCCGGCTCCGGCGGCATTCGCGGTGCGGATCACGGCGCCGAGATTGTGGGGATCCTCCACACCATCGAGGATGACGAGCATGCGAGCACCGGCGGCGATGTCATCGAGCGAGGCGTAGGCGTGAGCGGCTCCGAGGGCGACGACACCCTGATGAACGGCGCCGGGGGCGAGGCGGTCGAGTGCGTCGCGAGGCTCGAAGCGGACGGGGATGCCGGCTTTACGGCAGGCCTCGACGATTTCCTGGATGCGAGCGCCGCCGGCTCCGCGGGCGACAACCACCCGGTCCAGTGACCGGCCGACGCGCAGGGCTTCGAGGATGGGGTTGATTCCGGTCAGGATGGACATGGTTTCACACTGGGCTCATAACGGCCGAACGAGATCACAATCGGATTGGATCCTATTTGAATTGGATTGTCTGGATCGCCTGCTGTAATTGAGGCTCCGCCTGGGTCCATTGGCTAGTCGGGGCGGCGGCGGCTGCGGTGAAGAGCAGTTCGCCGTGGATGGCCGTATAGAAGAGGACCGTTTGTTGGGGATCCTGCTGTTGGGAAGTCTTGGTGGTCAATCGGGTAACCAGGGCTGGTTTGCCCCCCAGTTGGACCGGGTTGGTGGTCTGGATATTCATGTTGGCGTCGCCTTTCTTGAGGGTCTGCAGGAGGTCGTTGGTGGCGGATTTGAGATCGGCGGATTTTGGCTGGCTGTAGTCGAGCATGAGGCCGGCGATCAACTCTCCTGATTTGGTGGCTCCGCCCTGGGGGACGAGGAAGATGCCGCCTCCAGCCTGGGTCTGTCCGGCCTGCCACGCAGCGGGGTAGGCGATAGCGAAGCCCTTGGTCTGGAGATCCTTAAACCCCTGGGGGATGTTGGTGCGGCCCTGGGCCTGGACGGGCTGAAGCAAAGCGCCGGGCTTGGGTTTCGCAGGCGGGAGTGCGGCGACGGTGCGCTGGACCTGGGGGAAGGCGCTGCCGGCTGAAGCCGTGTATTCCCGGGAGGGGTAGAAGGTAACATCCTCTTGTACATACTGGACGCGGTTGCCGGGGGCGGGGTGGGAGGAGAGGAAGGCCGCGAGTCCCTTGGGTTGGGCGCTGGCGCCTGCCTGCGCTTCGAGCGTTTCGAAGAATTGGGCAAGGGCAAGGGGGTTGTAGCCGGCGGCCGCCATCATGCGGGCGCCGTTGAGGTCGGCATCCCGTTCGTGGTCGCGGGAGAATCGCATGAGGACGGCATTTTCGGTAAGTCCACCGCCGAGTTGGACGGCCTGGCACATGAGGCCGCATTGGCCGCCTCCGACCACGCCCGCGGCGGCTCCGACAACTCCCATGATGGTCTGCCAGGTCTGGGCCTTAGACATCTGGTTGGCGCCATGGCGGAGGGCGATGTGGGACATCTCATGGGCGAGGACTCCGGCGACCTGGTCTTCGCTTTCGGCGGCCTTGATGAGTCCGGTGTGGACGTACATGGGTCCGCCAGGGAGGGCAAAGGCATTGATGGAGTCTTCGTTGACGAGCTGGAAGTAATAAGGATAGGCGTTCGCCTGTGGGGTACGGGCGAGGCGCTGTCCGATGTTGTTGAGCCAGGCTTCGACCTCGGCGTTGTGGACTACCTCCATGGTGCGTTCGACTTCAGCGGCGGCTTCCTTGCCGAGTTGGAGTTCCTGGTCCTTGGTGAGGGATGTCTTCTGGATTTTGACCTCGCGCTGCTGGGGAGCCTTTTTCTTCTGGGCGGCGGCCAGGAGGGCCGGGGCAAGCAGCAGGAAGATGGCGGCGCAAAATCGGCGTTTCATGGTCTCGTTTGTTGATTTTACCTCCCGGCAATGGGGGGGTGGGCGACCGTCTGAGGCGTGGAGTTCTCAGGAAAAACTTGAATCGGGCCGGAATGTCCGATATGCTTCACACATGTTCGGACATTCACGACGGAATCTTTTTCAACTGGCCGGGATGGCCGCGGGCGCGATTCTATCCGGCAGGCGGGGGAATGCGCAGACACAGCCGATGGACCTAAAGAAGGTGCAGCCGAATCTTCAGGGCGAAGCCAAGCAGCGGCCCCGGATGGTGCAGTACAACCAGGAGCCGTTTCCGGCGAACGACCAGCGGGCGACGGTGGGGCTGATTCACGGTGAGGACCGTCGCAAAAACGTCTACGAAGCGCTGATGGCGATTGACGATCAGATCAAGCCGAAGCTGAAGGACAAGAAATACGTCCTGATCAAGCCGAACAATGTGGGGACGGTGGGCCAACTGGGGATGACGCACGCGGACGCGCTGCGGGGCATCCTGGATTACGTTTCGACGCGGTTCAAGGGTCCGGTCGTGATCGGCGAATCGTCAGCGGGCAACACGATGCAGGGCTTCGAGAATTTCAAGTACAACCAGTTGGTGGGCGAATACAAGCAGCAGAAGATCAAACTGGTGGACTTCAACGAGGAAGCCAAGTACGTAGTAGTGCCGTTGATCGACTTCGACCTGCACGTGGTTCCGGCGCGGCTGGCGCAGCGCTGTTTCGATCCGGACGCGTTCGTGATCTGTTCGGCGGTGATGAAGGTCCACAACATCGCAGTAGTGAGC
This sequence comes from uncultured Acidobacteriota bacterium, assembly GCA_963737465.1. Taxonomy (GTDB): domain Bacteria; phylum Acidobacteriota; class Terriglobia; order Bryobacterales; family Bryobacteraceae; genus TMP-7. The sequence goes on from CAVTTC010000013.1 coordinate 323,740, forward strand.
CTGGCCGTGAAGAATATGGTGCTGGGGGCTCCGCTGCACCAGGCGCCGAAAGAGACGGCCCGATGGAGCGACAAACGGCGCTACCACGCGGGCATCCGGCAGAGCCTGTACAACATCTATCTGACAGCGCAGAAGATGGCCCCGTTTTGGGGTGCGGCTGTGATCGACGGATTCGAGGGAATCGAAGGCGGCTTCGGAGTTGGCGGCACGCCGATCAACTCGAGGGTGGCTGTGGCCTCGACGGATTACATCGCGACGGACCGGGTGGGCGCCGAATTGATGGGCGTGGACCCGAACTGGCTGGGGTGGATGAAGTACTGCGGCGAGACGGGCGTTGGCCAGTGGGACCTGGCGAAGATCGACGTGCGCGGAGCGAAGGTGGCGGAGGTACAGAAGAAGTACCGGCTGCATCCCGACATCGAATTACAGCTGAAGTGGATGGGCCCCATGGAAGAACTGCCTCCCAACCTGGGGTGGGTCCGACCGGTTACGGATTATCTGCGGGTATGATTGAGCGGGGCGGGACCGAAGAAAGTCCCGCCCCACTTTGCAGCTACTTCGGATCTTCGACGTCTTCGATCTTGATCTCGGTCTTAGAACCGTTGGCGGACCACTTGAGGAAGCCGATGATATCGGCGAGTTCCTGGGAGGTGTATCCGGCCGAGGTCGGGGGGTGCTTCCACTGGGTGTCGCGAACCATGGAGGTGACGTCCTTGGAGGCCAAAGTACGTAAAACCGGCGGCGTCTGGCTGAGGTCCCAGATCTGGAGTTCCTCTCCCTGCTTCTGCTTCTGAATGCCGGGGAAGGTCTTGCCGTCGGCGGTTTTGACGTCCTGCACGTACTCAGTCGAAGCCATCTGGATCGTCTTCACCAGGCCGTGAGATCCGACGACGCTGGCGAGCGTGAGCAGGTCTGGCGCGACGGCTGTACCGATGCCCTTCACCTTATGGCAGGTGGCACAGGCGACGCCTTTCGGCGATTTCTCGAACAACTCCTGGCCACGCTGCACCTGCGCGGGCCGTTTCTCTTGAGCGGGCGCAACCTGCAATAGAATTGCGGACACGATCGCGAAACTAAAAGTAAGACGCATGGTCAACCCTTTCCCTTCTCTATAGTGGCGATTCGACGAGCCACACACGTTACCTACGAACCACCGGCGTAGAGAACGATTCTACTCCTGTCGGAGGGCAGTGTGTTGACATGGGTGGTTTACGTGGCGCACGCTTCGGCGTGCAGCGTCGGCACTGCTGCCGACGCAAGTCTCGGTAAGTGCCGAGACGGCACGCAAGAGTGCGTCCGCCACCACCATGACGCAACGTTCTATTCGGCACGCAGGGCAAGGCTGGGAGCGATATTGGTGGCCCGCCGCGCCGGCGCCAGCGAAGCCGCAACGGCCAAAGCCGTCATCAACAGCGCGACGGGAGCGATCCACAGGAAACTCGAGACCGGCGATACCCACCAGATTTTTGTGAGGAGCGCTTTGATCATCAACAGGGCGAGCAGGCTTCCCAACGCCGTGCCGGTCAGGACGAGTTTCAGGCCGCTTCGCAGGACGTGTCGATAGACGCGCCGCGGGTCCGCGCCGAGCGCGATGCGGATGCCGAATTCGCGGGTGCGGACGGCCACTGCGCGCGAGGTGACCCCGTACAATCCGGCGCCGGCAAGCAACACGGACGCGAGGGCGAAGGAAGCCAGCAGCGTCATGATGAATTCGTACGGGGCGCCGAGTTGATCCTTGGCCGCCTGCAGCGTCTGAGCCGCACCGAGCGGCAGGTCCGGGTCGAGCGTGTGTACAGCCTGACGCAGGGCGGCCACCGCCGGCGCCGGATCACCGGCTACAAGCAGCAGCACCCGCATGGATTTTGAGGGCGACTGCAGGTAGGGGACCGAGACTTCGTGCTTGGGTGTCCGCATGACATCCTGCATCAGGTCAGCCGTAATACCCACCACGGTTCGTGTTGTTCCATTGACCATGACACGCGCGCCCAGGGGATCCTTGCCAGGCCAGAGCTTAGCGGCCAGGGATTCACTGACCAGAGCCACCGGGAGGCGGTCCGCAGCATCGGAATCGGTGAATGGACGTCCCGTCCGCAAGCCGAGTCCCGAAGTTGCGTGGTAGCCGGGGCTGATCACTCGATATCCGGCCTGTACCGGCTGGGAGCCGTCCAACGAGACTCGGGCGTTGGCTACCCCCGAGTGCAAAGGCATGGAGTTGACCAGTGCGGCAGACTCCACTCCCGGCAAATCCCGCGCGCGGGCCAGCAACTGGCTGAAGACGAGAATCCGCTTGGCTTCGGTGTCGTAATTTCTCTCAATGGGGTCGATTTGAATGGCCACGCGATGTTCTACGGGAATCCCCCAATCGAAGCGCCAGTATTGCGCGATGCTGTGCAGCAGCAAGCCCGCGCTGGTTACCAATACCACCGAAAGGGTGACTTCTACGATCACCAACAATCCGCTGAGCCGCTGGCGAGCCGCGCTAGCGGAGCATCCGGTGCCGCCTTCCTTCAAAGTATCGGCAACGTCTACGCGGCTGCCGCGGAATGCGGGCAACAAGCCGAAAACGATGGCGGTGCCGGCGGATACCAGCAGCGCGAAGCCAAGCACGCGCTCGTCGATCACGAATTTCTCGATGCCGTCATTGGCCAAGAGCGGTCCCATTTTCGCGCTGCACCAACTGGTAGCAAGAGCGGCCAGAGCGACGCCTCCCACTCCGCCGGCCAGCGCGAATGCCAGGCTCTCGGACAGAAACTGGCGAATTAACCGTCCACGTCCGGCTCCCAAAGCCGTCCGCAGCGCCACCTCTTTCTGGCGGCCCGCGGCGCGCCCGAGCAACAGATTGGCCACGTTGACGCAGGAGATCAACAGCAGGAAGCCGACCGCCATGATGAGAACCTTGGCCACCGGAGCCGAGGACGCCTGAGCCAGGGTGTCCCGCAGGCCATCCACCCGGACCGTCCAATCGCGATCCGGTTCGGGGTGTTCGCTGGCGAATCGCTTGCTGATCACCGCCATCTCGGCGCGTGCGCTGGCCGCTGTCACGCCGGGCTTTAGCCGCGCCAGCACCGCGAATGCCGCATTCCCGTATTTCAGTTCAGCGGGCGAGGGGATGAGCGGTATCCAGAGTCGCGGCCCGCCCTCGATCAGAGTGGCGCGCAACCGTCCGGGCATGACTCCCACCACAGTGGCAAGAGTCCCATCGACTCGCAGGGTCAGTCCGACGACGTCAGGACGAGCGTTCAGAGCACGCCGCCAGAACTCTTCGCTCAAAAGGATCATGGGGGGAGCGCCGGCGGAGTAGTCGCCGGGAGCGAATCCACGGCCCAGAATCGGCCGGACCCCGAGCATTTCGAAATAGTTCCCGGCGACTCTCTCCCCGCGAATCCGCGCCGGTTCGGAGTTGACAGTGACGACGAACGTCTGCTGCCGGTAGGCGACGATGTGCTCGAACGACTGCGCCTGTTTCCTCCACTCCTCGAACTCGTGATAACCGACCGGAGCCATCGGCCCCACCGTTTGTCCGCGCGTGTAGGCGCCGCCCACCATGACCAGTTGCTCGGGATGTGTGTAGGGCAATGGCCGGTAGAACAGGGTGTTTAAGATGCTAAACACTGTTGTACAGGCGCCAATACCCACTGCCAGCACAGCCATTACCAACAAGGTGAAGGCTGGGTTGCGGCGCATCCCCCTGACCGCGAGGCGCAAGTCCTGCAACAGCGCTTCGAGAGCCGGGAATCCGGCCGTGTCGCGGTAGGTCTCCTTGGTCTGCTCTAGGCCGCCGAACTCCCGCCGGGCGGCGAGCCGGGCGTCCTCCGGCGACAGGCCGCGGCGGCGAGCCTCGTACTCGAGCATCTCCAGGTGGCACTGAAGTTCCTCGCTCAGTCGCAATTCCATTCGGCGCTTCGACACGGAAACGCGCGAAATCCAAACTCGCAGAGAGGTCATGGTCTCCTCCTAGGTGGTCTGGAGAAGCCGGGCGATGATGCCGGACAGCCTCTCCCAATTCTCAGCTTCAACTGCCAGTTGTTTGCGCCCCGGATCGGTGATGCTGTAGAAGCGGGCGCGGCGGTTATTATCGGAGCGTCCCCATTCGGAGTCGATCCAGCCGCGCTGCTCCAGCCGGAGCAACGCCGGGTAGAGCGTCCCTTGATTGAGTTGGAGGGCGTTCTCGGAGATCTGCAGCACGCGCTGGGCGATGCCGTATCCGTGCAGCGAGCCCATCGTATCGAGAATTTTGAGCACCATCAGGTCGAGGGTGCCCTGCAGGACTTCCGCCCTTGCGCTTGCGCTCATCGGCTACTCCTGTCCACTCCTGTTGATATTCAACAGGTGATCTGAAATGGATAGACGCCGCGCTCTCGGGAAAGTTCCCGCAGCGACGAAATAAAAGTGGGTGTTATGTTTGGGGTGTGATCGCCCGAGCCATTCTTCTTCTGATTCCGACAGCCGTCTTTGGAGCCGATGCTTATATTCAGCAGCAGCTCGCCAAGTGGAAGCCCGTGCACATGCCGTACGATGCGGCGAGGTTGAGCGAGCGCGAGCGGAAGATGGTGGATCAACTGGTCATCGCATCGCGGGCCATGGAAGAGATCTACTGGCGGCAGATCGATCCTGATGCTCTGAAGCTGTACCTTTCCACTACCGACCCACTGCTGAAGCGCTTCATGATGCTGAACGGCAGCCGCTACGACCTGATCAATGAGAACCATCCGTTCGCCGGAGCCGGGCCGGCGCCGCCCGGACGCAATCTGTACCCGGCCGGGCTGACTCGCGCCGAAGTCGAGGAGTACGTCAGGAAGCACCCGGACCAGAAGGCCGGGATCTACAGCGGCTACACGGTGGTCCGCCGTAAGGGCCGCGAGCTCACGGCGATCCCGTATTCCACCGAGTACCGTCCATTCCTTGAACGGGGGGCCGATGCGCTGCGCAAGGCGGCTGGGTTCAGCGACGATCCGGCATTCGCCAAATTCCTTCGGATGAGGGCCGATGCTCTGCTCACGGACGACTACTATCCAAGCGATCTGCAGTGGATGGACCTTCACCAGCCCAAGTTCGACGTGATCATGGGCCCGTATGAGACCTATCTCGACGACCTGCTGGGCGTGAAGACGTCGTTCTCGGCGGCTATCCTGATCCGCAATGAGGCGGAGAGCGCGAAGCTCGCGCAGTATCAGCGCTTCGTCCCGGCGATTCAGGATGCGCTGCCGCTCGCCGCTCCCGACCGCCCCTCGAAGAAGGGACAGGTGACGCCGATGGAGGTGATGGATGCTCCGTTCCGGACCGGGGATCTGCTGCACGGCTACCAGGCGGTGGCGGACAATCTGCCCAACGATCCGCGCATTCATGCGGCGAAAGGGACGAAGAAGATCTTCTTCAAGAACTTCATGGATGCGCGCGTCAACGAGGTGGTGCTTCCGCTCGCGCGTCTTCTGATGCGCGCCGACCAGGCTGCACATGTGACCGGCGAAGGCTATCTTGCCGGCACGGTAATGCACGAGATCTGTCACGGGTTGGGTCCCGCGTATTCCCGCATTAATGGGAAGCAGGTGGATATCCGGGAAGCCATCGGCCCCATCTATGCGGCCCTCGAAGAAGCCAAGGCCGATGTTACGGGCATGTTCGGATTGAAGTGGCTGATCGACCATGGCGCTCTCGACAAGAACAGGACCGAGGAGTACTACGCCTCGTATGTGGGCGGCATGTTTCGCACCGTCCGTTACGGGATCGCCGAGGCGCACGGCCGCGCGGAGATGATGGAGTTGAATTTCCTGTTCGAACAGGGCGCGGTCCGGAGAGAGAACGGCCGGTACGTGGTGGATTACCGCCGGATTCCGGCGTCATTGACTCTAATCGCAAAAGAACTGCTGGACATTGAGGCCACGGGTGACCGTGCCCGGGCGGAACAGTGGTTCGCGCGCTACGACAAGATGCCAGCGGAGCTCGGGAAGGCGCTGGCCGGGATCACGAACCTGCCTGTGGATATCGAGCCAATCTTTGATTTCAAGGTGCTCGTTGACGACCGGCGATGACGTTTTGGACCTCGGATCTCAGGAACGGCGTCGAGGCTGCCTTTCCCTGACGTCAGCATCGAGGCGGATCGTCGATTGCTTCTTGTCCGGCAGCCATGCGACGGTCGCTTTTTTGAGGAAGTTCGTATCGAGCGGCGGAATATCCGAGTAGTCAATGTCGGCATCACGCATACCGTCCAGCCGCACCAAGTCGCTCTTGATAGCTCTTTCGCTCATGCCGGTTCCTTCCTCGATATCCACGCTTGTCGAGCGACGCCGTCACTTGGCCGCGGTATCGGGCGCTCCTGACGGAATGGCGCTGGCCTCGCTGTTCGGGATCCAGACGATCATCTGACCCTTGCCGCGATTGGCCCACGCGTAATACGGGATCGCCGTGAACGGCTGCTCGGTCTTTACGATCTTGCCCTGGGCGTCCAAGGCCAGTGCCACAGCTCGCCCCTTCACTACGGTGACTCCGTTGAGTAAACCGGGCTGGGGTTCGGCGGTTAACTTCTCGGTGTCGCGCAGCATCAGGTTGCGCACCTTGCCATTCGGATTGTCCGGCCATTCAGCCGCATAGACCAGCGGACCGCGTTGGAGCGCGACTCGCCCCCGATCGGCCGCGACTTGTTCGTTCGCCACCACGCGCCGGACCGGCATCGGCAGTTGCAGATCGATGATGTCGCCCGCGCGCCATGTCCGGTCGAGCGCAACGTAGCCTTTGTCCAGTTTCAGGGGAACCCGCTTCCCGTTCACGCTGAGAACTACCGGATCGGCCCCACGGTCAGCGAAACGGTACAGATCGCTCGGGACGGGCTCATTGCGCGCCCAGCCGGGAACGCGTACGTGAATCGTGAGTTTGGCCGGTTGATCGGGGTTCACCGTCATCTTCACCGAGCCGTTCCAGGGATAGCGGGTTTCCTGGACCAGTTTTACCTTGCGTCCGTTGTCGAGTTGGATGTCCGCAGTGCTGGCCATAAACAGGTTCACCCAGAGGGCATCGCCGCGCTGGGCGTATACATAGCCGGGCACCGACGCGAGAAAGCGGGTCATGTTTCCGGGGCAGCAGGCCACGCCAAACCACGGACTGCGCTCGTGCTGGCCGTTCGATTCGAGCGGATTCGGATAGAAGAAGGTCTTTCCGTCGAGCGATACACCGGAGATCAGACCGTTGTAGAGCGTCCGTTCCATCACGTCGATGTAGCGGGCATCGGCATGCAGCAGGAACAGGCGGTGATTCCAGTAGTCGTTGCCGATGGCCGCGCAGGTCTCGTTGTACGCAGTCATGTTCGGCAACTCGTAGTTGCCGCCGAAAGCCTCGCCCTTCGCACTGGCGCCGATGCCGCCGGTGATGTACAACTTGCGGCCCGCGACATTCTCCCAGATGCGGTCAATGGCATTCACATAGGACGAGTCTCCGGTGAGCGCAGCGACGTCGGCGATGCCGGAGTACATGTAGGTCGCCCGGACGGCATGGCCGACGGCTTCGGTCTGATCCACTACCTTCATGTGCGACTGGTTGTAGGTGCGGCCGCTGCCGGGCGTCCCATCCGGGCCGCGAACGTCAAGCATGAACTTGGCCAGATTCAGGTATCGCGCGTCGCCGGTAGCGCGGTACAACTTCACCAGGCCCATTTCGGTGATCTGGTGTCCGGGCCAGATGGATTGCTTGCCGGGTCCAAACGTGCGGTCGAGCAGGTCCGCCGTCCGCAGCGCGATGTCGAGCAGCGTTCGCTTGCCCGTGGCCTGATAATAGGCCGTGGCCGCTTCGTAGAGGTGGCCGAGATCGTAGAGTTCGTGACTGTCGACGCGCTCGAGCTCCCACCGTCTCGTACCCGCCCACGGATGCGGGTGAACGGGGTCGATGCTGCGAGTGGTGTAGAGGTATCCGTCCTTCTCCTGGGCCGCACCGATCTTTACGATCAGGTCGTCAACATAGGCTTCCAGTTTCGGATCGGGGTGAACCGTCAGCGCGTAGGCGGCGCCCTCGATCACCTTGTACACGTCGGTGTCGTCGAAGGGATATCCGGGCGGCTTCTTGTTTTCGAGAGGCTCTCCGCGGAGTGCCTTCGCGGCGCGAATGAAGTTGTCCACGCGCCCGGTCTCTTCGTCCTTCTGGAACGCGAAGGGAATGGTCACCTTACGGTTCGTCTCGATGCGCGGCGCCCAGAAGCTGTCGTTCACGTGGACGGCGGTGAAGGGCACCGGCTTCACGGGATAGTCGCGCGGAGGAGTTGTCTGCGCGAAGCAGGAGCCCCAAATCGCTGCCGAGAGGAGGATATTCTTGTTCATCGGAATTGTCCCACTGCTTGAACCAGTCCGCTTTCGTACGCGTCAATCAGCTTGTCCCAGGTCGCGTTCGCATCGTCGTCGATCTGCTTACGCGCGGGGTCGGCGTCGAACCAGGCGATCGTCCGACGGACGCCCTGGCCGTACGGCATGGTGGCGCAGTAGCCGGGGACGAAGCGCTTGATCTTGCTGTTATCGAACACGACGCTCACCGCTTTGTCACCGGTGAGGCCGCCCAGTTTGTCGGGCAGGCAGGCGGCTATGAAATCCGACGGGATGTGAACCAACCGTGGCTCCACTCCGGCGGCTTCAGCGGTGATGCGGTAAAACTGATCCCAGCACATCACCTCATCGCTCGTGATGTGGAATGCGTGGCCGATGGCCTGTTCGTTCCCGAGCAATCCGACCAGCCCCTTGGCGAAGTCGGTGTTGTGGGTGATCACCCAGAGCGAGGATCCGTCGCCCGGCACAATCACCTTCTTGCCGCGCCGCATGCGATCCACCACCGTGTAGGACTTGGCCCAACTGTTGATGGCCAGCGCGATCTGCGTATCGCCGTACGTCAACGAAGGGCGGACGATGGTGATGGGGAAACCCTGCGCTCGGTATGCCTTGATCAGGCGCTCCTCGCAGACGATCTTGTTGCGCGAATAGTCCCAGAAAGGATTGGCCAATGGCGTCGATTCGGTGATCAGATAGTGAGTGGCGGGTTTCTGATAGGCGCTGGCCGAGCTGATGAAGATGTACTGGCGGGTGCGTCCCTGGAACAGCCGCAGGTCGCGTTCGATGTGATCCGGCGTAAACGCGATCCAATCCACCACCGCGTCGAATTGGGAGTCCGCGAGCGCCCGGGCGGCGCCGTCGGCATCGTCGATATCGGCGGTGAGCGTCTGCACTCCACCCGGCAGGTCGGTCTTGTGAAGTCCGCGCGTGAGCAGGGTGAGGTGGATGCCGCGCTCGACGGCCAGCCGGGCGCAGGCCGTGCTGATGATTCCGGTGCCGCCGATGAAGAGAACTCTCATTCAGCCGTTGTATCAGACTATACGGCTCCCGCGCAGACATCGCCGTAGGCGTGCCTTCGCGTGATGAACCCGCCCGCCTCGAAAACATTCAACGCCTGCTCATACAGTTCTGGGGCAATGCCGACGCTGCCGTCCCAGCATCCCAGCGCCTGATACTGCATGATCGCGTCGCCGAGCGCCTCGGCCGAGATGCCGGGGAAGAACTCGGCCTCTTGAGCAGCCACTTCGGCGGGCGGCGCGGTGCGCACCCACTGGCGCGCCTGCCGGTATGCGTCGAGGAACGTCCGCCACGAATGCGAGCCAAGAAACTCGCGCGAACAGCAGAGACTGCTGAAGGCAACCGGCGGCATCGAGGCTCCGACGGATCGGACCACGTACCCGGCGCCATCGCGCTCCAACTGGTGTGCGGCGGGGGATTGGAGGTGAACGTAGTCGCCCACGCCGTCGCGGAACGCACGGTCCATGGCGTTCGGATCGCCAGCGTCGATGGCTTCGACGCGCGGCCAATCGACGTCATTCACTCGCGCGGCGTAGCGCAGCATCGCCATGGGCTGGAAAGCGTGGTCGGCGAACAGGCGGCGGCCCTCGAGATCCTTCCAGGCGAAGGCCGGCGACGGTTGCCGCGCAACCAGAAAGAAACCGTCGCGCTGGTTGATCTGGGCGAAGTGAACCGGCAGCGGTCCCTCTCCTTGCTCCATGGGTTTCCAGTTCGATGACACGGCGGACTGCATGATATCCACCACGCCGTCGCGGATCAGTTCGGCGGATCGCTGACCCTTTCCGAGAATGCTGTATTCCGTCGAGACACCGCGCTGCCGGAGCAGATTCACGGCCGAGATCAAGGGGCTGTAGAAGGCCGAGTGGCGCGAGACCATGATTCGGATCGTCATTGCTATCGAGTGTATTCGAAAGCGGAGTATTCTGAGTGCGTGCGTATGCTTGCGCTGTTGTGCCTGGCCGCGGCCACTCTGGGCGCCGCCGATTGGGTGGAGGAGCCGTATCAACTCACCGCGCGTCCCTGGAAGCCGTTGGACATTCCCAAGGACCGCTATCTGGACGTGCTGGAAGGACTGTGCCGCTACAGCATCCGGCACCAGGCGGAGTCGGGCGCCATCATCGATCCCTTTCTGAAACGCGAGCACCAGTACGCGACTCCCTACTTTGCCTACGCCGCCGGCACCTTGATCTCCGAAGGGCGCGCGCGGGACCTGCTTCCCTTCGCGGTCCGTGCCATGGAGCATGCAACGGCATCGTTCGGAGGCGGCCGGGACAGCATTCCCGACAAGCACGGCGAGTTCTTCATCGCGGCGCTCACGGGGGCGCTCGACCTCTATAAAGGACAGGTGGACGAAGCGGTCCTTCAACGCTGGCGCGAAAGGATGAAACGGCCCATCACCGATGTGCTGGGCGGCGGAACCAACAACTGGGAGACGTACGCCATGAAGGGCGAGTGGCTTCGCTTCCGCTCGGGCCTGGTGAATCGGGACGCCGCGGTGAGCAAAGTAGAGACTGCGTGGACCGAACACCAGCGGGAGCGGTTCGCAGCAGGCCCGTTCTTTCTGTATCACGACCGCACCAGCGATCCGGACACGCTGAGCGTGGAAGCGGTCGGCCGCGGGAACCTGCTCGCCCTGATTCACTCAGGCTACGACGGCCCCAGCGCACCGGAGATTCAGACCCGGGTGGAGGCGGCGACGCGAACCGCCTTGCGCCTGCAGGACCCCTCGGGCCAGACTCCGGCCAACGGGCGGACGGACGATCATGTCTGGGTGGACATTGGCTATCAACTCGCATTCGAGGTGATGGCCGAGCGCGCTTTTCAGAAGGGCGATGTATGGACCGCGGGGCAGTATCGTCGCGCCGCCCTGCTGGCGTTCCAGAATGCGCAACGATGGCGCCGTACGGACGGTGAGTGGGCCGGATCATTCTATGTGACTAAGAACCACTACGATCCCGAGTTACGAGTTGGCTATCAACTCGCCAGCCAGTACAGCAATTACAACGGGTCACTGATGTTCCACCTGGCGGAGGCCTATCATACGCGCAAGACCACGATACCGGAGCAGCCATCTCCCTCCGAGATAGGCGGGTATGCGCTCGCACTGGACAGGCAGTTCGCCAGCGTCGTAGCCAACGCCGGAGGAATCCAGATTCAGGCTAACTTGCGCGGACAGACCTCGGAGACACACGGTAACTGGTGGACGCCCCTGGGACTCGTGCGGATCGCGCGCTCCGGCTGGGACACCCGGCTCGGGCCGTCCGACGGCGCGCTCAACGCACGGGGTGGGGTGAGTTTCGCGCCGACGTTCTTCGAGAACGGCAGGTGGGTGCGCATGGCGGACCTATCGGGGCGGTACGAAGGCGCCTGGGAGGTCGAGTTCGTACATCCCCTGCTAGTGCGATGCTCCATCTCGTACTCGCCGAAGCGCGGGGCCGCCGGTCCGGCCTTCCGCGACGACCTGGTGATCACGCCAGATGGCGTGCTGTCCACTGTCACCAAGACATCCTCCGATGAGGTGAAGTGGGGAGTCACATGGCCCCTGCTGGAGAATGACGGACGCCCACTGAAGTGGTCCGCCGAGTCGCGCATGGCTTCAACCGAGTATGCCGGCGGCGGTGATCAGCAGACCTTTCTCGCTTTGCACGATAACCCAGTGATTGAGAGTGGGGATCCGCCGCTGAGGAGCACCTACGGCGATCTCCGGCCGCTTCGGGTGACCGTGGGAGGTCCGGTCAACCGGACTTTCGTCTATCCACGCTCGACGGGCGACCCGTCGGCCGATGCAGTTCGCAGGAGTTTCCGTCTCACTCAGCCGGGGTTCGAATCCGACTTAGGACGAGTTACTCAGACGACCTATGTTGGCCGGACCTCCGCAGGTGGGTTGGCCAGCGAACTGGACCTGGACGGAGACGGAAAACCCGACGTGACACTCGGACGTCCCTGCGGGTTCATCGTCCAACTCGACCACGGCAAAGTGGTAGCGATGGAGACCGATTGCGACGTTGCAGCGACGGTCCAAGGCCGCCGTCTACAGCTGAAGACGCACTTCCGGCAACTACTGCGCTAACTCGGGGTGGTGCTTCGCGAAGAACAGCGTACCGGCATTGTCCGGATGCTCGCGCATGCCCACCTTGTTGCCTAACTCCATCACCATAGCTGAGCGCTTGGCGTCGAACGCCGCCCAGTTCGGCAACCCGCCACCGTTGGGATCGAGCGTTTTGGCGAACTGGACCCAGTAACTCGATACCTTGTCCGCGAGTTCCAAGTCGTAGGCGGCTGGCTGCGAGTCACGGAACGTGTTACTCGGTTTGTATTTCTGGGGATCGTCGAGATTGTTGAAAACGTAGCCGAGGTCCTCGCCGTGCGGAGCGCCCAGAACCGGCCCGGCGACGGGGGTCGCCTTCGGATCAACGGGGGTGATCCGGGTGAAGTAATAGATATAAGACTTCGACCCCGACCTGGCGGCCAGATCCGCCCAGATTCGCGCATTCAGGCCCATCCGTTCCACGGTCGCCGAACGTTGTCGCGACTCAGCGGCCTGAGCGTCCGAATCGGCCGGATAGAGCTTCAAATACTCGCCGGCGTCGGTACCGAACCGCTTGCGGGCGGTCTCGATGTACTCGCGAGCCGACACCGGACCGCCCCGGGCGAATAGCTTGCCCTCATCCGAATTCGATCCGGTCAACACCGGAACGCGGTTGTGATGTCCTTTTTCGAACGCGGTCAGCGGATCCTCGGGAAGCACGTACCCGTCCGTGTTCGGGCCGGCGGAAAACGCCGTCTTCATCAGTTCGACAGCCGGCTTGGCCCGCAATTCCGCCAACGACTTTGCATGCGCGGCCTCGGCGAACTGCACACCCTTCCGCGCGGCATCCGCGAGCGACCCGTTGTTGAGCATCCCGTAGAACGACGCGCCGCTCTGTCCGATTACTGCACGGAACAGTCCCTTCGCCAGGGGAGATGCCTGAATGCAGTTCACCGCCATAGATCCAGCGGATTGCCCGAACAGCGTCACCTTCGCCGGATCGCCGCCGAAGCGCGCGATGTTTCGATGCACCCATTGAAGGGCGGCGATTCCGTCCATCAACGCATAGTTGCCTGAGGCATTGCGGCCCGATTCGCGGGTCAATTCCGGATGGGCGAGAAAGCCGAGGACGCCCAGGCGGTAGTTGATGGTCACGACAACGACGCCCTTCCGCGCGAGCTGCACGCCGTCGTACAGCGGCATGGATCCGGTGCCGTCGCGAAAGCCACCGCCGTGGATCCACATCATCACGGCAAGCCCGTCGCCGGCCGATTTGGCCGGAGTCCAGACGTTCAGGTACAGGCAATCCTCACTGCCGCGGAATTCGCCAGGAGAGGACCGCAATGGCTGCACGCAGGGCGATGCGAACTGATCCATCTTCCGCGCGCCGTCCCACTTGGCGGCCGGCTGCGGCGCACGCCAACGAAGATCTCCGACGGGAGGCGCCGCGTACGGGATTCCTTTGTAGACGGTGATGCCCGCAATCGACCCGGCAACTCCGGAGATCATTCCGCTGTCCAGCCGCACCGGACCGTCGATGGAAGCCGCCAGCGGAATTGAGGCGGAAACCAGAAGCAACAACGTTCTCAAGACAACCTCCACGAACCGCGTATCGGTCTCGACATCATCTTACGCGCGGCCTCATTGCCCACGATGGTCTTCTTCACCGGATCCCACGTTAGGCTCGCGCCCGTGCGGACCACCATCTCCGAAAGCTGGCTGACGAGGTCCGATCGCACGGCGCCCTCAATGTCGCCCACGGGTGCCTTCCCGCTCCGAATGCCCTTGATCCAGTTCTGGTGATGACCAGCCGTGGCCACCTGCTGGTGACCCGTCGGCATCCCTTCGGGAATGGACGGCAGGGCCGTATCCGGAAGGTGGATTTCGTTCGGGCCGATTACCGAATCCATCAGCGAAGCGGGATTAGTGACGACCTTTTCGTATGAGACGATCACCCAACCCTTGGTCCCCACGAAGACGGCGGCGTTGTGGACGTTCACGACGCCCTTGCGGCCCCACGGCATCTCGGGATGGGGCGCCTCATCGTACTTGCGATAGGTTTCGTTGTCCACGAAGTGCATCTCGAGGCCGTCGTCATAGGTGCAGCGCACGTCCCATTGGTAAGCGGTGTCGAAGAGACCCTCGGACGGCAGCTTTCCGGATCCTTCGTACTTCACCGGCGGCGTCTTGCGGCCGGAATGGTCGGCCCACCATTGCACCTGGTCCAGAAGATGGGCCGCCCAGTTCGCCATGAAGCCCAGGCAGTAGTCATAAATGAAAAAGATACCCTGGCGGCCGTTGCTGCCTTCGAGACAGCGATCCGCGCAAAAGGGCCGCATGGGTGCCGGTCCCAGCCACATGTCGTAGTCGAAGCCTTCCGGCACGGGAATGACGGGAGTCGGGGAACCGCCGATTTCCGATGGCGGGCTCACGACCCAGATCTTCTGCACCTTACCGATGCGTCCGTTGAGCACCAGTTCGATGCCCTTTCGCGCGTCGGGTGTGGAGCGGCGCTCGGCCCCATACTGGAAGATCTTCCCGTACTTCCGGACAGCCGTGAGGGCCGCGAAATCCTGTTCGATGCTGACGCCCAGCGGCTTTTCGGTGTGGCAGTGCTTGCCAGCCTTCATGGCCGCAACCGTGATGGGGACGTGCCAGTGATCGGGCGTGGCGATATACACGCCGTCGATGTCCTTCTGCGCCAGCAACTCGCGGAAGTCCGCGTAGGGGCGTATACCACGGTAGGTCCCGGCGGGCCTCCGTTCTCCATACAACTTTTCAAGGGTCTCTTTCGCGCTGGCGCGCCGGCTTTTCTGCGCGTCGCAGAGGGCGACGATCTCGACGTTGTCGAACGACGGATATTGCTTCGTCTCGAACACGGCCCGGCCGCCGCTGCCGATGATGCCTACGGTCACGCGGTCACTGGGAGGAGTGGCCCCTCCACGGCCGAGAGCGCGCGCCGGGACCACCAGCGGGGCCGCAGCAGCAGCGAGGAAACTCCTGCGGGAAGTGCTTCCGGAGTGGATCATACACCGCCTTTCGGTACCGATCTTATCGCTTCCGGCGGCTGATTAGTGGTCGGTGGGTGACTAGTGGTCAGTGGCCGGTGGTCAGTGGTCAGTGCCCGATTAGTGGTCAGTGGCCGGTGGTCAGTGGTCAGCGGAGCGGACGGGGATGCGTCGCTCTCGGGTTCGTTTGGTAGTTTGGGCTCGGGTTCGTCCAGAGGATCGACAGGGGCGTCGGGGAGGAGGCGTTCCTTGCGCAACTTCATGATTTGATTGAGGGCGCGGTCGGCCGAGATTGGCGTACATGCGGGTATAGCGTTCGAGCAGCAGCAGGGCCGGGCCGTCCTGGAGGCAACTGGTGATGGCCATGGCCTGGCGTTCGAGCGGCGGGATGCTGTCCCATTCGCCGGCGAGTTCCTGGAAATCGCGCACCATCTGGACGTGCAGCGTAGCGGCTTGCATCATCCAGGTCTGGCGCATCTGGTATTTGTAATAGGCCAGTTCCTCGACGGCGTGGAATTCGAGGGCGTCGCGCGGGGTGAAGCGCTCGGTATAGGCCTGTTCGAGGGTTTCGAGGATTTCGGTTTCGGTGTCGGAGACGGTGACGTTGTGCGCGAGGAGTCCATGTTTGAGGGCGTTGCGGCAGGAGCGCTTTTTGCCTTCGGGCGTGCGTGGGCCGCGGGACTTGGCGCCGTTCGCGCGCGAGGCGGCTCGACGGGCCTCGCTGGGCGGCGCTTTCGGCGCCGGGTTGTTCGGGTCTTGTTGTTTCTTCATCGTGTCCTTCCACCTTCACGATAAGGGGTGGGTGGGTGGGGGAAGTCGTGGAATTTGATTCTCGTATCTTATTGAGGGGATTGAGATAACTTTATTTGCGAGTTCCGTGAACGGAGAAAATCGGGGTATCGGATCCGATGGTAGAGAGGCGGCGTTGCCGCGGTTATCGTGCGTACGGCGTGGATGGCGATACCTTGCTGGGAACCTAGCACGACGACGGGTAGAGCTGGATGGCCGGCCGCGACAGCGTCGATCGAGATACATGCCGCGCAAAACAAGGCAAGGCAGGACGCTGCTAAGAATCGGCTGCTTCTCCTAAGTTCTGCATCAACCCAAATCCTTTGCCGATACCATTCCCAAATCACACTCCCGCGCCTTTGAGCGCCGCAAGCACGCGGTCGTTCCGGAAAGGGACTCTGCGGATGCGGACTCCCGTGGCATCGAAAACCGCGTTGCCGATCGCCGCAAGCATCGGTTTTAGAGTTGCCTCGCCGGCGCCATACGGCGGGAGATCGGGCCGATTCGGATTCGGGTCGCCATTCACGAGCACGACATCGAGGCGCTCTGGAACGTCAGCGTGGCGCAGCGTCGGATGCGAGAACCAATCGACGCTGGTCACCTTCTCGGTGTTGAACCGGACTTCCTCATGAAGGGCGCGGCTCAGCCCATGCAGGGTTCCGCATTCCACCGCTCGACGAAGACTCTGCGGATTTACAACCAGACCGCAGTCATGAGCGCACACCAACCGCTTCGCCCAGACGTGACCGGTCTTGCGATTCACCTCAACCTCGGCGATCTGCGCGACGACAGTCTGCCCGCGGAATGAATAGGCGATCCCCCGGCCTGTCAGGATGTCCCCTTTCCCCCGCGTTGCCGGTGAAGGTCTCGGCTGCCATCCATAAGCTTCGGCCGCGGCTTTGAGAACCGCAATCGAGCGTGCGCGCCGGAAACCGTTGTCGTCCTTCTCGGCGGCCTTAAGCAAGTTCAGGCGGAACTCCAACGGATCGGCTTCTGCGGCCATGGCCGCCTCGTCGATGAACGATTCGGACGCGAAGGTGGCTTGCGGACCGTTCGGATCACGCAGATTGCCAGTACGCAGGGGCGTCTCCCATACGGCGGGCAAGCCGACGACCTCGCCCACCATTTTGCGATTGGGAATCGCGTACATATCGGAAGGCATTGAGGCACTGCCGTTGGCCGGCGCCGAACGGCGGGAGCCCATCAGTTGAGCAATCAGGACAGTGTCCGGCTCGTTGTATCCAACGTGGTTATAATCGCAAGAACGGGCGTGATAGTCATAACCCACCAGCCGGCCGCCGCTATCGAGAGCGCCGCGCATCTTGACGAGGAAGGCCGGACTTTTTGTGTCCCATGCCGTCTCCTCATCTCTCATCCACTGCACGCGTACCGGCCGGCCGATCTCGCGGGCGATCCAGGCGGCTTCACAACCGGCGTCCTCAGCCGCCGTGCGGCCGAACCCCTGCGGTCCCTGCATCCAAACCACGCGTACCCGATCCTGCGGCATGCCGAGAAATGCAGCGACGCAACGTCGCATCCCGTAGGACTTCATGTCGTTCGAATAGACAGTCATCTGCCCGTTTGACGGATCAGCAGTCGCATGCGCGCCGGAGAAGGCGGTGTGCCCCTGGAATGGTACTTCGTACTCCGCTTCGAGAGTCTTCGCCGCGCCGGAGAATGCCACATCGGGATTACCGACGACAACCGGTCCGGCCACCGGGCTGCGTGTTTCCGCGACTCCCGTCCCGGCGGGCCGGCCGGGTGAGGCGGGTGTTGCGGCCCGCATGTACTTGAAAAGATCTTCCGACGCCGGGAAGGGCGCGGTGGCCGGCTTCTCCCAGGTGGTCTTGAGTTGGCGGGCGGCGCGGATGGCCTGCTCTTCGCGCTCGCATACAACAGCGACGTAATTGCCTTTGCTGAGGACCCTGACGAAGCCCGGCAGGTTCTTCACTGACGACTCGTCGATGCTGGTGAGCTTCGCGCACGCGAACGGCGGCTTAACGTTGCGCGCGTGGACCATGCCCGGCAGTTTCACGTCGACGGCCCATTTCAGAGATCCGTCCACCTTGGCTGGAATGTCATCACGCTGCAGAGACTGTCCCGTGTACTTGAGCTCGGGGACCGATTTCGTTTTCGCTTCACCGGTTACCGAGAAGACATTGTTCCCGGTCAGAGTGACATTGAACTTTTTCCCGGCGATCAATTCGCCATAGGTCACGCGCTTGGAGGGATCGGCTTTCGCCGTGATGAGCGCATCACTGACAGTAAGCTGATCCACCGGCACTCCCAGCCGGTTCGATCCCATTTCGAGCAGCACACGACGCGCTTCAGCCGCGACACGCCGCATAGGCCAGGAATCGCGCTCCATTGCGGTTGAGCCGCCCGACCCAATCTGGTCCACGGTGATGTCCGTGCTTCCCATGATGCAGGCGGTCTTTTCGAACGCGATGTCCAACTCATCGGACATCAACTGCCGGAATCCCGTTCCTGTGCCTTGCCCGAGGTCCGTCTTGCCGACATAAAACGTGGCGGTGTTGTTCTCGTGAATGACGATCCATGAGTCGATCTGGCGGAAATCAGGGTTGGGGTATGGACCTGGCCCCCGAGGTGCGCCGGTGTTCTGAGCTTCTGCCACGTTGATCCAGCCGCCGAAACTCGCGACCAGAAACCCTGCACTCTTGAGGAAGCCCCTCCGATGTATCGCCAGGACCTCTTCGATCTGCTTCGGAATCGTGACTGCGGCGCTCATGCTACCGCCTCCTTCCCGGAAGCGGGTGTGGCATCCGCAATCGACTTCGCGGCGCGCTTGATCGCAGTCTGAACCCGGTAGTAACTCATGCAGCGGCACAGAGTATCGTTCATCGCCTGGCGGATCTGCGCATCGGTAGGATGCGGGTTCTTGTCCAACAGGGCTTTCGCCGTCATGATTTGCCCGTTTTGGCAGAATCCACACTGTGGAACCTGTTCATCGATCCAGGCTTGCTGCAGCGGGTGAAGTTTGCCGTTGGATGCAAGTCCTTCGAGCGTGGTAATTTCACCTTTGACCGCGGACACAGGCATGACGCAGGAAGTAACTGCTGCTCCGTTAATGAGCACTTTGCA
This sequence comes from uncultured Acidobacteriota bacterium, assembly GCA_963737465.1. Lineage (GTDB taxonomy): Bacteria > Acidobacteriota > Terriglobia > Bryobacterales > Bryobacteraceae > TMP-7. Next base: position 342,984 of record CAVTTC010000013.1, read on the forward strand.
TGCACCACATTGGGCAAGTCCACAACCAAAGCGAGGACCCTGTAGGCCCAGGTCATTGCGGAGGACATAAAGCAGTGGTGTGGCCGGCTCGACATCCACCGTATGAGAACGGCCATTTACCTTAAGCTGAATTTTGCTCATCGATTGGCGCTCCTCGTTTACCCAGAACCGATTCCACTATGCTAGCGCCAGGCAAGTTTCAAATCAGCACTGTCCTGGCGAACCGCCACCTCGGGCCGGCGAACGACAATGTAGTCCGGGGTGAACGTTCCCGGTGCGGGCCGTGTGGTTCACCGCCCAACCGGTACCGTCTGCCAAAAAAGCCGAGAAGTCGGTGTGCCCCTGGAATGGTACTTCGTACACCGCTTCGAGAGTCTTCGCCGCGCCGGAGAATGCCACATCGGGATTACCGACGACAACCGGTCCGGCTGCGTGTTTCCGCGCCTCCTGTCCCGGCGGGCCGGCCGGGTGAGGCGGGTGTTGCTGCCCGTTTCGCCCGAACCAGGGTAGGAGGTTCCTGCAGCTCGCGGCGCGATGAGCGTGTCTATCGGAATGATGAAAATGAGGTTGGCGTCGATTGCCGCCGTCAGGCAGGGGCGGGCGGGGTGAGCTATGATCGAGCACGTGTCAAGAGCAAGCGTTCTGATCGCAATGGCGGCGGCACTTGCCACGCCGGCCCTGCATGGGGAAGCCATTCTCCTCGGGCGCGTCATCGATGTGCGGACAGGGCAGCCGGTTCCATGCACGGTTACAATTCGAACGGCCGGTAAGATCATCAGCAACCACCCCAGCCTTCGCGGTGGGATCCGCACTCCAGGGTTCTTCACGCAGCGGCTGGCGCCTGGGCCGGCAAGCATCACCGTCACTCGCGGATTTGATTACGGCGCGCAGCACAAAGAGATCGACCTACGTGAGGGAGAGACACGGGAGATAGAGTTCCGACTGGGGCGCCGCACACCGCTCGAAGAGCTGGGCTGGTACGCCGGCGACAACCACGACCATATGGTCCATGGAGAGCGCACGATTCAGGTCGATTTCGACTATGTCGCGCTCGCCGCGCAGGCAGAAGGGCTCGACCATCTCTCGGTCACCAATCACTGGAACAGCCCGGACGTAACTCCCGAGGGATTGGACAAGGCCTGCGCACGAGTCAGCACGCCGGGATTTCTCCTGATGTGGAATCTGGAGGCTCCGAAGAACTATTGGAAAGGCGATTCATCGCACTGTGTGGGACACGGCTGGACGCTGGGGATGCGGGGGCGGACCGCGGACGGGCGCGATGCGATCCAGGAGTTGGAGACGATGAGCGCGTGGGACTACGAGAGTGAGAAGGAGTCCTTTCCGAACTTCGAGATCCAGGCGCTGGTTCACTCGCTCGGCGGGATCGTGTCCTATACGCATCCGCATCGCTGGTGGTGGGGCGAGTGGGGCGGAAGGGGTATTTATCCCGTGGAAGCGAGAAAGCGGATCTCCAACATGGCGGCGGAACTACCGTTCGATACGGTGGCCGGCCCGACCTACGACACCATCGACATCATGATGCAGCCGGAGGAGCGCGAAACAGCGCGCCAAGCGCTCGAGCTATGGTTCATGCTGCTGAATCACGGCTACCAGATTCCAGCCACGGCGTCCTCAGATGCGACATTCGACAGACCGGGCGGAGGCGTACCGGGAAAGGTCCGGCTGTACACCCGTGTGGAAGGCCGGCTTTCGGGAGGCGCACTGGCATCCGCCGTAAAACGCGGCCGGAACTTTGTGACCAGCGGGCCGCTGCTGCTTTTCGATATCGGCGAATACCAGCCCGGCGACGTGGTGAAGGCGGATGGCGGGCGGAAGCTGACGGCGAAACTGCACGCCTGGGCTAACGGCGCCACCGCCGGTGGGCTGAGGCGCCTGGAACTGATCCGCAACGGTGTGGTCACGCGGGCATGGGAAGCAGGGGATAGCAAAGGCGAGATCAGCGTGACCGAGGAGGTGGCGGAGGGCGGGACGGCGTGGTACGTCGCGCGCGTTGTCGGGGCGGCGGACACCGAGGTTGCGATTACGAACCCGATTTACTTTGAAGGCGCGGACTACCACGCGCCGTCCGCCGAAGCCGCCCGGGTGAGCGGCACGGTCAAGAACGCAAGCGGGCAGCTCTTGGATGGCACGCTGGAGATCATCCGGATGGACGGCCGGAAGGCGATCAAGACGGGCGAGGTTCCGATCGTCTCCGGGAGGTTCGAAACGATCGTGCCGGCGACGTCGAGGATCCGGGCGATGGCGCCGGGTTATGCGCCGGAGCTCAAGAGCATTTTCATGGATTACCCGCCGTTGCTGAACGGAATGCTGAACATGACGGCCGAGCAGCTTTCGAGTTGGGAGACGTTCGAGAGTATCCGGCGCGAGCTGCGAGATGTACGGATCGATTTCCAGTTACGGGCGGCAGGGGCGGGTTCTGGCTTTTGATTACCGTGGCAACTGGATTGGGTGAAAGCTCGTTTTGTGGGGAGTAATCTCCCCCCAACTTCTGGGGCGTTTGGTGGTGCGAAGGGGATTTCCCGCCAGCTATCCGAAGCCGACGGAATCTTGGATTGAGCCCGCCCTGATCGGCGAACCCATCAGCAGCCCGGCGTCGAAATGTCCAGTCTCCGATAACGCGGTATCGCAGACTAGGCTGGAACCGCTTTTAGCCACCTACGGCAAGAGTTTCACGAGATTGTCGCGGACATCGTCTCTGGACAACACCTCGACCGCCGCGATCTTGTTGTGGACAACGTCGAGGACCACCATCCCTTGCTGCGGAGTCAGTGCAACGTTCCGATGCCCCGGTCCGTACGCGCCGCGCGGCTTGGGCATTACGTAGAACGTGGAGCAGAAGGAATCACCACACCGACACCGATCAACGATAACGAGCTCGCTGATCTGGCCCGCGAGTTCTGTTTCCCCAGCGTCGCGGACAAGTCCTTCGAGTTCGCTTAAGAAACTGCCCAGCGAGGACAGGGGCACGCCACTGCTGGTCAATGCGTGATTTTGCTCGGCAGAGAACAGGCTTCGAGCGAAGAAGTGAACCAACATGGGAACACAGCCGTAATCGAGAAGCAGTGGTAACCACCACACCGATTCAAGTCCCGGGAGCAGTCGTGTCGCTGTTGCGCCTAACGCACCCCCGATGATAGGAATCGCCGATGCGTGCCTGCCGGACCGGAAATAGTCCAATACCATCCATGCGTTGAATCCGGCGATGACAATGAATGCGGCAAGCAGTGCCGAGCCGATAATCGCCGTACCCACGAGGACATTACATCACGGCCTCAGTGGACGTTAGGTGCGTTTATCGTAAACTGGCACCGGTACCGGTACGGAACTGCGAACGCGGTCGGCCAGTTTCCGAAATCGCGGTTTTCCGCGCGGAATCTGGCTATTCCGCTTATGCCTGTCGATTCGCGCCCAGTAGTAGAAGGGTGCTGGATGCTCTGCAGACTCCTGGCCGTGGCGACGCTGCGGTTGTGTGTCGCTCAAGGCTGTCAAACCGGCCGGCCTGAGTTTTCATTTGGTCTCAGTGTTTTTGTCGGATACTGAGGCACGCTGGTCCATCACCGTATTATCGGTGCGACTCCAGAAGGGTCGGGCTCTATAGATCCGGCCTATTTGACCTCGTTGCCACGGATGGCCGACGAAGCCCAGAGCCAAACAACACTGACCGCGAGGATTGCGTAGAACGCCGCGAGGCTCGACATCGCGGCGAAGGCCAGCACCGCCGCGGCGAAGCCCCAGCACCAGGATTCCGCTTTGAATCCCTCGGCCCACTTGGGAATCCCTCCGGCCGAAGGGACGCGCGGCCACGGGGAGGGCCAGAGTCGCGGCACCGCATGACGGTAAACCTGGTAGGGCTTGCCTTGGACGACGGAAAGTCCGGCCTCTTCCCTCAGGATGAGTCGGTAACAGAAAACCACAGTCGCCAACACTGCGACCGGGGACCCGATTCGGTTCATCATGACGCCCAAGCCGGCGGCTATCATCACGTTGCCCAGATAGAGAGGATTCCGGACCCGTCGGTAGGGCCCATCGGCCACCAGCGACTCCGTTCTCACGCCGGTTGCGTACACAACCTCCGCGCGCAGGTAAGAAGAGGCCCACGTGCGAAGAAACGCCGCGGCAACGAGCAAAGCGGCGCCCATGAAGACCAGGATGCGAGACACGAGATGTGTGCTCACCCGCAACGCCGGGCCAATCCAATTCGCAAGAGCCACGGCCGCATTGTGGCGATCAAGCGCGTACAGCGGAAACGTCAAGCCGAAGATGAATCCGAAAACCAGCGCCCTGTTCCTGAACTCCCAGCCCGTCGCTTTCACGTGTCTCATTCTAAGTCAATTCGCACAAGACTGCCGCAGCAACGGAGCATTGCGGCATTGAAGTGGCGTTCACGGAAGTTGACAAAGCCTTCACAGCCCCGGCGGCTCGTCGCCCTCGAAATGGGGGTCGTAGCCGCTGAAAAGGATGCACTCCAGCCTCTCCGCGTCCCACAGCACGCCCTCTGGGACACGCGAGGAGGGAAGTCTGAGACACCTTGATTAGTGGGCCCTTACCGCTTGCGAACGCTGACCAGTATCCCTCCCCGGGCGGTCGGAACGATTTTGGTATCGAAGCTCGGGTCGCTCTGAATCGCCTTGAGAAACTCGGGCTGTTCGGTTTTGAGGCTGTCAGCGTTATGTGCGAGGACTGCACCGCCAGAAGCAATCCGGGTTTGGAGTAGGTCGAAGAGTTTCTTGTTTAGTGGGGCGCCCGTGTCCATGAACACAAAGTCGAAATCGCCCTTCAACGCCGGGATCTCGGCCAATGCGTCGTTGATACGTGAATCGACCACCCCCTCCAGCCCTGCCTGCCGGATATTCACTCGTGCGATATCCGCCATCTCCGGATCGATTTCGACAGTAATCACCTGGCCTCCGGTTCTTTTCATCGCCAGGCCGAACCAGAGCGCGGAGTAACCTTCGGCCGTTCCGATATCCAGCGCGCGTTTGTACCCTCTCTCAACGATCAAGTCGTGAAGCATCTTGCCGTCCGCAGGCGAGATACCGCGACCGATCACGCGCTTCAGAACGGGGAGCACCCTGGCGTCTTCCAGACCGGCGAAGTGCCTGTTAAAGTTGGCGCTCGGAGCCGGTTTTTCGAATTGGACGTCCTGAACGGGCACGTCGTGCTTGATTTCGGAAAAATTCACCGTGATGTGGCCACCGTGAAGCTTGACCCGAAACGGGAGTCTGACACCGTCCACCTCCCGGTAGTCCTCGAACAGAACGCTGTCGGCCAGCAGCAGCAGGCCGGTTTGGGCGTCGAAAGCCAGTGTCCTGGGGCCTCCCTTGGATGGGGTGGCCTCGACAACGTAAACCTGGTGCTCGCCCAATCTGTCCTTCAACTTGACCGTCATGAGGTCGCGCATGCCCGCAATTCTCAATGGCAACTGGAAATCCAGGAACGTCTCGAGTTCAGGCCGTTCTCTCGGATCCATATCCTTCACCACGTCGCCGGACTCGCTCCATCCCGCCACAGCATTGCATCCCTCCCTATCCTGGCTTGTGCCGCCGGTTTCGAGCTTCAGCAGCCACTTGCCCGGGGCCTTAGCGACAGTCTCGATGGGAACGTTCTGCGCATCCTCCTTCAGAACTCCCTTTCTGAGCTGGGTTTTTTGCCGCGAGAATGCCTCCCGGCCGCCGATTGCCGCAAGGTATCGTTCGAGTATCTGGTCCGCGCCGGGTAGGTTTTCCCGGACCTTCGCCGACATTTGATCGGCAGACACTGCCGGAGGCGCCGGCATCCGGAAGAGCGCCTCATCCACCGGGTCGCCGTGCCGGATCTCCGTATAGCTGAATGTCTGAGCGCCATACCGCACCAGGAACGGGACCCTGACTCCACCAGACTCACGATAATCTGCGTAAATCGTCTTGCCGGCGCGCGTGAGAAGGCCCTGGCGAACATCGAAAAACAGGATTCGGGTACGGCCGCTCGCGGGCTTGGCCTCGATCGCGTAAACGTTGCCATCCCCATTTCTTTCAATCCCCACGAGCGTGAGGGTCGGAAAGTAGCACCTGATTCGGAGCACCCAAAACGGATCATAAATCAAGGTCTCGTCCAGAATCGCGTCGGGCTCGATTGAGGCCACCCTCCCCCTGTCCTCCCAGCCCCGCGTTCCGTCGAAGCCATGCTTGAGCGTACGGCCGTTTGGCATGCGAACCATGAACATCCATTTTCCGGGCGCGCGCGATGCGGTCTGGAGAGGCAGGTTCGCCGACTCCGGGAAGGCGACACCCTTGCGAGTTTCTGTCGCGAGTCTCTCCCACACGGCCCGCCCACCAGTCGCCTCCACGTGCCTTGCGACGATCTCGTCCACCGTTGGCAAGGCTCCTGCCTCCGGGCTGGGCTGACAATGGAATCGCAGCTACCGCAAGGGTAAGACAGGGCAAAGAGAATTTCATACCGCATACTCCTGACATGCAATACGACCCGACGGTAGACAAGTTCCGCTGATCTGATGCGCAAGCACCCCTCATTCCCAGGCGCTGGAGACTTCAGCGGGGCGGGTTAGTCGTCTTCGAGACTCCAAATTCGGAGTGGATCGTCGGCTATCAGGAAGTTGGGATCGTGAAACGGGGTTGTAGGAGATCGTCGTGAGTTCGTTAGTCTGCCTCACAGACTTAGGCCCATGATCTCCCGGATCCCTACATCGGGGGCGTTTGGTGGTGCGAAGGGGGATTTCCCGCCAGTTACTAGCCGTTGCGAAGACAGGCACCCAGGTTCCCGACCTTCTCCGGCGCTTCTGCATGCTCCGTCGGCCCGGATTATCCGGGCGCAAGCCGACTTGCGGGGACGTATCCGGCCAGCGCCCAGGCTTTGTCCGAGTGGCCGACTTCACCGGCCAAAGGTAGGGCCGACGCTCTCCAGACCGCCATGTTTCTTGCCGGTCGCGCGTGCGCCGTCGGAGGATACCTTCCATGCGCTTTCGGTTATCCCTGGCCCGGCAACAGTCGCGGATGTGTCGGTCTGCTGGCCGGCGAACGGCACTCGATCCGCGCCTATTCGCGGTCATCCGCCGCGGACTGTTCGGCAGAGGTCACGCCAGGCGGCAACTCCAGGATCTTCACGTTCCTGAAGTAGATCTTTGCGCCCTCGGACTCCATACAGATGTAACCCTTTTTCTGCGACGTCCGGCTGATGCCATTCACGAATTTGCCGTTCACCGACAGCTTGATCACGCCATCCACGGCGATGACGTCGTAAGTGTTCCACTCGCCTCTTCCCTTGCAGCGGTTCTCTATCGACATGCTCCGGACTCCTCGTGGATTGTCCGGGGTCACTTTCGTATTGCCCACACCGAACAGCTCGCCGTGAACGTAGGCCACTGGGGGCGTTATGCCATTCTGCTTGTTCAAGTTCGGCCAGTCCAACTCGAGCATTTGCACCTCGACACCGTCGGGAAACGGACTGCCCGGGTTGGCCCGTGCTCCGCTCCATAGAAACATGCCGGAGTTGCCACCCGGTTCGGTGTGCATCCACTCGACATGCAGGACGAAGTTCTCGTACTGGCGCAGTGACCGCAGCACGCCCGTCGGATGTCCCGAGCAGACCAGCATACCGTTCTCGTACTTCCACGTGTCCTCGGCGGTGTTGATGTTGACCCATCCGGTGAGGTCTTTGCCGTTGAAAAGGTCGCGGTAAACCGGAAGATCCACCGCACGCGTACCGCCGGCGGCAGCCAGCACCAGAGCAACAAGGTTCATCGCTGCGCCACACTTCATAGGAGTCCTCCAGGCGATCCTAGATTCTATCGCGGCCAGTGGCAGTGGCGATAGAATGACGGCATCAAGGAGTGGTTCATGATGAATCGAAGAGCTTTGCTGTTGGGCTCGGCAGCGATGGGGTTCGCCCAGGCGCAGCCGGAGCAGAAGGTGCGAACGGCGATGATCGGGGTCGGCAATCGCGGTTCCTACCTGGTCGAGGGGGTGATGGCACAACCCGGCGCGAAGGTGCTCGCGCTCTGCGACATCAAACCCGACCGTCTCGACAAGGCAGCTACTGCGGCAGCCAGGGACAACCCCGCCACGTACAGCGATTGGCGCAAGATCATCGATCGCGAGGACATTGACGCCGTCTTCATCGCCTCACCGCCCGATCTCCACTCTGAGATGGCCGTGGCCGCCATCCATGCCGGCAAGAACGTGTACTGTGAGAAACCGATCGGCATCACCCCCGAACAGGTTCGCGCTGTGGTCGAGGCTGTAAAGAAGTCGGACAAGGTTTTTGTGCCGGGCCAGCAACTGCGCTCTTTCAAGGAGTACATCGCGGCGATGCGCCAGATTCGGGAGGGCGTCATCGGCGACGTGATCATGGTGAAGGCGCAACGCCACGCCACGGCCGACCTGCCGCACGACGGCACTTCAGGCGATTGGTATTTCGATGTCAAGCGCTCCGGCGGCTACCTGATCGAACAATCCGTTCACAACCTGGACCTCTGTAATTGGGCCATCGGCGATCATCCGCTTCGCGCTTGTGGTTTCGGAGCCATCAATCTGCACAAAAACGACCCGCCGGGACGGACGATCTTCGACTGCGGGACCCTCAGCTACGAGTATCCCGGCGGAATCACAATGTCGTTCACGCAGAACGTCTTTCATCCGAAGGCGATGCCGAACGGCAATCAGTACATCTACGTCTACGGAACCAAGGGCGCAATCGACCTGATGGGTAAGCCAACCATGTACTCGCTGTCGGGCGAGGGCAAGCCTGTGGTGCTGGCTGAGAAGCCTCAAGCGGACGATCCTCACGCGCACATCGCGGCTTTCTACAACGCGATTGCGAACGGCGGCAAGGCCCCAGCCGACATCACTATCGGCGCCACGGCCGCCCTTACCGCCATCCTCGGTCACCAGGCCATGACCAGGCAGCAGGTGGTCGAGTGGCGGGGACTGGGCGTAAATATCTGACTTTCCCAATCCGGCGCGGAAAGCCAAATTCGCGATCCGCGGCCGTCGCTTGAATCGTCAAACAATGAGAAACCGCGCGCGATAGCTGCTGTACGGCCAACCCTCGTCCTGTGGACCCGGGCCATCATTCCTCTGCGGCCGGGGAGCGCTGAGGCGATAGCGAGAGAGCCGCCGGCAAGTGGTCCGGAAGCACGCCCGCACAGCAGCCACGCGATCCGCGGAGAACTCGTGCCTGGCTAATCGAGCAGGGTAGGGGCGGGCGTGCTACCATCCGGCAAATAGGAGGGACACCATCATGCAATTCAACAGGCGCGACTTTCTGAAGGCCGGTGTGGCCGCGACGGCGGCTGGGTTTCTTCCCGTACGGGGAGAAGCGACCGATCTCGTGACGTTAGGGAATTCCAAGGTTCAAGTTACCAGGCTGGCATTTGGGACTGGTAGCCACAGTGGCGCAGTCCAGCGCGCGCTGGGACAGGAGGAGTTCACAAAGCTCGTCCGGCACGCGTACGATCGCGGCATCCGGTTTTTCGAGACCGCGGAGTCGTATCGCGGGATGCACGCGATGCTGGGGAACGCACTAAAGGGGATTCCTCGTGACAGCTACAAGTTAATGACCAAGTTGACCACGCGGCCGGACGTGAATCCGCAAGGTCAGATCGACGAACTGCGCAAACTCGCGAACGTGGATTACTTCGACATCGCCCTGCTGCACTGGCAGCATACCTCCACTTGGCCCACCGATAGCGCGCGCTGGCAGGATGGCATTCAGGAAGCCGAAGTCAAGAAGAGCATCGTCGCGCACGGAGCATCGATCCACGGGTTGCCCGCGCTGCGGCGCGTGCCTGAGACGAAATGGCTTCAGGTAGCGATGATTCGCATGAATCATAAAGGGGTCTCGATGGACGCGGAGGATTTCAACACTCAGGGACTGGGGAATGTGCCCGAAGTGGTCCAACATGTTCACGAATCGAAGAGGCAGGGGCTTGGCGTGATCAGCATGAAGCTCGTCGGGGAGGGCCGGTTCACCAACCGCAAGGACCGCAAAGCCGCGATGCGATTCGCGTTCCGGGACGCCGGCGTGGATTGCGTGACCGTGGGCTATGGCAGTCCCGCCGAGGTCGATGAGGCGATCGAGAATCTCGAACTGGCGTTGGCGTAAGCCGGCGCAACCCTTCGGTAGTGGCCGCCCCTGCAACCGCAGGCCGATGAGCCCCGGCCCGAACTGATGATGGCCCGAGCCGGGGGGCTGGTGCGTTCACCGGATCGCTTACCGGAGGCTACCCGCAATACGCGATCGAAATCTCGTTCTCCACCTCGGATGGTGGCCCTGCCGGCACGATGCGGCGGTACGCGATGGCCCGAGCGGATCACGAACAATCCGGAAGTTGACGGGCGCTGGCCGATTTCCCGGCGCCTATCCCTGCATGCCTTTCTCCGGGTTGACGACTTTTTGCTCATGTGGATTGCTGCTGGACTGGTGTTCACTGTGTTCGATGCAAGGGGCGAGATCTACCGCGCACACGATATACCCGTCCCTTCCGGAAGCTCTTATGGCACCCTCCGCTTCAGTTCACCGAAGAATTCAGCAGGAAATTTCACGTGGACATGAGGAGATCCGCTGGTGGCGGACTCAGGCGCGGGGAAAACGACGAAGCGCTTGCCGTCGGGCGCCAAATCCAGAGGTGGAAAATCCTCTCGAGATCGCCTATCGATGCACTGACAGCACGACGCCCGCCGGTGACTGAACCCCGGCAATCGTAGCCTGAATCGGCCAATCCCCGTCGGTTAACGACGGCGGAACCTGGATGGCCACTTGATACAGCCCACCAAAGCCCGGAGCCAGAGCCGCTCCGTACACCGTCGCCTGAACATTGTTGATCGCCACCGTGGGTGTGTTGATGGTGGAGTATGTCTTGTCAGCGGGGACAGCGGAGCCCGAAGGAGCGGGCGGGTCCGTCGGCCCGAAACCCGTCCCCCACAGAATCAGAATATCGCCGGGCTTTGCCGCTACCGTGGTGGTGCCGGTGAAGGTGTCCGGTTTCACTGCAAGACTGTAATCCTGCCGCGTTGCCACCGCCTGGCTTCCAGGCCAAAGGAAGAACGCCGGTGCATATAGCGTGGAAGTCACATTGGCCGCGGTGCTGGTCTGGCCGTCAACGGTCACCGTCACCTGCAAGGGACCCAGCGGAAGATCCGGTGGAACCAGAAAATTGAGCTGGTTCGGAGTGATGAAATACATGTACGCCGCTTTGCCCCCAAGCGACACGCTCACAGTATCGAGGGCGGTCGGGAACTGGCCATTCACAATCGACTTGCTCCAATCGTCCGTCTTCGGGGCCAGGTTGGAGCCCTGAATCGTCGCCCACGCATTGGGGGTGATGCCGGACTGGAAACCGGCGCCGTTCACCACGCCGTTGTTGCTGATAGTGGGCGCGCCGCCGCCAAGAGGCGGCGGAACCAGGAAGAAGTCGCTGAGGTCCGTCGTCGGCGCCGTCGAGCACTTCGGATTGGTTACTTGGCAGAGCGCCGGCAGCGGCCGGGTACTCCAAGTCGCCCCGGAGTCGGTCGAGATGTAGTAAAAGCCATTGGTTGAGCCTCTCTGCTGCGCATACACTGTGGTGGGCGTATTGGGATCGACGAAAACCCGCGGGCTGGCGAAGTTGAGGCCGTTCTTTACAGGTGTCCAATTCGTGCCGCCATCGATGCTCCTGTAAATCGTGCCCGAGCCGGTTGAGAGGATTCCCCCCGCGTACATCGCCCCGGAGACGGGGTCAATCGAGAGACTCGAGGAGGTGTAAGACTGTAATCCTAACTGCGTCCACGTCGTTCCTCCATCGACACTCTTATACATGCCGCACTGCCCGCCGGCCGGAGTGCCCTTGCAATTCGGTGCCTCGAAGGAGCCACCCGCACCCACGTACAGAGTCGTGCTCACACGCGGATCGACGTTTATGTTAAGGAGGGAAGGAAAGGCGCCGGCCGGCTGGCCGTTTTTCTCAGGAGTGTCAACGCCCGTCGAGAGCGTGGTCCAGGTAGCGCCGAAATCAGTGGTTTTGAAGACATAGTGTCCGCCGACCGCGTAAAGCACTCCGGTTTGCTGCCGGTCGGTGGCAATCCAAAACGCCGAGGTTCCGTCGGGAGAACTCGAAGAGGGGTAACTTGCCGTGGCGGGCAGCGGAACTCTGTTCCACGTAAGGCCCAGGTCGGTGCTCTTCACGATGTAGTTCTTGCCGGGAGTGCTGGCGTAGACGATCATGTAGATGACATTTGTGGCCACCGGATCCACCACAATCGATCCCGGAACCGACGCCGGAATAAAGTTCAGGAGTGGCGTGCCGGTCCAGGTCTGGCCGCCATCGGTAGTTCGATAAAAACCATATGTTCCTCCGGCATCGCCATGGGCGTACCAGGTGGTAGAAGGCGTTCTGGGATCGTAGCCGACGACCCGCAAGTTCGGTTGGCCGGAAAGGATTCCGTTGCTTACGTTCACCGGGATCACGGACCAAGTGACGCCCCCATCGGTGCTTTTGATGGGACCAAGGCCGCACACCGCGACGATGGTGGTGGCGGCGTGAAGACTCGAAACGAGAAAAAACAGCATGCAAACCGCGATCGCAGCCGCATGAGGTTTGAATGAACTCCCGGACGACATGTCGGGAGTCACAGACTCCAGCCTGAGCCGAGGTCCAGACAACCGGGGATCAGTATTCGGGATGCCCATTTTCCCTCCTTGAAGAAAGCACAGACGAATGTTTTCCATTATGCAATGCGCAAACCGGGAAAGGCAGGCGGCGCTTTGCTGCTCCGCGCCACCTGTAATTGCGGCAGTTGGCCGTATCACTCCCAAGCCGTTAATCTAACAATTTGGACAGAGGCTGGGCCAAGATCAAGAACGATAAACGCCCTTCAGTCCGGCGATCTTGAAGTATGTGGGAGCGGCACGCCATTATCAGGTGACTCCAGTTTCCGGTGATAACAGCCCTTCCGTCCATTAACGGCCGCCCAATTGGTTAAACGGGGTTCGGGGAGACCACGTTGAAATGGGCGATTGCGCACGCGGCCTGCGGTTGTGATCTCCCGCAACGGGGACTTCCGGCCCGTGACACCCAAATCCAATCTTTCTCCGAGTAGCCCGTCACTTGCCGGAGCAGTTCTGGTCAATTGATGCGTCTCTCCCAAGCCGGTGCCCAGACGACAGCAGCACTGCTTCTCGACAGGCACACCAGGAGGGTCATCGTCCATGACCTGCCCCCGATCTCTTGTTCGGTGAATTCGGAATCTGGTCTATCGACATGCCACCTCTGCCGGGCGCTGTAGCTGGCGAACTCATGTCTTTCGGGTTTTTGGGGACATTTTTCCCGGTAGAGCGTCTATGGGAACATTGGGACAATGTCGAAACATGCATTAGACGGCGAAATGCTGCAGGGTACGCTCGATCTGTTGATCCTGCAGACTCTCGCGATAGGCGCCGCTCACGGACATACGATTGCGCATGTGATCGAAAGGAGATCTGACGAGGTGCTGCAAGTGGAGCACGGATCGCTCTATCCGGCGCTGCATCGGTTGGAGGATCGCCGGTGGATCGCGTCATTTGAGGGAACTTCGGAAAATAATCGAAGAGCCAAATATTACAGGCTTACGCCGGAGGGACGCAAGCAACTCGCGGCGAAAACGGATCGCTGGGCGAAGCTGGTGGACGCAGTCAATCGCGTACTGCGTCCAGCGGAGGAATAGTGTCCTGGTCGCGATTCTTTCGGCGCCGAAAATGGCATGAGGAACGGCAGCGCGAGATCCTCGAGTACCTGGATCTCGAGACCGCTGAAAACATCGCGCGGGGCATGCATCCCAAAGCGGCGCGCGAGGCAGCGCATCGAAAATTTGGCAATACGACCTTGGTCCAGGAGGACATCTACCGGATGAACAGCTTGAATACTCTCGAGGCCCTATGGCAAGACTTGGGGTATGGCTGGCGAGTGATGTGGAAAAATCCCGGAATTACGGTGGTGGCGCTGCTTTCCCTCGCGCTCGGCGTCGGAGCGACCACGTGCATCTTCAGCGTGATCTACGGGGTGCTGATCTCGCCCTATCCGTACGTGAAGGCAAATGAGATTTGGGCTCCGGAGATTCGCGACTCGAAGAATCCGAAAAGCCGTCGTGGCGTAATGCTGCCTTACGAATTCAAGGAACTGCAGAAACTGGCAGGGGTTTCGGTGGCGATGGCAACGCGTCCGGAACAAGCGCTGTTGACAGGAGACCGTGCTCCGGAGACGATCTTGACGCCACTGGTAACCCCGGGCGCGTTCGAATTCCTGGGAATGAAGCCGGTGCTGGGGCGGACCATCGGCGAGAGCGATTGGAAGCCAAACGGAGATGCAGAAGACGTGATCGTGCTCTCGTACAAAGCGTGGTTCCGCTATTTTGACGGAAGTCCGGACGCGCTCGGAAAGACACTGGTGATCAACGATCGCAAAGTAACGGTGATCGGTGTCATGCCGCCGCGGTTCGGCTGGTTCACGAACGACGGCGGCTGGATGCCTTTCACCAAAAATCCGACGCCGGAACGCTGGATGCTGCCGATTGTGCGGCTCAAGCCAGGGATCACCAGTGCGGTGGTGACCGAACAACTCCAAGCGGTCGAGAGCCGTTTGCAGGCCGAACACCCGAGCGATTTCCCGAAAAATTCTAGCGTGCTGATCCACTGGAACAACTATATGGACATCACTGTAGCGTCCGGCGACATGAGCAACAGTTTGATGCTGCTGTTCGGCGCGGTGGGATTTCTCCTGCTCATCGCGTGCGCGAATGTAGCGAATTTGCAAATGGCGCGGGCCACCTCGCGATCCCGGGAGATCGCGTTGCGCATGTCCATCGGAGCATCGCGCGGGAGAGTGTTGCGGCAGTTGCTGACGGAGAGTATGCTGCTTTCGGTCACCGGAGGCTTGTTAGGGGTCGTGGTAGCGATCGCTTTGACCAAGGCCGTAGTCGCGATCATGCCGGAATTTTACGTGCCCAACGAGGCGCGCATTACTGTGAACGCATACGTGCTGGCATTCTCGGCGGCGGTTTCGATCGGGACCGGTATTCTGTTCGGGCTTGTCCCCGCTCTGCAATGCTCGAGGCCGGATCTGGTGAATGATTTGAAGGCTACGGGCAAGGGCACGGGCGATTCCAGCGCTGGTGGAAAAACGCGCGGAGCGCTGGTCGTCGTGGAAGTCGCGCTGTCGGTGGTCCTGCTGGTCGGGGCGAGCCTGGCGATCCGCGGATTCGTCGATCTGCAGCGAATCGAGTTGGGGTTTAATCCGGACCACACGGTGATGGTCAGCGTTCAAGTGAATCCGAAGAAATACGCGACCTACGACCAGAGAGTCAATCTGATGCGCGAGATTTTGGCGCGTGTGAAGACGCTGCCGGGAGTCACGGCAGCCGCGATCGGCAACGGCGGATTCCCGTTTGGCGGGTTCCGCACGACCTTCGCGATCGATGGCACGCCCGCGGACGATTCGCAATTCCTGTTCGGATCGATGGTGAGCGATGGCTACGCCCGGACGCTGGGCGTCTCCGTGCTGGCCGGCCGCGAAATCACCGAGCAGGAGATCGCGCACGGTGATCACGTCGGCATGATCAATGAAACGCTGGCCAGGATGTGGCCCGCCGGAGAGAATCCGATCGGACGGAGAGTGCGCCTGGATGTGCTCGGCAAGGCAATTCCCGGGTCGCAGCCTCCGCCGGGCACACTTGATCCGTACATCACCGTTGTCGGGGTCTTGGCGGACATGCGCAATGCAGGACTGCGCGAGCCAACCACGCCCGCAGCCTATTTTCCCTATACGCTCGCGGCGCCGCCGGGTCGGCTCTTGTTATACCGGGCGCAGGGCGATCCGCTGTTGCTGTTGAATGCTGTCCGTCAGCAGGTATTGGCGATCGACAGAGAGCAGCCGCTCGGCAAGCCATACACCCTGGAACAGTTGCTGGGATTCCAGACGGTGCAACCCAAGTTCAACATGGCTCTGTTCACTTTTTTCGGAATACTGGGTCTGACGCTCGCGACGGTGGGAATCTTCAGCGTCCTTTCTTATATGGTGGCCCGGCAGACGCATGAAATCGGCATACGGATGGCGCTTGGGGCGCAGCCGGGCGACGTTGTCCGGCTGACGATCAGATCTGGCGCGATGCTTGTTGCGATCGGACTCGCGGTCGGGCTGGGGGGCAGTTTCGCGCTGGAACTTGCGGTCCGCAGCAAGGTGTTCTCCGTGTCGGTAACGGATCCAGTAGCAATCGGCGGCGTGATCGTCGTGCTGAGCATTTCCGCGGCGCTCGCATGTCTGATCCCCGCGCGCAGAGCATCGCGCGTAGATCCCATGGTCGCATTGCGGAACGAATAGAGACCAGCGATAATCGCCGTCGGCCAGGAGCGTGTGTTTCATTCGTTACAGTTGGCAGCGTGGCTGCGGTGGGCTCATCTGGGCGTTTGCGGCGTCGGTACGACCGCTGTTCTGAAGAACCACCCGTCGCGACGTCACTCCTATGAGCGTGAATTCCATAAGCGGCGTTCGGGGAAGTTCCGTCTCCATTAAGAATAATAAGTCTGCTTCGGACCTCCCAACTTCCGGATGGGCTTTAACCCGCTCCGCATTGCGAAATCAGGCATTCTTCTGGGACCAGCGAGCATCGCAACTACTCCATCGAGTTGCGGTACCAACGCAAAACTCGTAGAGCGCGCAGAGTGTTCCAGCGGCTTGCCGTGCCGACGACCGTCTCCATCTGCAAGGGAACGTGTTCCGGATGAAGGAGGTTGAGCGGCCAGCGACCGTTCTGGTGGCTGCGCGCGGTCAGGATTTCGATGGCCTCATTGACGCGACTGTCGGGTTGAATGCCTGCATTCCGCAGATAATCGAGTCCGCGCAAGACATCGTAGTGCCAAAACGTCGGGAACGAGAAGCGGAGCCAGCGCTTGTCGATAACTTCACCCGTTCGGAGCGAGCGGAACACCAGGGCGTCGTTCGGCTCTTTGAAACACGACCCGAGGCCGAGAATTCTGCCGTTGATGCAGGGCTCCGTCTCACCTTGAAGGAAAGGCCGGTTATTGAGCCGCTTAAAAACTACTCGCCGGTGGACACGGTCGATCATCTTGCGCGCCGGCCGGCTGTCGGGGTCGAGACCGAGGTCCTTTAATTCGACGAGGGCGTAGAGGGTGATCAGCATGCCGCGGTCGTCCTCCGGCAAATCGTCTCTCCACCCGCGAGGGCTCCCGCCCCACGTTCCGGCCGGAGATTGGAGGGCGAGCAGTTGGGCTCCCCACCCTTCGGTTACCACGCGCGACCGCTCGGCTGCAATTGCGTCCGGGGCTTCACCGGTGAGGTCTCTCATCACCTGCCAGCGGATGGCCGGGTCAGAACCGAGGAGCCATTTGAGGCGGGCAGGCCGCGGCTCATCATTCCGCAGTCGCATTTGCCTATTATCGCGAGTGCCGTGTAGGTTTGACCCGTGCACCTCCTGCCCTGCACCTCCTGCCCGCCAGAAGGAACTAACTACTCTGTCCGCGCCTCATCGCGATGAAACCAATGCAGCACGCAACCAACAGTAAGAACGTGAGGCCGACCCGGAGCAGGTTAAGGCTGGTCTTGGGGGTTTCGGACGGCGCGGACGCCGGCTCAGCGGCGGCAGATGCGGACTCAGCGGCAGGAGCAGGAGCGGCCGCTTTTTCGGACGCGGGAGCCGGAGTGGAGACGGGAGGAGGAGTGTAGATGTGGGCCACCCCCTCGACGGCCACGAGACGCCGCTCGAGGGCATCGAGCCGCTCTGCGTTGGTGGCGACTTGCTTGGCTGTGGGAGTCAAGCCGGCCTGGATCATCTGGCTCGTCTCCAGGTCGTCGCCATCGACTGTGACGACTGTTGCGACAACCTGGCCGTGGTTGTCGAACGTTCCGTCAACGTCCACCTTGAGTCCGGGTATCAGCGCCGCCTGGGCCATCTTCTCGTTACGCGCGCCAAGCAGTCCCTTGTTATCTTTCGTCTTCGTACTATCGGTTAGGACCACGGTGACGTTTCCCTGGGCGGCCTTTACCGTCAACGTCTCTCCGGTCCGGGAATTGATGATGCCTTTGACTTTGGCTTTCTCGCCACTCTGGCCAAAAGCGGATACCGATGCCAACGAAAACATCGCGATCAGTGCGATGAAGCTAGCTTTTCGGTGCATAACTGCTCCTCCTTTCACAACTCGCGGATCCCTCACTGAGGCGCCGAAGTCCTGATTACTCAGAAGATTTCGTTTTGACTGTGTGAACCGGCAGTTCGTACGCGGACACACAGCGGCAACCCGTCACGAACTCGCTCTGCCTCGTCGCGCTTCCGACGGAGGTGCGATGGCGATTGTATGATGGGCGCCGGCAATGCCTCGTTCTTTTTTTTCGTCTGGTTCGGAAGCGCTCGGGTTAATCACACGATGGACAGCCAGCTTTCGGCGCTGATGGAAGCCGAAGCCGCACGCTGCTCGACCGCGCCAAGCCGATCGTGATCATCGCCGAACCAGGACGCGAGGAGGAGGCCGCACTACGATTGGGCCGTATCGGTTTCGATCACGTGAAGGGATACTTGCGGGGATCCACCGTTGATGCTGGACGTCAGAAGTCCGCGCGAGTGGGCGGCCCGGCACATTGACGGCAGCGTGAATGTTCCGCTTAACCATTTGCAGGAGCGGATGGGAGAAATCCCCCGGGACCACCGCATTGCCGTCCACTGCGCGGGCGGCTACCGCTCTTCGATTGCCGCCAGCATCCTGCATCAACATGGGCTGACGCGTTTGATGGAGTTGGCCGGCGGGCTGGCTGCGTGGGAGGCCAGTCAACTGCCGGTGGTTTCGCAGGCGTAAGCTCGGACGGATTACGCGGAACCTACAGCGTATGGCGGCATGAGTCTCGCGTCGCTCGAGGCGGCAAGGCGGGTACGCTCCTGGAATGAATTGCAGAGCGGGGCTGGAGGGGCCCGCTTAGCGGGACTGAAGTCCACCCTACATCGGACAAGTAACCCGAAGTGTCCAAACTCCAGAGCGGGGCTGAGGTCAATCCTCGATGCTGATGGACGGCGCCTTTGACGCTTTTTTCTCCTGGTCGGAACGGGCGACCAGGTTTTTGGCCATCTCGACGAAAACGGCCGCTTGCGGGTCGGAGTCGTCGCGCGTCGCCACCGGTTTGCCGGAATCGCCGCCGATGCGGACGTCTGGAGAAAGCGGCACCTCACCCAGGAAGTGCACGTTCATGTTCACGGCGGTGCGGCGTCCGCCGCCGGTGCTGAACACGTCGATGCGCTCATTGCAGTGCGGGCACATCAGGTAGCTCATGTTCTCCACGATGCCCAGAATCGGCACGCGCACCTGCTCGAACATATTCACTGCTTTGCGTGCGTCTTCGAGCGAGACATCGGAGGGCGTCGTGACCACCACGGCGCCGGTGAGCGGCGCGCTCTGGATCAACGACAACTGCACGTCACCCGTGCCGGGGGGAAGATCGATCACCAGGTAATCGAGTTCGCCCCAGTCCACGCCACGCAGGAACTGCTGGATGACGCTGTGCAGCATCGGCCCGCGCCACACCAGCGGCTTGTCGCCGGGGTTCAGGAAGCCCATGGACATCAGCTTCAGCCCGAACTTCTCGAGCGGCTGGATGCGTTCGTCGATGGCGTGCGGAGAGGCGCGCAGCCCCATCATCAGCGGCACGTTGGGACCGTACACATCGGCGTCCATCAACCCGACCCGATAGCCAAGTTTGGCCATCGCAATCGCCAGGTTCACGGAGACGGTGGTCTTGCCGACCCCGCCTTTGCCGGATCCGATCGCAATCAGGTTTTCAACGCCGGGTATGGGCTGCTTCTGTATTTCGCCGCGCGGATTGGGAGACATCTTCTCCAGAGTAACAAGCCGTGGCGACCGGATCGCTATTTCATGACCAGATCCCAACGCGCACCCTCGGCCTCCACCACCCGGGGAACATCGGCTTCGAGCAGGAACCGCCGGCGTACCAGGCCAGCCGCCGCGTCCTTCACCTTGTTCAGGAAATCTTCGCGGCCCGCGTAACGCTCTTCGATGGACGGGCGCGGATCCCGGGTGCGGGCGCGGTCCGCCTTGGTCTTCGGGTAGGGGATGAACGATCCGATCATGTCGGCGAGCCGGTCCGGTGCGCCGACATCGACCGAGCGCAGATTCCATCCGGTGTAGGTTGCGAGTGGAACCTGCAGGTCCACCGAGCGGATACCGGCGATCTCATTGCCGTCCTCGATGCTGACCTTCGAGACGAGCTGAGGGAAGGGCTTGCCGATCTTCGGGGGCTCGACGCTCATGATGCCTGCGCTCTCGAACTCGGGGCCGAAATCGAGGTGGTAGGCGTGAAGGATGTGGCGCGGGAACTCGATACCGGGCATACGCGGGAAGGGGAACGTTTCGAAGGCGGCCGCCTCGCCCCGGTCGACGCGCGGGTACTGAGATTCGGGCGGCTCTGTCCCATCTTTGATCCAGGCGTTCATGGATGCCAGCAGGGCGCGCATGGTCCAGCGGTAATCGGCGGGATTCGCGCGGTTCTGGGTGTGGTTCCGCTCCGGTTTCGCGTTCGGGCCATGCTGGGTGCCGGCCAGGAAGTAAATGCGCGTGGTGGGCGGCAGCGGGGCGTCCTCTTTTCCGTCCGCGGTGGTGTGAATCAGCGACGCGGCGCGGCCCCAATATTCGTAGGAGCCATTGGTGTAGAAAATCTTGGGCGCGCCGGGGGTGTTCAGCGTGCGGTCGAGAAGGCCCGCTTTTGCGCCAGTTTCGGGATCGATCTCGGGCAGATCGGTGAACGGGAACAGGTCAGTGGGATAGAACAAGTTGAAGTACGGGTGTCCATCTCGGGAGGGCTGGGCGAAGCGGATATTGAAGCTGCCGCGGCCGGCTCCGGCGACGTGAGGCCACACGCCGTCGAAGACGATGCGGTCCTTCTCGTCGGTGTTGAAACCGTAGTACAGGAAGGTGCGAAGGAACCTGCCGCTCTGCGAGGTTCCGAACCCGATGGCACGCTTCAGGAAGCGCTGCTGATCGCCGAGAGCGCTGGTGGCGGACGCGCCGCCGTGACGCAGGTAGGCGATGAAGTCGCGGATGGCGGCGGGGCCGAGTCCAGCGACGGGCGGGTTCTGCGAGCGATAGACCAGCTCGTAGATGCGACCTGGTTCGAAGCCAGAGGGCATTGTGATGCTCGAATCGCCCGCGAACTTCCAGGACTTGCGGGCGATGGCACGCGGCGGCGATTCGGGTTTCTCGCGAACGGTGAGCAGCGCTTCGGCGTCGTTCGGATCGAGCGGGGCGTAGGCGACGTGATTGCGGTCGGCGAGCGGCATCAAAATGGTGCGGACAGCCGGGATGAACTGGCTGCGGATCAGCCCCGTGATGGCTTGCCCGTCAGGACGGCGCGCGACCGGCGGGTACAGTTTCAGCGGCTGTGCGGCGGGAACGTCGAACTGCCAGCCTACCCAGACCAGCGTGTATCCCTGCTCCATCAGGTAGCGGTCGCCGAACTCGTCGCCGGCGCTGCCTACGTTGAACATCCGCAGCATGCCCATGCCGCCGCGGTTCGAGACCTCGAAGAGGATGGTGCCGTTGCCCTTGGCAGGATCGCGGGGCTTGAGCACGATAGCGTCCGCGCTGAACTCCACCGAGCCGTCTTCCGATTTCGGCGCCAGGTCGATGTCGGTGATGATCCGGTTGGCGGGAAGTTTGGGATCGACGGCGAAGGCGGCCTTCATCACGAAGCGCTCATAGGGGCCGGCGGCGCCAAAGGAAGCTCCATTGAGGACGTCGGTGCGTTCGATGATTCGCACATGGCGCGTGGCGGCAAGCGCGGACAGAACAGTAGCCAGCAGCAGGGCAAAAAGGCGCATGGGGTTATATTATGCCAGCGTCAGGTTGGCTCGCGCTTGGAGGGTGAAGTCGTCGGCTTTGCCGCGCAGGTACTTGCGGAAGGCAGCGGCGGCGATCATGGCGGCGTTGTCGGTGGAGAGGCCGGGAGTGGGGAAGAGAATCGGATAGGGCAGGCGGGCGGCTTGTGCGGCGGCGCGGAGTCCGGCGTTGCAGGCGACGCCTCCGGAAACGATGACGGTGCGTGCCGCCATGTCGCCGGCCGACCGTTCGATGCGGCGCATCAGTTCCTCGATGACGGTGTACTGGAAGGCGGCCAGCAGGTCTAGTGTCGTCTGCGGAGTCACCGCGAGCCATTGTTCCACGGTCGGCCGAGAGGTCTGCTTCACGAGCGCCCGGCGCGCGGCGAGTTCGGCGTCGAGTTCGTGGGATTCGGTCCAGCGCAGGACGGCGGTCTTCAGTCCGCTGAAGCTGAAGTCGAGCGGGTTGCCCTTCATGCGCGCCAGCGTGAACCGGATGGCGCGGGGATTGCCGTAGGGGGCCAGACGATCGATGACGGGTCCGCCGGGGTAGCCGAAGCCGAGCAGCTTGGCCACTTTATCGAAAGCCTCGCCGGCGGCGTCGTCACGAGTTTTGCCGAGCAGGCGGTACTCGAATCCCTCAAGCACTTCGAAGAGGTGCGTGTGGCCGCCGCTGACCACCAGCGCGAGGGCCGGATACTCGATGGGGCGGCCTTCGCCGCGGGCTTCGAGCACGACGGCATGGATGTGTCCTTCGATATGGTTCACGCCGATCAAGGGCTTGCCGGTGACGAAGGCGAGCGCTTTGGCATAGGTGATTCCGACGAGCAGCGATCCCACCAGACCGGGGCCGGAGGTGACGCCGATGGCGTCCAGATCGGCGAGGCGGAGTCCGGCCTGTTCGAGCGCCGACCGCACCACCGGAACGATGGCGCGGAGGTGCTCGCGGGAGGCGAGCTCGGGCACCACACCGCCGTACTTGCCGTGGGTATCGAGCTGCGACGCCACCACGCTCGACAGCACCCGGCTCTCGTCTTCGACGACAGCCGCAGCGGTCTCATCGCAGGAAGATTCGATGCCGAGGATTTTCAAGAGGGGTCCTGAATTCAGGGTCGCACAGCCTGGCGCGATAGGCCATCGACGCTGGAGCTGATCGAGGCTGGCTCACCCTGCTCTTGACAGGCTACCATTCAATCGAGGAATACATGCACTTTTACAAATGGGTTGGCGCAGTCTTCTGCGCACCGCTACTGCTTACGGCTCAGGAGGCGGCTTTCGACGGCATCGCCAACAGCATGGCGACCTTGCACCGTCTCTCCAGCGCCAAGACGTTTTCGATCAGCCCGGAGAATCCGACCGGCGAAAAAGGGAAGGGAGCGGCGGCCGCACAGGGCAACGCGTCGAAGGCGGCTCGCGATCTGGGCCAGGGCTGGAAGATCAATCCGTTTATCATCATCCAGCCCCACACCACCGCTACTCTGGCCGATATCAATGCGCAGGGCGCGATTCAGCACATCTGGATGACGCCAACGGGCAACTGGCGGTGGTCCATTCTGCGCATGTACTGGGACGACGAGAAGGACCCCTCCGTCGAGGTTCCGGTGGGCGACTTTTTCGCCATGGGCTGGGGCAAGTATTCGCCGATCTCATCGCTGGCCGTGTGCGTGAATCCGGGCAGCGCGTTCAACTCGTACTGGCCGATGCCGTTCCGCAAGAAGGCCAGGATCACCATGGAGAATCTGGATGACCAGCCGATGACGCTGTATTTCCAGATCGACTACACGCAGACCCGGGTGGCGGCGGACGCGGCTTACTTCCACGCCCAGTTCCGGCGTGTGAATCCGCTGCCCTACAAGGAGGTCTACACGATTCTGGACAACGTGAAGGGCAAGGGCCATTACGTGGGCACGTACCTGGCGTGGGGCGTCCGCAATAACGGATGGTGGGGCGAAGGCGAAATCAAGTTCTATATGGACGGCGACAAGGAGTTCCCGACCATCGCCGGCACCGGCACGGAAGACTACTTCTGCGGATCGTACAACTTCGAGAACAAGGAAAAGAAGGAGTACCAGGAGTTCACGACACCCTATACGGGACTCGCGCAGGTGATCAAGCCGGATGGCTTGTACCGGTCGCAGGAGCGCTTCGGGTTGTATCGCTGGCACATTGCCGATCCGGTGCGCTTCGAGAGCGATCTTCGGATCACGATTCAGGCGCTGGGGTGGCGATCGGGCGGCCGATACCTGCCGCTGATGGACGATATCTCGTCGGTGGCGTTCTGGTACCAGGTGGATCCGCACTCGGCATTTCCGAAGCTGCCGTCGAAGGATCTGCTGGAAGTGAACTGAGCCGTTACTGACAGCGCTGGGCGGTGACGGCCGCCGACCATCCCGCGGTGTTCGATAGCCTCACGTTGAACGGGCCGGCGAGGTCGAGGAACACCGGGTCGAGTTGAAACTGCAGCTTCGGCTAGACCGAACGCGTGTCGAGGTATACTTTCTCAAGTCCGGGAGTCCGGAGGGGATCCCGGCTTAGAGGAGGTTTGATGCAGCCTGAACGAGCGCAAGGCGCGCCCTTGACACCTGGTGTCGTCTTCGAGAATCTGCAGGCTTACCAGCGCACTTTCGCACTGAAAGCCGCCATAGAGTTGGACGTATTTGGCGCAGTCGGCCAAGGCTCCGGGCGACGTTGCCTCAATCGCCCGCCATGCATCGGCGTCGGAGCGGGGGATTCGGATCCTTTGCGACTTCCTGGTGGTGGCGGGACTGCTCCAGAAGGTTGAGGGACGGTACCTGCACACGCCGGCGAGTGCGGCGTTCCTGGATCCCAGTTCGCCGACTTGCCTGGCTTCCATCACACGCTTTCTTGCCTTGCCGGCGATGCGCGAACCGTATGAGCACCTGGCCGACATCGTGCGCAGCGGGAGGACCGTACTGCCGGGCGCAGGATCGGTCGAATCCGAGAATCCGATCTGGGTGGAGTTTGCGCAGAGTATGGGTCCGATGATGGCGCCGTTAGTGGGACCGCTGGGCGCAATCGTGTTGGAAGGCCGGTCGGGGCCGATGCGCGTGTTGGACATCGCCGCCGGCCACGGATTGTTCGGGATCGAAATCGCCAAACAGAACCCACAGGCGCACGTAACCGGGCTGGACTGGGCGCCGGTGCTGCGGGTGGCGATCGAAAATGCGCGGAAAGCCGGGGTCGGCGACCGTTACGACATGTTGCCGGGGAGCGCCTTTGAGGTGGAATTCGGCGGGCCATACGATGCCGTGCTGCTGACCAATTTCCTGCACCACTTCGACGTCGAAACCTGTGTGACGTTGTTGAAGAAGGTACGGGCGTCATTGAAGCAAGGCGGCTGTGCCGCAACATTGGAGTTCGTGCCGAATGAGGACCGGGTCTCGCCGCCAATGCCGGCCGCCTTCAGCCTGACCATGCTGGCGACCACCGCGGCGGGCGATGCCTACACGTTCCGGGAGTTGTCGGATATGCACAGTCAGGCCGGCTTCGGCACGGTGACGGCGCATCCTATCCCGATGAGTCCGCACACGATCGCGATGGCCCGGATGTAGTGCGGGTGAGCTGGGAGCCCCACCACGACAGGCGAAACCGCCTGTCCCACCTTACGGCTGAGGCGGTGTTTCGAGAGATGCGCTGATCCTTGCGGCTACCTGCCGGGCTAGAGCCGCATAGCCTTCGGGCTTGAAATGAACGTTGGCGGGAAGTTGGATGGCGGCCAATTGCGGACGGACCAGGCTGTACAGATCATCCACGGCAATGCCGTTTTCCTTCATGACCCGGGCCGCCGCTTCGTTGTACCGGACGACGTCGGCATCCGAGCGCGGCGGGTTGACCTTGGCATCCGGGACCGGGGTTGTCGAGGCCCAAATCAGTTTCGCCCCGGTCTGTTTTAAACGGAGCACGATCCGGGTCAAGTTCCTCTCGTAGTCTTCAATCGAGACCTGGCTACGGCCGTCCCACATCAGCTTGAGGTCGTGCAATCCGAAGTTGAAATGGATCACATCCCACTTGCCTTTTCCGAGCCACGATTCCACAAACTGAATGCCGTGCGTCGTGGGCCCGGCATTGTCGGGCACGCGGTGAACATTTGCTTTCGCAGCCAGCAGTCCGCGCACGGGCAGGGTGTAGCCCATGGAAATCGAGTCTCCGATCAGCAAGACGCGGGGAAGTCCCGGGGTGTCCGTGACCGGCGCAAGCACCGGATCGGCAGTTTGCGCGAAGGCCGCGGCCGCGCACAGGAGAAGTAGGTAAAGGCGCATTTTGGACCACTGTATCAGGTAGGATAGTCGCTGACACCATGCCCGAAGATCGTCCTGTTCCGGTGCGCGCTCAGAAAGCCCGATCCTTGCTTCACAGGCGTGGGTTCGGGGTACTCGCCACCGTTTCGAAAAAGATGCCTGGCTTTCCGTTCGCATCGGTAACTCCGTTCAGCGTCGATGAGCTGGGCCGGGCCCTGTTCCTGTTCAGCGGACTGGCTCTGCACACCAAGAACCTTCTGGAGGAACCGAAGGCCAGCCTGCTGGTGTTTGAGCCCGAGGCGGAAAGCGATTCGCTCAACAGCGCCCGCATGAACGTTTTCGGCGAGGTTCGTCCCGTTCCGGAGCAGGAACTGGATGCGGCGCGCGACCTCTACCTTCGCGATCATCCGGACTCCGAACAGTGGATCGGATTCGGCGACTTCGCACTGTACCGCCTGGAGGTTGCGGACGTTTACTTTGTCGGTGGTTTCGGTGAGATGGGGTGGGTCGCAAAGAGAGACTTCACGGCGGCTGGGACGGGCGCATGACGACCATCCTGATTCTGGGCGCCCGGGGCATGCTGGGGACGCAACTGGCCAAGCTGTATCCAGGAGCGGTGTGCTGGGATCGCGACGATGTGAACGTGCTGGATTCCGCCGCGCTCGAATCCGCGATTCGGGGCATCGATGGGCTTGAGGCGATCATTAATTGCGTGGCGTTTAACGACGTGGATGGGGCCGAAGACCGTCCGGACGCCGCATTCGAGTTGAACGCGGAATTTCCGGGGCGGCTGGCGATTCTGTGCCGCGATCTCGGCGTTCCACTGGTTCACTACAGCACGAACTATGTTTTTGACGGTCACCAGGGTGAGTACGACGAATCCGATCTGCCGGCGCCATTGTCCGCCTACGGGAAATCCAAGTACCGCGGCGAGCAACTGGTGGCGGCGAATTGGGAGCGGCACTACGTCATCCGCACCGCGGTGATCTTTGGCCCCAAAGGACCGAGCGATCTATCGAAGCGCAGCTTCGTTGAACTGATGACGGATCTTGCGTCGAAGCGGGACACGATCCAGGCCGTCAGTGACGAGATCAACAGCGTGACGTATGCTCCGGACCTGGCGCGGGCCACGCAGGAGTTGCTCGACTCCGGCGCGCCTTTCGGGATCTACCATGTGACCAACCAGGGAGCAGCGAGTTGGTACCAGATGGCCTGCCGCGTTTTCGAATTCACCGACCGCAAGCCTGCCGTCGTTGCGGTCCCGGGTTCTACGTTTCCGAGGAAGGCGATGCGGCCACCCAAGGCAGTACTGCTGAACACGAAGGCTCCTCCGCTGCGCCGCTGGGAACTGGCGTTGGAGGAGTTCGTAACCGGGATGTCCGGCGGCAGATAACGCCGTAACCAGTACTGTCACGGTCAGAAACAATTCCCAACGTCCAGGCGTCAGACTTGCTTGGCATCCGCCCTGGGTGTCTGAACGAGACCCGAACCCTTCGCGGGCCGGACCTCGCCTGGGAGTACCGTGAATCGAACCAAATCGAAAAATGGCCGGTCTGCGACTGGTGCGGCCGCTGAGGGCACGTCCACAGCCGTCGCCGCTCGCGAAGGATCCGAGATCAACACGAAAGAACTTCTCAGGGTGCTGACCGCCTTCCGGCGCGGGGATTTCAGTGTGCGCATGGAGGCGGAGACAGCCGGCGTGGAAGGGCGCGTTGCCGAGAGCCTGAACGAGATTATCGACCTGTGCGAACGCAACGCGAAGGAAATGGAGCGGGTGTCGCGCATTGTGGGACGCGAAGGCCGAACGTCGGTGCGGGCGACTCTCGGTCCGGTGCTGGGGTCGTGGAATACCGCAACGGATGCGGTGAACACGCTGATCGGCGACCTGGCGCAGCCCTGTACGGAGATGTCTCGCGTGATTGCGGCGGTGGCGAAGGGGGATCTGACGCCCACGATGGCGCTGGACGTCGATGGCCGGCCGCTCAAGGGTGAGTTCCATCGCATCGCGCGCATGGTGAACACCATGGTGGACCAGCTGAACGGGTTCGCCAGCGAAGTTACGCGAGTGGCGCGCGAGGTGGGGACCGAAGGAAAGCTGGGCGGGCAGGCGGAAGTGAAGGGAGTCTCGGGGACCTGGCGCGACCTGACCGACAGCGTCAATTCGATGGCCAGCAACCTGACGCTACAGGTTCGAAACATCGCGCAGGTGACGACGGGAGTTGCTCGCGGCGATTTGACCACGAAGATCACCGTAGATGCGCGCGGGGAGATCCTCGAGTTGAAGAACACCATCAACACGATGGTGGACCAACTCGGGTCGTTCGCGAGTGAAGTGACGAGGGTGGCGCGCGAGGTGGGTGCGGAAGGGAAGCTCGGGGGCCAGGCGGAAGTTCGCGGAGTCGGCGGGGTTTGGAAGGACCTGACCGACAGTGTCAATTTCATGGCGTGGAACCTGACGAACCAGGTTCGCAACATCGCTGAGGTCACCACCGCGGTGGCCAATGGCGATCTGCGGCGGCAGATCGCGGTAGAGGCTCGGGGCGAGTTTCAAGAACTGAAGTCCACCATCAACGTGATGGTGGATCAGCTGAACGCGTTCGCCAACGAGGTGACGAGGGTGGCGCGCGAAGTGGGCACGGAAGGGAAGCTGGGCGGACAGGCGGAGGTCCGCGGGGTCGGCGGAGTCTGGAAGGATCTCACGGACAGCGTCAACTCCATGGCCAGCAATCTTACGGCGCAGGTCCGCAACATCGCGGATGTGACCACCGCGGTGGCCAATGGCGATCTCTCGAAGAAGATCACGGTGGATGTGCGCGGGGAGATTTCGGAGCTGAAGAACACGATCAACACGATGGTGGACCAGCTCAACGCGTTCGGGGGCGAAGTAACGCGCGTGGCGCGCGAGGTGGGGACGGAGGGGAAACTCGGCGGTCAGGCGGACGTCCGCGGGATCGGCGGCGTTTGGAAGGACCTTACCGATAGCGTCAATTCGATGGCCGGCAATTTGACGAACCAAGTCCGCAACATCGCCGATGTAACTACGGCGGTGGCTCGCGGGGATCTGTCGCGGAAGATCACGGTGAAAGCGCGCGGGGAAATCCTGGAGCTAAAGAACACGATCAACACGATGGTGGATCAGCTCAACGGATTTGCCAGCGAGGTGACGCGCGTGGCGCGGGAGGTCGGGACGGAAGGGAAGCTGGCTGGACAAGCCGACGTCCGGGGCGTGGCAGGCACGTGGAAGGATCTCACGGACAGCGTGAATTCCATGGCCGGCAACCTGACGGCGCAGGTGCGCAATATCGCCGATGTCACCACGGCGGTGGCCAACGGCGACCTGTCGCGCAAGATCACGGTGGATGTCCGCGGCGAGATTCTGGAGCTGAAGAACACGATCAACACGATGGTGGACCAGCTCAACGCGTTCGCTGGCGAGGTGACGCGCGTGGCCCGCGAGGTGGGGACCGAGGGCAAACTGGGCGGCCAAGCCGAGGTGAAGGGCGTGGGCGGCATCTGGAAAGACCTCACCATCAGCGTGAACTCAATGGCCGGCAATCTTACGGCCCAGGTGCGCAACATCGCCGAGGTGACCACGGCGGTGGCGCGCGGCGATCTGTCGCGCAAAATCACGGTGGATGTCCACGGGGAAATCCTGGAGCTGAAGAACACGATCAACACGATGGTGGACCAGCTCAACGGCTTCGCGAGCGAAGTGACGCGCGTGGCGCGCGAGGTGGGCACCGAGGGCAAGCTGGGCGGTCAGGCGGAAGTGCGCGGGGTGGCAGGCACGTGGAAGGATCTCACCGACAGCGTGAACTCGATGGCCAGCAACCTGACCGGGCAGGTGCGCAACATCGCGGAGGTGACCACGGCGGTGGCGCGCGGGGATCTGTCGCGCAAGATCACCGTGCCGGTGCGGGGCGAGATTCTGGAACTCAAGGACACCATCAACCTGATGGTGGATCAGCTGAACGCGTTTGCGGGCGAAGTGACCCGCGTGGCGCGCGAGGTGGGTACCGAGGGCAAGCTGGGCGGACAGGCCGACGTCCGCGGCTTTGCGGGTACGTGGAAGGATCTCACCGACAGCGTGAATTCCATGGCGGCGAACCTGACGTCCCAGGTCCGGAACATCGCGCAGGTGACGACAGCGGTGGCCAACGGGGATCTCTCGCGCAAGATCACGGTGGACGTGCGGGGCGAGATTCTCGAGCTGAAGATCACCATCAACACGATGGTGGACCAGCTCAGCTCGTTCGCCAGCGAGGTGACCCGCGTGGCGCGCGAGGTGGGCACCGAGGGCGAACTCGGCGGCCAGGCCATGGTGCCCGGTGTCAGTGGGGTTTGGAAGGACCTTACAGACAGCGTCAACTCAATGGCCAGCAACCTGACGTCCCAGGTCCGGAACATCGCGCAGGTGACGACGGCGGTGGCCAACGGGGATCTGTCGCGCAAGATCACGGTGGATGTGCGAGGCGAGATTCTGGAATTGAAGGACACCATCAACGTCATGGTGGACCAGCTCAATTCGTTTGCCAGTGAAGTAACGCGCGTGGCGCGCGAGGTGGGCACCGACGGAAAACTCGGGGGTCAGGCGGAGGTGCGCGGAGTCGCCGGGGTGTGGAAGGATTTGACGGACAACGTCAACTCGATGGCGGCAAATCTCACGACGCAGGTTCGCGCGATCGCCAAGGTGGTTACGGCGGTGGCCAACGGCGATCTTAAACGCAAGCTGGTACTCGAGACGAAGGGCGAAATCGCGGAACTGGCGGATACGATCAACAGCATGATCGACACGCTGGCGACGTTCGCCGACCAGGTGACCACGGTAGCGCGCGAGGTGGGTGTCGAGGGCAAGTTGGGCGGGCAGGCGCGTGTGCCGGGAGCGGCGGGCATCTGGCGCGATCTCACCAACAACGTGAATCAGCTGGCCGCGAACCTCACCACCCAGGTCCGCGCGATCGCCGACGTAGCGACAGCAGTCACCAAAGGCGACCTAACGCGTTCCATCGCAGTGGAGGCGCAGGGCGAGCTGGCGGCCTTGAAGGACAACATCAATGAGATGATTTTGAATCTCAAGGAAACTACCCGCCGCAATACGGAGCAGGACTGGCTGAAAACGAACGTCGCGCGTTTCACGGGACTGCTGCAGGGCCAGCGCGATCTTCTGACGGTGGCCAGGACGGTGCTCAGCGACCTGGCGCCGCTGGTGAACGCCCAGCACGGCGTCTTCTACATGAACGAAACCCAGAACGGGGACGCCTTGCTGAAGCTCATCGCGAGTTATGCGTACCGCGATCGCAAGAGCCTGGCGAACCAGTTCCGGTCGGGCGAGGGATTGGTGGGTCAGTGCGCACTCGAGAAGGAGCCAATCCGGATTTCGGATGTGCCTCCGGACTACATTCGAATCAGCTCCGGTCTGGGGGAGAGCGCGCCGCTGGATATCGTGGTGCTCCCAGTGCTTTTCGAGGGTGAGGTGAAGGCTGTCATCGAACTGGCATCATTTCACCACTTCAGCCAGGTGCATCTGGCGTTTCTGGAACAACTGACCGAGAACATGGGCATCGTGCTGAATACGATCCAGGCCACGATGCGGACCGAAGAACTGCTGAAGCAGTCGCAGGCACTGGCGGAGGAGCTGCAAAGCCAGCAAAAAGAACTCACGGAAGGGAACAGGCGGCTGGAGCAGCAGGCGCGCACGCTGCAGAGTTCCGAAGAACTGTTGCGCAAGCAGCAGGAAGAACTGCAGCGCGCCAATCTGGAACTGCAGGATAAGGCGCAACTGCTGGCGGCGCAGAACCGCGAAGTGGAGCTCAAGAACCAGGAGGTGGAACTGGCGAAGACGGCGCTGGAGGACAAGGCGGAGCAACTCGCGCTGACATCGAAATACAAGTCCGAATTCCTGGCCAACATGTCGCACGAGTTGCGGACACCCTTGAACAGTCTTCTGATCCTGGCCCAGATGCTGGGCGATAACAGCGAAGGCAAATTGAGCGACAAGCAGGTGAAGTTCGCGCAGACGATCCATCAATCGGGAATGGAGTTGCTGTCACTCATTAACGACATTCTCGATCTGTCGAAGATCGAGTCCGGGATGATGGGAGTGGATCTGGAGCAGGTATTTCTCACCGATGTGCAGGAACAGGTAACCACCACTTTCCGGCACGTGGCGGAAGAGAAATCTCTCGGGTTTCAGGTATTGATCGCTCCCGATGCGCCTAAGACGATTTATACGGATCCGAAGCGGCTCCTGCAGATTCTCAAGAACCTGGTGTCGAATGCGCTGAAGTTCACCGATGCCGGAGAAGTCACATTCAGGATGGACCGGGCGACCTCAACGCATCCCGTGCCGGGGAACACCGATTCGGTGATTCTGTTTGAGGTGAAGGATACGGGCATTGGGATCGCCCCGGACCAACAGCAAATCATTTTTGAGCCATTCCGCCAAGCCGACGGAACTTCCAGCCGGGCCTATGGCGGCACGGGTTTAGGATTGTCGATCAGCCGGGAACTGGCTCGATTGCTGGGAGGCGACATTACGGTGGACAGCGAAATGGGAAAGGGCAGCACGTTCACCTTGTACCTGCCGGTAAACTACATCCCGCTACCTGTCCAGCCCCGCCGCGCCCGGAAGATCACCGCGGAGCCGGTACGAAACGATCCTGCCCCTCGAGCTCCGCAGCCGCAACAGCGTGCTGGAGCATCCGTGTCGCACGCGGCTTTTCAGCCGATTGAGGTCAGCGACGACCGCGAGTCGATCCAGCCGGGCGAGAAGGTGTTGCTGATTGTGGAGGACGATCCGACCTTTGCGCGAATCCTGATGGATCTGGCTCACGAGCGAGGTCTGAAGGTGGTGCTTGCGATGAATGGCGCCAAGGGCTTGCAACTGGCACGGGAGGCCGGGCCCAATGCCATCACCCTGGATATCCGCCTGCCCGATATGGCGGGCTGGACGATTCTGGACCGGCTGAAGCTCGGTCCCGCAACCCGTCATATCCCGATTCACGTTATTTCTATTGACGACGATCGCCGCCGAGGATTGTCGCTGGGAGCCCTGTCCTACATGGAGAAGGGCATTAACCGGCAGTCATTGGTGGAGGTATTCGACAAGATCAGCGGCTCGATCGAGCGGAACGAACGCACACTTCTGCTGGTTGAAAGCGATGAGGAGCAACGGAAGAGGCTTGCGGAGGTAATTGAAGCTCCCGACGTACAAACCACTTTCTGTTCGAGCGGGGAGGAGGCGTTAGCCTTATTGCGGCAGTCCTCCTTCGATTGCACGGTGGTGGATCTGGAGTTGAGCGACATGAGCGGAGTCGAGTTTGTCGAGAAACTCCAAGGGCAGCGGGATGGGCGCGAAACTCCGGTGATTCTTTACGCGGGAGATCAGCCGGGGACAGGCGTGGATGAAGCCGTTAAGCGGCTGGCGCGGACGGGCCTGGTGAGAGGTGTGCGTTCAGCCGAGCGCCTGCTCGAGCAGACAGCTGTCTTTCTGCACCGTCTGGAATCGAACCTTCCGGAAGATATGCGCCGGATGATCGCACAAGCCAGTGAAAAGCGCGACTCGTGGCTTGCGGGCGGCACCGTGATGCTGGTTGACGACGATGTGCGAAACTTGTTTGCGTTAACCAGCGTGCTGGAGCGCCACCGGCTGAAGGTGCTGCACGCCGAAAGCGGCGAGGAGGCCCTGGAGATTCTCGAGAGCCAGCCCGATGTGGAACTCGTCCTTATGGACATCATGATGCCCCGAATGGACGGGTACGAGACGATCCGAAAGATTCGCCAGCAGCCGCGCTTCGCGAAGCTCCCGATCGTCGCTCTCACGGCCAAGGCAATGAAGGGCGATCGGGAAAAGTGCGTCGAAGCGGGAGCATCCGACTACATCACCAAACCGGTGAATCTGGATGACCTGATCTGGGTGTTGCGAGCCTGGCTGCCAAGGGCTTCCGAGGGCGCATGATTTCGGTATCAATGATATGCCCACCGGCGTCTATTACTGGATCGACTCACCCGACGTTCCGTGGGAACTTTTGTGACATCAGAAGGTGACATGATGGCCCAAGCACCGGCCCCGCTCAAGGCCGACCCCGCACCCAGGGTCAAGATTCTGCTGGTGGATGACCGGCCCGCGAACCTGTTGACACTGGAAGCCATTCTGGAAGATCTGGGACAGGAACTGGTGAAAGCGACTTCCGGGAAAGAGGCGCTGCGCCACGTGCTCCGTGAGGACTTTGCCGTCATTCTGCTGGACGTGAAGATGCCCGACATGGACGGCTTCGAGACGGCAACTCTGGTGAGGGAACGGGAGCGGTCCCGCCATACGCCGATCGTGTTTCTGACCGCGCACAAGGACGAGGAGCATCTATTTCGCGGATACTATGCGGGGGCGGTGGATTTTCTTTACAAGCCGATCAACCCCGAAGTGCTGCGGTCGAAAGTCTCGGTGTTCGTGGATCTGAGTCTCAAGACGGAATTGCTGCGCAGACAGGCCGAGATACTGCAGGCCCGCAACTCGGAGTTAGAGCGGCTGGCCGAACAAAGGGGGAGAGCGGAAGAGCAGATCCGAGGGTTAAACGCCGAGCTTGAGGAGCGCGTCCGCGGCCGGACCACGGAATTGAGCCGCTCCAACGAGGAATTGCGCCAATTTGCCTACGCTGCATCGCACGACTTAAAAGAGCCGATGCGGACCATCGCCAGTTACACCCAGTTACTCGCGCAACGGTACAAAGACAATCTGGACGAAAACGGTCAGGAGTTCCTGGGCTATGTGGTGGACGCTGTCCGGCGCATGGACACTCTGTTGAGCGATCTTTTAACCTATTCGCAGCATTTGGGTTCGAAGCCCACCGTATTCAGCAGGGTGAATGCGGAAGCCGTGTTAGCCGGCGTTTTAATGGATCTGCAGGCCTCGATTGCGGAGGCCGGCGCGACCGTCACTCACGACACGCTCCCGGACGACGTGCCCTCCGACTTCGCCCAATTGAGCCAGGTGCTTCAGAACCTGGTGAGCAACGCGCTCAAGTATCGCGGCGTTCAGCCGCCACGCATTCACATCGGAGTCCGCGAGGACGATGTGGATGTGGACCTTCTCGGTGGCCGATAACGGAGTCGGAATTGAACCGGCTTACCAGGAACAGATCTTCGGAGTGTTCAAGCGTCTCCATGGGCGTGAGGTCCCGGGCACCGGCATGGGCTTGGCTATCTGTAAGAAGATTGTCGAGAGGCATGGCGGACGGATCTGGGTGGAATCAGAGCCCGGAGTAGGATCAACCTTCTCCTTCACTATCCCCAGGTGACTCGGGCGGCTTGACCCACGAATTGCGGCCTGTCACTGTGAATGGATGTTCCCTTAGACCGCGAGGACCGGATCGGGCCTTATGAGATTCTCGATACCCTCGGCCACGGTGCTATGGGAGAGGTGTATCTCGCGAAGGACTAGCGGCTAAGTCGTAACGTCGCCATCAAGACCCCTGCTCGAAGGACCCGTCTTGTTCAGGAGGCACGCGCCGCGAGTGCCCTGAACCACCCCAATATCGTCACCATTCACGACTTCGGCACCGAATCGGGTATTTCTTACATCGTCACCGAACTGGTGGACGGAAAGTCGCTGCGCGATGTGAGCCGATTCGGGGCCTAAGCCTGTCGGCGGACGGGCGGGTGGCCAGTTATTCGATGCTCGATCTCAACAGCAGCCTCTGGCTTCTGCAGGGGATTTTCAAACCACCGCGTCTGTAGCCGGCCGCTTGCAGGCCGGCGGAAAGGGTCAAATACCGCTTACTAACGTGCGCGGCTCTGTAGAACTAGCGACTTTCCGAGCCGCGACCACGGGCTCCTGGCTCCGATATCCTGGAGAGGGATCGAACATGAGCTTATACTGTGCCATCGGATCGGAAACCACCGAGCTGTCAACGGCGGATCTGAAGCAGGCGTTGTTCCAGGCCTTCGAGTCGCTCGGCGAACGCAACCGCGTTCTGGCGTTGCCTCCAGACTTCACGCGGTATCATTCGCGGGCCGGGGATGTCACCCGGATCGCCTGGGAGTGCTACGGCGATCGCTTGCGGTGCGTGATGCCCGCTCTGGGCACGCATGTGGCGATGACGGCAGGCGAGATCGCCACGATGTTCGGCGACATGCCGGGTGAGTTGTTCCGAGTCCACGACTGGCGTTCCGGACTGACAACGCTGGGCGAGGTGCCTTCCGAATTCGTCCGCGAGCAATCCGAGGGGATGGTGGATTTTAGCTGGCCGGCACAGGTGAACAAGATCCTGGTGGAAGGCGGGTTCGACCTCATCCTCTCCATCGGACAAGTGGTTCCCCATGAAGTGATCGGCATGGCGAACTACAACAAGAACATTTTCGTGGGCACCGGCGGATCCACGGGCATCAATCGCAGCCACTTCCTGGGGGCGGTGTACGGGATGGAACGGATTATGGGCCGCGCGGATAATCCCGTGCGCCGCGTCCTCAACTACGCTTCCGATCACTTCGCGCAGCACTTGCCCGTCGTCTACGCGCTTACGGTGGTGGGCAAGAATGAGGCCGGAAAGCAGGTAATTCGAGGACTCTATGTGGGTGACGATGTCGAATGCTTCACGAAGGCCTCCGAACTCAGCCTGAAGGTGAATTTCGTGATGTTGGAGCAGCCCTTGAAGAAAGCCGTGGTGTTCCTGGATCCGTCGGAATTCAAGAGTACATGGCTCGGCAATAAATCCGTGTACAGGACGCGGATGGCGCTTGCGGATGGCGCGGAACTGATCGTGCTGGCGCCTGGGGTGAAGGAGTTTGGCGAGGATCCGACCATCGACAAACTCATCCGCAAGTACGGTTACCTCACCACTCCCCAAATCCTGAATGCCGTGAAGGAGAATGAGGATCTCGGGGCAAACCTGAGCGCCGCTGCACACCTGATTCATGGTTCGTCGGAAGAGAGATTCACCATCACGTATTGTCCGG
Organism: uncultured Acidobacteriota bacterium; assembly: GCA_963737465.1. Classification (GTDB taxonomy): domain Bacteria; phylum Acidobacteriota; class Terriglobia; order Bryobacterales; family Bryobacteraceae; genus TMP-7. The sequence continues at coordinate 380,047 of CAVTTC010000013.1, forward strand.
GCCGTCTGACTTGCCAGGAGGTGCAGGGTGTGAACTTCCGTTACGGAGCACTCGACGAGATGATGCGCCGGTATGATCCGGCGAAGCTCCGCGACGGCTACAACGATGTCAACGGGGAAGAGGTGTTCTATATCTCGAACCCGGCGCTCGGGCTGTGGGCCTACAAAGGCCGCTTCGCGTAGGGGATAACGAGAGTGCCGGACACTGTACCCGTTTTGCGCCTCCTGAAGAGCCAGACGACGCTCGCGCTGGCCACGACTTCCCCTGATGGAACCTCCAGAGTGGCCCCCGTGTTTTATCTGCCGGACGAACATCTGAGACTGTATTGGTTTTCGTCCGCTTCCAGCGAACACAGCCGCAATCTGGAGCGCGATGCGAGAGCCGCGGCAACCGTCTTCGTGCCCACCGATCAATGGCAGGAGATCTGCGGGGTCCAGATGCGCGGCAGCGTGTCGGTGATCACCGACGAAGCGGTGCGGGACTCGATCGCCCGGACATACGCGGAGCGGTACAGCCTGGGTGATACCTTCCAGCCCATCATCGCGCGCACTAAGTTGTACGTATTCGATCCAGACTGGGTGCGATACCTGGATAACTCGAAATACTTCGGTTACCAGGATGAGTTCGAACTGATCGACGCGGGCAGGGGGCCCGTGTAATAGCGATCCCGAGCGGCCGTCGCCGGGCGATCTATTTGACGGTGAGGCCTGGAAGCAGGGACAGTACAGCCTGGCTCGGGCGCGGGATCACGTGCGCCGCGATCAGGCGTCCCAGGGCGGCGACTTTCGCGCTGCCGGCCTCCACGGCGGCCTGCACGGCCGCCACATCGCCCTTAATCACCACGGTGATGTAGCCGCCGCCCAGTTTCTCCCGGGCCAGCACCTCCACGTTCGCCGTCTTCACGGCTGTGTCGATGGCCTCGAAGACGGCGGTGAAGCCCTGAGTCTCGATCAAGCCGATAGCAAAATTCGCCTGTTCACTCACGATTCCCTCGCTAACTCCCGTCTGGGACGGATAACTCACGGTAACTTGCTCGATTAGCGGATTGAACTCCGCGGCGGCCTCGTATGCCGCTCGCGATGAAGGACCAGGGGAGGCGATGACGTGCGCGATGACGGGAACCGTCATGGATTCCGCGAGCCGTTTCACCGCCGCGGCAGCCGATTCGACATCGGCCAGCGATCCGGTCAGCTTCAGGCACACGCCGGGACCGTCGTTCAACTCCGCCTGCAACACGCGCACGCCGGACGCCTTCTCCGCGGCATCCAGAATGACGATTCCGCAGGACCAGGATCCGATTTCAACCAGCCCGAGCGCACCGCTCACAGCAGACCGCGCCTGTCGAGTTGACTCACCACTTCCTGCACCAGCGCCGCGATCTGGTCACGCTCGAACTCGAGCATCGGGGCACTGGGCGGCGCGGACGGCTCCACCAGATCCGACAGCGCCCGTTTCACGTCGGATTCGAGCACCGACCGGTCCGCCTGCTGGGCGTCGCTGAGCGGCCGGCGGCTCGGTCCGAAGTGGAAGCCGCGCATCTCGGTGGCAAACTTGAAACCATCGGGGAATTCGAACTTGTCCAGCATGGCGTCGAACAGTTTCAACAGCCGGTATTGCCACTGCATCGCTTCCGTGTAGTTGCCGGCCTTCGCCAGTTCGTAGATTTTGCGCGTGACTTCGGGAACGGCGTTGCTGCTGGCGTTGGTGCCGCCATCGCACCCGATCATGATCATCGGCGCGAGAACGGCTTCCCATCCGGTGAGAAACGAGAAATCGGGCCGCAGTGGCCGCACGGTGGAGATCAACCGCATCATGAACGAAACGTCGCCCGTTGAATCCTTAATGCCCACCACACGGGGAAACTCGGCCAACCGCCTCACAGTGTCCACGTTGATGGGGCTGGCGAACATCGGGATGTTGTACAGGGTGATGTCGATGGGCGATTGCTGCGCGATTTCGACAAAATAGGCGTACACCGCATCGGGGGCAAGCCGGTAGTAGAACGGCGACACGATGGCTACTGCCCGCGCGCCCATTCCGGCATAGGCTTCGCAGGCGGCCACCGTCTCTTTCACGTTCGCTTCGGCGGCGCCGGCGAGCACCGGAACCCGCCCGCGCGCCTCATCGCACACGATGGATCCGATGCGCCGCCGCTCCTCCTGGGTGAAGCGGGTGAACTCACCGCTCGATCCGTTCGGATAGAGACCGTGAACGCCGCGGTCAATCAGCCATGAAACATAACGGCGCAGTTCCGTTTCATTGATGTCGCCTCGACTATCGAGCGGCACCAGCGTGGGGGTGAAAATGCCTTCAATTCGTGAGGCCATTAGGAAGCGATACTCCGGGTAGAACTCCCATCATACTGCCTGCGGGGCCGGCGGAAGCAGCCCGATACCGCTTACTGACGTGCGCGGCTCGGAAGAATCAGCGACTTATCGAGCCGCGTGCCTCACCGCAGAGCCGCGGTGGGCTCTCCGGTCTTGTCGAACCGCTGGCTGGCGGCGAGTGCGTCACGGAGCCGGCCGCGATTCGGCCCCGACTTCGCGGCGGCTTCCAGGACGCAATTCAGTGCGTCCGCGGCCGAGGTCTCCGCAGGCAAACGAAACAGCCAGGGGATGTTCACGGATGTCAACGCGCGGTCGCCCGACACCGCCACTACCGGCACGAACGCCTTCACCCCCAATTGTTCCGCCAAGTGGCTGGAGTTCCGATCCAGCGCCACCAGGGCCAGCGCCGATCCGTCGTAGATCGCCTTGACCAGTTCGGTGGAAGCCTTGCCCCACGGCACGTCGGACGCGATGCCGACCAGCGTGTACCGCCCGCCATTTTGCGCGAGACCGGGCGTTAGCTTGGCGGCCACTTCGTCCGCTTTGGGTCCGAACAGGGCGATGCGCGCCGGTCCTGCGGGAGCGTCGGCAACGTGGCGGCCCGGTATAACTCGGCCCGGCATCGCTGGTCTGCGCATACGCTGGATCCATCCCGTACCGGCGATAGGTTACCTTGCCGCCACGCACGGTGGCCAGGTACATGGGGACGATGTTCTTGCAGTTCGGGTCGAAGGTCATATTGCCGGTGACGCCCTTGTAATGTTCCGTTGCCGTGAGCGCGTCTCGAATCATTCCCCGATTCAGGCCCGCCTTGCAGATCGACTGAAGCAGGATGTTCATGGTGTCATAAGCGAGCGAAGCAAAGGCATCCGGCTTCTTGCCAAAGCGCTTTTCGAATCGTTGGACAAACGCGACCCAGGCGGGATCGTCGCGCGTGGGATCGTATGGGAACACCACCTCGAGTCCATCCGCCGCGGGGCCCGCGACGCTGAATATGTCGTCGCCCAACACGCGGAAGCCGCCGAAGACGCGCTGCTTCATTCCCATCTCGCGCATCTGCTTCAAGATCGCCGGCCGCTTTCGGAGCATCTCCCCAAATCACGATACCGTCCACGTTGGACGCCTGGATGATGCGGAGTTGCCGCTGGAAATCGGTATCAGCCGGGCATGTACTTCTGTTCGATGATCACCGGGTGGCCCAGACGCCGCGAGGCATCCTTGAACTTGCCCACCCCGAAGCGGCCGTAGCGGTCGTTCACGCGAAGCAGGGCGATCCGCTGTAACTTGAGGTCGGAGTAGATGCGGCGAGCCAGCGTGTAGCACTGAACGCGATCATCCTGAATGGTGGTGAGATACCAGGGGATGAGGGTCTCGGGAATGGTGGGATCCGTGGAAGCGCTGTTGACGATGGGCACTTCGGTCTTGAGCGACACACGCAGGCGCGATGTGCGTCGAATCGGCGCTGATGGAGCCCAGCATGGCCCAGACCTTATCGTCATAGGCCATCTTGACGATCTCGTTGCTCGACGCGCCCCACACCGCCTGATCGTTGTGGATCATCAGCTTGAAAGGCTTGCCGCCGTATCCGCCGCCGGCATTGGCTTCGTCGATGGCGAGCGTCGCGCCGTTCAGCATCATCCTGCCAAGACGCTCGTCAGGGTGGTTCTCCACGGGACCCAGGAACCCGATACGAACCTCGTCGACGTCCGACGTCTTCAGCGTGGGTACGTCGCGAGCGGCGCCGTTGTACTCAATCAACTGGGTGTAGTTCTCGTAGTACGGCGTCGTGAACTTGGAGAATGGGCGCATGTCCTCAGGCGTGTTGGCGTAGGGACGCAGTTCCCGCTTGGGGGGCGGGCCGGGCGGATTCGCGCCGCAGGAGCAGGACCACCCCGTCTGCCCCCACAGCAACCCCGGAACGGCAATGATCAGCAGCCAACCGGCAGCGGACGACATTGGAAACCTCCTTGCTAACGGATGCGGAACATGGCGATCGCCTCGATCTCCACCAGCAGTTCGGGGCGGCACAGCTTGGCCTGGATGCCGGTGGACGCGGGCAGCGGATCGAGTTCCTGCTCAGCATAGAACGAGGTCCGCTCTTCGTTGAACGCGGCGTAGTCGCGGTCGATGTCGCGCAGGTAGCAGCTGGTGCGCACGATATCGTTCCAGGTGGCGCCCTCGGCGGCGAGCAGGGCCGTGATGTTCTCGAACGTGCGCCGCGTCTGCGCGCGGAAATCGCCGACGTGCAGCGATTCGCCGTTGTGCCCGATGCTGGCCGTGCCTGAGATCAGCAGCAACGCAACGTTGCCTAAGTCGAGCCGGAGCCCTCGCGAAAAGGAACTGGGCTTGGCATAGTGGAAGGCTTCGTTGAGCGCCTCCGGCGCGGTGATCGCCTTCTTCTCGATGCTGGTCGCTTTCGATACTTCTTCCAGCGCTTCTGTAATGGTCATGTTAGTTTACCTTTCTCGAATTCCGTGGCTCAGCCCTTTGGCCGTCGCCACCCAGATGTCGTCTCCCTGAAAATCCACTGCCAGGATGTAATGATGAGCGGGCGCGTCTCGACACTTCGACTCGCGTCACTTTTCCAGCGGCATCGCGAACCAGCATCTCCGGCTTGTGCGTGTCCAGCGCCGGGCGGTAGACCGCCCAGTTCTCGCCGTCGTAGTAGGCCAGGCCCTTGTCGGTGGAGAACCAGGCGCGGTTGCCGTCCACAGCCTTAACCTGGTTGAGGAAGTTACTCGGCAGCCCGCTGTCTTTCTCCAGGAAGTTCTTCCAGTTGCGGCCGTCGTAGCGGCTCGCGCCGAAGTAAGTGGCCACCCAGAGGATCTTCTCCTTCTCCATCCAACTCACCGAAGTCGTGATCTCGTGGATCAGTCCCTGGTCTTTCAGGACCACCATTTCGGTCTCGCCGTCGGGATCGTTGTAATCCTTCCAGTGCTCGGTTTTGACGTCGTATTCCAGCACACCGCCGCCCCACACCGCGTAGTAGATCTTGCTCGACCCCGGCGTTCACCGCGTAGGTCCAGATCTCGTACATGGGCGTGTTGCGCTCGTTGAACAGGCTCCATTGATTGGTGCGCATGTTGAAGCGGCCCGCGCCGGCGGCGGTGGCGGCCCACACATTGTCGCCCTGCACGGCGACGCCGTAAACCACGTCGTTGGGCAGTCCGCTGTTGAGCTGGGTGTAGTTATCGAAGCGGCCGGCCGAGAAGCGGCTGAGTCCGCCCATGGTGGCGATCCAGACGTCGCCGGTGCGCTTGTCGGGCGAGATGAACAGCACCGCGCGGTGCGCCAAGCCTCGTTTGGTTCCGTAGGTGGTCCACTTGCCGTTCTCGTAGAGCGCGAGGCCGTTTTCCGTGCCCGCCCACACGCGATTGCCGTCCACGCACACGTTGAACACATGATTGTCCGGCAGGCCGTTGGCGGTGGTGAAGTTCTCCCAGCGATAGCGCGGCATATCGGGTTGGGCCGCGGCCGCCACCACCGCCAGCGTGAATAGCAGTCCGAGTTTCATAGTGTCCTCAGGTACTCGATCAAGTCGTTCAGCTCGTCCTTAGCCAGATCGTTCGTCACCCCGTGCGTGTCGTTGGGGTTGAAGACCGTCCAGATCTCTTCCAGCGTTCGCGCCGAGCCGTCGTGCAGATAGGGGGCGGTCAGCGCGATGTTATTCAACTGCGGCGTGTCGAACCGGGGAGACCGGTCGGTCGGCTTACCGCTGCCAACGTCGGCTAACTCCTGGTTCGTGTAGTGCGGTCCGGAATGGCAGACAGCACACTGGTTCCGCTCGGGAATGGGAGCGCCGCTCTTTGTCCGCGTGCGCTCGTAAATGACCTTGCCTCGCTCCTGGGCGGGAGTGAGTTCGCCGTTGGGCAAACGGTAGCGGTTGGGACGCAGCGGCATGGCTTTGATGAACGACGTCAGGTCGCTCAGTTCGGCAGGGGTGTAGCTTTCCGATCGCCAGAAGAACTTCTCCGTTCGAGGCCCGCACTCCGTCTCCAGGTCCACGTTGGTTCCGTTCCATTTGAAAGGCGCGGTATCTTCGACATCTTCCAGCAGCCGGTTGTCCACGATGTCCTTGCCGAACCCGTCCGGTTCCAGATCCCACTGGAGGCCGTCGTAGGTCGCTTCGATGTGGCAGTTGGCGCATCCCATGTGACCCTGGAACGCGAAACGAGCGGTATAGAACAGCTTCTCGCCGCGCCGCTGGGCGGTGATCCTGTCAGGTCCAGACAGAGCCAGCGTCCCGGTCACTTTGCGCGACGACGTATCGACAATCGAGATGGTGTCAGCCGTCCGGTTGGCGACATACAGTCGCTTGCCGTCGGCTGTAAGCGCGAGTCCCTTCGGCGCGCTGCCAACAGCGATCCGAGCAGCAACATAATTCGCCGATGCCGAAAGATCCGTGGGGAGCAGACGCCGCCCGGAAGCATCGAGTGAGCGGATATATGCCAACATACGCCCGATGTCGATCACCGTCACACTGTCCGAGCCGGTGGTGGACACGTAGGCGAAACTGCGGTCTGGTGCGATGGCCACGGCAAAGGGAGGCGTGAAGTAGCGATCCAACTCATCGATCGGCACATGGACCACACCGCCGATGTCCTTGCCGAAAACCGCTATGGAATTCGTGAAGACCGCACCGTGCTCGACGTGGGCGAGCGGCGGGAGGTTCTTGGGGCGCATCTCGGCAGCCATTCCGAGCCGGCCGTCGGCGGTCCAGGCCACGTGGAACACACCCGCCGAGTTATTGAGGGGAGTGCGATCAGTCACCATTTGCTTCGCCGTATCGATGACGGTGAGTTCCGATTCCGGTTGGGCTCGGTGAGCGCCGAGTTTGGGATAGATGTGTGTGGAATAGATTCGTGAGCCGTCCGGGGACATTCCCAGGTAACTCGCGCCGCGACCAGCCAGCAGTCGCTTGATCTCTTGCCCGGATTTCAAGTCCACTACCGACACATCGTTGCTGATGCGGTTGGCGACGTAAAGGAACGCGCCGGCGTTGTCGGTGATCGCCGCGTTAGGCTCAAAGCCCGCCGGCAGGGTGCGGGTGACTTCCAGCAACGCGGTGTCGATCTCCGAGACGGTGTCGGTCCATGAGTTAGCGACATACAGCCGCTTCCCGTCCGGTGAGAATGATAACGCCTTGGGAACGTGGCCCACCTTCACCCGTCGCAGGACCTTGCCGGCGGTGGTGTCGAACACCGCCAGTTCGTCGGTCCCCTCGCAAATTACGAAGAGCCGCGCGCCATCGGGCGACAGGGCCAACTCCACCGGTGACGGATAGTGCTGCTCAATGGGCCGGGCGCCCGTGAGAAATAGAGCCAGCACGGCTACCGCTCCGGTGAGTGCGCGCCTCACGGCTTCTCCTCCACAGTCACCACCTGGTCCACCGCCGGATTCGCAATCACCTGCCGGGTGCCGCTTGGCCAGGTAATCGTCAACTGGTCCACCTTGGCCTGGGATCCCAGACCAAAATGCAGGCGCGGGTCGTCCTGTGACATGTAGCCGCACCCGGCGACGCGTTCGCGCTGCTGGCGCTTTCCACCCGCGGTGATCTCCACCTGTGCGCCAATGCCGTCGCGGTTACTCTTGCGGCCTACCAACTTCACGGCGATCCAGTGATTTTTGGCGGGCGAAGTGTTGTGCAGCAGATAGGCCGGCGCGCCCAGGTTCACGATGAAGGCATCCATGCGGCCGTCGTTGTCGTAGTCGGCGAAGGCGGCCCCGCGAGCGACGCTCTTCACATCGAAGAACGAACCAGCCGAACGCGACACGTCCTCGAACTTGAAATCGCCCAAGCCGCGAAATACGGTGTGCTCCATCGGCACCATGTGAATCAGGCCGCCGTGAGCGACAAAGAGATCGTCGATGCCGTCGTTATCGAAGTCGTAGGCGCCCGTCCCCCAACTCACGTATTGGGCCGCGAGTTGCGAGATGCCGGAGCGTTCGGTGACATCCTCGAACTTCATCTTGCCGACGTTCTTCATCAGACGGTTGTACTTGGAGTCGGAGACCCACAGGTCCACCTTGCCGTCGCGGTCGAAGTCCAGGAAGATCGGCCCCATGGCCGAGGTGTTTTCGCCGCTCTGTCCGTACGCCACTCCCGCGGAAACGGCGATCTCTTTGAACGTGCCGTTCCCCTCGTTGTGAAAGAGGAAGTTCTCCGTCTTGTCGTTGGCGACATAGATGTCCGGGTAGCCGTCGAGGTCGAAGTCCGCGGCCGTGGCGCCCATCGGTTCGTCCCGAAGACTTCGCGATTCCCGACTTCTCGGTGACATCGGTGAAGGTCCCGTTGCAGTTGTTATGCAGCAGGACATTGGTCTCCGGCTCATAGTCCAGCGGACCGGGATAATTGTCGGCGGCGTAGTAGTTGCGGTACTTGGGATCGAACTTGACGTAGCGGCCGATGAAAACGTCCACGCACCCGTCACGATCGTAATCGAGCCATGCCGAGCTGATAGACCATCCCGGCACTTTCACGCCCGCCTTCTCCGAAACATCGGTGAACGTGCCGTTTCCGTTGTTGTGGTAGAGGATCGCCCGGCCGTATCCGGTGACGAGCAGATCGACGTTCCCGTCATTGTCGTAGTCGGCTGCGATGGTCGCCATGCTGAACAGATCGCCGCCGACGCCCGCTGCTTCGGTGACGTCGGTGAACTTGCCCCCGCCGTCGTTCCGGTACAAGTGGTTATGGGGCTTTTCGGCCGGGGGTTTGCGGAGCGGGTAGGGATGCATGCCGGCTTCGAGCGGCTTGCCGCTGACGACGAACAGGTCAATCCGGCCGTCGTTGTTGTAGTCGAACCATACGGCGCCCGCGCCGGTGCTTTCGAGCAGCGATCCCAGTTTCTGCGCGCCGAAGCTGTGAGTGAACTGGATTCCGGCCTGCGTGCTAACCTCTTCGAACTGAATCGACGGCGCCGCCGCGGGTTGGGCGCTGACCAGCGCACACATCGGAATCAGCAGCGATGTCAACTTCATTTCGAACCTCCGGGGAACATCAACACGACGGGATCGGTTGAGCGCAGCAGCGTCTGCGGCTGGACATTATCGACGGCGCGCTCGGGTCCCGCGTGGCAACCCACGCAGACTCTCTGTTCAGCCCGGCGGTACCAGAACCAGCCCTTTTCCGCAGCCACGGTTTTGCCTGCGTTGTCGAGCAATTCGAACCGCACGGCACGATCGGCCGGGGTGGTAACGAAGAAAGACCCATCTCCCTCGACGGGCGCCGTGCCTAAAGCGACTGCCGCGCCGCGATCGTCCTGCGCCCATACACGAACCTTCGACACGGTCCCGGCGGCGATTCGCTGCTTCGACGTGTACACGCTCAGGCACAGGGTGTTCGCGCCTTCGCGGTTGCCCAACGCCGAAGGATGGATGCGCGGTCGTGTCCGGGCCTGGACCACCACGGGTTGGAAAGCGTTGGCGGCCATGCGGTCCCGAAGTTTGCCTTGTCCGGGTGTCCAGCGATATAGGGCGAAAGCGGAGGCAGCCGTTGCGCGGTAGGTCACGAGCCAGTCGCCCGAGGGCAATTCCGCGACGGGTTCGGCGAACTCGCCGGGGGGAAGCGCGATGGGCACCGCCGTGGCTCGCGCGGACGTGAAGCGCGCCAATTTACCGCCAGTCTCAAACACGATGTCGCCAGAGGCGAGTTCGCGGCCCCCGTGCCGGGCGCGGGTGTGATCGCAGCGATGTGTTTCCACTCCGCTGCCGTCGGAATACACGGTGTACAGATCGCGCCCGGACGATGGGTGGCTACCTTCGAACAACACGCGGCCATCGCGCAGGACGTCGGTGACGATGTGATTGCCGGGAGCGAACGTGAGTGGAACCGGGGCGCCCCCTGCGAGCGGGGCCGTGTATAACCGTCCCGTGCGTGCGAAAACAATCCGGTCGGGAGGCAGGTAGAAGGGAGTGATGTCGTCATCGGAACCGGAGGTGACCCGGCGCGGCGCGCCTCCTGCGACCGGCGTCTCCCAGATCTGCCAGCGGTCGCCCATTTGCTGTTTGCCCGCGAACAGAACCCGTTTGCCGTCGAACGAAACGGCGGCGTCGGCTGAGGCGGCAAATCCAGGGACCAGAACGGAATCGCGGCCGTTCGAGACCAGGTGTAGAATCGCGCCGGACGGAAAGCGCTCTCCGCCAGTAGCGGGGGCCGACGCGTCGTAACTGGACGCTTCGGTGTAGATGTACGGGACTAAAAACCCAGGTTTTTCTGATACCACACTGGCGGAAGCAAGCAGCGGAATCAAGAGCAGGATTTCAAGACCGGACACTCCGAAATTATAACTAGGGAGTGAGGCTGCTTACCGTAATAGATTTCTACTATCCGGTCCTAAAGCTCTAGTAAGTGGAACAAAGGTCTTGAGTTTTGTAGGGGATACAGTACTCGCGGTGTCCGAGCGCCTCGGACTTGGTGGCTTGTCCCGCAGCGATCTGGAGGATGCTATCGAAGATCTCGCGCCCGACCTGATCCAGGCTGGCCTCGCCGGTCATGATTCGCCCGGCGTTGACGTCCATGTCAGCGCTCATGCGCGCATAGGTCTTGGGATTCCCGCACACCTTCAACACCGGGGAAATGACGCTTCCGATCACACTGCCGCGGCCGGTGGTGAAGGCCACCAAGTGCGCACCACACGAGATGAGGTCCAGAATCCCTTCCGAGTCGTTGGGATTACTGTAGCCGAATAGGAACGGGTACGGATCGGGCACGGAATCGAGGACCCACAAGCCCTTGCCGGCAGGCCTCTGCGCGACTTTGACAACTCCATGGATCGGACGTGTGCCGCACTTGGCAAATGCCCCCATCGACTTCTCTTCGATGGTGGTCAAGCCGCCCTCGTGATTGCCCGGAGCGATGGAGAACTGATCGATCTGCAGCGAGAACCGCTCCGCTTTCTCCACCGCCGACCGCAGTTGCCGGGCCGCTTCGGCGTTCGCACCCCGGGCAGCGACGATCTCGGCACACCCCACCATTTCCAGTGTTTCTTCGATGATGGCGGTTCCGCCCGAATCCACCAGGAGGTCGAACGCTCGGCCCACCGCCGGGTTGGCAGCGATACCCGATGTTGCATCGGAACCGCCGCACTCGGTTCCGACCACCAGGTCGGCGGCAGACATGGGCACGCGCGGAGCCCGGTCGAGTTCGGCCAGCATTGCGGCGACAATCGCTTTGCCCCGTTCGATGGTCGCTGCCGTGCCGCCCTCTTCCTGAATGCGCAAAATCTCCACCGGGCGCCCCGTCGCGCCAATGGCATTCGCCAGAGCTGCCGCGTCTGTTCCTTCACATCCAAGGCTCACCAGTAGCACCGCGCCGACGTTCGGGTGCGTCCCCAACGCGATCATCAGCCGCGCCGCGTATTCATTGCGATAGCAACCGGGAAACCCGAGCGCGTGAACGCCCGGATCCATCGCGGCGATCTGCTGCGAGACGAACGATGAGCACTCCACCGTATGGATGCTCACCACAAAGTTCCGAATGCCAGGTGGGCCGTTCCGCCGTGCATATCCGAGGATCTCCGCCATCAGCCCTGGCTCTCTTTCTTCGCCACAAAGTACGACTTCGCGTTATGCGCGTCCACCCATTCCCCGCGCGCGATATCGCGGGTGGCGAACGCGATGGCCACGCCGTATTTCAGGACGGGCTCACCACACCGGATATCGCCAACGGCGATTTTGTGTGCGAACGGGACGTCCACGGAAGCCTTTAGATCGTCCACACCAACCGCTGACACGCCTTCACCGGCCCGAAGTTCTTTCAGCACCACCGCGACATTGTCGCTGGGGTCAATCCGTAGTGCATTGGGTTGTGAGAATTGCCGAACCATAGTCAGACCATTTCCGTCGCCGCCGGCCGGACAGTGATCTGACCACCAACCTATCACTCTTGTGACCGTAGTCACAGCCGCGCCTGGCCCTGCCGGAGATACTGGAATTGCGAGGAGTCCGGAATGGCGGCTACGGCAGTACCGAGGGTGAGAACGAAGAAGCTTCTGGTTCGACGGTTCGTGTCCCGAAACACGCGCCGGCTACGGCCGTCCGTGCAAATCGGTTTCCTCCTTCTCAACGTCTTCATCGCCGCGCAGTTCTACCTCTTCGTGCGCCAGTTCGAGATTCCCGGAGCCGAGCACACTCTGTCGCGGCCGCCCGGCGTTGAAGGGTGGCTGCCCATCGCCGGTCTGATGAACCTCAAGGCATTCCTGCTGACGGGCCGTGCCCCCACCGTCCATCCGGCCACGTTATTCCTGATCACCGCCTTCCTGTCGATGTCTCTGCTACTGCGCAAGGCCTTCTGCAGCTGGCTCTGTCCGGTGGGGACACTCTCGGAATGGTTATGGAAAGCGGGGCGGTCCATCTTCGGCAGGAACTTCACCCTGCCGCGGTGGCTGGACATTGGGCTGCGGGCACTGAAGTACATCCTGCTGGCACTGTTCGCTTATGTCGTGGTCGCCATGAGCCTGGACGGTATTCACGCATTTCTCGAATCGCCCTATGGACTCATCGCCGACGTCAAAATGCTGAACCTGTTCCGCGTGATGGGGACGACCACGGCCGTTGTGTTGGGCGTGATGGTGGTGGCGTCGATCTTCGTTCAAAACTTCTGGTGCCGTTACCTTTGTCCGTACGGAGCACTCATGGGCTTGGCGGCCCTGTTCAGTCCGTTGCGCATCCGGCGGGATGAGAAGCTTTGCATCGACTGCGCCAAGTGCGCCAAGGCCTGTCCGTCGCACCTTCCAGTGGATGTGTTGGTCCAGATCCGCTCGGCGGAGTGCCTGGGCTGCATGGAATGCGTGAACATATGTCCGGCGGAGGGCGCGCTCGACATGAAACTGCTGGCCCGGCGTCGCGTCCAGCCGTGGATGATTGCCGCGGGCATTGCCGTGGTCTTTTTCGGCCTGGTCGGATACGCGCAAATCACCGGTCACTGGCACAGCTATGTGCCCGATTCCGTGTATCAGCGCCTGATTCCCAACGCAGCCGAATTCGCGCACCCGCGCTAATGGGAGACGGCGCTCGCGGACTCGCCGTTGACGCGGCGGTAATCGGAATAGCGGTCGTCTTCGTTCGAGTTTCGCGAGATCCAGAAAACGCTCGAATTCACGTGCACCGCGAAGTGTTTCACCATCCAGATTCCAGGTTCCACTGGCTCCTGCTCGAGTACGAACCTGGTGCCGGGTGAGACGGTCGCCACCGCGTAGAAGGATACCGGACGGACCACTTCGGCCTCCACCTTGACCCACTGAGTGTCGGCCTTGTCGATCCAGAGTTTGCCCTTCATTCCCGTGAGCACTTTCGCGTCGCGCGACTTCGGAACATAGCCGTGCTTGGGCGTCGCAGCCAGCACATAAGCTGCCCGGCCATTTACGGTCTCCTCGCCCACCAGCTTGTAATCGAACGCCTCAACCATCTCGCGCAACATCGCTTCGTCCTGGCGCCGTTCCCGCTCGTACTTCGCAACGCGTTTTGAGCGCGCCCCCCTCGACTCGCCGGACCGCCGTTTCCGCTCGGCGTCCATCTTCCGTCGCTCGTCCTGATCCTGGGCCGCGCTGAGAGGCTTTCCGTTCACTCTCACCAACCGGTTATAGGGAGAGCCCTCGATCATGGTCACCTCATAACTTTTCTCGACGCGGCTCTTCACACCGCCGTTGGAGTCGAGTTTCTGATCGACGTCGTGCTCGAGGAACGAAAAATTAGGCGCTTCTTTCCAGTCCCGCTGGGTAGCTGCCACGGATCTTCTCAACAGGTCCTGAACGTCCAGTTGGCCCGCGACAAGCGGCACACAGGCACACGCGGCAGCCATCAGAAAGAGTCTCATACGCCTCCTTGCGGTTCCCGTGCATTTCGCTCACCACTGGTGGTTTCTTGCACTTGCGAGTCACGAACAGGTAACCATTGCCAGTCCACTTTGGGATGCATCGCATGGGATTATGCGCGCTACCATATCACAGTGGACTCTCAAGACCCCACTCGCCAGCGCCTCACGAACCTGCGCAATGCGCTTCTCCAACTGCACAAACACCTGCTCGATTCCGAGCGGGAGATTTATGAGCGAGACGTGGCCCGCATCAAATCGCCTTCTCACTTTCTGGGGCTGCTGCTGGAGGACCCGCACTTCGAATGGCTGCGCGAGTTGTCACAGATGGTGGTGCTTATTGACGAGACGCTGGCCGCCGATGAACCCGCCACGCCAGCCGAGACGGAGCGGCTGATGAAGCAGTCGCGGGAGCTGGTTACGCCTTCCGAACACGGTACACGTTTCGGAAAGCGCTACTACCAGGCGATGCAGCGGGATCCGAACGTGGTGATGGCGCACTCGGACATGTTAAGGGCGATTACGGCGCTGTAGAGTGGCCCTGTCACCGGGAGTAACGCTGAAGACGCCACTAGGTTTGTGGTTACACGGCGTTTGGAGCGCCACGTCGTTGCTGCCAGCACGGCTCACGGTCGGCCTGCCGCTTGTCGACGGCGCCGTTCCCAAGTCTTCACCAGCGCGGTCAGCACGTCCGCCCCGTAGGTAGCTTTCCACGGCGAACGCTTCCGCAGCCAGCCACACGTCCTTGTTGGCGCCCCGGGGGATTCTTTCGGGCGGTGTTTCGATCATGTCTCCGTTACATTCACGTGACTCAATTTGGAAAGTTGCTTTGGCACGGTCGCGCGCTTATACTATCTGGAATCGGAGGGTGCATTCAGTGACTAAAGTGTTCGTCGCAACGCTCGTTGTCCTTGCTCCTGTCTTTTCGGCGCCTCTATTGCTCGTGGCACCGAACTTTCTAACCAATACGGTCGGAAATTCACCCGACTCTAGTGACACCAGTTCAGGTCCGGAATCGTTTCACGGTCAGGAGATCATCGGTTCGGGGCAATTTGCCGGCGTTCCGGGTAACCTGCTGATCACTCAGATAGCGTGGAGAGGAGTTCCGGGTAGCGGTCCAGTGAACCTCGTATTCTCGTCGTTGACCATGTCGCTCTCAACTACGCCGTACTTCCCAAATACAAGCGGTCCGCTGCTGACAAACACGTTCGCGACCAATCTCGGTCCGGACAACACACTGGTGTATTCGGGGCCGCTGACGTTGAGCAGTCCTGGGTGCGCGGGCCCGTCTGCCTGTCCGTTCGACTTGGCAATCACGCTCAGTACGCCATTTCTGTACAACAGGAATCAGGGCAGGCTGCTTTGGGATATCGAAGCTACCGTCCAATCATCGGGTGACCTTGACGGGCAATCATTCAATTTCCCTCCCGGGGGGCCCATCGCAACCCTTGTCGCCCCTTCTGGCGAACTAACCGGCCAGGTTGACGCTAGCGGCGATATCGTGCAGTTCGGGTACACGCTGGCGCCAGAGCCGGAGTCATTCGCGATGCTGGTTGCTGGGCTGGCCGCTGTGGGCGCGTTGGCGCGCCGCCGCTCGTCAAGTCGGGGGAGCGAGCTAGATCCACTCCGCGATCGCAATTGACGAGCTTACGCCGCGCGGTGGCGGTGCGGGGTTCGAACCTGCGACAGGGGTTATTCACCCTGAGATGCTGACGGCGTCACAACCGTGGGTAGACCGCCGTACATCGCGCGGCACGGCGACTCGTTTCTGGATGACCACAATAACCGAACCGGCACAGGTGGTGGCGAAATAGCGTCGCCGATCTCGTCGAGGAAGATTGTGCCCCCGCTGCCAAGGCAAAAAACGGCCGGCCTTCTCGCGCCGTGCGTCGGTGAAGGCCAAAGACTTGTAGCCGAACAGGTCCGACTCGAGCAACCAATCCGGCAACGGCGCGCAATTCACCGCCACAAGCCGCTTCCTCCGGCGCCGTGAGAGGCTATGGATGGTCTGCGCAAAAACATCTGTGCCCTTCAGGAGTGCGGGGATATGCGCACCGGGACTGCTCCCCCGCGGCACCGGTGACCCGGGCGGTCGCGTTCACGATGGGCGAATAAGTCTCCAATCGTGCGTTTCAGGGCACCGGCCCGCTTGCAACTGGCGCGGAACACTCTGGGGCAGGGGGCGCCCGACGGCGTCCCGGCGTCGGACGCCGAGTGATCCGCTCGGCCGCACGGTTGAAGGTCGTGATGCGTCAGTCCGGGTCGACTGTGAAAACACCCTCGTTGATGGAATCGAGAATCGGGTCGCCAATCACATCTAAGTGTAAAGTGACACGCTATGCAATTTGCAAGAGTATTACTGAGCGAGACCCGGCATCTTGCACGAATCTGAGAAGGCTGGGCCCAGGCGCGTGGGCACGGCTATGGATGTACATTGCACATAGTACAATCAGGATGCATATGCGCAGATCGATGAGGCTGGCATTGAGCCTGCTCGGGCTCTTCGTTTCGCTGTATCTCCTTTATACCTACACGTCCTCTTCCCGTCCCATGGTTTGCATCGGGACGGGCTGCGACGCGGTGCGCGCCAGCGCCTACTCGACTCTCGGTGGCGTATCCATGCCGGTCTTCGGCGTGGCCGGCTACATACTGCTGGCGATCGCCGTGATCACGGAATCCCTATTCCCCGCGCGTGCCGCAAGGCTGGCGTTCCTCGCTTTCCTCGGCATGACCGGATTCGGCTTCCTCTTCTCGCTTTATCTCGAGTACTTGCAGATTTTCGTGATCCACGCCTACTGTGCGTGGTGCATGACTTCGGGCGCGGTGATGACGGCGCTTTTCGCGCTCGCCCTCGTGGACCTGGTTCGCAGCGGACCGGACCCGGAGCCTTCAACGCAACTCGCTCAAGCGCGGAGTCTCTTCGCGGTATGTGTCGCCGGCGTGGTGGCGGGCGCTCCGGCTCTTCTACCTGCTGACCCGCCACGGCGAGACGGCCCCGGCCGGCTCCCCAAGTCACGCCGTCGGATTTGGCATCGCGACTAGTCCGCCCCGGCATTCACGAAACCGGCGATCTCCAGGCCCCGCTGACAGTGGTCGAATTCGGGGATTTCGAGTGCCCGGTTTGCGGCAGGGGCGAGGCCGCCGCGCGGCAAATTCGGGCCCTGTATGCGCGCCAGATCCGCTTCGTGTTCCGCCAGTTTCCACTGGAGCGGATTCATCCATTCGCTCAGAAAGCGGCGGAGGCTTCCGAGTGCGCCGGAGAGCAAGGCAAGTTCTGGGAGATGGTGGAGAAGATCTACTCACGGCATGACGACCTGAGCGTCCAGGGCCTGGAACGCGCTGCCGCCGAACTGAGTCTCGACCAGCCGCGCTTCGACCAGTGCCTCGCAGGCGGCGCTATGGCCGGACGTGTCCAGCGGGATGTAGAAGACGGCCGGGCTTTGGGCGTTCGCGCTACCCCTACCTTCTTTATCGGACAGCAGAGGGTGGAGGGCGTCTTGACGGCGGCGCAATTCTCGCAGTTAATCGACGGGGCCCTGGGCGGCGTCGGGCCGGCGGCTAGGACTACCGAGCCGGGCCAAACTCCGGCCTCCGCAGCCGCCAGGAAAGTTGCCACCGACACGCTTGTTCCGCAGCATCCGCCGAAGGTCCCGGCAACTAATGCTCCGGCTCCTTCCGCTTCAAACACATCAGGCGCAGACCCCGGACGTCCTCTGATTGGCTTTCCGACTGCAGCACCGGGCGGATTAGCAGGCGCCTGGCAAGGAACGGCGCCCACTGGACTCTTCGGGTCGGCTCCCGGTGGGGCCGCTTGCAGTGAAGCGGACGCCGCCAAGCTGCAGCCTACCCTTATCGATACCCCGGCCTTGCGCCGTCTTCTGACAGGTGATGCCAAGCCGCTATTCGTGGACGTGCGGCCGACTGGAGATTATGCCGCAGGGCACATCTCGGGAGCGATCAACCTTCCGGCGGACGACATCGGACGCCAATGGAACACGCTGCCGAAAGACCGCACCATCATTCTCTATGAAAGCGGCCGGTCATCCGGGGACGTTTGTGCCGCCAGCCGCGCTGCGGGGCGGACACTTCTGGAACATGGGCTTCCGTTCTCCCAGATCAAGGTCTTCCAGGACGGCCTTGTGGGCTGGGAGCGAGCCGGGATGGGTATGGATCAATGAATCAGCACGAGTGGATGCGAGTAGGAGGCTGAATATGAACTCGATTGGAGTTGCAGAAACGCGTTTCCGGAACGGATATTCCTGTTCCCAATCGGTGTTCTCGGCACTGGCCGAGCGGTGGAACATCGGTCCTAATGTGTCGCTGAGAGTCTCCGCCGGGTTCGGCGGGGGAATCGCACGGTCGGCAGGGATCTGCGGTTGTGTGACCGGCGCGATCATGGCTCTCGGCCTTGCGCAAAATGAAATCGACCCGGGAGTGAACTCCTCGGAAAAGGAGAAGACCTACGAAGTGTGCCAGCAATTCATGCGAACATTTGCGGAGCACAACGGTTCCACGTTGTGTTCCGAACTGCTGAGTTGCGACATTAGTACCCCGAAGGGATTCGCTGTTCACCAGCAAGGAGTGCACCGGTCGCGCTGCACGACGCTGGTTCGCGACGCGGTCGAGATCGTAGAGTCCCTGCTGATTCCGATTCCCGGCTCCGCCAGGTGAATGCCGGAGCCGAGTTCTCAGAGGCGATGCCGTGCGGATGATGAGCTTGCGAAGGGCGTATTACGACAGGTTCTCGATGATTCACTAGCAGCGCCAAGCTCCCGGCCAGGACGCCGCCGGCCAGTTCTACCAGAGTGATGGTAACGTTCAGCGCAGCGCTGATCCAACGCCGCCGGTCTCTATAGGCTCCATCCGTCGCCGTCAGGCGGTCCAATGCCCTTCTTAGGACGCGGTTTCCACAGCGCTACTTTGCTGCAAGGTCCCTCTCGTCTCCTTGACAAACTGCGTCATCGACTTCGAAACGTGTTCCAGGACGGCGGCCGCACTCTTCCTAGGTGCCGCTCGCCTTTCGCCTTGAGCCTCTAGCTAGACCCGGCGAGCCGGACCCGCTTTGTCGGTTTCCCACTCAGACTTGAGATTCCCGTTCAACTCCAGCGCTCGAAGCGTACGGTACAGGGCGCCTTTCTCGATTTCGGCGTCCGTGAGGGCGTGCTGGTCCAGATCAGCGGCCAGTTCATAGCCGTAGGACCGTCCTTTCTTTTTGAGCAGCCGCAGCACGACAGGCTCAACAAAACGGTAGAGGTTGCCCATCGCACAGGATGGCGGAAGAACTGAAACCAGGTTGCGCCAGGCCAACCAGCAGTACGGCGACTGGAACAGCGCCCGACGAGAGCGAACGTCCGCAAGGACAGGG
This sequence comes from uncultured Acidobacteriota bacterium, assembly GCA_963737465.1. Lineage (GTDB taxonomy): Bacteria > Acidobacteriota > Terriglobia > Bryobacterales > Bryobacteraceae > TMP-7. The sequence continues at coordinate 399,548 of CAVTTC010000013.1, forward strand.
GGAGAAATCGAAGATGATCCTGATCGGAAGGAAAGCCCCGGATTTCACCGCTCCGGGATACCACCAGGGGAAGTTCATCAATCTCAAGCTTTCCGAGCATCTCGGCAAATGGGTGCTGCTTTGCTTCTACCCAGGGGATTTCACTTTCGTTTGAAGCACAGAGCTCTCGGCGGTCGCCGAGAAATACCCCGAGTTTCAGAAATTGGGTGTAGAAGTTTTGTCCGTAAGCGTCGACAGCATGTTCGTCCACAAGATGTGGAACGACCAGGAACTGTGCAAGATGGTGGCGGGTGGCGTGCCCTTCCCGATGCTGTCGGACTCGGGCGGCAAAGTTGGCAGCGTGTACGGCGTCTATGATGAAGAAGCCGGGGTGGAGACGCGTGGCCGGTTTCTCATCGATCCGGACGGCGTCATCCAGGCATACGAAGTCCTGACTCCGCCAGTGGGGCGCAACGTCGCGGAATCGGTCCGGCAGATTCAGGCGTTCCAACTAGTCCGCGAGTCGCAGGGCACCCTGGCGACACCGTCCGGTTGGCGCCCCGGCAAGCCGACGCTGAAGCCGGGAATCGATCTTGTCGGTAACGTCTGGAAGGAATGGAAGACAGAGTCGGCGTTTGACTAGGGAAGTATCAACATGGCACGAAACGTTGGAGATCGTTACGTTTGTGAGAAGTGCGGGGCGGTGCTCGTCTATGAGAAGGCGTGTACTTGTCCCCAGAGCAGCAGTCATCCACACTCAGAGATCTGCTGCGGCCAACAGATGAAAGCCGCAGACAAGGGCGCTCTAGCAGAGAAGTGAGGTGTAACAGCGCTGGGCGGCAAGGCGGAGCGTCACCTTCTTCACTGCCGAGCCGAACTGCCGCGTTCCTCCCCCTTCGCTCACAACGCGCAATAGCCGTTCCGGGTTCACGGCCTGAACGCCGGAGAGCAGTGTGACTCCTCGATCCGCAAATGCCTCTGGCAGCAAGGGCGTGGAAGGGCCGAGCACGGCCAGCTCCCGGGCGTTCCGGCAGAGGCCCAGGAGATCATCGACCGTTCGATTCAAGAGAGTTGTCGCCGATAGGATGACAACCTGGCATTGGGGGAGGATCTCGGCCGCGGCTGCCTCCGGGAGCACACCTGGATGGGATTCGGGGCGGCGTTCGAAAACATGCAGTGCCTTGCCTTGGCTGCGAAGCGGTCCGACCAGCGGCCCAAAGTAGCCCACCATGCCAATGACATCGTTCGAAGTGACCTGCAACTCAGTAGACAGGTCTGCCGCCGTCGCGGTGACGGGCACATGGATCAGCGCGTTGAGCGTTGCCAACCCCACGGCAGAAGCCACCGGATCGGACGATCTGGCCCATACCGCAAGATCTGATGCCTGGCGGCCGGTCAGGGTGCCGGCTTCGCGGATAACGCAGCAACCCTCATCGGTCTCGTCGCGGAAGGTGTAGGCGAGACCGCAGCCACCATCGTCCAGTAGGATTGCGGTGTAGCCAAGACCTACCCTGACATCGGAGACCGATCGGCCGGCCGCCGCCGGCATGAGGGAATCGCAGACTTTCTCGATAATCATAGTCGAGTCCTCCCTTCGCGAGACAGTGCCGTCATTTCCGCCCATCGCCCCTGCTACGAACCAGCCGGTGCCGAGACCCTAAACCGATCGTCGGCCAGCCGCGATTGCGAGTGGGACCCGTCAAACCAACCTGCCCTGCTGGCCGGGTAGGAATCGAACTCTGGGACGTAGGGTTTGATGTCCAGCAGGGGTGTGCCGTCGATCATGTCCACATCGGCCACTTCCAGAACACCATCTTCAATCGCGATTAGGCGAACGGCCGAGATCCCGATAGGAATCGGGCGAGCGGGTGCCCGGGTCGCGAACACGCCATGCGGTTGCTGGTCGAGAAAGGGGGTCACCACCAACGAGGGGCCTCGCTGTTTGTGGAGCCAGTAAACCAGCCAGACCCGCTCGAACCCAGCGAGGTCCTGCAAGCCCGGCCAGAACTGAGGGTCGACACGAACTTTCCCTCGCGCTCCGTTCGCCCGTGAAGGCTGAATCGGCGTCCCGGCCGGTTCGTGAAACGGCGTTTCAATGACGCCTATCGGACTGATCCTGAGTTCATCGAACATGGGATTAGCTTCCTCTTGGGTCTGCTTCGATCGTGCCGCCCACCTGTGGGCCCATCAGCAAGGCAGCGAGGCTCTACAGCTTATTCCATTGTAGACGGCGCGTCTCGTCGTTCACCGAAATGCAGCGGACGCTGAAGGGCCTACCATGCTGGGCACCACAGTTTTGCCGGTACGCGGCGCTACATTCACCCGAACATGGAAATGGGCAGGGCGGCAATGGAGCGGGCGCAAGAGGCTCAGGGTGGACACAAATTCGGGCACAACCAGAAAACTACGGTTGCGGAGCCGAAGCGGGAAGCGACAGAACAAAGGGCTTGGAATGGTGGGCGGTGCGGGGTTCGAACCTGCGACCTCCTGCTTGTAAGGCAGGCGCTCTAACCGGCTGAGCTAACCGCCCGGTTCCTTCTATTCTACTACCCTCGCGTCAGCTCCCCACATATCGCGCGTACAAACTCCGCGCCAGCCCGACATTCGTCGTCCCTTTAATAATCGCCCGGCCGTCCGGGAACACAGTCAGCTCGCAGTTCTCCACCGCAGCCCGCAGCGCGAACTCGTTGAATCGCACCGCTCCAGATGCCACCGGCTCCAACTGGCGGGCCAGTTCTTCCAGATCCACCGGGCGGGACCGCTCGTGGATCTGCACCGCATTTCGCCCGCACAAACTGATGGGCGCCCGGCGACGTCCCTCCAAATAAACGAAGTTCCGCTCTACGCAGCACTCGCAGGCGGGATCCCGCGCCGGAGCCCGCACTTGCCGGACCTGGCCCTCCCACAGATCGAGCGTAGCAATTGCCCCCGACACCTCATCCGCGTGACCCGATAGGATCTTCAGCGCATCGGCCGCCTGGAGAGCCGCCACTGCTGCCGTCACGGGCCCCAGCACACCCGCCGTCTCGCAGGTGGGCTGCACGCCCCCGGGCGGGTCGGGATACACGCAGCGAAAACACGCCGTCTGCCCTGGGATGACGGCCATCCGGATCCCGTAACTGCCTACGGCGGCCCCGTAAATCCAGGGCACGCCGCGGCTCACGGCAAAATCATTCATCAGGTAGCGTGTTTCGAAGTTGTCGGTTCCATCGAGGATCAGCGCCACATCGCCCAGCAAGTCGTCGACGTTCGCGGCCGTCAGATCGGCCACCGCCGCCTCCACCTCCACCCCGGAGTTCACGGCGGCAAGACGGTTCCGGGCCGCCACCGCCTTCGGCAATCCCTCGGCCGCATCGCGCTCGTCGAACAGCACCTGCCGCTGCAGATTGTTCAACTCGACGGAGTCGCGATCGATGATTCGAAGAAAGCCCACACCCGCGCGCGCCAGCAATTCCGCTTGCGCGCCCCCCAGCGCTCCGCAGCCCACTACGGCAGCCCGGGACCCGGCAATCCGGCGCTGCCCCTCCCTGCCGAGCGGCGCGAACCGCTCCTGCCGTGAATACCTGGAATCTGTGCCCGGATCCATACACCACAGATGGTAACAACCGTTGCGTTATCATTCAGAACGTGCGGCGTCCCCCAGGCATCCGGCCGCCGATGCTTCTGGTTGCACTTCTTCTGTCGTTCGGCACGGTTCTGACGGCCGCGAAAGAGCCACTGGAAGACCGGCGGGTTACCGGGATCGAATTCGAACCCGCCAGCCAGCCACTGCCTCGGGAAGAACTCGACCGGCTGATCCCGTTCCATTCCGGAGAACCGTATCGTCCCGCCTCAGTGCGCGACGCCATCCAGAAACTCTACTCCACAGGACGCTATACCGACATCGCGGTGGATGCCCGCCCCGACGCTCAAGGCGTAATCATCCGGTTCATCACCACGCAGGCTTCCTTTGTGGGCCGCGTGTCCGCTGAAGGGTCTCCCGATCCGCCCAACTCGGGCCAGCTCGTCACGGCCACCAAGCTCCAACTTGGCGCCGAATTCGCCGAAAACGATCTCCGTCAGTCCGAGGAGAACATTCAAACACGACTGCGAGCCAACGGTCTGTATCATGCCGCGGTCACCCATAACACTACGCTCGACGCCGGCATTGAGCAGATCAACATCGACTTTCAGATCGACCCGGGTCCGCGGGCCAGTTTTGCCGGAATGGAGATTCAGGGGGATCCCGGACGGCCCGATCAGGCCATTCTCCGGTCCACCCATTGGAGGCGCCCTTTCGGCCTGTTCGGCTGGAGGCCGCTCACGGAAAACCGGCTCCAGAGTGGAATCGAGAATGTCCGCTCCTACTATCAGAAGCATGACCGGCTGCTCGCGCGTGTGACCTTGGCGAATCTCAACTACGACGAGGACTCGAACACGGTCAAGCCGCTGCTGGTCATTGACCCTGGGCCGCTGGTGAAAGTGAAGACCACCGGAACGAAGCTGTCCAAGGGCCGTCTGCGGCAGTTGATCCCCATCTACCAGGAACGCTCCGTCGATCGCAGCCTGCTCATCGAAGGGCAGCGCAATCTGGTTCAGTACTTTCAGTCGCAGGGATATTTTGACGCCGATGTGGATTTCGAGCAGGTTCGTTCCAGTTCGGGCAGTGAGGAGACGATCGAGTTCACTATCGACCGCCAGGAACGCCACAAACTGGTGGCCGTCAACATCGTCGGAAATCGCTATTTCGATCGCGGCACCATTCGCGAACGAATGTATCTCATGCCCGCCAGCTTCATCCGTTTCCATCGTGGACGCTACGGCCAGCGTTACCTGGAAAGGGACAGCGGTTCCATCGCGGACCTCTACCGCTCGAATGGCTTCCGCGACGTCCGCATCACCACCGCCGTCGAGGACGATTACCACGGTCGGGAAAACGACTTGGGCGTCCTGTTCACAGTGGAAGAAGGCCCGCAGTGGTTGGTTTCGAAGCTGGAAATTGAAGGAGTGAGCGACTCGGACCGGGATTTGCTGCTATCGACAGTCCATTCCACGCCCGGGCAGCCCTTCAGCGAATTCAACGTCGCCAATGATCGCGACACGATTCTGGCATATTTCTACAACAACGGATTCCCGAACGCCACGTTCGACTGGGTGGAGGTTCCGGCGGACGAGAAATACCGGGTGAATCTGAAATTCACCGTAAACCCGGGACGGCGCGAGTTCGTCCGCAGAGTTGTGGTGAACGGGCTCCGCGCCACCAAGCCGAGCCTGGTGAATCACCGCATCGACTTTGGCCCGGGCGATCCCTTGTCGCAAGTGCGCATTGCCGACGTTCAGCGCCGTTTGTACGATCTGGGCATCTTCGCCAAGGTGCAAACAGCGGTGCAGAATCCGGAAGGGCAGGAAGAAAGCAAGTACGTCTTGTATCAACTGGAAGAAGCCCGCCGGTGGTCCGTGAACGCCGGTTTCGGCGCCGAGGTGGCGCGCATCGGCGGGGGCGTCACCACCTTCGACGCCCCGGCTGGAGCGACGGGCTTCTCGCCGCGCGTCTCACTCGGCCTCAGCCGGCTCAACTTCATGGGCCTGGGACATACGGTCAGCCTGCAAAGCCGGTTTTCAACCCTGCAACAGCGCGTGCTGCTGTCGTATTTCGCGCCGCAGTTTCAGGGCAGTGACAAACTCAGCCTTACGTTTACGGGACTCTATGACGACTCGCGCGACGTGCGGACGTTCGCCGCACGGCGGGCGGAAGGATCCGTTCAACTGGCCGAGCGCCTCTCGCGCGCCAACACTCTGCAATACCGGTACGTCTACCGCGACGTATTCGTGGATCCAAACTCGGTGAAGATCAACGAGCAATTGATCCCGATTCTGTCGCAATCGGTGCGGGTCGGCGGCGTGTCCACAACGCTGATCACTGACCGCCGCGACGACCCGACGGACGCTCACCGGGGCCTTTACCAGACCATCGATTTGGGTTATGCCGGGAAGGCCTTCGGCTCCCAAACATCGTTCGTGCGCATTGTGTTTAAGAACTCCACCTATTACCGCCTCACGCGCGACCTCACCCTCGCGCGCAGCACCAACTTCGGCCTCACCCTTCGCACCGGCGGACTTCCCGAGATACCCTTGCCGGAACGGTTCTTCTCGGGCGGCGCCTATTCACAGCGCGCCTTCCCCGACAACCAGGCGGGTCCGCGGGATCCCATCACAGGATTCCCTTTGGGGGGCACCGCAGTACTGATGAACAACCTCGAACTGCGATTCCCGCTGCTCGGCGATAACGTCGGCGGCGTCCTGTTCCACGATGCTGGCAACGTGTACGCTAACCCCAGCGATATCAGCTTCCGCTTCCACCAGCGCGATATGCGAGACTTCAACTACATGGTGCACGGCTTCGGATTCGGCATCCGGTACCGCACTCCCATCGGACCCGTTCGTGCGGACTTTTCGCTTAGTCCCAACTCGCCCCGCTTTATCGGATTCCTGGGCAGCCGCGATTCGCTGCTCACCTGCTCGGCGCCGGGAAGCTCGGTTCAATGCCCGTCGGTGGCGCAGCGCATCAACGTCTTCCAATTCCACTTCTCCCTGGGGCAGGCTTTCTGATGCGGTGGCTGATTCTCACTATCGCTCTGCTCGCGCCTGCGATTCGCGCCGAAATCGTGGACCGCATCGCCGCGACCGTAGGGTTTGAGGTAATCACGGAATCGCGGGTATCCGAGCAGATTCGTATCGCGGCATTGATCAATGGAACCGAGCCCGACCTCACGCCGGAAAATCGCCGCAAAGTGCTGGACTCCCTGATTGACCAGACGCTCATGAGGCGCGAGGTTGAGTTCACGCGGTTTCCACAAGCTTCCGATGACGAGGTGAAACTCCAACTAGCACAGATACAATCCCGTTATCCAGGGAAGGCTTTTCAGGAGGCTCTCGATCATTACGGAGTATCCGAATCCGACCTCACCGCTCAACTGCGGTGGCAGTTGACTATGCTGCGCTTCATCGAATACCGCTTTCAACCCGCGGTGCAAGTGAGCGATTCTCAGATACGGCAGGAGTACCGCCGGCAGGTGGCGGCCTGGCGCGAACGGAATTCCGGCGAGCCTCCATCCATGGAGCAGATGCGGCCCGAACTCGAGAAAATCATGCGCCAGCAGTTGACCGATTCGGCGCTGGATCGCTGGCTGGGCGAGGTACGCACGCAGAACACGATTCTGTATCGTGGAGGGTATCAATGAAGGCCCGCACTCGCCGTATCCTTTGGATTTCGGCTGCGGCCATCGCAGTCTTGGCGCTTACCGGACTCTTGGTTGCCATCCTCACGGTCCGCAGTGACTGGTTCTACACCAAAGTGCGGCAGCGGATGATCGTTGAGGTGGAGAAGGCTACCGGCGGCCGCGCCGAACTTGGCGACTTCCAATTTGATTGGCGCAAGCTGCGGGCTCGCGCCGGGAACTTTGTTCTGCATGGCCGCGAGAAGGCGGGCGAACCGCCCTTCGTACGTGTCGCGAATGTCGAAGTCGGGTTGAGGGTCATCTCCGCCCTGGAGAAAGACGTCGATCTCGATTCGCTGGTCCTCGAACGTCCGGAAGTTCACATCATCGTCTACCCCGACGGAAGCACCAACATTCCGGAGCCTCCAGTCAAGCTGCGACGGCCTCCTATCGCGGAAGGGTTGTTGAAGCTGGCGGTGCGCCACTTCGAGTTGCGCGACGGTGTCGCTGAAATTCGCGAAGAACGGGTGCCCTTCTCCATCCGCGGCGACAACCTGCGCGCCGCCTTCGAATACGATCCGCACGGGCCGCAGTATCACGGGCATGTTGCGTCACGTCAGCTCCACTTCGACACCAGCCACATCCGGCCGGCCGCTTTCGATTTTGACGCCGAGGTTTCACTCACGCCCCAGGAGCTGCGAATCGCGCAGGCATCATTCCGCACCGGACGCAGCCGCCTGATCACCTCGGGCTCCATCCGCCAGTGGGACGATCCGCGGGCGGACCTCACCTTTGAATCGAATGTCGTCATGGCGGACTTGGCTGAGGTGGTGGACCTTCCTGTCGAACGCACCGGCGATGCCGTCCTGCGCGGCAAGGCCGCCCTGAGCTGGGGCAAGGGCTTCGCCTACAGCGCCGAAGGCCGGATGGAGGCGCGCGGCATCGCCTACCGTGATTCAACCGTGCGCGTATCTGGCATTGCGGCGCGCGGCGATTTCCGTTTCCATCGCGATGGGATCGTGCTTCCGAATCTCGTGGCGACGGCTCTGGGCGGCACTTTCGCCGGATACGTGGAATTCAGCCGCAATTTCGAGCGCCTCCGCGTGGAGGGTAATGCGAAAGGCATGGCACTAGGCGAGTTACCGCGCGTGCTGGTGGCGGAGCAGATGCTGCCTTGGAGCGGAACTGCATCGGGTCCCATACGCATCGATGGCGCCATCACAGCCGGCCGTCTGCGCGATTTCACCGTTCAGGCCAACATGAACATCGCGCCGGCCGAAGGGCCCAATCCCATAGAAGGCAGCGTGGACCTGATCTTCGATCAGGCCGCGGACACCGTGCGTCTGGGTAACGTCAACCTCTCCACGCGTGCTTCACGAATCCAGGCTTCCGGGACGTTGGGACAGACTCTCCGTGTGTCGCTCGAAAGCACCAACCTGGACGATCTACGGCCCGGTCTGACGATGATCAGCCCGGAGGCCGGTGAAACGCTTCCGCTCTCGCTGGCGGGGGGGGCCGCGAACGCCAAGGTTACCATCAGCGGCGAACTCGCGAACCCGGTCGTGGCCGGCCATGTCGCACTCGGCCGCTTCCAAACAGTAGGACGCACCTTCGACAGCGCCGAAGCCGATTTCGCCCTTTCTCGCAGCGAAGCAGAGGCTCGAAACCTGGTCCTGAATCAGCGCGGAATGCGCGTAACAGGACGCGGCCGCATCGAGCTGCGCGATTGGAAGGCAGTGGATCCCAGTGCGGTTTCGGCATCCTTGACTCTACGAGGCGGCGACGTGCAGGCGCTACTCGCCGATTCCGGCCAAAAGCTTCCGGTCACCGGCACCCTGACGGCCTCCGCCGAAGTCGCGGGAACGTTCGGATCGCCACAGGCAGCCGTCCAGCTCACCGTCGATCACCCGGCTGCGTGGGACGAACAGTTCGATCAGTTGCGCGCCGATGCGTTGGTCACAACCGCGGCGATCCAGATCCGCGAAGGAGATCTGCGGGCCTCTGGCGGCCGCCTTCAGTTCAAGGGGGCCTATGAACGGGTGGGCGGCGATTGGAACAGCGGCAGGATTCGCTTCGACGTCAACGGAGACGGCCTCGGAATCGATCGCTTTCAGCACGTCCGCCAGTACGAGACTGGATTCTCGGGACTGTTGACGGTGAAAGCGATCGGAGCAGCCCGCGCGCGTAGTGGCGTTCTCGATCTGGACTCACTGGATGGCGAGGCGACGCTGAGCGGGATCGCGCGAGGCAAAGCACCGGTCGGGAAACTCACGGCCACCGCTCGAACCCGCGGCGACGTGTTGGATGCCTCCATCGAGGGCAGCATTCGCGGAAATCCGGTGAAGGGGTCCGGCGAGTGGAAACTGGAGGGCGACTATCCAGGCCGGGGCGACCTTCAGTTCACGGGAATATCCTTCGCCGCCCTGCACGAGATCATTCAACAAGGTGACATCGGACGCGAATTGCCCTTCGTAGGGGTCCTGGACGGCCATATCGCCTTCTCTGGTCCGCTGAAGAAGCCGGACGCGATGCGGGCAGAGGTGGTGCTGCCGCGCGTGCAGGTCAACTCCAACACGAACCAGGAACTGCGTGCCGGAGCGCGCCTGCAGGATCTGGTGGTGCGCAACACCGAACCGGTCAGGCTGCTGGCTACAACGAAAGCGGTGGACATCCAATCCGCGCGATTCGCCGCCACCGACACCAGCCTGGAAGCCTCCGGCCGCGTGGCCTTCGACGCCAAATCACCGTGGGACGTCGGGGTCCGTGGACGCATGAACCTGGCCATCCTGCAGTTGTTTAACTCGGACCTCGCGGCGCGTGGCAACGCAGTGCTCAACACCACCATTCGCGGATCTCTCAACGATCCACAGGTGGGCGGCCGGCTGGAGTTGAACAACGCGTCGCTGTACCTGGCCGATCTGCCGCCCAGCGTAGGCGTGGATAATGCGAACGGTCTGGTCACCTTCGACCGCAACCGCGCGACCATCGAAAAGCTCACGGCGGAAGTCGGCGGGGGACGCATATCGTTCGGTGGATTCATCGGATTCGGCGGCGGCATTCTCGTCTACCGCGTGCAGGGCCAGGCCGACCAGGTACGGCTGCGGCATCCCGATGGCATTAGCGTCACACTGAACGCGGTGATGAACCTCACGGGCACATCGGAAAGCGGACTGATTTCGGGTACCGTCACCGTGATGCGGGCGGCCTTTGAAACCCACGCCGACCTCGGCAGCCTGCTGGCGCAAAGCTCGAAGCCGCTCCCCGCGCCCTCTGCGCCGAACGAGTACTTGCGCGGACTCAATTTCGACATCCGAGTGGAGAGCGGCCCCAATCTCGAGGTCCAGACTTCGTTGACTCGAGACCTGGAGACGGAACTGGAACTGCGGCTGCGAGGCAACGCCGCCCGGCCCAATCTCTCGGGCGATATCTCCGTCAACCAGGGCGAGATCCAGTTTCTTGGCAACAAGTACACGGTGAACCGGGCCGACATTCGTTTCATCAATCCGACCAAGTTGGAGCCGGTTTTCGATGTCGATCTCGAAACCAAAGCTCGCGGAATCACCGTGAACATCGCCTTCTCGGGGACCATGAACAAACTGAACGCCACTTACCGTTCGGATCCGCCACTCCAATCGTCGGACATCATCGCCCTGCTGGCGGTAGGCCGGGATCCTACAACGGCCGCTGTAGCCAACGCGCAGACGCGCAGCAACCTGCTCGAAACCGGAGCCAGCACATTGAGCCAGGCGGTGGCCGCGCCCGTGTCGAACCGGCTGCAACGCTTCTTCGGCGTGAGCCGCCTGAAGATCGACCCGTCGCTCACCGGCGTGGAAAACATTCCTCAAGCGCGCGTCACGCTGGAGCAGCAGGTGTCGCGCGACATCACCCTTACCTACATCACGAACTTCGCGCGCACGCAGGAACAGATTGTGCGCATACAGTGGGATATCAACCGGCGATGGTCGGCCATCGCCATTCGCGAAGAAAACGGTGTTTTCGGCATCGACTTTCAGTACCGGAAACGGTTCTAAAAACTCTATGTGGAGCCTGGCGGAAAAGCGGCACTCGATGGTGGTGCGGCAACTCGAGCATCGCGGTATTCGGGACCCGCGCGTGCTGGACGCGATGGGCCGTATCTTGCGCGAGAAGTTTGTGCCCGCGGAATCCGAGGCGATCGCCTATGAGGACGCTCCCATCTCCATCGGCTTCGACCAGACCATCTCGCAGCCCTACATGACTGCGTTGATGAGCGAAGTTCTGCAACTCGACGGAACCGAACGTGTGCTCGACGTGGGCGCCGGTTCCGGTTATCACGCCGCGGTATTGTCGATGCTGGCTCGCGAGGTGTACTCCATCGAGATCATCCCCGAACTTGCGGACCAGGCGCGCCGGAACCTGTTCGAGGCGGGGATCTCGAACGTCACCGTCATCTGCGGCGACGGATCGCTTGGGTATCCCGAGGCTGCGCCCTACAATGCGATTTCAGTCGCGGCCGCCGCACCCGACGTGCCGCCCGAGCTGCTCGATCAACTGAGTGATCTGGGGCGTCTGGTGATCCCGGTGGGTGCCCGCGGCGACCAGGATCTGGCGGTGATTGTAAAGCAGCACGGGCACATTTCCCGCCGGGTGCCCACGATGTGCCGTTTCGTCCCGTTGCGCGGAGAACAGGGCTGGAAGGACCAATGAGATTACGCAAAGCGCAAGGGAAGCTCAAGATCGAGCACAGCATCATCGATGGTGTTCGCGACTGCATGGAGCGTCTGCTGGCAGATAACGAATCGTCCATCCGCTCCGTGATTCCCGGTGTCATACGGCAAGTGCGCGACGCGCGCGGCCCGGTGAAGATCCACGTGACCGTGCCGACCACCAACGGGTGGAAAGCCATTGCCCTGAGCGCTGGAGCCCGACAGGAGCTGTTCGTCAGCACCACCTTGTCCAAGGAGGATTTGGAGAAGGCGATTGATGCGGCAATTCAACGCGCTCTGTCGTAGTGCCTTTATTTCCGGCCGATGTGCAGCGCGACGGCGCCGAAGGTCATCAACTCGTACTCCACATGGCTGAATCCGGCTTGACGCATTCGTGAGGCCAACAACTCCGCATTCGGGAATTTGCGAATGGACTCCGGCAGGTAGGAATACGCCTGCCGCGATCCCGAGATCAGACCCCCAATTCGCGGAAGCAGAACCATTGAGAACCAATCGTAAACGCGAGCGAACAGCGCGTTCTTTGGTTGCGAAAACTCCAGAATCGCCGCCGCGCCCCCAGGTTTCAGGACGCGCAGCATTTCCTCCAGCCCCTTCTGATAATTGGAGAAGTTGCGGAACCCGAAGGCGATGGTGATGGCGTCCAGCGACGCATCGGCTAGCGGAAGGGCAAGCCCGTCCCCCTCAAACAGTCTGGACCTCATGCGCGCGCGATCGATCTTCGCGGCAGCTGTAGTCAGCATGGGGTGGCAGAAATCCGCGCCGAATGCCGGTGTCCCCCGGGCGCGTTCCAATTCCATCAACACGTCGCCAGTGCCGCAGCACAGATCCAGTATCCGGGCGTCGCGGGCCGTTGCTATCCGGGACACCCGCTCGACGGTCCGCCGCCTCCAGCGCTTGTCCAGGTTGAACGACAGCAGGTGATTCAGTAGATCGTACTGGCGGGCGATGCCGTCGAACATCCCGCGCACATACTCCGCCGCCTGGCGCTCATTCGTTGTGCCCCTCGGTGTGGTGCCCATCAAGCCGTTGCGCACCGCGTGAGCGCCCACTCTATGGCCGGCATCACCGTCGCCTCGGGAATCCCGCTCACCACTTTAACGGCGCCGATACGAACCGGCAGCACGAAATGCACTTTGCCTTGCAGCGTCTTCTTGTCACTCGCAAGGCGCGCAAAAAGGCGCTCCGGCCGGATTCCTTCAAGCGTAGGATAGGGTCCGTAACTATTAACCAGATCCGTGATGCGCTCCGCATCTTCTGCTGCAAGCCCCGCCGCATCTACCGCAAGCCTGGCAGCCGCGATCATCCCGAAAGCCACGGCCTCGCCGTGCAGGAACCGGACGTAGCCAGTCTCGGTTTCAAGCGTGTGCCCGATGGTGTGACCGAAATTCAGAATCCGCCGCAAGTCGCTCTCGCGCTCGTCTTCGGACACCACTTCCGCCTTAATCCGCACCGCCGCCGCCACGATGTGCTCCACGATGTCGTGCTCCCTGCCAAGTATTCGAGCACGGTCCGTCTCGAATGTCCGGAAAAGCTCGGCGTCGCGAATCACGCCGCACTTGATGATTTCCTGGAGCCCCGCCCGGTACTCGCGCTCGGGCAGCGTGGCGATAACATCGGGATCGATGAGCACGGCCAGTGGCTGGTGAAAAGCGCCGATCAGATTCTTGCCCAGAATGAGGTTCGCGCCGGTCTTACCGCCCACCGCTGCATCCACCTGCGCCAACAGCGTCGTGGGGATCTGCAGCACCGGAATGCCGCGCATGAAGATGGCCGCGAGAAAGCCGCCCAGGTCATTAACAATTCCGCCGCCGAAGGCGACAACAATGCTGGTGCGGTCGCCGCCGGCCGCTATCATCTGTTCGGCCAGCGTTTCCACCTCGGAGAGTCGTTTGCGTTCCTCGCCGCCCGGAAAAAACAGCACCTTGATCGGCCGCCGCTGCAGGGCGGCTTCAAGCTCCGGTCCATGCAGGCGCCAGACGTCCTGGGTGGTGACCACAAAAATCGTGCCGGCCCGCGGCGGCAGGAACGCCGAAGCCTGCCGCAGCACGCCGCGCTCAATTACCGCCTCATAAGTGTGCGCTGCGGTGGCAACGCGAAAGGAGGGCATATGATCGTTGTAACATGATCTTATCGATCGGCCCTTGAATGCCCCGAAATGAATCCTGATTTCCTGGTGGTTGGCGCGGGTGTCGCCGGGTTGCGCGCCGCGATTGAGCTCGCATCGGCGGGGACGGTGCTCGTGCTGGCCAAGGACAGCCTCAGCGAATCGTCTTCGGTGTACGCGCAGGGAGGCATCGCCGCCGCTCTCAGCGACGACGACGATATCGAACTCCACGAACAGGACACGCTGGCCGCGGGCGACGGTCTGTGCAACCCCGAAGCGGTGCGCGTTCTGGTGGAAGAGGCTCCGGTAGCCATTGAGCAACTGATCGAGTATGGCGCCGGGTTCGACCGCGAAGGATCACAGCTTCTGTTCGCGCGCGAGGGCGCGCACAGCCGCAGCCGCGTCCTGCATGCGCACGGCGATTCCACTGGCAAGGAGATTTCGCGCGCGTTGTATACGAAGGCCGCATCCATCCCGAACATACAATTTCACAGCTATATGTTCGTGATCGACTTTCTGGTGCGCGGCGGAGAAGCGGCGGGGGTGCTGGCGCTCGACGAACACTCCCGCCAACTGGTCCGGCTCTTCCCGCGCGCCATTATGCTCGCCACCGGCGGACTTGGCCGGGTGTTCCTGGAAACCACGAACCCGGACGTGGCTTCCGGCGATGGTGTTGCAACGGCGTGGCGTGCGGGCGCGGAGATCAGTGACCTGGAATTCGTGCAGTTCCATCCCACCGCGCTGCACCTGGAGGGAGCGCCGCGATTCCTGCTTTCGGAAGCGCTGCGCGGCGAAGGCGGATTGCTGCGGAACTCGGCCGGCGAGCGTTTCATGCTGTCGTATCACCCCATGGCCGAACTCGCCCCGCGCGACGTTGTGTCACGCTCCATCGCCGCCGAGCTCGCGCGCTCGGGCGAGCCGCACGTCTTTCTCGATCTCCGTCACCTGGGAGCGGAGCATTTGCGAGGCCGGTTCCCGCGCATTTACGATACGTGCCTGAGCTACGGCGTGGACATCGGCCGCGACCTGGTCCCGATACACCCCGCCGCCCACTACGCAATGGGCGGCGTGCGTACCGGCTTGGATGGAACCACCAATCTTCGCCGGCTGTATGCCGCGGGCGAGTGCGCCTGCACGGGCGTCCACGGCGCGAACCGGCTCGCCAGCAATTCCTTGCTGGAAGGCGTCGTTTACGGCGCACGGGCCGCGAGAGCGATGTTGGGATGGGCTTCGCAGGATCGCGCCGCAGCGCCCGATCCAGAACCGGCCACCTTCCCCGAGACTTCCGAACGGGACCTCCGTACGCTGATGTGGAATTGCTGCGGTGTCGTGCGTTCGGGTAGTGAATTGGCTGTCGCGGTCCGCACACTCGAAGATCTGCGCTGTGGGCCGAAACAGGTCCCGAATCGCGCCGATTACGAGTTGCGCAACATGCATGACGTCGGCCGCATCATCGCGCGATGTGCACTTGCCCGCGAGGAGAGCCGCGGCGGTCACTTCCGCTCCGACTTTCCCGAAAAGCGGGAAACCTTCCAGAAGCACTCTGTTGTCGGGCCCACGGGAGACGTCGCATTCGTTTGAGCAAGACAAGGTGCGGTACCTTATATAAGACCACGCAGCCAGGCGTTAGCGTGCATTCCAATTATGACCACTTGGGTGAATACGCCGATCATTCCTCGTAGCGTTCTGTTCGGCAATCCGGAAAAGTCGGACGCTGAGATCTCACCTGACGGGAAGACTCTCGCATATCTTGCGCCGAGCGAAGGCGTGCTGAACGTGTGGGTGCGAACCGTGGGTCGCGCCGACGATCGGGTCATCACGTCCGACCGGAAACGCGGCATTCACGCCTATTTCTGGCAGCCGGACAGCTCCCACATCATCTACGCCCAGGACACGGATGGGAACGAAAACTTCCACATCTATCAGACCTCCATCGACAGCCGCGAGACCAGGGACCTGACGCCGTTCGAGAACGTGCGCGCTTCCGTCGTGGCCGTCGATTCGCGGCATCCTGACTTCATGCTGGTGGCCATGAATCGCCGCGATCCCGAACTGTTTGACGTATATCGATACCACTTCGGGCCTCATACGCTCGAACTGGACACGGAGAATCCTGGCGATATTGCCGGCTGGAATGCCGACAACAATTTTGAGGTGCGCGCCGCAACCGCGATTCTGCCCGGAGGCTACCAGGAGATTCGCGTTCGCACCGATCGTAATTCGGAGTGGCGGAGTTTCGAGCGCTGGGGACCGGACGAGACGTTTGGCGGCGTGGCCGGTTTTTCTCCCGACAACCGGGCCCTGTGGCTCATCTCGAGCGTCGGCGCGAACGCCTCGCGCCTCTTGGAAGTAGAGGTAGCCAGCGGCGCGAGCACGTGATCAGCCGAAGATGCCCATTACGACGTGAGCGCCGCCATGGAGAATCCGGCCAGCACACGAACTCGAAGCAGTGGGCTTTGTCCGCGAGCGGCTGGAGTGGCAGTTCTTCAATCCGGAGATCGAGGCCGAGTTCGCCGTTTTGCGCAGCGGTACGTGACGGTGAAGTGAATCTGGAAAGCCGCAGCTTCGACGACACGTTGTGGGTGGTGACGTATTCCTCGGACGTTGCGCCGGAGACCTATTATCTCTATGACCGCCGGACGAAGCGGGCCGAATTTCTGTTCGCCGCGCGTCCCGAACTCGATGGCTACCAACTCGCGCGCATGGAGGCCATATCGTACCCGGCCCGCGACGGTTTGACGATTCACGGATATCTCACAATGCCGGTGGGCGTGGATCGTCACGCGGCCATGGTGCTGTTGGTGCACGGCGGGCCGTGGGCGCGCGACGTGTGGGGATACAGCGGACTGGTTCAGTTGCTGGCGAATCGGGGATACGCGGTGTTGCAGGTGAACTTCCGTGGATCCACCGGGTACGGCAAGGATTTTCTCAACGCGGGAGATCGCGAGTGGGCCGGCCGTATGCACGACGACCTGCTGGATGCCAAGGCATGGGCGGTGGCGAACGGCTATGCGGACCCTGCGCGCGTGGCCATCATGGGCGGCAGTTACGGCGGATATGCGACGCTGGTGGCGCTGGCTTTCACTCCCGATGAGTTCGTGTGCGGTGTGGACATTGTCGGGCCCTCGAACCTGACGACGCTGCTCAATTCGATCCCTCCCTACTGGGCGCCGATGCGTGCCATCTTCGACAAGCGCGTCGGCCACGTGGAGCAGGAGCAGGAGTTTCTGCGTTCGCGGTCGCCGCTGTTCAAGGCGGGGGACATCAAGGCTCCGCTGCTCATCGGACAGGGCGCGAATGATCCCCGTGTGAAGCAGGCCGAAAGCGACCAGATCGTGCACGCCATGCGCGAGAACCGGAAGCCCGTGGAATACATCGTGTTCGAAGATGAGGGCCACGGTTTCGTGCGCCCGGAAAACAACCTGCGATTCTACGCCGCTACCGAGCAGTTTCTCGTGCGGTATCTGGGCGGACGCGCCGAGAGTCCCGGTCCGGATGAGGACTGGACGGCGTTCGCGAAATAGTGGCGCACGCACTCTTGCACAATGCCACTTAGTTTTCTCAGAACTGGGTCTTTGGCAAAGGTTGTGGGGCAGGTTGGCAACCTGCGACGGGTTGCCAACCCGCCTCCAATTTGCTTCCAAACACCGGCCGACCAGCGCCGGTAGCCAACCGGCGCGCAGGATGCCATCCCGCCCCACAAGACGCAGAGCATCCGGTTCTGGGAAAACCGAATGACATTGCGCACTCATGCGTGCCGTCCCCCGCTCTTGCCGAGATACGCTCCCGGGTATATCGTGGACCCGAATGCTCGAGCCAATCCGTCTCTTGGGTGAACAAGCTCTTCAAGATGCCGGCTACGGCTTGCGTATCTTGCGCCGCAGTCCGGGATTCACCATCGCTGTAATCCTCACTCTTGCGTTGGGCGTGGGGATGAACACCGCGATCTTCAGCGTCGTGAACACGGTGCTTCTCCGGCCCCTTGACTATCCTGATGCGCAGCGATTGGTCTGGATCGGCGCATATGACCCGAACTTCAAGCGCGACGTCGCATCCTCGCCGGATTTCCAGGCGTGGCGCGAGCGCGCCGGGTCTTACACCGCCATCGCGGCCTACGGATATCAGCAAGCCACCATGGCCACCTCTCGCGAGGCACGCCAGGTAACCGGAGTCGTGATCGCGGGCGATTTCTGGCCCGTGACTGGGGCCAAGGCGGCGCTCGGATCCTTGTTCGAGCCCTCGCAGCACGAAGGCGTGGTGCTGTCGTGGGAGTTATACAAACGCGACTTTTCCGGGGATCCGGGCATCGTGGGAAGAACCGTGCTTGTCGAAGGCCGTCCAGCCACCATCACCGGTGTGCTTCCAAGGAACTTCCGCTTCCAGTTCCCGGTGTGGTGGCAGGCCTCCGGACCGTCGCCTGTCGAGGCGTATTTTCCTTTGCCCGCCAGGGATGTTCAAAGAGGACGGCTCGTAAATGTAGTGGCCGCGCTGAAGCCGGGCGTTCGCATGGGCGAGGCGCAAGCGGAATTAGAGACCTTACAGCGGCGCATTTTGGAAGAACGGGGATCACAGCCAGCGACCACCAGGCTGCGGGTGGATCCACTGCGGTGGAAGCTCGCTTCGGACGCGCGCACGCCCTTGCTGGTGCTGCTCGCGGCGGGCGGATTCGTCCTGCTCATCGCGTCCGCCAATGTCGCAAATCTGATGCTGGCCCACGCAACCGTGCGGCAGCGCGAAATCGCCATCCGCTCCGCTCTCGGCGCCGGGCGGGGCCGCGTGTTGAGGCAGTTGCTCACGGAAGGCGTGCTGCTGTCGGTGGCCGGAGGCGCTGTGGGAGTGCTTCTGGCGCGGTGGATGATTTCGGCGTCGGCGCGGATCTCGCCGTACGCGGTGGCCAGGCTGCCCGAAACGTCCATCGATCTTCCGGTGCTGCTCTTCACTCTGGCGATTTCAATCTCTGCCGGAGCGTTGTTCGGATCGGCGCCCATCCTGGTGGTCTCGCGTACCGATCTGAATGAGGCTCTCAAACAAGGAGGCCGAAGTTTTGCCGGCCCCCAGGGAGGCGCGATCCGCAAGCTTCTGGTAGGCGGCGAACTCGCGCTGGCCACCGTACTGTCGATGGGCGCCGCTTTCATGCTGTGGAGCTTTCATCGTATGTACGCGCATCTTCCGGGCTTCGCCCCGGAGCAGGTGCTCACCCTGAAGGTCCGCCTCGCCGGACCGCAGTATGCCGCGAAATCCGATCACGAAGCATACGTCCGCGAACTGCTGCGCCGCCTGGAATCCGCGCCCGGCGTGACGGCCGCAGGCGTTTCCAACTGGTTCCTGTTCGACGGCGCGCCCGCCTTTCCCGCGGACTCCAACCCGCGCTCAACGCACGTTCTCCGGTTGAATGCCGCATCCACGGGATATCTCAAAGCGGTCGGCATGCGACTGGTGAAAGGCCGCTGGCTGAGCGATACCGATCCTCCTTCCGCGGTACTGCTGAATGAAGCGATGGCGAGACTGGCCTTTGGAAATACCGACCCCATCGGCCGTCAGCTCTCCATTCCGCAGCCCGCCACAGTGGTCGGCGTAGTCTCCGATCTGAAATACACGAAGCTCGATGCGGAGCCCCCGCCCGAAATCTACATCTCCTACCAGCAGGTCCCATTCTTTCGCGGCGCCGATGTGGCTGCGCGCACGGAGGGCGACCCCGTTGCACTCGCGCCGGTCATTCGCAAGCTGATCTCGGGCATCGATCCCGCGCAGCCCGTGTACGATGTGCGGACGCTCGCCGGCGCGCTGGATTCCTCCATCGCTCCGCGGCGCTTTCAGTTGTTCCTGCTCGGTACGTTTGCCGCCACGGCTCTGTTGCTGGCGCTGGCCGGCATCTACGGAGTGATCTCCTACTGGGTGGTGGAGCGTACGCGCGAAATCGGGATGCGGGTGGTGCTGGGCGCAAAGCCCGGAGACGTCGTCCGCATGGTGGTGCGGGAAGGTATAACCGTGGCGCTGGCAGGCTTGGCCGCGGGGCTTTGCGCGGCGTGGCCAATGGCGCGCTTCATGGAAAGCCTCTTATACGATGTGAACGTCCGCGAGCCTCGCATCTTTGCAGCGGCGGCCGTGGTGCTGGCCGCGTCCGCATTGCTCGCGATTTCAATTCCCGCGATGCGCGCGGCACGGACCGATCCCCTGATTGCGTTCCGTCATGAGTAATGAGCGCCCGCAAGCGCCAGTGGCGACTCATGCCCTCGCGCCGTCACGCGCTCGGCACTTTCGATACGGCCTTGACGGACAATCAACGCATCGTCGAAGTTGTTGACTGTCGGACACACGTGCCGCGGCACAAGATAAACGATGTCACCGATGGCCGGCCTGGACGAGCCCGCCGGGACCTCCACAGGCAGGTGCTCCTCGCTGGGCTTAAGCGGAATCAGATCCGGCCGCCCCACCACGGCGCAAGTCGGAACGCCGGCATCCGCGGACACGGCTTTATGTCCGGCGTCGCACGTGAAGCGATCGGGCGTCGGGTGGCTGACCACGCGCGCCACTACCACCGCGGCAGGCCGATAGCCCTTCACATTCGGCAGCGTTTCCAGGCTTTGCAGGTCGTTGTACACTACGGTCCCCGGCGAGACGCGGTGAACGAACGGACCGTTTCGAAATCCCGGATACTTCAAGCCGCAAGGCATGGCCGGAGTGCCCGAAGTGATCACCTCGCCGATGGAACAGCCCGCATCCGCCACCGCTGCGATCAATTGCATCAGGCGGTCGTAGCCGGCGAACGCTTCCCGTTCGCGCTCGACGGGATCGATGGCGTGGATCTGGCCGTCGTAGTAGTGCAGCCCGCGAAACGAAGCGCCGAGTCCGCGTGCCAGCGCGACGATGTCCGCCGCCCGGGATTGGTCGATGCCCGTTCGGTCCATGCCCGGATTGACATCGATGAAGACGCCAATTCCCGACCCCGTCCAAGCCCCAGCCTGATCCTGATTCTCCGCCAGGATCGAGACTCGCACGTGCGGGAACCGGCCGGCGATGCTGCGCACGCGCGCCGCGTTGGCCCCCACCATCGGGTACGCCACCACCACATCGCGGGCGCCGTTCTCGCAGGAGGCCAGTAACTCGAGCGAGGTGGAGCATTTAAAATTCAGCACGCCGCGATCCGCCAACCGACGCATGATGAAGCCGAGTTTGGCGGTCTTGATGTGCGGACGCCACCGGTTCGCGTCCTCTCCGGCCAGGGCGAGAGTGGCTTCGATGTTGGCGTCAACGAACTCGGGATAGATGGCCAGGGCGGGCGTGACGATCGCATCCAGCCCTTTGATGGCGTACGCGGAGGCTTCCAGGTGCATGAACCTATTGTGCTACGACGGGTCCATCGTTACCATCAGAGTAAATGCAAAAGAACGCGATCTTAAGCTCGATTATCGATACGGGCGTGGTTGCCATTGTGCGCACGTCCACCGCGGATGCCGCGGTGAAATCGGTGGATGCGATTTTCCGGGGCGGCCTGCGAGCCGTGGAAATCACGATGACGGTCCCCGGCGCAATCAAAGCCCTGGAGCATGTCGCCGACAAGTTCGGCGATCAGATTGTGCTCGGCGCGGGCACCGTGCTCGATCCGGAAACCGCGCGAGCCTGCATGCTCGCCGGCGCGCAGTTCTTTGTGACTCCCAGCCTGAAAGTCGCCACCATCGAAATGGTGAAGCGCTATTCGAAAGCCATCTTCCCTGGTGCGCTGACCCCCACCGAAGTGTTGACCGCCTGGGAAGCCGGCGCCGATGCGGTGAAGATTTTCCCCTGCGGCAACGTGGGCGGACCCAAATACATCAAGGCACTCAAGGGCCCCTTCCCGCAAATCGAGATGGTTCCCACCGGGGGCGTGAACCTGGACACCACCGTGGATTTCCTGAAGGCGGGTGCGTGCGCTGTGGCCGTCGGCAGCGAACTGGTGGATGCCAAGAGCATTCAGGACGGCAACTACGCGATCTTTGAGGAACGCGCCAGGCAGTATCTGGCCAAAGTGCGCGCAGCCCGAGCGTAAGAACATGAAACTCACGGGGAAGCGGGCGATCGTGACGGGCGGTGCGTCGGGACTCGGCGCCGCGTGTGTGCGAATGATTGTGGCGAACGGCGGACGCGCCGCAATCCTCGACGTGAACGAAGCAGCGGGCCGGGCGCTCGCGGCGGAACTCGGCGAACGCGTGCAATTCTTTGCCGCCGATGTTGCGGAC
Source organism: uncultured Acidobacteriota bacterium (assembly GCA_963737465.1). Classification (GTDB taxonomy): domain Bacteria; phylum Acidobacteriota; class Terriglobia; order Bryobacterales; family Bryobacteraceae; genus TMP-7. The sequence continues at coordinate 421,749 of CAVTTC010000013.1, forward strand.
GAAAACGTGGTTCGCCAGGCGATTGAGAGTCTCCGTCCTCTCGACATCGCTATCAGCTGTGCGGGAATTGGACCGGCGCAGCGCACCGTGGGCAAGGAAGGTCCGGCCCCGCTCGATTGGTTCACATCGGTGATCCGTGTCAACCTGGTCGGGACATTTAACGTGGCTCGCCTGGCTGCGTGGGCCATGTCCACGAATCAGCCCGACGAAGGCGGCGAGCGCGGTGTCATCGTCAACACCGCCTCCATCGCCGCATTCGATGGCCAGATCGGCCAGGTGGCCTATGCTGCGTCGAAGGGAGGAATCGTTGGGCTCACGCTTCCGATGGCCCGCGACCTCTCACGGTTAGGCATCCGGGTGGTCACCATCGCGCCCGGCATCTTCGATACGCCACTGCTCGGCAGCATGCCCGACGAGATCCGCGCCAGCCTGGGAGCGCAAGTGCCATTCCCCTCCCGGCTAGGCCAGCCTGCGGAATACGCCGAACTTGCCCGTCACATCATCGAGAACACGATGCTCAACGGCGAAGTGATCCGATTGGACGGCGCGCTGCGAATGGCTCCGAAGTAGACTATCGGAGACGCTCGACGTCGCGGTAGATTTCGTTCATGGGAAGATCGCAGCCGATCGACTCCAGCCGGATGATGGCGTCCGCGTCGCGAAACGTCGCGATCTCCCAATGCCCGTTCGGGAGCCTGCGGTACAACTCGACTTCCACCGTGTCCTGATCGACGAGAAGATATTCGGCAAGCGAGGGCAGCATCCGGTACAGCCGCGACTTCGCGCCGCGATCATAGTTGGCAGTTGAGGGCGAAAGCACCTCGACGACCACCCGGGGGTTCGTTATCGTGTCGCGATGGTCGTCCACGTACTGGACCTCGCCGCAAACGACGGAGACGTCGGGATACGTGATCAGTTTGCCCGACTGCACCGAAACCCGCGCGTCGGAGTTAAACGCAAGGCAATTGCCACCTGCCAATCGATTCCAAAGCGCACTGGATACATTCGTCGCGATGAGGCTGTGAGAAGGGGTCCCGCCCGCCATCGCGACGATTTCGCCGTCGATGTACTCGCTCTTCGTCTCCGCAACGCGCTCGCGAGCGAGATATTCCTCTGGACTCACGTACGAGAGCGGTTGCGATGCCATATCAACCTTATTGTAAGGGCTGCCTTCAGCCGGCTGGAATCAACGCGCTTCCTCGGGTAATCGGGCCAGCAGAGCGGTGACGAACGCTCTCACCTTGTTCAGCACAGCAGCGGCATCGGCTACAGATGGCTCGTCAACATCGCCAGGGTAGCGGAAAATCCAAGCATACTTCGTGAATTCCACAACGTCATCGATCAGTGGCTCCAGCGCCGCATCCAGATCTGAAGCCTGCTTGCCGAGCCTCCCCAAATCGTGGGTCTTGGGGAACGGTTCGTCATGCCAAACCAAGAAGCCCTTCAGCGCTTTCTCGGCTGCCTGTTGACAGTGGTAGAGGGCGTCCTCAGGCGCCGGGGGATCGGCGGCCAAATCAATCTGCGCGCACCGTAGGTCTTTATGAGCCTTTTCTAACCAGGATTGAGTGTCAGCGCGGCGCCGCGCGTCAGGCTGCATACAGCAGTTTCCCCTCCCGGACAATGGTCGCCGGCAACGAGGCCTTCAGATGCAGGCGATCGTCAAAAGCCGAATGGGTCCACACGAGCACATCGCTCGCCACACCGAGCCGCCAAATCGCCTTGTAAGCTCTACCACTATCGCGAAGCGGAGGAGGGGTCTCGTCCGGCACCACTACCATCAGGTCGTAATCGCTGTCGGGGGTAGCCTCTCCGCGGGCAGTGGACCCAAACAAATAGATCCGCTCAGGCTGATACAACTCTCGCAACCGGCGGATGACCTCAGCCAGTATCGAATCGTCCGCCGATGGTGGTCTCGATATTTCGACCCTCGCATTCCGCATGATCTGCTCGCCGTCCCCACCGTGTTAAGTCCCTCAGTCTGCGGCCAGACTCGCCGTCGCGGCCGGACGCTTCCAGCGCAGCACCGGACGCCGCGCCGCACCCACCTCGTCCACTCTTCCAATGCGCGTCGAATGCGGAGCTGTCAACACCAATTGCGGATCCTTCTCCACTTCCTCGGCGATGGAAATCAGCGCGTCGGCCATCAGGTCCAACTCGGCCTTTCCCTCAGTCTCCGTCGGCTCAATCATCAGCGCTCCGTGAACGATCAGCGGAAAACTCACCGTGTAGGGATGGAAACCGTAATCGATCATCCGCTTGGCGATATCGCCGGTTCGTACGCCGCGAGCCGACTGGCGGCTGTCGCTGAACACGCACTCGTGCATGCTCGGGGCCTTGTACGCGATCTCATAATGCGGTTCGAGCAGCTTGCGCACATAGTTTGCGTTCAACACCGCGTCCATCGTCGCCAGCCGCAACCCCGGCCCGCCATGCGCCATTATGTAGGCCAGCGCCCGCACCAGTACGCCGAAGTTCCCGTAGAATGCGCGGACACGTCCGATCGATTGCGGCAGGTGGTAGTTCCAGGTCCACGCGTCACCCGCGCGCTGCAATCGCGGTCCCGGCAGAAACGGCGCCAGGTGCGACTTCACCGCGACGGCGCCCGACCCGGACCACCCCCGCCATGCGGTGTCGAGAACGTCTTGTGAAGGTTCAGATGCATGACGTCGACACCGAAATCGCCGGGTCGGGCGATGCCCACCAACGCGTTCATGTTCGCGCCGTCCATGTACACCATGCAACCCTTTTCGTGCATGATCGCGGCGATCTTCCCGATCTCTTCCTCAAACACGCCGAGCGTGTTCGGATTCGTCACCATCAACGCGGCGACGTCTTCGTTCACCGCGCCTGCCAGCGTTTCGAGCGAAATCACCCCCCGATCGTTGGACTTGATGTTCTCCACCTGGTAACCGGCGATAGTGGCTGTGGCTGGATTCGTCCCGTGCGCCGAATCCGGCACCAGAATCCTCTTCCGCGGATTCCCACGCGATTCGAGCAGCGCCCGCGTCAGCAGCAGGCCCGTGAGTTCGCCATGCGCGCCCGCCGCGGGTTGCAGGGTAACCGCATCCATCCCGGTGATTTCAGCCAGCGCCGATTCGAGCGCCGCCATCACCTCCATGGCGCCCTGCGACAGCGATTCAGGCTGATACGGATGCGCCCACGCCAGCCCGTTCGTCCGCGCCACTAATTCGTTCACGCGCGGGTTGTACTTCATGGTGCACGAGCCCAGTGGATAACACCCAAGATCGATGGCGTAGTTCCACGTCGAGAGACGCGTGAAGTGGCGGATCACGTCCACTTCGCTGACCTCCGGGAAATCGGCGATCTCGGAGCGAGTGTTACTCGCGCCCAGGACTTCTTCCGCGTTCACGGCCGGGACGTCCAACTCGGGCAGCTGATAGCCCATCTTGCCGGGTGAACTGCGTTCGAACAACAGCGGCTCGTTCTGTGTCGTGTGGGATCGGACTTTCTTGATCATGTGTGACTTACCTTCCGGCGCCGAACGCCCGCGCAACCTCGTCCATCTGTTCGCGCTTTACCATTTCTGTACAACACAGCAGCACGGAGCCCTTCAGTTCGGGATAGAACCGCTCCAGGTCCAGGCCGCCGATGATGCCGCGGCCCAGCAACTCCTGGTTCACCGCAGCCGGCGACCTCCCGTTCGCGCTCGCCACGAACTCGTTGAAGAACGGCCCCCTGAACCGCACCGGCACCTTTCCCGCCAGATAGTGGGCCTTCGAAAGATTCTGCTGAGCCAGTTCACGCAGTCCTGCCTTGCCGTACACACTCATGAACACGGTTGCCATTAGCGCGATCAGCGCCTGGTTGGTACAAATGTTCGACGTCGCCTTCTCCCGCCGGATGTGCTGCTCCCGCGTCGAAAGCGTGAGGCAATACGCCCGATTCCCGTTCACGTCCTTCGATTCGCCCACCAGTCGTCCGGGCATCTGTCGAAGGTATTTCTCCTTCGCCGCGATGATTCCCGCAAACGGACCCCCGTAACTGGGCGGGATCGCAAACGATTGGAGTTCGCCCGCAACTATGTCGGCATCGTGCGGCGGTTCCAGCAAGCCCAGCGACACAGCCTCGGTGAACACGAACACCAGGAGTGCGCCCTTGGCATGCGCCAGGGCCGCGGCCTGTTTCACATCCTCGACGATGCCGAAGAAGTTTGGCGATTGGATGATCACCGCCGCGATATCCGTGTCGAGCTTTCGCTCCAGCTCTCCCAGATCCAGCCCGCCCGATTCGGAGTCATATCCGAACTCGTCAACGGGCATTCTCTGCTGCCGCGCGTAGGTTGCCAGCACCTCGCGATATTCCGGGTGCACCGTGCGCGAGACCAACACCCGGTCGCGGCCGGTAATCCGGGCCGCCATCATCGCCGCTTCGGGCACCGACGTGGATCCGTCGTACATCGATGCATTCGCTACGTCCATTCCCGTAAGCTGGCAGATCATCGTTTGGAATTCGAAGATCGTGGTGAGAACGCCTTGTGACAGCTCCGCCTGGTAGGGAGTGTAGGAAGTGAGGAACTCGCCCCGCGACACGACGGTATCCACCATCACCGGCCGGTAATGGCTATAGACGCCGGCCCCCAGGAAACTCGCATAACCGTTGGCGTTTTCCGCGCCGCGAGCGTTGAAGTAGTCTACGATCTCGTATTCGGATTTGCCGGGAGCGATGTTGAGCGGCTGCTTCACTCGAACATCAGCCGGTAAATGACTGAAGAGGCTCTCGATCTCGGGGACGCCGATCGTATCGAGCATCTCCCGGCGTTCGCTGTCGGACTTCGGTAAGTAGCGCAAGCTGTGTTCCAGACGGCGCGCGTCATGAATCGCGAGCCGTAGGAAACGCCCCGCCGGTTCTACGCGCCGATGTAGTTTTGATAATCAGCGGCGGAGAGTAGTTGCTTTATTTCATCCGGAGCCGTCAGCTTGATTTTAACAAGCCACGCCTCTCCGTGCGGATCCTCGTTCAGTTTCTCCGGGTTGTCGGCCAGCACCTGGTTGACTTCGGCGACTTCTCCTGAAATCGGCGCATAGACATCGGATACCGCTTTCACCGATTCCACGGATCCGAAAGTCTTGCCCTGCTCGAGCGTGGCTCCCACTTTCGGCAGATCCACGTAGACGATGTCGCCTAATTCATGCTGGGCGTGGTCAGTGATGCCGACAACGGCGAACTCGCCGTCCACGCGAACCCACTCGTGTTCCTTGGTGTAGTGGAGGTTTTCGGGATAAGTAGTCATTTCGCTCGCTTATAGAAAGGAGTTGGCGCCGTAACCGCCTCGACGGGTTGGTTGCGGATGATGATCTGGATCGTGCGGCCTGGCTCGGCCAGGGCCACGGGAAGATAACAAAGACCGATGTTCTTGTTTAACGACGGGGCAGGACCGCCGCTGGTCACCCAACCGGCCGGCTGGCCGTCCACGTGAACCTCGTAGCCGTCCCGTCCAATCCCCCGGCCGCGCATCTCGAATCCCACCAGCTTGCGCGTAATGCCGGAGCGCTGCTGCCTTGCCAGGGCTTCACGGCCGAGAAAATCGCCCTTATCCATCTTGACGATCCAGGCCAAGTCGGCCTCGAGCGGCGTGATGGAAGCCGTGATCTCATGCCCATAGAGAGCCATCTTCGCTTCCAGGCGTAAGGTATTTCGGGCGCCTAATCCAGCCGGGAGGATGCGGTACTCCTGGCCGGCCTCCAACAACTCGGTCCACACCCGGGGCGCCTCATCGGGGGCGATGTAAATCTCAAATCCGTCCTCGCCCGTATATCCCGTCCGGGCGATCCGCGCGGGGATGCCGGCCACTTCGCCGTCGGTGAACCAGTAATACCGGATTCCGGCCAGGTTCGTCCGAGTCAGCTTCTGAAGCGTGTCCAACCCGTGGGGACCCTGAACGGCGATCTGGGCATAACGGTCGCTGGCGAACTCCACCGTCGCCTTGAATCCGCGGTTGACGGTTGAGATGTAGTCGTAGTCCTTCTCCTGGTTGGAAGCGTTCACGCACAGGAAGAAATGATCCTCGTCTACCTTGTGGACCAGGATGTCATCGACGAACCCGCCGTGCTCGTACAGCAACCCGGAGTAGTGGGCCTGCCCGATCTTCAGCTTCGCGGCATTGTTCGAGGAGATGTAGTTAACCAGATTCAGTGCTTCCGGTCCGCGGATCTCGATCTCACCCATGTGGGAGACATCGAAGAGCCCGACACGCTGCCGCACCGCCTGATGCTCATCGATAATGCCCGTGTACTGGACGGGCATATCCCATCCTCCGAAATCGACCATTTTGGCCCCTAAGGCCCGGTGGACGGCGTTCAGCGGGGTCTGCTTCAATGGAGCGACCGTATCCATGAAACCCTAGACTAACAGATCGTTATGGCGAAGGTTATAGTTCCTGCGGCCGCGTCACGTGAGAATCTGTAGGATCAAACACTTCAAGTACAGCGTCTCGGGTACGGTGAGCAAAATCGGATGATCGGCTGCCTGCGTCCGGCGTTCGACGATTCTGACGGTGCGCCCGGCATCGATGGCAGCCTCCGCCACCACCTCCAGCAGCATCGCCTCGCTCATGTGGTGAGAACAGGAACAGGTGACCAGTGTCCCCCCGGTTTCGAGCAGGCGCAGAGCGCGAAGGTTGATCTCCTTGTAGCCTCGCGCAGCTCCTTCCACGGCGCTCCTCGATTTCGCGAACGCCGGCGGATCCAGGATGATGGTCCCGTAGGATTGCCGGCTGTGCGCTTCCGCGGCCAGCAGATCGAACACGTCCGCCTGGTGGAAATGGATGTTGCCGATCCCGTTTGCGTCCGCGTTCGATTTTGCCAAAGCGATGGCTGCGGCGGATGAGTCCACCGCCGTGACATGCTCCGTGTGCGCCGCCGCGTGCATGGCGAAGCCGCCGCTGGAGGTGAAACAATCCAGCACGCGGCCGTGCGCGAACTTCGCAGCCGCCGCGTAATTCTCGCGCTGGTCAAGATAGACGCCGGTCTTCTGTCCCCCCAGCAGGTCTGCGTGAAACGTCAAACCGTTCATCCGGATCCGCACCGGTTCGGACGCATCCCCCTTCAGGACCCTCTTCTCCAGGGGCAGTGACTCTCGATCGCGCACCGCGACATCGTTGCGCAGAACCACCGTGCGAGGCGCCATCAACTCTTCAACCGCCGCCATGATGTCCGCTTGGGCGCGATCCATTCCCTGATCGAGCGTTTGCATCACCACCGAATCGGCATAGCGGTCGATAATCAGGCCGGGCAGCAGGTCGGCTTCCCCGAAAACGGTGCGATACGCGTCCGAATCCGCCACCACGCGGGTACGATAGGCCAGCGCCGCGGCCAACCGGCTGCGATAAAACGCGGCGTCGGCCGGTTCGTCACGGCGGTTCAGCAGGCGAAGGGTGATCTGCGACGCCGCGCTATAGTGCGCAATCCCCAGGAATCGCCGCTTCGGATCCACCACCCGCACGGCGTCGCCCGGCGAGGCTCCGCCACGGTCCTGAACGTCGCTCGAAAAGACCCACGGGTGTCCGGACGCAATTCGGGCCGCGCCCTTGGCCGACACGCGAACGGTGGCGGTTATCTCATTGCCTCCAGGCGGGCGATCCGCTGTTCCGTCGAAGGATGGGTTGAAAACAGTTTCATCAGGCTTCGCCCGGTAAACGGCTTGATGATGAACATGTGCGCGGTGGCCGGGTCGGCGTCCATGGGGATCCGGCGCGATCCGCTTTCCAGCTTCCGCAGTGCGCTCACCAGCCCGTCGGGATGGCCCGTGTATTTGGCCGACGCCGCGTCCGCCGAGTATTCACGATTGCGGGAAATGGCCATCTGGATCAGCATCGCAGCCACCGGCGCCAGGATCAGCATGAAGATACCGCCGAGCGCTCCGCCACGGTCGTCATCGCGGTCGCGGCCGCCCCCAAAGAACATCCCCATCCAGGCCAGTCGTGTGATGGCGGCGGCCAGCGTGGCTGCGATGGAACTGATCAGAATGTCGCGGTGCAGCACGTGCCCGAGTTCATGCGCCACCACCCCTTCCAATTCCCGGTCGTTCATCAGTTCCAGGATTCCTTCGGTGAATGCCACGGATGAGTGAGTAGGATTGCGTCCTGTCGCGAAGGCATTGGGCGATGGATCCGGGATTATCCAGAGCTTCGGCATCGGGATGCCCATGTTCTGGCAAAGCCCGGCCACCAGTGGGTACACCCTCCGGTAAACGTAGGGGTTCTGCTCGGGTGTAACGGGCTGTGCCGAATACATCGAAAGTGCGATCTTTTCGGAGAAGAAATAACTGATGAAGTTCATCGCTATCGCGATGAACAAGGCGATTTCCAGACCCTGCCGACCCGCCAACGCCTCCCCGCCCACCAGCAGGATGCCGCTGAGCAGGCCCAGAAGAAGCGCGGTTTTGACTCCATTCATGACCCTTTTATTGTCCCATCAATGGGGGTGGCCGGTTCGAGCGTGATGCGATTTTCCGGTGGTTCCGAACATTACGCTCATCTCCCGATCCATATGCGACACCGTCCACCGGCGTCTCAAACTTGCCATGATGTCGTGCAGCACCGCCGAAAGGGCCATGATCAGACAGACGAACACACAAATACCGATCGCAATGTTGGTCACGACGAGCCAGTATTCGGCTCCATCGGGCATGATCGCTCCTGATAACTGCTGCTGAGCGCGGCTCCCGGATTTAGTGGACAGCGCTGAGCTTAAACACCTCCAGTAACTGCATACGGGTGGAGTGCAGCCGCCCGGAGACCACCTCGAGTAAGCGGCGCATCAACCCAAAGCCAAAGGCGGGATTCTGTATGCAAGCTTCCATCAGCGCGGGTCCTTGGAACGCCAAGGCCCGTACCGGTCCGATTGCGCGCGCCTGGAACTGCTTCCCCTCGCGCATGAGCATGCTGGACCAACCCAATTCATCGCCTGGACCCAGAGTCTGCACGCAAATGGTCCGCCCAAGCGCCACGATTTCGAGAGCTACCGATCCGGACAGCAACAAATAGAATTCGTCACAGTCCTCGTTCTCGCGGAAGATGATATCGTCCTTTTCAAATTCGACTTCCTTCGATATCTTCCGCAATTGATCGAACAGATCCGGCTCGAGAGCCTGGCCAAGGGGAGTGCGAAGCGCTTCGAGTAACGACTCCGTTGTCATCCCACGTTCCTCCTTTGCCGCAGCGGGCGTCTCCAATGCGCCCGCTCATTCAGCCACCCTTTATAATGACTAACGGAATCTTAAACTCTCTTTGTGGGGGTGTCAATGGCTGCGGTGCCCCCCATTGGTTGACTTATGGACTTCTTCGACGTACTCAAAGCGCGCCATTCGATCCGCAAATTTCAGCCGGCTCCGGTTGAACCCCGGAAACTCGAGGCGATCCTCGCGGCGGCCAACGCCGCCCCATCGGCGCTGAATCTCCAAAGCTACGAAATCTACCTTGCCCGGGGCTCCGAGGCCGTGTCCGCCATCGCCCGGGCCACCTGGGACCAGTCCTTCGTCGCCGAGGCCCCGGTAGTACTCGTATTCTGCTCGCATCCGGCCCGCGCAATGGACCGGTTGGGCGAGGACGGCGCCCGAATGTTCGCGCTTCAGGACGCCACCATCGCTTGCTCCTTCGCGATGCTGGCCGCCACCGCGCAAAATCTGGCCACGGTCTGGATCGGAGCCTTTGATCCCGAAGGTGTCCGGCGCGTCATCGGCGCGCCGGAGAGTGTTACGCCGATCGCCATCCTCCCCATCGGCTATCCCGCGCAGGATCCGGAACTCACCACGCGCCGTCCGATGAACGACCTGGTCCACGAACTCGGCTGATGGTTGCACTCGGCCGCGTGGAGTTATATAGTCTGTTCCACGACCCCCTCCAGGGGTAATGGGGAGTATATGAGAACTCTGGTAAGACTCTTTGCAGTCTCGTTGTTCCTGATGGCCACTAGCATTGGCCAGACGTTCTACGGATCGATCGTCGGCACCGTTACCGATGCGTCCGGAAGCGCCGTTCCGCAAGCGAACGTCGCCTGTGTCAACCTCGGAACAGCCGATCGTCGCGTTGCCCAAACCGACGTCGGCGGCAATTACCAGTTTGTCAGCCTCGTCCCGGGGCAGTACCGGGTTGAGGTGGAGAAGACCGGTTTTCGGCGCTTCGCGCGCGAACCCATCACGGTGGAAGTGCAGAGCGCGGTCCGTATCGATGTCCCGATGACCGTCGGCGATGTCAGCCAGACGATCGAAGTGACGGCCCAGACTCCGCTGCTGCAAACGGAGAACGCCGCGCTTGGCCAAGTGGTTGAAGCGCGCAAAGTGCTCGAAATGCCGCTCAACGGCCGCAACGTGTTCGGCCTGGTGGCGTTGGTTCCCGGCGTGGTTCCGGGAGGCCAGTCGGGAACCACCCCGACCGGTACCAACCCGTTCGCATGGGGCAACTATCAGATTGGCGGCGGACAGGCCAACCAGAGCGCGGCGTTTATCGACGGCGCTCCCATCAATGCCTCGTATGCCAACCTCACCGCGCTGGTGCCCACCCAGGACGCCATCCAGGAGTTTCGCGTACAGACGAACAACCTGGGTCCGGAGTTCGGCCGGCTCGCCGGGGGCGCCATCAACCTGACCACCAAGTCGGGCACGAATTCGTTCCACGGCAGCGCGTACGAATTCCTCCGCAACCGCTCGCTCAACGCCAACACCTTCTTCAACAACAAGGCCGGCGTTCAGCGTCCCGCGTTTACCCAAAACCAGTACGGCGCCAATGTGGGTGGACCGGTGATTCGCGACAAGACGTTCTTCTTCTTCTCATGGGAAGGATTCCGCTTGCGTCAGGGCGCCTCTTACGTCTACTCGGTGCCGACCGACGCCATGCGTGCAGGCGACTTTTCCAATGTTCGCAATGCGGCCGGCAGTGTGGTGCCCATCTACGATCCGCTCACCACCTGCGGACGCTTCGGGAATCCTGCCTGCGCCAAGGATGCCAGCGGCAACGACATCATCAGCCGCACTCAATTTCCGGGCAACATCATTCCCACCAGCCGCATGGATCCCGCGGCGAAGGTGCTGACGCAACCTTTGGGGGCATGCCAACGGCCCCGGAAACCAGTTCACGAACGTGAACAACTACACTGCCAATGCCAGCGTGGGCGGCAATAACGATCAGTACAATGCTCGCGTCGATCACACCTTCTCCGAGAAGCAGCGGGCCTGTTCCTCCGCTACACCTACTGGACGAACCTGAACCTGCCCATCGATCCCTATAAGACCAGGACCTGCGTGGACCGCTGCACGGAGACGTTCAACACGAACTCCGCCGTGGTTCGCCGACACTTACTCGATCACCCCCACGCTGATCGCCGATATTCGTCTGTCCTATCTCCGATTCAGCTACGACCGCACGGCTCTCACCGCCGGCTATGACTTGACCCAATTGGGTTGGCCTTCGTCGATGAACAACCAGGTGGTTTCCGCATCACGCCGCTGCCGGTCGTTACCGGCTACAACGGCGTGTTCAGCACGACCGGCACAGGCAGCACCATCATTGCCCGCAACGACGTCTACTCGATCGCCCCGAGTCTCACCAAAATCTGGGGCGCCCACACGCTCAAGTTCGGCGGCGAAATCCGTCGCAATACCCACAACTACTACCAGCAGAACAGCCCATCGGGGAACTTCAGTTTCGATTCCCTGATGACCTCGGTGAATCCGTTCGCGGCGGCGGGCACCGGCAACGGGTTCGCGTCATTCATGCTGGGATACGGCACCGGCGGCGGCGTCACGCAGAATAATCTAGTTGCGGCGCAATTGATTTATCGTGCCTATTACGCGGGTGATCAATGGCAGATCACACCCCGCCTGACGCTTAACTACGGCGTCCGGTTCGAGCAGATGGGCCCCTGGTCCGAGCGTTACGATCGCATGATCGTGCTGCTCCCGGGCGTTCAGGACGCCACCCTCTCGAAAGCCACTGGCCTCAACCTCATCGGTAAACCCGGTTTGGTCAATTCGCCGGAAAGCCCCAGCCGCAATAACGTCGCGCTGGGGAACCTGTTCTCGCCGCGCATCGGCCTCGCTTGGCGTCTGAACGACAAGACTGTGATTCGTACAGGCTACGGCATCTTCTGGCTGGGGAATGACGTGGTGTGGAATCGATCGCCGAACAACGACGCTACCAACTCCTTCACGAACCCCTTCAACGGGACTCTTGATGGTTCGGTGACTCCGACCGACGCGCTGCGCAATCCGTTCCCGAACGGTCTGATGCCGGCTCCTGGCCGAGCCTCCAATGTCTACCAGTTGCTCTGGGGGCAGGGTCTCAACGCGGCGCGATTTACAATTCGCCGAGCCCATATGCGCAACAGTATAACTTCGACGTCCAGCGCGAGTTGCCGAAGGGCATGGTGCTGTCGCTGGCCTATGCGGGTTCGAAGGGCACCCACTTGCCCGGTCCGAATCAGAATCTCGACCAGATCCCCACCGCAATACCTGGCTCTCGGCTCCAAGTTGCAGGAGCAGGTGCCGAATCCGTTCTACGGGCAGGTCCTGCTCGGCTCCCTCGCCCAACCCAAGGTCGCCTACGGACAACTGTTGCGGCCATACCCGCAATACAACGGGCTTCTCGATGCGATCCCCACCAACCGCAACTCGATGTACCACTCCGGGCAGGTCAAGACTCGAGAAGCGATTCGGGCGGGGTGGGACGGTTCTCGGCGCTTATACCTGGTCCAAGTTGATCTAGCGACACCGATACTTTGACCGGATGGCTTGAAGCAGGCGGCGGAGCGGGCGGAGTGCAGGACAACTACAACATCCGCGCGGAACGCTCTCTCGCGCTCTACGACACTCCGCATCGTCGGTGATCAGCTACATCGTGGATCTGCCGTTCGGAAAAGGCCAGAAGCTTCTCGGAACGGCGTGAATGGCGTCGGCCGACCGATTCGTCTCCGGCTGGGGCATCGGCGGATACTCCACGTTCCAATCGGGCAATCCGCTGCCCATCAGCGTCGCATCGAAACACCATCTGATTCGGCGCCGGTCAACGGCCGAATCAGCACGGGCGTCAGCGCCGCCGTCTGACGGCTCGGCGCAGTCGCGGATCAATGGCTGGTTCAACACCGCCGCCTTCGCTCTGCCGCCGGCGTTTACGTTCGGCAATTCGGCACGCACCCTTCCCGATGTCCGCTCGCAAGGCATCGCGAACTACGACTTCACCGTGTTCAAGAACACCGCGATTACGGAGAGGGTCGGCCTGCAGTTCCGGGCCGAAATCTTCAATCTCTTCAACCGTGTCCGATTCAGCTATCCCGGCACCAGTGTCGGCACAGCGCAGTTCGGCATCATCAGCGGACAGTACAACGATCCGCGATTGGTCCAACTCGCTTTGCGCGTGATCTTCTGAGGTAACGTAGTGAGTACTGCGCCGCGGTCTTCCCGGATCGCGGCGCAGTCGTTTCATGAAGCTGGCCATCCTTCTTCCCGCCGCATTCGCCATCCTCGGGATCTTCCGCCCCGCCGGTCTCGACTTCACCCATCGCAACTCGCCTACCGCGCAGAAATACGTCATCGAAACGATGGGCGGTGGAGTGGCCTTGCTCGACTACAACAACGACGGCCTGTCTCGACGTATTCCTGGTGAACAGCGGCAGGCTGCAGGACAATCAGAAGCTGCCCGCGGACTTCGCCCGCAACGATCCCGCGTACTGGAATCGTCTGTACCGCCAGAACCGCGACGGCAGCTTCACCGATGTCACCGCCGCGGCTGGTCTGTCGAAAGCCGGAAACGATTACGGCATGGGAGTCGCAGTCGGCGACTACGACAACGACGGTTTCCCGGATATCTACGTCACCAACTTCGGCCACAACTCCCTCTATCACAACAATGGCAACGGGACATTCACCGATGTAACATCCCCGGCGGGTGTCGCCGCGGGAGGCTGGTCCGTATCCGCTGCATTTCTCGATTACGACAACGACGGCCGTCTCGATCTGTTCGTCAGCCGCTATCTCGATTACGACCTGGCGCGCAACATAATGTGCGGAACGCCGTTCCATTCCTACTGCCGTCCCGACAAGTACCAGGGCACCACCAACGTGCTCTATCACAATGAGGGCGGCGGACGGTTCCGCGACGTCAGCGAGGCCTCGGGGATCGGATCCGTGGTCGGAAAGGGAATGGGGGTGGCCGTTGGGGACTACGACGGCGACGGCTTTCCCGATATCTTCGTCTCCAACGACCTGATGGAGCAGTACCTGTTTCACAACCAGGGCGACGGGACGTTTCAGGAGCGTGGGCTCGAAGCGGGAGTCGCGTTGTCGGACGATGGGAAGCCCTTCTCGGGTATGGGTGCGGTCTTCGCCGATTACGACAATGATGGCCTCCCCGATATCGCCGTCACCAATCTGGCCCTTGAGAAATACGCAATTTTCCGGAATGACGGCGGCGGCCATTTCTCGTACGCCAGCATGTCCACCGGCCTCGCGGGTCTGGTCGCGCGCAGTTCCGGATGGGGCCTCGGATTTCAGGATTTCGACAACGATGGCTGGAAGGATCTGTTCGTGTCGCAAAGCCACGTGCTCGACAATGTGGAACGGATCAACTCCAGTCTTCACTACCTCGAACCGCCCGGCCTGTACCGCAACGTGTCCGGCAAATTCGAACGTGCGGACCTGGGGTCGCTTCCCGCCGTGGCCGGACGGGGCGTCGCATTCGGCGACATCGACAACGACGGCGCAATCGATGCGGTGCTGTCCGTGCTCGGCGGCCGACCCATCATCCTGCGCGGCGCGCCGAACCGGAATCACTGGCTGACTCTGAAACTGGCTGGCGTACGTGCCAACCGAGACGGTATCGGAGCGAGAGTCCGGATCGGAAAACAATGGGTCGTGGGCCACCACATCGGGCAGTTATCTCTCGGCAAGCGACAGCCGTGTCCACTTCGGCCTGGGAACCCAAACCCGAGTCTCTATCGAGATCACCTGGCCCGGCGGCAAGCGTCAGGTTCTGGATAATATGACGGTGGACCGAGTCATCACCGTGAAGGAACCCGAATGATCGCCGCTCTGTTCCTGCTGCTGGCCTTTCAGATCACCCCGGAGCTCAAGCAGCACGTGGAGACCGGTCTCAAGGCCAAGAACGCCGGTGATCTGGAGACTGCCATCCGCGAGTTCAGACGGGTGGCCGAACTCGCCCCGGACATGGCCGCCGCCCACGTGAATCTCGGAGCCGTATATCTTGAGAAGTCGGATTACGGACAGGCCATTCCGGAGTTACGCCGGGCTCTCGAACTGAATCCCGACCTCCCCGGCGCGCACGGAATGCTAGGCACCGCCCTGCTCGCCCAAGGCTACTACGCTGAATCGATTCCCCATCTCGAAATCGCCCAGGCCAACGGTCTGCTCGGAATCGCACTCCTGGGCGTCAATCGCGTTCACGAGGCCGTTGACCGCCTGGAAGCCGCGCTGGCGAAACGACCCGACGATCCCGACCTGCTCTACTACCTGGCCCAGGCTCACGGCCGGGTGTCAAAGGAATTCGCGGACCGTCTGCGCACCCTGGCGCCGGGTTCGCCTCGTGCGGAACAACTATCTGGGAGAGGCCTCGGCCGCGGCTGGCAACCGCGAAATGGCCGCTAAGCATTTCCATGCCGCCCTGGCCCTCCGGCCCGATTTGCGGGACATACACTTCGCGCTGGGAGAGTTGGCTCTACAAGCGGGTGATTATGAAACCGCGGAGCGGGAGTTCCGAGCCGAAGCAAAACTGGTGCCGGGTTCGGCGGAGGTCGCATACAAGCTGGGCGCCGTTCTTCTGAATCGAGGGCAGGTGAAAGAGGCGGTCTCCGAGTTGGAGCGGTCCGACAAGCTCCAGCCTGACATGCCCGAAACCCTGGTAGAACTGGGCAAAGCGACTGTGTCTGCAGGCGACTTACCCGCGGCCGCGAATATCTTCCGGAAAGTCTTGTCGGTGGAACAGAACTCGCAACTCGCCGCCACGGCCCATTTCCAACTCGCGCAAATCTATCGCAAGTTGGGCAAGGCGGCCGAAGCCGATTCGGAAATGAGACTCTTCCAACAGCTCCGCCCTAAGCAGAAGTAAGAGATTTCCGTCCGATGTAGGGCGGGACTTCAGTCCCGCAAAACGTGGGGACTTGGGCATTCAAGGTCAACCAAGTCCAAGGTGGGACCGTCGGTTCGCTTGTAGATGCGTCCTCACATTCACCATAAAGACGCATGGTATCGTGTAACATCCGATTCCTCCCGGAGTCCAAAGGATGCCCATGCGCGACGAAAAGCGTGTACCGATCTCCAAATGGCCGATCGTACGACAGGTCCGTAATCTGGATCTGTTCGGACTCGGAGATTCTGCCGCCTCCCCACGCACGGAAGAACTCACGGCCAGAACATCCGGCGCCGATCGTGTTGTCGGTTCCGTCTGCCCGTACTGCGCGGTTGGCTGCGGCCAACTCGTGTACGTCAAGGACGACAAGATCATCGACATCGAAGGTGACGACGCCTCGCCTATTTCGCACGGATGCCTCTGCCCAAAGGGCGCTGCGACGTTCCAGTTAGTGACCGGCTCTCACCGTGAAAAACACGTGCTGTACCGCCGCCCGCACGGTACCGAGTGGGAACGGATCCCGCTGGAACAAGCCATGGACATGGTGGCCCAGCGGGTGAAGCGTACGCGTGATGCCAACTGGGAGGATCGCAGCCCGAAGGACGAGCCGCTGCGCCGCACCATGGCCATCGCCCACCTCGGCGGCGCCACGCTCGACAACGAAGAGAACTATCTCATCAAGAAGCTGTTTACCGCGCTGGGCATCGTGCAGATCGAAAATCAGGCCCGTATATGACACTCCTCCACGGTCCCCAGTTTGGGGACATCGTTCGGGCGGGGCGGCGCGACAACCTTCCAGCAGGACCTGCAGCACGCCGATTGCATCGTGATTGAAGGATCGAACATGGCGGAGTGCCATCCCGTGGGATTCCGCTGGGTGATGAAGGCCCGCGAGAACGGCGCCACCATCATCCACGTCGATCCGCGATTCACCCGCACTAGCGCCGTAGCCGACATCCACGTACCCCTGCGCGCGGGCAGCGATATCGCCTTCCTGGGCGGGCTGATCCATTACATCATCGAGAACGATCGTTACTTCAAGGAGTACGTGGTCAACTACACCAACGCTCCCGCCATCATCTGCGACGAGTTCCAGGACACCGAAGACCACGACGGATTGTTCAGCGGTTGGAACCAGGAAAAAGGCGCCTACGATCACCGGACCTGGATGTACAAGGACGTCGATCCCGAACCGGCCGCCGGAGCGCGCGAAGCCGCCGGTCAAGAGCCGCAGGCAATTCAGCGGCAGCCCGATCCAGGCCGAACACAATGACCCCTCGTTGCAGCATCCCCGCTGCGTGTTTCAGATCCTCAAACGCCACTACGCGCGCTACACACCTGAGATGGTGGAGGAAACCTGCGGCATCCCCAAAGCCCTCTTCTGGAGAGTGGCGGAGACCATTTGCCGCAACTCCGGACGCGAGCGCACCACGGCCTTCTGCTATGCAGTCGGCTGGACGCAGCATTCCGTCGGAGTCCAGTACATTCGCGCCGCGGCCATCGTCCAGTTGTTGCTGGGTAACATCGGCCGCCCCGGAGGAGGCATCATGGCGCTTCGCGGGCACGCTTCCATCCAGGGCTCCACCGATATCCCGACACTCTATAACTTGCTGCCTGGCTACCTGCCCATGCCCAAGGCCAAGCACGACAAGGACCTAGCCACCTATCTGAAACTCAATGAATCACCCTCCGGTTGGTGGGGCGAATTTCCCAAGTACTTCGTGTCTCTCATGAAGGCCTGGTTCGGCGACGCTGCCGGCAAGGAAAATGACTGGTGCTATGATTACCTGCCAACACTGACTGGCGATCACTCGCACATGAACACCGTGGCCGATATGGCCGACGGAAACGTGAAGGGTTACTTCGTCATGGGCGAAAACCCCTCGGTGGGATCCATGAACGGTGCGCTGCACCGCAAAGGACTCAGGAAACTGGATTGGCTGGTGGTCCGCGATTTCCAACTCATTGAGACCGCGGAATTCTGGCGAGTGGCCCCGGAAATCCAGTCTGGCGAAGTCCGTCCTGAAGATATCGCCACCGAGGTTTTCTTCTTTCCGGCAGCCGCTCACACGGAGAAGGACGGCACCTTCACCAACACGCAGCGTTTGCTTCAGTGGCACCACAAGGCCGTCGAACCTCAGGGCGACCGTCGCAGTGAGCTCGACTTCATCTACAAACTCGGGCTCCGCCTGAAACACCTCTACCAGGATGAATACAGTCAACCGAGGAACCGGCCCATCCGCGACCTGACATGGACTTATCCGCTCTCCGGTCCGCTCAATGAGCCATCCGCCGAGACCGTGCTACAGGAAATTAACGGCTATACCGTCGCCGATCGCAAACCGGTGGAAGGGTTCACGTCACTGAAGGCGGACGGGAGCACCGCCTGCGGATGCTGGATCTACTCCGGATCGTTCCGCGACGGCATCAACATGACGGCTCGCCGGAAGCCGCACCGGGAACAGAACTGGGTGGCGCCCGAGTGGGGCTGGGCGTGGCCGCACAACCGGCGCGTCCTCTATAACCGGGCCTCCGCCGACCCCGAAGGAAAGCCCTGGTCGGAACGTAAGAAACTCGTGTGGTGGGACGAGCAGAAGAAGGAGTGGACTGGCTTCGATACGCCCGATTTCATCGTCGAACGTCCACCCTCCTACCGTCCGTCCCAGGATGCTCGCGGGAAGGACACCATCTCCGGCATCGATCCGTTTGTGATGCAGGCCGACGGCAAGGGCTGGATCTTCGTTCCCGCCGGCCTTCAGGACGGTCCTCTGCCCACGCATTACGAACCGCAGGAATCGGTTGTCCAAAATCCTCTGTACGGGCAGCAGTGCAATCCCGAGCGTATGGAATGGGATCGGGCCGACAACCCCTATCACCGGCCCTACCGGGATCCGCGCTTCCCCTACGTCTTGACCACTTACCGTCTCACCGAACACCACACCGCCGGCGGCATGAGCCGCTGGCTTTCCTGGCTCTCCGAGTTGCAGCCCGAAATGTTCTGCGAGGTATCTCCCGAACTCGCGGCGGAACGCGGGTTGAAGAACGGCGGCTGGGCGACCATATCTACCATGCGCGGCGAAATCGAAGCCCGAGTACTGGTCACTCAGCGAATACGGCCGCTCAAGATCAAAGGCCGCATGATCCACCAGATCGGCCTTCCCTATCACTGGTCCAGCAAAGGACTGGTCCGTGGGGATGCCGCCAATGACCTGATCGGGTTCGTTGCCGATCCGAACGTGTCCATTCAGGAATCCAAGGCGCTCACCGGCAACATCGAGCCCGGGCGGAAAAGCAGCCAGCGCCGTCCCGTGGTATCGGATGCCGATCCGAGGGCGAGGGACCGCGACCTGCCTATTGCCCGGCACAAGCCCGAGAACAAGCACGGCTTCAAGGCCCAGGAGACCAAGGAGGGCAACATCTAGATGCCCTCCGCTCGTGGATTCTTCACTGACACGACGCTCTGCATCGGCTGTAAAGCGTGCGAGGTCGCCTGCAAGCAGTGGAACCAGCTCCCGTCCGATGGCTTCTCCTTCACCGGGATGTCGTTCGACAATACCGTGAGCCTCGGCGCATCCACGTGGAGACACGTGGCCTTCATTGAGCGCCCGGTCCCGCTCTCCACCCAGGACGCTGGGGCATTCTCCTGGTTGTTCTCGTCAGACGTTTGCAAACACTGCGCTCGCGCCGGCTGTCTCGAGAGCTGCCCCACCGGGTCGCTGATCCGCACGGAATTCGACACCGTTTATGTCCAGCCGGATATCTGCAATGGCTGCGGCTACTGTGTGGTTAACTGCCCCTTCGGTGTCATCGACCGTTCGCCCGACGATGGCCGCGCCTGGAAGTGCACCCTCTGTTACGACCGTCTGCGCCAGGACATGACGCCCGCCTGCGCCAAGGCGTGTCCCACGGAGTCCATCCAATACGGCGAGTTGGACACCCTGCGCGAGCGGGCCCGCGCGCGTGTGGAGCAGTTGCACGAATCCGGCCTTCGCGAAGCATACCTGTACGGTGAGAACAAAGAGGATCAGCCGGGAACCGAAGGACTGAACGCTTTCTTCCTGCTGCTCGACAAACCCGAGGTGTACAACCTGCCGCCCGACCCGGTGGTGCCTACCAAGAAGGTCGGCGATGCCTGGAAGTCGATGGCGTTCGCGGCGGCGGGCGTGGCTCTGGCCGCCATCGGATCGGTATTCTTCGCGCGGTCCTACGGAGATGCACGCTAAATGCGGACGGTCACAGACGGGCGCGATATTGATCTGAAATTTGCCGAGTTGATTGGCGAGGCCGCCGGCCAAGCCATCCGGGTCCCCGAAGAACACACCAAGGCGCTCGCCGGCGTCTGGGAGAACCTGCCTTTACCGGATCCGCAAGACCCTACCTATTACGACCGCCCCCTCATCAAAGAGCCGGTGTGGAAGCCATACATCCCGCTGTACTATTTCATCGGCGGCGCGGCCGGCGCATCACTCGCCTTGGGGGCCGCGGCGCAACTACACGGTTCTCGCGATCTCGACCGGTTGATCCGCCGCTGTCACTGGATCGGCATCATCGGGTCGAGCATCGGCGGCGGGTTGCTGATCCTCGACCTCGGCCGTCCCGAACGCTTCCTCTTCATGCTCCGCGTGTTCCGTCCAACCTCGCCGATGAACATGGGTGCATGGATCCTCGCCATCGCCCCCACCGCCGCCGTAACCGCCGGGTTGTTCTTGCGCCGGAGCGGTCCACTGGCTCTGCTGGGCGAGGTGGCTGGATACAGTGCTGGCGTCTTCGGATTGGGCCTGGCCACCTACACTGGAGTATTGTTGGCGAACTCCGCCGTTCCGGTGTGGCAGGCCTCTCGCAAGACCCTGCCCGTATTGTTTGGAGCATCGGGAGTGGCGGCGGCCGCGTCGTTTTTCGATTTGCTGTACGAGGATCCGCAGGGCGCCCGCATCACCCGCGCCTACGGGATCATCGGCCGCACCGCTGAACTCGCCGCCGCTTACGTCATGGAGCGTCAGGCCGACGAAGTGCCGCGAGTGGCCCGACCTCTGCGGAACGGTCTCAGCGGCGCGCTCTGGCGGACGGCTACAGTGCTCACCGCCGCGAGCCTGGTGACGCTGCTGATACCGGGTCAGAGTCGAAAGAAGCGGCTCATCGCCGGTGTCCTGGGATGCGCCGGGTCGCTCGCCATGCGCTTCGCGGTGGAGCGTGCCGGAATGGCATCGGCGCGCGATCCCAAAGCGTCATTCCATCAACAGAGAGCCGCCATACCTCCGTCGGAGGGTTTTTAGTCCGCTCCCCCACTACGGCACATACTGCGCCAAATAGCGCTTAGCCATCAAAAAACCAACCTTGAACTCCTCACTGAAGTCCGGCCCCGGATTGTTGTCACCCCCATACAGTGGATCCTCGTGCTCCACGCTCATCGCACCCTGGTAGCCGGCATCCTGCAGAATACTGAAAAACTCGGCCCAATTAATCGAGCCCAACCCGGGGATTCGATAGCGCCACCAAGAAGCGCGGTTCACCGGATTGATGCCGCCGGCCCGCAGCACAGGCCACAGGATCTCGACATCCTTCAAGTGCACGTCGTAGATCTTGTCCACGAAGTCGCGCGCCGTCTGTATCGGATCCATGAACTGCCGGGTCAAGTGCGATGGATCGTACTGCAAGCCGACATAGGGCGAGTCGCCGAATCGTTTGAACAGCGCTTCATAGCCCACCGGACTGGTCGCGATGTTCGGTCCTTCGGGCCACGGCTCCCACAGCAGGCGGACCTTGTTCTTCTCGCAGGTGAAGAAATACTTCTCGTTGTAGACCCGGACAATCTCGTCCACTTGCTGCGGAAACGGCTTGGCCGGGTCCTTCCCCGATGCCGTTCCGATATACGGCACCCCGAGTTTGCCGGCCAGGTTGATGGCCTTCACGAAATACGCGTTCTCGCGGGCGCGCTGCTCCGGATCGGGCGAGATGTGGTTCTGCGTGACCTGAAGGGCGGACACGCTCATATTCGCTTTCGCCAGCACGGCCTTGGCGTCGGCGATCTGGGCATCGGTGACCGTCTCCGGCTCGAGCGGCGAGCGGCGGCCGATGTTGATGATCATGTTGTTGTAGCCCTGAGCCCGGGCGAATTCCACATTGGCCGGAGTGAATGGCCCGAGCACGCCCAGCCTGGGCTTCCATTCCACCCGGCGGCGCCGCGTTTGGGCCTCGGCGGCAGCGGCAAGGGCGAGAGAGGTGACAAGAGTTCTTCTGGTCATACGTCAAAAGTCTATCGGGTTCGCGATACGCTGTGAAAGACCGTGTCTTTCACCCTGCATCCACTTCATGCGCTGGCCGCCTTCGCGGCGGCGTTCCTTGCCGGTGTCATCAATGCCATTGCCGGCGGCGGGACCCTGGTCAGTTTTCCCACGCTCATATGGTTGGGACTGCCGTCGATCACAGCAAATGCCACCAGCACGGTGGCGATCTGGCCGGGCACACTCGGTGGGATGGCCGGATATCGCCAGGAGTTGCGCAAGGCGTCGCCGCGCATGCTGGTCCTGGTGATTCCAAGCCTGATCGGCGGATCGGTTGGAGCCGTGCTGCTGCGCATGACGCCGACGGCCACCTTTGACCGGCTGGTGCCGTACCTGATTCTATTCGCCACCCTGCTGTTCATGGCGCAAACGCCGGTTCAGGCACGTCTGCAATCGGCGAAGGGTCACGAATCGGCGCGGTGGCTGGCCGGGGCCATGCTGTTCCAACTGTTCGTCGGACTGTACGGCGGCTACTTTGGGGCAGGAATCGGGATCCTCATGCTCGCTGCGCTGAGTATTCTCGGGCTGACCGACATCCACGAGATGAACGGACTCAAGAACTTCTTCGGAAGCTGCGTCAACGGGGTGGCTTCGTTGTACTTCGTGTGGGCGGGAATGGTGTACTGGCCGGACGTCCTGATCATGGCCGTGGGCGCGATCGCGGGCGGCTTCGCGGGTGCGCACGGAGCCAAGCGGGTGGGGCGCACGGCGGTCCGGCGGATGGTCATTGGAATCGGATTCGCCATGGCGCTGTCGTTGTTCCTGAAGAAGTGACATGCGCTGGACACGGATCGCCTGCTGGTTCATTGCCGCCGTCGTGCAGGCGGGACCGTCGTCCATGGGGTCGATATCCAACCTGACCGCCAGGGCCGGCGCCATTGTGGTCGGGTCTATCCATTCCGAAGTCTCGAACTCCGCGATCCGTTTCACGATTCACGCCGACCGGGTCCTGAAGGGAAACGTTCGCGCGCCATCGCGAATCGTGTTCACGTGGACGCCGCCGTCGAAACCATATCCCGGCCCCCTGCCCGATGCGTACGGACTGTGTTTTCTCGCGCGCGCTCCCGACGGCGCATGGCAGCCGCTGCCGGTGGCGAATGGCGACATCTCGTGGGGCGACGCCTTCCTGGCCATGCCGCCGGGAGGTGCACCGGCGATGTCGAGTCCTGGTTCGACTGCGCTCGATCGGGTATTGGCCGAAATCGTTGCCGCGATTGATCGAGGCGGCCGCGTCCGGTTCGATCTGCTGTTCGAGTTTCGCGCCCACCACTCGCCCGTTCTCGCTGCGGCATTCCGGCGCTATCAGACCCAATCCGATCCGTACCGCCGGATGCTGGGTCTCCGTGGCGCGATCTCTGCCGGCGACGTCAACGCATTACGGGCCGTGCGGGAACAGTACGCGTCCATCGTCGCGGCTCCTTGGGGCTCCGACATCGTGAACGAGATCCGGTGGTATTTCCTGAACACCGATCCCGCGGCGATCCAGGTATTGGGCGAGATGGCCGTGGACTCCCGAACGCCGCTCGATCTGCGAGTCGCCTCCGCGGCCGCCCTCGGAAAGATGCACACCAAGGGGGCCCTGCCGTTCCTGGCCAAACTGCTCGATGAGCCGAGCTATGCGCTCAAAGCCGCGGGAGTGGGTGGCCTGTCGGCTTTCGCAAATAACGTGCCAGTGGGCTCTCATGAGCCCGCCTCCGGAGCCTGGATCTATCGCACCGATGAGACCATCGCTCATTCGGTCTGGGACGAAAACATCGTCTCGCAACGCGAGTCTTACTACGTCGGATTCTGGAAGGCCTGGTGGCGGAAGTACAGTCAAGAACTTCGGGCCAAACGGGGTGACGGGCCGCCGGTTGCCGGCTACGGCTCCTTCGCCGGCGCGACGACGTACACGTATTCGAGCGTATCCGTACCGGTGTTCGAGACGTTGTGCCGGGTCGCTCGCGGGATATAGGCGAACGCGGGAGCAACGAATGTCTGCTTCGATTGTCCATCGATCAGTGCTTCGCCTCGGCCGCGAAGGATGACCAACGCCTCTTCATTCCCGCCGGTGGTGTGCCAGCCGACCCTCGCACCCGGTTTGAGGCGCACGAAACCGCTGCGCATGCCGCTCGTTTGAGGCGCACCTTGCAGCAGCGGGCAATCTGCTGATGGGCAGTCAAGCGACCGGGTAAGGGGTTTCGGCCCTGACATCTGGGAAGAAAGCGGCACGACCGCCGGGAACGAGACAACGCAAAGGATCAAGAATTGTCGAGGCGAGTTGAATTTCATAAGTACCTTGAACAGGTTGCCCGTGAGTAGCACAAACAGTGCAAGCGTAACACCGCCCCCATCCTCCAGCAACCGAGTCCCTGCTGGATGCTCCTCTCGTGCTAAGCTCTCCGCTAAAGGAGAGATTTGGCTTGGACGCTCAGCGCTGGCGGCAAGGGCACCTTGTGTTGACGCCTTCCCGCGCCCCGCTCCTTCCTGCCTGGCGCGCGGCGGCCGCGAGCCTCTTGTTGCTTCTCCTCCTGATCCCCTATGGTACCGGTCTGGTCCTGCTCGCCGAACGCGAGAGCGCCAGTTGCGGCATGCAATGCTGCAAACGATCCCAAGTTTGCTGCTGCCGGAAATCGGCCGGCAACGCACGTCAGGACAGTCCGGGTTGGGTCGCCTACTCGAATTGCCCGTCCAACTGCAGACAGACGCTTGCGGGGCCGGTAACCGCAGTCCCGAGTTTGGTCTGCTCGAGGATCGAGTTCAGCCCGGCGATTCCTGTTTTGCGCGTGCGCACGGCGCCCGTCTGCGAGCGCGGGAACTGTGGTGCCGCCTTCGCGCTCTTCGAACGCCCACCTCCCGGCATCTAGCCTGAACTCCCCACATCGCGGCCTCAGCGCGCGCTGGCCGCCCAACGTGTCGAATCATCGGTGAGGTCGCGGCCAGCGCGTGGCCAGCCCGTCGAAGGGCCGGATCCTTGCGGGGCCCCGATTCGCTGCATGTGACGCTGATTTGGGCGGCCTGCCGCGAAAGCTCGAGGATTCAAAGGAACGGAGATTGCCTGGAGGACCTCATGATTACGTGGGTGATTCGCTGCTTCTCTTTGCTGGCGTTCGTGGTTGTACCGCAGAATTGGGCGGTAGCGGAGGTTCTCCGCGGGACTGTGACAGATCGCTCGGGGGCTGTCATTCAGGCTGCCAGCGTGCAACTGCTCGCCGAAGGGCGGGCCGTCGCAGAAACAAAGACCGGCGCCGCCGGAGAATTCGCCCTGGCGACTCCAAGCGGCGCGCGCGTGAAGGAGACCTTCACCATCCTCGCCATTGCGAGCGGCTTCGCCCCGTCGAACCAGCCGATTCGGCTCGCGGCGCCAGGCAATCGGAACATCGCTATCAAACTCGACCTCGCTCCCTACCGGCAGTCGGTGGAAATTCATGCCTCGATTCCCGCAAACGAAGCTTTGCTGGATATGAGTGGTGTCCGTGAGAGTGCGGCGAAGGACCTTGGCGAGGCGCTGACCGCGCTCGATGGCGTATGGAAGATCCGCAAGGCGGGGATCGCCAACGATCTGGTCATTCGGGGCTTCCAACAGAACAACATCAACGTCCTGGTGGACGGATCGCGCACCTATGGGGCGTGCCCCAGCCACATGGATCCGCCGGCGCAGCATGTCGACTTCGCTGAAGTGGACCGCGTGGAGGTCACCAAGGGCGCCTTCGACGTCACCAACCAGGGTAGCCTCGGAGCAGTGGTGAACATCGTCACCAGGAGCCCCGGCATGGGATTCAGCCTCAGACCCTCCTTCAGCCTTGGTTCGTTTGGCTACTACAATCCGAGCGTCACGGCCTCGTACGGGAATCGAACATTCCGCATTCTGGGCGGCTACTCGTACCGCATCTCGGATCCATACAAAGACGGCTCCGGCCGACGGTTTACCGATTACGCCTCCTACAGCGCACTTGGAAAGCAGCAACGATCCTTTGACATCAACACGGGCTGGATCGAGACGCAGTTTTCCCTGACGGATCGCCAGCAGATCTCGCTCGGCTACACCCGCCAGCAAGCCGGCCTCATCCTCTACCCGTACTTGATGATGGATTCGGACTACGACAACGCCGACCGCGGAACGTTCAAGTACAGCGCCCAGGATCTCGGCTCCAACCTTCGGAACCTTCGCGTCGAGGGCTACTTCACCCAGGTGAAGCATTTCATGTCGGACAGCCAGCGGACCTCGGCCATGATGGGGAGCTGGATGATGGCCAGCGACGCATCCACGCGGGCGATCGGCGGACGCATCGAAGGTGATTGGGGCCGCGATTTCACCATCGGCGTGGAAGCCTACAACCGTAATTGGAACATGCTCGGCTACATGAAGATGAGCGGAATGATGACTGTGAATCCTTCGATCCCGGATGTCAACACGCAGACGCTCGGCTCTTTTGTAAACTACCAACACAGCCTCACCGACCGGCTGCGCGTCAGTGGAGGTGTCCGGTTCGATCACGCGCAGATGAACGTCCAGTCGGCGCAGGCTTCGACGAATCTGTACTACCAGTTTCATGACACCCGCCGGACAGGCAACGCCGACAACTATGTCTCCGGCAATGCGCGACTGAGCCTGGCTCTGCCGAAAACAATGGAGTTGTTTGCCGGCGCCGGCACGACCGGGCGCATCCCGGATGCTGAAGAACGATACATCAGCCGGGGTATGGGTGCGGGTGCGACAGTAGGCAATCCGTTGCTGCCGGTCACGCGCAACACCGAACTGGCCGCTGGGTGGAGCGTGAATCACAGCCGCTTCTATGTGCGGCCAGCCCTCTTCTACTCATTCCTCAATAACTTCATCCTGGTGAACAACCAGCCTCAATTGAACTCAATGAGCATGGGAGGCGGATCGATGGGCGGAATGGGGATGGCCTCGGCGCCCACGGCGCGGTCCTATGCCAACGTCGATGCGCGGATCTATGGCGGCGAGATGACTTACGGCATCACCCTGACCAAGGCTCTTTCACTCAATGGCGGAGGTTCGTACTCACGCGGCACGGCAACACCCCAGCCGCGGATCAATGTCCTCAGCGCCAATTTGCCCGAGATGCCTCCCCTTCGCGGCTGGAGCGCTTTCCGGTACGCCCACAGGTGGGCCTTTGCCGAATTTGGAATCGTAGCCGCAAACCGGCAGACACTCGTCAGCAGCGATCTGAAAGAGGCGCCCACCGCCGGATACGGGCTGCTGAACATCAAGCTCGGTTTCACACATCGAAAACTGTCGGGCAGTTTCACTATCGACAACCTGCTCAGCCGTTTCTACTATGAGCACCTCTCGTACTATCGCGACCCGTTCGCCGCGGGCGTGAAGGTCCCCGAGCCCGGACGGAGTTTCTTTGCGCAATTGAGGTATTCGTTTTGAGACTCTCACGGAGAAGTGCCGTGCTGGCCCTGCTTGGGCTGCATCTGCCGGCGGCTAACGACGGCCAAGTCCGGCGAATTCAGGACCGCTTCATGGTTCCCTGCTGCTGGCAGGAAAGCGTGGCCGTTCACCGTTCAGAGATCGCTGGCGAGATGCGAGCGGAGATTGCGCGCATGGTTGCCGTCGGCAAGAGCGAAGAGCAGATCATCGACTTTTACGTGGCACGCTACGGCGAGCGCATTTTGCGGGAACCACGCGGCTCCAAGCGCCGGTGGCTGACGTTGGTTCCCATCGTGTCGATTGTCTTGGCGTTGACCGGATTGATCGAGTTCCTTCGCCGTCAGAGGCAAAGACCGGCCCTCGTGCCACCCGGCGGCGGACTGCCCCCGTTGCCCGATATCGACCTGGACTGAGAACGCCTAATGGCGCCCCTTGCTGTCAGGCAGTTTGGCCGTCGCTCCAACGCTCATCCAAGTTAGACTGTTCATCGGCATGAGCGGCGCGCACCGTCGCCGGTTCTAAACACAGCGTCACAGGTGCCCTACCTCAGCGAATCACGATCTTCGCCAAGCCCGCATTCCCCGATGCATCGTACACCCGCACCACCACCAGGCTTTCCCCCGGACGCAGGTTCTCGACCCGGATCTTGAACGTCTCCGTGGCAGAGTCCGTGACCCCGTCCACCGCTTCCACCGGGATCCACGCGGTCGCGTTCAGCGAATACTCGCATCGCCGCAGCGGCGACGTCTGGTCCGTAGCCTCCACCGTCAGCTCTACGGCGGCGCCGTCCCGCACCGGTGCGCCAATCTTCACCGCCGGCGGACTATTGTCGATCAGAACCGGCGCGCTGATCAGTTCGGAATCCTTCGCGTATTCGACCGGATTCGACGGCCGATCTGACGCGACCACCCGAAAGTAGTAACGGCCGTCGGCCAGGATGTCCGAATCGAGACTCAGTGAATTCTCGAACAGGTTGGCGCGCAGCAGCTTCCACTCCTGCTCGTCCTCCCCACGAAAGTACAGCGTGTACACCAGGCGATCCCCGTCCGGATCGTCCGCCTGCCAGGAGATCTGCGTCTGCTGCTGGGGCGTTCGGGTAAGCGTCTGGGTCGGCGTTCCCGAGGAGGTCTGGGGAGTCTCGCCGGTGTCCGTGACAGTGATGCTGAACGCCGAGGCCGGCGCGGTGGGTGCGTTCGAGACAGTCCCGCTGGCCGGCTTAGCCACGGTGCTGACGTTGATGCTGCGTACCGACGGAGGCGTGTTCTGCGGTGCATACGCCGCGCTCACCGAATCGATGAAAGGAGTGGCCCCGGTGGACGATTGAAACTCCGCGCGCCATTGCAGGTACCGGGCGTTCGGGCTCTTGATGAGCGAACCCGCCGGAGTGGTCATGGGCTCCGACCAGTCGCTCCAGGTTTGATCCGGCCGGGCCGAGTTGCCCGACCGTGTCCGGAACACCACCTGCGATCCGGTGGCGGCCTCCGCGTGCCAGGAGAGCCGGCCCCATCGCGCCACGGTGTTGGCATCGTGTACCGGTGCTTCGTAATAGCCCTGGGTGGCCGTGCCCGTCACCAGGCGATAAACCCGGCCCATGTTTCCGGTGGCGGCCAGCAAACCGGAAGGGGAGTCCATCAGGCGCATCGCTTCCCCCTCCCCGGTCTGCGCCACCAGAGTCGCTTTCCGGTCCGAAGACAAACGATAGATCCGCCCCTGGAGATCGGTAGAAAACATCAGGCGGTTTTCGAGCGGGGCGATATCGTAGATATTCTCGTCTTTCGACGTCCAGAGCGTTTCCACCGTGTTATCGGACCGGATCTTGTAGATCGCCGACTTGTCCACGCCGGCCACGTCCACCGCGCCCACGGTCTGTACCACCGCCGCGGAGGCGGGTTGTGGTGTGGCCGGTTTCGCCGGTTCCGCTTTAGGAGGCTTCAACTCCGGCCCTGACTGGACCGAGGCCGAATCGGTAACGGTCACCGATGTCGTCGGCGCGGTCATGATGGTGGCTCCGGTTCCACTGGTGGTGCCATACACATTGCCGGTACGCTTTGCGGTGGATCCGCCCAGCGCGGCCACATATATCGTTCCATCGCCGGTGGGGAGAATGCTGCGAATCTCGGGGAGGTTGGAATCGTACAACACGAAGGCCTTGTTGGGAGCCGTAATGCGGTACAGAATCCCGTTCGGATCGCTGCCGGCGAGCAGCCGTCCTTCCGCATCCATTACCAGCGATGTGATGTTCTCCTGTCCGCTTTCGAAATACACCTGGCCCTTTCCGTCCGGCGTGATGCGGTAGACTTTGCCTTGATCGCCGGTGCCGGCAAATAGAGCTCCGTCCGGAGCGAACGCCAGTGCCCAGATGTAGCGGACGCCCGGAGCGTAGAACTCCGTGGCCTGGCCGTTCTCAATCCGATAGATGCGCCCGTCCGGAGACGTGCCCGCGTACACGATTCCCCGGCTATCCACCGCGACGGCAAAGACCTCGGGCTGATCGGACGTCCAAAGCAGTGATCCGCGCCCATTCGCATCCACCTTGTAGACCCGGCCACGATGCCCGGTACCCAGGTACAGCGTTCCATCCGGAGCCTTGGCCACGCTCCAGATTTCGGGCTGATCCGAGGAGAACATGGTCTCGAGTTTGGGGGCCAGGCTCAACCGGCCATCGCGGCTCAGCGAGACATTGGAGAAGCGGCCTTTCAGAAAGTCCTGGAAGGTGTTCATCTCCCACGTGGTGGTGGTAGAGGCGAATACCGTCGTGACCAGGGCTGGTACCAGCCAATATGCGTGCCGTGTCATTCTTTGATTTCGACCTGGATTGTTTTGGATCCCGTCACCACGGCGTCTCCCGCGGATAACTCCATCTCAGCCGTTTTCGAGCCGCGCGCCAGCACCGTACCGCTCAGCGACGCCTGTGTCTTGGCCAGAATCATGGAAACCGACGGCGGCGGATCGGGAAGGTCCTGGCCCTGGACAGAGTACGCCGTGTCATTCCTCCAGACGCGAACATACGCTTTGTCGTTCCCGCGTAGACCGTTCAGGAACGCTACTAGCTGGGCGGGGTTGCGCGGTGCCGTAGTCAGCAATTGGGCGTACTCGGTCATGTTCGTGGATGCTGCGTCAGCCACGGTGAAGTACAACGTCCCCAATTGGGCGCCCACCGGAACCTGGTAAGAGAGCTTCTTCGTCGCCTCCACACCGTTCTCTCCCGTCAGCAGGACGGTAAGTTCGATGGCGTCGCCCGGACGCGCTTCCCGGGGGGAGGCCCACACCTGGTCGATGGTGAATTGTTTCTTGCGATCGAAGGATTCCACGTCCAGTTGGATACCCTTGAGTTTCAGGGCCTCAAAGCCGCTCTGCAGGACATACGCGAGCGGGATGGCGGTGCCGAGCGAGGCCTGCAGGGGAACGTTGAAATCGCCCGTGTAGGCGTTGTCGATGCGGATGGGAGGCGCCGGACCGTCGAAGTCGATCTGACCGTGGACGCGGAAACTGCCGCTGCCCAGCGTGCGCTGGCTGGCCTCGATAGCCGAGTAGATGGCCATCTGCACCAGAAGCGGCGCCAGAGTCGGATCGTTGATCATCTGCATCCGGTAGTTCATCTTGCGGGACGGCGCGGGCAGCGGATCGGTGATGGAGATCGTAAACGGCACCAATCCGGCCCGCTTTCCCAATAACCCCGCCACCCCGACGCTGCGGTCCTGAGTGATGGATCCCATCCACTCGCGCGACGCGGAGATCTTGAAAGAAGTCTGGACATTGGGCACCAGCGCGATCACCTCAGCGCGGGCAAATGGCATTTCCGTCGGCCCTACCGACAGAAAGCGGTGGCCGAAGCCGAACACGCTGTTGCCTTCCACGTGCGTGACGGTGCCTTCCGCGCCGACACTCATGTCTCCCGCGAGCAGTTGCACGCTGATCATCGACCCCGGCTGGATCAGTTTCGGATCGCCGAAAACGGGGTCCGGATTGCCGCCGCCCGAAAGGCCTTGCACGGGTTCGAGCCCCAGTTCCCGCAGTTTCGGCCCGAAATAGTCGAGCGTGCCGCGCGTGAATCCGCCGAAGTTCAAAGGCGTCGCGATGTCCACAAGCCGCGCCCCGCCAGTCATGACGTCCTGTGGCTTCGCCAGTAGTTGGGCCGGATCGCGAACCGGAGTCCAGGCGCGCTGCTGACGTTCCAGTGGCGCGCGTTCCACCTCCAGCATTTCGCGAATGGGCCGGATGCCCGCAATCGGTTCCTTGGAGAACGAGAACGTCAGCGCCACCGCGCCCACCAGTTTGCCGTCAATGTAAACCGGACTGCCGCTCATGCCCTGCATGACGCCGGTGCTGCTCAGCGGACCGCCGGAAAGCCGCGCCAGAATAATGGATTGCTTGGGGCCGAGATTCTCGAGCACGCCGAGCACTTCCACCTGAAAATCGTCGATCTTGCTCCCCTCAAATACGGTCTTGCCAATCCCCCGCATGCCGGGCTTGACGTCCGCCAGGGGCATGGTAGCCACGGCGCAGAAGAGGAGCGCGGGCGCGGCCAGCAAGCCGGATACAACACGGAACTTCACACCTTAATTGTAAGTGGCCTTCAGCCTGCGCGGTACTTCAATCGCGCACAGGCGCTATATTGAGACGGTGAACGGCTGGAATCTCGCGGAACTGAACCTCGCCAGACTCATTCACCCCCTCGACGATCCGCGCATCCGGGACTTCATCGATGGACTGGATGCCATCAACCAACTCGCCGAACAGTCGGAAGGATTCGTCTGGCGTTTGAAGACCGGCTCTGGCAACGCGACGGATGTCCAACATCCATGGTCCGCAATTCACCGCCTCGTCATCGCCGAATTCGAGGGCTCGGAATATGGCGTAATCGGGATAGCTGGCGGGGTCCGGGACGCTCAGATCCGTGTCCCAGAACAACGTTCGCACCTCGGCCGGCACCATATTTTCAATATAGAGAATATCTGGGCCCCAACCCCTGCTTTCAGCCAGCGCTCGGCAGGTGCCCGATCCGGTATTCGCTTTTGTTGGGCAAGCTGCAGCTACCTGCGTCCGAAAATTCTCAGTTTTCGCTTGTGCGCGGATCAACTCTCGACGCAAATACCGGCTGGACCAGCAACGCGCGGGCTTGTTCAATGCTCAACGGCGGTTCACTGTGATGAATAACGGCGTGGCAATTAGGGCACACAGGACGGAGTTCGTTGACAGGATCAATTTGGTATTTGACCCCGATTGCCGATAACGGCCTAAGGTGGTGGACATGAATGAAATGCTTCATTGCCTCGCCGTAACGGTCGCCGAAACTCATGCCACAAACAGCGCAGAGCGACCCGTGATAGGCGATGCAGGCATCGCGGGCGCCGGGATCGCGTTCAAAGCGGTTCACCAATGCAGCAACTCGCCCGCCTTCAGAGTAGATCGACGGTTTCAACTCCTCATCACGCCCGGCGAGTACCGCGCGGTCAGGCCAAGGGACGTAGGAAGGATCGGGTACATATTCACGGGCAAATTGAGACAAGAACTTCGTAACGCCTACTGAATGCGCCCTACGGATATTGAGTGGAGATTGCCAGTGCGCAGCACGGGAGAGCGCGGCGTGGTGGGCCTCCTCAAGCGTCGGTAGCGCCAGGGCAAGATCTGACAGGGGCACGGTCGTCATCTCGCACCCTGGAGCGCGTTCATAGCTAACCCCATCAAATCTGGTATGCGCTGGTGCAATGTCCCCTTCGACAAGCACCCGCAACCCTCCATCGTGCAATATCAGGCACTCAACCCAACCGGCATTCAGGCGCACGCCCCATTCAAATAGCGTTACACCCCATCGGTCATTATGCCGTGACGCCAGGTACTTGATGGCTCCCACAGCGAACTGAACGTAGCTTTCTAATGCGCTCTCGGCAACTTCTAGGAAGACCGCTCGTATGACCGCTTCGGCGGCCGTCGGATCTGATCTCTGCTGAACCGTGACTCTCGGCATGTATTGCCCTTTCGCCTTCCACGCTGCCAGTCTGCGAACGGTAGTCTATCACGTACTAACTCCCAGCCAATCGGGGATCGCCGTAGCTAACCCCCAGGTCTGAGCCGTGACGCCAGAAAACCAGTGGCCGCATCGAGATCGATGTCCGCCACCAGCAGCCCTTCCTTCCCGTACGGCTGGTAGCTGAGCAGCGTGCCGTCAGGCCGCACGACCGCCGAGGTGGTCGGCGACCCCGCGCTCGCATAGTTGACGGTCGCGAAGTAGCAGGTATTCTCGGCAGCCCGGCACAACGCGGCTTTCTCATGGAAGGAGTTCGCAGGATCGCCGAAGCTCGACGGCATATAGCCGCCGGGCTCGAACTCGTGGAAATGAGGATGGAACACGACATGCGCGCCGTGCCGGACCGCCCAGCGAACCGTTTCCGGATAGCGCCAACCTTCATGGCAGATCGCGACACCGAACGTCAGCGGACCGGTTTGAAAGACACGCCTCCCCGAACCCGGCCAGTAGAGACCGTCCTCGGAGGGATCGAGTTGGACCTTGTCCTGGAACCCCGCCATCGTTCCGTCTTGATCGATCACCAGCGCCGTGGCGAACAGGGTATCCCCCACGATGCGCTCGGTACCCAGCACCACCGCGACATTCGCCTTCGCAGCGGCCTCGGCAATGGCGGACCAGGCGCGCTCGAGGAATGCGGCGTGGGGAGGCGGTACGTGCTTGTCAATCCCTCGATAGCCAGGAACGAAGCACTCTGGAAAGCAGATCAGGCCGGCCCTTTCGATGGACGCCCGGTGGATGGCTTGTTGCGCTAACATCACCGACTCCTCGGGAGTAACCGGGAACCGGATATTCGCCAATGCGATTCGAAACGCGTTCATACCGTTATGCCAATTGTAATTGGGGGTAGAATACGGAACACCAATGACCCGACGCGACCTTCTGCAAGCCGCCGGAATCGCCCTCTTTGCCGACACGCTCACGGCTCAACCGGAGACCCGGCTGCCCGCCACCGGCGAACTCACGTGGGAGGGCGATCTCTCGGAGCGCATGATGGACGGCGCCCATCGCTTCGTCGAGCGCAAAATCGCCGAGTCCGTCGCCACCCGCCAGAAGCTCTGGCATCGCGATCTCTCGTCGCCGGAAGCCTACCAAAAATCCATCCACGCCAATCGCGAGCGCTTCCGCACGATCATCGGCGCGGTGGACGATCGCCGGCCCGTCGTCATGGAGCACTTCGGCGATGATGACGATTCGCCGGTGGTGGCCCAGACCTCCACGTACCGCGTACAGCAGGTCCGCTGGCCTGTGCTGGAACACGTTGACGGCGAGGGCCTGCTCATGGAACCGGTGGAGACTCCGGCGGGCTACATCGTCGCGCTGCCGGATGCCGACCAGACGCCCGAACAGATCGCGGGACTCGCGCCCGGCCTCACCGCCGATCGCCAGTTTGCGCGCTCGCTCGCCGAAAACGGATTCGTGGTCGTCGTTCCGGCGCTCGTGGATCGCACCGCACGCTGGTCGGGCCATCCCGATATTCGACTCACCGATCAGTCCCACCGCGAGTGGATCTACCGGCAGGCGTTCCACATGGGGCGGCACATCATCGGCTACGAGGTGCAGAAGACCCTGGCCGTCGTGGACTGGTTCGAACGCAGGCGCGGCGGCCGGCAAAGGATCGGCGTGGCCGGCTATGCCGAGGGCGGCCTGATCGCGTTTTACGCGGCGGCGCTGGATTCACGCATCGACGCGGCGTTGGTCAGCGGATATTTCAGTTCCCGGCAGCGGGTATGGTCGGAACCCATCTATCGGAATGTATGGGCCCTGCTGCACGAATTCGGCGACGCGGAACTGGCGTCCCTGATCGCGCCCCGTTCGCTGACCGTGGAATACAGCCGCGTCCCCGACATCACACACCCCCGCGGAGACCTGCGTACCCCCGATTTCTCTGCTGTGAAATCGGAGTTCGAGCGGGTCGCCAAGTTGACCAGCCCGGCATTCGCCCGTTGCCGCCTGATTCACGGGGAAGGCGGTGCTCCGGTGGGACCCGGATCGCCGCAAGCACTCGCGGCCTTCACCGAACAGATGGGCGCGCCAGCGTTCAAACCTCTCTCCACTGAAATGCCCGTGGATCGCCGCCGATCGTTCCAGCCCGACGCGAGGCAGAAGCGCCAGGTGCTGCAACTTGAGCGGCAGGTACAAGCGCTGCTGCGCTCTTCGGAGAGCGTCCGTCAGCAGTTCTTCCTCTACAAAGTGATGCCGGAACTGGCCGATGAGACGTGGTCCACCAAGCTGCGGCACGACACCTTCCCGGCAGCCAAATTCATTGAGGGTGCAAAACAGTATCGACGCTATTTTCACGAGGAAATCATGGGCCGGTTCGACGAGCCGCTGCTCGCTCCCAACGCCCGTACGCGCCGCGTATACGACAAGCCCGGGTGGACCGGATACGAGGTGGTGCTGGACGTCTGGCCGGAGGTGTTCGCCTGGGGCATGCTGCTGATTCCGAAGAATCTGAGACCCGGCGAGCGCCGTCCCGTGGTGGTTTGCCAGCACGGCCGCCGCGGCATTCCTCAGGACGTCATCGAAGGCGACGTCTCCGCCTATCACGACTTCGCCGCGCGCCTCGCCGAACAGGGATTCATCACCTTCGCCCCGCACAACCTCTACCGCGGCGAGGATCGCTACCGCTGGCTGTGCCGCAAGGCCAACGGTGTCAAGGCCACGCTCTTCTCGTTCATCATCACCCAGCACCAGCAGATCCTGCGCTGGCTGGCGACGCTGCCCATGGTGGACGCGAACCGCATCGGATTCTACGGGCTCAGCTACGGCGGCGAAACGGCTGTGCGCGTTCCAACCGTCCTTGAAGGATACGCGCTGTCCATCTGTTCCGGCGACTTCAACACCTGGACCGAAAAGGTGGCCGCCACCGACCAGCGGTTCAGCTTCATGTACAGCATCGAGTGGGAGATGCCCTACTTCAACATGGGCAGCACGTTCGACTATGCGGAGATGGCCTACCTCATGATTCCGCGTCCCTTCATGGTGGAGCGCGGTCACAATGACCAGGTCGGCCGCGACCAATGGGTGGCGCACCAGTACGCGAAGGTGCGCTGGCTGTACGCGCAACTGGGCATTGAGGATCGAACCGAAATCGAGTATTTCAACGGTGGCCACACTATTAATGGCGAGGGCACATTTCGGTTTCTGCGGAAGCATCTGCACTGGCCTGCGCCGCAAGCGTAAGGACTACCACCCTGTAACTACTTGGATTAGTACTGGGTTAGGTAGATTTCCCGCCTAAAGTTCGCCTTTCTTTCGCCGATGGAAAACTAGCGGCAGAGAGTCTCGACGAATCGCCGCCGGTGCCAAGATGAAAGTCCTTTGGATCGCCTCCCATGAGCCGTCTTCGGAGCCTTCGTACAGCTATGACGAAGAGATCCGCGTTTCGAGCGCCGTGGAAGCGGTTGCGGAACTACGCCGCGAGGCGGTGGACGTCGTTGTCCTGAACACTCCCTTGTGCGGACAGGACCCCGTGGACCTGATTCGGCAACTCCGTGCGATTCAGGCCGGCGTGGCGATTGTGGTACGTGACGTCAAGGCGTCGCTCCCCGACGCGATCCGCATGACCAAGGCGGGCGCTTTCCACGTAATTCGCGTGGACGCTCCGGCGAACGAACTGAATGCGGCATTAGGCGCCGCCATCCTGCCCGGCCGCACGCCCCTCCGTTCGGATCAGGAAGGGTGGCGCGGAACGCTCATCGGACACAGTCCCCAAATGCAGGAGTTGATCGAGTTTATTCAACTCGTGGGACCCCGCCGCTGCACCGTACTCATTAGCGGCGAGACGGGCACAGGTAAGGAACTGGTGGCCCGCGCACTCCACCTTGCCAGTCCGCGCTCCTCTATGCCGTTCGTCGCACTAAACTGCGCGGCTGTCCCCGAGCAACTGCTCGAAGCCGAGCTGTTCGGGCACGTTCGAGGCGCTTACACGGGTGCCATGAACAGCCGCATTGGACGCTTCGAACAGGCCCATCGCGGAACTTTGTTCCTGGACGAAATCGCCGACATGTCGTACGACGTTCAGGCCAAGCTGCTGCGGGTGCTGCAGGAGCGGGAGATCCAGAAGCTGGGCAGTTCGGAGACGGTCCATGTGGATGTCCGCGTGATCGCCGCCTGCAACGTCGATCTGCGCGCACGCGTCCGGACCGGGCGGTTTCGCGAGGATCTCTATTATCGCCTGAACGTCGTTCCCGTGCGCCTGCCGCCGTTGCGCGAGCGGTCGAGCGACATTCCGGGGCTCGCCGCACACTTCATCCGCAGGGTGGCGGATCAGGAAGGGATGCCGCTAAAGGAGCTGCGTCCCGAGGTCCTGAATCACCTGCTGTGCTACGATTGGCCCGGAAACGTCCGCGAACTGGAAAACCTCGTGGAGATGGCGATGGTGCTCAGCGGTGACAGGATCTTTCTGGCGCCCGAGGACTTCCGTTTCCACCGCCAATCCCCGCGGACGCCTGCCATGGGCCCCGACCCGCCGCTCATCTCCGTTCCCGATCACGGCCTGGATTTCGAACGCATCGTCGGCCAGATCGAACTCAGCTTGCTCGAGCAGGCGCTACGCAAGACCAATGGAAACAAGAAGCAGGCCGCCGACATGCTCGGTCTGAAGCGAACTACGCTGACCGCCAAACTGAAGAGCCTGGAAGCACTCTCGGCTGAATCAGGATCCTGACCCGGAGCGCCCGGAGTGGTCGCGCGCTTCCGCAAGCACTTGGCGCGCCCGGACGATGAAACGTCGCGGAGCGTTGCCGACGTAGTAGAACGGATAGCAGGTCACCAGCGTCAACGCCGGTTTCGGTGTGGGGTCCAAAACCTCCACGTCCTTCGGAGTAACGATCCTGGTCGAATCCACCACATATTCGTAGCGGCCGCCCAAAGTCTCTAACACAATGCGATCGTTCTTGCGAACCCCTTGTAGCGAGCGGAAGAAGGTGTCCCGGTGACCCGCCAGACCCACATTCCCTTCGTCTCCGGGCTGGGCTGTGCCCGGCACATGCCCGACGGCACGGCGGAGCGTGCCGTCATCCACCCCTTCCTTCACGATAGCCCGCAGCCCCAGGCGCGGGATGTCGATTCGCCCCACAACCGATCCCGTGGCCAGCCTTGGTGGTTGTGCGGGCGGAATCGACTTCACCGGCTCTTCGTGAATCGCCGCCGGGTTGCCGGCGTATCCGGCAACCAGGCTCTGCCATGCGCCGCCATCGCGGATGAAGGCCCACAAACCAGGGGCCTTTCCCGCCACCTGCTGGTTGAATGCCCAATTCTCGTAAGCCTGGTAGATGCCTGAATCCAGGTATCCAAATCCGGCATATCCCAGAGCCCCGATCCCGATTACCAGCAGAATCCATTGCAGCCACCGGAGTCCGCGTCCGCGGGATCGGGTCACTGGTTCGTACGGCGGAGGTTCGAGCAATACCCTCACTCTCATGCGTTACTTCTTCTTCCGATCCGCCGATTCCGTCGAACTGGCGACCGTGTAACTCGTACGTGTTCGAGCAACCAGTTTCCCGTAGTCGGGTGAATGCGCCTCCACCTTGATGTGCCGCACTCCCGGCTTGGAAAGACCTTGCGGGACATACCCGATGGTGTAGCGCGTGCGGATGTCTTTCGCAATCTGGCGGCAGATGTCTTCTACTTCGGACAGCTGCTTCGGCAGATAACACACCCCGCCCGACACATGGGCCAACTTCTTCAAGACATCGGGATTCTTGTCTTTGTCGTCTTCGTTAAATATCCCGATCGTGTAAATAGTGGCTCTCGACGCAAGTACAGCGTCCAGAGCCTCGCGGAAGGAGTGAGTGCTGATATTATCCCCTCCGTCGCTCACCACCACCAGAGTCTTCTTATCCCGGCGACCCATATCCAACTGCTGCACGCCTGTGATCACCGCATCATACAGGGCCGTGCGCCCCGCCGGGTCAGTTCTTGCCAGCGCCTTACGCAATTCGCTCGTGTCGTCCGTGAACGGCACCAAGTCCGGCAGCCCGCGCCGGACCGTGTCGTTAAAGTTGATCACGAATACTTCGTCCTTGGGATTACTGGCCTGAATCAGGATCAACGCCGCGGTAATCACCTCTGGCTTCTTAGGCCGCATGCTTCCGCTGTTATCGACCACCAAGCCGATGGTCACTGGAATATCCTGGTCGGCGAACTGAGTGATCTTCTGGGGATGTCCGTCTTCAAGAACAGTAAACGCGCTCTGAGGCAGTCCGGAAACGAACCCTCCGTCCGAGTCGCGGACGCTTACGTCCAACAAGACCAGATCCACATCCGCCGAGATCGTGAATTCCTTTTGCGCCGAGAGAGGCCATCCCACGCAAAACATAACTGCGGCAATCCACGCTCGGAACGCGATAGTTCGAAGGTGCCCCCATCCCATAACTCACCCCGTCACCTTGGAATCCCATCTGCTCCCTACGGTCGCGGCTCGGTTTCTACTTCTGAGCCACGACCGCCAGGTAGTGGTACAGGCGGGGACTAACCCGCCTTGGAGTCAAATTCGACTTAGACAGACCGCTTTGCAGCAAGGGTGACAACTCCGAACGCGGCCATCGAGATAAACCCGATCAGCAGGGCCAACGGAAACGCGCTGGCAGTGTGAGGCAGGGCCGGTTGAGGAGTGGCCTGCGGGGTCGCTTGACGGTCCGCGCTGCTTTCAACCGGCGTCCGAGGAGCCGGCGGAGGCGTAGCCTGGGCCATCTCCGTATTAGTCTGCCGCGGTTGCTCCTTAGGGGTCTGGGCTGCCGTACTCGTGGGCATCTCGCGCTCGGTTCCTTCTTTGTCCACCGTACCTACCTTGGCCGTAGTCAGGTCGGCTTCCGACTGCGCGTAAGTTGTGGGAACCGGCTGGTTCACCGCCGTAGCTATCTGCATAGCCTGGTTCTTCGGGTACGCAAATTCCTGTCCGAAGTTATCACCGGGATAGAACCAGCTCCGGAGGGCCTTGGGCTGTCCCGCTGGAGTTTCCCAGAATCCGAACTGGGTCTTGCCGGTCGGCTGCAGGCGGTAATTCGGGATCGCCAGCACGGTCGTGATGATGTGCTGTTCGTTCTCGTCGAAGATTTGAACGATGTGGCGATTGGACGGCGAATCCAGCAGCTTCATAACGTACTTACCAGGCTGCAGTGTGGCATTCGGAACTTGAATCGCCTCGTTCACCGTGAGAATGGTTCGCTTGTTCCACTCGTCCGCCTTGGCCGAGGGCGCGAAACCGACGCCGAGCAGTCCAACGCAGGATGCAAGAGCAAACACCTGAAATCGGCTCATACTTTGTACTCTCCTTTTACGCTTGTGTCGCCCGCGCCTCTTATGCGGTGTCAGTGCGCCGGGCCTGTGCGGCTGCGCGCTTGACTCAGCGCAGCCCAACGTAGTTAAGGCAGATCACGTACCAAAGGAGCAAGGTGAGCCATATCAGCGCGTTGAGAGAAGAGCCGGACGGACAGGTAGAAAATCGCGGCAGAAATTACCGCTTCAATACGTTATCTTTTCAGCGGATCTTCCACCCAGGGCGGAGTTGCTTGCATCCAACGTGCTAACTCGGGTTCAATCCGATTCATGGCTTCCTTCATTTCCCAAGCCACCCGGCGGTAACTAAAGTGCCCTTTGACTCCGCTTCTGAGTCTCGCAATGTACTCAGCCTCGGCAAAGTCCATCTTGAACAGAAACCGCGATCGCGTCCCAAATGGAAGCAGGTACTCTCCGGCGGGTTGCGGCAGGCCGCGACAGACCTCCAAGGTTGCTTCGAGCAGCGGCTGATAAGCCGCTTCCTGCCCCGCGGCGCGAAT
The DNA here is from genome assembly GCA_963737465.1 of uncultured Acidobacteriota bacterium. GTDB lineage: Bacteria > Acidobacteriota > Terriglobia > Bryobacterales > Bryobacteraceae > TMP-7. Next base: position 463,312 of record CAVTTC010000013.1, read on the forward strand.
CGCTTCGGGAGTCTCAAAGCCCAGCGCCGTCGAATAGGGTTGCCGGAACTGCTGGCAGCGCCGGTGCCGGTGTAGGTCTCGATACGCGCCGATGTCCATTACGATGTCGAACGCGTACTGACCTTGCCGGAAGCCACGCAGCAATTCATCACGCGAGGTCCGAGACCGCAGGGCCAGCCCGATTACTTCCGAACGTCGGGCCTCGGTCCAGCCCGCCGCCAGGTCATAAAGCTCCCGGAAGGGCCGGTCTGTAACCGGATAAAGTAACGTGGAGGCGATGTCGGCTGTGCTGTGGATGGGCTTCACCAGGTCCACCATGCCCGGTTCGGGCATCACTCGCGGCGGCAGGTTCTGGTTTGCCCATTGCCGCAGGTCCCCCATGGCAGCCGGCGGATGAACCTCGGGATCTACATAGCGCGCCAGGGTGGGTGCTACCGGTTCCGTGGACGATCCGGGCAGTCCGCAGGAGGGCGGCTCGGTACAAGCTTCGGCGATTTCGGACGCCAGATCGCGCAGTTCCTGGTACGGCGACGACTTCAATCGACGGATCTGCTTCTCCAGCGTACGGATACTCGCCACCTGGCCCACCCCGGTCGGAATCCCCAAGAAGAGCAGGTACCGGGCTACATCGAACGCCCGCGCCGCGATGTTGCGCTGATAGGCATCCGGTTTCATCGATTCCGGACGGGGCAGTTGTCCGGAAAGATGCTCCACCATCCGGGCGTGGATCTGCTGATAACCTTCCAGCAATCGGCGAGCGGCGGCTTCGTAGCGCTCACGGTCGGTTCCGCCCAAGTCCGGAGGAACGATGAATCCCGAGCGTCCGAAATCCTGGTAGCGCGACGAACGGGCCTGCCCGTCCCACAACTGTTCGTCTTCAATCTCGGTGGCGGCGAGTTCCGAGATGCCCTCGAAGCACAGCACCACGTGCCCCAGGTCGGCGATGGAGGCATGCCCGTACTGGAAGTAGAAGCTTTCCAGAAACTTCTGCGAGTCGTGCGTTCGCACCCACTCGAGCGAGTCGGCGATGGAATCGGGAGAGCGGCTGTAGCGGGCCAGCGCGTAGGCGCACTTTTCCGGCGGCAGCGGCGCAATGGTCAGCACGCGCGGTTTCTTCAAGGTCTGCAAACGGTTATGATAACGAATTCGCATGCACATCCGAATGAAACGCCTCCGGCCCGACGCAGCCTTGCCCGAATATGCCCACGGTCCGGCTGAAGACGCGGGCATGGACCTTCGCGCTGTGGAGCGCGCGGTTCTGTCGCCGAACGTCCCGCAGGGAGTTCCAACCGGCCTCGCCATCGAACTGCCGGCCGGCTACGAGGCTCAGATCCGCCCCCGCAGCGGACTCGCGCTGAAGCACGCCATCACCGTGCCGAACAGTCCGGGGACCATCGACCCCGGCTACCGCGGGGAAATCCGTGTCATCCTGCTCAACCTGGGGAAGACCGACTATGTCATCGAAAAAGGTGACCGCATCGCCCAGATGGTGATCGCGAAGTATGAGGCCATCGAACTGATGGAAGGGGAGCTTTCGGATACGGAACGGGGAGCGGGCGGCTTCGGATCGTCAGGACGCTAAATGTGGAGCGGACTTATTTCGTCCCGCTCTGGAGTTTGGACATTCATCCGATGTGGGGCGGCCTCCCAGGCTGCGGCGGGCTCTCCGCCGGCTCTCCAGCCCGCCATCGGGGGCTTCAGTCCCGCCCTTCAGGCTGGCATCCGGAGCAAAATCGTCGTGATGTTGTCCGGACCGCCGGCGTTTCTCGCGGAGTCGATCAGAAACCGGCACTTCCCTTCGAGTTCGCCGGGTTCCGCTAGCGCTCCAAAGATGATGTCCTCGCCGACGACGCCGTGAAGGCCGTCGCTGCACAGGAGAATTTGTGTCCCGGGCAGCGGTTTGAGGACGTACGTATGCACCCGCAGCTGCGAGCTGACGCCGATCGCCATGGTCAGCACGTGTCGCATTGGGTGACTCTTCAGCGTTGCCTCATCCAGCCCCAGCCGCCGGCCCACCTCGTGCACCCAGGTCTGATCTTCGGTGATGATCAGTAGTTCGTCGCCTTCGTAGATGTACGCCCGGCTGTCGCCGACACTCGCCACCAGCACGCCCTGATCCGAGTCGAGCACGGCGACAAGCGTGGTCCCCATCCCTTCCAGGTCCGAATCCGAACTGGCCGCCTGAAGAACACGCCGGTTGGCTTCTTCAAATGCCTTCAACAGCGTTTCCGGCCCTGGGGATTCCGCTTGGATCACGGTTTCCAGCACGGTCTCCGCCGCTAGCTTGGAGGCGTGCTCCCCGGCCTGGGCGCCCCCCATCCCGTCGGCGACGACATATAATCCGACTTCGGGCGCCAGGATGTAGTAATCCTCATTGTTCTTACGGACACAGCCTGGATTGGTTAGGCCGAACGACTCAATCATGAGCTTTTCGATTATAGCGGTTCTCGGGGGATCAATCCCACCGATTAGTTTACGCACCCAGGGATGAGGCCTTAATCGGACCTTTACTATCACGGCTTGTCAGGTTGTAACACAGCCTTCAGCTGCCAGTATGCGCTTTCTTCATATTGCGTTTTCAGCCGCTCCAACCGCTCGGGATCATTTGTTTGCGGTCCGTCGCGTTTCAGGCATCTACCTAGCATAGTGGTTGCCACGGCATCTTGTGGCGTGCGGTCGAGCACGGCGCGAAAACGTTCCGCGGCGGCGTCAAACTGCTTCTGGCGCCACAGCGAGTATCCGACGTTGAAATGATAAAGCGGATCGCTCGAGTCGCCTTCGAGCGCCTTGATGAGGTTCTCTGTGGCCTGCTGCGGGCGATTCAGCCTCGATTGAGCGGCCCCCAGGTTATTCCAGACTTCGTTCAATGGAACTGTCTTTGCTACCGACTCGAAGGCTGCCTCGGCCTCGGCATAGTTGCCGGTCTGGAAGCGGCAGATGCCGAGATAGAACTGCGCCTTCCGGTAACGGGCGAGCTTCGGCTCTACCTTTTGCAGCCAGTCCGCGGCGGTCTTATAGTCTTCGCGGGAATAGGCCAGCATTCCCAACTCGTATGCCGCCTGCGAATACCCCGGCTCGAGCCGGATTGCCTGTGAAAACAACCTGTGCTTCTGCTCCGGTGAGACGGCCAGCAGCCCCCGGATGTAACTCTCCATCGCGTCCACTCGGACCTCCGCACGCTGCCGCTGAAATTCCTCTTCCGGGGGGGCGTGTCCGGGGGTGAGGAACTTCAGTGCCTCCCACGCGATGCGGGCCTGCTCGGAAGCGAGGTCCTCCAAAGCGGCAATCTCCGAGAACTCAGGCCCTTGCTTGAGGGCGCGCAGATCCAGCACGTGGGCTGTGATCTTGAGGGATCCCCGGCTCTTGCTGCCCTCGGCGGCCGGCTGCAATTCGAAATCGCCATAGATCACTTGGTTGGCGTCGAGAGACTGTCCGATCTTCATTACCGTGGCCCGCGTCAGATTGGCGTCCGCACGCAGCCCCAGGCGGCGATACGCCTCCTGCCGATCCTCGCGGCCGAGCGTCATCAATCCCTGCGACGACAAGGACTCTCGAATACTCTCGGAAACGCTTTCGCCGATCCAATCGAGATTGGCGGTGTGGGAGGCATTAAAGAACGGAAGGACCAGGTAGGTGTCGGCCCAGGCGGGCAGCGCCAAACACACCATGGCTGACAAGGCCGGGAGCCGATTCATGTTCGTATTCTACCGTGAGGACCCCGGCTGGAGCCCATGGGGATATGCTTGGTGCATGAGTCCCGTCCCGCGAGCAGCTTTCGTGCTCCTGTTCTCGGCTGCGGCTTTTTGCGCAACGCGGCACGCACGCCCGCCGCGATTCCGCGAACATACCATCACTACCGGACTGAAACTCGGGTATCAACTGGTAGCGGCGGATTTGAACGGCGACGGGCGGATTGACCTGATCGCCGTCGATGAGCGCGGCACCGAGCTGGCCTGGTACGAGAATCCAGATTGGCAGCGCCACGTGATCGCCTCCGATGTACCGCGCACCATCAACATCGACTGCTCGGACATCGACGGCGATGGTGTCCCCGAGATCGCCATTCTGTACCGGTTCGAATCGAAGCCCGCCGCCAGCGTCGGCATCGTCGGACTGCTGCATCACGACGGCGATGTTCGCCGGCCTTGGAAGCTCACGGAGATCGATCGGGTGCCCACGGCACATCGCGTTCGCTGGGCCAATCTCGACGGCAAGGGCCGCAAGACGATGATTATGGCGCCGATGGTCGGGATGACCGCTGAGCCTCCACAGTATCAGGCGCCTTGCCCGATCTACATCTATCGCCCCGGCGCGTGGAAGCGGGAACTGCTGTCGGACGAGTTGCGCGGTATCGTGCACAGCATCTATCCCGTGGATTGGGATCGAGACGGCCGGCAGGAGTTACTGACGGCGAGTTTCCTCGGCTTGCGGCTGTTCCGGCCGTCGAAGATCGGCGCATGGACCTCCCGGGAGATCGGGACGGGGACACCCGAGCCTTGCCCGCGCTGCGGGTCGAGCGAGGTGGCTTTGGGGCGGTTGGGCAAGCAGCGTTTTCTGGCTGCGATCGAACCTTGGCACGGGAGCGAGGTCGCCATCTATCGGGAGCGCGGGGCGCTATGGGATCGTAAGGTGATTGACAATTCGTTCGTGAACGGCCATGCCCTCGCAGTAGGGGACTTGGACCGCAGGGGGCAAGACGAGGTGGTGGCCGGTTACCGCGGCGCCGGATTCCAGCTCTACCTATATAAGGCGCTCGATAGTACTGGTGAGTTGTGGGACCGCCAGGTACTAGATCCCGGAGGGATCGCGGCGGCCGACTGCAAGATCCGCGATATCAACGGCGACGGGTGGCCCGACGTGGCCTGCATCGGGGCTTCGACAGGGAATTTGAAGTGGTACGAGAACCTGCGCAGATAGCTCGGGGCTCCTTCCTGCTCGATGATTAACCGTTGACAATTCAGCCCTATTTGTCATACTAGTCGGAACCCTGCCAATGGGTCTGGATGGCGATATCTACTGGTGTCTCCTCATGGTTGTCTTTCATAATGCACGTTACTCGTTCCGCTAGCCTGATTCTTGCCGCGCTGCTATTGTCGGCAGCCGCCCTCGCTGAAACCTGGACACAGCAGAACCCGGCGACGTCGCCGTCCGCGCGACAGCTCCCAGCTATCGCATATGACCCGGTGCGGAAACAGGTAGTCCTCTTCGGCGGCCTGGATGAGGGCGCGCTGGGTGACACGTGGGTCTGGAATGGATCGAATTGGACTCAGCTGGAGCCTGCCGCGTCCCCTGCGGCGCGATATGGCGCCAAGATGGTCTGGAATTCGACCACTAACCAGATAGTCCTGTTCGGCGGCGGAAACGGGACCAGGTATTTCAACGACACCTGGATCTGGAACGGTTCGAACTGGATCCAGCAATCGCCGGAGACCAATCCCCCAGCACGGCAGTACACCAGCCTGGCCTATGACCCGGTTCACAACCAGGTGGTGATGTTCGGCGGTTTCCCCGGTCTCTCGGACACCTGGCTCTGGAACGGATCGAATTGGAGCCAGGCAAATCCCACGACGAATCCACCCCAACTGTGGCAAGCCGGGATGGTCTTCGACAGCGTTCACCAGACTACAGTCATGTACGGCGGGTTCAATGGGAGTACCTTGACCACGTCGTCGGACACGTGGGTGTGGGATGGATCGAAGTCGAACTGGACCAAGCTGGCGCCCGCTCACTCGCCTCCCGCATCGTGGGGGCACTCGCTCTCGTTCGACAACCAACGCGGGATCACTGTCTTGTTCGGCCTATATCCCGGAAGCAACCAGACCTGGTTGTGGAACGGCGCGGACTGGAGCCAGGCCGTGACGCCCACCAGTCCGACACCGCGGTATGTCGCGGGAATGGCATATGACAGTTCCCGGAGCCAGCAGGTGCTCTTCGGCGGCGCCACGCCCTCAGCCCAACTTCTCGGCGACACCTGGACCGAGAGCCTCACGTTTACCCAGAGCTGGGTTTCGCTCTATGCTCCCGCCCTCCCGGGTCCATCCGCGCGGTACGCTGCCGCCTCTTCGACCGATTCAGGCGGGAACCTGTTTCTGTTCGGAGGGTCGAACGGGTCCGCCGTGATGAACGATACCTACGGCTGGATCGGCAATCAGTGGGTCTTGTATGATGTCTCCGGTCCACCCGCTCGAATGCAAGCTGCGATGGCGCTCGATACGGTCCATAACCGGATCGTGCTATTCGGCGGCAACTCGACAGCGACCGGCGTCAACCTGCTCGGCGACACCTGGAGTTGGGACGGTTATTCGTGGACCAGTATCGTTGGGGCCGCCGGCCCTTCGGCGCGCTCGTGGCCGGCCATGGCCTTCGATCCGAATCGCGGGAAGACGGTTCTCTTTGGCGGCAGTACCGCCGGGGGCTCCGCTAATGACACGTGGCTCTATGACGGATCCATTTGGACCAACGCCGCGCCAGCCAGTCCGCCCCCCATCCGTTTTGGCGCGGCCATGGTGTACGATCAGGCACACGGCCAGATCCTGATGTTTGGCGGCCAGGATAGCGGTACACGCTACAACGATACCTGGGTGTGGGACGGCGCATCCTGGACCCAAAAGACTCCCGCCAACAGCCCGTCTGGGCGAGTCGCCGCGGCGATCGCTTATGACCCCCAGCGCGGCCGGGTGATCCTGACCGGCGGATTCGGCGCGAGCGGTTCCTTGAATGATACCTGGTCCTGGGATGGCTCGAACTGGACCCAGTTGAACATCCCCGGCCCGAGCGCCCGCTTCGGCAGTTCAATGGCCTACACCCGCGGGAGTTCGGCCGGCGGTCAACTCCTTCTCTTCGGTGGAACGAATAGCGGCACTTACTACAACGACGATTGGTTGTTAACCGCCCCATCCGCGAATGGCACCCTGCAGGCCGCTTATTCTGGAGCGCCCTATTCCTATACGATCCCGGTGACTGGGGGCGTCAGCCCGTATACCTTCACCGTCGATGGCAGCCCGTATACGTTCACTCCGTTCGGCCTGACACTCAATTCCAGCACGGGCGCCATCACCGGCACGGTCTCGGCCACCCCGAACCAACAGATCCCGATCGGCGTCACCATCACGGATTCGCAAGGTCTCGCCACCGATATCCCGTTCACGCTGCCGGTGGTCAATGGTCCGGTCACGCTGGGGCCTGCTACGCTCCCGGACGCGACCATGGGGGCCAATTACAACGTCCAACTCACTGTTTCGGGCGGAAACGGTCCGTACACGTTCAGCGCCACCGGACTTCCCACCGGCATCACTCTGAACGCTTCCAATCAACTGGTGGGACAGTGCCAAGCATCGTCTACCGGCGTTGTACTCAGAGTAGTCGATTCCCAGACGCCGTTCCCTGGAACGGCCACTCTGACTGTCGCGCTGAACTGTAATCCCGCGCCGCAGATCACCGACGCGTCGCCGCTTCCCGACGGAACTCCGGGCGTCGCATACGACCATCAATTCACAACCAACGCAAGCTATAATCCTCCCGGTGCGGCGCCATTCAGCTGGACGCTGACTCCCGGAACGTTGCCGCAGGGATTCTCGCTCAGTCCGGCAGGCGCGTTGACGGGTACTGCCAGCTCCGCCGCCACCTCGAACTTCTCGGTCACATTCACCGATCGTTGGGGCGCCACCACCACCAGGAACTTCCAACTCAGTTTCAGTTCCCAACTCGCCATCACAACGGCTTCACTCCCTGGCGGGATTCTGAACAAGCCCTACCCGTCCGGATATTCGATTGTGGCCACAGGTGGAGTGGGCTCCTATACGTACGGCGCCACTGGAATGCCGCCCGGGCTGTCGATAGACCCGTCCACCGGAGCAATCACCGGCACTCCCACCGTGGCCGGGCCGTATTCGCCACTCTTCACGGTCATGGATCAGGCCTCGCACTCGATCGAGGTGAATATTTCGCTCCCGGTTTCCACCGTCGCACCGTCGCTCGATTGGACCCGGCTCAACCCTGTCCACAGCCCTCTCGGGTTGGCGAACCACGCACTTGCCTACGACACGGCTCGTTCTCAGATCGTCCTGTTCGGTGGATATGATTTTGACGATGGCGATCACAACGAAACGTGGGTTTGGGACGGAACGGACTGGACCCAGAAGGTACCTGCGACATCCCCGCCCGCTCGGGACGGCCACGCTATGGCTTACGACGCCGCGCGCGGTCAGGTGGTCCTGTTCGGCGGCGGCACGTGCTGCACCAACCCCGCTTTTGGCGACACCTGGGTTTGGAACGGCACCACATGGGCCGAGAAATCGCCCTCCAATTCTCCTTCCATCCGAAGCGGGGCCGCGATGGCCTACGATGCGGCCCATCAGCAGGTGGTACTCTTCGGCGGAACGTACGCCGGACGCAATCTTCCGGACACCTGGGTCTGGGACGGCACGAACTGGACCCTAAAGAGTCCTGCCACCCAGCCTCCGGCTCGATACGACGCTGCTATGGCCTGGGATCCTGTCCATAACCAGGCCGTTCTATTCGGGGGCAATGGCGACACCGGCACTTTATCGGACACCTGGACTTGGGACGGAACCAACTGGACCCAGAAGGCGCCCGATACGTCGCCCACCCCACGGACTGGCGCGCGCATGGCTTTCGACACGGTCCGCAATCAGGCGGTGCTCTTCGGCGGAAGGGAAGAAGGGTTGTTGGGCGATACCTGGGCATGGGACGGTACGAACTGGGCGTCTGTTCAGACACCCCATTCGCCAAGTGATCGATCCCAGGCGGCCCTCGCCTTCGATCCGGTGCATCAACAGACACTCCTTTTCGGGGGCAGTGACTACTACTCCATCAACGCCGATACGTGGGTGCTCGGCGGACCCGCCGTCTCGAACACGACTCTGCCTGCCGGCACTGTCGGCGTGCCGTATTCGGCCAACATCACCGTCACCGGTGGAACCGCGCCATTCACGTTCACCCAGGACGGCTCGCCGCAGAGCCTGCCCGCCAATCTGACACTGGACGCCAACACCGGCGCAATCACCGGCACTCCTGTTACCGCCGGTACGTTCCATGTCGGCATCTCGATTCTCGATCATGCGAATGTCGCGGTTGATCCGACGTTCACGCTGACCATCAATCCAGGCGCGCCGCTTACGCTGGCGCCCGCCGCGCTCCCCGACGCCACCGCCGGGAACCCAGTACAACGTGCAACTCTCGGCCTCCGGAGGGGTGCCGCCCTATACGTTCGACGCGATCGGATTGAATCCCGGCCTGAGCCTCAACGCGAGCAACCAGATCGTGGGACTCTGCGGCGGCCAGCCCGCCGGCACCGTCACGATTCAGGTGACCGACAGCGTCCGGGCCACCGCCAGCCACTCCGGGCTCACGCTGCACTGCAACCCTGCGCCGCAGATCACGAATGCATCGCCGCTGCCCGCCGGAATCGTCGGTACGCCGTATAGCCTCCAGTTCGCCACCAACGCCGTGTACGATCCGCCGGGAGCCGCGCCGTTCACGTGGTCGCTCACTCCCGGAACCCTTCCCGCCGGCTTCGCGCTCTCTTCATCAGGCTTGCTGACGGGAACCCCCAACGCCGTTGCCACCTCCAACTTCAGCGTCACGTTCACTGACCGCTGGGGGGCCACGACGAACCAAGAACTTTCAGGTCACTTTCAATGGCGTCCTGACCATCACGACGGCGTCACTGCCAAACGGCACTGCCGGAACGGCCTATACCGGAGGCAGCATCACCGCCACGGGCGGAGCCCAGGCATACAACTTCAGCGCCACGGGACTTCCCAATGGTCTATCCATTGACCCAATCAGCGGCGCCTTGACCGGAACACCCACCGAGACCGGCACGTTCCACCCGAATTTCATCGTCACCGATCAAGGCTCGCAGACGGCGAACAAGCAGATCACGCTGGTGATCGCCCCCGGCTCCGGAATCGTGATCACGTCGCCGCAGCTACTGCCGACCGGAGCGATCAACCAGGCGTACTCCTACCAGGTGCAGTGGACGGGAGGCGTCGCACCCTTCACGGTAACGGGCAGCGGACTTCCGGCATGGTTGAGCGTCAACAACTCCGGCCAGCTCAGCGGGACGCCGTTGGTGGGAGGACCGTACAGCTTCTCGCTGACCGTCACGGATGCCCAGTCACCGGTGGCGAACAGCGCGTCTCAGAACTTCACCATCCTGGTGAACCCGCCCACTATCACCACCACAAGCCCGCTAACTCCGGCTATCATCGGCCAGGCCTATTCGAACACGCTGGCCGCGACCGGCGGCACGCCGGCTTATAGGTGGTCGGCTACCGGCCTACCGGAATGGCTCTCGCTCTCGAGCGACGGCGTGTTAAGCGGCACTCCGCCGGCGGGTGGTCCCTCTCAGGTCAACTTCACGGCGAAGGTCACCGACAGTCTGGGCGCATATTCCACAGCAGATCTCGTACTGCCGGTGCAAGCGCCGGGGCTGGCGTTCCTGACCACTTCGCCGATCACGGCGGCCACCGCTAACGCCTTTTACACCTCCGCGATTCAAGTCACAGGCGGCGTCACTCCATATAGCTTCAGCGCCACCGAACTGCCCGTGTGGCTTTCCATCGCCTCTGATGGAACACTCTCCGGAACGCCGCCGGCGGCGGGTCCGGTCACCTTCACCGTGATTGTGACGGACGCGAAACAGACTTCGCTCAGCCAGCTGTTCACGCTTCCGGTGAACGCCGCGCTCACCTTCGGCAACTCGCCGGCGCCGGCCACGATGGGCATCGCCTACTCGTTCACCTTCACCGCCTCGGGCGGCAGCGGCAGCTATCAGTGGTCCGCCACCGGACTGCCGAACTGGCTGACGCTATCGAGCACTGGATTGCTCTCTGGAACGCCCCCCGCGGCGGGCGCGGTTCCGTTCACAGTGACGCTCCTCGACACGGCGACCGAGAACAGCATCCAGCAGGCTTTCAGTCTGTCGGTGAACGCCTCGCTCGTGATCCTGACCTCATCACCGCTGCAGGCTGCGACGGTGAACTCGCCCTACACGGCCACCTTCACGGCGTCCGGCGGCGGCGGTAGCTACGTCTGGTCGGCCACGGGTCTACCGCAAGGCTTCGCGATCAGTCCGGATGGCGTATTGACCGGCACGCCTTCGAGTGCCGCGGCGATCCAGTTCAGCGTCACGGTCACGGATGCGCTGCGGAACACCCAGAGCCAGTCCTTCACACTGCCGGTGAACGCCGCGCTGACCATCGACAACCAGGCCGCACTCGCGCCGGCGACGGTGGGAACTGCCTATTCGGCGAACTTCACGGCATCGGGCGGTACCCGCGGGTACGCGTGGTCTGCGAGTGGGCTGCCGGACTGGCTCTCGTTGACGCCGGCCGGTTACCTCAGCGGTACGCCGCCAGCCCCCGGTCCGGTTTCATTCACGGTGACCGTCACCGACTCGTCGGAACAGAGCGCGAGCGGCGTTTTCACACTAACCGCATACCCAGCGCTCGCCATCACGACACCCGCGACCTTGATTCCGGGCACCATCGGGATCCCCTACTCCACCCAACTTGCGGCGACGGGCGGTGTCGGGGCGTATTCGTGGGCCGGCTTGAACTTGCCGGCGTGGCTGAATGTCAGCACGTCCGGTTTGCTTTCCGGCACGCCACCAGCGGGCGGCACTGCCACTTTCAGCGTGACGGTTTCGGACACTGCGAACCACTCGGTCACGCAGGCGTTCTCTCTCACCATCTACGGGCAACTGGCCATCACTACGACGAGCCCGCTGGACACCGGCACAGTCAACATTCCCTACCTCCAGCACTTCGCCGCTGCGGGCGGTTCGGGAGTGAACACCTGGACGGCAACGGGACTGCCTTCCTGGTTGACCATGAGCGCCGCGGGCAACCTGTCCGGGACGCCTGTTTCAGACGGGACGGTGACCTTTAACGTCACCGTAGCTGATAATGTGGGACACTCCGCGACCCAGCCCTTCTCGCTGACGGTGAACCAATCGCTCGCGATCACGACCACGGTTCTCCCGCAAGCGACAGTGGGCGTCGCGTACTTGACGACGCTGCGCGCAATCGGCGGTACGGGCGTTTACTCCTGGACCGCGGCCGACCTTCCGGCATGGCTGACTCTGAGTACCAGCGGCACTCTGAGCGGCAAGCCCCTGGTTGCCGGCGTGTACCACTTCACGTCAACCGACACCGATTCGCACCAGATCACAACATCCCGCCAGTTCACGCTTCTGGTTTCCACTGGAACGCCGCTCGCGTTTGTCACCTTGGGTATGCCGGACGCTACTGCGGGGATCTCGTACACCGCCTCGCTTACCGCGGGAGGCGGAGTCCCGCCGTATACGTACGCTCTTGCGCAGGGCTCCAGCATTTCCCCGCTGACGCTCTCTGCAAATGGGACCATTCTGGGAACACCGTCCACCGCGGGGACCGTATCGTTCACTGCCCAAGTGACCGACGCGGCGGAAGCCACCGCCACCCGCCAGTTCACTATTCAGGTGAACGGGCTTCTCGGCATCGACAGCGCCAGCCTTCCGGCGGGCACAGTAGGCGCCGCGTACTCCGCCGCACTGCACGCCCATGGGGGCAATTCGCCGTACGGCTGGAACCTGGTCTCCGGCTCGCTGCCCGCGGGATTGTCGCTGGATTCCAGTGGCGGAATCAGCGGAACGCCGACCGCCGCCGGCAGTTTCAGCTTCTACGTGCAGGCGACCAGCGGCAACCAGACCAGCACGCCCGCACTGCTCACCATCCTGATCCAATCCGCGCCGCTTGCGCCGTTGACGATCACCAGCCCGTCGCAGCTTCCACCGGGTACGCTGAACTCGGCGTACTCGTTCGCGTTGGGAGTGAGCGGCGGAAAGGGACCGTATAGCTGGTCGATTTCCAGCGGGTCGCTTCCAGCCGGCTTGACGTTGAGTTCGCCGGGCGCGATCGGCGGCACGCCGACCACTGCGCAGATCGCGACCTTCGCCGCCACCGTCACGGACGCGGCGGGTACCACCGCCGGCGGCCAGTTCTCGCTGCCAGATCATCGACCCCGCTCAGGCGACTCTGATCACGTCGTCGCCGTTGCCCGACGGAGTGCTCGGCCGGCCCTATGACTACTCGATCGCGGTGACCGGAGGCACTCCGCCGTACTCCTGGTCGATCGCACAAGGGACAATCCCGGACGGCATCACGTTCGACAGCAGCAACGGCCAGTTCCATGGCACGCCGAAGCGGCAGGCCGTGTATCCGTTCGTGCTGACCGTCACGGACAGCGGAGCGCGCAAACCGGCGACACGCAACTACGCGATCCGGATCGCGGGACCAGGCGACTTCTACATCACGACGGCCACGCTGCCGGACGGCGTCAACGGACAGGCCTATAAGTTCGGCCTCGCAGCGATCGGCGGAACGCCGGCGTATGGCTGGCAATTGATGAATGGCGTGCTGCCCGACGGCCTGGCACTGGATACCTCCGGAGCATTGGCCGGAACGCCGGCTCAGGGCGGCGCCTTCGACATCACAGTGCAGGCGATCGAGGCCGGTGGCCGCGTTGCAACCGCGGCGTACACGCTGAAAGTCTCCACCAATTCGCCGAAGATCACCGGTACGCTTCGAGACGGCATAGTGGGTACGCCGTATTCATCCAGCCTCTCGGCGACCGGCGGACATCCGCCGTACCGGTGGTCGATCAACGGCGCACTGCCGCCGGGGTTGACGCTCGACGCGTCGAGCGGCTCGATCACGGGTTCGCCAACCACGAAGGGAAGCTACCCGTTCACAGCGCTGGTCACCGACTCGCAGTCGGCCGCCGGCTCGCAGGCTTTCGTGATCACGATCCTGTCCCCGACTCTGGAGATCACTACGGCTTCGCCATTGCCGAACGGTGCTTTGAAGACGCCTTACTCGGCTGGATTCAGCGTCAGCGGCGGAACCACGCCGTACACCTGGTCCCTTAGCGACGGTGGATTGGCCCCCGGACTCTCGATCGATCCCGCCGGAACCTTCAGCGGCACTCCGCAGGAAGCCGGAGTGTACCAGTTCACTGTGTCGGTGACCGATTCGAACTTCGGCTACGCCTCGCAACCGTACAGCCTGACGGTGTCGGCTGTACCAATCCTGGTTTCGGGATCGACGGCGTTGAGCGGTGCGGTGGGGTCGGCCTTCAGCGCGACCTATACGGCTTCACAAGGCACGCCGCCGTATACCTGGTCGGTCGGAGACGGATCGCTGCCGCCGGGCATCACGCTCAACGGCGCCAGCGGGGCGCTCTCCGGAGTACCGACGACAGCGGGCACCTACCAGTTCTCGATCCGCGCCACGGATTCCACTACCGTCAGCGCACAGGTGGCGGTGACGATGACCGTCAACGCGCCCCTGCTCACAATCACGACCACCGCGCTGCCGCCGGGCAACGCCGGGCTGCCGTACAGCCAGATGCTCCAGGCCAGCGGCGCGAACGGCGCTGTGACCTGGTCGATCGTGGAGGGCAGCCTTCCGCCGGGTGTCGCGCTCGCCGCTTCTACCGGGGTGTTGGCCGGAACGCCGTCGCAGACCGGTGACTTCAGCTTCACCGTGCAGGCGGCCGACAGTAAGGGAACCAAGGCCACCCAGAGCTTCGCTTTGCACATCGGTGCTGCGCCGCCGTTGCCCGCCATCACGTTGAGCGGCATGCCGGCATCCGTAAACCCGGGAGACCAACTGGTTGTGCAACTCGACCTGGCCACCGGGTATCCGCAGCCGCTGACCGTAACGGCCCAGCTTAAGCTCACGCCCGACCTGGCGGGTCCAACGGACCTGATGTTCGCCAACGGATCGCGGACCATGCAGTTCGTCATTCCGGCAGGCGCGACCCACGCGACGGTCAGCCTGCAGGTTGGAACGCTGGCGGGAGCGATCCAGCTTTCGTTCACGTTCAGCGTGGCGGGAGTGGACGTCACGCCTGCAACCGGGGCCTCGAGCACAACGTCGATTGCCGCTGCTCCTCCCGTGATTCAGACCGTCACGGCAAAGGCGATCACGGGCGGGTTCCAGGTGATCGTGACCGGGTACTCGACCACGCGCGAGATGAAGACGGCTACGTTCCATTTCATCGCCGCGCCCGGCGCCAACCTGCAAGCGAACGACTTGACGGCGGACGTAGCCAGCCTGTTCACGCAGTGGTACCAGAACAGCGCTTCGTTCGTCACCGGATCCCAGTTCTCGCTGACGCTTCCGTTTGCGGTAAACGGGAACCTCGCCGACGTCGGTTCGATCACGGTGACGCTGACGAACTCGTCGGGTACTTCGGTCCCGGCGAGCACGACGGTCAAGTAGCTCGCGTCGGCAGGAGTGCCGACGCTGCACGCGCGAGCGTGCGCCACGTCGGCGTACTAGAGCCAGTCGCGGAGATGCTGGGCCACGAACTCGTCGTCGGTCAGGTGGGGATAGGACCGGTAGACGCGGTCGATCTCCTCCATCTGACCGGGCGAGAGGTCCTCGTCCGGGTTGAGGCACCAGCGGCCTTCGAGCAATCCCTGACGTCTCAGGACTTCGTGGATGCCGGCGATGCAGCCGTGAAAGGCGTGCTGGGGATCGAAGAGAGCGGCGTTCGAATCGGTGACCTGCTGGGCCAGGGTCAGCATCGAGGCGGGGATCGGGTCGCCGGACTTCCGGAGTTGTTTGGCTGACTCGAGTTGCTCGACGGCGCGACGCGTCCAGACGGCCCAGTGCCCTAACAAGCCGCCGGCGATGCCGGGCGTCAGCAGATCGATCAGGATGTTGTCGTCGTTGCCGGTGTAGAGCGCAATCTCGCCGGCTCTTCCGGATTCGGCCACCGCTCGGACCACGTCCAAGGTCTGGTAGCGGTTGAACGGGGCGATCTTGATGGCCACCACGTTCTCGATCTCCACAAAGTCACGCCAGAAATCGTAGGGCAGAATGCGGCCGCCGACGGACGGCTGCAGGTAGAAGCCGAACACGGGAATGATGGCGGACACGGCCCGGGCATGGCGGACCAACTCTTCCACCGGAGCATCGCGCATCGCGCCCAGGCTGAGGAGTCCGGCATCGTAGCCCAGGTCACGGGCGATTCCCGCTTCGCGGATGGCCTGATCGGTCCGGCCGACGATGCCCGCGACCTTCACAATGCCTGGCCGCTGCATCTCTTCCATGGCGATCCGCAGGACCGGCTCGTACAGGCCGACCTGCCGAATCTCGAACTGGGTGGTGTGGACACCCACGGCCAAACCGCCCGCTCCCGCTGCCAGATAGTAGCGGGACAGCGCACGCTGGCGGCGCTCATCGAGGCGGCGATCCGCGTTCAGCGCCAGGGGATGCGCCGGGATCACCAGGCCATCGAGAAGGCGCGTTCGCAAGTCCATAGGTCACTTCACCGGGATCAGTTTGGTCTTGGCAAGGAAGGAGGTGTCGAGGTCGCCGGCGACGAACTCCGGGGTCTGGAGTATCCGCTGGTGCAGCGGGATGGAGGTATGGATCCCCTCGACCACGAACATCTCGAGCGCGCGGCTCATGCGAGCGATGGCCTCATTGCGATCGCGGCCGTGGGCGATCAGCTTGGCCACCAGGGAGTCGTAGTAGGGCGGGATCACACCGTCGGTGTAAGCCGCCGTGTCCACGCGGATGCCGACGCCGCCCGGCAGGTTAAATCCGGTGATGCGGCCGGGCGATGGCGCGAAGGTTCCGGGGTGCTCGGCGTTGATGCGGCACTCGATGGCATGTCCCTGGAACGACACCGGGCGGGTGATGATCTCGTTGAGCTTCTTCCCGGCGGCGATCAGGATCTGGCTCTTCACGATGTCGATGCCGGTGACCGCCTCGGTGACGGGATGCTCCACCTGGACGCGGGCGTTCACCTCCATGAAGTAGAGCTTGCCGCTCTTGTCCATGAGGAACTCGGCTGTGCCGGCGTTGGTGTAGCCGGCGTCGCGCATGGCCCGGGCCAGGTTGGCACTGATCTCGGCACGCAGCTCCGGACTGACGGCGACGGACGGAGCTTCTTCTAGGAGCTTCTGATGGCGGCGCTGGATGGAGCATTCGCGCTCACCCAGGATCTCGACATCTCCATGCTCGTCGGCGAGGATCTGGAACTCGATGTGGCGCGGCTCCTCGACGAGCTTCTCCATGTAGAGCTCGCCGTTGGAGAACGCCGCCGTCGCCTCATTCTGGGCCTGGACGTACAGACCTTGCAGGTCGGCGGCTTCCCGCACGACGCGCATGCCGCGGCCTCCACCACCGGCAGCCGCCTTCAGCATGACGGGCAGACCGATCCGAGCGGCGAGCTCTTCGGCTTCCTCGACGTTCTTGAGGGTGCCGATGCTGCCGGGCAGGATAGGAACTCCGGCCTTGTGCATCACCTGGCGGGCGAGGTGCTTCATCCCCATGGTGCGGATGACGGCGGCGCGCGGACCGATGAACTTGAGCCCGCAGGCCTCCGCTACTTCCGCGAACTCGGGGTTCTCGCTCAGAAAACCATAGCCGGGATGGACCGCGTCGGCGTTGGTGATCTCGGCCGCGCTGATGACCGAGGGAATATCCAGGTAGCTGCGCGCACTCTTGGCCGGTCCGATACAGATGGCTTCGTCAGCGAAGCGCACGTGGAGGGTATGGCGGTCGGCTTCCGAATACACGGCCACGGTGCGGATACCGAGGTCCTTGCAGGCACAGATCACGCGCAGGGCGATCTCGCCCCGGTTAGCTATGAGAACTTTTTGAAACATGAATCAGCGGGGGCGCACGGCGAAGAGGGCTTCGCCATATTCCACGGGCCGGGCGTTTTCCACGAGCTTGGCGATGACGGTTCCAGTGACTTCGGATTCGATCTCATTCATCAGCTTCATGGATTCGATGATGCAGAGCACCTGACCCTGTTCCACAGTGTCGCCGACGCGCACGAACGGCGGGGCTCCGGGTGACGGGGAGTCGTAATAGGTGCCGACGATTGGCGACTTCACCAACTCCTGTCCCTCTTCGAGCGTCTGCGGCTTGGCGGACGATCCGGTTTCGCCGGGATCCGAGGCCGGGGAGGAATGGGCCGGAGCGTGAGGCGCGGACGCCTGCACCGGCGCGGTGACAGCGGCGGAGGCTCCAGAGGGAATGACATACTCCTGGCGGATGGCCTGGGTGCGGCGAATCCGGACACGATTATCGCCGCGCTGGACTTCCAGGTCGGCCACCCCGCTCTCAGTGACGAGGGTAATGAGTTCTTTGATCTCTTCGATGGTCATTTCAGAGCGCAATCAATTCCTTCGGCGTCGGCGTGAGGACTTCACATCCGGTTTTCGTAACCAGCACGGTGTCCTCAATCCGAATCCCGCCGAAATTCTCTATATATGCACCGGGCTCGATGGTGATGGCCATTCCGGCTTCCAGGCGCGTCTTGTCTCCCTTGCCGATGCGCGGGGGCTCGTGGATTTCAAGGCCAAGGCCGTGGCCGGTGGAATGGGTGAAGGCCCGGTCGAGTCCGTGCTTCTTCAAGACCTGACGGGCGGCCCGATCCACATGTCCAGCGGTGACGCCGGGGCGAACCGCGTCCACGCCGGCCAACTGCGCCTCGAGCACGGCGCGATACATCCGTTCCGTTTTGCGGGGAGCGCGGCCGAGGTGGAGCATACGCGTCATGTCGCTCGCGTACCCGTCCTGGCTCGAACCCATATCTACTAATACTAGTTCATCTCCGCCGATGGGACGCGAAGTGGGGTGGGCGTGGGGAAGGGCTGTACGCGGACCGGCGGCCACAATGGTCTCGAAGGCCGGACGGTCCGCGCCGAGTTTCCTCATGCGGTATTCGATTTCGGCGGCCAGCTCGGATTCGGTCATTCCCGGCCGGAACTGCTGTACGGCCTGCTCAAAGGCTTCGGAGTTGGTGGCGACCGAACGGCGGATGGCGGCGATCTCCTGGTCCGTCTTCACCATGCGCTGGCGAAGCACGACGTCGTCGATGGGCTGGAGGGTAGTCCGGCGCAGCGCATCCTGTAGGGATTGGTGCTGCTGGTAGCTGAAATGGTCCTTTTCGAATCCGAGGCGGCGGATGGCGCGCTTGCTGACGTACGCGGCAACGGCTGGAAGCAGGCCACCGCGGGGCACGACGACGACTTTGCAGGCGACTTCCGCGGACGACTGTATCCGATAGCGAGGGTCGGTGAAGAACACCGCGGAATCCGGGAGCGCCAGCACCATCCCGTTGCTGCCGGTGAAGCCGGTAAGGTAGCGAACATTGGCCGCGCCGGTGACCAGGAGCGCGTCGATCTTCTGCTCTTTGAACGAGATAGCGGGGGGCCGGAACGGCTGGGGGCCGGTCACGGTTCGAGGACCAGTTTGCCGGTGGTCTTGCGGCTTTCGAGATCGCGCTGGGCCTGAGCGACGTCGGCCAGCTTGTAGGTGCGATCAATATGGAGCTTTAACGATCCGTCGAGGAGCCACGTGAAGAGGTCGCCGGAGCGCCAGGCCAACTCTTCTTTGGTCGCCGCATAGAAGGCGAGAGTGGGCCGGGTGAGGAACAGTGAACCTTTCTGGCTGAGCAGCAGCGGCGAAATGTCGGGCGCGGGACCGCTGGCGTTGCCGTAGGTGACCATCATTCCGCGCGGACGAAGGCAATCGAGACCGGGCAGGAACGTGGATGCGCCCACGGAATCATAGAACACGTCTACGCCGCGGCCGCCAGTGATCTTCTTGACCTCGGGCGCGAACTCTGTTTGCGTGTACAGAATCACGTGATCGGCGCCGGCCTGTTTCGCGAGTTGGGCCTTCGGCTCGGCGCCCACCATGGCAATGACGGTGGCTCCGAGCTTTTTGGCGATCTGGACCAGCAGCAATCCGACGCCGCCAGCGGCTGCGCTGACCAGGCAGGAATCGCCCGGCTTGAGCGGGAAGGTGGAATGCGTCAGGTAATGCGCGGTCATGCCTTGCAGCATGACGGCGGCGGCGGTCTTCAGGTCTAGCTGGGCTGGAACCTGCACCAGTTGCCAGGCCGGGACAGCGGCGTACTCGGCGTGCGACCCGCGCGCCATGGCGTAGGCCACGCGGTCGCCGGGCTTGAGTCCAGTGACATCCGGGGCGACAGTTTCCACGATGCCGGCAGCTTCCATACCGAGCACGACGGGAGGCGGCGCCTTGTAGAGGCCGGTCCTGTAGTAGATGTCGATGAAATTGACGCCTGAGGCGGCGACCTTCACCACGGCCTGGCCGGGACCTGGCTCGGGCTTTGGAAGATCGGCGTAACGGAGGTTCTCGGGTCCTCCCGGCTGTTCGACGAATACGGCTTTCATAGTACCTTTCGAGTTTAACAAGGGCTCAGCGGCGGAGAGGCAGCTCGGAAACGGGTCCGGTGGCTTCGTTTGGTTCTTTTCCTGTTTGCGGGTGCCGAGGAGGGGACCAGAACGAGTCGTGGTCAGGCGGGTCGGGGTTCTGGTCGAGCTGGGTTTTGAGCCAGGCCATGGGGTCGGTGGCTTCGTTTCGTTTTTCGCCTTTGCGGGCCTGGGTGAGCTCGCGGTGGGCCTTGTAATAGGACCGTTCGGCGGCCGTCCGGTAGCGCTGGAGCAGGTCCATGATGTTGGAAGTGCGGTTCGTCAGTTTCAGGACGATGAGGTGGTCCGGGTTCGAATCGTCGTATTCGTCGAGGAGTTGTTCGAAGGCGACGGCTTCGAAGCGGTGGGTGCGATCGAGTCGCCAGCGGGATTCGGCCATCCGGGCGACGAGGAACTTCTCGTGTTCGGTGGTAGGGGCGTGTTCTTTTTGGAGAGTTTCTACGAGTTGTGCGTAGGCGTCGTGGTCCTCATGCGGGAGGACAGTGAAGGACGATGACAGTCCATGGGTGGTCGCGTTCTGGGCGGACGCGGCCTTGCCTTCCGGCGTTTTCGGGCCGGTGCTGCGTTGGGCGTTGCGCCGGTTGGCGGCGGATTTACGTTTTGAACTCATATTTCTCTCTCCCTACTTTCAGCGTATCGGACGCCTCCAAATCTCTAGTTTGCGGTTTTGGGGTTAAGTTGTTGATGGGATTGGGACGATGGCCTGTGGAAAACTCAGTATTAACGGTGTAAACCGACGGCGGAGTTTTTGGCCGCCGATTAGGATGAGCAGGAGGATTGACGTTGTAAAGCCACTATTCCACGCGGCGCCGCGGTGGCGCACGTAGACACCCCGGCTTAGACGGGCTTCAGATCCCCGCCTCTGGACCGCGAGTGCGTTCCTAAGATCAGCAAACGCTGGCCGACTTGGCGGTCCTAATCGCGTCAGCTTCCGGGTCGACGACGATGCATGATTCAGACCGTGCACGAAGCAACGGAGTCTGTGCGCCTTGTTAACGCGGCGGGCGAACCGCTCGGGACTATACTGATCGCTTATAGGAGGAATGCGAATATGAACCCGGCCGATAAGGACTTGGTGAAGGCTGCCGCAGAAGGAGCGTCAAAAGGGGCGGCTGATTCGCTATTGAAGCCGTACCACGATCTGACGTCGAGGTTCTGTCAGGAGGTCGGCGAAGCAGGAGGATATGTCGGGAATCTGATACGGCTTCAGGTGGGAATTCTCGTCATGCAGCGTGCCGAAAAGATGCTGAGCAAGATCGGCGTGAAGGAAATCCGATCTCGCGGAAGCTCTTCCTGCCGATGATGCAACATGCGACGCTGGAGGATAACGATGACCTGCAAACCAGATGGGCAGCGTTGATCGCGAACGCGGCGCTCCCTGGCGGCGTTACCGTGAGTCCGTCTCACCCGGAGATCTTGAAGCAGCTCTCTCCCCAGGAAGCGAAGTTTCTGGACGTCTTGTACGATCAACTCCTTCAGGTATTCGACCAATCCTATGGGGGCGAGTTGGATGGCTCTGGCGTTACAGAAATCGCTCTTGGTTCGGCTGACTTTCTCATGGACATATACGCCGGAGCGGGGCTCACGAGGACTCCCGCGAAGCTTCTCACCACCCTGAATCCCGAGGGCAACGACAGGGACAAAGCGAATGACCGCTATGAGTTCCATGTGGTGAAGAATAACCTGATGCGCCACCAACTCATCGAGATCAGAACCGTGACCGGGGCATCGGGATATGGCGGCACACCAGCCGAGTATCGGGCAGATTTGTACTTAACGCCGCTCGCATTTCAATTCACACGAGCATGCCGGGCACCGGAACCACCCAACGGTGAACCTCCTACCACCTAATCGGTACTTCCTGGGTTGGTTTCTCATTCACTGCGAACACCAGTTTGGATCGAACCAGGATTGTTGACATACTTGTCGATTGCTTTGCCGAGTTGATCTTCGCCGCTGGCAGCCAAGCTCCCCGAACGTGTTCCGTTTTGCTGATCTGTCTGCGCATTGAGCCCTTACGGATCGGTGGCGCGATGCCGACTTCCCGTTCCTGACTGACCCACGCTGGCTTAGGCGTGCGACCCCGTCACCCTGTTACCAGCAGATGGACATCATCGCGGAATATCCATTGCCAAGTCCACTGGAATTCGTGCCGAACCCTATTGGGTGCCCTCGCAACATAAAATGGCTGTGGGCAGGCGTCGCGACCTTGGTTTGCCCGAACACAACCGCCCGCCCAGAGCCATCGTCTCGCGGGAAATATCGTGCATACGGACAGCACGCAGCGGTCCGACGGTCGGGGAC
>CAVTTC010000014.1:0-218256 GCA_963737465.1 uncultured Acidobacteriota bacterium
ACAATGGGCGAAGGGCGGCACCTTATGGCAACGAGAACCATCGAAAGCCTCGACGAACTGGCCGAATTAACGGGAACGGAAGTCGGTGTCAGTGATTGGATCGAGATTTCTCAAGACAAGATCGACCGCTTTGCCGACCTGACCGGAGACCGGCAGTGGATCCATGTGGATGCCGCGCGCGCCGCTGCGGAATCGCCGTACCACACCACCATCGCCCACGGGTTTCTGACGCTGTCGCTGTTGAGCGGAATGGTCCATCAGGCGGTGCGCGTGGACGCCGGGTCGAAGCTGACCATCAATTACGGGTTCAACCGGGTTCGCTTTCCCGCCCCAGTCCAATCGGGCGCCCGTGTCCGCGCGCATGTTGCGGTCAATGGCGTCAAGCCGGTGGAAGATAGCTTCGAAATCGCCTGGAGCGTCACCGTCGAGATCGAAGGGCAACCCAAGCCGGCCCTGGCAGCCGAATGGTTGACGCGGATCTACCCGATCGACTCCAAGTAATGGACGGATGGTCAGTCATTCGCGATAGCGTTCGTTCCGCCTGACACGCGCTGAAACACTTAGCTCCGGGGGAGCGTCCTCCAACTTACCGCCGCGTCCCGCAACATGGCCGAGAATACCGCCAAAGATCTCCGGAGTGCCTGGCGGGAGCGGCTGCGGGCGCTCCGCAACGTCCCGGAACTGGCGCGCATCGTCTGGCGCTCCGGCCCATGGGTGGTGAGTGGCGGGCTCTTGTGCCGCGTCGGATTGGCGCTGCTGCCGATATCGGTCCTTGCCGTTACCCGCCGGATTCTCGACGCTGTGCAGGCCAGGTTTGCTGGAGCACCCCTGCCCGACTATTTCTGGTATCTGGTCGGCCTCGAGTTTCTGCTGGCCATCATCGGATCCGTACTCGGGCGCTCCATCGGCTTTTTCGAATCGCTGCTCGCCGATCGCTTCACGCGGCACGTCAGCATCGAGGTGCTGGCGCACGCCTCCAGGCTCGACCTGGCGTCGTACGAGGATCCGGTTTTCTACGACAAGCTCGAACGTGCGCGAGTCCAGGCGACTGACCGCATCTCCATGATCCATGCGCTCGGCGCGCTGCTGCAGCAGATAGTGGCGGCCGTCACCTTGTCCTTGAGCATCCTGTACTTCTCGCCGTGGCTGCTGATTCTGCTGGTGGCTGCCGTAGTGCCGGCCTTCCTCGGAGAGAGCCACTTTGCCTTTGCCGGCTACTCGCTGAATATCAGCCAGACTCCGGTGCGCCGCCAGCTTGATTATCTCCGCATGTTGGGCGCAAGTAAGGAGTCGGCCAAGGAGCTGAAACTGTTCGGCCTCAGCGATTTCGTAATCGGGGAGTACAAGCAGCGCGCCGATGATCTGTACGAACAGAACGTAGCTCTCGCGCGGAGACGCTTGTGGGCGGGCTCCCTGCTGGGTATCGTCAGCACCTCCGGTTATTACGGCGCGTATGCGTACGTCATCTACAGAACCGTTACGGGCGACCTGAGTTGGGGTACTCTGCAATTCCTTACCGGGGCCATCGCCGGGGCGAGCACGAATATCCAGACTATCTTCTCCACAGTGTCCAGCGTCGCCGATCAGGCGTTGTTCCTGACCGATCTGGTGGAGTTCTTCCGGGTCGGACCGAAGATCGGTTCCAAACCTGACGCCATTCCCGCGCCGCGTCCCATTCGCGATGGGTTTGTGTTCGAGAAGGTGTCTTTCAGTTACCCGGGCTCGACTCGCCGGGTGCTGGACAATCTTGACTTCCGTATCTCAACAGGCGAGCGCATTGCGCTGATCGGGGAAAACGGTCAGGGCAAGACCACGATCGTGAAACTTCTCACCCGTCTCTACGATCCGACAGAGGGACGCATTCTCCTCGACGGCGTTGACCTCCGGGAATATAGCATCGAAGATCTGAACCGCGAGATGGGTGTCATCTTCCAGGATTTCGTTCGGTACGAAATGACAGCCCGGCAGAACATTGCGGTGGGGCGCATCGAACTGGCGGCGCACAATGGCGACATCGAGCACGCCGCCGAGCGCAGCATGGCCGATTCCGTGATCCGCCGCCTTACCAACGGGTACGAACAGATGCTCGGGCGCCGGTTTGAAGGCGGCACGGACCTCTCGGGCGGAGAGTGGCAGAAGATCGCACTGGCCCGGGCCTACCTGCGCGATGCCCAGTTGTTGATTCTGGACGAACCGACGGCCGCTCTCGACGCCCGCTCCGAGTACGAAGTGTTCCAGCGCTTTGCGGAGTTGACTGCGGGGAAGATGGCGTTGCTGATTTCGCACCGATTCTCGACGGTCCGCATGGCCGATCGCATTGTGGTGCTCGAAAATGGCCGCATCGCCGAAGAAGGCAGCCACTCCCAACTGATGGCCTTGGGCCGGCAGTACGCACAGATGTTTGAGTTACAGGCTTCGAGTTATCGATGACAGGATCCGAGAAGGAATTGAGCGAGCCGCGACAGCAGACGTCCCACATGGAGTTGTCCGGCGCTCGTGCGGCGGGTGCGCTGAAGCCGGGCCGGCTTGACCATGCCGCAGTAGCGGCGTGGAAACGTTACACGCGGGCGACGCTTTCGAGGTTGGACCGGGCGATCGATGAGAATCCGGGTCTCGCCGAGAGCGCCCGTCTGCTGCGCACGGCCAAGCGTCAAACCCGGGACATCCACGAGTGCCCTCCGCGAGTGCCCGGGTGTCGAAGGTCCCGAGGGTCGCACCATTCCCCGCATCTGCGCCGTAGCCGCCAGCTATCTCGACGCATCCGCCGGAACCATCGAAGAAGAGGATCTCTTCGTCTTCCTGCGCGGCTTTCAGAGAGTGACGGAACTCCGGCTCGCGCGAATTGTGGGCGCTCCAGCCCGTGCTGCAATTGGAACTGCTGTCACGGATCGCCTACGCCGGGATAGAGTCCGTGCCCTCCACGCACCTGAACAGCCTGCGGCAGTTGTCCGAGCTCGAATGGAAAGATCTCTTCGAAGCAGTGAACGTGGTGGACCGCGTGTTGGCGGACGATCCGGCGGCCGCCTATCTGGCGATGGATTACGAAAGCCGGGACCTGTACCGCACGGTCATCTCTGAACTCGCGTCGCGATCCCCGAAAAGCGAACGCGAGGTGGCCGAGACGGCGGTTTTGCTGGCTCGCGAGTCGAGAGATCATTTCGGCGCAGCCACGCGGCCTGCGGAACGGCGTGCGCATGTTGGGTTCTACCTGGTCGATGCCGGAATCAAGCCTCTTCGGGAATTGGTCGGTTTCAAGCCCACCATCCGGGGACGCATCGAGCATCTCATCCGGCGATACCCGGAAGTCTTCTATCTCTTCGGCATCGAGATAATGACGTTCCTGATTGTCTATGCCCTGCTGGCTGGACTCGACTCCCTGACTCCCGCGTTCATCGGGTTCTTCCTGTTGATCCTACCCGCGACCCAGGCCGCGGTGGATTTCATGAACAACCTGGTGAGTTACCTGCTGCGTCCGCGGGCGCTTCCCAAGCTCGATTTCTCCAAGGCGATTCCAGACCGCTACGCGACCATGGTGACGGTTCCCACCCTGTTGATCAACGAGAAGCAGGTGTGCGACCTGGTGACCGATCTCGAGATCCGCTTCCTCGCCAATCGTGACCGGAACCTCTACTTCGCCCTGCTCACCGATACGCCGGATTCATCGCAGGCGGTGGACGAGCGCGATCAACTGGCGGCCCAGTGCCAGCAACTCGTGGAGGGATTGAACGAACGGTACGGCAGCGCTGAACACACGCCGTTCTATCTCTTCCACCGCCATCGCGTGTTCAACGAATCGGAAGGCAGCTGGATGGGATGGGAGCGCAAGCGCGGCAAGCTGCTCGATCTCAACCGGGTGCTGCGCGGCGGCTTCGACGCATTCCCCGTGAAAGTGGGCAACAGCTCGGTCTATGCAAAAATCTCCTACATCATTACGCTCGATTCCGACACTCAACTGCCGCGCGATTCCGCCCGTGAGTTGATCGGCGCCATCGCCCATCCTCTGAACCGCGCGGTGGTGGATCCGGGTACCAGGATGGTGGTGGAGGGCTATGGGATTCTCCAGCCGCGCGTGGGAGTCAGTATCCAATCGGCCGCCAGCAGCTGGCTGGCCAGCATCTACTCGGGACAGACCGGCTTCGACATCTACACCCGCGCCGTCTCCGACGTCTATCAGGATCTCTTCGGAGAAGGCATGTTCACCGGCAAGGGCATCTATGAAGTGGATGTGCTGCGCGTTTCACTGGAGCAACGCTTCCCCGAGAATACCCTGCTGAGCCACGACCTGATTGAAGGCGCGTACGCGCGTGCCGGGCTGGTCTCCGATATCGAAGTGATCGACGACTACCCCTCGCACTTCAGCGCTTACAGCCGCCGCAAACATCGCTGGATGCGGGGCGACTGGCAGATCCTGCGCTGGCTGTGGGGATGGGTGCCGGATCGCGACGGACAATTGGTGAACAATCCGATCACAATCCTGTCGCGCTGGAAGATCCTCGACAATCTTCGCCGCAGCCTGTTCGATCCGGCAACGCTGGTGCTGCTGCTTTCCGGCTGGTTCTACCTGAAAGGCGAGCCTATATTCTGGACCGCCGCGAGCCTCGCCATGCTCCTGATGCCCGCCTATTCGAACCTGCTGTTCTCGGTTTTGCGAGCTCCATGGGGCCGAGCAACGTTCGAGGCCTGGGCCAAAGACACTTCCGACGCCTTTTTACGTGAACATATCATCGTGCTGCTGCACCTGATGTACCTGCTGGACGAAGCGCTGCTGGCTACCGACGCGATTGTCCGATCCGTGGCCCGCGTCTTCATCACCCGGCGGAAGCTGTTGGAATGGGAGACGGCAGCCGAGGCGGAGCAAGGCCTGCGCAAATCCACCGCCGACCGGTATCTGGCGCTCTCGGCCTGGTTGGCTGCCGCGATCGGAGTGGCCGTCTACTTCTTCCGGATCCGTGCTTTGCCGGTGGCTGCTCCCATCCTGGTGTTGTGGATGCTCGCCCCCGCCGTCACGAAGTGGCTGAACCGGAAGCCGGCCGAGCCTCGGCGGAGGCTGGCTGCGAAAGACGCCCAACTGCTGCGGTTCCACGCCTTGCGGATGTGGCGGTACTTCGAGGAGTGGAGCAATGCGCGCGCGAACTGGACCATCCCCGATCACGTCCGCGAAGACGGCATCGCGGCGGAGCGTCTTTCGCCAACGAATCTCGGATTCTTGCTGAATGCGCGTGTCGCGGCCCTGCACTTCGGATACACAACTCTGCCCGAGTTCGTCGATGCCACGCTTCGCACACTCGAAGCGGTCTCGCGCATGCCGCACTTCCGCGGGCATGTCCTGAACTGGTACACCACCGACACGCTGCAGCCCTTACCGCCGCTGTTCGTTTCGTCCGTGGACAGCGGCAACCTTGCGGCCTGTCTGTGGACGCTGAAACAGGCCGCCATCCAGTTGCGCAACAAGCAGCCCGGGGAAGAGGAACTCTGGTCGGGTATCCGCGACCTGGCGGAAGTGATCGGATCCTACGGCGGCGAAGAAGCGGTCATCTTCCGCGACCTGGTACTGTGTCGCCGGCCGCAGTGGAGCCAGGAGTTGCCTGCGTTGGAGTTCGCCACCCGGCAGTTCGCCACCAAAGCTGTGGGCGATCCCGCAGCGTGGGCTGAAAAGCTACTCGTCCGTCTGGAACATATTCGCGAGTGGCTGGACACGGGTTACACCAAGGAGTTGGACGACGATCTGGCCGCTATCGCCGAGGCTGCCGACTCCATGGTCGTGGAGATGGATTTCTCCTTCCTGTGGAACCCCCGCAAGAAGGTTCTGTCGGTGGGATACGACGTGAGCGCGGAGCGGCTGGAAGCCTCCACCTACGATCTGCTGGCTTCGGAATCGCGGATCGCCAGTTTCGTCGCAATCGCGAAGGGGGACGCCCCCAAGGATGCGTGGTTCCACTTGGGACGAAAGCACACCCTGATCAATCGAGAGGCGGTGCTGGTTTCGTGGACCGGGACGATGTTCGAATACCTGATGCCGGCCATCTGGATGATCCATCACCCGGGCACGCTGCTCTGGCGCAGCCTGCACGGGGCGGTGCGGGCGCAGCGGCGCCACATGCGAAATCCAAGTGTTCCATGGGGTATTTCAGAGTCAGGCTGCGGCGATGGCTGCGACGGGAACAGCTACGGGTACGCGCCGTTCGGAATCCCGGAACTCGCAATGAAGATGCCCCAGGCGGAAGCATTCGTGGTGTCGCCGTACTCATCGTTCCTGGCGCTGCTCGCGGACCCGGCGGCCGCGGTCCGCAACATTCACCGTATGACGGCCATGGGCTGGACGGGCCGCTACGGATTGTACGAAGCGGTGGACTACTCGCAGGGAGATCCCCGCATGGTGCGATCGTGGATGGCGCATCACCTGGGAATGAGCCTGCTCTCGGTGGCGAATCTGCTGTTCGACAACGTGTTCCAGAAGTACTTCCACGCCGAGCCCTACGTGCTGGCTACCGAACTGCTACTTCACGAGCGTGTCCCGACCGCGACGGTGGTGGACGTGGAGGAGATCGGCGGTCACAGCGCAAAGCGGGAACGGGCTGCAGCGTGAGCCTTGGGGCCGCCGGTCACAACAATCTCCGCTCCGGCAACGGCGGCGCGGGATAACGGCCCATCCTCCCGTTCCAATAGGCCCACGAACGCCGGTCGATAATCCCCGGCGGAGCCTTCTCCAACGCCTCCAGGAAATCGGCATCATCGACATATCGCCGAATCACGCTCATATCCTGCATGGGTGGCATTCGACATCGCATAGGCCATGAATCGCACTGGATCGGCAAGAGCAGTTGCGGGCGATTCGAACCACACCACCCGCCTCGCGACCGATTCCGTTTCCTGATTGAGAGGAATGGCTTTCATAACTCCGGCAACCGGTCGAGACCCACGGTGGTTGCGGCACGGGCCAACCGGTCCTGCACCGCGCGAGGCAAACTCGGCAGATTGCCATCTCCGAAGAACGAGAGTGCCTTCAACGTGATCTGCGGGTTGAAGCCCGGCCCGTAAATCGCGCGGGCAGCCGCAAGGGCCGTCGGCAGATCGATGCGGCCATCCCGCAGAATGGCATCGACATCGAGGTAGTCCTTCGCCTCGGCGCGCTGCTGCACCACAGCGGCCTTGGTCCCTGCGAGGTCCAAGAGAGCGGCGATTCGTAGCCCGTTATCACTCGCGGTGTGGGGAGCCCGCAGCCGGCGAATCTGTGGGACACCGAAGAAGGAGACCCGTACCGGTCCGCCGCGTTCTACCAGCACGGAGAGGGTGCTCGGCTCTTGCTGAGTGATCGTGCCGCCTTCGAGAAACGGAAGCAGGGTAGCCAGCCGCCCGGGATCGAAAGGCCGGTCGCCGAAGAAATCATAGTCCACCGAGGTCCGGTGGGCGAGGTGCAAGGCCAGTGCGGTGTCTCCATACAGGACAAATTCCGCCGGCACCGCCGTCAATTCATTCCCAGAACCTTCTTTGTGGTTCCGGCAGCACGTCGAGTTGGAAGGCTGGAGACATCGTGATCGCCCCGATTGGGTTCGTTTTGCCGATTTCACGCCCCCCTTCAGGCGGCGGCTTCGGGGATTTCGTCGCCTTCGCCGGGGGCCAGGAAGAGGTTCGCCTGCACGCCGTGCTGGCGGGTGTACAGGTCCCAATACCGGCCTTGGGCGGCGAAGAGTTCATCGTGATCGCCCCGCTCGAGAATCCGGCCGTCTTCCACCACCAGGATCTGGTCGGCACGCCGGATGGTCGAGAGCCGGTGAGCGATGACGAAGGTGGTTCTATCCTTCATCAAATACTTCAGGCCTTCCTGGATAAGTGCTTCAGATTCCGAGTCTAAACTGGACGTTGCTTCGTCCAGAATCAGGATCCTCGGATTGGCCAGGATGGCCCTTGCGATGGACACCCGCTGGCGCTGTCCGCCGGACAACTTGACGCCGCGCTCCCCGACCACCGTGTCGTACTTCTGGTCGAACCGCTCGGCAAACTCATCAACTCGGGCGATGCGGCAGGCCTCCATGATCTCCTGCTCGGTGGCTTCCGGCCGGGCAAAGGCGACGTTCTCGCGGATGGTTCCGTCGAACAGGAACGTATCCTGCAACACCACTCCGATCTGGGTACGGAAGGTGTCGAGCCGGGCGGTGGAGAGGTCCATGCCATCCAACCGGACGGTCCCGCTGACCGGTTTGTAGAAGGCCGCCACCAACCCGATGATGGTGGATTTGCCGGAACCGGACGGTCCCACCAGAGCCGTCACGGTATCTGGCTTCGATTCGAAATTTACGTCCTTGAGCACGGGCTTGCCCGGTTCGTACTCGAAACTGACGTTGTCGAAGACGACGTGGCCGTCGATGGGGCCGAGGTGGACCGTTCGTGACGGGTCCTGATCTTCGCGCAACTCGCGAAGGATCTCGCGGGTCCGCTCCAACCCGGCGAGAGCTTCCGTCAGTTGCGTACCGATGGCGACGATCTGCGCCACCGGAGCGATCAGGAAAGCCATGAAAGCCGTGAAGGTGACGAAATCGCCGAGGGTGATCTGCTTGGCATAGATCTGTCGAGTGCCTAGAAACATCACGGTCGCGCCGACGATGCCGAGCAGGACGTTGGCGGAGAGGCCCATCAGGGAGGTGGCCGTGAGCGATTTCAGAACGTTGTTCAGCAGGCGGTTGACCCCTGCGGTGAAGACATCCTCTTCGCGCGATTCGGCGTGGTACCCCTTCACCACCCGCACCCCGCCGAGCGTCTCCGTGAGCCGTCCGGTGACTTCGGCGTTGATCTTGCCGCGCTCGCGAAAGATCGGCCGGATGGAGGCGAATGCTTTCTGCAGCGCGCCGCCGAACAGCAGGATGAACGCCAGCGTTACGGCTGTCATCAGCGGACTGATCCGGAGCAGCACAATCAGCGAAAAGACGGCGGTGAGGAGGCCGCCCACAAACTCCACGAGTCCGGTACCGATGAGATTGCGGATACCTTCGACGTCCGTCATGATGCGCGAGACCAGCGTTCCGGTCTTATTGGAGTCGTAGAAGCGCAGCGGGAGCCGTCCGATGTGCGCCTGAACTTTCCGGCGCAGTTCGGAGATCAAACGTTGGGCGGCTTTCGACAGCAACTGGGTAAGCGCGAAGGAGGTTCCGCCCTGCAGGAGCGTGGCGGAGACTACAGCTGCCAGCAGCACCGGGAGGTAGTCCTGCCGGCCCTTGCCGATGATGTCGTCGATCAGGAACTTGGTGGATGCGGGCAGCACCAACCCGGCCGTGCGGTTCACCAGCATGAGGCCAAAGCCAGCCAGAAGCAAGCCGCGCCGGGGCACAACCAGTTCCCGAATATCGGGCCAGAGCGCGCGCAGGCGCTCGGACGCAGGCTGTTTTGGCTTCGATGGGGTCACAGTAGGTAGATGAACGCAATCACGGTCCGATTCGGCGATTATATCCGGTGTGGTCCGGGGCGGGCAGCCGTCACGAAATCTCGGGCTGCCCTCCCGTGGCCGGAGCCAGCTACTTCTGAGTCAGCGTCTGAACGAGAGCGTTCTTAAGAAGCGCGAGCAGAGTCTGCTCGAGGCGGGACATGAACTCGGATTGCGCGCTCGAAGCCGGCGGAACCGCGGGTGCGGGGGCCGGAGCGGGTGCGGTGACCGCGGGCGTGGTAGCCGGGGCGGACTGCGTATAGACCGAGGATTTGTCCTTGCGATAGATCATGAAGCCGAAGAGGGTAGTGGAGATGGCTTCGTTTTCCTGCAGAGTGCGGCACGGAACGGGCCAAGCCGGGTTCTGCGGCGGGAGGGAACTGGGAAGATCGCTGATCCAGTTCGGCTCGCCGCCTTCCAGGTTCCAGTGGCCGGGAGCGCCGGCGCCATTCTGGTTCATCTCGAACAGCATGGTTCCCGCGGTGAGTTGGAACCCTTTGTACGCGATGAGCCACAGACGGCGCAGTTCGCCCGAAGGATAGGCGATGGTCAGCGGACTCTCGCTGACAGCGGAACCATCCAGGCGGAAACTGCGGGCCAGGGCCAAGGCTTCCGAGTACATGCAGAGATTCATCGGGTTGATCGGCGCGCCGATACCGGCGGTGGTGGCGCCCGTGGGGGCCACCTGGTACGGAGGATACGCGTGAATTCCGTACAGGTTCACGGACGCGGCTTCCCGGGCCGTCATGGCAATCCATTTGGGCTCGACGTTGCCGGCAGCATCGCGCTCGATCGCCAGGTACTGGACCACCGCGTCCGGAGAGCCGGCGTTCTGAATCGCCGTGGAATCGAACCAGGTCTTGGTCTTTCGGGAGCCATCGTAAGTGGCCGGATCTTCGCCAAACGCGGCCCGGTAGGTGGCGCGATCGAAAGTGGGTACGACGTACAGTTTCGAGACCGGATAAAAAGCCTCGTCCGGAAGCGCCGGAATGGAAGGGATGCAATTAGCCATTGCTGGGCCTCCGGTTTCGCAGGGCGCGACGGCCGCTGCGAGTGGCCCCTTCCAGGGTGCTGAACTGACTGTTCATATTGACTCCTTGAGGGAAGGACCGGCGGAACGGTCCGCCGCTTCCATTCCCGCCCTGAAAGTAGCAGACGAATGGGTACACGCCGTCGCGGACGAACCATGGAAGTCTATTGTTTTGTTGAGACAAGCCGGAATTCGGGTTCCGTGAACGGCCGACATCGGGGTATCGGATCGGGCCGCTTCCATGTATCCTGAAGCTATCTCTGGCCGGGAGGGTGCCCGATGCACGCATTATCGCAGGACGCCCGTTACGCCTTCCGCATGCTGCGGAACAACCCTGGATCAACGCTCGCCATCATCTTGTCGCTGGCGATCGGCATTGGGGCCAACTCTGCAATTTTCAGCGTCGTGGACGCCCTATTGCTGCGTCCACTGCCCTACCCGCAGCCGGAGCGCCTGGCCGCGGTATGGATCCATTCGCCCGGAATCGGAATCTTCCGCGACTGGCCGTCGCCCGGCCAATACATCGACCTCCAACGCGAGAATCACTCATTCGAGGACATGGCGCTCGCGCAAAGTCGAAGCGTCACCCTGATCGGCCTGGAACAGCCCGAACGCATCGACGGGATGAGGACGCAATCGAGCCTGTTGCGCATGCTGGGAGCGCGGCCGCTGCTCGGGCGCCTGTTACTTCCTGAGGAGGACCGTCCCGGCAAGCCGCCCGTCGCCATTCTCAGCGAGCGGCTCTGGAAGCGGCTGTTCCACGCCGATCCGCACATCGTCGGCAAGAGCATCAATCTGGGCGGAAACCAGTTCACGGTGGCCGGCGTGCTGGATGGGACGTTCTTCCTGAACGCCGAAGTGATGCCCTCGGAAGGACCCATGGACAAGATGGACCTGTTTGTTCCCTTGCCGTTGGGCGCCGATGCCGAAAAGCGCCGCGGAGATGAGAACTACAACATCGTGGTTCGGCTCAAGCCGGGCGTCACAGTTCAACAGGCCCAGGCGGATGTGGATGTGATCGCATCCCGCATTCGGGAGAAGGACAAGCGGGACCGGACGTTCGGGATGCAGGTGATCGGGCTGCAGGAACAGGTGGTCGGCGACGTCCGCCGGGTGCTGCTGGTGTTGCTCGGATCGGTCGGCCTGGTGTTGCTGATCGCCTGCGCCAATGTGGCCAACCTCCTGCTCGCACGTGCGAGCCGCCGTGAGAAAGAAGTGGCCATTCGGACCGCCTTGGGCGCGGGATGGGTCCAACTCTTGCGGCAGTTGCTGGTGGAGAGCCTGTTGCTGGCCGGACTCGGCGGGATCGCGGGACTGGTGATCGCTCAATGGAGCCTGTACTTCGTTCGCACGATGAACCCGGGCAATATCCCG
Source organism: uncultured Acidobacteriota bacterium (assembly GCA_963737465.1). Classification (GTDB taxonomy): domain Bacteria; phylum Acidobacteriota; class Terriglobia; order Bryobacterales; family Bryobacteraceae; genus TMP-7. The sequence continues at coordinate 11,820 of CAVTTC010000014.1, forward strand.
CGGCTGGAAGCGATCGGAATCAGTGGGACGGTGCTGGCATTCACGTTCGCTATTTCTGCGATCACGGGGCTGTTGTTTGGAGCGGCTCCCATGTGGCGCGCTCTGAGGGTGGACCTGAACACGTCGTTGAAGAGCGGCGGCCGCAGCGCGACGGACGGCGGTGGACTGAACCTCCGCCGGAATCGCTTGCGGGCCCTGCTGGTGGTTTCCGAGGTTGGGCTTTCGCTGACGCTGCTGATCGGCGCCGGACTGCTGATCCGGAGTTTCTTCAGACTGCAGAGCGTGCCTCCGGGATTTCGAACCGAAGGTGTGTTGTCGATGCAGGTGGCGGCCTCGGGCCCGAAATACCGCGATGAGAAGGCGGCTGCCGTTTTTTTCGCGAGATCGAAAGCCGGGTGGCGCGGCTGCCGGGAGTGACATCGGAAGGAGTGGTGTCCGTGCTCCCGCTGACCGGAATGATCGGCTGGGGCCAGATCAATGTCGAGGGCTTCACGCCTCCGCCCGGCCAGGAGTTACAGGTGGATTTCCGGATTGCCAGCACGGATTACTTCCGGACCATGGCTATCCCGCTTGTGAAGGGCCGTTTCTTCTCTGAGCACGACACGCACGAGGCGCAACAGGTGGTGATTATCGACGAGAATTTTGCCCGGCGCTTCTGGATGCACGACAACCCGATCGGCAAGCACGTTTGGTTCGACACGAAGAAGCCCTTCACCATCGTTGGCGTGGTGGGTGTGGTGAAGCAATACGGTCTGGAAACGGAGGGCAAGATCGTCACCTACTTCCCGCATCTGCAGCAGCCGGGTGAGCAGATGTACCTGGTGGCGCACTCGGGCGGCAACGCCGCGGGACTGTCCGGCGCGATCGTTCGCGAGATTCACGCGGTGGATCCGAACGTCGCGGTGTACGAAGTGAAGACCATGGAGAACCGGCTGTACAATTCGCTGGCACGGCAGCGTTTTGCCAGCGCGACGCTGGGGGCGTTCGCGGGATTCGCGCTGTTGCTGGCAGCCGTCGGAGTCTACGGCGTGATGTCCTACGTAGTGAGTCAGGGCACGCACGACATCGGGGTACGCGTGGCGCTGGGAGCGGCCCCGGCCGCGATTGTGCGGTTAGTGGTCCGCGAGGGGATGGGACTGGCGGCAGCCGGCATTGTTCTGGGGCTGATTGGCTCGGCGGTGTTGACGCGCGCTGATGGCGGGGCTGCTGTTCGGCATCAGTGCGACCGACGCGGCGACGTTCGGCGGAGTGACGTTGTTGCTGGCGTCGGTGGCCTTGGCGGCGACGGTGATTCCGGCGCGGCGGGCTAGCGGTGTGGATCCGATGTTGGCTTTGCGGGACGAGTAGCCGGGGGTGCGAGAGAACCACGGATCGCGTGAATCTCCTCCCGCACCCGGCTCCCAGCGATCCGGCGTTGCGCGCCTGATAAGTCGCGTCCACCAGGTTCATCAGCAGTTCGATGGATGCGGTAACCAGGCTCTGTCCGATTGAGAAGCGGTAAGACTTTGGGAACTTCTCCACCTTGGGAATGATCCAGAGTGCCCAATCATAGGCTTTCTGAACAACTACCGCCGGCTCGTTCACTGTGGCCAAAAAATTTCCCCCAGGGGGGAAGTGTCCCCCCTGGACCCCCCTCATAAACTCAAAACACTAAACTCTTAACGTAATTCCCCGGCACACCGGAACCCGATAAGGTCGTTCCGGAACGAGGGCTCGAGCCTGTCACGGACCGAGACGCGGACGTCCTGTCGGATTGTCGTTCCAGGAGCCGCCGCGCAGAACTCTTTCTTCACCATTTTCCGGGCCTGTAGGATCCGCTTGTGGCTCGGTCCGATACGGGCCGTACCAATCGGCGCACCACTCGAACACGTTGCCCAGCATATCGCACAGGCCTTCCGGCGTGTTTCCCTTCGGGTACATCCCAACCGGAGTAGTCTGCTTAGCGCTCTTCTCAGAGTAGTAGTTCGCCCGTGTTTCATCTAGGTCAGGCTTGTTTCCCCACGGGTACCGGTAGACGTGTGGTCCTCTCGCCGCGCGTTCCCACTCCGCTTCCGCCGGCAGCCGCCCGCCCTTCCAGGAGCAGTACGCCGCCGCCTCATACCAGCTCACGTTTACCACCGGGCGGTTGGGGAATCGCTGCTGCTTCTCCCAATCTTCGGGTGATTGGAAATCGCCGAACCCGCCGGCGCTCCAATACTCGCGCTTCTTATAGCCGCCCTGGGCGACGAACTCCCCGAATTCCTGAACGGTCACCGGAAACCGGCCGATCCGAAACCGCTTCAGCCGGACCTCGTGCACCGGGCCTTCACTGCTGTCCGCCTCCGGATCGAAGTTCCTACCCTTCTTATCCGCCTTCTGAGCGCCCATCCAGAACGTGCTCTCCGGGATCGTCACCCAGTTATCCTCGTCCAACCGTGGATCGCCTACTTGCCCCAGTGCGTCCGCCGCCTCCAGCCTCTCGCTGAACTCGATCCCTTCCGCCTCGCCGGCATCGAAGAGCCGCATCACCGATTTGACCGTACGCTCATACTCCGGTGTCTCCGGCACGTAGCCCATCGGTTTCAAATCGCGCATCATCGCGCCCAGCAATCCGGCGCACCTCGACTGCCTGGCCAATAACGGCCGGTCTCCCAGGCTGCCCAGAATCGCCGTGACCAGCCCCTCCATCTTCGGCGTACCCTGCCGGAACAAGAGGCCCCCCAAGAGCCGCATCGTCTCACGCCATTCCGGAAGGTACATCCTGCCGTCGCGGCTCAATAATTCGAATTGGGCCTGTTCGCCGAGCCCAACGATTTCCCGCGCAGCCAGCCACTCCTGAAAACTGAGGTGCCAGAACCGGACGTCCGTTCCAACGGCAGCGATGATGCCGCTGTCCTGAGTCTCGTGTTCCAGCAGGTCCTCATTCTCGTCAGCTGTGCCGCCGAAAGTGTTTGCGAAGAACTCCGCGGCCACCCGCTTGTTCATCTGCACCAGGCGTCCGCGTTGCGCGTTCTGCATCCGGAGCGCGAGCGCGCGCATATACCGCAGGCATTTGTCCGCGTCGGGTCGGCCTTCCTTTTCCCGGCGAGCCGCGGCCAGCCAGCCGAGGATCGACTCGTACAGATCGACACGGTATTCCGGCAGCCGCTGGTCATTGTGCTGAAGCACGGCGAGAGCGGTCAGCATCAGTGGATTCCGCGCCATCTCCCGAATTTCCAGCCGGGTATCCAACGCGCTGGTGAGCGCTCCTTGAACTGCTTTTCCGCCGCGTCTCCAAGAGCCAGCGCACGGGCGAAGTGGTCAAAGAACCCGGTCATCTGCTCGCGTTCCAGATCGTTTACCTGCACGGTCTTGAACCCAGCCAGCACGGAGTCGCCGAAATAGGTTTTGGGGCGCGTGCTCACCAGAAAGTGACACTTTGCGTAGGATGCGGTGGCCTTCTCGAACAGGCGCGCGATGCGCTGGCGCAACCAGCGGTCCGGAGCTTCATCCAGCCCGTCCACCATCAGCAGGCAGTCGCTCTGGTTCAGCCTGCGGCGGAAGAAATCCTCGCTGAGGCCCCAGTTGAATTCGGCGCTCTGCCGGCCGAGAAAGTAAGGAATCCAGTCGGGAGAGTCGTTCGCCTTTGCGATGCGTTCGGCGGCAAGCACGCGCGATAGGTCGCCGATGCGGATCAGGATCGGAAAACGGCCGTTTGCCGTCCGGGCCAGTTGGTAGGCGGTGCGGCGCAGGTAGGTGGACTTGCCGGAGCCGGGTTCGCCCACGATCACCGCCTTCCGTTCCGAGAGCACCTCGTCGAGATCGATGCGGCGCTGTTCCGCCATTTCGCCCCGGCCGGCGAGGGTAGTCAGCGGGATATAGATCTCGTCGATGCCGAACACGTAAGGCTCGGCCCGGCGGGAGGTCAGGCCGCGAATGTGAACGCGGCCGCAGTCTTCCTCGATGGCCTGGAGATACTTCCCGGGATCGCCGGGGGCGGTGCTCGGCGCCGGTTCCGGATGCCGGGTGCGCCAGTCCGCGAGCGCTGCCATCACCTGCGTGCGCAGACTCGCTGGGTCAGTGAACCGGCCCCGCAGATAGCCGCCGAGCAACTGCTGGAACGCCTGAAGTTGCTTCTTATTCCGTTGAACCTCTCTACGGATGCGGTTGTACTTACGGACGGGCTGGTCCTGCTCCAATATGAGGCGGTAGTCTTAATTCCCCGGCACAACGAAAGCCGAGAACGAAGTTCCGGCCCAAGGGCACGACCTGAAACGGTACGAGACGCGGACGTACTGCGGATTGCTGACCAGGAGCCCCCGCGCAACACTTTCTCCGTTACCTTCGCTGGGTCGCGGCCGGGTCATCAGTGGGGAAGTCTTGTAGTAATCCTTGTCGTACCAGTCGTTCGTCCACTCCCATACATTACCCAGCATGTCATACAGACCCCATGCGTTCGGCCGTTTCGAGCCCACCATCGCCGTCCCACGGATGTTTCCGGCGTACACGGCAATCTTGTCAATTTCGCCATAGCGTTCGTTGGTGTTGCCCGCCCGCGCTGCGTACTCCCACTCCGCTTCGGTCGGAAGCCTCATCCCAACTGCCCGGCAGTAGGCGTCTGCTTCATTCCACGTCACACTCTCCACCGGCAGGCCGGCCCCCTTGAAGTTGCTCGGGTCTTGGCCCTTCATCACCCTCGCGTACGCCTCCTGCGTGACCTCCGTCTGCCCGATCCAGAATTCCTTGGTGATGCGCACCCTGTGCGGCGGCTTTTCGTCATCGGAACAGTCTGAGTCACCGCAGCCCATCAGGAACTCCCCAGGGGAAATGTAGACATATTTCAGGCCATCCTTGGGGTTGACGCGCCCACTGGCAAGGAATCGCTGCGCTGTTCGCAGTCCACTCCCAATGGTCGGAAGTGCTAACAGAAGCAGCAGGCCCATCACCAATAGAACCGATCCCCATCGAAGAGCCCTGTCTCTGCGGCTCCGGCGACGGCTCGCCTCGATGAATTCCTCGACTCCCGGCCGCACCTCACCTCGATTTCTCTCCCTCCATTGGACCGCCTGCTCCAGGCGCCCGCCGCGCAACAACTGGTCCCGGTCGCGCCCGGCCTTCCGCCAACCCTCTTCCGCCTGCTCCACTTCTCGCTGGAATCGAATATCCTGGCGCCGCCCATCCACCCATCCGCGCAGCGAGCCCCATTCCCGGATCAACGCCTCATGCGCAATTGCCACGGCTTCCGGGTCATCGGCATCGCCGGCGGTCACCAGCCGCTCATCGGTCAGCACCTGCAAGACTTCCTCCGCGGCCGCCCCGGGCAGCGAGAGGAGATTCGCTTTGGACACTCGCCTGGCGCTGTCCTCGGTGCCCTCGCCGAGCGCGGTCAGTTCCACGAAGATCCGCCTCGCCGTCTCGCGCCGCGCTTCCGTGACTAACTGGTCCTTTAGCACCCGGTCCGCATGCGCCCGGATCGCCCCTTTCAATCGCCCGATGTTGCGGTAGTGCTCGAAAGTGGGGGGCTCCCCCTTGCATTCCCTCCACAACTGATCGAGCGCATGTTCGAGCAGAGCCAGCGCGCCCGGCTGAGTGCCTGCATCCTCGATCATGGTGTCCGCCAGACCCGGGTCCAACGGCACGCCGGCAATGGCCATCGGCTTCTCGATCGCCTCGCGAAGGCGGTCCCGATCCATCCGCCGCACCGAGTAGTGATGTTCCGTCAAAAGGCGCCACAGCTCCGGATGGCGATGGCAGAGGCCGAAGAAATCCACGCGGAGTGTGATTACCACCTGCAGCGCCGAGTTCGCCCGCTGAGCCCCGCGCAAGACAATGTCGATGAACCGGGCGGCAGCCTTGGCCGAATCGATGCCGGGCGGCGCGAGCGTGAACAACTGTTCGAACTGATCGATCACCAGCAATTGCCGCGAGGTCGCCGGCAGTTGCAGGGCGGCGAGGATCTCGGTGAGGCCGTCGACGTTTCCCTCGCTGTGCAGCACCGTCTTGGCTTCGCCGATCAGTTTCAGACGGTCCGCGGGGCTGAGCCCGGGATCGAACTGCGGAATAGCTTCGGCGAGTGTGCCGAGCGGATCCGCGCCGGGCTTCATGATGGCAACGCGCCAGCCGGTCATCCCCAGGCGGCCGCGGAGCAGCGACGGGATAAGGCCGGCGCGGACCAGCGAGGACTTGCCCGAACCGGAGTCCCCGACAACGGGAAGGACCCGCGTGTTGGACAAGCGTGCGAGCAATTCGTCGGTCTCGCGGTCGCGCCCGAAGAACAGGGCGGAATTCTCGGTTTCAAATGTGAGTAGGCCGCGAAAGGGCGACGTGCCAGGCGGGAGGACGCAGATACGTTCCGCCGGAGCTCGTAGGATCGCTGCGGCCAGGTCCTGAACGGCGTGGGCATCGGGTTCGCGCCAGTCGAGTTGGAGATACTGATGCTGCTGGAGAAACAGCGGGAGCGCTTCCTTTCGCGCGCCGGGGCCGAGCAGGGGGAATACCCGGTAGTTCGGGTCCCGCGTGTTGCGATCGAGCGCGTAGCGGACCTCCCGGTCCACCCACCGTTCGACGCCGGTCTCGGCCACCAATACCACGAAGTGAGTTGAGTTCTGGAGCGCGGCTTCGAGTGCCGGCAGCCACCGATCGCCAGGGGTGAGTTGGTCGAGGTCGAGCCACACCTCCAGGCCTGCGTTCCGGAGTAACCGGGCCACGGCCTTGGCGCCGGCGGCGTCGGCGGAAGAGTGACTCAGGAAGACGTGCGCCATGTCACTTCGAGTCTTCTGGTTCAACGAATTGTCCCGGTTCGTAATTATCTCAGAGTGGTTGGTTGCCTGGCGATGGACAGCAAGTCAGCTGTCAGCAACGGCGCCGCGTTGACCCTGGTGATGGGGTGATTCGGGCGTGACTGGCGGGCAGTGTTGATCCGATGCGGAGGCGCCGGCGGTATTCTGGGGATGCGGCATGCTTGACGAGATACTCCAAACGGGACGGCTCCGGCTGCGCCCGTACACTGCCGCGGACGAGGAAGAGCTGTTCGATGTGTTCGCTGATCCGTATGCCCGAAAGTTCTACCCGGAAATGGCGGACCGCGCCAAGGTGCGAGCGTGGATCGAATGGAATCTCCGGAACTACGACGAATTCGGCTTTGGCCTGTGGGCGATGGAATTGAAGACGGAGGGCCGATTGATCGGCGATTGCGGCCTGACGTTTCAGGATGTCGAGGGCCGGGACGAACTCGAGATCGGCTACCACGTGATGGAACGCGAACGGGGCAAGGGCTATGCGACGGAAGCCGCCCGCGTATGCCTCGATTTCGGTTTCACGCGCACATCGTGCGAGAGCATCTGCTCGATTGTCAGGCCGTCGAACACGGCGTCGTGTGCGGTTGCGGCCCGAATTCACACTGCACGGCGGGAGTTCCTGAAGGGCGGTCAGCCAGCCGTGCTCTTCTATACCTCTCGTCGTGACTGGGACGCCCTGGGAGGGAACTGTTGAGCGCAAACCGTCGGAGTGAGCCAGCTATGGCGGGGCATTCCCTGGATCCCGCGGCGCGCGTCCGGTTGTTCGACAAGGCGACGGAACGGCACCAGGCCCGCGCAACAATTGCTCGAAAACAGCAGTCGCGCGACCGCGGCTGGACGAGAGCGGATCTTTACGGCCGTGGCCGCTCTCATTGACGGTTCCGGACACGCAGCTTGATCCCGTCAAGGAAACCCGATAGCTTGGTTGTATGAGCGGCCGTGCGGTCGAACTGCTGAACGCCTTTGAGGCATTACCACCTGACGACAAGCAGGCCTTCGCCGTTGAGGTGCTGCGGCGCACGCGGGAACTGCCTTTTGACTCCGGTCCGCTATCGGACGAGGAGATCGGCATCGCCGGCCGTTCCCTGTTCGCATTCCTGGATCAGGAAGAGAATGCCTCCACGACGAGGTGAAGTCTGGCTCTTCGATCTTGGCATGACAGCCAAGACCCGCCCGGTTCTGGTCGTCAGTGTTGAATACGGAGATTCGGATCGAGCGATTGTCACGATTGTTCCACACACGACCGAAATCCGTAAAAGCCAATTCGAGATCCCGGTCCATGCGCCCTATCTGAGGCCCGGCGCTTTCCTGGTTCAAGGTGTATCGACCTATCCGAAGGCATGGGCGATCCGAAAGCTAGGCGCTCTCAGACCCACTGAGATGAAGGCTGTCCTAAGCGGATTGGCCTCGTGGTTGGGAATCAGTGACCATAGCTCCTGATATCGTCGACACCAGGTCCAATTGGTGACCAACGGACGCAGCCGTCCGGGCATGTGAGTAGGGTTGCCTGCTAGCGGATGGCTGACAGGCAGGCGATGCGAGCCCCACATTCGCTGACGCCCTCTCGCACGCCGGTTTCTTCATACAGCTTCCGGGCTTCCGTCCAGAGTGCCAAAGCCCGGTCCGTCTGCGCCGGACTCGCCGGTCAGCACCGCCAGGCTGCGAATGGCGTTGGCGAGATCCAGCCGCGGCGCGTCCGGGTGGGCGCGATAAATCTCCAGTGCCTCCCGGTAGCACGGTTCCGCCGCCCGCCGATTCCCGTCGTCATTGTAAACATCGCCGAGATGCCGTATGGTATGCGCGAGTCGGAGCGGCTGGCCGATAGTGCGGAGGATCGCCATGGCTTCCGCGATAGGACTCGATCGCGGCGGCCAGGTCCTTCCGTCCTCGCTCGACCTCGCCCAGTTCTCGCAACGCTCGGGCGAGATCGCCGGCTGATCCGGTCTCGCGGAGCGTGGCGATCGCCGCTACCAGGTCACACTTGGTATCCATAGCGATCAGTCCATTCCGAAAGCCTTGCGAAGGGCAAGATCGAACCAAGCCGGATGGCAGGACCGTCCTCACCAGGTTCATCACGCCGGCAACGTTATCCGGCAAATATCGCAACTGTGGATGCGCCTCGGTGGCCGCCTTGGACCACCACGCGCGCAACCACCGCAGGATCCTCGCCCTTGCTCCATCCGCTGCCGGAAATACTGTTCCGGTAACTCCCGCGCCGCCGCGTACTCCTCCATCGCCGTGGCCGCGGTCGAGTGTTCGACGATATCGGTTCGAATGAAACCCGGTTCAATCGCGATCACGCGAATGCCGAATCCGCGCACCTCATGATCCACCGATTCCGAAAGTCCGTGGATGGCGTGCTTGCTGGCGCAATAGGCCGATGAATAGGGCATCGGAAGAAATCCCATCACCGATCCAATGTTTACGATGCGCCCGCTGCGCTGCTGGCGCATGATCGGAAGAACCGCCTGCATCATACGCACGGCGCCGAACAGATTCGTCTCCAGCACGTTCTTGAATTCGTCGATCGTGGTCTCCTCGAGTGCGCCCACCATGGCTACGCCCGCGTTGTTCACCAGCACGTCAATGCGGCCGGCTCGCGACCGCACGCGCTCGATGCACCGGGCCACCGAGGCGTTTTCGCGGACGTCGAGTGCGAACATCCGAAACAGTTCGTGTTTGCCCGCGCGTCGTGGACGGCGAGATGTGCCGAAAACCTCAAAGCCCGCGCGCGCCAGTTCTTCCGCGCAGGCGCGTCCGATACCCGAACTCGCGCCGGTCACCAGCGCAACCCCTTTGGGCGACTGCGGATGGCCTCGGCTCATTGGAACTGCCTCCCGGCTAGGGTGATTCTACACCCAACCATTCAGCGGGTTTCGGCCTACCATTCAGGATGATAGAGTCTGATTAGCCGTGAACATCACCGATCTCTTCATCCGCCGTCCGGTCATGACCGTGCTGGTGATGGGCGGGATCCTCCTGTTCGGGATCGCCGGCTATCGCGCGCTGCCCGTCAGTGACCTCCCTAACGTGGACTTCCCCACCCTCATGGTCAGCGCAGGGTTGCCGGGCGCCAGCCCCGACACCATGGCCTCGTCGGTGGCGACCCCGCTCGAGCGCCAGTTCTCGACCATTCCCGGGTTGGATTCGATGACCTCCACCAGTTCTCGCGGCTCCACCCGGATCACGCTGCAGTTCGCGCTCGACCGGGATCTCGATGCGGCCGCCCAGGATGTGCAGTCCGCCATTGCGACGGCCACGCGCCGCCTGCCCACCGGTATGCCATCGCCGCCAACGTTCCGCAAGGTGAACCCCGCGGACATGCCGATCCTGCAGATGGCGGTCAGTTCGCCGACGCTGCCTCTTTCCGAGGTGAACGAGTACGCCGAAACGATGATCTCGCAGCGTATTTCCATGATCAACGGCGTGGCGCAGGTGGATGTGTACGGCGCGCAGAAGTACGCCGTGCGGGCGCAACTCGATCCCATGATCCTGGGGGTGCGGGGGATCGGAATTGACGAGGTGGAGACCGCGCTTCGGAAGCACAACGTCAACCTGCCCACGGGCACGTTGTGGGGAGCGCGGCAGGCCTTTACGGTTCAGGCCACGGGACAGTTGCTGACCGCCGCCGAATACCGTCCGTTGATCGTCGCTTACAGGAACGGTTCACCGGTCCGCTTGGGCGAACTCGGCCGGGTGATCGACAGCGTCGAGAACGACAAAGCGGCCAGCTGGCTCAACAATACGCGCTCCGTCACACTGATGGTGCAGCGGCAGCCCGGCACCAACACAGTGGAAGTGGTGAACCGCATCAAGGAACTGCTACCCGTATTCCGCGATCAGATGCCGCCTTCGGTGAACCTCGACGTCGTGTACGACCGTTCCCAATCAATCCGCGAGTCGGTCAACGATGTCCAGTTCACGCTGATCCTGACCGTAAGCCTGGTGATCCTGGTCATCTTCCTCTTTTTGCGCAATGTCTCGGCAACCGTGATTCCCAGCCTGGCGGTGCCAATGTCGATCATCGGTACATTCGCCGCCATGTACCTGGCCGGCTACACGCTGGACAACCTTTCCCTGATGGCGCTCACGCTTTCTGTAGGCTTCGTCGTGGACGATGCCATCGTGATTCTGGAGAATATCGTTCGCCATATGGAAATGGGCAAGCCGCGCATGGAAGCCGCTATCGAGGGCGGACGGGAGATCGGCTTCACCATTCTTTCCATGACACTCTCGCTGGCGGCCGTATTCATTCCCGTGCTGTTTATGGGCGGGATCATGGGGCGGCTATTTCGCGAGTTTGCCGTGACCATCATGGTGGCCATCCTGATTTCTGGGTTCGTGTCACTGAGTCTGACGCCCATGTTGTGCAGCCGTTTTCTGCGTCGCCCCGGAGAGCGCGAGAACGCCTTTCAGCGTTCGTCGGAAAAGGTTTTCGATGGAGTGCGCGCGTTCTACGGCTGGACCCTCCGCGGAGTACTGCGCCACCGCTTCGTGACCCTGCTGGTTGCCGCCGGAACCGTGGTGGCCACCATGTACCTCTACCTTCTGGTCCCGATGGGCTTTATCCCAAGTCAGGATACCGGGCAGATCAACGGCTCCACGGAGGGTCCGCAGGACATCTCGTTCGAAGCCATGGTCGAGTGTCAAAAGGAAGTGGCTGCACTGTTGGCAGCGGACCCGGATGTCGAGGCATATACGTCGAGTGTCGGCCAAGGCGGCGGCTCCTCATCCGCCAATCAGGGCCGTTTTTTCCTGCGGCTGAAAAATCGCTCCGAGCGGCGTGTAACACCCGAGCAGATCATCGAGCGTCTGCGGCGCACCACCAACGCGGTCCCGGGCATCCGGACGTTTCTGCAGAATCCGCCGCTCGTGCGCATCGGCGGCATGATGAGCCGCAGCCTCTACCAATACACTCTGCAATCGCCGGACACCCGCGAACTCTACAAATCAGCCGCGGATTTCGAGCGCCGCATGCGCGCCATTCCCGGCCTCACGGATGTGAATAGCGATCTTCAGGTGGCCAGCCCCCAGGTGACCCTGGACATTGCACGCGATCGCGCATCCGCCATGGGCGTCACCGCCGACCAGGTGGAAAATGCCCTCTACAACGCGTACGGTTCGCGGCAGGTTTCGAACATCTACACTCCCACGGATACCTATTACGTGATTATGGAGTTACTGCCGAAGTACCAGCGCGACCCTAACGGCCTGGACCTGCTCTATGTTCGTTCGGAGAACGGCAGCCTGATTCGGGTGACCACCCTCGCTAAGCTGCGCACAGAGGTGGGCCCTCTCTCGGTATCGCACCTGGGCCAGCTGCCGGCGGTAACCATCTCCTTCAACCTCCAGCCCGGCGTGAGCTTGGGGACAGCCGTGGACCGCGTGGAATCACTGGCCCGCGAGACTCTGCCGCAAACGGTGCGCACCATCTTCCAGGGCACCGCCGCGGCCTACCAGTCGTCGCTGAAAGGCATGGGAGTCTTACTCGTGATGGCCGTCCTGGTGATCTACATGGTCCTGGGCATTCTGTATGAAAGCTTCATACATCCCATCACGATCCTTTCCGGTCTGCCTTCGGCTGGGCTCGGCGCGCTGGCGACACTCTTGATCTTCCGCGACGAGTTGAACATTTATTCCTTTGTCGGCATCATCATGCTGATCGGGATCGTGAAGAAGAACGCCATCATGATGATCGATTTCGCGCTCGAAGCGCAGCGCGTTCAAGGGCTTGCGCCTGGCGATGCAATGTACCAGGCGTGCATGGTGCGGTTCCGGCCAATCATGATGACCACCATGTCGGCGCTGATGGGTACACTGCCGATCGCCCTGGGATTGGGCGCGGGCGGCGAGGCCCGTCGCCCGTTGGGCCTGGCTGTTGTCGGAGGACTGCTGGTGTCCCAGTTGCTGACTCTGTACATCACCCCGGTCTTCTACCTGTACATGGAGAAACTACGGGCCGTGACCAAGCGGAAGCGCCGCGTAGCAGTCCGCGAACTGGCCGGCGCGACACGGTGATCGGCGATCAGGAGGTCACTGCCCAGTAGCGGCGGGAGGCCCCCCGCGGGTCGGACGCGGCGGCGGCACATACTCGATCATTTCATTCACAGGCCTCTTCCCAGCCCAGGCGATCCCACGGAGCAACATCCGCTCAATCTGGTAGTTGGAGAAATTGGCATAGGTGTGGCCCTGCATCCATACGAACGCCCGGGCGGGCTGGCCCTCGGGGACGGTGTGCTCGTACGTCCAGATCTGCGGCGCCACTTCACCTTTATGCTCTCCGGCACTGCGCGTGGGAGGAATCTTCGCGGTGGCCAGCACATGGATGGCGGGATTCTCGGCCCACGTCATCTTATAGAAGGCTTCGTCGTAGATCGTGATGTCCGACATGTCCTTCAGGATCGGGTTCGACTTGTCCACCACTACGTACTCGATGGGCGCGTCCAGGGTGAAGTTCACCTCTCCATGCTTCTTTGCGCCACCCAGCAGGGTCGCCAGGTAGGCCGGATCGGGACCGCACAACGAGTCGTGCAGACTGACCAGACCGCCGCCCCGCTTGACGAATGCATCCATAGCGGCCTTTTGTGTGTCGCTCAGATAGCCGGCATCGCCCTTGTAAATCACGACGACGTCGGTATGCTCGAGGTCGGCACTGCTGGGCCCATGCAATGCACCATCGACGATGGCGCCGTGATCCGTCAAGACCTTGCTCCAGTCGGCAAGAAACTGCGGATAGTCGTGCTGACCCACCGAATGAGTCTTAAGACCCGCCCAAATGAAAACATGCATCCCATTCGGGTTCTGGCCCCATGGCCGCGGAGCACTGCTTGCCGGTTGAGCCCAGGCAAGCGGCTGCAACGCTGCTGCCAGGAACAAGACACATGAAGCGACGAATGTACGGTCCATACAATCGATGACGGTATCGAAGTCCCGGCTGGTTGTCAAACAACCTTCGCCCGCCGCCGCCGTTGATAAGCTGGAAGTTCAAAGGCAATGCCATCTCCCGCCATCTCTCTTCAGGCACGCCGGGCTTACGCGGAGCGCATTAGCGGCCAGGCCGCCCAAACGCCCTGGTGGGACGCCGTCGTTCTCACCGCCAGTTCCGCCAAACACGCGGAACACTATATGGACGAGATCCGGCGCCGGCAGCACCAGGGTAAGATCCCGGATGCCGCCTACCTGGCCGTCGCGGACCCGGGTAATCGCAGGATCGGCAGCGGCGGGGCCACCCTGAACGCCCTCCGCGTCATAGGGCCGAGGCTTGCTCGCGGATGGCAGGATGCGCGCGTGCTGGTCATCCACTCGGGCGGCGAGATCCGCCGCATGCCGCAGTATTCTCTCTCCGGGAAACTGTTCGGAGCCCTTCCGGTGAGAACGCCGTGGGGCGATGTCAGCACCGTCTTCGACGAACTGCTGATCCTCTCCAGCGGGTGGACGGAACGGCTGTCGGCGGGACTGGTGGTGGCGTCCGGCGATGTCCTGCTGTCGTTCGTTCCCGATGAACTCGATTGGTCGCGCCCCGGGGTAACCGGTGTCGCTCTGCGCCAGCCTGCCGGCATCGGATCGGAACACGGCGTCTACATCGCCGATTCGAGCGGACGTGTTTACTCGTTCCTGCAGAAACCCTCGGTGGCCGAGGTGTCCGCGGCCGGCGGCCTGCTCGCCGGTGACATGGCCGCTGTGGACACCGGACTGCTCCGCTTCGATTCCACGCTCACTGCGAAACTCGCCCGCCTGGGGAACGCCGCCGGAGAGTCGGTCCCCTTCATGGATCTGTACCGCCACTTCACCACCGCGCTCACCGGCCAGTGGAAGATCAGTGACGGCGAGCACTCCGTGTTGCGCGAGGTGCACACCATTCTTACCGGCCAGCCGTTCTGGTGCTCCGTGCTCGACGGCGACTTCACGCACGTCGGCACCACGAAGTCATTCCACAAACTGGTAACCGGCGAGACCGATTTCAGCCACCTGTACGAGGCGCGGCAGCGCATGGAAGTGGCGATTCCGGAGGGCGTGCGTTCGGCGGGTGTGATCATCGACAGCGTGCTCGCGCCCGGCACCGAGTTGGGCCCGGCCTCCATTGCCATCGAGTGCGATCTCTCCGTTCCGGCCGTCATCGGCGCTGGCGCGATTCTGCATGGAGCTTGCGCGGTAGGCCGAGCCATCGAAGTGCCGGAATCGACGGTGCTGCACCAGGTGCCGGTCACCATTCCGCACGGACCTGTCGGAACCGTGGTGCGGCTGTACGGTGTCGATGACGATCCGAAGGACGCGATGTGGATGGGGCAGCCGCTTGCGGATCAATTGGCCCGGCTGGGTATTGAAGAGGAAGCGGTGTGGCCCGGCGTGCCTGAAACAGAGAGGATCCTCTGGAATGCAGAGTTATTCCCGCTGGGTACTACCAATGACGCATGGCGGGCGGCGCGGTGGCTGATGGGATCGGGAACAGATTACTCGCTTGCCGAATGGCGGAGCGCGCGCCGGCTCTCACTGTCCACCAGCACCCAGTGGGCGGACATGCAGGCCGTCTCCGAACTGCATGTGCGACGCATGCACTCTGCGTGGCGCCGTACCGCGATCTCGCTCGCGCGCAGCGGAACCGATCTGCAGCCTCTGCTCGCAAACGCACCCGGCATCCTGGCGCTGGCCGATGCGGGACGCGAGATCGAGGCGGATGCGACCATGATGGCGGCCGGCGCCATCCTCACGTCAGCCAGCCAGTCCTATCGCGCGTCGCTGTTCTTTGCCAAGGCGGGCTTGGTGGACGAATCGGAACGCGCCCAGACCGTGGCGTTCGAACGCGTCCAGGAGGGCGTGAACGCGGGCGCCATCGACCGCGGACAGTGGGCATCCGCGGGTGAGTGGACCTCCCGGGAAATCGTGGTCGCGGCTCCTCCCCGCATCGACTTGGGCGGCGGATGGTCCGATACGCCTCCGTTCTGCCTCGATTGGGGCGGCACGGTTCTCAACATCGCCGTGGAGTTGAACGGCCAATGCCCCATCCGAACATCGATCCGCCGGATCGACGAGTTGGAGATCCGCTGTTCGGCGGGCCCGGGGGTGGAGACGAAAGTGTTCACCACGTCGGAGCAGATGCTGGCGCCGGCTGCGCCGGGGTCGCCATATACGCTGGTCCGTCAGGCTTTGGTGCTGTCGGGAATCGTGCGGCCGGGACAGGAATTGCGCCGGGCTCTGCGGGCGCGCGGCGGCGGGCTCGAGATCGCCACCAGCGTCGATCTGCCCATGGGCTCGGGGCTCGGCACCAGCAGCATCCTGGGCGCCACGGTGGTACGCGCGCTCGCCGAAATGAGCGGTGTCCCCATGAGCGAGGACCTGTTGGTGGACGAGGTGATGCGTCTGGAGCAGATGATGACCACGGGCGGCGGCTGGCAGGACCAGGTGGGCGGCATCTACGCCGGCGCCAAGATCGTGACGTCGGGACCGGGATTGCGGCAACGGCTGCGCGTGGATCCGGTGCGGTGGTCGCCTGAACGTGAGCGAGAGTTCGCGGATCGCCTGGTGTTATATAACACCGGGCTGCAGCGCATGGCGAAGAATCTGCTCAGACAGGTAGTGGGCAGCTATCTCGCCCGAGAAGTGGCTACCGTCCAGGTGCTGCACGGCATCAAGACGCTGGCCATGGAGATGGGCTTCGCGATGCGAGAGGGCGAGTGGAGTTATCTCGGCCAGTTGATCAACCGTCATTGGGAGTTGAATCAGGTTCTGGATCCGCACACCACCAACGCGCCCATTAACAACATTCTGGCCCGCGTGCGGCCATTCGTCTCCGGCGCCAAACTCGCCGGGGCAGGCGGCGGAGGCTACCTCATTCTGCTGGCGCACGATCCCGATGCGGCTATTGCGCTGCGCAAGGAGTTAGGCCAGGTGGAAGCAGTCGCGATTGCGAAACAGGGACTGCGCGTGATGTAGCGGCTCGTAGATACTCATGGTACGATTTCTCCCCAGAGGGGATTCGAACCATGATTATCGTCCGTAACAGTTTCATTGCCAAGCCGGGCCGCGCTGGTGAGTTGGCGACTCATTTGAAGGAGACGGCCCGCCTTGGAAACCTCCAAAATTGCCGTGTTTTGACCGACCTGACCGGCGATTTCAACCATGTCGTCATGGAACACGAGGTGGAATCGGTGGCAGCCTTCGAAGAACTGCTCAAGAACTACTCGAAGGATCCGCAAATTCGGGAGAAGGCGAAGGCTTACCTCGAGCTGTGGGTGACGGGCAAACGGGAACTGTACCGCGTCGCCTGACCACTCGGATTCGCCGGGCGTCCCGACCGCAATGTCCAGTGGACGGAGCGATTTCACATTACTGAACTTGTTCAATGATCGAGCTTGCGTTGTGGGCCTGCAGTAGGCTCTGAAGGCGCTCCTCGGGGATTCCGGCAGTCCGACCCAACAGGACAAGAGCCATGCTGGCGTGCCCCCAGTATGTCCAGCGAGCCATCTGCCGTAGAGGTTCGATCGCTTGTGCACGTAGGCTCTCGATTGCCTTAGTGCCCCTGGTAGCGGTGACCGGGTTCAACAGCGCCATTGCCTTGTTCCGGTCCGTCCAGGTGAGCGACCGGAGCATAGGGATAAATGGATCGGCCGGGATCAGTCGAGCAACGTTCGCGTCGTGTGAAGCCAGTACCGCCAGTACGCGGATGGCGTTATTGCGGACGGTGGAATTCGGATCGGTGACGGCATGGAGAAGCGCCGCGAGTTGATCCGGGCTTCTCGCGGCGTAGCCGGCAATCCACGCAGCGGCGGTGCGATCGCGGTCCGATGTCGAACCCCTGAGGACTGCGTAGATGAGCTTAGCGTGCGCTTCGGCGTAACCAACCAGCTTCAGTTCGTCTTCACGCATGATTGGGTCCTTGGATAGCGAATAGCCGTTCGTGGTATCGTCGCCGGCGAAGATACCGCCATTTGCAAATCGGTCCATCGCATGTTCGTAGAGGTCGACAATTTTCGATGGCAACTTTTCGGCTCCCGTAGGAACCGGATTCCAGGCCACCGGCGATACGTCTGACGGCTCTACGTCAACGTACAGAATCCAGCCTTTGAGATCGGGAACAAACACCGGTGCTACTGAGAAACGGTTTGTCCCGATCAGTTTCTGGAGCTCCGGTGTGTCCTCGCGGGTGATGTTCTTCGGCTCGAAGGAATCGCCGACGCGGCAAAAAAATGCAGCCCGGAGCTTGGCAAAATCGACCTTGGCCGATCCGTAAAAGTCGATGGCGGCGACGGGCCCCTGCAAAGGCTGTGCAAGGCACCAAACTCCGGCGAGAAAGAAGGATAAGCACCGGAACATGGCCCAATTGTAAACCGGCACAAAACCGGCGTCCCAGGCGGAAGAGTGGTGCTCCGCCCGGCGGCGCTCGAAGAGGGTAACGATCAAGGTCTCTGAATTGCCCTCCCTCAAACACCCGCTATCCTGGAAAGTCATGCCCTCCACTCCCCATCTCGAAAAGCACTTCACGTCCACTGAAGTCGTCCGCGATATCGTCATCGGAATGTCCGACGGGCTCACTGTCCCGTTCGCGCTCGCTGCCGGATTGTCCGGTGCCGTCGCGGTGACACGGCTGATCGTCGTCGCGGGCCTCGCCGAGATCGCAGCCGGCTCCATCGCCATGGGCCTGGGCGGCTATCTCGCTGCCCGCAACGATGCCGAACATTACGCCAGCGAACGCCTGCGCGAAGAGGACGAGGTGCGTGAGAAACCGGCCGCTGAGCGCAAAGAGGTCTCCGACATTCTCGTGTCCTATGGACTCACTCGCGAACAGTCCGCACCCATCGTCGCGGCCTTCGAAGCGAAGCCGAAGGAGTGGGTGGATTGGATGATGCGTTTCGAACTCGGGCTGGAGGAGCCTGACCCGAAGCGAGCCTTGCAGAGCGCGCTCACCATCGCCGGGTCCTACATCGTCGGCGGCCTCATCCCCCTCATGCCGTACATGCTGCTGCCCACTCCGCAGGAGGCCTTCATCTGGTCCGTAGTCGCCACCCTCACCGCGCTCGCTGCGTTCGGCTATGTCAAGGGGACATTCACGGGCACGGATCCTGCTAAGAGCGCATTCCGGACGGCCATCATCGGCGGGCTTGCTGCGGCCGCGGCGTTTCTCATTGCGAAGGCGGTGTCCTGATCGTAGACACCCCGAAGATCGCCGTTCACCGCACACTTAATTGTGGGCGGTGCGGGGACAGTTGAGGGCGTCCCTTCCAAACAGGGCGGGCTCACTTCGGCGCGGGAACTTGAAGAGGTAGACCGATACGGCGCATCAGGTCCGCGTAACGCGGATCCGAGCGGACGCTATCGAATTCCATCGACCGCAACTCATGAATGCGGGTTTCGCGAGATTGATACGCCTTTTCCAACCACTGGAAGGTCAGGTTCGTGTCGCCCATTCCGGCATACAGGATCGCGAAGTCCATCGGTGAGACGAATCTCTGCTTTGCCATTCTGGTGAGTTCGTCTAAAATGCCGAGCGCTTTCGCTTTATCGCCGGCACGTCCGTAGACGTGGCCGAGAAGGGCCCGGAACAGCGGCCCGTCACTCATACCCACGGCTTTCGTCAGGGCGGCGATCGCCTTCGGAAAATCACCTTTGCCCGCGTAGGAGAGACCCTCCCACCAGAGCGCATTCACACGCGCCGGTTCGAGATCGAGGGCCTTCTGGCTGGACTGAATGGCTTCATCATAGCGGCGGCTGCGAAAGAAAACCATGCCGCGGCCGCCGAGGCTCAAAGGCGAAATTGGGTCCAATTCCACGGCATGCCCGGCCTCTGCGATCGCCTCCTCAAAACGTCCCGCGCGCGTCAGATACTCGGCGTACCACATGCGTGCGATCAGATGGCTCGGATTCAATTGGACGGCTCGCTCGTACTCTACTTCGGCACCGGCCATATCCCAGTCATACCCCTGCTTTACGTTCGCCAGGGCATTGTGAGCGCTGGCGTTCGACGGGTCGAGTTCCAACGCTTTCAGGGCGGCCGTTCGAGCCTCGGGAAAGGTCTCGGCGGAGGGCCGCAGCCCGAAGATGCCCTCATAGCACAACGCCTCGGCGAGACCGGCGTAGGCCTCGGACTGCAACGGATCAAGCTTGATGGCTTGCTTGAAGTATTCGATGCTCCTTGCGATGCCGGGCGCCAGCATGTGGAGAAAGAAATCGCCCTTCAGGTACGCCTCGTACGCCTCGGGACTCACCCTGCGCGTCCGTGTCAGGCCGGTCTGCTCGCCGGGAGTCAGCTTGATCTTGATCGAGCGGGCGATGGCGCGTGCGACTTCGCCTTGTAGCGCCAGGATATCGATGAGTTCACGCTCATACTGCTCCGACAAGAAGGTGACGGTCATCACTGGCCCGGATCAACTGCGCCGTGATGCGCACCCTCTGGCCCGATTGCACGACCGTGCCTTCCAGAATCGCATCCACGTGCAACTCCCGCGCGATCTCCTGCAGCGGTTTCCGAGCGCCGCCTTTGTATCGCATGATGGAGGTCCGCGAAATGACCCGCAGCGAAGCGATCTTGGCGATTTCACCGATCAGTTCGTCGGTCATTCCATCCGAGAAGTACTCTTGCTCCGGATTTCCTGACAAATTCTCCAGCGGTAGCACCGCTATGGAATCGATCCGTGGCGAAGGCGAAGCCAGCCGGTAATACCCAATCATCACAACAAGCACGACAGCCAATCCGCCGGCGATCCAAGGCAAACGACGCCGGGGCGTCACCGGGGGAACGCTGGCTGGGCTCGACGGGATCTCGGTGGCGGGCGATGACGCAGGTTCGACCTGAGTCAGGAATCGATAGCCTCGCGACGGTAGAGTTTCGATGAAACGGGGATTGTCGGCGTCGTCTCCCAAGGCGTCGCGCACCCGAGCGATCGCTTTGTTGAGGCCCCGGTCGAAATCGACGGTCGTGTCTGACGGCCAGAGACGTTTCTGCAACTCCTCGCGGGTGAGAACTTCGCCCGGGCGTTCGAGGAGCGCTATTAGAGCCTGAAAGGGCTGCTCCTGGAGTTTGATTCGTACACCCTGCTTGCGCAGTTCTCCGGAGGCCAGGTCTACCTCGAAGACCCCGAACCGGATTGGTGTTGGCGAAGGCAAGGCCTGGGTTCCCCTAAGATTCAAACTGTAGCACCGTCTTAGGGGAGTCGGCCTCGATCTTCCAGGCCATAGATTTTAACCAGGTTACCTGGGAACACAACCGCCACAAAGAAAGAACACGCCCGCCATTGAGCAGCCGGCCGTTCCATCGATATCGTGCCATGGGACCAAGGGAGGTCACTTGCATATGAAACGATCGATCCTTCTCAGTTTCGCGGCGCTCTTCACAGTCGCGGCGCTCCCCGCTCAGGGCATTCTCGATTCCATCCGGACGCCGGATAAAGCGGTACCGACGGTTAACCAGACACTGGAAGGCACGTGGCTGATGGAACTGCGGCGTCCGGGTGCCCCGGCCACCCAGCCTCCGACTCTCAACCTGATTACCTTTCAGCCGGACGGCACGGCAGTGGCTTCCGGCGCGGATGGCACGCAGGCGACCAATCATGGAGTATGGGTGCGCGTCGGCGACCGGAAGTTTCTGCAAACCATGTACGTCTTTACCTTCGACGTGAGCCGGGCATTGACCACGGTTTCCAAGGTCCGAATCAATGCACAGTTGAGTGGGGATGGACAGACAGTCAAGGGCACCACCGAACTGGTCATCATGGACCCCACCGGGCGGGTGCTGAACACTGTACCGGGCGGGACATACACAGGAGTGCGGCTCAGCCCGGAAATCCCGGGCGACTTCTACGATTTCCAAAAAGTTCAGTAGTGTGTGCCGGTAATCGACGGAAGTTATCCTTGACGCCGGCGGGCCAGTACTGCCATAGTATTCAGATCGTTGGGGGCGACTCCGGAGGGGCGGCTGAAATCATCTGGCAGTCAGCAACCATGAGAATTCGTTTCTGCGCACCACTCCTCTTCTTTCTTTGCACGTTCGCTCAGGACCCGCGGGGTTCGCTGGAAGGGGAAGTGCGCGATTCTTCAGGCGGCGCGCTGGTGGGCGCGGCGGTGTCGGTCTTGAACCTCGACACAGGGTACAAACAAGCACAGACCACATCGGCCGAAGGTTTCTACAAACTGTCGCTCCTGCCAGTCGGGCAATACCAAGTTACGATCGAGTATACCGGATTCGCAAGGTTCCAGCAGCAACCGGTTCAGCTCAACGTCAGCAAGACAGTGAGGGTAGATGTCGCTATGACGCTCGCTTCGAATCAGGAGAGTGTGAATGTGAACAGCGACGCCGCGCTCGTGGATATGGTGTCCAACACACTGGGAAAGGTGGTTACCAATAAAGAGATTCTCGACCTGCCGCTCAACGGCCGCAACTTCACTCAGTTGGGACTGCTGCAGGCAGGGGTCGCGCCGCTGCCCGCCGGCCTTCAGCAGTCCGGCGGCAGCCTGCGCACCGGTCAGGGTTATGCCGTAAACGGACAGCGCCCGGAATCGAACGCCTATCGCGTGGACGGAGCCTCCAACCTGAACCGCATGGATGGCGGCTTTGCGCTACGCATTCCGGTGGATGCGATACTCGAATTCCGCATCCTCACCCACACCGCACCGCCGGAGTATGGCGGCACAAGCGGCTCGACCACCAGCGTGGTTACACGCTCCGGAACCAATCGCTTCCACGGATCGGCCTACGAGTTCCTAAGAAACGACGCTCTGGATGCGCGCAACTTCTTTTCGGCGTCGGTCGAGCCGCTGAAGCAGAACCAATATGGTGCGACGGCCGGTGGTCCCGTCCGGCGTGACCGCACCTTCTTCTTCGGTTATTACGAGGGCTTCCGCAACCGCCAGGGCGTGACCCGCTCGGCGGTGGTTGGCACTGCGGCGCAGAGAACCGGCGACTTCTCCGCCAATTCGCCGCCGTTGGTGGATGTGTCGGCGGGCGGCGTCCCGTATCCCGGCGGCGTGATTCCCACCGCGTTGCTGAATCCGGTAGCGCTGGGCATTATGCAGCGGTACATCCCGCTGGGCAACACGAGCCCTTCCACCTATACCGCCACTGTGGTGACACGAAACGAGTACGACCAAAGCGGCGCCCGTCTCGATCACCGCTTCAGCGCCCGCGACGATCTCGCCCTTCGCTACTCGTATTCGCAAGGATCGAACGTGAATCCGATTTCGATTCGCGGTTCCGATCTCCCCGGCTTTCCGGTCCAGGATAACTTGGCAACGCACGGCATCAATCTGTCGGAGACGCACCTTCTATCGCCGGCAGCCGTGAATTCTCTCCGCCTTTCTTACTTCCGGCACAAGTTCTTCTTCGACGAACGCCTTAACAAGACGTCGCCCCGCGACCTCGGTTTTAACTACGACTCGGCTTCCAGCGCAGGGCAGAGCGTACCGTTCTTCAACATCAACGGATACTCCCCAGTCGGAGGTTCCATCGTCGGGCCTCGCACCTCGGTCCAGAACGACTATGAGGTATACGATTCGCTCTCGCTGGTCCGCGGTGCTCACGCGTTCAAGTTTGGCGCGGATGCGCGAATTACCCGTATCGCGGCGTTTCTGGCAATTGCGCCGAATGCGTTCTTCGTCTTCACCCCGTCATTTCCCAGCAACGATGGCTTTGCGAATTTCCTGATGGGGCGGCCGCTCGTGTTTTCGCAGGGCCTGGGCGATCTCTCGCGCGGATTGCGGAACTGGGGCGCCGGCGCGTTCGCGCAAGATGAGTGGCGCGCCACGAGCCGGTTGACGATCAACTACGGCGTTCGATGGGAGGTCAATCCGCCATTCACTGAAGAACGCGACCGGCTGAACACATTTGTGCCCGGCCAGCAATCCACGGTGTACCCCGCGGCTCCGACAGGCGTGCTCTTTCCGGGAGATCCGGGTGTCGCGAAGGGGCTTGCTGCGGTAGATTGGTCCGGGTTCATGCCGCGCGTGGGCTTTGCGTGGAACGTGGACGGACACGGAGCGTTCGCCGTGCGGGCGAGCTACGGCATCTTCTATGACACCATGTCGAACGGACTAGCCACTTCGATCCAGGCGCCGGTCAGTTCTGCGCCGTGGACGCAAATCGTCCAATTCACCGGTCCCGGCACCGCGTTCGTGAATCCTTACGGCAATCAGCCAAGGCCTCAGCCGAACACCTTTCTTCGGCCTGCGGGCGTCGTGGGCATGTCGAAGGATGCGCAGCCACCGTATGCACAGAACTGGAATCTGTCACTCCAGCGGTCGTTGGGCAAGAACTACGTGGTCGAAAGCCGTTATGTTGGGTCCAAGGGAACCCGTCTCCCGCGCAACATCGAAGCCAACCCGGCTGTCTGGGGGTTCGGAGCGACGGCTCAGAACGCCGAACGGCGGCGGATCTACGCGAATTGCCCGGCCGATGGGTCGGCCTGTCAGCTTGGCTATGTAGCCCTGCTCTCCAACATCACCAACTCCACCTATCATGCGGCGCAGGTCTCGCTTTCGCGGCGTTTTAGCAACGGCATCGGGTTCAGCACTTCGTATTGGTTCTCGAAAACGCTGGACTATCTCTCGGCGATGAACCTGACGAGCGGCGCGGCGCGGCCTCTTTCCGGAGAGGTGGATATTGCGCAAGATCCGTTCAACCTGTTCGCAGAGCATGGACCCTCGCTGTTCGATGCACGCAACCGCTTCGTGCTCAGTGGAAACTGGGAGATTCCGACCGCCAGGAATTCGTCCGGAGCAGCCCGATTGCTTCTTGCCGGATGGCAGATGAACGCAATCGCCACCACATCCAGCGGCACTCCTTTCACCGTGTTCGATAGCGCAAACGTCGCGGGACAGGCGTCTAATACCCCGATATCGGGCTTTGCAGGAAGCCGGCCTGATGTAGTCGCGGATGCGAACGCGGGCCCTCACACCGTCGAGCAATGGCTTTCACGATCCGCTTTCCGGCGTCTGAATCCAGTGACCGAAGCCGGAAACTTTGGCGACGCCGGCCGCAATATCGCCAGAGGCGATGGAATCTTCGGCTTGGATCTTTCGTTGATGAAGAACTTCGCGTTTGGCGACACATGGCGTGTGCAGTTCAGAGCGGAGTGCTTCAACTTGCCCAATCACGCCAATTTCGGATTGCCGGTGACGGATCTGGCCTCGCCAAGCTTCGGCCGCATATTGGATTCGGCGCCGCCGCGCTTAATGCAACTGGGTTTGAAGTTCCTGTTCTGATGCCGATTTCGTCTGCCCTTTCCGTACACAGAACTGCGTTCGCGTGAACCGGACGGCTTACTCGGTGGCGGGTTTGGCCGAGATCGCGCGTCCTTTCCAATAGCACGGTGGTCTCCGTCTCCGCCGTGACTCCCGTGTGAGACTCAACATTCCGTTTTCGATACCCCGAAGATCGCCGTTCACCGAAAACGCAAATATTCTTAACTCCAATGGCCTCCATCAAATACATCCGTTTTCGCACCCCCGTCGTCAGGGGTCTCTTGGAAACTGGATGTAATGCTGAAGGTGGGAGAGAGAACAAGATGTCTTCAGCAACCGTAACCGTGCAATCCGAACCCGCGGCCCCGTCGTTGTCCACGCTCCGCGATGAATTGATGCAAGCCCACCATCCGGCGGATGCCTATGAGCGTATGCTGGTCACCCAGATCGCTCAATCCTGGCTCCGATTGCAACGGGCCGAAGAAGCCGAGGAGCGCTATTGCGCCACTCGAGATATGGTGGAAGTCTTAACAACCAAGCTAAAGGAGTTCCAGGCCGTCACCCGCTGGGTCACCGATTGCGAGCGCGCGTGGCGTCACGCCGTCACCTTGCTCAAAGCGGCCCAGCGCCGTCGGGAACGGGAGACTAAGGCATCACCCGCCCGCCGCGCTCCTCAGCCTAAGAACACGGCTGCGCCCACCCCCGCGCCCTTGGTCGCGTCGATGCCGTCGCCGGTCACCGCCGCCCGCCGCGAGTGACTTCCACTACCAGTCGGCCGTAACCGCAGTGAGAGGGACAGCCCGACCCGGATCTTCCGAAAGGATCGTCCGAAGCCGGGCACGGATCTTTGACAATCTAACTTTGCCGGATGATCGGCAGCCCTTACTGGCTCTGCGACGCCCCGAGCGCCTGGCCCAGGTCCCACAGAATGTCGTCGAGGTCTTCCAGTCCGATCGACAACCGCACCAGGTCGGGCGTGACGCCGGCCTTCTCCTGGTCGGCCGGAGGCAGTTGCTGGTGGGTGGTGGATGCCGGGTGGATCACCAGGCTGCGAGCATCGCCGACGTTGGCCAGGTGCGAGAGCAGCTTCAAGTTGTCGATGAAGCGTTTGCCGGCCTCAAAGCCGCCCTTGATGCCGAACGAGAACACCGCGCCGGCGCCCTTCGGCGTGTATTTCTTCGCCATCGCCAGGTAGGGGCTCGATTCGAGCGAGGGATACTTTACCCAGCTCACCAGTTGGTGCGATTCCAGGTACTTCGCCACCGCCATCGCATTCGCGAGGTGACGGTCCATGCGCATGCCGAGCGTTTCAATGCCCTGCAGGAACAGGAAGGAGTTGAACGGGCTGATGCAAGGGCCCAGGTCGCGCAGGCCTTCCACTCGAGCTTTGATGATGAACGCGATACTCCCGAAGGTCTCGGCGAACTTCATGCCGTGATAGGCGGATGACGGCTCGCTCAGTTGCGGAAACTTGCCGTTGGCCCAGTTGAACTTGCCGCCGTCGACGATGATGCCGCCGATGCTGGTGCCGTGCCCGCCCATGAACTTGGTCAGCGAGTGAACTACGATGTCGGCACCGTACTCGATGGGACGGCACACGTAGGGTGTCGCGAAGGTATTGTCGATCATCAGCGGCACGCCGTTTTCGTGAGCGATGTTCGCCACGGCTTCGATGTCCAACACGTTGCCGCGCGGGTTGCTGATGGTCTCGCCGTAGAGGCACTTCGTGTTCGGCTTGATGGCCTTGCGGAAGTTTTCCGGATCGTCGGGTTCCACGAACGTGACGTCGTAGCCGAACCTGCGGAAGGTCGCGTCGAACTGTGTGAACGTGCCTCCGTACAGCGTACTGGCCGCGACCAGGTGGTCGCCGTTCTGGAGAAGGCTGCTGAGAGCAATGAACTGGGCCGCCTGCCCGCTCGACATCGCCAGTGCCGCAACCCCCGATTCGAGTGAAGCCACCCGCTCTTCCAGCACGGCGGTGGTCGGATTCATGATCCGTGTGTAGATGTTGCCGAACTGTTGCAGAGCGAACAGTGAAGCCGCGTGGTCGGAGTTATCGAACACGAAGGAAGTCGATTGATAGATCGGGACCGCCCGAGCCTTGGTCGTGGGGTCCGGTTGATACCCTGCATGCAGGGCGCGGGTGTTAAAGCCGAGTTGACGTTCTTTTGGATCTGCCATGGTTCCTGATCTCTATATGGTAAAGGTAGAATCCCAATCTGTCACGGGAAGGCTACACAAAAAACTCAGCGTGAGATCAGGAACTCAACTCACTTCTGAAACGCGTCCTGCTTCAGGAGAGCGACGCGGGCATCCACCTGCTTGGCCTGTGAGGCTCGCCTGGTCTTGCGCAGCACCAGTGCATAGGTCTCGAGCAGCGAGACCATCGCCGGATCCTCAGAGAGAACCGACTGCCGAATCTGCATCGACCGGAGCAGGTAAGCTTCGGCGTCCGCAAATTTGCCCCGTTCGATGGCGCACACGGCGATATTGTTCAGGATTACAGCCACCTGAATGCTGCTCGATGGGCCCGCTCGTTCCGAGACATCCAGCGCTCTCCGGAATAGTTGGTCTGCTTCGTCGTAGTGTCCGGTATTGACGCGCAGCGACCCCAAGTTGCTCAGGACACGAACCACCCACGGGTGGGTAGGCCCAAGATTGGCTTCCAGAATCGTCAGAGAGCGCCGGTACAGCGGTTCCGCGCTGACGTAACGGTACGTCGAACGGTAGATATCCGCGAGTGTGTTGAGGCTGAACGCAACGGTCGGGTCCTGCGGATCGAGGGTTCTCTCTCCCAGTTCGATCGCCCGCCGGCACAGCGGTTCGGCCTCCCGGTCTCTGCCTTGCACATGGTAGAGCTCCGCGAGCGCGTTCAGTATGGGAATTACTTCCGGCACGTCCGGGCCATGACCGCGCTCCTCCGCGGCCAGCGCTTCTTTGTACAATGGCTCGGCTTCGGCGTATCTGCCTTTCGCGTGCGCCTGTTCACCGCGGCGCAGGAGTTCCTTGGCCGGGCTCTCTGCGGCTTGGATAATGGTAATCGACAACGCTGCGGCTGCCAAGGTGGCAGCCATTCTGAATTGCTGCATGGAGTGGGACCTCCCAGTGGCCCCGGAGAGAGGTTCACCCATAACCCACCGCGATTCAATGGCGGGCGTGTTGTTTCTGTGTGGCGCGCGTGTTCCCCAAGAACTTCTTTGGAATCAGGCGAAATTGTGGGGCTTCCGGCCTGAACCTCCCGGCCGGACGGTACAATAGTAATCCTGAGTCTGATGGGCCGATTGTATTCGCGAGCCGAACTGCTCGACACCCGCAAACAGTGGAAAGCTTCGGGGCTGAAGGTGGTGTTCACCAACGGCTGCTATGACCTCTTGCATCCCGGCCACATCCGGCTGCTCGAACAGGCGCGATCGCTGGGCGATATCCTGGTCCTCGGTTTGAACACCGACGCGAGCGTGGCTCGCATGAAGGGCCCCACTCGTCCGCTGACTGACCAATCCGACCGCGCGGAGTTGGCTGCGTCGCTGGCGGCGGTGGACGCTGTCACGTTCTTCGATGAAGATACCCCGCGCGAGCTGATCGCGGACCTGCTGCCCGATATCCTGGTCAAGGGAGCCGACTGGTCTCACTTCATCGCCGGCCGCGAAGAGGTGGAGGCGGCCGGTGGCCTAGTGCTCACCATCCCGCTCGAACCTGGATTGTCCACCACCAACATCGTGAAGGAACTCATGGCTCGTGAGCCGTCCAGGGCGGCGCGGGAAGCGTGAAGCATCCGGCCATTCGCGAGCTCTTCTCCACGCTCTCGCGCAACGCGGCGTTCCAGGAACTCGTAACCCACATTCTGCGCCGCGAGAAGCAGCGGCTGTCGCTCTCCGGACTCACCACCACAGCCAAGGCCATCTATCTCGTTCTGCTCTGGCAAGCTACCGAACGTCCCGTGATGGTGATTGTGGATGGCAACAAGCAGGCCGATACCCTGCTCGAACTGGTGCAGACGTTCTTCGACCTGTTGATCGATCGCCCGGACGTGCCGGGTCCCCAGACCATCCCTGCGCTCGACGTTCTGCCCCACCAGCATCTTTCGCCGCACTCGGAAATCGTCGAGCAGCGAGCCATTGGATTGTGGCGGCTGGCCTCGCAGAAGGTGCCCATCACCATCGCGCCGGTGGCGTCTGCGCTGTTGCGCACGGGCACGCCCGATTCCTACCGCCAGCTCGCGCTCACCCTGCGGACGACCGAGGAACTCCCTCTCGATCTGCTGGTCGCCCACCTGGAAAGCATCGGCTACGAGCGCCGCGAGCCCGTCGAGATGGTGGGCGAATACTCGGTGCGCGGCGGGATCCTGGACGTCTTTCCGGCCGAATCGGTCCGGCCGGTCCGCGTGGAGTTCTTCGGCGATGAAGTGGATTCCATCCGCCGCTTCGATCCGGAAACGCAGCGATCCATCCTCAAAGTGGCGGAAGCCACGGTGCTGCCGCTAACGGAGCACCCGCGTTCGCGCGCCCTGTTCCACGAACTCGCGCAGACCGTCGATTTCGCCGGTGTGGTCAGCCCCGGCGATCCCTTCCCCGGCTGGGAGTTCGCCGTCCCCATGCGTTACCCGCGCTCGGACTCGCTGCTGACGTTTCCAGGCGATCCCATCATCGTCTTCGATGAGCCGGAGCAGACCGGGGCGGCGGCGGAACGCCTCTGGAAGCGGCTGGCCGACCCCGAACGCGAAACTCCCTTCTCGGCCGAAGCGAACTTCTATCGGTGGGGCGAACTGCAGGCCCAGTTGGGCGAACGCACGGAACTCCACCTGCGCGAGTTGGAAGTGGGCGCCTTCACGCACGAGTCGCTGCACATCCCCACCCGGCCTTCCACGGCCTTTCACGGCAGCATGCAGGTGGCGGTGGCGGAGGCCAAGACCCTGGTTGAAAGAGGGAACCGAGTCGCCTTCTTCGCCCCTACCGTCGGGGAACTCGAACGCCTGGCCGACATCCTTCAGGAATACTCGGTCCCCTTCCAATTGGGCATCGATCCCAGCGCGGACGGCCGCACCACCCTGACCGAACGCTCGTATCTGACAGGCGCGGTGGCCAGCACGTACCTCATCAAGGGCACCGTCCGCAAAGGCGTCGTGCTGCCCGATGCGCGGCTGGTCTTCATCGGCAGCGACGACCTGTTCGACAGCTCTGACCTCGTCGCCCGCCCCTCCCTGACGAAGACGCAACTGGCCGCCTTCGCGGCTGACATCGCCGATCTCAAGCCCGGCGATTACGTCGTACACGTCACCCACGGCATCGGCAAGTTTCTGGGCCTCCGCGAAATCACGCAGGGCGACCAGAAGGGCGACTTCATGCTGCTTGAATACGCGGGCGAATCCAGGCTGTACGTCCCGCTCACGCGCATGGACCTGGTCCAGAAGTTCCGCGGCGCCGGCGATGCCAAACCGCAGCTCGACCGCATGGGCGGGGCCACCTGGACCCGCACCAAGTCGCGCGTCAAGGCCAAGATGCGCGACATGGCCGACGAGCTTCTCAAACTCTACGCCCAGCGCCGCATGGCCGAGGGGTTCGCCTTCTCGCCCGATAGCAACTGGCAGCGCGAGTTTGAGGATTCCTTCGAGTTCACCCCCACCAAGGACCAGATCACCGCTGTCCGCGACATCAAGCGTGACATGGAAAGCCTGCAGCCCATGGATCGTCTGCTGTGCGGCGATGTCGGCTATGGGAAGACCGAGGTGGCCATGCGGGCCGCATTCAAAGCGCTGGCCGACGGCAAGCAGGTAGCAATCCTGGCGCCGACCACCGTCCTCGCCTTCCAGCACTTCGAGACCTTCAAACGCCGTTTCGCGCCGTTCCCCGTAAAGCTCGAATTGATGAGCCGGTTCCGCAGCACGAAAGAGCTGAAAGCTACGGTCGAGGAAATCGCCGACGGCAAAGTGGACATCACCATTGGCACACACCGGATTCTCTCGGCCGATGTCCAGTTTCGCGATCTGGGTCTGCTGGTGGTGGATGAGGAACAGCGCTTCGGCGTCCGGCACAAGGAGCGGCTGAAGCACCTCAAACAGAACGTGGATGTGCTCACCATGAGCGCGACACCCATCCCGCGAACGTTGCACATGGCGCTGCTCGGCATACGCGACATGTCCGTGATCGAGACGCCGCCCAAGGACCGCCTCGCCATTCACACCGTGGTTGCCCACTTTGATCCGGAACTGGTGAAGACGGCCATCGAGCAAGAGTTGAGCCGCGGCGGCCAGGTGTATTTCATCCACAATCGTGTGGAGACCATCTTCCAGCGCGCGGCATCCATTCAGGCGGTGCTGCCGGATTGCCGCATCGGCGTGGGTCACGGCCAGATGGGCGACACGGAACTGGAGAAGGTGCTGCTCGGTTTCATGCGGCATGAGTTCGACGTCTTCGTCTGCACCACCATCGTGGAGAACGGCATCGACATCCCGCTTGCCAACACCATGATCATCGAGAACGCGGAACGCTACGGCCTCTCGGAACTGTATCAGCTGCGCGGACGTGTGGGACGGTCGAACCGCCGCGCATATGCTTATCTGCTGATCCCGCTGAATACGGAGCTGAGTGAGATCGCCCGCAAACGGCTCGCAGCGCTCAAAGAGTTCAGCGACCTGGGCGCCGGATTCAAAATCGCCGCGCTCGATCTGGAACTGCGCGGCGCCGGCAACCTGCTTGGGCGGCGAGCAGCACGGCCACATCGAGGCGGTCGGTTTCGACATGTATGTCCGGATGCTGGAGGAGACCGTGCAGGAACTCCGCGGCGAGGAGATTCCGCTCGAAATCCACTCGACGCTGAACCTGGGGCTCGACATCCGGATTCCCGCCGAATATATCGCCGACGAGAACCAGCGCCTGCGCGCATACAAGCGGATCGCCGACGTGAATTCGCCGGAGCAGGGCGAGAAGGTGCTCGCCGAACTGTCGGACCGCTACGGACCGGCGCCCGAGGCGGTGGTGAACCTGCTGCGCTTCTCCGTGCTGAAGAGCATTGCACAGAAGATCGGTGTCGAATCGGTGGACCGCCGCGGCGGCGCGCTGAACTTCAAATTCCACCAGCAGTCGAAGATCGATCCGGCCCGTTTGATGAATGTCGTCAGCAACACCACCGGCGCCCAGTTCACCCCGGCCGGGATTCTGAGTCTACGTGTGGATGGAGCGCAGGCCCCGGGCGCGCTGCTCGGCTATATTCAAGAGCAGTTGGACCACCTCGCGGGGTAGCAGGACGCCAGAAAGCGGCTGGCCAGTTGCCATCCCGACGGGGCGAACTCGACGTCGGCGCAAGCGGAGAGCGATCCCAGCACCAGGCAGATCGCTATCGGGAAGTAACTCCCGCAGCGGTTCAGTAGTTGTAGGCTGGTCCAGGTCATTGGGTCGTCTCCGGTCTGCTCGATGGAGAAGACGAAAGTCGCCACGCCGGCGGCGGTAAAGAAAGGTAAATGTTCAATCAAACTTCTCGGAACTCATTCGACCGTCGGAACCGTCATAGACCTTGATAGAATTGTTAGCTTCAGGTCAAATCAGCGGTTTGCGCATTCGAGTGGTCGTGTGTGCGGCATCCGCTCTCGAGGGGTAACGTGGTCTCTTTCCGAAAATCGGCTGTCATCCAGATCTCGTTGTTGTGGCTAGCGCAACAGGGATGGGTCGCGGCCCAGCAACAGGTTCCAGAAGGTGTTCAGCCGCGGCCCGGCCAGACGGCGCCCGCCTCGACGGAGCCGGCCAAGCCCGCCGAGCCAGCCAAGCCGGCCAAGACCGCTCCCGCGGATCCGAGCGACGAGGGCTTCTCCATCGGGTTGTTCTACTGGTATGCACCCACCCATCCGCATATGCGGAGCGGGACTGAGGCCCTGAGCACCGACAATCCGGCCACACTGGATTACCCGGGGAAGAATCGGCCCGCGCCGGCTGCGATGATCAGCATCCCTGCCGGGAAGTACAATTCGCTGCGGCTTTCGTATTTCCAGACCAGAACCGGTTGGAACTCCACTACCGCTCCGACGGATGTTCTGTTATTCGGTTCCGATTACAACGCGGGCGACGCGCTCTCGGTCAAGTACAACATCCAGAACTTCAAGGCGTCGTGGGACTACATGTCGTGGCCATTCCCGCAAGAGGGTAGGACCTTCCGCCTGAAAACCTTGTTTCAGGCCCAGTACACCAGCATCCACACCGATATCAGCGGTCCCGAAACCACGGACAGTACGGGAACCATTTACCAGACCACGTCGGCTGGAACCAAGCATTTTATCTATCCCACTCTGGGCATGGGCGTCGAGAAGTTTTTCAGTAAGTCTGTCCGTTGGGAGGCGCAGGCTTCGGGATTCTATTTCCCGGGCCACGTCGCGATCTACGATATCGACTCCTTTTTCGCCGTCAAACGCGGCAAACTGGAACTCGATTTCGGGGGAAAGGCGTTTTACTTCAAAACAGCCTGGCACAGCGACGCATACGTCAAGGCGAATATGCCGGGCGTGTATGTCGGAGTGCGCTGGTACTTCGAGTAGCACTACCGGCCGCGCTCGGTTCCCCACAAATCAACGTGCAGCCGGGGGCTGAAGCGAAAGCCCTCTTCCATGCAGATCGCGGTCAGCCACCGGCCGCGCTCCGCGAGTGTGTCGCGATCCACACCCTCGGGCATCAGCACAACCCGCCGCGGATCGGCGCTGACTTCGGCGATGATGCGCCTCACTTCAGCCAGGTCTCCAGGCTCGGCGATGACAAACTTGAGCTGATACTCGTAGTCGTCCATGAGTCCCCGGATGACACCGGGCTGGTATCGGAGCCGTTCGTGCTGCACCGCCCACCGGCCGCCCTCGCGATCGTGCGGAGTGGAGTTTGCGAGCTTCGGGCTGATGCTCATCAGATCGCATTCAACGGACTTGAACACGGTTCCGGCGGTCTCGATCGTGATGTGATAGCCGAGTTTCCGCAACTCGCGGGTGAGTTCGATGGTGTCGTCGAACAGCATCGGCTCGCCCCCGGTCACCACCACGTGCCGGGCAGGGAAGCGGCGTACCTGTTCGACAATGCCATCCACTGTCAACGGCTCTCCTTCGGGAGCCCACGAGGTGTAAGGCGTATCGCACCAGACGCATCGCAGGTTGCAGCCGCTGGCGCGGACGAAAACGCTCGGCACTCCAACCAGGGCGCCCTCGCCTTGGACGGAGTAGAAGATTTCGGCGATCTTCATGCCAGGTAGTCCAACGGATCGGTGAGGCCCGCTTCCGCAAAGCCCTTCTTGCGCAGCACGCAGGAGTCGCACTGTCCGCAGGGACGCCCCGCATCGCCCGGATCGTAACAGCTGTGGGTCAGGCGAAAGTCGAGCCCGAGTTCGTGGGCCGCGCGCACGATGTCCGCCTTGCTCATGCGGATCAACGGCGTGTGCACACGGACCCGGGTACGATTCTCCACGCCGGCCTTAGTAGCCAGATTCGCCATCCGTTCGAATGCCTCGATGAACTCCGGCCGGCAATCGGGGTAACCCGAATAGTCGATGGCGTTCACGCCGATGAAGATGTCGGACGCTTCCAGCACTTCCGCCCAGGCCAGTGCGATGGACAGGAAGACGGTGTTGCGCGCGGGGACGTAGGTCACCGGGATCCCGTGCGCCATCGCCTCCACGTCCCGCGACTTCGGCACGTCGATGTCGGCCGTCAGCGCGGATCCGCCGAAGACTCTCAGGTCAATGGGAACCGTGATGTGACGCGCCGCGCCCAGCGCCGCCGCAACGCGCGCCGCTGCCTGCAACTCCACTCCGTGCCGTTGGCCGTAATCGAATGACAGGGCGTAGCACGTGTAACCGTCCCGCCGGGCCAGGGCCAGGCAAGTGGAGGAATCCAGGCCACCGCTCAATAAGCAGACTGCTTTCATTTTTCACGCAACCAAAACGTCAAAACGAACCCAATGGCGGGTAACACCATCTGGGCGGAAAGGGCGGTGTGCAAGGTGAACCGGTCGGCGCACCAGCCGGTGAGTGGGATAAAAATGATCCCGGCCATCCCCCACGCGAAGCCCATCATCAGAGCCGAAACGGTTCCCGATTGCGAGGGCACCAATTCCTGAGCCATCACGACATTCACGGGGATAGTGAATAGCAGCACCAGGCCGCCGACAGTGAGCGCCGCGAGCGAAATCGCGCCGGAGGTGGAATAGAACAGTATCAGAAACGGAAGGCATCCCAGCATGGAGATCCGGATGATGCGGACGCCGCCGAAACGGTCGGCCAGATTGCCTCCGGCGAGTCCGCCCAGGGCTCCCGCCGCGAGATAGGCAGAGAGTGCCCAACTCGCCGCGGAAAGCGAGAATCCGCGTTCGCGGCTCAGGTACAGCACCAGGAACTGCATGAACGAGATCTGAACCACCGACCGGATGAAGACCAGGAGGTACAGGATGGTCAGCGGCTTCCACACGACGGCCAATGGGCGCCAGGAGAAGTGATGCCGCTGTTTCAGCGCCGGCGCGTGACGGTCGGGCAGCATGGCGATCAGCAGCACGGTGACCATGACGCTGGGCAGCGCGCCGATGGCGGCTCCACGCACTCCCATAGTGCGGAACAGCGTGGAGAAGTATGCCGGGCCAAAGGCGACTCCGAGGGTGCCCGCGGTGATGAACACCGCCATCCAGCGCGTCCGGTTGCTCATGCCAACCGTGGCGCGAGACGAGGCTTGGGGATGGAACGACGCCATGCCGGCGCCTCCCAGCAGCACCATGAGCGCCACCATCCAATAGCTGGTAGCCCATCCTAAGGACGCAATGAAGATGCCGGCCACGGCGGGACCCAGAGCCGAAAACAGCCTGGTCTTGAACCGGTCGGAGAGGTAGCCCCAGGCGGGCTGGGTGACCGAGGATGAGAGCGACATGAACCCGCCGAGCATTCCCGCTTCCGCCAGCCCGAAGTGGAATTTGTC
The DNA here is from genome assembly GCA_963737465.1 of uncultured Acidobacteriota bacterium. Taxonomy (GTDB): domain Bacteria; phylum Acidobacteriota; class Terriglobia; order Bryobacterales; family Bryobacteraceae; genus TMP-7. The sequence continues at coordinate 47,661 of CAVTTC010000014.1, forward strand.
GATCAACATCGGCTGGAACACACCCAGGGCCGCTGAATACAGGTCCACAAAGAAATGTCCCAGAGAATAGAGCGTCAGACCCAATAGAGCGGTTCGATGGGCGCTCGCGGCCGCGGACGCGCGTGGTGCGAGTACTGTCGAGTCGGTCGCCATCCGGAACTACCATTATAGAAGTATGAGTTCACACTCCACCCTGAAGCTGTCCGGCGCATTACTCATCGCGGCCGGACTGCTGGTCTCGGCAACGCGCAAAACTCCCGCCGACGCCAAGGCATTTCTCGACAAGGCCGAATCCGAGTTGCTGAACCTGAATGTTGACTCCGCTCGCGGCGATTGGGTACGGGCGACCTACATTACAGGGGATACGGAGACACTGGCGTCGAAGCTCGACGAGCGGGCCATCCAGGCGACTGTGCGGCTGGCCAAAGAAGCCGCCGCGTACGAGCGTTTCGCGCTGCCCGCCGATCTCACGCGCAAGTTGAAGCTGCTCAAGCTCTCACTCACGATGGCCACGCCGTCGGATCCCGCCGAGAGCAGCGAGATGACCCGTATCGCATCGGCGCTGGAAGGCGAATACGGCAAAGGCAAGTATTGCCCGCCAGGACAAACCGACTGCCTGGATATCGAAGAGATCAGCAAGATCATCGCGAACTCCCGCGACCCGAAACTCCTCCAGCAGATGTGGGCCGGCTGGCACGCGGTAGGGTCGCCGATGCGCAAAGACTATAGCCGCTTTGTGGAACTCTCGAACAAAGGAGCCCGTGAACTGGGATTCGGCGACACCGGTGTGATGTGGCGCTCGAAATACGATTTGCCGCCCGATGAGTTCGCGCGGGAACTGGACCGCCTGTGGGACCAGGTCCGTCCGCTGTACGTGTCGCTGCACGCCTACGTGCGCAAGCGGCTTCGCGAGAAGTACGGCGCCGATGTTGTGCCCGCGTCCGGTCCCATCCCTGCCCACTTGCTGGGCAATCTCTGGGCGCAGGAGTGGAACAACATTTATCCGTTGGTTGCTCCGCCCAACGCCGACCCCGGTTTTGACCTGACGCAAATTCTGAAGTCGCGCAACACGACTCCGGTGGACATGGTGCGCTACGGCGAGCGGTTCTTCACCTCGCTGGGCTTCGACCCGCTGCCCAAGACCTTCTGGGAGCGTTCGATGTTCGTCAAACCCCGCGACAGGGAGGTGGTCTGCCATGCCAGCGCGTGGGACGTCGATTATGTCGATGATCTCCGGGTGAAGATGTGCATCGACATCACGGCGGAGTACTTCTCCACCATCCACCACGAGTTAGGCCATAACTTCTATCAGCGGGCCTATAACCATGAGCCTTTCCTGTTCCGCGACTCCGCCAACGACGGCTTTCACGAGGCCTTGGGCGACACCATCGCGCTGAGCGTGACACCCGAGTATCTTGCTAAGATCGGCTTGCTCAATGCGGTTCCGGATCCATCGAAAGACATCGGACTGCTGCTCGACCGGGCGCTGGAGAAGGTGGCGTTTCTGCCTTTCGGCCTGCTCATCGACCAGTGGCGCTGGAAGGTATTCTCGGGCGAAATCAAGCCGGCCGATTACAACCGCGCCTGGTGGGACCTGAAGCTGAAATACCAGGGAGTCGCGCCGCCGGCCGGCCGCAGCGAACAGGATTTTGATCCCGGTGCGAAGTATCATGTCGCCTCCAACACACCGTATGCGAGGTACTTTCTGGCCGACATCCTGCAGTTCCAGTTTCACCGTGCGCTGGCCCAGATTGCGGATTGCAAGCAGCCGCTGCACCGCTGCTCCATCTACGGCAACCAAGAGGCCGGCCGGCGATTGCAGGCGATGCTCGAAATGGGACAGAGCCGCCCGTGGCCGGATGCGTTGAAAGCGCTCACCGGCCAGCGCGAGATGGACGCCACTGCCATGCTCGAGTATTTTGCACCGCTGAAGAAGTGGCTGGATGAACAGAACGCGGGCAGCCCCACCGGATGGTAGCGAATCTGACCGTGTCCCCTGCTATGTTGGGTGAGGAGGAGGGCCGTGGCCTCTAACGACGGAAATGGCGCTAACGACCGCTCGATCGCGGGCACGGTCGGGACCATCCGGCTGCTGGGAGTGCCGGTCCGGTTCCACTTCACCTTTGTCCTGTTGATTGTCTTCCTCACCGTGATGGGACTGGGTGGGAAGCAGTCCAGTTTGATGTATGTGCTGTACATCATCGGACTGTTTGCGTCCGTGCTATTGCACGAACTCGGCCATGCGGTGGTGGGCCGCCGCTACGGCGTGCGCACGGTGGAGATCGTGATGTTTCCCATCGGCGGCGTGGCCCGGCTGGAGAAGAACCCGAAGCCGAACCAGGAACTATGGATAGCCTTGGCCGGTCCTCTGGTCAACATCGTGATTGCGGCTGGGTTGTTCGGCTATCTCTACTACGCCCACCAGATCGTCGCGGTGGAGACGCTCTTTGATCCCACCGATGCGAACCTGGCGGAGCGCATTGCCATCGGCAATCTGATTCTGGCGGCGTTCAACCTCTTGCCGGCGTTTCCAATGGATGGGGGCCGCGTGCTGCGGGCCGTGCTGGCGCGTTGGAAGTCAGAGGACGAAGCCACCCGCATAGCGGCGGGGGCCGGGCGGATGCTGGCCATCAGCATGGGACTGTACGGATTGCTCTCCATGCAGTTCATGCTGGTCTTCATCGCCTTCTTCGTTTACCTGGGCGCGGCGCAGGAAGGTGCGGCGGCCATGGGACGCACGCTGACTCACGGAATCCCCGTGCGGGCCGCCATGGTCACGGAGTTTCACACGTTGCCGCACGGCAGCACCATCCGGGACGCGGCCAACCTGCTGCTTGCCACCTCCCAGCAGGACTTCCCGATCGTCCATGGGACCAGTGTCATCGGCTTGCTGCCGCGCAACAGTCTGCTTCGCGCACTGGCCGCACAGGGCCCGGACGCGTATGTCTCAGCGGCCATGGATCGCGAGTTCAAGCGGCTCTCGCCCGACGAGGACCTGGCCGGAGCACTACCGGCGATGGCGCAGGCCGGATCCTGCGCCCTGGTGATGGAAGACGACCGCCTGGTGGGGTTGCTGACGACCGAGAATCTCTCGGAGTTCCTGCTGCTGCGCCGTTTCGGCATGAATCCCGCCGGGGTCTCCGTTCAGGGATAGACGACATCGACCGCTGCTGATCCGATCCAGTAACCTCATCCCTGTGTTGGACTCCGGCTGATATCGATTGCCTGAGTACTCACCGTCTCTTGTTTGGCCGCCAACCGTCGGAGCAGATCTGTAAACAGTAGGCGACCAGGGAGGATCTATCGCAAGTGGCCGGACACGGGATCGCGCAAAGCCAAAGTCGAGACGACGACGCAGGTGCATTTCGGCCTGCGTGCGGAGAGAAAGACACTATAAGGTCAGACTTGAGGCGGGAGCCACCGTCCTCGTGGCGCTGAGAATCAGCTTCGCCTTTCGCTCATGTGGCTTTGCGCTTTGCGCATTGATCCTGGTTTCACGAAATGGGTAGAATGAATGCCGTGATACGGTTGCGGTTCGGTCTTGCTATGCTCGTCGTATCGCTGCTTGCCGCGCAGCCTCGCGTTCCTCGCGTGTGGGATGAGAAGGGATTCGCTGGTTGGCAACTTCCGGTCGCGGGACAGAAATTCACCGCCGGGCACTTCACAGAAGAGGAGTATTACCGCGCACCGGTCGAGAACGTCCGCACGTATCCGGTTTACGCGCCCGGTCGCGAACCCAAAGGCTACTGGGATTTCCTAAACAGCGTCGGCCCCAAACCGCTCGTCGAGCCTGAGAAACTGAAGACCGAGCACGAGTGGATCGAAGCCGGCAGCCGCGTCTTCGAAGAATTTGATTTCGTTTCCAGCCGTCGCTATGACACCGAGCTAATCCGCAAGTTGCGTTCGCAAGCGTACTTCGCGGAGCGCAGAATCGAGCCTCTCCCCGACGGCACCGTTCCGTACGTTCGGTGGGTTGTGACACGGAAGGGCATCGCAATTTCGGTGAAAGAATGCGCCGGATGCCATCTGCGATGGGTGCCTGAACCAGCGCCCGGTGGCAATCCCTATCATGGCGCCCCTGAAAATATGCCGTTCCCGAACTTCGGTTTCAGTTTCGCCGATCTGGGCGCTGGTGTATATCTGCCGCAGGGAGACGACTCGGCGGGAATTCGTTGGCGCAGCCACTTCGTGCCGTGGATTGGGAGCGACATTCACTCTCGCATTAAGACCATGACCGACGAGGAGTGGCGGTCGTGGGATGACGTATCGAACGGCATCGGCATGCAGGCGCGTTGGGATGGCAGTATTTACTATCCGACTAAGATTCCCGACTTGATCGGCATTAAAGAGCGCAAGTTTTTCGACCACACCGCCACGCATCGACATCGAGGAATCGAAGACCTGATGCGCTATGCGGCGCAAGTGATATCGGCCGATACTCCGAATTTCGGCCCGTATGATATTGTGCCGCGCGGCGATCGCCGTGTGCCGTACCGCCTTTCGGACGAAGCCCTGTACGCGATGGCGCTGTACATTTACTCGCTCAAGCCGCCACCCAATCCTAATCGGTTCGACGCCGCGGCCGCCGCGGGTCAGAAGATCTTCAGCGCGAATTGTGCCGGATGCCACAAGCCGCCTCTGTACACGAATAACATGCTGACCCTAGCAAGGGGATTTCAACTTGATAGCTCAGATCCGGACGTGATGCCGGTGTCAGTCGGTACAGATCCCGCTGGCGCGATGCTTACGCGCAAGGGGACAGGCTACTACAAGGTGCCGTCGCTCAAGGGCGTGTGGTATCGCAGCCGATTTTTGCACGATGGATCGCTTGCCTCCATCGAAGAGATGTTCGACCCCGCGCGCTTGCGGTCGGATTTCGAACCGAAGGGATGGAATCCGGTTGGTACGAAGAAGCGAGCGGTTGCAGGGCATGAGTTCGGGTTGAAGCTGTCGATGCAGGAACGCGCACACCTCATTACGTTCTTGAAAACGTTGTAGAGTGTCGAACATCGCGCAAGCTCCCTGATCCGAATTTCACTCCCGCAGTTTCGGTCAGGCCTGGCTGAGCGACGATTCTGACGCCCAGGCTGCGGCTGCGGAAAACACCAGAATCCCTTCTCCATTCGCTAGAAGGGAACCGCTGGGACTTGCTCGGTCCTGATCCGAGGGCTCGGCTGGGATGAGAGCAGGCGCTTCTTACATTCGGACGACCCCGTCAAAAGACGTAGATCGCACAAAACGGCGAAGGGGCGATCGATCCCGCGGTGTCGCTGTGCCGGACGATCACTCGCCCCTTGGCGACTGATCGTTACCGATCCCGCTGTCAGGCTTTCCTCATTCCGATCGCGACAAAGAACCAGGCGACGGCCAGGCTGGCGAAGGAGACCACAACCGGCGCAAGACCCTCCATGAAGACGGCCCCTACGACGCGAACGCTCGCCAGGTCCAGTCCGTTCATCATGCTGACCGCCTTGCAGCCGTTGGCCAATGTAAGGGCAAAGTTGCCCAGAGCGACAAAGACCGCGCCGAGTGTCAGGGGCCTCATCAGGGACAACCGGCGTTCGCTTGGCCTGAAGGCAAACCACGCTCCCGCAACAGCCGGCACGATACAGATGAGCATCCCCAATAGCGCAAGACCACCTGCGCCTTTCAATCCACGCATACCGACCTCCTTGAATTCCAACCAACGTTACACTCTGGAATAACGCCTGGACTGCTGAAACGTGACAGTGTCACGATTCAAGGGCTACGGCGTTATGTCCTTATGGAGCGGGAACTCGAAGTCGCGCTGGTGATCCGATTGCGAGCAGGGGATATCAGCGCCTTTGACGAGATCTACGATGTCTTCAATCATCGGCTCCTGAGCTTTCTCACGAGAATGGCGAAGAACCGTTCCGTCGCCGAGGACCTATTGGAAGAAACGTGGCTGCGATTGGTTTCGAGTGGCGAGGATCTTCATGCGGAGACGCGCCTCGGTCCGTGGCTCTTCACAGTAGCTCGCAATCTTTATCTCAGCCATTGCCGCTCCAGAGCTCGCGAGCATTCCTACACAGCCGATCTGATCCTGCTGTGGCCAGGCGGGCTTCCCCAATCGCCCTACGACTTGGCCTCCCTGGATGAGTTCGAGGAACGCCTGGAAGCAGCCATCGCATCGCTGCCGCCCATGTATCGCGAGGTGCTTCTGCTGGTCACGGTTGAGCAACTCCGTCCGGTGGAGGCGGCGCGAGTGTGCGGCATCAGCCCGGAATCCCTCCGGCAGCGGTTGAGCCGAGCGCGGGGGCAGATATTACGGTTGTTGGACAACCACGATCCATCTATAGAGGCCGTTCGCAAGGAGGGGGACCATGACACAAGACGATGATCGACTATTCCAAGCTTTAGCCGGTCTGCCGCCGATTGCACCGGATATCGAACGGGAAACCCGTGTCCGGGCGCGTTGTCACGCGGTGATCGCTCGGCGCGCCTTACGACAGGCGCAAGCCGGGCGAGACCTGCGCGGTACGGGACTAATCGATCTGGCCGCCGCTGCTGCCCTCTTCTTCTACCTGGCGGCGGTCATCGCAGACGCCGCGCGGTTGGTGGGCTTCGTCTAGCAGCGGCTCCGGCCCGGGTCAGTTCCTCACTGACGGCGCAGTGTAGAGCGAAGTCTCGGAGCTCAGGAATGGTCGAGTGAACCGGAAACGACATTCCGCGGCGCACGGAGGCGCGGCGGTCATCGGACTACGCTGACTCTCGGGTTCCCACGCGGGCCGTACGGCAGCACCATCCGGGACGCGGCCAACCTGCTGCTTGCCACCTCCCAGCAGGACTTCCCGATCGTCCATGGGACCAGCGTCATCGGTCTGCTGCCACGCAACAGCCTGCTGTGTGCACTGGCCGCACAGGGCCCGGACGCGTATGTCTCAGCGGCCATGGATCGCGAGTTCAAGCGGCTCTCGCCCGACGAGGACCTGGCCGGAGCACTACCGGCGACGGCGTAGGCCGGATCCTGCGCCCTGGTGATGGAAGACGACCGTCTGGTGGGGTTGCTGACGACCGAGAATCTCTCGGAGTTCCTGCTGCTGCGCCAGTTCGGCATGAATCCCGCCGGGGTCTCCGTTCAGGGTTAGACGAGATCGACCGGCGCTGGGTTGGTTCCCGCAGCCCATCCCCGCGTGGGACTCCGGCTGATATCGATCAAACCATAGGAGCAGATTGGTACACGTCAGGGCCGGGGACCATCTAACGGACGGAACTCCTGTTTCGGGCCCGCCAGCCTGTCAAAGTCCGAGTCGGCGTTTGTCGTCCAGGTGGATCTCCTGATGCTTCGTTCTTACAGCAACTTGCCAATCTGGTCGGCGGTCAGTTGGCAGTCTCGGAGGATTCGGTGGAGCAGACCGGGGCCGATGGTCTCGCCAGAATGCACCGGCACAACCGTGCTCCGGCCATCCTCGTGACGCAGAAAGTGATGACTGCCTTTTTTGCGAAGAACGCGAAAGCCTACCCTTTCCAGCGCGGCAATGAGGTCGGCGCCGGTGACGCGGGGATTCCGGCTCATGCCGCGATGGTCACGCGCTGGATGCCAACGAACTCCAACTCCTGCCCCGGCACGCCCTCGACTTCGAGACATAGCTCTATGGCTTCGCGAACGCGCAGCATGACCTCGTCAAGAGACTGCGCTTGCGTATGGCACGCCGGAATTTGCGGAACCGAGGCTACGTAGTAGCCTTCTGAATCGCGCTCGATAACGACATCGAACTGGCGTAGCACCGGATGTATCCTCGTCTCTATTGTAGACGGCTCGCGAAGCCATTTGAGGCCGCCGTGCATCGCGGGGTATTGCCGCGTCCCTATTGCGGGGACATGATGGAGGCTCCCAATTGATGACACGTGGCAAACGCGCCAAAGGACGTTAGGCTTCCCCGAAGCACAGCTTGAACCTGCCGGACCTGGATCTGGCAAAATTGGCGGTTCTCAATGGCCTGCCCTCGAAGGAATCGCAGCGAGGTTTCCTGCGCGCGATAGGCGAGTTCATCGCCTGGTATTGCTCCGAACCCTGGCTATCGGTCAATAAGGCCGTTGTCACCCGCTACCGAATCCCCTTGGAATCACGTCAGCTTGCGCCGGGCACGATTAACGGCAGGCTGCGGCCGTCCGTCGCCTGGCATACGAAGGGGCTGATTCCGGTCTGCTCAGCCCGGATCTCGCTGCTGGCATCCGGCGCGTCAAAGGGCCGAAGAATCTCGGCGTTCGCCTCGGTAACCGGCTCACCGCCGAACATGGCAAGAGAGCTCTGGCAGGTGACTGACCCGAATACGCTCAAGGGCAAGCTGCTCGCCACCTCCCAGCAGGACTTCCCGATCGTCCTGGGACCAGTATCATCGGCCTGCGGCTCTACTTCGCGGACGAGGACCTGGCCGGAGCACTGCCGGCGATGGCGCAGGCCGGATCCTGCGCCCTGGTGATGGAAGACCGAGAATCTCTCGGAGTTCCTGCTGCTTCGCCGGTTCGGCATGAATCCGGCCGGCGTCTCCGTGCAGGGATAGACGACATCGACCGCTGCTGATCCGATCCAGTAACCTCATCCCTGTGTTGGACTCCCGCTGATATGCTGAAGTCAATACCGTTGCCACGCTCGGGCCGTACACGCCTCCGGGAAGCCGACGGTCAAATAGCGCCCCCAATGCCGCTTACGGCCGTAGGCTTAAGGTCAGAAGTCAATTGCCGGAAGGACACTGAGCGCATTCCGTGGCCATCCGGCGATACGTCTCCTGAATGACCGCGCCCTGAGCCAGTCTGTAGGAATCCGGCGGATCCTGGAACGGCACTTTGTTGCCTGCCCACAAATACACCGCGAAAAAATCAATCTCAAATTTCATATTGTTGCAATCCACCATGGACCCATGTTCCCTAATCGCCCAGACCTCCGGGGAGTTTGCGGGGAGCCCTGCCCCGGGGGTTGATCGCTCTGATTGACCATAGCCATAATCTGGCTCCGATACTTCGGCCCACCTTCGTTCACCATCTCCCCGGTGTACCGGGTCAGCACTGGGACCTTCGGCTTGAACGCCGCCTGATACACCACCGTGTAGACAGTCGCGAGTCGCGGGAAGGGTGTAACCGTCCACTTGACGCCGCTTGGGACGATGGTCAGCAAGTACTTGGCGCCGTTGTCTTGTCCACCGTACCAGGTTCCGGCCGGCGTACAGCCGATGCCGAGAGCTTGCGCGAGGCATTGAATACCTCCGGCCAACAGGCCGACTGCCGCGATCACCGTAGTTCGTCTCATAAACTCTCTCCTTTCCTCATCGGAGCGCGGGCCCGCGAGGGCCGTCCTCCGAACCGCATGATGCGCCAGCCCCTTTCTTATCGCAATGCACCGAACCTCACATGAACTACACGGCGTAATCGCTTGAATCCAGGAGATATTTAGACCAGAATACCTTAGAGACAAACCGTATGAGCGCGGGTATCAGCTTCGGCGCGTTCGAACTCGACCTCCGGGCACGCGAACTGCGTAAGCGGGGAATACGGCTGCGTGTACCCGACCAGTCACTGGAGATCCTCACCATGCTCCTGGAGCGTCCCGGCGAGGTGATCTCGCGCGACGAGATCCGCGACAGGCTTTGGCCCAACGGCACCATTGTCGATTTCGAGCACGGCGTCAACTCGGCGGTGGCCCGGTTGCGGGAGGCTCTTGGAGATTTCGCCAGTACACCGCGTTTCATCGAGACTCTGCCCCGGAGGGGATACCGTTTCCTGCCCTCGGGGCAGATCATCGGGGGGTTTCTCAAAGGCTCACGGTTCCGCATCCTGGACGAAGCCGGAACTGGCGCGATGGGCGTGGTTTACCGCGCGGAGGATCTCCGGCTAGGGCGCACCGTCGCTCTGAAGTTCCTGCCTGATGAATTAGGCCGCCACGCGCCGGCGCTCGAACGACTCCGCAGTGAAGCCCGAATCGCAGCCTTGCTCAATCACCCGAGAATCTGCACGCTGTTCGGCCTCGAAGAGCACGAGGGGCGGCCCTGTCTTGTGATGGAGTATCTGGAAGGACAACCGCTGAGCGGCATTCTGGAGAGTGGCCCGATTCCGCTTGACCGGGTGGTCGAGATCGCGATTCAGGCGACGGAGGCGCTGGAGGCGGCACACGCCCGCGGTATCGTCCACGCCGACGTCAAGCCAGGCAACATTTTTATCACTTCCGACTGGCGGGTGAAGTTGACTGATTTTGGGATCGCCCTTCCAGCCGGCGCTTCCAGCGGTCAGAATATTGGCACACCCGCCTACCTTTCACCTGAGCAAGTCAGGGGCGATGCACTCGACGGGAGATCCGATATCTATTCTTTGGGCGTGGTCGCCCGGGATATGGTCACCGGCAATTCCGCGCCTGGCGGCCTTTCGAAAGAGAAGCGGCGCCAACTGGACGGCATTATCGCACGATGCCTTCAGTATGACCCGGCACAGCGATTTCAGAAGGCGAGTGACTTGAAGGCCGCTCTTCAAGCGCTGTCACAGCCGTCCGAACCGGAGCCGGCCAGACTCGTAGGAAGGAAGCCCAATCGAGTCCGCATCGGACGAATGTGGGCGGTGGCAGGGCTTGCAATTCTAGCGACAGTGACCGCCGGCATATGGCAGTTCATGCGCCTCCGGAGCCAAACGGAGGAGGTCACGATCGAGGCAGTGACACGCGACGCCGGGCTTACCAATGATCCCGCAATCTCGCCTGACGGCAAGATGATCGTGTACAGTTCTGACCGCGCGGGACACGGCGATCTCGATCTCTGGATCCAGTCACTCAAAGGCGGCCTGCCAGTCCGCATCACCAGTGATCCGGTCGATGAACACGAGCCCTGCTTCTCTCCGGACGGGACGCGCATTGCCTTCCGGTCAGAGAAGGATGGCGGCGGCATCTACATCACCCAAACGGCCGGAGGAGTCCCGCGGAGGCTGGCGCCACTGGGCCGGGCGCCGCAATTCTCACCGGACGGAAGATGGATCGGCTACTGGGTAGGGGTGGGGGCCGCGGAGATTGGCGGCCGCGCGTATCTTCTGCCCTCGAGCGGTGGCGGTGCGCCGAGGCAGATCTTTTCCGAACTCGAGAAGGCCGCGGCCCCCGTCTGGTCGGCCGACGGACGCTGGGTAGCTGTCATCGCACCGGGGGGATCTCGGACCGAAGTTTGGGTGGCGTCGTTTAATCCTGAAACGGGCGTTGCCGGCAAGCCGCAACCGATGGGTTTCGGGCAGCTCGAGGCAATGACGCTACTTGCAGCAACATGGCCCGCACCCGTGCGCTGGATGCCGGATAACCAATCGATCGTATTCAGCGCGCTTGGAAGCGGCAACGCGAATCTGTATCAGGCGGCCGTTTCCGGGAATCCCCCACGCCTGAGTGGGGAAATGCATCGTCTCACCAGTGGGAGTGGGAAAGAAATACCATTCCAACCTGTCGGCCGGCTGCTTCCGTTTGCCGGTCTGGCGCGGAGTTACGAGATCTGGACTATCCCGCTGGACGCCAACAAGGGCAAGACGCGAGGGACACCGAAACTGGTGGCTGGCGGCGGGATCAACGACTGGCCATCCCTGGCCATGAATGGCTCTCGCCTGGCCTATGTCTCAACCCGTTACGGGCAAGGTCAGGCCGGCTTCGGCGGGGTTTACAGCGTTGTCCTTCGCGACGTCGCATCCGGCACCGAGGCGGCGATCCCTGTTCTAGCGACGCCGCTCCTGAGCCCGGACGGCCGCCGGATGGCCTACGCTTCGAAGGGCGCGACTTATAGCGTTTCGCTACCTTCGCTGCACCAGATTGGGGACCCTCAACTCGTCTGCTCCAATTGCGGGCGGCCTTACGGCTTTTCTCCCGACGGTTCCCGGTTGATCCACCGCACCGTCGGCGGACTCGGGCTTCTGGACCTCACGACCGGAGAAAAGACGCCCCTTGTGGAAGCGCAATCGACCTTCACAGAGGCGCGAATCTCGCCGAATAATCGCTGGGTCGTCTTCCAGGAAACGGCCGTTGGAGTTTCTCGCATCTGGCTGGCGCGGTTTGGCGCCTCTCCCATTCCACGCTCCGATTGGCATCCCCTGACTGGCGGGAGCGGCTGGGATGACAGGCCTCGCTGGTCGCCGGATTCGAATCTACTGTATTTCCTCTCGGACCGGGATGGATTCCGGTGTATCTGGGGCGAGCGGCTCGATTCTGCGACAAAACGTCCGGTCGGGCCGCCATTCGCGGTATACCATTCACACGATGCCCGTTCTTCGCTCATCAACGTCAATCCAGCGTACGCGGGTCTGGAAGTGGCGCGCGACATGCTCGTCTTCGTTAATAGCGAAACCACCGGCAATATCTGGTTAGCCCATCTCGACGCCAAATGAAGCATTGAGTGCTCCTGAAGGCTCGTTTGGACGATGTGCGCTGCCCGGCTTTCTCCGGGTCGCATCCTGGCGAGCTTCGACTTCCTCAGTAGCCTGCCCATCACCTCAGCGGATCGGGTCGGTCGCCGCAGTGTACTGCTCATGTATCGGCGTTTGCAGGCCGATTCCCATACAGTCGAGGCTGTAGGTCCGGAGGATCTTTCGTTCTGGGGAGGTCCAGGGTTTAAACGCCGATCCGCGTGAGGGGAAATGCAAAATGTCGATGGTTCGGCGGCCGGGAGCGGCGATCGTGCGGAATTCGTTCGTTCTACTGTGTTTTCGGGATGGCGCGCCAAGTGTAAATGAGTTTCTATTAGACCAGGATCGAGCGCAGGAAAGACCTTGCAATCAGGTTGTTGTGCGGCGCCCGATCGAAAGAGGAAGGTCCAAATGCGACTTAGCACGTTCGCGGTGACTGCGACCGCACTGCTCTTTGCTGCTGTCATGGCCGCTCAGGAACCAGGCGCCAGGGCGAAACTCTACGGGAAGTGGCACACGGGAAATGGCTCCGCCGAAGGCGAAACATGGGTAATTGAAGAGAAGGACGACGCTGTCCGCCTTTCTCACTCCACCGCCGATCAGAAGCCCATCGAGATCGAGTGCAATACGATGGGGCGCGAGTGCGAAGTCAAGGAACTCGGCAAGAAGGTCAAAATCTCGATGTGGTACAGCGGACCGAAGTTGGTCCAAATCGAAACTCGCGGGTCGGACGTCGTCAAGCGCCAGTTCGCAGTCGCAGAGAACGGCGACACCATGGAGTTGGAGGTCATCCCGGTTGTGCCGCCCGGCAAGGCGGAGTTGGTTCAATTCAAGCGTCAGGAAATCGCTGCGGCCCAAAAGTAGGCTGGCGAGGCCGGCTACGGCGGGGAGGACATTGCCGTCTCCGCCATAGGTTCGGCAATGCCGTATGCGTCGCCGATGTGCGACAGCATTATGGCGACTTCGCCCGGATCCGAAAGATAGTATCCAGCGGCCGTCGATCCCGCCAGACCGCCTACTCTGATGTTGATCTGCCCTCGATTGGCGTCGAACATGCATTCATCCGTACGGTCGTCCCCCAGACAGACGCACGCATCGAAACCGCCAAGCCGCTCCCTGATGTACCGCACGGCGGAGCCCTTGTCCCAACCGACTTTGGGCCTCACCTCCAAGGCAAGTTTCCCGGCCCTCAAGGCGAAGTCGCCGCAGAACGGGGAAAGACACCGGCGGGAAGCGAACAACAGCGCATTGTGGGCGTGGCGGTCCACTAAGCGGTAATGCAGCGTCGCCGACAGTCTCTTGCGCTCCACCCAGGCGCCCTTCCATCGCCGGACCACGTCTTCCAGGGAGTCACACGCCTCGGCCAGGCGCGGCTCGAGGCGAACGGCGCCGGGGTGAACGAATTCGAAGTCCGGGCCCTGGATTTCGAGCCCGTGGTTTCCAGCGAACGTGACCTCGATCGGGAGCCGGCATCGGGCATCCTCAATCGCCCGGCCGGTGATGACGGCCAGCGCGGCGTTTTTGGCACCACTCAGGTTGCGCAGCATCAGGAACATGGCGGGGGCCACGTGGACCTCTGACGGCCAGGCAGGATAGCGGACAAAGTGTACCATCGAAGTCCGTCGCGATGAGGATCCGCCTCGCCGGCAGGAGGGCTGCGTCTATTTCGCGCAGGTTGGAAAGGGCGTGCTTCACGCGTTCACCCCGGCGCCCGCCAGCGCCTGCTCGCTTTCCGGTTCCGGCATTTCCGCGACATCCATACCCGACATCGTCTGGACGATCTTCCCCGCCCACCGGTAGATATTATTCTCCTCGATGACGGCGCGCATCTTGTTCATCCGGCGTCTGCGCTCCGGGGCCGGCGTGTTGATGGCCCGGTGCATTGCCTCCGCAATCTCGTCCACCGAGAAGGGATTCACCGATCAAGGCGTCGACAAGTTCCCGAGCCGCCCCCGTAAAGGCACTGAGAATGAGTACGCCATCACCGTCGATGCGGCTCGCAACAAACTCCTTTGCCACCAGGTTCATCCCGTCGTGGAGAGAAGTCACGGCACAGAAATCTGCCATCAGATGAAGCGCCATCAGCCGCGGCTGATCGACGTGGCGTTGCACGAAGATAATCGGCTTCCAGCGCGCGCCACCCCATCTGCTATTCACTCGACGAACCTGCGCGGCCACGTCTTCATTCAACTGCGCGTAGTCCGCTATGGCTGTCCGGCTGGGAACGCCAACCTGCACGAAAGTGAACCGGCCAATGTACTCCGGGTGTTCTTCGAGAAGGCGTTCCACGCCTTGAATCCGCTCAGGGATACCTTTCGTGTAGTCCAGCCGATCGATCCCGATTCCCAGTATTTCGGGCTGCTGACCCCATTCCGCTATCCAGGCCGCCGTTTCCGTGGCAATTGCAGGGCTGGCCGCGCGTGCCGTGTGCTCGGCAAAATCGATGCTGATCGGAAAGGGCCGCACCAACGTCGAATGCCCGGCCCTGCGGATGCACCCATGTTCGTTGTCCACGAGCGCTTCGATTGTACGATCGACGGTATCCAGGAAGTTTGAACAATGATGGCGGATGTGGAACCCGAGCAGATCGTTGCCGAGCATGCCATCCAGGAGTTCTTCCTTCCAGGGAAAGGCCCGGAACGTCTCCCGGTTGGGCCACGGAATGTGCCAGAACTGCGCGACGGCGAGGCTCGGGTTCGCCTCCTTCAGCAATCGAGGCAACAGTCCGAAGTGATAATCCTGAATAAACACGAACGCCGGTTCTCCAGCTGCCTCTTCGAGAACCGCATTGGCGAAAAGCTCGTTCGCCGTCCGGTAGCTCTGCCAGCACTTGTGGCTGAAATGCGGGCGATGGAACGCGACGTGGCACAGCGGCCAAAGTCCTTCGTTCGCGGCCCCATAGTAGTACTCCCGCTCGAGTTGTTTCGGCAACCACACGCGGCGGAGAAGGTACGATGGCCGGTCCGGCGGGACCGCCACACGATCGAACTCATCCACCACCTCGCGGTCGGCGCTGCCGCTTCCGTGCGCGATCCAAACGCCGTTGGACGCACGCAGGATCGGATCGATGGCCGTCGTCAGGCCGCTCGCCGGGGCCAGACAACGGATACCGGCGGATTCGCGCATGTGAATGTAGGGCTCGCGATTGGATACCGCGATGAGCTTTACACCTTTCAAACGAGAGGCGACAAGGTCGTGTAGCCGTTGTTTGGTCCAGATCGTCATACTGCACCCCCAGCGTAGTGCCAAGATGGACGTCTCCTCTATCCCCTGGACACACCAAGGTGCTAGAGAAAGGGCCGTAGTAGAATCTGCTGGTCAATCAGCGATCGACGCTGGGCGACAATGGATAGGGGATTAAGAATGCGAAGTTCCGTGCTGCTCGGCATGGCTTTTGCGGCGCTCCTACTCGTAGTGGGCGGTGCATCAATCGCTGTTTGGACGGATGCCAATAGCGCTCAGGATCGTGTTGGCCGCTTGCATGAAGCGCACATGGCCTCCGGGGCCGCGTTGGGCGTGATTCGCTCCAATGTATACCGGTCGGCGATTCTCACGAGGGACTATTTGCTCGATGCCGATCCGGCGCACGCGGCCGAATACGTTCAACAGTTCACTGCCATCCGCACCGGAACGGAAGAGGCTCTGCGTGTGCTTGAATCACCAGGTCAGGACGACGATCAGCGGACAGCCCTGAAGCAATTACGCAAGGAACTCGCGGTGTATTGGGATCCCACTGAAGTGATATTGGACTGGACC
The DNA here is from genome assembly GCA_963737465.1 of uncultured Acidobacteriota bacterium. Taxonomy (GTDB): domain Bacteria; phylum Acidobacteriota; class Terriglobia; order Bryobacterales; family Bryobacteraceae; genus TMP-7. The sequence continues at coordinate 63,789 of CAVTTC010000014.1, forward strand.
CCGGCCGAGAAGCGTTCCCAGCGCTCCGAGATGCTGCGGCAGGGGGTGAAGCGGCGGCGGGAGGTGGTCGGCCTCGCCGCTCAACTGGAGCGCATGATGACCGCGAATTACCTGCGCGAGCAGCAGCGGATCAATACGACCGAGAAGGAGTTCCGGACTTCGCTCGCCTGGACGATTATCGTAGCACTGGTACTTGGCTTAGGCATCGCGGCTGCAACTTTGGCGCGCATTGTCGCGCTGGAGAAGAAATCATACGCGGCTGAATCCGAACTTCGTTCCTTGTCCGGACAACTTCGGACGGCGCAGGAGCAGGAGCGTAAGCACCTGTCGAGGGAATTGCACGACCAGGTCGGTCAGATGCTCACCGGCCTTCGGATGGAACTTGCGGGGATGGCGCGTATGATCGCAAACTCCCAAAGTGAGCTTTCGTCTCGAATCGCCGGAGCCAAAGGAACCGTGGAACAGACGTTACGAATCGTGCGAAACATCGCGATGCTGCTGAGACCCTCGATGCTCGACGACCTGGGGCTGTCGCCCGCGCTGGCATGGTTGGCGAAGGAAGTGGCGCGATCGAGCGGGATCGAGATCAAGATCCAAATCGATAACCGAGTGGATTCACTCCCGGAGGCACATCGCACGTGCATCTACCGCCTGGTACAGGAAGCTCTGACCAACGTCTCCCAGCATTCCGGGGCAAAGTCCGCACAGGTGACAGTAGATGCGGGCGACGGTTGGGTGACCGGGTCCGTCACCGACGACGGTAGAGGGTTCGATGTAGAATCGCCGAGACGGAAAGGGATCGGGCTCCTGGGCATGGAAGAACGTGTTCGTGAGTTAGGCGGGTCTATACGGGTAAACTCCGCTGTCGGAAGTGGAACTCGCATCGAAATGCGTCTGCCGAGACCGGCATTAATGGAGGTTGAACTTGATACGGGTCCTGATTGCGGACGATCACGGGATAGTTCGGGCCGGGTTGAAACTGCTCCTTGAGAAGGCATCCGGCATCCAGGTCGTCGGGGAGGCTTCAGATGGTCGAGAAGCTGTCCGGCTGGTGAAGGAACTGGCGCCGGATATCGTGATCATGGACATCGGAATGCCTCTGCTGAACGGACTGGACGCGGCGGCGCAGATCTTGCGCGATCACGAACGGGTGGCAATCATCGTCCTGAGCATGTACACGGACGAGAGTTATGTCGTTCGGGCGCTGGAAGCCGGGGCAAAGGGATATCTGCTCAAAGACACGGCGGATGACGATATCGAACAAGCCATCCGGTCCGCGGCTGTGGGCCGGCCGTTCTTTTCGCCCACCATCGCGAACGCCCTGCTCGAAGACTACATGCGGCTGATGAGGGAACGGCGTGTCCATGATTCTTATGAATTGTTGACAGAGAGGGAGCGGGAAGTTCTTCAACTTCTGGCTGAAGGGAAGTCGAATAAGGAAGCGGCCGGCGTATTGAATGTCAGCCCTTATACCATTGAGACACACCGCACGAATCTGATGCAGAAACTAGGTTTGCACAACACCGCGGAGATCGTGCTTTACGCCGTACGCAAGGGGATCATCAGGCCATAACGAGGCACTTGGACACGAGGCGCGTACCGTACAGGGACCGCAGCATTCCCGCCGCTGCCCGACGGGCGCTCCAACGCGAACCTCTCTTGATTGTGGGAGCTGCACTCATCGTCCTGGTACATCGGCTTCACGCAGACATCCCCACCCCGGACTACTTACGTTCCAGCGGTGTATCGTGAATTATGAGGTCATCGATCTTCTGGATCGCGATGTTCGCGCTGCCTGTGGCCGTTTACGGTTACCAGAATGGCGCTCCTCTCAAGAACACCGGCGGCATTGACGGCGGGCAGGATTGCAGCTCGTGTCATTCCACCTTCGCTCCCGCCAATTCAGATTCGCGAGGAAAAGTCACCATCGAGAATCTGCAACCCTACATTCCCGGGGTGGCGCAGAATCTTCGCGTGACCGTAAGCCACCCCGCCGCGTCCGTTTGGGGATTCCAGCTGACTGCGCGTTTTGTCACGGGCGGAGGCACGCTGAAAGCCGGTTCATTCGCCCCAAGCGGCACGGATACAAAGGTCGTGTGCGACGACGGTTCCGAGCGCGGGTCCACCGGACCGTGCCAATCGAATCAGCAGGAGTGGATCGAGCACTCCAACGCGCCGCGCACCAATATGGGCGCGGGTTATGCCTTCTCCTTTCAATGGACACCTCCGCCTGACGAGAACGGCGACATCGTCTTCTACTTCTCCGCCGTCGCCGCGGACGGTAATCAGCAACGCTTCGAACGATCGCGTGTACACCTCCACCGTGCGCGTGCCGTTGTCGGGCGAGGCCGGATGTCCTCTGACGCAGCGCCCTTCCATCCGTTCTGTTGTGAACGCCGGAACGCATTCCGGCCCCTTCAGTTCCAACTCGATGGTGGAGATCTACGGTTCGAATTTTCAACCCAGCAGCCGCTATCGAACGGTGGGAGCGGGCGATCTCGGCAGTGGGAGTTTCCCCAAGGTCCTGTCCTGCATCGGCGTGGAGATCGCTGGTGTGCGGGTGCCCATCACCTACGTTCAGCAGGATCAAATCAACGTCCAGGCCCCGGACCTCAAGGGAGCCACCGCCGTCTCGGTGGTCGTGATCGGAAATGCGGACAAACCAAACGCGTTGCGTACCGGTCCGGCCACGTATACTGCGCAGGATCCGGCGCCCTCATTCTTTACCTTCGGTACTACCAAGAGCATTGCCGCGCAGTTCGCGGGCAGCGCTGATGTCGTCGCCAATCCGGCCGTGGTCGCGGGAGCCCGGCCTGCCAAGCCCGGCGATTGGATCACGCTGTATGGCACCGGATTCGGAGCCACTGACCCCCCGGCTCAGCCCGGGGCGATCCCTACCGGAATGGCGAAGCTGACCCGGCCTGTGGCCGTAACCATCGGAAGCACCCTACTTCCCGTCGCCGACGTCTCCTATGCCGGGCTCTCGCCGCAGTCCATCAGCGGGCTGTATCAGTTCAACGTTCGAGTGCCCCAGTCGGCCCCCGACGGCGACATTCCTGTGACGATTACCGTGGATGGCCAGTCCACCCAGGCAGGTGCGACTATCCCTGTCAAAAAGTGAGGTATATTCCTCCCGAGAACGCACACTGGTACACTTGATCTGACTAAATGCGGCCAGCGATCTGGCTGGTCGTGGTCTTAACCGGGCCCGCATGGGCCGATTCAAGTGCCACCCGTCAGGCGCCGTCCTACACGGCTACCAGCGTCGTTAACGCGGCCTCGAATGAGGCCAATGCATTCGCCCCGAACACATTCGTGTCCATTTACGGGGCAAACCTCGCCTACACGACGCGTGGCTTGACGAGCGGCGACATCAACGGCAACAGCCTGCCAACCATCCTCCCTGGGACGGGAGTCCGTGTCTGGGTCAAGAACATTCCCGCTCAGATGTATTACGTTTCTCCCACCCAGATCAACATTCTGCTGCCTACCAATATCGGGGCGGGGGCTGCGGAGCTTCGCGTCCAGGTGGATGCGACGTATGGCCCTCCAATCCCCATCACGTTGACTACCGTGGCTCCGGCATTCTTCCAGATGGACGCGCAGACCGTGATCGCGACACATCCCGACGGACAGGTGGTGACTGCGGACAACCCTGCCGTGCCAGGCGAGTGGACGGTGCTGTACGCCACCGGGTTAGGCGCCACCATACCGAAGCCGGGGTACGGAGAGATTCCCATGGGAGCCGCGCCCTTGGCGGATATGGCGAACTTCGCCATCCTTCTCAACGGGAAGAAAGTGGATTCGAAGCGCATCGCCTACGCGGGCGTGGCTCCGGGCTTCGCCGGACTGTACCAGATCAACTGCCTGTTGCCGGACGATGCGCCGGAAAATCCGGAGATTCGCATCGCGGCGAGCGGCGTCACCAGTCCGGCGGCCGTCCACCTGCCACTCGCGGTAGCTCCCGCGCCGCAACCGTGATCGGCGGCAACCGGAAGCCTGGTCCACACGTTTACACTTATATGTGGGGCTACAATGTCCGCAAGGGGAGTGAGTGTGATTCGTAATTCGGCTTTGTTCGTTCTCGGCGCTGCCCTGTCTGTCGGAGCCCAGACGGTTCCGCAAGAAAAGCCCGAACCGTCTCCCGCGGCCCAGGTGCGTGACTCTGCGGCTCCGAAGGAAGCGGACAACGCGGAAGCATCGCGCCGGCAGCTCGCGACGTCTGCGGGGGAAAAGAAGCCGTTCACCATTCAGCCCGGCACCAAGATCCTGCTGAGCATGATCAACAGCGTCAGCACCAAGCACGCCGCTGAAGGCGACCGGGTGTACCTGGAAACCGCGTTTCCGATTCTGGTCAGCGGAAAAATGGTGATCCCGCCGGGCAGCTATGTCGCGGGCACCATCACGGAATCGAAGCGGCCGGGTCGCATGAAGGGACGGGGTGAACTGTACGTTCGCTTCGATTCGCTCACGCTGCCCAACGGCGTTACGCGCGACTTCCGGTCGCGAATCGGATCTCTGGACGGGCGCGCCGGCGAGGAATTAGGCAAGGACGAAGGGATCATCAAGAGCGAGGGGAACAAGGGCGGCGACGCGCGCACGGTGGGCGAGACGACGGCGGCGGGCGCTTCGGTTGGCGCCATCGCGGGCAGCGCTGCCGGCGCCGGTGGATTGGGCGCGGGAATCGGCGCCGCCGCGGGCGCGACGGCCGGGCTGGTCAGCGTACTGTTCACGCGCGGGCCCGAAGCCGTGCTGGCCAAAGGCACCACGCTCGAGATGATTCTGGACCGGCCCTTGACTTTTGAGGAAAGCGAACTCGATTTCGGCAACCAGGCGTACCGTCGTTCGAATGACGGGTCCGGTCCCCTGCAAAGGAAGTCGACTACGCAGGGGCGGCGCTGGCCCCTGTAGTCCCGCGATCGACGTGGAACCCACCGGTCGCGGGAGGCGCGTCTCGGCAAGGGTGCCGAGACGGCACGCAAGAGTGCGTGCGCCGCGATGACATGAATTTCAGTCGGTCAGCACTCGAAGTTGCTCTTGAGCGGTGAGCGGTGGCAGTTCGGGCTTGGCCCACGCCTTGCCGATCCGGAAGGACGCGTTGAAGATCGCACCTACCGGGATCAGACCGCCCAGTTTATGGGCAGCGATGGCGCCGAGACCCATGGAAGCGATGCATCCGCAAGAACTGCAATCAGGGTTGCCGCCGAACTGACAGGGAGTAATCTTGGTTTTCAAGTCGGCGGACAGCGTCTGTGTAGTTTTTGCGAACACACATTCGCTCGGATTCGCCGGAGGCCGTGCAAACTGGCGGATCATGCCTTCCGGCATGTCCAGTTTCGGGAACTGCTTTCGGAGTGCCAGCATGTCTGTGATGGCCTGCTGGCGTTCTTCCGGTAATAGCATCTCGGCCAGCCGGTCTCCAATTTGCGGCGTAAACAGACTGAACCAAACCTTGCGAATTTCCGGACGAGGTGTCCAGAATTCGAGAAATTCCTTAAGATAACCGGGGCGCTTCATCATTTGACCCGTCACTGTGCAATGCACCGTGACGTTCTGGCCCGCGATGTTCTTGATGATGCGATCGTAAGTGGCCGGCGATCGGCGTATATCATGCTCGGGCTGCAGCCCGTCGATCGATACCACTACGTTCAGGTTCCGCAATTGGGCCCAACTGGCCGCGAGAGGGCGGAACGCGCTGGTGACTACTTGAACCGATATTCCCCGCTCGATCAGGAGCGGAACCAGGGATTCCACCTCTCGGTATCGAACCAGCGGATCGCCTCCGACGAGGGACAGGTGCAGAGGACGCAGGCGGTCCGCCAGGTCCAGGACGCCGTCAATGAGTTCCTGGCCCTTGCGGTCATTCAAGCTTCTCAAGGTTACGCCGCCGCCCAGATGCGCATCATCATAGGCGTAACATCCAGGACACTTCAGTGGACATTCACGGGTAATTTCGATGGAAAGCGATGGCCGCTCGCCCTTCAGTATTCTCCCCCAAGCCCGAATCACTTCGGAAGTCTTCAAAATGAAACCTCTCCCTTTCTATTGAATCCGTCCCTTAGGAAGAGAGTCCCCCCAAGTACGGATGGTTTCGGAAGATCGTTACTGCTTGATGCTAACTTCTTTAAAGTACACAGTTGTGGATCCGTCGTGATTTTGCAGCCCGATGTAACCTCGGTCCGGGCGAGGACCGCGCACTGGTTCAAACCATATCTTGCGTTCGGGCACCGGCTGATCGCCGCGAAATTCGTTCACCTTCTCGCCATTCAGATAGACCGTGGTGAGTTGCCCGTTCAGTACGATCTCCATGGTGTTCCACTCGCCGGCGGGCTTCTGCGTGCGCTTGGAAGCCTTGCTCAACGAGTAAATCGCCCCGGTGCAGTGCCAGTCGTCCCCGGCGGCGTCGATCTGGACTTCGTAACCGTTATGGACTCCGTACCAGGGATCGTGCGGCTTCTCTGGCATGCGAATATAGACGCCTGAGTTATCACGCGGGCCGGTGGTCTTGAACACGACACGAATTGTAGTGTTGCCGAATTGTTGTGGCTCGTACCACAGCAATCCCATACCGCCCGATGTCTTCAGCATTCCATCTTCAACGGTGATGGCGCCAGGTCCCACGTGTTTCCAGCCGGTGGCGTCCTTTCCGTTGAACAGCGGCTTCCAATCCGCCGCCAGGGAGCACACCGCCAGGACACAGGAGGCCGCGATCAGGTTGCGAACCATATGTCTATTCTACAGAAGCCGGCGCATCGAACCGGATAGGTTCGCGAAAGCCTTTGGTCTTCCAGGCCCCGTACGCTACCCCGGCCACCAGCCATGTCACGCCCGCAATTTTGGCCAGGTTGCGCAGGCTCAGCCAGAGGGCCAGGCAAATCAGGAATCCCGCCAAGCGGCGCGGCAAAATTCGCGAAGGTACGGTGGCCGCGCACCCAGTAGCGCAGAAACGCCGCGACGTTCACCCCCATGAATCCGATCAGAGCGCCGAAGTTCAACAACTCGGCGCCGGTTTCGTAAGAGATCACCCAGGCTCCCAGCAGGCAGATGACGCCGATCAGAATTACGTTGCGGCTGGGAATCTGGGTGCGCGGGTCCAGGTAACCGAAGAAGGAAGGAGGCAGCGCCCGGTCCCGCCCCATTCCATAAAGCAGCCGGGCTCCGGCCAGTTGTCCGCCGCCGCCCGATCCGATGGAGGCCACCAGCAGGGTGAGGTTCACAACCTGAAACAGGACCGCGCCGCCGATCCGTCCCGCGAAATGCACGTACGCGGTATCGACGTCCGGGAACGGTTCGCGCGCGGGCCACACCAGTTGCGCCGCATACACCTCGATCGCCGACAGCACTCCGATGATCAAACACACCATCACCATCGCGATTAAAACATTCCGCCGCGGATTGTGCACTTCTTCGGACAGGGTCGAGATCCCGTCGAATCCAATGTAGGTGAGCACGGCCAGCGACGTGCCGGTGGCGACGTTGGGGAACTGAAAGGTGGCGGGATCGTAGAACGGCCGCAGAAACGTGGCGGCGGAGATTCCCGGCATTGCGACCACATATCGAACGGTGGCGGCCAGCACGGCGAGGATCACCAGGCCCATGGCCACCGAGAGCGCGGCATTGGTGCGGGCCGTGGCTTCGATCCGCCTCAGATTCATGAAGGTGAACAGACCCGCGAAGAACAGCGTCCAGGCCAGGTACGGAATGCCGGGTACGATGTTCATGGCCGCCTTGCTGCACCAGATCGTGCAGATGAGCGGGTTCAGGATGTAGTCCATCAACATGCTCCATCCGGTGGCGTAGCCGAGCGAGGCGTGGATCTCCTGGCCGACGTAGGTGTAAGCCGACCCTGCGCTCGGATACACCCGCGCCATGCGCCCATAGCTGATGGCGGTGAACAGCATTGCGACCATGGCGATGAGGATGGTGGTCACCACGTGGCCCTGCGCCTTCTGCTGCACCACGCCGAACAGCGGCATGGGCGCCGTAGGTTGCACCAGAATGATTCCCGTCAGTACTAAGTCGCGCAATCCGAGCGTCCGCTTCAGTTGCATAAGGATTTCTCAGGATATCGGATTGCGGGCGCTCCGCGTCACAATGGTGGATGATGACACGCTGGCAGTCCCTCACCGCCAAGGCCAAGGAAGCCATGCAGGCGGGAATGCGCCAGCACATCACGCGGTCGGGCATGCTGTTTTCCATGGCGATTGTGATCGTCGCGTTCGCGGCGTTCGCGTCGGCAAATAACCTGCTATTTCTCATTCTGGCCGCCATGCTGGCCACCTTCCTGGTCTCCGGATTCATCAGCCGCCTGTCACTGGCGGGCCTGGAACTCGAGTTTCTGCATCCGGAACACATTTCCGCCCGCCGGAAAGTAGCCGGGCGGATCGTGGTTCACAACGAGAAGATTTGGATCCCATCGTTCTCCATTCAACTGTCGGGAATTGGGAACTCCCGCGGCGGCATGGGATCGGTACTCTACTACCCCACCATCGCCCCTAGAGTCCGCCTGGAAGATACCGTCGAGTGTTTCTTCCCCAATCGCGGCCGCTACACCGAGGACACGTTCTGCTTTTCCACGCGGTTCCCGTTCGGATTCACCGAACGGCGCATTCACGTGCGGGTTCCGCAGGACATCCTGGTGTATCCGAGCGTCGATCCGCGCCCCGGCTTCGAACAGATGCTATTCTCTCTCACCGGCGACATTGCCGCTTTCTTTCGGGGGCGCGGCGGAGACTTCTATCGCATCCGTCCCTACGAGAACTTCGAGAGCGCTCGTCACGTGGATTGGAAAGCCACGGCGCACACCGGCGATCTGCAGGTCCGCGAATTCGCCCGCGAACAGGAACAGGCGATTATGTTGTTTCTGGATCTGGAACAGGACGAGGGCGAAATGTTTGAGACCGCGGTGGACGTTTCGGCCTATCTGGTGTGGAACTTCTCCCAGCGGGGTGCGCGGATCCGGCTGGTCACCCAATCCCCGTTCGATCTCCGGCTTCCGGAAGAGGGTGACGTTTATACGATACTGAAGTATTTGGCGGAAGTCGCTCCTGTGCGCGGCAAAGCCATTCCGTCCCCCGATGATCAATACGGTTTCCAGGTGGTTGTCAGCAGGGCGCCCGATCGTCTCGCCGAATCGGGCTGGGCGACTTCGGGCGGCAACGCTTTTATCGTGGACCCTTCCCGTTTCGCTCCTGTGCGGCCAGAACAGCCCGCCGTCTCCCCCGCCTGAGGTCCTTCCGCCGGTGAAAACGTCGATCACCGTCACCGGACAGGTGGCCGCCGAAGCGCCGGCGGGAATCACCACCGTGACCCGGGGCGAGCTGCAACAGACGCCGGGTGTCAATCTGGACGACCGTCTTCGCCAGGTGCCCGGATTCAGCCTCTTTCGCCGATCTTCGAGCCTCGTGGCGAATCCTACCACCCAAGGCATATCGCTGCGCGGCATCGGCAGCAGCGGCGCCAGTCGCACGCTGGTGTTGTGGGACGGGATCCCGATCAATGATCCGTTCGGCGGCTGGGTCTACTGGACCCGAGTTCAACCCGAGCAGATCGAAGACGTCGAGATCTCACGCGGCGCGTCCACCAGCGTCTTCGGCGACCGCGCCATGTCGGGCGCCATCGCCCTGTTCTCCCGCCCTCCTGAGCCGCGGACCCTACGCTTGGGCTACGACGCAGGCAATGCGGGCACTCAGGAACTCTCGGTGGGCGGCTCGGATCTGTGGCGGCGCTTCGGCGTGTCGGGCCAGGTGCGCGCGTTGACCTCCGACGGCTACTTCATCGTGCCCGAATCGATCCGGGGCTCGGTGGACACCAAGGCCGGCGTCGATTTCGTCGCGGGAAATTTTCGGGCTGACCTGTTGGGCAAGGAACAGCGGTTGTCGTTCAAACTCGACATCATCGCCGAGGATCGCGCCAACGGCACCGTCCTGCAGCGCAACTCTACCAGCCTGGGAACACTTTCGGCGAATTATTCCTGGCGGCGCGACGAAAACGGCATCTCCGTCCTCGCCTACCACACGCGCGAGGAATTCCGCGCCAGTTTCTCCTCTGTCGCCGCCGGCCGGAACACCGAGCGGCTCACGTATACGCAGGTGGTTCCCTCCGAAGCCACCGGATCGGCTGCCTACTGGACCCGAAACGCCAGTCACTACAACCTGATCGCCGGCGCAGATTTCGAGCGTGTCGAGGGCTACAGCACAGACCGGTTGGTCCCCACCGGCATTCGCTTCGGTGGCGGCAGCCGGATCGAGCAGGGGACCTTCGCCCAGTTCGATGCGGGCACTCCGAGTGCGCGAATCTTTCTGGGCGGGCGCTACCAATTTGCGGGTGGCGGCGAGCGCTTCTTCAGCCCCAGCGCCGGATTCGCCGTCGGCCGCGGACGCCTGCGCTTTCGCGGATCGGGCTACCGGAGCTTTCGCGCGCCCACCTTAAACGAGTTGTACCGCGAGTTTCGCGTGGGCAATACCGACACGCTGGCGAATCCGGACCTTCGCGCCGAATCACTGACAGGAGGAGAGGCCGGTGTCGATTACGGCACCGAAACCACGCGTTTCACCGCCACCGCGTTTTACAACTCGCTGGATCACCTTATCACGAACGTGACTCTCTCCAGCACCGCAAACGCGATTGTGCGGCAGCGTCGCAATGCGGCGGCGGCGCTGGCCCAGGGATTCGAGGCCAACGTTCGCCGTGGATGGCGCGAGTGGCGCGGCGAGGCGGCCTATCTTTTTGTCGATTCGCGCTATGAGACCGGACCCCGGGTGGCGCAGGTTCCGAAGCATCAGGGATCGGCGCAACTCTTCTGGCAGCACCGCGGCACGCTGGCATCGATCGCGGTGCGGACGTACTCTTACCAGTTCGATGACGACCTGAACCAGTTCATTCTTCCCGGATTCGCGAGCGTGCAGTTCGTCGGGCGTCAGCAGTTGCGTCATGGGCTGTCGGCCCAGGTGGCCATCGAGAATCTGCTCGATCATCAGTACTACACGGGGTTCTCGCCGACGCCGACCATCGGGCCGCCCTTGTTGTGGCGCGCGGGCATTCGGTGGGAAGGCCGGTTGTGGTGACCTACTGGTACCGGTAGAGAGGTCCGGCGCGGCTGCCAGGACTACTTGAGCACTGCTCCGGTGACGGCGTTCACGAATCCGAGATAACCGTTTTTCGTGTCGCCCCACATGATGTACCAGACCGGATTCGGGAACCGGTTCGAACTCGCCAGGTACATCGACAGCTTCTTGCCGGGATGCTTTTTCACCCAAGCCTCGGCCTTCGCGTAAACGGCCTTGTACGCCTGATCGGAGTTGACCTGGAAATCGCTTGTCGAGAACGCTTTGCTCTTCGCGGTAGAACCGCTCCAGCTCTGCGCTCCGCCCACGGTCACGCCTCGCAGGACTTTCTCGTGTTCCTCTACCGAGTAGAAGAGGGTGCGCGCCTCGCGTTTGCTCGGCGAAACGAAGACGGCCGTCCACATCCAGGCTTTGCCGTCTGCGGCCGGCTTGCCCGGGACGTCGTTGCTGGCGATGGTTAGGGGCAGGACGTCGGTGGCCCACTGCCGGGCAGGTTTGTACATTTCGAAATACGCGGACTGTGCGGCAACAGCCTCGGGCGGCTTGACAGGTTCCTTTGCCACTTCAGCTTTTGGTTCCGCTGGCTTAGGGGTGTCGGAACATGCGGTCATGAATACCGCGGCGCCGATGATGAGAGCTTTCAAGAGGTGTTTATCCATAATTGCCTGGTTTCATTCTATGGCAGGCGCTTTGCAGGTGGGGCGGCGCGAAGATCATTATTGTCGTTCATGGTGAGCCTCGGTTGTGAAAGGGCAAGGCAAGTTCCCCGATTGCCTCTGGGGCCGAGCATCGGGGTGGGGGCGGTCGCTACCGAGCTATTCTGCCTTGCGGCCGACCAGTTGGAACGTGTTACCGGTCACTTCGCGGGATTCTATGGTGAATCCCGCGGACTCCGCCAGTTTGGCATAGTAGCCCAGGTCCAGGGGTTGTTTCGGGAAGGTGGCGCCGTAACCGGTCTCGATGGTTTCCGAGGGTAGGCGGAAGAGGAACGGGTAAAGGGCGATGTCCTGCTTCGGATTCGGCGACACGGGCAACTGGACATCCCAGATGCGCAGCCGGCCGCCCGGTTTCAGCACGCGATGAGCTTCGCGAAGCGCTTTGGCCTGCTGTTCCGGATTCATGTACATCAGCGTGAAAAAGGATGTCACCGTACCGAAGCTGTGGTCCAGAAATTTCAGGTCGGTGGCGTCCATGACCAGCTTCAACGGTCCCGGAGGGGTGCGGCGCATACCCCAGGAGTACAAATCGATGGCGACTACTTGCGACCCTTTGACACGCCCGATGATCCCTTCTCCTCCTCCCCCAATGTCTAATATCCAGCCGTTCGGGGCAGGGAAGTCGGGGACCTGGATCTCCTGCCTGGCATAAGTGACGACCCGGGCCGGATCGATCTTGTCCTGGCCCTCGTGGGGGTTCTTTTCCTGATCGGCCAACCCGGCCAGGAGAAGCGTCATCGTAATTGCGATCAACATATCCGGATATACGGATCTGTTGACCGATTTGTTCGGTGTTACTGCGCCTTCAACAAGGTCACGTACGTGTCGTCCGGTGCGCCCGATTGGCGCGCTGTCCGGCGAAGGTCTTCCGCGGCATCGTGTGTAAGACCCGATCCCAGCACCACGTAGTAGCGCGTCCCTTGACCCGCTTCCGGCCGGACGTGCGCCTGTAGCCGCGGTGAGAGTTTCTCCAGTTGATGGGCACGCTTCTGAGCCATATCGAAGTCCGTATAAGTCGCAGCGATTACGGCCCACGACGGCGGACCCTGACGGTCTGCTACGCCGACTTCGGGTTTTGCGAGAGTCTTCGTGCGTGGACGCGCGGGTTGGATCGGGGATGGCTTCGATTCCGCCTCCGGCGACGGCACAGGAGTGGCGAGCTTCGGCGGAGTAGCACTACGGACCGGTTGTTCGATACGGCTCCCAGCCTGTGCCACAGGCGGCTGCGAGGGCTTCATCACGCGGTATCCCAACAGCGCGACCAGTGCGAAGACCGCTGCTCCGGCGTACTGGAGTCTGCGTCTAGTTGCTTCCGCACTACCTGGGCTACCGAGGCTGCCGGTGGTTTCCTCCGGGCGAGCCTCGAACGTCGAGGCCTGCCGCGCGGGTGTGGCCGAGCGCGGTGTCAGTGTTCGCAGAACGCGGGCAGCATCCCACTGCCGTCCGGCCGGCGCAAGGCAACCCACGGCGACGTCGCGCAAGACCGGTGGCAGGCGGCGCACGCCGGCCGGGTCGGCCTCACGCGTCATTGCCTGTACCAGTGTCATTCCCAGTTGTCGGATATCGGTTTCCCGATCGGCGCGATTCGCCGCCGGGGCTATAGTGTCGGCGCTCAGTTTAGCCCGATCCTTCGTGAGCAGCACGTTGGACGGTATAACCGCTCCATGGCGGAGTCCGCGCTGGTGCAAGTAATTCAGACCGCTCGCGAGTTGCGCACCGACGGCCTGCGCCTCTTCGGCGCCCAGGACGCGGCGGTCGAGTAACTCGCCCAAGTCGTCGTCAGGAAGCTCCTGGATGGAGTAATAGACCGGCGTGCCATCGAATTCCGCGCCCGCTGTCTCATAAACACGCACGATGTCGTGATCGGAGAGGCCGTTCGCGATCTTCCAGCTGGCGCAGCGCGCTGCCGCGGCTGGATCCTCGGCCAGTATGACTTGAATCAGTACCTTCTCCGATCCTTCGGAGTCGCTCGACAGGAAATAGGCTCTGCCTTCCCGTACTCCCATCAGGGAATCGAGTCGCCAGGGGCCCGCGGTAAGCCCCATGTAGCCGGCCCAATCGGTGGTCATTCATACATGTTGCCAGCGTTGTTTGTACCTCACGACAGAAACCGCGCGCAATCGTGAATTCGTGTCATGTAGCGTTGGAGAGGATACGCTGTAAATGACATCCGCAGTGGAAAGGATCATCGTGTCTGTGAAAATCGGCCGGCTTCTACCTGCCCTGACATTGATATGCGTGGCGGTTGCGAGCGCGGCACCCGCCCTGACGCTCAGCTACCGGCAGCCGGCGCAGGACTGGCAGACCCAGGCCTTGCCGGTAGGCAACGGCCGCCTGGGAGCCATGATCTTTGGCGATGCCGAGCATGAACATCTGCAACTGAACGAAATATCGCTGTGGACGGGCGACGAGAAGGATACCGGCAGCTATCAGAACCTGGCCGATCTGTACCTGGATCTGGCCCACGGCGCAGTAGCCTCGTACCGGCGCGAGCTGGATATCGGCGCGGCCGTCCACACCATTTCCTACACCGCCGGCGGACGAACCTACCGTCGAGATTACTTCGCCAGTTTTCCCGATCGCGTGCTGGTGTTCCACTTCGCGGCTGACAAGCCGGGCGGCTACACGGGCGTGCTGCGGCTCTCCGACGCTCACAATGCCGAAACAAAGGCCGGAGGGAATGTTCTAACGGCGGAGGGGCGCCTTCCGAACGGACTGTCCTATGAGACGCAGGTCATGATTGTCCACCGGGGCGGCACCATAGCGCCGGAGAACGACGGAACTGTTCGTATCAGCGGCGCCGATTCGCTGACCTCTGCTGGTGGCCGCGGGCACCGACTATGTCGCAGACCGGTCAAAGGAGTGGCGCGGAGAGCACCCGCACCAGCGTTTGGCGGCGCAATTGGATGCGGCCTCGGCCAAATCGGTGGATGCGCTCCGCACTGCGCACGTGGCCGATTACCAGCGTCTGTTCAACCGGGTATCCATTCAACTCGGCGCTACTCCGGAAGCCACTCGCCGGCTCCCCACCGATGATCGGTTAGTTCAGTACGCCGAGGGGGCCGCCGACCCCGAACTCGAGGCGCTCTTCTTTCAGTTCGGACGCTATCTCCTGATCTCGTCATCGCGCGACAGTCTCCCGGCGAACCTGCAGGGCCTTTGGAATAACTCGAACAACCCGCCCTGGCGCTGCGACTATCATTCCAACATCAATGTGCAGATGAACTACTGGCCGGCGGAGGTGGCGAATCTCTCCGAATGCCATCTGCCGTTCTTCAACTACGTGAACAGTCTGCGGGGCGTGAGGACCGAAGCCACCCGGAACTACTACCTCAACCAGGTGGACCCCGCCAAGGTGGCGCGCAAGGCCGTCCGCGGGTGGACTGTGCAGACGGAGAACAACATCTTCGGCGCCGGGAGCTTCAAATGGAATCCGCCCGGGTCGGCCTGGTACGCTCAGCATTTCTGGGAGCACTACGCCTTTACGCTCGACCGGGACTTTCTGCGCACGGTGGCCTATCCGGTGTTGAAAGAGATCTGCCAGTTCTGGGAGGACCACCTGGTGGAACTTCCGGATGGAACGCTGGTCACGCCGGACGGCTGGTCGCCCGAACACGGCCCCGAAGAGAAGGGCGTCACCTACGATCAGGAGATCATCTGGGACCTGTTCACCAACTACATCGATGCATCCAAGGCGTTAGACGTCGATTCCAATTACCGGGCCCAAGTAGTCCGGATGCGGGACCGGCTGGCCAAGCCCAGGATCGGAAAGTGGGGCCAGTTGCAGGAGTGGATGGAGGATCGGGACGATCCGAAAGACGATCATCGCCACGTCTCTCACTTGTTCGCGCTCTATCCCGGACGCCAGATTTCGCCCGCTTCGACACCCGATCTGGCCCGCGCCGCGCAGGTGTCGTTGACGGCGCGGGGAGACAAATCCACCGGATGGGCGATGGCATGGCGCATCAACTTTTGGGCACGCTTGCTGGATGGCGATCACGCCTACACGCTCCTGCGAAACCTGATGCACATCGTGGGCAAGGGAAACAACATCGATTACGGCAAGGGCGGCGGGGTGTACTCGAACCTGTTCGATGCTCACCCACCCTTCCAGATCGACGGCAACTTCGGCGCAACGGCGGGGATCGCCGAGATGCTGGTGCAATCCCAGGCCGGAGCCGTCGATCTGTTGCCGGCCCTGCCGAAGGCTTGGGCCAACGGGTCGGTCACCGGCTTACGGGCGCGCGGCAACATCACGGTGGATCTGGAATGGAAGGACGGCCGACTGGCGTCAACCACTTTACGGTCTCCTCAAACGGGCGCAGTGAATGTCCGGTACGCAGGCCGTAAGGCCGTGGTGACGATGCGGGATGGAAACCGGTGCGTCTGGACGGAGCACTGGCGGTCCGCTGATCGGTACAATGAACCACGAGGAAGACACACGATGAGGATTCTGTTCTTACTGGGGCTGGCCGCGTGCCTCGCCGCCCAACAACCTTCGAAGGAGGCGGGCGACGACAAGACCGGGTACACGGATACGCCGCAACTGCCCGGGCAGAAATGGAAGGTTCACGACGCAGCCCGTCCGCGTCCGCGCAAGGTGGCGCCCGGCATTCCGCTGCTCAATGAAGCTCCGCCCGCCGATGCTATCGTGCTGTTCAACGGCAAGGATCTGTCACAGTGGGTGTCGGTTGTGCGCGGCGGCCAGCCTCAGGCGCCCAAGTGGAAAGTCGAAAACGGCTACATGGAAATCGTGCCGCGCACCGGACGCCTGGTCACGAAAGAGAAGTTCGGCGATTGTCAGCTGCATCTGGAGTGGATGATCCCCAAGAGCGTGGAAGGAGCCGGCCAGAGCCGCGGTAACAGCGGTGTTGAACTGATGGGCCGCTACGAAATCCAGGTTCTGGAATCGTTCGAGAATCAGACGTATGCCGACGGCCAGGCCGCGTCGATCTACGGGCAGTATCCTCCGCTGGTTAACGCATCGCGCCCGCAAGGGGAGTGGAACGTCTATGACATTTTCTTTGAGGCGCCGCGGTTCGAAGGCGACAAACTCGCGAAGCCGGGGTATGTCACGGTTGTGCACAACGGCATTCTGGTGCACCATCACCAGGTGATCCTGGGGCAGGCGACCCACCGACGGGTGGCGAAATATACGCCGCACGGAGCGGAGGAACCGCTCAGTTTGCAGGACCACGCGCAGATCATGCGTTACCGCAATATCTGGATCCGCAAACTGCGGCCGTACGACGAGCCGTGAACTTCGCCGACTCATGAAACCGTGCCGGTCTCGCCGCATCCATCTGCTGATGCGGCTGTTCGCCTTGCTGGCCGGAACGATCGCGGCGACTGTGCCGTTGTCGGGGCAGCCGTATGAAATCGGCGCAAATATCGGGTACGGGTTCTACAATAACGGAACCATCTTTTCACCGGCGGGCAGTGTCACTGCCGGGATACGAAACCGGTTCGCCGCCGGCGTTGTGTTGGGTGAGGACCTCTACGACTACATCTCCGGCGAGATTCGGTATCTCTACCATGACGGGCATCCATTCCTCTCCGGCCCGGGATTCCGGACCGACATCCAGGGACAGTCCCACACGTTCACTTACGAGATTCTGATCCATGTGAAGGACCAGGAGCACCGGTTGCGGCCCTACGTCGCTCTGGGAGGCGGAGCCAAAGGGTACATCATCGCCGGGCCCGAGCCCTTCCCTCAGCCGGTGCCGGGGATCGCCACCCTCAACGCCCGTGATGAATGGAAGCCGGTAGCCAGTTTTGGGGGCGGCCTGAAATGGGAAGTTCGCGAGCACCTGCTTCTGCGCCTGGATTTCCGCGACTATCTCACCACCTTCCCGAAGCGACAGATCGCTCCCGCGCCGCACAATACCGCTCGCGGCATCTTCCAGCAGTTCACGCCGATGTTCGGTGTCAGTTACCGGTTCGGAAGTTAGAGGCTTGCGTAACCTCGGGACTGTTCGTTCGTATAGAGACTATGAGCCCGATCCTGCCCGGCTTTGTCCCCATGCTTCGCTCGCTGCGGAACCAGCCGGCGTTCTCGACGCTGGCCATCCTCACGCTCGCGCTCGGCATCGGCGTCAACGTCGCGATTTTCAGCGCACTCGATGCGGTGGTGATCAATCCGCTCCCTTTCCCTCAGGCTGACCGACTGGTTGCCGTGTACGAAGATTCGGCGTGGATCGGATACAAGAAGAATACGCCCGCACCTGCGAACTTCATGGATTGGAGGCGCGATGCGAAGAGCTTTGACGACATGGCCGCCACCGCGTCCTGCCGGGCGGTGCTCACCGGCGACGGAGAACCGGAAGAACTGCGCTGCCGGAATGTCACCGCCAATCTGTGGCCCGTCCTTGGGGTGAAGCCCATCGCCGGCCGATGGTTTACAGCCGAGGAAGATCACAGTCAACCGGACGTGGTGATGATCGGCGAAGGTCTGTGGACCCGGCGCTATGCGCGCGACCCGCGCATCCTCCACCGCTCGATACAGGTCGATGGAAAGGCCGTACGGGTGGTGGGCGTAATGCCCGGTTGGTTCCGTTTTCCAATCGACATGGAGATGTGGCGCCCGATCGGTTTCACACCGCAACAACTGGCGCGGAGGGGATCGCACTACTTGACGTGTTTCGGCCGTTTGAAGCCAGGCGCCACTGTGGAACAGGCCTCGGCTGAACTTCGCGGGATCCAGCAACGGCTGAACAGGACGTACCCCGATGAAACCGACCCGCGAATGAGCGCGTTCGCTGAACCGCTTCGGGATGCGATGGCCGGCGACATCCGGTACGCGTTGCGGATCCTGATGGGCGCCGCCGGAATGGTGCTGCTGATCGCGTGCGCGAATGTCGCGAGTCTGCTGCTGGCGCGCGCCACCGGACAGCAGCGTGAACTTGCGGTGCGGGCCGCGTTGGGGGCGTCCTCCGGCGATCTGCTCCGGCAGGTCTTTGCCGAGACGTTTGTACTTGCCGGCGTGGGCGGCGGAATGGGTTTCGTCTTCGCTCTCGCGTCGCGGAGATTGGTGGAGAACTTCATTCCAGCCGCGATGAAGGAAACCGTGACGATTTCACTCGACTCACGTGTCCTCGTATTCGCGATCCTGGTGAGCCTTGTCGCGGCCGCGCTCGCGGCTTTGACGCCGGCGTTCCATGTCCTGCGCGCACCGCTCATGAACCTGCTGCGCCAGGATTCACGAACCGGCTTTTCCCGGGCGGCGGTCAGGATGCGATCGGCGCTGGTGGTGGCGGAGGTCGCCGTTACCGTAACTCTGTTAGCCGGCGCCGGTCTCATGATCCGGAGCCTCACGGCGATCTGGAACACCGGACTTGGCTTCCGCCCCGCGGGGCTGATGGCTGCCCGCGTGACGTTGGGCGGACCGAAGTACGCGAATGACCAGGCCCGCTATCAATTCCACGATCGGGCACTCGCCGCCGTTCGCGCCATTCCGGGGGTTGCCGAGGCGGACTTTGCCAGCACACCGCCGTTCTTTTCCATCGGCAACAGTCGCGGGTTCGCGATCGAAGGGCGGACGCCGCCGAACCAGTGGGAGCCGGGCGACATGCTGACGCGCTACGGGACTCCCGGATACCTGCAGACGATCGGGGCGGCGCTCGCGAGCGGACGGTTCTTCAGCGAATCGGACCGCGAAGGCGCGCCCGATGTCGTCATCGTCAACGAGACCTTTGCCCGAACGTTCTTCCCCGTGGAATCGGTTCTTGGGAAACGAATGAGTTTCACTGGTGACGGTACCACACGGCACTGGCGGACGATCGTAGGCGTCGTAAAAGAGGTGCGGGAACGGGGATACGACTACGCGCCCAAACCGGTTACTTACGTGCCGGTGCGGCAGGAGCCCAACGCGATCGTCAGTCAGTTGGTGGTGAGGTCGCGTCAAGGCTCGCCTGCCGCGCTGATCGGCGCGATCCGGAAAGCCATTCAGTCTGTGGACGCGGACCTCCCGCTTGGGCCGGCCAACACCTTCGACGAGATTCTGGCCCTGGACCAGGTGTCCCGCCGCCAACAGATGTTCCTTTTGCTGGCGTTCGCAGGGCTGGCGCTGGTGATGGCATGCCTCGGCATTTACGCCATTCTGGCGTTCACGGTGGAACTACGCCGGCAGGAGATTGGAGTCCGCATGGCGTTGGGCGCAAGCAGTGGAGATGTCATGCGCATGGTTGCGGGCGACGGTATGAAACTCGCCGGGTTGGGTGGACTGTGCGGAGTCGCGGCGGCGATGGCCAGTGCGGGCGTGCTGCGAGCTTCATTGTACGGAGTACATCCGTTCGATCCGGTGACGCTGGTGGCCGCCTGCGGGATCCTGGCCGTAGTCGCCTTGCTGGCGTGCTCGATTCCCGCCTGGCGCGCAGCGTCCACCGCACCGGCTTCAGCGCTTCGATTCTGAGCACGTCCGCGCCGAACTCATTTCAAGTTCCCCGCTGCCCAGGCCACGCCATTGACAAACAGTCGCCGGAAGTTCGGATCCTCCAGGTTTGGATTCTCCTCCCCTTTCCACGTGTGCCCCAGCATGGTCACGTAGATCCGCCCTTTGCCCCAGTCCCGGACCCAATCCATTGGCTCGTTCCGTTTTGAGTCCTTGGACCACGCGTAGGTCAAGATACGCAGCACCTTCTCCGGCGCTCCATGTTTTGGATTTGCGGGAGCGTGCTGCCCGTGGGTCAACTGCTCAGACGGATGCATCCATTTCTTCGGGAGGCCGCGCGTGATGGGATGCCGGGGATCCCGTACCGTTAACTCGAAATCGTGCCGCGGGCCGTGTCCCGGATCGAGTCCTTCTCCGGCTGGTACCACCTGGACGCGCTCGTGCTCGTCGAGGATTAACCCAGGCCCGAATGTGCGGTCCCGCCAGCCGAGGCCAATCATTTCGTTGTAGTCCGCCCACTCGAGAAATGCGTTGTTGGCGGCGTGAAAGATCACCAATCCGCCTCCGCCGCGCACGTACGCGTCCAGTGACTCTTCCACTTGCCGGGGCCAGCGGATACCGTCCGCTTGGTGCCCGCCGTTGAAGTTACTGATCACTGCGGCATAGCGCGAGAAGTCGGGCCGCCAACTGACCTCGACGGTTCGGCCCGCACCGGCCGGCGGGGTTGTGGATACGTCCACGCGGAACCGGCCATCGCTCTCCAGGACGCTGCGTATGAACCTTGTTCCCGCCTGCCAGTCGTGGTTATTGATGCCGTCAATGATGAGGACGGGAAGCGGACCCTTGGGCGCCGCTACTGCCTTCAGCACCGGTGCGAACACGAGTTGGCGGCGAGTGAGGTTCATGTACTAGACCAAGCTATCAAACTAAGAATGCAACGTGCCGAAGAAATGTCCGCATAGTAGCCCAAATTGCTGATATACTTGAAATGCGTAGTAGTATTTAGCGCCCGCGGGGCCCTCTGACTCGCCCGGTGAGTGCCTTCCTTATCACCGAATCCATGGCTGTGTTAAAACGCCTGAGAAATGATCCCATAGGGGGACATGTCCCTTCAATCTTCGCTTCCGCACGGGTTTTCTATTGGTTCCATTCGAGCCCACGCCCCGGAAGCCTCCGGTGTGTACGGTATTTCGAATTCACGGGAGTGGATCTTCATCGGCGAGAGCGATAACATTCAGAGCAGCCTGCTCCAACACGTGGCCGAAGCGAATACTCAGATCAAGTCGAGACAACCGACAGGGTTCTCGTATGAGCTATGCCCCGCTAATTCCCGCCAATCCCGTCAGGACTCTTTCATTGCTCAGTATGAGCCGTTCTGCAACCGTGTCACTGGATCAAGGGCCAAGAGAGAAAGATGAGTACGAAACCGATGGAGTTTATCTTTAAAGGCTTTTCAGACGCAAACGCCATTCGCCAGTTCGCATTCGAATGCGTTGCCGACGACCGGTCTAGAACACCTGTAACCGTTTACGCCGACATGACCATTGCCCGCCGTTACAACATTCTCCTTCAGGACATGCCGCTGCTCTGTCGCCGGTTACTCGACGAGGGCCGTGACATGCCCTGTGACGGGCATGTCGATTTCACCGAAGAGCGCATGACTGAGATCCGTGCCGCCGTTCGGGCCGCAGCCGAAAAGAAGACCGCTCGCCGTCCGCGTCCGACGCCGGCGGCGGGCCAGGCTTGGCGCACCCAGCAGTTGTAATCGTCCGACCGAAACCATTCCTCCAGCGCATGTGTCTCCAAGTCGAACGCCTCGGGGCGTAGGGGACAACAAGGTCATGATTCTGTTCAGGAGAGCTTTCCTGGCCCTGCCGCTCGCCGCATTCCTCTCCTCCGCATCCAATGTCGCCGACATGAGCGGAACTTGGTTTCTCGACGTCAACAAATCGCGGTGGGGCCGGCATGCCAAGGCGCAGAGCGCTGTCGTTAAGGTGGAGCACCACGAGCCTGCCCTGAAGTACTCGGGAACCGTCGTCGCGGCCAGCGGGGGTGGCGAGACGACGCAAGAGTTCTCGTTCGACGGCGCCATCGACGGCAAGGAATACCCGCTAAAGGACACGGCAGGGGAGAAGAGAATGACCTTCCAGCGAGTGAATCCATCCACCGTGAAATCCGTTCTCAAAGCAGCCGACGGCACCGTCGTGGAGACGGCCACCACCACCATCTCGCGCGACGGCAAAACGATGCAGCGCGATATCGAGGCGAAGGGTCGTAATGGCGAAGTCGCGTGGACGGAGTTCTACGATCGCCGCTAAGCCGCTTGTTCACGCTCTGAACCGTCTTCCTCATCCAACGCCAAACCTACGTGGGTCACTCCAAAACTCACTCCAAAACTCATGTTGACTCGTGGGCTGAAACAACTTACAATCTTCAAGCCATGAAGACTCGTCTTCCACTCGTGGTGAGTACTCTGCTGCTCGCCTTGACGACCAATGCCGGTGCCGGACTGATTTACAGTAACGGTGTACCCGACAATACCGATGCGTCAAACATTACTACGCAACGAAGCGCGGATAATTTCGCCTTGGCATCGGGTGCTACGGTGGGCAACATTCGGTTCTGGTGGGGGCCGAACGGAGGCCAACCCTTATCAGACTTCAGCGGAACCATTACTTACGCGTTCTATGAAGATGCCGGCGGAGCGCTGGGCACGATGATCAATAGCGGGACCGTCAGCGGAGTCACTTCGACTCCAACTGGAGCTTTTGCATCTATCTGCGGCGGTCCACCGAACTGCCCAATACTAGCTGCCGGTCTAAACCTGCCCTCGGCCGTGTCTTTCGTTCCGGGCACATACTGGCTTGAGTTACACGAAGGCGACACGCTCACGTCGAATGATGGTACCTCCACCTTCTGGGTTACCTCGGCGCAGACCGGCGACCGCAAGCAGAGTTCCAGCCTATGCCCAGGCTGCGGAACGCCCTCGGTTGTCGGAAATTCTGAATTAGCTTTCGGACTATCTCAAGCGGTGCCCGAGCCTTCGACGATTGCCTTAGTGGTTATAGGCCTGGGCGGACTCCTGCTGCGCAGACGGCGCGCCTAGCAAAGCGCACGCTCTCACGTCGCCGGCCTACCCCACGCCGATCCGGATCAGGCTGATCTCGAGGATATTCTCGTTGCCCGACTGGATTCTATTGAGGACCTCGGCAGACGGCTCGGACTCGAGATTGATCCGTGCTACCGCGGCCTGCGCACCGTCAAAGACCACGTTTTCCATTTCCTGAACGTTGATCCGCTCCGCGCTGATGGCGTCCAGAACGCTGGCCAGCACCCCGGGACGGTCCATATGACGGACCACCAGCGAACAGGTGGCCGGTGTGGACCTGGCCAGGTTCACCACATTTGGCACATGTCCGGTTTCCTTGAAGCTGCGGATGATCCGGACCGTTTCCGTGGCAATGGCTTCCTGCGCCTGGTTGGTGGAGGCGCCAATGTGGTGAGTCCCATAGACGCCGGGTTCCTGAACAATGGGATCGGCGAAATCGCCAGTGCCGCCGGCGGGTTCGTTAGCGTAGACATCGACGCCCGCACGTAGCTTCTTCTCGCGAACTGCGGTGGCCAGGGCGTTCTGATCCACTATCTCAGCCCGTGCGGTGTTGATGAAGATGGAGCCCGGCCGCATCGCGGCGAAGAAATCGGCTCCCAGGAATCCCCGTGTGCCCTGGTTCAAGGCCACGTGGACGCTGACGATATCCGAGGATGCGGCGATCGCCACCGGGTTCGGCTGGTAACCGATTCCGAGGGCGGCGGCTTTCTCGGCTGTCATACTGCGGCTCCAGGCGTTCACCTGCAGGCCGAACCCATGTGCCCGGGGAATCATCTCGCGGCCGATCTGGCCGAGTCCGATCAAGCCCAGCGTGAGTCCGTAGAGCCCGCGCGCCTTGGAGAATTCGGATTTGTTCCATTGGCCGCCGCGCAACGCGATCACGTTGTCGGCCAGGCGGCGGTCCAGCGCCATGATAAGCCCGAACGCCAGTTCGGCAACGGCGATGGAGTTTTTTCCCGGACAGTTGGAGACGTAGATGCCGCGATGCGAAGCCGCTGCGACATCGATGGTGTTATAGCCCGCGCCGGCGCGCACCACCAGTTTCAGGGGACCGGCCGCGAGGATAGCTTCCGTTACCTTGGTGGATCGGACCACGAGGACGTCCGGCTTCCAGGCGGCGACTTCCGCCGCCAGCGCATCGTCCTTGAGGCCCGCTTTAAAAGAGATCTGGCATCCGGCCGCGGTAAGGCCGTCGATGCCCGATTGTTCGAATTTGTCCGCGATGAGTACACGCACGATTGCATGATATATCCATCAAGAGAACAAAGCCACGGGAGAACTCCGGTCCCGCCGGCCCCGGCCAGGGTGCTATCGTAGTCTCCTGCGTTATGAAACTGACAACACTGATTCCAACAATTGTCTTCGCCTCGATAGCGACGGCGGCCGAAGTCCCGTCCCCCCAGGTTCAGATTGCGGGTGCGGTCCTGGCGGCTCCGGCGGAGCTGCGCGATGGCGCCGCGGTTCTCGGATTCGACGCGCAGGGCGCACGGGTCCAGATTCGGGAGGGAAAGAATGAGTTGATCTGCCTCTCTTCCGATCCCACCAAGACCGCCTTCAACGCCGCTTGCTACCACAAGGATCTGGAGCCCTTTATGGCCCGGGGCCGCGAGCTTCTGGCGCAGAAGGTGACGGGAGCAAAGCGGAATGAGATCCGCTTCAAGGAAGTGGAGGATGGGAAACTGCCGATGCCGCGAGAGCCGCGGACGTTGTACGTACTCACGGGCACCAGCTTCGATGCCGCCAGCGGAAAGGTGCAGGATCCATACTTGCGCTGGGTGATTTACGTCCCGTTCGCTACGCCGCAATCCACCGGGCTGTCCACCAAGGCGAGCGAGGGAGCGCCGTGGCTGATGGCGCCTGGGACGGCGGGCGCGCATATTATGATCAACCCTCCAAAGAAGTAGGGACGTCCGGATCAGGCGTCGGGTCTGCCGATTTCCCAGTGATGTCCGAACGGATCCACCACTCGCCCTAAACGCCAGCCGTACTGGTTGCTCATGGGCGAGACGACAGTGGCTCCCGCCGCGACGGCTTGATCGAACATCGCGTCAGGATCCGCCACCGTCATCACCATTCGCACGGTGCCGCCGCCCAGAGTCTCCGGACTGAAGTTCGAGTGCTCCGGGGATTCGTCGGCGAGCCAGAATTCGGCTCCGCCCACTGATAGGCGGGCCACTACCGCTCCGCTCTCGCCGTCCAGTCGGAACACTTCGTGAGTTCCGAACGCCCTCTTGTTGTAGAAATCGATTGCGCTCGTCCCGCGCCGGACGGAAAGCATCGGGGCGATGGTCGGGTTCATGGCGGCGGCCTCACTCGTAGCGTAGCGCTTCCACCGGATCCAGGCGCGACGCCTTGACCGCCGGCCAAACGCCGAAGAACACTCCGATGGCCACCGATACGCTGAATCCCGTGACTACAGCCCAAGTGGGTACGCTCGAACGCAGCGAGGGGGCCAGCAGGCTGACCACAATCGTCACCAGGATGGAGAAGATAATCCCCAGCATTCCGCCCACTCCGGTGAGCGCCACCGCTTCGCTGAGGAACTGCAGGACGATATCGATCTTGCGAGCGCCCAGAGCCTTCCGGACGCCGATCTCCCGAGTTCTCTCCGTCACGCTGACCAGCATGATATTCATCACTCCGATTCCGCCCACCAGCAGTCCCAGGCCGGAGATGGCGATGGAAATCATGACGATCATGCCGGTGATCCTGTCGAAGTTGGCGATGATGGAGTCGGCGGTCGAGATGGAGAAGTCGTCGTCTTCCTTGGCGGGCGTGTGGCGGATCCGTCGCAATGCCGCCCGGATTTCCTCGATCGCATCCACGCGCAGGCCCGGCCGGGCCTTGGCCGTGATGAAGTAGTTTTCCGACTGCGGATATCGGATTCGCGCCGTTTGCAGCGGAATCAGAACCTGGCGGTCGAGACCGTTCTCGCCGAAGAAGCCGCCCTTGGCGGGTGCGAATACTCCGATGACGGTGTATTCCGCGCCGGCAATCATGACGCTCTGGCCGATCGATTTGCCATCGGGGAACAGGGCGTCCGCGAGACTCGCTCCGATGCAGGCCACACGCTGCCCGCGCTGCGCCTCTTCCTGCGTGAATACGCGGCCAGCGCGCATTTCTCGCGGGGACATGTTGAACATGTTCGCGGTCTGTCCAGCCAGGGACATGTTATCGGATTCAAATCCGGGAACCTTGGCCGTCATCACCTCTCCCCGGCCAGGCATCACGAAGACGCTTACACCCACGTCCTCCACGCTGCGCACGACGGATTTGAGATAGTCGGCGTAATCGGGCCGCAGGGGCTTGCGCCTCATCTCCTTGGGGCGCGCCTGTGAGCCGCCGGGGTCGCCGCTCACCCGGGCGATGAAGATGTTGTCGGGGCCGAATTCCAGAAAGAAGTCCTCAATCCCCTTTCGGAGTCCGGTCAGCAGAGACGCAACCGTCACTACGGTGGTGATGCCGATGACGATTCCAAGAACCGTGAGGCCGGACCGAAATTTGTGTGCCCAGACCTGATCGAGCGACATCCGCAGCGTCGCGCCGAGGCCGATGCGCATCTGTGGTGCCTTCATTCGGCTCTCAGCGCCTCCACCGGATCCATGCGCGCCGCCCTGCGGGCCGGATACCAACCGGAGATGATTCCGACCGCGCTCGATACGAAAATCGCCAGCAGTACGTACGGCAGTGTGACTTTGAGCGTGGCCCCGAAAGCGATGGATAACAGCGTGGCTGTGGCTACTCCGGCGCCGAGTCCGATCAGGCCTCCCGCGGCCGAGAGGATCACCGACTCCGTCAGAAACTGCAGCATGATGTCGCTTTGCCGCGCGCCCAGGCTCTTCCGAATGCCGATTTCGCGCGTGCGTTCCGTGACGCTCACCAGCATGATGTTCATGATGACGATGCCGCCCACCACCAGCGAGATACCGGTAATCGGGACCACCACGGCGGCGATCACACCGAGGATCGAATCGACGAACGCGCGTACCGAGTCGGGCGTGAGAAAGTCGAAGTTGTCTTCCTGGCCGGGCTGGGCGTGGAAATGAGATCGCAGAGCCACGCGCGTGATGTCGAGCGCTTCGTCCATCGCCAGCTTAGACTCCGGCCGCGCGCGGCCAAACACCATGCCGCCCCGTTTGCCTCCGAATAGCTGGTTGTAGACGGTCACCGGCATGTAGACGGGGTTGTCCAGGCTTCGCCCGAACGACGATCCCTGCTCCTCCAGCAGTCCGATGACCTCGAATGCCATTCCCGAAACCCGGATGGTGCGTCCGATCGGATTGGCGCCCCCAAAGAGTACGTCGCGAATGTCGGTTCCGATCACCGCCACCGGGCGGCGCATCCGTTCTTCGGTGTCATTGAAAAACCGGCCGTCGGTGATGGGAACGTCACGGATCTCCGGGAGCGTGTAAGACGACCCGATGATCACGGCGGCCTCGTAGACCTGGTTATCGCCCTTGACGTCTTGAAATCCCTGCTGGTACGGGCTGTAGAGGATCTTGTCGCCCGTGGTCTCGCGGAGGTAAGTGACGTCTTCGGGCATGATCCGCTTGTTGCGGCGCTGCTTCTCGGCCACCTGCTTGCGAGTGAGCCGCCCCACGGAGGCGATTTGCGCAATCAGGTAGCTGTCGCTTCCGAATGCTTTGGCGGTGATGCCTTCGGCGTAGACACCGAGGCCGTCGATGGCGGAGCCCACCAGCACCACGCTGGCCACTCCGATGATTACGCCGAGCAGCGTCAGAAAGCTGCGCAGCTTATGTGCCCGAATGGAATCGAAGGCCAGGGACGCGGCGGTGGACACATCATAGTAGAAATTCACGGGGGACTAACTTCAGTTTACCGTGGCGGGCTGATGGGTGCGCCACTTTTGGGCGGCGTTTTCAGTTCAATCGCCAACACTTCGAATGGAACCTCGCCCACGTTCTGCTCGGCGTGCTTTCCCGGAGCGCCCAGGCCGACTTCTCCGGCCTGACGTTTCGGGCGCTCCACCATGCCGTCAGCGCTCGTCACGCGAAAGTCCATCGGTGTCAGGTAGGCGATCACCCGCGGCACTTTATGTTCGTGCGTAGGCGTGCTCTCCCCGGGGCCGATGTGGGCACGGATAACTCGGACCTGATCGTTTTCCAGTTCGACGCGATAGTGCCGGGGATCGATTCGGACCGGATCGAGCGGACCCGTGACGGATATCCGCACGTCGCCCGCTTTCTTCAGAACCACCGACACGAGCGTCGCGGGACGGTCCGATATCACCTCGCCGGATCGCCCCGTTCTGGCGGGCATCCACTGGAACTGACCGGCCGCGAGACTCACCGGCTTCGGGCTCCCGTCGAACCGGATCTCCACCGGGTCGAACGCGATGAGGATGCAGTTGTAGTTCGCCGCATTCGAATCGAAATGCCCGTGTGGGGTGACACCGGTCTTATAGACGGTCACCTGGTCGTTGTCGATGAGCGGTGCGGATTGGGCGCAGAGAATCGCTGTAAGAGCCAGAAGCAGATACGTCAGGCGAGTGATCATCATTGGCCTACCTAATTCAGTTACGAGCTTCGAAGATCGTATCAGATCCTTGCCCGGACACCGGTGTAGTAACCTTCGAGTGCATGGCTGCTTTCGTGAAATGGCTGCGCCGGTACCTTCCGGACTCCGCACACGAGCCTGAGTGGTCCCGGCACCGGCCCGTAGTGGAGGCCATCCGCAAGCGCCGCGCCGAGTTGCGTGCAGAGCCGGATGCGGCGATCGAGCGGCTGGCCCGCGGGTTGCGCGGGACCCCGGACGCGTCCGTCACCGAGTGTTTCGCTCTGGCTGCCGAGGCTCTCCGGAGGACTCTGTCACTGGATCCTTTCGACGTTCAGGTGGTGGGTGCGCTGGCCATGCACGACGGCGCCATCGCCGAGATGCAGACCGGAGAGGGCAAGACGATCACCGCCGTGATGACGGTCTTCGCGAACGCGCTGTCCGGCAAAGGCGCGCACGTGTGGACGGCCAACGACTACCTGGCGCGGCGCGATGCGGCATGGATGGGACCCGCCTATCGGATGCTCGGGCTATCCACGGCATGCGTGCAACAGGGCTCCACACGCGAGCAGCGCCGTGCCGCCTACGCCTGCGATGTCACTTACGAAACCGCCAACGAGGCGGGCTTCGACTATCTCCGCGATCAACTGGCGCTCGAACCCGAAGAACTGGTGCAGCGCGAATACTCCTTCGTTCTGATCGATGAAGCGGATTCGATTCTCATCGATGAAGCCCGTATTCCACTGGTGATTGCGGGCGAAGTTGCCGCTCCCGGCGACCTGGCGCGCATGATGGCACGGTTGGTGGCCGGGTTCTTCCAGAACTATGACTTTCTGACCGATGAATACGGCCGCAACGTCCAATTGACAGATTCAGGCATCGCCAAGGTGGAAGCCGCGTTCGGATGCGGCAGCATCTTCGAGCCTCGCAATCTTCGAGTGTTCACCGCGGCACAGGAGGCCGTCCACGCGAATGCACTGCTACGCCGCGATGTGGACTACATTGTTCGGGACAACGCCATCGAACTGGTGGACGAGTTTAAGGGGCGGGTGGCCCAGAACCGGCGCTGGCCGGCCGGCCTGCAGACGGCGCTGGAGGCCAAAGAAGGGCTGCCGCTGCGCAAGCAGGGCCGGATTCTCGGCTCGATCACCTTGCAGAACCTGGTCCGGCTCTATCCCAAGATCTGCGGCATGACGGGAACCGCTGCTACCCAGGCCGGCGAGTTTCGCGAAGTCTACGGTCTTCAGGTGATTGTGATCCCCACGAACCGTCCCGTCATCCGGGTGGATCATGCGGACGTGATTTTCGCGGACAAGCTCTCGAAAGAGCGCGCCCTGGCTGAAGAGATTGCACGGGTCCACGTTACCGGGCGGCCGATCCTGGTTGGAACGGCCAGTGTCGAAGAGTCCGAACGGCTCAGTATGCGGGTCCAGCAGGCCGGCGTAGCGCACGAGGTGCTTAATGCGCGCAACGACGAGGCCGAGGCGGGGATCATCGCCAGGGCGGGAGAGGCTGGCGCCGTCACCATCTCCACCAACATGGCCGGGAGAGGCACGGACATTCCGCTTGCCTCCGATGACATCAGCCAGTCCGAAGGGTTGTACGTCATTGGAACGAACAAGCACGAGGCTCGCCGGATCGACTACCAGCTGCGAGGGAGGGCCGGCCGTCAGGGCGATCCGGGTTCTTCTCGATTCTTTGTGAGCCTGGATGATGACCTGATGATCCGGTACGGCATCCGCGAGTCACTGGGGTTCGACGTTTCGCTGTTGCCCGCCGGCAAACCCGTTCAACATCCGCGAGTGGTCCGCGCAGTGGAGAGTATTCAGCGGCTGGTGGAAGGGCAGAATCTCGAGATCCGCCGGACCTTGTGGAAGTACGACGGGCTGGCCGATCACCACCGGCGGGAGATGTACCAGCGGCGGCGCGATGTCCTGTTCCGGCGGGCGCCGAGCATCGTTGGAGAGGGCGAAATGGACGAGCGCGAGCGGCGCATCACCCTGATCGAAATCGACGATGTATGGTCGGACTACCTGGCCGCGCTCACGGAATTACAGGGCGGCATCCACTGGGAGTCCTGGACCGGCAAGGATCCGCTGCACACCTTCCTGACGCGGGCCAATCAGATCTTCGATGAAGTGCAAGAGCGGATCGACGAGGAAGTAATCGAACGGCTGAGCCAGGACGCCGAAGGGGGCGAGGTTGAGGATGCGTTCGACCGCTCTGCCACCTGGACGTACCTGATCAACGATCAACCGTTCGGGACCCTCCAAGAGCGATGGGCGAAGGCGGTTGGGAATCGCATCAAGGCTATGCTGGCGGGTTAAGGCCATCTGGGCCCCTGGGCCTTATGCCGGGTTCCACACCCCATTGCCCCGGAGCGCAAAGTTCGCCGCGTGGCCGGCGCGCGCCGCGGCTACTCCAATCTCCACCGATGCATTCGGAGTCTTGCGCGTCCGCATGCAGTCGAGGAAATTCTTCATGTGATCCAGCGTGCCATCGGCCTTCGACTTCACCTGCATCAGCGCGGTGTCGGGTTCGAAGTTCTCGCTGTAACGCGGGATCTCGCCCCACACGGTAAACCCGCTGCGGTGCAGCCGCATGGCGCCCTTGGTGCCGCGGAACATCAATCCGCCACCCTCGATGTAGCCCAGCAAAGCGCTGTCAAACTCCACCACCGCGCTCGGATAGGTCAGCGCCGCGCTCATGGTGTCGGGAGTCTGGCGCTGCTTAAGGATCGCGCGTGTTCCCGTGGCCGTGGCGCGCGTGGGCATGTCCTCGCCCATGAACCAGTGCGCGACATCCACCCAGTGCACGAACAGATCGGTCATCGCGCCGCCGCCGAAGTCCCAATACCAGCGCCAGTGGAGAAACTGGTCCGCGTCGAAAGGCCGGTCCTGCGCCGACCCCAAAAACCGCTTCCAGTCGAGGTTCGCCGTCTCCACCTCCGGTCCGCTGTCCTGATTGGCGATATGGTTCTGATACCAGTAGGTGCGGATGAACGTGACCTTCCCGAGTTGTCCGGATTCGATCAGTTCCTTGGCCTGCATGTAGTGCGCCCAACTGCGCTGCTGAGTACCTGTCTGCACCACGCGCTGAGTTTCGCGGACGGCGGCGATAAGCGGTTCGCTCTCGTCTATGGTGTGGGTCACCGGCTTCTCGCAGTAGACGTCCTTGCCAGCCTTCACGGCGGCGATGGTGATGGGCACATGCCAGTGATCGGGAGTGCCGATGACGACGGCATCGATGTCCTTGCGGTCCAGCACCTCGCGATAATCGACGTATTCCTTCGCATCCGGCCCGAACTTGGCCTTGGCCTCCGAGCGGCGCGGTCCGTAGACGTCGCAGATCGCTGTGATGTCGTTCGATCCGATTTGTTTCAGCAGCGAGAGCAGGTACTGGCAGCGGCTGCCGGTTCCGATAGCGCCCACCTGGACGCGCTCGTTCGCGCCCAGAATGCGTTGGTAAGATGCTGCGGTGGCGATGGCGCCGGACAGAAAACGGCGGCGATTCGTGGTGTTCATGGGTGGCCTGAGACCACTGTACCGCGATGCCTAATTGCTCTGAGTGGCTTCTTCCGGTTCTTCGACAGGTCTGAAGACGATCTCGGCGATGGCGGCCAGCAGCGCTTCCATGCCTTCGCCGGTCACAGCGGAGATCTTGTACAACGGCACACCCACTTCAGCGGCCTTCCGTTCCAGGGCTTCGATGCGCGACGGATCTTGCGCGACGTCCATCTTGCTCGCCACTAGGAGCATCGGCTTATGCGCCATGGCATCGCTGAAGCTGGCCAGCTCCGTCATGATCACCTCATAGTCGTTGACGGGATCACGGCCGGACGCCTCGGAAACGTCCACCAGGTGCACCAGCACGCGGGTGCGCTCCACGTGGCGCAGAAACTGGATCCCTAGCCCGTGGCCTTCATGGGCGCCTTCAATGAGTCCGGGGATGTCGGCCACCACGAAGCTGCGGTCGCCGAAGCGGACCACCCCCAGATTGGGTTCGAGAGTGGTGAACGGGTAGTCGGCGATTTTCGGCTTGGCTGCGGAAATGCGCGAAATCAGTGTGGATTTGCCCGCGTTCGGGAAACCCACCAGCCCGGCATCCGCGAGCAGCTTCAACTCTAACTGCAGCCGGCGTTCCTGGCCGGGAAAGCCGGCTTCGTGCTCCGTCGGCGCCTGGTGCGTGGAAGTGGCAAAGCGGGCGTTGCCGCGTCCGCCGCGGCCACCTTTGGCGATGACGAAGCGCTCACCCTTATAGGTGAAGTCGTGAATCAGTTCGCCGGTGTCGGAATCGGACACCACGGTTCCAACCGGGACCAGAACCTCAATGGACGCCCCGTCGTGTCCCGTGCGGTTGCTGCCTTCGCCGTGCCGTCCGCGTTCGGCTTTGTGTTCGGGGTTGAAACGGAAATGCAGCAGGGTGTTGAGGTTCTCGCTGGCCACGAACACGACATCGCCGCCGCGTCCGCCATCTCCTCCGCTGGGCCCGCCCCTCGGGACGAACTTCTCCCGCCGGAAGGCGAGACAGCCGTTCCCGCCGTCGCCGGCTTTCACCCAGATTCTGACTTGATCGATAAACAGCACAGTATTCTCTACAAGGAAAAGGCCCGCAACATCGTGGGGGCGCCACGGACGCTGCGGGCCGCGTACTTACGGGAAAATCGTGACTAGCTGGCCGCCGGAGTCTCGGCTGGCTTCGGCGGGTGGACGCTGACGAACTTGCCCATCTCTCCACGAGACCGGAACTCGATGATGCCCGTGATCTTCGCGAACAGGGTGTCGTCTTTGCCGCGGCCCACATTCAAGCCGGGCTTGATCTTGGTGCCGCGCTGGCGCACGATAATCGACCCACCAGTAACCAACTCACCTGCGAAACGCTTGATGCCCAGCCGCTGCGCATTGGAATCGCGGCCGTTTTTAGAACTGCCTAAACCTTTTTTATGTGCCATGACGGAACTCTCCGGACCTTAGACTTCGATCGCGTTGACGGTCACCTTGGTGAAGTTCTGCCGGTGCCCGATGGTGCGCTTGTACTGCTTCTTCCGCTTGAATTTGAAAACCAGGACTTTGGCGGCGCGATCGTTGGCCGTGATGGTGGCCCGTACCTTCGCGGCAGCGATGGAATCGCCGGTCAGCAACTGTTGATCGTCGCCGACCACGGCGACCACGCGACCGAGTTCGATTTCCGAGCCGACGTCGCCGGACAGAGTTTCGACCTGGAGAGAGTCTCCGGGAGTTACCCGATACTGCTTCCCGCCGGTTTCGATGACAGCGTACATACTTGTTTCCTCTTTTGGAATCAGGTGGAAGGGATTAACGGAAGCGCACACGAACAGCGTGGTACGTCCAGACCCAAAAACTCAGTGTACTACAGCGGGGTGGCCTGTGCCAACGTCAGTTCTTCAATTGCGGGAACACCGTGATCCTCAGCTTGGCCGCGCCATAGGGAATCAGGGTCAATTCCTCCAGCGGCTCCACGCTCTCCACGGGACCCGGTGGAGGGGGCGCGGCCGAGCCGTTCTCCATCTGCCAGGCCGGCAGTTTCCGACCCTTGGCGACGATCCGCACCGGCGACCCCTCGGGACTATAAGGATACTTGCCCGCCGCCGTCTTCTCGAAACGCATCGTCTTGTCCGGGTTGCGCGGATCGACGGCCAGGCCGTAATTCCAGGCCGAGGTGGGACGCACCTCCCAATCGGCTGCCGGCGCGTGATCCTTCAACTTGCGCCATTCTTCGCCGATCTTCAGCGAGTACACCAGCGGACCTCGCTCCACCACCAAGCCGTTGTTATAGCCCCGCACCACCCGGATCTTCATGGGGAAGCGGATAGCGATGCGGTCACCCGGTTTCCAGGTGCGCTGGATCCGGTGGAAAGCACCAGTCTTCACGCTCTTTTCCGCCTTGCCATTCACCTGAATGGAGGCGCCGTCCGCCCAGGCGGGCACGCGCAACATCAAGGGAAACGCGACCGCGCTGTCCGGGTTCACGGTGATCGCGATGTTCTCGTCGAAGGGATACTCGGTACTTTCCGAGATCCGCACCCGCGTGCCCTTCACGGTGGTGTTCACTTCGCTCGGCGAGTACGCTACCGCTGCCAGTCCCTGATCTGCCGTGGCCATCCACAAGCTTGCGGCGAACTTCGGCCAGCCCTGGTGAAAATTGGCGGTACAGCATCCGAAGTTCGGCTCCAAGCCGAACAGATTCGAATCGGGACCGTTGGTCGTCCAGGATCGCGGATCGACGCTCGAGAGCACCTGGTTGGGTTGCTGATCGTACTGGTGGGCCCACATATCGCCCGAAAACGTTCCGGGCAGCGCATTGTAGGTGACCTTCTCCAGCCGGTCGCCGAGCGCAGCATCGCCCAGGATGGCCTCCAAATTCTCCAATGAGAACATGGCTTCCACCACCGCGCACAACTCGGTCCCTTGCACCGGGCTGCGGCCGGCGTAATGCTCGTCGCCGCCGTGTATACCAGTGGGCATCCCGTGATGCTCGTCCATCACCTTGTAGATCTGGTAGATGGCTTCGCGGTCGGACCTGTCACCAGACACCACGGACCAGACTCCGGCAGTCTTCAACGCCATGGCGTTGTTCACCACGTGGGTCTTCAGCGTAGCGTCTTTCTTGGTCACCTTGTCCGGATACTGGAAGTTGGCGAAATGGCCTTTCCAATCGTAGCCCTGGTCGTGGAGCATACGGGCCAACTCCAGCACCTCCGCGTCGCCGGTCCGGTTGTAGAGCCACAGCAGCGCCACTACTTCGTCGGCCCAGCGATAGATGGCCCACTCCTTCAACGGCACTTGCTTCATCCGCGTCAGTTGGTATTTCGCGTACCGCTGCATCAACGGGATCACTCGGGCATCGCCGGTGGCTTCCTGATATTGGGTGAGCACCTTCAGCATCACCATGTTCGGCCACCAATCCTGATTCTTCGCGGGACCGATGGCCCCATCGGGGCGCTGGTTTTCGAGAGTCCAGCGCACCCATTTGTGAGCCTTCGCGATGAGCACCGGGTCGTCCAGCAGAAAGGCCAACGGAACCAGGCCGTCCAGATAATAAGGGCCGCGTTCCCAACTCTCGCCCTTGCCGCCAAGCCATCCGCTGTCGGGTCCTACGGAGGGCCAGAACTCGTCGAGTTTTCCGGAGAGTCCATCGGCCTGAATCTGGAGCTGCTTGCGCAGCCATCCGGACGGCCGCACGCTGGTGAGCGGCAGAGGATACAGGGCATTCGGCGCTAGCGGAGCGCGATTCGGAACCGGAACGGTCGCCGCTGGCATGCCGGCAGTAAGGGTCAGAAGTGCGATAAGTGTTCTCATGGGTTTCGGCGCAAGGCTCGCCTTTCCCTGATAAGTTTGAATCAGAGTCTCTTATGCAAGTATCCGAACCGCGCACCCTCACCGCAAGCGACATTACGGATCTCCGCTCTGCGCTGGCGTTCCTGTCCTCCATTCCTGGCCAGTTGGTGACCACCCGAACGCCGGTGGACGCCATGGCCGAATTGGCGGGAGTGTACCGTTTGGTGGGCGCGGGGACTCCGGTTGCGCCGCCTACCCGCATTGGTCCGGCGATGCTGTTCGAATCGGTGAAAGGCTACGACATGCCGGTGGTCACGGGCATTCTGGCCAGCCGCGAGCGAACGGCGCTGCTGCTCGGGAGCCGCGTGGATCGCCTGCCGTTCGATTTGCTGGAGGCGCTCAATCATCCGCGGACACCGGTGATGGTCCCTCAGTCCGGCGCGCCTTGCCAGGAAGTGGTGATCCGGCCGCCGTTCGACCTGCGACGGCTCATTCCCGCGCCGACGAACACCCTGCTCGACGCCGGTCCGTATTTCAACATGGGCCTGATCCGGGCGGAGGATCCCGAAACCGGCGAATCCGACGTCACCATCCACCGCATGTGCGTGCAGGGGCCCGACCTGCTGAGCGTCTACTTCGTTCCGGGCCGGCACATCGACCAGTTCCGCATCAAGGCGGAGCAGTCCGGCCGCGCGCTTCCGGTATCCATCAACATGGGACTGGATCCCGCAATCTATCTGGCCGCCTGCTTCGAGCCGCCCACCACGCCGCTGGGCTTCGACGAACTGACCATCGCGGGCGGGCTGCGGCGGCGTCCCGTGGAACTGGTGGACTGCGTCTCGGTGGCGGCGAAAGCGATCGCGCGGGCCGAGATCGTGCTGGAGGGCGAGATCCTGCCGGGTGAGCGAATCCGCGAAGATGTCCAAACGAACACGGGCTACTGCATGCCGGAGTTTCCGGGCTATCTGGGAGTCGCGCAGCACGATCTTCCGCTGATCCGCGTGAAGGCCGTCACGCACCGGCGCAATCCGATTCTGCAGACCATCATCGGCCCGGGAGAGGAGCACGTGAACCTGGCCGGCATCCCCACCGAGGCCAGCATTCTCCGGCTGGTGGACGACAGCATGCCGGGCCGGCTGCGGAACGTCTACTGCCATTCGTCCGGGGGAGGGAAGTACCTCGCGATCATGCAGTTCCGCAAGGCTGCGGCCAGCGATGAAGGGCGGCAGCGGCAGGCGGCGCTGACGGCCTTCGCCGCGTTCTCCGAATTGAAGCACGTGATCCTGGTGGACGAGGACGTGAATATCTTCGACACCAACGACGTCCTGTGGGCCATGACCACGCGCTTCCAGGGAGACGTCAGCACCATGTTCCTGCCGGGCGTGCGGTGCCATCCGCTCGATCCGTCGCAGTCGCCGGAGTTCAGCCCGTCGATTCCGGCCCCCGGCATTTCGTGCAAGACGGTTTTCGATTGCACCGTCCCCTACCGTCTCAAGACGAGATTCCAGCGGGCCGAGTTCGTGCCGGTAGATTTGGAGAGATTCCTGCCCGGGAAATGATCACTCGGGCGCTGGTTCTCCTGATTGCCGCCGTTGTCTCCATGGCGGGGGCCGCGCGGCCGAAAGCGGTAGTGATCGTCTCGGCCAATGCGGAATGGCGCGAGGTGCGAAAGCTGTATCCCAATGCCGCGTATCGGAAATCACCCTACGGCGAGTGGTTCGTCGATCGAGGCACGGTGATCTTTCAAGGTGGATGGGGGAAGATCTCGGCGGCGGCCTCGGCGCAGTATGTGGTGGACCGGTGGCATCCCTCGACGCTGATCAATCTGGGAACGTGCGGTGGAATCGCGGACCGCGTTGAGAGATTCGCCACCATCCTGGTGACCAAGACCGCGGTGTACGACATCGTCGAGCAGATGGGAGACGCGCAGGAGGCCATCGACTTCTATTCCACGGACATCGACCTGAGCTGGATCGGCGGACGCGCCACTCCAAGCGTTCTCCGCGCACCGCTGTTTTCGGCGGATCGCGACTTGGTAGTAGCCGAGATACCGACGCTTGTACAGAGGTACGGCACGATCGCCGTGGATTGGGAATCGGGCGCGATCGCGTGGGTAGCCCGGCGCAACGGGACACGTGTGCTGATCCTGCGCGGCGTCACCGACCTGGTAGGGGAGCAGGGCGGAGAGGCTTACGGAAAGATTGAGGTGTTCGAACAGGGCACGGCCAAGGTGATGAAGGCGCTATTCGAGAGCTTGCCGGCATGGCTGGCTCTCCTGCCGCGCTGAGCCTGAAGTCATCCTGCGACGTAAGTTGCACGGGCGCGATTGTCCACGAAGGATAGGTTAGAATGGCCTCAATGAAGCAATGCCAACGATAAAGGGCATCAATGGTCCGTATCGTTTCTTCTTCTATAGCTTCGATTGCAACGAACCGATACATGTTCACGTCCAGCGTGAGAAGATTGTTTGCAAGTTCTGGCTTGAGCCGGTGCAAGTCGCTGACAACAGCGGATTCTCGGCCCGAGAGTTGAATTGGATCAGAGTTGAAGTTCTCCGAAATATCGGCAGGATTAGGGAGGCTTGGAATGAGCATTGTGGCGGAGGCCACTCCCCGCGTTCAGAGCGTCGAGATTACTGACGAAGCAATCTCCGCACACCTCGTGGATGGTCGGGTTATCAGCGTTCCGCTTGCATGGTCTTGGCGGCTCTCCGACGCGACTCCTGATCAGCGTTCGCGATTTGAGGTCATAGGCGATGGCTCGGGGATTCGTTGGCCCGATCTTGACGAGGACATCAGCGTGAGAGGGATGCTTTCTGGAGTGCCCGCGAAACGACCTGGACGAAGCTAATCACCGTTACGGTGATCTCACCGAGGAGCAACTCGCGGAGCGCACGGAGACGACACGGTCCGTCATAGCCTGGCTACGGCGACCGGCACGCGCCTGAAAATCAGCTTCGAGAGGCTAACGCTGTGATCTCCGTCAGCCTATCCTCGCGCCACTCGGATCGTCCCCGCCCAGTCTTCCGGCACCTGACCTTCCGGTAACAACTGCCCTTTCTCCAGATAACGAATCTTCGACGCGAAACGCGCGGCGTGCGGATCGTGCGTCACCATCACCACCGTCTTCCCGAACTCCTTGTTCAGCCGCGAAAGCAGCGTCAACACTTCCTGCGCTGACGTCGCGTCCAGGTTCCCGGTCGGCTCGTCGGCGAGAATCAGATCGGGATCGGTCACAATCGCGCGGGCGATGGCGACCCGCTGCTCCTGGCCGCCCGAGAGCTGCCGCGGCAGGT
Source organism: uncultured Acidobacteriota bacterium (assembly GCA_963737465.1). GTDB lineage: Bacteria > Acidobacteriota > Terriglobia > Bryobacterales > Bryobacteraceae > TMP-7. Next base: position 103,176 of record CAVTTC010000014.1, read on the forward strand.
GCTTCAGACGGTCGCCCAAGCCGACCAGGCTCAGCGCCGTCCTGGCGTGCTCCATGCGCTCCTTCCCGCTCAGATTCGTCAGCTTCAGCGGCAGTTCCACGTTCTCGATGGCGCTCAACACCGGGATCAGGTTGAACGATTGGAAGATGAACCCGATGTGCGTATTCCGCCAATGCGCAATCTCGCGGTCCGACAGCGCGCGCAGGTTCTCGCCCAGCACCAGGATCTCGCCGTCCGACGCACGGTCCATGGCGGCGATCAGGTGCAGCAGTGTAGATTTGCCGGAGCCCGAAGGTCCCATCAGAGCGACGAATTCGCCCTTATGAATGTCGATGTCCACCTGGTCGAGCGCCAGCACGTGGAACTCCTCACGCACATATTCTTTCGTCAGGCCGCGGGTCTGGATGATATTGTCAGCCATGGTCACTCTCTAGGATTTGGTCTTCACGCTGCTGCCGTCTTTTAAATCGGCGGGTGGATTCATGACGATATCTTCGCCGCCATTCAGTCCTTCATCAATGGTGATGCCCTGCGCGCCCACTCCACCGGTCTTCACCGTGCGCCGCACGACGCGCCCATTCGCAACAACGAACACTGCTCCATCCTTCACCGCGCTTGCCGGTACGATGATGAGCGGTTTGGAAGGGACGGCTCCCGTCTTCGGCTGCTGTTTCGCGAGGAAGGCCACACTGGCGTTCATTTCCGGGCGGAGATAATCGTCCGGGTTAAGGACCTTCACTTTCACCTGCACGGTCGCCTTTTGCCGGTTCGCTTCGGGCGACATCTCATCGATGATGCCGTCGTACTTGCGGTCGGGGAACGCGTCCGTAGTGACGATGCCCTTCTGCCGCGGTGTGAGCTTGGCGAAGTCGTTCTGGTTGATGTCGAGTTCCACTTTCAAATCGTTCAGGTCGGCCATGGTCACGACATAGCCTTTCGCGCCGCGGTCGCCGACGAAGCCCGTGGTGACGAACTCACCCTTCTCCACATTGCGGTCGAGAATTGTCCCTGTCACCGGCGCCCGGATCACGGTATTGTCCAACTGCGTCTGCATGTACGCGAGCTGGCCCTTGGCTTGTTCGATCATTCCGCGCACGGAGTCGATCTGTTCCTGCCGTGGACCGATCTTCGCCAGGTCGAAGGTGCGCTGCAACGAGTTCGATCTGGCAACCGCACTGTCGAAACGGGCCTGCGCGTCGTCCAAGGCCTGCCTGGCGAGCACGCGTTCGCTCACCAACTGCCGCGTCCGTTCCAGCGTGACCCGCGCGTTCTCCTGATCGGCGCGGGCCTGATCGACATCGGCCTTGGCGCGCGCGATCTCTTCGGGCCGCGAGCCGTGCAGCAGCTGATCCAGCTGCGCTTGCAGATTCAGCAGATTGCCCCGCGCCTGCTGCACCTGCGCTTTATATTCGTCATCTTCCAGGCGCACCAGCACCTGGTTCTGCTTGACGCGGTCGCCTTTCTCGACGCCGATCCAGGCCACCTTCCCCAATACTTTCGACGCGAGCTCGATCTTGTGCGCGGCCACGATGTAGCCGGTAGCGTTCAGCACCACGCTGCCCGCGGCGGCGGCGTCCCCCGCCGTAGTGGCGCGCACCCGAACCGTTTCCACCACGGGAGCGGCGTCCAGCTTATTGAACACGAACCGGCCTAAGCCGAGTAGAACGAATAGCACGACACCCGCGATAATCCAGCGCGAAGCCCAGTTCGAGGGAGGCCGAGCGGCCTTTCGGTTTCGGTCGATGCGCAGGCTTCCCAGGTCGGATGGAGTACTTGTAACCATGCAATTAGATCTCTCTGAGGGCGGTCAGAATCTCTTTCCTCGCGGCCATTCGCGCAGGCAGAAGACCCCCAAATGCTCCCAAAATCAGCGCGAATCCGACGCCCAGCGCCATCACGAACGGACTGACGCGGAAGTTGAAGGAGGTCTCGCTGAAGGTGATAAAGTTGCCGACGCTGGTGGTAATGTTGTTGAGCGGCAGCACCAGCAGGATGCCAATCAGACCGCCAATCCCCGCCAGCAGCACCGACTCGAGAAAGAAGCTGACCAGAATCGAGCCGCGCGAAAAACCCAGCACCCGCAGAGTGCCGATTTCCCGAGCCCTTCGCGCCACCGCCGCGTACATCGTGTTCATCGCCGCGAAACTGCTGCCTACGGCCATGATGATGGAGACGAAGATGCCCAGGAACTCGATGGGCGCGGCCGCGATGGTCTGCGACTCGTAGTATTCCTTCTCCGTGCGCGCCGTCATGTTCAGCTTGCGGTCGTCGTTGACGGAGTTGATGAGAGCCGGCACTCCGGCGGAGTCCGCCGCGCGTACCAGGACAGAACTCAGCCCGTCGGGACGGTTGAAGTCGCTCGATACCTGGTTGAGATCGCCCCACACTTCGCTATTCAGCGCGCTCTGGCCGCCGTCCATGACGCCCACCACCGTCCAGGAGCCCCGGCCGAACTTCATCTGTTTACCGAGCCCGGCATCGGGGAACTTAGCCGCGACCGACTTACCCACCACCACCTCGCGCTGGCCCGCGTTGAACCATCGGCCCGCCGTGATCTTGACCTCACGCATGCCGAACCCAACCGGTAGAATCCCGCGGAGGTTGATATTGCTGCCATCGGGCTTAGAGGGCCCACGCAGGCTCAACACCGTAATCATCTCGAGCGAGGCGAGCGGTTCGTTTTGAGCGTTTCGGGCGATGCCGGGGACGAACTTGATGTTCTGGAACTGTTCCCGCGTCACAGCGCTGGTCAGTTCCGACGTTCCGGCCTTGCGCAGAATCAGTACATTCAACGGATCGCCGGTGGCGCGAAACGCCCGCCGCAGGCCTTCCACCAGCGCCATATCCGCCGCGAGCACCGCCACCGTGAGGCCGATACCCAGCGCGGTCATGATGGTGGTCGTCTTCCGGACCGTGAGGTTCCTCAAGTTGTAACTGACAGGTAGCGTCATAGGTTACCCCGCGTTACGAAGCGCATCCAGAATGCCGGTCCGCGCCGCGCCGGCGGCCGGAATCAGCGAACTCACAAGGCCGACAAACACCGCAAATGTCAGGCAGAACAGAGTCACCGTCGGAGTCATGCTGAGGGTCTTCATGGCCTGGATGTATGCCGGACCCTGGCGCAGTCCGGCTGCGATGAAGCTTGCCAGCATCACGCCGAGCGCTCCGCCCAGAAGCGAGATGAACGCGGATTCTCCCAGGATCATGCCCAGGATGGCGCCGTTCGGAAACCCGAGTGTCTTCAGAATCCCCACTTCGCGTATTCGCTCGCGCACCGTCATCGCCATGGTGTTGCCGGCCACCAGCAGGATGGTGAAGGTTACAGCTCCGCAGATGGTGAGCAGGAAGACCTTCACATTCCCGATGAACGAAACGAAGCTGAGAGTGAAGGCCTGCTCGGATTCCGTGCGGGTCTGAGCCGTCGAGTTCTCGAACATCTTGTCGATCGCTGACGAGACTCTGGGAACCAGGTCCGCGCTCTCAACTTGAATCGAGAATGCGCCCACCTGGTCCTTGCGGGCTCCGGTCATGCCCTCGCGCAAGTAATCGTGGTTGAAGTAGAGCGCTTCGTTCTTTTCCGGATCGTCGAAGATACCTGCCAGGTTCAGCTCGAGATTGACAGGGAAGATATCGCCCACCAGGGTGATTCGCTCGCCCAACTTCCAGCCGAATTTGTCAGCCAGGGTTTTGCTGACGATGCAAGCCGTCCGGTTCGAGAGAAAGGCCTTCTTCTGCTCCTCGGGAAGCGTGTATTCGGGGCGCATGCGCAGAAACTGCGCTGGCTCCACGCCGAAGCGAGCGAAGAAGTTCTTGAAGTCGCGGGAGTCTTTGTAGGTGCCGCCATACCACTGCCAGATGCTGACTTCGCGAACCCCGGGCACCTCGCGAATCTTCTGTTCGTAGGAGCCTGGAAGCGACTGGGTCAACGACACGCGATGGTAAGTGATCACGCGCAGTTCCTGTCCCGGGGCGGGTGGGCTGAGGAACAATGCGCGGTACAGGGCGAACAGGACGCCGAGCAGGCACATCGAAGCAGCAATGCTCGATATCGTCAGCAGGCTTCGACGCCGGTTGCGGAGCGTGTTCTTAAAAATGAGCGGTAGGTACCGAATCATACGCCTTTCCAGTTTAGATGACCCCATGCCTGATGGAGATGCACTTCGGCAGAAGGCGCGATTCCGCCGACGAATGGCCTTCGCCGGGAGACGAAGCGAGTTTGCGGTTGTAGAGTCGCGCCGAAAAATACACGAAACGGTTACGAGAGGATCAGAGACCGGAGATCTATGCTATTCTGACGCAATCCGAACGCCAAACGGCGCTTCGGCTTAGGGCACCAGACTGGGGGATATTCACACAATGAAACTGATGAAACTTGTTTTGGCGACGGCCTTGGCCGTGGCGCCGGCGATGCTGGCCGGACCGATCGTCTACGGCGTAGTGATGGATGGGCCGAGTGAATCGCCGGCGAATGCATCGCCGGGCACGGGAACCGCACTCGTAATATTCGACCTGACGGCGCATACACTCCAGATCGACATGTCGTGGACCGGGCTCGTAGGGACCACGACGGCGTCGCACATTCACTGTTGCACGGCCACCCCAGATACCGGCACCGCCGGTGTCGCCACCCAGGTGCCGCGCTTCATCGGTTTCCCGACCGGCGTCACGTCAGGGACCTATAGCAATATCTTCGACATGACGCTCGCGTCCAGCTACAACCCAGCCTTCGTCACTGCTCAAGGCAGCATTGCCGCGGCCGAGGTGGTGTTGGCGGCCGGCGCCGCGGCAGGCAAGGCGTACCTGAATATCCACTCCACCTCGTTCCGGGCGGCGAAATCCGCGGCTTCCTGCAGCCGGTGCCGGAACCGGGCACCTTCGCGCTGGCGGGACTGGCGCTGGCCGGCGTCCTGCTCCGCCGGAAACTACTGTAAGGCGGATTTCGCCTCGATCCGATCCGCGCGGTCCAGGAATGGCCGTACGCGGGCTCGGATATCGTCCAGGTGCGTGAACAGGCTGACGTGCTCGCCGCCTTCGATCGTCATCAGTTCGGCGCCGGGCACCCTCGCCGCCAGCGACTTCGCGTGCTCGAACGGCGCAGCGCTGTCCGCCGTGCCGTGGATGATCAGCGTTGGCGCTGCGATCCGTTCCACCGGGTACGCGAACGGCAACCTCGATTGGGCGATGTCGTTGATCGTTCCGGGCAAACGCTCAGCCATCCGTTCCATCGTGCTGGTCTGAAGGGCCTTCATCAGCGGGCCCGCCTCCGGGTGTCGGAGCGTGCGTGCGCGCAATTCAGGGTCGGGTATCGCCCGTGCGGCCGCGCGGTCCGGATCGGCAGCGGCCTTCTTCTGCATCATCGCCGCCAGCGCCGGAAAGCGAGCCACCCACTTCAGCAAGTGAAACCGGAGCGGCAGCCGTACCGTCAGCGGAGCGCAGCAGGCCGATATCATCACCAGGGCGCGGCAGCGTTCCGCATGCCGCAGCGCAAACTGAAGAGCGCACTGGCCGCCTCCCGATATCGCGATCACGGACACGTCACGGATGCCGGCAGCGTCCAGCAGGGCGGCGCAGAGATCCGCCTGGTCCTCCGGCGCTTTGCCCAGGGCGAGCGGCGTCCCCAGGTAACCAGGCCGGGACACGGCCACGAACTCGTGTCCCTCCGGTCCGCAAGCAGATCGCCCCAGCAGGAGACCCTGATCGTAGCCGCCCATTGCTCCGTGGAGCAGCAGCACTGAAGGTCCCTCGCCTGTACGGGCGCATTCCATGCCGCCCCGCGATGTTTGGATCACGGTCGGCACTTCAGAGAGAGTGGGTTTCATTTGGCCCTCCCTTTGAGGAACCGCAGCAGCGCGAGACCTTCGGGCGAGGGTTGGCGCTCGACTCTCCGGTACTCGCGACCGTCAGCTGTCCGGGTCAGCAGGCCCTGATTGCACAGTTCCCGCCGCAGCAGCGCGTGGTCGCCGAACAGATGATTGGCTCCGGATTTGCCGGTTCAAATCGCTCTCAGTGATGGAAACACCAGGCGGAAGTTTCGACCACAGTGCCCATAGGCAGATGGACTGCAGGGCTGGGTTTTGCCGGCCAACTGGACAAATGTCCCTCGGAATCGAAGTGCCGTGCGGCTTGCCGCACCTGCACGGAATCGACGGGCACGGGTGAGGACGGCGGCGTGTCGAGTTGGGTTTGGGCCAGGAACTGAGCCCGCAGGCTCTGGAAATTCCGGTGCCCGGTGGACCGCGCGAGCATGTTCAGTAACTCGACGTGGCCGGGAGTGGAATCGTGTTGTTCGAGCTGGCTTCGCAGGGAACGGGCCAGCGCGGAAATATCGTTTGCGGAAAACGGGATTGAAATTCGCGACATCGCTTATCCTCACGGAACGCGCCTATCCGAATTCGGATTGCCGGGGGTCGCCGTCTTCCGACTCGGCACGGGATAAGTGTCAGTCGTTTGGGAAAATGGCAGGTTTAGCTCCCCTCGCGGGGCGGCGACGCCTGGGTGAACTGCCGACCAAGGCCATCATATCATAGGGTCGATTACTCTGGAATCGGGAGTCTCATCCGTTTGATACGGAACCTCGGCGAACCGGTGCTTCCTCCGCCTCTGGGCGTAGCGCCATCTGCACCAGGCGAGCCAGATCCGACGTGCCCAGCAGCACGTCGAAAACCTCCACCCCGGTGCTGAACCCGCGTTGGCCGGGAGTCACGTGGATCACCTGTCCGAGCAGGCTGCCTTCGGAGAAATCCACCCGTACCATGTCACCGTGCGCCATTTCGGACGGAAGCTCGACACACACTCCCGCCGGCGAGACATCCACCATTTCGCCCCGCACGGACAGCCCATTCCAGTTCAGGTCCGTGACCCGGACCTCGAGCTGAGTCTTGAGCCGGTCATGCTGTCGTAAGTCCATGTCTCACAACATCGGCAGAATCCGCCTGGACTTTAACGTGCCGATCAGCCGCCGTCGTCGTACCACCGGTATTCCACCGGGCCGCCGGACCCGCGCCATCGCGCAGGGGTGGTGGTGTCCATCCCGTCCAACGGCTCAATGCCGGAGTGCGCCGTTGAGGCGGCCGCGAACGCCGCCTTCAATCCCGCGCGCTCCCGCTCTCCCATCACCGCCGGGTCTGCCGAAACGAACAGCGGCGTTGCGCTCCGTACCACCAGGTCCAGCCACTGCCTGGTCAGGGACCAGGGAATGTCTTTCGTCACTGGAACGCAATCGGCGTCCGCGGCAAAGAACGTATTGTGCTGCGCCAACCGGAATGCCAGGGTGTTGACGCCCATTTTGCGCGTTCGGCTCCACTCCCGCCCACTCGTGTCATCGCCGATGCGCTGCATCTCGAACAGGCCCGCACCCAAATGCCCGATCGTGTTACATCCGATCAACATGGCCGCGCCGGCGCTCCCCCGAATCGTCTCGTACAGCTTCGAGACAATCTCCGCGGTGGTCCGCCCCCGGTCCCGGAAATGCCAGCCCGCAGGGGTCAGATCGGGTCCCATCTGAAATCCCCAGCGGCCCGTGATGTCGTAGGTCGAATAGTCGTGCTTGATCAGTTCGAAACCCCACGCGCTCACACCGCGTATCGACTCCGCCACGTATCCCAGCGCCTCCGGAACGCTCGGGTCAAGAATGAAGAACGGCGCCTTGATTCCACCGCCGGCCTGTGGGCCCTCGAGTCGCCACGCCTCGGGAAGCTTTTCCACGGTCAGGAGTGGACGCACCCAAATCCCCGGACGCACGCCGCGCTGTTTCATCTGCCCTGCGAGCAAGGGCATCTCGGGAAACCCCTTATTGGTGCGATTCGTCGGACCCGCGCCTTCGGGTGCATCGGTCCAACCCATATCCAGCACCATGTAAGGACGGTTCCCGGCGCCCGCCGGCGCGAGTTCCGCCATCAGGCTCGAATCGCGCAGCAGCGCCTCGGCCGTCAGATCGCGGCCGTACGTGTAATACCAGTTATTGCCGCCGTACACCGGAAAGGACGGCAAGCGTGGCTTCGCGCACATGGCGCGGCACAATCTCCGGGACGTTTCGAACGGTGTCTCGCCCGCTTTGCCCCGCTCGGAGACCACCGTCGCCGCCTCCAACTGCCGGTCCCCGAGTTGGACTCCGAGTCCGCCGTTATGGACATCCAGGCATAGCGTAATGCCGGCCGGGTCCACCTCCCAGTGAGCGATCGATCGCGCTCCGGTCTTCACCCCGTAGCCGTTCGTCACCCTCCCGTCATTGGACAGGAAATACCACGGCATCAGCCGGTCTGCGACAAAGCCCCGCCATTCCAGGTCGCCGTACGAGCGCTCCCAGTGGTCGCCGAGAAACCGGTGGCCCTCGCGAATCGGGCCTTTCCAGCGGAGCCATACGCGAGTGATGGCAGTCCGCGGCGCCAGGATCCGTATGGGCAACTCGATTGGCGCGCCCCGCCGCGGTTCCGCCTCGACTTCAATATCAGGACCAGTCCACCGAGGCCCTGAGCGCGTCAGGCGAACCGTGCCCTTTTCAGAGTCCACCCAGACGCGGTCCGGCGTGCGAAGGATGTCGGGGCTGCCAGCCGCGGCTGCAGGGGCTTGGCCCAGCAGAGGAGCCATAGCGGGCGACGCTCCGGAGCTGAGTAGGAATGATCGACGCTTCATGTCCACTGAGTCTATCGAAGCCGCACAGGCCCGGCATCACTGGCCGAGCTGGCTTCTCACCTTCTTCGGCAATGAAGCCAGTACCCGATCGTACGCCCGCCGAAGCCGGGCAGCGCATTCGCGCAACGGCATCGCGTCCGGGGTCTCCAGGGCTACCCAGTGCGCGCGAGCCAGGTACGGCGCCGGCACAATGCCCGGGCGCTCCACCAACTCGCCGAAGTCCTCTGGTGAACATTTAAATGACAACCGGTTGCCCACCGGCTCCAGCGGCGCGACGGCGAACATTTTCCCGCCGATCTTGAACACCAGATCGTTCCCCCACTGGACCTGCTCGGTGGCGTTCGGAAAAGACATGCAGGTTTGGCGAATCCAGTCGGTGGTCATTCCTGGTCAGTGCTCCAGCGAACCGGTTCCACCCTCCGCACCAGCAATATGTAAGACGAAGCCGAGATCAACAGCGCTGCGCAAGCGGCAATGAACGCGCCCAGGAAGGAATGCGTCTCGGCCACAATCCACCCCGTGAAATAGGGCGCCAGAACGCCGGATAGGTTGCCGAACGTGTTTTGAATCCCCGTCCACTTGCCCGCGGCCGACGTTCCCGCCAGGCTTTGCGTCACCGCCCAGATGTTGGATGTGAACAACCCGAACGACAGGCAGGCTGCTGTCAGCAGCGCCAATGCCAGCTTCGGATCCTCCACCACCGCTGCGGGGAACAACAAGGTGGCGAAGATAAGCCCGGTGACAACGAAGCCTTTACGGACCAGCGTCGGCGAGTTGCCCCGCCGGATCAGGAAGTCCGACAAGAATCCGCCGAACACCGACGACGCCGCCACTGCAAGAAACGGAATAGAACCGGCAGTGGCCATCATTTCCGCCGAGTAATGCCGCTCGCGACGCAGATACGACGGCAGCCACGTCAGCATGAAGTACCAGGCGTAGTTTGACCCCAGCAGTCCGATAAACGTTCCCCAAGCCGGAGCCTTGGAGAAGATCTCCATCACGGACGGTCCCGTCTCCACCTTTCGAACGGCATGGCCGGTGCCGCGCCGGATGGCCCAAATCCACGGCCCGAGCCACAACAGGCTCACACCACCGATGATGACGAACATCGCGCGCCAGTTATACGCCGCGATAATACTGCCGCCCACCAGTAAACCCAGAAAGGGTCCCAATTTCGATCCTGCGTCGATCAGGGCATTGGGCACTCCGCGCTTCTCCTCCGGAAAGCCCGCAGCCAGGATCTTCGAGTAGGACGGATACGCCACCGATTCGGCCAATCCCAACAGCAGGCGCAATCCGAACAATACGTTGAACGACCCTCCCAATCCGGTAAGCGCCGTTGCCAGCGACCACAGAAAATAGCCGCCCGCATATACCCAATAGACGTTATACCGATCAATCAGCCAGCCAGCCGGGATCTGAAAGATCATGTAGGTCCAGAAGAAGGACGACAACAGAATCCCGACCCGCTTCGGATCCAGGGCGAGCTCCCGGCTCAGGTCTTCGGCAGCCGCCGAGAGATTGGCCCGGTCAACGTAGTTAATACATATAGATAGGACTAGAAGGGCGAGCAGCAGATACTGTTGTCTGCTGATCTTCTCTTCATTAGTGTCGCTCGGCACCACGATACTGTATCACGCGCAACCGCGATGTCGAGGCTTCCTTGGTTCTTACTTGGTTCTTACTTACAAGCGCCGCAGGATACCGCCGAGCGCCAGCGCGAGCCGCTTTACGTTGCCCGTTCCTGCAACTTCCCCTCCACCGTTGTCGCCCAACCCGGCTGTGTGCCAGCGGCCTCACGCTTCTCTCGAATCAACCGCAGATTCCGTACGGTGGTCTCCGGTTCCCATTTCTCCCGGATTGACACCAGCGCCTTGCCCAACATCTTCTTCGCTTCCGCTTCGTTCGATTCGATGACTGCCAGCTCGATCAGCGTCGCGTAATCCCAATAATCGGGTTTGCCGTTGGCGATCTTCCTCTCCACGGCGTAGCGCACCACAGGTATGATCTTGATCCGCCGGTCGTCGGGAGGATTGCTCAACTCCATGAGGGTCGCGGCGTTCACGCCCGGATACGCATCCCGCCAGTCCGTTTCGAAGCCCTTCAGGTACGCTTCCACCGCCTGGGAAAGATACTCGGCCGCCTCAATGTCGTCGCCGGCTTTAGCGGCGTTCTCCCAGCGATCTTTGTACACGCGTCCCAGCAGCCCATAGGTTTCGCTGCTCGGACCCCGCTCGTCGATCAACTGCTTCAGCACTGTCTCGGCCTCGTCTGCCCGCCCCATCCGGTTCAGTGCGAACGCCAACTGCTCGCGCACCATGACGGTCTGTGCCAAGGGCTGCGACATTCTCCTGTAGAGCGCCTCCATGTCGCGCCACGCCTTGGTCGCACGATAGGAGAGGAACAGATCCACCACCACACCAGCGTCGCTGTCCGCGACGTTGCCGAGTTCCCTCTCCACGGCCCGCACCGCATCGGCCCCGTCCTTGCGTGCCGAGGCCAGATTCGTTTTCAAGCGTTTTGAATACTCCACCTGCTCCCGGAACACGTCCGTCTTGAGGTGATCCACTGATGCCGGTCTGAGGTTGTCGAGCAGTTGGTAGATAGGACTGTCCTGAGCGCCGTTGCGGGCCTCTGCGAGGAATCGAGCGATCGCCGCCCGGGTTCTTTCGAGTTTCTCCGGGTCCGGAACCCCGTCCTTCCTGAGTCCGTACGGGATCGTCCGCAACATCTGGACATCGAATGGAAGGCGGCTGCCTTCGGCGATCAACTGCACTGTCGAAAACGGCCGGAAGGCATGCCGCACACCGAGTTCGTAATAGACGTTGGCGTTGGCCAGCGTGAGGTCGGCCACCGCGAACGGGCACAGGATCAACCGCTCGAACATCGGCTTGTGGATAATACCACCCGCAGTCTCCTGATCGGCGCGGATCGGTTCGAGGGCGGCGGCGGCGATCGCGGGCGCGATCAAGTCGGCGTAAACCTTGTCAAAATCGATCAACGTTCCATCCGGCGCGGGTTTCTGGCCGAACGGCATAAGGATGAAGCACAGGGGGTTCATGATACCTCTCGAGACTGACTTATTCGCATACTATGCACCGAAAGCCGGTATATGGGTTTGTGTCATCGGGATTCAGTGCCACCTGCGGGACATGCAAACGGGAGAGCGGCGTATTATAAGCGCCGCCTAGCGCATCCGACTTCGGAAGCTCGATGACGGCGCCGCTATATGGCGCCTCCGACGTTAGCACGTACCGCTTCGTCCATTCCCACACGTTGCCGAGCAGATCGTAGAGTCCCCAGGTATTCGGTTTCTGCAGTCCCACGGGATGGATCCGATCGTCGGAATTCTCACGGCACCACGCCACGATTCGCACTACCGTAGGATCATCGCCCCACCAGTACGTAGACTCGGCCCCGGCCCGAAAAAGCTGCTTCCATTCGTCGGCGCTCGGCAGTTCCAGCATGGCCCAACTGCAAAACCGCTCGGCATCTGTGACCGACACGTTCACCACCGGCGCATCATCCGGTTCCTTTGCCGCCTGTAGGTGTTTCGGAAGTGCGTACCCGGTTGCCTGACAAAACTGCCGGTATTGTTGATTCGTGACGGGATAGCGTCCGGCCCAGATCGTTTTTCCTTCCCGGGTCTGGACCGGGACTTTCACCAATTGATATTGCGAGTTGCCGAAGTTGCGCTCTCCGAGGTTCACCGTCATTGGCAGCCTACGGTCGGGAACCTTCTTCAAAAGATCGATGAACTGGTTGATGTTCTGAAACACCTTCTCCTGGACGAAGACATCGGTCACGGGCCGGGTCTTTTCATGCCGGATGACGGTCAATCGATCGGAACTGCCTTTGTGCGAGCCGTGAAATGTCCGCGCCAAAAACCACCCGGCCAGCACTCCATTGGCAGCGTTGTCTGCTCCGTCCCGGACGTCTGAACCTTCGGCAAACGGAGTGATCGCCCACACAATTTGGGCGACTCCGGCCAGTCTCTCTCCGGCCTCATTGAAATTCGACCCTTCCGGCGGTCTGTCCCAGTGCTCGGTGGTGTCGCCCTCCAGTTCCCGTAGTGCGGCGCCCGCGTGGCGCGACGACAAAAAGAGCGTCGCCCCGCTCTCCGGCACAGCGCCGGCCTCTTTCGGCTTGTACCACTTGCTCTCGTTCTTGATGTAACTTCTGAGCTGGGTCAAGTTCTCGATTGCCTCGACGTTAAAACCCCTGAACAGCGACTTCTGCAGCCACGCCGGGACGCTCGATCCAAAGCACACCAGGCATGTCGGCTTGCGGAAACCCAATGCCAGACCAGCCTCGAACCCGACGTTCGCATTCGGGCGGTCGGTCACCACCAGCACGCGGTCATGATCTCTGATTCCGGGCAGCACGGTGTTCAGCAGAATGTCGCCGCCCGATCCCGATTCCCTTCTCGGAATTTGAAAGCGGAATCCTTCCGGCGGCTGCCGTTCGAGCGAGGTCAGGATCAAGTCCACATCCAACAACTCGAAGTCCCAAACCACGAACACCGAAGCCTCTTCCGCGACTTCTCCTTCCAGCATCTCCAGTTGGGCGGAAACCGCCGCCCCGATCGTCGCGGGCTGAAAATATCCAAAGCGTTGAGATGTTTTCACCTTCTCGAAAAACGCGCGTAACGGCTTCAACCGGTTCGGATGATCCCAGGCTTCCATCGCCGTCGGCGGTATCCAGGACACCGATTCGTCCGGCAACAGGGCTCGCACCGGCTTGCGCGCTTTGAGCATGGCATCCCATTCGAGTTCCTGGATGCCTTGCCCAGCCTCATCGTGCCCATATGTATAAGCCGAGATCAGCAGGAGCGCGTCGCATGCCTTGGCAGTCTCCAGGCGATTCGGGTAGCCCGGTCCGTCCGCCACCGTCCACCCGGCTGCTTTCGCTACCGCAATGGCGCTCTCGGCATAAGTCCTGAGATCGTCCGTGTAGGTCAGGTACAATTTTTGGGGCTTCTCTGCCGCCATAGGGCGCCTCCTAGGTCCACAGTTCGCGCGTGGCGGCGACCGTCGTTGAACTGGCGACGAACCTCCGGCGATTCATCTTCATTGAACGATCTCGAATTCCATGGTGACTGTTGCCGTGGTGGTCACGTTGCCCGGCACTATTGGTGTCGTGGCCGCGGCTGTCGGCACATTGGAGTACACGATGGGTGTGGACGTCGCGCCTTCGATAATGGAGAGCACGGTGCCCACCTTCAGGCTGGCTCCGTTCGCCATGGCGTCAGCGTGGGTCCGGGCGAGAATGGCGGCCTGCCGCAACGCCTGTAGCCGGACAGGTTCGGGATCCTTGAGAGAAAAGACGAGCGATTGAACTTGAGTCGCCCCCGCTTGAACTCCCACATCGATCAGTTTGCCCACCTGCGCCAGATTCGTGAGGGTCCCTTGCACGGTGTTCGACGCGGCGAACCCGGAGAGTTGGCCTTGCCCCCCGTTTGGCGGATAGGTGTAGACCGCGTTCAGGGAATAACCGGTAGTCTGCACATCACCCCCGGACCCAATGACGCTCTTCAGGGCGGCGATCACGGCGGTTGTGATGGCGGCATTCTGGGCCGCGGCGTCCTGGGCGGTTGCCGCCCGGGTCTCCACAGCAAAGCTGACTTTGGCCTGATCGGGAATCGACATGATCGTCGCATCGCCGATGGCCCGGACAGATGGCTTGCCGGTAGCGACTTGCGCTTGGGCCGCCGCAATTCCGAGGATGACAATTGCGAAGACTGGTATAGCTTTCATCAGCAGTCAGGATACCAGTCAGGGGGATGGAAGAGAATGGTCTACTCCAACTCCGGCGAACGCGCCCGTCACAACGAACTCAACTCCGTTCGAGTTCAACAACTCGATAAACTCGCACAAGTCCTTGCCGAGCCGCATCGGGACGCATGGTATCGCGGAGGGTCATTACGATCTCGATGCGTTCCTCCGGAGTCAAATTCGCGTCCGCACAGGCATCGGCCTCATCCGCTTCTTCCAGACTCGAGAAGACTCGTACCGTTTTCTCGATCAATCTTTCTTCACCGTCCCGCTGACGTCACGCCCACCCGATAGAATGTTTCTGTGCGCAACCCTGCTTGTCTCCTCCTTCTCCTCGCCGGTACCCTCGCGGCGCAATCCATCGACTATTCCGCCGCCCGCAAAACCTGGATCCTCAAAACCGATTCCAGCGCCTACGCCATCGGCGTGAATCAGCGCGGTGAGTTGCAGAACCTCTACTGGGGTGGACCCCTCTGGCGCTCCGACGACATCGGCGCGGCCCAGGCCGGTCCCGAATGGTCTTCCTTCGATCCCTCGCAGTCGCTGACCAATGAGGAGTTCACCGGCTGGGGCGGCACCCGCTATTTCGAGCCGTCCCTCAAGATCTCTCGCGCGAACGGCGTGCGCGATCTCGTCCTGCACTACTCCTCGCACACCATCAACGGCAATCAGCTGAACATCGTCCTCAAGGACATCAACGACGATCTGTTCGTCACTCTGAACTACCTCGTCTACCCTCGGGAAGGGATCATCCGCAAACAGGCCAGGCTGGAGAATCGCACCGGACAGCCCGTGACTGTGGAGAGTTTCCAATCCGGCGTCTGGTGCCTGCCCCATGGTGAAGGCTACCGCCTCAGCTATCTCACCGGACGCTGGGCCGCCGAGACTCAACTCACTCGCGAGGACATCCACACCGGATCGAAGATCATCGAGAGCCGCAAGGGACATACCAGCCACAACGCGAACCCGTGGTTTGCCATCGACGAAGGCGGCGCAGCGAACGAGCAGTCCGGACGTGTCTGGTTCGGCGCCCTTGGCTGGAGCGGGAACTGGCGCATCACCGTCGAGCAGACACCGTATTCGCAGGTACGCGTCACCGGCGGTTGGAACCCGTTCGATTTCTCCTACACCGTGAAGCCCGGCGCATCGCTCGAGACGCCGCCCTTCTATGGCGGATTCTCGAACCACGGCTTCGGCGAAGCCTCCCGCATCCTGCACCGCTTCGAGCGCACCCAGATTCTGCCCCTGGGCACGAAGGCACGGCTGCGGCCGGTTCTCTACAACTCCTGGGAAGCCACCGAGTTCGCCGTGGACGAGCCCGGGCAGAAAGCGCTGGCCGAGAAGGCCGCCAAACTCGGCGTGGAACTGTTCGTCATGGACGACGGCTGGTTCGGTAAGCGCAACACCGACAAGGCGGGTCTCGGCGATTGGACCGTCAATCCCCAGAAGTTCCCGCGAGGACTCACGCCGCTCATCGAATCCGTAAAGTCGCTGGGCATGGAATTCGGACTGTGGGTGGAGCCCGAAATGGTCAACCCGGATAGCGACCTCTACCGTGCCCATCCCGATTGGGCCATGCATTTCCCGGGACGCCCGCGTACGGAACTGCGCAATCAGCTGGTGCTGAACATGGCACGCGACGACGTCAAGGAACACATCTTCGGTGTGCTCGACAAACTGGCGAGCGATTACCCCATCCGTTACTTCAAATGGGACATGAACCGCCCCTTCGCCGAGCCCGGCTGGGAAGGCGTCCAGGATCAGAAGGAATTGTGGGTGAAGTACGTGCGCAATGTCTATGAGATCTTCGATCGCCTGCGCGCCAAACACCCTGGACTCGAAATCGAATCCTGCTCCGGTGGAGGCGGTCGCGTGGACCTGGGCATTCTTCAGCGCGTGGACGAGGTCTGGACATCCGACAACACCGAAGCCTTCGACCGGCTTCGTATCCAGGAAGGCTTCTCCCAGGCTTACGCGCCAAAGATCATGTCGGCCTGGGTCACCGACGTTCCGAACATGAACGGTCGCAGCACTCCCCTCCAGTATCGCTTTCTGGTAGCCATGCAGGGTGCGCTCGGAATCGGCTCCAATCTGAATAAGTTCTCGGCGGATGACACCGCGCTCGCTACACGCATGGTCGCCTATTACAAGCGGATTCGCGGGACGGTGCAGGAAGGAAAGCTGTACCGGCTGCTGTCCCCACGCCTGGGCGAGTTGACCGCGAACCAGTACGTCTCCGAGGATGGCAACCAGGCTGTTCTGTTCGCCTTTCTCCACTCGCAGCAATACCGGAAACCGGCGCCGGCCATCCGGCTCGCCGGCCTCGACCCAAAGGCCGTGTATCGAGTCCAGGTGCTGGGCCAGACTACGTCGCAAACGTTGAGCGGCGCATACCTGATGGATCAGGGCGTCACCGTGTCGCTGACGGGCGACTACGATTCCACTTCCGTCCTGCTCGAGAAGGTGGCGAACTGACGCCCGCACCCGCGGCCGTCGGCCCGGCAAGCAGCTGATTCTACCGAGCCGCGCACGTAAGTAAGCGGTTTCGGACACCTCCTGCCTCGGTCACTGCGAACGGGCTGGGTCTCGCTGAGTCTCCGGACTTTCGTCATCCCGCGAATCTGTTAAGATCAGTAACCTCAATGGCTGTCTTTGCCGACGTCTTCGCGCGCGAGTTGGAGGAAATTGCGAACCGCCGCCGCCTCCTCGGCCTGGAGCCGGTGGATGCCTCACGTGCGCCCTCGCCTTCGCTCGGACTCACCGCACTGGCCTTCTCGGGTGGCGGAATCCGCTCCGCCGCATTCTGTCTGGGAGTTCTCCAGTCATTTGCCCGTGCCGGTATCGTCAGAACAGTGGATTACCTGTCGAGTGTCTCCGGCGGAGGTTACATCGCTTCCTGCCTCGAGTCATTGATGAACGATCCGCGTTCCGGCGCCTGCTGCTGCGAGCCTGATCGCTTCCCTTTGCGCAAGGACTCCGGCGTTCCTGAGACGGTCGTGCTCAGTCATCTCCGCAATAGCGGCAGTTACCTCGGCTCGGGCGGCCTCATCGACAAACTGAGGATCGCCACTCTCGCCCTCCGTGGCATTCTGCTCAACATGCTGCTGCTCTTCCCGATGCTGAGTTCGGCCGCTTTCGTCACCGGAATCGCCTATCACTTTCAAGGCGCATCCGCCGTGCGGCAGGCCCCGATTCTCTTCGTCGTCCTGTGGCTGGGCGGCCTGTTCCTCTTGTTGGTAGTCACGTTTCCATTCATCTCGCGCATCTTCAGCGGCCGCTTCAACTGGTCCCGCCGCAACGACTACGAACTCGTGCTGACGTTTGCCCTCGCCCTCTTTCTCGGCTCCGTCCTCCTGCTGCCGCTGGCGGTGATTGTCGACAATGTCCTGCTCTACCCGTGGTCCACGTTCCACCTTTCGAGCCTTCTGACTCTGCGCTACTGGCCCCTGTGGACCTCACTCGCCGGCATCAGCCTTCTTCTGCTGATTGCCGGACCGATGGCCGCCACCTCCCGTGCCGCTTGGAGTCTGCTGCTGTATGGCATCGGCATGCTGGGGCCCGTCGTGGTCCTGGCCACCTATCTGCTCTTCTGTATCCAATGGGTTCGCATTCCCTACCTCTCCCTCAGTCTCGTCGATGAACTGTCTCTGGCCGCCGAACACTCCGAAACGCAATCGAAAACCCTCGGAAGGTCCAGGCGGCAGCGAGTGGAAAGCGGTCTTGCGGGAGAATTGCAGCGCCGCGGATTAGTGGATAGTATGTCGGAGCCGATCGAGGTGAACCGAGTGCCTCCGGCAAAAGGCGAAGAAGGGGAGCGTTGGAGCGTCCAAACGAGAAGCCGCACGTTCGTGATTCAGGAGGCGAGCGACCGTCTGGTAATTGTCATGAACCCGGGCGATTCGCCCATCCTGCCGGGTTGGCCGCTGGCCGCCTTGAGCCTCGTCTTCCTGCTCATCAACCATCTCCTGCTGGATGTGAACCTGACCTCGCCGCACGGTTTTTACCGCGACCGCCTCAGCAAGGCCTTCCTATTCCAACTGGCGGAGGATAACGAAATCCAACCTACCGACAGCCTGAAACTCTCCGAGTTGAATCAGCCGGGGACGGCCGCCCCGTATCACCTGATCAACGCCGCGCTGAACCTGGAAGGCAGCCGGAGGCCCGGATTGCGCGGGCGGAATGCCGACTTCTTTCTGTTCTCGAAACACTTCATCGGCAGCGAATCCACCGGCTATTCCCCCACCCACAACATCGAGATGGTGGACACGCACCTGAACCTCGGCACCGCCATGGCCATCTCCGCCGGCGCCGCCGCTCCCAATATGGGAGCCACCACCCTCAGGCCCCTGATGTTCGTTCTGACGCTGCTCAACATACGGCTCGGGTATTGGCTGCCGAATCCGCTACGCCTGGCTGAGGGAGTCCGTCCCGGCCAGCAACACTATTTTGGGCACGCGGGCGCGATCTACGTGATGCGGGAATCATTGGGTTTGATCGATGAGCGTGGGCGTCGCATCAACGTCTCCGATGGCGGTCACATCGAAAATCTCGGCATCTACGAATTGCTCCGCCGGCGCGCGAAACTCATCATTGCCGTGGATGGCGAGGCCGATCCGAAACTGAGCTTCAGCAGCCTGATCAACTTGATTCGGTACGCCCACATCGATATGGGTATCCGGATCGAGATCAACCTCGACGCCATCCGGCACGGGACGGATCACTACACTGTCGGAACCATCGAATACGGCAGCGGCGAGAAGGGCGAGTTGCTCTACATCAAGGCCTCGAAAACCGGGGACGAGAATCCCTATGTTCTCGACTACGCGGCCCGGTACCCCGCATTCCCGCACGAATCGACGACCGACCAGTTCTTCGGCGAAGCCCAGTTTGAGGCCTATCGCGCCCTCGGGTATCATATCGCTCACCGCGCCCTCGCCGCCCTCCCGCAGATGCCCGGCATTCGCGCCGCCTCGGCGACCTGACCGCAAAGGTGGGGCAGGCCCTCGGCCTGCGGCGGCCTCTCAGGCCGCCTCCGCGCGGATCAGCGCGCCTTTCGGCGTTCCTTCAGGTACTCGTCCCGAAGCCACGAGAAATTCATCCAGAAGTCGGGCAACGGCTTCTGTTCGCCATACCAGTTGTCCTGAATCAGGTGGCGGTACATCGCCGTCTTCTCCCAAAACCCATCCGGAAAATTGAGCAAGGTGTACGCGAAATCGAAGTCGCCGTAGCCGAGCCGGATCAACGCACCCAGATCTTCGTACAGCCGTCCGATCTCGACGAACTCCTTCAACTCCTCGGAGTGGTACATGTCGCGGCCGATCTTGTGCGCCTGCTGAAACAAATCGTCGGGTTTCGGAAGACAGGCTGTTTCGACAGCGCATTTGCCGTCCGCATCGGGGACACGGTCGAGAAAGGCCTTAATTCGGGTGTCGAGTTTGCGGCTCTCCTCCGCCATCCCGCGCAGTTCCTTGATGTGGATCAGGCGAGTCATCCGGAGGTGCAATTCCACTTGCCGGCGCATCTCGGTCATCGTCACGAGTCCCATGACGATGGCCACCATCACGGCCACCAGCACGGTGAGTTGAGCGATCTTCAGAATGACGTCGAGCTTCGAACGCGAATCGGGTTCCATGAGTGGACAGAGTCCGAGTCATTATAGCGGACTGGCCACTCACCCTCGTTCGAACAACCCCCGCCACTTCCTCACCACCAGTTCCGCCAGGTTCAGCGCGATGGCCAGCGCCAGCAGCCCCGGCCACAGCCGCATGGTGGAGGGCACGCTCCGTCCGGCTGGATCGAAAACAGCTTTTGGCGAGGGGTTGAAATGCCCTCCGGTGAACTCCGATACTTTCCTCAGCAGTAGCTCGTTCGACCCGAAATCCCTCAACTCCTCTTCCTGCCGGTAGAACCCGACCTCCGGGAATACCTTCGATTCCGCCAGCGGACGTATCCGGAACAGCCCTTGCCCCTGGCCCACCGGAACCCGTCCCTGATAAGCGCCGCCCGCCACCTTCACTACCGGTACCGGACGTTGAAACCCGCCCGGCCCAATCGCGAAGATCGCCGGGATTTTGTCCGGCTCCTGCATGCTCGGGTCCAGTCGGTAGTCCACCACCAGGTCGCCGTTTGCCGCATCCAGATCGATGCTCGCCTCTCCGGCGTGGGTATGCGGCAGCAGGTCGCGGACCACGTTCATCCAGAACTTGTCGTAGCCCGGCCAGGTCACCCAACTCGAGGCCCACCGGCTCTTGGCGTCTGAGGCGAACACCGCGGCCCGGCCCAGGCCATACTGCCAGCGCGCGAAGAGCGGATCTTTCCGGGCGTCGATGGTGAGGATAGTGTCCGCCGTGGGCTTTGCGATGAATCGCACATAGCCCTTCAACGGAGGCGCATTCTCCATCCCCACGCCGTCCAGAATCTCGGCCTGCTTCACCACCACCGGCTGCAGCGGCTTCTCCACCGCCGTGCTTCCGGTATGTTCCATCACGTCTTTGAGCAGCAGGCGCTCCAGGCCGGCCGGATCGTTGAGGAGATACGACTTCCCGTTGGCCGTGGTCGCCACCTTCTCCAGGTACGCGCGATTCACGTCCTGGCCCAGTCCGACCGTCGAGATCGTAATCCGTCGCTCCAGGGCCTGCCGCGAAATCTCCATCGAATCGCCTTCCTCGGAGATCCCATCGGTGAGCAGCACGATGTGCTTGAACGTTCCGTTCGTGGCGCTAATCCGGCGAAACGCCTCGGCCAGCGCCGGTGCGATCTGCGTCCCGCCGTCGGGCGTGATGCCTGACACCAGCCGTTTAATCAGCGAGCGGTCCTCGGCTTTCCGCATCGGTACCGCCCACTGGAACGAGTTGTCGAAAATCAGCACTCCCACCTGGTCCACCGGCCGCAGATTGTCGATGACGCCGACGGCAGCCAGCCGCGCCAGTTCAATCTTCCGCCCCTCCATCGACGACGACTTGTCGATGATCAGCACCAGGCAGGTGCCCTCGGGGGAGCGCGGCGGCGCCACCTTCGCGGGAAGCGTCCGGTCCAGCGCATCCTCGATCTTCTTGCCTTCCGGGTACACGATTCTTCTCACCTCCGATGATCAGCAGCCCGCCTCCGCCCTTGACGAAGGTTTCGATCTCGTCTTTGCGTCCCGCCGGAATTCTTTCCAGGTCCTGGTTGTTGAGCACGATCAACTGAACGTCATTCAACTTGGGCGTCACTGGATCGCTCGCCCGCTCAACATCCACCTGGGCCGCCGCCAGTGCCTCCAGCAGGTTGTTATCGGACCCCGCCGGGTCTTTCGATACATACAGAATCTTCGGACGCCGCAGAGTCAGCGCCTGATCGAAGCGCAGATCGCCCAGACCGGGAGCCTGCAAGGCCACCGCGAAGATCCACAGCCCCGGCCACGCTCAGGTTGGCATGCGCACGGATACGATTCAACCCGCGTTCCAACCGCACCGGCGTCTTGCCGATCGTCTTTCCGTCCGCCAGCACCTCCAGCGTCCCGGCGCCCTCGCGCGGCGAACTGACCATCAAGTCGATCGGAAAACGTTCGCCCGTGAACGCCAGCGACGACAGGCTAACGGCGTCCAGGTGCAGGGCCGATTGCGCGCGTCCCGCCATGGGGATGGTGTCGATGGGGATGCCGAGCTGTCGTGCCTGGTAGGCTGCGCGCGCGATACTCCCGCGATTCTCGTTTCCGTCGGAGATGACCACGATCCGCGGCACCAGCCCCTCGGGAACCGCCGCCAGCGCCTCGCGCACACCCGCTTCCAGGTCCGTGCCGCGCCCGGCGTCGCTGGCCGTGTGCTTCAGATCCCAGCCCTTTTGCCGTTCCTGCTCGGTTACGGCGCGCGTGGTGCGCGCAAAGGGAATCACGCGGGTCCAATTGCGCCCGCGGCTTCTATCGATGGCCGTGGCCGTTTCCGACGCGCGCGCCAGGTCCGTGCTGGTGACGCTGGCCGAGGTATCCACCAGAATCGCCACCGCCATCTTGGTCTCGAAAATGGAGATCCGTGGCGCCGCCAGCGCGAGCACCAGCGCCACGAACGTAGCCGTCTTCAGCGCCAGGCCGGCCCGCCGGAGGGTCTTGGAGCGCTCATAGTATGCCCAGATCAGCGGCAGCGCCAAAAAGAACAGGACCCACGGCCTCTCGAACGTCATGATGCCTTCCTCTGCAGAACCCTGGTCCGCGTCTGCACGGTGCGGCGCCACGTCCACGCTTGACGCCGTCCCCGCCCGTACAGGATCCATTCGATCATCAGCACCGCCGTCCCGGCCAGGGCCAGCCACGGCCATAAATCCACCACGCGGTTATGGGTGCGCGACGCTCTCGGGATTCCCCGGGCTACTCGCGGCGGCACGTTCCACCGGGTCTCGCCCAGTTCCGGCAGCGTCAGCGAGTAGGCGATCTCCCGGTCGCCCGCCTGCAGCCGGTAATTCCCCGGCGTCCCAGCGAAGAAGCGCACGTGTTCGTTCTGCACGGTATAAGGGATCGTCTGCCCCGCATCGGACCGGACGTCCACGGACTTGGCATCGACATTAGGGCCCAACCGTGCCTCAACGGTACCCACCGAGCCGGCGTTCAGTTCCCATTGCTGGAACACGGCCGGATTGATCCAGCGCAGGATGTTGGCAAACAGCAGCGGCGTTGCGAGTTCGTATTTCATCACTGAGAGCACGGGGTGGAAGCCGAACACAACCAGCTTGGGCGTCGTCGCGGTCTGGGGGCGCGCCAGGATCACCGGCCCAGCCTCCACCGAAGCTACCGCGATGTCGCCATTCTCGGCCGCGAACACGGACGTGCTCTCCAATTCCAGATCGCGAGTGCGGAGCCCGGTGCCCAGGTCGTGCGACGAGTTCCACGTTGCCAGCTTCGCCTTGCTCACCACGTTGCGAATCCGTACCGGCGACCGCTCGCCCGGCGGGTCGATAAAAATCGCCGGCGCGGCGGGAGCAGCCACGGGAGCGAACCGGTCCAGCACCACTGCGTCGGCCTTCGCCCGAGCATCGTAGGAAGCCACCGGCCGATACACGGCCCGCACATTGCCGCTCGCGCCCAGCACAGCGCGCAGCAGATCCGGCTCGTTGGAATACACCACCACGTTCAGCGATGGCTGGGCGGGGACTTCCAGCACCGCGCGGTCGTCTTCCGGGAAGGTATCGCTCGCAAGCAACCGGGCTTCCAGCCATCCCGCGGCGCGAGTGCGGAACGCGAACGACGATTCCTGCTGCTCGCCCGGCTTCAGGGCCAGCGTGCGGCTTCCAACAGGGGCCCCGCCAAACTGCACTGCGAGTTGGACCGTGCGTTGTTCCGAGCCGTAGTTGCGCGTCGAGACGAACACCTGCCAGGTCTCCGCATCGGCGCGCCGCAGCCCGATCTTGCGCAGCCCGCAGTTCTCGAGCGGCGCTGGGATGGGGATCACGCGCAGATTCGCCGGAACCGTCACGTCGGCCTCGCCCCCGCCTACCCGTCCGGGGCCGATGTAGACAATCTCGCCGGGGTGCGGGGAATGTAGTTTCTGCACACGCCCTGCAAATTCGATCGCTTGTTCCAGGTTCAGCGCGGCCGCTTCGGGCTTCGATTCGCGGATGCTCCGTTCCAGTACCGCGCGGTTCGCGTCGAACGGTGTCACCGGAGTAGCCAGGGCGTCGGCGCGGACCACCATGAGGCGGTCGTCGGGCGGAAGGTTCTTGAGGTAGGCGAGTGCAACCAGGCGGGCGTCGTCCATCAGTGTGCCGCGATCGGTGCGCGCTCCCATCCACGCCGAAGTGTCCAGGATCAGGACGTGATCGCGAATGTTGGCGCCGCGGTCGCCCCACTGCATCTGTGCGATGGCCAGCAGCAGCAGCACCATGCCCAGCAATTGGAGCAGTAGGGACCACGGCTGCTGGATGCGCCGTTTCTGCTTCATCGATTCCGCGGTTTGAGCCGATTTCCAGAACCGCAGCGTCGCCACCACCTGCTTACGCCGCGACCGGTCGAGCAGGTACAGCGTCACCAGGGCGGCCGAGATGGTTGTGGCGAGCGCAAATAGCTCAGGCAGGCTGAGATTGAGGAGCGACACGGAATCTTACTTAACTGTAACAGCCCAGGGTGCGCCGAACAGGAACTTGGGCCTGTCGGTAGCAATGCACGGAGACGGCCAGATCTTCTACGGGGCGGGCGTCAACTAGCCCTACAGTGAAGAGAGGATGTATGGCAATGACAACCAAAGACGCGCTTCATCACCTAGTTGAACAGCTCCTGGACGACCAGGCGGAACTTGCTCGCACCTGGCTTGAGGATCTCCGAAACGCGGCCGGCGTGGATTGTGATCTATAGCGATGCTGTTGGCCATGAGGCAGAAAAGATCCTGGACCGTCCCGCCATACTTAGGGTCTGCTATCGCGCCACGCGCCTACTTCGAACGGCCGGGATGAAGGTGGCTGGTCCTGAACTGCGCTTCCGGCCGGAAGGCCGGGACCAGATCGGTCCGGCTGAAGTCCTGCCCCTTGAAAAGGAGCGGTTCTCGAGACACCTTCGCGAGAGCATAGGTAAAACAGTCGCCGAAGTTCAGGGCGGCCGGATGCATGCCTTTGCCGAATAGCTGGAAAGCCTGCCTTGCCACGTTCACCTGCTCCGAGAAGGGCGCGTGTCACCGGATCGCCATTCCAGTCGACGAATATTGCGGCTTCAAGATAACTCGCAACCGACTGCGGACCCGTCCGCGCCTTCTGTCCGCTTCGGGTTCACGAAGCAGAATCGCGAGGAGGCGGAAGTGTCTTGATTTACCGGGGCAGTCTGTCGCCACCGTACAGTAGGGTGGCATGATCGGAGGCCTTGCAGCTCCGGGGCATGGCGGCTGTGAAACGTTCAGAAAACGCCAGGATCCTGGCTGCCGTGGCCTTTGTCGCTCGCCGGTTCTCCTTCTCGGCGAGCTTCGATTCGAGCGCGTGAATTACGGCACTCGTCAGGCTTTCGCCGGTCAGGTCAGAGAGGCGACGGGCAAGTTCGTAGGCTCGTGGATTCTTGATGTTGAGGTTCATATACCCACCTACTGCACCGTCTGCGTGTGCACCACCGGCCCGAAAATCGCATCCTCCAACGCCAGCGACGTCGAAAACCCGCAATACCGGCCGTTGTTGCGCACCGCGACGTTTTCCAGCCGTTCGCAATACTGGTCGAACTCGGCCGTGTAGTGCTCCCGGGTGGCCTGGTCGAAGTTCAGCGTCAACTTAGTCGCCGTCTCTGCGTCCTCTAAGTCGAGTTCCCCGTCCCATGGCGGAGTCCGATCTTCATCGGCCCATAATTGCAGCAGCAGTAACTCGTGCCCGAACTCGGAGAGATACTGCAACGGCTTCACGCAATCGGAGTCATCCAGGAAATCCGAAATCACGATGAGCAACCCGCGCTGCGGATAATTCGCAATGAACTGCCGTGCCGCCGACAGAAAGTCCGTCGGCCCGCCCACCTCGATTTGCTGCAGAAAATCCACGGCGGGCATGAATCGGTGCCGCCCGCCGCCCGCCAGAAACGAGTCATACAGGTGGTCGCTGAAAGGCTGCAGGCAGATCGTATCCAGCCGGACCAGCCCCACATAGGCAAGCGCCGCCGCCAGTTGCTTCGCATACAGAAGCTTGGAGGGCGACCCGGTATTCATCGATGGGCTGATGTCGATCAGCATCCGCACCGGAACTCGCGGCTCCACCTGGAACATCTTCAGGAACAGCTTCTCCAGGCGCAGGTACGCTCGCCAGTTGACGGCCCGCAGGTCGTCGCCGTGATGGAAATGGCGGTGGTCGAGAAACTCGATCCCCGATCCAGGGAACCGCGAGAGGTTGTGACCGCCCACCAACCCGGGAAACGACTTGCGCCATCGGACGGTCAGACGTTCGAGCTTCTCCAGCAGGTGCCGGTCAATCAGGCCTTGCTGCGGAGCCGCCATTACACTCCTGCCTTGGCCGCGACCCCATCCAGCACGCGTTTCAGAATCGTCTCCGCCGTTTGCCCGTCGGCATGCGCGTCGAAGTTGAGGATGATGCGATGACGCAGGACGCCCGCAGCCACCTCCCGGATATCGTCGATGCTCAAGTGCAGCCGGCTGCGCATCAACGCCAGCACCCGTCCGCATTCCACCAATGCCTGCGCGCCGCGGGGGGAACTGCCGTAGCGCACGTACTTGTTGGCGATGTCGTGGGCGTAGGGTGTCCCGGGCTGCGTGGCCATCACCAGGTCAATCGCGTATTCCTGAACATGCGGCGCCACCAGCACCTCGCGGCAGATGGAACGCAGCCGCAGGATGGCCTCGCGATCCACAATCTGGCTCAGTTGCACCTCCTCCCTCTGTATGGTGCGATCCACGATCCGGTTCAGCTCCTCCCGCGACGGGTACTCCACCAGGATCTTCATCAGAAATCGATCCAGCTGAGCCTCGGGCAGCGGATACGTGCCTTCCATCTCGATGGGGTTCTGGGTTGCCATCACCAGGAACGGAAGGTCGAGTTCATGGGTGGTGTTGCCGCTCGTCACGGTGCGCTCCTGCATCGCTTCCAGCAGCGCCGACTGCGTTTTCGGAGTGGCGCGGTTGATTTCATCGGCCAGCACCAGGTTCGCGAAAATGGGCCCCGGCTGAAACCGTAGGGCCTTCCCTCCGCGATCGTCGGTTTCGATGATCATGCTGCCCACAATATCGGCGGGCATCAGGTCCGGCGTGAACTGGATGCGGGAATATTTCAGATGCAGCACGCGCGCCAGTGTCCGTAGCAGGGTGGTTTTTCCCAGGCCCGGTACGCCTTCCAGCAGGACGTGGCCGCCGGCCAGCAGGCAGATCAGGACGCCATCCACCACATCCAACTGGCCGACAATGACTTTCCCGATTTCCGCGCGGACGGTGTTGAGTTGGGCCACCGCTTCTTGTAACGATTCTTCAGTGCGCACGAGTCCATTCTATGCACGTTTGGAGCCGGAAGCCGAAGCGGAGCGCGTTGCTTTTCCCGCAACCGCATCCAGAACCGCCCGGGTGTGTGTCGGGATCCAGCCGGAAAAGGCCAGCCTCTCGATCGAGGGCGGCTCGTCCACATCGAACCAGGGCGAGCCCAGCGCCGTGGTCAGCCCGCAGGATGCGCAGGCCGACAGGGAGTCTTCAAGAGCATGTTCGGTGGACCAGCGGACGCCCTGAAACATCGCCGGATGGATGCGGCTGGCCGAGATTCCGTAGTATCCGCCGTCCTGGGTGGGCCCGAGCGCGACATCGGCGCGGGCGGCCAGCAAATCCGTCACGTACGCAGGAGGAAGGTCCGGCGAATCGCTGCCCAGGATGAGCGCGCGCGGGTGGCCTCGCTCGAGCGCGCCTCCCAGCGCTTTGAGCATTTTTAATCCTAAATCGCCTTCATGCTGCAGGCGCCGCGGGACTGCGGCCGAGGCCCATGCATCCGTCTCCCGATCGGTGTGCAACTCCACTTCGGCGATCGCGCTAAGTGCTTCCAGGGATTCGAGTGTATCCAGCACGAAAGCTGCGTAAAGGGCGGCCGCCGTCTCCGGATCCAGATACGGGACCAAACGGGTTTTCACGCGTCCCGGCTCGGGGACTTTCGCAAAAACCATAATGACGGGACGCATGGCTCGATTGTAAACTAAAGAAGATACTGCCCTTTCGATAGGTCTTGGGGCAGACCTGCACTGGGTAAGCGATTAAAGAGGAGTTTCCGAACTGATGAAAACGAAACTGATGATTGCGGCAGCCTGCGCCGCGATGCTGATGGCTGGGTCGGCGAAGGCTGCCGGCGATGCCGCCAAGGGCAAAGAGACCTTCGAGCAGTGCGGCGTCTGCCACAATGTCGATACGGACGAGAAGAAGATGGGTCCGTCGCTCAAAGGCCTGTTCAAGAAGGAGAAGCTGAAGAACGGCAAGGCCGTGACGGAAGCCAACGTGAAGGCGATCATTAACGCCGGCGGCGGCGGCATGCCCGCGTATGCCGACATGTTGACGGATGCCGAAAAGGCCGACGTCATCGCGTATTTGAAGACGATCTAGCAAAATCGTGCGCGCCGGAGTTGTCATCCGGCGCGCCATTCGATACTCTGAATAAAGAGCGTCATTTCAGCGTTTTGTCCTACAAGGTCCCCATCGTCTAGCCCGGCCTAGGACACCACCCTTTCACGGTGAGAACCGGGGTTCGAATCCCCGTGGGGACGCCATCCTAAGTCTTTTCACTTCAATTCGTTCTGGTCTTTTCGACCGTCTCCGTTGTGCCATGTTGTGCCGCGGGCTTCGGCTCAGCTTTTTCGGCCATCAATTTGTCCAATATTGCGGCCACATCCTGATCGGTGTCCGGAAGCGCCTGCTGGTAGATTTTCGCGGTGGTGTACGGGTCCCGATGACCGAGGCGCTTCGATACGTTTGCGATCGGCACGCCGTTGGCGAGCAGCGTTGAGGCGTGCGTGTGTCGTAACTTGTGGAGACTCACTCCCTTCAGGCCGATCTTGATTGCGAGGTCCCGTATGGCGCAGGACGGTCCAGCAGCGCACGGGCGTAAGGGCGTCCTCGTTGATGCCGGGATCCGCGACATCCGCCAGTCTCCGCTGGTCAAGGCTGCCGAACAGCAAGCTGCTCGGCACACTGCGGCGAAGTCGGCGAGGATCCGACTGTAAAACGCAGTGAAACAGTGGCGGTCAGGTATGGGGAGGCGCAGGAGCGAGAGGCCAACACGTTGGGGGTTTGAGGATCTATGGCAATCCCCTACTGGGGACATGAGCCACGCGTTCAAACCGCCGGCCGGACGTCGCGCTGCGTCCTCCCAGCTCGAGCCTACCACCACCGGCCCTGAAATGATAGGGTTCTCCTATTCGCATGTTCTCTTGCTCGTGGAGCCCTGAAGCAGAACGGCCGCCCGATGCCGAAGCACCGAGCGGCCGTGAAGTTGGCGTCAGAACCCTCGGGAAGATTTTCGCCAGGGGCGCGCGGCGATTCGAATTGTCTGCCGCACAGCCGGTGAAAGCGATAGAGAGCGACTCTGAAAGTGGGGCCTGAAGACTGGGGGCCGCCTGCCAGCCTGGGGCAGCCGGGCTGATAAGGAGGAACCATGCGATTTTCTCGGGTTCTTGCATGTTCGATGTGGGTTACCGCTTGTTTTGCTGCCGCCCCAACGATCAGCACAATTGTGAGCGGCGGATCCTTCAATCCCTCGAAGATCTCTGCGGGCGCATTCGCCACGGTCGTCGGATCCGATCTATCAGACCAGCAGTACACGGACTCCGTTCCATGGCCAAAGCAACTCGGGGCGACAACAGTAACTATCTATGACAACGAGCGCAATAACTGCGTCTTTCCGCAACTCACGTAAGTTGGCCCGAAGAGCAATGAAAGGTTTCCGATGAACGGCTACTCTCCAGAGATTTTTCGCATAGGGTACGACTGTCTCATCGATGACCGCTATCAGAATCGCCACCCAAATTGTGGGCTTACTCCGTAAGCGAGCAAGTACAACCAGGCTTTCCGCGGCGCGATAACTGATCAGGGTGGAGTCATCCGATCCTCTGTCAACCCGGCCAAACTCGGAATACGAAAGGGGTGGATGAATTGGGCGTAGTGGCTACCATCAACCCGAAAAAGTACGGGGGACTCCCGGCGAAGGCGCTCGAAGGCGATCGAGACCGATGAAGAGTTGGAGCATTTTTCAGAGATGCTCGAACAACTTGACCGGCTCGACCGCGAATTGACACCGGAAGAAACGGCCCTGGAGGCTCTCCTACTGCGCTTGATCCAGGATTACGACGACAAGATCGAACTACCCGACGTTCCGCCGCATCAGATGGTCCAATGCCTGATCGAGCAGCGCGGACTGCGGCAGGCTGACTTGGTGCCAATTCTCGGAACACGCACACAGGCGAGTGATTTGGTGAGCGGCAAGCGTGGAATGAGCAAGGCTCAGGCCAAGAAACTGGCAGAGTTTTTCAAGGTGTCAGTCGAGTTGTTCATATGAACACATTTATTCCGGCGATGATCGCGGAAGGGCTTGCCAACAGCAAATGCCGCCGGCCCGATTTCTCGGTCAATCCATCGGTCATCGACTCTTAGCCCGAACGGGACTCGGAGGTTCCCAATCGGCAACCGTGTCACCATGGCACCTCATCAGTGTGCATTCAATCGTGCGATTCAGCCGTTCCGCCACTCTCTTCCACCTTCCGCCAGGCCGTACCTTTGCGTTCTGCGCTACTACGATTCGCTTTGCAAAGGTAACACGAGCACGGCCGGCAGTGAGTCGACGCGAGTATGCCGATCTGCTTCGGATCATCGATGGGAAGGGCAAACCCCATTCCGCCAAACCAAGAGAACCGAACGCGGCGGGCCCTCTGTTTCATGCGGGCCTGGTCAGCCCGGCGGCGCGCCCGTTTCATGTTCCGCGACAGCTGCATCTCGATTTTGATTGTACGCAAACAGAACGGCCCCCGATGGGCTGAGCACCGACCGCCCGGGCTAGTCACTCGTTAGAGCGGTGTCACCTTACCAGCGTCAGCCTTCTCGTACAAAACGCATCGTATGGCTTAGCTCCGGAAAACACCAGCGTCAACGTCAGCCCGTCCGCCGAAATCCACTTGGCCGGTAATCGGTATCCGTGCGTTCCGGCGACGTCCCACTGGCGATGGAGAATCGTCGTCCACGGGCCCCAAGGCTCGGGCGCGTCGAAGAGTCCCCATCCGCCCGCATGGTCGTATCCCAACGCCATCAGATACCGCCCGATCCCGGCATCGTACACGACGTCCACCCGCTGGCAGTTCGCCGGATACGAAAACACCGCACCACGGCGCGCAATGTCGGCTGTCCATATCGGCCGTCCCCCGGCATCCAGCCGTTCGAAAAACTCCCAGGCGCCGCGCTCGCGAATCCGGTCCTTGGGTACGCGGGCCAGCATCAGGCTGTTGTCGCTTTCATACGCCGACGGGCCATCCTGGGAGTACGTGTACACAAAGCCGTCGCGCGCGCCCGTGTAGTCTCGGCCGAAATTCAGAAAAACGGGGGATCCGAATCCAGTCTCCATCCTGAATCCCCACTGCCATGTCTTGCCCCGATCCTCCGACCACAGAAGTTGAGCATTCGCGACGTTGCGAACCCATAGGTACAGCACGCCCTTCACCATCAGGATTCCGCTCGCCTTTGGACTGCTGACCCCGTTGCCGGTCCGCTCGCCATCCGAACGCAGATTTTCGCCGTGATAGTCGTCTGGGCCGCCCGCGATGCGCGCGAACCCCATGCCCAGTTTTCTTTCGATGTAGGGTTCGAACCCGAACCCATCGCCATACGAGGTGTATTGCTGATCGTCGTCGGCCCACGTCAGCGGCCAATTATCGCTGTCGATGGCCGAGCGGCGGATCTCTTTGCCGAACATGCCGCCGTGGATTACGGGGCTCGGTGGGTAGGGAGCACGAACTGTGACCGCTTCCATCAACGGCTTCACTACCAGATCATAAACAGGTCCCCAAAACCCCGCTCGAGTGTCGTCGAGCGCAGTCCCGTTGCGGACGACGATCAGGTCCAGGCTGGGCGAGACGACGATGATCTGATGTTGGGCGCCTGCGCCTGCAAAGGTGTCACGCGGCGCCGCCGGCCAGACCCCATCCTCGTTGGTGTACCACGCCAGGCCCGATGCGGGCGCTAAGTTCATAGCGCTCCTCTGAGGACGAGGCATACCCTGATCGGTCAGCACTTTCTTCACGATGTCGCGCCGGATCAACTCGTGCCCGTTCAGCTGACCTCCGAGCATCATCAACTGCCCGATTCGCGCTGCTGCCCGCGCGGTGAAGCTCGCGCCGCCCCAGTTCGCATAGAGCTTCAGCCCGTCTACTTCATAGGCCCGCCCGTATCCGATGGACCACCATCGCTCCGGCACTCCGAGCGGGTCGAGCAAACGCTCCTTCATCAAGGTGCGAATCTCCCCTCCTTTCAGGGCTGCCGTGATCGCGTACGAGAGGGCCGCCATTCCCGGGTTGCTGTAAGCGTATTGCGTTCCCGGCTCGAAGAGCACCGGGGCCTGCTGCACCGCAATCGAAAACGGGTCCGGAGACCGCTTCCAAAAGTTGCCCTTCCAGCCGGGGAGCTGTTCATGCGGGATTTCGTCCTGCTCCGCGTCGGAGATGCCCGAGGTGTGGGTCGCCAGTTGCCTGATCGTGATCTTCGACTTGAGCGGGTCCGCCCTCCAGGCGGGAATGTACTTCGATGCCAGATCATCCGGCGAAATTCGGCCGTCACTCATCGCCACCGCCAGCGACATCCCGCCGACCAGAGCCTTCGCCATCGAAGCCGTACCGTGCGGCTTGTCGGAGTCCCACCCGGGCGCGTACCATTCGAGCGCGATTCGCCCATGACGGATCGTGATCAGGCCGGTGGTCCCGTGACGTGCGAGGCTGCTGCGCCACGTCTCCAGCTTTTTGGCATCGAATCCCGCTTCCTCGGGCTCGATGGTGGCCCAATGCAATGGCTGCGCACACACCAGCCCAATGCAGACCATCATTAAACCAACCGGGATCAAACGCATGTCTTATTTTGTGCCGTTCGCAATCTCGTGTTCTACCTGAGCGCAAGGGATGCCGGGGTGACGGCTCATATCGAGCCTGGCGTCGTCAACGCTATCGCCGATATGCGCGCCACCGGCATCGGCTTCGATGTCAGCACCGATCATGAGAATCTGTCCCGGTTCTCTGTGCACTCGGTCCACGGTGCGAGTGAATTTCGACATGGCGAATCTTGTTTTGTACGGCATGGAGGATCCGCCGGCGGCGCTGCGAGCCCTGCTGGCGCGCGTCACATCCGTCCGTTTGAAAGATGGACTGCCCCCTCCCGATCCCCATCAACTCGGAAGGGAAGTGCGTCTTGGCGAGGGGGATGCGCAAGTCAAGACCAAATTCGGTCAACACAGAAGAGGGAAATCGCGCAGTTGCGCTTGGGCGGGATCGGGCGCATATTGGGAACAGGTTGATGCGACACGCATTAACCGTTGGCCGCGCTAGGGAAAACCTCCGAGTCCCTAGCGCGGCTGTTCCTTGTGGGTGCGTCCCACCAAGGATATCGATCATTTGAGGTGGTGCGGTGCACGCCGCACCGTTCACTTGCCCGACGGGAAGTAGGCTCCACGCTGGGCCGAGCTCCGAACACAACGCGATTTCAGAACACGGATTACTCCGACGCCGCGTCAGGCTGGCATTCGATGCAGACGTGCATCTTTGATCCAAAATTTGAAGATGATATTTTTCGCCCCCTCTTTGTCTGTGTCGATTGTAAAGTGTTAACACATGCCGAAGGTACTGGGGAAAATCCTAGAGCATCGCGGGAATCGTAGCTTGCTCGGCCTGGCCTGAAATCGGAATCGCGGAGTCCCGCGCGTTTTCTCTGGCGCGGTGCATGAAGCAAATGGGATTTCCCCTTGGGCGGTAACCGTTACGTTTTTGCCCGTGTTGTTATCCTATCTTCCACAAGTGTCATTTGCGTGCCATCACAGCAAGGCCCAGGAAAACAGGTCAGACAGCCGCATAACATACGACATTCTTCGTCAACCACTTGGCACGCGAGTTATCAGCCGATATGGGCGGGAAGGCGTTCGAATGCCCCCTGGGGACGCCATCCCTCGCAAGTCACTAGTCCCTCGAGTTGCGATGCAGCGAATCAAACGCGACCGGATTTTCAAGGTGACGAGCAGCACATGGTTAGTCTGCCTCGACCTGCCCGTGAGGCAGGCTCCACCGGCCGCCCGCCGAACTACCTTCGCCGGACTTTCTCCCCCGCCTCGCCAACCAAAACTGACGCCTTTCACAGGCACTTTTCCACAGGCCCGAAAACCCATTGAACTAAATGAATCTGGGGCGTTTATGATCGCATCTAGGATGCGCTGGCCGATCCGGTTTTTTGGCGTCGCCTGATAATCTGAAGGTGGAAAGATGAGTACCACAGCTCAAATCCTCGCAAACCGGCAGAATGCCATGCGGTCCTCCGGCCCGATCACGCCGGAAGGGAAAGCCGCCTCCAGTCAGAATGCGACCCGTCACGGTCTCAGCGGCCACTTCTCCGTCCTCTCCCACGAGTCCTCCGAGGAGTTCGATGCGCTCGCCGCCCGTCTCGGCGCCGAGTTCCACCCCGAGGGCGAAAACGAAGGCTTCCTCGTCCATCAGATGATCCAGGCCCGCTGGAAACTCCTCCGCATCGAACGGCTCGAAGGGCTCGCCTTCGAGCAGATCCTCACCGAGCCCGGATCCGATGACGATCCCGACACCCGTTTGCTCGGAGCCATGGGCCGGAACGGCAACATCCTCGACAAACTCGCCCGCTACTCGGCCGCCGCCGAACGCTCCTACTTCAAGGCTTTGCGCGAACTCCAGGCGTCGCGGGTTCGCAATCACAAGGCCGAAGCCAGCGCCCTCGACGCCTACATAAAGAAGTTCATCAATGCTCCCGTCCCCGGCGAACTCGAGATGAAGGCCTACCATGCCGCCGTGAACGCTTTCGCAAAGGAACAAAACGAACCCAAATCCGCCCCCGTACAAAACGAACCCAAAATCACCGGCCGAGGCCTCGGCAATCCGGCGCTCCGGCTCTGAAAGGCACGTGTTATATACTTCTGAGGGAACACCATGCAACCGATTCTCCGCAATCTATTGATCTCGCCTTACCCGAACGCGCGCACGTCCAAGCCGCTCGCCGGGTTGGGAATTCTAGTGCTCATGGCCATGGCTGCGCCTGTTTTCGGGCAGAAGCCGGGCTATCTGAAGACCGTTGTGGAACCCGGCCGCGCCGGAGTATTCGTGGACGGCAAATATGTTGGTCCGGCCAAAAACTTCGGCTCTGCCCGCAAGTACCCGCTGGCCGCCGGCGAACACGAAGTGAAACTCGTCGAACCGCGCTACGAAGAGGTGGACCAGAAGGTGACCATCACGGCGGGTAAGACCACCGTCCTGAACCAGAGCCTCAAAGCGCTCCCGCCGCCCAAGCCTCCATTCGGAATGATCAGGATAATGGGCGCTACAAAGTATTCGGCTGTTTACATTAACGACAAGTACTACGGTCACGCCGATGAGTACAGCAACCCCTCGCAGCGTCTGCTGATCCCTCCCGGGGAATATGACGTGAAGGTGGTAGGCGTCGATGGCGGCGCGAGCAAGGAAGAAAAGGTCAAGGTAACGGCAGACCAGACCACCGTCATTAACGTGAAATAGGACGACCCTGTCCGCAGCCGGACCACCTCGCTTTGCTACAGTCGGAGTGTACGTATACGAGGACATCGAATGGCCGATGCCGGTATAAAGGATTCTCTGAAGAAGCGGGGTGTTCGGCTCACCCGTCAGCGCAAGATCCTGCTTGAACTGATTGACCAGTCGGGCGAGCATTTGGACGCCGACAGGTTGTATCTGCTGGCGCACGAGAAGGACCCGAAACTCAACCGGGTAACGGTGTATCGCACGCTGAAGCTGCTCAAAGAGGGCGGCCTGGTGGATGAGTTGGACCTCATGCACCACAGCGGCGACCAGCACTACTATGAGACCCGCCTCAAGCAGGAGCACGCTCACGTCGTCTGCCTGCGCTGCGGGAAAGTGGAAGAGTTCTTCGGCGAACCGCTACAAAAACTGCGCCGGCAGGTGGAATCGCACTTCGGTTTTCAGATCATCGTCGCGCGTACGGAGATCGGTGGCTACTGCTCCCACTGCCAGACTCTGCGAGCTAAGGATTTGCAGAATCTGGCTTCGGAACCGGGCGGAAGCGAAAGGGGCGCGACGAAGCAAAGGCCGGCGCGGAGGGGCTGATGCGGCCGGCGCTGCTGGTAGTGACCAACCCCTCAGGCAACCGTAGCCGGGTGCCGGTGGATCCCGTTCCGTTCCTCATCGGCCGCAACGCCGATAACCACCTGGTGCTGCGCGACAACCGGATCTCGCGCAGTCATGCCCGCATCTTCGTCGAAGACGGCGAGTTCGTCATCGAGAACCTCAAAAGCCGGCACGGTGTATGGATCAATGGACTGCTGGCCGAACGCTCGGTGCTGCGGGATTCGGATCGCATCGAGTTCGGATTTCCGGATTCATATAGGCTGACCTTCAGCTTCGAAGAGCACGAACTCAACCGGATTCTCGATCAGATCACTCCTGCCGGCGGTGGCGGGCCCACCTCGAATCTAGGGAAATTGCGGGCTTTGGTGGAAGTCGCCCGAACCCTTCAGGGTTCGTTTTCAACGTCCGACGTGCTGACCGCGGTGGTGGATGCCTCGCTGGCTGTCACGGGTGCCGAACGCGGATTCCTGCTGCTCAAGCGCGGGAAAAGTCTGGACATGAAGGTCGCCCGTGATTGTCGCGGAACGCCGCTCGCGAGCGACGATCTGAAAGTGCCGATGTCGGTGATCAACCGCGCCCTGAACCAGCGGCGGGAACTGCTGTCCATGTCCTTCGATCCGCTGGAGGAGCAGGGCGTGCGGCCGGAATCGTCGGTGGCGAACCTGGAACTGCGCAGCGTGGTCTGCGTGCCGTTGGTCCGCGTTCGCACCACCAGACGCGCAGGAGACGTCCATCCTGTCCTCGGCCAATGAGACGGTCGGAGTCCTGTACATGGATTCCCGGGGCGCTCCCGCGGACCTCTCCCACGGCAACCGGGAATTGCTGCAGACGTTGGCGCTCGAAGCATCCACGGTGCTCGAAAATGCGCGCCTGCTCGAAGAGGAACGCGCCAAGCAACGGCTCGAAGAAGAACTGGATATTGCCCGGAAGATCCAGATGGGATTGCTTCCATCGGAGTTGCCGCGCACCGGATGGTTCCGCGCCGCCGGTTCCAGTATCCCGTCGGCGCAGGTCGGCGGGGACTTTTTCGATATCCGCCGGCTGCACGCGAACGCGTGGCTGACCATGGTGGCCGATGTCTCGGGTAAAGGGGTGAGTTCGGCCCTGCTCGCATCGTTGTTACAGGGAGCGTTCCTGCTGGCCTCCGACGACCCGGGCCAGATCAATGCGACGCTCATGAAAGTGAACCGGTACCTGCTGGAGCGTACCCGCGGCGAGAAGTACGCGACCGTGTTCTACGGCGCAACCTCGGCCGACGGCCTCTTGCGCTGGGCCAACGCGGGACATTGCGCCCCGTTGCTGCTGCATGCCGACGGGCGGATGCGCTCCCTGCGGACCACCGGGCTTCCTTTGGGGATGTTGGAAACCGCCGAGTACAGCGTGGAGACCGTCACCCTGGAACCGGGCGACAAGGTGGTAGTGTACAGCGATGGCCTCACCGAAGCCGAGAACTCCGAGGACCAGTTCTTCGGTATCGAGCGGCTGCGGCAGACCCTGCGGAACCACGCGCGGGACAGTTGTGATGCCGTGCATGCGGCGATTCTGGAGGCCGTCGAAAAGTACACCGAGAGTTCCGTGCTGAGCGACGACATCACCCTGGTGGTGTTCGAATACCATCCTGAGGTGGGCGGCTAGACTTTGCTTCGTTTTCGTGATTTCCCGCTCGTTGCCGCGGTCGCCATCGCCCTGTATTTCGGCAGCCTGACGGCCCCGGGTTTCAGCACGCTGTTCGCGCCGGACGATTTCCAGAACATGTACCGTTACTGGAACCCTGGGCTGGGCGAGGTGATCCGGGCGAACCTGTTGTTCGTCACTTCGTTCTACCGCCCGCTGGGTGCGGTGTTCTATCTGCCTCTGCTGCATCTGTTCGGGTTCCATCCACTGCCCTACCGGATCGTCTATCACGCCCTGCTGTGGTTGAATCTGGGGCTGCTGTACGTTCTGGCCCGCCGGATCTGTCGTAGCCGGGCCGCCGCCGGTCTGGCGGTCCTCATCGGATGTTTCCATGCCGAGGCAGCCGGTGTCTACCTCAGCTCCTCCATGATCTATGAAGTGCTGTGCTTCACCTTTATGGTGGGGTGCCTGATCTATTACATCCGGATTCGCCAAAGCGGTCGAGTGCTGGGAGCCCGGGAACTGGGCATCTTCGTGCTGCTGTACATCTGCGCGCTCGATTCGAAGGAGATGGCGGTGGTGCTCCCCGGGATTCTGGTCGTATACGAATTGGCGTACCGGCCATGGAAGCGCCCCGTGTTTCGCGAGTTACTGCCCATCCTGCTCGCCGGCGCGATGTCGATCGCCTATACGATCGGCAAGATATTCGGCGCTGACTCGCTGTCCCGGATTCCGGGCTATGAGCCCGTGTACACGATCGATCAGTTCCTCAAGACCACCGGAGTCTACCTCGGTCAGTTGCTGATGAGCGGCGAACCGCTCGCCCCCGGAGCCTCCCTTACGTTCTGGGCGGTCCTGCTGGCGCTTGCGGCTGTGTTCCGGCGAAGGGCGATGTGGTTCGGCATGACCTTCGCGTTCCTGGCATTCCTGCCGCTGAACTTCGTCCCGCCCAGGCAGGCGTTCGTTCTCTATATTCCGCTGGCAGGCTTCGGAATCTATATGGGCGATCTGATTACGACAGTGGTCGATTTCATCACGGCCCGAACGCGCCTGAGCGAAGGCAATCGGTCCCAGGTCACCGCGATGGTGTTCGCCGCCTGCTTCGTTGCCGTCGCAGTCATTCAGACCCCGCCGGCGATGATGAAAGCCGGGGAGATATCGCTGGCCCAGCAGGCCCACTGGAAAGTGATTCAGGAACTGGAGCGGCTAAAGCCTCACGCCAAACCAGGAGGACAACTGTTGCTGGTGGATTCGCCCCTGGAGGCGGAATGGGACCTGTACTTCATTGCCAAGCTATACCTGAACGATCACGCGTTGAAGGTGGCCTGGACCCACGCTCCGAAGCCCCGGTCCGCCACCACCGGCGACTTTGTCGGGCCGCCGGACAACGAGTGGCGCTTCGACGGGAACAAGTTGGTGCAGGTCAAGTGAGCGGACTCAACTCCGCGACGTAGACCTGCGCCGTGCCCGTGCGGTCGCTGGTAAAGGCTACCAGTGTTTCGTCCGGCGAGAACGACGGGTGTGGATGAGTGGATTGCGGGCCGTAGACGGTGTCGCTCCCGGCTTCCATCCAACTTAAATGGGTGCCGGCGGCGCTGCGGGCCGCTTCGAAGTCCTCGCGCAGCGCGTAGCGGCTCTTCTTCCATTGGCTGCCGCGATTGCTCGATTCCGACATGCAGATCCGGGTCGGGTTGCCCGTGGCGACGTCGATCAGGAATAGCCCCTCGTCGGGATGGTTTGTGTCGCACAGGATGGCCGTTCCGGCCCGGTTGGGCGTGATATGCCAGGCGTTGAACCGGGCGATCTCGGTGATCTTCCGCGTGTTCCAGTTGAGCCGCTGAACAGCAAACGGCCAGACGGTGAACACCAGGTCGCCGGTGTTGCCGAGGAAGGTCTCGTGGACCACGAACTCGTCGTTCCCGTGGTGGTACAGGCACTCGAGCCCGGTGCCGTCCCGCCGAACCCGAAACATGCGGGGAGCCGGATCGGCGGCGAATTCGATCCACTCGGGTTCGAGCGGATGAAACTGCGGATGGATCACCGTCCGTTCAAACGGAATCGAGTGCCAATCCGAGCCGTCGAGGCGGCCAGTGAAGAGGCCGTTTTCGGTCCCCCGCTTATAGGCCACCACGGCCCACAGCCCGTCGGCTGAAAACGAAGGTTCGCCGAACTGGGCTCCGTCCAATCGCCCGACCTCACGCTCGGCCAGCGTGGATCGATCAATGGTCCAAAGGGAACCGCCGCGCACGAACAGGAGTTTCCCATCCGGGAGAATCGCCGGGGAGTAGGGATGGATCGCTTCACCCGACGTGATCTGTCGTATGGGTCCTTCAGGGAACGAGGCCTCGAAGATCTGGGCTGTTCCGGTACGGTAGCCCGTGAAGATCAGCGCTGCGTTATCCGGCGTAAAGGAGCGCTGGAGAAAGTAAGTGGAGTGGCTGATGGACGGGTGCGCCGTCACCTGGTGTATACGCGTACCGGTAATGGGATCGAAGTAGGTCGAATGCTCTCCGGCCCAGGTATTCACTCGTCAGGACGGACGTTTCTTGGGCACCGCTGCGTGTTTAGACGTCGGCGCGGGGCCCTGGAGCAGAGCCTCTATCTGCTGGCGAAGGCTGTTCTCTTCCTGCAGCTTCTCGTCGCCTTGAGGCGGAGTCTGCTTCTGGATCACACCCTTCTTGTCGATGAGGACCACCTGCGGAACCACCCAGCGTTCGACGGCGTTGATCTGAAGATAGACCAGGGCGGGATCCCTCTCGCTGGCGCCAACCGGGAAGTTGATGTTGTAATCTCTGACGAAATCGGGCACCAGCATCATCGCCATGGGATTGACGGCGATCGCGAGCGGTTGAAAGCCCTTGGGCCCGAGTTCCTTGTTCAATTTGGATAATATTTGGCACGTCACCTGGCAGTGTGGACAGGTGGTGAAGATGAATAACAGGGCGACAACCTTGCCCTTGTAACTGCTGAGCAACGCCTGTTTGCCCCCGGGATAGTTGATGACGAACTCGGGGGACGGGCGCGGAAGGGGAGCGGCGG
The DNA here is from genome assembly GCA_963737465.1 of uncultured Acidobacteriota bacterium. Classification (GTDB taxonomy): domain Bacteria; phylum Acidobacteriota; class Terriglobia; order Bryobacterales; family Bryobacteraceae; genus TMP-7. The sequence continues at coordinate 144,015 of CAVTTC010000014.1, forward strand.
CGAACGCCGTGAGTGACAGGCCCAGAATAACAGCCAAAGCTGCGAGTCTCCGCATATGTAAACAGTTTAGCGTGAGTCGCGCCTTACGGGCAGGCCGGCTCATTAAATCCCTTCAATGCTCGACACTTTGGAGCCGTCCAGCGTGAGTTCGAAAGAGCCCCGATCGCCAGCGCCAGTCATGTGGTTCACAGTCTGCTCGCGCGGTTCGAAGCGCTTCCACTTCTTCGGCAGCACAGCGCGGTAGGCGTCGTAGAAGTCCCGGGCGGCCTCGGGCGAATCCCACTCGGTGACGAACGTCAACAAGGGTTTGCGGTCCGCCTTAGTTTCATAGAGGCGGAACTCGCCTCCGCGCCAGTGCGGCGGCACTCGCTCGGCGGTCTCCTTATCGGCGTACTGGTTGAAGAGAATGCGGAAGTCGAGTTCTCCCACCGAGCCCTCGGTAAGCTTCCGGTAGCCGCGCGGTCTCGCAGGTTCGGGCGCACGCGGGTGAGTCGGTTCTCTTTTGGCAAGATACTGATCGGGATGGATGATCTGCTGGGTGCTGACCGGGGGACGTTGAAAGACCTCGCTGAATCCGGCCTTTCCGAGTTTCTCGATCACCGCGTTCGAGAACTCGAGGCCGTCTGCGTACGGGAAGATCAGGGATTCCCGCAGGTATAACGGCGCCTTCTCGAACACGGGATACTGCGACGACACCGAAGAGGTGGCCGCGCCCTTCATCGAGTCCAGCACCATTTGCGACACCTTGGCTTCGCCGCCGCCGAGTTTCGAAACGTATGCCCACATCAGCCAGGTCGCCTGGCCTTCCACGACGGCCTCCCGCGCGGTTGCCGCGTCGTCGCTCGTGGCGCCCTTGTGCATGAACCTGCCGAGCGGAAAACTCTGGTCGGCTAGGGCGTGGGCCAGTTCGTGGACCAGGGCCGCCCGCTTCTCCAGGAATGAGGTGTCCGATTCGGTAATGAACAGCTTCTTGCGGTCGTAGTCATAGAACGCCGCGGCCTGCTCGGTCATGAGTTCGACGATGGCTTGCTTGAGATCGTACTCCTCGGGGATGAATCCGAACATCTTGAGCGCGAGCGACTCCACTCGGATCTCCTCGGGTTTGACGGCTTCCTTGATCCGGCGATGGATGAATTCCTCGAGTTTGGCCTTGGAGATGTAGTCCGCGGGGACTTTGCGTTTCACCTTCCAGCCCGTGATCTCGCTGAGACCTTGCAGGATGGGATCGATTTGGGTGAAGAGTTGGCGGGAGCTCTCCACCTGCCCCCGGGCGCCGGGAATCCAGGCGAGGGCGGTCAAAATGAGGACGGCGAGTTTTTTCATGGGCGCGGGTACGCTAAACTTTAGTTTCCACTTCTTTTCTGGAGATCTGAAACTTGGCAGAAGAAAAAGACGACAAACTGTACAGCGCCACCTACCTGGGCAGCGGCACCTTCATTATCAGCAAGCCGAAGCGCAAGTCGGCGAAGCGGCGCCAGAGCAAGCTGAAGAGTCCGCAGCGCGGCGCCCGGAAGTAATTCCGCCTCACCCGAGCGTTATCACAACCTGCCGTATCGTCAGCGCGACGATGCGGCGGAAATGCGGAAGCACGTCGATTCGCTCAAATGTTACCCGACAGACTGAACTACTACCTGAACCGTGTTTCCCGGACCCCGTTGGTACCGGTTCAACTCGGCGACGACTCGCCCGCGATCTGGTGTAAGCTCGAGTTCCTCAACCCGAGCGGATCCACCAAAGACCGCGTGGCTCAATACATCCTGACCAAGGCGTGGCGCGAAGGACGGCTCGGTCCGGGCGGCACGGTCATCGAAGCATCCAGCGGATCCACCAGCATCGCCATGGCGCTGACGTGCTCGCAACTCGGCGTGCGGTTCATCGCCGTGATGCCGGAGGGCGTCAGCAATGAGCGTGTCTACATGATCCGGGCCTTCGGCGGCGAGATCCGGTTGACCAGCAAGGACTGCGGGATTCAGGGCGCGATCGCCGAGACTCAGCGGCTGGCCGCGGAGTGCAATGCGTTTCTCCCGTGCCAGTTTTCGAATCCGGAGAACCCGCAGGCGCACCGAGTCACCACCGCCCGCGAAGTTCTGGACCAGATTCCCGGAGCGTCGGTGGATATCGTCGTGGCAGGTGTCGGCACCGGCGGAACCCTGGTGGGACTGTACCAGGGGTTTCGTGACAACGGGTGTCCGGTAATCCCGGTGCTGGCACGTCCCGTGAACCTCTCCGGAAGCACTCCGGAGATCGAATGCTGCAGTTTCAGTACGCGCATCCCCGGCGTGATGGACTGCGTTTCGACGATCTTCAACGAGAAGGAACTGGCGGGCCTGCGCACGATTGAGGTGCAGGACGATCAGGCCATCGAAACCACTCGCAAGCTGGTCGCGCTGGGGTTCCCGGTGGGCCCGAGTTCCGGATTGAACCTATGCGCGGCGATCTGTGCCGCCAAGATGTTGGGCGATGAGGTAGCTAACATCGTGACCGTGTTTCCGGACCGTATGGAACGGTATTTCACCACTGAGTTATTCCGGCCTTACCGCTAGCAATACCGCTTACTAACGTGCGCGGCTCAGTAAGCTCGCATCAGGACCTTGCCCGGCCACGCAGGTTGGGCGTGTAATAGCGCGATAGCCAGCGGCTGAGGCCGTCGAGGCCGGGGTACAACATCCGTTCGGTAATTCCGGCCTGATCGAGTTTGTCACGCACTTCCCATTTGAGATCGGCAGGAATGACGATCTTCTTGGCTAACTCGGGATGCTCACCCAGTAACTCGTTCAGCCCGTGACCGGGGTGATTCACCGCGGAGAACAGCGCGAACTGGTTCACGATGCGGGCGTTCAGCGACGGGGGTTCCAGGAACACTACGAACTCCGATTTCGAAAGCCGGTCGAACTTCTCGAGCGTATTCGCGACACGGTCGAGCATTTCGGCCGTGAATACGTCGGATCCCGCGTTCTCCGCCTCCTCGCGAAGGCCGTCGGGCAGCAGGGTATTGGACTGGCGGTGGTTCAGGCACCAGACGGCGCCGTCGCATCCGAATGCGTTCAAGTCTTCGGTTGCGAAGTGCATGGCCACCATCGGCGAATAGGTCCAATCGAGGAGGCGCGTCTGCAAGCCGTGGTGTTGGGCCAGGGCGAGCCAGTTCCAGATGGATTTCCCGATCTCCAACCGCGTATCCAGGTGGGCATATTTCTGGAAGTTCCGGATCATGTGGCGTTCCAGCCGGGCGAGATCCTCGTAACCCTGGCCGAGCCGCATCAGGCTGGTGCTGAGATCGGCCGATGCGTCCGAAACGCCGCGAAATACATACGGAGACCGGAACCGTTCCAGGCCCGGGTCCCAGGATTCGCCGTAGACTTCCTCGAGCAACTGCGCCCAACTGGCAGCCCGAACTGTGTTCATTTCAGATATCCGAGGTGGACAGGATCGGCGGCAGCCAAGGATCGCCGCAGCCGTCCCGCCAGTTCCCAATCGCCCACGACTGGATATTCCAGCATAGCTAACTGCGCGAGGTCGCCCGACCGTTCCACCGCCGAGCGGATGACGGTGCGTTCGTACTCCTTGACGGATAACACCAGACCGCGAACGGCGGCGGGCAGAGGGCCCGTGGGCCGGGGGCGCGGACCGTTGCGATCAATGTGGCAGGGAACCTCGACCACGTCGCCGTCGAGCAGATCGGAGATGGCTCCGCGGTTCGAGACGTTAAGAACGAGGTCGGTGGTGGAGTCGGAACCGAGAGCAGTTAACACGTCCAGCGCGATTACGTGGTAGCCCGTAACGGTTTCAAACGGATCGTACTGATCCTGTTCGACGGTGAAGGCCGATTCGGCCTGTGCCTCCAGTTTCATATAGGACGAGTTACGGCGCAGGAGATAGCGCCGGTAGGTCTCAACGCCATCCGATGGGCTTCCGGTTGCTAACTCCTGGAATAGTTCGCGATTGAGTCGTTCCAACTCCTCTCCCCGGCTGGCGCCGGCCCGTAACTGATTGTCCAGTGCCTTGCGTCCACTGTAATAGAAGAACAGATACTCGGTTGGAATCAGGCGAAGCGCGCGGATGAGTGACGGATCGAAGAGATCGGCGGGATAGAGCCTCCGCAGCACCTCGTCCGATGCCAGAATTCGCTCCAGGATATCCTGGCCTCTGAGCGTCACGCCGCGTACCCAGCCCAAATGATTCAAGCCCGCGTAATCGAACGTCATCTCTTCATAGGGTTCCCCGAGTGCCCAGGCGATGCGGTGGAACAGTTCCATGGGGGTGTCGCAGATGCCGATCACGTTCAGGCCGGTGTTTTGCGCGATGGCCTGCGTGATCAGCCCCGCTGGATTGGTGAAGTTGATGAACCATGCCTGGGGCGCAACCCGCTGAACGGTACGGGCGTGTTCGAGAGCGATCGGAATGGTGCGCAGCGCCATCGCCGTGCCGCCGGGTCCGGTGGTCTCCTGCCCGGCGAGTCCAAGGCCGATGGCGATGCGTTCGTCGGTGGCGCGCGCCTCGATGCCGCCCACACGGATGCTGCTGAGTACAATGCCGGCGCCGTCGGCGGCGGACTCAAGATCTGTGTGAGTAGTGATGCGGAGGTCAGAACCCTGCCGCTCGACCAACTCGCGGCTGATTCGCCCGATGATCTCGAGGCGGTGCGCATCGATGTCGAACAGCGCGAATTCGCGAACGCCGAGCGATCTCTGCGCTTTCGCGAGGCCGTGAACCAATAGCGGGGTGCGCGCGCCTCCCCCGCCGATCATGGTTATCTTTTCGAACCCGTAGTTCACTTCGCGGTGACCTCGTGCGCCAATGCTTCATTGAGACCGTCTTTGCAGGGGAATCCTTCCAGTCCGCCCAATGACAGCGTCGATAGCGCTCCGCAGATGGTGCCGACGCGGAGGCAGGTTTCCGGCGGCTCACCCTTGAGCCAGGCATGGAGGAAGCCGGCGTCGAAGCAATCGCCGGCTCCGGTAGTATCGACGGCCTCCACCGGATAGGGATCGCCCATGAGGACGGCGCCCTTCCACAGCAGCGCGGATCCCTGGGACCCGAGTTTCAAAGCCACGATATTGGCGCCCGCATTCGCGAAAGCTTTCAACATTTCGGCGGGTTCCTGTTCGCCGGTCATGGCGGCGCCTTCCAATTCGTTAGGAAAGAAGATGTCCACCTGTGGGAGCACGCCGATGCTTCTGGAATCCGTGAGCCACTGGTGATGCCACCCGACGTCGAGCGAAATGCTGCACTCGTTCTGGCGCAGAGCGGGGAGCAGTTCGACGATGGAGTCGAGATCCGGAGCGCATCCCAGGTGGACGTGCCGCGCGTGAGCTAGCAGGTGCTCCGTGGCGGCCTCCATCAGGATCTCGGGGAAGCGGTGGTTGGCGCCGAGGTAGGTGAAGAACGAACGGTCCTCCGGGCTGGTGACGGCGACGGTAAAAGCAGTAGGCTCATGCAGATCGTAGGCAATGCCGGCAGTGTCTACGCCGATGCGACGTAGGCGGTCCACCAGCCAGGCGCCGTCGTGGCCGACCACCCCAAGCACGCCGGTTCTCGACCCGAGTTTCGCGAGGCCGGCGGCGGTGATGGCAGCGCCTCCTCCGATCTCACGGCAGTAATGGCTGGCGACGGATTCCTGCCCAGGCTGGGGCCAAAACGCGAATCCGCTCATGACGATATCCATGAACAGATCGCCGGCCACCATGGCGTCCAGCTTTTTGACATTCTTCAACGATAGTTCCGCCTCCCGGATGCCTGGACTCTCTGATCCGTTGACCACGACTCGTTGAAAATGGTTTCCGACGGCCTCTGGACAGACCTCCTCCCGGAGCGGCGCGCGTACACTGGAAAGTTGGACCTTTCCACTCCGTTGATGTACGTGAAGGGCGTTGGCCCGGCGCGGGCGAAGATGCTCGAATCGAAGAGCCTCGTCGTGGTTGAGGACATCCTCACGTACACGCCGTTCCGATATGAGGACCGGCGGAACGTCAAAACCATCGCACAACTGGCCCCGGGCGAGATGGCCACGGTCATCGCGGAGGTTCGCGATTCGCGCGTCACCGGGCTGCAGCGGCGGAACGTCGGACTGTTCCAGGCGAACTTCAGCGACGGATCGCGGGAGGTGCTCACCGGCAAGTGGTTCCACGGCGCGTACCTGAAGGATGTGCTGGTTCCCGGTGTCAAGGTGGCGCTGTACGGCAAGGTGGAGTTCGATTCCTACACGGCCGGCCTCACCGTGATGCATCCCGAATACGAGATTCTGGCCGACGACGAGGAATCCGACTCAGGGCTGCATTCGGGGCGTATCGTTCCGATTTATGAGGCCGCCGGTAAGGTGAATACGCGCCTGTTCCGGATGCTGCTCCATCGAATACTGGGCGAACTGCCGGCGCTGGTGGACGCGCTGCCCGAGATTATCCGCTCGCGGCTGAGGCTGCCGGACCTGGATATCGCCGTGCGGACGGTCCACTTTCCGGGCGAGCACGACGATGTCCGGCTGCTGAACAATTTCCGATCGCCTTCGCAGTTCCGCATGATCTTCGAGGAATTCTTCTGGCTGGAGTGCGGGCTGACGCTGAAGAAATCCAAGGCCCGCATTCGGACGGGAATCGCATTCGATTTGAACGATCGCGTCCGCGAGAAGATCAAGGCGATGCTGCCGTTCAAGCCGACCGCCGCGCAGAAGCGTGTGTTGGGCGAGATCGCGCAGGACATGGCGAAGCCGAATCCGATGTACCGGCTGCTACAGGGCGACGTTGGAAGCGGGAAGACGCTGGTTGCGGCAGAGGCGGCGATCATCGCCATCGAGAACGGATGCCAGGTGGCCGTGCTGGCTCCCACCGAGATCCTGGCCACGCAGCACTTCTTCTCGTTTCGCGAAATGTTCAAGAAGCTCGGCTACGTTGTGATCCTGCTCACCGGGTCGGGGTCGAAGCGAGAGAAGGAGCAACTGAAGAAGCTGCTGGCCGCGGGCCTGGCGCATGTGGTGGTGGGCACTCACGCGTTGATTGAAGAGAACGTCGGGTTTCAACGGCTGGGGCTGGCTATCATCGACGAGCAGCACCGGTTCGGCGTGGAGCAGCGGCTGAAGTTAGTCGAGAAAGGCGCGAATCCGGACGTGCTGGTGATGACAGCGACGCCAATTCCGCGGACGCTGGCATTGACGCTGTACGGCGACCTGGATGTTTCGATCATCGACGAGTTGCCTCCGGGACGCAAGCCGATCGTGACCAGGAATGTGCCTGAGGACCGGATCGAGCAGGTCTACAGTTTTCTCAAACAGCAGGTGGATCTGGGGCGGCAGGCGTACGTGGTGTATCCGTTGATCGAGGAATCGGAGACTCTGGCTGTGAAGGCGGCGCAGAAGATGTACGAGCATCTCTCGACGGTGGTGCTGCCGGGGTACAGAATCGGGCTGCTGCACGGACGCCTGCTCGCAGGACGAGAAAGACGACGTAATGAGCCGCTTCAAGGGCCGCGAGTTGCAGATTCTGGTTTCGACGACCGTGATCGAAGTGGGCGTGGATGTCCCGAACGCGACGCTGATGGTGATCGAGCAGGCGGAACGGTTCGGGCTTTCGCAACTGCACCAACTTCGCGGACGGGTGGGGCGCGGAGGCGAGCAGAGTTATTGCGTGCTGGTAACGGGCAAGATGAACGAGGCGGCGCGGGAGCGGATCCGCACCATGGTGGACTCGAACGACGGTTTCCATATCGCCGAGATGGACATGAAGCTGCGGGGGCCGGGGGAGTTTTTCGGCACCAAGCAATCCGGGCTGCCGGCGTTGCGGATTGGCAACATTGTGCGTGATGGCGAGATTCTGGAGATCGCGCGGAGAGAGGCGGACGCGTTTGTGGAGCATCCTCCGTCGAAGGAGGAACTGCAGCGGGCCGTCGGCTACATTCGCGATCACTGGCAGCGCCGTTATGGATTGGTGGAGGTCGGGTAGATGCGGGTAATCGCCGGACAGTTGCGCAGCCGCCGGCTGAAGAGCGTTCCGGGGTTGGACACGCGTCCTACTCCGGACCGTCTGCGCGAGGCCTTGTTCAATGTGCTTGCGCCGCGGATTGAAGGCACGGTGTTCGTGGACGCCTACGCGGGCACGGGGGCGGTGGGCATCGAGGCGCTTAGCCGCGGGGCGCGGCGGGCTATCTTCATCGAGCGAAGCCGGGCGGCGCTGGCGGTGCTGCGCGAGAACCTGGCCGAACTGGATTTGACGGCGGCGTCCCACATTGTTACAGGGAAGGTGGTCTCCACGCTGTCAAAATACCCAGCGGATATCATATTTTTGGACCCGCCCTACGAGTCGGAACGTGAGTATGAGGCGGCGATGGAAGTGCTGGGGAGTGAGGCGGCGGGGCTGGTGATTGTGCAGCATTCGGTTAAGTACGAGTTAGCTGGGGAGTGGGGGCGGTTGCGACGAGTCCGGCTGTTGCGGCAGGGGGACAACTCGCTGAGTTTCTTCGAGGCGGAAGGGGAGTGATGGTTATCTGTGGGTTGAGTCCCTCCGTAGATCTGCCAGCCGCGCAGTCTGGATTTGGTCTGACAGCGGAGGTGCGAGCGTCGAGAAGAGTCTCGACGCGGCACGCAGGAGTGCGTGCGCCACTGGGAAACCGTGCACAGGATGAAACGTGAACCGCGGTATGATCACTATCACAGCAGTATGCGACCTTTCATTACGTTCGCGTGTGCGTTGTCGGCATTGCTTGCGCCGGGTTGCAGCCGGGGCGGCGATGCGCGAAGTCAGTCCAGCGAGAGTCCCGCCAAACCGGCGCCGAAAACTGTCGAGCGAGCGGTCAATTTCGACTACTACCTGCTGAGTCTGTCGTGGTCGCCCGAGTACTGTTCGGGCCCCGGCGGATCGCGGGACAAACTGCAGTGTGGAGAAGGGCGGCGATTCGGGTTTGTCGTGCACGGGTTGTGGCCGCAGGCGGCCGGCGGTAACCCGCAGAACTGCGGGGCTGCATCGAAGGTGCCGGAGTCCGTCGTGAACGCGATGCTCCCGCTGATGCCAAGCCCGGGGCTGATCCAGCATGAATGGGCCACGCATGGAACGTGTTCGGGGCTGGAGGTGGAGCCGTATTTCCAGGAAGTGCAGCGGGCGTTTTCCGCGGTGACCATCCCCGACGATTTCAAGCAACCGCCGGCTCAGGTGGGAGTGAAGCCGAAGGAGGTAAAGGCCAAGTTCGCCCAGGCGAACTCGCTGTTTCCGGCCGAAGCCTTTCGGCTGAGATGCACCGGTCGCTATCTCTCCGAAGTGCGTGTGTGCTTGACCACCGACCTGAAGGGCCGGGCCTGCGAGGCCGATGTGCGCGAGAATTGCCGCGCGGACTCGGTGATTTTGCGGCCCGTGCGCTAATTGGTGGGACGCTCGCGCGGCGGAAGGACGGCGCTGAAATCGTTCTGAAACCGCTGCGCATAACTCGCGAGTAACTCGGTGATGCGGGCGTAATTGGGCGATCGCACGATGAGTCCAGCGTGATGGTCGCGAGCCATGCGCCACACCACTTCGGGATCGTGGTAGGCCGAGGTGTCGGGACGCTCCTGACGGGCCAGCGAAATCAGCAGCGCGGCGTAGTCATTGCGTTCGGACTTGACCGAGTACGGCGACTTGCCGCCGGCGATTTCGATTTTGGCCCACTCGCGCCACATATTGACGCCCGTTCCAGCTTCGATGAGGTCCGCGATGTGCGCTCCGCCCACGCGGGCGGCTGTTTCCAGAAAGTAGGCGCGGCCATCCTGATGGGCGATGATGTATTCGGTGTGGGACACACCGCGGAGCAATCCGAGTCCGGCCAGGACGCGCTGGTTCTTGTCGAGCAGCGCTTTTTCGGTCTCCGATCCGTGTTCGAGCAGGCGAGTGGTGAAGATGCCGCCACCGTGCGAGACGTCCATCGGAGGGCGGCCGTACGCGCTGGCGACGGCGAACAGAATCTCGTGCTCATACACGATGGAATCCACGTGAAAGACGTCGCCGGGGATGTAGCGCTCCAACAGGTAGAACGACCGCTGGTCACCGAGTGAGTTGATCAAGCGACCAGGCTTCTTCCGCGGAATGGACCTTCTTGACGCCAATCGATCCGGCCATCATGCGCGGCTTGAGGACCCAGGGGGCCGGTACGCGCTGCATGTATTCCGACAGCCGTCCGTCGTTCAACACGTGGACGAATTCAGGGACGGTGAGGCCGGCCTCCTGCGCCTTCATCCGCATGGACAGTTTGTCGCGATAGTAACGGGTGGTGGTTTCGCCCATGCCCGGTACGCGCAGATGCTCGCGAAGTGTGGCGGCCAGTTCGAGATCGAAGTCATCGAGCGGGACGATGCGTTGAATATCGTGACTGCGGGCCAGATAACTCACCGCATTGATGGTGTCGGTGGTGTTCCACTTGCCCTCGACATCCGGCATGTAGAAGAGGTCATCGATGGATTCGGTGGGCCATACCGCTTTGTCTTTGAGACCGAGCGATGTGAGCAATAGTACGGTTGCCCCCTGGCGTTTGGCCTCCTTGATGAACTCGTGGCCCTTCTCATAACTGGCAATGCAGAGGATGGTCATTGCGGACATTGTCGCACCTCCGGCTGCGTCAAGTGCTCATGAGATAGATGCAGGGGCGCACGTCCTCTTCGGGGGTCCATTCCCAGTAGCGCAACAGGATTGTATAGACCATCAGGCCAGTTTCGCCTTCGCCGAGTAGCAGGAATCGCAGCGATTGCGCCACCAGGTTCTTGCGGCTGAGATCGAGGAAGATGCTGATGGGGTCGAGCATCTCGCTGACATAGGCGATGGTGTTGGCGATTGCCAAGGCTTGGGTGACGTCGATGACGTATTCGCCCGCTTCTTCGCGCACCGAGATACAGATCGGCGAGAGGAAGTCGCTCCGATTGTCGAGCAGGCTGACTCGAATGAATGCAATCCGGCCTTCGAGTTTGTAGTGCTTCGTGATCTCCTGTGTTTTACGCGCTCGCGTTCCGGCATCCAGGGAACGCACGGGTACCAACTGCACCTTCTTCCCTTTCATTTCACCGAACATCCGCTCGGCTTCCGCATTGGCGAAAATTGACACCCGACACGCGCAGTTCCGTTGCGCGGCGGTAACGGCTGAGCGCGCTCGTAGCGATGATGATGAAGATGAAGACGCTGGCGATGATGATGCCGTCGGGACGTTCAATGACGTTATCGACAAGGGTGTAGGCGAAGATCAAGCTGACTATCCCGGCGTAGAACATCATTCCGGTTCTTTTTTCCGAGCGGAGCGCCAAGGTACTGGCCACGGCGGCGGACAGCATCAGCACCAGAACCCCCGTGGCGTAAGCGCCGCCTTGGGCGTCCACATTGGCCCGGAAGGCAATGGTGACGATGAGATCGGCTGTGAACAGAACAATTACGAGTGGGCGCGAATAGGCGGTCCATTCCGGCGCCAGGCCGAGCCGGGGGAGGTAGCGCGGAATCAGGTGCAGGAGGCCGGCCATGGCGGACGCACCCGCGAACCAGAGGATGAGGATCGTCGAAATGTCGTAGAGGCTTCCAAATGTGTTTCCCAGCAGTTCGTGAGCAAGATACGCGATGGCCCGGCCGGAGGCGGGTCCGTTTTCGCGATAGGCGTGCGGCGGGATTAGCAGGGTGGTGACGAAACTGGAGACCAGCAGCGCCCCGCTCATGATCAGCGCGGCCGAACCGAGCAGCTTCTGCGTATTCTTGATGCGTTCATTGGGGGGATCGTCGTCGTCCGATCCGCCCTTGATCAAGGGCATGACGGAGACACCGGTTTCGAATCCGCTCAAGCCCAGGGCGAGCCGGGGAAAGATGAGCGCCGAGGCGATCGCGATGGAGGTCCAGTCGCCGCGTGCGTGGAGTGCGGACTGCCACTCGGGGAAGGCACGGGGGTGGTGCAGGATTTCGAGAAAGGCTCGGCCGAGTACGACAGCGTTCAACAGCAGGTACGGGACGCAGACGGCGGTGGCGAGTTCGATGGCCTCACTGAATCCGCGGATGAAGACGATCGCGAGCAAAGCGAGGAGCCCAATGGTGAGGGGCATTCGGACGCTTTCACCCAGGTAGTGGTGCAGAAACGGATTCTCGATGATGTGCTGGGTGGCATCGGCGGCCGAGAGCGTCATGGTGATGACGAAATCGGTGGCGGCGAATCCCAGCAGCACCAGCACGAACACCTTCCCCTTCCAACCGGAAAGCAGGTTCTCGAGCATAGCGATGGAGCCCTGTCCGACGTACGAGCGTCTGGCGACTTGCGCGTAGATGGGGAGCGCGCAGCCGAGAGTGACGGCGATGAGGATGGCCGTCGCAAGGGGCGCGATGGAGCCGGCGGCGAGAAGGGCGATACCGGGCTGATAGCCGAGAGTGGAGAAGTAATCGACGCCGGTCAACCAGATGACGAGATACCAGGGGTGCGTTTCGCGATGACCCGAAGGTGAATCGAGCCGTCCGCCGCTTCGAAACCAGTTTGATACCCAGGCCATGCGAGATATATGATAGCGGCTCAGCGGCGCTCAGCGGCGTGCGCGACACCACCCATCCTTATCCGGCGCTCTCCATAAGTGACTGAATTGATTCATTGACAGGTTGGCAGACAGCGTGCTTACACTGAGAGTAGACGTGATTCGCTCGATTCTCAGCATCGGCCTGGCAACGATCCTACTTACGGTGGTGATCTGCGGGTCATGTCTCGCCTGCCAACCGGGGTCTGCTCCGATGAAGTCCGGCGGGTGCTGCAAGGGTCATGGAAAGTGCCCGATGCCGGTCCAGAAGACGCATGCGGAATGCGGGGCTCCGGCGTTGGAGGCTTTCACTGTTGAGAAGATTTCCGCTCCCGACGTACCTTTGGTTTTCGTGGTGGTTCCGCTAGCTATCTTTGCTCCGGTTGAGACATCGGCGCCGGTGATTGATACCGGTTGCGACTACTCTCCTCCCGATCTTCGTATTCTGAACTCCTGCCTTAACGTCTGATTTCTTCGCATCGCTCCCGATATTTGCGGGACTGAAGACCCCGCGCGGACTGAAGTCCACCCTACAAGGAGACGATTGTGCGGAGAACCGCGCTTTGGCTGCTGTTTTCGCTGCCTGCGCTCGCTCAGGCCGTGAAACTGGAAGATCTTGTCGAGCAGGCGCTGCGGCGCAACCCGGAGATTCTGGCTGCGCAGAAGAAGTATGAGGCCGCGCGGCAGCGGCCCGCGCAGGAACGGTCACTGCCCGATCCGATGTTTTCGGCGGGTTGGAATTCGAGCGGGAATCCGCTGCCGTTTGCCGGGGTGGGTCGCGAGCCGGTGGCGAACGTCGGAGTGATGGCCTCACAAGAATTGCCCGGACCAGGGAAGCTGAGACTGCGCGGGTTGGTGGCGGCGAAAGAAGCGGATGCGGAGGCGCAGCAGTTCCGGGCCGTGCAGTTGAACGTGGTGGCGCGCTTGAAGTTCGCGTATTTCCGGCTGCACCACGCCTGGATCATGACGGACATCTACCAGCGCAATCTCGAGACGCTGCGGTCCCTGCTGCGAATGACGGAGGCCCGGTATTCGGTAGGGAAGGCGCCGCAGGCGGACGTGTTCAAGGCGCAGACCCAGATGACGGTGATGGAGACCCGGCTCATCCAGATGCGGCGCGACATTAAGGCGCGGAGCGCGGAACTGGACAGCCTGACCGGCCGGCCGGGCGGAGGCATCTACGGGCTTCCCGAAGATCCGCGCGAGGCCCACGAATTCACGTTGGAACAGCTTTTGGCGCGGGCGCGTGAGGAGGCTCCCGAACTGGCGCGCGATCAGAAGATGATTGAACGCGCGGGGACCGCATTGAATCTGGCTCGCAAGAATAACCTGCCCGACGTGACGATCAACGGCGGGTACTACTATATGGGCTCCATGCCTCCGATGTATACGGTCCGGGCGGATATCAAGGTGCCTCTGCGGTTCGGCAAGACTCGGGCCGAAGTAGCCGAGCGGAGTTATGAGGTGTCGGAGGCGCGGCACGCGTATACGTCCGCGGCGCAATCGCTCGAGTACAGGATTCGCGACGACTATGCAATGGTCGAGTCGGCGCAGAAGCTGATGGACCTTTACAGCAAAGTGGTAATTCCTCAGGCAAAGCTCGCCGTCGAGTCATCGCTGGCTTCCTACCAGACCGGCACGACGGACTTTCTCGCGGTACTGATGAACCAGCTTGCGGTGTTCGAGTACGAGATGGCGTATCACGAGCAGATGCAGGAGCACTACCTGGCGCTGGCGCGCTTGGAAGAAATGACGGGAGTTCAACTGATCCAATGAGGAAGACATTCGGAACGTTACTCATCATTGTGGTGCTGGCGGCGGGATTCGCTTCCGGGATCTGGTACTCGCGCCGGGCCTCCGCTCAATCGGGGAAGAAGGAGCGCAAGGTCCTGTACTGGGTGGACCCGATGCATCCGGCGTACAAATCCGATAAACCGGGCATCGCGCCCGATTGCGGCATGAAGCTGGAACCGGTCTACGAAGGCGGCGGGCCGGCGCCCGATGCGTCCAGGAAGGTGCTGCATTATCAGGACCCGCAGGACCGAGGTTACCGGTCGGATAAGCCGGGCATCAATCCCGCGACGGGAAACGACCTGGTTCCCGTGCACGAAGGGTCGGCCGAGAGTATGCCGGCGGGCACCATCAACGTGAGCGCGGAGAAACAACAGACCATCGGAGTGAAGTTCGCGACCGTGGAAGCCGCGTCGGGGTCCGAGATCATCCGCTCCAACGGCCGTGTCACTCAGGACGAGACGAAGGTGACCCGCGTTCATCCGAAGATCGAAGGCTGGATTCACAAAGTGGACGTGGACTTCACCGGCCAGTTGGTGAAAGCGGGCGATCCGCTGTTGACCTTGTACAGTCCTGAGATGCTGGCCACCCAGCAGGAATTCCTGCTGGCGCTGCGAGCCCGCGATTCGATGAAGGGCAGCCCGAGCCGTGACGCTTATGAGAACAGCGAGATCCTGATTGAGGCCGCGCGGCGGCGGCTGGAATTGTGGGATCTGGGTCCCGCACAGATCGCCGAGTTGGAGCGCACGCGCAAGCCGGTGCGGACGGTGACGCTGTACTCGCCGGCGGCAGGCTACGTGATGTCGCGGAATGCCTTCCCCAGCCAGCGCGTGACGCCGGAAACCGAACTGTACGCCATCAGCGATCTGAGCCGGGTCTGGATCATGGCCGATGTGTTCGAAACCGATATCCCGAAGATCCACTTGGGGCAGGCGGCGACCGATCACGCAACCGTACACCGGGGGCGTGAACATTCCGGCGCGGGTCACCTACATCCAGCCGCAGGTGGATCCGGCGACGCGCACGTTGAAGGTGCGGCTGGAGGCGGCCAATCCGGCGATGCGGTTGAAGCCGGACATGTTCGTGAACGTCGAGTTCCGCATGAGTGTGGACGGCGCGGTTGACCGTGCCGGCGGACGCCGTGGTGGACACGGGGCTTCGCAAGACGGTGTTCGTCGATCGCGGCAACGGCTACCTGGAGCCGCGCGCGGTGGAGACCGGCGAGCGCATCGGCGAGCGCGTCGCAGGTCCTCAAGTGGACTGCGGCCGGGCGAGCGGGTGGTCAGCTCCGGGGCTTTCCTGATCGATTCGGAAGCCAGCTCAAGAACCGCCGTGGGGCCGTCGCATGATTAACGCGGATCATCGAGTTCTCCGGACGCAACGGCTCATCGTCTTCATCCTGGTGGCGTTTGCGGTGGCGGCGGGCGTGTGGTCGCATGCGCAACATCCCGCTGGATGCGATTCCCGACCTGAGCGACACGCAGGTGATCGTCTATTCGCGCTGGGATCGCAGCCCCGACATCATGGAGGACCAGGTCACGTATCCGATCGTGACGGCCATGCTGGGCGCGCCGAAGGTGAAGGACGTCCGCGGATTTTCGGACTTCGGCTACTCGTACGTCTACATCATTTTCGACGAAGGCACGGACATCTACTGGGCGCGGTCGCGGACGCTGGAGTATCTGCAGGGCGTGCTGCCGCGGCTGCCGCAGGGCGTGAAGACCGAACTCGGGCCGGATGCGACCGGCGTGGGCTGGGTGTTTCAGTACGCGCTGGTGGACACCGAACACCGGCACAACCTGGCGGAGCTGCGATCGTCGCAGGACTGGTTCGTGCAGTATCAGTTGCGATCCGTGCCGGGCGTGGCCGAGGTGGCGCCGGTGGGCGGGTTCGTGCGCCAGTACCAGGTGAACGTCGATCCGCAGCCAGCTGCAGGCGTACAACATCCCGATCATGAAAGTGGTGGAGGCCGTCCGCGCCGGCAACAACGACGTGGGCGGGCGTCTGATCGAATCGGCGGCGCCGAGTACATGGTGCGCGGCCGCGGCTACGCGAAATCGCCCGACGACATCGGCAACATCGTGCTGGCGACCACGCCGGGCGGCACGCCGGTCCGTGTGGCGGACGTCGGCGACGTCGTCGCTGGGACCCGACCTGCGCCGCGGCGTCGCCGACTGGAACGGCAAGGGCGAGATCGTCGGCGGCATCGTCGTCATGCGGCAGGGCGAGAACGCGCTGAACGTGATCGAGCGCGTGAAGGCGAAGCTGCAGAGATCGAGCCGGGGCTGCCGCCGGGCGTCAAGATCGTCACCGCGTACGACCGCTCGACCTGATCCTCGCTCCATCGACAACCTGAAGCACACCCTGATCGAGGAGATCGTGATCGTGTCGCTGGTCATCCTGGTCTTCCTGTGGCACATTCCGAGCGCCCTCATTCCGGTCATCACGATTCCCGTCGCGATCATGATTTCGTTCATTCCGATGAAGGCGATGGGCCTGACGTCGAACATCATGTCGCTGGGCGGCATCGCCATCGCGATCGGCGCGATGGTGGACGCGGCCATCGTGGTCGTGGAGCAGACGCACAAGAAGCTGGAGGAGTGGGAGCGCACCGGGCCGCAAGGAGGACTATCACCGCGTGGTGCATCGACGCGGTGAAGGAGGTGGGCGGGCCGAGCTTCTTCGCGCTGCTGGTGATCGCGGTGTCGTTCCTGCCGGTGCTGACGCTGGAGGCGCAGGAGGGGCGGCTGTTCAAGCCGCTGGCGTACACGAAGAACTTCTCGATGATCGTGGCGGCGGTGCTGGCCATCACGCTCGACCCGGCGATGCGGCTGCTGTTCACGCACATGCGCAATTTCAACTTCCGGCCGCGCTGGCTGGCGCGCGTGGCGAATGCGGTGCTGGTGGGCACGATCCATCCGAGGAGAACGCACCCGATCAGCCGCATCCTGATCCGGCTGTACGAGCCGGTGTGCGCATGGGCGCTGCGCTGGAAGTGGGTGGTGATCGCCGGCGCGGTGGCGCTGGTGGCGTTCACGGTCCCGGTGTATCCAGCGGCTCGGCTCGGAGTTCATGCCGCCGCTCGATGAGGGCACGCTGCTCTACATGCCGTCGACGCTGCCCGGCATTTCGCGTGACCGAGGCGCAGCGGCTGATGCAGATCCAGGACCGCATCATCAAGCAGTTCCCGGAAGTGGAGACGGTGCTGGGCAAGGCGGGCCGCGCGGAAACGTCCACGGATCCGGCGCCGCTCTCGATGATGGAGACCGTGATCGTGCTGAAGCCGCACGAACAGTGGCGCAAGGTGAACACCTGGTATTCCGATCTGGCGCCCGAGTGGTCGCAACCGGTGCTGCGGCGGATCACGCCGGACCACATCTCGACCGAACAACTGGTGGACGAGATGAACGAGGCGCTGAAGCTGCCGGGCGTGTCCAACGCCTGGACCATGCCGATCAAGGCGCGCATCGACATGCTGACCACCGGCGTCCGCACGCCGGTGGGCATCAAGATCTACGGCGCGAACATCGAAGAGATCGAGCGGCTCGGGACGCGAGATCGGAGCAACTGCTGCCGCAAGGTGGCCGGGACGCGCAGCGTGTTCGCCGAGCGCACCGGCGGCGGCTACTTCCTCGATTTCGACTGGAACCGCGACAGAGCTGGCGCGCTACGGGCTGACCATCGACGACGCGCAGGCGGTCGTGATGAACGCGATCGGCGGCGAGAACGTGACGACCACCGTCGAGGGCCGCGAGCGGTATCCGGTGAACGTGCGCTACATGCGCGACTTCCGCAGCGATCCGGCCCAGCTGGCCGGGTGCTGGTGCCCGTGAACTGCCTGAACGGCCGGCGCAGATGCGCCGTGTCGTGCCGATTTCGGAACTGGCGACCATCCAGGTACGCTCCGGCCCGGCGATGCTGCGCGACGAAAACGGGATGCTGAACGGCTACGTGTACGTGGACGTGGCGGGCCGCGACATCGGCGGCTACGTCGCGGAGGCCAAGCGGGTGGTGCGCGAGAACGTTCACGCTGCCGCGCCGGCTATTCCTCGTCTGGAGCGGCCAGTACGAAGCGATGGAGCGCGTGCGCGAGCGGCTGATGGTGGTGCTGCCGCTCACGCTGTTCCTCATCCTGATGCTGCTCTACGTGAACACGCGGTCGATCACCAAGACCGCCATCATCATGCTGGCGGTGCCGTTTTCGGCGGTGGGCGCGATCTGGCTGCTGTACCTGCTCGGCTACAACATGAGCATCGGCGTGTGGGTGGGGCTCATCGCGCTGATGGGCGTGGACGCCGAAACCGGCGTGTTCATGCTGCTGTACCTGGACCTCGCCTACGACAAGGCGCGCGACGCAGGGACGGCTGCGGAACCTGGCGCGAACTTCGAGAGGCGATCATGCACGGCGCGGTGAAGCGCATCCGCCCGAAGTTCATGACCGTGGCATGCATGTTCATCGGCCTGGTGCCGATCATGTGGTCGGCAGGCGCGGGCGCGGACGTGATGAAGCGCATCGCGGCCCCGATGATCGGCGGCATCTTCACTTCGTTCGTGCTGGAACTGGTGGTGTATCCGGCGATCTACGAGGTCTGGAAATGGCATTTCGAACTAAAGAACAAATCTGCTGTTTAATGCTTCTCGCGATGTTCGCCGCGGCCGGCGCCGAGCCGGTGACGCTGGAGTCCGCCACCGTCATTTGCGCAAGGGCGGGGCGGGTACGCTGGCGTTCACCGATGATGGCGTTCGATTTGATGAGCGCGGGCAAGAAGGCGGACCACTCGCGAACGTGGAAGTACTCGGATCTGCAGCAGCTCGAACTGGCTCCCGACCACATCCGCGTCCGCACGTATGAGGATATTGGCTGGCAGGCGGGAAAGGATCGCGAGTATCTGTTCGACCGGATCGGCGACGGGTCCGCCGCGAAGCTATATCCGCTGCTGGCCGCGAAGCTCGACCAGCGTTTCGTGGCGGAGTGTGCCGGCGCCGGCCGGACCGACATTGTGGGAAGCGCCCGCGAAGCTGCTGCATCGGACCGGCGGCTATAACGGAACGTTGAAGATCGCTCAGGACGTGGTGGTGTTTCAGAGCGCCCGTGGATCGCGCACCTGGCGGCTCAGCGACATCGACAACTTCAGCAGCGCCGGACCGTTCGAACTGACGGTGACGTCGCTCGACGCCGAGACGCGATTCCAACTCAAGCAACCGCTGCCGGAGGATCGGTACAACGACCTTTGGCGGCACTTTCAACGGGCCACCGGCCCCAAGACATTCCAACCCTTCGAGGAGAATCATCATGAATAGACTGATTACCGCATTTGCTTTTTCCGCACTACTCGCGAGCGCTGCGACATTCACGGGCGTGATTACGGATTCCATGTGCAACCTGGACCACAAGGCCATGAACATGGGGCCGGACGCCGAATGCACCAGGGCCTGCGTTAAACACGGCTCCAAGTACGTCCTGCACGATGGAAAGAAGGCCTATAAGCTGAGCGATCAGCAAACTCCGGAAAAGTTCGCCGCGCAGAAGGTAAGAATCACGGGGACGCTGTTCGAGAAGACCGGTGTGATTCAGGTGGACAAGATCGAACCCGTGAAGTAGCCAGGCCCCCTTGTCACCGCGGCCAGGATTGTGCATCTTCGTAGGTGACCACCTATGCGAATCCTGGTCTTATCTCTGCTGCTAGCTCTGCGCCGGTCCTCCCGCAGGAAGCCCTGACCCTGCAGCAGGCCGTCGCGACCGCGCTCACCAAGCACCCGGCGATTGAGGCCGGATCAGCCGAATTCAAAGCCGCCGACTCGAGAATCGCCCAAGCCAAGGGCGCGTCACTGCCGCGCGTCAGCTACACCGAAGCCTGGATGCGGAGCAACAACCAGGTCTTCGTTTTCGGGTCTCTACTTACCCAGCAACAGTTCACGGCATCGAACTTCGATCTCAACTACCTGAACAACCCGCCGTTCCTGAATAACTTTCAATCCCAGATCATCGTCGATCAGACGATCTACGACAACGGCTTTCGGAAGTCGCAGGTGCAAACCGCGCAGATCGGACGCGAACTGGTCACCGAGGAGAACCGGAAGACCGAGATGCAGGTGATTGGCGGAGTCCTTCGATCGTACTACTCGGCTATCGTCGCGCAGGAGCGCATCCGCGTCGCCGACGAGAGTCTCCGCTCGGCTGAGGCCGATCTGAAACGGGCCGGAACCCGGCTCGAGTCGGGTGTCGCAACCAGTGCGGATGTGCTCGCCATTCGAGTCCACGTGGCCGCGATGCGCGAGCAGCGCATCCGCCGCGGCTTCGAACTGGACATGGCCCGCGCCGAACTGAATCAGGCCATGGGACTCCCGCTGGACGCACGCTACGATCTCTCCACTCCATTGAAGGCTGTCCCATCGACGACGCTCGATTCATCCCTGATCGAAAAGGAAGCCACCGCCGGCCGTCCGGAAACACGCGAGGCCCAACTCGCGCTCAAGGTCGGCGAGGAACAACGGAAGGCCGCCCGAGCCGCACTGCTCCCCGAGTTTTATCTGCGCGCGGGATTCGAAGCCGACCGTCAGCAATTCGTCAACAAGGGAGGCGCCAACTGGCTGGCCTCCGCCGGCCTTCGCTGGAACCTTTTCAACGGCTTCTCCGATAAGGCCCGCATTGAGGAGGTCCGGCACGAAACCGAGCGCCGCACCGCGCAGGCCCGTCTCGCCGAATCCTATGTTCGCCTGGACGTCCGCCGCGCAGTCCTCGACGTCAACTCCGCCACCGAGCGGTTGGAAGTGACCCGCGCTGCGATTCAGATGGCGGAAGAGAGCCTCCGCATCATCCGCAATCGATACGAAAGCGGACTCACCGATGTGACCGAACTGCTCCGCAGTGAATCCGCCCTGCTCGAAGCGCGCAGCCGTGAACTCGAAGCCGTGCGCGATCAGGTGTTAGCCGTGGTGGCCCTGGAATCTGCCCGCGGGCAGCTGACAAAGAACTCCGAACTGGTGAACCGATAGCCTTATGATCCGACGTTTTATTCCCGTCCCCCTATTTCTCGCCCTGATCGCTTGCGGATCGAAACCCGAAGCGCCCACCACGGTTGAAGCGAAGACCGGACCGCCCGTCCAGGTTCGCACCGCTGTTGTGAGCCAGGCCGAGTGGCCGTCCGTCTACGATGCCGTCGGCACCGTGCGCGCCCGCACGGCGACGCAGGTGTCGGCCCGCATCATGGGCGCTGCCCGCGAGGTGTCCGTCCACTTGGGCGACCATGTCCGCCAGGGTCAAGTGCTGGTGGTCATCGACTCCGGCGATCTGGAAGCCCGTCAGCGCCAGGCCGATGCGGCATTCGCCGAAGCGCAGAGTGCGGAACTCGAGGCTCAGAACGGCATCGAATCCGCCAAGGTCAACCTGGAACTCGCCCAATCCACTTATAAGCGGATGAAGGATCTTCACGACAAGACGTCCATCTCCAACCAGGAGTTCGACGAAGCGTCCGCACGCCTGAGCTTGGCAAAGTCGGGCGTGGATATGGCGATGTCCCGCCGCAAGCAGGTGGAATCTAAGATCGCGCAGGCCAAGGAAGGCCAGAACGCCGTAAAGATTCAAATCGAGTACGCCACCATCACCGCGCCTTTCGCCGGTGTGGTCACTGAGAAGACCGTGGAGCCCGGGAACATGGTCACGCCGGGCGCTCCGCTCCTCACCATCGAGCGCGAAGGCGCCTTTCGCCTGGAAGCCGCTGTCGAAGAAGGGAACCTGGGTAAGG
Source organism: uncultured Acidobacteriota bacterium (assembly GCA_963737465.1). Classification (GTDB taxonomy): domain Bacteria; phylum Acidobacteriota; class Terriglobia; order Bryobacterales; family Bryobacteraceae; genus TMP-7. The sequence continues at coordinate 166,023 of CAVTTC010000014.1, forward strand.
TGCACGCGGGAATGCGGGCATCGGTGAGCCTCGATTCTCTCGACCGCACTTCGACGCAACCGTGTCCGAAATCGTCCCTTCGGTGGACGCCGCATCCCGCGCGTTTATCGCGAAAATCGATCTTCCCGTCTATTCCGAACCTCCGCGGCGGCCTGTTTGGACGCGCCCGGTTTGCCACCGGATCTCGGAGCGTTGTGGCTGTCCCGTCAACCGCCCTCGTCGAGCGGGGCCAGATGCAGTGGGTTTTCATCGCCGACGGCGACACCGCTCGGGGCCGTATCGTCACACTCGGCCAGCGCAATCAGGACAGCATTGAAGTCCTCTCCGGCCTGAAGCCCGGCGAGAAAATCATCGCGCCGGCGTCGCCCGAACTGGTGGACGGCGCCCGGATTGAGGTTCGCCCGTGACCGGTCAGAAACCGTTAGGTCCGGCCGGGCGCGTCGCCGCTGCTTTCATTGGATCGAAGCTCACCCCGCTGATCATCGTTGCCTCTGTCGCCGTCGGAATCTTCTCCGTTTGGAAGCTTCCGCGTGAAGAGGAACCGCAGATCAAAGTCCCGATGATCGACGTCTTCGTCGCGATGCCCGGCGCCTCCGCCCGCGAAGTCGAGGAGCGCGTCACCAAGCCGATGGAGAAACTGCTGTGGGAAATCCCCGGCGTCGAGTATGTCTACTCCACCTCGAGCCCCGGCTCCGCGCTCGCCATCGTCCGCTTCTATGTCGGGCAGGATGAAGAGACGAGTATCGTCCGCCTGAATCAGAAGATGTTCGCCAACATGAACCTGGTTCCTCCGGGTGCTTCGCCGCCGCTCATCAAACCCCGTAGCATCGACGACGTCCCTATCCTGGCCCTCACCCTTTCGAGCAAGCGATACGGAGCGTTCGAACTCCGCAAGATTGCCGCTCAACTGGACGACTCCATCAAACAGACCCCCGACGTCTCCGAGGTCACGATCATCGGCGGCGCCCGTCGCGAGTTGCGCGTCACGCTCGATCCGGCCCGTCTCACCGCCTACTCCATGAGTCCCATGCAGGTGTGGCAGGCCATCGGGGCAGGGAACCGCAAGATCAGCGCGGGCCAGTTCTCTTCCGGCAATCGTGAGATGGTTCTCGAGGCCGGCGACTTCCTCCGCACCGCCGCCGATGCCAGTGCCCTCGCTATCGGTGCGGTCAACGGCAAACCGGTCTTCCTGCGCGACGTCGCCACTGTGACGGATGGCGGCGAGGAGCCGTCGCAGTACGTCTCGACGGGCACGCGCCAGGGATTCGAACCCGCCGTGACCATCGCCGTGGCGAAGCGCAAGAGCACCAACGCCATCACCGTTGCCGAGGCCGTGCTCTCTCGCGTGGAGAATCTGAAGGGCCGCGTGGTGCCCTCCGACATCGACATCAAGATCACCCGCCAGTACGGTGAAACCGCCGCGGAGAAATCGAACGAACTGCTGTTTCACATGCTGATCGCCATCGTCTCGGTCAGCATCCTCATCGCCATCACGCTCGGTTTCCGCGAATCGTGGGTGGTCTTCACGGCCATCCCCGTGACGCTCGCCCTCACGCTCACCACCATTTACCTGTACGGGTTCACGCTCAACCGCATTACCTTGTTCGCCCTGATCTTCTCCATCGGAATCCTGGTGGACGACGCCATCGTGGTGGTGGAGAATATCTCCCGGCACTGGGGGCTGCCGCAGAATCGGGGCCGCGACCGCATCGAAATCGCGGTGGAGGCTGTGGACGAAGTCGGGAATCCCACCATCCTCGCTACCCTTGCGGTCATCGCCGCCATTCTGCCGATGGCCTTCGTCGGCGGATTGATGGGACCCTACATGCGGCCTATCCCGATCGGCGCTTCGTCCGCCATGGTCTTCTCCCTCATCGTCGCTTTCATCGTCACGCCGTGGGCGGCGGTCCGCATGCTGAAAGCGCACGGCGGTCACGGGCACGAGCACGAATCGGAAGACGCATTCACCCGCTTCTATCGCCGCATCATGTATCCGCTGCTGCACAAAGCGCCGCTCCGCTGGAGTTTCCTCGGCGTCGTGACGCTGTTGCTGATTGGCTCGTGCGCTCTCGTGGGCATACAGTTCGTCAAGGTGAAGATGCTCCCGTTCGATAACAAGAGCGAGTTCCAGGTCATCATCGACATGCCCACGGGCACAACGCTCGAAGACACGGAGCGAGTTACCCAGGAACTCGCTCGCGCCACTCTGGGACAGCCCGAGGTCACCAGCGTTCAGACCTACACCGGCACGGCCTCACCGTACAACTTCAACGGATTGGTTCGTCACTACTACCTCCGCCGCGGCTCGAACATCGCCGACATTCAGGTGAACCTGCTTTCCAAGGGCGATCGCAAACTACAAAGCCACGAGATCGCCAAGCAGGTCCGCAACCGCCTGCAACCCATCGCGGACCGCAACGCCGCGCGCATTAAAGTGGCCGAGGTTCCCCCTGGTCCGCCCGTTCTCCAGACCATCGTCGCCGAGGTGTACGGTCCGGATCAGCGGGGCCAGATGGACATCGCACGCCAGGTCCGGGAAATGTTCCGGCGGACCAACGGCGTCGTGGATGTCGATTGGTACGTGGAAGACGACCAGCCCAAGACCACCCTGGTCGTCGATCAGGAAAAGGCCGCCCTGCACGGCATCAGCACCGAGGACATCGCCCGCACCATGAGCATCGCGTCCAAGGGCGAAGTGGCCGGTCTGCTCCATCAGGACGCCTCAAAGGAGGACATTCCCATTGTTCTCCGCCTGCCCCGCGCCGAACGCTCGGACCTCGACCGCCTGGAGGACTTGAAAGTTCCAGGGCGTGACGGCAAGCTGGTGCCGGTTTCCGAACTGGTCCGGCGGCGAGCTTCCATTGAGGACAAGAGCATCTATCACAAGAACCTGATGCCGGTCACCTATGTTACCGCCGACATCGCCGGAGCGATCGAGAGCCCGGTCTACGCCATCCTGCAATTCGGCCCGGAGATCCAGAAAATCAAGACGCCGCAGGGCTACGCCATCGAAACCCTGACCGCCCATCTGCCCGAGGACGATTCCCGCTATGTCATCAAGTGGGACGGCGAGTGGCACATCACTTACGAAGTGTTCCGCGACCTCGGCATCGCTTTCGCCGCCGTCCTGATCCTCATCTACGTCCTGGTGGTCGGCTGGTTCCAGTCGTTCATCACCCCACTGGTGATCATGGCCGCGATCCCGTTTTCATTAGTGGGGATCCTGCCAGCCCACGGACTGATGGGCGCCTTTTTCACCGCGACATCCATGATCGGCTTTATTGCCGGGGCCGGAATCGTTGTGCGAAACTCCATCATACTGGTGGATTTCGTTGAACTCCGCCTGAAGGAGGGCATGCCGCTCGATCAGGCCGTCATAGACGCCGGTGCCGTTCGGTTCCGGCCCATGATGCTCACCGCCGCCGCAGTGGTGGTGGGCAGCGCGGTCATCCTCTTCGACCCCATCTTCCAGGGGCTCGCCATTGCCTTGATGGCCGGCGAAATCGCTTCATTGGCGCTGTCGCGTATGACCGTGCCCATCGTTTACTTCATCATCAACCGAAGGAGAGAAAGACATGACCGTGGATCGGTATCTGAGGCTGATCGCCGGAGCGTTCATACTGCTTAGCGTGGCGCTGGGCTACTGGGTTCACCCATACTGGTACTTCTTCACCGCATTTGTCGGCTTGAACCTGTTCCAGTCCGCGTTCACCAATTGGTGTCCGATGATCACGATTCTGAAGTCGCTCGGAGTCAAATCCTGCGACCATGAGCTGGATAAACGGGCAGCCGGCGTCGGTCGATAAGGCAAAATACTCTGGATATAGTATTCCCAATACCGGCTAATTGCCGTATGATTGAGGAACTTGTGTGGGACCTGCGCGGCGGCCATGCCGCTGATCGCAGGCAAAAGCCGATTTGGACCGGACCGCCACAGCACTCGGCAGTCCGGTCCACGGGTTTTCCCCCGTTCAGCTAATCACGCCCTTTCGCACCGCATACAGAATCAACTCCGGCAGGCTGTGCAGGTTCAGCTTCTCGAAGATATTGCTCCGGTGTGTCTCAATGGTATGCAGGCTTACCCCCAGCAGCCCGGCAATCTCTTTATTGGACTTGCCCTCCGCGAGTAACTGCATCACCTCCCGCTCCCGAAGACTGAGTAACTCGTAGCTATCCTCAACGCCGCGCTGCTGTAAGCCGCGAACATAATCGTCCACCATCATGCGGCTGATTTCGGGGCTGAAATACGCTTTGCCGGAACCGACGGCCCGAACCGCGTTGATGATGTCCGATTCCGCGGAGTCCTTCAGTAAGTAGCCCCGGGCCCCCGCCTTCAGAGCTTTGAGCACGTAACCCTCATCGGAATGCATGCTCAGGATGATTACGCTCGCCTTGGGAAGATGGGCGGCGATCTCACGTCCGGCATCAATTCCGTTCAACTTGGGCATGGCGATGTCGAGCAGGACCACGTCCGGCCGCATTTTCAGGGCGAGGTCCAGGGCTTCCCGTCCGTCCGCTGCCTCCCCGATCACCTGAAAATCCGGCTCGCGCTCCAGCAGATGGCGAAGCCCGCTGCGGATGATCGTGTGATCGTCGGCTACCAGCACTTTGACCATATCCACATTGTCCGGCAAATTCGCGGCGGTTGTTCCGGACAGTTGTATCCTGAATTTGAATGCACCCAATATCACGTCACCGCCGCCGCCTTCCTGCTCGCCGCCTGTCTGTACGCAGCCGAAGGAAAATGGACCCCCGCCCAGGTCCTGGAACTCGATCGCGCCTGGCTTAAGCGGCAGGGCTTGGAACTCTCCCCGGACCGCCTCTGGAATCCCGCCAGCGGCGAGGGACTGCTCTCGGCGGTGATCAGTACCGGCGGGTGCTCGGCCGCGTTCATCTCTCCGACCGGGCTGTTCCTCACCAACCATCACTGCCTCTTTGGGATTCTCCAGGAACACAGCTCCACCGCGAACGACTTCATTACCAATGGCTTTCTGGCGGCGAACCCAGCTGCGGAACTACGCAGCAAGACCGCCCGCGTCACCATTCCTCACCGGTTCAGCGACGTAACCAAACTGGTGCTGTCCGCGGTCCCCGCCGGGGGAGACGATCTCGCGCGCTACCGGGCGATCGAAACAAAGCAGAAGGCCATTGTTCAGGACTGCGAGCGTGAGAAAGGTCACCGCTGCCGCGTCGCCGCTTTTGATGGCGGTCTTCAGTTTCAGTTGATCGACACGCTCGAACTCAGCGATGTTCGACTGGTCTACGCTCCACCCCGCGCCGTCGGGGAATTCGGCGGCGAAATCGACAACTTCGCCTGGCCCCGGCACGCCGGGGATTTCTCCATCGGCCGCGCCTATGTCAATGGCGAGCCCTATCATCCGCGCTTCTGGCTCCCGCTCTCCAAGACCGGCGTCAAGCCCGGCGATTTCGTCATGGTGATGGGCTATCCCGGGACGACGTTTCGCGCTCTCACCGTTCCCGAGATGGCCGAACGGAAGAGGAACTTCGAGCGGCGCGTCGATCTCTATGGCGAGTTCATTCGGACCCTCGAGGAAACCACGGCCGGAAAGCCCGAAGGGCAGATCGCTGTCGCCGCGACACTGAAAGGGCTCAACAACTCGTTCAAGAACGCCCAGGGCCAGTTGCTGGGCCTGGAGCGAGGCCGGATTCTCGAAAAGCAGGCGGAAGCCGAGCGGGCCGTCGCCGAATGGGCCGCACAGCGTCCCTCCTATAAGGATGCGCTCGCCGCCCGCGATGAATCTAGCCCGCATGGTGGAGGAGGAATCGTCCACCTGGGAACGCAGCGCCCTGCTGGCCGCAATTCCGCAAGGTGCCCGCGCTCTCCTTTTCGCCACAACCATCGCGCGCCTTTCGATCGAACGTCAGAAGCCGGATGCCGAGCGCGACCCGGCCTTTATGGACCGAGAACTCAGCCGTCTCCGCGACCGCCTGGAGCGGGAGCAGAAGAATTACTTCGAGCCGGCCGATCGCGCAATGTTCGCGGTCTTCGTCCGCCGGGCTCAGGCGCTCGGTCCGCGCGAACGGGTGGCCGCTGTCGACGCGGCATTCCCGAAGGCGGAAACGGCCGCTACGATTGCCAGCCTCTACTCCGCGAACCAAACTTCTGGATCCCGCCGAGCGCCGGAAGATGTTCGATGAATCCGAGGCTCAGCTGAAGTCGCGCCACGACCCTCTGCTCGATCTTGCATTCACCATCGTGCCCGAGCAGATCGCCCTGCGGGATCGTCAGGACCGAGCGCTCGGAACCATCTACCGTGCAAGGCCGCTTTGGCGCGCCGCGGTGATCGCTCACGCCGGAAAGCCTGTCGCGCCCGATGCGAACTCCACCCTGCGCGTCAGCTTCGCCCACGTCGAAGGCTATACACCGCGGGACGGCGTGTTCTACACTCCGCAGTCCACGCTGGGCGGCGTACTCGAAAAATACACCGGCAAAGAACCCTTCGACGCTCCCGCCGCCGTGCTCGCGGCCGCGCGGGCCAGGGAGTTCGGGCGGTGGGCGGATCCCAACCTGAAGGATGTCCCAGTGGACTTCCTCTCCGACGCCGACACCACGGGCGGAAACTCGGGCAGCCCCACCGTCAATGGGAAAGGTGAACTGGTGGGCGTCAACTTCGACCGGGTCTGGGAAAATGTGGCCAACGATTTCGGGTATAACCCTGCCGTCGCGCGGAACGTCAATACCGATGTGCGATATCTCCTGTGGATGCTCGACCGGGTTCAGCGCGGCACTGGGCTCCTTCGCGAACTTGGCGTCGAATAGCTCGTCAAATCTCTTTAAAAATGGACCAAATCATGAGAGAATGGCGCATCCTCGAATGATGCGCCACAAGACCTCGGATTCCAGATTCGAGATACGAGAACGCCGAATAGATGGTCATCGAGCCCTCCATGCCGCCGCGACTTTCGTCCCGGGCGACGTTCTGCTCCCCTTTTCCGCCCGCGCGATCTTCGCCGCGCCTGCGGTTCACACCATCCAGGTGAATGAGTGGGATCACATCCTGCTGGATCCCGACTTCCTCGAATTCACGAATCACTCCTGCTCGCCAAACGTCATATTCGACGTGAGCCGGAACGTCGTCGAGGCCGTCAGGGCGATTCATCCCGGAGATGAGATTCTCTATTTTTACCCCTCCACGGAGGTGTCCATGGCTCAGCCCTTTGCCTGCGGGTGCGGTTCACCCGATTGCCTCCGCGTGATCCTTGGCGCCGAGCACCTGGACACTTCTGTTCTCGAACGCTATTACCTTGCCGATCACGTACAGGGCATGCTCGCGGACCGCGAAAGCATTGCCGGTGAATCGGCAGCTTAACAACATGTCACCTAACTCCGACAGACGCCCTCTCGTCTGGGCACTGACCCCTTACCTGCTCCGCGACAGCAGACTGATTGGCGAGTCGTACGATAATGAGCAGACCAAAGCCGAGGTAGCTCGCGCCTTCTGTTCCATCGGGCTGCCCTGGATCTGGCAGCCGGTGGTCCCCCACTCCATCGGCGACCTCATCGCCCAGATCGCGAAATGCCGCGAGACCAGTGACGCGCTCGTCTTCAACTTCTGCGATGGCGACGATGTCAACGGCTATCCGGGGGTGTCTCTGCTGAAGGCGCTCGAAGCCGCCGCGAATTCCGTTCACCGGCGCCGATTCCGTGTTCTACGAGATATCGACATCCAAGGTATCCATTAAGGACGCCCTCATCGCGGACGGCGTCGCCACCGCGCCTTACGCCGTGCTGCCCAAAACCGGCCCGGTGGAAGGCTTCTGCGAACGCCTCGGGACTCCTCTGTTCGTGAAGCCGGCGATATCGGCTGCAGGTTGGGGGATCACGCCTCCGTTCGGTGGTCCACAACGACGCTGAAATCCAGGCCTGCCGCGATGAACTGCACAGCGGCGAGATGGCGCAGTACTTCCTGAACGACACCATCTTTGTCGAGCGCTTCCTGGACGGCCCCGAGTACACGGTCTTCCTGATCGGTTACTGGGACCGTCCCGGCGAGATCCGGGTGCTGCCGCCGGCCGAGCGGATCTTCGACCCGGCCATACCCGACAAAGAGAGAATCCTCTGCAATGAGCGGCTCGGCAACCCCTGGTACCACTACGAAGCGTGTGCGGAAGCCATGTCCGAGCCCCTGAAGGATCTCGCCAGGCGGGCCTTTTGCGCCGTCAAGGGATCGAGCTACGGCCGCGTTGACATTCGTCAGGATCGCGCCACCGGGGAGTTGTTCGTGCTCGAAGTGAACGCCAACCCCGGCATTTCGGGCGACGAGGAAATCGTGTCCGTGGGCTGCATCCTCAAACTGGAAGGGATGAGTTTCGCCGACCTTCTGGCCGCCATCATCGATCAAACCCTGCGGCGGGCGGAGCAGGTATGAGAGTGTGTGTCCTCCAACCGGACTACGCGGACTCTCAAGTGGCGTATCGGAACTTCGATCCCCAACGGAACCTTGCGCCGCTACTCCCGGATTGCGACGTCGATCATCTGTTTCTCCGCAAGACCACGGTGTACCGGCAACTCCGCGAGGCGGCATCTCGGAAATACGACATCTTCGTGAACTTGTGCGAGGCCTATCTCGAGTGGGACATTCCCTCGCTCGACGTAATCTGGTCTCTGGATCTCCTCAAGCTGCCCTACACGGGTCCCGGCACCCGGCTATACGATCCCTCGAAGCAGTTAATGAAGTATGTCGCGTACACACAGGGCGTGCCGGTTCCGCCATTTGTCGAAGCTGCCTGCGAGTGCGATTGTGATCGCGCCCTAAATCAACTACGGTTCCCTCTGTTTGTGAAGCCGGCGCACTCGGGCGACAGCCTGGGGATCGACGCCGGCTCCTGCGTCACTTCCGAAGCCACGCTACGCTCGAAAACCTCCGAGGTTATCGCCGGCTTCAGCACGGCCCTGATCGAGGAGTACATTGACGGCCGGGAGTTTACCGTCCTGGTAGCGGCTGAACCCGGCGATCCATACCGGCCGCTCGCCCTACGTCCCATCGAGTTCCTGTTTCCGGCCGGGCCGCGCTTCAAGACGTACGAACTCAAGGTTGAGCAGTACCACCCCGAGTGCAACGTCCCGGTGGAAGATCCGGAACTCGACAGCCGTTTGCGCGAAGCCGCCCGCGCCATTTTCTCAGGGTTCGAAGGCGAGGGCTACGCCCGCCTCGACTTTCGCATGAACCAGGCCGGAGAGATCTTCTTCCTGGAGATCAACTTCGCCTGTTCTGTCTTTTACCAGAAGGGCTATGAGGGTTCGGCCGACTACATTCTCGAGCATGATCCGCTCGGCCGCTCCGGATTTCTGCGGCACATCATCGCCGAAGGTATCGAGCGCCATCACCGGCGGCGCACGCTGTACGAACGGCGCGGCGATGCGATCTCCGGTTTCGGAATCTACGCCAAAGCCTCAATTCCGAAAGGTCACATCGTCCATCGCGGTGAGGAGCGTCCGCACCGCTTGGTGAGCCGCGATCATGTCCACCGGCACTGGCCCCAGGATCGCCGCGAAGTGCTGGGACGCTACGGGGTGCCGGTCAGTCGCCAGGTATTCGTCATCTGGAGCGAAGACCCCGAAGAATGGGCGCCGCAAAACCACTCCTGCGATCCGAACACTGCCTACACTGGATTGAACGTAGTGGCTCTCCGCAACATCGCGCCGGGCGAGGAACTGACCCTCGACTATGCGGAGTTATGCGATGGCGATATGGTTCCGTTCCAGTGCGTTTGCGGATCGATCAATGTGTCGCGGTGAAGTTCGCGGCCGGCGCAAGTTATAGGCTCATTATTCGCTGAAGATCTCGGACACCGGCAGTTTGCCGCCGCCGAACTCGGCCAGATCGATCTCGTCACCGGGGCGGTAGTTCGCGGTCCAGCCAGTGGCACTAGTGACTTTGACGGTCCGTCGCTCGATGCTGACCGTCCAGAATTGCCTGCCGCCATTCCTCAGGCAAGTATCTTCGCGGTCCAGCATCTCTTCGGCGGTGTTTGCGGGAGACAGGATTTCGGCCACCAGGTCCGGAGCCCCGGCGATCCAGTCCTCGCCGGCAGTTCCGCGATCCCTCTCTTCGGACAGGAAAGCCACATCCGCCGTCCACACCTCGTGCTCGGGAAGTGGACGGAACGGCACTTCGCTGTTCACGTACCCATGACGCCCGATTCTGCTCTCCAGGGCACGAACAAGTCTCTTTTCGGCCCTATTGTGCCGCATCTTTGCCGGAGGCATCGTAATTACCTCGCCGTGGTGCAACTCGAGCCGGACATTGTCTCGAACCAGTTTCTCGAACTCCGCGACCGTGATCAGTCCCGTCGTCGCCGCCATAGAACCATTCTATGACTTCGCCATTCCGATCACCGCATTCACCAGGATGGCGCCCAACGCGATCGGGATCATCACCTTCCAGCCGATGTTCATCAACTGGTCATAGCGGAATCTCGGGAATGTGCCGCGCACCCAGATGAGAACGTAAACCGCAACGCCCACCTTGAAGCAGAACCAGAAGACGTCGATGATGGCCGCATTGAACATCGGCACCATGAACAGTCCGCCGATTCCGATCATGATCAGCGCCAGCACCACGAGGAAGATCCGGTGCGGCGGATAGGGCAACTTGCGCGACATCGGGAAGCACAGCAGGCCGGAGCCTGCGAACAGCAGGAGCGGGAACCCGTAATTGAGCGGTATCGCAAGCCAGCCGACGTTGGGGAAAGGACGCAGCCAGCCGCCCCAGAACACCGTCACCATCACGCCGCAGACCACCAGAATCGCGATGTACTCGGCCATCATGAACAGTGCATAACGCAGGCCGCTGTATTCGGTGTGGTAACCGGCCACCAACTCCGATTCGGCCTCTGGCAGGTCGAACGGCGCGCGGTTGGTCTCGGCGATCGCCGACACCATGTAACAGATAAACGGCACGATCATGAAGCCGTAATTGTCGAAGACGAACCAAAGGTGCCCTGCCTGCTGGTTCTTCACGATCTGGACCAGGCTCAACGTGCCCGCGGCCATCACGCCGGACAGCAGTGCCAGAGCCAGCGCCACTTCATAGCTGACCAACTGTGCGGCGCTGCGCAGCCCGCCCAGCAAGGAGTAGTGGCTGTTCGACGCCCATCCGCCCAGGATGATGCCGAGAATTCCAACCGACGACATCGCCGAGATGATCAGGATCCCGACGTTCACGTCCGCTACACGCAGGTATCCGCTGAGCGGCATCACCGAAAAGCAGGTCAGCGCGGTGAAGGTGGAAATCATCGGCGCGAACCAGAACAGCGGCTTGTCGGCGGATTCCGGGATGATGTCTTCCTTGGTGACCAGCTTCACCGTGTCGGCGATCGGTTGCAGGAATCCGTGCGGCCCCACCCGCATGGGTCCCAGCCGGACCTGGAGGTCGGCCAGAACCTTCCGTTCGATGAGCGTCATGTAGCCCGCCAGCAGCGGGAGGACGGCCACGAACACCACCATTAATACAACCGGCATGAACAGGGGATTGGATAGGATCGTTTCCATGGCGTTACTTCAGTAGCGAATCACCGGCGAACCGTAGCACCGGTTCCGGGAAGACGCCGACCAGCAGCGTAAAGGCTCCGGTAATCCCGAGCGCGAGACGGAGTCCGAAGCTCGACTCGGGCGCCGCCAGTTCGGTTTCCTCGCGAACGAACATGCTGCGCACGATGCGGAAGTAATAATAGATGGCCACGGCGACATATAACGTCGCGACCACGGCCAGGTAGTAGTGTCCGGTCTCAACCAGGGCCAGGAAGATGTAGTACTTCCCAAGGAATCCGGCGGTGGGCGGAATCCCCGCGAGCGACAGCAGAAACACCAGCATGAAGATGGCGTAAACCGGGTGCCTGTGCATTAGTCCCGCGAAGTCGTCCACGTCCTCGCCGATGATGTCGGCGCGGCGCATGGCGACCACCACCAGCAGCGCCCCCAGGTTCATGAAAGTGTAGACCACCAGGTACACGCCGATGCCTTTGATGCCGGTTTCGTTTCCCGCAACCAGGCCCAGCAGCATGTAGCCGGCATGCGAGATCCCGCTATACGCGAGCAGCCGCTTGATGTTGGTCTGGCTGATGGCGGCAAGATTGCCCACCGTCAAACTGACGAGGGCCACCACGGTAATGATCGGCAGCCACATGTCGCGCACCGATTGCAGCGGCTCCATGAAAATTCGAAGCAGGATCGCGAACGATGCAGCCTTCGAACCCACCGAGAGGTACGCCGTGATGGTGGTCGGCGCGCCCTCATAGGCGTCGGGTGCCCACATGTGGAACGGAGCGGCCGAAATTTTGAACAGCAGTCCGACGCTGGTGGTGGCCAGCGCCAGAAATGTCAATGGATCGCCGATGCCGCGAGCGGCAATCGCAGCCGCGATCTCGCGCAGGTTGGTGGATCCTGACAGTCCGTACAGCATCGAAAACCCGAAGGCCAGGAAGCCGCTGGAAAACCCGCCCAGCAGCAGGTACTTCAGCGCCGCTTCGTTCGAACGCCTCTCATCCCGCAGGAAGCCCACCATGATGTAGAAGCACAGCGCCATCAGTTCCAGGCCGATGAACAGAGTGATCAGGTCGTGGCCCGTGGCCAGGAAGAACATGCCGCACTGCGCCAGCAGCACCAGTCCGTAGTACTCGGCCCGATGTTCGCCTTCAATCTCCAGATAGCGGTACGAGATCAGAATGACAATGGCGGCCGTAGTCAGGAAGATCCAGTTGAACAGCATGGAGAAGCCGTCCACCACTAAGGTTCCGTGGAACGCCGTGTGGACGATTCCCTTGTTCACCTCGCCCTGCTGCATCCAAAGTGCCCAACCCGTGAATGCCAGACCCGCCAGCGAAAGCCCTGCCAGCCAGTGCTTGCGACGGTCGGCTTCGTCGAGCAGAAACTCGAATAGCATGACCACACAGCCGAACACCGCGAGGTAGATCGACGGGAGCAGTACAAAATGATCGGTAGCCGTGTAGAAGTCGCTCATCGTACTGCCGCCACCGGCTCGGCTGCCGAAGGCCGCTGCTCGGCCGCGGCGGGAATCTCGGGACCCTTCTTCTGTTGGTAGTACTCGGGCCGGACGCGCTGAACGATCTGCGCCACTGGCTTGTCCAGAACGTCGAACAAGGGTTTCGGATAGAGTCCGATCCAGAAGCACAGGGCAATCAGCGGAATGAAGATGGCCCACTCGCGGAAGTTCAGATCCTTCAGATTCTCGTTCTTGGGGTTGGTGACCTGGCCGAGCATGGTGCGCTGATACAGCCAGAGCAAGTAAGCCGCGGCGAGGATCACACCGGAAGCCGCCAGGGCCGCCCAAACGCGATTGGTTTCGAATGTTCCGGCCAGAATCGTAAATTCACCGATGAATCCGTTGAGCATCGGCAAGTCCGGCCGAACTCAGCATGGCGATGGCGAAGACCACGGCGTAGTTCGGCATCACCTTCGCCAGGCCCGCCGTATTCGGAGATCAATCGTGTGTGCCGGCGTTCGTAGATCACACCGACGATCAGGAAGAGCATGCCGGTGGAGAGCCCGTGGTTGATCTGTTGGATGACGCTGCCGCTGAGGCCGGCGGGCGTCATGGCGAAGATGCCGAGCGTGCAGAATCCCAGGTGGCTCACCGACGAGTACGCCACCAGCTTCTTCCAGTCCTTCTGCATCAGACTGACCAGGGCGCCATAGATGATGCCGATGATGGACAGCACCGCCAGCACCTGAACGATGGTCGGATCAATGGCGGCTTTGGGCAGCAGCGGCACCGAGAAGCGGATGAATCCATAAGTCCCCATTTTCAGGAGAACAGCGGCCAGAATCACAGACCCCGCCGTGGGCGCCTCAGTGTGCGCGTCGGGCAGCCAGGTATGGAACGGGAACATCGGGACTTTCACGGCGAAGCCCAGGAACAGCGCCCAGAACACCCAGCGCTGCATCCCCAGCGGCAGGTTCAGGTTCATCAGCTTCGCAATCTCGAAGGTGTAATATCCGAACTGCTGCTGATGTTGGAAGTATAGAACCAGGATGCCCAACAGCATCAGGACGGAACCCGCCGCGGTGTACAGAAAGAACTTGATGGATGCGTACAACTTCCGCTCACCGCCCCAGATGGCGATGATGAAGTACATCGGTATCAGCACCAGTTCCCAGAACACATAGAACAGGAAGAAATCCAGGGACATGAACACGCCCAGCATTCCCACCTGCAGCAGCAGGAACATGGCGTAGTATTCCTTCACGCGATCCTGGATGGCGCTCCACGAACACAGGATGGAAAGGAAACCCATCAGCGTGGTGAGAATGATGAGCAGCAGGCTGATGCCGTCGATACCGATCGTGTAAGTGGCCCCGATCGACGGAATCCAGTCCGCGTGCTCAAAGAACTGGTAGCCGGGCTGGTTCTTGTCAAAGTTGGTAACCAGCGGCATAGAAACCAGGAAGCCGATAAAGCCGACTACATTGGCCCAAATCCTGATCAGGTTCTTGTTGCTCCCGGGTATGAACAGCAGCAGGAGCAATCCGATCAGCGGTGTGAATAAGACCCAGCTCAGTAGGTGACCCGACATATGTTATATGGCCTTCCCCGGCCTTACCTCAAAACGTAGTATCCGAACATTGCAAGAACGCCGGCGACAAACACCAGCGCGTACGATTGCACGTGACCGGTCTGGAACAAACGCATTGGATAGCCGGACAGTTTCACGGTGAACGATGTCAGCCGCACCAGTCCGTCCACAATCCAGGTGTCCCACCAGATCGAAATCGTCGAAGACAGGCGTGTCATCCAGCCCGCTCCGTTAACGCCGCCGTCAATCACATTGCGATCGAACGCGCCCAGCACTTCGCCGCCGCCCTTGGCCAAGCCGTTGACGAACAGGAAGTCGTAAATCTCGTCCACGTACCACTTATTCAGGACTGCGCGGTACAGCGGACCCGTCCAAACCTTGAGATAGATCCGGCTCGCGATGTAAATCCCAACCAGTGCGGCCGCCACCGACAGCGACGTCAGCAGCAACTCGGGGATCTCCGCGCCGCCAGTTTCCGCCCCAAAGACCTGCTCCAGCCAGTGCTCGAACAGGTGCGAGCCGACCGGGAACATCTTCGGCACCGACAGCCATCCCACCAGGGCGCTTCCCGCGGCCAGCACCATTAGCGGGCCCGTCATCGAGAGCGGCGACTCATGCGCGTGCACGTGCGATCGCGGCTCGCCGTAGAAGGTCATGTACATCAGGCGCCACATGTAGAAGCTGGTCATCAGCGCGGTGGTGAGACCCACCACATAGAGCGCCTTCGACCCGTGCGCCGATCCGTAGACCTGCGCCAGGATCTCGTCCTTCGAGAAGAACCCGGCCAGGCCCGGGATGCCCGAGATCGCCAGGGTCGCGATGAACATGGTCCAGTGCGTGATGGGCATGTACTTCTTCAGGCCGCCCATTTTCCGCATGTCCTGTTCCCCGCCCACCCCGTGGATCACGCTGCCCGCACCAAGGAAGAGCAGGGCTTTGAAGAACGCGTGCGTGAACAGGTGGAAGATGGCCACCCAGTACGCCCCGACTCCAGCGGCCAGGAACATATAGCCGAGCTGGCTCACCGTGGAATACGCGAGCACGCGTTTGATGTCGTTCTGCACCAGGCCGATGGAAGCCGCAAAGATGGCCGTGAATCCGCCGATCACCGCCACAATCTGCATCGTCATCGGCGTCAGTTCGAACAGCACGTGCGAACGGCAGACCATGTAAACGCCGGCGGTGACCATGGTGGCAGCGTGGATCAGCGCCGATACCGGCGTGGGGCCTTCCATGGCATCCGGCAGCCAGACGTACAGCGGAAACTGCGCGGACTTTCCGGTTGCGCCGATGAACAGCATCAGCGCCGTTGTGCTGAGGATTCCCCAGCCCGCGGCCTCAGCCGTGAAGTGGTGCGCCTCCAGAAATTCATTGACGTGGGTAAACTGCAGGGAGCCGGCGATCGAGAAAATCAGCAGCATGCCGACGATGAACGCCGCGTCGCCGATACGGTTGACGATAAATGCCTTCTTGCCCGCGTCGCCCGCGCTCTTCTTGTGATAGTAGAAGCCGATGAGCAGGTAACTGCACAGGCCCACGCCTTCCCAGCCGACAAACAGCAGCAGGAAGTTATTGGCCAGCACCAGCATCAGCATGAAGAACACGAACAGATTCATATATCCGAAAAACCGGTAATATCCTCCTTCGTGCGCCATGTAGCCGGTGGCGTAGACATGGATGACGAACCCGACGAAGGTGACCACCAGGATCATCACGGAACTTAAAGGATCCAGCAGGAATCCCCAATCGGCGTGGAGCGGTGGCATCCACAGGAACTGGACTACCTCATGCACCTTCTCAGGCGATGATGCCAGCTGGCTGACGGCTCCCGCGGCAAAAATAAAGGATAGGAAAACCGTGCCGGGGCACAGGACACGCACCACCGAGTTGGGCAGTTTGCGTCCGATCAGCAGCATCACCGCGGCTCCGAACAGCGGGAACAGGGGGATGAGCCAGATACTGTCGAGAAAATTCATCGTGGCCTCACCACTTTAGTAAGTCGATCTCATCCGCCAGCACCGTGCCTTTGTTGCGGAACAGCGCGATCAGGATGCCCAGGCCGACGGCCGCTTCAGCCACTGCCACCGTAATCACGAAAATGGCGAAGATCTGGCCTTTGACGTCGCCGTAGTACCGTGAAAAGGCGATCAGGTTGATGTTGACAGCGTTGAGAATCAGTTCCAGGGACATCAGAATGATGACGATATTCCGCCGGGCCAGCACGCCCAGGGTCCCGATCAACAGCAGCGCCGTGCTCACCACCAGGTAATGTCCCGTCGTAATCGCCGGCATTCTACGCTCTCCTCTTTGCCATGGTGACGGAGCCCACAATCGCCGCCAGCAGCAGCAGCGACACCGCTTCGAACGGCAGCAGATAATCGCGGAACAGCGCCACGCCGATCATTTCGGTGTTGCCCATGGCTGGGCCGGGCGGCGCCGGAGTGGGCAGGGGTAACGTGCCGGAGCCCTTCGCCAGAACGTACAAGATCTCCGCGCCCACTACCACCGCGCAGGCGAGGGCGAGCCATCGCTGGCCGTTGAACTGTCTCTCTTTGGCCGCTTCGTCCAGGTTCACCAGCATGATGACGAACAGAAACAGCACCATGATGCCGCCGATATACAGCACAATCTGGACGGCGAACAGGAACTCGGCCTGCTGCAGCAGAAACAGGCCAGCCACCCCGAGCAGCGACACAATGAGCGAAATGGCGCTGTGGATCGCGCTTTTTCGCGTGATCGTCAGTACCGCGCCGCCCAGGGTCAGCAGCGCGAACATGTAAAAGAGAACGGCATCCAGCATGGTAAGTGCCCACCGTGCAGCAATCTAGCGACAGGCGCCGACGATCGCCGTCCTGCGTCCGCCGCCGCTAACTACGGTACTGAGTTGGCTTCGGTCCTTCTTCCAGCATTTGACGGTCCCAAATCAATCCCTCGCGGGAATACTGGGCCAGTTCGAAATCCTGCGTCAGTTCCAGACAATCCACCGGGCAGGCGTCCTCGCACAAACCGCAGAACATGCAGCGTGACACGTCGTACGTAAAATGGGTCAGTTCTTTCCGCCGGGTCTCCGGATTGCGTTCGCTGCCGACGATGATCAACTGCTCCGGGCATGCAATCGCGCATAGGTCGCAGCAGATGCACAACGTCTCCCCCGTCTCCGGATTGTTGTTCAGCCTCGGCGCGCCGCGATACCGCTCGGCCACCTTGGGCCTCTCAGCGGGATATTGCTCCGTGTAGATGTTCTTGGTGTGCTGGCTGCGGAATGTCACCCACAGTCCCTCCAACAGGTCTACCAGAAAGATGGTTCGTAACAGCTTGCGCATATCCCCTCTTCAACTCCGGGCGACCCGAACGTCGGCTACCGGTCTACTTCTCCCAGCACGATGTCGATGGTGCCGATAATCGCAACTATGTCTGCAATCAGCGATCCCTTCGCCATCTTGTCGAGCGACTGCAAGTTGATGAACGAAGGCGGCCGAACCCGCACGCGGTACGGCTGGATCGTTCCATCGCTCACGATATAATATCCGAGTTCTCCCTTCGGCGCTTCGATGGAGACGTAAACCTCTCCCACCGGCGGTTTCAGCACCTTCGGGACCTTCGCAAGAATGGGCCCCTCGGGGATGTTCGCCACTGCCTGCCGGACAATCCGCACCGACTGCCGCATCTCCTGCATGCGCACCATGTACCGATCGTAGGTGTCGCCGTTCTCGCGGGTCGGAATCTCGAAGTCGTACTTTTCGTAACCGGAGTACGGCACCGCCTTGCGGATATCCCACTTCACTCCGGCGGCGCGCAGCATCGGCCCTGTGACACCGTATTGCTTGCATTCTTCGGCGGTCAGGATCCCAATGCCCTTGAGCCGGTCGATCCAGATGCGGTTTCCGGTGAGCAGCGTCTCGTACTCATCGATCCGCGGTTCCATCTCGTCACAGAACTTCTTCACCTGCTCTTCGAATCCGTCGTAGGTCTCGTACTGCAGTCCGCCGATCCGGAACGCGTGGGTCGTGAGCCGGGCGCCGCAGTAGTTTTCGAAAATCTTTAGCGCTTCTTCGCGCTCGCGCATGGTGTAGAACAGCGGAGTGATGGCGCCGATATCGAGAGCGTGGGTACCCAGCCAAACCAGATGGCTGGTGATCCGATTCAGTTCCGTGAGGATGACCCGGACGGCTTCGGCGCGCGGCGGCGCCTGTAGGTTCGTCAGCTTTTCCACCGCCAGGCAGTAGCCCAGTCCGTTGGACACCGAGGCCACGTAATCCATGCGGTCCACGTACGGCGTGAACATGGGGTACGTGCGATTCTCGCCGATCTTTTCCACTCCGCGGTGCAGGTAGCCGATGATGCAGTCGGTCCCGAGAATCTTTTCGCCGTCGAGTTTCAGGATCACCCGGAGCACGCCGTGGGTGGACGGGTGCTGCGGTCCCATGTTCAGGACCAGTTCATTGGCGTCGAGAAAGGTCTGTGTGGCCATCGGTTACTGCCCGCTTTCGATACCGAGATTCTCTTTTACCCAGCGCTGGTCCATCTGAATGATCGAGTAGTCCTTGCGCAAGGGATGGCCGTTCCAGTCTTCCGGCATGAGGATGCGGCGGAGGTCGGGATGGTTGGCGAACTCGATGCCGAACATGTCGAAAACCTCCCGTTCCAGCCAGTTCGCCGTCAAATGCACGCTGGTGACGCTTTCGGGTTTGTACCCCTCGGCGATCCTGGTCTTCACGCGGATGCGGTCGTTGCGCGAAAAGCTGTACAGGATATAGATGATGTCGAACGGCTCGCGGTCGCGTTTCGGCCAGTGGACCGCGGTGACATCCACCAGGTAATCGAACCCGGCCTCGAGTTTGAGGTACTCGATGAGGGGAACGGCGGCCTCGGGTGCGGCGACAATGAACTTCTGGTCGCGGTAGCTGGAGAACTCGAGAACCCGGTCTCCGAACTGTTCCTTGATCTCAGCCGTCAGGTCATCTTGCCATGGAACGGATTCCATGATGGCAGGCGGTTTCGCTGCCGCAGCCGGTTTGGCTGCCGGGGGTTTTTTCTCTTCGGCCAAATCCTATATTATGACACCCGCATCCGATTCGGCACGCTCGCGTGAGTGCTCTTCGCTGGTGGGGCAGGATGGCATCCTGCGCGCCGGTTGGCTACCGGCGCTGGTCGGCCGTGTTTGGAATCACTCGGAGGCCGGTTGCAATGTGGTCTATAAAATCCGAGGTGGGGCAGGCGGTTCTTCAGTCCCGCTAAAGGCGGGTTAAGAACCCGTCGCGGGCTGTGACCCTTCTCGATGAGCTACATAATGGAGCATCTATGCCCCACAAATCGACGGATGATCGCAAGTTTAGCTCCGAGGCCGCGGAGGCCGACTGGTACGCGACACCCGAGGGCCGCCTCCAAACTCAACGCGAATTCACTCGTGCCTTGAAGGCCGGGACCCTCATTCGTTCAGCCGGGCTCAAAGCTGCGAAGACCGATCCCAAAGTATTGGAACAGCTCCTGGAACAGGCCAAGGAGAAAGCAACCCGCGCCGTCTCGATTCGCATCCCGGTCGCGGATCTCGAGCGAGCCAGACAAGTTGCTGAACGAAACGGCGTCGGTTACCAAACTGTCCTGAAACAAGCAATCCGCGACGGACTGAAAAGGGCCGGGTAATCGGCTAATTCCCGAATCCGGCGCGGGTCAAAAATGGGGAGCGATTCCGAGGACATGAGGAAGGGGCCGATTAAGTACGCGGCGACGGCACCGTCGTGACTGTGCATTGGAGCATTACCGGCAACTGATTCACCCTTCGACGCTCATGGCAAGCAATTGGCAATTCTTCGCGGTGGTCGCGGGGGAGGTAGACTGAAGTTGTGCCGGACGCTGACATCCAGATCGTCTCAAATGAGGCCGGGGAACCGACAGCGGTGATCGTCCCGATCGAGTTGTGGCGGCAGATCGCTTCAGAGCGCGAAACCGCATATCTGCTCAAGTCGGAGACGATGAAGGGGCGCCTGCTGGCGGCCCTTCGGCGGCGCGACGGGATCTCTCTCGAGGCTGTCGTTGAGAAGCTTGGAATTTGATCCCTCCGCATTCGAGGATCTGGCTTGGTGGATCGAGCAGGACCGAACTCAAGCGCTCCGGATTGTGCGCCTTGTCCGCGAGGTTCAAAAGGAACCATTTTCGGCCTTGGTAGACCGGAGCCGCTCAAGCACGAACTCTCCGGGTGCTGGTCGCGGCGCATCAACCTGGAGCATCGGCTGGTATATCAGGTCTTGCCCGATAAGATCCGAATTCTCTCCTGTCGCTTCCACTATTGAACTCATCCGCTCAGCATCCGTCGCAGGACTTGTTGGCGAATGTCTCGTCGTTGGCCGGCGGCCGATTGCCGTTCTTGGCAACTCGAAGGGTGACCTGTCGATGCTCCCCTGGACGGCGACAGGTCCAGGCGCGCGTCTGCGGATTGGAAACAGGTTTCCCAGGAGGACGCTAACCCTTCCCGACTCCTCCCGTCCGCGCCGCCTTAACCATAAAATCCGCCGCACGATACGCCAACGCCTGAATGGTCGCGGTCGGCTGCTGCCGCGCCGACGTCACGAAGTTGCTGCCGTCCACCAAAAACAGGTTCGCTACGTCGTGCGTGCGGCTATTCCGGTCTACCACCGACGTCCGCGGATCGTTACCCATGCGGCACGTCCCCATCAGGTGGCGGTTCGACTCGGGTGCGTCCACAGGCGCCGCCCAGATCTTCTTCGCTCCGGCCGCCTCCAGGATCTCGGTCTGCCGCTCGATCAGCCACCGCAAGGTCTTGAGATCGTCGGGGTGGAAGTCGTAAGTGACGCGCATCGCGGGCAGGCCCCAGGCATCCTTCACCTCGGGATCCAGCGCCACGCCGTTCTGCTCCACGGCCAGCGACGTGGAATGGCTCAGTAGAGACATCGTGCGGGTGAAGTACGACGCAATTGCCTTCTTGTACTCCGAGCCCCACTTGGGCACATCGGGCGGCATGCCGTCCAGGGCGAAACTCGCAGGCTGAAAATCGAATCGCGCGTCGATCCCGCCCCCGCCATAGAAGCCTCGCTTGGGGTCGGCGCGGTAGTAGTCGTGGATCAGGCGGGTCACCTGGATTCCCTTGTACTCGTTCAGCGGATGCTCGAACAGTCCGCTGACGAAACTGCCGAGATCCCACATCAGGTACTTGCCCACCAGTCCGCTTGAATTGGCTAGCCCATGCGGGAACCGGTTCGATTTCGACATCAGCAGCAGCCGCGGCGTTTCCGCCCCGTTCGCGCAGACCACCACCACTTTCGCCCGCTGGAACACCTCGCGCCTGGCCGCATCGAAGTAGATCGCTCCGGCCGCCCGCCCCTGAGCATCCAACTCGATCTTGCGGACATAGGAGTTCGGGCGGATCTCGCACCGGCCAGTCTTCTCCGCCACCGGAATCACGCTCACCAGCGTGCTCGATTTCGCCCGCATCTCACAGCCGAACGATTCGCACATCCCGCAATGCGAGCACGCAGCGCGTCCGCGATACGGCTGTGAGAGGATGGCCACTGGGGCGGGGAACGGATGCAGCCCCAGCTTTCGGGTCGCGCGCTCGAACAGGACCCCCGATGATTTCACCGGCATCGGCGGTAGTGGATACGGCTTTGACCGCGGCGCCTCGAACGGATTCGCACCCGCTAATCCCGAGATGCCCAAGTCCTCCTCCGCCCGCGTGTAGTACGGTTCGAGATCGGCGTAGGAGATCGGCCAGTCCGCGAATCCGGTCCCGGCGATCTCCCCGAACAGACTGCGCTCGTGAAAATCGCTCTCGTGAAATCGCCAGTAATTGCCCGTGAAATGGACGCTGCCCCCGCCCACCTGCCGCCCATACTCGACCGCTTTGAACGGCTTGTAAGCATCCGCCGGGGTCTTGCGGAACAGCAGCGGCTGCGACTTCGGATCGTTGGTCAGGCCGGGCTGGAAGAAGTATTTGATCTCGTCGTGCGAGTAGTCCGTCTCGCGGAGGTAAGGGCCTTGCTCCAGCACCACCACCTGGAATCCCGCCACGGACAACTCCTTGGCGATCACGCCGCCCGCTGCCCCGGCTCCGATTACCAGGAAATCGACAGCCTCTGACGGCCGGAATCGAGGCCCGCTCATTCCCGATCCCTCCCCGGTGTGTCGTAGTAGCCGAATGGCGGCGTAAAGGCCATCCGGCTCTCGAAGCCGATGTGCTTCCAACCAACCTGGTCCCGATTGCCGCCGTACTTGGGATGCCCCAGAAATCCCATTACGGTGTGCCTGCGCAACAAGGCGAAGAACTCGCTGGATTCGATCGCCCGGATGATCGCTTTCTGCTGGTCGTCCGCCAGTCCGGCCACGCTGATCGAACCTGGAAACATCCGGGACCGGATTCGTCCCACTTCGGCCATCCCGGCCCGATACAGGCCGCGCTGGTCCTCGTCGAAGGTCGCGAGCGCCCGGTCAATGAACCAGATCACCCCCGCCTCGCGCGCTCCCGGACCATCATCCGATGGAATGATCTGCGCGGCAATGGCCTCCACATCGCGAGCCGTAGCCGCGTCCAGCACGGCCAACCTCCGCGGCGGATCAGCCTGCTGCGCCTCATGCGCGTGCTGGGCCGCCGCAGCGATTTCGGCCCAAGCCACGCCACAAAACGAACCCAATGCCCAGTGGCGGCGGGAAATGTCCATGGTCAAGTATAGACGGAATGCGAGCGGTCATCCTTCGGCAGTCTTCCACTTCGCGCGGTTGCCGGCCGGTCAGAGATCCCGGTTGCCAGGGGGTGAGGAAAGCGCAGCCCGGCTCATTCTCGACCGGCTGCGCCTGATTGTTCCAGATCTTGGAAGCGCGTCGCATCCGGGATCAGGGCGGCCTGCGAAGGCACCTTGCTGCGCTGGCCCATCCACCGGTACACGGTCCGGTTGAATTTGTCAGGGCAAGGTAGAAATGTCGCCTTTCGCCTGGGCCATTCCGGGATACAAGTTAATCTGCGTCTGCCGGTGAAGCGGAGACGTTGTGTCAAGAAGGCGCGAAGGCTCAAGCTGTGCGGAAGATGAAAGGAGGTCCCTCGGAGCGGGCGAGTGAAAGAGAACTGCTGACGACGCACCGAGATTTATCAGATGACATCGAAACGTAGATACCTACCTGCGGGCCATACGGTGACAACACTCCACTCCGAGCGTTGAAGATCTGCTGGTAGTTGGCGGAAACCCGAGCGTAGAGGCCGGCGCGAAACATTTACGAATCCTCCTCCGCAGATGACATTTCTGTCAGAGTCGGTGAGCGCCTCCCCGCATCGCCGGCAAACTGGTCCCTCCGGACACCGTTGAGCCCCAGCGTGCTGCCTGGCGCGGAAAACTCAAGCAGGCGGGCCAGCGCGCGCGTGGCCCGGCCAAAAAAACGGATCTGGCTCCCGGCGCGCCTCAACGCAGTCCCGTACTGCACCCGCGAAGCTCCGCTCCCAAATTCCTGCTTGAGCAGAGCGGCGTGCCGGTGGATGAGCCGAGTCTCATAGCGGAGAACGCGCCACGGATTCCCGCTAATATTCTGGTTGTGAAGTCGCAATCTGACCAGGCAATCACCAGCCATGCAGTCGATTCGAAAGCCGGCTTGCGCCAGACGAATGGAGAAGTCCCAGTCCTGTAGGTTTCGGAACCGTTCGTCAAAGCCGCCCACACCCGCCAGAGCATCGCGCCGGATCAGCAGAGACTGGAGAGGGAGTTGCGAGAACGTCAGACTGTCGGACAATGTGAACGACGAGGGACGGTCAGCCGCCCAGGTCTCGGTTCGGCCATCCGGAAAAAATGCTTCCAGCGCACTGGAAACCCCGGACGTCTGTGGCCGACTCCTGAGGTACGCCAGTTGGTGCTCAAGCTTGTCATGTCTCCACACGTCGTCGCTATCGTTAAAGGCGATGAGTTCGCTTTCCGCGCTCTGCCAGCCGAGATTCCGGGCTCCGGAGCTTCCCCGATTCCGATCGGTGCGTAGTACCTTGACTTGGTCGCCGTAGCGGGACCGCGCCAGAAACTCGGCCACCGGCGTGCGGGAACAGTCGTCCACCACGATGACTTCGTCGGGCGCCCGGCTCTGATTCAGAACCGAAGCCAGGCACTCTTCCAGGTATTGGAACCGATTATGGACAGGAATTACAGCGGCGACAGTA
Organism: uncultured Acidobacteriota bacterium; assembly: GCA_963737465.1. Classification (GTDB taxonomy): domain Bacteria; phylum Acidobacteriota; class Terriglobia; order Bryobacterales; family Bryobacteraceae; genus TMP-7. The sequence goes on from CAVTTC010000014.1 coordinate 190,723, forward strand.
GGCATCTTGTTTGTTTCAATGCATCGTAGAGGCGATCCGCCAAACACCATAGACCGAGACGAACATCGGCATCAGACTGAACATCCCGTTAGGGTTCTGAGCTCCTGCGTCTCCGTATGTGATTAGAGGTATGACTTATCAACATTAATTATAAGATAAAGCCCGGTTGCGGATAAAATCCGGTTGCGACGGCTCGCGGCCCTTCAGAGCTTGAAAAACACACATCACTACGCAGATGCTCGGAGACGCCCTCCGAATGCCCGACCTCGCATGCGGACGATTCGACTTCAAAGGCACCAGTGAAAGGGACGCCGAAGTCCGGGCGATTGTTTCAACTTGACGTGCCGGCGCCACCCGCGGGGCGTTCGACTCAATGAACGCACGGGAAACGTCTTGACGCGACCAAAGCGCCTCCTAGTCGATCCAGCCACCGCCCAGCACCAGGTCACCCGAATAGAAGACGGCTGCCTGGCCCGGAGTCACGGCCCGTTGGGGCTGGTCGAAGCGTACTTCTACCTGCGCCGGATTCCCCGTGGGGCAGAGCGTGGCGGGGGCGGCGGCGTGTTTGTTGCGGATCTTCACCTCGGCACGTACCGGTTCGGGGATGGGTGCGATCGAGATCCAGTTCACGTCCTTCGCCACCATTGATGCCCGGAGCAGATCGTCATTCCGTCCGACGATGACGCGCTGGGTGGCTGGCTCCGTGGCGATCACGTACAGCGGTTCGCCTGCGGCGATTCCGAGTCCACGGCGCTGCCCCACCGTGAAGTGGTGGACGCCGCCGTGCTCGCCCATGACGCTGGCCGCCGGTATCGACGATCTCGCCCACCGTCGCCGCCCGCGGGATTCCCTGCTCGCGGAAGTATGCATCAATAAAAGACGCATAGTCGCCGTTCGGGACGAAGCAGATTTCCTGGCTGTCCGGCTTTTCGGCCACTGGCAATCCGAGTTCACGGGCGAGTTCCCGGACTTCGGGCTTGGTCAATCCCCCGAGCGGGAATAGCGTCCGGGCGAGTTGGTCCTGGGTCAGGCCGAATAGGAAGTACGTCTGGTCCTTGGCCGCATCGACTCCCTTCCGCATCTGATGCCGGCCCGATTCGGGGTCATACGCAAGCTGGGCGTAATGGCCGGTGGCAACTCGTTCGGCCCCTACTCCCGCCGCCATTTCCAGGAACTGGTCGAACTTGACGAAGTTGTTGCAGAGCGTGCACGGGATGGGTGTCCGACCAGCTAAGTACTCATCGATGAAAGGCTTTACGACCTGTTCTTCAAAGCGATTCTCGAAGTTTACGACGTAGTACGGGATGCCCAGTTGCTGGGCAACGTAGCGAGCGTCGTAGACATCGTCGAGCGAGCAGCAACGTCCGGCTCCGCCTCCGCCCGAGAGTTCGGGGAGCCGGCGCTGATTCCACAACTGCATGGTCATGCCGACGATGGGTTCACCGCGACGGTGCAGCAGGGCCGCCACAGCCGAGCTATCCACCCCACCCGACATGGCGACGGCAATGATCGAATCAGACATGGACTCTCCCAGACGGCGCCAGCCTTCTCAAGTGGGCCACAGCGGTTTCGAGCGCTTCCAACAGTCCGTCCACCTGAGCGATCATCGTTGGACCGTCCGAAGGAGAATCTCAGGCAGGACCGCGCCTCGTGCCGAGAGAGGCCAATGGCCGTCAGCACATGGGACGGTTCCACGGCTCCGCTTGAGCAGGCGGCACCGCTCGATACGGCGAATCCCTTCAGGTCGAGCGCGATCAGGAGCGGCTCGCCCTCGATCCCCTCGAAGCAGATGTTGGACGTGTTCGGCGTGCGCGGAGAGGTTCGGCAGTTCATTCGCGCGCCGGGGATCCGGTCGAGTACAGCGGCTTCAAAACGATCGCGCATCGCAGCGAGCGAGGGTGCCTCATCGGCCAGATCCCGACGGGCAATTGTGGCGGCGCGTCCCATGGCGACGGCTCCGGGTACGTTCTCGGTCCCGGGGCGACGGTCGCGCTCATGATGCCCGCCGTAGAGCACCGGCGTCAGGGGTACCCCTTTCCTTACATAAAGGACTCCGATCCCCTTGGGGGCGTAGAGCTTATGCCCGCTGAGCGAGTACAGGTCCACGCCGAGTTCGTTCACGTTCAGCGCAACCTTGCCGGCCGCCTGTACGCCGTCGGAATGGAAGGCTACACCTGCCGCCCGGGCTATCGTGCCGATTGCCTCGATTGGCTGCAGCGTCCCCAGTTCGTTGTTGGCGTGCATGATGGTGATGAGGACGGTCTCCGGCCGCAGGGCCTGTCGGACCTCTTCGACGTCCACGACACCCGATGCGTCCACCGGGACGTAGGTGACTGCGGCGGCTTCGCGCTCCAGTTGAGCACAAGCGTTTAGCACCGCCGGATGCTCGATGGTGGAGGTGATGACGTGCTTACCGGCGGGACCAGAACCGCGCCGGAGGGTCCCAAAAATCGCGAGGTTGTCCGCTTCGGTGCCGCCGCTCACGAATACAATCTCGGTGGGATGGCAGCGCAGCAATTCGGCCACCTCGCGGCGGGCGGCATCCAGTTTCTGTTTCGCGGCCTGGCCATAGTGATGGATACTGGAAGCGTTCCCGTACACTTCGAGCATTACTGGAACCACCACATCCAGTACCTCTTTACATACCGGAGTGGTTGCGTTGTGATCAAAGTAGAAACGCCCCACGTTAACCATTAGTTTAACAGCCTATGCCGAGTGCGAAGACACGATCCCGGATTATCACGCTGACAACCGACTTCGGCTTCTCCGATCACTTTGTGGGAACGATGAAGGGGGTGATCCTGGGGATTGCCCCGAAGGCCTTGATCGTTGACATCACCCACGGCGTCGCTCCCTTCGAGATCCTGGATGGCGCTTTCACCATCGCGCAGGCTGCGCCGTACTTCCCCAAGGGGACAGTGCATGTGGTGGTGGTGGATCCGGGCGTCGGGACCGATCGCCGGCCGATTCTGGCGGAGGCCGCCGGGCAGTACTTCATCGGGCCGGATAACGGTGTGTTTTCCATGATTTACGATCGTGGATCGCACCGGGTACGTTCGATCTCGAACGCGAAGCTATTTCTGCCCGAGGTCAGCCGCACCTTTCATGGGCGGGATGTCTTCGCTCCGGCGGCGGCGCACTTGGCCGTAGGGCTTCCACCCGCGCGCTTCGGGAAACTGATTACGGACTACGTCCAACTGGGACTCATGAAGCCGCTTCAAACCGCGCGCACGGCCTGGAGCGGCACGGTGCTCAAGGTGGACCACTTCGGGAACCTGATCACCAATTTCGGGGTGGAGCGATTTCCTGAACTTCGGAACGGCTCGTTCGAGGTCTCGGTCGGATTGCGCCGCATCATCGGTTTGTCAGAGACGTTCGGGGACTGCATCCCCGGCGAGCCGAACGTGATCGTGGGCAGTTCGGGATACCTTGAGGTGGTGGTTCGCGAGGGTTCAGCGGCAAAGGTCATGGGCTGTGGCGCGGGAGCTCCAGTCGAAATCATCTTTTACTAGAGATATATGCCGGAACTACCTGAAGCGGAATCGGTTTGTCGCCGACTTAGAGAGCAGGCTGGAGGTGCCGCCGTGGTCAGCCTGCACGTCGATCGGGCCAAGATCACCGCGCCTCAAGCCCCAGCACTGGTGGAGAGCCTGGTACGGGAAACCGCCATCCGGGGGATCCGCCGCAGAGGTAAGCAGGTGCTCATCGACCTGGCGAACGGGCTTACGGTTCGGGTCCACCTGGGAATGACGGGAGACCTGTTCGTGGCGGACGATTATCGCTTCCGGCCGCACACCACCCGGGCGTGGTTTCACTTGACTGGGGATCGGACCTTGATCTTCAACGATCCGCGCGCCCTTGGCCATTTGAACGTCTACACGGAAACCGAGTTGGAGGCCGCGTTGGGACACCTGGGAGTGGAACCGTTCTCGTCGGATTTCACGGTGGAGACACTGCGCCGAATGGCTCACGGGTCCCGGCTGCCGATCAAGGTGTTTCTGATGGACCAGACCAGGATTGCCGGGCTGGGGAATATCTACGCCGCCGAAGCGCTGTTTCAGGCCGCCATCCACCCGGAACGGCCGGCGGGCAAACTGAGGGCGATCCGGCTGGCGCGGCTCCACGAAGCAATTGTTAATGTTTTAGCGGATGCGCTACAATCGGCTGGTACCGCGTACGTGCGTCCAGGAGAATTCCAGGAGGCAGAAGCCTTTCAGCCTCAGGTATATGGGCGCGAAAGCGAACCTTGTACCCGATGCCGGAGAAAGGTGCGGCGCGTACAGCAGGGCGGTCGTTCGACATATTTCTGCCCTGGCTGCCAGACTTGAGCGCGCACAGGCCGCGCAGGGCGGCCAGTGAACGAAAGCCCTGACTCGGCGGACTTGGTCGCCCGGAGCGTGTCCGTTGTGCGCGCGAGTTAGTGGAGATTCATGAGCACCACCGACATCACTTCCCGAGCCAACGAATTCAGAGAACTGTCCGCGCGGCGGGTAATGGTCGCCGATGGGGCCATGGGCACCATGCTGTATTCGAAGGGCGTGTTCATCAACCGCTGTTTCGATGAACTGAACCTGTCGAGTCCGCAGATTGTCCGCGAGATCCACCAGGACTACGTGAAGGTAGGTGCCGAGATCCTGGAAACCAATACGTTTGGAGCGAGCCGGCCGCGGCTGGCGGCTTTCGGGATGGCGGAGAAGCTGAAGGAGATCAATCGAGCCGGGGTGCGGCTGGCTCGTGAGGCCGCCGGCGATGGAGTATTCGTCGCGGGGGCGATGGGACCGTTGGGAATCCGAATCGAACCGCTGGGTCCCACCTCGTTTGCCGAAGCGCGCGGGTACTTCCGCGAGCAGGCCGAAGCCCTGGTGGAAGCGGGCGTCGACCTGATGATCCTGGAGACCTTCTCCGACCTGCACGAAACGCGCGAGGCCATCGCGGCGGTTCGCGAGGTGGCGGGCAAGGACATGGTCATCATCGCGCAGGTGACCATCGACGATTACGGAAATATGCCGGATGGCAGCTCCACCGAGACCTTCACGCAGCTGCTGGATTCGTCATCGGCCGACATCATCGGATTGAACTGCTCCGTGGGGCCGAAAGTGACGCTCGACACAGTGGAGCGGATGCAGGAGTTCTCGCGCAAGCCCACGAGTGCGATGCCCAACGCAGGACTTCCCGCCAAGGTGGAAGGCCGCAACATCTACTTGTGCTCGCCGGAGTACATGGCGCAGTATACGCGCCGGTTCCTGTGGGCGGGAGTGAAGGTGATCGGCGGCTGCTGCGGTACGACACCGGATCACATCAAGCTGATTCGGGCCGAGGCTCGCTCGCTGAATCCGGGACAGCGGTCATTGAAGGTAACGGTTGAAGAACCGAAGGCCAAGCCGAAGGCGCTAGCCAAGGTTCCGGTGGCGGAGAAGTCGCAGTTAGGAGCGAAGCTGGCCTCGGGTCAGTTCGTGGTGTTCGTCGAAATCCTGCCGCCCCGCGGCGTGGATGCCTCGAAAGAGGTGGAAGGCGCTCGGCTCTGTAAGGAACACGGCATCGACTGCATCAACGTCCCGGACGGTCCGCGGGCAAGCGCCCGTTTGAGCGCCCAGGTGACTTGCCAGAAGATCCAGCAGGAAGCGGGCATCGAGGCGGTGCTTCACTTCTGCTGCCGCGATCGAAATATTCTGGGGATTCAGTCCGAACTGCTGGGCGCACATACCGTGGGTGTCCGCAACCTGATCTGCATCACTGGCGATCCGCCGCGGATGGGGACCTATCCGGACGCCACGGCGGTGTTCGACGTGGACGCAATCGGCTTGACGAACATCGTCAACAACTTGAATTGCGGCTTGGATATCGGTGGAAACCCAATTGGTTCGCAGACCGCGCTGCTGCTGGGCGTGGGGGCCAATCCGGGGGCGTTGAATCCGGACGAGGAGACCCGCCGCTACGAGTGGAAGGTGCAGGCGGGCGCCGAGTACGTGGTGACCCAGCCCGTGTTCGACCTGGCGCTGCTGGAAGGTTTCCTGAAGCGCACCGAGCAGTACAAGATTCCGGTGATCTGCGGCATCTGGCCGTTGACCAGCTACCGTAACGCCGAGTTCATGGTGAACGAACTGCGGGTTCCGGTTCCGGAGCACTACATGGAGCGGATGAGGCGGGCCGAGAACGCGGAAGCGGCCCGGCAGGAAGGCATCGCGATCGCCCGTGAGATGGTGGAGCGGGTGCAATCCATGGTGCAGGGCGTTCAGCTGAGCGCGCCGTTCGGGCGATACACCATGGCCATTGAGGTGGCGGAAGTTCTGGGACGCGACAGTTCAGTTTTGAGGACATAACGTTGGCTACCGACCTGGTTGAGGTTGACGCCGAGAATCCCTCGAGCGATGTTGTTGAACGGGCAGCCGCGGCTGTCCGGCGCGGCGAAGTCATTGCCATCCCGACCGACGCGCTCTATACGCTGGTGGCCGATCCGCTGAACCTGCACGCCGTGGGAAGGGTTTTCGCCGCCAAGGGGCGCGAGATCCACCGGTCCCTTCCCTTGCTGGTGAGCGACATCCACATGGCGCAGGATCTGGTGAAAGAAGTGAACAACCGCTTCTATCTGCTGGCTCGCCATTTCTGGCCGGGGCCGTTGACCATAATCGTGCCGGCTTCAGCGAAGGTGCCTTTGAAGGTAACGGGCAATACGGGACGTCTGGCGGTGCGGCAGTCACGCTCGAAGTTCGCCAACGCACTGCTCGAATACCTGGGCCACACCCTGATCTCCACCAGCGCCAACATTTCCGGCCAGCCCACGTGTCACAGCGGGATCGAAACGTTCGCGATGATGGACGGCCGCGTGGAACTGGTAGTGGATGGCGGCCTGTGCACGGGAGCAGGCAGCACGACGGTGGACATTACAGAACCGTACTGGCGAATGATCAAGGAAGGGGTGATCACCGAGAAGGAGATCGCCGAGTGCTTACACCGCAGCTAACAGCCGGTGACCCCGATTCAGAGCGACAGCACCAGGCGGAGCGCGGCGTCTAATTCCGGCACGCCTTAGACCGTCCATCTCGGTCGACTTGAACTCCTCACCGATGGCGGCGCACTCAGCGCGGATGGTGGGATCGGCGGCCATTTCGATTGTTGTTTCGTCGAAAGCGACCGCTTTCCGATTGGCACTAATCTCCTCCGGAGCGTATCGGCAGCAGGTAGCCGCTTGGGCATCCATTCACACCCGAAACGGCAGATACAGCCTACACGGCAGGATTGCAGTTCTGCCGCATAGGGGCCTACAATTTGAGACATGGAAACCTACACGACGCGGCTCGAAAAGTCGGGTCGTATCTTGATCCCGGCGGCGGTGCGACGGCAACTCGGGCTTTCTGAGGGCTCCCAAGTAATTGTGAAGGTGGAAGAGTCGGGTGAACTTCAGGTCACCTCGCGGTCACAGGCTCTGGCCAAGGTACGCCAGGAGATCCGCAAATACATTCCGCCCGGTCACGATCTGGCTGAGGAACTGATTCGAGATCGCCGGGCTGAGGTGGAGCGTGACGAAAAGGCTTCGCGCTCGTGAGAGCCGAGTTTGTGCTCGATGCCTCCGCTTTACTGAGCATCGTGCTGGACGAACCGGGCGAAGCCCGCGTGCATGAGATTCTGGATCGCTCGCAAATCCACGCTATCAATCTCGCGGAGGTGGTTGCGAGGCTGGTGCGCTCGGGGATGCCGGCGGAGAGGGCCGCGGCGGCCCTTCGCGAACTGTATCTGGAAGTGGACGAGGAATTTGGTGAGAGGCAAGCCGAGTATTGCGGCGCGCTCCTGGGAACCCGGCGTGACCTGGGGTTGTCGCTGGGAGACGCGGTATGCCTGACTGTAGCAGTCTGGTCGGGGGCGGTGGCCGTGACTGCGGATCGCCGATGGAAAGAACTCGACGGCGCCGTGATATACGACCGGACGATCCGAGTCGAACTGATCAGGTAAAGCGCGGGAGGGCTGGCCTTCCGAGAATTCCGATGGGGAAATCACCCCGCCCGTGTTATCATCGCTTCGGAGCGTTCCTGCGAAACAGGTGCGCGGCTCCTACTATATTGATCCGATAGTCTCGTCATGGAATCCGGCTCGAATTTTGCGCCGGTGTGCAGGCTCCGGCGGTTCGCCGTCATGGAGAAGCCTGAAGGCGCACGGAGGGTTCCCCCCTTTGTAGTTATTGGGGTCAATGACGGGGGTCGTCACGGTCAAGTGGTGCGCTCCACTCTCAATCTCCGGCCTTGACCTTTCCAAGTCGGCGCACGGGTTTGTCTCGTTGTTCCCCAACATGAATCTTCTTTTTATCGGCGACATCTTCGCGTCCCCGGGACGGGGTATCGTGTCGCGCCATCTGCACCGCACCATCGAAGAGAACTCGATCGAACTGGTGATTGCCAACGCGGAGAACTCCGCCGGCGGATTCGGAATCACTCCCCTGATTGCGGAAGAACTGTTCTCGCTGGGCATTGACGTTCTGACCAGCGGGAATCACATCTGGGATAAGAAGGAGATCTACGACTACTTTTCCCGGCAGTCTCGCCTGCTGCGTCCGGCCAACTATCCCGACGATCTGCCGGGGAACGGCGTGGTGGTGGTGGAGGCCCGCAACGGGGTCCATTGCGCGGTGATCAATCTGCAGGGCCGGACCCACATGCCGGCGACAAACGATCCGTTCCGTAAGGCCGACCAGATCCTGTCGAACCTGAACGGCGCCGTGAAGGTGAAGTTTGTAGATTTCCACGCGGAGCTGACCAGCGAGAAGATGGCCATGGGCTGGTACCTGAACGGCCGAGTCAGCGCCGTGGTCGGGACGCACACCCACATTCCCACCGCGGACACGCGCCTGCTGCCCGGGCGGCACGGCATACCAGACGGATGTCGGGATGACCGGACCGTACGATTCGATCATCGGAGTGGAGAAAGACATCATCCTGCGGAGGTTCCTGACAGCGCTCCCGGTCCGGATGGAATCCGCGCGGCATGGGGCGGAATTGCATGCCGTGATTGTCGATGTGGACGAGAAGACCGGGAAGGCGACTGCTGTGCGGCGGTTCGAGATTGTGGAATAGCGTTTTCCGGATTTCACACGGGCTCATGAGGGCCTGTGGAGGGCACGGAGTCACTTCACTGCAGGTGCTGAGGTCCGAAACTGATTCTGGCCTCCCCCGGGCGCAAGACCACGAAGGCGCCAACCAACTGCGAAGCAGATTCGCTCACCAGCTTCAAGACCGCTTGAGCGAGTAAACGGCGCGCGGAAGCCGGGAATCAGATCAGGATCACGCCAGGTGAATCCATGCGACCGGCGAATACGAGCCAGCCGAAGTCCTTGTCCTCGGTCAGGAGTATCCGGTTCTCGGCAAGAGCAAGGTCCGGTTCGAAATCGTGGAGTAGCGTCCGGACTGGGAATTTCGCCGTCCACGAGTGGGATCAAAGCCCAAGTTGCACCCGCATGGCTCGTTCCACCGCTCCGATGTCGTCACCGGTTAATGTCCCGATCTTAGACTTGAGGCGCTGTTTGCTCACGGTGGCGATCTGGTCAGCCATCGCTTTTCGCAACTCACCGCCGACCTCGATCACGGCCTCACATGGGTAAACCCGGGACACCTGGCTGGTGATCGGAACTACCTGAACGCGGTTCAGATTGCGGTTGGACGCGTCGTTACTGACGATGATTGCTGGCCGGGTCTTCCTGATTTCACCGCCGAGGGATGGATCGAAGTCCACCCACCATACGTTACCTCGAACCATCGGCGATCAGTCCCTCCGACCATTCCTGCGCTTCCTGCTCGCGCGCGGCGTCGGCGCCCATGTCGCGGTACGCGGCTTCGAGTTCCTCCGGCACGACGTGTGGTCGTGCGAGTTTCTCGATGAATTGACTGATTCGGCGGCGGCCGATTTTCCGGTGAAGGCCCTCGTAGACGGCCTCACTGACAGTGATCGTGAGTTTCCGGTTCATCGGTGACTCCCTATACGTATTGTATACGTGTAAGACCTTTCGCTCAGAAACTTGACCGCGTGGACCCCGGTATGAAATGGTGTTGATTCGCATGAGCAACACTCGCAGCCGCAACTGGTTTCAAGGTCCCGAATATTACGCCTTCGCCCGACGCGCCTGGCTGCGGTCGGAAGGGTTCGACCGCAACATCTTCGATGGCAAGCCCGTCATCGGCATCTGCAATTCCTGGAGCGAACTCAACAACTGCAACGTACACCTGCGACAGGTGGCCGAGGCCGTGAAGCGCGGCGTCTGGGCGGCCGGCGGTGTGCCGCTGGAGTTCCCCACCATCTCGCTCGGCGAGATGCTCATGAAGCCCACCGCCATGCTCTTCCGCAACCTGATGGCGATGGATGTGGAGGAGAGCATCCGCGCCAATCCGCTGGATGGCGTGGTGCTGCTGTGCGGCTGCGACAAGACGACGCCCGCGCAGTTGATGGGCGCGGCCAGCGCCGATATCCCGAGCATCATGGTGCCCGGCGGTCCCATGCTGGCGGGCAACTGGCGCGACCGCAAACTCGGGTCCGGCACCGACGGCCGCAAGCTGTTCGACATGTTCCGCTCCGGCCGGCTCTCCGAGGAACAATGGTGCGAGGTGGAAGGCGCCATCGCGCGCACCAGCCGGGCATTGCACGGTGATGGGCACGGCGTCCACCATGACCAGCCTGGCCGAGGCGCTCGGCATGACGCTGCCCGGCTGCGCCAACATTCCCGCGCCCGATTCGCGCCGCATGGCCATCGCCGAGGCGAGCGGCCGCCGCATCGTCGAAATGGTGGAGGAAGATCTCGCGGCCGTCGCGCATCATGACCCGGCAGGCGTTTCAGAATGCCATCACGGTGCTGATGGCGCTGGGCGGATCCACCAACGCGGTGGTGCACCTGGTGGCGATGGCGGGACGGCTGGGCATCCGCATTCCGCTCGAAGAGTTCGACCGGATCTCGCGCCGGACGCCGTGGATCGTCAACGTCAAGCCGTCGGGCGAACATCTGATGGAGGATTTGTTCGAAGCAGGAGGCGTGCCGGTTGTCATGCGGGAGATTCTGCCGCTGCTCGACGCCGCGTGCCTCACGGTCACCGGGCAAGTCGATCGGCGAGAATGTCGGCTCGGCCGAATGTTTAGCCGCGACGTGGTGAAGCCGCTCGATCAGCCGCTCGCAACGGAAGGCGGCATCGCGATTCTGGGCGGCAACATCGCTCCGGACGGCGCGGTGATCAAGCAGACCGCCGCATCGGACGGCTCATGCGCCATCGGGGACCGGCCTACGTCTTCGAGAACCGGGATCAGATGTACGCCGAGATCGATCGCGACGATTTGCCGGTGGACGAGAACACAGTTCTGGTGATGAAGAATTGCGGACCGAAAGGCGGGCCGGGGTTCCCCGAATGGGGACAGATTCCGCTTCCCGCGAAGCTGTTGAAGCAGGGCGTGACGGACATGGTCCGCATTTCCGACGCGCGCATGAGCGGCACCAGTTTCGGCACCGTGGTGCTGCATGTCGCGCCCGAATCGGCGGCGGGCGGACCGCTGGCGGCCGTTCGCACCGGCGATGAGGTGGAACTGGATGTCGAGCGCCGCCGCATTGACCTCTGCGTGGACGCCGCCGAGATCGCCCGCCGGATGGACGGGTTCCGCCCGCCGGCTCCCGCCTACGATCGGGGTTATGGACGGCTGTTTCTGGACCACGTCACGCAGGCGAACCTGGGCTGCGATTTCGATTTCCTGATGCCGGAGATCCGATGAAAATTCCGAAAATGCTGTGGGTGATCAGCCTGCTGCTGTTCCTGGCCACGGCGCTGAACTACGCGGATCGCATGGTGCTTTCCATCGTTTCGGTGGACATCCGCAATGAGTTCCGATTTCTCGCCGCAGGACTACTCGCAGATCATCGCGCTGTTCTTCTCGCGTACTCCATCATGTACGCCGGCTCGGGATGGATCATTGACCGGCTCGGCACCAAGCGCGGCTTCGGCCTGTTCATTCTGTGCTGGTCCTTTTCGCAGGTGTTGCATGCGTTCGCGTTCGGCAAGTGGAGCCTGGCGGGATACCGCTTCATGCTCGGGTTGTCGGAACCCGGCAATTGGCCGGCGGCGGCGAAGGCCGTCGGCGAGTGGTTCCCTCCGGCTCAGCGCGCGCTCGGGGTCGGTCTGTTCAACGCGGGGTCGTCGATCGGATCGGTGATCGCGCCGCCGCTGGTGGCCTGGATCACGGTCCAGTACGGATGGCGTTCGGCCTTCGTGGTCACCGGACTGATGGGATTCGCCTGGCTGGCGGCGTGGATGCTGTCTGTACGATCCGCCGCATCTGAATCGCTGGATCACGCGTCAGGAATACGCCGAACTCGCTCCGCAACTGCCGCCCGCCGCCGAGTCTGCCCCCACCCGGGAAAAGATCGATGTGGTCCGGGTGTTCCTCACGCGCGGCTGCTGGAGCCTCGTCGTAGCGCGTTTCTTCAGCGACCCGGTCATCTATTTCATGACGTTCTGGCTCCCCGAATACTTGCGCGTGGAACGTAATTTCGACTTGGCCCAAGTGGGCAAGTACGCGTGGGTCCCGTTCGTGTTCGGAGGCATCGGGTACGTGGTGGGCGGGTGGCTGTCAGCGTTTCTGATCCGCCGTGGATGGCCGCTGCCGCGCGCGCGGAAGTTCGTCATGGCGCTGGGCGCGGCCTGCCTGCCGGTTGCGATTCTCGCGCCGTTCGCTCCCCAGGCGTGGATGGCCATCGGGGCCACCTGCTTCGTCACCTGGGGCCACGCCTTCTGGGTGTCGAACCTGCAGGCCTTGCCCACCGATCTGTTCCGCGGCCGCGAGGTCGCGACGGCCTCCGGGTTCACCGGTATGGGCGGGGCCATCGGCGGCGCGCTGGCCCAGCTCGGAACCGGCTACCTGGTAGCGAACTTCTCCTACACGCCCGTGTTCATCATCGCCGGACTCATGCATCCTCTGTCGATGGCGCTGGTCTACTGGTGGCTCCCCGACCGCGAGTTCGCCAAGGCCGCCGCGGCCATGCAGCAGGCGTGAGGATGACGGAATGGACTCCCCGGCAGTGGACGCGTGGTCGCGGCGGGCATCGGGACGGTGATGCTGTGCCCGGTGCAGCCCGGGCCGGTGACTCGTCTTCCCACAACTACCTTTCGACGCTGTTCTCCTTGACACCAAAAACGAATCCGGTGTACTGTCCACCTGTGGGACTCCAAACATGGACGCTGCTCATTGTCTTGGCGTGGGGGGCGACGGCCCAGGACCCAACCAAGGCCGCCACGTCTGCGCAGGACCGCGCTGCGCACTCGGAGATCTATTGTTTCGGATTCCTGAACTCGCATCCGGAGCGTAAGGAGATTCCGGAAGCCGAGGGCGCGGAGATCCAGAAAGGGCACATCGCTCACCTGACCCGTATGGGCAGGGAAGGGCACTTGCTCGCCGCCGGACCTTTGATGACCCCCGGAGGTGCGCGTGGAATCGTGATCTACCGGTGCGAATCCCTCGACCAGGTGCGAGAGTGGACTGCCCAGGATCCCGCGGTTCGCAACAAACGGCTGGTGCTCGAGGTGTACCGTTGGATGGGTCCGCAAGGCATGGGGATGCCGAACCCAGACACCAAATATGAAATGGTGCGTTTGCCGCTGATCGTCATGCGCAAGACGGACAAGTGGACCGCCGGCCCGCCTGAAGCGATTCCTCTAGCGAAAGAGGGGACGCTGCGGGCGGCCGGCCCATTCGTTGACGGTGACGGCAAGACCGGAACGATTCCAGGATTGGTGGGCGTGTTCGTCTTCAAAGCCATGCCGCTCGAGGAGGCAGTGGCCATCGCCAACAAGGATCCGATGGTCCGCGAAGGCTACGTGCGTGTGGACGGCTACGAGTGGTTCGTCGCCGACGAAGCCATCCCCAACCCCGCCGCTCATTAGGGTGGGGCAGGCGGTTTCGCCTGCCGTAATCATCAAACCTTGCTCTCCCCGCCCGGCGATGGAGCCGGTTCCGAACGCTCCACCACAACCGTAAACTTCGCCGCCATCGCCGCCAGCGCTCCTACCGCCGTGAGCACCGGGACCGCGACCACGCCGATGGCCGCCACGCTCAGCGGAATCTCCATGAACGTATGTCCCGACGGTTCTTTGATAATAATGCGCCGGACATTTCCTTCGTGAATGAGTTCCTTGATCTTATCCACTAACTCCCCGGCCTGTACCTTGAGTTCTTCAATGTTGTGCGGGAAATCCATGCTTCGAGTGTAGCGCTGCCCGTCAACCCGGTCGCGCAGTGTGCATCTAATAGAACAGATGCGCATTCTACTGTTCAGTGGAAAAGGCGGCGTCGGCAAGACCAGCCTGGCGGCCGCAACCGGGGTCCGCCTCAGCCAGCTCGGCTACCGCACCCTGGTGATGAGCGTCGATCCGGCGCACAGCCTCGGCGATTCCTTCGACATCGGCGCCGACCTGTTTCACGGCCGGACCGCCGATCCCTTCACCATCGACGAGCATCTCGCCATCCAGGAAGTCAATATCCAGACCGAGATCAAACGACATTGGGGCGAAATCGCGTCCTACATTACGGGCCTGCTGCGAACCACCGGCGTCGGCGACGTGCAGGCGCAGGAACTCGCCATCCTCCCGGGGATGGAGGAACTCAGCGCCCTGATGTACGTGAACGAGTACCGCCGCGACAATCGCTACGATGTGGTGGTGCTCGATTGCGCCCCCACCGCCGAATCCATCCGCTTCATCTCCATGCCCACCACGCTGGACTGGTACATGAAGCACATCTTTGCGATTCAGCGAAGCGTGCTCAAGGCCGTCCGGCCCATTGCCAACCGCATCGCTCCCATCGATCTGCCGCCCGACAGCTACTTCGGCAATATTCAAAATTTGTTCGGCCGCATCCAGGGAGTGGAAACGGCGCTGCAGGATCCCACCATCACCAGCGTCCGGCTGGTGACGAATCCGGAGCAGATGGTGCTCCGGGAAACCCAGCGCGCTTTCGTCTACTTTTCACTGCATGGCTTGACCGTGGATGCGGTAATCGCCAACCGGGTGCTGCCGGACTCCGTCGCCGACCAGTTCTTCGCCGGCTGGCACACCTCGCAGGCCAAGACGCTGCATGAGATGGAGGAATACTTCGCACCCGTGCCGGTGAAGCGCGTACCGCTGCTGACGCGGGAGGTGCTCAACGTGAACCGCCTGCGCGAGGTGTCCGAGATGCTTTACCCCGGCAACGATGATCCGGTGACGCCGCTCACCACGGAACGTCCGTATTCGTTCGCGCAGACCGACGGCCGCTATGAGATTCGGATCCGCCTGCCGTTTGCCGCCAAGGGCGAGGTCTCGTTGTTCAAGAAAGGGCGACGAACTGGTGGTGGAGGTTGGCAGTCTGCGCCGGCACATCGGGTTGCCTACCAGCATGTCGGCCTTGTTGCCGTCCCGTGCGCGGTTGGATAATGGAGTATTGACGGTGGAAATGAAGGAGGCGCAATGACACAGGAAAAGTACGCTTGTGACTGCGGCTGCATGGGATTCGGTCCTGCCTTGCAGGATCTGATCCATCGTATGGGTCCGGCCCGCGATCACTTTCGTTCGGCGCGGCTGGAGTTTCTAAAGGGCATCCGCGCCGTAGTAGACAGCCGCATCGACCATCTCTCGCAGAAAGCAGACAAAGGCACGACGGTCCCCGTAGAATAGTCCGGCGGCCGTTGCCCGTACATTTGGATTGCACACCGGCGACTCCGCACGGCGCCGCAGCGCCGCGGTGATTGACACTCCCACAGCTTGGAAATACCATGGGCCAGGGAGGGACGATGGGTACACTGGGCAGTTGTTGCACCGCTTTTGGCTTTCTGACGATTTCGGCTCTCCTCGCGCCGATCGCACTGAGCCAGATTCCGTCATCGACCCAGTATCCTGCCGGACAGTACCCGCCCGGGCAATATCCGCGGACGCCCGCCCGGGCAATATCCGCCGGGTATCCCCCAAACACCTACCCTGACAATTACCCGGCGCGCCTTCCTGGTGGAGTGCCGGTCAACATTCCAATTCCGCAGGTCAAGTTTCCGAAGAAGAAGGACAAGGCCGAACAGAAGACGGCGCCGGCATCCGATCGTGATCTGAAGATGTCCCTCCGGGCGATGGACGGCACACTGCGAGAACTCGGCGAGAAGGATTTATATCTTGACGGTGGGTCGAAGCACCTCTTCCGATTCCGCCTGCTTGCCAAGACCCGGTTTCGTAACAAACAGGGTGAAGCGATTCGCGATTCCCTTCTGAAACCCGGCGATCAGGTCTCCGTACAGGTCAACGGTGACGACCCCGAGACCGCTCTTCGTGTCGTCTTCCTGCGTGTGGGTACAACCGAAGAACGGGCTACCGCGGCCAAGCCATTCGATCGCGCATCGGCCAGGGTTGCGGGAGAGGCGGACACCAAACCCGCCGAAGTGATCGAGGTTGCCGAATCCGGGGACGCGAGAACTGCGGCGCCGGTGGAGGCGACCGATCCAGCCTGCCCGCCCGGACGAACGTCCCAGGCTGGCCCGTGGCCCGCGTGAACCTGCCGCGGGTAATTCCGAATCCGCCGCGGAAAAAGACCTGACACCAGCGGCCCCTGACGTTGCCGGATCCGACGAGATCGTCGATGCAGCCCGGAGCAAATCGGAAACCTATTCCAGCGAAATACCCGATTTCCTTGCCAAGCAGGTCACCACGCGTTACTTCAGCAATAACGTGCCGGCGATGTGGAAGGCGATTGACGTGGTCGAAGCGGACGTGGCCTGTGTGAATGGCATCGAGGAGTACAAGAACATCCGACTGAACGGCAGACCGGCCAACCAGGCCATCGAGAAGACTGGGGCTTGGTCAACCGGCGAGTTTGTCACGACGCTGCAAGACGTGCTGTCGCCCCTCACCGCGGCGTCATTTGCGCGGCGGCGCGAGGAGACCGTCGGGAGCCGCGCGGCGTACCTCTACGATTTCGTCGTAAACCAGGCGAACTCTCACTGGACCGTCGTCGCTCCCGACGGCCGGTCGCTCAAACCGGGGTACACCGGAGCCATTTGGATCGACAAAGAGACAAACCAGGTGCTGAGAATCGAGCAGCGCACCAACCCCTTGCCGCCCGAATTCCCGTATATCAAAGCTGAGTCCACCCTCGACTACGACTTCGTCCGAATCGAAGCGAAGACTTTCCTGTTACCGGTGCGTAGCGAGAATCTTTCGTGTCAACGCGGAACTTCCAGTTGCTGGCGGAACGAGATTGCCTTCCGCAATTACAGGAAATTCGCGACCGACTCGAACATCACCTTCGGAAAGCTCCGGGCGTCTCAATAGCTCTCCATAGATTCCACGCCCGGGCAGAGCCACATTTTTCTCTTGACGTCCGATAGCGTTCAGCTATACTGGTCCAACTTCGCTAACTGGGATCGCCGAACTTTGCGCAACCCTAGAGGCTGTTCCAAAGGAGACGAATGAAACGAGTCATCCTCACCGCTCTCGCCGCAACCGCGGCTATCACACTGACTTTGACGGCGCAGCAGGGAAATCCGCCTCCGCCTGTCTTCTACTCAACTACCAGCTTTCACGTCGCTGACGAAAACCGCGTCGCGTACCAAGCTTGGCTGAAGGACAAATATCACAGGTTCGCCGAAGCGTTGATCAAGGAGGAACCGTCAATCACCGCAGTCTCGGTGACTCGCCTCATCTACGGTGGCGTGATCGAGCCGGAGGCTAACTTCTACGTGACCACCATCCGCCAAGGCTACCCGAAACCAATGATGGAACTGCAAGACAAGATCGCGAAGCAGCTGTTTGGAAAGACCTACCAGGAGTTCCTTGCGGAGGCGCGGCCTATGAGGAAGCGCCTTGGCCAGGTTCTCACGCGCCGGTGGGCCGGGACGCCCCCGGCGCTGGAAGAAGGCGACCTGCTACGGATTGACTTCAAGAAGGTCACTCCGGGCCGAATGGGTGACTACATTCAATTGGAGCGCGACAACGAACGCCTCCGCGCCGCTCAGGTGAAAGCCGGCAGCATGACCGGGTGGAGCATGAATACGCTGGTGTTTCCGGGCGGCTCGGGGAACGCATACGACGCCTTTACCGTCCACACCGGCAAGAGCCTTCAACAGCTCATGACGTGGGGGCAGAATACCGCTTCCATCGCGGCCACACTCGACCCGCCGTTCAACGTGGCCGGGTTAGCCATGCGCGGCAACGATCTCCAGAAGATCGTTCGGTCTGAAGTCCGCGTCGCCGTTCTGGTAGTGCGCCGCCGGTAGGCCGCCTCGTCATGGAAGGTCGCGGATCGGAAGGCGGTTACTGAGCCGCGACCGTAGGGGAGCCATCGCAATGTCACCTGGTTTTCGCATAGTGGGGCAGGATGACATCCTCGCCAGCAAGCGTCGTCATCGAAAAAGATCAGTACGGTTTTTACGCTTGATGCCCCTGGTTGAAGGGTTGCCAATCCTTAGGCAAAACGCTTGCAGACTCTAACGGCGACCGATCCGAATCAAGCAAGCAGTGCTGCTCTTCACCGTACAAAGACATTGATGCCCGTTTTGCCTGCATCGGGTTCATGGGTTATACTCCGTTCTCAGATACTGTCCGCTGGCTGGTCGCTTGCCATGTTCCTGGATGTGACGGAATATCGATCTTTCCAATTACTCGGCAGGCTGTTGTGAGCGAACGTGCGGACCTGACAGCGTGGCTGGTACGAATGTCCGGGGCGCATGCGGGAATGCGTTTCCCTCTCGGTCAGCCGATCACAACCGTG
Organism: uncultured Acidobacteriota bacterium; assembly: GCA_963737465.1. GTDB lineage: Bacteria > Acidobacteriota > Terriglobia > Bryobacterales > Bryobacteraceae > TMP-7. The sequence continues at coordinate 209,461 of CAVTTC010000014.1, forward strand.
GGTCGCGGTGCTCAAAACGACGTCTGCATCCAGGACTCTCCGACGGTTTCTATCCGCCATCTCGAAATCCGAACCGATGGACGCGAATACAGACTGTTCGACCTCAACAGCACCAACGGAACGTTTCTTGACGGGCAGCGCGTTCTTGAGGCCTCGCTCACTCCGTCCTGCAACATTCAGCTCGGCGCCGGCGGCCCGGAACTGACATTTCTCCTCGAAAAGACGCCTCAGGTCAGCGTTGACAAGACCATGGACAGCCGGCCGGACAGTGTACGGCCGACCGGCGCGGCCACAACGCCTGCGGAGGACCGGACTGCCCGGGCGCACGACGACCTTCTGATCGAGGCCATCGCGAAAACCCGCCTGGCCCGGGGAAGAGGCGTTGGCGATCAAACGCTCATGATCATGCGTCAGACTCTGCACAAAGCCGTGCACCGGACGCGCAGGAAGTTTGTCACGGTTATCGTCGGGCTGGTGATATTGCTGCTCGGGGTCAGCGCGTTCGGGACTTGGAAGATCCGGAGCCTCAAGGCGGAACGGAATCGAATCGACGGCGCGATCCGAAGCATTGAAGCGCGTCTCCAGGAAACGAATCCGAACCAGCCTGAGGCGAGTGCGCTTTATGACCGTCTGAACGATTATGAGGACAGGGCGAAGAGTCTGGAGGGCGATCTCTTGTACCGAGTCACCGTTCGCAAGCCCGTGGACCCCCTGGAGCAGGAGATCAAGGACCTGCTTGCCGAATTCGGAGCGGAAACCTACACCGTTCCATCTGAGTTCCTGGAGCAAACGAAGCGGTTTATCGAGCGATATCAGGGGCCGGATCGCGCGAACGTTGAACGTGGGCTCGGCGAGGCCCGGAAGCAGATTGACACGGTGCGCAGTATTTTCGTGGAGGAGCACCTTCCGCCTGACCTCGCGTATATGTCCATCGTGGAGCGTCCGTTGAACACCGATACAAGAAGCCGGGCAGGTGCGGCGGGCTTATGGCAGTTCACAGAGGCCACCGCCCGGGCGTACGGGTTGCAAGTAAGCGGCACGAATGACGAACGGCTGGACATCCGGAAATCGACTCATGCCGCGTGCAAATACATGCGGGAGTTAATCCTGGATTTTGGGTCGGGCAGTTCGGTGATGCTCGCGCTCGCCGCGTATAACGTCGGACCCACCAAGGTGAAGCTGGCGATACGACGGGTGACGGATCCGATCAAACAGCGGAATTTCTGGTACCTATACCGCGTGCGAGCCCTTCCGCAGGAGACGCGCGAATATGTTCCGAAAGTGATTGCATTGTTGATCATTGCGCGCCATCCCGAACGGCTTGGATTCTAGTCTCGGGGCCGCCTGCTTGCAGCGGTGGCGCCGGCGGTTGCGCCTGCGTCTTCGAGACTGGCATCTGCATGCCCCCCTGTCGGCCTGGCAGCCCGTGGAGGAAGTCGCGTGCGGCCGCGCGGCCACGACTTCGTCAGAGCGCGAGAGTTATCAATTCTAGGGCAATGGCGGAACCCGCATCTTTCCCGCATCTTTCCCTTGACGTTCGATTACGTTCGGCTATACTGACCAAACTTCGCTGACCGGAGTGGCATCACGCGTCGAAAGCGGTTGGGGCGCTGAGGACGGAATCACCGGCCGGCAACATCTCCACCTCACCTGTCGAGGTCAATGCGAAAGATCTGCGTCGAACTCAGGTCTTCATTCCGCAACGCCTGCCAGTCGCGTGTCCAACCACCCCAATATCTCCCGATACCGAAGTTCGTGATCTGTTTGACGTCGCCGCCAATGCGGGCAATGGTCTCGACGCGGCCGGTAGAAACTTCGATCCGGAAGTTGTCGCCGCCAGCCATGCCGTAAATGAAGTCTCCGCGCTGGGACCACATGGGCCAACTGACCACAATGTCGTCTTTCAGCACCCTGCGCCATACTTGTTTCAGCGGATCGAAGACACGCGGGTGCAGTGCGGCATCGAGAGCCACCATCCGCCTTTCGCCAGGGGACCAGCGCAGGGAGAACAATTGCTCCGTGCCGGGTACCGATTCCAGTCTTCCTGTGTCGAGGTGCAGAATCCAGTTGCCTGTCGGCGACGCAACGTCCTGACCGACCAGCAGCCTTTTCCCATCACGGGACCAGTACCCGCTGAGGGCCTGGATTTCCGGCCGGTAAGTCGTGGCATCTCCACCGTTGGCGGACACCAGCATAAGCTTGAGTGGCCCGTGGGTCCCCGCTGGACGGCCGGCAAAAGCAATGCGCTGCCCATCGGGCGACCAATTGGGATTTTTAGCCTCCACGCCGGGTGAAAGCACCATGTCCCTGGAGCCGTCCGCGGCGCAACGGTGCAGTTCCACCCCGGGAAATGGAATGTAAGCCATCCATTTCCCGTCCGGCGAGAAGTCGATCATTTCCCCGGCCCAGTCGCCAAGGAACGGGACCCACCGTCCCGCCTTCCCGTCATAGCGCACGGTGCGGCCCCTCAGCACGCTCTCCACTGCATACAACCGCCGCGGATTGGTGGGGTCGATCGCCGGAGGATGCCGGAATTGCCCCCCGGCTGTCACGTGCTTCACCACCGCCCGTCTCAGCCAGCCGAACACTCCTGCCTCCACCCGCACAGAGATCTCGCCATCCCCGCCTGTAAAAAAGAATCTCCTGCCGTCCAGTGACCAGGCGCCGGTCCCCTGCGGGCCCTTCGTCTCCGGAACGATCCGCCTGGGGTGCGCGCCATCGTCATCCACCTGCCAAGCCTGCAGTTTCCCGAGTTCACTCTGGGACTCCAGAAAACCTACCCTGCGGCCGGATGGGTGCCACCATACCCGAATCGGGTTCTCTGCAGCCATCATCTGCTCCCTACGCATCGAGTGGATCTTCGTCCGCTCTCCCCCGGCAATTTGTCGAATGAAGATGCCATCCTCCGTGGACAACGCGATTCGCTGCCCGTCGGGCGACAGCGCGAAATGCGAGTAGTACGGCTCATCGCCGACTCTTTGAGGTGACTGGCCGTCTGTCCCGCAAAGCCACAGCGCGCCCGTCTCCCTTGACGGGCTGAAAATGTACCTCTCCACCAGAATCTCTTGCCTGACCTGCGAGTAGCCGGTCAGCAGTGCCCCGCCACTCTCGAGGAATGGCAGCGGCACCTCCTTGGATTCTCCCCCCGAAACCGGAACCCAATAGATGGACTCTCCATCGCCGAATAGCACCCTTCCCCCGTCTGAAAAGATGGCTCCCAGTTTCAGCTTGGTGTCGTTGGTCAGTTGCGCGACATGCTCCACTTGAGGCACACTCAGAGGCCATGCGCCGATCCCCAGGACTACCAGGATCAAGGCAGCGCCCGCCGCAAGCCAAGGTCGTGCCCGCCGCTGGCGTAACTGTAGACGCTTTCGGATAGCAGTGGAAGGTGGCCGAGCCGCTTCGGCTGGCAATTCTACTTCGATCGGAGCGATGAAACGGTAACCGTGGCGTGCGAGGGTCTCGACATAGACAGGATGATCTGCCGAATCGTGCAGCGCCTGGCGCACCTTGTTCACCGCTTTGTTCAGGCTCTGTTCGAAATCGACGAACGTCCCGGCCGGCCACAGGCGCTCGCACAGTTCTTCCCTGGAGACGACGTCGCCAGGCTTCTCCACCAACGCGCAAAGCACCTGCCAGGGTTGTTTCTGGAGCCGGATCACTATTCCGTTCTTCTTCAGCTTATGCCCGCCCACGTCCAGCAGGAACGGACCAAAGCGGAAGCGCTGGATTGGGGAGTTGGCCGTATCCACGCCGTCTTCTCCGCAGTGCTCTGCCCGAGTTTAACACCAAGGACTCGTACGTTGAAATGGGGGATCCGCATCCTGAACTCCTTTCCGGAGATGCTAGGTCGGCTCCGTTACGGACATGTCCCTCTCCCAACCTTCGTTCTCGAGCTTCAACGTCTGGATGGCGACAGCATTCCCGATTCCATCCATCTCCGGCAAAGCGGCGAATTCGGATGGCCAGCACCGGTAGATCGTATAGGCGAGCACCTTCTGCCCAGCTTCGTTGTAGACCCCCAGAATGAGGTCCTTCCGAAAATCCTCAAGCGAGACTTCCTGGTTTCCGGATCCGCCTGGTTGATCGTCATGCTGGAGTTAGTCCATACCTTGTTGGCCCATTGCTCAAACCCCAGGTCGTGAGTTACGCCATGTTCCAACACGATGGCGTCATACTCGCTTTGTCCCGGCGTCCGCCGCGGCGTGACCGGATCTCGCCCGGACCGATGCGAGGTCACTTGCGTGGACCGCCTCAGGCCGCTAACTTTTCAGACACCCGCGACGTACTTGCCATCCCAATTCGATACCCCGACGAACGACGTTCACAGACCCCCAAAACCACCCTAACCCCTACAAACCAAAGAAAGAGCGCTGTTCGAAAAAAAGGGCCTCCCTTGCCTCACCCCTTATCATCAAGGTGGAAAATGACTCCAGCAACACAACCCGCCGGCGAGCCGTCTGTGCTCGATCCGGTCAGCGGACTGCGCGAGGATCTCGCTCAGCATTACAAACCCACTACCGGCTATGAAAGGTTGGTCGTCGGCGCGGCCGCCGAGGCTCTCCATCGCTTCCAGGAGGCCCAGAAACTCGAACGTCGCCTGTTCCAGAAGGTCGATGCGCTCGAACTGCTCACCAACAGCCCCGACACGTTCAAGACCATCACCCGTCACGTCGCCGATTGTGAGCGCGCCTGGCGCAAAGCCCTCGAAGAGATTCGCCGGGCCATGCGGAAGCCTCAGCAACCGGCGGCATCGCCGAACGCATCCAAGCCATCGCGCCCCATCCCCTCGCCGTCCGCGGCGCCGAACAGCCCCGAGCTATCAGCGCGCACCCAGGGTAGCCGCCGCGAGTGAACTCCGGAACCTGTCGGCCCTAAACCGTTGCAACCTCCGGCCCGGACCTTCGAAAGATCGTCGAACCGGAGCCCTGATCTTTGACAACCTGCACAACTCCGATCTGACACCAGTCGTGTGTCTGCGGCGGGATGATGTGGCACCCCGCCGTAATGAATGAGATCCTGATAGAGGTCATCGATTCACCGGAAAGGACGATTTCAGCCTTGATCCCGCCATTTCACAACGAGCCTCTTCTCGATTTTCAAAACGAAGCCAATTCCGTCCGGATGCGCGAAGCGGTCCAGCGCGTCCAATCCGCGCTCGGCGCCGAGTACTCGCCGATCATTGCCGGCGCGCGCAAGCCGACGGGGGATTTGCTGAAATCGGTGAACCCCTCGAACTGTTCTGAAATCGTCGGCAAGGTGCACCTGGCCACGCAGCAGATGGCCGATGAGGCGATCAACGTGGCCGCGGACGCGTTCCAGTCATGGAGCAAGACGCCGGTCGAGGTGCGCGCGCGCTGTCTGCTGAAGTTTGCGGCCATCCTGAGGCGCCGCAAAGCGGAAATGGCGGCGTGGATGGTCTATGAGGTCGGTAAGAGCTGGGTGGAGGCCGATATCGACGTCGCCGAGGCCATCGATTTCGCCGAACTGTATGCCCGCGAGATGGTGCGCTACTCACTGCCGCAGCCGCTGACGCCCTATCCCGGCGAGCAGAACGAGCTTTACTACATACCGCTCGGCGTCGGCATCGTGATCCCGCCGTGGAACTTCCCGCTGGCCATCACCGTGGGGATGACCGTCGCCGCCGCAGTGGCCGGAAACACCGTGGTGCTGAAACCTTCGAGCGATAGCCCGGTGATCGCGGCCAAGTTCGTCGAACTGCTGGAGGAGGCGGGACTGCCGCCGGGCGTGGTCAATTTCCTGCCGGGCAGCGGCGGCCGCATCGGCGATTTCATCGTCGCGCATCCGAAGACCCGCTTCATCGCGTTCACCGGATCGCGCGAGGTGGGCCTGCGCATTTTCGAATTGTCCGCGAAAACCTCGCCCGGCCAGATTTGGATGAAGCGCCTCATCGCGGAAATGGGCGGCAAGAATGCCATGGTCGTCGATGAGACCGCGGATCTCGCGGCGGCGGCGGCCGACATCGTCATTGCGGGCTTCTGCTATTCGGGCCAGAAATGCTCGGCCTGCTCGCGGTTGATCGCTACGGATCCGATCTATGACGAACTGGTGGAGCGCGTAGGGGATGCGGCGTCCAAGCTACGGGTCGGCCCGGTAAAGGACCCCCAAAACTGGATGGGTCCGGTGGTCAGCAAGAATGCGTTCGATACCATCCTGAACTACATCGACATCGGCAAGGGCGAAGGCAAGGTGGTGACCGGCGGGGAGATTCTGAGTCCCGATCAAACGGGGTGGTTCATCAAGCCGACCGTGATCTGTGATGTGGACGCTAACGCCCGTATCGCCCAGGAAGAGATCTTCGGACCCGTGGTGGCGGCCATTCGCGCCCGCGATTTCGACCACGCCCTGGAAATCGCCAATGGCACCGAGTATGGCTTGACCGGCGCGGTGTTCTCGAATGACCGGGACCGGCTCGAGCGCGCCCGCCGCGACTTCCACGTCGGCAACCTGTACTTCAACCGCAAGTGCACGGGAGCCCTGGTGGACGTCCAGCCCTTCGGCGGCTTCAACATGTCGGGAACGGACTCGAAGGCCGGAAGCCGGGAGTACGTGTCGCTGTTCCTGCAAGCGAAGTCGGTTTCCGAACGCCTGTAACGTGGAACAAGCCGCGATGCGTTGCCGCCAGTGACCGCTCTCTGCTGGTCACCTTTGCGGGCGGCATCTCTCTGGACACCCACCGCCGAATCGCGGCCTTCGTGCGGAGGCTCTCGGCGAATCCCGTTGCGGGCGTTTCCAACATTCATCCAGCCTACTGTTCCGTGCTGATCGTATTCGACCCGCTGCTGACCGATCACGAAACGGTACAGGCCTCCGTCGCGCCCCTGATGCAGGATCTCGAGCACGCCGCTACCGGCGAGCCGAAAACGGTGGAGATCCCGGTCTGCTATGGCGGCGAGTTCGGACCCGATCTCGACGAGGTCGCCCGTCTGCACGGTCTCACTCCGAGCCGGGTCGTGGAACTGCACTCATCGGCGTCCTACCTGGCCCATTTCATCGGCTTCGTTCCGGGCTACGCCTATCTGGGCGGTTTGCCGGAAGAATTGGTGACTCCGCGACTGAGCACTCCGAGGCAGAAGGTTCCGGCCGGCAGCGTGGCCATCGCCGGACGCCAGGGCGGGATCTACCCTTTCGAAACGCCCGGCGGCTGGCGAATCCTGGGACGCACGCCGCTCGCGATCTTCAAGGCTGACCGCGATCCCATGAGCCTCATCGAACTCGGAGACCGGGTGCGCTTCATTCCCATCGGCGAGGAGGCCATGCGTTGATTCTGGTCGAATCGCCGGGGCTTCAGACCACGGTTCAGGATCTCGGGCGTCCGGGCTATGGGCCGCTGGGGGTATCGCCATCCGGCGCCGCCGATCCCATCGCACTGCGCGTGGCGAACCTGCTGGTGGGTAACCACCCTGGAACCGCCGCCCTGGAGATGACGCTGATCGGCGGACGATACCGCTTTCTCCAGGCGGCGACCGTGGCGATCACCGGGGCTACGGTGGAACCGTGGACGGCCATCGACATCCCCGCCGGCGCGATGCTCGAACTCGGTCCCACGAAATCCGGGGCTCGGACCTACCTGGCCGTTGCCGGAGGCATCGACGTCCCGCTATTTCTCGGCAGCGCATCCACGCATCTGATGACCGGACTGGGCGGGTTTCACGGCCGTGCTCTCCGGAAGGGCGACCGGTTGGCGATCGGGCTGGTCCAGGGGCCGGCCGTCCGCTGCGCACTCCGACGCGAATTGCTGGCGCGGCTGGCGCCTCGCAAGGTGATCCGGGTCACCCGCGCTCCCCAGACCTCCTGGTTCACCGATGAACAGCGCGCCGCGTTCGTCACCAGCCCTTACCGCGTCACGCAGGAGGCCAACCGCATGGGATTGCGGCTGGATGGGATCCCATACCCTGCGCGGAAGCGTCGCACATGGTCACCGAAGGCGTGGCGCTCGGTGCGATTCAGGTACCGGCTGGAGGCCAGCCCATCATTCTGTCGGTGGAGCAGCAGACCACCGGCGGATATCCCAAGATCGCGAACGTGATCTCGGCCGATCTGTCCAGCACCGGCCAGCTCCGTCCCGGGGACGAGATCCGGTTCGAATGGGTATCGCTCGATACAGCGCGCGCGCTGCTGCGCGAGCAGGAAAGCCTGATGGATCCCGAGGAACTGTTTCTGAGATGACGACCCAGGCGGCGGCGCGTGAAATCGGAAAACGCGAATGGAAGGTCCTGTTCGCCGCCCAACTGGGGTGGATGCTCGACGGCATGGACGTGATGTTGTACGCCTTCGCGCTGACCACCGTGCAGCGGGAGTTCGGCCTGACATCGGCGGTTGCGGGCTCGCTGGCATCCTATGCGCTGATCACGTCCGCGGCCGGTGGCGCGATGGCCGGCTACTTCGCTGACCGGTTCGGCCGGGCCCGGGTGCTGGTTTGGTCCATCCTGATCTACTCGGCGTTCACCGGCATGACGGCCACCGCCCACACCCTTTGGGAACTCGCATTGTGGCGGGCGCTGGTCGGCATCGGACTTGGTGCAGAATGGTCGGCCGGCACCGTGCTGGTCTCCGAAACCTGGCCTGCCCGATACCGTGGCCGGGCCATTGGATTCGTCCAGGCAGGATGGGCGGTGGGTTATGCACTGGCGGCAGTGCTGGCCGCTGTCATACTGCCGCGATATGGGTGGCGGTACCTGTTCGCCATCGGGACACTACCCGCATTGGTCGCCATCTGGGTGCAGCGCGACATCCAGGAACCCGAAGTGTGGCGGCGTTCGCAAACCGGCCCGA
>CAVTTC010000015.1:0-154195 GCA_963737465.1 uncultured Acidobacteriota bacterium
CGACGCCGCCGCAACAGCCGGCGTCGCTTCGAACACCGAGGCAGTAAAGAGCACGGCGGCGATCCATAGGACGTCGGCCATTCCCAGGTGAACCAGTTGCATCGATACGGGCGCGAGCAGCGCCAGGTTCAACGCTCCGACGACGAGTTGCAGGAAGGCCAGGCCCATCACCGTCAACCCTAACTTCTGAATCTTCGGCGCCGGAGTCCGCTTCATCACCCGGCCGACCGCGAAGAGCAGAAATCCGGTTGCTGCCACCGCGATTCCCGGATGGAATACGCGAAGGCGCACGAACAGGTGGGCGGAAGGCGAGAAGTCCTGGCTGAAGCCGGCCGCGAGCGATGTAACAGGAAACAGCGTATCGCCCAGCGCGGCGATGCCGCCGCTGATTCCGAGCAGCACCAACCCGGCCAGGGCGCCGGCGAGAAGTGGACGGTGCACCGGGCGCTTCGAAAACGCTTCGCCGCCCGACGCCCACCAGGCGGTCAATGCGATCACCGCCAGCAGCGTGAATGTGTTCATCAGATGGATGGACAACGAAAACGCCCGGGCCGTGGAGGTGTTCTTCGCCACGTGCTCGAACAGCACCAGTCCGGCGCCGATCAGGGCTTCAGTGAGAATGAAAACTCCGGACAGTGCCGCGCCAATCCGCACACGATGCCCCCGCGGGTAGGCGCGAAATGCCCAGACCACCAGTCCGACGATGGCGAAGAGTGCGATGCCGCTAGTGGCCCGGTGGGTGAACTCGATGATCGTAGCCAGTTGCGGAGCCCGCGGGACCACTTGGCCGTTGCACATCGGCCAGTGGTTTCCGCATCCCGCGCCGGATCCGGTGGCGCGCACGAACGCACCCCACAGGACCACGAATAAGTTATACAGAAGCACGCCCCAGGCGTACCTTGAAAAGCCGAGGTCAGGTTTCATCTGGCCTATTGCAGGGGTAGGTCGCCCTGCCCGTCGGAACCATTCGTCCCTCCGCCGTTGCCATTCTCGGCTGATTCCGGTAGAACGCTGGCAGCAGCCACCTGGTCGCCTTCTTCCATGCGCACCAGGCGAACGCCCTGAGTAGAACGGCCGGCTTGGCGGATTTCACCCGATTCGAGCCGGATGATCTTACCGTCCTTGGTGATGATCATGACGTCGGAATCTTCTTTCACCACCAGGGATGCCACCACGTTGCCCACTTTGTTCGTGGTCTTCATGTTGATGACACCTTTGCGGCCGCGGCCGGTAAGCCGGTACTCGGTCAGCCGCGTACGCTTGCCGTAGCCGTTTTCGGAGATGGTGAGGATCAGGCCCTCTTCCTCCACCACGGCAACGGACACCAGATAATCGCCGTCGTCGAGGTCCATGGCCCTGACGCCGCGGGCCGGGCGGCCCATGGCTCGGACTTCTTCCTCTTTGAAGCGGCTGGCCATGCCCTCGTGCGACGCCAGGAAAATGTAGTTCCTGCCGTCGGTGAGCTTGGCGGCCAGCAGGTCGTCACCGTCGTCCAGCCCGATGGCGATGATGCCCCGCGACATCGGATTGTCGAACTCGGTGAGCTCGCACTTCTTGATGACGCCGCGCTTGGTCACCATGACGATGTACTTGTCCGGAACGAACTCCTTGACCGAGAGGAAGGCGGTGACGCTCTCGTCGGGCTGCAGGTTCACTAACCCGGAGGTGTGTTTGCCCTTCCCGGCGCTGCTCGCGTCGGGTATTTCGTAGATTTTCAGCCAGTAGACCCGCCCCTTGTTGGTGAACACCAGCAGGTAGGAATGCGTGGAGGCGATGATCAGGTGCTCCACCACGTCCTCGCTGCGAGTAGCCATGCCGATGCGGCCCTTGCCGCCGCGTGCCTGCCGGCGATAGGTATCCACGGCCGTTCGCTTCAGGTACCCGCCGCGCGTCACGGTGAGCGCGACGTCTTCCATCTGCACCAGGTCTTCGAGACGGATCTCGCCGGTGTCCTCGACGATCTCGGTGCGGCGCTCGTCGCCAAACTCCTTCTGTACGTCCTTCAGTTCCTTGACGATGACACCCCGCAGGACCTTCTCGGATCCGAGAATTTCGAGGTACTCGGCCACCAGGCGTTGGATTTCGGCCAGTTCGTCAAGGATCTTCTGCTGCTCCATGCCGGTCAGGCGTTGGAGTTGCAGTTCGATGATGGCCTGAGCCTGCCGGTCGCTGAAATCCCAGATGATGCCCGTTCCACCCGCAGCCGCAATGGCCGCCGTCTGCCGTTCGGTGAAGACGCGGCCGATCAGAGCCTCGCGTGCCTCCTTCGGGTTGGCGGACGCGCGGATGAGGGCGATCACCGAATCAATGTGGTTCAGCGCCTTCTGGAACCCGAGTAAAATGTGCTCGCGATCGCGCGCCTTGCGCAACAGGAAATCGGTGCGGCGGCGCACCACGTCGAGCCGGTGATCGACGAATTTCTTAACGAACTCGAGCAGGCCGAGTTCGCGCGGCTGGCCGTTGACGATGGCCAGCATGATCACGCCGAAGTTCACCTGCATCTGGGTGTGCTTGTACAGGTTGTTCAGCACCACCTCGGCCTGTTCGTTGCGCTTCAATTCGAGCACGATGCGCATGCCGTCGCGATCGCTCTCGTCTCGGACGTCGCTGATGCCTTCCAGCTTCTTCTCGTTCACGAGGCTGGCGATCTGCTCCACCAACCGCGCCTTGTTCACCTGGAAGGGGATTTCGGTAACGACGATGGCTTCGCGATCTTTACCGAATTTTTCCGTAGCCGCCTTGGCCCGGCACTTGATGGAGCCGCGGCCGCGGAGGAAGTAGTCCATGATTCCCGCACGCCCCAGAATCAGGCCGCCCGTCGGGAAATCGGGGCCCTGCACCATGGGCAGGAGCTCTGCCAGCGTGGTGGAGGGATTGTGAATCACCGCGATGCAGGCATTGATGATCTCGGTCAGGTTGTGGGGCGGGATGTTGGTGGCCATGCCCACGGCAATACCCGAGCTGCCGTTGATGAGCAGGTTCGGAACGCGTGTCGGTAGAACGTCCGGTTCCACCTCGCTGTCGTCGTAATTCGGCCGGAAGTCTACGGTCTCTTTGTCGATGTCCTCCAGCAGTTGTGCGGCGATCCGGGCTAGGCGGGCCTCCGTGTATCGCATGGCCGCGGGCGGATCGCCATCGACGGATCCGAAATTCCCCTGCCCATCCACCAACGGATAGCGGAGCGAGAAGGGCTGCGCCATTCGGACCAAGGCGTCATAGACAGACGTGTCGCCGTGGGGGTGGAACTTCCCGAGTACTTCACCGGTGATCTTGGCGCACTTACGGGTCGGGCGGTTAAAATGCAGACCCATCTCATGCATACCAAACAGAATGCGGCGATGGACCGGCTTCAGGCCGTCACGAATGTCGGGCAGGGCGCGGCCGATGATCACGGACATCGAATAATCGAGATACGACTGCTTCATCTCGTCTTCGATGTTGATGGGAATAATGTTCTTATTCCCGTCGCCGGGGGGCGGAAGGATCGGGCCGCCTCCGGAAGGCGGCACGGGCGGAACTGTCGGGTTATCTGGATTCTGTGGATCTGCCAAAGGGACTCCTACAAAGGGACATGCGGGGGGCCGGAGCCCACGTTGTCCGGAACCCTTATTTTAGCATTTCCAAGGGCCCGCTGGTGATATATAAGCTCAATCCTTTCAGAAGCTTGGAAGGTGGCGACGAATGGGCGTGAGGATATGCGTACGCCGCTGAGAATTCCGGCCTTCCTGCGGTACCCAATAACTTAGACGGACAATATCGCACGGGCTCCCCAAGCGGGCAGCGGTATTCATTTCACGCTCCCGGCAAACTGAGGCGCAAAGTAGGATAATTCCATTTGACACCTACATCTTTCCGACTCGCTCTGGCGCTTGCGGTGGCGTTTGCACACTCGTTTGCCGCCGGCACGGCCAAGCCGCTGCCGCGCCTGAGGGTCAGTGACAACCACCGCTTCCTGGTGACCCAGGATGGCCGGCCGTTTTTCTATCTCGCGGATACCGGATGGGAGTTGTTCCACCGCCTCGACCGCAAGCAAGCGGCGGAGTACCTGAACGTGCGCGCCTCGCAGAGGTTCACGGTCATCCAGGCGGTTGCGCTGGCGGAACTCGACGGAATTACAGATGCGAACGTGTACGGACAGTTGCCGCTCGTTGATTCCGATCCGACGAAACCCGCGATTACGCCCGGCAGCAATCCGGCCGATCCGAAACAATACGACTACTGGGATCACGTCGAATACATCGTCGATCAGGCTAACGCGCGCGGAATCTACATCGCGATGTTGCCCGCGTGGGGAAGTTGGGTCAACAGCGGCGGCCGCGACCGGAGCATCCTGACCCCGGCGAATGCCCAGGCTTACGGAGAGTTTCTGGGCCGCAGATTCGGGAAGAAGGGCATCATTTGGATTCTCGGTGGCGATCGCAATCCCACTGGTTACGAAGAGACGTGGCGTGTCCTGGCCAGGGGTATCGCGATCGGAGTCAGTGGTAAGGAGGACTATGACTCCGTGCTGATGAGCTTCCACCCGCGCGGCGGCGGGACATCCTCAACGTGGTTTCATAATGACACCTGGCTCGACTTCAATATGCAGCAGGACGGTCACGGCCAGCCGTCCAAGGCGCTTTCCTGGGAGAAGATGGCCGCCGACTACAACCGCACTCCGGTGAAACCTGTGCTCGACGGAGAGCCGCTGTACGAGGATCATCCGCTGGCCTTTCGCGCCAAGGAGTTCGGCTACTCCTTCGATGCCCATGTGCGCCAATATGCGTACGCGGACACGTTCGCGGGTGGGTGCGGGCATACCTACGGAAATCATGCCGTGTGGCAATTTTACGAGCCGGGACGGAAGCCGGTGAATGGTCCGCTGATGTACTGGACTGAAGCCATCCACCGGCCCGGGGCTGGGCAGATGCAATATGTTCGCGCGCTGATGGAATCGCGGCCGTATCTATCGCGAGTACCCGATCCGTCGCTGGTGGTTGACGCGCTCGAGCCTGCGGATCATGTCAGCGTTACGCGGGGGGATGGGTACCTGTTTGTGTACAGTGCACAGGGACGGAAGTTCTCGGTCAGGATGGGTGCAATTTCGGGGACGCGTGTGAAGGCCTGGTGGTACAACCCGCGCAGCGGGGCGGCGGAGGCGGCGGGCGAGTTCGAGAACACGGGAGTTCGCGAGTTCACACCGCCTTCGGAGGGATTCGGGAGCGATTGGGTGTTGGTGCTGGATGATGTGTCGAAGGGCTTTGCGGCCCCCGGTGTGGTTCCTTAAGGAGAATCGTACTATGCCTTTTTCGAGACGCACGTTCGTAATGAGTCCTCTGGCTGCCGCGGCTTCGCCGCTCGCCGGAGTGGCGCGTGAGAAGATCCGCATCACCGATATCAAGATCATCAATCTCGGCTATCGTTTGAAACCCGAGGAGGAGTGGCCGGACGGCGATCAGAACGTCATTATCTGGAAGACCGAGACGGTGATCGCGCAGGTGACGACGGACGCGGGTATTACGGGCATCGGCGGATGCTCGCGGTACAACGGTCCGGCGGAAATGAAGGCCTATGCTGACGGAGTGGTGAAGCCCCTCCTGGTAGGTAGAAACCCGTTCGATGTGGAGTCGCTTTGCGGCGGCATCTCCGGGCACCGTGGTCGTGGTGTCTGGGCGGGAGTGGACACCGCGCTTTGGGACATCATCGGAAAAGCCAAGGGCGTTCCGCTGTACAAACTACTGGCGACGGACACTGAGCCGCAGACGCGGCTGCGCGTGTATGCGAGCGGCGGCGAGTTTTCATGGCGGAAGAACTCCCGCTTTCCGGGCCCCGACAATCTGGTTAAGGAGGCTCTGCGGTACAAGGCCAACGGCTACACCGCGTTCAAGTTCCGCCCGGGTGGCGGCTTCGGCCAACTCGGCATCACCATCGCCGAGTTCATCCCCTACCTGCGCGCGATCCGCAAAGCCGTGGGGCCGGATTTCGACCTGATGCAGGAAGCGAATACGCGGTGGTCCGTTGCCCAGTGCCTGGAGATTTCTCCGGTTCTCGAAGAGCTGAAGTTCGCCTGGTTCGAGGAGCCCACCAAGAAGATCGTTGACGATTATGTCCGGATCAAGAAGGCGCTCCCGACGGTGAAGATTTCCGGCGGCGAGACCATGACCAACCGCGGCGAGTTGACCGAATGGATCGATCGGGGCGGCTACGATATCGTGCAGCACGCCTGCGACGATGCGGGTGTCACCGAAGCGTGCCACATGGCGCGAATGGCGCACACTCGCGGCAAACTGCTGTGCACTCATAACTGGCAGGACGGATTGGTCACCATCGCCAATGCGCACCTGATGGCGGCCATGCCCAACCGGTACCTGCTCGAAACGAACATGACGCCGAGCCCTTTGAAGGAAGGACTGTTCAAAGAGCGCCTCGCGGTGAAGAACGGCTATTTACAAGTTCCCGACAAGCCGGGACTCGGAGTCGAATTAAAGGAAGGGCTGGAGGAGATGTACCCGCCGATTCCGGGCAACTGGTTTCAGATGGACCCCGACATGCCGAAGATGTAAGGACCGCTCCGTGATAGTCGCGGCTCGGTAAGTTAATTTGACGGGGGTGGCGGCGGTGGAGGCGGTGGCGGAGGGGCCGGTCGCTGCGTATCGGTTCCAAGGCCGCCTGGGCTGGTTCCGGGAATCCCGGCTCCGGCCCGCGTGGTTCGCGTCAAGCCTGTGGAGGCTGCGTCGATTAACGCACGCAGGACGTGCTGCGCAACGGTCCCGCGGTCGATCAAGTGAGCCTCGAGTGGCTGGGTCTTATAGACGATGATGGATTCTCCGGAATTGAGAATCTTGGCGTTGCCTCGCGGGAGCAAAGCATGCTGAACGGCGACCTGACCCTCTTCGACCACTACCTGCGTGGATTCATCTTCTTCGTTCACGCTGACGTCGAAGGTGGTGCCGCGGACGGAGATGACGGCGGTGGGAGTGTAAATCCGGTTTGGATTGGGCTGGTTGCCCCACTTTTGAATATGGATCTTTACGCGGCCGACCATTACATCGATCAGGTCGCGCCAGTTCGGCGGGTTCTTCCGGAACGTGACGTACGAGTTCGGAAAAACCTCGAATGTACTCCCGTCCGAGACCTGAAAGACAGCGTGGCCGTCCGGACCGCTCACGATGACCTGCCGCACTTGCACGGAATCGCCCATCGAGAGGGCCCAGGGCTGAGTGTCATGGAGAACGGAAACCGAGCCCGAGAGGGAAATGACCTTGGCGGCTGCATCCGCGGGAGCCGGAAGGAGTTGGGCCAGGGACACGACGGGCATCAAGGCTGCCAAGAGCAACCCGGCTACCGTGATCCACCGAAATCCCCGCAGCATAAACTCCTGAGTACCCGAAACGCTGATGTTTCGTCCTACCGCATAGTTCTAGATACCTGGCAGACTCTCAGTCTATCACCAAAAATGCTTAAGCAAGTTGAGAACCTGCGGCCCTCCGGATGACGGAAGGTCTTGAAAACGCCTAAATTAAGTTAACTAACGGAGATAACCGTGGGGGCAAATGACCGAACTCAGGATAGAATGGACTCGTTGATGTGTCTTAGGTACACAATCCGGCGCACGGTGACGGTGTTGTCCGTTGTCGGACTGGTTTGGCCAGCGATGTCCCAGGTCCCCAAGCCCGACTGGCGAAGAATCGGGAACGCCGGGGTGGACCTGTCACTCCCCTCGGTGGCGACTGGACCGATTGAGCGTACCTGGTATTCCGAGGATGGCTCGCGCCTGTACGTCCGCGCCTCGGCGGATCGTACATTCATGACCCTGGACTTCGAAACCTGGACCTTAGTACCCCCCGAACTTGCGGGACCTACCCCGCCTGAAGAAGCGGTAGCGCCGACCCGTCCGGAGGCTGGAGCACGGTTGCGCGGACTTCGTACCGTGAAGACTCGGATGTATGCTATCGGACAGTTTGTGTACCGTTCTGACGATGGTGGCCTCCACTGGACCAGCCTGACCAATTTCAAGGGGAACTCGATCCTGGGAGAAGGCATTTTTGATCTGGCGGTGTCGCCCCGCGATGCCGACGAACTTTCTGTGTCCTCGATTTCGGGGGTGTGGCGGTCGCTGGACGGCGGGCAGTCGTGGACCGGGTTGAATCAGGACCTCCCGAACCTCCCTGTCCGGAGCATCCTGGGCGCCCCCGCCAACACCCGAGGCCTCAGGGTTTCGATTCGAATCGGACCAGTGTTGACCGCCTTCGAGTGGCGTCCGGGAGAAAAACAGGCCTGGCGCCCCGTGTTGGATGCCGATTTTGAACGCGATCAGCAGTGGCGTGAGGCTTGGTCGGCGGCGCTGGGAACCCGCATCACGGCGGCCAGTGGCGTAGGCGACTATTTCTATGCTGGATCAGCGGACGGGCGGCTGTGGGCTTCGAGTGATCGGGGCCAGTCCTGGATTCCCGGAACCGACCAGTACGCCGCTCCGGTAGAGGCGATTTATGTGGATCCGCGGGACCCGCGACTGGCCTTGGCGGCACTCGGGTCTCGATTTCCCACGGCGCCCGCCACTGCCCGTGCTCCTCACGTGCTCAGGACGACCAATGGCGGCGGCTTCTGGGACGACCTGACGGCCAATCTGCCGGACTCCGGAGCCTTGGGCATCGCCGCCGACCGATCCACAGGCGCCGTCTACGTGGCTAGTGATCGCGGCGTTTTCATGGCTTTCGAGGACCTGGCCGGATCCGGTCCGGCAGCCCAGTGGTCTGCGCTTTCACAAGGTCTTCCGGCTTTGCGCGCCACCGATGTCCGTCTGGATGCCGCGGCCAATCAGTTATATGTCGCGCTGGACGGTTACGGCGTGTACGCGGCTCCGGCGCCGCACCGGTTCCGGGCTCCCCGGTTGGTGAGCGCGGCCGACTTGACCGATCGCGCCGCGGCCCCCGGAGCTTTGCTGACTGTGATGGGCGCCAACGTCAGGTCCGCTCGCGCCGGTTCCGTCGATTCGCCGGTTTTGGCCCGGTCGGACACGAAATCCGAAATCCAGGTTCCTTTTGAAGCGAGTGGAACATCGTTGTCCCTGGCTCTAGAGGCAGCATCCGGTCCGTTAACCTTCGGCGTTCCCCTTCAGACGGCCGCTCCGGCGATCTTCGTCGATGGCGAAGGCGCCCCGATGGTGCTCGATGCCGACAACGGCGTGTTGCTCGATCCGATGCGTCCGGCGCGATCGAACAGCCGGCTCCAACTTCTCGCCACCGGGCTTGGCCAGGTGAAGCCCGAGTGGCGGTCGGGAATTCCGGCCCCCGTGGAGAATCCTCCCGCTGTGGTTGCCCCGGTCCGGGCGTTTCTCGATCGCAATCCGGTGGTAGTCAGCCGCGCGACGCTGGCGCCTGGATACATCGGCTTCTATCTGGTCGAAATCGAAGTTCCGAAGCTTGTGAATTCCGGTCCCGCCGAACTGTACCTGGAAGTGGATGGTCAACCGAGCAACCGCGTCCGGGTGTACATTGAACCTTGACCGGACGAAAGCGAACGGTCAATCAACAATCGTATGAAACTCGCGCTCATTGCTGCGCTAGGTTGGTCGATGGCGCTGGCGCAGAACGCGCCCGATAAACTTGCCCCGTATTTTCCGACTCCCCTGGCCATCGTGGAGCAGATGTTGAAAGTCGGCGGCTTGAAAGCCGGGGAGAAGATGTTCGACCTCGGGTCGGGCGACGGCCGCATTGTGATCATGGCCGCCCAGAAGTTCAAGGCCGACGCCTCCGGGGTGGAGTTCGATGAGGATCTCGTGAAGCAGAGCGCGGCCAAAATCAAGAAGCTCGGGCTCTCCGATCACGCTCGGATTATTCAGGGCGATATCCTGGCGCAGGACTACAGTTCTGCCGATCTGCTTACCGTGTATTTGCTGCCTGAATCCAATGATAAAGTGCTGCCAATTCTCGAAAAACAGCTGAAGAAAGGAACTCGCGTTGTCGCTCACGACTTCGAATTCGCCGGTTGGACTCCGGTAAAGGTGGTCGATATCGATAACGACGGCGAGGGTCGCAGCCACCGGTTATACCTTTACGTGAGGTAGGCCGAATGCTCCCGTATCCGTGGCGCCGGTCCATCAGCCTTGCCCGAACCGGACTCGGGATCGCCTGCCTGGCCATGCAGGTGGTGTGGGGGCGCTATCCATTCTGGTTCGCACTGCCTTTGCTCGCGTTTGTCGGATACTCGCTGTTTGCTCTCCGGCGCAGCCTGAAAACCGACGGATCACCGTTGGCTACCCTGCTGATTGACACGGCAGCCTTCCTCCTGTGGCTGCCGCTGTCGGGCCGGGCAGGGTATCCCGATGCGATATGGGCAGTGCTGGCAATGGCGATTTATGTGTTTCTGCTCGCCACCGCCATCATGAATCAAACTTGGCGCATCGTCTCGCCGGTGGCTCTCGTAAGCCTGGCTGCTTTGAGCGTGGTGCCTGTTCCAGGCCGGTTGCTTCTGCTCACGCCGATGGTCGGGTGCACGGTGGTTGGTGCGGTGTGGGTTCTCAATCATGCTCATCTGGAGGCCCGTCTCTCCCGTGCGTCGCGTCACAGCGTCAGGTACCGGTTCGAAGCGCAGCAGGCGCGCGAGGACGAACGCCGCAGGATGGCCGCCGATTTCCACGACGGCCCACTGCAAAGCTTCATTGGCCTTCAGATGCGGCTCGAAATCGTGAAAAGACTTATCGCCCGCGACCTGAAGAAGGCCTCCGACGAACTCACTCAACTGCAGGAGCTTTGCCGCGCACAGGTGGGGGAGTTGCGGGCTTTCGTACGCGGTATGCGGGCTGCCGACGAGGTGGGATCGAGCCTGGGAGCCTCCATTAGCCGGATGGTGGAGCAGTTCCAGAAAGACACGGGTATTTCTACGTCTTTCATGAGCGGGGATTACGTCGACACCGCCGAGACTGGACTGTCCATTGAACTGCTCCAAGTGGTGAGAGAAGCGCTGAACAATGTCCAGAAGCACGCCAAGGCCAATCGCGTGGATGTGGTCTTGAATAAAAACGGCACTGCCCTGGAGATCTCGATCGACGACAACGGCAGTGGGTTCCCTTTCGGTGGAACCTATTCGCTCGAAGAGTTGGATCTGCTCCACTTGGGGCCGGTCAGCATACGGCGCCGGGTGCGCGCCCTCCGCGGTGATCTCACTGTCGAATCACGACCCGGGAAGGGTTCGGGAGTGAAGGTCCGGGTGAACATGGCATGAGCGCCCACCGGAATTTCTGCCACGAGCGGCTAGCATCAGGCACCGTCCTCCTGGTGATGGCCGCCGCCACCCTCGCAACCGGATGCACGGATTATACCGATTTCCGCCTGCCTCCTCCACCCCCCGGCCCCGATATTAGTTTTCAATGGGAGATCCGGCCCGAGCCTGTCCTGGACCGCGGACCGGCAGCCTGGGATTCCAGCGATGTTCTGAATCCATCCGTAACCCGCTTTGGCGGGGGCCTCTGGAACCTGTACTCGGGCTTCGACGGCCGGCGCTGGCACACCGGCGTGGCCGTGTCCGCCGATGCCGTGAATTGGCGCAAGCGGGGACTCATTCTCTCACCCCGGCCTGGGACCTGGGAGGGCGACTATATCGCCGCAAACGGGTCCGCTCTGGTTCGCAATGGGAAGCTCTGGTATTGGTATCAAGCTGGGAGTCTGCCACAGATCGGGCTTGCGACGTCCGCCGATGGGGTTACCTGGGATCGACAGGCTGCGCCGGTTCTTGAGATGGGTCCCCTGCACGGCTGGGATGAGCGTGGTTTGGGCGACCCTTATGTGATTGAGGCGGGCGGTCAACTCTTCCTCTTCTACACGGGCATCGACCGTGCCCGGCGGCAGCGTCTTGGGATCGCCCGGTCGAGCGACGGAGTTCATTGGACCAAGCTGAGGTCGAATCCCGTGCTGGAGATCGGTCCCGATGGAGCCTTTGACGAAAACGGCCTGGGGGAACCAGCAGTTTGGGCCTCCAACGGTCACTATTGGATGCTCTATACCGGTCGCGATCGGGCCGAATACCGGCGCACCGGCCTCGCCGAATCGGCGGATGGCGTAACCTGGACCCGGTCCGCGCGGGTCACGACGCTGGCCGGAGACCAGCCCTGGAATGACAAGGTTATCTGTGATCCGACGGTGCTGCCGGGTGACGGTGGGGTCCACGTTTGGTTCGGCGCGGGTAACGTCGCGCGCCCTGATGAGCGAATCAACGGCAAGATCGGTTACGCGTTCTTGCGTGTTTTGGCTAAGTGAACTGGCGATACCAACACCCGACGGGCTTGGCTGCACGACGGTTGAGGTCCAAAGCCGTCCAAACACGGATGCCGATAAGCACTCCCTAACCCGGCGTAGCCGGAACCAAACAGGAAAGTCCGCAGTGTTGAACATGGTCGGACTCGATCTTTCGGAAAAGCAGCTTTGTGGAAGTTGGAACTGGGAACCTGAAGCGGAGCCCTCAACATTCTGCCGAGGATTGGAAATAGCGCCGCTCCGGAAACGCGGCGCGCTAACCCCGCACAGCCATCGCTAGCGGCTGTGGATCCACCCAGTAGGGTACCGGACAGATCGAGGGCCCACGGGTCCCGCGCGCGCCCCTCGCGTACGCCTCGGGGTAACGCGCGCTCCAGTCGGCAAGCTCGCGCCAGTTGCTTTCGGCTTCGCTCGTGCAGTGCGGACGCTCGCCAACCCCGGACCGCACCCGCACCTGCAGCGGTGCGACTCGACCGCTTGAAAGTTGGTAGCGCGGAGCGAGTTGGACAGGTTGGATGGGATTGGCCCAGACCACATAGTAGGACCCAACGGGATTCGACTAATATACCGGAGTGGGCTTGACGCTACTGACCGAACGTTACGCGCCTCAGATCGCCGGGGTGCTTTCCTGCTGGGACCGGATGGTGCTGTTCGGCACCCTGCCGAAGATCTGCTTTGCCGAGGGCATGACCTCGTATTTGTACGAGCGCAACATCCGGATCTTCGATTATCCCAAGTTCGCCGAGCCGTTTCGCAACACGCTGCGCGAGAACGCCGAACGGTTGGCAGCCGAGAATGGGATCGAGATCGAGTTCTTGCGCAAACGCAACGTTCGCAAGGAAGATCGGGTCAAGGCGGTACTGGCCAAGCGCGGCGACCATCCGGGGCTGGTATGCATCCTGTCGGCGATGGAGCCGTGCTCGACCTACAAGCCGTGGCACAACAAGAACACCGGCAAGACCTACTTGCTACCCGATGACGGCAAGTGCCTGCACTACTACTTCTATTTCATCGACGAAGAGCTGGGGCTGTGCTACGTGCGGGTGCCGACCTGGCTGCCGTGCCGGCTGCAAGTCTATTTCAACGGGCACAGTTGGCTAGCCAGCCTGTTGCGCAAGCGCAAGGTCGACTTCCAGTTGATCGACAATGCCTTCGTGGATGTCGCGGATTGGGGGCGGGCGCAGCAGATCGCCAACGAACTGGAGATCAAGCGACTGCATCGTCGGCTGGACGAGATGGCCCGGCGCTTCTGTCCCATCCATCAGGATTTTGGTGTGGCCTACCACTGGAGCGTGGACCAGTGCGAGTACGCCACCGACATCGTTTTCCGGCGGCAGGCGGATCTGGCGGCCATCTATGGCAACCTGATCCGGACGGCCATCCACACGGTCAAGCCCGACAACATCGCCACGTTCCTGGGCCGCAAACTGAACGCTCAGTACGAGGGCGAGATGGGCAACCGTTTCAACATCCGCATCGAAGGCACGCGGATCAAACACACCATGGGGCCGGTGTCGCTGAAGCTCTACGACAAGTTCGGCCTCATTCTGCGGATCGAGACCACGGTCAACGATCTGACCTTTTTCAAGCACTACCGCGAGGTAGAACATCGCGACGGCACCAAAGAAACCAAGTGGGCGTCGATGCAGAAGACCATTTACAGTTTGCCCGCATTGCGGGAGATCCTGGAAGCCGCCAACCGGCGCTACCTGGAGTTCCTGTCGGCCATCGAAGATCCCCGCAACGGTCGTGACAAACTCGACAAGCTCTCGCAGTCGGTGCTGAACGAAGGCCGCTCTTACCCCGGATTCAATCTCTTCGACGCCGATGACGAAGCCCTGTTCAGCACCATCGCGCGAGGCGAGTTCAACATCGGCGGCATGCAGAACAAGACCTTGCGCCGATTCCTGCCCGACAAAACCAGCGGTCAGATGTCCCGGCTGCTCAAGCGCCTACGTGTTCACGGTCTCATCAAGAAAGTCGGCCACACCTACAAGTACTACCTCACTCGATTCGGCAAAACCGTGATCACGACGGGGCTGAAGCTGAGAGAACTCGTCATCATTCCCCAACTCGCTACCGCCATGGCCGTCTAACTCAGCTTTTTCTGCCTTTTCTGCGCAGAACCCAAGTGTAGAGGTACTAACGGTCGTGGCTCAGAAGTGGCGCCAAGCCGCGGCCGTGAGGGAGGCGATGCGCAATTGCTTTTGAAAAGATCATCCCTGCAGCACCCCTTCTCCCTGTCCCAGCGCCGTAAGGAGCCGTTCCTTGTTCCGTTCCGCAGCTCCGATCGCAGACTCCAGACTGACCCAGTAGACGGCTGCCCCCATAGAGGCCGATATTCCCAGCACCAAAAAGAACGCCGCCTGGCTTTCGAAGGCGTATCGTGCCCCGTAGGCCAGCAGCACCGGGCCTGCCGCCACCGGGTACAGCAACAACATTGTCGCTTGTAGCCGGCCGGGCGCACCCGATCGCATGGCCTTGGAAGGATTAATCGCCCGCGCATTGGCTGTCGAGGTGAGGTTTCCGAGTGAGACCAGGTACACTGCCGCGGTCAACGTCACCGTGTAGGCCTCGGCCACCCGCGTGGCGGTCACCGGCATCCTCAACACCGTGCACATCAGCGTGATCATGGTCGTTTCGAGGAGCACGAAGAAGAAAGCGCTGATGTTCTTGCTGGCCAGAACCGTGGAGAAAGGGACCGGCATCGCCCAGTACACCTGTGCGGCTACGCGGTCGAACCCGAAGACGTTCCAGAAGCACACGTCCCCCAGCAACAGCAAAGCGTAGACGCAGATAAACGTCAGGTAGTCGGAGCCAAACAACTGCGTTTTGCCCCTTCCCACCGCCATAGGCAGCCAGATGACCAGGCCGAAGGTGAAACCCATGACAAAGACCAGCCGGAAGCGCGGAGCACGGGAGAGGGACCGGATTTCCTTCTCAACCAGAGCGGCTAACGGATCGGGGAACAACAACGCTGGCCAGCGGGCCAACCCGACCCACACGCCGCTCCTTCGCCCTGGAGCGGTGCGCGCCTCGGTGGCATTCGATTCGTCGGCATCGAAACGCAGAGTACGCTCGAATTGCCAGCGCCCGAACAGGTAGGCCGCCGCCGTCCAGGCGACGAGTACGGTCACCGAGACCGCCGAAGGACGGCCGCGCGCAATGGCCGCCGTGACCGACCACGGCCAGACCGGCAGCCCCGAACTGCGAAGCAACACGGCCAAACGTTCCTGGTATCCCAAGGCGATGATCAATTGCGGTAGGGCCCCGACCATCACCAGCAGCAGCACGGCCACCTCGCGCACCCTCTTCCGTTCGAAAACCCGGACCATCAGTTCGCGGGTCCCCGCGGACAGGCACAGATTAAACATCGCGAACAGAACAATCCCTCCCGCCGACCACCTCGGTAGCGATGGGTTGATGAGGAGTCCCACCGCCAACCCTGTCAGGACCAGTGCCATTTCGGCGGTAGTGGAGATGCGCAGTAACAGCTCTATGAAGAAAAGCTGCGAAGAGGCCACCGGATAGACCTGAATTTTGCGGGTGGACAGCGACACCCCGGTGGACGCCAGCAGCACCGGCACCACCTGCCAGTAGAGGAAGACGAACAACAGTCCGGACGGCAGTACCGCCGCCGCGACCCCAGCGTTGTCGGCCGCGGAAAAAACATTCGCCAGGAAGATCGCGAGAGTCAGCCATGCTCCGTACCACAAAGACGAGAGCACAACACCAAAGGCTAACCCGGCCTTGTTCGATTTCGGGTAGTAGTTCAGCAGGCTTCGCCACTGTGCCCAGAGGATCGCTCGCACCTGTGCGGTCACAACCAGTCGAGCGCCTCACTGGTCCGCTCCCCGCCCACCACCCGCACGAAGACATCCTCTAATGTTTCCGACCCGGACCGCAGCGACGCCATGCTCTCATCGATAATCAGCCGCCCCTGGTTAATGATGGCCACCCGGTCGCAGAGGCGCTCCACCACTTCGAGAACGTGGGAGGTGAGGAACACCGTTACGTCCTGGCGCACCTGCTCGATCAGCAGGTCCTTCATCAGCCGGGCGCCAACGGCATCGACACCCTCGAAGGGCTCATCCATCAGGTACAATTCGGGCCTGTGAACCAGAGCCGCCGCCATCGCGACCCGCTTGCGCATTCCCTTCGAATACTCGGCGATCAGCTTTCCATCGCTCGATGAGAGTTGAAACAGATCCATAAGCTCTCGCGAGCGTTCACGCGCGATGGATCGCTGAAGACCATAGATGCGCCCGACGAACTCGATGTATTCGGCCCCGGTGAGATGATCGAAGAGCAAACTTTCGTCCGGGACAAGGCCGATGCGCCGCTTGACCTGGAGCGCGCTGGCCGGCATCGGTAGTCCGAGGATTGAGATCTCGCCGGAAGTGGGTGGCGCGAGTCCCATCAACATCCGGATAGTGGTTGTTTTTCCGGCGCCATTCGGTCCAAGGAAGCCGAAGAAACAACCGCGTGGTACGGAGAGCGTCAAGCCATCAACGGCTGCTTTGCCGCCGTAGACTTTGCGCAGTTCGGAGACGGCGACTGCGGGCGATTCCTCCACACAGCCATTCTACAGGTCAGGCGTGCATACCGCGAAAGCGCGCCGGAGTCGAACCGACGGTGCGCTTGAACGCCGATGAGAAATGACTCTGATCGGCGAAGCCGCATACTTCGGCGATCTCGGCCAATGGAGTGCTCGTGCTCGCCAGCAGTTCGGCGGCATGGTCGATGCGAAGCTTGCGCATGTACTCGCCCACGGTGCAATTGAAGTAGCGCCGGAACTCACGCGACAGGTGTACCGGATGCACGCCCACGTCTCGTGCGATGGCGCCCAGGCTGGGGACTTGAAGGAATTGGGCTTCGATGGCGGCGCGGGCGCGGAGCAGCCATTTTGGGGCAGTTCGCGACGTCGGTCCGGATGCCCGGACGCTTTCGGCCAGAACCTCCAGCACCAGGCCGGAAATAGCGATTGCGGCGGCCTCATCACGCTCGCGGAATTCCATCACCAACCGGCGGGCGAGCACCGCTGTCTGCGGGCTTGCGATCTCGCCCGAGTGCAGACTCCGCGCACAGTCCTGCAGCCGGCCCAGCGTGTCCTGCCCCAGTTCCACCAGCAGGCATCGGGTCTCCGACAGGAATTCATTTGAGTGCGAACTGCCGGCCGCAAGATAGCGCAGCGTGCCGGCCCGGCAGGTCGATAACAAACCTTCGCACTCTTCTAAGAATTCGCCTTCGAGCACATATACAAGATACGCATTCGTGTGTGAGTGTTTGGCCAGCCGCAAGCCGCGAGGATAGACGCGCTCGCGAAGCCGTATGTCCGGCAGGTCCCGCCAGTGCGAGAGTTGGCCCGCCGCTTCAAATTTCGGTGTTGGTTCCAAGAATAGATATTGGTCGGACAACACAGGTTCACCAAATTGCATGTGTGACGTCCCAGGTTGAGAAAGGTTAGGCACGCTACCTCACATCTACGGAGTTAGAGCACCCGAGGTTCCGTTGTAATTGACCTTAACTGCACGCCTCAGGGAACAAGCGCTGTCCGCTTGCGGGATTACGCGTCCAGGTTCGCGACGGAGAGTTTCGACGCGGAACCGGCCTCAAGGCATCGCGATACCGTGTGCGATGGCGAACCGGGTGAGCTCGGCGGTGGAATGCAGCCCCAGTTCATTCATCAGGCTGGCTTTGTGAAACTCCACTGTTTTAGGAGATATGCAGAGGATGGAGGCAATCTCTTTTGCCGATTTGCCCTCTGCCACCAGCTGCAGCACTTCCCGCTGGCGTACCGTCAGTCCGCTCCCAGCCAGGGTCCGCTTCCCTGCCGCCAGGTCCGCGGCCGTCTCCCCGGGGTGGGTCATGGATGCCGTCACGTAATAGCGGCCGTCCAGCACGTCGTCGATGGCCGTCCGCAGTTCTCGAGCGGCGCCCTGCTTCACGACGTAACCCCGAGCCCCTGCGCCGAGCGCGGCCTGAAGGTAGGCGCGGTCAATCTGTTGTGTCACTACCAGAAAAAGCGAATCAGGCCAGACCGCCCGAATCTTGCGCATGGCCTCAATGCCGTTCAATTCCGGCATGGCAATGTCCAACAGAATCAAGTCCGGCCTGAGTTCCAGTGCCAAGGCGATGAGTTCGCGGCCGTCCGCCGCAACTCCAACGATGTCGTAATCGGGCCCTAGCAGGCTTCGGATTCCCTCCACCATCAACAGGTGATCGTCAGCGATCAGTAAGCGTTTACGCATCATGTCCGCTTCCCCTGGCTCCGTGCCGTCGAGCGTCGCCGCGTTCATAGCAATGTAGCATATCGGAAACGGCCAAGTTCCTCGGAAACGCCCGCCGGCCATTCTGGTGATTTCCCCAGTACCAAGAGTAATCCCAACGGTCTACGCTGAGGAAAAGCAGCCATGAGCGATACAAGGTACATTCTGGCAAGGTCCGTCCAGGGACTGAAAATTCAGCCTGGCGATCCTTGCGCCGACAGATTGTTTCGAATCCCGTCTCACTCCATGCTCACCGTTCTGGGCCCTCATCAACGTGCGGGGATGGTGGAGGTGGACTGGCAAGGTGGCCACTACGCTGTATTCGCCATCGATCTCGAAGAGCGGTGCCGCAACAGGCACATGCATCAATAAGAGGCTGGGCCTTTCTCGTCATTTCCACGGTGAATTCGCGTTCGAAATAACACACTCCCGCTAATCGTGCAATAACCGGAAAATCATTATCTGTATAGCGTCGAACGCAACCTAACTCATCGCGCTGAGTATCGTCAACTGAATAGCTCAAAGGGGACGACTCGGCATGGGATATTCAAGAACTCACTTCAGCAAGATGGCCGCAGTGCTGTGTATCTGGTGGACCGGCGCCTGTCTCGCGCAAACAACAATCGATGAGCTAGCTCGGGCTACCTCGCTGGCCGCCGCCGGTTTGAAACAACTCCATAACGGCAATTACGTCGAGGCGGAACACCAGATCCGCGACGCTCTCGAGTTGCAAGAGCGACTGTTGCCCGCGGGTAGCATGCAACTCGGTACGACACTGAACGCCCTGGGTGCCGCGCTTCAATATCAGTCGCGCTTTGCCGAGGCGGAAGCGGCCTACAAACGAGCTCTGGCCATCTATGGCGACCAGCCCGAGCATCGGGCCGCGCGGGTCAGTACCCTACTGAATCTGTCCACGGTACGTCGAGAGCAAGGACACCTGGCCGATGCCGCAGTCGTGCAACCCGAGTTGCTTGCCGCCGTCGAGGCGAAGGCAGTGAGCGAGGCCACCGAAGCCGGGATCTGGAATGATCGCGGGCTGTTCCTGAAGCTCAACGGAGACCTTGACGGCGCCGAGCGGGCACTGAATCGCGCGGCTGCGATCAGCGAGCGCAGGCTCGCGGGGGGTGATCCCAGCGCAATCCGGGTGTGGACCTCCCTGGCCGACGTCTTCTACTCCCGCCGGGACTATCCACGCGCGGAAACGCTGTTCCGCCAAGCCGCCGAGACGTGCGAACGAGTGCTCTCCCGAGATGATCGACTCTGTGCGCCGGCCCTGAACGGACTTGCGCTTTGTATGAAGCGCCGGGGATTGATCGACGAGCCGGCAGCGATTTTCGAGCGCGCGCTCGGGATCTTCGAACGGGCATATGGGCCTAATCACCCCAAGGCTGCCGCGGTCCTGAACAACCTGGGAACATTGGCCACGCTCCGTCGCGATTTCAAGCGCTCGGACGAATACCTGCTCCGCGCGGTGGATGTCTGGACTCGCGCCTATGGGCCG
This sequence comes from uncultured Acidobacteriota bacterium, assembly GCA_963737465.1. Classification (GTDB taxonomy): domain Bacteria; phylum Acidobacteriota; class Terriglobia; order Bryobacterales; family Bryobacteraceae; genus TMP-7. The sequence continues at coordinate 20,001 of CAVTTC010000015.1, forward strand.
GCCCATCCGGATATCGCCAGCGCGTATACGAATCTGGCTGCGAACGCCATGGAGAAGCGGCGCTGGGCAGAGGCCGAGAACTGGTATCACAAGGCGTTGAACATCGATGAAACAGCCTTCGGCGGAACCAATTCCAAGGTGGCGCTGGACTTTAACAATCTCGCGGTTCTGTATTCGCGCACGAAGCGCTACACCGAAGCCGACGAATGCTTCGCCAAGTCGATCCTGATTCACGATCAGTCAAAGGATTCGAACAAGGCCGCCCTGGTGAATGTCCTCTTGAACCAGGCTAACCAGCAGTATGTGCGAAAACAGTACTTCGCGGCTGCGGAAGGATACAAGCGAGCGCTCGAGATCCAGCAAAGCCAGCCTATAGACCAGTCAACCGATATCGCAGTCTCATTCGAGAACTACGCCCGCCTGTCGCGGAAGCTGGCGAATTATGCGGAAGCCGAGAAGGCGGAGGCGCTCGCGATGCGTCTCAGGGTGCGGCAGGCAATCACCAATGAGCGATTAGGATCGGGGTTCTCTGCGGAGCACTGAGCCCTGTCACCGCCGTCAGCACTCCGCGTAACCGTGATCGCAACGTAATCTGAACGTCCTGAGTAGCGTCCACAGGAAGACTAGAAGGGGCTCAGAGAGTGGACAGTACTGTCAGGTCACACCTCCTCGTAGCGGCCGCTGCGATGTGCAGTGTGGGGGTGCATACTATTTTCGCTCAAGTGTCGAATGAGTTAGAGAAAGCCGCGTCCCTGGCCGAGGCGGGTGTGAATAAATACCGGAGCGGCCGCTTCACGGAGGCGGAACGCCTGCTGCGCGAAGCGCTTGCGATGGAAGAGCGTGAGTTACCCGCGGATCGCGCCGTGGTCGGCGCCACGGAGAACGACCTTGCTACTGCTCTCCTGTATGAAATGCGCTTTGCTGAAGCTGAGGCAATCTACAAACAAGCCTTGGCCGCCGGCGACAGGGCCGGGCGGATCGGCCCACTCCTCAACCTGGCTGAGCTTTACCGCGAGGAGGGGCGCCTGGACGATGCTTCGGTCATCTACCCCGAATTGCTCGCCGCAGTTGAATCCAAGGGGGTGGACCAGTCCTCCGCCGCTACGATCTGGAGCAACTATGGGGTGTTCCTCAAGGTCAAGGGAGACCTTGACGGGGCCGAAACGGCTTTGAACAGGGCGGCTAAGATAAGCGAACCGCTGCTTGCCCAAGGCAATCCAGGTGCGATTGTGGCGTGGACCGACCTGGCGGAGGTCTACGTGTCGCGAAGCGACCTTCCACGAGCGGAGGAATTATACCGGAAGGCGTCGTCAACGTGCGAACGCGTGCTGTCCCGCGATGATGGAATCTGCGCGGCGCCTCTGAACGGGCTCGCTCTTTCCATGGCACGGCGAGGCTTGATCCAAGAGCCGCGAGCCTATTACGAACGCGCGCTGAAGATTTTGGAACGGGCGTATGGGCCGGACCATCCCAAGACCGCTGCAGTGCTCAATAACCTGGGAACGCTGGCCTCCTATCAGCGTGATTTCAAGCGCTCGAATGAATACCTGCTGCGCGCGGCTGACGTTTGGGTCCGCACATTCGGCCCCACTCAACCGGATCTCTCCAGGGTGTACTCCAATCTCGCCGCAAATTGCTTCGAGGAGCGGCGCTGGGCAGCCGCCGAAGACTGGTACCAAAAGGCCTTGAGCATCGATAAACGTACGTTCGGTGCATCGAGTGTGCAAGTCGCCCTGGATCTCAACAGAATGGCGGTTCTTTACTCGCACATGAAGCGCTACGACGACGCCGAGGAATATCTTGGCCAGGCGATCCGGATTCACGACCAAGCCAAAGACTCGGACAAGGCCCCCCTGCTGACGGCCCTATTGAATCTTGCCAACCAGGAGTATCAGCGAAAACAATACGTAGAATCGGCGGAGGTCTTCAAGCGAGCCATGGACATAGAGCAGGAGCAACCCATGGATACTTCGGCCGATGCCACAGCTTCATTTGAGACTTACGCCCGCCTGTTACGAAAGCTGGGAAATTACGCCGAGGCGGAGAAGGCCGAAGTGCTGGCGATGCGGCTTCGAGTCCGGGAGGCGATCGCCAATGACCGGGGGGCATCGGCCAAGCCAAGAAGCTGAGCCTCACTCCATCACCGTGCAGCGCTGGTGTGGAGTCCTCGCATCTCTGCGGGCGAGAGAGCCCGCGCAGGAGTTCGCGCGGCGCCAGGGCGCTTCAGAAAGGTATCGGGTTCCGGACCAGCGATGCGAATCGGGCGACTGGCGGCCTGGAGAATCCGGGATGACGCAGCGGCAACCGCGGAGACGAGAAACTGACGGCGAGGCACTGACATAATCGGGTCCTATGGTCTGCTTGGAGCATATACCCGAGCCGCGCGGCCATCGCGAAACGCTCACGGTACCATAGGGAGAGATGACCGCTGGGCGTGCCGCCGCCACAACCGCACTCCTGCTGGCTACCATCGCGCTGGCCCAGCGCCAATGGGTCGAGCACGGCGAAGGCCCTTCGCCTACGTTTCCCTCGCAAGCCGAATTTCACTTTATCCGGACCGAATACACAGACCTTCCGCAATACCACCGGCGCTGGGGCTTCGCCTCCCGCGGCGCCAGCGGCGAAGGCTGGTGGCTGGTGGACTGGCCCGATGCCGACGAGCACTTCTCCGTTGGCGTCAGGCGCCTCACCCGTATCGACACCGGGGATCCGCGCCACCTTCGTCTCACGGATCCTCACCTCTTCGATTACCCGTGGATTTACGCCACCCAGACGGGCTGGTGGGGACTCTCCGATGCTGAAACAGCGGCCTTGCGCGAGTATCTGCTTCGCGGCGGATATCTGGTGGTGGACGATTTCTGGGGGCCGGAACAATGGGAGGTCTTTCGGGAGACGATGGAACGTGTGCTGCCTGGCCGTTCCATCACCGACCTGGCGGAACCCGATGCCGTGATGCACGTACTCTACGACATCCGCGAAAAGGACCGGACCTTTATCCCCGGAACCCGCCACCTTTGGCGAGGCCCCGGTGGCGCCACCGTCGTACATCAACCTGAAGGCACTGCTCCCAGTTGGCGTGCCCTATACGATGACAAAGGTCGAATGGTAGTGGCGGTGAACTTCAACACCGACGTGGGTGACGCCTGGGAGTACGCCGACTCTCCGCAATACCCCGAGGCGATGACCTCACTGGCCTATCGCTACGGCGTCAATTACCTGATCTACGCGATGACCCACTGAGGGGTACTGAAGGTTCCAGTACAAATTGACCGTTGTCCGCACATCGCCTCGCATCGCCCAATGGAGATGATGCCGGCTCTACCTGTCTTGCCCGCCGTGTTGGCCTTGATGACGTACTCCCAACCGCCGCACGTCACGCCTGCGATCGGGACTGTGAGCGCCTGTAGCGCGGTAACGGCGCCGGAGATTCTGTCCTTCACCGGACGCCTGATGACCAGGACCTCCGATCGCCGCGCGGGTCTCGAGTCGACCTGCGACTACGCGAGCGGGGAGGCTGTGGTGACTATTGTGTTGCGCCGTTCGACCCGGAAACTCGATCTCCCGGCCGAAGTCGGCAACCTGCGATCATCCTTCCCGGATGCGGCACTGCGGAGTGTGGAAGGCCTCGGTGGCGCGGCGATCCTGGTGGAACTCGGCGGGCCTGGCGTCCTGTTGAACGTCTTCCGGGACGAGCACGATTACCTGCTGATCTCGGTCCTGGGTTTCGGCGAGGACTTTCCCGCCTCACGCGTGGTTGAGAAAATCGCACGCAGGGCGCTCGACCGCTTGTGAGAGCAGCGAGGCCGCCCGTCCGCACACCACGCACTCCCAGGTGGAATCGTCCGTCTGCCCGGAGCGCAGACTCTCGATGGCAGAGCGTACCGCCGCCAGCGCCGTGTTCTTCCGCAGTCCCGCCGGCCATCGCTCGATTACGTGCAGCCGGTAGTGCTCCATGGCCAGCAATTCAGGAAACATCATCGCGTTTACTCCCACGCGAATAGTGAATCACGGGTTCTGATCGTTACAGAACGTCACGGAACAAACGGGAACCAGAATCCGAGCGTGCTATTGCCGGGAAGGCTCGTGCCATCCCGTGCCGCTGCTGAAATCGAGGCCAACAATGTAGCTTCCCTTCGACATGACGCAATAGCGAACTGAGCCTGACCCGGAGATGTGCAGCCTGGGATAGTTACACCGCACCACAGTGCGTTCCGGAAGCCGCACATCCATCTGCAACTGCATCCCCCGCGCCGAGATGTTCAGAAGCGTTGCGTTGACCACCCTCTCACGCCCCGCATCATCTTGCACGAGAACCTGAATCGCTCCCTTTGCCGAATAGCGGACGTCACGCCGCGTATTCATCTTCCGGCCGGTGATGCGCAGTACCTGCTGCGCCCACAGGGTGGAATCCGCGTACGCCGCGGTGATGGCGGAGGTCTTCAATCGCAACGCATGCACCGTCGCCGTCACGGCATCCCATTCGCTTGCTTCGTATTGGCGAACGAGTTTGTAAACAATGGAGACCGCATCGTTCTCCGGCGCAGTCCCGAGCAAGGCGCCTCTGATCGAGCCATCGATGGATGCTTCTCGCAACGCTTGATCCAAAGGCATCCCAATGAGCGCATCCAGCAGCGAGAACAGGCCCGTCAGAAACGCCTGGTTGCACTCCCGGGCTCCCACCAATCCCGCAACCAGCTCGCAGAAACGCGCGCGGACAAGGGATTGCATCACCAACTCGCCCGGTTTGTCCTTGGCCAGTGCCGGTAAAGCGGCCAACGCAATCCAGCGCCGGATTTCGATTTCGCCCAACGCCGTCAGTGCAGCGGCGATCGAGTGTATGTCGGAGCGGAGAGCGAACAGGCACGAATTAACATACCGCAGCAGTTTGTAGGAGAGCGAGACGTCTTCGCTTATGAGCGTCTTCAGGCGGGCGAGATCCAGTTCTTCGTTTTGCAGCTCGCTGAGCAGCCGTATGCAGGTAACCTTCGCCGCCGGAATCTGGTGCCCGGTGACGATGACAGGTTTCGCAAAAAAATAACCTTGAAATAGAACGTAGCCGGCGCGGCTCGCCCATTCAAACTCCTCTCGTGTCTCGACCTTCTCGGCAAGCATGGCGATGCCGCGCGATCCGTACTTATGCAGGATGTGTTCCTGTTCTCTGCGGGGAGTCGCCATCAGATCCACCTTGATCACGCTGGCAACGTCAACGAGCGGCTCGAGCTGAGGACAGTTGACAAAATCATCAAGCGCGATAGTATATCCCAGCCCTTTGAGCCTCTGGCAGGCGCCGAGCACCTCGCCATCGGGTTCGACAGTTTCCAGGATCTCAATCGCGAGAGTCTCCGGCGGAAGAATCTCGTGCAGACCACCGAGCAGCAAAGTGCGGTCAAAATTGACAAAAGCCTTCTTGCCGCCGAGGATCTTGTCCAAGCCAATGGACAAAAGGCTGTTGGCGATCACCTGCGTCGTCGCAGAAGCAGATTCGGTGCCATCGAACTCGTTCCGTGCTTTGTCGGACCGGAACAGCAGTTCGTACGCCTGCACCTCCATCGCCCGATCAAATATCGCCTGCCGGGCGACAAACACATCCATGATAGCTCCCTCTATTTAATCGACACGTGAGCCAGAAACATTACGGCAAAGCGCCGGATGTCGTCTGAAAAGTGAATCGAGGAAGAGAGCGGAGCCTATCTGGAGCGGTAAAGACTCCACGCCTCGAGAATGTCGGCGCCCGTAAAGCGGACCGTACGGTCATCCACAACCTTGGCCCCCGCACGCGATTCCGTACCCGGGGGAAGCGAGTTCCGGGTGGTGTATTCTACCTGGATGGTCACTGGCCCTGCCACCCGGTATGGTTTAATGGTGCCGATCCGGCCGATACTGCGGCGTGCCGCCTCACGAATCGCATCGCGCGCCGACGTGGCTGACAGGCTGATGCAGGTGTACCGGCCGATGCCTTCTTTCACGGCCGCCGTTTCGGCTTCGGGAACGATCTCATGCAGTTCATTTACGGCCGCCTGGTCGCCGCTGAGCATGATCACGGGAGTCCCGAAGTGCCCGGCCAACGCGGCGACGATCTCGATCTCACCCACTGCCCTGCCGTTGAGGAGCAGGTTCTGAATGCCGAGCGAGCTGAAGCTGTGTGCCATGATGCCGCCGCGAACGTTGGCCTTGCTGTGCTGTCCTACGAAGGCGACAGCGGAATAGCGGCGCTCGAACAGCATGGATGGTCCCAGCGCGCCCATCAGCAGCTTGGCCTTGGGATGAAGAGTCAACGTGGAGAGCGTCTGGCTGCCGTCGTGTCCGTCCCAGACGATCACTTCGTCCGCCCCGCCGGCCAGGAAACCCTCCACGGCGGCGTTCACCTCGCCGGTTAAGAGCTGGCGCATCTCCTGGTCTTTCGGGTCCGTCTGGTCTTGCCGGCAAACCCCGCCGACCCCCTCGGCGTCCGTGACCATGAAGATTGTCCGGTTCTGTGCGAAAACGGCGGAGCAGGTGAGGAGAAGGAGAGAAAGAGCGGTGCGCATACTATCTCGTAGCATACGCGGATCGTTGATAAGATTGGGGCGCCCCGGAGTTCGATCCATGAACCGAATCATTTTTTACTGCCTGCTTGCAGCCGCCGCGCACGGCCAAGTCGAAACGAAGCCAACCGGTTTTGCATTCCAATTCTACGCATCCGCCGAACGAGCCAACATTTGGGGACGCGGAGCCGACATCCCGCGACACTTCTTTCCGGAATTCCTACCCGCCCTCTTCACGCGAACCTTGAACTTCCCGGCGGCCCTGCCCGGGCAATCCTCGCTCGAATGGATCTTTACGGGGGATGAGGGCGGCGTGACTGTCCGGCTCGAACCCGGCAAGGTGCGCGTCGCGCAGCGATACTACGATTCCTACGGGCTTTCCGAAACCATTCCCCCCAAGGCCCGCTATCCCCAGCGAACCCTGATTCAATCCGATGCCGTTTACTCCGGAGACCTGCGATCCGTCACGCTGGAGTTGGATCACAAGCTCGGGCTCAATCTCTCCATCAATGGCCGGCGGACTGTCCATCAGACCTGTTTGATGGATTTGCGGCGCCATCAACTGGCTTGGACGCCGTCTCCTGGCTCTACCGCCGGTTTCGCGGGAGCGCTGGAAACACCGGCAACCCTGGATGCTTTGGTCAGGATCCGCCCGGAAAAGCGGTTTCAGAAGATCTATGGTTTCGGAGGCATCCTGAGCGCTCCGGCTTACGCACAACTCAGTCCGGAAGGGCGGGCGCAATGGTGGAAACTCATCCGTGAGTACAACCTGCTCATTCACCGCGAGTATCCGAATGGAAACCGTCTGAAGCCGGACCTTTCCAACTTCGATACGCCCGCGGATGCCACACCGCACTACTACGGCGACAATTTCCCGAATGGAGAAATCACGGACTTCGACTATATCCGCCGGATTCGAAACGAGGGCGGCCACGTGTTGTTCGAGTTCTGGTCGTTGCCGCCCTGGGCGCGCGGCGCCAGCGAACCGGGCGGCTCCAGCGCGAAGCACGGTGAGCCGATCATCGGCGAGTACGTCCGTGCGATGGTCGGCTATTGCCGCATCCTGAAGGAACGGACCGGAGCACCACCCGAAGTCGTCGGCATTCAGAACGAAGTGGTGCAGCCCGCCGCTGCCTGGCATCGAATGATCCTTGCCCTCCGCGCCGGACTCGACCAGGCCGGATTCCAGTCCACTCGCATCCATATGCCCGACAACGGCAGGCTCCGCGGCGGCATCGAAACGATCAAGGCGATCCAGTTGGCTCCCGATGCCTGGCGCGCGATCGACTACGCCGCTACCCATGTTTACGATTTCCAGGACTTCTTCGAAGATCCGGACGGATACGATTCGCGCATTGCCGAGTGGCAGCGATTGGTCGGCGACAAGCCCTTCCTCTCCACGGAACTGACCGTGAACTCGTCGGCCTATCAGTCCCGTAGCTACCGCGTGGCCTTCGCCCAGGCGCAGCTCTATCACAAGAACATGGCGCTGATGAACGCGGCGGCCCTGATCTACTGCTGGACCCTGTTGGATGCCGAACAGCCGTCGTTCACCGCCACACGGTCGCTCTTCGCAGTGGACCGTTCAGCCGGATTCATACCGGTTGCCTCCAGTTACCAGCTCCGCACGTTCGGCGCCTACAGCCGCCGCTTGCGGGAGGGCATGGTTCGCATCGACACGGAGAGCCCCGCCCCGAACCTGCTCGTCACAGCATATGCGGGCGAGGGCGGTAGAAGAACGGTAGTCCTTCTGAACCGTTCGACTGCACCGCAATCGGTTCGCGTCGAATGGCCGGGGGCCTCGTTTACGGAACGCGAATCGGCGAGCCCCTATTCCGCCAACCGGGCGACGAAGGCAACCCCCGGTCCAGTGCTGGTCCAACCAGGCGAAATCGCGACTCTTTCGAATGTCTCACTGGCCGGGCGTTGACGGTAGCCCTCTTTACGCCTTAGCAGCGAGGGCTTCGGACGCCTCGGCCTCCGGTTCGGGCTGAGGCTCAGCTGCCGGCGGTTCCGGCGGGACGTGTTTGGCAACAAACGTACGTTTCACGCGCTTCACGGCGCGGCGTGGCTTCGCCGGCGGAGCCGCTGCTTTCTTCCCCAACACCGCGAGCCTCAACTCCGCATAGGACTGGTCGAAAAAGTCCCGCAGGAGTTCGACATCAGGCAGGGCGACGATGTCCCCGGCGAAACCGAAGTACATGGTGCCGTCATAGCTGTACAACGCCACCGAAAGGCCCATTTCGTTGCCCATCGGGATGATGGGCAGGTACGGATAACAGGCCACCATTTTGCGGCCGAGCATGTACAGGGGGTCCGGCGGTCCTGGCACGTTCGTGCAGAGCAGGTTCCACGGAGCCATCGGCAGCGGGTTCTTCAATATCCAACTCGTCAGGATCTGAATCGGAACTGGCAAACCCGCGAGACAGGCGGAGGCGAGGCTGAACACGCCGGCCATGCGGGCGCGCTTCAATCCCTGGGTGCGTTCGTGCACGATGGGCAGCAGTTTCGCTGGATCCGTGGCTCCCAACGGAAGATCGATCGGGATGAGCGAGATGTTGACGCCCATGTCGCCGTTGTGGCCGGGAGGGCGCGTGTTCACCGGAGCCATGAAGCGAACCAGGCGGTCGGTATTCGCGCGGTGCGCTTCGGTGTAGCGCCGGATCGCCGCCGTCAGCGCCGTCAGGACCACGTCGTTTACAGTGCCGCAGCTGGTCTTCCTGATCGCGTCGATTTCCGCCATCGGCACTTCGGTGAAGGCGAACTTCCGTGGCCCCTTGCACTGTTGATTAAACGGCAGACGTTCCACCGGCTTCAGCAGATCGGGCAGCAGTTGCGCCCATTGGCCCAACGATTCGGCGGGTGGAGCGGTACCGAGAAGTGCCTCCGCGAAATCGAGAGCGGCGGCGGGAATGGAGAGCACGCCCTCGGCGAAATCCGCGTAGGACGCGAGCAGCGTCTCGGCCAGCGATAGCGGAGCGTCCGGGGCGGCCGGCGGCTGATGAGCCTTCTTCTTGTGCCGGAACTTGGTGGGACGATCGTCGAGCAGGGCCTTCATCAGCTCCACGCCGGCGATGCCATCGACCAGAGCGTGGTGAATGCGCCAAATGACCGGAGTGTGTCCCCCTTTGAGGCCATCGACTACGGTCATGTCCCAGAGCGGTTTGCAGCGATCCATGGTCTCGCTGAAAATGCGGCCGGCCAGATCCTGCAACTCCGCCATGGTCCCGCTCGTCATCCGGACACGCCGGATGTGATTGCGGATGTCGAACTCGGGATCTGCGACCCACCTGGGGTGCGCCAGGTGCATCGTCGCGATTTCGATCTTGTGTTTATAGCGCGGTATGTCGTCGAGCTTCAAGTCGACAAAACCCTGGAGCTCTTTCGTCGGGATCTCGCCATCGAAGATCTCAACCACGCCGATGTGCATGGGCATGTCTTCTTTTTCGAGATAAACGAAGACAGTGTCCTGGAATGAAAGGCGGACGGAAGAATCGTTGGAGGGCATGTGTCCACACCTCGTTTGGAATGAACGGCACTCCTATGTTAACTCCGCTTTTGGGCGCGTATGTCGCCGCGTTGGTCGGCGACCACGCAAGCGGATCTTCTTCCCAGAGCAGCGAGGGTGGCGATCAACGATCGGGAAGCGGTAACGGCTGAGCGCTCTACGAAGGATACTCCGAAGCGGGTTTCCCACCGTCTATTAACCGTTGGACAACGGTCAGCGAATGTCGTAACTGGATGTTAACCATTGCTCTCCGCGCACGTCACACATGGTGATCGGAACGCGCGGTGTCCCGCCGCGCCACCATTTGGGGTCACAATGACTGAGTTGGCGCTCGAGTGCCATCCTGAGGAGGCGCAGTGTCGCGCACTGGCCCAGAGGATCACGGGGAGCAAGGATTTCATTCGGGCGAGCCGGCTGCGCGAGTTCCTGCTGTACGCCGTTGATCGAAAACTGACCGGCCACCCCGAGGAACTCACCGAAGCTATCATCGGCCACCGTGTGTTTGGAAGGTCTCCGTCTTATAACACCGGCGAAGACAGCATCGTTCGAACCGAAGCGAGGATTCTGCGGCAGCGACTGGAGGCGTATTTCGCGAACGCCGGGCGGGCGGAACCCGTAATTCTCGAGATTCCGAAGGGCAGTTACGTACCGGTCTTCCGGTATCGGGAGGCGCCTGTGGAGAATCCGGCGCCGTCACAGGCTTCCGCGAAGACGTGGACCCGTCCGGCGATTCTCGCCCTGGCCGGAACCCTCCTGATTCTCATCCTGGTTGTCGCGGGCGGTATGGCCCGACGGCTTTCGAGCGGCACTGGGAACCTGCCGCTGGTTCCCATCGGCGTAAACCCGCCGGGCTCGATCGATCTGGAGTCCAGCGACGCGGACCTGGTCAGGGCGTTCCGGGAAGCCAGGAGCGCCGCCCTATCGTACGTCTATACCGGAGACCCTGTCGGCGACTGGTACCGCAGCACAGCCGGAAACCGTCAGGCGTTCTGCATGCGTGACGCTTCGCACCAGAGCGTGGGCGCCGCCGCCCTCGGCCTGGCCGGGCACACGCGCAACATGCTGCGGCATTTTGCCGCCAGCGTGTCCGCATCCCGCGATTTCTGCGGGTTCTGGGAAATCAACAAAGATGGCTTCCCGGCACCGGTGGACTATAAGGACGACGGCCACTTCTGGTATTGTCTGCCGGCCAACTTCGACGTGATGCAGGCCTGTTACCGGCAATACCTGTGGACCGGCGACCCCACTTACTTCGACGCGACTTTTTCGAGTTTCTACGACCGGACCACCTCGGATTATGTCGCTCGATGGGACGATGACCGGGACGGCCTGATGGAAGGCCACCCGCGCGCACGTCCTCGGGGGATCCCGTCCTACTATCAACAAGAGCCGAATGCCCTGATCGGGGCGGACCTGGTTGCTGCGCAGTATCGCGGCTACCTCGCCTACGCTGCGATCGAGGAGGCCAAGGGCGCTGCGGGAAGCCTTTCACGGAAACTCGCCGAAGAATATCGGGCCAAGGCCCAGGCACTTCGTACGCTCTTCGGCGACGAATGGTGGGACCCTCAGCGCAACCGTTATTACTCGCTGATGTTGGCTGACCACAAGTTCTCTTCTAAGTACGTTGCCGATGCTAACGCCTTCGCGCTCCTGTTCGGACTGACCGAAGACGGGCCGAAGACCGAAGCGGCGCTCGATAACCTGGAAACCAACGGCACGGAGTACGACCAAACGCTCTCCTATTTCCCTGAAATCCTATTCGAGAACGACAGGAACGAGTCGGCATACACCTTCCTGTTGCGGCTGGCAGACCCTGGTTTCAAAGGGCACGGCATGCCGGAAGTGGTCTTTGCCGTCGTCGGAGCGATTGTTACCGGGCTGGCCGGCGTCACGCCGGACGCGCCCCATCACATGCTCGAAACTCTCTCACGATTGCCGCAGCGCGTGGGCCGGGTCAAGTTGACCCACTTGCCGGTTCTGGACAATTCGGTTGCCGTGGAACATCGCGGATTAACGGAGACATCGGTTACGAACCAGAGCGGTCCGGCCTTTCGATGGAAGGCTCGCTTTCCGGTTGCTTTACCGGCGGATCGGGTGGGCATTGTCGTCGACGGCCGCACGTTACCGGCAGTGATCGAATCTTCGCCGCATGGCCGCGCCATTGCATCGGTGAGTGTTCGGGTTGGACCAGGCCAGAGCGCAACCGCCCGGGTTGTGACATTGCGCCGCTAACTTGCCCTGGATTCAGCCGGTTTCACGCCCAGTTAGCCGTCAACTAACCGTCAATTCGCTACCCGTCCGTCCGTCCCGGCGCGTTTAAGGCTTATAGGCAAAGGGGCACTCGCGCCTCAATTTCGGGAATTCCGCCTGGAATCAGGTGCGTGTTTTGTATCCCGAGCTTCGAAAAAGGAGCCTTTCAAATGTCGAATGAATATTCCTTCCGCCGGGTGCGTGCCCGCCAATGGACCTTCGCAGCGCTCGCCGCAGCGCAAGTCCTTGGACTTTCGGGCGCAATTGCATTCGGGCAGGCGATCACGGGAACGGTGGTCGGCACCGTCCGCGATGTCTCCGGAGCAGTGGTCCCGAACACCAGGGTTCTGGCCAAGAATACAGATACCAATGTCGTGTTCAGCGCCATTAGTGGATCCGACGGGAACTACACGATTCCCAACGTGCAGCCGGGCACCTATGATATATCCGCGCAAATGACCGGGTTCAGCACGGCTCGCGCGGCCAGGGTACCCGTGAACGTTCAGCAAACTACCCGCGCGGACTTCTCGCTGGTTCCCGGAAGCATGACACAGGAGGTAAATGTAACCGCCGCGCCGCCGTTGGTTCAAAGCACGACGTCTGACCTGGGCCATGTGGTTACCTCCAGGCAAATGGAAGTGCTCCCGCTCAACGGACGCCTGTTCGAACAACTGGTGACCATCGTCCCCGGAGCGCTACAAGCCGGCTGGGGCGACTTCGCCGAGAATCCGTCCGCGGCCGGAGCGCTCTCGCCGACCCAGGCGGTGGTTAACGGCCTCCCCTGGTCGGGTAACTACTACATGATCGACGGCGTTCACAACACAGAACCGTTGAACGCGTTCATCAGCATCACGCCGCCGCTGGACTCCGTGAACGAGTTCAAGGTGGAAACCAGCAACCCGACCGCGGAATACGGATCCTTCGGAGGAGCCATCGTCAACCTGACCATGAAGTCCGGTACGAACGCGTTCCACGGCGGGGTGTTCGACTTCTTCCGGAACGACGCCCTGAACGCCCGGGACTTCTTCGCGGAGGCCAGATCGCCGTACAAGTCCAACCAGTTCGGCGGAACTTTCGGCGGGCCCATCATCAAGAACAAGCTGTTCTTCTTCGTGGCCTATCAGCAACTGGTGGCCCACCAGGGGCAGACCAATGTCCTCACTGTGCCCACGGCATTGCAACGTCAGGGTGTGCTCACCGAGGGCGGGCAACTCCCGATCTACGATCCGGCCACCGGGGCGCCGTTCCCGAACAATACCATCCCGTTGAGCCGCATTGATCCGGTAGCGCAGAACGTCGCGAACCTGTTCCCCATGCCCAACCTGCCCGGGCTTGCGAATAACTACGTGGATAACACAGTGAACACGGAAAACGTTCCGCAGGGAGACATCAAGATCGACTGGCAGCCAACGCAAAACGATCATATCTTCGGCAGGGAATCGGCGGCTCACAAGAACTTCACCAACCCGTCGGGAGGGAACATGTTCATGATGGGCGGACCGAACTCCGAGGCGCTCAACCAGAACGCCGTCCTCGGGTGGGACCGCACGCTCACGCCCTCCATCGTGAATGAAGCGCGCATGGGATTCAACCGGTTCAACGTTTTCGATCGCGGCGAATTCCTACGGGATCGACCAGAACAATATATTGGGCATACCCAACGGTAATATCCCCGGCCTGGCATATACGTCGGGGATTGCGCAGTTCAATATCGCCGGATTCTCGTCCACCGGCGATCCTGGCTGGACCAACGCGAAGCGCATCGCCAACATTTTCGACTGGGCGGATAACGTTACCTGGATCAAAGGCAAACACACCCTCAAATTCGGAGGCGACATCCAGCGCATCCAATCCACGCTCACCAACTCGCAGGACGACCCCCGGGGCATCTTCAACTTCAACGGCAACTACACGAGCAACCAGGGCGCAGCGGGCTCCGGCAATCCTTTCGCCAGCTTCCTGCTCGGCGATCCGAACTACGTGGCGCGCGACTTCGTCAACACCGTACCCGCCGTGCGCATGACGTTCGCCGGCTTCTTCGTTCAGGACGACTACCGGATTACGCGGTCGCTGACTCTGAATCTGGGCTTGCGCTGGGACCTCTTCACGAGCCCCGTGGAGAAGTATGACCGGCAGTCGAACTTCGACCCGTCTACCGGCCTGATCGACGTCGCGTCGTCGGACAACCGCGGTCCGAACGTGAACAATTACTACGGTAACTGGGGGCCGAGAGTCGGCTTGGCCTACTCGCCGGACAATGGAACCACTGCGATCCGCGCCGCCTTCGGAATCAGCTATTTCCCCGATAATTTCGGCGCCACTGGCGGGACGTTGGAGCGCAATTTCCCGTTCTTCACGATCAGCCAGCAAAACACTCCCACCCCCTTTACGCCCTTCTGGTCCCTGAGCACCAATGGTCTCATCGCGCCAATCGAGGTGCCGTACACGGCGGGCGGAACCCTCGCGCCGCCGCCGGGCTTCGGCGTGTTCTTCGTAGCGAGTAACTTCAGGCAGGACGCGGCGCAAGTCTGGAATTTCAGCATTGAGCGAAGGTTACCTGGCAACGCGATGTTCCAGGTTGCCTATGTAGGCACCCACGGGGTGCACCTGTACCGCGATCTGCAGCTCAATCAGACGCTTCCCGGTCCGGGTCCGGTGGGACCGCGGCTGCCGTACTATTCGGTGGCTCCGAACATACCCACTGTCGACCAGCGGAACGGCGACGGCGTGTCCCGCTACAACGCGTTGCAGGTCAAAGTGCAGAAGCGATACAGCAGCGGTCTGTCCTTTCTAGCGTCCTATACGTGGTCGAAGACCATGGACAATACGTCGAACATCGTGTATCCGTATAACGACGCCCTGAACTACACACTGAGCAACGGATTCAAGTTGGTGGACGTGCCGCAGAACTTCGTCTTCAGTTACACCTACGAGTTGCCCTTCGGCAAGGGGAAGCCGTTCCTTAATGGAGGGTCGAGCCTGGTGTCGAAGCTGGCCGGAGGCTGGTCCATCAATGGAATTACCACACTCCAGGCCGGCCAGCCCCTGGGCATTACTGTGGCCGACAATCTGCTCAACAACAATGGTGGATCGAACCCGGCCGACATCACCTGCACAAGTGTCTCGACGCCCAAGATGGTGAGCCAGTGGTTCAATACGGGCTGTTTCGCCAACCCCGCGCCCTACATGTTCGGCGACTCCGGAGTCGGGCATGTGCGCGGGCCGGGAATCGACAATTGGGACATCTCCATCGCGAAGGAGACGACTCTGGGCTCGGAGAATAGAAGGCTGCGCCTGGAAGCCGACTTCTTCAACCTCACCAATTCCGCCCATTTCAGCAATCCGAATACGACTCTGGGCAACGCGGGCTTCGGCGCCATCAGCAGCGACCGGTTGCCGCCGCGGCTCATTCAACTCGGAGCAAAGTTCAACTTTTAAAGGCGATGCGACACCAGGGGACTCATCGCATCTCGCCCGCCGGTCGCCGGGATGCCGGCCCGGTTTCCGAAGTTCACCCTCAGCCTTTCGTCGAGGACTGACAGGGTCGCTCAATATCAGAACACGTACTTCAGTGCGAACTGGAGCTGGCGCATGGTGCGCGCCGAAGTAATCACGCCGAAGGTGCTGGCGTTGCGGCCATCCGCGCTGGGAGCGTTCCAGTTGGGGTGGTTCGTCGAGTTAAACGTCTCAAAGCGGAAGTTGAGCGAATGGCCCTCGATGATCCCGATGTTGCGCGCCAGCGAGAAGTCCACCTGGCTCAGACCCGGACGGAACAGCGTGTTGCGCCCCATGTTGCCCGTCCGGTAGCTCAGCTCGGGACTGGTGTAGTTCACTGAGGCGATGTTCCAGAACTGTTGCGCGCTTTGGTTAGAGGGAATCGGACTGATTCCCGTCGCGTCAGGCTGGTTACCGAGTGTGTTCAACGCGGCGGTGTCACCCAACTGCGCGAAGTTCATGGGGGCGCCGTCGGCCAAGGTGAGAATGCCGCCCAATTGCCATCCCCCGACAATCTTGGAGATCACGCCGTCCTGCGCCATAGGCTTACCGGGACCGAACGGCAGTTCCCAAACCGCGGAGGTCGCCAGGCGGCGTCCGATGTGAAACTGCGAGAGACCGCGCTCGGCCCGCAGATCGTAGTTGTTAACTGGCCACAATGTATCTCCGGAGTTGGTGCGGAGCGCGCTGCCGTTATCAATCGCCTTGGCCCAGGTGAAGGAGGCGAGGAAAGTCAGCCCATGTGCGAACCGGTGGGTGAGTTTGGTGGCAAGTGCGTTGTAATTGGAGTTGCCCAATCCGTCCACTTCCTGGACGCGGCCGAACAGAGGCCAAGGCACTCGCTGGGCTACCGTGCGGGTATCCGTGGGACCGGTCTTCAGAATTGGCTGGTTGTAGATGCGGAAACGCGGCAGTTTGTGTCCCTCATTGGCCTGGTAGCCGACCTCGAGCACCATGTTCTTCGTGAGCTGGCGCTGGACGTTGAAAAGCCACTGCATTACGTAAGGCGTACGGTTGCCGGCGACGTTGCCGAGAATCTGCGGCCCGGCCAGGCAGGTGCCGGTCCAGCCCGTGCAAACCGCTGTTTGCCGCTCGAACGCCCAGGGGTCGTCGGTCGTGGAATTCCGCTGCTCGATGTTGGTGATGAACAGGTCGCGGCCCGCTTGGTTCCGGGCCATGTCGAACGTGGGATTGCCGGAGTCCTGAACGTAGAACAAACCGATGCCCGTTCGAATCGTCCAGGCGTCACTCGGGCTATAGGAGAGGCCAAGGCGTGGGGCGAAGTTGTTGTTGTCCGGGGAAACCAGGCTGCGGCCTAGGAACTGGTCGCCGGCCTGGACGGCCTGACCGTCCGCGAAGTGGAAGTTGAGGCCATCGTAGAACGGACCGTCGCCCGGACGTGTGAGGATCGGCGGCTTCGTGCCCGGCAGAAGGCCATCGGAGCCGACGCCGGGATCGAACAACTGGATGTTCACGATGCCCCGATACTTGTCATGCCAAGGTCGAGGGTTCTCGTACCGGATACCAACGTTCAGAATCAGCCGCTGGGTGATTTTCCAGTCATCCTGGAAGTAGGTGTAATAGGACGAGCGTCGGAGCATTCCGTTGGCCATGGCGACCACGCGAGCGGACTGGGCCGTCTGGCCGAGCATATAGTCGGCGAAGATGAAACCGGTAGTTCCCCGGGCGGCGGGGTTGAACGTGGCCTGTCCATCGTAGATCAGTTCGCCGGTGGCTTTCTGGTTGCCGTACTGGTTGTAGCGGTCGCGCCGAATCTCCACCCCCATCTTCATCGAGTGCTTGCCATGAATGATGGAGAGGTTGTCACTGAACTGAAATGTGTGGTTTCGGGTGACCCAGGGCGTGACGCCGCCGAAGCTGGAGACGCCGCTGCCGAGCGTGATGGCAGGAACGCCGTAAGCGAGCGGGCTGGCGGAGTACAGGCCGACAATCCCGAGGTCTTTCTGCACGTCGCGGGTGTTCGCGAAATAGCCCACCAGATCGTTGAAAAACTGATTCCAGGCGAAACGGGCCTCATTCACCACCGAGTTGGAGATCAGGCGCGTATTGGATATCATGGCCTGCCTCACATTGGTCTCCACGTGCGACGAGTCGGTTAGGAAAGTGGCCACCGGGATCTGCAGGTCGTTGCCCCAGCTGTAGCGGCCGAACCAGCTCGATTTGGCGCCCTCGATCCAATCGATGCGCTGGTTGAACTGATCCTGATCCGTGGGGCTTGAGGCGTTGCGGAGAAAGTTGCGGTTCAGGTTGTTGCCGGGAACGGTCTGGCGCGGATAGAACTCGAACAGTCTGAGGGCGGCGGGGCTGAAGCGCGTGGCCGGAATCATGTTGTTTGGAAACTGGGTGGCCGTGAGCGCGGTGCCGGTGGAGGAGTAGGTGCGCGACAGCGGATCGAAAATCGCGCGCTGGCCGGTGAAGTCGCCGGCACGCATGGCGTCGGTGGCTACCGAGGCGTTCACCTCAGTGGTGGTTCGGTCGCGCAATTGTTCGAAGTTGGACATGAAGAACAGCTTGTTGCGGCCGTTGAGGAGTTTGGGAATGATCACCGGGCCGCCGAGGGTGAAGCCGTACTGGTTGCGGCGGAATGGATTCTTGTTGCCGGTGGACTGCAGCCACTGGCGGGCGTCCAGCGCGGAGTTGCGGAGGAATTCGAACGCCGTACCGTGAAACTGGTTCGATCCGGCCTTAGTAGTCACGTTAATCTGGGACGCGCCGACGCCGAATTCGGCGGAATAGACGCCGGTCTGCACCTTGAATTCCTGAATTGCGTCGATGGACGGCTGGATGATGTAGGAGTTGAAATTGGGGTCGGTGTTTTCCACCCCGTCGAGGGTATATCGGTTGTATTCGAGGCGCTGGCCGGCCACTGAGAGCGAGGTGGCGCTTCGTGCGCCGCCCTGCAATCCGGAAGAGCCTCCGGCGCCGCCTTCGGTGGTGACGTTCGTGCTCAGCGTGACCAACTGGAGGTAGTTGCGGCCGTTCAACGGGAGTTCGACGATGCGCCGGTTCTCGATGACGGTGCCGAGGGTAACGTTCTCGGTGGCCAGCAGCGGTGCGCCGCCGGACACTTCGACCTGCTGGGACAGTTCACCGACCTCAAGCGCGAAATCAATGCGGGCGACTTGGCCGACCTGGACTTCCACCCCGCGGCGCGTGATGGTCTTGAAGCCGGAGGACTCCACGCGCGCGTCGTAGACGCCGGGAACCAGATAGGGCAGCGAGTAGTTGCCAGCGTCGTTAGTGACCGCGCGGCGGACCTGGTTGGTAGCGGTGTTCGTAATGATAACCGCTGCGTTGGCGACGACGGCGCCGCTGGGATCGGCCACCGAGCCGGTGATTTCGCCGGAGTTTTGGGCGGCCACCGGCATGCAGAGGATCAGAATAATGCAGAGTAGTCGAGCGATTGACATTTTGACCTCGTATTGACGCACGGAATTACTCCCGCTCTCGAATCTCACCTTTCGCGTCCTATGTTGCGACGCGCCTCAAAACAGGTTCTATGGTGTAGCACTCTATCAGATTTCGCTCGTTGTCGAACCGGTAGGGGCGTTTGACCGTCAACGGTCAAGCGCAAGTCGTGGCTTGAAGCGGTTCGCTTCCCTTAGTAGGCGAACCCTTATGCTCGCGGCGATATTGGCCGGGAGGCTGCCCAAATTCACGCTTGAATGCGCGATTAAAGGCGGCCTCCGATTCGTATCCGACGTCCACTGCGATTTCCGCGACGCCTCGCGATGTCTTTTCGAGCGACCGTGCGGCCAATTGCAGCCTCCAGCGGGTCAAATACGTCATGGGTGGCTCGGAGAGATAGCGGGTAAAACGCTCCACCAGGCCGGAGCGGGAAATGCCCACCCGGTCCGCCAGATCGGCGATTGTCCACGGATGGGCAACCTGGCTGTGAAGCAATCCGAGGCCTTTGCCCACGATGGGATCGCGGGCCCCCGCAAGCCACCCTACCTGTTGTTCCGGCAGGCTGGCGACGTAGCGTCGCAAGATGTCAACGAACAGGGCCTCCGAGAGTTTGGCAAGCATGGCTGCGCTGCCGACTCGTCCTGAGGCTGCTTCTTCGACCAGGTGCAGGATGGAATTCTCGAGCCACTGACCGGAACGATCCGTTCGGATATTGACCTTAAAGACGGGCGGCAGCCCGCTCAGAATCGGCCGGCTCAGGAAGGGGTCGCAAGCCATGTACCCACAAACGTACCGTGCGGGATCACCACCGCCGCCGGCCTGCAGGGGACTTAAGTCGTGCGATTTGACCTTGGAAAGAATCGCCGAAGTAAGGGATGTCGCTGTCACCCCTCTACTGCTGGACATGTGGTGTGGATGGCCGTGGGGGAGCACGACGACATCTCCGGGTCCCAGTTCGACGGATTGTCCATCCGGCAACCGCACAAACGCCTCGCCGTCGATGACGAAGTGGTAGATCACCAAGTGGGCCGCTCCCGGAGCAAGCGTGGGCGCGAGCGTATTCGATGCGGGCGATGAAAAACCCCATGGGGCCGAAAACTCGGCCCTGAAGAACAAAGCGCCGTTCAACTTGACTCCGCTCAGAATCTCGGAGAAAGCATCCATAGGTTATTCCAGAGGTCACTCCAGGGAGCCCTTAGACGATCTGCAAAGTTCGCTGGAACCCTTGCAAACAAATCACTTCCGCTTGGCCGTTCGAGCAATATTTCCGCACGCTGGAGCATGGTCGTTCCCCACCCATGCACTGCACAATCATACTCGTGGCGAGAACGTATCGCAACAACCGCCCAAAGACACGGTAGGCGCACCCGCGATCTGCTAAATGCCCAACCTCTGAATGAAAGAAAGGAGACAGAAAATGCCTCAGTGGAGACCCGATCAAACGTTTTATCCGTCGCCGAAGATGGCGATGCAAGCAAAGCCCGAAACGACGGCGTTCGTGGCGATGCTCGACCCGACCCGCAACACGCCGGACGCGCTGGCGATCGTGGATGTCGAGCCCACCTCCAAGATGTACGGCCAGATGGTCGGACGCATCGATATGCCGAATCGCGGTGATGAGTTGCATCATTTCGGCTGGAACGCATGCAGCTCATGCCTATGCCCGTACTCACCTCATCCACACATGGAACGGCGATACCTGGTGGTGCCGGGAATGCGATCGTCTCGCATTCATATCATCGACACGAAACCCGAGCCACGCCAGCCGAAGATCGTCAAGGTGATCGAGCCGGAAACGGTCATGAGCCGCACCGGTTACAGCCGTCCCCACACCGCGCATTGTGGGCCCGACGGTATCTACCTCAATGCTCTCGGCTCGCCGGAAGGGGACGGGCCCGGGGGCATCTTCATTATGGATCCCGAGACGTTCGAAATCCGTGGCCGCTGGGAACTGAATCGCGGTCCGCAGCAGTTGGCCTACGACTTCTGGTGGCATCTCGGCTGCGACACGATGATCACCAGCGAGTGGGGTACGCCCCACATGTTCGAGAACGGCGTGAATCCCGAGTTGCTGCTTGCCGGCAAGTACGGCCACCAGTTACACGTGTGGGACTTGCGACGCCGGCGCCACCGCCAGGTTCTCGATCTGGGAGCTGAGCAACAGATGGTGCTCGAGTTGCGCCCCGCGCACAATCCGGCTGAGGCCTACGGATTCGCCGGCGTTGTGACATCGCTGAAAGATCTCTCGGCCTCGGTGTGGGTCTGGTACCGGGACGAGAACGGCGGCGGCGAATTCAAGGTGCGGAAGATGATCGAGATTCCGGCCGAGCCCGCCGATCCCGAAACGCTGCCTCCGCTTCTGAAGGGTTTTAAAGCCGTCCCGCCATTCGTTACGGACATCAATCTTTCGCTCGATGACCGGTACTCTGTACGTTTCCTGCTGGGGAACCGGAGAGTTTCAGCAGTACGATGTGTCGGATCCCTTCAGCCCCAGGCTTACGGGCTCGGTGAGGATCGGCGGCATGGTGCGGCGCGCGCCCCACCCGAGCAAGCCGGATGCGGCATTGAACGGGGGGCCGCAAATGGTGGAGATCAGCCGCGATGGCCGCCGTGTTTATGTAACGAATTCGCTCTATTCAGCCTGGGACGATCAATTCTACCCGGACGGCATTCGCGGCTGGATGGCCAAGCTCGATGTCGGCGAGGACGGCGGAATGCGCCTCGATCGAGACCTCTTGCTGGAGTTCGACGGGCTGCGGCCCCATCAAGTGCACCTCGATGGGGGAGACGCTTCTTCGGATTCTTATTGCTACTCGGGGTGAACCATGGATATTCAACACTTGCTACCTCTCACCACCATCCTGCTGCTGGGCGCATTTCATGGCGTCAATCCCGGCATGGGCTGGCTCTTTTCTGTCGCGCTGGGCATGCAGGAACGGCGGCTGGGTGCTGTGTGGTGGGCACTCGTTCCGTTGACGCTCGGACATGCACTGGCCATCGCGGCAGTCGCCCTGGTTGCGGTAGCGGCCGGCGTGGCGGTGCCGGTTGCGTCCTTGAAGCTTCCAGTGGCGATAATGCTCGGCACATTGGGAATCTACCGGCTGATCCGCCATCGCCACTTCACTGGCGGCGGCATGCGTGTGGGAATGGCCGGACTTACAGCATGGTCGTTTCTGATGGCAACCTGTCACGGAGCCGGCCTCATGGTTCTTCCGGTCATTCTCGGAATGGCTGCGCCAGCCCAGGGAGCAACGTGCCACGTCCCGGGCGCCGCCTCCGCAAATGTTGCGGCGGCCATAACTGCGACACTCGTGCACGGAGCGGGCTACCTCGTCGCAACCGCGGCGATTGCCTGGGTCGTGTTCACGAAACTTGGCGTCGGCGTGCTGCGCAGGGCATGGTTCAACCTTGACTTGATCTGGGCAGTTGCCCTGATCTTCACCGGGATCTTGACGGTTGCCGTCTAGGCGCCTTTCAACAGACGACATCAGGAGCTTTTATGAATGCAAACAAAGTGTTATGGGAGAAAGGCGACTTCACCAGGATTGCCGCCTTCATGCGCGAATCGGGAGAAGCCGTTGTTAACTCCCTTGGCGTAACGACGCCGCTTCGGGTCCTGGACTTGGGTTCCGGAGATGGCACCACGGCGGTGCCGCTAGCGAAGTTGGGGGCGGAAGTTGTTGGAATCGACATCGCCGGTAACCTTGTTGAGGCCGGGAAGAAGCGAGCTGCCGAGGCGGGCCTCAGCCGGCTCCGATTTCAGGAGGGCGATGCGTCCGACCTGGAAGGGGTCGGAGATCATTCTTTTGATTTGACGCTCTCTGTATTCGGCGCCATGTTCGCTTCCAATCCGTCCAACGTAGCCAGGGAGATGGTCCGAGTTACCAGGCCGGGCGGCCGGATTGTGATGGGTAACTGGATTCCCGACGATCCGACGTCATTTGTTTCGCAGTTACTGACGATCGGTTCATCGTTCATGCCCCCACCCCCGGAAGGGTTCGTCAGCCCCATGACGTGGGGCCAGGATACTCACATTCTCAACCGACTTGGCCAGGCCGGAGTGCCAAAGGAGAACATATCCATGGTCAAGGACACCTACCACTTCATCTCGTCGGACAAGAGTCCGGCTCAATTTGTCGAGTTACTGGAACGCTTCTACGGCCCAACGATGAACGCCTTCGAAACGGCACAGCAGAGCGGAAGAGGCGAGGACTTCCATAGCCAGGTCCTGGAACTCGCGAAATCTTGTAACACGAGCAGTAACGGCGGTACCGCCATTCCTGCCACTTTTTTACGTGTAACGGTGTGTCTGTAAGCATGACTAGGAGGAATTATGAACAAACGATCTGAGGCCCTTGCCGCCCGTCTCGAGGCCGGCGCAACTGCACTGGCTGACTTTGCCTCCACACTCTCCGATGCGGAGTGGCAGACCCGCCTTCCCAAGGACGGACGGAAGGATCGGCGTAGTGGTGCACCACGTCGCCAGTGTTTATCCGATTGAGATTCGCCTGGCGAGTTTGCTCGCTGCCGGCCAGCCGATCACTGGCGTGACGTGGGACGATGTGACCGCGATGAACCACGACCATGCCGCGGAGAATGACGGCATCACAAAGGACGCGGCGCTCGCATTACTGGCAACCAACAGTGCCGCCGCGGCCGCGGCAATCCGTGCATTTAGCGATGAAGAATTGGATCGCGCCGCGCCCGTGTCTCTGAACAGCGATGCTCCGCTCACCTGCCAGTTCATGCTTGAGGATCATGCGGTGCGCCACAGCTACCACCACCTCGCCCGGATCCGAGCGGCTCTTGCAGTTGCCTCGGAGTTGAAGGCGGGTGCGGCGGGGTGAGGTGTCAGGTTGAATCTGCGGCAGAAAGAGAAACAGAGTGATGTTTATGCGAAGAGCCTTAGCATTATTAGCCTTGGCGGCTCCTCTGCCGGCCCAGGAGGCCCTTACGCTGCGGCAGGCGGTCGATTTGGCTTTACGGTCAAATCCGCTGGTGGCAGCCGCCGACGCCGGGGAAAAAGAAGCGGAAGCTCGCATTCGCCAGGCGCGCTCGGGGTATATGCCGCGCGCGCAGTTCTCGGAGAGCCTCCAGCGTAGCAACAACCCCGTCTTCGTGTTCACCTCGCTGCTCACCCAGCACCAGTTCAGCGAAGGAAATTTCGCGCTTGGCCCTCTGAACCGCCCGGACGCTTTGAACAACTACCAGTCGCGGTTGATGGTCGAGCAGGTGCTGTTCGATGCCCGGCAGACCAGCCGCGGCGTTGAGGCGTCGCGCTTCACCCGCCAACGGGCCAGCGAGGACACGCGTCGCAGTCAGTCGGACGTTGTTCTGCACGTGTTGCAAACCTACTTTGGCGTCGCGCTGGCGGAGAAAAACCTGGAGGTCGCGCGTCAGTCCGTCGAGAGCGCCCAGGCAGACCTCGCGCGCGCGGAGTCCATCTACCAATCCGGCCGCAGCACTCATGCGGACGTGCTCGCCCTGCGCGTTCACCTCGCTGCCATGCGCGAGCAGCAGATCCGCGCCTCGAATGACCTGGCCGTTGCCCGCGCCGCGCTGAACGATGCGCTCGGAGTCAGCCTCGACCGCGCGTTCGACTTGACGACGCCGCTCGAGTCCGGAGCCGCGGCGCCCGAGGCTTCGCTCGAAGAGTATCGCCGCCTGGCCGGTGAGAACCGTCCGGAAATGCGGCAGGCCGAACTCGCCCAGCGCCTCGCCCACACACAACAGCAGATCGCCGGCTCCGCCTACTGGCCAGAGGTCGTCTTTCAAGGGATCCTCGAGGCCGATCGGCAGAACTTTTGCAACAAAGGCGGCGCCTACTGGTTCACCGCCGTCACGCTGCGCTGGAACTTGTGGAACGGGGGCGAGACCAAGGCCCGGCTGCAGCAGGCGCGCTTTGCCGAGGCCCGCGCCGAGGCCCTCCGGAGGCGCTCCGATTCGGCGATTCAGCCTGGAGGTACGCAAGGCGTACCTGGATCTGAACGCAGCCGCGCAGCGGGTCGAAGTCGCGTCCGCTGCTTCGGCCGAAGCGGAAGAGGCGCACCGCATCATCCAGAACCGCCACCAGGCCGGCCTGACCACCGTCACCGAGCTGCTGCGTAGTGAGACGGCTCTGGCCGCCGCCCGGACGCGCCATCTGGCGGCCATCTACGACCACCGCGTTGCCGGCGCCGCGCTCGAGCACGCCGCTGGAACACTGGCGGCCGATTCCGCGCTGGTGAACTGAGGTACACCGATGAACCGATTCTTGCCGCTCGCCATTCTGATCCTGATGACCGCTGCCTGCTCGCGCGGAGAAGCCCCTCTCGCCGCGACGGGGCCCAACAAACAGCGGCCGCCGTGCAGGTCGAGACCGTGGCTGTTTCGCCGATTGTCGACACCTACCGGGCGAGCGGAACGGTGCGCGCCCGCTAGATCGCCGCCATCGCCGCGAAGATCGCGGCCAACATTCTCGAGGTGCGGGTCCACGCCGGCGACCATGTGCAGGCCGGCCAGACGCTCATCGTGTTGGACCACCGGGACCTCGAGGCGAACCTCCGCCGCGCCGAGGCGGCCCGCACCGAAGCCGAAAGCGCCATCGCCGAGACCGAAAACGCCATCGCCTCCGCCCGCGCCAACGTCGAGCTGGCGCGTGTGACCCACAAGCGTTTTCGAGGACCTGCTGGCCAAAGCATCCGTTTCGCAGCAGGAATCGATGAGTCGCAAGCGCGGCTCAAGAGCGCCGAGGCGGCGCTCGAAATGGCCGTCTCGAAGCGCCGGCAGGTCGAGGCGCGCCGCAGCCAGGCCGAAGCCGAAGTCGCCGCCGCGCGTGTGGCCCTCGGCTACGCCACGCTCTGCCGCGCCCTTCGCCGGCCTGGTCACCGAGCGCAAGGCCGATCCCGGCAGCCTGGCCACGCCGGGGGCGCCGCTGCTGACACTCGAGCGCGAAGGCAACCTGCGTCTCGAGGCCTCGATCGACGAGTCGCGGCTGGGCCTCGCCCGGATCGGTGAAAGCGTGGCGGTCGAGATTGACGGCCTGAACCGCACCGTCTCTGGCCGTGTCGGCGAAATCGTACCCTCAGTCGATCCCGCCACTCGCACTTTCACCGCCAAGATCGACCTGCCCGGCCTGCCTGGCCTGCGGGCCGGTATGTTCGGGCGCGCCGCCTTCGCCGCCGGCACGCGCGAGGCTTTGCTGGTTCCCCAATCCGCCGTCCTCGAGCGCGGACAGATCCGGTCCGTGCACGTAGTCGAAGGGGATACGGCCCGGCTGCGCCTTGTCACGCTCGGCGAGGCGCGAGGCAACTTGTACGAGATTCTCTCGGGCCTGACAGCTGGGGAAAGAATTATCGTGGCGCCGCCGCCCATGCTCGCCGATGGCGGCCGCGTGGCGAGTCAGCAGGCTGCCAGTGGGTTCAGGAGGCCGCCAAGTGAATGAAACAACCCGCCTCCGCGCCGCCGGCCGGCTCGCCGCCGCCTTCATCAACTCGAAGCTCACGCCGCTCTTTGTAGTGGCCTCGGTTCTTGTGGGCGTCTTCGCCCTGGTCAAGTTCCCCCGCGAAGAGGAGCCTCAGATCATCGTCCCCATGATCGACATCTTCGTCGAGATGCCCGGCGCCTCCGCCCGCGAGGTCGAAGAGCGCGTCACCAAGCCCATGGAGAAGCTCCTGTGGGAGATTCCCGGCGTCGAGTACATCTACTCGACTTCCAGCCCCGGCGCGTCTATGGCGGTGGTACGCTTCTTCGTCGGCGAGGACGAAGAGAAAGCCATCGTGCGGCTGAACCAGAAGATGTTCGCCAACTTCGACCTGATCCCGCCGGGCGCTTCCGCGCCGCTCATCAAGCCGCGCTCGATCGATGACGTGCCCATTCTGGCACTGACGCTCTGGAGCAAGCGCTACGGCGATTACGAACTGCGCCGCCTCGCCGCCCAGTTGCACGACACCATCAAGCAGGTGGACCAGGTCTCCGCCGTCGCTATCATCGGCGGGCAGCGGCGCCAAGTGCGCGTCGAGCTCGACGAAGCTCGTCTGGCCGGCTATCATCTCTCGCCCGCGGACATCTCCGGCGCGCTCGGCACAGCCAATCGCCGCCTTCCGGCCGCCCGCTTTTCCGGCTCCAACCGGGAGTTCGTGCTGGAAGCTGGCTCGTTTCTTGCCTGCGCCGATGACGTGCGGCGTGTGGTGGTTGGCGTGGCCGACAGCCGCCCGGTGTTTCTGGGTGACGTCGCCCGCATCGAGGACGGCGGCGAGGAGCCATCGCAATACGTTCGCTACGCGTCGGCCGGCGATCCTGCTTTGTGGCCCGCCGTCACACTCGCCGTTTCCAAGCGCAAAGGCGCAAACGCCATCGGCGTGGCTGATCGCGTCCTCGCCCGCGTGGACGCGGTGCGCGGCTCCTTGCTTCCTTCCGACGTACAGCTTTCCATCACCCGCAACTATGGCGAAACCGCAGCCGAGAAATCGAACGAGCTGCTCTTCCACATGCTGATCGCCGTGATTTCGGTGGCCGCGCTCATCTGGCTGACGCTCGGCCTGCGCGAAGCCAGCATCGTTTTCATCGCCATCCCCGTCACGCTGGCCCTAACGCTTGCCACCTTCTACCTCTACGGATTCACGCTGAACCGCATCACGCTGTTTGCGCTGATCTTCTCCATCGGCATTCTGGTGGACGACGCCATCGTCATTGTCGAGAATATCGTGCGCCACGCGCGCCTGCCGAACAATCAGGGCCGTAGCGTGGCGCAGGTGGCCGTCGAAGCAGTGGATGAAGTTGGCAACCCGACCATCCTCGCCACTCTGACCGTGATTGCCGCGATCCTACCCATCGCTCTCGTTAGCGGGCTGTCGGGTCCCTACATGCGGCCTATCCCCATCGGGGCATCGGCGGCGATGGTCTTTTCGCTGATTGTCGCTTTGGTGGTGACGCCATGGGCCTCGGTCCGGATCCTTGGCGGCGCCGCCGGACACAGCCGCCGCGAAGGTGAGGACCGGCTCACGCGCGTCTACCGCCGCGTCATGCACACGTTGCTCCATCACACCGCCGCGACGTACGGATTTTTGGTGCTGGTTGCGGCGCTGTTCCTCGGCTCGGTCGCTCTCATCGGCCTCGGCGTCGTCAAGGTGAAGATGTTGCCGTTCGACAACAAGAGCGAGTTCCAGGTCATCGTCGATATGCCCGAAGGCACGACCCTCGAACAAACCGCGCGCGTCGCCGGCGATCTGGCCGCTGTCGTCCAAAAGCAACCCGAGGTTGTGAATGTTCAGACCTACGCCGGCGTTGCCTCGCCCTACAACTTCAACGGTCTGGTACGCCACTATTTCCTGCGGCGCGGGTCCAACGTCGCCGACATCCAGGTGAACCTCGTTGCCAAGTCCAAGCGGAGCCTCCAGAGCCACGATATCGCCAAGCGCGTCCGCGAGCAGTTGATCCCCGTGGCCCGGCGCTCCGGAGCCCGCATCAAGGTCGCCGAAGTGCCACCTGGCCCGCCGGTGCTCGGAACGATGGTCGCCGAGGTCTATGGCCCCGCGCAGAACGGTCAAATCGCCATCGCGCGGCAGATTCGCAACATCTTCGAGAAGACCCCAGGCGTGGTGGATGTCGATTGGTACGTGGAAGACGATCAGCCGAAGTACCGCATCCGTCTGGACCGCGACAAAGCCGCAATCAACGGCATCACCGACGAGGATGTGGCGCGTCTTGTCCGCCTGGCGGGCGCGGGCGATTCCGTTGGCCTGCTCCACGCCTCCGAGGAGAAAGAAGACGTACCGATCGCAGTGCGCCTCGCGCGCGCCTCGCGTTCCGATCTCGAGCGTCTGAAGAGCCTGAAGTTGCGAGGCCGCGGCGGTAGCCTGGTCGCCATCGGCGAGATCGCTCACATTGAGCGCGCCATCGAGGACAAGAGCATTTATCATAAGAACCTGATGCCGGTGACCTACGTTACAGCCGACCTGGCGGGGGTCATCGAAGGCCCGGTCTACGCCATGCTGAAGGTCGCCCCCGAGATCGAGCGAATCCAGATCCCGGAAGGCTACCGCATGGAGCAGTACACCGCGTCACAGCCGCCCACCGACACACGGTACGCGATCAAATGGGACGGCGAGTGGCACATCACCTACGAAGTCTTTCGGGATCTCGGCCTGGCGTTCGGCGCAGTGCTGATCCTGATCTATATCCTGATCGTCGGCTGGTTCCGGTCATTTGTGACGCCGCTGGTAATCATGGTAGCGATTCCGTTCTCCCTGGTCGGCATCCTGCCGGCTCACGGCGCGCTGCACGCGTTCTTCACCGCCACGTCGATGATCGGCTTCATCGCCGGCGCCGGCATCGTGGTGCGCAACTCGATCATCCTGGTTGACTTCATCGAGGTGCGACTTAAGGAGGGCATGCCGCTGGATCAGGCCGTCACCGACGCGGGCGCGGTCCGCTTCCGTCCTATGATGCTGACCGCGGCGTCCGTGATCGTCGGCTCGGCGGTTATTCTTTCCGATCCGATCTTTCAAGGACTGGCCATCGCACTGATCGCCGGCGAAATCGCATCCCTGGCTCTGTCGCGCATGACCGTTCCGGTAGTTTACTATATCGTCAATCGAAGGAGGTCAATATGACGACTCATCAATACCGACCTCTAATTGCATTAGCCCAAGGAGAACAATCATGAAACTGCTGGGCGTTCTGGCTCATCCCGACGATGAGTCACTCGGTTTCGGCGGTACGTTTGCCAGGTACGCGGCTGAGGGAATCGAGACGTACCTCGTAACAGCCACACGCGGAGAACGCGGCCGCTTCGGCCCACGAGGAGAGCGCGGCGATCCCGTGGAAGTCGGGCGGGTTCGCGAGGCGGAGTTACGCGCTGCCGCCGCTGTGCTCGGTATCCGTGAAGTCTCCGTCCTGGGCTTTCCGGACGGTGCTGTTGATCGAGTCCCAGCCGGCACTGCCATTCGCGCCATCGTCGCGCACATCCGGCGCATTCGACCGGACGTAATCGTCACCTTCGGTCCGGAGGGAGCCTATGGGCACCCTGACCACATTGCCATCTCTCAATTCACGACAACGGCGACCGTATGCGCCGCCGATTGCGCATACCGAATTGATAACGGGGATCTCCTTCCTCACCGCGTCGCAAAGTTCCATTACCTGGCTTGGCGGCGCAATAAGTGGGATGCCTATCAGGCCGCCCTTCGCAAGCTGACGTCGACGGTGGACGGCGTTGAGCGGCAGGCCCATCCGTGGCCCGATTGGGCCGTGACCACCGAAATCGATACGTCTGCTGTTTGGCCCATCGTTTGGAAAGCGGTTTGCTGCCACCAAACCCAGATGTCCATCTATGAGCGGCTCGAAAGACCTCACCGGCGAGCAGCACAGGGCGTTGTGGGGCTCGCAGGAATTCTATCGTGTGTATAGCTCCGTCAATGGCGGGCGAAAGCTGGAAACCGACTTGTTTGAAGGATTACGGTGACACTATGTCTTCTGGTCTTCATATCGAAGAACTGAGGGAGCGCGCCGCGCCGCTCGACATGACCGGCGACCAATTCCGCTCGCTCGGTCACGACCTCGTTGATCGGATCGCTGACTTCTTGGATACGGTACGCGCACGCCCAGTCACGCGCGCGGAATCCCCGGAGGAGGTCCGCGCGGCCTTGGGTGCGACCCGTGCGCTGCCGGAGCAAGGGCAGGGCCCCGAGGCACTGTTGCGGGACGCGACGAATCTGCTGTTGGAGCACTCGCTGTTCAACGGCCATCCCCGTTTCTACGGCTACATCACATCCAGCGCCGCTCCCATCGGTATGCTGGCCGACTTGTTGGCCGCTGCCGTAAACGCCAATGTCGGCGCCTGGAAACTGTCTCCCATGGCGACCGAAATCGAAGCTCCAGGTGATTCGATGGCTCGCGGAGTTCATCGGCTACCCGGCCGACTGCGGCGGTCTGCTTCTGAGCGGCGGCAACATGGCCAATCTCACGTGCTTCCTGGCCGCCCGCGCCGCGCAGGCCGGCTGGGACGTTCGCAAGCAAGGCGTCGCCGGCGGGTCCGCGCTTGTGCGTCTACGCCTCCGAGGAAACTCACACGTGGATCCACAAAGCCGCCGACCTGGCCGGCCTCGGCACAGACGCGATTCATTGGATCGACGGAGGCCGCCCGATGGACGTGAATGAACTGGAAGCCCGGTACCGCCAGGATGTCGCCAACGGGTATCAGCCATTTCTGGTGGTCGGCTCCGCCGGAACGGTCAGTACAGGCGCGGTGGACCCGCTCCCGGATCTGGCGGCCTTCTGTCAGGAGCACAAGCTCTGGTTTCACGTCGATGGTGCATACGGGGCGTTCGCGGTTGATGTAGCGGGCGCGCCCGCGGATCTCAAAGGGCTGCAGTCTGGCTGACAGTGTGGCCGTGGATCCTCACAAATGGCTGTACGCGCCACTCGAGGCCGGATGCGCACTCGTCCGCGACCCCGCGGCTTTGAGGAATGCGTTCTCGTATCACCCGCCGTATTACAACTTCGAGGGTGAGGCCGTGAACTTCTACGACATAGGCCCCCAGAACTCACGCGGCTTTCGCGCACTCAAGGTCTGGCTCGCGCTGTTGCACGCGGGCGCAGCCGGTTACCGCCAGATGATTCAGGATGATATCGCACTGGCGCGTTACCTGTATGACTTGGCGGCGGACCATCCCGAGTTGGAGGCAATCTCGCACAACCTCAGCATCACCACACTGCGGTACGTCCCCCGCGAGCTTCGTGCCAGCTCTCGGTTCCCAATCGACAGAGGACTATCTCAACCGGCTGAATCAGAGCCTGCTGGCAGCCATCGAGAAGAGCGGCGAGGCATTCGCTTCCAATGCGGTGATCGCCGGCAAGTACGCGTTGCGGTTCTGCATCGTGAATTTCCGGGCCACAACCGGCGACATGGAAGCAATGCCGGAACTGATCGCACGTTTGGGTCGTCAGGTTCATGCTGAGCTGAACCGCCCAATTGGAACTGCCAACACAGCGGACTAACCGCGGGATCACTGTATTCCGTGAAGGCGACATTCGCGACAATGAGTTGTCTGGATGTAGGCTGAGCGTCCGGTGAAGAGCTCGTCGGCTGCCCACGTCGCCCCGAAAACCTGATACCTCAGCTTGTACGGGATGCCGTGAAACCAAACGCGCATACCCACGCGTGCCTCGCCTCGGCCTCGCAAGAATTCCGCGGCTGGTTCCTTCGTCTGTGACGCACAGGCCGCTGTCACCTGTCTTCTCCACTCCCGTAGTGGCGAACGGCTGGAGCGATTCTCAGGGGAATTTAACGGCCACGGAGCCTACCCAGGAAGCAGCTTACCAGATGACTTCGGGCGTTTGCCCGGTAAGTCCTGGCGCCGTCGGATCTTCACCTTGGTGTACCGGCGCAGGTCCTCGTCGATAGTGAGCAGAGGCATCGAACTGCGCGACGCCTGCGCGAGCAGCATCCGGTCAAAGGGACCGGCGTGCAACACTGTGATCGTTTCGAGAATCAGCACGTCATCTGGCTCGACCGCCAGTCAGCGCGCATCGAGCGACTGAGCCCGGCGCAGAGCCAGATCCGTCGGTTCTTTGAAGTCCCACTTGCCCTTCTGCGTCTTGACCGCCATCTCAAAGCGGGTCTCTACGCTGACGGGAATCTGGGGAACCAGTACCCGCGCGGACCTCCGCCTTGCGGTGGCTGTCCACGTCCCGGGGGACGCTGTGATCGGGTCAAAGACCACGGCGGCCACGTCCCCAATCTCAGCCAGTTTCGCTGAAAGCGCCTTCGTGTCCCGCTGAATGTCAGCCGGAATTCGGCGGTTATGGATCGGAAAACCTCTTTGTTGCGAACGAGAATTTCGCTTTAAAATTCTTTAAACCGTAGCGACTCCCAGCGGCATCCTTCCCGCCGAACCATTCAATGGCCGCCGGCATGGAGCTGCGCTGCGGCGGCGAGGAATACCTGCGCGCCTCATCGCCGGATTCGCGGGGCGCCATCAAGGAGGCCCATGCCGCACCAGCCTTGGCGAAAGCCGCATCACAACTTTGCTTCATCGATGGGGTGTGCCTGGTGGGTCGCGATGGCGGTTTTGGCGATCGCGGGCTCGATGAGTCCGGCGGGAGCGCAGCCCCACAGCACCGCGTTCCCACCGCGTTACACGAATACGATTGAGGGCGGGATAGCGCTGATCGGGAACAGCCTTTTGACGTGCTCTCCCACTGATCCTGCGCAGCCGGCGTGCGCCTCCGCTCGGGCCGAAGGACTGAACGGGACCTCCGACAACAACGGACGCAACATGATTTACATCGATATCGATGGAAATCCGTCCACCTTCAACTCGAGCAATGCGGCCCTGCAACTGAATCCGGGCTCGATCGTCCATTTTGCAGCTTTGGTTTGGGGCGGTTTCAAAGACCCGCCGCCGAGCGGAACGGACCCGCGGGCCAGCGCGCTGTTCCAGACGCCGGGATCCGGAGGCTATACGACGGTCACCGGGCAGATTCTCGGATCGCTTCAATTCAGCACCTCGTATCCATCGGCCAGTTACGTCACCTTCGCGGACGTCACCTCCCTGGTGGCTGCCGGCGGCAACGGGACGTACACTGTGGCCAACGTCCAGGCACTCACTGGCGTTACCTCCGGCGGACTCAGCGCCGGATGGTCGCTGATTGTGGTTTATGAAGACGACACGCAGCCACTGAGAAACCTGACCGTATTCGCCGGTTTCGTGACGATCGCGAGCGGAAACGGACCACAGTCGGCAACAGCCGCGGGATTCGTGACTCCGCCGACCGGAGGCACCACGGCTCAAATCGGCGTGGTAGCGCTCGAAGGGGACCGCGGCATCACCGGCGATCAGATGCTGCTCAACAACACAGCCCTGTCGGACGCGCTGAACCCGGCGTCCAACTTCTTTAACTCGAGTATTACGAACCTCGGGTCGTACGTTACGGCCAAGTCTCCCAACTATACCAACCAGTTCGGAT
The DNA here is from genome assembly GCA_963737465.1 of uncultured Acidobacteriota bacterium. GTDB lineage: Bacteria > Acidobacteriota > Terriglobia > Bryobacterales > Bryobacteraceae > TMP-7. The sequence continues at coordinate 54,156 of CAVTTC010000015.1, forward strand.
GGGATATCAAGAACGTTCAGTCCAACAACGTCCTGCCGAACAATGCGACATCCGCTCTCGTGACCGTGAATACGAACGGCGACAGCTATCAGGTGGCGATCCTGACCACCGCCATTGACGTGTTCGCCCCAGTGTTGGTGAGCGCCAAGTCCGTCACGAATGTGACGCACCCGAGCGGTCTACTAATGCCGGGCGACGTGCTGCAGTACTCGGTTAAGGTGAGCAGCATCGGCGTAGACACGGCGACTAAGACGGTGCTTACCGATCGCATCCCGGCGAACACGACCTATGTGCCGGGTTCGCTCATCGTCACCGCCGGGGCGAACACAGGACCTAAAACCGACACCATCGGAGACGATCTCGCGGAATTCGATCCGGCGGCGAATGCCGTCATTTTCCGGCTCGGCTCCGGCGCGACACCTACGGTTGGCGGGCAGTTGCCGAAGGGCGCTTCCACCACGATTCAGTTTCAGGTGCAGGCTGCCCCTGCCCTACCGTTCGGGACGACGATCACGAATGTGTCCTCCACCTCGGCGATCGGGCAGACATCGCTGCAGCCCGTAGCTTCATCGAGCCAGGCAACATCGTTGACTGTGAATGCAACCCCGGATCTGACCATCATCAAGACCAATGCGGGTCAATTTGTTCAGGGCAGCTCCGGCACCTACATGCTCACCGTGCAGAACCTGGGTCCGACGGCGACATCGGGTACGGTGACGGTCACCGATGTGCTACCGCCGTCGTTGACTCCAACGGCTGCCAGCGGGGGTGGCTGGAATTGCGGGATCTCGGGGCAGACCGTTTCGTGCACGACTACGAGTTCGCTCGCTGTATTGTCTTCGTCGTCCATTACGATTGGTGTTTCGATCGCGCCGAACGCTCCGGCGAGTGTCACAAACACGGCGACCGTATCGGGAGGTGGCGACAACTCATCCGGAAATAACAGCGCCGACGATACAGTGGCCATTACTGCCGGACCCGACCTCACGATTACGAAGACCCACTCCGGGATGATCTATCAGGGACAGCAGGGCGTGACGTTCACGTTCGTAGTGACGAACGTGGGCGGGGCCGCGGCTGTGGGCGCCGATGTCGTTTCGGACACCGCCCTGCCTTCGTTCTTCAGCGCGACAGGGCTCGGCGGAGCGGGATGGACGTGCACGCCGGCGACTCTCAGTTGTACGAGGACAGACCCGTTGCCGCCCGGAGCGAGTTACCCGCCGATCACGGTGACCGTGGACGTGGCTCACAATGCGCCCGTCAGTTCGGGGGTCAATGTCGTGACTGTAAGCGGACAAGGTGACGTGAACCCGGGCAACAACACCGCGACGGATCCGGTTACGATTCTGGCGGGTCCGGATCTTGCGATTACGAAGACCCACACAGGTTCGTTCAGCCAGGGGCAGATCGGCGCAACCTACACCATCACGGTGACGAACACGGGCGGGGTTCCGACGACGGCTCCGGTGGTGGTGAACGATACACTGCCACCGGGTTTGACAGCAACGTCGATCAGCGGTACGGGGTGGACCTGCACGCTGGGTCCGCTGCAGTGTTCGCGTCCCGATGTGCTGGTTCCGGGTGCGAGTTACCCGCCGATCACGATTACGGTCAACGTGAGCCCAACGGCTCCGGCGACATTGACCAACATCGCCACAGTTTCGAGCGGCGGCGACGTGAACAGCGCGAACGATACCACCTCGGATGGGGCCGGCATTATGGTGGGACCGGACCTGACGATTACTAAAACGCATCCGGGCAGCTTCTCGCAAGGCCAGAACGGCGCCACCTTCATCATCACGGTCTCGAACAACGGAGGCACCTCGACCGCCGGGCTGGTGACTGTGACGGATCTCCTTCCGGCCGGACTCACCGGTGTGTCCGCAAGCGGACCCGGGTGGACCTGCCCGACAGCGGCATCGTGCAACCGCTCCGATTCACTGTCTCCTGGCGTCTCCTATCCGCCCATCACTTTGACCGTGAATGTATCGCCGACGGCGGGCACGCCACTCATTAACTCGGCAAGTGTGGCGGGCGGCGGTGATATTAACACCGGCAATAACACTGCGACCGACTCGGCTAATGTCCGGACCGGGACGGACCTGACGATTACAAAGACGCATTCGGGTAACTTCTCCCAGGGGCAGACCGGTGCGACTTACACCATCGTAGTGGCGAACATCGGGCAGAACCCGACGTCGGGCACCGTTACGGTAACCGACACCCTTCCAGCGGGACTGACGGGAGTCAGCGCGAGCGGATCCGGTTGGACGTGCGCGACGGCAACAACTTGTTCACGGTCCGATGCGCTGAACGGAGGAGCATCCTATCCCCCCATCACGGTGGTGGTGAACGTGGCGCCGAACGCGCCGTCGTCGGTGGTGAACAGCGTGAGCGTTTCCGGTGGAGGGGATATCTTTACGGATAACGATGTCGCATCCGATCCGACCACGATCTTCCTGGGTCCCGACCTCACGGTCACCAAGACGCACTCGGGGAAATTCATTCAGGGACAGTCCGGTTTCCAATACACGATTGTGGTTACTAACGTGGGCGGGACCGCGACTTCGGGAGTCGTGACGATAACGGACACGCTACCGGCGGGATTCACGGGAACGTCGGCAAGCGGCTCCGGCTGGACGTGCCCCACTCCGACCTCGTGCAACCGGTCAGATTCGCTGGCGCCCGGCGCGAGCTATCCTCCCATTACCCTGACGGTTTCAGTCGGTGTGATCGGAGATAACTTCCTGACTGTGGTGAACTCGGTCTCGGTAGCGGGCGGGGGCGATGTCAATGACGGGAACAACTCGGCTTCCGATTCCACAATCGTTTTGCAGGGAACGGATCTGACCATCGTGAAGACGCACGCAAGCAACTTTACGCAGGGTCAGACCGGGGCGTCGTACGCGATTGAGGTTTCAAACGCTGGCGGCGCAGCGACTTCCGGAGTGGTGAGCGTGACGGACACGCTGCCCACCGGGCTGACTGCCACCGCGATATCGGGTTCGGGCTGGACGTGCACACTGTCCTCCCTGACCTGCACCCGCAACGACTCCCTGGCATCGGGCGCGAGCTATCCTCCGATAACTTTGACCGTGAACGTCGCTCCCAATGCTCCGGCGCAGGTCACAAACTCGGCGGGCGTGTCGGGAGGGGGCGACACGAACGCGACGAACAACTCGGCTTCGGATCCAACGGTGGTGGTCGGCGGGGCAGACCTGACTGTGACGAAGTCGCACACCGGAAACTTCACGCAGGGACAGAAGGCCGTGACCTACACAATTGTCGTCACCAACTCGGGCGGCGGGCCCAGCAACGGCACCGTTGCGGTGATTGACAACCTGCCCACCGGACTGACCGCCACGGCGATCAGCGGAACGGGTTGGACCTGCGCGCTTGGCGCGGTCTCGTGCGGGCGTACCGATGTGCTCGCGCCAGGAGCGAGCTATCCGCCGATTACTCTGACGGTGGATGTCGCAAGCAACGCTCCGAGCAGTGTTGCGAATACGGTTTCGGTGTCAGGCGGCGGAGACGTGAATACCGGAAATGATTCAGCCACTGACAATACTTCGATTTCCGCGGTCCCAATCCTCAAGATCAGTAAGGCAGCGACCGGCGTTTTCACTTACGGACCGAACGGCGGGACCTACGACCTGGTGGTGACGAACGCCGGTTCGGCACCAACGTCCGGTGTTGTCAACGTGACGGACACGCTTCCGCCGGGCCTGACGATCGCCTCAGTCAACGGTCGCGGAAGTTGGACCTGCATCTCGATGACGGCGACACTGGCCTGTACGCGAAGCGATCCGCTCGCGGCCGGCGCGAGCTATCCGCCGATCACGCTGGTGGTCAACATCGCCTTGAATGCCCCCGCGCAGATCACGAATACAGCGACGGTTTCCGGGGGCGGCGCGTCGGGTTCCAGCAGCGGGTCGAGCGTGACGACGATCGGCGGGAATCCATCGACGCCATTGAAATGCGTGGTGAGCGCGGTCCCGGCCCCAGTGCGGGCAGAGGGCCTGGCGGAACTGACTGGCGATATCCTGGTGACCTGCACAGGCGGGAATCCGACTTCGGGTGGAGAGTTTATACCGCTCTCGAACATTCAACTTTCGCTGAACACGAATATCACGAGCCGGATCCTTAACGGGTTGTCGGAAGTCGTGATGATCGTGAACGAGGCTTATCCTCAATCGCCGAATCCGGGAGGTGTGCCGCCCGCGTCCGGCGCCGGCCAGCCGCAACTGCTGTGTCCGGCATCGGGCGGCACGGGTTGCGACATTGTGGGCTCGGCGGGTGTTGGGGTCTACAGCGGGCAACCCGGCCACTACAACGTTTTTCAGGGAGTCCCGATTCAATCGCCGTCGCAAGCCGGCGCTTGGGCGGTCGGATTCCTCGGTGTGCCGCTCGACGCTCCGGGGGCGAACGGTGTGTTGACTCTGCGGTTCACCAACATCCGCGCGAACGCCTCCGTGCTGCACTATTCTGCCCTCCTGCTGACTGGCGTCGTAGCGTCGCTCTCGATCAACGGATTCCAGCAGGCGGCGATCGACAATCCGAATCCGATAGTGGGCTGGGTGCTGCCGGGCCTACAGACTTCAATCCAGAGCGTGAAACAATTGCAGTGCCAGCAGCCCGCTTCCGGATTGTCGGTGACCTTTGCTGAAGGGTTCGGATCGGCATTCAAGGCCAGGACCATGGCTTCGTCGCTTGCAGGCGACGGCAATGCCATCGCTCCGCAGAACGTGCCTGGATTTGCCTATTCCAGCACGGAGTCGGGATTCTTCTCTCCCGACATCGCGGGGACTGCGGGTCTCGCGGACCACGGAACGAGGTTGCTGGTCCGCTTGACCAACGTCCCACAGGGTGTGACGCTGACCCTGCCACTGACCACTTATTTGTGGCCGTCGAACGCGGCGCCGCCGGACCCGACGAATCCGGTGCCCCCCACCGGATTCCCGACACCCACCGGACAGTTGCGCCTGGTGGCGACCGATTCAAGCGGCAACTCCGCCTCAGGAGCAAGCTACGCAACATCGGGCGAGGTGATGTTGAATGGCGGATCGGGCTCCGCGGTGTATGAAGTGGTCAGTTCTTCGGATTACGTTGTCGAAACGACGGGAGCGATTCCGATGACCCTGACCTATTCGATGGACTTCCCGGCGACGCTTCCGGCAACGGGGCAGGCCTCGGTCGCGTTGTCGTTCGGTCCGCTGAGTGCGGCGGCAAGCCCGGACTCGACATCCCCGATTCCGCGGTTCACAACTCGAGCAGGGGCCCAGACGGCGTTCAGCGTGACGCCGTGCCTTTGCAACATTCTGTTCCCCTACGTGACGAACCAGGAGGGATTCGATACGGGTATCGCGATCTCGAACACGACGCTCGATCCGTTCGGAACGGCGGCACAACAGGGCTCGGTATCACTCTACTACTTCGGTTCAAGCGTGGGCGGAACCGTGCCTGGGAAGCAGGTGTCCGAGGTGATTCCATCAGGAGGACAGTTAGTGTTCACGCTGTCAGGCGGCGGGAACTTCGGCATTCAGCCGGTGCCCGGCTTTTCGGGCTACATCATCGCGCAGTCCTCGTTCCAGTACTGCCACGGTGTGGCGAACCTGGGGAGCTCATCGCGTCCGCGCGAGATCTACCTCGGATTGGTGCTAGATTCGCCCGGCCTGTTCCGAACGGGTCAAAGCGGGGAATCGCAGTCGCACTAACGGGGTCCCGGCAACTCTGCTGAAATTTACTCTGGCGTATTGTACGCAGGTCAACCCCAGCGCCCGACATGGCGGTTATCCCAAGCCGAATCGGTAAAGGCTCGGCGACACCGAGCGAGACCGGAAAAGAGGCTCACAAGCCGCCGGCCGCGCGGCTCAATGTGGAGGAACGGCGCCGCCTCAACTGCCTCCGAGGTACTGCCGGGGTGCGGCGATGGTTCCACGGCCTTGCCCGAAGTGCCGGACGCGGCGCGAGTCGGTCAAATCAGCCGAGAGGAAGGCGACTTGATCTGTAAGTGCTTAATTAAATTGGTGAGCGCGGAAGGAATCGAACCTTCAACCTACTGATTAAGAGTCAGTTGCTCTGCCAGTTGAGCTACGCGCCCTTCAGGTGTGACGATTGCTGGCGGGTTATCGAACTTCTTCATTGTAAACACCCGCCGCCCTGCTCCGCAACTTCCGCGCCCCATGACTATTCGGGGGCACTGTATCGGACGCCTGGGCGCACCAACGGATTCCCATCAAGTCCAAGGGAGCGGTCCACACCACCTCGCGAGGGACGATCGCACGCACCCGCCGGGCGACGCCTCGAACTGGGTCCCGGCCAGCAGCGAGAACGCGGCGGCAACCGTCAGCACGAAGCCTTTGCAAGCAGCCGTTCCAAGATATCGGGGATCTCGAAACACGGCGCGATTCCGGATCGCCGCCGTATTGGCACGATAGCTCTCAAGCGTTCCCGGCTCCAGCAGTCCGCGCGTCGCCCCCACGATCTCGCGAAAGTTTCGAACGACAAAGCCAACCCGATTTTCCAGTACCCATTCGGCGTTGTACCGCTCCTGCGGCAGCGTCCAACTGTTCCGCTCGACAATCACGGGCAGTTGCATGGCGATGGCTTCACTGATGCTGCCCGGGCCGGGCTTGCCGATGAAGAAATCCGCCAACCGCATGAAGTACGGTATCTCTGCGGTGAACCCCTCCACGTGCATGGGAACCGGCAATTGCATCGCCTTCAGCCGCCCGGCCAGTGACTCATTGTGCCCGCACATCATGATAAGTTGCAGCGGCAACCCCGAACGGCCCAATCGCGCAGCGATGTCGAGCATCACCCGCGATCCCTGTCCGCCGAACATCACCAGGGCCGTCGGACGATCCGCGTCCAGCCCCAGGCGAATCCGTTCGGCCGCGCGATCCACTTCCACGGGTTGGTAGAACTTGGGCCGCATGATCATCCCGGAGGCCCGGAAAACGTCTTCGGGCGCGTATCCCAAGTCGCGGGCCTGTTCCATGGCGCGGTCGCTCCCGCAGATCAGGTATTGCTTCTGGCGCTCCATCCAGAAGTGAGGCGGGTAGTCCGCCAGGTCGGTGAGGATGGTGACGTAAGGCGTCGCGGGGCGGGCCTGGCGCAACGCATCGTACAGGACACGGTTAAAGTTCGGGACCAGGGACACAACCAGGTCCGGCCGGGTCTCGCGCCAGTGTTGTTCCAACAGCCGGACTCCAGCCCCGTGATTCATCCGGATGACGAGATGAATCAACTTCAGCAGTTGGCCGGAACCAAGGGTCCAGCCCTTCGCCAGGATCAGATTGTATAGGTTCTCCAGGCGTACGCCGGTGATTTTTCGAAAAATATCCAGCGGGTCCAGGAGTTCCTGAAGGTTTACCAGGCGAACATTCCAGGGCCGCTGCTGGTCTTTGAGAACGGAATTGAGCGCATTCGCCGCAGCGCGATGGCCTCCGCCCGCATCAAAGAAGACAAGATCGACTGCGGGAACTCCCGGAACGTCTTTGTCACGAATGTTTTGCACAGGCGTCACATCCATGTAATCCCGCTCGTGTGATTCTGGGGTATGCAAAGGGCAGCAACTCAATTCGAAGGATCCGGCGCGTCGGCGCCCGGCGTCCTCCTATCCTTTGTAACAGCTAAAGATCACGGCGTGATGAAATGCGTGAACGGATGGCGTCCGCCACGCTGGTTCCGCGTCTGGATGATCTGCGCGACAAGGGGCGGCGATGGCTGGCTCTGGTACACGATGGGCTTGTTTCTGCTCATCTTCGGTGGGGCGCACGGGGCTCACGCGGTGCTCGCCGCCGCGGCGGCGGCGGGAACAGGGGTCGGCCTGTTCCTGACGCTGAAGCGAGGGTTCAAACGGCGTCGTCCGGGAGCCTTCCAGGCCCATTGCTGGGCGAACCTGCTGCCCCCTGACCAGTTCTCGTTTCCGTCGGGCCATTCCATCACTGCCTTCGCTGCGGCCGTGAGTCTCTCCCATTTCTACCCGGGACTGACCGGAGGGCTGTTCTTCTGCGCCGTGAGCATTGCCATCTCCCGCGTCATGCTGGGCATGCACTTCCTCAGTGACGTCGTGGCCGGCAGCCTCATCGGCGCCATACTGGGCTACGCCGCGTTTCTGGTGATCTGACCGATTCCCGTTTTAGTATGGGATCATGCTCGGCGTTGGCAATTCCGCTCCCGATTTTCACCTGACGGACACCCTCGGCCACGAAAAATCCCTCCGCGATTTCATAGCCGTCAAGCCGGCGCTGATCGCGCTGTTCAAGATCAGCTGTCCGGTCTGCCAGCTCACCGCTCCGTACCTCGAACGGCTCTCGAAAAGCGACAACCTGGAGGTGGTCGGCATTTCGCAGGACGGTCTGGAAGCGACTGAGGAGTTCCGGCAGGAATATGGCATCACGTTTCCCACGCTGCTCGATGAATCGCGGAAGGGTTATCCCGCTAGCAACGCCTTCGAAATCACGTCGGTCCCGTCGCTGTTCCTGGTGGAACCCTCGGGCGAGATCTCTATGTCCGACGCGGGATTCTCCAAGCGCGACCTGGAAGCGATCGGTCGCCTGGCTGGAGTGCAGCCGTTCCATCCGGGCGAGCGCGTGCCCGATTTCAAGGCCGGTTGAGGGTCCAAAAACTGAGCTCCCGTGCGGAGCTCCAAATGCTGCGTTACTCTGAAGGAGTCGTATGCCTGGGAAAATATCCGATGTTCTCGGTTCAGCCGCCGCCATTGCCAAGGGCATGGGCGTCACCTTCAAGGAGATGATGCAGCCCACGCTGACGGACGACTATCCCGATGCGCCGCCAAAGTTCCAGGAGCGTTATCGCGGCGTCCACGTGCTGCAGCGCGATGAGAACGGTCTCGAAAAATGCGTGGCATGCTTCCTGTGCGCCGCGGCGTGTCCCGTGGAGTGCATCTACATTGAGGCCGCCGAGAACACGGAACAGCTTCGCATGAGCGGCGGGGAGCGGTACGCGAACGTCTACAACATCGACTACAGCCGCTGCATTTTCTGCGGCTATTGCGTGGAGGCCTGTCCGACGGACGCCATCACACACGGCCATGGATTCGAAATCGCCAGCTACAACACCTCAACACTGATTTATCGCAAGGAACAGATGCTGGCGCCAATCCCCGAGGGTGCGCACTTTCCGTTGAAAGCCCAGCCCGCCCCGCCGTCGGGAAGCGGCCACTAAACTCCGTCTCCGCCGCGCCCACCTCTTGGAACGGCGTATCCTGAATACGCATGGCGAACTCTTCGACACTCAGCCGCAGACATCTCCTGTTTGGTGCAACCGCTTTGCCCCTATTGGCCCGGAACACGAATGACGTTCGGGTGCGATCCATGGAAATCGGATACGAGGATTTCCTCTATCGCGTCCCCATCAAGTTCGGCGGCCGCGCCCTCGACCGCGTCACGTTATTGAACGTGACGTGTGAGGTTGAAGCCCGGAACGGTAAGACCGCGAAGGGTTTCGGCTCCATGCCGCTCGGCAATGTGTGGTCGTGGCCCGCCCGATCCATGGGCTATGACCAGACGCTGCAGGCCATGAAGGACTTGGCCGCGCGGATTGCGCCGCTGTATCAGGCAAACTCCGAGTACGGCCACCCCGTCGATTTGACGATGACGGCGGAACCGGAGTACCTGAAGGTTGCCGCCGAGATCTCGAAAAAGCTGCCCGAACCCATGCCGATGCTCTGCGCGCTGGTCGTGGCGAGCCCCTTCGATTGCGCGCTCCACGATGCGTACGGCAAGTTCCACGGGCGCAGCGCCTACCAACTGGTCGGTCCGGAGTACCTGTCGAAGGATCTGGGCCAGTATCTCGGGAACGAGTTCAAGGGCGAGCGATTGACGTCGTACCTGAAGCCCACGGCGGTCGAAAAGCTGCCTTTGTATCATCTGGTTGGCGCCCTGGATCCCATCACCGATTCCGACATCACGAAGCGGATCAACGACGGACTGCCCGAAACCCTGCCCGAATGGATTCGCTTCAATGGACTGCGCCGCATCAAGATCAAGCTGGCGGGCAACGATCTGGATTGGGATGTGAAGCGCGTCGCGGCCGTGCACCGAGCCGCCAGCGAAACCCAAAAGAAACTGGGCGTGACGGAGTGGAAATACTCGGCGGATTTCAACGAGAAATGCCACGACGTCGAGTATGTGATGGAGTTCATCCGCAAGATCGAAGAGTCTGCTCCGGGCGCCTTCCCGATGATCCAGTACATCGAACAGCCGACGGCGCGCGACCTGGCCGCGCATCCCGATTTTGACATGCACAAGGCCTCCAGCCTCAAGCCGCTGGTGATCGACGAATCCCTGACCGGGCCCGAGGCGTTGCTGATGGCCCAGAAATTGGGCTATTCCGGCGCGGCCATGAAGGCCTGCAAAGGAATCAGCCAGTCCATGCTCATCGCCGCCCTCGCGCAGAAGCGGAAGCTGTTCCTGTGTGTGCAGGACCTGACCTGTCCGGGAGCGTCGCTGGTGGAATCGGTCGGGCTGGCGGCGCACGTGCCCGGCATCGCCGCCATTGAGGCAAACGCGCGCCAGTACGTACCGGTGGCGAACAAGGGTTGGGAGAAGAAACATCCGGGCATCTTCACCATCAAAGACGGCTATGTCCGCTGCGACACCCTGAACGGTCCCGGCCTGAGCTTCGGCTGATTCAGCGCCGTGCCGATTTCAGTTCAGCTTCGATAATCGGCGCGACGATCTCTGGCTGCATGGCGCCGTTATAGCGCTTCCCATTGATGAAGAACGAAGGCGTGCCCATCACGCCGGCGTTCATGCCCTCGTTCAATTCCTGTTCCACCTTGGCGGCGTACTTGTGCGACTCGAGATCGGCGGCGAAGCGCGCGCTGTCCAGCCCCGATTCGGCGGCCCAGCGCAGGATGTTCTCGCGGGTCAACTGGCGGAAGTGCGCGAACATGCGGTCGTGCATGGGCCAGAATTTGCCCTGCGCGTGAGCGGCGAGCGAAGCCTCGGCGGCCATGCGGGCCTGGCGGTGCATGTCCAGGGGGAACTGCTTGAAGACCACTCTCACGTCTTTGGGGTAGCGATCCACCAGCGACAGCACCTGCGGCGCGGCGATCGAACAGTACGGGCATTGGAAGTCGGAGAACTCGACGATGGTCACCCGCGCGTTGGCAAGGCCGCGTACCGGATCGCCCGCAGTCGAGATCGGCACCGGATCCTCCAGCACCTTGCGCGCTGCCGGAGCCTTCTTCGCCAGTTCGGCGACGATCACTCGCACTTGGTCGAGCGTCTTGCCGGCCTTCAGGTCCTTCACCACCTCGAGTGCGAGAGCGCGGCTGTAGCTGCACTGCGGATCCTTGAACCGGCATTCGGCGATCTTCATCGAGCAGCCGCAATTGCAGCTCTCCTCGCGGAGCACCTTCAGCGCCGCCGATCGCTGATCCGGGTTCAACCCGGACATGTCGATGCCCGGCAAATCCCCCGCCGCCTCCCAACTCTGGGCAGCCATCAGAACAACAAAGATCGAATAGAGAAAAAACATGATTCGCCGACGCCGCTACCCTTCCATCTTCGCGCAGTTTAACTCGGGGACAGGTCTGTCCCCGAACTAATCGCCCGCCGGAACCGATCGGCCGACCGCAGCACCGCTCCCTTCCCGTCCGCCACCACCGTAAGCGCCGGAAACGCCCCATACACCCGATCGAACCCGTACGGATCCACCGCCGCGACAATCCCCTCGACAGCCCGCCCGTTCAGCGGGATGTAGTTCGGATAGCTGTACATGAAACTAACCCACCGGCGATCCGGGACCACCTGGATGATGTCACCCGCCAGGAGCGCCCCGCGACCCTCCGCGCCCGCCGCCCAGTGGAGCACTGTCCCGCCCGGGAAGTGGCCCCCGCATCGAATCAGCGTGAGCCCATCGCCGAACCCCTGCATATCGCCGTCCCAAAGTCGGATCGCCGGATCCGGCCGCGTCACCCACTCCCGATCGGCCGCGTGCAGATACACGGGCACGCCGCCAAACGTGCGGCTCCATTCGACACAGGTCGCATAGTAATGCGGGTGCGAGATGGCGATCGCCGCCAGTCCCCCCAGATCGGAAATCGCCTCGATGGCCGGGTCGTCGATGAGCGACACGCAATCCCACAGCACGTTCCCGCCCGGCGTCTCCAGCACGAACGCCCGCTGGCCGATCGCGAATCGAGGTTCCGTCGAGAAGCTGCACAGCCCCGCCTCTTCCTGGACAAACCGGTTGCGGTGGCCCACGCGAAGCTGTTCGAGGGTAGTCCACTTCTGCCCGTCCAGCCCCACGTATTGCCGCTCATCCAGGCAGATCCGGCAATCCTCGGGCGGCGCCGGAGTGTCCGCGTATTGAATGCCGCAAGTACAACAGATATAAGCCGGCATGCGATGACTGCTACAATTCTAACTTCATGGCCTTGAGGGTTTCCCTGTTTGTGACGTGCGTTGTCGATCAGTTGTTTCCTCAGGTCGGCATCGCCATGGCGGACGTTCTGGAACGCGCCGGCTGCGCGGTGGATTTTCCCGAAGCCCAGACCTGCTGCGGACAGCCCGCCTTTAACAGCGGCTATCGCGACGAAGCTCGCGAAGTCGCCGAACATTTCCTTGACGTCTTCGCCGGCGCCGAATACATCGTCTCGCCGTCCGGATCGTGCACCTCCATGGTCAGCCACCACTACCTGGAACTGTTCCACGACGACGCGAAACGGCTGGAGCAGGCTCGCAATATCGCCTCCCGCACGTACGAGTTCTCGTCCTTCCTCACCGGAGTCGTAGGGGTGGAGGATGTCGGCGCACGCTTCCCCCACAAGGTGACCTACCACGACAGTTGCCACGCTCTGCGCGAACTGAAGATCAAGGAACCGCCGCGCCGCCTGCTCTCCCGCGTGCGCGATCTCACCCTCACGGAGATGGACGCGGCGGAGGAGTGCTGCGGGTTCGGCGGCACCTTCTCCGTGAAATTCCCCAGCGTCTCCGGCGGAATGGCGCGCACCAAAATCGACAGCATCCTGCGCACCGGCGCGGACTGGGTCGTATCCCTCGATTCCAGTTGTCTGATGCAACTACAAGGCGCACTGTCGCGGGCCGGCAGCCGCGTCCGCACCATGCATCTGGCCGAAGTGCTCGCCAGCCGGTAACCACCATGCCAGCCACCTATCCCGGAAAAATCGAAGACACGTTAGCCGACGCCAATCTCCAGTTGGCCATCTACACCGCCACAGGCCGGTTGATGAACAACCGCCGCAACGTGGTCTCGCCCGATCTCCTGCCCGATTACCAGGATCTGCGCACCCAAGCCAACGCCGTCAAGAAGCACACCCTCGAGAACCTGGACCATTACCTCGAAGTCCTCGAGACGAGCGTCGAACGCAACGGCGGCAAAGTGATCTTCTGCCGCGACGGTGACGAAGTAGCGGACTTCATCCTGACTCTGGCGAAGGAGCGCGGCTCGCACCTGATCGTCAAGTCGAAGTCGATGACCACCGAGGAGGTCCACCTCAACGAGCGGCTGGAGGCCCACCAGCTCGAAGCCGTCGAGACCGACCTGGGCGAGTACATCATCCAGCTCGCGCATGAGCGCCCGTACCACATCGTCGCCCCCGCCCTGCACATGACCCGCTACCAGGTCGCGGATCTCTTCACCAAGAAGCTCGGCGTGGAACGCGAGATCGTAGTCGAGAAGCAGACCATGATCGCGCGCGCAACCTTGCGCGAGAAGTTCCTGGCGGCCGACATCGGCATCACCGGCGCGAATTTCGTGATCGCCGAATCGGGATCCATCGTGGTCGTGGAAAACGAAGGGAACGCGCGGCTGACGTCGTCGGCTCCGAAAATCCACATCGCCATCGCGGGTCTCGAGAAGTTGATTCCCCGCGCCCAGGATCTGCCCACCTTCCTGAAGCTTCTGGGCCGCAGCTCTACGGGCCAGCCGCTGACCGTCTACACCTCGTTCCTCTCCGGACCGCGCCGCGCCGGACGAGATCGACGGCCCCGAAGAGTTCTACCTCATCCTGCTCGACAATGGGCGCACCAAGCTGCTGGCAGATCGCGAGAAGCGCGAATCTCTCTATTGCATCCGCTGCGGCGCGTGCCTGAACGCGTGCCCCGTGTACCGCAAGATCGGCGGCCACAACTATCCGTGGGTCTATTCGGGGCCCATCGGCGCCATCATCACCCCGCAGTTCGCGGGCATTCAACAGGATCCGTGGCTGCCCTTCGCCTCCAGCCTGTGCGGCGCCTGCGCGGAAGTCTGCCCGGTCAAGATCGACATTCCCCGCATCCTGCTCGAACTGCGGGCGGAAGCCGTGGAGATGAAGACGCGCGAAGGCTCCAATCGTTGGGAGAAGCTGGCCTTCCGCGTTCTGGGCCTGGGTGATGCGGCGTCCGCGCCTGTACCAGGCGCTGGCCCTGATCGCCGCGGGAGTGGCTCCCGCCGTCGAGTCCGACCAGTTCGGACCACGGTGGATCGGGCGCCTGCCGGGCTTCATGAACGTCGGTCCTATCAAGGCCTGGACCAGTGTCCGCGATCTTCCGCCATCTCCCGAGCGAAGTTTCCGGACGTTGTGGCGCGAGCGCAGGAAAGCGGGGAATCGCTAATGCCTCGAGAACAGATCCTGCACAAAGTGCAAACGGCGCTCGGCCGGTCGGCCGGCCAGGCTCCCGATCCGGCCCCTCCGGTCTATCTGCGAATCCCCGAAGTAGGTATCGAACGGCGCATCGCGAGTTTCCGCGAAAGGCTGGAGTTGCTTGCAGGCAAGACGGCGCATGTGCGGACTGCCCGCGAGGCCGCCGATTACGTGTCCGGAATCGTCGCGGCCCGCGATGCCGTGGCGTCCAACGCCCCGTACTTGGCTGCGTGCGGCATCACCGCGCTCGCCGGTGTGCGGACTGGTTTCACCGATAGCGCGACGCTGCGGGCCGCGTGCGCGACAACGGCGGTAGGCATCACCAGCGCCGATTACGCGCTCGCCGACACCGGGACGCTGGTAATGATTGCCAGTCCCGCGGAGGCGCGTCTGATATCGCTGCTGCCGCCGGTGCACGTCGCCGTAATTCCAGTAAGTCGATTGCTCACCGGCCTGGACGAGTTATTCACCCTGGTTCCCGATCCCGCCCGTGTCACCAGTTCGATGGTGCTGATCACCGGCCCCAGCCGGACCGCCGACATCGAACAGATCCTCGTGCGAGGCGTCCACGGCCCGGGCGAGTTACATGTAGTGATCGTGGACGAGTAAGTCCGACGGTGGGGCAGACTCTCAGTCTGCGCGGGGCTCTCCAGCCCCGCTGGTCTGCAATTCCGTGACAGACACTTACCGAGCCGCGATCATGAGGGAGTCGGTTAC
The DNA here is from genome assembly GCA_963737465.1 of uncultured Acidobacteriota bacterium. Classification (GTDB taxonomy): domain Bacteria; phylum Acidobacteriota; class Terriglobia; order Bryobacterales; family Bryobacteraceae; genus TMP-7. Next base: position 69,493 of record CAVTTC010000015.1, read on the forward strand.
TCGGCTCGTAACGCTTCCACTGGATTGACGCGAGTCGCCCTCCGCGCGGGAACATAACTGGCCAGACCCGCCGCCAAGACCAGAGCGATACATGCGGTCAAATAGCTCACCGGATCGGCCGGGCTCACTCCAAACAGCACCGATTCCATCAGCCGCGTAATCGCGAAGGCAGCCACCAGCCCGCAGACAAGTCCTGCGCCCGTTTCCGCCAATCCCTGCCGCACGAACATGGCCGTGATGTCCCGAGCGGGCGAGCCCAGCGCGAGCCGTATCCCGACCTCCCGCCTGCGTTGAGCCACCGAAAACGAGATGGTTCCGTAGATCCCCACCACACCTAGAATGAGTGCCATGCCGCCGGCGATAGCCAGCAACATCAGGGTGAACGACGTGCGGGCCAGCGACTGTTCGTACACCGACTCGAGCGTCTTGACATCGGCCAGCGGCAAACTCGCATTCACGGCCGAAACAGCCTTCCGGATCTCCTGGTTCAGAGCCGTCGATCCCGCTCGGGATGTGCGGATCACGTAAGCGACGCTCCGGTTCGCGGTATCGCTGCTTCCCAGCTTGAGCAACAAGGGCCAATACACGATCGCCGGCGCCGGGCGATCCATGCCGTCATCGCGCAGATCCGCGATAACCCCAATCACCTGTGTCCATTCCGACTTCGGTCCCGCGCGCACGTGCTTGCCCACGGCCGCTTCCGGATTGCGCCAAAGTTCGCGCGCCAGGTTCTCCGAGATCAGTGCCACGGGAGCCCGGCTGTACAGATCGTCCCAGATCAAGTCGCGGCCGGCCAGCAGACGGCTGCCGATGACCGAGACGTAGCCCGGCGAAATGAACTTGAATCGCCGGATCGGAGGGGTGCCGCCCTGGGGCGTCCAATCCTCCGCATACACGGGATCATTGGAGCCTCCGTCCATCGGACCCCAGTTAATCATGGCGGCTTTGGACACGCCCGGGATGGCTTCGATTTTCCGCTGGATCTCCTGCTCCATGCGCGTCACCCTCTCCGGGTCTTCCACCTGGGTTTCCGGAATGCCGATCCGAACTGTCTGGACTTCCGCCGCCCCCGAGAATCCAGGATCGACACGGTGCAGCGCCAATGCGGTCCGGATCATCAGGCCGGAGCCAACCAGCAGAACCAGCGCCAGAGCCACCTGCGCGGACACGAGAATGCCGCGCGCACGAAGCCGTGTCCGGCTTCCGGTGAGTAAGCGCCCACCGCTCCGCAGTTCCGTGGAAAGCGCGGGCCGTGCATATCGGTAGACCGGGACCAGGCCGAACAGCAATCCGATGAGCAGTGAGATGCAAGCGGCGAATGCCAATACCGCTGGATCGGTCGAAATCTCTTCCGCTCGCGGCAGGTGCACTGAGGCGGAGGCTGTGAACCACCGCACCACGCCCGCGGCAATCGCGACACCCAGCGCGCCCCCGGCACAACTCAAAATGACGCTCTCCAGCAGCAGTTCCCGCGCGATCCGCCACGCCCCAGCACCCAGCGCGGCGCGCACAGCCAATTCCTGCTTCCGCGCGTCTGTTCGAACCAGCATCAGGTTCGCCACGTTGGAGCATGCGATCGCTAGGAGAATTCCCACCGTGCCCATCAGCACCCAGAGCGTGCCGCGGATGCCGCCCACCAGAAGATCCTTCAACGGCCGGAGACGGGGAGTGATGCGCGCGTCCTCGAACAAGGTGCGGCTAAACCCGGGATTCATCGGGAACCTCGCCTGGGCCATGGGGAGCATGCGCGCGACATCCGCATCGGCCTCGGCCAGCGTTACACCCGGTTTCAACCTGGCGATGCCTTGGCAACAGAATTGGATGAGGTGGACTTCGGCGCGATTGAAGCGCAGCGGCGCAATCAGCGAAATCGGCTGGTCCATAAACCGGAACGACGGCGGCAACACGCCAATTACCGTATAGCCGTTGCCATCCAGGCGCAGCTGACGCCCGATGATAGAACGCTCTCCTCCGAAGCGCGATCTCCAGAGGAAATCCGACAGGAGGACGACGCGCTCGCCTTCGGGAATCTCGTCCGCGGATGTGAATCCGCGTCCCAGTTCGAGTGGCACGCCCAGCGTCTGGAGAAATCCCGGCGACACCGAAAGTCCGCGGACCTGCTCCGGCTCGGTCAGGCCTGTGACTGTCCAGGAATCGTTCACCCAAAGGCTGACGGATTCGAAGACGCGGCTTTCGTCGCTGTATGTGAAGTACAGCGACGGCGCCATGTTCATCTCTTTGATGCCGATTCCAGGGGCGGTGTGCTGCAGGGCCACCAGCCGGTCGGAGTGCGGATAGGGCAGCGGCTTCAACAGCACTCCGTCAACGGCGCTGAATATCGCGGTGGTGGCGCCAATCCCCAGAGCGATCGTAAGCACGGTCGCCGCGCTGAAGGAGGGAGTGCGAGCCAGCCTGCGCATGGCATACCGCACATCCGCGAGCAGGGTGTCGATGGAATTCTCCCAGCCATACTCCCTCACCTGTTCCCGCACTGCCGTTGGACTGCCCATCTCCAGCCTGGCGGCGCGGCGCGCGTCTTCGGGGGAGAGTCCCCGTTCCATCCGGCCGCGGAGGCCTGTTCCAGGTAGCTCTCCACTTCCTCCGCAAGTTCCCGATCCGCGGTCTTGCGGTCGATGAGCACGCGCACCCCCCGGCTGATCTGACGCCATAGGGACATCCCTATGCCTCCGCCTTGAGCAATCTCGCAATCGCCGACACCCGCCGGTTCCAGTCGGCTGTCTCGAATTCGAGTTGTTTCCTCCCGACTCGGGTGAGCGAATAGAACTTCGCACGGCGTGAGTTGTCCGTCGCGCGCCACTCCGAATCCAGCCATCCCATCCTCTCCAGGCGCTGGAAGGCCGTCAGCAGCGAGCCCGGATTCACTTTGAAGACGCCGTGAGACACCTGCTCAATCCGTCGGGCTGTGCCGAAACCATGCATCGGCCCGAGGCTGAGCGTTTTCAGTATCAGCATATCCAGTGTGCCCTGGATCAAATCTGTATTCGGTTCCTTCATGTCATTTCCAAAGTAGCCTCATCTCATCTTGATTGTCAAGATGTGATAGCCATGAGGTGAAGCAAATGTGGCGTGCGCACTCTTCCGCGCCGTGCCGGCACTCTTGCCGGCACCGTGTGCAAGTCGTACACGAAAGAATAAAGCCTGTCGCCTCCAGGCTGCATCTCTCTTAAAAACCCTCAGCATGTACGGTGGAGAGTGACGGAAGAACTGAACAGAAACAAGCCCTCATTTCCATTCTTGGCCCGCTCCCGGTCCTTGCCGTTAGTCATCATCCTCACGTCAGTTGCCGTGATGGCAACTGAACTCCCTCGCGGAACGACGTTATCGGTGCGCCAGCAGGTGAGTCTTGGAACGGGGTTCTCCAAGGTTGGCGACCCGTTCACGGGCGTGCTGCTCTCTCCCGTCCTGGAACAAGGTCGCACGATTCTACCGGCCGGCAGCGAACTGGAGGGAAACGTCACGCTGATCCAGAAGATGGGGCTCGGATTCAAACACCAGGCCGCCTCTCTGGCCCTCGGCTTTCACTCCATCCGATTACCCGGCGGGAAGAAATTCCTCATTGATGCCCGCATGAGACACGTGGAGACCGCGAAGGAGTGGGTAGCCCCGGATGGGCAGATTCATGGTATCGGCTCGGTGACAAACGTATCGTCGAGCCTGGCGGTGGTAGCCTGGCGCCTCCTCGTCGTCGCACCCGGGGCTGGTGTGCCCGTCTGGGCGACCAAGCTGTTATTTGCCCCCGCGCCGGAGACCGAAATTCTGTTTGCCCGGGGTACGGAGTACCGGCTCGAACTGGTCCAGCCCTTAAAGGTAGACTGCGATTCTGCCAACCTGCCCACAAGCCGGCTCAGTCCGGAACTCAGGACGGATTCACGCGCGGCTATGGAGACGCTCCCCTCACAGCGGGCGGCGAGACCATCGGGGAAGTCGGCTGATCTGGTGAATCTCATGTTCGTGGGTTCCGCAAGCGGCGTCACCCGGGCGTTCCAGGCGGCGGGCTGGACGACATCCGATGTCAAGACCACGGGCTCGGTTCTCCGCACCTACTTCTCAGTTGTGTTGCGGAGAGGGTACAAGAAAGCTCCCATGGCAACCATGGTCCTGGACGGGAACCGGTCCGATATCGAGCTACAGAAGAACCTGGACACCTTCTCCAAGCGCCATCACCTGAGGATCTGGCGGAGGCCTCAGGAAGCGCACGGTGAGAGCGTCTGGGTCGCCGCCGCTACCGAGGATGTCGGCATCAAGTTCTCAACGCATGCACGGAACTTCGTACACGTGATCGACGGTAATGTCGATGCGGAGCGCACTAAGGTTGTGGACGATCTGCTATACACCGGTTGCGTATCGGAAGCCGGTCTGATCGAACGGAACAGCCTGCCCGCGGAGCTCGAAAACGGAACGGGAACGAAACTCAAAACGGACGGCCGCGTCGCCGTGCTCCGAATTAACGAATGTGCCGAACCTCGGGCCATGCCAGGAGTAGGAGATTCTGAGCGAACGAACATCCTTCGAGTGATTGGAGCCTCAATACGCACGGAGTTGATCCGTTCTAACTTTCTTTCCCTTGCTTACAACGAAGTGCGTCTGACGTCGTCCACACGGAGGTTCCTCTTTGGAAAGCCCGTGCTCGACGAGACAGGAGCAACGCTCGCGAGACAGCAGGTGGAGTGGCTCGCGGAGAAGGAAGCCGCGCCGTCAACGGAGGAATCAGATGCACTTCAGGATCGATCTTCGGAAGATGCATGTTGGTGAGGCCCGCGAAAAGGGCCTCCCGCCGGACGCCAAGATGAGCCAATCTGAGGTGGCCGATCGCGACTGTCGTGAGGCCCTTGTAAACCGCGATGTGTTCTGCAGATTCCGGTCGGACGAGCGATCTACTTGCGAGGCTGCAAGGCGCTGCTCTTCTTGTCGAACCGAAAGCCACTACGAATTTCGCGACCGATCAGATCGAGGTAGTGTCCAGTGGTCGCTGGGTCGGCGTCTTTACTCACAGTAACGCCTGGAATAACCGAGCCTAAGTCAACTGCAGTTACGGATTCGCCCTTCTGGTCTGACTGTATCTCGAGTTCACCCTGAACATCGGTGCTCTGAAAGACCACCGCCTTAATATTTCCGGCATCGTCGTGGACAATGTGCGCTCTCATATGCCCCCCTTATGAAAACACGACCAGGTACATGTCGAAGTTGAGCGTATGGCCTCCAACGTTCTTGACTTGGCCTAATACGTCCTTATGGACCTCCACATCTACTCCGATGCTGCCTGGCTTCTGAATGATCCTTGTTCTGCGCCAAAACCGGGTGATTTCCAACTCGGTCGTGCTAGCGTAGCCTTCCTGGTAGCTGCCTGGATAGGAAGGGTCGGCGCTGACGGCATATGCTTTACCATCAGGAACGTTGTTCCAAGTGAAATTCCACGTCACTCCCGGCGCCATGCCAGTGGACGAAAAAATTTTGTAAACTGTCGCAGCCATATCAAATCCCTCCGTATGGGATCAGCCTGCTTTTCGAGCACGGCACGGATTACAGTGTCGCAGAGGTCAGTGGTCTTAGCCCCGATCAGCCCTCGGCGAAATATCGACCTGGTTTTTGTTGGTCTGGATGGTCTTTACCCCAGAATTTCCACTTCCCCATCCCGGCCACCAGTCAGTATACTCCCAATCACCTCCATTGGGGCCGATTTTTCATCCCGTCCCCTATCCTTTCCGTCCTGGCGAACTGCTTTGGGGGTATATCGCGGCTCTTTGTCCGTACTTCGTCCAAGACGACCGCGAGTGGTCTTCCGTTGTGGTAGTCGCGGCGACGCGGGAGTTCCCGGCTCGAGCGAGCGCTAAATCGCCTCCGGCTTTCGTTCGAGCTTGGGCATACCTTTGGAGATCTCGAGGATCACCCCGAGATCCCGGTCCATGCCGAGGTACGCGACCTTGAAGCCTTCGAACTCGCCGCTGAGCACCACATCATTCCCTCGTTTGGCGTTCATATCCAGCGTCTCATCGAAGTTTTGAGCAGCCACCGCGATGTGGTGCACGCCCCCGCCTTTCTCGGCGAGGAAACGCGCGTAGATGCTCTCCTCGTCAAGGGGCTCGATCAGTTCCCACTGCATCCGTCCGACCATGGCGACGGCGACGCGCCAGGATCGTGCGACTGGCTGCCCGTATTCGTGCGAATCCACCGCGTTGCTGGCGTTGAATTCGAAGGTTTGCCACGGACCGATCCCGTACTCGTCAACGTACTACCGGATCGTCGCGTCCAGGTCGCGCACCACGATCCCGATCTGCATCGCCTGGGTGATGACAGGGTCGCGCATCGTCGCATCTCCAGCGCCCACTATGACAACGCTCGTAGCGTTGGTCAAGTTCGCGTGGTGCTAACGCTGACGGCGGCAGATCGGCGCCGGAACAGACTGCAGGTTTGAGCCGAAAGCTAGCAGTCGGCCATCGCAATCCTTCACCAGGAACTCGCGCTAGTGCCACGGCATTTTGGCAGGTCCCCAAGTGAACTCTACGCCTTGCCTCGCGTACTCGGAATGAAGGAGGTCGGCATCGTAGACATACAGGTACGCGTCGAGCCAAACACGGTGCTGTATTTCTACGTCGTCCGTGCGAATCCGGAACGCTGCATCAGCAGCACGGCCAGGAAACCACCGGCGAAAATATCGAAGGAAAGGCAAAAGCCGGGCCACCATATCGGGACACCGGGGTTCTGAATGAACATCTGATGAAAGAAGTCGAATATCCCATGTCCGGCGAGCGCCGTTACAACCAACCAAAGGTTCCTTTTGAAGCCTGCCACCGCCAGCACGAGAAACCCGCCAGCCGCCGCGGACTCGATGGCCAGGGCCGGCATGTCGCGTCCCATGACGGCGAACAATATGTAATAGGTGGCAATCACCGTCAGCAGCGTCGGATAGAAGACGCGGTCGCGGTCAAATCCGGCCACCACGGCAAAGGCACACACCATCAGTGCCAGGTCAACTCCGATCAGATATTCCATGGATTCCTTTTCATTCTTTGTTGGAAAAGGGATTTAAAGAGGCCTCATCGGATTATGATCCCAGAGTCGCGCCCCGGTGCGGACGAACTCGATCCCAGAGTTGCGCAGCATCCAGAAAAGATCAGGGTACCAGCACGTTTTCGACGCGGACATTGACGTGCATATGTGCCGGAAAGGCAATGCGTGAGCGGGAACATACTTCGTCCGAAAGGTGTCTCTAGGACCATGAAACAAGACATTAGAATCCGAAAGTTCCTGATGGCAGGGCTGCTCGCTCCCGCAGCCTTGCTCGCGTGCAGCGGGATTGTCCTCGTCAAAGACGGCAAGATCCTGCTGGGCGGCAACAACGATACTTCTTATTCCGATCAGTTGAAACTGCGTGTCGCGCCAAGTCACGACGACCTTTTTGGCCGCGTGTGCGTCAGCATGGACGTCGTGCCGGGCTGGACGCCCGTCGGGTTCGATTGTATGAACGACCGCGGCCTCGCCATCGTCCACGCCAACGTTCCCGCTGCGCCGACTCCTTACGATCCCGACAAGCCGCAGTTCCGTCACAACTTTCTGGAGAAAATCGTCTCCGAGTGCGCCAATGTGAAGCAGGCGGTCGCCATGATCCAGGCTTATTCTCTGCCCGCCGAGCACCACGCGTTCATCCACATCATGATGGTGGATGCCTCTGGTGATTCGGCAGTCGTCGAGTGGGTGGACGGCGGCATCAAGGTAATCCGGCGCGACGGCAATGCGCAGTTCATGACCAACCATCTACTGTCGAAACCCGAGACTGCCGGCGGACCGAAATCGCGCTATGCGCGCGGAGCGCTGATGGTCCCAACTCTGGAGACCACTCCGCCGGGTATCGTAGCGCTGTTGAAGGAAGTCAGCCAGGGCGCAATCTGGAAGGGCCGTGAGGTCGGAACGCTCCACAGCAACATCTGGGACGTCAAGGAAAGAAAGCTGTACCTGTATTACAAGCGCGATTTCGATCACCCGCGCGTGTTTTCGCTCGACGACGAACTGGCCAAAGGGGAGCACACGATGGAACTGAAGGACCTGTTCCCGAACCCCTCGCCGTTTGAAACGCAGTGGCGCGACGAGAACGGCCCGGTGCCGAACCACGCCTTTACCACTTCGAGGTGACCCAGGCGACTCGTTCTGATGCTTGTGACGCTTTCGCCGGCCCGGCGATCCGGCGCCTGCAACCGGATGGTATCGCCGCCGGAGGCCGGAACATAAGCGATGTCGTAATCGGTTCAGACCTGGCGGCTCGCTAGAAAATAGACTCTGCGGCCGTCAGTCAGGAGGCGCCTCCTGCGGGTGCACGTTGAAGTTGAATCGCAGCGAGCCATATCCGGAACATCAGACTCGAATGTTCCGGTTTCGACCGGGCATTCCAAGACTCGCATTGGGATGAACAGCCCGCCCCACATCATCGGAACTGCGGAAGGTTTTGGTACGTATTCGTCATTGATGGGCCAGGACGTCCTCTACGCTTTGAGAACCCTCGCCAGGCAGCGCGGGTTCACGGCTGCCGCGCTATTGACGCTCGCTCTGTGTATCGGAGCGAATACCGCAATCTTCACTGTCGCTCGAACACGTTGTCTTGCGTGGACTTCCGTTTTCCCAACCGGAACAACTGGTCACGATGTACAACCTCTATCCCGGGATCAGAGTCACCGAGTATGGCTCCAACGGCATCCCCGACTACCTCGACCGCCGTAAGCTGGAGAAACGTTTTCAGCGAGGTTGCCTTGACCGGCAATATCGGCTACGAGGTCGGGTTGGGTGGCTCGCCGCAGCGCATCCGCGGACAGTACGTGACGCCGTCGTTCTTCACCGTCTTGGGTGTCCGCCCGCTCCTGGGCCGGACCTTCACGGCGGAAGAAGGCACGCTCGGCAAGGAAAAGGTCGCCGTCCTGACCGAGGGTCTATGGAAAGACATGTTCGCGCGCGACCCCAATATCGACAGGAAGGATATTCGCCTGAACGGGTCGCTGTACCGCATCGTCGGGGTCATGCCCGACTCGTTCCGTATCGCGAACGACGACGACCAGGTCCGCATCTACACCTCGTTCGCCTTCCGTCCCGAGCAGACCACCAACCAGGCGCGGCACAGCAACAACTGGGGAATGATCGCGCGGCTGAAGCCTGGCGTAACCCTGGCGCAGGCGCGGGAACGACTGGAAGACCTGAACCACAGAAACCTCGACCTCATGCCGGAGGCCCGCCAACTCATCCTCGATACGCGGTTCTACACGAAAATCGTGAAGCTCAAGGACGAGATCGTGCGCGACATTCGCGCCACGCTGTACCTCTTGCAGATCGCCGTCGCCGTGGTGCTGCTCATCGGCTGTGTGAACCTGGCGAACCTCATGCTGGTGCGCTCCAACGTGCGGCTGAAGGAATTGGCCATCCGCTACAGCCTCGGTGCCGGGCGCTGGCGTATAGCGCGGCAGTTGCTCTCGGAGAGCCTGGTGCTCGCGCTGCTCGGCGGAGCGCTGGGAATCGGCGTCGGGTACGGCGGCGTGCGGCTGCTCTCGTATCTGGGCGCGAAAGACCTGCCGCGAGGTTCCACGGTCACCATCGACGGCGGGGCTCTGGCTTTCACCACGGCCATCGCGATACTCACCGGACTGGTGTTCGGTAGTGTGCCGCTGTTGCACATCCTGCGCAGCGACCTGAGTGAGATCTTTCGCGGCAACCAGCGAGGCGGGACGACCGGCCGGGGCGCGTTGTGGGTGCGGTCGGCACTGGTGGTCAGCGAGTTCGCACTCGCTTTCGTACTGGTCGCCGGCGCCGGGCTGCTGACCATGAGCTTCGCGCGGCTGCTGCGCGTCGATCCGGGCTTCAAGCCGGATAACGTGATGACCTCCGCGGTGTCATTGCCACGCCAGCGTTACGGCGACGATGCACCCGCGCGCAATTTCTTGACGACCCTGACGCAGCGAGTTGCGGCCATACCCGGCGTGCGGCACGCCGGTTTGACCACGTATCTGCCGTTCAGCGGCAACAACAATTCCAGCGTCATCATGATGGTCGGGCACGCCCTGGCGTCGGGCGAGACGCCTCCTGTACCGGGGTGGAACCACGTGAGCGCAGGCTACTTCAGCGCCATGCGCATCCCAATTCTCCAGGGGCGCGGCATCGCCGATTCCGACGGCCCCGACGCGCCGAAAGTCGTCGTGATCGACCAGTTTCTCGCGCACAAATACTTTCCGAACGGCGACGCGGTGGGGCACAGAATCCAGCGCGGAATTCAGATCCGCGGCGATAAGAACGCGCCACCCGAATGCACGATCGTAGGGGTAGCGGGGAGCGTGAAAACGGGAAGTCTGGCGGAAAATAACCCGGTCGGGCAGGTCTATTTCTCTTACAAGCAATTTGTGCCGCGAAACGGGCACTTGGTGGTGCGGACCGAACATGACGACCCGCCGTTGACGGGCGCCATGCGACGCGAACTGCAGCGGCTCGATCCGGAGATGCCGCTGGTGGACGCGAAGACGATGCCGGAGCGGCTTTCGACATCGCTGAAGAACTCAGCGGGCGGCCATGACACTGTGCCTGATCTTCGCTGGGCTCGCTCTGCTGCTGGCGGCTATCGGGATCTATGGCGTGCTGGCGTATTCGGTCTCGCAGCGCACGCGCGAGATTCGGCATTCGCGTGGCGCTCGGAGCGGGTTCACGCGAGCTTGTCGCCATGGTAGTGAAGCAGGGGCTGCGGATGGCCGCGCTGGGGCTCGCAGTGGGCGCGGCCGGAGCGTTCGCGGCGACGCGTATGATGACGGCCTTGCTGTTCGATGTGCGGCCGGCGGACCCGGGGGTGTTCTTGATGGTTGCGGTGGTGCTGGCAGCGGTAGCGTCGCTCGCGTCGCTAATTCCGTCGGCGAGGGCAGTGCGCGTTCCGCCCGCCACGGCGCTGCGATACGAATGATAGGCGCACGCTCGCTACGGTGGCGCCCCTGAAATGGGGTTAGCGGTTGAGCCCGCCCTCAAAGCGACAACTCGCCCTTATTCACCATCTCCTTCAGCGAAAACTCGACCGAGATGAAATGGAACAAAGCGGCTGTCCAGGGTCACCGGCTTATCCGCCGCGGTGATCGGGCTCGCTCCTCCGCGCGGGAAGAATAGCAGCACCTGATGCGCGTTGTCCCCCGATCCAGCGGCCGGCTGCTCTGCCGGATCGACTGCAGAATTCCCGCGTTCCGATCGGGAACCACCTCGCCCGGCCCCTTCGGGCACGTCCGGCCCGCCAGAGCACTCGGAATTTCACGGGTGGCTGTTCTCGGATCCAGAACCGGCGGCGCCCCTCACCGATGGCGACGCTCGTATGGCCTCCGGCCTGGGCCGAAGGTTTCACATCCCGGCAGACCCTCTCAGGCGCCCCGCTCCAGTGGATCACGCGCCTCCACGGGAACGCCAACCTCCGTTATCGGTTGTAGCCGGACCGTCCTCCCGCAACTGTCTACCCTCCCGTGCGGGGACTCTACGGGCACTCTCGAAAATCGCCCCGGTTCGGCTCGGTTTCCGGTTGGGGCGTGATACGACCGGAAGTGCGGCAAGCACTCCGACAGCGGCCGATAGAGAAGGTCGCCCCATTGCGAGTCGATCCGGTCGCCGCACCTACGGAGTGATCGAACGGATGCTATGCGCCCGAGACCTCGGCGATGAAACCGGCGACCAAGCGCTGGATCTCGGCCGGTGGCAGGTTGTAGCGGGCATTGCCGTCCGGCAGGCCCATATTGCCGCTAATCACGAAGGCGCGCAGGCCCGCCTTGGCGAGGCTCTTTGCCTGTGCGATGCTGAGCCCGCCGACCACCTGCACCGGGACGGCCTTGCCGATCCGTTCGAAGACGGCGCGAGCCACATCACCGAGATAGTCGTCCTCGATGAGTTTCGGGTTTGCGCGCCGCGCGTCGGACTGCAGGTGGATACCGACCGCGTCGACGCCGGCCTCGACCATCCGAAGCGCGACCTCGCCTGCCTGCGCGGCGGGGCCCTGGTGCGGCACCATGATGTCGGAAAAGACAAGTCGCGGCAATTCGGAGCCCGCGCGCCTGAACTCATCGCGCACGGCGCAGATCGACTTCGCCGTATCCACGCCGGCGAGAGCGAGGAAATCAACGATGTTGCCGCCGCCGGCGTAGACGCTGCGCGCCTCGCCGCCACCGCCGTCCATGGTCTTCATGTCTGCCAGCAGGAGAGCGTCGGGAAACCGCTTGCGGAAGGCGGGCACGACGTTCGAGACGCCCTGGGTCTTGAGCAGCGGCGTCCCCATTTCGACGATGTCGACTCCACCCGCCAGCGCCGCACTGGCGACCGTCAGACCCAGATCCAAGGTCCCCACATCGACCGAAATCTGAAACGAGAGGCGGGTCTTGAGCCGATCCACAACGCGGGCGGAACTCGGGTGTGTCTCCTTCGCCGGCTGCTGGCCCCAGGCGGAACTGGGCCGTATCGTCTCGAAGATGGCGCCGACGGCCAACCCGCCGCCGGCGAGCCTGCCAGCGGCGTCGAGGAACGATCGCCGGTTGAGGTGCCCGTGGTGATTCGACGTCTTCTTATGATCCATGATCGCAGTTCCTTTGAAGGATGGACGCTTGGGGGAAGCCAGTGTCAGCCTGACGTGCGCAAGCTTTTCCACACCGTCCTTCCATTTGGTGCATTCTAGCAGGACCATGCCCCGCAGAGGAGCGACATCATGAAACTCGTTGAGGAGAGCGAGGCGAAGGCGGCGGAGAATTCAAACTGACCCACTACCGACAGCCAAGACGACGGTCGCTTTGCGCCACCTCCGGCCGGATCGTCAACCACTCGGAAGCAATGGCTCTCAGTGGCAGACCGGGTCACTTGGCGGCCCGGAAGTCAATGGTCGAAAAACGACTCCTCGGCTTCCTCGCTCAGCAAGAAGATTCGGTGCGTACCTTGGCCCGAACTAATGAACATTCGTACCTGGTCGGGCGATGCCGGCTCGGTGAAGAAATATCGGGCGTTGCATTCGTGTTCATAGAATTGATCCCAGTAGCCCTCGGTCCAGCCGCTCTGGGCAACGCCATGTTGGAAGAATAATTCTTTGAATTCTCGCTTGGTCACTTCGCGGTCCATAGGTTCGGATACCGGGGTGAGTCAAAGCGACAACTCGCCCTTGTACACCATCTCCTTCACCGAAAACTTGACCGTCAAATGGAACGGAGCAAAGCGGCTGTCCAGGGTCACCGACTTATCCGCTGCACTTATCGGGCTGGCGCCTCCGCGCGGAAAGAATAGCAGCACCTGATGCGCATTGTTCCCCGAGCCCGCGAAGAGGTGGGCACACGGGATGTCGGGCTTACCATTGCGCTCCAGTCGGCTGCTCTGCCGGATCGCCTGCAGCATCCCCGCGTTCGGATCGGGAACAACCTCGCCCGGCTGGACCTTCGGTGGCGGCATAAACGGCAGCCCGATCAGCCGGATCACGTAAAACTGCCCGGTCGCTTCGGGCACTTCCGGCCCGCCCGCCAGACGAATGGGCTTTGCGGTCTCCCAACGGGCCAGCACACGGAACTGCACGGGTGGACCTGTTCTTGGGTCCGGTACTGGCGGCACCTCCTCACCGATCGCGACGCTCGTATGGCCTCCGGCCTGTGCCGAAGGTTTCGCGTCCGGCATGCCCGTGTCCAGCCGCCCGTTGCTCCCATAGCCTGGGCCCGTGCGCTCTTTTTTCTCCAACTCCATGCGGGCGAAGCCATCCCTCGCCCAAGGCGACTGGGCGAGCAGAACCTGCTTCTCCTGGTCACTCCAACTCGACGCGTCTTTGACTTCCCAGAAATCCTTGCGCCCGGCCTGGAGGACAAAACATGCCACCACGGCCATCGCAACCCGCCTTACTTGCATCGTGATCTCCGTCTCCTCCATGAGTCCCTTGTGAAGCTCATCTCTCCTCTTTTACGATACCCCGATGAGCGACTTTCACAGAAAAGTCAGCGAAATATTTCCCATCCCCTCAACAACATACAAAAACCAAATACCACGACTTCACCCACCCACCCCATATCGTGAAGGTAGAAGGACACTATGAAGAAACAAGAAAACCCGAACAACCCGGCGCCGAAGGCGCCGCCCAGCGAGGCCCGTCAAGCCGCCTCCCGCGCCAACGGAGCCAAGTCCCGCGGCCCCCGCACGCCCGAAGGCAAAAAGCGCTCCTGCCGCAACGCCCTCAAACATGGACTCCTCGCCCACAACGTCACCGTCTCCGACACCGAAACCGAAATCCTCGAAACTCTCGAACTGGCCTACACCCAGCGCTTCACTCCGCGCGACGCCCTCGAATACCACGCTGTCGAGGAACTGGCCTATTACAAATACCAGATGCGCCAGACCTGGATGATGCAAGCCGCTACGCTGCACGTCCAGATGGTGCGCGATTTCCAGGAACTCGCCGGCGAATGGGACAGCATTCCGCCGCTCGAGCGCCAGACCATGGCTATCACCAGTTGCCTTCAGGACGGCCCAGCCCTGCTGCTGCTCGAACGCTACACCCGCATGTACGCGAACCTCGCCGACCGCGCCCTCAATCAAATCATGAAGTTACGAAAAGAGCGACTTCTCCCCGACGCCCCCGTCAATCTGCCGAGCGAACCCGAGCCCGAACTACCAAACGAACCCGAGAGCGAAGAATCCCCAACGGTTCCACCGACCACGAACCACCAGCCGGCAGTGACCACTGACCACCGACCACTGACCACGAGCCGCCCGCCGGGACCCAGCATCCGCCCTCCCCTGTTGAAATTCACCACAGAGCGTCCTTGCACTTTCACCACACTAGATAATAAGCTCGAATTATCTGAATTAGAGAAAGGGAGCTGAATGCCGAATAACGCGGTTCACGATCAGCCCGACGCGGCGGAACGAGCCTTCATCGACCAGGTGGTCGCCAGGCGCAGCGGTAACCCGGGAGCCCTGCTCGGGATTCTGGAGGACGTCCAGGAGCACCACCCGCGCAAGTATCTCCCCATCGAGACCCTGCGCTATGTCGGGGCCAAGACCAATATCCCGCTCTCGCAGATCTACAGCGTCGCCACCTTCTACGCGCTGTTCAACCTCGAGCCCCAAGGCGACCACACCGTCTGCATCTGTCGCGGTACGGCGTGCCACACGCGCGGTTCGCGCAATCTGCTCGAGAGTCTGAAACTCGAACTCGGATTGGACGACCACGGCGAGGTGACCGACGCCGACAAGACGTCCTTCACCACCCCGGACGGAAAATTCACGGTCCGCACCGTGGCCTGCTTCGGCCAGTGCGCACTTGCTCCGGTAGTCGAGATCGATCACCGTATCAGCGGACACGTCAATGAGCGAACCTTGCAGCGCGAAGTGAGTGTGCTCGAGGAGGAGGAAGAGTAATGGCTCGGATTCAAGACATCGGTACGTTTAACGACGCTCGCGAATCCGGCATGGCGAAACTCATGCCGCCGATTCCACGGATCGGCATCGGCATGGGCACGTGCGGCCGAGGCAATGGGGCCGAAGGCGTCTACCAGGCCTTTGTCGAGGCGGTAGATCGCAGTGGAGCGGAAATACAGGTGGCCCACCTCGGCTGTTTCGGCGCCTGCTCGGAAGAGCCCATCGTCAACATCCGCGTCCCCGGCCGTCCGCTGATTCTGCTGCATCAGGTTCAGGCCGACGATGTGAAACGGATCCTGAACGATCTCACCACCGGCCAACTCACCCCCGACCGCGTCTACTGCAAGATCGAGGAATGGGACCATATTACGTCCCACCTCCGCTACGGCGTCGGCTACCCCGAGATCCCGCACTGGTACGAGGTTCCGTTCTTTAAGGGCCAGAAGAAGATCGTCCTGCGCAACTGCGGCTTCATCAACCCGGACGACATCGAAGAGTACATGGCCGTGGGCGGCTACCAGGCCCTGTATAAGGTTCTGATCGACAATCGGCCCGAGGCCGTCATCGAAGCGATCAAAGCGTCCAAACTGCGCGGGCGAGGCGGCGCGGGATACCTCACCGGCAATAAGTGGGAGTTCCTGGCGCGCGCCAAGGCGGAGCAGAAGTACGTGATCTGTAATGCCGACGAAGGCGATCCCGGCGCGTACATGAACCGCAACGAGATTGAGAGCGACCCGCACTCGCTGCTCGAAGGGATGATCGTCGGCGGCTACGTGATGGGGGCCACCAAGGGCATCGTGTACGTCCGCGCCGAATACCCGCTGGCGGTCCACCGGCTGACACGTGCGGTGGAGCAGGCGCGCGACTACGGCATGCTCGGCAACGACATCTTGGGGCGCGGTTTCAGCTTCGATATCCAAATCGTGGAAGGCGCCGGCGCGTTCGTTTGCGGCGAGGAGACGGCGCTGATCGCGTCGCTCGAAGGGCAAGCCGGACGTCCCCGTCCGCGGCCGCCATTCCCGGCCCAGAAGGGTCTGTATGGCATGCCCACCAATATCAACAATGTCGAGACCTGGTACAACATCGCGCCAATCGTGATGAAGGGACCCGCCTGGTTCACCGAAACCGGCAGCCCCAAGAGCGCGGGTACCAAGGTCTTCTCGCTCGTCGGCAAGGTGCACAGTACCGGACTGGTGGAGCTCCCGCTGGGAACCCCCCTGAAGACGCTGGTGTACGACATCGGCGAAGGCGGCGTGAACGGACGCAGCATCAAAGCGGTGCAGTCGGGCGGCCCCTCGGGCGGATGCATCCCGCAGGAGATGTTCGATACGCCGGTGGATTACGAGAGCCTCGCGCAGTTGGGCGCCATCATGGGTTCCGGCGGCATGGTGGTGATGGACGAAGACAACTGCATGGTGGACGTCTCGCGCTTCTTCCTCGAGTTCACTCACTCGGAGTCGTGCGGGAAATGCGTCCCCTGCCGCGTGGGCTTGAACAAGGCGCTGCGCATCCTGAACGCGTTCACCCAGGGCAACGCGTCTTCACAGCATCTCGAAGTGCTCGACGAACTCGGCCGCATGATCCGCGATTGCTCGCTGTGCGGATTGGGCCAATCGGCGCCGAATCCGGTGCTCACCACCATGCGGCACTTCCGGCATGAGTTTGAGGACCACATCCTGGCTCATCGCTGCCGCGCCGGCGTGTGCGAGGAACTGGCGCTGTCGCCCTGCGAGAACAGTTGCCCGCTCCACATGAACATCCCGCGGTTCCTGCAGTTGTACAAAGAGGGACGGCTGGAAGACGCCTTTGAATCGGTCGTGATGGACAATCCGCTTCCGGCTTCCACCGGCCGCGTCTGCCAGCATCCCTGCGACAACCGCTGCCGGCGACAGAGCGTGGATGAGGCGGTGAACATGCGCGACGTGCACCGCCACATCGCCGATTCGATTCTGTCTGTCTGACCGTTACGAGGAGATGGTGGCGCGCATCGTCTCGCGGCGCATGGAGCCCACCGGACGCAAGATCGCGATCGCCGGGGCGGGTCCCACCGGCCTCACCTGCGCGTTCTACATGGCCATGCTGGGCCACGACGTCACCATCATCGACGGCAAAGCCGAACCCGGTGGAATGCTGCGCTACGCGCTGCCCGAGTACCGCTTGCCGAAATCGGTTCTGGATCGCGAGATCGGACTGATCGAGCGGCTCGGTGTCCAGTTCGTGTTCAACAAGCGGGTGGGATTCGACATCCCGCTGAATGAACTGGATGACTCCTACGACGCCGTTTTCATCGCCATCGGTACGTGGAAGGAATCGTGGGTCTACCTGTCCGGGACCGAGTTGAAGGGCGTGTATCCGGCGCTGCACTTCCTGGAAGCCGTGTCCAAGGGAGACGCGGTGAAACTCGGACGCCGCGTTGCCGTCATCGGAGGCGGCAACGCGGCCATCGATTCCGCGCGAACGGCGCTGCGCATGGGCGCCGAGGTGATGATCATCTACCGCCGCGAACGCAAGGACATGCCGGCCATTGAGGAGGAGACGGAAGCCGCGCGTCAGGAAGGGGCGAAGTTCGCGTTCCTGGCCGCGCCGCACCGGATCATCGGCAGCCCGGAAGGAAACGTCAAAGCCATCGAGGTGGTGAAGACCAAGCTCGGCGAGTACGACTCATCGGGCCGCCGCAAGCCGGTTCCGACCGACGAAATCCAGCGTTTCGAATGCGACACCGTGATCCTGGCCGTGGGAGAGGTGCTCGACCTGGACTTCGCCCGGGCGTCGGGTCTGAAGATCAAAGACACCGGCACCATCGACTTCGACCGGTTTACGCTCGAGACCAGCCGTCCCCGCTTCTACGCGGGCGGCGACGCGATCAGCGGCGCTTCCAACGTGTCCAATGCCATGGGCTACGGAAAGAAGGCGGCCCGCATGATGGACGAAAGGCTGATGGGCGTTTATCGCTGGAACCAGGTGTTCCCCGAGTTCGAGTACGACCAGACGGTCCCCGGCGAAACCGTCGAATGCGAGCGCCACACCGGACATCATATTCCGGTAGTCAGCCGCATGCGGCCGGCGGACTCGATTTTCCCCGAGGTGGTGGCCGGGCTCAGCCCCGACGAAGCCCTCGAGGAAACCAGCCGCTGCCTGCGTTGCGATGTGAAGACGGTGGGCACCCACTAAAGGAGGCACCCTGTGACACAGAAGAAACTATCAGTCCGAATCGACGGCGAGTTGGTGAACGCTACGGAGGGCCAATCCATCCTGCAGGTGGCGCGCGCGGCCAACAAATACATCCCTACGCTCTGCTATCTGGAAGGCTTGACCTCGGTGGGCGCCTGCCGCCTGTGCATCGTCGAAGTGTCCGGCGTGGGGCGCCTGCTGCCGGCTTGCACTACGCCGGTCCAGGATGGGATGTCGGTGACGACGAACTCGCCGAAGCTGGCCCGGTACCGCCGCATCACCCTGGAATTGCTGTTCGCCGAGCGCAACCATACCTGCTCGGTATGCGTGTCGAACGGACACTGCGAACTCCAGTCGATGGCCAAGACGCTGGGCGTCACCAGCATCCGCTATCCCTACAACTTCCCGAAAATGCCGGTGGACATGTCGCACGCACGCTACGTGCTCGACCACAACCGCTGCATCCTCTGCACCCGCTGCGTGCGGGTGTGCGCGGAGGTGGAAGGCGCGCACGTTTGGGCGGTCACGGCCCGCGGCATCCAGTCCCGCATCGTCAGCGATCTGAACCAGCAATGGGGCGATGCCCAGAACTGCACCTCCTGCGGGAAGTGTGTGCAGACGTGCCCCACCGGCGCGCTGGCCGAGAAGGGCTTCGCCGTGGAAGAGATGACCAAGCGGAACGATAACATCAGCGCGCTGGCCGTGCGCAAAGGAGTTCACCCATGAAGAAGATCAAGCTGGCGACGGTATGGCTGGACGGCTGCGCGGGCTGTCACATGTCACTGCTGGACATCGACGCGGGCATCCTGACGGTGGCCCAGAGAGCAGACATCGTGTACGGTCCGCTGGTGGACGCGCAGGAGTTCCCCGATGAGGTGGATGTCACCCTGGTGGAAGGCGCGGTGAGCAGCCAGGAAGACCTGAACAAGATCCAGAAGATCCGGCAGTGCACGCGTACGCTGGTGGCGCTGGGCGATTGCGCGGTTACCGCCAATGTCCCAGCCATGCGCAACACCATCCCGGTGCAGAAACTGCTGCAGCGGATCTACGTGGAAGGCGTGCAGGAGAACAAGAGCGTTCCGGTTGACCGGGTGCCGGCGCTGCTCAAACAGGCCCGGCCCTTGCGCGACTACGTTAAGGTGGATCTGCACGTGCCAGGTTGTCCGCCCAGCGCCCAGGCCATACTCTCGGTGGTCAGCGACCTCCTGGACGGCCGCAATCCAGAAGCAAACGCCAAGCTGAAGTTCGGGTAACGAGTCATAGGAGCCGGACATGAACCGAATCGTAATCGATCAAGTAACGCGCATCGAAGGACACGCCAAAATCACCTTGCAGTTGAACGACGAGGGTCGGGTCAGCGACGCGCGATTGAACGTCACGCAGGTCCGCGGGTTCGAAAAGTTCACCGAAGGACGCCCGTTCTATGAAATGCCCGGCATCACCGCTCGCATCTGCGGTATCTGCCCGGTCAGCCACCTGCTGGCTTCGTCGAAGGCCTGCGACGCGATCATGGCCGTGCGCATCCCCGAACCGGCCCGCATGTTGCGTGAGTTGCTCCACTGCGCGCAGTTCGTGCAGTCGCACGCCCTCAGCTTCTTCTATCTCTCCTCGCCCGATCTGCTGCTGGGTATGGATTCCGACCCCGCCAAACGCAACGTCGTGGGTGTCATCGAGAAGCATCCCGAGATGGCGCGCGACGGCATCGAACTGCGCAAGTTCGGCCAGCAGGCCATCGAGGCGTTGGCCAAAGAGCGCATCCATCCGTCCTGGGTGGTTCCGGGCGGCGTGAACGCTCCGCTCTCTTCACAGACCCGCGAGAAGATCCTGTCGGGGCTGCCTCGAGCCCGCGCCATCGCCGAGAAGACCCTCACATTCTTTAAGGGCGTGGTGGACCAGTTCAAGGAAGAAATCGAGTTCTTCGGCACCGCCGGCACCTCCCACGCCGGATTGGTGGACCGCAAGGGCGCCCTCCAGTTATACGAAGGGTTCCTCCGCTTCCGCGGGCCCGATGGCCAGATACTCGAGGACCAGATCGAGGCCTCCGACTATTACCATTACATCGGCGAGGCGACCACTCGCGACTCGTACTTGAAATCGCCGTTCTACGCTGTTCAAGGATATCCGGCCGGAATTTATCGTGTCGGCCCCCTGGCCCGTCTGAATGCCGCGGACCGGTGCGGGACGTACCGTGCCGATCTCGAATTCCAGGAGTTCCACCGCCGCTTCGGACTCGTCGCCCACAGCTCGTTCCTGTACCACTACGCGCGCCTGATCGAGATCATCTACGGACTGGAGCGAATGGAAGCGCTGCTGAACGACCCGAAGATCCTCGATACCCACGTGCGCGCCAAGGCCGGCGTTAACTCGCTCGAAGGCGTGGGCATGATCGAGGCGCCCCGCGGCGTTCTGATTCACCATTACAAGGTGAATGAGGAAGGCTCCATCGTGTGGGCGAACCTGATTGTCGCCACCGGCCACAACAACATGGCCATCAACAAGGGCATCACCCAGGCCGCCCAGCACTTCGTGGATGGGAACAAACTGCAGGAAGGAATGCTGAACCGCGTTTCGGCCGTGGTGCGGGCCTATGATCCGTGCCTGAGTTGCTCCACCCATGCCTCGGGGCAGATCGCCATGCAGATCCAGCTGCTGAGTCCCGAAGGCGTTTTGCTCGATGAGTTACACAGCCACTGACACGCTGATCATCGGCTACGGGAACCCGCTCCGATCCGACGATGCGGTGGGCTTGCACGTGTCCCGGGGATTGGCCTCGGCTGGCTACCGGGTCATCGAGACGTACCAACTCGCGCCGGAGTTAGCCGAGGACATAGCGGCGGTCCCCCGGGTCATTTTCGTGGATTGCCAGGTGGGATTAGCCCCGGGTGAAATCGCCGTCAGTTCCGTGGGCCGCAACCGGCATGCGGACACGCATCTTCAGACCCCGGCGGATCTGCTCCGGCTGGCGTCCGAGGTGTACGGCGCGGAGCCCGAAGCGTTCCTGGTAGGGATTGGACCGGAGTTCATGGAGATGGGTGAGACACTGTCTCCCGCGGTGTCCGCCTCGGTTCCGCGCGCCATTCGGAAGGTGGAAGAGCTTGTTATGCTCGGACCAGATGAAGAAAGAACGTCTGCACCCTGAAGTTCTGGCGGTTCTGGAAGCGAATCGAGCAGCCGGTGGGCCCGCCATGGAGACGCTGCCCGTCGATGAAGCGCGGAAACTCGCCGTCGAAGGTTTGAAGAGTGTGCAGGGCGAACCGGAGTTGCTGGCGCGGATCGATAACCTCCGGATTCCCGGCCCTGATTGCGATATACCAATCCGGGTCTACACCCCGGATTGCGATCCGCCGTTCGCCGCGATGGTCTACTTTCACGGCGGCGGGTGGGTGGTCTGCGATCTCGATACTCACGAAGTGGTTTGCCGCGCGATCGCGAAACGTGCGGGGGCGGTGCTGGTCGCGGTGGATTACCGGCTTGCCCCGGAGCACAAGTTTCCGGCGGCGGTAGTGGACTGTTACGCCGCGACGTGCTGGACAGCGGCCAACGCCGCGCGGTTCCATATCGATCCGAGCCGGATCGCCGTGGGCGGCGACAGTGCGGGTGGAAACCTGTCCGCCGTGGTCTCGCTGAAAGCTCGGGACGAGGGCGGACCGGAGATTGCGTTGCAAGTGCTGGTGTATCCGGTGACGAACCTGGCGTCGTTCGACACACCCTCCTATCACGAGTTCGCCGACGATCACCACCTGACCAGGGCTCAAATGGAGTGGTTCCGCGCGCACTACTTGCGCCGCCCGGAAGATGCACTCGACCCCCGGGCGTCCCCGTTGCTTGCCCCCGACCTGCACGGCCTTCCACCGGCATTGGTGATCACGGCCGAGTGCGACCCGCTGCGCGACGAAGGCGAGGCATATGCGGAGCGGCTGAAACAGGCCGGCGTCCCGGTCACCTGCACTCGCTACCCGGGTATGATCCATCCGTTCTTCTCCATGCCCGGAGCGGTTTCTCACGGACGCAACGCCATTGATCAAGTCGCGGGTGCGTTGCGCGCGTTACCATGTAATCGGACACACTAGTATGAAAATGCATCCGGCCATATCAAGTAATTTCGCTTTCGGCAAACGTCTGGTGGACTCCAGTATTGAAGGCGCAAGTTCGGGCAGCCGCAGGGCCCTCGAAGAGGAGCCCCTCACTGAGGTGATCCGTCGGGCGGTGCGCGAAGCCGGGCCGCCGGCGGCCATCGGAGCATTCGTTGGCGCCGCCGCCAGTATCTGGAAAGGTGATGGCAGGGCTCCCCGAACCGCAGTCGTAGGCGGCCTGGTGGGAGCCGCGCTGGGCTTCAGCGCCGGCCTCCTGTGGGGCTCCCGCAATCTCACCGGAGCGATGGTGAAGGGTGCGGTGGCGAGCGTCAATGCCACGCGCGACCAGCATTGGCTGGAACAACATCCGATCGATTACGCCTAGTACTACATCGTGGCGTACGTCCTCTGTGACTGTACGCCCTGCCACATAACTTCAGTTCTGGTCCAGATCCGCCCCCCGCTCCCAAAAAATCGGAAACAGCAGGCCAATCATTTGGCCTCTATAGAACGCTGTATAAACACGCTCAGGGCGAGCCTTTTTTAAACCCTTAGTGTCTTCTGGGAGGAAACAAAACGATGTCGCGAGCCAGCAGTGTAGTATTTGTAACCTGTCTTACGGGCGCATGGTTGAACGCTCAATCGACTGCGCCCCCAAGTGTGTCCCAGGTGGTCACCTGGTCAACCTTGACGACCCGAACCATTCAACCAGCCGGTGGATTTACTCCCACCACGTCGGGCACTCTGAACAACACGCTCCTGAGCGTGTATACGACAGCCACTCCAGTCGATGCTACTTCGGCAGACTTCGGGAACGTCATCAATAACCCTATGAACTACCGGGTGGCGAACCCCTCAGCCCTGAGCAGCGCGCTTGCTTCAAACATCGCGGTGGCTTTGTCGGTGATCCCAATCTCGGCGCCGACCTCCGGCTTGATTCTGAAAAAGGATCCCGCAACTGGAGCCGAACTGCCGGTCAGCGGCACCTTGGGGCCGATCTTCACACAGCGGGCTGAAACCGTGGGAAAGGGCAAGGTCTACGTCGGATTTACGCATCAGAATTATCACTTCACGTCCCTGAATGGCGTGGATCTGAACGGCCTGAGCGTGGCTTACGGCGGAGGCGATCCGTCCGGCATTAAGTTGAATTCGGCTGGCCAAACGACGGCTCCTGCCACTGTCAACCTCGGTCTGGATGTGCGATTGTCGCAGGATCTTGCATTTCTGACGTTCGGTCTCACGAACCGAATGGATGTCTCGGTCGGGCTTCCTTGGGTTCATGCGGCTGTGGCGTCGACGGCCTATAACGGCCTGGTCTACAGCGGCACGGGCACGGACTTCAGCAACGGCAACAAATGCTGGTGCGTGAACACTATGACCCCTGGGTCGTTCGCGCTGGCGGCCCCGCAGATCGGGTCGGCGTCCCTCGCGAAGACTGGCTTTGGCGACATGGTCCTCCGTTTCAAGGGTAATGTGATGGAGCGCACAAGGGCGAGTATCTCGGCGGGCGTCGATCTCCGCTTGCCCACTGGCGATGCGGAGAACTTTCTCGGAACCGGAACCACTTCCTTCAAGCCGTTCATGGCCATGTCGCTGTACAGCGCTCCTACGGCGAAGGGAATCATATTCGCCCCGCACTTCGAACTCGGCTGGCAGATCAGCGGCAAGAGCATCCTAGGCGGAACCATCGAGGGTACCGCTACTACCGCTCAACTCGATAACGGCGGTACGGTCCCCGTGGTCGGGGCGCCGTTCACCCAGACCAAAGGATACGTGCCTGACATCCTCTCGTGGGGCGTTGGAACGGAGGTTGCGCTCGGGCGGAGCAACACCATCATCCTCGACTTTCTGGGCAATCAAATCGGACTGGTTCATGGCGCTCAAACGCTGCGCTCGACGGACATTTCCGCCCCAGCGCCCACCGTGTTGCCACCGGGGGCTCAGCCGATGAAATCCGGGCTCATCGATGCCGGCCTGACGTCATTCGGTCAGTACAGTGGAGCCTTCGGGTACAAAGTCCGCATAACCAGAGGCCTCATAGCATCGTTCCAGGCGCTGGTCCGGTTCGATAATAATGGCCTCACCGCCCGTGTGGTTCCTTTGTACGGTCTGGGCTACAGCTTTTGACGTTGCGCGCGGGCGATCTATTCTTGCCCGCGCGGATCCTCAATCAGCCACTGTTCGCCGGTCTTCCGGAGAGTCACCTTGATGATCTTTCTGTTCTGCGGCTGGGGCTGTCCGCGAATGATGGTCTGAGTGGTCAGTTCGCAGCGAATGGTTGCCCGATCGCCAGTGACCTCCGGCTCTCCCATCGCGTACAACGTAGCAACGAAATAGGCACCCCTCTGGTTAACCGACTCCAGCCAGTCCCTGTCTGCTGCCGGCCAAATCTGCTTCAATTCACGCGCGCTCTTATGGACGAAGGCGTTGTTGAACTGCTGCAGCGCTGCGCGAATGGCCGCACCTTCCTTGCTGGCCGCCTGCTCCACCTGTTTCCGGCGATTTTCAGCCTCCTGGCGCTCCCGGTTCAAACGGTCGAGAATCGTTTGCGCCTCCGCGCGGTGGCGGCTGGAGCCATTGGCATCGATGAATGCCTGCAAGAGTTGTGCGTTGGTCTTATTGACGGCATTCCATTTGATGTCGTCCATCAGGCGTAGCGCATCGGGCGCGTGCGCGCCATGAGGTAGTCGCGACAGATACGCCTGGAGCGAGTTTCCATCTGATTGGTTCGTGCGTGCCCATAGCAGTTCGTCGAGTCGCGATTGCGCGTCCTGCTTCCAAGGGCTCTGCGGGTTATCCCGCAAGAAAAGTGCAAGTTGCTCCGGATCAGTGGAGTTCCGAACCTGTTCCCAGGCCTGCTTCTGTTTGTCTTCGGCGCTCACCGCTTTCGGCGGGGGAGGCGTGGGCATCTTCGGGGGTGCTATGTCCTTCCAATCCATGATGAGCGTAGCGCCCGGCTCGAACGTCCCGGCCACTTGCCGATTTGCCTTGCCCTCGGTAACGTTCAACACCTGGTTGCCGGGCGGGACTTCCATCGACAACACGGAGGATCCGTCACTCCGCCTCGACGGCCCCGTTCCCACAGTGACTTCCGCCCCGGTTGGCGCCCCGCGCACCTCCAATCGCGAGGGCAGCGGCGACAACGTAAACGTCAGAGGTTCCGATTTGTTATCGGCGATCAAAACGCGCTGCTCGGGGGGTGTCCGGTAGCCTGCTTTCTCTACCCGCACCGCATGGCTTCCGGCCTCGAGTTCGCTGCGCAATTCGCCGCGTGCGTCGGTGAGCCCGCGGGGGATTTGGTCGATCGACACGCGAACGCCGGCAACACCAGTCCGCAGCAACAAGGTTCCCTGATGGGATCCGGCCGGCGGAGGGGGCGGCGGCTCGGGATTCAAGGTGAGAGTGGTGGCGCCAGGCAAGTTCCCCGACTCCACGGCTATTTCCCGTTCCGCCGGCTGGTACCCCGGCAGCCGCGCCGTTACCGGATAGCGTCCAACCGGCAGGTCGAAACGGCAATTCGGAGGTGTACAGGTCCGGTCTCCAACCGAAACGGTTGCGCCGGGCGGATCCGTGCGGATCTCCACCGGGAATGTCGCGGGCGCCGGCGTCTTCGCAACGTTGCTTCCGCTGGTCAAGCGCGGAAGGAGGAACGCGCCGGTCGCCACCACCGCAATCACGCCGGCGGCAATCCCGATCCATATCCACGGCAGTGGCTTCTTCGGGGCAGCGGGCGCCGCAAGGAGCGCTTCGACGTGCCGATCGATGCGGTCCGCGATGGCATTCAGCTCAGCATCCTCGGAATGCGCGGCCACAGCCTGCCGTGCCTCAGCTCGAAGGGCGTTGAGCCTCGATCGCCGAGTCCCGTCAATACGTTGTTCCAGCGCGACGAGGTGACCACGTGCCTGCTCCCGCGCTTGATGCCGGCGTTGAGCATCGAGTTGTTCGTGAGCCCTGGCGAGCAGCGGTTGGAACCGCGGTTCACCGGGGAAGCGGCCATTCAACAGGTTGATGGCGCCGTCATAGTTGCGTTGCTCGAGCAGTGCCTCAGCCTCCTCGCGGACTGAGGAGATCTGCTGCTCGCGTTCGGCGCGCCGGAGTTGTTCCTCGGCCTGGTCCAGCAGTTCCGTCAGTCGCGGCTCGCCGGCGTACTTCAGCCTCAGCGGGCGCAGCAGGGTTGCGGCCGCCCCGGGGTCACCCTTGGCGAGGTGGGCGCTCGCTTCGGCGACCGATTTGTCGATGGCGGCAAGACGCTCTCTACGGTCCTGCTCGGCTACGATGCGCGTTTCGAGCTGCTGAAATTCACGATCGGACGGAAACGATTGGAGTGCCTGGCGTACGGCATCCAGCGCCTGTCCCAGTTCTCCGGATTTCAGTGCGTGAACGGCGGCGGCCTGCAGGTCCGCACGCTTCCGCGCAGACTCGATCGGTGCGCGCAATCGGCCGAGCCGGTCGGAACCCGGGTGTTGCTTGAGCGCTCGCTCCAGGGCGTCCAAGCCGCCGGCGAAGTCTCCTATTTCTACCAGGCTTCGGATCTCGCGCTCCTTCGCAGCTACCTCTTGCTCGCGCTGTTGTTCCGCGACACGATCGCCTGCACGCCTCAGAATTTCGGCAATACTGGGGCGAGTGGCGTATTCAGGCGACGCCCGCAGCAGGGATACCGCTTCCGATGCCCGATCGCGTGTCAGCAACGATTCGGCTCGGGCGGCCAGATTGCGGACAGCCTCCTCTTCGCGGCGGATTTCCTGGTCGGCTTCCACCCGGTCTTTCAGTGCCCTTAGTTCGGCTTCGTCTCCGAAAGTCTTCAGACCGGAGACCAGGACCTCCAAAGCTTCAGTAAGCCGTCCCTCAGCGTGCAGGCTGCGAGCCCGGGTCTTACATCCCTCGAGCGCCAATCGGCGGTCATGTTCGGTCCTCGCGCCCTGCACTTTGGATCGGGCTTGCACTAGATCGGCATCGTTGACGTATTTCAGCAAGCCTGCATCCAGCAGTTTCAGCGCGGCCTCGAAATGCCCACTTCCGGCGTTAGCATGGGCCTCGCGAACGATGCGTGCAACCTCTCCGGCACGTTCCTCCTCCCGCACCCGGGTCTGGGCCACCTCCTTGAGCTTTGCCAGCCGGTCATCGCCTGGGAACCGTTCCTGTGCCGCCTGCAGGATTTGCGTGGCGGACGCGAAATGCCCGCGATCGAGCAGCGTCTGCGCCTCCGCCTCGATGCTCCGAATCTCGGCCGAACGCTCCCGTTCCGCGAGTTCACCCTCCAACCGCTGCCGCAGATCCAGCAAGGCGGGTCCGCTCCCGTGATCACGCAGTGCCGCATCAATTTCGCTGAACGCTTCCTGCAGTTTTCCGGACGCCCGCAGCTGTCGAGCTCTATCTACCGCGGCACGCTGTGCATGTTCGCTGGTATATCGAGCCTCGGTTGCCAGGGTTGCCTGCCGGCAGCGGACCAGCCGCTCATTGTTTCCATAATCTGAAAGGCCCTTGTCGAGAACCTCCAACGCGCGGTCGAAATGCTTTGCCCGGGCCAAGCTCTCGGCTTCGGAGATGATGCGGGAAATCGCTTCAGCCTGGCGCTGCTCTTCCAGCCGGTTCCTCGCCTCGCCCAACAGGCGCACCAGATCGGGGTGCTCGGGAAACTGTACGGTTCCCATCTGAAGCACTTTGGTGGCACTGTCCGGCCGGTCCGCGTCCAAAAGAGAGCGCG
Source organism: uncultured Acidobacteriota bacterium (assembly GCA_963737465.1). Classification (GTDB taxonomy): domain Bacteria; phylum Acidobacteriota; class Terriglobia; order Bryobacterales; family Bryobacteraceae; genus TMP-7. The sequence goes on from CAVTTC010000015.1 coordinate 97,828, forward strand.
CCTCGGCCGTCAATTTCCGGATCGCCGACTGACGCCGCTGATTCTCCAGACCTTCTTCTGCTGTGTGGCGCAACGCTTCCAACTCACTGGTCTCGCCGTAAGCCCGTACGTACGCGGCGATGCGCTCGGATGCTTCACGAAACCGCTGCTCGCGGTTGAACGCCTCCGCCTCGGCGAGAGCTTCGTCGAGAGCCACTCTGCGCTGGTGGCTGATCCGCGCAGACGTCACGGACTGCATTAACTCTCGCAAGGCCGCGGCACCCGGGTACTCCGCCAGGGCGCCGCGGACAACCTCGACAGCCTGTTCGAATCGGAGCGACTCCACCAAGGCCCGGGCCTCAACGGTCGCCTTGCTGACGGCTGCGGCCTGCCTCTCGGCCTGCAATTCTTCGGCGGCAAATGCGGCCAAGTCACGCAGCTCGGTGGATTCCGGAAACTCCACCTGCCATTGCGACAGCCGCTCCACCGCTTCGCCAAAGCTGCCGTTCTTGACCAGCGCTTTGGCTTCTTCCGTCGCGGCCTGCAGACGCCGGCGGCGTAACTGGCCTTCCTGCTCCGCTCGTGCGCGGGTCAGCAGGTCCCGTAAGGCGGCTGAGCCGGCATGTTCTTGCGCGAGAGCCTCCAGTCCCTCAATCGCCTTGTCGAAATTCTCGAGGACCATCAGCCGCCTCGCGTGGCCCAAACCTTCCTGCAGACGCCGTTCGCGTTCCCGCGCTTCGATATGTTGCTCGATACTAGTCTTCAAGGCCTCGGCTTGGAGGTTCCGTGGATCCGTCGAGAGAGCGTTGAGTACAATGCCGTGGGCCGACGTGAGATTACCGCCGGTCAACGCCTGCTGAGCGTTCTCCAGCAATCGCGCTGCCCGTTCCGCCCGTTCCCTGGCCGCCCGGCATTCCGCGATCAACGCGTGAATCTCGGGGTTCGAGTTATCCAGTTGGAGGGCGGAAACGAACTTCTGCATGGCGGCGTCGAACCGGCGCGCATCCTGGTCCTCGCGTCCCGCGGTCACCAGGGCCGCGATACGCGGGCGAATCTGGTGCTCGCGGATCTCCCGTTGCAGGGCCTCGCGCAACTCCCGAGCGGTCCGGTTACCGGGGTCCGTGTCCAACGCCTGACGGACCAATGCCTGGGCCGATTCGAACTCCTCCGACTCCTTTAGCGCGCGAGCTTCCAAGATAAGGTCGTTTACACGTTCCTTGCGCAGTTCTGCGATCACCGGTTCGATATCGAAGCGCACGTCCTCCAGGCTCTGATATCGTAGTGATCGTTCCTTGGCGAGCATCCGGAAAACCGCCTGTTCCAAAGCCTCAGGGCACTCCGGGGTGAGGGCCCGGATGGGGTCCGGGATCTTGTTCACGATGTTGTACATCAGCCCGCCCATCTCTTCCGCATGGAACGGATGCACGCCGGTGAGCAGCTTGTAGCAGGTGACGCCGAAGGCGAAGACATCCGTCAGAACATCCGATGCAGTGCCATGGAACTGTTCGGGGGCCATGTACGGGAAGGTACCCAGCAGGGATCCCTGTGGCGTCAGCCGCGCCGCAGTCGCCTGGTTGAGCAACGCGATGCCGAAGTCCATAATCTTCACCACGCCGTCACGCTGCAGCATGATGTTGGCCGGCTTGATGTCACGGTGAACAACGCCGTTTGCGTGTGCGTGGTGAAGCCCCGACGCGGCCTGGGAGATGATGTTGAGCCGCTGCAGCAAGGTGAGCGAACGGCGGCTGGCGATAATGCGCTCGAGATCGTCGCCATCGAGCAGTTCCATCACCAGGTACGGCGATCCGTTATGCTCGCCGAAATCGTAGATGATGACTATGTTGGTGTGACGGAGCTTACCGGCGGCGGCAGCCTCATTGCGGAACCGCTTAATGAGTTCCAGATCGTCGCCGACTGTCAGCGTCTTGATGGCGACCAACCGGCCCACAGTGGGGTCGTAGGCGCGAAATACCTGGCCAAACCCGCCGCGGCCGAGTTCTGCCTGGATCTCGTATCTGCCAATGCGATTGGTCATCTCACCCGGATGTCTTGGAGTGACCGTGAGGCGTTAACCGTTACTTCCGCCCACACACTCCTCTGAATACCGCGGCATCACGCGGTTGAATCTGAGTTTCATTTTACGCTGACCTCGGATTCGCCGATGAAAGATCTGCGGGTCCGGTCGCCGCGAGCCGTGCGAATAATGGATTGATGAGTCCGCAACTTGTAGTAGTACTATTAGTTCTTTCAGCAATCCCACAGTCCGCCCAAGAATCCGCTTCCCTCACGCCCGGCGAAGTCGAGGCGGCGGTGACCACCGAGATGGGCACTTTCCGTTTTGAGTTCGCGCCCAAGAAAGCCCCGAAACACGTTCAGACATTCATTAAGCTGGCCCGCGAGGGGTTTTACGACGGCAGCGCGTTCCACTGGGCCAAAGTGAACGCCGCCATCCAGGGGGGTGATCCGCTGCTCAAGAACCCCAACACGCCGAAAAGTCGTTGGGGAACGGGAGGTATGAACCTCATGCCGACCGAGTTGAACGATATGAAGCATCGGCGCGGCGTTGTGTCGTCCTTCCGTATTCCGACCCGGCCCGACAGCGACAGCAGCCAGTTCTTCATCTGCGTTGGACCACAGCCCGGGTTGGACGGGAAGTACTCGCCGTTCGGCAGCATCACGGAGGGGATGGATATTGTGGACAAGATCTCCCGTATGCCGGCCAACGATAGAGGGTTCGCCGAAACGCCCGTTCGCATCGTCAGCATCCGAATCGAGAAGAAGAAGCCAGCGCCCTTTGAAAATGCCCGGGTCAGCGAGATGAAGAGGACCGTAACCATGAAGACCACACTGGGCACGATGAAGCTGAAGATGGAGCCGGAGTGGGCACCCGAGCACGTCCGCAACTTCCTCAATCTGGTGTCGGCGGGATGGTACGACGGCACCGAGTTTCATCGTCTGGTTAAGGGATTCGTCGCCCAAGGCGGCCTCGGAGTCACTCGATCCACCGGTCCCGATCACCCGGCCGACCGTTGGGTGCACCTGCTGGCGCCGGAATTCAACGCTATCCGCCACGTTCGCGGCAGCGTGTCCATGGCCCGCACCAGCGATCCGAATTCGGCATCGACCTCGTTCTTCCTCGTGCTGGCGCCCGCGACGAATCTGGACGGGCAGTACTCTCAATTCGGACACGTGATCGAAGGATTGGACGTACTGGATGCGTTTGGGAAAGAGAAGGTATCCGGAGAAACGCCAAAGCGCCGGCTGGAGTTGATTGAAGCTCGCATCGATCCCGAGTAGGTCAGGCGAGTTGCCGGGTCAGCAGACGCACACTCGCTTTGGCGAACGCCAGATTTCCATAGCGTTCGCGATAGATCCTTGAATACAAGGAGGTAACATTCGCCGGGGGCGTGTACCCTTCCGGCTTCGCCCTGAGTTTGATCGCTCCAGCGGGACACGTGGAAACGCATAGGCCACAGCCAATGCAGCGGCTCAGGTCCACGCCGGCCGCGCCGCCGTACAAGGATATAGCTTCCATCTGGCAGCGATGAACGCATTCACCGCAGGCCTGGCACACGTCAGTATTGATCCTGACGTAAAAGTTCGCGGCGAAGAACTCCACCGGGCGGTCGAGATGCTTCCCTGCCCTGAGCGACACGCAACAGCACCCGCAGCACAGGCACACGAACAATGGATCACGGGTGTTTTGCGGCTGCAATACCAGTCCTTCGCGATCCGCTTCGTCGAGCAGTTCCAGCATCCGTTCACGGGTGATATACCGGGCCTGACCATGGCTCACCATCACCTTCGCGGCTGAGCCCATGGTGAGGCAGTTCTCTCGCACCGCGGTTTGGCGGCACGGCTTTCCGGCCAGATCCTGGGCCTGCCGGCAAATGCAATTCATCACCGCGAAAGGCCCCTCGCACTTCCTCACCGATTCGCGCAAGTCATCGTACTGCCCGATCCCATGCTCCACTGGAATCGGCTGATGGATCGGAACCGTGCGAAGTTGGGTGGTCTTCCTGGGGCGGATCGCTTGCCCGAGTCCGTCGTCGAAATACTCCATCAGATCGAAGGCCAATTGCTTCGATAGCTTGTCCACTTGGCCTTCATAGATGCCGATGACAAACGGGAGCTTCCCGTATCGAAGTTCGGCGTGTGAATCGTCCTTCCGAATCAGACCGCGATGCACCATGCCTTCGAGCGTGAGCGCGAGCGATTCCCTGCTCATTTCGAAGTCGAGCCGGCGGTGGATGGTCGCCACGGGTTCCGGCTTCATGCTCACACAGAGCGCAATGCGGGCCTCGACGGGGGCGAACAGTTGTTTCAGGATCCGAATCTCGATCCCGGATTCCGTGGCGGGAAATCCCACCGGCATGCGGTCGAGATCCTCTTGCAGCCTCCGATAAGCGGCATCATCGGACATCGGATCACCAGAAGATCGATTCTATACCTGGCGCTCCGAAATTGCACCCGTCATCGTCGCTGCGTAATGCCGTTCCATCCAAAGTCAGTTTTGATCTGACGGTTTCTCCGGCTTGGCTGTGCCGGTGCGCCTCACAACGGGGAGGTAGTATGCCGAAACCAGGCTCTGATTTCGGTCCCGATCCAGCGCCTTCACGCCAATCACTACATCATCGATTGAGAAGTCCGGCAAACGGTAAGTGCTGACGTTCCCGACGTAGATTTCCCGTTCCCACAAGGCGGAGGTTGTCGATCGGATCATAATCGCATAGCCCAACAGATCAGGCTCGGAATTGGGGATCCACCGAAGCACGGCATCATAGCCCGACTTTCCTCTGGTTAGAAGCGGCAAACGGCTACCTTTCAGCTTGCCGGAAGTCCAGGTGAAGCTCACTTCGGGCGGTTTGGGCGCAAGGGCCAGGGATGCCGCTACCGCCGCGTTCATTCGCACAACGCGAGTCGTGTATGGCACCGAAGTATTGGCAAGAATGTCCGTAGCCGAGTGTTGGTTCTGGTAATTCTCGCTGGGAGTGGTGAGCCTGACAGCGGCGAAACCCGCGTCGGCAAACGGTGTGTGGTCTCCACCTCTCATGAACCGGTCTCGCCGAAGTACCAGGTCCACCTTCATGGACGGTACGTAATGCTCAGCAATCTCTTTCGTATAGCGGGCCAGAGCCCGCGGCGGCGAGTCCTCTGGGCCGTCCGAAAACACCCGAACGGTGCTATTGTCCGATCGGCCATTTTCGGCGGACTCGGTGCCGATGATGTCATTGTTCAGAAGGGCCTCGATCTGTTCTCCTTTATGCATCGCGACATACGCTTTTGCCCCCTCGAGTCCGATCTCTTCCGCCGTAAAGGCGACGAAAACCACCGTCTTGTCGAATTCGTGCTGGCTCATGACGCGCGCCAGTTCGAGTACCGCGGCGGTACCGCTGCCGTCGTCCGCCACGCCGGGCGCAAACGCTTCCGCAGCGCTCGCCTCCCAGTCAATAGCGCCGCGCGCCTCGGATAATGGGAACAAACTGGAATAACGACGTGCATCCGCCTCGGTCGCGTTGTCCTTCGCTAACTCGGCCAGCCTTTCCGCTTCAGTTCGAATCGGTTTGTGAGCGATATTCAGCGAGTCATAGTGCCCACCCACCAGGATCTGACGCTCCTTAGATGCCCCACCGGGCAGGACGGCGATCACGTTAGCGAGTTCGACGTCGCGGAGGATGGCGCCCCGGCCGCTCCCCTTCTTGAGCGTGAATGTCTCAACCCGAACCTGTAATCGCGGACTGTACTTGCGGAACTCTTCGGCAATCCATCGCTCAGCCGCTCCGATTCCATGCGTGGAATCCTTCTCGTCGGACATGACTTGCCTGGTCCCAAACGATTGAAGCCGTTCCAGAATCGCCGCAATACGTTCTGCTGAAACGGATCCCACGATGTCTTCGATCGCCGGATTCAGCCCGTGTTCGGACACCTGGTTCCAGCCCGCCCCGGCCGTCAGCACGAACAACAATAGGGCTCGCAGTCGCATCTAGAAGATCACCTTCAGTGCGAGTTGAATCTGCCTCGAAGATCCCGAATCTCCGGTCGGGAAACGGGTGCTGGAGATCTCGCCGAACGAGGCGGCGGAACTCACCACGCGATTCGGTTGGCCGAAGTTCGGGTGATTAAACAAATCGAATGCGTCTGCGCGAAATTGCACCTTTACCCGTTCTGTAATGTTGGTGGTCTTGATCAGCGAGAAATCCAGGTTTTCAAAACCCGGACCGATGATGACATTCCGTCCTAGATTACCGAAATGTGCAGGCGTGGGCGCAAGGAACAGGCAACCGGGCGTTGGAGTCCCAACACAGCCGGAGAAAGCGGGAAACCACAAGACATTTCCGTTGGGCGCGGGACGAAGTCCCGTCGATACAGGGCCCAGCAGATCCGGGCGCATCGTCCCAACACCGGTGTAGGCGCTGTTGCTCGTAATGATGTTGACGGGATTTCCGGCCTGAAGCTGCAGGATTCCGGTGAACTCCCATCCTTCGACGAGACGATTGCCCCGGAACGGCAGGTCGTAGATGCCGCTGAACACGAACCGGTGGCGCGCGTCGAAATCGGACAGTCCCCGGTCACCGCGAATGTTGTAGCTGTCTTGTACCGTGATGGCCTGCGAGTTCAATGAATTGTAGTCGATGGACTTGGACCAGGTGTACGAAGTGTTGAACTGCAGGTTGTGGGAAAACCTCTTTGTTGCGGTGGTCCACAGGGCATTGTACAGCGAGTTACCCGTGCTCTCATTGACTGGAATATTTCCGAGGGCGAGGCCCGGATCAATGGGGCTGTTCGCCGAAAGCGTTCCGTAGGGCCGAACCGCCGTGCCCGGGATATATTGATTCAGGTTTCGCTGAAGTCTCAGGTGCGTCCCCTTGTTCGCGAAGTACCCGATCATCAATCCGATGTCGCCAGGGATTTCCTGTTGGATATTGACGTTCCAGGATTGGACGTCGGGGATGCGATAGTCGCGAAGTACGGTTACGGGTGCAAGGGATCCGGCCGCCTGCGCCGCGAAGATAGCGTTTGCGAACGTCACCGTACCGGGGCCTGCGAACGACACCGGATTCGCGAACGGAGGATTGGAATTCAGCGGCGTGACCAAATTGAAGACCGGCTGGTCCGTCTGGATGGCATAGGCGCCACGCAAGACCGTCTTGTGGCTCGCAAACAGGTCCCACGCAAAGCCGGCGCGGGGCTGAAAGTTCAGGACGTTCTGCTTGTACACCTCACCGTACCCGCCGGTCCCGACCTGTACCAACGATACCGTCCCGGGATTGAACGCTGTCAGCCGGTTCATCGCCTCCACCGGCGTACCATTCCATTCGTAGCGGATCCCGAGATCCAGGGTGAGTCCTGGTGTGACCTTGTACTGGTCGATGGCAAATCCCGCAATCGAAGTCGCATACATTCGGCTGGAGGTGGCTATCGGGTTCGCGGTAAACCGCGCAGCCTGCCCATTGAAGAAGTCCGTGACGGTGTTGAACGTCATCGTCCCGGGTGTTTGCCCGAAACCATTGTTGTTCTGCCGCCGTACCTCCCCGCCGTACTTGAAGGAGTGCTTGCCTTTGATCCAACTCAGCGTGTCGGATAGCACCGCGACGTAATCGCCGCGCCCTTGCGGGAACCCCGACGGGCCTCCGAAGTTCAGGCCGATATCGCTGAGATTCATCTGCGGCAGCCCGATCGCAGTGGTCACGCCGACGTTCATTCCGAAATCGGCGGGGTTTAGTGCCGCGTTAGGTGCAAAGACGATGTGGATCCGGTTGTATCCGAGACGCACCTCGTTGACCGCGGTTGGCGAGAAAACATGGGTCTCATTAAACGTGAAGATCTGACGCCGTGATTCGCGGGTATCGCCGAATCCAGGAATGTTGTTGCCTTGGAGTGTGGGCTCCTGGCGAAGGTCCTGCTGAATCGCGAAATACCCATTGATTCGGTCCTTCGTACCGAAGCTGTGACTGACATTGGCCGTTCCTTGATCGATATTCACCGGCGCCGTGGCGGATCCGACGAAGAGCGAGTTCCCCGAATTCGCGCGCGGAATGACAGGGAGCAGCTTCAGAACGGTCGGATTCCCGATTGCGGTGGCTTGCGCACGTTGGGCGTCACTGAACACCGTCTGATTGATAGTGAGCCCCTGGCGTTGCCGGAGCGCTTCCCAGCTGAAGAAAAAGAACGTGTGATCTTTCCAGATTGGCCCGCCGAGAGCGGCTCCGAACTGGTTCCGCTTAAACGGGGACTGTTGAACCGGCGTACGGTTGAAGTAGTTGCGCGCGTCCAGGCCGTTGTTCCGAAGATACTCGAAGGCTTCGCCATGAAAGGCATTGCTGCCTGCCCTCGTGGCAATGTTAATGATCGCCCCGGAGTTGCGTCCATACTCGGCGCTGTAGGTCGAATTATCTGCTTTGAACTCGGAGACAGTGTTGATGGACGGCTGAAACGTGATCTGGTTCTGTGCCGGATCATTCAGGTTGATGCCGTTTACCATGAAGTTGACCGTATCTTCCCGATTACCTGCCGTATTCAGCCCGAATGAGCCCTGGCCCCGCAACGGGGCAGTGAGAAAGCCGTTCTGAGGAGGTGTGACTGAACCGGGTATCAACAGACCGAGATCGACGAAGTGGCGGCCGTTAAGCGGGATCTCCTGCACGGTACGCTGGTTGATGACGGTGCCAACCGACACCGATCCGGTTTCCACGACACTGGCAGCGGCTTGTATCTCTACAGTTTCGGACGTGGAAGCTATCTTCAGAGTGAAGTCCTGGATGACCGTCTGCCCGACGCCTAAGGTAACCCCGGTTACGGTCGTGGTTGCCATTCCAGGCGCTGAGACGGTAATTCGACACGTACCCAGCGGCAACGAGGCTGCACGATACGACCCGGTGGTGTCGGTCTGCGCGATTCGCTCCTCACCGGTTTCGTTGTTGTGAATCAAGACCTTCGCACCGGGAATGTTGGCGCCTGAAAGGTCGGAGATCGTCCCTTGGACGGTTGCAGTGGATTGGCCGAATGTAACAAGCGCAGCGAGAGTTACAAAGAGCCATAGACTCAACGACACGCGAGTAATCATACTTGCCCCCATAACGCCTGGCGGGAGGGGCCCGTCAGCAATTTGGGTAATGTTAGCACGGAAGCGTTCGCCAGACAATCGGCGGCCGAACTCCGTTATGACACCGGGCGGCTGCGTCCTTCCGACTGGTACCGCACGAGAAGTGCAGAGAGCCGGCGCACCACCTCCGGTTCCGACCGGTACAGGTCATGCGTCTCCGCCGGATCGGCGGCGATGTCATACAACTCCCCTTCCGGTTCCCCTTCCTTCACTTGGATTCGCACCGGCTCACTAAATCCGCCGGAACCCCGGCCGAGCGTCAGTTTCCATTTACCCTGCCGGATGGAGAACATCCCGTCGTTCGAGTGGTGAACCACCGTGTCCCGGGTTCCACGCCTTCCCCGCAGCGCCGGCAGCAGACTAAAGCTATCTTCGGCCGCGTCGTCAGCCGGGCGGACTCCTGTGATATCGGCGACGGTCGCAGCCAGATCAACCAGACAACCTAACTCGCGGCTGACCGAGTTAGCCGCGATGTTACCCGGCCAGCGGGCAATGAACGGGATGCGATGTCCAGCATCCCAGATATCCGCCTTCATCCCCCTCCAGTTCGCATTGGCCCGGTGCGCGAACTTGGCCTTGTCCTGCGGTGTCCAATGCGCGCCGTTGTCCGATGTGAAGACCAGAAGGGTATTCCTGGCCAAACCCGTCTCATCCAGAAGGTGCGTCACCTGTCCCAGCACATCGTCCACCTGGGCGACGAAATCCCCATAGTCCCCGGCCTTCGACCGTCCGCGGAACTTCTGCACCGGAACCCACGGCGTATGCGGAGCCGACAGCGGGAAGTACAGGAAAAACGGCTGAGAGGGCTTTCGCGCGCGCGCCCGTAACACTCCCAGCGCCTTTGCCGTGAGTTTCGGCAGCGTGTCTTCGACGCGGAAGCCCGGAGCGGCGGCTCCCGGCCGCCAGAACACACCTCGCGGTTCTTTACTGCCGTCGGTGTGGCCGCTTGGAAACTCCTCCACACGGTCGTTCTCGAAGTATACGTACGGATCCATGTCGAGCGAGGCGGGAATGCCGTAGTAGTAATCGAAGCCGTGATCGCACGGCCCGGGACGGAGGGGCTTCGAGTAATCGGTCTTCTCCTCATTACCGAGGCCGAGATGCCACTTGCCAACCCCGGCGGTATAGTAACCCTGACTCTTCAACAACCGCGGAACGGTTAAACGTCCCGGCTCAATGAGACTCGGCGAGTAGCCCTGCAGCACGCTGCGCTTCAGCCGCGTCCGCCAGCAGTAACGACCGGTGAGGATGCCGTACCGCGTTGGAGTGCACACCGAAGATGGCGAGTGCATATCGGTAAACCGGACGCCTTCACCCGCCAACCGGTCGGCGTTCGGAGTCGGCACGGCCGATTCCGGGTTGTAGCACCGCAGGTCCCCCCACCCCAGATCGTCGGCCAGCACGTATACGATATTGGGCTTGCTTGGAGCGGCATCCAAGCTGGATGCGGCGAGAGCCGCGCCCAGGCCGGCGAGAAACTCACGGCGTCCGAGGTTCATCCGATCAGTCCTCGGCATCATTTTCTTCTTCCGGCACGGGTTGAAGGAGTTGTTCCAGGATTTCCCGGGCCTCACCTTCCCGGTCGCGCGGAACTTGCAGCCGGACCCACTTGCGCAGGAAACCATCGACATCCTGCACCAGCGTCGCGATCTGACCCAGCACGAAAAGCGGGATCCCGGCATCCTCCAGCAACCCCTTCGCCATCGCGAGTTGTATCCGATCGCTGGTCTCCAGCACGATCACCAGTTCGAGATTCGGATCGAAGGGGTCCGGCGAGTCCGCCTTGCCGGTCAACAAGGGAGCCTGGCAGTCGGAGCATTCCGTAAAACCATCGCGGTACTCGACGCCGCATTCAGGACAGTACACTGATTTACCTCTGGATGGAGTATAACGCCGCACTGGACGATTGCAATCGCGATAAGATTTTCAGGGGTGGTCATCTCGATACGCCCACCGCCAGGAGAACTCGAATGAACCGCAGATCCTTTATCATGACGCCCGCCATTGCCGCCGCGACCCGAATGACCTTGTCCGCCGCGGGCGACCAGCCGGGGGACATCAAACTCGGCGTGGCGTCATATTCGCTGCGCAAAAAGTCGCTGGCCGAATCGATCCAGGCGCTCAGGGATATGAACATCCGCTACCTGAAGATGAAGGTGGAAGCGCACCTGCCGCAAACCAGCACGCCCGCCCAGGTAGCCGAGGCCAAGAAGATGCTCGACGATGCCGGCATCGTCCTCGATAGCACGGGGAACAATCCGATGCAGAAGGATGAGGCAGAGATTCGCTCGAAGTTCGAATACGCCAAAACTGCTCGGCGTGAAGCTCATGATTATCGCGCCGACCGCGGTCACCCTTCCCATCGTCGAGAAGTGCGTCAAGGAATACGACATCAAGGTGGCCCTCCACAATCACGGCCCTGAGGACAAACACTTCCCCACCGCGGCATCCGTGCTGACAGCCATCAAAGGGCTCGATCCCCGCGTGGGGCTGTGCCTCGATATCGGCCATTCCGCACGCACCGGCGAGGACATCGTGGACGCCGCCCGCAAGGCCGGTTCCCGCCTGCTTGACATTGACGCGAAGGATCTGCTCACTCCCACGGGCAAACCCACCCAGGTGGCGGTTGGCGATGGCGATCTTCCCATCGGCCCACTGTTCAAGGAGTTGAAGAAACAGAAATGGGGCGGGGTGGTACACCTGGAATACGAGATCCTGCCCGACAATCCGGTACCCGGAATGCAGAAGTCCTTCTCATTCATGCGGGGCGTGATAGCGGGTCTGCGAGCATAGACCGCTCCATGCATTCCCGTCTCATCGCCCTCTCCGGCGTGCTGTTATGCTGGACGGCCGCCCGCGCCCAACCGGCGGCTTTGTTCTCCGACCCTGGTGTCGCGCCCGTGGCGTTCGCCGCCTCCGAGATTCGAAGTGCCTATGCATTGGGCGCCGCGCCTCTCGTCGAACTCGGACTCGATGCCCTGGCCGCGAACGCGAGCCCGCTGAAACTGGTCATTGCGTCCGGACGCGAGCAGTCACAGCGGATCTCATCGCTCATGGGTGCGGCGGCGCTCAAGATCGATTCACCCGCAATCGTACTCCATCCGGCGATCGGACAAGGACGGTCGCACGGTGCTGGCCGTTCTTGGCGCCGATGCGTCCGGCGCGATGTACGGGGGCCTCGACCTGGCCGAGGCGGTCCGGCTCGGGACGGTCGGTTCCATCAAGGATTCCGACCACTCGCCCCGCGTTGAACGGCGCGGCATCAAGTTCAACATCCCGCTCGACGTCCGAACCCCCAGCTACTCCGACAACAGCGACGCCGCCCAGAACAATATCCCCGAAATGTGGAGTTTCGATTTCTGGCGCGAGTTCCTCGACAACATGGCGCGGCATCGCTACAACGTGCTGTCGTTGTGGAACCTGCATCCCTTCCCGTCGCTGGTGAAGGTGCCCGAGTTCCCCGACGTCGCCCTGGACGACGTGAAACGGACGCTGATCCCCATGGACGACACGTTCTCACACAGCGGCGACGACATGGTCCGTCCGGTGTTGCTCACGAAGACGGAAACCGTAAAGAAGATGAGCATCGCCGATAAGATCGGATTCTGGCGCGAGGTGATGCGATACGCGCACGACCGCGGAATTGAGGTGTACTGGTTCACCTGGAACATCTTCACCTTTGGCGCCGAAGGCAAGTACGGGATCACCGCGGAACAGACGAATCAGAGGACCATCGACTACTTCCGCGCCTCCGTCCGTGAGATGGTGCTCACCTACCCGCTGCTCGACGGCATCGGCATCACCGCCGGCGAGCATATGCAGGAGCGCAAGGACGGCCTCAACAAAGAGGCATGGCTGTGGAAGACCTACGGAGAGGGCATTCGCGACGCTCTGAAGTTGCAGCCGGCGAGGCGCTTTCGCCTGATCCATCGCTATCACCAGACCGGCTCAGAGCGAAATCATGGAGGCTTTCAAGGACTACCCCGGGCCATTCGAACTCAGCTTCAAATACGCCATCGCCCACATGTACTCGGTCCCGGATCCGCCGTTCATCAAGGAGGCCCTGCCTTACATCACCCCCGAACACCGGACCTGGCTGACGGTCCGCGATGACGATGTGTACAGCTTCCGCTGGGGCGATCCCGAGTTTGCCCGCGCGTTCATCCGCAGCATGCCGCCCAAGGACAAGATGGCCGGGTTCTACATGGGTCCCGACGGCACCATCTGGGGGCGCGAGTTCATCAGCAAGGAACCGGAAACTCCGCGCGAACTCGTCATCGGCAAGCGCTGGTTCTCGTTCATGCTGTGGGGACGGCTCAGCTACGATCCGGACCTGCCCGACAGCCTGTTCGAGCAGACCCTCGCCACGCGTTTTCCCGAGGTGGATGCGGCCAAGCTGCTGCGGACATGGGCCGAGGCGTCCAAAGTGTTCCCGCAGATCACCCGCTTCTTTTGGGGCGACATTGACCTGCGCTGGTTTCCCGAAGCCTGCCTCAGCCATCCGCGGTACCGAGGTTTCTACACCGTGCAGCACTTCATGGAAGGCTCCACCATGCCCGGCAGCGGTGTGCTCGACATTGTGACCTGGCGGCAGCGCAAGCTGGCCGGTCAGCCGATGGAGGGTGTCACGCCACTGGACGTGGCCGACGGCCTCGCCAAGTCTTCGGCGGCGGCCCTGCGTTCGGTAGGCGAACTCCGGCTGACGCCGCACATGAGCAAAGAACTACGCCTCACATTGGGCGACATGGAGGCCATGGCCCACCTGGGGAATTACTACGCGGCGAAGATCCGCGGAGCAGCGGAACTGGCCCTTTTCGACAAAACGGCCAAGCCGGAGCAGCGTGAAGCCGCTGTCCGGTACCTGTACCAGGCGCTCGACCATTGGAAGCGATACGCCACTGCCTATACCATCCAGTACAAGCCGTCCCAGTTGTACAATCGCGTGGGCTTTGTGGACATCCCGGGGCTCACCGGCAAGGTGGAACAGGATATCGCGATCGCCCGTTTGTGGACTGCGGGCACCATTCCAGATGCGCCGAAAGCAAGGCAGGCAGACACTCCGTTTCGAAAGTAGCCCCGTTCTCGTTAGAATAAGAGTTTCATGTCGAAAGTTGGTTTCTTGTTCCCCGGGCAGGGCTCTCAATTCGCCGGGATGGGCAAAGCCCTGGCCCAACAGTTCCCTTCCGCCGCGCGCGTCTTTGAAGAGGCGGACGATGCGCTCGGATTCTCCATCTCCAATCTCTGCTTTGAAGGCCCGGACGATCAGTTAAGGCTCACTGAGAATACCCAACCCGCGCTGGTTACCGTCTCGATCGCCGCGCTGGCAGTTTTGAAAGAGCAGGGTTTTCAGGCCGACTACGTGGCCGGACACAGCCTGGGAGAGTACTCCGCGCTGGTTGCGGCGGGATCGCTGCGCCTGGCCGATGCCGTGCGACTGGTCAAGAATCGTGGCCGCTACATGCAGGAGGCAGTTCCACCGGGCGTCGGCGCCATGGCCGCGTTGCTGCGTCTTCCCGAAGGAAAACTGGAGGGAATCCTCCAGGAGGCTGCCCAAGGCGAAGTGGTCTCGGCCGCGAACATGAACTCGCCCGAACAACTCGTGATCGCAGGGAATGCGGGTGCGGTGAAGCGTGCCGCGGATCTGGCAAAGGCCGCCGGAGCCAAACGGGCGGTATTGCTGCCAGTGAGCGCCCCCTTCCACTGTGCCCTGATGAAGCCGGCCCAGGCGCGGCTGAAAGAGGATCTGGACCGCACCGAATTCGCCGACCTGGCCATTCCCCTGGTGAACAATTTCGAGGGTCGTGAAATCCGGACGGGCACGGAAGCGCGCCACGGCTTGTACGAACAGGTGCCGAACCCCGTACGCTGGGTGGATTCGATCCGCTATCTTGCGGCCCAGGGAGTCACGCGCTGCTATGAGATCGGGGCCGGGGCGGTACTCACCGGGCTGCTGAAGAGCATCGACGGCACCGTTCAGGGCTTCAGATTTGGCGAACCGGCTGATCTGGAGAAATTCGTGACTGCCGCGTAAACAGCTTCACCCGAGAATGCAGATGTCCTTCAGATTCCGGTAGTCCTCGGCATAGTCCAGCCCGTAGCCGACCACGAACTCATCAGGAATCTGAAATCCGCGATACGCCACGTCCACCGGCCGCAGACGGCGGTCCGGCTTATCGAGCAGGGCGGCAATCCGAACACTCTTCGGCTTGCGCTGGTTCAACAGGTTGACCAGGTAATTGAGGGTAACACCGCTGTCCACGATGTCTTCGATGATCAGCACGTGAGACCCTTCAATCGACGTGTCGAGATCCTTCATGAGTTTCACTTCGCCGGACGACGTTTTGCCCCGCCCGTAACTCGAAATGCCCATGAAATCGATGCGCACTGGGGTTTTGATAGCCCGCGCGAGATCGGCTAGAAAAAAGCAGGCGCCCTTCAAAATGGCGATCAGGTAAATCGGGCCCTCGGGATAGTCTGCGTCGATCCGGGCCCCGAGTTCGGCCACCCGCTTCTGGATCTGTTCAGCTGTGATGAAAACGCGAAGAGAATCGGACATGAGAAGTCAGTCTGCAGCGCGCAGCCTGGTGCTTCCAGGTCCTATGTGGATATGCGCGCCAGTGGCCTTGCCGGGCACCGCGGACCGGAACGCGAAGTAGGGAATGTCGTTCGATTCCAGGTAGGCGCGCAACCACACGCCCTCGCTCTGGTCGGGACTGATCGCTACATCCACGCGTCCGCGGTGATCGAACCCGAGCGCGCGGTGCACGCTGGTTTCGCCGTTAGCGCTGATCGGAAGAGGCTTCTTGAATTTCTTTTCGAATGCGATGGAAACAGCTTTCAGGTCGGAGGAGGAGAACAACCGGTCTCCCTCATAGTGTTCCATCACCGGTTGGCCAGGCTGCGGCATCGATTCGGCAGCGGAAGCGGCCTCCTGTTCGCGGCGGGCCATCTCGGCGATTTCGTCGAGCAATCTCACGCGGGCGTTGGCCAGGTCGATCGTCAGACTGCGCGTCTCCAGTTCTTCCTGCAAGGCGGACAGTTCTCCGCGCGCCATCACCCCGGCGTCCACCAGCTTCTGTGTCTGTGCGATGCGCGCCTGTTGCCGGTCGAAGCGCCGCTGGGCCGCGTCGGTCATCTCGCGCGATTGCTCCGGTGTCAGGTCCTGCACCGTCAGTTTGCCGTACAGGGTGCGCCGGAGGATTTCGTCGTCCTTGGCATCGCCCAGCCGCTGTTCCGCCTCTTGCAGGCGCAACGGAGCGATAGCGCCAACCGCAACCAGATCCCTCAAGCGGGAGATCTCCTGCTGCGCGCGCGCCATCTCTGGGGATTCCTGACCGAACAGCGCGCATGCCGACATCGCCAGCGCGCCCAACCATAACCGCATGTTCTTCCAGTATATCAAGACGTTTTTCCGATCCGGGTGAAAACCCGCAAGGTCCGGTATTATGAAAGCGGAGGATACCCCTGGCTCAGAATTCCGCCGTCACCCCGTTCTGGCTGAGCGCCGTGCGCGCCGCTGAATCCAAGAAAGCTTCCGATATCCGCGTCCTGGATCTCCAGGAAGTAACTTCCTTCACCGATCACTTCGTCATCTGCACCGGAGCCAACCAGCGGCAGATCCAGGCCATCGCGGACGCGGTGGGCGAGGAACTTGCCAAACTCGGGAAACTGCCGCTCAGCGTCGAAGGCTATCAGAATGCCGAGTGGATCCTGGCCGATTACGGCGATTTCATCGTGCATGTTCTCTCCGCATCGGCGCGGACCTACTACGATCTGGAACGTCTCTGGCGCCACGCCAGAAACCTGGAAATTCCGGCGCCTGAGACTCCGGCCGCGTAGCCTCACTCGATAGGACGATCCATCGTGCCCTCAGGTTCGAAGAATCTGGACCGGTGGGGATTTACGGGAGGTCGTGGTGCCCGGGGCGGGACTTGAGCCCGCACACTCCTTGCGGAATAACGGATTTTGAGTCCCTGTATTAACAATAGAAGCACTTGATAAGATGAGCCACAACTCACTCAGCCAGAAAAGTGTCAACTTCCTGGAGGAATCTTGCCCATGCCGGTTCTGCCTCGCCAAGAATATGATTCCGGCCCTCCAGCAAGGCTAAACGTGCTTTGGGAATCGTTGTGGCTAAAAGCCGGGCCTGCTCCACGGGGATCACCAGCTCATCCTTCGCATGCATCACCAGAGTAGGAGCCTTCACTCGCGCGGCGAGTTCAACCACGTCCAGATGGTGAGTCGTCTCAACGAACTTCACGGCATTTTCCGGAGAAGTGGACGCGCGTTGCAGCGCGTCGAAGCTGTCGAATTGCTCGGGCGTACCATCGGGTATAAACAGGGAAGCGTAGACTCTTCGAAAGGCTGGATGATCTCTTCCCCAGCCGACACGGATCAGACGGGCAAGCGTGCGCGCCTCTTCTTTATTCGCTTCTGTGCAGTTGCGTCTCAAACGTCCTTGCGCGTAACCGCCGTAGAGAATCAAGTGGCTAACTCGTTCCGGGTGTTTCACCGCGTATGCGATGGCCACGGCCGCGCCTTGGGAAATGCCCAACAACGCGCACCGTCCTTCCACGGTCTGGTGGATAACAGCTTCAAGATCGTCCACCCAGGTGTTAAAACTAAACTCGACATCCCAATCCGAAAGACCGCACCCCCGTACGTCATAACGGACCAAACGATAGCGTGCGCTGAGCTCCCGCCACCAATGCCGCCACACCGGACTCTGGTGGTCGAATTCGACGTGCGATAGCCAATTGGCCACTTTGACCAGCGGCATCCCCTGACCGGAAACCGCGTAGGCGAGCGAGGTGCCATCGGGGCTCTTCAGGAACCGGACCTGCTGCGTAGCGGCGGGCGACTGGGTGGGCGTACTGAGGTGAATTTTCGGGCTGTACCGCCCTTTGGGAATTTCAAAACGGACTTCAGCGGCTGATCCTTCAGATGCGTAATAATCCCGGAGTCTGGAGCGAAGCCGTCCCGCTTCCACGCGCACAACCGAGTCGGTCGTCGCATCGAACGCGGCCGAACGGCCCAAGACGTCCATTGCGATCCGAGCTTGGTTTAATTCGTGGCCTGTTCCGTCCAGTTCCGACCCCACGAGGTAGGTAAGCAAACTCACGAGCTGAGGGGCAGAGGAAAACGTTGCTGAACTTGCGATCTCCGTGAGTTGGCGCCGAATCCGATCTCTATCCCCGGCCGAGTAGGAGGAGGTCATCTTGGGTTAATTACCGTAACGAACTTCTTTCCATACACTCTAGCCTATATTCTCGCGTTAAGGCTGCCCAGCAACAGGGCTAGCCAATCAAGAAACGAGGAGACGATTTATTATGACTACCGCTTTCCCAATTCAAACTGAACAATACGCCAGTTGCGTGGGAGCTTCGAAGCGCGTCCGTTGGGACATCGATCGAGACGTCATCCGTGGCCGCGATTTTGAGATGGACCACAAACTGCTGCCGGACTCGATCTCCGGGATCCAGCAATTTGAATTCCTGGATCGGCAGGAAGCCCGATTGCTGAGCCAGATCCAGGGACGCACCTACGCGAATATGTTCGGCCTGGTGGAACGTTTCATCAATTGCAAGATCCTTGAATTGAGCCACCATCACTGGACCGGCGATCAAGTGGCGCTGGAGGCGCTGGTCCGCTTCAGCGACGAAGAGCTTAAGCATCAGGAATTGTTCCGCCGCATCGAGCAGATGATCGCCGCGAAGATGCACCCGGGTTATCACTTCCTGCCGCAACCGAACGAGGTTGCGCAGGCGGTGCTGTCGAAGTCCACCTGGTCGGTTCTGGGGCTGACGTTGCTCATTGAGCTGTTCACCCAGACTCACTACCTGAAAAGCATCGAACCCGACCAGGAATGCTCTCCGCTCTACAAAGACGTTTTTCTGTACCACTGGAAAGAAGAATCCCAGCACGCCAGGATCGACGAACTCGAATGGATTCGTGAGAACGCATCGATGTCGAACGAAGACCGCGACCGCGCCGTGGACGACATGATCCAACTGGTGATGGCCGTGGATGGCATTGTGCGGGCCCAGGCGGCAGCCGACGTCGACTACTTCCTGAAGGTAAGCGGCGCGGCATTCTTTGAGGAGAACATCGCGCGCCTGCATGCGGGCGTGCTGGCTGCCTACCGTTGGCAATACATTCTTTCGGGTGCGGGAGAACGGCGCTTTCAGAGAGTATTGCGAAGCATGATCACGGAGGATCAGCTCGGGCGCATCGAAGGGGCGATCGCGCCGCTAGCGGCCGCTGCCGAATCGGTCGAGAAGGCGACGAGTCACGCTCACCCAATCCTCCAGTTCTGAGCCGGGCTTAAGGTCTGTAAGAATCGACAGAACATCGAGGCGGGCCGCAGCTCCGAAAACTGCGGTCCGCACGTTCTCCCTGGCGCAGGTTCTAGCTTGGCGCTTCCCACCCGATCTGATCCCTTGAGGTGGCAGACTCCCCTGGGGGCATTCGCGGGGGAGTCTGGCGGAGGATTGTTGAAGGAAAAATTATTCTCGACAGCCATCCGACTGTTGTCCGTTTGTCGCTGATTGCCCATTGCGTGCATCGGTGTAGCGTAGGATGGTGCGGGCGGAGGGACTTGAACCCTCACGGACCTTGCGGTCCAACGGATTTTCATACCCGTCTACGGCTTTCGCCGCCTGCGCCATGTGGCGCGGTTTGGGGTCTGGACTATCCCTTCACCGTGCCCGGATTTGGCTCCGGGTGTCGGGTGCTGCCCGTCTAGTCTCTACACCTTCCCAGCCGTTTCGGGCCGGGCTTGGCTCGGGATCGCCATTTACAGGGTTCCCCGAATTTGAGCAGTTCTGCATCGCCGGTTTCCCGGCGAGCACTCAAGTTTGCGCCTAAGTCCGATGCGTCTGCCGATTTCGCCACGCCCGCACGATTTCAAAGGTAGCATGAAACAACGACTGATCCGATCGGACTTTTAAGTCCGTTGCGTCTGCCAGTTTCGCCAACCGGGCAGGATCGGCGCCTGTCAGACCCATCATCGTACGAACCTCGTCCCTTCCGGATGAGGGATCGCGGAATGTTCCCCTCATATCTCCTCTTAGCCCCACCGATAAGCCCTGTAGACCTTGAAAGGAGAATGCATGGCGCTGGATGTTCTCATCGTGGATGATTCCGCGGCAATCCGGAAGATTCTGCAGCGCGTTCTGATACAGGCCGATGTCTCGCTCGGAAGAGTGATCGAAGCGAGCGATGGCCGGGAAGCGCTCGAGAAACTCAAGACGGGGCCGGTCGGTCTGATCCTCAGCGACATCAACATGCCCGTCATGGATGGCCTGGAACTGCTCGCGAATCTCCGGGCGGACCGGACATTACAGCATGTGCCGATCATCATGGTGACCACCGAAGGCAGCCAGAACAAGGTCTTGCAGGCATTGCAACTCGGCGCAAACGGCTACGTTCGCAAGCCTTTTACCGCGGAGCAGATCAAGGAAAAGCTGGCGGGATTGGTGTGATCGGATTGATGGAGTGCCCCATATGGAAATACTGAATCATGAAAGCCTCGTTAGGAACATCGCGGAGGCCACCGAGGAGGTTTTCACCACGATGCTCGGCGTTGACGTGGAAGTACTGCCACATCGTTTGGATGATGGCGGAAGCCAGCCCTTCGATGGCGTCATCTCACTGATCGGCCTGGCGGGGGCGTGGACCGGCGCGGGCCGCATTTCGTGTTCAGCGGGATTGGCCTGCCGGCTCTCCAGCGCGCTGCTGGCAACCGAATATGCGGCAGTAAACGAGGATGTATTGGACGCCATGGCCGAGATCACGAATATGATCATCGGAAACGTGAAGTCCACGCTGGAGGACCAACTCGGCCCGATGGGGCTCAGTATTCCCACGGTTGTTTTCGGACGCAATTATCAGGCCCGTAGCTCGGGTGTCAAACAGTGGGTGGTGGTGCCCTTTCACTGTTCGGCCGAGTTGATCGAGGTCAGGCTCGCCCTGATGCCCAGCGGCAAGGCCGATCAGGTGAAACACTTCGCTCTCGCTGACGCACTGTCGTAGAAGCCCAAGAAAGTAGGACTGGATGTTTGATAACGATGCACCGCCGCTCCCGGCCGGGAACGCCGGCGGTACCGGCACTCAGAATCTGGCGCAGGATCCGGAACTGGTGTCGGAGTTCATTCTCGAAAGCCAGGACCATTTGCGGTCGATTGAGGGGCACCTAATCGCCATCGACGGCGGCAACACGAGCGGGGAGGCGTTGAACGCCATCTTCCGCGGGTTCCACACCATCAAAGGGCTGGCCGGATTTCTCGAGTTCGAAACCATCCAGCGAGTCGCCCACGAGGTGGAAACCGTTCTGGACCGTGCTCGCAATGGTGAACTGGTTCTTTCCTCGCGGGTGGTGGACGTGGTTCTCGAAAGCGCCGATTTTCTCCGGCAATCGGTGACCGCCATCCAGATCGGGTCGAGCGGTCCGGCTCCCGCCGCCCTGCTGGAGCGAGTGAAGGGCCTGGGAGAGGAAGCGCCAGCGGATCAGCCCCCCGCCTCCGAATCGCCGGCGACTCCCACCGATATTCCGGCGCAGCCCGAAGCGGCCTTGTCCGCCCTTTCAAATAACATGGCGCCGGCCACCGCCGCGACTCCCGTGGTGGAAGCTCGATCGGTGAAAGTGGACACGACCAAGCTCGACCATCTGGTGGACATGGTGGGCGAAATGGTCATCGCGCAATCGATCATCCAGCACGATCCGGACCTCAGGAACCTGAACCGTCCGCGGCTGACCCGCAATCTCACTCAACTGGCGCGGATCACCGATGACGTGCAGAAGACCGCCATGGCCATGCGGATGATGCCCATCGAGCACCTATTCCAGCGCATGCGGCGGGTGGTGCACGACCTCGGACGAAAGACCGGCAAAGAGATCGAGATGGAAATCGCGGGCGGCGAAACCGAGTTGGACCGCAACCTGGTGGAGGAACTCGCCGACCCGCTGATGCATATGCTCCGCAACGCGGTCGATCACGGAATCGAAGCGCCTGAAGTGCGAACCGCTGTGGGAAAGAGCGCCACCGGCCGCCTGTGGCTCAGCGCATCGCACCGTTCCGGACACATCGTCATCGAAGTGGGCGACGATGGCGGCGGGCTCGACCGGGCTAAGATCCTGGCTAAGGCACGCCAGAACGGACTCATCTCGGCTACGGAAGAACCGACGGATGAGAGAGTCCATGACCTGATCTTTCAGCCCGGCTTCTCGACGGCGGCCTCGGTTACCAACGTGTCGGGCCGCGGGGTTGGCATGGACGTCGTGCGTCGTCACGTGCAGAAGCTGAGAGGCCGGGTGGAAATCAAATCCGTTCCAGGGGCCGGCTCCACGTTCTATCTAAAACTTCCGCTCACGCTAGCCATTGTGGACGGCCTGGTAGTGGGTGTCGGCGCGGAGCGCTACATTATTCCACTGTTTGCGGTTCGCGAAATCCTGAGGCCGGAACCCGGCGCCGTATCCACTGTGCAAGACAAGGGCGAGATCGCCATGGTGCGGGGGCAATTGCTGCCGCTCGTGCGTCTGTACCGGCGATTTGGTATCTCGCCGCGCTCCCAGGATCCGCTGGAGACCTTGCTGATCGTCGCTGAAGCGGCCAATCGGGTCTACTGCCTGATGGTGGACGAACTGATCGGCAAGCAGGAAGTGGTCATCAAAAGTCTCGGACCCACCCTGCAAAACGTGCCCGGCGTAGCCGGCGGCGCGATTCTCGGCGACGGCCGGGTGGGGCTGATCCTCGATCTCGATCGTGTGTTCGATCCCCACGCGGGAGTGCAGAACATCCATGCCGCGTGACTCGGGACCCCCGGCCGGCAAGACCTCATCGTTCGGAGCGGCCGCAGCGACTGTTGCGGCCTTCCCCGGAGTCGAGGTGCCCAAGTTGAAGCCGGCCGAGTTCGAGGAGATCCGTGAACTGGCCAAACGGCGTTTCGGACTCGATCTAAGGCACGGCAAGGAAGAACTGGTCTCGGCGCGTCTATCCAGAGCCATGAGGCAGGGGCGGTTCCGGTCGTTCCGGGATTACCTGTCGGCGGTGGACAGCGATCGCACCGGACAGGAACTGATCAACCTGATCAACTCACTCACCACCAACCACACCAGCTTTTACCGGGAACCGCATCATTTCGAATACCTCGCCTCCGAGATTCTGCCGCAATTCCGGCCGGGCGCCGAATTGCGGATCTGGTGCGCCGCCAGTTCCACGGGAGAAGAACCCTATACGATCGCATGTACCGTCGCTCAGGCATGGAAGGGACTGGCACGCGGTCTGCGGCTGCTGGCCACGGATATCTCCACCAAGGTGCTGGACATCGCCCGTGCAGGGCTGTACAAGCCATCCTCTCTTCAACCAGCGCCATCCAACTGGCTGTCCGATTTCTTCGTGCGCACCGGAGATGCGGAGGGCAACGTCCGGATTCGCCGCGAGCTGGCGGCCTGCGTGGAGTTCCGGCGTCTCAACCTGATTGAGCCATTCCCCTTTCAGGAACGTTTTCACGTCATCTTCTGCCGCAACGTCATGATCTATTTCGACAAGGCGACCCAGGAGAACCTGGTGCAAAAGCTGGCGGCCCGTCTCGAACCGGGGGGCTACCTTCTGGTTGGACATTCCGAGAGCCTCGCCGGAATTCGACAGCCCCTCGCGTATCTGCGTCCGGCCATTTACCGGAACGCGCCCGGGAGGCAGAGGTCGAACCAATGACGTCCACTCCCGGCCGCGACATCCGGCTAGCCATCGAACGGCAGGTGGTGGTGGGTATCTCCGACGCCAAAGTCAGCGGGGAACCCGGGTCGGTACTGGTCACCTTTGCTTTAGGCTCGTGTGTGGCAGTCTGCATGTACGACGCGGTGAATCATGTGGGCGGCTTGCTGCACATCCTGCTACCGGATTCGGCGCTGGATCCCCAGAAGGCCCAAGCGAACCCGTTCACGTTCGCCGACACGGGCGTTCCCCTGCTGGTAAAGCAGATGGTTGCCTGCGGTGCGTCGGAGCGGAGATTGTCGGTCCGGCTGGCCGGCGGCGCCCAGATCTCCGCCGGTCCCGACCTGTTCGGCATCGGCAAGCAAAATCATGCGGCCGTGCGCAAAATGCTGTGTAGGGCCGGACTGATGGTGGATGGGGAGCAGGTCGGCGGCGATGTCTCCAGAACGGTCCGCCTGGACGTGAACACCGGCCGTTTCCTGGTTTGGGAAGGTGCTGGGATCGAGCGGGAGATCCCGCTGAAGGCCCGTCTATGACCGGCCGGAAAATCAGGGTGCTCATCGTCGACGACTCGGCGCTGGTCCGCAAGATTCTCAGTGACACCCTGTCGGCAGAAGCCGATATCGAGGTGGTGGGAACCGCCCCCGACCCCTACATCGCGAGTGAAAAGATTGCCCGGCTCAAGCCGGACGTAATCACGCTCGACGTCGAAATGCCCCGGATGGACGGGCTGACATTCCTGAAGAAGCTGATGCAGAAATGCCCGCTGCCGGTGATCATGATCAGTTCGGTCGCACAGCAATCGTCGCGCGTGGCGGTGGAGGCTCTGTCCGAAGGCGCCGTGGAGGTTTTGGGAAAACCGGACGGTCCGTATTCGGTTCGCGAATTCCGGTTCTCACTGGCACAGAAGGTACGGAACGCGGCGGGTGCGCGCGTGCGGCGGCGAACCGCTGCCGCCGCCATGGAGACTGCAGTGGAACGGTTCCCGGAGGTTCCCGGGTCCCGCCCTACAACGAATGCCGTGAAACTGATCGCCATCGGCGCATCCACGGGCGGTACGGAGGCCATCGAGAAGATCCTGCGCCAGTTGCCCGCCGGATCGCCGCCAGTGGTGGTGGTTCAGCATATACCGGCTGGATTCTCCAAAGCTTTCGCCGACCGGCTGGACCGATTGTGCAGCGTGCAAGTGCGGGAAGCCGTCAATGGCGACGCGGTTGCCCCGGGCCTGGCGCTGGTGGCTCCGGGAAACTTACACATGCGGTATTCCCGCTCCGGCGGGCGATCTCGTGTGACGATCAGCGACGGTCCCCTGGTGTGCTATCAGCGACCCGCCGTGGATGTGCTCTTTGAGTCCGTCGCCGAGGCAGGAGCGGCGGGCGTGGTGGCCGTCCTGCTCACCGGCATGGGATCCGACGGCGCGCTCGGCATGCAGAGACTGCATCAGGCGGGAGCACGCACCATCGCGCAGGACGAACGCAGCTGCGCCGTCTTCGGAATGCCGCGTGAGGCCATCCGGGTGGGTGCCGTGGACGAAGTGCTCGCACTCGACAGGATTGCCGCGCGGCTGATCGCTTTATGTAATAGCGAACCCCGCCCACCCGCGTACCGTACTCAAGCAGTGAATGAATGTGTCCGATAAGGGAGTTAGCATGGCGAACAGTTCCGTAGCAATGAATCCTCCAGCCACGGCGTCGGTGTCCACCGACCACAGGACAGGCAAGTATCTGGCGTTCCACCTGGGGCCCGAGGAGTTTGGCATCCCCGTGCTTGCGGTGCGCGAGATCATGGGACTTCAGGATATTACCGCGGTTCCCCAGACCCCGCCCTATGTGCGCGGCGTGATCAACCTGCGCGGCAAAGTGATTCCCGTTCTGGATCTGCGGCTGAAGTTCGGCATGGACGGCGTCGAGTATGGACAGCGGACGTCCATCATTGTGGTCAAAGTGGCCGAGGTAATGATGGGAGTGATCGTCGACGGGGTGTCGGAAGTACTGAACCTGATGACGGGCGATATCGAAGACACACCTGACTTCGGCCATGGTATCGAGACTCCCTACATACTGGGGATGGCTAAGACCAAAGGGAGGGTCCGCATGCTGCTCGACATCGAACAAGTCCTGTCGACGCAGGACCTCCACGGCCTGAGCGTATTACTGCAATAGTGTGGGTGCGCAATCCACCGGGTTGGCGTTAGTATAGAGAAACCCGACTCAAGGAGGATTCTACATGTTACGCCGACTTATTATGATCGCGGCCACCGTATGCGCCTTGACTCTCAGCGCGTACGGTCAGACCGGAGCCGCTGCCAAGAATACAGCCAAGAGCGCCGCAAACAAGGCCAGTGATACGAAGACAGCCACCGCTGGTCTGCTCGATATCAACTCGGCTACGGCTGCTGAACTCGATGCTCTACCGGGCATCGGCAAGACGTATTCGAAGAAGATCATCGACGGCCGTCCCTACGCCAACAAGTCCCAACTGGTCTCCAAGGGCATCATGCCCGAATCCGTGTATAAGAAGATACAAGACAAGGTCATCGCCAAACAGAAGTAGTCCGCTCGCGGCGGCGGATCGCTTTACAACATCCGCCGCTTCCTCAGGAATTGGCCTCTATCTCCGCCGACAGTTGCTCCCACTCAGCCAGACTTCCGTTTAGCTCCGCTCGCGATCTCTCCAGGGCCTCCATGCGCCGCATGCTCTCCTCCACACTGCGAAAATCCGCTAAAGCCGCCTCCTGCTGGGCAATCTCCGATTCAAGTTCCGAAATACCGGTCTCGAGTTCGCGGCACCGCTCCTGCATCTTCTCGAGCTTCATCGGATTCAGCCGCTTCTGCTTCACCGCGGGCTCCGCCGCCTCCACCGTTGACGGCCCCGAAGCAACGGGATTCCCGTTCACCGCCCCGGGCAGCGTCAGATCGATCTGCCCCCCTTCTTTACGCCACAGGTAGTCTTCGTAATTGCCGGGGTAGATCCGGACCTCTCCATTCCCAACCTCGAAGATCCGCGTCGCCAGCTTGTCGATGAAGTAACGGTCATGCGAAACGAACACCACCGTCCCGGTGAACTTCTCCAGGGCGTCCAAGAGCACATCCTTCGCGCGCAGGTCCAGGTGATTCGTGGGCTCGTCCAGCAGCAGGAAGTTCGACGGCCGCACCAGCAGCTTCGCCAGCGCGTACCGGTTGCGCTCTCCGCCGGAGAGCACTCCGATTCGCTTGAAGACGTCATCCTCGGAGAAAAGAAAACATCCTAGCAAACTGCGCAGTTCGGTTTGCCCCGCGTGTCCCGCTCCACCCGCCAGATCGTCCAGCAGGCGAGCGTCCGGGTCGAGTTCCTTGTACTGATCCTGCGCGAAGTAATCCGGCTGAACGTTGTGACCCAGCCGGTATTCTCCCGAGGTCAGCGGCTCCGTACCCGCCAGCAGCTTGATCAGCGTCGACTTCCCCGCCCCGTTCACACCCACCAGGGCCACCCGGTCGCCGCGCTCGATCAGGAAACTGACGTTGTTGAACACCTCCAGCGATCCGTAGCGTTTGGCGACGTTCTGGAATTCGGCCACCACGCGTCCGCTCGCCTTCGGCTGGGGGAAGGTGAAGTGAATCGCCTTCTCGTCGGGAGGCACCTCGATCCGCTCGATCTTGTCCAGTTCCTTGATCCGGCTCTGCACCTGTTTGGCCTTCGTGGCCGTGTACCGGAACCGGTTAATGAAGGACTCCAATTGCTGGATTCGTTCCTGCTGGTTGCGGTAGGCCGATTCCAACTGCTCGCGCCGCTCGGTCTTCTGCTGAACGTACTTCTCGTAGTTGCCCGGATAGAAGTGCATGCCGCGGTTCCAGATCTCCACGATCTTCTTTACCGTCACATCCAGGAAATACCGGTCGTGCGAGATCAGCACCAGCGCGTTGGGATACTCGTCCAGGTAATGTTCCAGCCAGTTCCGGGCCTCCAGGTCCAGGTGGTTCGTAGGCTCGTCCAACAGCAGCAGGTTCGGTTTTTCCAGCAGCAGCTTGGCCAGGGCGATACGCATCTGCCAGCCGCCCGAGAATTCCTCCGTGCGCCGCTGCCAGTCTTCCTTCCGGAAACCCAATCCGGACAGCACCGTGCCCACCTGCGCCTCAATCGCGTATCCGTCGCGGGTGCGGAATTCGGAATCGAGCTGGTGGAAACGGTCCGCCACCTGCGCATATTCGGGACCGGACGGATCCAGTTCGGCCATCCGGTGCATCAGCGTCTCCATCTCCTGTTCCATCTCTCGGAGATCGGCGAAAACCGACATGCATTCGGAGAAGACGCTGCGCCCGGAAAGCGATAGACCGTCCTGGGGCAGATACCCTGCCGTCATCCCGCGCGTACGCGAGACGTTTCCGTAATCCAGGCCGTCCAACCCCGCCAGCACCTTCATCAGGGTGGTCTTGCCAGTACCATTGGCTCCCACCAGGCCGGCGCGCTCGCGCGGCGTAATCAGCCAGTCAACATTCTCGAAGAGGAGTTTAGGGCCGAAGCGCTTGCCGGCCGCGGACAACTGAATCATGGAAACCTCTTCCATTCTCGCATTCGGACAGCCTCAGACTGTACATTGGTAGATAACTGGGGACGTAACCCGAGTAGTCAAGAGGACGTCCCACAGCCCAGAGGGAAGTGTATGCACCGGTTTGTTTGCGCCATCGCCCTGACCGCGGGGGCCGTTCTATCCGCGGCGACCTTGCCGGATCCGACACCTGCGCAGGTTGAGGACATTATTGCCAAGTTCGCGGCGAAAGAGGCCGATTTCCAGCGCGCTCGCAGCAACTACACCTACCGCCAGACCGCCCGCGTGCAGGAACTGGATGAGGGGGGAACGCCGGTGGGCAAGTGGGAGATGGTATCGGACATCATCTTCACTCCCGAGGGAAAGCGTACGGAGAAAGTAGTGCGCGCGCCCATGGCCACCCTTCGGAATCTCCAACTCGACCCCGGCGACATCCAGGACCTGCGCGATGTCCAGCCGTTTGTGCTCACCACCGAACAGCTGCCGAAATACTTCGTCCGCTATATCGGCCGCGAGCAGGTAGATGAGATCGGCTGTTACGTGTTCGCAGTGAAGCCGAAGAAGCTCGAATCCGGCCAGCGCTATTTCGAAGGCCAGGTTTGGGTGGACGACCGCGACCTGCAGATCGTGAAGACGTTCGGCCGCGGCGTCGGGCTGCTCAGGAAGGGCGCCGACAACCAGTACCCGAAGTTCGAGACCTATCGTGAGCAGATCGATGGGAAATACTGGTTCCCCACCTACACCATCGCCAACGACACCCTCCAGTTCCAGACCGGGCCGCAGAAAATCAAAATGATGGTGAAGTACGAGGACTACAAGCAGTTCAAGAGCGACATCACCATCAAGTACGGCGACGAAGTGAAGGACGAGACCAAGAAGCCGGAAGAGAAAAAGCCGTAAACGTGAAGTGTGACTGTAGCCGAGTCGGACAATAAGAGCGTGCAGACATCTTTGAGCCCAGGGCGGGGCGATTCGATCCTGCCCTGGATCGTGGCCTTCATCGAAGGCTTTTCCACGCTGGCCGTCGAAGTGATCGCCATCCGCCTGGCGATTCCCATTGTCGGATCCAGCATTACGCTCACCGGCGTGATGCTCGGCGTGGTCCTGTTCGCGCTCAGCGCGGGATATTGGCGGGGCGGCGCACTTTCGGCCCGCTGGGATCGTGACCGCACCCGCAGCGGCCTGACCCGGAACTTGCTGCTGGCGGCCGTCCTCTATGGCGCAATTGCGTTCCCTTTGGAAGCGCGTGCCATCGAAAAGGCGCTGGACCTCGGCCTCAGTCTTCCGCTCGCCATCGGCCTCACCGCGTCGCTGCTGTTTCTCCTGCCCATCTATCTGGCATCCCAGACCGTCCCCATGTTGGCCGAACTCACCAACATCGACGGCAAGGCCGGCAAGGCGTCCGGTAAGGTACTGTTCTTCTCGACGGTCGGATCGGTGGTGGGCGGCATTGTCACTCCCGTCTGGCTGTTCCCCACCATCGGGGTGGCCCACTCCACCTGGGTCGTTTGCGCGATGCTTGCCGCGGCGGCCTTCACCATGTCCATCGGACACCTGCGGCCCATCCGCGCCATCGCCTGGGGGTCGGCTGCACTGCTGTTGATCGCAGGCTCCGCCGCCCTGGCCTCCCAGCATACGGCCGGATTCACCTTCGACAGCGCCTATCAGTCCATCAGTATTGAAGAGGGCTCCGCCTCCGCCGGCCGCACCGAGCGTGTCATGGTGATGGGCGGTGGACGCGCCTCCGGAATTTACACCGACGACGGGACCACCTCATTTGCCTACGCCCGCGCCGTCAGGAAGGCGCATGAACAGACCCGCGCCGAGGAGGTTCTGGTCATCGGCTCCGCCGGCTTCACCTTTCCTCGCGATGCCGCCGCGCTGCCCTGGGTGAAACGCGTGGATGCCGTTGACGTGGATCCCGTGGTCAAGGCGATCGCCGAACGCGAGTTTCTCAAACAACCCCTGCCCGCCAAGATCCGCTTCCTCCCGCTTTCCGCCCGCTATGCCGTCCGCAAACTGCGTCGCGATGGCAGGCACTACGGGTTCACACTGGTCGATGCATTTTGCGGAAGAGGCGTGCCCGACGAGCTAACCACCGTCGAGTTCTTTCGCGACGTCCAGGCAGTCTCGGACCATACGGCGATGAACATTATTCTCGATCGCGACCTCGAATCGGCCTTTGCCCGGAACGTTCTGGCGTCTATCCGCGAAGCATGGGGCAAGGTCTGGACACAGGACGTCAAGCCGGGCGATTCCGATACCACCAACATCCTGGTGACCAGTTGGCCCGTTCCCGGCGCCGCACAGTGGACCGGTTCCGGAATGGTATATCGTGATGATCGGAACAGTGCTGACAAGGACCACGTCGACCTGGTCTGGAATCAATAGATGCCAACACGCCGAAGCTTCCTGGTAGCCGCCGGAGCGGCTGCCGCCACCACTCGAGTCTCGCCCGCCGCTGACCGGTACTCGACACCCCCGGGCTGGTTCGACAAGCCGATGCGCTGGGCTCAGCTTGTGTTCACCGAAGACGACCCGGGCCAGTACGATCCCCAGTTCTGGCTGGACTATTTCCGCCAGACCCATTCCGATGCCGCATGCCTCGCGGGCGGCGGCTACATGGCCTTCTACCCGACCAAAATCCCGCTCCACAAGCGCAGCCGCTTTCTCGGCGACCGCGATCCGTTCGGCGAATTGGTGAACGGCTGCCGCAAACTCGGCATGTTCGTCATCGCGCGCACCGACCCCCACGCCGCCCATCAGGACCTCTACGACGCGCATCCCGATTGGATCGCCGTCGATGAGAAGGGCCAGCCGCGACGCCATTGGGCCAATCCCGAACTCTGGGTGACCTGCGCGCTCGGCCCCATGAACTTCGAGTTCATGACCGACGTGACCCGGGAGATCGTTCGCGAGTACGGCGTCGATGGCGTCTTCAGCAACCGCTGGGCGGGCAGCGGACAATGCTTCTGCGAGCATTGCCGGCGCAACTTCAAACAGTTCTCCGGCTTCGATCTGCCGCGTACTGCCAACCCTCAGGATCCGTCCCGAAGGGCTTACATCGTCTGGCACGAGCAGCGCCTGTTCGAACTCTGGCGCTTGTGGGATTCGGAGATTCGCAAGATCAACCCGAACGCGCGGTTCATCGCCAATTCGGGCGGCGGCGCAACCAGTGAACTGGACATGAAGACCGTCGGCGAGATGTCCGATATCCTGTTTGCCGACCGCCAGGCCCGTCGCGGCGTGATGCCGCCCTGGGGTAACGGAAAGAACGGCAAGGAGTACCGCGCCGCGCTCGGAACCAAGCCCATCGGCGGCATCTTCAGCGTCGGAGTCGAGGAGCCGTACCGTTGGAAAGATTCCGTCCAGGACGGCGAAGAGATCCGGTTGTGGGCCGTCGATGGCATCGCCAACGGCCTGCGTCCCTGGTTCACCAAGTTCAATGCCAAACCATACGACAAGCGCTGGCTGAAGCCCGTCCAGCAGTTGTACCAGTGGCACTTCGAAAACGAGAAGTATCTGCGCAACCAGGAAAACCTGGCCAGGGTCGCCGTCGTGTTCTCGCAGCAGACCGCGAAATTCTACGGTGCCGGCCAGGCGACCGCGCGCGTGGAAGCCCCCATCGACGGCTTCTACCAAGCCCTGATCGAATCGCGAATTCCCTTCGAGATGGTGCACGACCGCAAGCTCACGCCCCAGGAGATCGGTCGCTTCGACGTGCTCATCCTGCCCAACATCGCCGCGCTCTCGGACGCGCAGTGCGACCAGTTGCGCGCCTATGCCGCCGCCGGCGGCAGCATCATTGCGACCAACGAAACCAGCCTGTACGACGAGTGGGGTGTCCGCCGCAAGGACTTCGGGCTGGCCGGCCTGTTCGGAGCTTCGTTCGCCGGCAAAATAGAATCGCGGATGCAGAATTCGTATATCAATCTGAACCCGCCGCACCCGCTGCTCCGCGGGCTCGAGGACGCGGGCCGCATAATCAATGGGACCGCGCGCGTCCATACTCGCAGCACCCGCTCCGGTCTCGCCGCGCCCATGACCCTGGTGCCGTCCTATCCCGATCTCCCCATGGAAGACGTGTACCCACGCATCCCGCGCACGGACATTCCCGTGGTGCATTTGTCCGAGTCCGGCAGATCCCGTATTATCTATTTCCCGTGGGACATCGATCGCACCTTCTGGGAAGTGCTGGCCAAGGACCATCTGCTGCTGCTTCGCAACGCGGTTGAATGGGCCCTGGCCGGACGCTCCCCGGTGACGGTGACCGGCCAGGGCATTCTCGATATCACTGTGTGGCGGCAGCGCGCCAGCATGGCGCTGCACCTGGTGAATCTCACCAATCCGATGATGATGAAAGGCCCGGTCCGCGACATCTATCCCGTAGGTGCGCAGCAGGTGCGCCTGCGAACGCCGGCCAGACCCTCGGCTGTCCGGCTGTGCGTCGCGCAGAAACAGATTCCTTTCCGGCGTGAGGGCGATTTCATCCACTTCGAGGTGCCGTCCATCCACCTGCACGAAATGGCTGCGATCGATCTGGAATAACGCACATGAGAGAATGGCAGTAGATGTCGCGGATGATGAAGTACGCTATCGTTTTCTTGTTCGCCGTGTTGGCCGCCCCGGCACAGTCGCCGCCGGCAGCGGCCGGGGTCGTATCCGAGTGGGACCTGCAAACGCAGCTCAAAGCTGTCTCCGCCGCAGCTAAGCGGCTTCAGCCCATCATCGTCCAGGCGGATCCAAAGAACTGGCGTGACCCCCAGGCAGCCCAGTCCTACAAAGCGCAGTGGACCGCCGCCCAGAATGAAATCCAGTATCTGAACGGCACCGCCGAAAAGCTGGCCAAGGATCCAGAGAAGCTCACGCTGGTGCTCGAGACATTTTTCCGCATGCAGGCAGTGGAATCTTCCGTCTCCGCGCTGATGGAAGGAATCCGGAAGTACTACAATCCGGCGGTGGCGGACCTTCTGCAAGGGGCTCTGGGAGAACATATGAACAACCGCCAGCGGCTGCGAAGCTACCTTGTCGATCTGGCTCAAACCAAGGAGCAGGAGTTTGCCATCATGGACAAAGAGGCGCAGCGGTGTCGCACCAGCATGAGCAAGGAGCCTCCGGCCAAGCCAAGGAGCAAGTAACATTGACCCCCACTCTCACCTTCACCTGCAGCATCTGCGGCGAACGCTCTGTCTCCATCTGCGTATACTGCACCAAGGACGCCTGTCCGAATCATCTGTGCGACCGGTGCCACCGCTGTAGCGATTGCTGCGAGTGCGACATCCGGCTGGAAGAACATCCCGAGCACGAACTGGCGCACGAGCTCGCTCACGAACCTGCGCCGGAGACCACCGCCGCCGTCCTCGAGGCTCTGGAGCCCCCTGCGCCGGAAATTCCTCTCGAGAGCACCGCAGAGCCACCCCAAGCAGAAGCGGGAAGCGGGTCAACGGTTCACGAGCCCACGGCGCCGCCTCTGTCGGAGGAGCCCAGTGAACCGCCGTTACACGATTAGCCGCCTGCTCGGCTTCGCTATCGCGATTACGTTCCCCATTATGAGTCCGAACGGTTCCGCCGCATCGCCCCGTATCCAGGTGCACGGCCATCGCGGCGCCCGGGCCCGCTTCCCGGAGAACACGATCCCCGCCTTCGAGTACGCCATCCGGGTGGGCGTGGACGTCCTGGAACTCGACATGGCGGTGACCCGGGACAACGTAATCGTCGTGTCGCACGACCCGATCCTCCGGGCTCCTATCTGCACCGGACCCAGGGATCGCGTGGTCATCCACGAATTGACGCTCGCCGAACTGCGGGAGTGGGACTGCGGCGCGGTACAGAACCCAAAGTTCCCCGACCAGAAGCCCATCCCTGGCACGCGCATGCCGACCCTGGATGAGGTCTTCTCTCTCGCGTCGAAAAGCAACGTACAGTTCAATATCGAGACCAAGATCTTTCGCCAGAAGCCGGAGTACACGCCGCCGCCCCGAGAGTTCGCCCAGTTGGTACTTGATCTAATCCGCAAACACCATCTCGAAAAACGGGTGATTCTCCAGTCCTTCGATTTCCGTACGCTGGTGGCAATGAAGGAACTGGCTCCGGAGATCCGCCTGTCGGCGCTTACCGAATTCGACAAGCGCGACTTCGCCGCCATAGCCAAAGAGGCGGGGGCCGGAATCATCTCTCCCTACTTCCCGCTGGTGACCGTCGAGAAGGTCAAAGCGGCCCACGAAGCCGGCCTTCAGGTAGTGCCCTGGACCGCCGATCAACCCTCGGATTGGGAGAAGCTGGTGAACGCCCAGGTGGACGCCATCATCAGTGACGATCCAGAAGCGCTCATCGCCTGGTTAAAGGGTAAAGCCCTGCGTTAACAGTAGCGCACGCACTCCTGCGTGCCGCGTCGCCACTCCTGGCGACGCTTGGTCTCCCAGTTCTACAGCTTGTACTTCTTCACGACGCCGGCTATCACCTGGTCCCGCTCACCCTTGCTCCAACTGTCCTGGATCTCCTGCTCCGGCATTCCAGTCACCCGGCCCAACAGGATGTACGCCGGCAGAGCGTGCTCCAGAAACTTCCAGCGGGCCATGTCCACCAGCGCGGGAAGAGCGCGTTCACGAATCTGCTCGAGCATCCCCTCGTCCCGCGATTCCGTCAGGTTCACCAGCGCCACCGCGCCATTGTTCCGGTCGGTCCAGGTCAGCGAGTTCAGCATCTCGATGAACC
Organism: uncultured Acidobacteriota bacterium; assembly: GCA_963737465.1. Taxonomy (GTDB): domain Bacteria; phylum Acidobacteriota; class Terriglobia; order Bryobacterales; family Bryobacteraceae; genus TMP-7. The sequence continues at coordinate 132,863 of CAVTTC010000015.1, forward strand.
ACGTCGGGGCAATCTTGATCCCGGTCTCCGGGTGTAGCCGGGCCAGCACGGAGACCGCTGCCAGCGCTCGGATGGCATTTCCCCGGACCGTATCGTCGGAGTCCTTGAGCGCGTACTGCAGGTCGTCGACAATGGCCGCCTTCTTCGGCGCGTATCCGATCACGTAGGCCGCGATCGCACGCTGTTCTTCGTCCCCCGAATTGTGCAGCACCTTGCGGAGGTCGTCCAGATGTTTCTCGGCCAGCGTCACGAACCGTAGCTGGATATCGCGGCAGTCGGGGTCCGCCATCAGCGAGTGCCCGTGGGTGAGGTCCTCCGCTGTCGTCTTGCGGCGGACCGCTTCGTTCACCGCGGCCAGGAACTCCTTGTAGGCGGCTGTGATCTCCGGCGGGAGGTCGATATCGGCTTCGGGCGGAGTGCGGAGATCGAAGTGCGGAGCGCCCTTCTCTTCCACCCCGATGTAAAGGACCACCTTACCTTCGTCGCAGCACGTCGCTTCCAGGTGAGCGCGGGTGATTCCCTGGACGTTCGCGATCCGGTCTTCGACATCCGCCTTGGAACTGGGCAGCGCCGCCCCTTCGGCGAACCCCAGGACCTTACGAACCCGGGCCTCAGGCACCTTCCTGAGGCCGTAGAATTCGATCCGTCCCACTCGGGGCGTCTGGGCAAGGGTCGCCGCCGCCAGTAAGAGAGATGCAAGATAACGTCGCAAGTTCAATAGACGTACCAACCCGCGCGATTGGCTACGATTGTTTTTCCGCCAGAGGGCCGATGATCGGCAGCACCATGCGCTGATTGTTGAAGGTTTTGAACATCAACATCAGCCACACCACCAACACGCCGATCCAGAGGACGAACATGAGCAGCAGGCTAATCAGTGCGCCGACGACGGGGATCACGTGCAGAACGGCGCTGATCACCAGCAGCACCACCCACAGCACGACTGTGGAGATGCCAAAAAAGATCGCCTGAAAAGCGTGGAAACGGATGTTCTTGTTCCGGTTGTAGGGTTCTAGTACCAGAAACAGAATTCCGGTGATCACCGTGAAGAGGTAACAGAGTGCGCCAGCCACGTTATCAGTCATTCCTGAAGCCGCAGCCGGAGCCGGACCTGAGGGATAGGCTTGATTGGAGGATGGCGGAGCGGTTTCTATAGTCGCACCGCATTTCTGACAGAACCGGCCTTCGGCCGGGGCGCCACAAGAGGGACAAAAAGCCATGGTTGTCGGGATGCCTCGTTCGGGATGATACTCCCATTGCGGGCATACAGGCAAGCGCAAAAGTTCCGATTTACCCAACAACAGTCATGAGGGTACTTGTTTTCGGAATATGAAGATGCTCTGGCGCGGCAGCGTGCGTAGTACCTCCACCAACCGGTAACCCTCGGCCTCGACTTCCGCCTTCACCTCCGCGGCGCTCATCTTGTGCTCGGGACGGATCGGGATGGTGGGATCCTCTTTCCGGTATTCGATTAACACCAGCCGCCCGTCGGCCTTCAGCGCCTTCCGCATCTGCTGCAGCATGCGCTGAGGTTGGGAGAGCTCATGGTAAACATCCACCATCAGGATCAGGTCCAACTTTCCCGCCGGGAGCTTGGGGTCCGATTGAGTCCCGAGAACCGTTTCGACGTTGGTGACGTTTTCGGTATCCAGCCGGTCCTGTAGCCGCGCAAGCATTTCAGGCTGAATGTCGTTAGCATAGACTTTTCCCGTGGGCCCGACTTTTTTCGCCAGGCGGGTAGTAAAGTATCCTACCCCGGCCCCGACATCGGCCACCACCATCCCCGGGCGCACACCCATAGCTTCAATGGCTTCTTCGGGTCGTTCTTCGCTCTGCCGCTCAGAACGTTCCAGCCAGTCGGCTCCGCCCATGCCCATGGTGGGTGCGATTTTCCGTCCGGTAATGGGGTGCTCGGCTTGGGCCAACAGTAATCCGGTGAAGCCGCCGATCAGCAGAAGTAACACGACGGGGATGGCTGCGCCGGAACAATCGGCCCGGACGGATTGCATACCAGTGCCACGTTGTGTCATTTTTGAATTTCCATGAGATTACGGTTAGTTTTCCCAGTTAACCCGGCGCGCGGCCTGACCATCGCCCTTGTTACAGTCGGAATCCTTTTGCAGCCCGGCTGCTCCAAACCTCAAGTGGCCAGAGAATACCGCGCCGGGGATCCCGTAACCACAGGTCCGCTCACCTTCAATGTTGTGCAGAGCACTTGGAAAAGTCAATTGGACGCCTTTCCCGTGGCGCGAGTCCCGGACCACAATTTCCTATTGATCCACGTAGTAGTGACAAATGGCGGTGGTTCGGACGCTTCCATTCCCCTGTTGAAGCTCGAGAATAGCAAAGGAGAATCCTTCTCCGAGAGCGAGAACGGATCCGGCGTGGACAACTGGCTCGGCCTGCTGCGGCGCGTCAGCCCCGCGCAAAGTTCCGATGGGTGGCTTCTGTTCGACGTGCCCACAAACGCCTACCGACTCCGCGTTTCCGACGGTGACATCGAGCACGAACAATTCGCCTACATTGACGTCCCTCTGAGCATGAAGGAATAACATACCAGCCCGCTCCCCGCGACCGCATAATGTTAATTGATGCGGTCCTCATTGGTGTGCGCACTGTTGTCCCTGTGCGGAGCGCTCGCGAGTCCGGCAGCCCCGCCGAAGCCATTCTCCATTCAGAACGTGACGCTCGCCCAGTACGACGACGGTCCGGCCGTTCCGGCATCGTCCTACTACGTGCCCGGCGAAACCGTGTTCGTGAGTTTTCAGGTATCCGGTTACAAGGCCGAGGGGGAGGACGAGCGAAGCATCCGTCTCCTCTGGAAAGTCGAATCCTCCGACCCCGCCGGCAAGCCGATCATCCCACCCGCCAGCGGCAAAGTGGCTACGGGCCTGTCCCGGGAGGACAAGAACTGGCTGCCGAAGATCCGTCAGACCGTCCAGGTGCCCCCATTCGCGCCTTCCGGCGTCTATCACATCAACCTGTGGGTGAAGGACGAGATCGCGGGCGTGGAAGCTCGCAAAGAGGCGGATTTTCAGGTGCGCGGCCGGACCGTCGAGCCGAGCGCCACCCTGACCATCCGGAACTTTCACTTCTACCGCGGAGAGGAAGACAAGGAGCCCATCAGCGTCGTTGCGTACCGGCCCGGCGACACCATCTGGATCCGCTTCGACATCGTCGGCTTCAAGTTCGCAGATGAAAACCGATTCGACGTCGGGTATGGGATCTCAGTACTCCGCCCGAACGGTGACAATCTGTTCCAACAGCCGGAAGCCGCAGCCGAACACGATCAGTCATTTTACCCGCGCATGTACGTCCCCGCGGCGCTCAGCCTGAACCTCACCAAAGATCTGAGCCGCGGCCAGTACACCATCATTGTCACCGCCCACGACAAGGTCGGCAGCCAGTCCGCCGAGGCCCGCCAGGCTGTCACGGTGGAGTAGAGTCCTAGAAAATCGGCCGGCCCTTCGAACTGGGCAATGACACCCCGAGCAGCTTCGCGACCGTCGCCGCGACATCCACGTTTGCCACCCGGTCCAGCTTCGTCCCCGACTTCACGCCCCTGCCGCTGGCGATGAAAATCGCCTTCATCTCGGGGTCCGACGCCAGGTAACCGTGGCTCCCGGATACCTGAGGCACCGCAGAAGTCACCGGTCCGCCAGTCGCACCCGAGAAGGAATATCCCGTCTTGGCGGCCAGCAGCAACTGCCCGAACTGACGGTCCTTTTCCGGCAGCGGAAGTCCCAGCGCCGGAAACTCGCTGGCCCCGATGACGCGGTCAATCCCCTCCACTCCTTCCAAAGCCTTTCGGACCCGCGGCAGCAGTTCCGCCGCATTGGCCTCGTCCACGTAAACGAATGCCGTTCCGCCCTCTGGCAGGACCCACGCTTTGCCCGTCAACCCCGCGGCTTCCAGCGCCACGGCGGCGCGAATCTGCCTGGTGAACGCCTTGAAGCCGTGATCGGAAACCACCAGGAAGGTGGTCCGGTCCATCAGTCCGGCCTCCCTCACCGCCGCCACTACCTTCTCCACGCAGCTGTCCAGAAAGGCCATGGCATCCTTCGACGCCAGCGAGTTCGGGCCGTACTGATGATGAGTCGAATCGAGCGAAAGCAGGTGGTACAGCAACAGGTCGGGCTGATGGTACTTGATGAGGTACGCGGCCGCTCGGGTCCAGATCTGATCGCGCCATAGGATATTGGCCTTGGAAAACCCATCTAAGTCTGCGGAGGTGAGGAATCCCCGGTCGATCATTTCCTTCTCTACCGGTCCCTCGGCCGTCGCCCACTCACTAAAGGCCCAGGTGATGGTGGGAGCCTTGTTGATCGCCACCCAATCCACCTGGGCTGTGGTGAGTCCAGCTTTGAACGCCGCATCGTACACCGTCGGGACATGGACCATCTCTTCCTTGGCGATCATCGGCTCCACCTTCACCGGCGGCCAGGCGCCCGTGCGGACCACCGTTCCGTTCACCAGCAGCCCGTGCTCGTCGGCGCGAACCCCGGTCACGAGCGTTGTGTGATTCGGCCACGTGACCGTTGGATTCACCGGGATCATGGGCCCGCTGAGCCCGTTTTGCATCAGCTTGCGAAGCGTAGGAATCGGCAGCTTGGGATCATCGAGCGCAGCGGCCGGGAATCCGTCCAGCGAGATGACCACTACTTTGGATCGCTCGGCGACGTTCTGTGCATGGGTAAGGCCGGCTCCAAGGACAAGTGCGGCCGCGAGTAGAATTGCTTTTTTCATGGGACACTCAGATTGTACGCCGTCGGCCCCACTCGTACGGCTACGCGCCTTCGGGAATGTACTCGGTAGACCCCGGCGACCGTGCGGGATTTATCCTCGACTGCCAGTCCGCGGCAACTCAGAAGTCTTGCCTCCCATTACACAGTTCGGCGAGTTCCACAGAGGCCTTCTCAAAGTCAAAGTCAAGGACAGCAGCGCGCAGGGCTGAGAGGCGGTGGGCGTCTGCCCGGCCTACAAGGAGCTCAGCAACGCATTCGACTGCCTCGGGGGCATCACCGTCGTTTGTGTCGATGAGTTGCTTCAGCCGTGCTAGCGCGGTAGAAACCGCCGCTGAATCGAAATCGGTCGAGGGGATTGTTGCCACGTTTTCGATCGCTGCGCCGAGTGCCGTCCGAATCGACGTGATTTGCAGTTCGACGCCCGATTCTAACTCCCCCAACAAACCAGGTAGAGAGTCATCCGCGCCACGAATTCCACGCTCCACATTTGCTGCGATTTGCTGAAGCCCCGCGATTCCGAGATTGCCGGCCACGCCCTTCAGGGTGTGCGCCAGACGTTCGGCTCTTGCCCGATCTCCGGATTGAATGTCTTCTCTGATCTGCTTCCCAACACCAGCTTGTTTATCACAGAACTGCTCCAGCAGGTTTCGATAGAGACGCCTGTTCCCGGCCACCCGATTCAGACCATCCGCCAAGTTCACTCCTGGAATGCCGGGCAGTTCCACGGCGCGTGCTTCAGCGGCCTTGAGGGGAACCACATTCAACTCTGTGATCTCCCGCGGCTTCACCCATCGTCGAAGGGCCGCAAACAGAGCATCCGGGTCAATCGGTTTGGTGACGTGATCGTTCATTCCCGCTTCGAGACACCGCTGCCGTTCTTCCACCAAAGCGTGCGCCGTCATCGCCAGGATGGGGAGGTCATTGAAGCGAGCATCGGAGCGCAGCAACCGTGTCGCCGTGTGGCCGTCCATTTCGGGCATCTGCAGATCCATCAGGACGATATCAAAGAGCGGTGGTTGGGGCCCGTCTTGAAGCAGTTTGACCGCGATACCACCGTGGCCGGCGATGGTTACGGTCGCTCCCTCGCTTTCGAGCAGTTCCTTGGCAACCTGTTGGTTCATTTCGTTGTCTTCGACCAACAAGACGCGAATGCCTGTCGCTTTGTGTTGGTCCGGCTCTTTCCGCTCGTAACGGGCGTCCGAAGTCTCGATTCCGCCGGTCCCGAAGAGGTCTATCAGCGTGTCGTAGAGCGCCGAGGTGCTGATCGGCTTGACCAGGTAGGCGTCTATCCCGACCTGTTGCGCTTGCGAAGAGATCTCTTCACGTCCGAACGCCGTCACCATCACGATCCGCGGAACGTGATTCAATCGGCCGTTCCTTCGGATGATGGCGCTGGCCTGAAGTCCATCCATGTTCGGCATCTGCCAGTCCATGAGGACAAGCTTATAGGGGTCCGCCGGGTCTGCGGCAACCAGTTCCCGGATGGCCTCCTCGCCGGAGGAAACGGCGTTCGTGCGGATGGCGAAAGCGCGCAAAGCGTCGCCGAGAATCTCGCGAGCAAGTGCGTTGTCGTCCACTACCAGCGCGCGAATGCCGGCCAGATCGGGAACGAACACCTTGCCCCGCTCTCCGGCCGCGCCCACCCCAAGCCAGGCGGTGAAGATGAATGTGCTGCCCACTCCCGGTTGGCTTTCGACCCAGATCTGGCCGCCCATCATCTCCACCAGACGCTTGCTGATGGACAACCCCAATCCCGTGCCTCCATATTTCCGTGTTGTAGAAATGTCGGCCTGACTGAACGCCTGGAAGAGGCGTGCAGACTGCTCCGGCGTCATGCCGATTCCGGTGTCGCGTACGGCGAATTTCAGCTTGGCCCGGCCCGGCTCCTGTTCCTCCAGACTGACAGCGACGACCACTTCGCCCCGTTCCGTGAATTTAACCGCATTGTTCACGAGGTTTACAAGGACTTGTCCCAATCGGAGAGGGTCGCCCACCAGATTCGGCGGAATATTCGGTTGAGTCGAGATCAGGAACTCGAGCTTTTTTTCCTGCGTCTTTTGGCCGACCACGGTGGACAGATTCTCGAGGACATTCTCGAAGCGGAATTCGGCATTCTCGATGTCCAACTTTCCCGCCTCGATCTTCGAAAAATCGAGAATATCGTTGATGATGCCGAGCAGTGCGCCGGCCGCACCCCTGGCCTTGGTCAAGTAATCGCGCTGTCTGGGTGTCAGATCGGTCTTCAAGGCCAGGTGGGTCATACCTATGACGGCGTTCATCGGCGTGCGGATCTCGTGGCTCATGTTGGCAAGAAACATGGACTTGGCCGCCGTGGCCTCCTCGGCCCGTTCCTTCGCTGCCTGGAGTTCCTGTTCCGTTTGCCTTCGTTGCAGGCCGAGGCTGATCCGGCTCGCCGCTTGGGCAACCGCCGCGAATTCCTCCGGTACAAACGGTCTCTTTCCGAAAACCACAACCACGCCTACCAATCGGTCTTGGACCACCAGGGGGTAGCCGCCGAACGAGACAATCCCTTGAGCGTTGGCCCACTCCACATCCACCCCCGCTTCGGTCACCAACGAATTGGTCTCCATCGGCTTACGTGTGGCTGCAATACGACCCAATTTGCGTTCACCAACCTTGACCCGCGCGTGAGGTCCATCGAGATGTGTGTGCAGCCCGGCACTTGCGCAGAGCACAAGCGTGTCTGTATCCGCCTCGATCACCCATATGCGTGCGAATGACGCCCCAACACCACACAACAATGCCCCAGCGCACTCATTCATCGCGGAACTGAACTCTTGCGATTGCGCCAGGGCCGCGCCGATTTCGGACTGCATCGAATCCAACCGTGCGCGAAGCTGAGTCGCTTGCTCCGCCTGCTTTCGCTTCGTGACATCCCGTATCGTGGCCTGAAGCAGCGACGTTCCGCCCATTTCCAATCGCGTTAGGAGTACCTCGGCAGGAAACACGTCGTTGTTCGCACGCCGATGCATCCATTCGAAGTTCTGACTGCCTTCAGTCATCGCAGCCCCGATCTTTTCCAGGGTCAATTCCGTCGAGTTGCCTCCGCCGGGTTGCGTGGGAGGAGAAAACTCCGCCAGTGTGCGCTTGCAGAACTCTTCGACCGTGGCGCAACCGAACATCTCGAGGGCCGTGCGGTTGCAGTCCAGAAAGCCGCTCGCGTCCAACAGCATCATCGCATCCCCGGAAGACGCGTACATGGTCCGGAACTTCGCTTCCGAGTCCTGCAGAATCGCCTGTTGCTTTCGCAGTTCTTGCGCTTGCCGGTCGGCCAGAGCAGCGCTTTCTCGCAGGGCCCCGACCATCGCATTGAAGGTCGCCGAGAGAGCGCCGAGTTCGTCCTTTGATCGGACTGGCACGCTCGCATCCAGATCGCCTGCGGCGAGTTTCCTGGAGGCACCTGTGAGCGCCTCCAACGGGCGCACGATGGCGCGGGTGGCCAGGGTCGCCAGTATGCATGCGACCGCTACCATCGCCAACGCCCAGAGAATCAGCCGTGAGCGCATTCTGTCAACCTCGGTAAGCGCCTCGACTTCATCCATCCGCGACGCGATGGTCCAATGCAGCCCGGGAATCCGAAGCGGGCCGTACGAGATCAACGACCGTCCACCCGCAGAGCCGAGTTGCACGCCCGCGCCTTCTTGCCCGGCCAAGGCTGCAACAACGGACGGCAGGCGCACCTCTTGTTGCAGCGCAGTGCTCCTGTAGGCGCGAATACGGCTAATTTTCTCTTGAGACACACCACGTGCGCGTAAACGGGCCACATGCCGTTCCGGATCTTCCGCGAATCCCCGCGAGTTCGTTCGCATCAGGAAGTCCGGGCCGACGATGCTCGTATCGCCGCTCTTTCCCAATCCGTCCTTCTCCCAGCCTTTGTTGCCCGAAACGACGAGATCCACTTCGTCTATCGAGAGTTGGAACGCGAGCACCCCCACTTGAACGCTTCGGTCGTGAATAGGGCTGGCCACGAACATTGCCGGGGCTCCCAACGAGGGCTCATAGGCTTCAAAATCGGTCAGGCATACGGCGTCCGTATCCATCGTTTCGCGGCAGGACCGAAACGCGCGCCCTAACGTACTACTCCTGTACGGCCCCCGAACCAGGCTGGTCCCAAAGTCTGGTTGCTTGAGAACCGAGTAAACGATCCGTCCTGTTTCGTTATCGATCAGGTACAAATCGCGGTAGCCGAACTTCTGGGTAATTCGCAGCAGCGCGGGATGGTACTTCGCATGAACACGGCTGTATTCACTACCGTCCCTCGCGTAATCCAGCAGATACCTCCGGTCCCGTGGATTGGGATTCCGGACGAGGTACTGCGTTTGGATGTGGTATGGACCGTGACCGTCGGGCAAGTAGTCTCTAATAGATGGCCGCAGCGGCACAAGGGCGCCGAGCGGGGACAGGTAATCCGCCCGGTAGAACTTCTCCAGATCTCTCACCTGTTCTGATGGCTCATCAGGTCCGTCGATTTTGCGAAACGATTCACGAAAATCGCCCATCGCAGCAATCAGCATCGTGTCCGCACCAAGCGTTATGGCGTGGTTCTGAATGGTTGCGAACTCTGCCTCAATCTGTTGCGCCTTGGAGCGCCGGATTCCGGTTAACTGCCTCAAGGCGGCGTCGGTGAGCCCCCGGCTTGCGTGGCGGTAACTGATGTAACCCGAAACGAAGATGGCTACGCATCCGATTCCGAGCATGGCCATCAGCATCTTGAATCGAATTGTCACGCCTACCTCTTGTCCCGTTCACATCGGGCGGCGATGAGCGCCGCATGGAAGGCCGGGCCGCCGGGCTTGGCCAGAAACTGCATCAGTGGCAGCCAGTCACCGGAAAATTGGCCGATGCGTCGCGCTGGCATGCCTCGGACCTCGCCGGCGCCAATAGCGCCGGTGTCGCCGTGTCCCTCGTTTGTCGGCCAGTATGATGACGACATTCGGTCTGTCCTGCGCAATGGTCGAACCTGAGGGCGATCAGCGGCAAGGGCATACAGGTGTGTGCCATGTCTCAGGCTTTTCAATAGTTTCGAATCATAGCAACCCCTCCAGAGCCGCCGCAGTCCGGCGGGTAACCGCATCCCACGGCTGCGATTAAGATGCCGATACGGATCGTCCGTCGCTATTTGTTTTGCTTCGGCGCGGGCGTCCGGAACCGAACTCTTCAGCCAGACGTCAGGCGGCACTGAATTCGGGGATTGCCGTAACATTCGCCTCGGATGCTTAACGATTCCTTCGCTGCAGTTGGGCGGACGTTTCTACCTCCGCAGTCGAGTGACATTATCGTTACTCGCACGTTCGCCGCACCGCACAGGAGGCGGAGCGCCAACAGGCGGCGCGCGCCCTCGAAATCACCGTTCGTATCGCCTTGGACCCGGTGGAGGCCTTCAATATGGTCCCCGGGCGCGATCCCCAAAACGGTGAAGCACCCTTTCACGACCTTTCACCCTCCCGGTGTACCAGATCTCTCGACCCTGTAGTATGCTGAAAGAGAACACGTATTCAGAGCCGGAGGTCCGCAATGGACAGCAGTTTCCCCTACCGAAAAACCTTCCAAAGAATCAGTCTCCTCCTCGGCACTTTCCTCCTCCTTTCAGTCGCCGGTCATGCTCAGACCACGTCGCTTGAAGGCGAGGTGAAAGGCGAGGACGGCAAAGGGCTGAAGGACGCCGTTATTAAGATCGAGCGTCTTGACATAAAAGGCAATTACAAAACGAAGACCGACAAAAAGGGCCATTACATTCACGCAGGCCTTCCCATCGGGAATTACAAGATCACGTGCGAGATTGACGGAAAAGACGTTGACACCGTTAATAACGTCCGCACCAGGCTCGGCGATCCTACCCCGATCAACTTCAACATGGCCGAAATGAAGCAGAAGCAGGCGGCCATGGCCAAAATGGCCGAGAGCGGCCAGCTTTCCAAGGACGTCGAACGCGGTTTGTCCGCCGAGCAAAAGGCCGCCTTGGAAAAGCAGACCAAGGAACGCGCGGCCCAGCTTCAAAAGAACAAGGCATTGAACGACGCCTTCAACGCTGGCCGCGTGGCGATGGAGGCCAAACAGTGGGACGTCGCCATCGAGCAGTTGACCAAGGCGGGTGAAATGGACGCCAACCAGCATGTCGTCTGGGCGAACCTCGCCGATGCCTATGCCGGAGCCGCCGCCACCAAGACGGGGCAGGAACAGAGTGACCTGTACACCAAGGGCATCGAAGCCTTCCAGAAGGCCATTGCCCTGAAGCCGGATGACGCAGCCTATTTGAACAACTATGGCCTGATGCTCGCCCGCGCAAAGAAGGTGAAGGAGGCCGAGGAGCAGTTGACGAAGGCTGCCCAATTGGATCCGCCGAACGCCGGCAAGTATTACTACAATCTCGGCGCGGTGCTCCAGAATACCGGGCAGTATGACGCCGCGATCGACGCCTTCAAGAAGGCCACCGAAGCCGATCCGAACCACGCTGAAGCCCAGTATTGGTACGCGACGGCCCTCTCCTCGAAGATCACCATGGGAGCGGACGGCAAGGTGCAGGCTCCTGCCGAGATGCGTGCGGCGCTCGAAAAGTACTTGACTCTTAAACCGGATGGCCAGTTCGCGCAGCCCGCGAAAGAACTGCTGACCACCATCGGCGGACAGATCTCGACCACGTACGTGAATCCGTCGGCGCCGAAGAAGGGCTCCGGAAAGAAGAAGTAGGCTCAATCAAGGTCGTATCATCAAGAGGACGGGCGCTGAACGCGTCCGTCCTTTTCTATGCTCCGTTTCGTCGTCATACTCCTGGTCAGCATCCTTCTGATCTCCATCGTGCGATCGATCGTAGGCATGATCATGCATGGGTTTTCGGAGTTGATGAAGGGTCCATCTCAAACGCCCGAGAAGGCTCGCGGTCCCGAAGTCCCCGTCGCCGGAGAACTCAAGAAGGATCCTGTCTGCGGGACCTACGTTTCCACAGCCACCGCGTTCAAGAGATCCGCCGCCGGAGACACGATCTACTTCTGCTCGGCCGAATGCCGTGACCGCTTCAAGGGCTAACCTCTCGTGTACACGCGCAGTTCTCCCGGTAACCCTGTATCTTGAAAGTAATGTTGGCTATCGACGCGAAAGCGGCGCGCTCTACGTGGACAGTCTTCCTCATCGGGCTGTCCATCTTCCTCGCCTATAGGGCTCGGCACACTCTCCTGATCTTCACGCTGGCGTTGTTTTTCGCTTACATGCTGTCGCCGGTGGTGAGTTTCGTCTCGAGCCTACTTCCAAAACGGCTCTCGCGCAATTTCACGTTGGCCCTCGTCTATCTCCTGTTCCTCGGCGGCCTGGTAGGGGCCGCCTTCGGGATCGGATCAACTATCGCCGACCAGGCCACGGCACTGGCTGGGCAGTTGCCGGACCTCATAAAGAACAAGGATCCCCTCGAACGGATTCCGCTGCCCGGATGGCTGGACCCCCTACGTGCCCGCATCGTGGACGGCCTTCGTTCCCAGGTGGACAACCTCGACAAAGAGGCCTTCCCTCTCATTAAGGAAGCGCTTGGCCAGGTCGCTTCGAAAGCCGGCAGTATCCTCCAGTTTGTCTTGGTCCCTATCCTCGCTTTCTTTCTGCTCAAGGACGCGGCAACCATACGGGAGGCCTTGATCGGGTGGACCACCCGGGGCCGCGCCAGCGTGCTGCTGGACGAGATCCTTGCCGACGTGCACATTTTGCTGGGCCATTACATTCGGGCGCTTATCTTGCTGTCCCTCGCCACTTTCGTGGTCTTCACAGCGTTTCTGGAATTCACCGGCGCACAGTACTCGTTGCTTCTGGGAGGGATCGCCGCGATCCTGGAGTTCATACCCGTGGTGGGCCCCCTGGCCGGCGCGGTGATCATCCTGATTGTGCAGGGCATCACGGGATACGATCACCTGCTGGCGATCATTATCTTCCTGATTGTGTACCGGATGTTCCAGGACTACGTTCTGTCGCCCAACCTGATGGGATCCGGCGTGGAACTGCATCCGTTACTGGTGCTGTTCGGGGTTCTGGCGGGCGAGCAGATTGCCGGCATTCCGGGAATGTTCTTCTCGGTTCCTGTGCTGGCCGCCCTCAGGATCGTGTATGTGCACGCACGCCGGAGTCGCGTGCGTACCGAACCCGTGACCCCCGCGCCGATTCTCACCGAGCAATGAAACTCGCACTCCTGCTCGTCTGTGCGCTTTCAGCTACCGCTCACGTCGTCAGCATGAGCACCGGAGAAGCCCGGTTGAACGGAGCGCGCCTGGATTACGAACTCCGCATGCCCCTGTACGAAGTGGCACACATCCGGAACCCCGAGCCCGAATTGTTCGGCGCTATCCGGTTCCTGGGCGCAGGCCGGGAAGCGCGCCTTCTTCAACATTCCTGCCGCGAGGACGGGGCCAACCTGGTTTGCACGGGACTCTACCTGTTTGAGCGCGACGTCGATCAATTCGACGTCGAATGCCGTTTCGCTTCCATCACGGTTCCCAACCACGTTCACCTGCTGCGGGCCACCTACGGACAGAAGACCGATCAGGCCGCCTTCGATGGATCTTTTCCTACAGCCACCATCCGTTTCCGTCCGCCGACGGCATGGGAGACGGCGATGCGAGACGCCTCTGCCGGCTTCTGGCGCGCTGTTGCCGGGATCGCACAGATCCTGTTCCTCGCCGCCTTGGTGCTGGCCGGACGTTCCCGCTGCGAACTGGCGTTATTGATCGCGATGTTCCTGGCTGGGCAGGCGCTGACGGTTATCGCGCAACTGTCCACCCGGATTACCCTCTCGCCCCGATTCATCGAAGCGGCCACAGCCTTGACCATCGCTTATCTCGCGGTGGAGATCCTGCTTCTTCCGGCGGCCGGCCAGCGGTGGCTTGTGGTGGGCGTACTGGGCATCCTGCACGGGATGTATTTCGACATGCTGCTGGCGGCGGCGGATTACTCCCGAACCTCATACCTGGCTGGCGCGTTTGTGGCCGAGTTGACAGTGGTCGCGATCCTCTGGGGTGTCGTCCGCGCGGCCGCGGTGCTGCCGCTGGCGCGCAGCAATATCGTCCCGCGCGTGTTCGCTTCCCTGCTCCTGTTGACCGGCTTCTCATGGTTTCTGATAAGACTGAAGAACTGATCATGCCCTCCCGCGCATTCCGCCTACTCGCACTGGCCGCCGTCGCCCTGCTCGCTTCCTCCGCCCAGGATACGACGGAAAAGATGCAGCAACTCCTGGATGCTCATGCCAAGGTGAGGGGGTTCATGGGCGCGGTCTTGGTGGCCAGGAGCGGACGGATTCTTCTCGAAAAGGGGTACGGATCGGCAAGTCTCGAGTTAAACGTTCCGAATACGCCGGCGAACAAATTCCGCATCGGATCCATCACCAAGCAGTTCACGGCGGCGGCTGTTCTCCAGTTGCAGGAGCGCGGGAAGCTGAGCCTCTCCGACCCGGTCTGCAAGTACCTGGACGACTGTCCCGCGGCCTGGAAGTCCGTCACGATCCACCACCTTCTCTCGCACACCTCCGGCATTCCCAGCTATACCAATAGCCGCGACTTCGCCACTCCACGCTTCATGCGCCTGCCCCTTTCGCCGCTGGCCATCGTGATGCTCTCGAAGGACAAACCTCTCGAGTTCCAGCCTGGGGAGAAGTGGAAATACGACAACACCGGCTATGTCCTGCTGGGGTACATCATCGAGAAGGTTTCGGGCCGGAGCTATGCCGATTATGTTCGCGAACAGGTGCTCGATCCGGTGGGAATGAAGGACTCGGGATACGACAATACGCGGGCCATCCTTCCAGGCCGCGCAGCCGGGTACGAACGCGGTCCCGCCGGTTACCGCAACGCCGATTACCTCGACATGTCCCTGCCGTATGCGGCCGGATCGCTATACTCGACGGTTGCCGATCTGTACAAATGGGACCGGGCGCTTTATACGGATCGTGTCATCAGCCGCAAATCCTTCGAGGCCATGACCACTCCGGTGAAGAACCACTACGGGTACGGGCTGCAACTGGAGCCCCTGTTCGGACACCGTCAGATCGGACACGGAGGAGGCATAAACGGCTTCTCCACCTGCATCAACCGGTTTCCCGACGACGACGCAGCCGTCATCGTGTTATCGAACGTAGTCAATGCGAACGCCTGCGGGATCGCCAAGGGGCTCTCGGCGATCCTGTTCGGCGAGAAATACGACCTGCCCAGGTAGCGGCGTTACTGGACCGGTATCTTCACCTGCGAGGTGTAGAACGCATTCGAATCCGCCTGCACATCCAGGTACACATCGCCGCTCGACACGGTGGTCGGAACCGTTACATTGATCTGGTAAAGACCTGCCAGTCCGGGAGCCAGCCCGACATAGGAAGTATTCGAGTCGTAACCGTCGATGTAAACATAAAACTGACCCGTAGTGAGGCTCAACGGATTAACCGGAGCGGCCGCGCCGGCAGCGGCGGCCGGACTCACGGTTCCGAGCCCCGTCAGGAATACCTGGATCGTCTCACCCTTTTTGGCCGGATTCGCCGCGGACACCACCGAGTAGTCGGGGTGCAATGCCGCGGCGTATCCGAGCCCGCCCGGAGGCACGCTGAAGATTCCTGGAGCCGCGTCATTCATATACACGGTCACGGTGTTGGACTTGGCGCCGTTGTTGGTCACCTGGACTGCGGCAAAGGAGATTTCGGTCTCATAGGGGACGATGACGCTGATCTGGGTCGGACTCACGTAGTAGATGGGAGCCGGCCGGCCGTTGATGGATACCTGCACGTCGCCCAGCGTGGTCGGGAACGGCAGCGCCTGCGCTACCACCGTGGACGCGGCTAGCCCGGACCCGTACAACGTGATCAGCTCTCCAGGGGCCAGTCCGGCGATGAACGGCGCGGAACTCGCAGCATTTACCACGCCGGTCGGGTTCAGGTAGACGCCGCTCCCGCTGAAGTCGGGAGCCTTCACGCCGAAGCTCAAGCCCAGCACCGGTCCTTTGCCGATACTCACGAAACCCATGCCGTCTGACCCGACTGCGTACTGATACCACTTGGTGCTATAGAGCCCGCTGGAGTCGAGCGAATAACCGGTGTCATAGGTAGAGTCGTAAGCCGCATAGTCGAAGTATGCCAGCCGGTCGTCGCGCAGGATCACACCCGTCCCGGTCGCACTGAACGCGCTGTAAAACGTGTCGAGTACCGGCGGAACCGGCGGTGGAGTTGTCCTCGTCGATTCCCGCCGCATAGTACAGCCCCTTATAGATGGAGTTCGTCACCGAACTGGTGGGAGCGCGAATCGCGAAGTAAAGATCGTATCCGGATGCCGACCCGCCGATAACATAGTTGCCATCACCCGAAACATACAGTACCTTGGTGCCGCTGATCAGCGTCTGGTTCGCTGCGCCCGCGGCCGGGAACACCAGTGTTCCAGCCCCATTCGCCAACGTGTAGCTCAGGCTCGCGATGGACTGGTTCACCGCGGTACCGGAAGTACCAATGTAGCCGTTCGCCGTGATGGTTCCGGTAAAGCCTCCACTCCCGTTGGCGGTGACTGGAAACAGGGCATCCTTGGCTTGAGCCGGATCGGAAGTCGGCAGGTCCATGTAGCCGAACCAGTATTTGCCCTGAAGCGTGGATAGCGACGCAGGCGAACTTCCCGCCGGAATGGCCACGAACACATCATTCGTCGTCCCCTCGGTGGCGCTTCCGACGAAGACTCCTTGGGCCACCAACCCGATAACCGAGTCGTCCTTGAACAGAGGGTTGTCGATAAACCCGAATCCGCTAGCGGAAATTCCGTATGTCCCGGTTGTGAAGGTGAAAGGCTGCGGCTGGCCCGATGAGATCGTCGAATCCGCCAGCTGGGCGGTTACGCTGTAGCCCCCCTTTCCATCGAAGGTAATGGTCCCGTAAAGCGCGCTGGACTGTCCGATACTCCCGCTGGAGCTGACGCCCTGGTATACGATCTGCCGGAAATAGTACTGCCCCGTCAACATAGAGTTCCCGCTGGTGTCCCAGGGGATGGTATTCTGCGCCGCTGCCAGCCCGGAAAGCGCTGCGGCAATAATGAATGCGAGCGGATGTAGTCTCATCTTTAAAGTCCCGATTTCTCCGACAATCTCCTCAAGTTACTATCGTCCAACAAAAACACTCAGAATTGCAGAAGGCCGTCAGGCCCCAACGATAGACGCGGCCCCGGCTGTGGACAGTTACAATCGTGTTGTACCGATGCGAATACTGGACGTGGGGTGTGGGATCAACAAATATCCCGGTGCGATTGGAGTGGACGTCAACCCGAGAAGCCGCGCCGATGTCCTGTGTAACCTCGATCACTTCCCCTATCCCTTCCGGGACAATTCGTTCGACGAGGTGCGGGCGATCCACGTGATTGAACACGTTTCCGACGTGGTGCGCACCATGGAAGAGTTTCATCGCCTGGTCCGCCCGGGCGGCTCCGTCCACATCGCCACGCCGCACTATACGGATTTCAGCTCCTTTTGCGACCCCACCCACCGCTGGCACCTGAACAGCTTCTCCTTCCGCTACTTCGGGCCCGACAACGCCGGCTACGGATACTACTCGCATGTGCGATTCCAAGAGACTTCTGTGCGCGTGAAGCTACTCAATCTATGGAAGTGGCTGGGCTTCGAGTTCCTGGTGAACCGCTTTCCCGGATTTCGCCGCAATTGGGAGTACTACCTCTGCTACCTCGTACGCGGCAAGGTCATCGAGTGGAACCTTCAGGTCCTCAAGTAGAGTAGTCCGGCCAGTGAGGTAAACATGCTCGGATCGTTGTACCGGCTAGCCGATAGGCTCCGGGATCACGGGCGCCGCCGCTCATGGGACCCGGATCTGGCCGCCGGCCGCCGGGGCGAGGATATCGCCCACCGATTCCTCCAGCGCATTGGTATGACCGTAGTGGCCCGCAATCATCGGACGGCCACCGGATCAGCGGAAGTTGACCTGGTCGCGTGGGAAGCCGACGAACTGGTCTTCGTCGAGGTGAAAAGCCGGTCTTCGGCGGATTTCGGGTCACCGGACCGCGCCATCGACAGCGAGAAGCAGCGGCGCCTGGTACGGGCCGCCCTCGACTATATACGTCGAGCCAACCTTCCCTCCCCGAAACTCCGTTTCGATGTGGTGAATGTGATATTCTCAATTCCGCCGGTTGTCACCCACCATCGCGATGTGTTCACACTTGTCTCAAACGTATCCCATAATTGACCGTTGTCCGTTATACAACACGCGTTTTATCGCCATGACTGCGCCGGTAGCCGGAGGCTTTGTTGCCAGAACTGCGTAGAGATCCCATCGCTGGCCGGTGGGTTATCATTGCGACTGACCGCGCCAAGAGGCCCACTGATTTCGTCCGCCCACCGGTGGAAGTCCATGGTTCCGCGAACTGTCCTTTCTGCGAGGGACGCGAGTTTAAAACACCGCCCGAGGTGCTCTCATACCGGTCTGGCGGACGTCCGAACGAGCCGGGCTGGACCCTGAGAGTGATTCCCAACAAGTTCCCAGCCCTGCGCGTCGAAGGCGAGTTGTCGCGCCAGGGTGATGGCATGTACGACAAGATGAACGGCATCGGCGCTCACGAGGTGCTGATCGAGACTCCGGTCCACGAACTCTCCCTCGGCGATCTTTCCGAAAAGCAGGTGGAAGATCTCTTCTGGGCCTACCGCGACCGGATCAACGATCTCAGCAAAGACAAGCGTCTGCGCTACATCATCCTGTTCAAGAATCACGGGGAATCGGCGGGTGCCTCGCTCGAGCATACGCACTCCCAGCTCATCGCGTTGCCGGTGGTGCCCAAGCGAGCGCTGGAGGAGATCGAAGGCGCCCGTAAGTATTACGATTTCAAGGAGCGCTGCGTTTGGTGTGACGTGATCCGCCAGGAGATCGACGCCGGTTCCCGCGTGGTCATGGAAAGCGATCACCTGATCGCGCTCGCCCCCTACGCCCCTCGGTTCCCGTTTGAAACCTGGATCCTTCCGAAGGTGCACGGCTCGCATTTTGAGAACGCCGACATCGCGACCATCCAGAACCTGGGTGCGATGACGCGGGTCCTGGTGCGGAAGATGGAGAAGGTGCTCGAGAAGCCACCTTACAACCTGATGGTCCACACCGCGCCGGTGCAGGACGCCAATATGCCCCATTTTCACTGGCACATGGAGATCATCCCCAAGCTCACCAAAGTGGCCGGCTTCGAATGGGGAACGGGATTCTATATGAATCCTACGCCGCCCGAGGAGGCGGCCACCTTCCTGCGCGACGCTCGGGTGTGACGGGCCACGGTCAGCGCCATTGTCTATTCACCAGGAGTGTTATACGATATGTATAACGCGTTGCGATTCGAATGGGATCCCCAAAAGAACCGAATCAATCAATCCAAGCACAACGGGCTCGATTTCGATACCGCTTCACGGGTTTTCGCCGATCCGAACGTTGTACTCACAAAGGATCGCTGCATCGAAGGCGAGGAGCGGTGGCACACCATTGGGGCCACTTCGCCATTGATTGTGGTAGTGGTCCATGTATGTCGGAAGGATAAGAACAATGGGGAAGAAATCATCCGAATCATCTCGGCCAGAAAAGCTAGTAAGCGTGAGCGCCGAATCTATCTTCAAGAAACCCTTGACTAAACGTCAGCAGGCTGTTGTGGACCGGCTTACCGCGAGCCAGGCTGCCGGCGATGACTCCGACATAGACTTCTCGGACATCCCGGAACTCACCGACGAGCAGTTGAAGTCGGCCCGCCGGCCCGCGAAGACTCTCGTCGCCGTTCGCCTGGATTCCGATGTCCTGCAGTGGCTACGGCAATACGGCGAGGGATACTCGACGCGCATCAACACCATCCTGCGGGCGGTCATGAGCAAGAGCCAGTGACGCCCTCCCACGTGTGACCGTTACCTCTCCCTTCCGGGTGCGGGTCTGAGAAGTGGTAATTAATTACGCGGCACGCGCCTCCCAGAAGTCTTCGAACTTGCCGCTGATGCGGCAGCGACGAAGAGCGATGATCCGGTTGGCGCCTTCCACCGTCCAGAACATCCCGGACGGCTTGAGGCGCTGAGCCGATCACGGTCTTGCAGCCGGCCTCAATCACGCCCGAGCCCACAAACAATCCCAGCGCCCGGAATTTCGGATAACGCATCTTGTCGGCATTGCGCTCGAAGTATTGGGCTTCGGTTTCCAGCTTTTCGGCCAGGCCGGGTGCTCGCCTGTCGAGCGCGGCGACTCCCCTTGGCGGCGTCGTCGGTGGGAAACAGCCATCGGGAAAGCGTATGAAGATGTTCGCTGGCGTGATAGAAGTCCACGATCAGGATGGCTCCCGGGAACTGTTCCGCGGCGATGTTCCAGATCCAGATAGCACCATCGCCCAGAATGACCTTGATGCGCGCCCGCGCCCACCCGCGCTGGAACGCTTCGCGATAGATGCGGCGGGCGAACTCCTCGGCGTTCTCGATGGCGCCGGTGTAGGTGGTCGAATCCACATCCCGAATGGGGCGACCTTGGATCCACGCCAGAGGAGGTGAATACGCAGCCGAGTTTGACTTCCCGGGTATGGGGCGGCAGGCCTGGCAGTTTGCCCTTTCGGCCTGCGGCCTCTTGCTTCACGACGGGAACACCCGTGCCGTCGATTTCCACGTACAGGACCGGGATCGGGGGGCCGAGCGGAATGGGCAACTGCAGTGAACGCTGCGTTGGATTTCAGCCTGTTCGAGTCCACGAGTTCCGCACCGATGGCCTCGGCTTGCCGCTTCACCGAACTGGTGGACACGCGCAATCCCGCCAACCGTTCCAACTGCTCACGGCCGGTATCGAAGGCGGTCTCGCTGCCCACCACCGCCATCATCCGGCGCACCCGGGAGAGAACTCTTCGTGTTCGACGCCGAGTGCGGCATCGGCGGGATTGGGCGCGTGGTGGCAGTGGGAGCACACATAATACGGACGCTGGTAGGAGACTCGCCCAACTACGGTCAGGACAGGTTTGGAGCGCAGTTCTTTGAATTCGGCAGTGTGACCGCACGAGCAGGGAAGTGACCGCTGCTCGGGAGCATCCACGTTCAGCAGATGCGATAAGGCGGCTGCGCCGGCCCGATGCATGCTCTCGCGAACGAACGTCTCGACGGCTTCCAGATCCAGTTGGCCGGTCTTGCGGCGGTCGGCGAAGATTCTGTGGGTGAGGCGCTCTACTTCGCGCGCCGTTTCCTGTTGTATGGTTTCGAGCGTTTTTTTTCCCGTACCGACAGGAGGTCCGGTTCCGATGGGCGCAAGTGGCAGATTTGTGCGTTGACGTCGAGGAAATCCCGGTGCAGGGCCTGGTAGGTGCGGAACTCCTCGATTTCCCGCTCGGCCTTGTGGATGGCGGCGGGATCGGGCAGTGACTCGGTGACGGTCTTCCCGTGGACCTTGAAGGTGAGCCGGAGGTTCGGGCCGTGACCGGGGTGGCCGGGTTGGTGGCAATGGCAGTTGGGTTTACCGCAGCGGCCCGTCGTGGAGGTAATCCAACCGCAACGTAGGTCGCCGAGGGCGGCGATCTGCTGGGTGAGGTGGGCGCGCTGGGCTTCCAGTTCTTCACCGTCCCCATCCGCACATTCAAGACTCGCACCCATG